>NZ_CP150266.1:0-3668826 GCF_037976435.1 Bacillus sp. FSL K6-2841 | reverse complement strand
AAGGCTTCTCCCCCCTCCTTTTCTTTTTAAAATGACCAGTATCAAACTGTTATAGAACACGAAAAAGAGCAAATGGTCATTACCATTCGTGCACATACATTGTTGAAAACAAATAATATAGTAGAAAAACGTCTTTTCGACAAATTACACAGTCTGTGGATAAACAATTCAACAAGCTGTGTAATATCTTTCCACAGGTTGTCCACAGTTTGTGGATAACATAAATAGGTCAGATAATTAATTAAGAGTTAAAACACAAATATAATATCAAAATAAACACGATGGCGCAATGGGTGTCACAAACTTATCCACACACTTTACATCCTGTTGAAAATTAATTATCCACATCGGTTATTTGTGTGAAAAAAATGTCGATAATGAATGTGGATAGTCTAAATATGCCGGAAAAATATCCACACCCTTGTTTTGGAGGCCTTTTAGGAGGAAAAAGAGAATAAAATGTTAGAAACAAAAAAAGAAGGTTTCTTCGTTTGATAAATTATGTTATGCTTATAAGGTTGATAATAAGAGTTTTATCGTTGATATTGACAATCGATGGGTTACACAAATATAATGAGTTAGACTGTCTTAAACAGCTATTCCTCAGGGAGGTGTCATAAATGAAAAGAACGTTTCAACCAAATAACCGTAAGCGTAGTAAAGTTCATGGCTTCCGCAGCCGTATGAGTTCTAAGAACGGACGTCTAGTTTTAAAGCGACGCCGCAGCAAAGGTAGAAAAAAATTATCAGCTTAGGCCACTGAATAATGTCAGTGGTCTTTTTTACATAAAATCGTAAATGAACTGTCAGTTTTTATCGGAGTGGAAGAAAACATGAAGAAGCGAAACAGGCTAAAAAAAAATGAAGAGTTTCAAAAAGTGTTTAAAAAAGGTCAATCAATGGCGAATCGTCAATTCGTTATTTACCAGCTGGATCAACCAAATCAAGATGAACTGCGTTTAGGATTGTCTGTCAGTAAGAAGATAGGTAATGCAGTGATGAGAAATCGAATTAAACGACTGATCCGCCAGGTGTTTTTAGAGGAAGGTCATAAGTTAAAGCAAGAAAAAGACTACATTGTCATTGCAAGAAAACCAGCAAGTGAATTGACCTTTGAAGAAACAAAGAAATCTCTCCAACATTTATTTAGAAAATCCGCTGTTTATCAACAACAACCGAAAAAGTCTTCGTAATAGAAACTTTCGTTGAATCAATTTTTAAAAGCGCTTCCTTCATCTAGTGAATTAAAATGAAACCACCACTTTGTAATGAAAAAATGTTACCATACTGATTAGGTGAGTCACTTTCGTAATCAATTCCAACTTAAATAAAGTTTGAAGTAATGGGAGGAATCTTGTTGAAAAGGCGATTATTACTAATATTTAGCTTGATTGGCGCATTGGTTCTATTGGCAGGATGTACACAAATTAATGAACCAATCACATCAGATAGTAAGGGATTCTGGAACTCTTATATTGTTTATCCGCTATCTCAATTAATCACGTACATGGCAAATTTGACTGGTGAAAACTACGGGGTTGCGATCATTATTGTGACACTGTTAATCCGCTTGCTCATTTTACCATTAATGATTAAGCAGTTAAGAAGTACAAAAGCAATGCAAGCATTGCAGCCTGAATTGAAAAAGCTTCGTGAAAAATATAGCTCTAAAGATCAAAAAACTCAGCAGCAGCTACAGCAGGAAACAATGGCCCTTTTCCAAAAAAATGGCGTCAATCCATTAGCTGGCTGTTTCCCGATTTTAATTCAGATGCCAATCCTAATCGGTTTTTATCATGCGATTATGAGAACAGCAGAAATTAAAAAGCATACATTCTTATGGTTTGACTTAGGCAGTCCAGATCCATTGTTCCTATTACCGATCATTGCGGGGGTAGCTACTTTCATTCAGCAAAAACTGATGATGGCTGGAAATCCTTCGGACAACCCTCAGATGGCGATCATGTTATGGGTTATGCCGATTATGATCATTGTATTTGCTATTAGTTTCCCAGCAGCACTTTCATTGTACTGGGTTGTAGGTAACATTTTCATGATCATCCAAACATTAGTGATTAAAACTCCTCAAGTAAAATTAGATACAAAAGAAAAAGCTGGCGGGAATAAAAAATGAAGGAAGTAACTGCTGTCGGTCGCACAATCGAAGAAGCAGTAGATTCCGGACTTAAGCAAATTCAGCTTCTAAAAGAAGAAGTAGATATCACAATTGTGGATGAAGGAAATAAAGGGTTCTTAGGATTATTTGGCAAAAGACAAGCTGTAGTCAAGTTGATAGAAAAGAGAAATGCTCTTAAATTAGCTACACAGTATTTAGATAATATTGTTAAATCAATTGATCCTAAAGCGAAAATTATTTCCAAACAGGAACCGAAAAAGATTTCTTTCCACATTGATGGAGATAAAACGTCATTAATGATTGGAAAAAGAGGACAAACTTTGTACTCTTTAGAAACCTTGGTACAGCTAGTGTTTAATCGCTATTCTGATCAGTATCATCATATTACCATCGATATTGGAGATTATAGGAAGAAGCGACAAGAAGCACTTGAACAATATGCCGTCAAGATGGCAAACAAAGTTTTAAAAACGAAGAGAAAGGTTCATTTTGAACCAATGCCTTCGAACGAACGAAAAGTAATTCATGATACGATTGCTACTTTTTCTAAAGAACTAGCAACGGCATCGGAAGATACAGGCAGTAAGCGTCATGTAGTGGTGCTGTATAAAAAATAACAGAAAGACTAGAATTCAGCAAAGCTGGATTTTAGTCTTTTTTTATTGAAAAATTGTGTTTCTATAGAAGATTCATCCTTTATTTCTAAAAAGTTAGGGTGTAATTTGAGTGGAAAATGCCATTTTTACAAGTAAACATAGGCATCGGGGCGTTTAAATTTATTGTGTTTCGGTGTAAGATGTGAAGATAAGTTTAGAACGTCGTTATTCACATGTGGATAAGTTAAGTGTTAAAATAGATAGGATGCAAAGCTGTGGATAATTAGATAGAGGATACTTTCACTTCGCTTTCATTTATGGTATCTTTAAATTTTGGATTAAGCGTTTTTGATATAGAGATGGACAACGTCCATTTAATAGATAAAAGACTGTCTATTAAAGTAGAGAAAGAGGTGATTGAGCGATGGATACAATTGCAGCCATTTCGACACCGATGGGTGAAGGAGCAATTGCGATTATTCGTTTAAGTGGGCCTGAGGCGGTACAGATCGCTGATCGGATGTATAAAGGGCCTAAGGAGAAAAAACTTGTATCAGTGGATTCTCATACCATTCATTATGGTCATATCGTGGATGCAAGGACTGATCAAGTAATAGAAGAGGTCATGGTGTCAGTACTTCGAGCGCCAAAAACATTTACGAGAGAAGACGTTATTGAGATTAACTGCCATGGCGGAATTGTAACGGTCAATAAAGTATTGCAGCTTGCTTTAAGAGAAGGAGCAAGATTAGCGGAGCCAGGTGAGTTCACAAAGCGTGCTTTCTTAAATGGAAGAATAGATCTATCGCAAGCAGAGGCTGTCATGGACTTGATTCGGGCAAAGACGGATCGAGCGATGAATGTAGCAATTACTCAAATGGAGGGACGTCTCTCCGGTTTGGTTCAGCGACTGCGCGGCGAGATCCTAGAAACACTGGCGCATATTGAAGTCAATATTGACTACCCTGAGTATGACGATGTGGAAGAAATGACACACCGCGTCTTAGTGGAAAAAGCGACATCGGTCAAAAAAGAAATTGAGTCGCTTCTCTCGACTTCCCAGCAAGGGAAAATCCTTCGAGAGGGCTTATCCACTGTCATTATAGGAAGGCCGAATGTTGGCAAGTCTTCCTTGCTGAATAGCCTTGTACAGGAAACAAAGGCCATTGTCACAGATATTCCTGGAACTACGAGAGATGTTATTGAGGAATATGTGAATGTAAGAGGTGTACCTCTCCGTCTAGTCGATACTGCGGGTATACGTGAGACAGAGGACATTGTTGAGCGTATAGGGGTTGAACGATCTAGACAGGTCTTAAAAGAAGCTGACCTGATTTTACTTGTGCTCAATTATAGCGAAGAATTATCAGAAGAAGATATTAAGCTTTTTGAGGCTGTCTCAGGTATGGATATCATCGTGATTGTGAATAAGACAGACCTTGAGCCTAAGCTTGATGTAGAAAAGGTCAAGCAGTTAGCAAAGGATCGTCCGGTGGTCACTACATCATTATTACAAGAAAAGGGCATTGATGAGCTTGAAATGGCGATTCAATCTTTGTTCTTCACTGGATCAATTGAAAGTGGAGATTTAACGTATGTAAGTAATACAAGGCATATTGCCTTACTTCAGGCAGCAAAACAATCAATTGAGGATGCTCTTGAAGGAATTGAAATGGACGTACCAATCGACATTGTTCAAATAGATTTAACACGTTGCTGGGAACAGCTCGGTGAAATTATAGGAGATGCTGTTCATGAAAGCTTGATTGATCAGTTATTCTCTCAATTCTGTTTAGGAAAGTAAAGGGAGGAACATAAGAAATGGGTTATGAAGCTGGCAATTATGACGTCATCGTCGTGGGTGCCGGTCATGCTGGGGTTGAGGCTGCTCTTGCTTCTGCAAGACAGGGCGCTAAAACACTTGTATTGACTATCAACCTCGATATGGTTGCTTTTATGCCATGTAATCCGTCCGTAGGCGGTCCTGCAAAAGGGATTGTCGTTAGAGAAATTGATGCATTGGGCGGAGAAATGGCACGAAATATAGATAAAACGCATATTCAAATGCGCATGCTGAATACGGGGAAAGGACCTGCTGTTCGTGCTTTAAGAGCGCAAGCAGACAAGTTCCAATATCAGCATGAAATGAAAAAAACAATGGAAAATGAACCGAACCTGACAATGCTTCAAGGTATGGTGGATCATTTAATTGTAGAAGATGATGAATGTAAAGGTGTCGTTACACAAACAGGGGCTAACTATCGTGCGAAGTCTGTTGTATTAACGACTGGGACTTTCTTAAAAGGCCGCATTATTTTAGGGGATCTATCGTATTCAAGTGGTCCTAATAACCAGCAGCCATCGATCAAATTATCGGATCACCTAGCAGAGTTAGGATTCGATTTGGTTCGCTTTAAAACAGGAACACCTCCTCGAGTGAATAGTCACTCGATTGACTATAGTAAAACAGAAATTCAACCAGGTGATGACGTTCCGCGGGCGTTCTCCTATGAAACGGTTGAATATATAACAGACCAACTGCCATGCTGGTTAACATATACGAGTTTAGAAACACATCAAATTATTGATGAGAATCTTCACCGTTCTCCAATGTATTCAGGTATGATTAAAGGAACTGGTCCTAGATACTGTCCTTCCATTGAAGATAAAGTGGTTCGTTTCAATGACAAACCGAGACATCAAATTTTCTTAGAGCCAGAAGGTCGTAATACGCAGGAAGTGTATGTTCAAGGATTATCTACAAGTCTTCCAGAGGATGTACAGCAGCGCATGCTTTCTACCATCCCAGGGCTCGAAAATGTACAAATGATGAGAGCGGGTTATGCCATTGAGTATGATGCAATTGTGCCTACTCAGTTGTGGCCTACACTCGAGACGAAGAAAATTTCTGGATTATATACAGCTGGCCAAATTAATGGTACGTCTGGCTACGAGGAAGCAGCAGGTCAAGGCATTATGGCAGGTATTAATGCAGGAAGAAAAGCATTGGGTAAAGAAGAAGTCATTTTAAGCCGATCTGATGCATATATCGGTGTTCTCATTGATGATCTTGTCACAAAGGGAACAAATGAACCTTACCGTCTTTTAACATCCCGTGCAGAATATCGTTTGCTTCTTCGTCATGACAATGCGGATTTAAGATTAACTGAACTTGGCTATCATATTGGATTAATATCTCAAGAAAGATTCCAAGCATTCCAGCAGAAAAAAGAAGCCATTGAAGCAGAGAAAAAACGTCTATATTCAGTCATCATCAAACCTACAGCTGAGACACAAGAATTTATTCGTTCACTTGGTGGAAGTGAGCTGAAGGACGGTATTCGTGCAAGTGATTTAATGAAGCGTCCAGAAATGAACTATGAATCAGTTGTGAAGTTAGCTCCTGCTGAAACACCGCTTCCTTCTGATGTGTGTGAGCAGGTAGAGATTCAAATTAAATACGAAGGTTATATCGAAAAGTCACTCCAACAAGTTGAAAAGCTGAAAAAGATGGAGAACAAAAAGATTCCTGATCGTATTGATTATGATGCCATCAAAGGAATTGCAACTGAAGCGAAACAAAAACTGAAAGAAGTCCGACCGCTTTCTGTTGCACAGGCTTCTCGTATTTCAGGCGTTAACCCTGCTGATATTTCTATCCTTTTAGTATATTTAGAGCAGGGACGTATTGCGAAGATAGCAGAATAGAAAGGATGTCGGCATGAACATTGAACAATTTACAGCAGCACTAGAGGAGAAAGGGATGACTCTTTCTCCTGTGCAGCTTGAACAATTTGAAACTTACTTCCGCATGCTTGTAGAATGGAACGAGAAAATGAATTTGACGTCCATTACTGAAAAGGAAGAAGTGTATTTAAAGCATTTTTATGATTCCATTTCCGCATCATTTTTCATTGATTTTCACAAAGTGACGACGATTTGCGATATTGGAGCTGGTGCTGGTTTCCCAAGCATTCCTCTTAAAATTTGCTTCCCTCATCTACATGTGACCATTGTTGATTCTCTTCAGAAACGAATTACGTTTCTTAATGAGTTAGCAAAAGGGTTAAACTTACAAGATACTACTTTTTATCATGATCGTGCGGAGACGTTTGGACAACGTAAGGAAAAGCGTGAAAGCTATGATCTTGTCACTGCTAGAGCAGTTGCGCGTTTATCCGTCTTGAGCGAACTATGTCTGCCCCTTGTAAAAAAGGAAGGGTTGTTTGTGGCATTAAAAGCATCTGCTGCTGATGAAGAAATGCAAGCAGGAAAGAAAGCCGTTACTGTCCTCGGAGGAGAGGTTGTTGAAAAGCATTCCTTTGTTCTTCCTTTAGAAGAAAGCGAACGGAACATCATTGTCATTGAAAAGAAAAAGCAAACACCAAAAAAATATCCTAGAAAACCAGGAACACCTAATAAATCACCAATAGAAGGTTGATCATGTAAAAGGTCGGTTTTTCTTCAATATTTAAGATTTTACAGAAGGAAAAAACATGAGAAAATAGAATTATAAAAAGGTAGTTTTTAAAGGTGGTGTAGGTTCATGAAGCATTCACTCTCACGCTTCTTCGGGCTTGGTGACAAAGAACATCCTGAGCGTGAAACCGAAATAGAGGCAGAGATTGCTGAGCATGATACATTAAAGGAAGAGATACAGGAGCTCCCGGTCGACACAATTATGCCAAACCGTTTTCAGCCACGCACCATTTTTTCAGAAGAAAAGATACATGAGCTGGCCACGACGATTCATACCCATGGCATTATTCAACCTATTGTTGTCAGACCGACAGAAGAAGAAGGAAAATATGAACTGATCGCCGGCGAAAGACGTTGGAGAGCGGTACAGACTCTTCATTGGGAGAAAATCCCCGCTATTATAAAAGATTTTACTGATACGGAAACGGCATCTGTGGCATTGATTGAAAATTTGCAAAGAGAAGAGCTGTCTGCTATTGAAGAGGCTCATGCCTATGCACGTCTTTTAGAGCTTCATGATTTAACACAGGAAGCGCTTGCTCAGCGTTTAGGTAAGGGACAATCAACTGTTGCAAACAAATTAAGACTTTTAAAGTTGCCTGAAGAGGTACAACAGGCCATTTTAGAGAAAAAAATCTCTGAAAGGCATGCACGTTCACTTGTACCCCTAAAGCTTCCAGAATTACAAATCGCGCTATTGCAGGAAATCATCGAAAAGCAGCTGAATGTAAAACAGACTGAAGAGCGTGTAGTGAAAATGCTTGAACAAAAAACAGATCGCAAACCGAAGCCAAAACGTAAGGCGTTTAGTCGTGATACACGAATTGCGATGAATACCATTCGTCAGTCTCTCCATATGGTAGAAGACAGCGGGCTTAAAATAAATACCGAGGAAGAGGAATTTGAGGAATATATCCAATTAACAATTCGCATTCCTAAATAGAAAAAAGCTGATGAGAGCCACTCGTCAGCTTTTTTTGTTGACTCTACATTATATTTACTTATTAATCATAAATTGGTAAAATGTGATTTTCATAGAAGAAAGGAGGTGACACAACTAGATGAAAATGAAAAAGATGAATTTTGTTATTATTTGTTATTTACTATTTTCTTTTTTTCTTTTTACAAATGAAACAACCACATTTGCTGTGAATTCGCCAACCGTTCCTGCAGAAGAAAGTCCACTGACCAAAAAAGAACTGAACGTCCTGAAGAAACAAGGTGTTGTTTCGAAAGAGATCACTTTAGATCAATTAAATCATGATCATGAGTCTCAGGATGACACAATTGACTTGATTTCAGCTGGCGATCATTTGAAGGATTATGGCTTACAACAAAACAAGCAGGATGAGTTTGTGACGGATGAAAAGCCGCACACCATCAAGCGCCTTTTAGGAAAGCCGTATCCAGGTACCGATATTTTGCCTAAAAAAGGGGATATATTGGTGACAAATACTGATGCTTTGAAGGGAATCGTTGGACATGCAGGTATCGTCATTAATGAGAAAAGCTTTGCTTCTATTCCCGGGTTTCGACAGCATCCTCAGATTGATTCCATTCTTAACTGGTTTCGCTATAATGCCAATACAAAGGTCATTCGTATTAATCAAGAAGACACAGCAGACCTGGCAGGAGAATGGGCACGCGATTATGTGAAAGCTCATCCAAAGGCTCGTTACTCCATCACCATGTCAATTCAATCGCTGGACCCGACTTATTGTTCAAAGATTGTGTGGCAGGCCTATGCTAAAACAGGCGATGCTGTAGGACATGCGACATTTACCATTAAGACCCCCTATGGATTCTTAAAAAAGAGAAGCTATAAAACGGTGACCCCTAAGATTATTGTGAACGAAGGCCGTACAATTGGCGGATTACATTTTTGACAAGTGCCCCTCACTTTTGATGGAAGTGAGGGTTTTTTATGCACATCTTTTTTGAAAAAAGATATATTGATATATTTTTCAATGCGTTTAGGTTCGTCTTTTCATGTACGAAAATAGACATTTGCTGACGAATATATAATGGAGAAACAAAAAAAGCAAACGTTTCATACTTTTTTTGATAGAATAGGAAGTATGAATGAATGAGAAACTTGTTAAGTTGAAAGTGGGTGACATCGTGGGAAAAATCATAGCGATTACCAACCAGAAGGGCGGCGTTGGGAAGACGACAACTTCTGTTAATTTGAGTGCGTGTTTAGCATACATAGGTAAACGAGTGTTGTTAGTTGATATTGATCCGCAGGGCAATGCCACGAGTGGTATTGGGATTGAGAAGGCCGACGTAGAGAAGTGCGTGTACGATATTTTAGTTGATGATGCAGATGTTCTTGATGTAATTAAGACGACAGAGGTCGAAAATCTTGATGTCATTCCTGCGACGATACAGCTTGCAGGGGCTGAAATAGAGCTTGTGCCTACGATTTCACGTGAAGTGAGATTGAAGAGAGCACTTGAATCTGTTAAGCAAAATTATGATTATATGATTATTGACTGCCCGCCATCACTCGGATTACTGACGATTAATGCGTTAACAGCATCCGATTCCGTTTTAATCCCGGTACAGTGCGAATATTATGCGCTTGAAGGATTGAGCCAATTGTTAAACACCGTTCGTCTCGTGCAGAAGCATTTAAATACGGATCTTGCCATTGAAGGTGTCTTGCTGACAATGCTTGATGCACGAACAAATCTTGGAATTCAAGTCATCGAAGAAGTGAAGAAATACTTTAGAGATAAAGTCTATCAGACCGTGATTCCGCGAAATGTGAGACTGAGTGAAGCGCCTAGTCATGGGAAACCGATTATCTTGTATGATCCACGTTCAAGAGGTGCAGATGTCTATTTAGACTTAGCAAAGGAAGTGGATGCGAATGGCTAAAGGTCTTGGAAAGGGTATTAATGCATTATTTAACACTGTAGACTCAAATGAAGAAACGGTTGAAGAAATCAAAATAAAGGAATTGCGTCCAAACCCATATCAGCCAAGGAAAACGTTTGATGAAGATGCATTGTCTGATCTCAAAGAATCCATTCAGCAGCACGGTGTTTTACAGCCCATCATTGTTCGTAAATCGATTAAAGGATATGACATTGTAGCAGGTGAACGTCGTTTCCGTGCAGCACAGCAAGCTGGTCTGACAACGATTCCTGCGATCGTCAGAGAATTTTCAGAAACGCTCATGAGAGAGATTGCCCTTTTAGAAAACCTGCAACGCGAGGATTTATCTCCATTGGAAGAAGCGGAAGCCTATGCTTCTTTGCTAGATCACCTAAGTGTGACGCAAGAGGAATTAGCGAAGCGATTAGGGAAGAGCAGACCGCATATTGCGAACCATCTCCGTCTTTTGACTTTACCGGATGAAGTACAAAAGCTGATTGCAGATGGAACGTTATCGATGGGGCATGGAAGAACATTGCTTAGCTTGAAAAATAAAAATAAGCTGGCGCCATTGGTAAAGAAAATCGTGGACGAGGGGTTAAACGTACGTCAGGTTGAGAAACTTGTTCAGCAGTTAAACGAAAATGTTCCACGTGAAACAAAGAAAAAAGAAGCACCAAAGGATCGAGTGTTGAAAGAAAGAGAGTCTTTCTTACAAAACTACTTTGGCACTTCAGTGACGATCAAGAAACAGAAGAAAAAAGGAAAAATAGAGATTGAATTTCTCTCCAACGAAGATTTAGAAAGAATCCTTGAATTGCTTTCTACGAGAGAAGCATCAGAGTGACCATCTAGATACGAGATGGTCTTTTTTATATTCTCCCAGTGATATTTTGAATAGGTGCGAAAAGAGAACGGTTTTTTTCTCTCGTCCAATCCATTTGATCAATATGAGATAGACTTTCAGAAAGTGTATTGGCCATAGACATGACAAGATGAAGGCGTGTGTTTTGAAGAACGAAGTATTCCATAAAGCCGCTCACATTGACGATCCCATTAATATGAATATCTCCTACCTCTGGCAGCTCCTTTTGTACACCCGCTCCAGGCTTTAACGGTCCATCTCCAATTTGGAAGGAGCCTACACTTTTCACTCTTCCTAAACAGGCATCAATCGCTACAATAAACGGATGTTTATGAGCTTGTTCAATTTCAGCGAGCTTTTCTTTTAAATTGACCGCATGAACTGGATCAGAGAGCGTTCCATATACATGAAGCTTTTTCAAATCAAGACTTGAAAGCTTTGTACCAACAAGTGGACCTAGAGAGTCGCCAGTTGAGCGGTCTGTTCCAATACAAACGATGGCAACGGGTCTTTTTCCTGCTTTCTGAAGATGCGAGAATAAAATACTTTTAAGCTGTTGAATGGCGTTTGTATCCGTATGGGACACGTATTCTTTCACCCTATTTCTAAAAAAAAGACCGTTCTTGCTATTCATAGGTCTCACTTCCTTGTCATAGTAGTTAGTAACAGTATACGGAAACAAGCTTAATTCTATACCTATGAGGTGATGATTGTGTGGAAGGCTGGTTCAAGGTGGACGCTTTTAATTTTAGGAAGCTTAATAGGAGCGGGGTATGCTTCCGGCCAAGAAATTTGGCAGTTTTTTGGCATTGATAGTGGACTAGCCATTCTACTGTTTACATTGATGTTCATGCTGTCTACCTATGTGGTGTTAAAAATCAGTTATGAGGTACGTGCCGATCACTTTGTGCCAGTGTTAGAGCGACTTGTCGGTCCATGGCTGGCTAAAGTGTATGACGTTTTAATTGTCCTTTATTTATTCACGACAACGACAGTCATGATTGCCGGTGGCGGAGTGACGCTCGAGATGTATCATGTGCCATTTTGGGTGGGTATCGGTGCATTTTGTTTATTTTCATTTATGATTTTTTTCTGGGATGTGAAAGGGCTCTTATCTGTGAATGCTTTCATTATACCAATTTTGGTGGCGGGGCTCATCTATGCGTTTGTTTTTTATTATATGAACCATGATCATATGTGGCGGATCGATTTTGGGCAGCAGTATAATTGGCCTGCCAGCATTGTCTTTGCTTCTTTGAATATCTTATCTGTGGTCGCAGTGCTGTCTTCGGTTGGAAAAGAAATGAAGGGCCTTGGCGAGGCCAAAGTGGCGAGTATATTAAGTGGCCTGATTTTTGGGGTCATCTCGTACGTGTATAACGAAATACTGGTTGATATTTCTGGGAGCCTATCAGCAGAAGGCATTCCTTTGTTTACAGTATTAGAAGGAGCGCCGACATCATTGTTTGTGTTTATGACTGTTGTCCTTTGTCTAGCCATTTATACGACGACAGCGGCAGGTTTATTTGGTTTATCGAGCCGAATGCTCTCTTTTGTACCATTGCCCCGCTGGCTGGTTGTGCTCGTGATGCTTCTGTTGATGGCACCTTTGACATCTCTTGGGTTTGCCGATTTAATTGCTTTCTTATATCCGATATATAGCTTGCTGAATCTTTATTTGCTTGTGTGTTTAATGCTATATCCGATTTTAAGTAAAAAGATATTTTCTCGCCCTAAAAATTATATTGATAAAATAAAATAAGCACCTCTCTTTGTCAGAGCTGTGCTTATTTTATCCGAATAGAGTCAATGGCGTCTTTGATATCATCATAGACTGGCATTTGCTGGAGACGCTGAAGGCGTTCCTCTAATTCTGAAATGGCTTGTCCTTTTAAATGCTGGGAGATGTGTTGTTTGACAATGGTCGTCTGATTGATCATGTCTTCGGTTTTAGACAATTGATACTCCAAGTGCACACGAGTGTTTGCTAATTCGTCATGCAGCCGCATTTTGAGCAGCCGTTTTAGATCCTTTCGCTGTCCTTCTCTTCGTATGGCCTGAATTGCGGCTATTTCTTCTGGGGACTGCGTTTGTGTTTGTGGTGCCGATTGATTTTCAAATACAGACATAGATCGGCGGGCACTCACATTTTGCAAGAAACGCTGGGCGTCACTAGGAGGTTTATTTTGATTGATCATGCGGCGACTCCTTTCTTAATGAATACCCATTTGCATCGCAAGGCGCCTATCTGCCTTGGCGTAATCATCACCCATTGTGTACATATGTCTTGAAAGGGTAGAAAGTTCTTGTTCGTAATCTCTCAAGGTGTATAGGGCATTCAGTTGTTTTTCATGTGAATAAAAGGAGGAATGATGTTGTTCCATCCTGACTTCTTCTATCAGTGCTTCCACATCACTTGGACTTAATAAATCATAGTGGCCAAAGCCTACGAGTCCTTTGAGCTCTTGTTTTACATGCTGGACGGCGTCTTTTACACTTTCATCGATCCCATCGATTTTATCAAATATAGTGTGTACTTCATGTTCAATCACACTTTGGAGATCGTAGGATGAATTTTTCAGTAAATGGGATTTTATGATAATTTCTAGACCACTTTGTGCATATGCACGTCCAGAATGGATTTCTTGCAACAGCATAGCTGTAAAACTTGTATTATGATCAAGCTGTTCATCTAAAATTCGGGCAGATCCATCTTTGTGGAATGAATACCCATTTCCTTTTAATCTCCCAGAAATAAGCGCTAAAAAAGCATTTGTATCAAAGGATTCGTTCCATTCTATATTCATAGACGCAAAAGCTGATTTTAAAAAGGTGTCAATTTCTCTTTGTTTATATTTAACAGGTTCTTGGACATCGCCTTGCTGCTGTGGCGGCACGGTGTACTTCACTTGACCAACTCCATGATCATGACGATTGAGTAAACCTACATAATGACTAGGTTGAATATATTCAGTCAAGATCCGTGTATATTGACCTTGCTGCGCTTTCTGCTGAATCGAAGGCGCCAGACTGCTCCATATATTGGGGCTATCAAAGGTGACGGCTTTTTTGACAGCTGGCTGTTCTGTTGCAACATAAGCACAAACAGCACCGGCAAGGGCTTGTCCAGTGAGATAGATACCTGCATTGGGATGCTTCTGACTGACTTGCTCTATGTATTCCATCCCTTTAAAAAAGACATGATCTCGATTGACATCAAGGGACTTCCTTTCAATGGGATAGGCATAATCCGTTTTAAGCAATGACTGTGCCGCGGTGTGTACATCTTGTGGCGAGGTCACCGGCATTTGCTTTGGCATCGGACAGTGAAAAGCGACGATGAACTCATCTGATTGTTCCGGCTGCATCGTTAAACCATATAATTGATGATCGACCTTGAGAAAATCATGGACAGTGAGCATTTGCTGACCTATTTCTATCGTATGGTGCTGCTGGTAATTATCTATGTTTCCAGCATGATCGGATATGATTTTATATTCTTTATCAGTTAATCTATCCTTTCGATTGACCATCGTACCTGCTCCCTCACATAACATTTATGCAGATATCATAAATCAAAAAATATGGAAAAACCACAGCGTTCTACCAATAAAAACCTTTTGACCTACAGTGTTTGTGACAATATTGAAAAAAAGCGGAGTTTAAGTAACTATTGGTCACAAATGAAATGATCTAAAAGAAGGGTTTTTTCTATAAAAAAGAAAAGGAGGAACGATTGAAAGAGGGCCTTTGTTTTGTGCATTGCTCTTCATCGCCGTTTTTTTGTACAATAGATTCAATGAAGTGAGCAAGAGAGGTGAAAGCTGATGGCAGACAAAGCGTTTGGGTTGCATGACGTCGTTGAAATGAAAAAACCCCATCCATGTGGTGTCAATCGGTGGAAAGTGATTCGGTTGGGCATGGATATTCGCATTAAATGTGAAGGCTGCGGGCATAGCGTCATGATCCCAAGAAGAGACTTTGAACGAAAAATGAAGAAAATTCTCGTCAAGCATGAGGAGCCAACTGCTTAAGTAGGCCTCATGCTTTTTTAATGAAATTCGTCTTTTGTATAGAAGAATTAGATGCAAATTCCCGTTTTAAAGCATTGATTTATTCTTTTTGGCAATGTTTCTTCTATTGATAATGCATAATGGTTAGCTTGTCTTTTCATGTAAACCTACTTATAATTGCTCTAGGTTCATATTACGCAGTATAACGAGCACGTTTGATATAGAGGAGATGAAAGAATGGCTTTAACAGCTGGTATTGTTGGCTTACCTAACGTCGGGAAGTCAACGCTATTTAATGCAATTACACAGGCTGGAGCGGAGTCTGCTAACTATCCGTTTTGTACCATTGATCCAAACGTTGGAATTGTAGAAGTTCCAGACGAACGTTTGCAAAAACTAACAGAATTGGTGCAGCCGAAAAAGACAGTTCCGACTGCTTTTGAATTCACTGATATTGCCGGTATTGTCAAAGGGGCTTCAAAAGGTGAAGGTTTAGGGAATAAATTCCTTTCTCACATTCGTCAAGTAGATGCGATCTGTCACGTGGTGAGAGCTTTTGCAGATGATAACATCACACACGTATCAGGTAAGGTTGACCCTGTGTCAGATATCGAAACCATTAATTTAGAGTTGATTTTGGCTGATTTAGAAACAGTTGAAAAACGTTTGGCTCGTGTCAGTAAGCTTGCAAAACAAAAGGATAAGGAAGCGGTAGCTGAATTTGATATTTTGTCGAAGCTAATGCACGCATTTGAAGCTGGGAAATCGGCAAGATCTGTAGAATTTACAGATGAGCAGCAGAAGCTTGTGAAACAGCTTCATTTACTCACATCTAAACCAGTTCTTTATGTAGCAAATGTGAGTGAGGATGAAGTAGCAGATCATGACGGCAACGAATATGTGCAGCAAATCCGTGAGTTTGCTTCTGGTGAAAATGCTGAAGTCATCGTTGTTTGTGCGAAGATCGAGTCTGAAATTGCAGAGCTTGAAGGAGAAGAGAAGCAGATGTTCCTTGAAGAGCTTGGTATCAAAGAGTCAGGTCTAGATCAGCTGATTCAAGCATCTTATTCACTTCTTGGTTTAGCTACTTATTTCACAGCAGGTGAGCAGGAAGTACGCGCTTGGACGTTTAAAAAGGGAATGAAGGCACCGGAATGTGCTGGAATCATTCATACGGACTTTGAACGTGGGTTTATTCGTGCTGAAACGGTTGCATATGAAGATTTACTTGCTGGTGGAAGTATGTCTGCTGCAAAAGAGGCTGGAAAAGTCCGTCTAGAAGGTAAAGAATATATAGTGAAAGATGGAGACGTCATTCATTTCCGTTTTAATGTATAGGTTCTTGTCATAGGCCAAGTAATTTGTTATAATATACAATTGTGAGTAATATAATTTATTGCTCCTTGCCCGTATAGGGCCGCTTAGACCAAAAGGAGGTGCAATCAGATGAGAAAGTACGAAGTTATGTACATCATCCGCCCAACAGTTGACGATGAGGCTAAAAAAGCAGTTATCGAGCGTTTCAATAACGTGTTAACTTCTAACGGTGCGGAGATCACTGGAACAAAGGATTGGGGTAAACGTCGTCTTGCATACGAAATCAACGATTTCCGTGAAGGCTTCTACCAAATCGTAAACGTTCAATCTGACGCTGCAGCAGTTCAAGAATTTGACCGCTTAGCTAAGATCAGTGACGATATCATTCGCCACATTGTTGTTAAAGAAGAAGTATAAATCATTGAAATATATATTTAAAGGTGGTCTTTCAATATGCTAAACCGTGTTGTATTGGTCGGAAGACTAACAAAAGACCCTGAGCTTCGCTACACGCCTAATGGTGCGGCTGTAGCCACGTTTACTCTAGCTGTGAATCGTACGTTTACGAATCAATCTGGAGAGCGTGAAGCCGATTTCATTAACTGTGTTACTTGGAGAAGACAAGCCGAGAACGTGGCTAATTTCTTGAAAAAAGGAAGTCTTGCCGGTGTAGACGGTCGTTTGCAGACAAGAAACTATGAAAATCAGCAAGGACAGCGTGTCTTCGTGACAGAGGTTCAAGCTGAAAGTGTTCAATTTCTTGAGCCTAAGAGCGGCGGTGCTGGTTCAGGTGGATACAGCGGCGGTGGTAATAGCGGAGGCCAGTATTATGGCGGTAGCCAAAACGATCAGAATCCATTTGGAAATGAACCAAGTCAAAATCCATATGGCAATCAAAGCAACCAACAAAATCGTAATCAGGGAAATAGCTTCAATGATGACCCATTTGCGAATGACGGTAAACCGATTGACATCTCCGATGATGATTTGCCATTCTAATTGATCTGAAAAAACTAATGACTAAAGGAAAGGTGTGAAAACAAATGGCAGGTGGACGCAGAGGCGGTCGTGCGAAACGTCGTAAGGTATGTTTCTTTACTTCTAACGGTATCACGCACATCGATTACAAAGATGTTGATCTTCTTAGAAAGTTTGTTTCTGAGCGTGGTAAAATTTTACCTCGTCGTGTAACAGGAACTAGCGCTAAGTATCAACGTAAATTGACATTAGCGATTAAAAAATCACGTCAAATGGCATTACTTCCATACGTTACTGGTGAGTAAGTCGTTGACTTAAAAGCGGAGAGCCTCGAGCTCTCCGCTTTTTTATTGTCTCAAGAAGATCTCATCCGAACTGACTAGAGCTGTTTTTGGCGGGCACCTTAGGGGAAGTATGTAAAAGAGAGTAAAAGTGACAGTTTGTTCTATACAAATATGGGGTCGATCTGTCATATTGGTAGTCTAGAAAATAATTGCAGTCAGGGCGTGGGAAGATGATTGAATTTAGGAAGGTATCGATGCAATTTTCAGATGAGCGTTATGCCGTTGAATCCGTTGATTTAGAGATTCAAAAGGGTGAGTTTTTTGTATTCATTGGACCTAGTGGAAGCGGAAAAACGACGACATTGAAAATGATCAATCGTCTCATTTCTTCTACAGAAGGTGAGATTTACATAAAGGGTCAAAAAATAAATGATTATGACCTGTATGAGCTGCGCTGGGATATTGGGTATGTTCTGCAGCAAATTGCTCTTTTTCCTCATATGACCATTGAAGAGAATATCGCTGTAGTACCAGAGCTCAAACAATGGAGCCGGTATGAGATCAATAAGCGAGTGGATGAATTGATGCAGATGGTTGGGCTTGACCCTGCTATGTATCGACATCGAAAGCCGTCAGAGCTATCTGGTGGACAGCAGCAGCGTGTCGGTGTGGCACGTGCACTTGCAGCTGATCCTGAGATTGTCCTGATGGATGAACCCTTTAGTGCGTTAGATCCATTAACAAGGGAGAAATTGCAGGATGATCTGCTTGATTTGCAGCGCCGTATTCAAAAGACCATTGTCTTCGTGACACATGATATGCAGGAGGCGATGAGGCTTGGTGATCGAATTTGTATCATGAAGGAAGGGAAAGTGGTGCAGATTGGTCGTCCAGAGGAATTGGTTCAACACCCAGTCAATGCTTTTGTTCGGGAGTTTGTCTCCGGGGCTGCTCGCCATGCGGGGCATCATGCGTTTGAGCTAGAAGTCTTGGCTAGACCAATGGCTCACGAGGCTCTTTTAGGCTATGAAGTGATCACAGCACATGCCACGCTGGATGAGGTCTTATCCCAATTGGCAAAGCATGAGGAATTGGCTGTGGAAAAGGATGGGGAGCGAATTGGACTAGTGAATCGTCAAGCTGTGATTCAGTTTTTAGCTGATTCACCTAGTGAGAGGGGCGAGTCACATGAATGATTGGATCAATGTGTTATTGGACCGAAAAGAACAATTGGGTCACGCCTTACTTGAGCATATTCAAATTTCGTTTATTGCTTTATTTTTAGCCATTTTGATTGCCATTCCCTTAGGTATCTATTTAACGAGGGTGCCAAAGCTTGCAGAGTGGGTGATTGGGGTGACAGCGGTCTTGCAAACAATCCCGTCACTTGCGCTGCTTGGCCTGCTGATTCCTCTCGTTGGGATTGGGCAAGTGCCTGCGATTATTGCGCTTGTCGTTTATGCCCTACTCCCTATTTTAAGAAATACATATACAGGTATTCAGGAGGTCGATCCTTCCCTGAGAGAAGCGGCGCTTGCCATGGGAATGAATCATCGTAAACGGTTATTAAAGGTGGAACTGCCTCTGGCCATGCCAGTTATCATGGCAGGTATCCGAACCGGGATGGTTCTCATTGTGGGAACTGCCACTCTTGCCGCACTGATCGGAGCTGGGGGATTAGGAAGTCTGATTTTGCTGGGAATTGACCGAAATGATATGTCACTCATTGTCATTGGCGCTATACCAGCAGCCTTACTCGCACTCTTATTTGATGTGGTGCTGCGTACGTTTGAGAAAATTTCTTTTAAAAAGACTGTGATTTCTGTGACGGTTTTTGCTGTGATTGCAGGAGCTATTGTCGCGGGCCCAGCACTGTTTCAACAAGAAAAAAAAGAAATCACCATCGGTGGAAAGCTAGGATCAGAGCCTGAAATTCTGATCTCGATGTATAAGCTTTTGATTGAACAGGATACGGATATTCAAGTCAATCTTAAGCCTGGTCTTGGCAAGACATCTTTTGTTTTTCAAGCTTTACGTTCTGGTGATATTGACATTTATCCTGAGTTTACGGGTACTGCAATTTCTGAGTTCCTCAAACAAACAGCGAAAAGCACAGATAAAGAAAAAGTATATGAGCAAGCGCAGCGCGGTTTGGAATCATCCTTTCAGCTCCGCCTTCTTGAGCCGATGGCTTACAACAATACGTATGCTTTAGCCGTGCCTCAGTCGCTGGCTGATCAATATGATGTATCCAATATTTCTGATCTAGCTAAAATCAAGAATCGCATAAAGGCTGGATTCACCTTAGAATTTTCTGATCGACAGGACGGGTATCGAGGTATTCAAAAGACCTATCAATTTTCCTTTGATGATGTAGTGACGATGGAACCGAAGCTTCGGTATCGAGCGATTCAAAAAGGAGATATCAATTTAGTCGATGCGTATTCGACAGACAGTGAATTGAGGCAATACAAATTAAAGGTGCTTGATGATGATCAGCATGTTTTCCCGCCATATCAAGGAGCACCGCTGTTAAGGCAGGAGACATTAACGGAGTACCCTGAGATTGAGGCTTCTCTCAATAAGCTTGGTGGTCAAATCACAGACGATGAGATGAGAGAAATGAATTATGAAGTGAATGTGAAAGGTAAGGATGCATTTCAGGTAGCGAAAGCCTATTTAAAAAAGAAAAAATTACTGCGATAATCATGGAAGAGCAGGTCTGTTATGTAAAAGCAGAGCTGCTTTTTTAAAAGGAAAAACAAAAATCGTTGACTTTTATTTAAAAACAGCATATCCTTAATTCGAGATAAATATATTTTTTTGGTTTAATATCTCGAATTCGAGATAATATAAAGACGTCAGTAAAGACATAATGAATAGAGGCTTGTTACTTCATGATTAGGAGGTCATTAGAAGTGAAGAAAACAGAAGGAATTCACCATATCACAGCAATTGTAGGGCATCCTCAAGAGAACGTTGATTTTTATGCAGGTGTTTTAGGACTTCGTCTCGTGAAGAAGACCGTGAATTTTGATGATCCAGGCACTTACCATTTATATTTTGGAAATGAAGGAGGATCTCCGGGAACGATTATCACGTTTTTCCCTTGGCCAGGTGCTCAAAAGGGACAAATTGGCGCAGGCCAAGTGGGCGTGACGACATATGTTGTACCACCAGGCGCTTTCTCTTTCTGGAAGGAACGTCTTGAGCAGTTTGATGTTTCTTATGAAATGGTCGAACGCTTTGATGAAGCCTTTCTCTCATTTGAAGATCCACACGGCTTGTTGATTGAGCTAGTAGAACGCGCGGAGGGAAAACAAAATGATTGGACATTTAACGGCGTTACGCCAGATGTTGCGATAAAAGGGTTTGGGGGAGCTGTTTTATTAACATCACAGCCAGAGCAAACGATGCAGCTGCTAGAACAAACAATGGGTTTTGAACGCGTTGGAGAAGAAGAGGACTATGTGAGATTCCGTTCGTTTGGTGAGATCGGCAATGTCATTGATGTGAACAAGACACCAGTTGCACGCGGACGTATGGGTGTTGGGGTGGTGCATCATATTGCATGGAGAGCGACAGATGATCAGGACCAGTTAGATTGGCAAAGACATATTGCACAAAGCGGGTATCAAGTGACACCTGTGCAAGATCGAAATTACTTCAATGCCATTTATTTTAGAGAGCTTGGCGGCATATTATTTGAAATTGCAACTGATCCTCCAGGGTTTGCACACGATGAATCAGTGGAAACTATGGGGGAAGCATTGAAACTGCCACCGCAATATGAAGCGCAGCGCAGTCAGATTGAACAAATTGTGCTTCCAATAGAAGTGAGAGAGTTGAAAGGGAAAGGAGATGCATGATGAAACATCTTTTTCGAAAAGGAAAGAATGAACAAAGACCTGTTTTGTTATTACTGCATGGTACTGGCGGAACGGAAGAAGATTTATTGCCGCTTGCCGATTTAGTTGATGCTGACGCTTCTGTTCTTAGTGTGAGAGGAAATGTGTTGGAAAACGGTATGCCGCGTTTTTTCAGACGTTTAGCAGAAGGTATATTCGATGAGCAGGATTTAATTGAGCGGACAGAGGAACTGTATACATTTATCGGAGAAGCAGCAGATGAATATGGGTTCGATCGTCACAATGTCGTCGCTCTCGGATATTCCAATGGGGCAAACATTGCAGGAAGTCTTTTATTCCATTACGAGGATGCGTTAAAAGGAGCGATCCTGCATCATCCAATGGTTCCAAGACGCGGAGTTTCATTGCCTTCATTGGCGGGGAAACAAGTCTTTATCGCAGCTGGTGAAAATGATCCAATGTGCCGCCCGGAGGAATCACAAGAGCTCGAGCAATTGCTTAAAGGCGCAGGCGCTTCAGTCACACTACATTGGGAAAATCGCGGACATCAGCTAACGAGAGAAGAAGTCGATGCTGCGGCATTATGGTATCGTCGTCAATTTTAATGAAGGTAGGGAATATAGATGGGTTTTTTACAGAAGCTTTTTGGGCAAACCAAACAAAAGGAGATGGAACAAATGGAAAACGTAAAATTAGCAGTTATTTATTATAGTTCAACAGGTACAAACTATCAGATGGCAAAATGGGCAGAGGCTGGAGCGAAAGAAGCAGGCGCCGAAGTTAAAGTATTAAAGGTTGCTGAATTGGCACCAGAATCAGTTGTAGCATCAAATCCAGCATGGAAAGCGCACTTAGACGAAACAAAGGATGTTCCTGAGGTTCAATTAAGTGATTTAGAGTGGGCAGATGCCATCATCTTTAGCATGCCAACACGTTTTGGTAACTTACCGGCTCAAATGAAGCAATTCTTAGACACTACTGGCGGCCTATGGTTCCAAGGGAAATTGGCAAACAAAGCAGTAAGTGCGATGACCTCTGCACAAAACCCAAATGGCGGGCAGGAACAGACCATTCTTAGCCTTTACACAACGATGTTCCACTGGGGAGCGATTATTGCTGCTCCTGGATACACAGATGACTCATTGTACGGTGCAGGGGGCAACCCTTACGGCGTGAGTGTCACTGTTGACCAAAACGGAAAGATCCAAGAGGATGCAGAAGCTGCTGCAAAACATCAAGCAAAACGTACAGTCAATGTAGCAGAATGGATCAAAAAGGGTCAAAACGCTTAATCGATGGATACAAAAAGAATGCAGCCTAGGCGCTGCATTCTTTTTTATTTAATAAGGATCTGATGGTGTGCTGTTGTTAATTGCTTCGTCCACGGCTTCGGCAGCGCCTGTAGAGCCTATAGGTCCGCTCGGCTGTTCTTGTTTGAAGGCTTTTAAGCCGTCAGCAACACGCTTTCCGTAATCAGGGTCTGCCTTTGTAAAGTTTTCGATCATTTGCTCTTGTATGTCCTTTTGACAGGTCGCAAGGGTGTTGACTAAGTTCTTAATCAATTCCTCACGTTCCCAATCATTGAAGCGGCGATACGTTTCTCCAGCTTGTCCGAAGTCGTTCGGGCGGTCAATGGCTTCCCGTTTGACGTCACCCTCTACAAAAGGCGTATGATCCTTTCCATCCTGTTTGGCTTCTTTTAATCCGCCGAGGATCGATGGTTCATAATTCACATGAGGATTTTGCCCTTTGCCTTGATCGACATGGTATTCCATTTGCCCATCTCTTTGATTCGTGGCGACATGCCTTTTCGGTGCATTGATTGGTAGTTGTAAATAGTTCGGTCCCACACGATATCGCTGCGTGTCAGAGTAAGAGAAGGTGCGCCCTTGAAGCAATTTATCATCTGAGAAATCCAAACCGTCTACGAGAACGCCAGTCCCAAAGGCGACCTGCTCAACTTCAGCGAAATAATTTTCTGGATTTTTGTTTAACACCATTCGTCCGATCGGTTTCCATGGATAGTCATCCTTGTACCATAGCTTTGTCGGATCAAGCGGGTCAAAATCAAGGTGAGGGTGGGCATCATCTTCCATGATCTGTGCATAGACCTCCCATTCAGGATGGTCTCCTTGCTCAATGGCCTCATATAAATCCTGTGTGGCATGATTAAAGTTTTCACCTTGTATCGCTTGAGCCTGTTCTTGTGTCAGATTGCGAATACCTTGCTTCGGTTCAAAGTGATATTTGACCAGCACCGCTTTTCCTTCATGGTTCACCCATTTGTAGGCATGGACACCTGAGCCTTGCATGTGCCGATAGGTTGCTGGGATGCCCCATGGTGAAAAGAGAAATGTCACCATATGTGTCGCTTCAGGAGATTGCGAGACGAAGTCAAAAATACGCTCGCCGTCCTGCCGATTCGTAACAGGGTCTGGCTTGAAAGCATGAACCAAATCTGGAAACTTCAAAGCATCTCGGATAAAGAAAATTTTCAGGTTGTTTCCAACGAGGTCCCAATTGCCTTCTTCTGTATAAAATTTAATCGCAAACCCTCTCGGATCGCGCAATGTTTCTGGCGAATGACCGCCGTGAATGACAGAAGAAAAACGGACGAAAACAGGTGTCTTTTTCCCTTTTTCCTGAAATAATTTTGCTCTTGTATAAGTAGAAATAGGTTCATCACCGAATGTGCCATAGGCTTCAAAGTAACCGTGAGCTCCCGCCCCGCGCGCATGGACGACACGTTCGGGAATACGTTCGCGATCAAAATGACTGATTTTTTCTAGGAAATCATAGTTTTCAAGCGTAGTTGGTCCTCTATTTCCAACGGTTCTCATATTTTGATTGTCTGTTACGGGGTGACCTTGCCGATTTGTTAAAGTGTCTTCTGACTCTGAGGATGGCTTAGGGTGTTGATCTTCTTTCATTTCGAATCCCTCCTTCAATATCTCCCTAACAATATGGTCATCTTTCTCCCTATTTCATACAAGGATTGATATAATGATTGAAAACTTTCACGAGGAGCGAACCTGATGATTCGATTACACTGCCTTCATGCCCATCCGTCTAATCAGTCCTATATAGAAGACGTGTTTCGTGATACTGAAATTGAGCTGCATCACACGGTTGATTCATCATTTATAGAACGTGCCACACAAGATCCAGATTTTAACCCTCACAAGCAGCAAACCTATGCCATCAACAAATTGATGAAAGAAGATGAAGCCGACATCATTTTGCTCACGTGTACACAATATATTGCCGCTTTGGGCGATCAGCAGCACCTCATTAAACAACCGATTGTTCCGATCGATGAGCCGTTATTTGAGCTGATTTGTCAGAGAAAAGGGCCTCTTCAACTTGTGTTTTCAAACCCGGATACAGTGGATGGGACTATGGAGCGGCTAAAGTCATATGCAAAAGAGCACGGCAAACAAATTGATGCAGAGGTTATGGTAATGGAGGATGTCTTTCACCTTTGCCTAAACGGTGATATGTCCGCTTATGAGGAGCAAATTAAAAAGCAGCTCAGAAGATGTATGAAAAAAAGTGGAGACATTTGCGTGATGCAGCTATCAATGGTTCATGCGGCACAGCAGATGGAAAAGGAGACAGGCATTCCGATCGTTCATCCGCTTTCCCCACTTAAACAATTTGTCCATCAAACAATATCCGCTTTGAAGGAGTGAACCTGTCTGGTTCGCTCTTTTTGTATAGAAACGGAAATGGAATGACATGTTAAAAAAATAATCGAGCGCAAACTATTTTCAAAAGGTGCGCGTCTATCCATTGTAAGAAATAACCGATGCGCATTTAAGATAAAGGAGCTCTTTGTAAAATGAAGAAACGAAAAATTGAGGATCAATTTGCTGATTACGTAATGGAGCATAAACACAGTTTTTATCGATTGTCCTATAGTTATGTCAAAAACCCGGAAGATGCGATGGATGTCGTTCAAGAGGCGATTCATAAAGCACTCAAATCTGTTCACCGATTAGAGGATGCGGCCAAAATGCATAGCTGGTTTTATAAAATCGTGGTGAACGCTGCCCTAGATTTTTTACGAAAGAAGAAGCGGGTGCAGGTGACAGACGATGATACACTTGAGTTCTTATCACAGGGTGAATCAGATGTCTATGAAGATCAAGATGTCAGAAGAGCCATAGAGGATTTGCCCGACATGTACCGGGTCATCATTATTTTGAGATTCTTTGAAGATTTAAAACTAGAGGACATCGCCCACATTCTCGAAGAAAACGAAAACACCATCAAAACAAGATTATATAAAGCGTTGCGGCTTTTAAAAGTAGAATTATCGCAGGAGGAAATATAAATGGATAAGCATTTGAAACAGTTAAAAGAGGAATATTTAGAAATCCCTATTCCGCCGGAATTTGATGCTATGGTTGAACGAACATTAAAACGAAAAAATAAAAAACCTCATTTTCAGCAATGGACGATCGGACTTGTTGCTGCGGCTGCTTTATTTGTCACGACTGTGAATGTCAGCCCGCAGGCGGCAAGAGCGATTTCGGAGATTCCTGTCATTGGCGAGCTAGTGAAAGTCGTGACATTCACAGAATTTAAAAAGAGCGATCAAGGAACGAATATTGACCTCAAAACACCACATGTTTCAGGGCTTGGGGACGGAAAATTACAAGACAGCCTGAATCAAAAATATTTAGCTGAAAACAAAAAGCTGTATCAAGATTTTGAAAAGGAAACAAAGGGTTATAAAAATGGTCATTTGAGTGTAGAGAGCGGATATGAAGTGAAAACAAACAATGATCAAATTCTTTCACTAGGTCGATACAAGGTGACGACTCAGGCTTCTGCGGCAGAGGAAATGACGTATGATACGGTGGATAAGAAAAACCATGTACTCATTACATTACCAAGCTTGTTTAAAGATGATCGGTATATTGATGTGATTAGTGAAAATATTAAAGAACAAATGAAGAAACAGATGAAAGAGGATTCAAATAAGATTTACTGGATTACCAAGCAAGATACGGTTGATCCGTTTAAGAAGATTCAGCCAGATCAAAGCTTCTATATCAACTCAAAAGGCAAACTGGTGATTTCCTTTAATGAATATGATGTGGCGCCTGGTTACATGGGTGTAGTTGAATTCACGATTCCAACAAGTGTGTTAAAGGATATTCTTGTCAGCGATATGTACATTCATTAAAAGAAGAAAAAAGACTGCTGAACAGGTCAGCAGTCTTTTTGTGTTTATGAAGAAAGTGCGTCTGTCAGTGCAGGTACGACTTGTTTCTTTCTTGAGACAACACCTTTTAGTAAAGCGGTGTTGTTCTCAAGTGTGACGTTAAATGCTTTTTCTACTTTTGCCGCTTCGGTACCGAGTGCAAGTGCAAGAGAGTCATTTTCTAGAATGTCTGTGATCACTAGAACGAATAGATCAAGACCTTTCGCTGCGATGACTTCATTGATTTTCGCTTCAATGTCAGCCTGTCTTGCTGTAACTTCTGCAATATCTACTGTATTGACTTGCGCAATTTCCACTTTGCTATTGCCTAGTGCGAATTCTTTTGCATCAATTGTAATTAATTCTTGAACCGTTTTTTGGCTTAGGTCAGCGCCAGCTTTTAGCATGTCTAGACCGTAAACTTCTGGATCTACCCCTGCAATTTTAGCTAGCTCATGCGCAGCATCAATGTCTTGTTGTGTGCATGTTGGGGATTTGAATAACAAGGAATCAGAAATGATTGCAGATAAAAGCAAACCAGCGATTTCTTTTTCAATCTTCACTTGGTTCTCTTTGTACATTTTGTTTAAGATTGTTGCTGTACAGCCAACAGGTTCAGCGCGATAGTATAGAGGTTCACTTGTTTCAAAGTTGGCAATACGGTGATGGTCAATGACCTCAGTCACTTGTACTTGATCAATATCACTTACACTTTGTTGGAATTCGTTATGATCGACAAGAATGACTTGCTTTGTTTCGTTTGCAGCCGTTTCAATGAAACGAGGTGCATCTTGTTGAAAGAAATCTAATGCGTATTGTGTTTCTCCATTGATTTCTCCAAGTCTGACCGCTTCTGCTTCGACGCCGATTTTGTTTTTTAGATCAGCGTAAGCGATAGCAGAGCAAATCGTGTCTGTGTCAGGGTTTTTGTGTCCGAATACGAGTGTTTTTCCCATGTGAATTCTCCTTCTTACATTTATTGATGATGTTTCTATTCTAACAGCTTTTGTCCTTGAATTCAGGGTTTATAGCTAAGAATAATCTAAAAAATTGTAACATGCTGTTTGAAAAGTTGCATGTACGAATTGGTATCAGTGTTCCACGTGAAACGCTCCTAAGATAGACTGCATTTTACTTGCGATTTACCGCTATGGTAAAATAAAGGTTGGGGTAAGACATGGTGTAGCTTACATCGTACGTATACATAGAAGGACACATTGAGCAAGATATAGTAAAAGGATTGGATAGAGGTGAAGGTGTGAAACAAACAAAAGCGTTAGTAGAGGGCGCTATCATGATCAGTATTTTCTCTGTCATGACGCTGTTTTATTTGTATGTGCCGCTATTATCCATTATTTTCTTTCTGGCTGCTCCGATTCCGATCATCCTCTATACAATCAGGCACGGTTTGAAAAAAGGAATTGCTGCTGGCGCTATTGGGATAGTGATCAGCTTTTTAATTGGGTCTATTAATGGACTCATGACTGCACCAATTCTGATTGCTGTCGGATTAGGCATGGGTGTTTTCTACAGCAGACGGCAGCCTGGGAATGCGATCATTGCAGGTGCGCTGATCTATTTATTCAGTTTCCTTATCTCCTTTGTTGTCAGTGTTCAGCTTTTTCAAGTCGATATTATGAGTGTTGCGAAAGAGTCGATTGAGCAATTGATTCCAATGTTAGAGAGTGCCTTAAAGCAATCCGGTGCTTCTGAGCAGGACATTGCGAAGCAGCTGAAGCAGTTCAGAGAGATACAGGATTCCGTATTGAGTGCTTTACCTGTCGCTCTGTTGATGTTAGTTACGCTGACGGCGTTCGTGAATCACTGGTTCGTGCAGCCTCTGATCAAACGGTTTGTCAAAGACATGCCAGCCTTGAAGAAATTTAAGGATATGCGGCTGCCAAAAAGCATGGTATGGTATTATTTACTCACACTGCTTTTGATGCTGATTCAGACGGAAAAAGGCAGCTTTTTATGGCTCGTTCAAACGAGTGCTTTTCAAATTTTATTTATACTGGTGCTTATTCAGGGATTTTCTTTTATCTTCTATTATTGCCATGAAAAAAGCATCTCAAAAGCGGTGCCCATTTTCGCTATCGTGTTAGGGGTTCTCTATCCGCCAGTCGGTGTGATTGTGCGTATTATAGGGATTGCTGACATAGGCTTTGATTTAAGAGAAAAAGTAAAAAACAAATAATTCACTCTGAATGTTGAGGAGTTGATATCAGTGCCAAGCTTCTATAGAAAACCTGTCATCAAGTATCCGATCATCGCTTTGATTGTCCTAGCGGTGGTCACAGTCCTCCTCAACCTTTATTATAATTGGATCATAGGAGCGGTTGGTCTTTTAGTCCTTGCAGGTGTGCTCTACTTCTTAAAGTGGGCAGATACGCAAGTGCAAAAAGAGATTGATTCATATATTTCAACATTATCCTATCGAGTCAAAAAGGTTGGAGAAGAAGCATTAATGGAAATGCCAATTGGTATTATGCTGTTTAATGACCAGTATTATATCGAATGGACAAATCCATTTCTCGCCTCGTGTTTTCATGAAAGCACGCTTGTCGGCAGATCCTTGTATGATACATTCGAGTCCATTGTGCCTCTGATTAAACAAGAGGTCGAGACAGAAAATGTGACACTGAATGACCGGAAATTCAAAGTTATTATTAAACGGTCAGAGCGCCTTTTATATTTCTTTGATGTCACAGAACAGGTACAGATTGAAAGACAGTACGAAAATGAACGAACGGTGTTATCTTATATCTTTTTAGACAATTACGATGATGTCACGCAGGGTCTTGACGATCAGGTACGCAGCACCATTAATAGTGAAGTGACGTCTCTGTTAAACAATTGGGCACAGGAATATGGCATTTTCCTGAAGCGAATTTCGTCCGAACGATTTATGGCGGTTCTAAATGAGAGCATTTTAGCAGAGCTGGAAGCGTCGAAATTCTCTATTTTAGACGAGGTCCGTGAGAAAACAGGAGCGCATAGTGCGACGCTTACCCTGAGTATCGGGATCGGTGCGTCCGTGCCTTCTTTAAAAGAGCTTGGGGCACTTGCGCAGTCGAGTCTTGATCTTGCCCTCGGACGAGGCGGGGATCAGGTAGCCATTAAGCAGCCGAATGGAAAAGTGAAATTCTACGGCGGGAAAACGAATCCAATGGAGAAACGGACACGTGTACGCGCACGAGTCATTTCTCATGCTTTAAAAGAAATTGTATCTGAAAGTAGCAATGTCATGATCATGGGGCATAAGTTCCCAGACATGGACTCGATTGGTGCATCCATTGGGATTTTAAAGGTCGCCCAGGCCAATGGGAAAGAAGGCTATATTGTCATTGATGCCAACCAGATTGGGGACAGTGTTCAACGTTTGATTAGTGAAATTAAGAATTATGAAGATCTTTGGTCACGTTTTATCACCCCAGAGGAAGCCATGGAGCTTGCAAAGGATGACACGCTGCTGGTGGTCGTGGATACACATAAACCGTCTCTCGTTATGGAAGAACGACTGCTCAATAAAATTGAAAATGTCGTGGTCATTGACCATCATAGACGCGGCGAGGAGTTTATCCGTGATCCATTACTTGTCTATATGGAGCCGTATGCTTCATCCACAGCAGAGCTTGTGACAGAGCTTTTAGAGTATCAGCCGAAGAAATTGCGCATTAACATGATTGAAGCGACTGCGCTTCTCGCAGGGATCATCGTTGATACGAAGAGTTTCTCGCTGAGAACGGGATCAAGAACGTTTGATGCAGCCTCCTATCTTCGTGCGAAGGGGGCAGATCCTGTCCTTGTGCAAAAATTCCTAAAAGAGACCGTCGATCATTACATCAAACGGGCAAAACTCATTCAGCATACAGATCTGTATCAAAATCAGGTGGCGATTGCTTCATTACCGTCAGACAGCTCGGAGTATTATGATCAAATTACGATTGCCCAGACGGCTGATTCCCTGTTGTCAATGAGTGAGGTAGAAGCGTCATTTGCTGTCGCAAGACGAGATGACAACACGGTGTGCATTAGTGCAAGATCATTAGGAGACATTAACGTCCAAATTATCATGGAAGCGTTAGATGGCGGCGGTCATTTAACTAACGCTGCAACCCAAATGTATGGTATAACCATTGAAGAAGCGGTAGAGCAGTTAAAAGCTGCCATTGATGAATATTTTGAAGGAGGGGTTCAAAGATGAAAGTCATCTTTCTAAAAGACGTAAAAGGCAAAGGGAAAAAAGGCGAAGTCAAGAATGTCGCTGACGGATACGCTCACAACTTTCTCATCAAACAAGGGTTAGCAGTTGAAGCAAACCCAACGAACCTAAGCGCATTGGAAGGGCAGAAGAACAAAGAGAAAAAGAATGCCATCCAAGAGCTTGAACAAGCGAAACAACTAAAAGAAACACTTGAGGCGCTAACAGTGGAACTAACAGCAAAATCAGGTGAAGGCGGCCGTCTGTTTGGATCAATTACAAGCAAGCAAATCGCTGATAAATTGCAAAAAGATCATCAAATCAAAGTCGATAAGCGCAAAATCGAGCTTAATGACGCCATCCGTGCATTAGGTTACACAAATGTACCGGTGAAGCTTCATCCTGAGGTACAAGCAACATTAAAGGTACACGTGACAGAACAAGCATAAACAGTAAAGAACCCGTCTCATGAGGAGGCGGGTTCTTTTTTATGATGGATCTGATATATAGACGTTTCGTCCAGCACGCATACCGGATAAAAGCATGAAAAATAAGATGATGATAAAGATGATAATGGATGGCGTCCATGTATGTGTGAGATCAAAAAGGATACCGATCATGAAAGGACCAACGGCGGCTAATAAATAACCGAGAGACTGCGCCATTCCGGAGAGGGCAGCGGCTTGCTCCAGATTGGTCGTCCGTAAACCGATAAAAGTGAGCGCCAGACTGATGCTGGCACCTTGTCCAATGCCGATCAATAAAACAGAGATCACAAGAATAGGCGTCGATCCTCCGAGGAGAAGTCCGATCATACCAAGTAAATACACAAGGACAAGACCGAAGACAAGCGGTCTTTGTGTTTTTAACTTTTCTGCAAAAACAGGCGCTAAAAAGGTTGATGGCAGCCCAGCAAACTGCATAATGGACAGCATCCAGCCGGCTGTCGACAGGTTCATTCCATGTGATGTTAAGATATCAGGAAACCAGGCGATACTGCTATAGAAAAGGAATGACTGCAAGCCCATAAAAAAGGTCACCTGCCATGCGACACGCGAACGCCATATCGGCTGCTCTTTGAGCGAAATGCTTTTGACGGCCGCTGTGTTCTGATGAAGAAGCTGCGGCGCCCAGACCATCATCGCGAGAAGTGCAAGGCCAGCCCATACGAGGAATGAAGTATTCCAGCCGCCAGGCATCGTATGGCTGAGCGGAACACTGACACCTGATGCAAGTGCCGCAAAGACGGACATCGAAGTCGTATACACGCTCGTCATCAAACCAGCATGTGCAGGAAATTTATGCTTCACGAGCCCCGGTAAAAGCACATTACATATAGCAATCCCGACACCGACAAGCGCGGTTCCCACCATTAAGAAGGTGATCGAGCCAAACGAGCGAATCACAATTCCAAATAGAAGGACAGCAAGCCCCAGCCAAAGGGTTCGTTCATTGCCAAGACGCTTTCCGATTTTAGGTGCAATTGGAGAAAGTAATGCGAATGAGAGCAGTGGTAAAGTGGTGAGAAAACCCGCAAGTCCATTTGAAAGCTGCAAATCGGAACGAATGGCTCCGATGAGAGGTCCCACGGACGTAATGGCAGGCCGCAGGTTAAATGCAATGAGTAAAATCCCAGCAATTAGCAGGATGGTTTGTCCCTTGCTGCGGGGATGTAATGTTGATTGTTCTAGTTGTTGTTCCATGAATGTAAACTCCTTTATTTCTTTAAGAAGAACGATCTTTCTTCTGTTCAAGTTCTGCTAGTTTAGCGATTAAGATATGTTGCGGCATATGCATGATTTGTTCAATGGGTACATTAAGTGATGCCGCAAGTTTTTGTGCTGTATCGGCTGAGATTTGTAAAGGTCTCATACGCAAATCCCTCCTCTTTTAATCTATAAGTTCCAATATATCATATCGGCTTTGTGCCATGCAGATAAAAAATTAGCGTTCTCTTTGATAAAACCACTTTAGGGCGGATAAGAAATTTTTTTGAAATTGTTTCAGATGATGGCCCTCTCCTTGTTCGATGTGATAGTGCAGCTGCCATGCCTGCATCCCTTTCTGTAATAAAAGGTCATGTAGTTGTTTATTGAATAAAGGCATGTGCTGTTGAGCAGATGTTTTGCCTTTACCTTCTTCACTGCCCACAGACAAATAAATAAGGTGATCCACATACTGAATGCTTTGTTGTTTAGCAAACGGAAGAAAATCTTGATACCAAAATGACCCAGAGATAGATGCGATGTTTTTAAAAAGAGCAGGGTACATCAATAAAGTATAAATTGCAAATAGCCCACCTAATGAAGCACCAATGTGACTATGTTCATGACAGGTCTGTTTGACTGGATATTTTCTTTTGATATATGGGAGCAAGTCATTCGCTAAAAATGACACATACGTCTGTGCCTCGCCTTTAAAGTCAGGAAACCCAGAGTGCAGTGATGACGCCTTCCATGGTGTATACTCGTCAAGTCGATTGAAGGGGTGTATGCCGACAATGATGATTGGAGAGATGGTTTTGGCTTCGATCAGTCTTTCGATCTCTAGCAGGTGTGTTCTAAACAAAGAAGAGCCATCTTGTACAAAGACAGCTGGAACATTAATAGAGGTGTCCTTTGGAACGTAAATATCAAGCTGACGCCCGTTAAACTCGTCATATAGAAACGTTCCGTTCATATGTATTCACTCCTCAAGATTCTCAAATAAGCTGAAAAGAAGACAAAGGGCTAAACATTAACCCTTTGTCTTCTTTTTTTAGTTGTTTTTCTCTAACCATTTGACGGCCTTATCAAGGAAGGTTGTTTTGCTTAGTGCAGTTCCTCCTTGAAGCATAGGATCAACGACATTTTCATTGATGTGCCCATTTTTCACAGCTTTTAGGCTTGTCCAAATTTTATTTTTCTCTAAGTCTTTTAATGCGTTAGGTTTCGATGAGTTTTCCTCTTTAGAGAACTGAACGAAAATATAGTCAGGATTGAGTTCGCCCAGGCGCTCCAATGAAATCAATGCTTGTGCTTTGGCTTTTTTGATATCACTTGGTGCTGTAAATCCTAAGTCCCCATATAAGGTAGAGTTGAAGTATACGTCTTCAGGGTACACGTACAGGTCGCCTTGTCTAATGCGTAAAATGACAGCTGTTTTGTTGCTGCTTTTGTCTTTCAGGGTTTCTTTCGCTTGTTTGAGGTCTTTCTGATAATCAGAAATGATGTTTTTCGCTTCTTCACTTTTTCCAGTAAGTGTACCGAGCAATAAAAGATTGCTTTCCCAGTCAGAAGAGACATGGGATACTGGGATTGTTGTTTGGATTTTGTCCAATTTTTTAATTGTTGCAGGTGGAAACTTTGTTGATCCGAGTATCACATCTGGTTTTAATTTTAAGATTTTTTCTAGGTTCGGTTCTGTTTTTTCACCGATGCCTTCTGTTTTCGCTGTGATGTCTTTAAATAATTCAGGGAATGCGCCGCCTACTGTAGAAGCACCAATAGGCTCGATATCAAGTAATTTGGCATCTTCCATTGATTCTAGGCTTCCAGCAATGACAATTCGTTTCACTGGCGTTTTGAGTTTGTACGTTTGATCTAAGTAATTGATGCTTGTTTCTGCTATTTCAGCTGACTTGCTTTTGGTTGTGTTTGAAGCAGGTTTATTTTCTGCAGCACCACAGGCAGCTGTGGTGATCGTCATGATACAAAGGATAAGCAATGCTAACCATTTTTTCATTTGTTTTCTCCTTTAACTGATAATTGTTCTCAATTAAAGATTGTATTAGGCTTTTGTCCTTTTATCCATAGACAATTCTCTGCCAAATGATGGACTTTTTACGGAAAAAAAGATAAAAGGTCCTGAATGACTCGTTGATGACTGGCTGCTGTGTATTCACGCCAAGGGTCAGATGCTAGTGGATAGACTGCTTGCTGCGTCACAGCTTTGAGATTTTGCCAATCTTCCTGTTGCTTTAACTTTTGATAAAAAGCAAGGGTTTTTGGCTCCTTATGCAAGTAGAGGAAGATGGCGTCTGGATCTAGCTGTTGTATGGAGCGAATGGTGATTTTCTTTTCTATTAGCTGTCCATCATTCTGAAAAGCTGGCAGAAGACCAATATCATGAAAAATCACTTCTGACATGGTGCGATTTACAGACAAGTAGAGTTGATCTTGAAAGATGCGAAGAGGCAGGACGGTTTTTGGTGGATGATCAAAAAGGCATGTCTTTTTCGCCTGAATGACGAGCTCCTCATAATGAATCAACCATTCTTCTGCTTCCTTCGCTTCGTTTAGGAACATAGCTGTTTGTCTGAATTGAGTGCGCCAATCCAATTGGGTGAATGGAACAAAGTGAACAGGACAGATGGTTTTCAACACTTGTTTTTCTTCTTCTGTCACATGATCATTGGCAATGATCAGCTCAGGTGTTGTTTCCTTTAATTGCTGTAAATTGGATTCAGCGTGCTCGTTGATCCGATGTGCACTCAGGTGAATCGGGATTTCTTCTGCATGATGCTCAAAATCATGTGCTGTCCATTTAGGATGAAGAGGGGCAGCATACGGGATGATATGAATGGGTGTGAGCTGACCGAGTATGGAATGGCCATAGGCTGCAATTTTCCGCTGACGGCTTTTCATATAAGTAGAAGGGGTCATGCCCGTTTTTTTCTTAAAGATGCGGCTAAAGTAATAGGGATCTTGATAGCCGATTTCCAGTGCAATGTCTTTGAGCTTTGCGTTGCCTTTTGCCATTAACTGTTTGGCTCTAGCCATCCTTTTCTTGGTGATATAATCAGTGACACTCACATTAAAATGCTTTTTAAATAGCTCACTGTAATGATTGGCGCTGATGCCAGCCATTTGAGATAGACTTGTAAGGCTGAGGGGTTCTTCGGAATGTTGATCAATATATTGTTTTGTTTTGAAAAGGGCATGTGTCGTGTCACAAGTATCTTCATTATGCAGTGTGAAAAGCTGCAGGATGAGCTGTTGAAAAAGGGTTTGGCTTCTAAAAAAGCTAACGGATTCATGTCTTTTCCATTCCTCTGTCATTTCGGACAGTAAAGAATGAATTTGTTCAATTGAGCTAATATCGATAAATTGCCATACATTCAGTAAAGACCGGGCATGTTCAGTTGATACTTCTTCTAGGTGTTGACCTTGCGGCGTGAACATTTGAAAGCGAAGCAGATAGAGCTCGTGTTTTTGATAAGGCTTTGTTTTTAACATAAATGTCTCATCAGACAGAATTGTATAGAGTGTTAGATTTTTCAATCGCCATTTTTGATCGTTCAGCGTGAGTAAGCCGCTGCTGCTTATGCTAACGAGGAGGCAATATGTATCTGATAACTGCTGCTCCTTATGCGGAAGCTCTGCATTCTTTATTTTTTCAGCAAATGTCAATCGATAGATGAATTGTTCGGCATTTGCCATTGAACGTAATTGATTGTTTCCCATAAAACCACCTGATCTCTTATTTGTTGATAAACATTCTCAATTAAATTGTAGCAGAAAGAGCTGGAAAGATGGTGATGTTTATTCTGTCAAAAAAGCACCCTGAGTCAGATCAGGGTGCGATGATTTAGTCTGTTTTTCCATGTGCTAGCACAGGTTCTTTTGTTAAGCTTAATGGCCGTAAGTCCTGCCAGTGTGTCTGGATATAATCGATGCAGGCATTTCTAGTGTCTTCACCAAAGACCTTTTCCCACCCATCTGGCACTGGTGCAAATGATGGCCAAAGTGAATGCTGTCCTTGTTCATTGACAAGCACAAGAAATACACCGTCTTCACGATCAAAGGGATTTGTCATTTGTCATCTCTCCTTTATTCTTAGTGCTTTTGTTTGACCCGATGCAGAGCGTTGTCTAAGATGACACCAATTTCTGCTAGGGGTTTAGGCTGGCACATGTCTTTGTGCCGGCAATGAATGTCGTGCTGTTCAATGGTTCCGTTGATATAAGGTGCCCATGCTTCGGGATCAATTGGTGTAAACCAATCTGGGATAATGGTAGATCTAAAGAATAATATGTCCCCATGATAAGTTTTTGGCTGATATTCTCCGAGCAATCGAACTGAATTGACATAGGTTTCCTTTAGATTTCTAATGGCATCTTCACTTAAGCTTGCTAGTGCACTGCCGTCTTTCTTCAAGATGTCGACAGCACTTTTCATCGTGAGTGGTTCACCTGTTAAGGTATCTGGATCATAACCCCCGAGTGCAAGAAGAGCGATTAGTGCTTCTTCTTCATCGGGTGCTTCTTTAATCGGTAAGAAATGGTTTGGATAGGCATCGAGCATCGCAACGAGAGCGATTTCTTCACCTTGCTGCTGGAGCTGTGTAGCCATTGCCTGTACAACGTTTCCACCAAGTGACCAGCCAAGAAGATGATAAGGGCCTTTTGGTTGAATCGTTCGGATATGCTTGATATAATCCGCAGCCATATCATCTAATGTGTACGGGTAGTCATCTTTTCTTGCAATGCCTCGTGCTTGTAATCCATAAATTGGGATGTCTTTCTCTAATGTATTCAAGAGACCTGCATAGCACCAGCTAAGGCCACCAGCTGGGTGAACACAGAAGAGAGGATATCTTTCTCCATTTGTTCGTAGCGGCAGCAGGATTTCTAGTGCGTTTTCATCACTTCCGGTTTCTAGTTTCTCTGCCAAACTTGCAACGTTTGGTGCTTCAAACAACGTTCCGATGCTTAGTTTGACACCAAGTGCATCACGAATGCGGCTGATTAAACGAACCGCAAGTAATGAGTGCCCGCCAATATCAAAAAAGCGATCGTCAATGCTGATTTTTGGCAAATCAAGCACCTCTTCAAAGAGGTGGCATAGAACTTCCTCTTTCGGGTTTCTTGGGCCGCGGCCATCCGTCTGCTGTATGTGCAATTGAGGTGCCGGAAGTGATTTTTGATCAAGCTTCCCGTTTGCTGTAAGTGGCATCGTATCAATCTGTACATAAGCCGCAGGCACCATGTAATCAGGAAGACTGGCTGACGCAAAATGGCGAAGATTCTCTGTATCGAAACGGTCTTCTTCAGTTGTGACGATGTATGCGACTAATCGTTTGTCGCCAGGCTGATCCTCTCGCATAATCACGGCAACTTGTGCAACTGCATCGTGGCGTGATAGAACGGCTTCGATTTCTCCAAGTTCAATTCTAAACCCGCGTATTTTAATTTGATGATCAGCTCTGCCAATGTAATCAAGTGCCCCTTCTTCTGTCCAGCGAGCGAGGTCGCCAGTTCGATACATCCTTGTGCCAGGTGCTCCATAAGGATCGGCAGGGAATCGATCTGATGTCAGGTCAGGCCTGCCTAGATAACCTCTTGCCAAACCAGCTCCAGCTACATACATTTCACCTGTCGTCCCAGGTGGAACAGGCTGTAGGTATTCATCTAGTACGTACACGCGTAAATCAGGAATCGGTTCGCCTATTAAGCTGCTGGATTTCTTTGCGATCATGTCTCGATTGAGTACATTGTACGTAACGTGTACGGTGGTTTCTGTAATGCCGTACATGTTAATTAGCTTTGGCTTGCAGTCTGAGTGACGGCTGTACCAATCTTCTAATCTGCTAAGCTCTAATGCTTCACCGCCAAAGATGACATAGCGGAGTGATAATGCTTGACCAAGTGTTTGTTGTTCCTTGTCTATCTGCATGAGCTGATAGAAGGCAGAAGGTGTTTGATTAAGCACAGTCACACCTTCATCGACTAGAAGCTGCAGCATCTCTTCTGGAGAACGAGAGATGGTATGAGGAACAATGACAAGCCGACCGCCATATAAAAGGGGTCCCCATATTTCCCAAACTGAAAAGTCAAAGGCATACGAATGGAACATTGTCCAAACATCCTCTTCATCGAAATGGAACCAATGTTCAGTAGATGTCAGAAGACGGATGACATTTTGGTGTGGGATGACCACTCCTTTTGGTTTTCCTGTAGATCCGGATGTATAAATAATATAGGCCGGATGCAGAGGAGATAGCGGCTCAAGTCTGTCTATATCAGCCGGATTGTGATTTGGCGTCATCTGTAATTGATCATTTGTTTCTTTTTCGTCTAACAAAATCAAATCGCAATCAGCAGGGAGATGCAATGCAGCTGCTTTTGTTGTGATGCTGCAAACTGGTTTGGCATCTTGTATCATGTATGCCAGCCTGTCTACTGGATAATCAGGATCAAGCGGAACATAGGCTGCGCCTGCTTTATGAACGGCTAATAGGCTGACGAGCATATCGATTGATCTAGGCAGGGCAAGTGCAACGAACTGTTCTGGTCCAACGCCTCTTTCTATTAATAAATGAGCAAGACGATTGGCTTTGTTGTTTAACTCTTCATAGGTAAGCTGCCTCTTGCCATCCGTTACTGCCACTTGATCAGGATATTGCTGCACCGTTTTTTCAAATAAGGTCGGGAGACGATGTGCTTGGTCTAACTGAGCAAATGTCTTTTTGTCAGGTAGAAATGTTTGCCGCTCTTTATCTGTTAAAATGTTCACTTGACCAATCGGCAGATGTGGGCGCTCAACTACCTCTGTTAAAAAGCGCTTCATTCTGGCAGCGATTGCTTGAATGGTACTTTGTTTAAATACATCTGTGCTGAATTCAAACAATCCTGTTAATCCTGCTGCTGAACCAGTTTCAGTTCTTTGTTCTGTTAATTCGATGGTCAGATCAAATTTAGCTGATCCTACTGGTTTCACGTAGAGGTCTGAGTCAAGTTGTGTCAGCTTCATTTCCGCCTTCGGTGTATTTTGGAAGGCAAGCATGACCTGGAACAATGGATTGCGTGACCTGGAGCGGGTTGGATTTAGAATTTCCACTAACCGTTCAAATGGCAGATCCTGATGCTCATAGGCTGCTAAGTCAACGTCTCGCACTCGCTTCAATAGCTCACTAAAGGTTGGATTACCAGCTGTATTTGTACGTAATACTAGTGTATTCACAAACAATCCCACAATGTCGTCAAGTGCATCGTCATTCCGCCCAGCAATTGGACTGCCAATAGGGATATCTGTTCCCGCCCCAAGACGTGTCAGTAATGTTGCAAGTGATGCTTGAAGCACCATGAACAAGCTCACCTGATGCTGCTTTGCAAGTTCAAGGAGCAGCTGGTGTAAAGCGGGCTCAATCGTAAAGTCGATCGTAGCACCGTTGAAGCTTCCTTCCTGTGGACGCGGGTAGTCATAGGGAAGCTCCAGTTCTTCAGGCAGGTCATGTAAGGCACCTGTCCAATAGGTAAGCTGCTTGGCAAATAGACTATCCGTCTCTTCTTCACTGCCCAACAGCTTCTGCTGCCAAATAGCATAGTCAGCATATTGAACAGGTTCGGCTGGCAAGGAGATTGATTTTCCTTGTATACGGGCTTCGTAAGCAGCAGCTAAGTCTCGTGTCAATGGTGCAAGTGACCAGCCGTCACCAGCGATATGATGCAGCAATAGAAGCAGCACGGATCGATTTGCATCAAGTATGAATAATTCAGCTCGAAGTGCAGGTTCTTCTTCAATATTAAAGCTATAGCGAATGGCTTCGTTTAACTGATGATCAATTTGTTGATCACTTGAACCTGTGACGTGGAGTTCAGGCTGAACACTTTTCGGGTGTAAAATAACCTGTCTTGGCATGCCGTTCTTATTTGGAAAGATGGTTCTAAGGGTTTCATGTTTTTCAGTGATATCTGCTAAAGCACCAATGAGAGCTTTTTGATCTAATGTACCTGTCAGCTGAATGACAAGTGGAATATTGTAAGTTGGACTTGGCCCTTCAAGGCAATGAAGGAACCAGAGCCGTTTCTGAGCAAAGGATAACGGAATCTCATCTGGCCTTTTTTCTACCTGAAGCGGCGGCCGAATGTCCTTTGCTTTATCTAAGTGCTGTGCAAGCTCAGCGACTCGAGGTGATTCAAAAATGGTGCTCATGCTTAGGTCTGCACCGAATGTATCGCGTATACGTCGAAGCAGACGAGCGGCAAGTAAAGAATGTCCGCCTAAATCAAAGAAACTATCATCTATGCCAATTTGAGATACGCCAAGGGTTTCTGCAAATAAACTACATAACATGTCTTCTTGGGGTGTTCTAGGTGTACGCTCAGAACTAACTAAAGACATATTTGGCACTGGCAATGCTTTGCGATCGATTTTGCCGTTTGGTGTAAGTGGCAGTTCCGGCAAAAAGACAACAGCAGAAGGTACCATGTAGTCTGGAAGTAACGCAGCCACAAACTGCCTAAGCTCTGAAGGGTGAAGAGAAGAGTCGTCTGTCAGCACAACATACGCACAAAGCAGCTGTTGTCCAGGTTGATCCTCCCGAACGATAACGGACGTATGCTTTATGGCTGGGTGCTGCATAATGACTGTCTCAATTTCACCTAGTTCAATACGGAAGCCGCGAATTTTAATTTGATGATCAGCACGGCTAATATAATCAATCGAGCCATTCTCACGCCATCTGGCTAAATCACCAGTGCGATACATTCTCTTGCCTTTTGTGCCGAATGGATCAGCGACAAATCGTTCAGCCGTTAAGTCATAACGTCCAAGATATCCTCTGGATACTCCTTCACCTGCGATATAAAGTTCACCGATTGATCCTGCTGGGACTGGGTTTAGTCCTTCATCTAAAATGTAAATGCTCGTATTCCAAATGGGTTTGCCAATCGCCGGTCCACTATTCTCTCGATGTGCTGTGACATTTTCCATGGTAGACCAGATCGTCGTTTCTGTAGGTCCGTACAAATTGGTAATGTCGCATTGAAGAGATTGTAATGTGTGCAAAAGGGAGGCAGGGAGTGCTTCTCCTCCAACAAGAACACGCATACCTGTTATCACGTCAGGGTAATCATCTGCTAACGCATGCCACAACGTTGGTGTTGCCTGCATGATTGTGACATGATGAGAACGAATCATGTCTGAAAGCTTTGCTGGTTCTTGTATCGTTTCTTTTTTTGCCAATAATATAGCGGCACCATGTAAAAGCGGGAGGAACATTTCTAGCCCGGAAATATCAAAGGCAATGGTCGTTACCGCTAAAAGCTGGTCCCCTTGATCTAATAAAAATGAATCTTGCATGGACAATATAAAGTTGATCACATTTCGTTTTGTTACAACAACACCCTTAGGCTTCCCTGTCGATCCTGACGTGTAGAGGATGTAAGCCGGGTGATGCGGGGAGCCTTCGCTCCAGGTCGGATTGAGATGCGGACTGTCTGCTATCTCCTGATGAACAATTGAATCATCCAGTTGAACGATGTGCGGATGCTCCAAACCGTCTGCTGTCTCTTTGACTGTGAGCAAGCACGCCGGTTTGGCATCTTCTAGCATATAGGTGACACGATCGTTAGGGTAATCAGGGTCTAGTGGCAGATATGCGGCTCCTGTCTTGATAACGGCTAATAGACTTACGACCATATCGATGGACCGAGGCAGAGCCATTGCGACAAATTGTTCTGGTCCAATGCCGCGCTTTTTCAAATAATGAGCCAATTGATTTGCCCGCTGATTCAACTCTTCGTATGTCAAAGTGATTTCTTCAAACTGTAATGCTTTTGCTTGTGGTGTTTTGCTGACTTGTTTTTCAAATAGTTCCCGTAAAGATTCTTTTGGTAATTCTCGTTTTGTATCATTCCAGTGCTTGAGAATGTTCTCTTTTTCTTCAGACAAAAGAAGGCTAAATTGACTGATTGTCTGATCTTGCTCTAGTCCGGTTATTTCCTCCAGCAATTGAAGAAAACGCTGCTGATGAGCGTCAATTGTTTGCTCTTTGTAAACGGCAGGGTTTGCATCAAAGTCGATTTGAAATCCGTTCCCATCTGCGCGGTCGTATATGTTGATCGATATATCATCTACGGGTCCTGCTGAAAGATTATGTGCTTGACCAATGCTCTGATCGAACTTGAGATCATAATCAAATGGCATGATATTGATCTGCGGGCCGAATAATCGTTGATTTCTTCCGATGAGTTTAAAGTCTCTCCGCATGTCTTCATGACGATATCTTTGATGAGGACGAATGGCTTTCAGTTCATCAGATACTTGGTGAACAAGTGCTGAGAGCGTCATTTCTGGTTTGCATGTTAAACGAAGCGGTACCAGGTTCATGACCATTCCGGGTGTTTGCAAGGCGCAAGATCCAAGGCGCATCATAACAGGTAATCCTAAAACAATATCATGTGCACCCGTCATACGATGCATATATAGAGCGGATGCCGCAAGAATCATTTCATGCCACGTACCACCGAAAAATTGAGCATTTTTTTTCATTTTGCTTACCTTTTCGGCATCGCATCTAGCCGTTTTGCGGATAAAATGATCCGACGTTCTTGGGGCAAGCTCAGCAAGACTGACAATTTCAGGTTGATCAGCAAAGCGATTTTTCCAAAAAACTCGATCATCTTCATACCGATTGGACTGTTGATAGGTGATCTCCTCTTGGACTACGTCAAGTAAGGCTCCAAATGTTTGAGGAGGCACAGAGGTCCCTTTCGATATGGCTGAATAGACCTCAGCAACACGACGTGCAATGAGCGAAAAGGCGAATCCATCAATGGCAATGTGATGAATGCGCTGATACCAGATAAAACGGTCGTCAGCAAGTTGAAAAAGTACTTCACAGAATAATACATCTTTCTCTAAAGAGGCTGGTGTTGCAAGGTCTGTCTTCATCCATGCTTTAGCCGCATCAAGCGGCTGTTTTTCATTTTGTAAATTGATATATTGAAATGGAATCTCTTTCTTAGATATCAACCATTGCTTTGGACCGTCAGTATCCTCAACGAAGCGCATATACAAGGAATCTGCTTCTAAGACAGTCTTTCTAATGGCTGCTTCAAAGTGTACGGGATCAATTGGACCTTTAATATCTATATACTCAGCTGTATTGAAAATAGGATTAGATGGATCAAGCTGCTGCGCATACCAAATGCCTGATTGGGCACCGGTTAGTGGGAATGAATCGACTGACTGGATCGACAAGGGTCTATACCTCCTTTACAAGTAATCGATATTTGGGATAGATGGCTGTTTTTCTGGGAAAAGAAGAGCTCGCCAAGACGTGAGCGTTGGATTAGCTGCAAGCTCAACGAAATTGACTGTCGCTCCTTGCTGTCTCCACTTTTCCGCTAGGCTCATCATTCTAATTGAATCAAGGCCAAGGTAGACGAGATTCTCATCAAGCGGTATTTCATTTGGATTGATTTGGAGATACTCAGCTACTTGGTGAACGATGGCATCAAAGGATAGGTCATCTTCTGCTTCCTGTCCTGTTAAACGACGAATGATTTGGCTTGTCGTTGTGGTCACCGCACAGCGTTCAGCTGCATAGGTCATTGCCATTTTGTGATGTTTAAGTGAAAAGTCAGCGACGGCATCGGCGACAAAAAAGGTTTCAATATCGAGCATGAATGCTTCTGCGGCTGTTAGCATACAGCCAATATGTGCATACACGCCAGTAATGATCAGTTGATCACGTCCGCCTTCGTGAAGAATATCTAAAAAGTTGGATTTTTTGAATGCGCTATAACGCCATTTTGTCAGCATTGTATCTGCTTCAGATGGAGCAAGCTGATCAATGATTTTTGTCAATGCTTCATCATCACCAAGTCCAGGCCCCCAAAAATCTGTTAATAAGGCACGATCCTTCGGGTCTTGATCACCAGGTTGAGCTGTATAGACGACTGGAATGCCGAGTTCTTTGCATGTATCACGTAATTGTTCAATATGCTGCACTAACTCTGTGATCGGTGATGTATCTTGTTGAAATGCATTTAAAAAATATTGCTGCATGTCATGTATCAGCAGGACAGCCCGTTTCGGATCAGGGATCCAGTTCACTTTATTTTCGGGTAAATCTTGTATGCTTGGCATTGGATACGCAGGAATAGTAGGGATTGCCATGGTTTTCACTCCTCTTTTTTTATACGTTGGCAGTATGGATTGAAGCTAATTCTCTTAATGCTTTTTTGCTGACTTTGCCTACACCTGTTTGTGGGAACGCATCGATCCATTCAATGCGGTCGGGAATTTTATAGGCAGCGAGCCCGCGTTCTCTTAGAAATGACTTTAAGGCGTGTGGTGCTGGCTTGTTGTTTCCTTTCGCAATAACAAAGGCACATGAGCGTTCGCCAAGAAACGGATCTGGCATGGACACCATGGCGGCATCATGAATGTCAGGATGCGCAAGTAAATGATTTTCAACTTCTTCAGCGGCAACCTTTTCGCCGCCACGATTGATTTGATCCTTGTCTCTGCCTTCTACTACCACATTTCCTTCTTTTGTTAATCGCACGATGTCACCTGTTCTGTAAAAGCCATCGGGTGTAAATGCTTTCTTGTTTTGTTCATCGGCTTTATAGTAGCCGCGAATCGTATAAGGTCCTCTTGTTAAAAGGTGTCCAGCCACTTCATTCGGGACGGGCTTGTCCTCATCATCTACCACTAGTACCTCATCATATTCAGACATCGGGCGTCCTTGTGTGTGAATAATGACATGTTCAGGATCATTCAATCTGGTATAGTTGACCAGACCTTCTGCCATGCCAAAAACTTGCTGTAACTTACACCCAAGGGCAGGCATCACTCGTTTTGCTGCCTCGGCGCTTAATTTAGCACCACCGACTTGTAAGACCTCAAGACTCGATAAGTCATCTGATCGATGTGGAGCGGCTTCTAGCCAGATCAATGCAATAGGCGGAACGACTGCGGTAATTGTTGCCCGTTCTTTTTCAATGAGTGGAAAGACGACATCAGGACTTGATCCAGGTGCAAGAACGACTCTTCCACCTGCGTATAACGTCCCAAGGACTCCAGGCGAGCTTAATGGATAGTTGTGCGCAACTGGAAGTGTAGCTAAATACACACTATCTTTTGTGAGCTCGCACACCTCATTGCTTTTCCAAAGACTATACATATAGTCATCATGTGTACGAGGTATGAGCTTAGAAAGGCCTGTGCTGCCTCCTGATAACTGAAGAAATGCAATATCGCTTGCCTCTACATGAATTTGAGGATCAAGTGCTGGGTCCTTGCGCAGATCATCCAAGTCAAGGAACTCCTCAGCCTTCCCTGCAACAATGACATGAGGGAATGAGGGAAGCTTTTCTTTCACTTGACGTGCGAGTGATCGATAATCAAAGCCATCATGGATATCTGGTATGACATATGCGTCTGCTTCGGCAAACTCAATAAAATAAGTGATTTCGCTGCTTCTATGAGATGGCAGTGAGAAGACGGGTAAAGCACCGATTCGAAATAAAGCGAAAATGACTTCAAAAAAAGCAGGAATGTTAGGAAGCTGCACGACAACTCGACTGCCCTTTTGAATTCCAAGCTGATGGAAACCGGCGGCAAGACTGCTGACGCGCTCATCAAGTTCTTGGTAGCTCATGTGCGTATCAGCGTATGTAATCGCAGTTTTATTCCTTAACGATACGGCGCGTTCACGAAGCATACCGCCAAAGGTTTCTCCACGCCAACAGCCGTTTTCACGGTAGCGTTTTGCAAATTCTTCTGGCCATGTAGGTGGTTGAACAAACATGTTTTTGTCATCTCCTATGTATTTTTATAGCTGATGGATGCCCATCGCACGAAGCATCGTGTTAAACTTTGCAGATGTTTCGGCTAGCTCTTCTTCTGCCTTAGATCCTTTGACCACTCCTGCACCAGCAAAGAGGCGAAGGGATTGACCCTCAGCTTCTGCACAACGAATGGTGACAATCCAATCACCATCACCATTTGCATCTGCCCAGCCGATCATTCCTGTGAAAAATCCTCGATCGAAGGGTTCAATCGCTTGGATTGCTTCACGTGCATCTGCTGTAGGTGTTCCGCATACTGCGGGTGTTGGATGAAGGCTCAGCGCTAAATCAATTGAGGATACACTGGAATCTGCTAATTCACCTTTTACGACAGTAGATAAATGCCACATCGTTTCTGTTTGTATGACGGATGGTGATACAGGCACATCTAACTTACTACAGTAAGGAGTAAGCGCTTTAGTGACAGCGTCGACAACCACTGCATGCTCGTGTAAATCCTTCGCTGAAGTAAGGAGTTCATCGTGACGGCGCTGGTCTTCTACTGGATTTGAACTACGCGGCCGAGAACCAGCGAGTGGATTGGAAATCACAGATGAACCCGTTTTTGAAAGAAGCAACTCAGGACTTGCCCCAAGAAGTGTGCGCTTTTGGGGAGATTTCGGATCAGCTACATTTGCAGCAAACGTATAGCCAGTCGTATTGTGACGAGCCAGCCGTTCGAGTATTGCTTTCGTATGAATGTCTTGATTTGATTTGAGATGGAGAGATCGAGAAATGACGATTTTGCTAAGCTCTCCTTTTTCAATTTTAGCTAACCCTTCGTTCACACCATTCATGTAGACTTCAGGAGAAGGGACAGGTGTCACCTCATAGGATGGCGATGTCACTTCCGATTCCTCATCACCTTGATGAAATTCAAGTGGATCACTAAACTGTACATGGATTGGCACATTTAAACGAACGGGTTGCGCCGGATCAAACGGAACAGCACCAGCAATAATTGGTGATTGAATACCAGCTTGTTTGGCAGTGTCAAATACGTGCGCTACCCTTGTGGAGAGTTCACTGAGCTGATTGGTTTCAATATGCTGGAAAATTCCTTCTGCAAGTATTGTACGTTTAGGGGAAGCAAGGAAAAAAGCGCCTGGCTGATAGTCTTGAATCAACTGTACTTTTTCTTCTGACGGCAATAATGAATGTTTCATGAAAAGGCCTCCTTTTTGATGAAATGCTAGATTCCGAGTGTTGCGCCACCATCAATCGTGAGATTCTGCATCGTAATATGACTGGATTGTTCAGATGCAAAGAAGATGACTGCATCAGCGATGTTTTGAGGATCAGCGATTTTTTGTAATGGAATACCGGTTTTATACGTCTCTAATGACCCTTTGATCACATGGTCTGCTCCTTGTTCATCAGACCATAAAGCCCATTGCATAGGTGTTGCGGTAGAGCCAGGAGAGACAACATTGCATCTGATTCCATAGTCTGCCAGCTCTAATCCAAGCGTTTTTGTAAAGGAAGTAGCTGCTGCCTTTGAAGCGGCATAGGCAGCCATATTCATTCTAGGAATGGCACCTGCGTTAGAGCTGACGGTCACAATGACACCTGCTGATCTTTTCATCATGTATTTGGAGACAGCTTGTGAAACATAAAAGACACCATGTGTGTTGACTGCGAAGGTTTGTTGCCAGTCATCTGCACTAAGCTGGTCAATAGAACTGATTCGAAGAATGCCTGCTACATTGACTAGTAAATAAATGGGTCCAAGCTGTTTTTCAATTTGATTGACAATGTGCTGAACAGATGCTTGATCGGTAATGTCACCTGAATAGGCAAAGGCACGTAAGCCTTCATCATTCATTTGATGGACGGTGCTTTGAAGCTGATCTTCATTTGCGTCAACTACTGCAATGATCGCACCTTCATCGGCTAGTCTTTTTGCGACTGCTTGTCCGATACCTTGCCCTGCGCCTGTGACAAGGGCAATCTTTTGAGATAGACCACTATGTTTCATACGTTCACTACCTTTCTTTCATGTCTGTGGTTGTTAAAAGATCATCATGATAGAGCGCAAAACGAAAAGCGTAATTCATCAGCACCGGTAAAACGGACGTATGCCCTTCTTCAGGGAACTCGTGATAGGCCGTATGTAAGCCATATGAGGATAAAGGCAGCATCCGATTTGCTAGTGACTTTGCATGAGCATTCATTTGACATGGATGATGTTTTTCTAACTCACCTACACCTACAAGCAGCCTGACATTCATAGGCACCTGACGTATGCGGTTGGTAAATTGGTGTTCTTTTTCTAGAAATAATTTTTTGTTCCAGTGGATAGAAGGACTGCCTGCAATATATGTCTGATAAGCATCAGGGTGCTCAAATAGTGTGTGTAATACAAAAAGACCGCCAAGAGAATGCCCAAACAGTGTTTGGCGACTCTTGTTGATCGGAAAGCGTTGCTCGATATAAGGCTTTATAGTCTCTTCTAAAAAAGAAAAGAAAGCAGAGGCCCCGCCATATGTATGGATGGAGAAGTCTTTTCTTTTGCCCCCGATGGAAGCGTCAGGGCTGGTAAGAGTGAGATCATAATGCCTGAGTGGATGATAGGGCGCTTCTGTCTGATAGCCAATTCCAACAATGATGGCAGGTACAACACCTGTTTTTTCAGGTCTTCTTGACTGTAAACGAATGGCTTCGACCATTGTGCCAAAAAGTGAATTCCCATCAAGCACGTACATGACTGGAAAACCAGCCGCTGGAGGAGTAGTATTCGGTTTAAATATAAAAAGTCTGTATGGGTGTGCTGTGATATCTAGTTGCTCCGTCCCAGGTATAAAAAAAGGACGGCTTTCTCCGAAAAATGAATCCTCAGTACCCATTCCTTCAGGGCGTTTGGACATATGTGACAAATCTCCTTCCTCAAATTCGACTCTCATACGATGATAAAAGCAGGCTTGTAGCTATTGGATGAGTGTAGTACTTGAAGAATGGCTTCTCCAAATGAAAATGATTCTCAACTATCCGCAAGCAAAACAAATGATAATGGTTATCAATTATGAAGTCAAATGTTCATCAAGTTGTGTACTTGGTTTTTTTATTCTAATATTCAGAAAATAAAGGACTAACTCACTAACAAATGATTTGAAATAGGGAATATCGGACCTTGCCATTTAAAAATAGGAGAAATGTCAAAAGACCTTGACTGCCTCGGAATTTTTACCATTTTCTTCTGTTTGATACAGGAATAAATATGGGCTTTTCTTCTTGAAATGATTTTGAGGAAAAATAAGTCTTTAGACTCATTTGTGTTTTTAGGGACATTGAGGAGGATTTTGCGAAAAGTAGATGGTCTCATATCTCAAAACTGATTCAATAGTATGCACAGCTTTTTACTAGTGGCGAATGATAACAATTAAAAAAAGTAAGGGATGTACCCTTACTTTTTAATTCTGTAAACACCATTCAATTAGAATCCATCTGTGACATCATATTCGTAACGGATATCGGCTTTGACATTGCTCATAGTAGATCTCGCTGTAGCCTTTGCGTTGTACTTAAAGCTCCATTTTTGCGCGACTTTTAATTGATCTTCAAGAGAAATACGGTAAGAACCACTTGTTGCAGATGAAAAAACAGATTCGTTCCAAATTTTGTTTTCATCAGCCATCAGCTTGTGTGTGACATTTCCTTGGTTAGGCGATTGGGTACTCGTTGTTGAAATTGATTTAACGATTGCACTTCGGGGAATAGCCGTATGATTAGTTAAATCCATTGTAATGACAGAAGAATCAACTCCTAAAAAATTCAAAGAAGTATTCCCCAAGTTGGTAGCGGCCCCCGTAAAGTTGAATGTCCCATTTCCAGATTTAATTCGATCTTGAATGGAAACAGTAAAGTACATATTCCCTGTATATGTACCACGGGTCACTTTTACAAAATAAGTTTCTGAAGTAGAAGTAACGTCACCAGTATTAGCAAAAATAAATGGTGTAATTGAATCAGGATTTATAACCTCGGACCCTGTCATAGATTGTTTTGAATTATACACTTCTATTTTCATACCTGTATAATTCTTATCATATGAGCTTCGCACATAAACCCTTTCACCCTTATTGATCGTGAACTGATAATAAGCTTCATTTTCACCTTCAGGTAAGATTGTCGTATCTGGACGACTATATTTCCAATATCCCATTAAGCTTGCTGTGTTAGGACTGTTATTCCCCGTAATTGCTGCTTCTGCTGAATTAGGTGCAAAAAAACTAGTAACAAGCACTAATAATAATGCAGGTAATAAAAAACGTTTGAAGATAGTATTTGGCATATTTTAACCCTCCTTGTAATAATTACTATATCGGATCAAAACTAACAAATTTTAACTGAATTGCCGATATATTTAATAATCACTAATTTTTCAAAAAGGAGAATCAAAATGAATATTAATACGTCATACAGGGCAGCTACTTCAAACACTCATAAAGAAACAGATTCTAAAAACCAATCGACTATTAAAAGCACAAACGAGACGATGACCGAAGCAGATAAACGAATGAAGATACTTGATGAGAAATATCAAAAAATTAATGAACAAAATAAAAGATTCAATGATCCTCAAGACCACATATATAATAAGTATAGAAATCCATACTCCTCTTATTTCAGAAGTGATCTAACCAAGTCTGAAAGAGAAGCTGCGTACACTATGGAAATGAGTTGGGCAAGGAATAATAAGGGTGGGCAATATGACTTTAATGACGCCATCTTCCGTAACGAAAAACGGTACGATCCTACTCAAGAAAGCGTAGAAAAGAAAATATTCAATCGACAAAAGGTCAACGAACAATTGCAAGATTTATTCTCTAAAAACGGTATAACCATTCCTAAAAACACAAATTTAACTTTTACCATTGACCCAAATCATTTCAAATTAGTGGTGAGTGGATCAACAGATGAATCGCTAACCAAACAAATAGAAGACCTATTAAATACAAGCAACAATACAAGAGAATTATTTTTTCATATTATGAAAAGTAGAAATGATGATTCTACTCAATTCACGCCTGATTCTCTTGCAAAGTTCCATCTTGTGAATCAAATCAAAACGGTGACAGGCTACAATTTAAAGGATTTAAGCATTGTAAATGGTCAATTTGTAACGGATAAAGGAACGAATATTTTTGATATATACAAAGAAGATCTCCTGAAAAATCCATACACAGCAGAACATGCACGAATTGCCGCTTCACATTACGGAGCACAGCTGTTTGATCTAGCGAAAAACGGGTTTGATTCTATTCCCGATTTGGTGTTATCAATTGGTTATCAAAACGGGTCTTTGCATGATATTGGACAAAAAGAAAATTATGGAGTGAAGAAAACGATAGATTAATAACATGTGAACGGCAACAGATACAAATCCCATTAGCGGTAATGAAGGACTCTATAACAACTTATGTTACAGAGTCTTTTCTATTGAAATGCGTTAGTTGGCTGTTCAACGAAACATCCTCATGGTAATTTTGACTATAGTCGATGTTTTTCACTTTTTTATTGATGAAAATGTTAAAATGATGAGTAGCGTATTTTTTTATGAAAGGACGGTGCTTGGCATGACGGAACTTCTCGATGACCGGCTGCCGCCGCAAAATATAGAAGCCGAGCAGGCCGTATTAGGTGCTGTTTTTTTAGAACCATCTGCGCTCACGCTCGCTTCTGAGGTATTAATTCCAGAGGATTTCTATAGAATGTCGCATCAAAAGATTTACAATGCGATGCTTATACTTGGTGATAGAGGGGAACCGGTCGATCTTGTTACGGTGACTTCTGAACTGGCCAATACAGATTTACTAGAAGAGGTAGGCGGGATTTCGTATTTAACCGATATTGCGAACTCTGTCCCAACTGCCGCAAACATTGAATACTATGCAAAAATTGTAGAAGAGAAATCAATTTTAAGACGTCTGATCCGCACGGCGACAACCATTGCACAGGATGGGTACACGCGTGAAGATGAAGTAGAGGATCTGTTGAGTGATGCTGAAAAGACCATTATGGAAGTGGCGCAGCGTAAAAACTCAGGAGCCTTCCAAAACATTAAGGACGTGCTTGTTCAGACATATGATAATATTGAACAGCTTCATAACCGAAAAGGCGATATCACAGGGATTCCAACAGGTTTCTCAGAGCTTGACCGGATGACAGCTGGATTCCAGCGAAATGACTTAATCATTGTCGCGGCTCGTCCATCAGTAGGGAAAACGGCTTTCGCATTGAACATCGCACAGAATGTTGCGACCAAAACGGACGAAAGTGTCGCCATCTTTAGTTTAGAGATGGGAGCTGAGCAGCTAGTGATGCGTATGCTTTGTGCAGAAGGGAATATCAATGCACAGAACTTAAGAACCGGTAATCTGACAGAAGAGGACTGGGGCAAGCTGACAATGGCGATGGGCTCGCTATCAAATAGTGGGATTTTCATTGATGATACACCAGGAATTAGAGTAAGTGAAATTCGCTCAAAATGCCGCCGTTTGAAGCAAGAAAACGGTCTTGGCATGATCCTGATTGACTATTTACAGCTCATTCAAGGGAGCGGACGATCAAGCGATAACCGTCAGCAAGAGGTGTCTGAAATCTCTAGGGCATTGAAATCGCTGGCAAGGGAGCTTGAAGTTCCAGTTATTGCTTTGTCTCAGCTTTCACGTGGAGTAGAGCAGCGTCAGGACAAACGCCCGATGATGTCAGATATTCGTGAATCAGGAAGTATCGAGCAGGATGCCGATATCGTGGCATTCCTTTACCGTGATGATTACTATGACAAAGAATCAGAGAATAAGAACATTATTGAAATCATCATTGCCAAACAGCGTAACGGCCCAGTTGGTACTGTATCACTGGCATTCGTCAAAGAATATAACAAATTCGTCAACCTGGAAAGAAGATTTGACGATGCGGGTGTTCCGCCCGGTGCTTAAAGCCCAGCTCAAGAAGCTGGGCTTTTTTTGATCTATCTACATCGAAAGAATGATTGAAAAACGATCGAAATGAGGAGGAGAGAAAGACAGAGAAATCGTATACTAAAAAGAGAAAAGGAGTGATGACTGATGAAATTTCAACAGTTCGAAGCCGCTCAATTACGCATCGCACGCCCAACTGTCAACATGGAAGAGGTTGTTTCCTTTTATGAAGAAGGCTTAGGACTCAAACGAATAGGTTCGTTTGATCAGCATGAAGGATATGATGGAGTCATGCTGGGGCTTCCTCATCAGCATGTTCATTTAGAAATCACGAAGCATGAAGAAGAAGAAAGCCTGCCCGCCCCGCATCCAGAACAGCTTCTCGTGTTCTATATTCCAGATGCTGAGGAATTCAGGCAAATGAAAGAGAGATTGCTCTCATTTGGCGGACGGCAAGTCACCTCTACAAATCCATATTGGGAACGGGGAGGAGCAACCATTGAAGATCCAGATGGGTATCGCATTGTGCTCATGAACACAGATGGAATCACCCCCGTTTGAAAAAAAGACTCCCATGCCCGGGAGTCTATTCTGTTATGAACGAGGTGTGACACGCAGTTTCAGCTCTTTCAGTCCATACATGCTGCTGCTTGTCATCGGAACGTAAGAGAGGAGCTCTAGCGCCTCATATCGTTCTATTAAAATCTTTATAGCTGTACATGCTTCAAGACGTGCTAGTGGTGCGCCAAGACAGAAATGGATACCGTGCCCGAAACCAATATGAGGATTAGGGTGGCGGTGTATATCGTATTCATGTGCGTTTGAAAATTGACGCTCATCTCGGTTGGCAGAAGCAAGAAACACAATCACATTGTCTCCCTTTTTCAACACTTTCCCTCCAAGCTCTGTGTCTTTTGTGACGTAGCGGACGATCGCAGGAGCTGGTGCACGAAAACGGACGGCCTCTTCCACCGCACGTGGGATGAGTTCAGGTGATTGGGCGAGCGCTTCATACGCACCCGGCTGTTCTAACAAGCTGAAAATCATATTGGATATCAAGTTGGTGGTTGTTTCGTTGCCTGCTAAAAGAAGAAGATTACAGAATGGTATTAGTTCATCCGCTGACAGTTTTTCTCCATTCTCCTCCGCTTGAATGATGAGGGAAATCAAATCATCACCGAGATTGTGACGTTTCTTTTCAATGGTGTCTGCAAAAAACGCCATCATGTCAGCTTCTCCTTTGTCACGTGTTTTCTGCCATTCAGCTACATCTTCCTCGTTTTCGCTTTTAGGCATGCTGACGAGAATATCTGACCATTCTTTAAAGGATTGTTTATGCTCTGATGGCACACCTAAAAGCTCTGCAATGACAATGACAGGAAGTGGATAAGAGATGTCTTGCACTAGGTCTATCTCTTTTTTTCCTTCTATTTGTGCCATGAGTTCATCCATTAATTCTTGAATACGAGGCTCCCACAATTTCATGACTCGAGGGGTAAAGGCTTTGCTGACAATGGAGCGGATGCGAGTGTGATTGGGAGGATCCATCATCACCATTGTTTTCATCAGTGAATGCTTCCGCTGGTTTTTAGGAGGCTGACTCGAAAAGATATCTTTATCGATTGTCACACGCTTTGCTTCCTCATAGGTGAATACGCTCCACGTTCGGCTGGCTTCGTCAAAATGAACAGGTGATGTCTGGCGCATGTTGGCATACCAATCAAATGGGTGATACGGGTCCTGCTTGTTCTTTCCTCTTAATAACGTTTTTTGCACGGCACTTGGGGCTGTTGTTTCCATGATCATCACTCCTTATAGGTTGTCAGATGATTCCTTTTTTTCATTGTGTTAGATTAAAGTTAATTCATCAGCCTGGAGGATTCAACCAACAGAAAAGCGAAATCTGTTGAAGAAAATAGGAAGGGGAGAGCGGCTTGTGGCGGACTGCTACAGAGAGGATAAGCGCGCAACGGAATCAAAGCAGCAATTAAGAAAAGCATTATTTCAGTTATTAAGTGAGAAAGAATGGGGGAAGATTTCTGTACAGGATTTGACAAAAGTGGCAGGTATCCACCGCACGACCTTTTATCAACATTATGAGGATAAATTTGATCTTGCCCAGCAGGTGATGGATGAGATGTTTGATGTGATGAAATGTGCCATTTATGCGCCTGTACAAGAAGATGATTTGGAAAAAGAGCATGCGGCATATGTATATATTTTTCGATTTTATCAGCATTTGCAGGAACATGAAGAGGAGTATCAAATTCTCTTGAAACGAGGGAGAGAGCTCAATATTCATGAAACGGTTCGTGCTTTTTTTGAAGAAAGCTTTTCTTTGGGGGTAGAGGGGGTTGCAGGCTCAAAGCCCGATCCGCATCTCGTTCCTATCGACATGCAGAAGCAATTCGTCATCTCGGCTTACGTTGGAACAGCTGAATGGTGGCTGAGGACAGGGCGACCGTACTCACCTGATTTTATGGCAAGCTCGATGATTCATTTAATTGAAAATCAATAGAAAGTAAGAACAATCAAAAACGTTGGTTTTACTCAAAATCTCCCTTTTTAAGCGCTGAAGAAGTGAGTAAAGCGCTTTTTCTCATATTTAAAACGAACAAAATTTGATTTCGAGATATTAATGTTCGGATTTCACGTTGACTTTTTCGTTTTGCATTGATAAAATAAATGTGTTTGAAAGAGATAACGTTTTGAAAGGTTAACGGAGGTGCACGATATGTCTTCAGTAGTCGTAGTAGGTACGCAGTGGGGTGACGAAGGGAAAGGGAAAATTACCGATTTCCTTTCAGAAAATGCAGAGGTGATTGCCCGTTATCAAGGGGGAAACAATGCAGGTCACACGATCAAATTTGATGGAGTGACTTACAAGTTACACCTCATTCCGTCCGGTATTTTTTATCAAGAGAAAACTTGTGTCATCGGTAATGGAATGGTGGTTGATCCTAAAGCGTTGGTCACTGAGCTTGCGTATCTTCACGAACGGAATGTGAGTACAGATAACCTCAGAATCAGCAATAGAGCCCATGTGATTTTACCTTACCATTTAAAATTGGACGAGGTAGAAGAAGAGCGGAAAGGGGCTAACAAGATCGGTACGACGAAAAAAGGAATCGGACCAGCTTATATGGACAAAGCAGCTCGTATCGGTATCCGTGTCGCAGATCTATTAGATCGTGAAGTATTTGAAGAGAAGCTTGCCCGTAATCTAGAAGAGAAAAATCGTCTTTTAGAGAAAATGTACGACGCAGAAGGCTTCAAGATTGAAGATATTTTAGACGAGTATTATGAATATGGCCAGCAAGTGAAAAAATATGTCGTGGACACATCTGTTGTCTTGAATGACGCACTAGATGAAGGCCGCCGCGTGCTATTTGAAGGGGCACAAGGTGTTATGCTTGATATCGATCAAGGGACATATCCATTTGTTACGTCATCTAACCCAGTGGCTGGAGGAGTGACGATTGGTTCTGGTGTAGGACCAACAAAGATTCAACATGTGGTCGGCGTGTCAAAAGCGTACACAACACGTGTTGGAGATGGCCCATTCCCGACAGAACTCCATGATGAAATTGGTGATCAAATCCGTGAGGTTGGCCGTGAATACGGTACAACAACTGGACGCCCGCGCCGTGTTGGCTGGTTTGACAGTGTGGTTGTCCGCCATGCTCGCCGTGTGAGCGGGATTACAGATCTATCTCTTAACTCAATTGATGTATTGACAGGGATTGAAACATTGAAAATCTGTGTCGCTTATAAATTGAACGGAGAAATCACAGAAGAATTCCCAGCAAGTCTAAAGGAACTAGCGAAATGTGAGCCTGTCTACGAAGAAATGCCAGGATGGACAGAGGATATTACAGGCGTGAAGAATTTAAGCGAACTGCCTGAAAATGCCCGTCATTATTTAGAGCGTATTTCACAATTAACAGGTATTCCACTTTCCATTTTCTCAGTCGGACCAGATCGTTCCCAAACGAACGTTGTCCGCAGCGTGTACCGTCCATAATCATAGACTGATCAAACACCAGTAAAATTGCACATTTTACTGGTGTTTTTTTGTTTAAATATTTCTTAATTTCAGTAGAACAGGCTTCCGGTCATTACCAAAATATGATAACTGTATAGGGGGAAGGAGCGTTCTAGTGAAAGAAAGAATAAGATTATTAGATATTTTAAGAGGTTTCGCCATATTAGGCACATTGGGAACGAACGTCTGGTTTTTTGCGTATGCAGGGGATACCTTTGCGACAGATCAGATTGCAGATGAATATGAGAATGGCAGTTTTCTAGAAAGCCTTGTTTCCATGTTCGTCTATGGGAAAATGCTATCGCTGCTCACGATTATGTTTGGTGTAGGGCTAGAGCTGAAATATCAGCAGGCGAAAAGAAAAAATACGCCTTGGCCGGGTACATATTTGTGGATTCTTTTATTCTTATTTATTGAAGGCTTTGTCCATTTTGCACTTGTGATGGAATATGATGTACTCATGAGTTACGCTGTCACCGGTCTGCTTGTGGCATTTATTGTACGAGGAGGGAGCAAACGAATCAAAAGAGGCATGATCTTCTCTGGAGTCATTCATCTACTTGTTCTGTCCTGTCTGATGGTGTTCGCCCTCTCTGAAATGGAAACAGCATCGTATGATCAAGGTAGTGAACCCGCGCTGGAAGAGCAGCTGCCAGAGACATGGATCTTGCAAGTTCAAGAACGATTACAACACTTTTTCATGTACCGGGTGGAAGCGATCTTTATCATTCCAATGAACACATTTTTGTTTTTATTAGGTGTGCGGATGATGAGAGCCGGTGTATTTTATGCAAATGAATGCGGGCAGTCTCTACGGAAAAGATTATTTCGAATCGGTCTATGGGTGGGGTTGCCGCTGAATGCACTTGTCTTCGTTCCGAACGAACTAGTGGAATTCGTGGTTCGCTATGCGTTTTCGCCATTCCTTTCTCTTTTCTATATCGCTATTATTGCGAAGCTCCTGGCTCACACAGAGTCATGGTTCATGTGGAATTGGTTCGTATATGTAGGGAAAATGGCGCTTAGCTGTTACATCCTGCAAAATGTCATCTGCTCGGTTCTTTTTTATAGCTGGGGATTGGGTCTTGGCGGACAAATCAACGCCCCTCTTATCGTATTGTCATGGCTGCTTATTTCTCTTCTGCAAATCGCCATATCAGCATTTTGTCTAAAGCTTTGGAGAATTGGTCCAATGGAATATATTCGTTCGCGGGCACTTCGCCGGGTGACGATGAAGAAAGCAGTATAAAGGGGAATCGTTACAATGTTTTTCAAAAAAAGTACGCAAAGAGAACAAGCGAATGCACATAAAGCAGCAGTGGCGGCATTTATTTTTTATCTTCTCGCATTAGGAGGACATGCGCTGTACTCTTATGTCCAGGATGATAAACCGCCCGTCACCTTTGTCATTCTCATGTCGGGTCTTCTTGTGTTTTTTGCCGCAGACCGGTTATATCATAAAAGGAATTCATAAAAAAAGCCCTCGTCTTGAGGGCTTTTTTCTTATTTCACGCTTTTATATTGACCTTTTAAGTTTTTGCGGATGTACTGAATGATTTTGCGCAGTTCGTTGGCATGCGGTCTGCCAAACGGACTTGTTTGTCTTTGCTGATAGAGGACTTGGCCCTTTTCGTTTAGTAAGAAATAGGCAGGTTCCCCGTGTACTCCGTGATCTTCATAAGGAGCATCTTCTCCATGATAGTGGACTTCATATGCTTTTATGGAAGTGAGGTCTTTGTCAGACATGATTGGGAAGGATAGTCCTTCTTTATCCGCAAATTCCTTCAAGTCATCAGAATGATCCGTTGAAATCGCCATTAAGTGGATATCCTTGTCTTGAAAGTATGATTGCTGCTGTTCAAGCTCTTTCAATTCTTCTACACATACCGGGCACCATGAGCCTCTAAAGAAGATGATGAGGTGCCAGCTTTGATGCTCCTCTAAATGTTTGTGAAAATCAATATGTTCGCCCTGAATGGTTGGGAGTGAAAAATTGGGCATTTTATCTCCTAATTTGAATGAACTCATACTGCTTCCTCCTTTTTCAATCACAATGTCACTTGTTTCATGTATAACCAATTTCGGGCGGTCTAAAACGTTTCTATGTGCTTGAATAGGCAGAGGTCGTGAAAAGAGGCAGTGAAAATGAAGGCGGTTGCAAGTAGAAGGGATTTGGCAGGAGATTTCAAATCCGACACTTTTTTTAAAAAAATGTCGAAAAACGTATTGCCATATGTAATTACTCTATGATATTATAAATCTCGTTGTTGCAAAGGTCTCTGAAACTTGTTAGGATGCGATGTTCCAGCTTTTTTAAAGCGATTGGTTTGACGCAGTACAACTTCTTCAGAATTACTTTTCACAAACCGAGAGCCATTAGCTCAGTTGGTAGAGCATCTGACTTTTAATCAGAGGGTCGAAGGTTCGAGTCCTTCATGGCTCACCATGTATTGGCCCGTTGGTCAAGCGGTTAAGACACCGCCCTTTCACGGCGGTAACACGGGTTCGAATCCCGTACGGGTCATTGATTTACTTTAGCGTTAAGCTAATTTTTCCTCACTTGCTTGGAAGAGCACCACGATTGCTTTTTCGGGCAAGTTACTGAGGTCCGGTAGTTCAGTTGGTTAGAATGCCTGCCTGTCACGCAGGAGGTCGCGGGTTCGAGTCCCGTCCGGACCGCCATTTATATTTATTCATCTTTTTGATGATGGCTCGGTAGCTCAGTTGGTAGAGCAACGGACTGAAAATCCGTGTGTCGGCGGTTCGATTCCGTCCCGAGCCACTTCCAAACGCATCTGCAATCGCAGGTGCGTTTTTCTTATGAAAAGAAGGCATAAAAAGGGAGAAGCCGGACCTAGGTAGGGCCCGGCTCCATAAGAAGAAGACGTTACATCTATATAGACGATCTATGACTGGAAAAGTTTCAATAAAAAAGGAAAAAAACCATCATTTTTTTGAGCGTCGTCTTCTTATCCAACGATTGCTAGAAAAGAAAGCCGTTATTATTTTTATCTTTGCCACGTAAAACGTTATAATAGACAGTGAGCCTTTTTTGCTCAAATGAAAAAGGTCTGATGAGACATGCAAAAATGAATGACATAGATGCTAAAAATGCAGGAGGAAATCACAATGGAAAAAAAGATTCTTGTCGTAGACGATGAAAAACCGATTGCTGATATATTGGAGTTTAACTTAAGGAAAGAGGGCTATGAGGTTCATTGTGCATATGACGGAAATGAAGCCCTTGAAATGGTAGAAGAAATCCAACCAGACATTATCCTGCTCGACATTATGCTGCCAAACAAAGATGGCGTTGAGGTATGCCGTGAAGTGAGAAAGAAATATGATATGCCGATTATCATGCTGACAGCAAAAGACTCTGAAATTGATAAAGTCATCGGTCTTGAGCTTGGCGCAGATGATTATGTGACGAAGCCATTTAGCACGCGCGAGCTGCTTGCCCGTGTGAAAGCGAATTTAAGAAGGCAAATTGCTACGCCGCAGACAGAGGAAGAATCTGAATCAAATGATATTGAAGTTGGATCACTTGTCATTTATCCAGATGCGTATGTGGTGTCTAAGCGTGAGGAAACAATTGAATTGACGCACCGTGAGTTCGAATTGCTTCATTACTTAGCGAAACATATCGGACAAGTCATGACACGTGAGCACTTGCTGCAAACCGTATGGGGCTACGATTACTTTGGGGATGTCCGGACAGTAGACGTCACCGTCCGCCGTCTTCGTGAGAAAATTGAAGACAACCCTAGCCACCCAAGCTGGATCGTGACAAGACGAGGCGTCGGCTATTATTTAAGAAACCCAGAGCAGGACTAAGATTCTTATGAATAAAGTAGGTTTTTTTCGCTCGATTCACTTTAAATTGACCTTGATTTACGTGCTGCTGATCATCGTTGCCATGCAGATCATTGGCGTGTACTTTGTGAAGCAGCTAGAGCAGTCCTTAATTAATTCATATGATAATTCCTTGAATCAGCGAATCTACTCGTTATCGTATTACCTAGAACAAGATTCATCGAAAAGTAAGGCAGAATTAAAAGAGGATGCTCAAAAAATATTAAACGACTTTAATAACAAAGATGAGTCTAATGAAATTTCTGAAGTCAGCTATATTGACGAAAGCAGAGAGGTGATTGCCTCTGTGAATAACGGCAGTCAGGAGATTGCCGGCAAGAAAATCACAGATCAAATCATTAGCCGGATTTTCGCAGTAGGCAAAGACTATGAAAAGAAATTCTATGACCCAGAATCAAACAAACGGGTGCGTATTTCTGCGACAGCCGTGAAAAATGAAAACCAAGAAACTGTCGGTGTGATTTATGTTGTGTCTTCGATGGAGAGCGTGTTTAACCAAATGCGAACCATTAACACCATTTTGGCGACGGGGACACTGATCGCCCTTGGGACGACCGCACTACTTGGGATTTTCATCTTTAGAACCATCACTCATCCTATTTCGGATATGAGGAAGCAAGCGATTGAGCTCGCCAAAGGGAACTTTTCCAGGAAGGTTCGAAAGTATGGACATGATGAGATTGGCCAGCTTGCGACAACCTTTAACCATCTGACGAGAGAGCTGGAGGAAGCGCAGCTCATGACAGAGGGAGAGCGGAAGAAGCTTTCTTCTGTCATTGCCTATATGACAGATGGCGTCATCGCCACGAATCAAAACGGTGCGATTATTCTATTAAACAGCCCAGCATTAGAGCTGTTAAATGTTTCACGTGAAACAGCACTAGAGATGCCGATTACGTCCTTACTGGGTCTTGAGGACACGCATACCTTTGAGGATTTAGTCGAAAATCAAGATTCCATGCTGCTAGAAATTGAACGCGAAGATCAGCTGTCTGTTTTGCGTGTGAATTTCTCAGTGATTCAGAAAGAGCACGGAAAGATTGATGGTTTAATTGCGGTTATTTACGACGTCACAGAGCAGGAGAAAATTGATGCAGAACGCCGTGAATTCGTTGCGAACGTATCACATGAGCTGCGCACCCCACTGACGACGATGCGAAGCTATCTTGAGGCGCTGGCTGAAGGTGCAATTGGTGATAAAGAGCTTGCACCAAGGTTCCTCAGTGTCACGCAAAATGAAACAGAGCGCATGATTCGGCTTGTCAACGACCTGCTGCAGCTGTCTAAGTTCGACAGCAAGGATTATCAATTCAACCGTGAGTGGACGAATTTTATCAGATTTATCTCATTGGTCATTGATCGTTTTGAAATGACAAAGGAGCAGCATGTCGAGTTTATCCGCAATCTTCCGCAGCGTGAAATATATGTGGAAATTGATCAAGATAAAATCACACAAGTGCTCGATAATATCATTTCCAATGCCATGAAATACTCTCCAGAGGGTGGACATATCACGTTTACCGTTGATCTGGATGAGGAGAAGGGCCTTGTATTATTCAGCGTCAAAGACGAAGGAATCGGTATTCCGAAGAAGGATATGGATAAAATCTTTGAACGTTTTTATCGAGTGGATAAGGCGAGAACAAGAAAACTTGGCGGAACCGGCCTAGGCCTTGCGATTGCAAAAGAAATGGTTCAGGCTCATGGCGGAGATATTTGGGCTGACAGCATTGAAGGAAAAGGAACAACAGTGACCTTTACCCTTCCGTACAATGAAGAACAAGAGGATGATTGGGATGAAGCGTGAGACCTTTAAAACCATAATATTGACAATCCTAATTGCGATCAGTCTTGTGTTTACGTGGAATATTTGGATGTTCCAGCCCGTCATGCAGGACCAGGCAGATGCCGGCACTAAGGTCGTGGAAACGAAGAAGATTTCAAGCGACGAGCCGCGGAGCCTCATTGATGTCGTGAAGCCGCGCGAGATGTTCATCCATTCAAATGGGGAGCATTTGAAAGTGGATCAAAAGGAACTCTTTCAAAACTTCTGGAATGATGTGAGCCTTTGGGATGTGAAAGAGATTTCGGATGTGTCAGATCAATATTCGGAGCAGAAATTTAAGAATTTCTTCTATGGAAACGGAGGACAGGGGAAGACATTGGATCTTGTGTTCAATGACCCGATTCCGATTGATATTTTCCAAGCGCTGTTTAAATGGCCGAACAAGTCCATTGAATACAACTCGTTTGATCGGATGATTGTGCCGTTCTCCCAGAAGGATAAGGCCAACAAGAAAGTTTATTTGGTTTCATACAGCAAGGAAACGGTGCTTGAGCTGACAATAGAGTCCGCTAACTATCGAAATCTCATGGACAGTATCGCAGCAGCTCAAAACGAGATGCCGCGCTACGATCTCTATACATTCTCAGCGAATTCGAAACGAGATTTCCTCCTTCCGAGAAAGCAAAAGCAGCTTGAAGCGAAAATGTTCTTTATCGAAACGATTAAGACAAGCAAATTCAAGGACGCTCTGTTTACGGACCCGAGTCTAGTCGGTGAGGAGTCTAATTTAAACCGGACGGTGTACACAGATGGCACAAGTCGTCTTGAAGCCAATCAAAAAGACCACCGCATCCAATATCAGCACCGCAATATCAATTCCAGCACCGTTTTCCAAACGGGCGATTTGATCAAGCGAAGTGTGAAATATTTCAATGATACGGGGAGCTTTACCGATGACTATCAATACTTTGGCATCAATAGCAACCAGCAGCTTTCCTTTAATATGTTTATGGATGGCCTGCCGATCGTCAACAGTACAAAGCATCCATTTGGGATGACCTCTCTTGAAGTACAGTGGGCGAATGATGACATCTTGAATTACAAGCGTCCAAACTATATTCTAGGCAACAAAGCAAGTCAGAGTGAACAGGTCAAACTGATGAATGGGACAGAGTTGAAAGACTTAATCGTCAAGCAGACGAAATATGATGATCTTGAGAAAATTGAACAAATTTTCCCGGCCTATCAAGCTGCTTCCACCGCATCAGATCAAGATCAAGCGATGTTTGTCTGGCTGGAGCCAGTATGGTGCATGAAATACAACGGCAAAACCGTGATTCTATCGCATGATTTGTTGACAGAGGGGAGCGAGAATCATGGAGTGGAATAAGACCAAAACGATCTTTATCCTAGCCTTTCTCGTTCTCGATATCTTTCTAGGTTTTCAATACTTTGAAAAACGATCAACCGATCATTTTGCGATTATCGAAAAAACGGATACGCTGGAAGAAATGAAGGCAGACGGGATCAAATATGGCAATCTATCAGATGAAGCGAAGATTGGCTACCGCATTACAGCTGAAAAGAAGCAATATACGAAAAAGGATGTCGACGAATTAGCTGATCAAAAGGCGAAAAGCACATTCCCGAAAACAGACAAAGATGATCCTGTCACGCTGCTTGAAATGACCTTCAATAAACCAGTGGCCTTGCCGAAAAAAGATATGAAAACAGCGGCGGCAAACCTGGTGAACCAGCGTTTGCTGGATGGGAAGAATTATAAGCTGTGGAGTATTGATGAAGAGGCAGGGAAAATCGTCTTTTTCCAAACGTATAAAGGGAAATACATTTTCCAAGAGGGGCTTGATGACTCCGAAACCATCGGAAAAATCACCCTAGATCTAAATGATAAAAACGAGGTCGTATCGTATCAGCAGTCGATGGTGATATCGATTAATGAAGTGAGAAAAGAAACCCTTGTCCCAGCGCTTGAAACCGTGAAGGACTTATATACGCAAAACATGCTGAGCCAAAACACGACCGTGAAAAAAGTAGAACTTGGCTACTATACGCAATACCCGGGTGCAAGCACGCAGGTCATGGTGCCTGTATGGCGAGTCGAGCTTGAGGGCGTATCAACTGGTTCAAAGAAAAAGACAGAAGAAGAATATTTGATCAATGCCATCGATGGCTCAACACTTGATCACATAGAGAAAGATGACAAATCTTCAATGGAGTGAGAGAACATGAGCTTGCAGTTCAGTGTACTAGCGAGCGGAAGTACGGGGAACGCTTTTTATTTAGAAACAGACGAGCATGCCTTTTTAGTGGATGCTGGTTTAAGCGGCAAACAAATGGTCGAGCTGCTGAGTCAAATCGACCGCAAGCCTGAAGACTTGGACGGCATTTTTGTGACACACGAGCACTCAGATCATATTAAAGGGCTCGGTGTCATGGCAAGAAAGTACAAGCTTCCTGTCTATGCAAATGCGAAAACATGGAAGGCGATGGAGTCTCATATCGGAAAGATTGATACAGAGCAGAAATTCCATTTTGATATGGAAACCGTCCAATCCTTCGGCAGTCTCGATGTTGAGTCCTTTGGCGTCTCACATGATGCGGCTGAGCCCATGTTTTACGTGTTCCATTATGGCGGGCGCAAACTTGCCCTAATGACGGATACAGGCTATGTGAGTGACCGTATGAAAGGGATCATTCAGTCAGCCAATACATTTGTATTTGAGAGCAATCATGATGTCGGTATGCTGCAAATGGGCCGATACCCGTGGAGTATTAAGCGTAGAATTTTGAGCGATGTCGGACATGTTTCAAATGAAGATGCCGCTCTTGCGATGACAGATGTCATTGGAGATGCCACCTCACGCATTTACTTGGCTCACTTGAGTCAAGACAACAACATGAAGGATTTAGCCCGTATGGCGGTCCAGCAGACGCTTGAGATGAAAGGCTTTGTTGTCGGGGATGGCTTTGATTTATATGATACGGACCCGAAAAAGGCAACCCCGCTTTGCGCCGTATGATTTTTACAATCGGATGATTAAGATAAGAGCTTCTTACCAACACTATATACATCATCTATTCACTGAAAGGAAGGAAACATAGTGGATTATCGCGATGTAGAGTGGAAGCCGAGACGAAGCAGAAAAGGATATTTCCTATCTGGTCTGATCGGCGTATTGGTAGGAGCTTTTTTAATGGGATTCTTTTTCCCCTATGTATCAGGTCAGAGCGGCAGTCCCTTTGGGTGGCAGCAGAACGGAGATGGGCAAGCAGCACAGGGTCCTTTAAAGACCATCAATGTGAACGTCAATGATGCGGTAACAAAAGTCGTATCTCATATGTCGGATACGGTTGTCGGCGTCATTAATATCCAAAAGTCGAGCTTTTGGGAAGAAGGCGGAGAGGCAGGCAGCGGGTCAGGTGTGATTTATAAGAAAAAGGGTGACACCTTTTATATCGTGACCAACCATCACGTCATCAAAGGTGCCAACCAGCTTGAAGTGAGTCTTCAGGATGGGACAAGAATTGGCGCCAACCTTGTCGGAAGCGATCAGCTCATGGATTTAGCGGTTCTCACCGTTAAAAGTGATAAGATCAAGCAAACCGCTGCCTTTGGAAATTCAGATCATGTGAAGCCCGGTGAGCCAGTGATCGCCATTGGAAATCCATTAGGGCTTGAATTCGCAGGCTCTGTCACACAAGGTGTCATTTCAGGAACGGAACGTGCGATTCCTGTAGACTCGAATGGAGACGGACAGGCGGATTGGAATGCGGAGGTACTGCAAACAGATGCCGCCATCAATCCAGGTAACAGCGGTGGTGCCTTGATCAATATGGACGGAAAAGTGATCGGCATCAATTCAATGAAGATTGCTGAATCAGAGGTAGAAGGCATCGGGCTGTCTATCCCGGCGAATCTTGTCATCCCTGTTATAGAGGATTTAGAGCGCTACGGAGAGGTGAAGCGTCCGTATCTAGGTGTTGGCATGAAGTCTTTAGCAGATATTGCGAGCTATCACTGGGAGGAAACGTTAAAGCTGCCGTCTAAAATCACATCAGGTGTTGTCGTGATGAGTGTCGAGCCTTTGTCTCCAGCAGGAAAAGCGGGGCTAAAGGAACTGGATGTCGTCACCTCCTTTGATGGCAAGAGTGTACAGAATATCGTAGACCTTCGTAAGTATTTATATCAAAAGAAAGTCGGCGACAAGGTAAAGGTGCAGTTTTACCGAAGTGGAAAGAAAAAATCAGTAGAGATCAAACTTTCTCAAACCGACCGATTCGGCGGATAACCAGTTCCTTGATGGGACTGGTTTTTTTTGCATGCTCATCATATGATGGAGGAAAGGGGGCGATACGATTGGTTACATTACAGCCAATGTCACAGACGGATTACGATGTATTGATGGAGAAGTCCATTCAGCGGTACGCAGAAGAAAAGGTACTTGCAGGGACTTGGGGAAAGGAAGAATCACTTGCAAACGCCGAAGAACAATTTGATCGGCTGCTTCCTGAAGGACTGCAGACAGAGCATCATGAGCTATGGAATCTCTTGAATGGGGAGGAAGCGATTGGCTGGGTTTGGCTTTGTTATGACCCCAATCACCCGCAGAAGGAAGGATTCATTTATAACTTTTTCTTATTCGAAGCTTATCGAGGGAAAGGCTTTGCAAAGCAGGCCATTGCTGCATTAGAGAAGCAGGCAAAGTCATTAGGAGTGCAGAAACTCTCGCTGCATGTCTTTGCTCACAATCAAATTGCCCGTTCATTGTATGAGAAGACGGGATTTGAAGAAACCGGAATCTATATGAGTAAACCTTTATCATAAAGAAGAAGCACCGTGCGGATCGCATACGGTGCTTTTTTATGAGGAGCTCATGGCATCTTCAGCCGTGACTCTGTAAATATCGACTTTGCATTTCACGAAAGCGCGAATGATCGATGGAATTTGAGCTTCTGAACGAATCAACAATGAGGTCTCGTCATCACTGATCACAAGATCTGTTCCTACAGTTTGTAAGTACTGCGTGAGAACAGGCTTCACCTCATCATCAATCCACGCATGCTTGAAGGTTGCACGTATGTTTGAGGATGTGATGGTTTTCTCTTGAGGGAGTGTATGGGGGGACACTAATTTTCCTTCAGAAATAAAAGCAGTTTTGGTACAAATATTATTTGTGAACCTTGGGCGGTCAGCCGTTAAAAAGACGGTTTTCCCTTCATGTTTTAACGTGTCAATGACCTGCTGGATGTGCAAGATCGAATCTGCGTCAATATCGGCAAAAGGCTCGTCGAGTAAAATAAATTCGGGCCGATGGGCGATGGCCTGCGCCATGCCAAGCAGTTTTTTCATACCGGGTGTGAAGGAACCGACCTTTTCCTGCCGATAGTGATCCAAGCCGACAAATTCGAGCAGTTCTTCATAATCACTCGTTTTCTGGCGCGTCCCGGTGATTTTTGATAAGTAGGCAATATGTTCAAGTGCCGTCAGCCCTTCATATAAATCCGTATATTCAGGTAGAACACCGATATGCTGTCTCACCTTTTTTAATGAAGGCATATCCATCATCGTAAACGTCCCAGAGGTTGGCCGGGAAATTCCCGTAATGATATTGAAAAACGTTGTCTTACCAGAACCCTTTGGTCCAATGAGTCCGAAGATATCGCCTTGATTGACATCAAGGGTGATGTGATCTATTGCGACTTTTGTCCTGTATTTTTTTGTGAGTTCTTTTGTATATAGCATTTAGACATCCCTCCTTTGAAATAGGAGTGCTGTTCCAATGAGTAATACAACGGTTAATGCTGTATTCAAGAGTATATAGGTCAGCGGTTCACTCAAGCGCGCATAATAATATGGCGTGATATATTGGAACCAATGAATCAATCGTTCTGAAGAAAGAACAGATATCATACTGACGATCGGGAAAAGAAAGGAAAACAACATCCCAACAAACATAGATTTCTGCGGGGTTGGAAAGAGCATGGACAAAAATAAAGCACATGAGATACCGACACTGATAAAGGTTAAGATTTTTAACGCATCAGAAAACAGAAAACGATGTGAAATCACCATATTCAGTACGTAGGTCGTCATAATACAGCTAAGCCAAAACAGCATCAGTCCAAGATATTTCCCAATAATAATGTTCAAACGGGTGGTTTTACTGACGAGAAAACGAATGGTTTTCAAATGAATTTCTCTGCTTAAAATATCGTGAGACAATAAGAAAATAAGGAAGAAACCAAATAGAGACATCACCAGTTCATTCCCAATGGAATAAGGATCCTTTGCCTGCTCCCATTTGTCCTGATGAGCAGCAATAAACGGTAGAGTTGAAACAAAAGTAGATAAAATGAAAATAATAACAATTGTTAAAATAGATTTTGTGCTTTTGAAGAGCTGCTTAAACTCATTCATACAGATGGTCCACACACGCTGTACCTCCCTTCATCTTTATTATACCGCTAGAAAGGAAAGACACCATATCTCGCTCTTTAACATTTGCTTAAATTTTATAAAAAAGAAGACTCTTCCAGAACAGTTAACTCATTTTTGAAAATGTTCAGAAAAATATCTTGATTTATCAAAAAACATCATGTATGATAGCTTTAATTCAAGATAGTTAAACAGGCAATGACGAGAGAAAGTACAATCATCAATTTTTCCACAGAGAGCTTCGGCAGCTGAAAAGAAGCAAAAATAATGATTCGAAAAATGGTCTCTGAGCCTCGTGCTGAACATATCCATGATATTAGTAGGACACGACGAGAGTTGGTACTCGTTATCAAAACCACAGTATATGAGCCAAATTGGAGCTTTGTACTTGTAGAGGCTGTTTAGCGCGAGCAAACAGTAAATAAAGGTGGTACCACGAGACAAATACCTCGTCCTTATGATTCAAAGATAAGGATGGGGTATTTTTTATTGTCCACTTTTTTCATACAAATGTTCAAATGTTCCACGTGAAACACCACATCCATTTTTTCAAATGAAAGGGAGATTGACATGAGTGAACATGCATTGGTTTTACAATCAGATTTCGGCATTGATGATGGAGCAGTCAGCGCCATGTACGGAGTGGCAAATACGGTCAGCAGCAGCATCCGCCTTTTTGATTTAACACACAATATACCGCAGTATGACATTTGGGAGGCATCTTACCGCCTGCTCCAAACCGTCACATACTGGCCGGAAGAGACGGTATTCGTATCCGTCGTTGACCCAGGGGTTGGGTCAGAAAGAAAGAGTCTTGTCGTCAAAACCACAAGCTCGCACTACATTATTACCCCAGATAACGGAACACTCACACACGTCGCACAGGATATAGGCATTGTAGAAGCACGTTATTTAGATGAAACCATTAACCGGCTGCCGAAGTCGGGAAAATCACATACATTCCATGGGAGAGACATTTACGCGTATACAGGGGCGAGAATTGCTTCAGGAGTGATTTCTTTTGAAGAGGTTGGGCCAAAGGCGAATATTGATGAAATTATTCACCTTCCAGTCGTACAGGCTTATGCGAAAGAAGAAGTAATCACAGGAACAATTGATATTTTAGACGTGCGGTTCGGAAACCTATGGACAAACATTCATCACACGCTATTTGAACAGCTTTCAATCAATTATGGGGATGCAATAGAAGTTACCATTGCCAACGGGCCAAAAAATGTGTATAAAAATATCATGACCTATGGACGATCTTTTGCCGATTTAAAGGTAGGCGAACCACTCGTATATGTCAATTCACTCGATCATTTAGGCGTGGCGATCAATCAAGGGTCATTTGCAAAGGCTTATAATATCGGGACAGGCACAGGCTGGCGCCTTTCGATTCGCAAAGCTCCGCGCATTATATACGAATAAGAGGAGGATACATCATGGCAGGTAAACAACTTTCAACGAAAACTGTCGTTGCCATCGGAATTGGCGCAGCCGTCTTTGTGATTTTAGGACGCTTCGTCTCCATTCCAACTGGGATTCCGAATACACAAATTGAGACATCGTATGCATTCCTTGCATTAATGGCCGTGCTATTTGGTCCTGTTGCAGGCGCACTGATTGGATTTATTGGTCATCTTATTAAAGATGCTACTACATTTGGTCCTTGGTGGAGCTGGATTATTGTTTCAGGTGTTGTTGGGTTATTGATCGGCTTCATTTCGAACCGTTTAAAAGTAGAAGAGGGCGACTTTGGCTGGAAAAAAATCACGCTCTTCAACGCCGTACAAGCAGGCGCACAGGCATTGGGCTGGTTTGTCATTGCCCCACTACTCGACATTGTGATCTATGCAGAACCTGCGAACAAAGTATTTGTTCAAGGCATCGTGGCAGGAATCTCAAACATCATCACAGTCGGTGTACTAGGAACCATCATCATTGCAGCTTATGCGAAAACGAGAAGCAAAAGCGGCAGTCTATCGAAAGAAACATCATGAAGCAAGGTGGAACACATAAATGAAGAAACCGATGATTCAATTCGAACATTTCGGATTCCAATATCGCAGTCAGGCAGAACCGACATTGAAAGATATCAACCTGACCATCTATGAAGGCGAAAAAGTCCTCATCGCAGGCCCGTCTGGATCGGGAAAAAGCACACTAGCCCATTGTATCAATGGGCTAGTTCCTGCGTCTTATAAAGGTTCTATGGAAGGAAGTCTTCACATCGGCGGGAAAAATGCAGAGAAAGAGAACATTTTCTCCCTTTCACAGCTTGTCGGAACGGTACTTCAGGACCCTGATGGACAATTCATTGGGCTGACCGTTGGAGAAGATATCGCGTTTACACTTGAAAATGATCAAGTCACACGCGAAGAAATGAAAACACGTGTCGAGGAAGCAGCAAGATTAACAGAGGTAGACGGCAAGCTGGCATCGTCCGTGCATGAGCTGTCAGGCGGACAAAAACAACGTGTCGCCATTGCGGGTGTACTTGTCAACGATGTCGACATTTTGCTGTTTGATGAACCACTTGCAAGCCTTGACCCTGCAACAGGCAAAGAAGTCATCGACCTCATTGACCGGCTGCAAAAACAAACGAAAAAAACCATTGTGATGGTTGAGCACCGATTAGAGGACGTCCTTTTCCGCAAAGTCGACCGCATCATCGTCGTTAATGACGGCACGATTGCAGCAGACATGACACCAGATGAATTGCTCGCCTCAAATGTATTAGAAGCGGCTTATTTACGTGAGCCTTTATATGTAAGAGCCATGAAATATGCAGGCATTCCGGTCAAAGCAGGAGATCAGATCGCTAATTTACAGCATCTCACCTTAAATGACGAGGCAAAAGAGAAAATCGAGCAATGGATGGAAGCATCTGAGCTGTCAGTCGAGCAGAATGCAGCACAGGATTTACTAGAAGTGCGCGAGTTGAGTTTTGACTATCCGACAAGACCAAATACGCTGAGCAACATCTCTTTTACCGTCAAAAAGGGAGAAATGATCAGCATCGCAGGAGCCAATGGAGCGGGCAAGACGACATTGTCCAAGGTGCTCTGTGCATTTGAAAAGCCAACGAAGGGGTCCATTCTTTTAAATGGTGATGACATCACAGGAGATACGATCAAACAGCGCTCCGAACGAATCGGCGTCGTCATGCAAAACCCAAATCAAATGATTTCAAAACAAATGATTTTTGATGAAGTCGCATTTGGTCTCGTTTTAAGAGGCGTAAAAGAAGACGACATCAAGGAACGGGTGGAGCGAGTCTTAAAAGTATGCGGTTTATACCCATTTCGGAACTGGCCGATTTCTGCTCTCAGCTTTGGACAGAAAAAGCGCGTCACGATCGCATCAATTCTTGTATTAGAACCAGAAATCATTATTTTAGATGAGCCAACCGCTGGACAGGATTTTAGACATTACACAGAGATGATGACGTTTTTAGAGCAATTAAATCAGCAGGGTATCACGATTTTGATGATCACCCATGATATGCACTTGATGCTTGAATACACAACAAGAACCATTGTCATTTCAGATGGAGAAAAAATCGCAGATGATACACCAGCCAAAGTGCTGACAGATCAGCTGCTTGTTCAAAGGGCGAGCTTAAAGGAAACGTCGCTGTATGAACTAGCGCTGAAAGCAGACTGGTCGAATCCAAATGAACTCGTGGATCGCTTCATTGAGGTTGATAGAAAGGAACGAATGACATGGCTGTAGACATGCTGTCCTATATCGACCGCCCGTCGCCAATTCACCGGCTGACTGGTGCAACCAAACTCATTTGCTTTATCCTGTGGTCATCTGCAGCGATGCTCACGTATGATACAGGCGTATTAGTGTTTATGTTAGTTGCCAGTATCGTGTTCTTTCAGCTATCGAACGTAGGATTTCGTGATATCTCTTTCGTAGTGATTGTCTTGGCGATTTTTCTTGTCATCAACAACATCGCCATTTACATTTTTGCACCCCAGCAAGGAGTCGCGATTTATGGGGCAAAGCATGAGCTGTTTCATATTGCTGGCTGGTACAATGTCACACTTGAACAGCTTTTCTATCAGTTAAACATTACGCTCAAATACGTGACCGTGATGCCAGCAGCGCTTTTATTTATTGTCACAACAAATCCAAGTGAATTCGCCTCATCGCTCAGCCGAATTGGGGTCAGCTACCGGGTTTCGTATGCGGTAGCGATTGCTCTGCGCTATATTCCGGATATTCAGCGTGATTTTCGAACGATTGCCATTTCTCAGCAAGCTAGAGGCATTGATTTATCGAAGAATGAAAAACTGGGAAAACGAATTAAAAATGCGCTGTCGATTGTGATGCCGCTGATTTTCTCCAGCCTAGAGCGGATTGAAACGATCAGCAATGCGATGGAACTACGCGGGTTTGGAAAGCATAAAAAACGCACATGGTTTACGGCGAAAGACTTTCAAAAAGCAGATTATGTGGCGTTATTGTTTGTTGGCGTGGTGCTGATCGTGTCGCTTGTGATTACATTTGTTAGAGGAACGAGATTTTATAATCCTTTTCTATAGAAGGAAGCCTTCACAGGAGTGGAGGCTTTTTTATTTGGTTTGTGGATAAAAGATGTGGAAAATGGTAAAAGACTATTAACATGTGAATAAATCGGTTATATTGAACAATGAGCGAAACACTTGTGAATAACCAAACAACATATTGGAGGAATCAGAAACTTATGAACAAATCACTTTATGCTTGTGCAGAACATATAGAAACCGTACTAGACATGTACATAGATGATCACGAAACACCGCCAGAATTCAGAAAAATCGAACATACACACAGCTTATCCACAACCTGTGAATTGTGCGATGAACCTGCAATATATATAGTGGGGAACGAATGATCGGACACAAAATACACAAATTTTATCCACAATTGTTGATAACTTATATGAATAACTTGTTCTTAAGGTGGGGATGACCTGTGAATATATCAATTATCACAGTAGGAAAATTAAAAGAGAAATATTTAAAGCAAGGCATAGCCGAATACACAAAACGATTACAAGCATACGCAAAAATCGAGATCATTGAGCTCGCAGACGAAAAAGCACCCGAGAATCTCAGTGAGCAAGACATGAAAATCATCAAAGACAAAGAAGGAGAACGCATCCTAAGCAAAATCAATCCTGACGCCCACGTCATCGCCCTCGCCATCGAAGGAAAAATGAAAAGTTCCGAAGAATTAGCCGATACAATAGATAAGCTGGCAACATACGGAAAAAGTAAGGTGTGTTTTGTCATAGGGGGATCCCTCGGGTTAAGTGATGCTGTGATGCAGCGGGCGAATGAGAAGTTGTCGTTTTCGAGGATGACGTTTCCGCATCAGTTGATGAGGTTGGTGTTGGTGGAGCAGGTTTATCGGGCGTTTCGGATTGTTCGGGGGGAGCCTTATCATAAGTGAGTGTAGTTTTTAATGAATCATCAATTACAGTAGTTTTATTGTAGTTGGTGGTTTGTTTTTGTTACTCAGTATTAATATTTTGTGGCTATATTAGATGTGGGCATAACAAATAGTAAAGAAAAGATTTAAAATAAGAAAGGAAAATGGATCTATCCACTTTCCTTATGTGTTTTACATAGATGACTGCTGAAATTATTTATATATAATAAGCGAACTTATTTGGATTATTTTTTCTTTCTAAAGAGAAGAAGTAAAATAAATATGGGAACTAATAAAAGTAGAGTTTTTTTGTTAGTGCTTTTTTTAGAGGGTATAGATGGTAGTTGCTCTTCTTTTTCAAAATTTGGAACTTCTATTACATCGTATTTTTTGAAATCTAAATTCTCTATTTCCTTTTCTCTTTTTCTTGTTATTTGTTTTAATGTATTATTGTTGAATTTTTCATATACAACATTAAAAATTATTCCAAAAAAAACCAACTGTAATATGAAACTAATTAACATCTCAATCAATACAATATATCGTATGTTTCCTTTTGGTATAACATCGCCATATGAGCCACCAAAAAACGTTGTTGCACTAAAATATAGATAATCATCGATAAAATTAAATGAATCTAATTGGTTATTTACATAAATATAATCTCCTGTTAATATTACAGAATCAGAAATAATATGACTGTAAGCAAATGTTTGTTCTAACGTGTGTATAGAACGTGGTTTATCAAATACACTATATACATTTGAAAAATAAAAAATAACTATTATAATAGCACCTATTATCAGTAAAAGAAGTTTTTTTATAGTTAAATTCTCTTTAAATTTGAATATATATTTAATTAGATAATAAAAAATAAATATATATAAACTGAAAATAAGAAGTAGATAAAATTTAGCTATTAATTCATGTTGGAATGAAATAATAATGGAAGGACAAGGAAAGCTCATTAACGAAAATAGCCCGTAAAACAGCCCCTTCCAGTTAGGTAAGGACGATAATTTTTTAAAAGCAAATAATAATATTATCGTATTAATAAAAATTATAATGGATATTATTATATAGATGCTATTAGACATGCTCAATTCCGATTTACCCGAACTTACAGTTTTAAAATTAATACTCCAAATTCCTACCTGATTTTCTTCTGCATTTTTCTGCTCTAATAAAAATTTCATTTTATAATCGATATCAATGTTTTCGTCTACCAGTGCAAAACCTTTCGAAATTATTAGCTGGTTAACACTATATTCGTCTTTATCAGAAAAAAATATTAAATACTTATCTTTTTGAACTTCTTTGATATATATATATTTATTTAGAAGCAGTTTTTTTATTTCTTCAATGGCAAGTTCTTCGTTATATGTATTACCTTCTAGAGTATAGTGTTCTAAATCACCTACAGAATTATAATTAATTTCAAATGGAAGCATATCATTTTTCTCTTTAAAGGTTTTATATTCTTTATAAATACTATCTGAAATACCATATAATTTTATTTTACTTTGATTATTTATTTCTATTGTACTTACATCGATTACTTTTGTAATCTTTATATTTTCTTCTGCAGACACAGGATGTGAGAATAAAAATGCGATTAAGAAAATAAAAAAAGTTGTTACATATTTCATTAAATACGCCCTCTTAATTTATTTTTTATTTACAAGATAATTAATTACGCATATATTAATTATTTTGTCATACTTCAAGAAAAATATATAGTAGAGTTAATCGCGAAAATACTAGATTCAAAAATCGCACTTAAAACAGTTACGTTGAGCCTTATCATAAGTGAATCGTTTTGAAAAATAGTAATTTTATATTATGAAGGCTAATTAAAGATAGCTCATCTTCTTATAAGATTGCTACCTCGGAGTAATTGTTATTTCATTATTGTGTTTTGAAAAGCAATAATTCTATTTTCTAAATGCGGAAGCATAAACATCATTTAGCATCGTAATTACAAGGTTAAAGAGACTTAACAATCCTAAAAAAAGTATGTTAATGAAAATAACTTTAATTATTTCTACATATTCTTTTTTTAGAGGTAGATTAATATATGGACCAAAAAGTGAAAGTAATCCCGTAATTAAAAATAGTAATGCTGTAAATACAAAAGGTCCCAAAAAATCAATTAATGCTTGTCCTTGCACAGCTTTGCTGTTTTTTTTATGTGTTGCTAATCTTTTCAGTTCCTCTTCGCTGAAGGCATTTTTCCCTGCAACAAATAAAGCCAATGTCAATGTTAATCCTGTTGATGATACTGAAAAGTAAGTTCCTATTTGAAATGAGGAAAAATCCATAAAATCAAAAAATGTAGCGCCTGTTAGTGATATTAATACAAATAGAATCCATATTGCATATAGATAGTTGGGCATTAAATTGCTTTTTGATTTCCAAATTATTTTTAAAGGATTATTATAAAAATTTTCTTTCATAGGTCACCTCTCCTTTCTTATGAGGTTTCATCAATCCTTGTTAGTGTTTTGATTCTTTTAAATATATTTCTCCCTTTAGATATTACGGACTTCAGATATCCTTGTCTCGCCTCATTCTCCAATAATTGTTGAATGGGGGGATTATTTAAAGGTTTACCATCAGCACCTAGGAGCTTAGTCTCAACTTCTTTTGCTTCCGCTTCTTGTAAAATATTATGTCTATCTAGAGGTGGATTACCATTAGGATAAACAATAACATAACTTATTTCACTGTACTCGCCTTCTAAGGAAATAGAATCATAAATAGGATTTATGTTAATTTTTCCTAAGTGCTTGTTTGCTGAGCTGTTGCTATTTACTAGTTTAACTAAGTCACTTATGTAGTTTAATGCTGCTATTTCAGAAGAGCTTTCTACGAGTATATGTTCAGTTCTTGGATTATAAAAAGATCTTAGATTCAATGTATTAATTACATTATCCTCTTTATAATTTTCTAAATAAAACTTTATTTTATAAAATTTCCTTAGGTGTGTAATGCCTGTTCCGACCTTACTGTTCGTTTCTATATTTTCAAATTGATCTATTTTTTCATCTTCAATTACTTCGTACGCTTTTATTATACCAGGATATTTATTTTCCAAAGTTCTTCTAGCACTCATACATATTTCATTTAGATTTAAAAAATCTTGGGAATAATGAATCTCATGCTTTTCTTTATAATGTGATAGTACTTTGTTATATAGTTTGAATAATTTGATAGTATTAATTTCTAAATCTTCAAATGAATTTTGGAAATCCTGTTCATCATTTTTTTCTGGAATCAATTCAAATAAATTTTTATTCTCCTTGATCTGTAAAACACTTTCGAACCCGAGCGGTATAACTCTAGAAAGTAAGTATTCAATTTCATTGTTATCTTTATATTTCAATAAAATATTTGGTTGAATATTCAATTTGAAAACAAAATAGCTCACAGAGACTGCCCCTTTCTTAATAACTCAATTAGGAGAATAAATGAATTAGATTCATTGTCGAACTAAACCGTATAAATTAATCAAATTATTGATTCTATATTAAGATGTAGATGAAAAATAAAATATTTAGACAGATAAAACACACAAAGTCGATAAAATAAAAAAATATCAAAAAAAGTTAATATGAGGTATTATATTAATATATATAATACCATAAAATTACTTAAATTTGAAGGAGTAATATTATACATAGAAATGAGAAAAGGTATTGTATAAAATACTTTGTAATAGCTCGAGTATTTCCTGATTTTTAAGGAAAATTCTAAAGAGGTATAGTATCTTTATAGAAAACGTCTCTGTTGAGTAGGATATCTAAAAAATTCTATTATTAATTTGAAGTTTTTTTGATAGAATTTCATCTAGTTATTTAAAGGAAAGCCCTAAAAATTCTGACTTGAGTCGAAAATAAACTATTTGTAAGCTTCTAAGTCAATAATTTAAAAAAACCATATTATTCCGATATATGATGTATAAGGATAATAGAGGGGTGGAGTATGAATGGCAATCACATTACCAGAAAGTATTAAAAGTACTGCTACTGCAGGAGAACGAATTTTATTTCGAACATTAAAGGAATATCTACCCGAGGAGTATATTGTACATTATGAGCCTAATATCAATGGGTTTAGACCAGACTTTGTGATAATCGGTCCGGATCTAGGAGTATTAGTTTTGGAAGTAAAAGATTACACCAAAAATACAATAAGAGAGCTAAACGATAATACCTGGGGCATTTTAAATTCTTCTGGTGATTTACATAGAGTGAAGAGTCCTCTAGTTCAATCAAGAGAGTATGCTTTTAAAATAAAAGATATGCTTGAGAAAGACATTGATTTAATCAATACAGAAGGGAAATATCAGTTTAAATTAAAGTTTCCTTATGGTTATGGTGTCGTCTTCACTCGGCTTCAGGAAGAACAACTTTTAAAAAATAAAGTATATGAGGTTATTGATCCACATTTTATTTTATCGCGTGATCAGATTGATCCGGATAATGACCATTTTGATCCTGAGATCTTAATAGAAAAATTGTTTGATATGTTTCATGTGCCTTTCAAGTTAAATACGCCACTATCATCTGACGAATTAGAAAGGATTCGTTATCATCTATACAAAGAAATACGCGTTGGAGCAGATGTTGAACCAGTCCCATACCAAGAAAAACTGTTATTATCTTTTCGAAACATCAAAACGATGGATCTGCATCAAGAAAACTTGGCTAAACAGATTGGTGATAAACATCGGCTAATTAGAGGAGTAGCAGGAAGTGGTAAAACCTTAATCTTAGCGACTCGAGCAAAAATGTTAGCTGAACAACATCCGAATTGGAAGATATTAATACTCTGTTACAATGTAGCTTTGAAACAAAATATTAAACAAATGATTCATTCTAAATTTACAGAACCAGATGATTTTCTGACATCCGATCATAGAAAAACACCAAATTTAAATAATATACAAATATTAAATTTTCATCACTGGATTAAAAAAGATCATGGTATTTCAGAACTTGAAATAGATGATTACATTGAAAAAATAGAAAATGATGCTTTAACTCCTGTAAAGTATGATGCCATTTTAATTGATGAAGGGCAGGACTTTGAAGGGAGCTGGCTGCATCTCATCAGCTTATGCTTAGATCAAGAGACGCAATCTTTACTTTTAGTAGAAGATAGAGCGCAAGATATCTATCGGAAAAGTAGAAGCTATGTGAAAGATACGGGGCTTGATTTTAGAGGTAGATCTAGAATCTTAAATATAAATTATCGTAATACGTCACAAATTGTGGATTTTGGATGGAAATTTTACGATAGCCATAGAGCTTTAGATCTTAAATTAAAACAAGAACAGACAGAGACAATCGAAATCATCCCTCCAAAAAAGACGAAACGTAAAGGGCCAGAAGTAGAACTTTTAAGATGTAATACCTTTAAAGAAGAAATAGAAGAGATTACTAAACAAATAGTGGATCAACATAATGAAAAGAACATACCTTACTCTGAAATGGCTATTTTATATCGTATAAAGGGATATAATAACCATTATATATCAGCGATTCAATCTGAATTTCAAACAAAGAATATTCCTTACAATTGGATAACTGAAAATGGTGCAACCAAACATAAGTTCAATCCAGAGGAAGAGACAGTCAAAATTTGTTCTCTCGATAGTAGTAAAGGTCTTGACTTCCACTCAGTTTTTATTGTGAAAGCTGATCTGATGCCATTAAAGTATGAAGAGGATCAAGAAAAAGAAGTGTCTTTAATGTATATAGGAATGACTCGTGCTAAAGAGTACCTATCAATATCTTATTCAGGTGTTTCTTTGTTTACTCAGTATTTTGAGGATGCAAAGCAAAAAGAGCCGACATTTAATCAATAATTTTAAATAGTAAAAGGTACGGGAATTATTCATTTCTCATACCTTTTTTCATGTAAGAAGAAAAGAAGACTCTTCTTAATAAATATCGTATTATATATAATGAAAACTTAGTTCAAGAAACGATTACAGCAGGTATTGGGAACGATCACATATTCAATCTACAATTACTCAAAGGAGACTTTCATGGGTTTCAAAGCTGACTTTAAACATGAAATACGTAACGTAATAAAAGATGTAGAAAAAGAAATAAATAAAACATGGAAAATTGAATATAAAGGGCATTCTATAGAAATTACAAACCAAATAAAAGAAGAGCAACTAATCATTGATGGTGTGACAGTTGATAAAAAACAACGAAAAAGTTTTTTGACTCATATAATTCCATATTCAAAATTGTCGGGGATATTGGAGCTTCAAGATGGTACAAAACACAAAGTGTCCGTTAAACTTGGTGGGTATGTACGATTTCGTTGTATGGTGAAGGTAGATCATGAAACGGTTTTAGATGAATCAATGAAGATAGACTTTCTCCCATGGGATCATAAAGAGAAAATCGTTCCCTTTATTCAACAACAAATTCAATCACATCATAAAATAGTAGACGACCGTTTACCCGATGAAGATTATTTATTTGACGAAAATGAACCACGATTGGCTCCCGGTTTATCTGATTATTATGTAGATGAACGACCTGCCCCTTTTTATGTGAAGAAACTATTGAAGCTTTTTGAAATACAACTGAATCATCCTACAAACGAAACTAGAAAAAAAACATATGAAAAAATCATTTCTAACAATATGGCGAGTCGCAACAGTGAGTTAATTGACCGATTTCAACAAACACAATGGGATGAGTCTCTTGTACAGCAAGAAGCGTTATGGCTTTTTGAGCATGCGGCACATCGGGAGGTCGTCAAATTTGCAGTCATGATACTGGGATGTACGAACTGTGAAAAATACAAAGAGCTTTTATTCACAATAGGTATGCATGAAGAATTTACTTCTTATGTCGTGTTTGCATTGAAGAATGGCACAATTCAAGGAAACGAACATGTTTGGCGTCTTGCAAAGTCTGTTGATGGATGGGGAAAAATTTCGGCTGTTGAGCAAATGGAAGCCTCGACGCCAGAAATAAAACGTTGGTTACTAACAAAGGGCTGCGAAAATACAATCATGAATGAATACTTAGCCTATACTTGCGCTCTTAATGGTGGTCTGGAAACAGCTTTATCAGAAGATGAAATTTCCAAAGAATTATATGATGGAGCGAGTCTCATCATTCAAGCATTATTAGAAGATGAGGTTTCTATCTACGGAATCGATGAGTATTCAAATGCAAGCTCAGTTCTCTGCCGATTTATTCACCATGCTCATAAGCACTGCCAAGCAATTGAGGACTTTTATACAATATTGAAAATAAATGAGTTTTTAAATGATGAACAAGAGATTTGGGAAGACCGATTGAATGCCTCATGGAAACAGGACGATTATAAGGCTATCCAGGAAGCTGTTCAACCGTTTATTAATGACAGTAGATGGCCAAAGCTTGCGATCGATTCGTTACAACAGGGTTTTAGCTCCCAAGCACTTGAAATCGCTCTCTTTTATCGTTTAGATGTGATTGAGCATCTATTTGCTTTACTTGAGAAAGATCCGGCAAATAGTGAAATATACTTTGCTGTGATGGACACAAATCATCAAGAGCATATTAGAGAGCTTTGCACATTTGCAGAAACACATTTATCGTTATTAAACCTCTCCGATGATGAAGTGGCTTGTCTACAATATATTGTGCAAGATTTATATGAACACGAAGGTGTAGGATTGTCATTGATTCAAGCTGCACTTAGATCAGATGATGGAAATTTACAGTATCATGCTTTAAGTGTATTAAAGGAATGGCCTCCTTCGTATGCGCAGAAAGCGGCCACAAGGGAATTGATTGAACATATATCCATTAAGACTGATGATAAAGAAGATCGAAAGTTAGCCAAACATTTGTTAAAGAAATAATATTTGATTAAGTAGAGCATAACAATTCAACGGGGATAAAACTTAAAAATATTAGAAAGTAGGCACACCATGCACACAATAAAAAATAGGCCAAACCTTCTCCTACATCACATCAGTATCACACACCGACCGCCCCATCCTAGGTATGGTCGCAGGCAATAACAAAACATTAATGATCGATGCCGGCAACGTTGTAAGGAATCTCCAACAACACATGTTGACATATCGTTATTTATCGATATAATGGGGTGTATGGAGCCAATAGAAGTTTTTAAAGCCTTATCCAATGAATCCAGATTGCAAATTTTACAATGGCTAAAGGAACCTGATCGTCATTTTACACCTCATGAAGGGATTGATATGAATACTACAGGGGTATGTGTTAGTCAAATAACAGATAAATTGAAAATGACGCAATCAACAGCATCTCAATACCTTTCAATTTTACTTCGAGCTGGATTAATTACGACAGAGCGTATAGGTAAATACACGTATTATAAAAGAGATGAAAATGCCATAAAAAAAATTGCTAAGATTCTAGAAAAAAATATTTAATAAATGAACTGAATTCATACATCAGAATTCAGTTTCATTTATTAAATACAAATCGACTTATCGTAATATGTTTTTTTGTCCATACATATTAACAATTCTAGATATGTGAATTTATTATATATAAGGAGTGATCTACATTGTCAAACACTGTAAAGATTTACATTTTAGCTATTGTAAGTTTTTTAGTTGGTACATCAGAGTATATCATCTCTGGTATTTTGGATAATATTTCTGAATCATTAGGAATTACGATAGCTGCAGCTGGCCAGTTAATTACGATTTTTTCTCTTGTGTATGCCATCTTCACCCCAGTATTAATGGCTTTAACATCGGGAATGAATAAACGCAAGTTAATGTTATTTTCACTTAGCGTTTTTATTCTAGGTAATATTCTTGCATTCGTCCTCCCTGGGTATCAATTATTTATTGTGTCAAGAATTATTATGGCTCTTGGAGCGGGGATGGTCGTAGTTACTGCATTAACAATTGCTGAAAAAATTGCACCAAAAGGTAAGCAAGGTACCGCTATTGCTACAGTAGTAATGGGATTTACAGCATCATTGATCATTGGAGTCCCACTGGGCAGAATGACTAGTGATTTCTTTGGTTGGAAAGCTGTATTTGGAGGAATAGCCTTACTCGGATTATTAGCTATGGCTATAATTTCTCTTACGATTCCAAAAATTCAAGGGGATAAACCTGTACCTTTAATTCAACAACTCGCTCTTTTTAAAAAACCAAAAGTAGTGTTGGGATTAGCCATCACCTTTTTCTGGCTCGGTGGTTATTCAATTGCCTATACCTACCTATCCCCTTACCTTTTAAACATATCAGGTGTAAGCAGCAAATTGCTGAGTGGAGTTCTTCTCATATTCGGGATTGCTAGTCTAGTTGGGTCAAAGTTTGGTGGATTTAGTACCGATCGATGGGGTGTGAATTTTACTCTGATTAGTGGAATGACATTACATGTCATCATGCTCATATTGCTCTCACTAGTTACGCATTCTTATGTTGGAGTATTGCTCATTTTAATATTATGGTCATTTGCTGCATGGTCTTCTGGCCCGACTCAACAATATCACTTAGCTACAATGGAGCCAGAGTCATCAGGTATACTATTAGGTCTCAATCAGTCAATGATGCAATTGGCGATGGCTGCAGGTGCAGCTATTGGAGGTATCTTTGTAGAGAAAGTTTCTCTATCTTCCGTTACTTGGGCAGGTGCTTTAGGCGTTGCAATCGCGATCATTGTCACAATATTGGCTTCACGTGCTACTTCGAGTAATGAAATTCGATATACTTAATCATAAACAGCAGAACGATGGGAAAAAACGTGATTCAATTTAAAATATAATGACAGAAAGTAGGAAGCTCCAATGCACTCAATCAAAAAAATAGGTCAGAGTTTTAGGTACATCACACCAGTATCACTCACAGACCGCCCTATCCTAGGCATGGTCGTAGGCAATAAAAAAACATTAATGATCGATGCCGGTAACTCAGAAGATCATGCGAACTATTTCATCCAAAAAACTTTAAAACAAGAGAACGCCACGCCCGATCTCGTTGTCCTCACGCATTGGCATTGGGATCATATTTTTGGTCTACCGGCGTTGCCTCATTCGGTTTCAATTGCTTCTGCAAAGACCAGAAAGGAAATGGAGAAGCTTGTTCCGTTTTCTTGGTCAGATGAGGCGATTGATGAGCGGGTGAGGGAAGGAACGGAGATTGAGTTCTGCGCGAAGGCGATAAAAGAAGAATATAAGAAACATCGAGATATTCAGGTGGTTTTACCGGATGTCACGTTTGACCGTCGGATGGAAATTGATCTTGGCGGGGTCACTTGTGTTGTGCAGCATGTTGGAGGCGATCATGCTGCAGATTCAGTGATCGTGTATGTGAAAGAGGAAAAAATCCTGTTTCTTGGTGATTGTATTTATCCGAAAATGTATGCTGAAAAAGTTCATTATACGGTGAAAGAAATCTTGTGTCTTTTAGATGAGTTAGATGCTTTTGATGCAGATACGTATATTCCTTCACATCAAAGACCGTGGACAAAAGAGGAGTTTCGTCAGGAAAGAGACAAGCTTCGGATGATTGCGAAATACACTGATCTTTATGGTGGAGATCGACAGAGAATCGTGAATGAATATCAAGCACTTGTGAACAGAGAACTGAAAGAAGATGAGTTGGAGACGATCGTTTATTTTGTAAATGGTTATGAAGGATTAGCAGAGGGATAAACCTCTGCTTTTTTTATTTTCCTGTCTCTTCCTTCCACCGAGTTTATATCAAGTTTATATACAGGCGATATACTCGAACCGGTAAGAAAAGGAGGAGAACCATTGATGAATGTATTTAGATCATTTATTGATAAAATATCTACAAAAAAGGGAGCTTGGCTGACTGTTATCATTTGGCTTGTTCTCATGATCGGGTTGAGTGCTGGGCCTAAACTGGGCGATTATAAAGTGAGCAATTTTCAATCTTTACCTAGTGATGCTCAGTCCATCGTGACCCAAAAGAAGTTAGATCAGTATTTCCCAAATGACAAAGGGACTCCGGGATTATATGTGTTCCATAACCCTAATGGAAAGCTGGCTATTCAAGATGTAAAAACGATCATTCAAGGAATCAAAGAGGCAAAGATTGAGGGAATTGAAGAAATTGTCGATGTGTCCGCATTGCCTCCTCAAGTGATATCTTCATTTTTATCAGAAGATCAATCGACCATGATTGTGCCAATGAATTTGAAAGCAGGATTAGGCAATGCTGATTATGCAAAGATTAATGATGAGACAACAGAAGTCGGTACAAACATAGCGAAGGGGCTAGATGCTGATTTTTATATTACTGGCCCAGCTGGTATAGCAGGGGATACGGTGAAGCTGTTTGAATCTGCCGACTTGAAGCTGTTATTCGCCACTGTTGCGATCATATTGGTTTTATTAATCGCCATTTATCGTTCCCCGTTATTAGCGATCATCCCATTATTTGCAACGGTGATTGTCTATCAAGTGGTGAATCAAGTCGTGGCTTTACTTGGCGTCGGTGGACTTGAAATCAATAACTCGACCACTTCGATTATGAGCATTTTGTTATTTGCTGCTGTGATTGATTATTCATTGTTTGTTTTCTCACGTTATCGTGAGGAGTTACAACATCATGAAAATCAATTTGAAGCGATGAAAGTGGCGATGCGTTCAACAGCCAAACCCGTATTATTTGCAGGCGGTACAGTATTTGCGGCTATGATCATATTATTTGTGGCGGATTTTCGTGATTATCAAAACTTTGCGCCAATCTTTGGTGCTGCGATGGTGGTCATTATGATGGCTTCTGTCACACTGATTCCAGCCTTGTTTGCATTATTTGGCCGCAAAGCATTTTGGCCGAAAGTGCCCAAATATGGTGAAGCGAAAGAAGTGAAACATGGCATTTGGGGGCCTATTGCAAAGTTTGTTGTTCGAAAACCAGGATTGATTGGCGGTGCTGTCTTACTGTTTTTACTTGTGACAGGGGCGAATGTTTTCAATTTACATTATGAATTTAACTCAGTGAAAAATTTCCCGAAGGATTTACCTTCTCGTGTCGCATTTGAAATCGTCGAGGATCAATTTAATAAAGGTGATCTAGCCCAGACAACGGTGCTAGTGACCGGTCAAAACCTATCTCAGGAACATTTACAAGAAATCTCTTCTCAATTCTCAGAAAATGACCAAATAGGGTCGGCTCGTCCTTCGGGAGTTACCAAAGATGGAGAGCATGGCAAAATGACGATATCATTGAAGGTGAATCCATACAGTATAGAGGCCATTGAATTTTTAAAAGAATTCCGTACAGATCAATCCACGTATCGTTTATCAGATGGTCAAGAGGTTCAGCTATCTTTTGCGGGCACAACGGCTAAATTAGTGGATGAACAACAAGTGAATCAATCAGATATTCAAAAGATTGTTTTGCTGGAAACGTTACTCATTCTTCTCTTGTTACTCGTTCTGACACGCTCGATCAAAATGTCGATTTATATGATGGCGACGATTTTAATCTCCTTTGTATCTGCTTTAGGGTTAGGCATTTTCTTAGTTGATGTGTTATTTGGTTATGATGCCATTTCTACTCGTGCCCCTGTTTATGCCTTTATCTTTTTAGTGGCTTTAGGAATTGACTATAATATCATCCTTGTGAGCCGTTTCTTAGAAGAACGTAAAACGTTACACGTCAAAGCTGCATTAGAAGTGGCGATACGAAACACAGGAGGGGTCATTTCTTCAGCGGGAATCATTCTTGCCGCGACGTTTGCCGCATTAATGACCATGCCCATTACCGACTTATTTATCTTTGGATTTATTGTCGCTATTGGGATTATCATCGATACATTCTTAGTTCGAGGAATGTTGCTGCCGTCGCTCATATTATTCTTTGAAAAAGACAAAGCTAAGGCGATAAAGGAGGAAGGATAATTGCATGTATTGGTCGTGGATGATGATGAAGCCATTTTGCAATTAGTGTCCATCCATCTAGAGCAGGCAGGATATCACGTGACAAAAGCAAGCAATGCTGAGGCAGCGCTTGCTTTTTTGCAACATCAGTCATTTGATCTCATGATTATTGATGTGATGATGCCTGGAATGGATGGCTTTCAGCTGGCTAGTATTGTGATCAAACAATATGAACTGCCTGTCATTATGCTGACAGCGAAAGGGCAAATTGAAGATAAGCAGCAAGGGTTTGAACAAGGGATTGATGATTATATCGTCAAACCATTTGAAACGAAAGAACTGCTATTCCGTGTAAATGCCATTTTACGCCGATATCGTAAATCCATAGAAGCTTTAACAACTGCGGGGAATATTCAGATTGATACGAACCGTTGGGAATTAACGATTGAGAATCAGCAATATATTTGGCCCATGCGGGAATTAGAAATTCTCCATTATCTGCTGCAGCGGGCAAACCGCAATGTGAGCCGCTGGGATTTAATTGATGACATTTGGGGGGATACGTTAGAACAACCCGAATTCACATTAAACACCCATATTAACCGCATTCGTGAGAGATTAAAAAGAGCTAAAGCGAATGTTGAAATTGTGACAATTCGTGGTTTTGGCTATCAACTAGAGGTAAAAGAATGAGACTACAACAACGGTTTATGTTATATACGTGTTTGATTGTTTGTATCAGCATCTTTGTTGGGTTTATTTGTTCGAATCTGATTTACAATGCCTTTGTAAAAGAGCAATTAAATGATCGTTATTTAGTGATTGCGGAGCAGTTATCGAAACAAATCAAAGAACACGAAATCACATTACAGGCCTCTTCCGATTTTCTGCAAACCATGAGCGATCTAGGGTATCAAATTGCATTGGTTAAAGAAGATGGAGAAATGCGGATGTTTGGGGAACCCTTTAAAACGACACAATGGAATGACCAAATGCACGCCTTATTTGAAGGCGGAAAAGCATATAATGGGATCAAATCCTTTAAAAATTCATATTTAATCATGAGTCATTTCGCAAATGATATAGAAAATACAGTGGGAACGAAAATAGAAATTGAAGGGGAAGAATGGGGATTATTTTTACGTCCGAATAATATTAGCCTTTTCACAGAATTTCATTTGATTATATTTGGGTTTATATTCGCCGTATTTATTAGCAGCATCATTGGCATTTTATTGATGTCTCGAAAGGTCACCCAATCCCTTTCAGAATTGACGAGCGCCACGCAAGAGATGGCCAACCATAACTTCCAGTACCCATTGATGATTAATCGAAAAGATGAAATTGGGCAGCTTGCCGATAGCTTTCGGATGATGCAGCAGAAGCTAGAGAATACAGATCAAGCGAGAAAGAAATTCGTGAATAACGTCTCGCACGATTTCCAATCGCCGCTGCTCAATATCCGGGGGTATTCTGAATTACTGGATGGGGAGCTTTCGTCAAGCGAAGGGAAAAAATACAATCACATTATTCAAACAGAAGCGAAGCGATTATCAAACTTAACGAAACAACTTCTCATTCTTACCTCAATTGATCAAGGGACATATCCAACGAATAAACAGCTAGTCAGGATCGATGATCAGCTTCATCAAGTGGTTCATTCAATGCTATGGCGGATAGAAGAGAAGGGCTTAGAAATTAAAATCGATTTACAGCCTGTCACTGTATATGCTGACCGTACATTGCTGATCAACGTATGGGAGAACTTAATTGGCAATGCGATTAAATACAACAAAGAGTACGGAGAGATCAGTATTCATTGTGAAGGAAATGAATCAGAAGCGGTCGTGAAGATCAGAGATACGGGGATTGGAATAGAAAAAGAGACATTGGAAAAAATATTTGAACGATTCTACAGGGTAGATCAAGCTCGAAATAAAGAAGGAATGGGTCTAGGATTATCGATTGTACAAGAAGTTCTCTCTTATCACGATGCTTCTATTGAGGTAGAAAGCAATGCGGAAGGAACGACTTTTACGACGTTTTTTCCAAAGGAGTAGTTAGTGAAGAATAGTCTCATTTGCGGTGTGTCAAATGAGACTTTTAAATGTCTATGGCAAGCCTACAACATCTTCTGAATCACGAACTGTAACAGACATGTTTTTAGCATTAATCATAATGACACAATCCCACGTTGGCTTCATTTGCAGTTCATCATTCTCATCAATACGGATAATCCCTTTAAATTCAACAGTCTGTTCTAGAAAGACCATTTTCTTTTCTGTATCATCTTTGACAGCTGTTAAATGTTCAGGATAGTGAACTGTCCAATCATAAAAAGTGATTTTCTTCATAGTTCCTCCTGCTTTTTTCATTCGTACACTTCTCCGAATACTTCTTCTGTTTGCCGGATTGTTAGAGTTTTGTTGGTTGGATCGATTGTAATGACACAATCCCAAGTAGGTTTGATTTGTAGCTCGTTGTTTTCATCTATCCAGATCACACCGTTTAATTCAATGGATGGTTCTAAAATGACCATCTTCTTTTCATGATGATCTGTTATTGCCGTTAAGTCTGCTTGTAATTGAATGGTCCAGTCAAAAAACGCTATTTTTTCATGAGGTCTCCTCTCAATTTTGTTTATATTTCCATTATAACTTGCATGAGTTTCGACATGTTATTTGATCATTCTATTTTTTGGTATAATTAGATGTAAATAAAGAATGGATAAATGACTGATAAAAGTTTGAATTTAATCGGAGGTACGTATGAAGCAACTATACATGAAGCAGAAAGTATTTAGTCTAAGCGGCAGGTTTACAGTAAAGGATCAGCAGGAGAACGATGTGTATGTGGTCGAAGGCAGTTTTATGAAGGTACCGAAGACGTTTACCATTCTGAATACAGAACGAGAAGAAATTGCTGTAATTACGAAGAAAATGTTTAGCTTTTTGCCGAAGTTTTTAGTAGAAGTTGGTGGTCAAGAGGTATTGACAATCAAAAAAGAGTTTACGTTCTTTAAAGCAAAATATTCAATTGATGCAGCGGGTATAGAAGTGCAAGGTAACTGGTGGGATATGAATTTCCAGGTGCTGCAGAATGGCGAAGTGATCGGCCAGGTGAAGAAGGAATGGTTTACTTGGGGTGACAGCTATAAGGTTGATATTTTGAAAGAAGAGATGGAGCCTGTGATGATTGCGCTCGTTGTTGCGATTGATTGTGTGAAGGCTGATGAAGCAGCGTCTAGGTCTTCGTCGTCGACAACGACGAATTAGACAAATATGTTCTTAAAGTATAATGAATTGAAGAAGAGTGATAGGACATTACTCTTCTTCATTAATCAGTAGAACGAATCATGTTACTTTACTTTTCAATGGGGTACTTCTCTCCATTTTTTATTAATTTTTCTTCAATTATTTCTTTTACATTTAGATGAAGATCTGAACAAAGCATAAGAGAAAATATTAAGATATCTGCTATTTCCTCTTTGATATTTTCTTCGTTCGCCTCAAGAGCTTCTTCATTACTTTTCCATTGGAAGTCTTCAAGCAGTTCAGCTGCTTCTATCGAAATTGAGATGGCCAAGTCTTTTGGATTATGATATTGTCTCCAGTTCCGATCATCTCTAAATTGATTAATCGAATGTATTAAATCTTTGATCTCAGTCATATTTGCCTCCCTCAGTTAACTCATGCAATTTTCTTCTCAATTTTTCATCTGTTGCATAAATATAAAGACCGTGGATGCCTCTTTTCATCAGAACGTTAATTGAGTTTAGTATAATCTTTTCTTTTGCCTGTTTGATTTCCTCTGGAGACATGTCACTTCTTGATGTGAATGCACCTGTGTCTTTATAATTTGACGTGTCTATGAGAAGTTCATCCTTTTCTTCATCATAGCTGATAGAAGGGCCAAGTATGACGCCGACATAATTTAAATCAAATCCTTGAACCGTATAGATTGAGCCCACTTCTCTAACTGAATCTGCATGTTCAGCCCATGTCCATTTATCATTTGTAAAATTCCATGGCATATTAATACCGTCTTCATCTACGATATAGGCAGTTCCATCTTTTTTATGTAAAAAGTCAAAGGTAGATACAATGCGGGATAGGCCTACTTCATTATCTTTTTCTTGAATGGCAGTTTTAAATTGATTAGGATTCTCAAAAATTTTGAGTTCGAAAGATTCCTGTTTTTTAGGCAGAGTTAATAATCGTTTTGAGACAAACTGGTCAATCCATTTCAACGTATCAGTATCAGCATGCATACGCATCTGTTCTGTAAGTTTCACAGTCTTGGCATGGTATCTGTTTGTTATTTCCTCGAGTAATTTTTCATTCCAGTAGCTTTTAATTTTGAGTACCTGCTTTGGGTCAAAAATGACAATGGTGATTTTACTTCGTTTGATAATCTCCTCAAGTTGGTTTTGGTAATGGAAGTTATTGTACTTATCATCTTTTGTTAATAAAAGGTGGGCTTCATCAATTAACACGATGTCAGCTATATCACCTGACTTTGTCATCTGATTAATAAACGAGGTTGGCCTCATAATTTGTTTCTTCTTCAGATTTGGCAGACTCATTGCGATGTTTTGATATGTTTTAAGCATTTCCGCATGATTCACAAGTAAATAATTGCTCTTTTTGTTTAAGACAGATTCCATATCATTTGATAAATCCTGAATCGTATTAAAGAGAGAACTTAGTAAAACACTCTTCCCAGTTCCTGCATCACCCTCTATCGAAATCACATGGTGACCGGACTGTTTGATATGCTCTTTACAAAAAGATAAGATTTCATTTTTAATTTCTACTTGTTGAGGTGATAATTCTTTATAGGGAGACAGTTTATAAATATCTCTATTTTTTAATGTTTCTATTGAATGAGTAACGATCTCCTCTTTTTGAAGTTGCTTCCATACCTCTTCAAAGACAGTTTCATTGTAAAAGTCTTTCTGATAATAATGGTGCATTTCCCTCGATCGTGTCTGGCTAACATTTTTTAATTGAAAACGATTTTCTGCAATAAAGTAGTTTATGAGATTTGTCTCAATATTGTAAGAGGCGGATTGATGAAATCGTTCATGTCCAATCAGAATTGTTTTAGTTAATTTGTTCTTTTTTGGGTCTTTCAAATGATCCTTCAAACGTCTGCTAGCTTGGACTGACTGACCAATATAAGCAGATGGTTTCCTCTTTTCATCATAAAGAATATAGACAATAGGTTGATTATGAAATACGGTTGTTCGTAAAGAAAGAATTTGATCTGTCATAAAATCGCGTTTTTCAATAATAAGTTCACTCATTTAGCAAGCCCCTGTAGTCTTTTTGCCTATTATCGTATCATAAATTTAGCAAAATATCTCAGTGGCTATAGGTGTAAATATTGAATCTCGAGATAAATTAGACATGTTGAGTTATTTTTCGATTTACGATATGAAAATACGAGGTGAGCACACTGATCACATTCCAATACAAAGTATTTCTAACAGTCGTCGAGTGCGGCAGTTTTACAAAAGCCGGGGAGAAGCTAGGACTAACGCAGTCTGGAGTCAGTCATAATATTGCGAAGCTTGAGTCAGAATTAGGGGTAGTGCTGCTTCGGCGGAATCGAAACGGGTTGTCGTTAACGGATGCAGGTGAGCGGGTGATGCCGCATATTCGGCAAATCATTCATCATGCGTCATTGCTTGAGCAGGAGGCGGCGTTGATTCAAGGGATGGAAGTGGGAAATATCAAGATCGGAACGTTTTCTAGTTTTTCTTCAAAAATGCTTCCGCAGCTGATTCACCGTTTTACCAAAGTGTATCCCAATATCCAAGTAGAGTTATATGAAGGTGGTTATGAGGAGATTGAGGAATGGATTGCATCTGGTACGATTGATGTTGGTTTTTTAACGCAGCCATCGAGAGAATTCGAAACCATTCCACTTTTCCAAGATGAATTGGTGGTGCTCATGCAAGAGGATCATCGCTTCAATACGAAGAAAGTGATAGAAGTTGACTCGTTCCATGATGAAGCATTCATTATGCCAAAAGCGGGCTGTGACCTGCTCATTAAGAAATTATTAAAAGAAAGAGGCGTGAAGCCTCATGTTTTGTTTGAAATAGGAGACAACAATACGCTCATTTCTATGGTTCAAGAGGGACTTGGAGTGACCATTATTCCGACGTTAATTTTGCCGGAGCAGATGTCTGATACGAAAGTGATTCCACTTGAGAAAAGCGTATATCGTGAGATCAACTTGGCGTTCAAATCATTCAAAGCGGCATCTCCATCGGCTATAAGATGGATCGAAGTGGTCAAAGATCATTTCAAGTAGAATCAGCTTGAACAGGATGTCACCCATTCAAGCTGATGGTTTATAAGGTCAACACGCCGCGAATAGTGATAACCGCTGCGCCTGCCACTTTGATCACAGGCTTTGATTCATCCGGAATGACCGTGATAAGAAGGATGCCAGGTCTGCCGATGGCATCTCCTTGGGCAATGTGCAGGAGAGTGGTTTCTTGCTGAGAAATGATACCTTCCAAATAAAGATAGCCAGCCAATGCTCCGTTTGCTGCCCCTGTCACCGGATCTTCGGGTATCCCAATCCCAGGTGCAAAATCCCTCGTGTAAAGATCGACCTCTTTTGTGGTGTGAAATGAATAAAGGTGAGTCGTCGTGATATTTTGTTCTTTATTCATTTTCCCTAAAGCGGCTAAGTTCGGTGCCGCTTGATCGATGTCTTGCTGGTGCTTCATCGGAACGAGAAGATGCCAGTTTCCGGTGTTTGCTAATTTGATAGGATACGATGGATCAATGCGGTCACTGCTGATACCAAGCATGTCACTAAGCTCTTCTAAATCGATTATAAAATCCCGCGTTTCCGGTGTCACCTGCGTCATTTCCACATCGATGACTTTGCCATTTTCTTCGTGCCACACAACAGGAACCTTGCCAATCTTCGTTTCTAACACGACCCCTGTTTTCTCTTTTGCCAGCCCAAGCTCCGTCGCCAAAAGCCAAGTCAATCCAACAGTCGCATGCCCGCAGAAATTAACCTCTTCCGTAGGTGTAAAGTATTTGACGCGATAATCGGCTTCCTTATCATGGGCAGGCAGCAAGAAGACGGATTCCGGTAAATTCAACTCCTTGGCAATGCTCTGCATCTCATCCTCCATTAAAAGATCACCATCCAACACGACCCCAGCAGCATTTCCTCCAAATTTCTCAGTTGTAAACGCATCGACATGGTACACCCTAACATCTCTCATATAATGAATCCCCCTATACATTCTTGTTACGTTTATCATAAGTTTGATTAATGCATTCGTAAAATGAATCTTTTTGATACTTTAAATCGGAAGTGTTCATGTAAGTGAAGGAGTTTTCTCAGAATACAGGTTTGAGTAAAGTATAATGAAAGAAAAAATAAAGAGAGGGATGCATGATAGCTATAGGTGGATACATCAATATTGGCATCGTTTTTTATGAGACCATTCATTTACCAAATGCTTTTCGCCAATTGGCTGATTATCTAGCTGAAAAAGAAATGTCTATTACCAAAGTAAAGTATAGTAAGGATTCTGATGGCGAAATAGGGATTGAACAAAGTATAAAAGAGAACATCATCAAAGATGATAACTTTTCAGGTTATTATACAGAGTTTGAATTGTCGGGGTCGAAGCTAAATGATATGACCATCAACATACAAAAAGAAACAGGTTATGTAGGGTTTGTTATCTGTTTAAAGTGGACAGAGGTTGTTTCTCATGATTTCATTCATCTTCAGCAGGAGATCATACGCTGTCTTGTGAATCTTTATCATACGATTATGTTTGAATATGCGTTCATTGGACATGAAATTGAAGTCGAGATTCATCCAGATGAGTTTGAAAAGTGTCTGCAAGAACAGCATGCTTTTCCAGTTGCTCTAATTGGCAAAGGAGATCACATAGACATTTATTATGGTGATGTGGCGATTGACGGTCTTTCTTCTCAAAAAAGAAGGAGGGAAAGTTTAAAGGTTGTAAGGTAAATCGTAAAAAAGCCTCCTGAATGTCTCAGGAGGCTTTTTCCAACCATCACCCATAATAATTATTCGCTTGAATAAAAAATTGGGATTGCATGTAGTTATATGTGATTTTCGAGAAATCGAAAGGCTGGCCGTTTGTGAGATGAAAGACGGTTTCGACACGGAGAGCGGGATCGTCTTGTTTAAGGCCGAGGTGTTTTGCTTCGGTTTCATTCAGTTTGCCTACTTGCAAGTACATATCGGAAAAGCCGACTTTGAGCCCAAGGCCTTCACTGATAAATTTAAAAACAGAATCGGCGGCAATTTCTGTGTTGAGATAGGGAATGATGGTTTTTCGGTAATAGGATTCTTCTAGACATAAGGTTTGTCCATTGATGTAACGGATGCGTTTGAGGTAAAAAACATCTTCATCTTGTTCAATATTCAAATTAAGCGCTGCTTCTTCAGGCGGTTTGAGGGTGTCTAGCATTAAAACCTCTGAAGTCAATTGAAATTCCTCTAAATCTTTTTTAAACCCTTGGTTGGATAAAAGGCTAATGTAGCCCTTGCGCCTGTGTCTTCGAACAAAGATGCCGCTACCCCTCACTTGATAGATAATTCCTTTTCTTTCGAGTAAGTCTAATGATTTAATAATGGTGCTTTTGCTCACAGCAAATTGGCTCATGAGGGTTTCGAGTACAGGAAGCTTGTCCCCTTGCTGCAGCTCATGGGTGACAATATATTTTTCAATATCGCTCGCAATTTGTTGATACTTTAACATAGCCATTCCTCTTTGTTTTCACGATTTATTGTCTTTGATTATAGCACATACCGATTTTTCTTTGATATGCTAAATGAAATTATATAGGCATTGATAAATTGTACCGGTATAATTATAATGTATATATACTATTGGTGATAAAGGGGGGGTTTATATGTCAAAAGTGAGGGATTATCAAAAGCTCGCAGAAGACATCTTAGAGGCAGTTGGCGGAGAAGAAAATGTGGTGAGTGCCGCAAGATGCGCCACGCGGCTGCGTTTGGTACTAAAACGTTCAAATCCTAAGGCTAAGGAAGCAGTCAATGCGATGCCTGGCGTTATTACCGTGGTGGAAAACGGTGGTCAATTTCAGGTCGTCATCGGCCAGCATGTTGGTGAGGTATACGAGCATTTTTCAAGCCTTGTTCAGCTTCAAACGTCAGATGATGACCAGCCTAATGAAAACAAAGGAACGATACTGAACCGTGTCATCGCGACCATGTCCGCTGTGTTTGCGCCTTTTGTGTATATTTTGGCCGCAGCTGGTATTTTGCAAGGTGCACTTATCCTCATTAATTTGTTATTTCCAAGCTTTTCGAAAACGGGAACGTATGAAGTCTTTAGTTTTATTTCCTGGGCGCCGTTTACGTTCTTGCCAATCTTTATTGCCATCACAGCAGCCAAGCATTTTAAAACGAATATGTATATCGCCGTGGCGTGTACAGCAGCGCTTGTTAGTCCGGCATGGACAGAAATTGCTGGACGTGTAGCTTCAGGTGAAGGCGTTACCTTTTTAGGGATTGCATTATCTGAAACTGTTTATACGTCATCCGTTTTGCCTCCGCTGTTCTTAGTGTGGATTCTTTCATATGTAGAGAGATTTTTAAACAAACGGATTCACGAGGTTGTCAAACCGTTATTTGTGCCATTTCTCTGTATGGTCGTCATGGTTCCGTTAACCATTCTATTAATTGGTCCTCTTTCAACAGCAGGTGCAAATGGGATTGCAAACGGATACAACATTTTAGCAGAAAATGTACCGGCTTTAGCAGGCGCCATTATCGGTGGATTCTGGCAAGTGCTTGTCATTTTCGGCGTTCACTGGGGCATCACGCCAATGGTGCTCGCCAACTTTGAACAATACGGACGGGACTCCTTCCAGGCATATCAAACCATCGCTGTTATCGCTCAGGTCGGCGCAGTGTTAGGGGTTATTTTAAAAGCAAGAAACCGTGAAACTAGGAAAGTCGGAGTGTCAGCTGGAATCACGGGACTCTTCGGAATCACCGAGCCAGCGATTTATGGTGTTACCTTACGCTTTAAAAAGCCGTTTATTTTCGGATGTATTTCTGGAGCAGCCGGTGCCATCGTTGCCAGCTTCTTCACACCTTATTACTTTGCGTATGCAGGTTTGCCTGGTCCGCTGACAATTGTGAACGGAATTAGTGCAGATTATCCAACATCGATCATTGGTATTTTAATTGGTGTGGCAATTGCGCTGATTTTACCAGTTGTACTCATTCAAATGTTTGGTTATGGGGAAGATACAGTAGAACAGACCGCCGGCGCAACAGCTATCAAAGATCAAAATGAAGAAAATAAAAATGCTTCGATGAACAATGAAGAAACAATCACTGCACCACTTACTGGAAAAGTGCTCGCATTATCTGAAGTACCAGATGCTGTATTTAGCTCTGGGGCGATGGGCAAAGGGTTTGCCATTGAACCGACAGACAATAAGCTGTATGCACCGTTTGACGGCAGCGTCGTCATGCTTGCACCAACAAAGCATGCCATTGGACTTCGTTCAGAATTTGGTGTGGAGTTACTTGTTCACGTAGGAATTGATACGGTTTCTCTAGATGGCTCAGCGTTTACACTCAAGATCAAAGAAGGTGACAAGGTAAAGAAGGGTGATTTGTTGATGACATTTGATCAAGAAGCCATTGAAAGCAAAGGATTAAAAACAGTCACACCGATCATCATCACCAATACACAAGCGTACGAAGATGTGATCGTGGAAAAACAATCGACATGTCAGCCAACGGACGTCATGATCACAATTGTGAAATAGGAGGAATAGATAATGACATTACCAAAAGATTTTCTATGGGGCGGCGCATTAGCTGCACATCAATTTGAAGGTGGATGGAATGAAGCAGGAAAAGGTCCAAGTGTTGTGGATGTAATGACAGCTGGTGCTCACGGAGTACCGAGACAAATGACGGAGACGATAGAAGACAGCAAATTTTATCCGAACCATGAAGCAATCGATTTCTATCATCGTTACAAGGAAGATATCGCGATGTTTGCTGAAATGGGGTTAAAATGCCTGCGTACATCGATCGGCTGGAGCCGGATTTTCCCTAAGGGGGATGAAGCGGAACCGAATGAAGCAGGTTTACAATTCTATGATGATGTATTCGATGAACTTCTCAAGCATGGCATCGAGCCTGTGATTACGCTGTCTCACTTTGAGATGCCGCTTCACTTGGCAAGAGAATACGGCGGATTCAGAAGCCGAAAAGTTGCTGAATACTTCGCAAAATTCGCAGAAGTGTGCTTCAATCGATACAAGGACAAGGTCACATACTGGATGACATTTAATGAAATCAATAACAAAATGGATGTCAACAACCCACTGTTCCTTTGGACAAACTCAGGGGTATCAGTCAAAGAAGGCGAAAATGCCAAAGAAGTCATGTATCAAGCAGGACACCATGAATTACTTGCAAGTGCATGGGCAGTAGCCAAAGGAAAAGAAATCAATCCTGCTTTTCAAATTGGTGCAATGGTTTCTCATGTGCCAATCTATCCATATTCCTCAAATCCAGAGGATGTCATGCTTGCTGAAGAATATATGAGACAACGCTATTTCTTTCCAGATGTACAAGTTCGGGGCTACTATCCAAGCTATGCACTGAAAGAATTCGAACGCGAAGGCTATCATATTCCGTTTGAAGAAGGTGATGAAGAAAGCTTAAGAAAAGGGAAAGTAGATTATCTTGGCTTTAGCTACTACATGTCGACAACGGTTAAAAGTGATGCGGTGTCTGATAACGACGGAGACATTGTCAACGGAGCCCTTCCGCATGGTGTAGATAATCCTTATATCAAATCAAGCGACTGGGGCTGGTCCATTGACCCAACAGGCTTAAGATATACGTTGAATCGTTTTTACGATCGTTATCAAATCCCGCTCTTCATCGTTGAAAATGGGTTTGGTGCCATTGATCAAGTGGAGGAAGACGGCTCCATTCATGATCCAGAACGAATTCAATATCTCGCTTCTCATATCGAAGCACTGAAAAAGGCCATCGAATACGACGGTGTTGACCTGATTGGCTACACACCTTGGGGTATCATTGACATCGTGTCATTCACAACAGGCGAAATGAAAAAACGCTACGGCATGATCTATGTTGACCGCGACAACGAAGGCAACGGTTCAATGAAGAGACTCAAAAAAGATTCGTTTACTTGGTACCAAAACGTCATTGCCACGAATGGTGAAGAAGTGTAATAAAGAAAATAATAGAAGCCCGGATGAGCGTGGTATATGCTTGTTCGGGTTTTTCATCGTTTATGTTTTAATAGAGACTGAATACAAAGAAAAAAGAGAGTAATAGCGACAAAATAGTTCATTGGATTGTGAAGGATATTCATGTTCAAGGATATTTGAAGAAGAATCCAAAGGACGAATATTACCATAACAACAGGAATAATTTTTTTATACATATGGATACTCCTTTTGAGAGTGGTTTGTTTTTAGTTAGCATTGTCTCATATCGCTGCAGAGGTTGAAAAGAGATAAAGATATGAATAGGTTTTATTACATGATTTGATGTAATGAATTTTCTAATGAAGTATGTATCGTAATGATAAGTACGAGATGGAAAGGGAAGATTAAGGTCGCTAACATGAATAACTCTAAAGCAAAAATGGACACCTTAAAAAGAAGAAGCAGAAGAAAGCACTTAATGAACGAATTAAGCTATATGACACTACCAGGAAACGTATTTTTAGATATCGAAGAAAATCAATTGTTTTGTCAAAAGGTTTTTACTTTCCTTCAATCAAGAGAAGATAAAATTCAAATACATGGAAACCACTACCGAGAGCGTCTCAATTCCCTCAAATTTAAGCAATTCACTATCATTACTTTTCACATTCATATAAAATAAGAGCAGTGAAAAATTGAAGAAATGCTTGATACATGAAGGGCATGTAAGCTGCGAGCTGCATGACATGATGAGATGTATGAACGTGAAGGCTGTAAAGCTGTTCTTCCTCACACATGAGATCTTATAAGCGGTCACTTCATTGCGATGGTGTTGAGGGGTGTGTCAGGATGAGGAATCCGTATGTGAGAACGGCTTCTAGTCTGTATATTAATTACTTTTTATTAGGTATGGTCAATATAATTTTGGCTTCCAATATGCCATTTTTAATCAAACAGTTAGATACCAATAGTGCAGGAATTAGTTATATGATTTCGGCGCTTGGCATTGGCAGGGTACTTACGTATGGTTTATCGGGCGTGCTGTCAGATCGTTTTGGGCGGAAGCCGGTCATTTTGGTTTCGGGTGTGCTCATGGCGGTGTTCCTGATCGGAATTCCATTGTCTCCGAATTATCAAATTGCGTTTGCGTTTGCGATTTTGGCAGGAGTCGCGAATTCAGCGATGGATGCTGGGACGTATCCTGCATTAATGGAGGCTTTCCCGCAAAACTCGGGATCTGCGAATGTGATGGTGAAGGCCTTTATATCAATTGGGGCAACCATTTTGCCACTCGCGATTTTCTTTTTGGCAGAGCATGATTTGTTTTATGGAATGGCATTTTTTGTTCCTGCTCTGATCTATCTTGTGAATGTTTTGATGCTGTGGACCTTGCCATTTCCGAATCATCGCAAGGTAGAACAAGTCCAGGTAACGGACCATGACGGACTTCCGCGCTTCTCGACAGAGCCTACATTTTGGAGAGAAGGGATCGCACTCATTGTGATCAGCTTTACGTCAAATGGGTTATATGCTTTGCCGCAAATTTGGCTTCCTACGTACGGTGAGGCTATATTGGGGATGGCATCGGGCAGTGCTGTGAAACTGCTCAGTTACTATAGCATGGGCGGGCTGCTGTCTGTCGTGATGCTCGCATTTCTGTTGCGCCGTTTTGTCCGTCCAGTCACTGTGCTGCTGATCTATCCAATCATTACGCTTGTTTCCATTTGTGTGCTCTTGGTCGTGAAATCCCCAGTCATCGGAACCGTCAATGCGTTTGTATTGGGATTTTCAACAGCAGGAGTCTTTCAGCTGACGTTAACTGTGATGGCTGAATTCTTCTGGAAAAACAAAGGGACGATGACAGGGATTATCTCCACTGCGGGCGGCGTGTCGGCTATCGTCATCCCGGTTGTAACAGGTTTAATTCAGAGTCACTCGTCCATTTTACAAATCTTTATGTTCGATGCAGTGGTGGCTGTTGCGGCCATTATCGGCGCATTGTATATCCTGTATCGATACCGCCAAATCATGGTACATGATTAAAAAAAGACGACCTCCGTTCAGGGAAGTCGTCTTTTTTTTGTATTAGAATCGGTCATTTTCAAAAAGAATTTGTTTTACTTGATCAACTGGCATATCTTCACCAGTAAAGAGTTTGTAAGCAAGTGCACCTTGCCATAGCATCATTCCAAGACCGTTAATGGTTTTGGCGCCAGCTTCCTGTGCTTGCGCAAGAAGCTTTGTTTTTTGCGGGTTGTATACGACATCAGTCACGATCAAATCTTCACGAAGTACATCAAGTGTATCATCGATAATGCTGAGTTGATCTAGTGGTTTCATGCCAAGGCTTGTCCCATTTGCTAGAATCGCGCTTTCTGCTACTTCACGGCGGAACGCGTCTTTGTCTTCAAGTGGGAAAATGTTTGCTTTGACACCGAAAGATTTCATTTCGTTGTTGATATAATTTACATTTTCTTCTGCTTGAACAAAGTATTGATCATTACGAGCGAAAATACTAATTTCACGAATGCCAGATTGTGCAAGCTGAATCGCAATCGGAGTCGCCGCACCGCCAGAGCCAACGAGAGTGACCTTTTTACCGGCTAATTCAACGCCATGTTCAATCAAGTTTCTCACATACCCAAGACCGTCTGTGTTGTAACCGATGAGCTTACCATCCTTGTTGACAACGGTATTGCTTGCACGTGTGTATCTTGCAGAATCGTCTAGTTCGTCTAAGTAATCTAGTACTTTCATTTTGTTCGGCATAGAGACGTTAAATCCAGCTGCACCCATTGCTTTCATACCGTATACGGCTGCTTCTAGTTCATCGTTCCCTACTTCAAATGCGAGATAAGCATAGTTGATCCCTGTTAGTGTATAGCCAAGGTTATGCATCCGTGGTGAAAGGCTGTGCCCGATTGGTGTAGCAAGAAGACCGACTAATTTTGTTTTCCCATCAATATTTCGTTCATGTATGTTTGTCATGATTGACATCTCCTTAATTATCTAAATAATTTTTTCATGCGTCCAAGAACAAAGACCGCTAGCAATACGCTCATAACCGCAATGATCATATCGAAAAATAACGTCATTTTAATATCGTACGTGCTGACCAATCCACTTGTAATGAGCGGCACGAGAATAAACGCGGAGCTTGCCGCAATGTTGACGTAGGATGAAGCCGTTGCTTTGTTTGTCGGGAATAGTTTCATCATAATACTCATCGCCAGCTGGAAGATTCCCGCTGTAAATAGCCCTAAGAAAAAAGTGCTGATAATGACAATGCTGTATGCTTCGATTTGGAAAAGTGAAAGCATTGCAAGGAACGCCCCAATTGGATAAATGATCGCTACCATAATCGGTGAAATGAATTTATCTAAGACGATCGATAGCAAGAGAACAGATACCAGTGCACCGATACTAAAATAAGATAGAAGCTGTGTGGCTTGTTCTGTGCCAAGTCCGATTAATTTTAACCCGAGCTGCGGAAGCCATGTCTGCCATACGACAAATAATGCAGTTGACGTGAATCCCATGAGTACAACAGCTAAGCCTTCGCCAAGCATTTTTGGTTCTTCTTTCAGCTGCTCCTGTACTGGAAGAGCGTCTTGTGAAGAAACTTGCTTATGGTTCGGGAAGGGCATAAAGATTAAGTAAATCCCAACAAGTAAATAAAGAAGTCCTAGTCCAAAGAAAGCCCAGCCCCAAAAGATGTCATGTGCCACTAGGAACGCCAAGATAAATGGAAGAACAGTCGCACCAATGGATACAGACGCCTTCACTAAAACAGAAGCCGAACTTGCTTTCTTCGGAAATGACTCTGTCAAAGCAGGATAGGTTCCTGAATCAAGCAGTGAATTTGCAATACCTGCTGAAATCGCAAGGATGAATGCCAGTGTATAACTCGTTGTCGTTGGAATACCGATTAAGAATAATAAGTAAAGAAAATTTCCTGTAATAATGACAGGCTTACGTCCCCAACTGTCGGCTAACCGGCCTGAGAAAAAGAGAGCAATGAGTTTACCAATTCCGATCGCCGATACAAGCAAGCTGATTTTCGGAATATCTACATGGTAACGTTCAGATAAGCTGTCCATGTTAGAAGCTACAATAATATTGATCATGCCAAGCATGAAGTAGTTTAAATACATTCCAAGTGATGATTTAATATAAGGATTTTTCATGTTCCCACTCCTATATTTGAAACCCCTTTAAGGTTAAATTCTTTGTATACCCTTTGATATTTCCTTACATGTACATAAGTCCATCACAACACCCCTTGTGTGATTGATGAGTAAAATAATGAATATTCATCTGTTCTTCATTTAAGTACATCGTTCTACTAAAATGTAAAAAATAATACCAGTCTTGATTAGAAAATGACAGTTCATGATTTGATCAGAATCATAAAAAATCAATTTCACCTGTTTTTTAATAGAAATAACGATAAGATGAAATAGGTATAACGATATACTAAAAGAAGCAACGAGATAAATATACTCCTGTGTTTTAAATGTGTCAAGTTTATGACTTTGTGATTTAAAAAAAGGAAAATGAAACAAAGAAATCATTGACTTGATCAACAAAAAAAGAGAATTGCTGCATGCAATTCTCTTTTTCATCATGAGGGAGCGGTTTCTCTAATATGAAGTTGAGGCTTTAAGATCAATCTCTGCAGCTCTTCATCCTGTTCGTTCATTTTATGATATAAAAGGTTCGCTGCTTTTACCCCGATGGATCGGGGGAAGGAGGAAACAGTGGTGAGCGGCGGATGGTACATCTCTGCTTCAGGAACATTATCGAATCCAACCACATCGATATCTTCACCAGGCTTAATGTCCTGTGCTGACAGTTCTTGAATGACCCCAAATGCGACTAGATCGCTAAAACAAAAAATAGCAGTAGGAGGCTCAGGCTGATCAAGCACTTGGCCAAGTGCTTCTTTCCCGCCTTCACGAGTAGGTTCTATGTCAATAATAAGAGAATCATCAATCGTCAGATTTTCTTCGTCATGTGCTTTTTTGAAACCTTTCATCCGCTCAATCCAAGTCGATGAGGTCTTGATGCCGCCTAAGAAGGCGATACGCCGATGCCCCTTTTGAAGAAGATGATGAACCGCCATCCAAGCACCTTGTTCATAATCAACACCGACATAGTCACATTGCACATCTGATAATTCACGATTTGCCAGTACTTTTGGGGTGCGAATTTGATTTAATTGTTTAACCGTTCGTGCAGAGCTTTTTGAAGCTGGGTTTAAAATAATCCCGCCCACTCGGTGCTCTACCATTGTGGAAATGAGCCGCTCCTGTTTATCGACACTGTCAAAGGTCGTACCAAGTAGAACAGTATAGCCCAGTGACTCAAGTGTGGTTTGCACGCCAATTAAAAACTCAGAAATAAAGGTGTTAGAAATATCCGTGACAATCACGCCAACGATATTTGAGCTTTTTGACCGCATGTTGGCAGCAACGCGGTCGTATACGTATCCTAAGTCCTCCATGGATTGCAGTACTTTTTTTCGAGTGGCTTCAGAGATTCTAGGATTATTTCGAACAACAAGTGATGCCGTTGAAGTCGAAACACCGGCATGCTTGGCGACTTCCTGTAATGTGACACGCTGTTTGTTCATTTTTTTCATTTGTTTTCACCAACTTCCATGGATTACCTAACTTTGTTCTTGATCAAGAGGGATTTCTCCATCAAACGAGCCGAACATCTTTTGATTTATTATACATGAATCAAGGGGGATTGATGAAGTGAAGTTATATGGCTGCCACCGTCACTCATAAAAGATTTCCATTGACAGCTTTCTTTTAGAGGCGTAAAATATGAAATTATTCAGAAATAGCAACATTTTAAGTAAATAACGAAGGCTATGATTGCTGTGGGTCACACTATAGCAGGAGCAGCTTCTGGAGAGACCGCATGTATGTGCGGCGCCGAAGGGTTCACAATCTCAGGCAAAAGGACAGAAGAGTACGAAATATTGTATTTGTAATGCATGGATGAAGCCATGTATTGCTTTTCTCTATTTTGCTATTCTTTTATGACCGTGAGATTGGAGCGCATCCAATCTCTTTTTTTATGGACTTTTTGAGAGTTCATTATTTCAGTATAAGATCGTGTCGTAGGAGGGCGTTAGCATTGGAACAACAAGAATTAAAACGAGATTTATCAAACCGCCATGTTCAGTTGATTGCAATTGGCGGAACCATTGGAACTGGGCTATTTTTAGGCTCTGGAAAGGCCATTCAGTTGGCAGGGCCATCGATCATTTTTGCTTATTTAATTGTCGGAATGGCGATCTTTTTTGTCATGAGGGCACTTGGTGAACTACTCTTATCGAAGACAGGCTATCAGTCATTAACCGATATTGCAGAGGATTACCTTGGTCCGTGGGCTTCCTTTGTGACAGGGTGGACGTATTGGTTTTGCTGGATTATGACCGCGATGGCGGATGTTATTGCGGTCGGAGTGTATGTGCAGTATTGGTTTGATATCCCGCAATGGATTCCTGCTATTATTTGTTTGTTGATTTTACTAGGGTTTAATTTATTAACGGTGAAGCTTTTCGGAGAAATGGAATTTTGGTTTGCACTCATTAAAGTGATTACGATTCTATTGCTGATCGGCGTTGGAATTGTCCTTTTAATCATTGGTTTCCAAACAGATGCAGGGCCGGTGACGGTAACGAATCTTTGGTCACACGGCGGACTATTCCCGCATGGTGTCACAGGCTTCTTACTGTCATTCCAAATGGTCATCTTTGCGTATGTGGGAGTGGAACTGGTCGGTGTGTCCGCAGCAGAAACAGCCAATCCGCAAAAAAACATCCCATCTGCGATTAATAAAATTCCATTAAGAATTCTCTTTTTCTATGTGGGCGCCATTTTTGTCTTACTGTGTATCAATCCATGGACTGAGCTCAGTGCATCAGAAAGTCCTTTTGTGAAAACCTTTGGGCTGATTGGAATTCCAGTAGCAGCGGGACTCATTAATTTTGTTGTCTTGACGTCTGCGGCTTCGGCTTGTAATAGCGGTATGTTCTCAACGAGCCGAATTTTGTATAATCTCAGTCATCAAAAACAGGGCCCATCTTCCTTTGGCCGCCTGAACAAGCACGCTGTTCCAAGTAATGCACTATTCGTTTCAACGATTGTAGTTTCGGTCGGTGCTCTTTTAAGCAAGCTGATTCCAGAACAAGCCTTTGGTATTGTCACAACCATCAGCGCCATTTGTTTCATTTGGGTATGGAGTATAATTCTAATTTGCCATTTGAAATATAAAAAAACAAAGCCTGAACTGCATGCAGCATCTACCTTTAAAGCACCGTTCACACCTTTTGTAAACATTTGTGTTCTTGTCCTTTTTGCTGCCATTCTTGTGATCATGCTGTTTGCGGATGCAACACGTCCGGCGCTCTTGTTAACACCGGTTTGGTTTGGTTTCTTATTATTGATTTATGCACGAAAGAAACGCCGTGCGTCATAATGGACAGAAAAAAGCACAGCCTTTGTATTAGGCTGTGCTTTTTGTTTATTTAACGATTTCTAATCCTGAACATATAATTTGCATTCAAAATAATTAAAACAAGTCCAATCACGATGATTGAAAAGAGCTGAGAGTGATTGGCTCCAAGGGAATACACGATCAGAATAAACATGGCACCGGTCAATAAGATGTTCATCATTTGATACGTGTGAAACAATCCGCCAAGCATCACATGCTTTTCACCTTCGTCGGAAATAGCAAGCAGTTTTTTACTATAATCTTTGTCAGAAGGGCTTGGGAGATTGCGATTAGGGTAGACAAGTTTTAGAACGGATATTGCTACGTAAGAACTGATAATGGTGACGATAAATATAGCAACATTGACGAGAATCAGCCAAATAGGCTGTTCGGTGACGATAGCCATACCGATGGCAATAATGGATAAAATGGTACTTACCGTATTGGCTAAAGTCGAATCAGTAAAGGTGCGATACTGTTTTACTTCGAGTTCATCCTCTTCATCTCCAGATACCGAAAGTGATACTCTTTTCTTCATACGTGAAATCCCTGAAAAACAATAAACAATTAATACAATCGTCAAGCCGCTGATGACAAGAGTCGCTTCAAATGCAACATCAAGAAGGGTCATCTCAAATTCAGCTGCAAGCAGACAGTAAGCACCGAGAAAGCCAAGGAGAGCACCTAAGAGCATTTTGTATACAGTTTTCATGATAGTTCATCCTCCTCGAATAGAAAAATACGTTCAATGGGTTCCTGAAAAATTCGTGAAAGCTTAACAGCGAGCAAGAGAGATGGCATTAGTTCATCTCGCTCCATTAAGCTGATGGTCTGACGAGAAACTTTTGCACGATTGGCAAGCTCAGTTTGGTTCAAACCATCACGCGCACGAAGCTCTTTTAATCGATTTTTCATTCTGTCACCTCAATTTGATCTGAATCTTTCTTTGATTGTAAAGCATATTATTCAATTTGACAAGTAAAGTTGTCAAATTGATAAAAATAATTGTCAGAAAGATCATCTTTCTTCAAAAGATGAACCATGATACGCTAAAAGAAAGAGAAACAGAAAATAGGTGATGCCCGTGTTCATTGACCAATTAAAAAATGACTTACATCAATCTCAACCTTTATTTATTGGAGAAGAAACAGCGTTCAAAGCTGCAGTCCTTGTCCCTTTGGTGCAAGTAAACGGGGAATGGCATGTTTTATTTGAAGTACGATCACTGACGATGAGAAAACAGCCTGGCGATATTAGCTTCCCAGGAGGCAAACTCGACGGCGGCGAAACCGCACAGGAAGCTGCACTGCGGGAAACATATGAAGAACTAGGGATTCCGCCCGAATCCGTCAAGGTGTTAGGACAGCTCAGTCCTTATATTGCCTCTCCATCCTTTGTGGTATATCCATTTGTCGGAATCATTGATGAACAGCAGGTCAAACATTCCTTTAATCAAGAAGAAGTAGAGGAGACCTTTACTGTGCCTCTATCATGGCTCATCCAATACGAACCGTACTTACACCATGTATCGGTGCAGCCAACACCAGGAGAGGACTTTCCTTATGAAAAAATCATGAATGGAGAAAAATACAGCTGGGGGAGTCGTTCGATTGAGGAGTGGTTTTATGATTACGATCGTTACACCATTTGGGGATTAACTGCCCGCATATTAAAACATTTTGTGATGGTTGCAAAAAGAAATTCCTAGAGAATCAGCTCTAGGAATTTGTTGTAGAAAGGCGTTCTTTTGCGGTTTCTTTTCCTTTCCCTTTTCCAATTAGGATGGGCGCTTTAGCTTGGCTCAATCCATATGAAGGCATGTTCACGTAGATAGATTCATATGAGCCGGCTTGAATTTGATACGTTTCATGATAAATTCCGACCGCGTCATTATTTCGTGCTCTTTGGTTAAATCCTTTCCAAGCAGCCAAATGCTTCTCCATCTTGGCGTAGGCAAGGAGGTCCTCTGTTGATTTCCAATATTGGATCATGGTGGTTGTGCGTAAACCGAAGTAATTTTCTGTCCCTAGAAAACCAAGTTCTTCTTGATGTGTATAAAGTTCTTTGATCATCCCCGGCATCGCCTTAAATACTGGCAGCCATTGATGGACAGCCCAGCGTTTATTGATTCTCATTCCGATAATGAACACAACAATCGGCTCAGAATTGTCTGTTGTATACCTGCCAGCACGTATATTTTTTTTCACTTGTTCACCCTTCTTTCTTCATCGATTCACAGGTCTCCACGCACCAATCAATTCCAGCCTGCGCCACTTTCTTTCCGTAATCTAACGTATACAGCCAATACTTCGCATCAGCTTCATCTGGATACAGCTCTTGAATGTTTTGTTCAATCGCAACATATGTCTCATAACGGATACGGAGCTGCCTCTCATAATCCTGTAAAAGCACCAATTTTTTCTCAAACGAAAGATATTGACCAAAGAATAACTTTAATAACACTTCATTTCGTTCTGATGGTACTTGATCGAGCGGATGCGCCAGCCATTGCCTCAACGTGTCCAGCCCTTTTTCAGTCAGATGATACTCCCGCTTGTCTGAGCGCCCAGTTGTAGAAGCGGGTGAAACCTTCGCAAGCCCTTCCTCGACTATTAACTTTAAAGCTGGATAAATTTGTCCATAACTAATTTTCCAAAAGTGATGCAAGCTCCTATCAATTAATTGCTTCACTTCATACCCTGACTTACAATCTGTCGTTAAAATACCTAAAATCGCATACGTCGTATCATTGTATTTTTTCATATCAGCACACCTATCTAAAAGATATATCATTTAGATATATAATAAACGATGTATAGCTGCAGACACAAGATGTATGAGAAAAAAACAAATGCTAGAAAGGAGGTGAAGAGATCACTGATTTGTTAATTCATGAAATGAATCATTCATATAGATTGAAAGATCATATTTTGGAGGGGGACATATGAGTAAATACAAAGTCTGGACCATGGCTATTTTGGCAGTACTAATTATTGGTGGAGGCGGCTGGATAGCCTATCAAGCAATCGCAAAAAAGAGTGGTTTAAATCACCCCTACGCCTTTGCATATAAGACTCATGATCGTGTGAACTGGTTCAAGGTAACGGAAAGAAACGGAAAAGTAACAGGTCATCTGAATGAAACCATTTTAGAGGAAAATCCGAAAAGGCATTATGATCCCAATATGTTTATCAACAAATATCAATTAACTGGGAAATCAATTGAAAACGGTTACGAATTTTATGTGAAGCAAGGGAAAGAAACGGTCACATATGAAGTTCACCTTGCCGAAAAGGATCTTTCTGTGAAAAAACAAGGTGAAAAGCACAGCATCACATACAAAGCAGTTGATCAAAAAAACCTACGTGCTGTTCAACAGGACATTCATACTCGATATGAGAAACTGATGGATGACACGGAAAATAGATTTCATGATTATGTACGAAACTTCATTAAGAAAGTAACAGGCGCTTATGGTTATTTGTATACGGCAGAGGATGGTTCGTACCAACTATTTCTAAAAGTAAAACGAATGTATATGCAGTCTGAATGGGCAGGTTCTTTTCTAATGAGAAAGACCCCAGGAGATGGTGGTGAACCTTATAAAGAAACGAAACATACAGCTGGTGGAGTTTCAGATGGGATGATGTTTGATTTGAGTACTTATCCTGCAATTGAAAAGGGTTTTATTTTAGGTGAAACTGACCGAGACGCAACATACATTAAATTTCCTTTTAAAATGGCAGGCGGGACAATAGAATTTAAAGCGGTCACGAAAGAGGAATATCAAGAACAAACAGAAGAATTCAAAAAGAAGGCGAAAGAATTGCAAAAGTAGATCGTGTTGGAACAGATGAATGTTGTGAATGGCATTTCAGGGCGATCAGAATTTAGTTGAATATCTAAATAGGGATCATGAAGGTTTTTTAAATCATATATTAGTGGAGGTACGTATGAGTAAATTGAAAATGTGGGTCGTGTCTATCCTGGCAGTACTCATCTTAGGTGGAGGCGGCTGGACAGCATATCAAGCAATCGCACAAAAGAATTCATTGAATCATTCCTATGCATTTGCGTATAAAACGAAGGATAGCATGAGCTGGTTTAAGGTATCTGAGAGCAAAGGGAAAGTAACAGGGCATTTGAATGAAAAGTATATAGAAGAAGAAAGATGGTATCCGCATATCTATAAAAAACAATTTGTCGTATCCGGCAGTTCAAAAGAAAATGGGTATGAATTCAGAGTCACACAAGGTAAAGAAACGATCGTATACGATGTTCATTTTTCAGGAAAAAACCTTTCAGTGAAAAAACAAGGCGAAAAGAAAAGCACGATTTATAAGGCAATCAATCAAAAAAAGCTAGAGAAATATCATAAAGATATCCAAAAACAATATGATTATCTATTTGATACCGCGGAAGATAGGTTTTATGATAGTATGAGAAACTTCAAGGAGAAAGTGGCAAAGGTATATGGCTTTCTCTATACGGCAAAGGACAAACAATTATTTTTACAGGTGAAAACGATGCATATGGAACTTGGATGGTCCGGCTTCCTTCTAATCACAACTGTTCCCGGAGAAGAGTGTAAGCCTTATAAAGAAATGAGATTAGAAGTCATGGGTGATACGGATGGAAGAACTTTTGTAATGGGCCATGAGCCTTCAATTGAAGATGGGATCATTCAAGGTTCCACTGATCGAGATGTAAAATCAATCAAACTTCCATTTAAAATGACAGGCGGTACCGTAGAGTTAAAAGCGGTTACGAAACAGGAATACCAAAAACAAGCGAAAGCATTCAAAAAGCAGGCAGAAGAAAGAAAAAAATAGATGATGGAAACCAGATGAGTAAACTTATCTGGTTTTTATAATGGAGATAGTTCTTAGTGATGATAAAAGGATATCGATGTATAAACAAGCGAGAAAGGTTGTTTTAACTAAATCAAAGAAAATCAATTTAGGTATATAGACCTTAATAAATTTCTGAAAAATAAATGTTGACGCTTTCATATAATCAATATATACTAAAATCAAATCCAATATAAATAAATTAGACATGTGACTGGTCATGCAGGCAGGATCTAAAAACGATGAATTTCTTTAATTTGTCGTTTTAGGTCCTTTTTTTATTGCCCAAATATAGGTCTCATGTATGAGGAAAAGGGGGAGGAAAAATGAATTATACACAAGTTGCCAAAGACGTTTTACAGCATGTAGGTGGTAAAGAAAACATTGCGCACCTTGAGCACTGTTCAACTAGACTTCGCTTCACGCTAATTGATCAGAAAAAAGCAGATGTACCAGCACTAGAAAAAACACCAGGTGTCATAGCTGTCAGAATGTCAGGACAATGCCAAGTGGTGATTGGGAATGACGTGATTGAAGTGTATCAAAAGGTAACAAGTCTAATGGGTGGCAGCTCATCGGGGCAAGTCATGCCATCCAATCAGCCAAAAGAAAAAAGAAAAATAGGCACAGTTCTGTTAGATTTCATTGTCGGTGTCTTCCAGCCGCTTGTTCCAGCTATCGCAGGCGGAGGGATTTTAAAATCATTTCTTCTCCTTTTTTCTCTATTAGGCTGGATGGATGCAAAAGGTCAAACCTATCAAATATTGAATATGGTAGGGGACGCACCTCTTTACTTCCTGCCTTTACTAGTCGCTGTAACGACGGCGAATAAACTAAAGGTAAATCCACTGGTCGCACTATCAGCAGTCGGCGCGCTTCTTCTTCCTAACATGACGGCTATGCTTACTGAAGGTGCGCAATTGCTGTCATTCGACGTGAAAAATATAGCTTATGCGTATCAAGTGTTCCCAGCAATCCTTTCTGTATTGCTATACGCTCAAATGGAAAAATTCTTTACACGATTTTCACCAAAACCAATTCGGATTTTCTTTGTTCCAATGATGTCATTGGTCATTACTGTACCAATTACATTACTTCTATTAGGACCGATTGGTTTTACAGCAGGACAAGGTTTTTCATCCATCATTCTCGCAATGTTTAATACAGTAGGCTGGGTAGCTGTCGCGATTTTAGCAGCAGTCCTCCCATTCATGGTCGCATCAGGTATGCACAAAGCAATGGTCCCTTATGCAGTCACAACGATGGGAACCCTTGGGAAAGAAGCACTTTATTTACCTGCATCACTTGCACATAATATTGCGGAGAGTGGAGCGTGTTTCGCTGTAGCACTACGCACAAAAGACAAGGTACTCAGATCAACAGCCATTTCGGCAGGAATTTCAGCATTTTTTGGTATCACAGAGCCTGCTTTGTATGGTGTGACACTTCAAAATAAGCGAGTTCTTGGAAGTGTCATGATTGGTTCGTTTGTTGGCGGGATATTCATTGGATTAGTTGGTATACAAGCCTTTGTACTTGTTGGCCCTGGATTAGCAAGTATGTCAATGTTTATATCAGATGAGCTCCCACGAAATCTAATGTTTGCTATCATTGGAGCAATCATTTCCTTTATTGTCGCTTTTATCGCTGCTTTTGTATTAGGTAAGGATAAAACAGTAGAAGAAAAGACAAATGATCAAGCTGCATTTGCTGAACAAATTGGAGCGGGTGAAACATTCAAAAGTCCTGTGATTGGTCAAATGATCTCTCTATCTGAAGTGAAAGATGATATTTTCTCTTCAAAGGTCATGGGAGACGGGATTGCCATTGTCCCTTCAGAAGGTGCGCTTTACGCACCAGTAGATGGTGAAGTGACCATGCTGTTCGAAACAAATCATGCACTTGGTATGAAAACGGACCAAGGGGTTGAAGTATTATTCCACATTGGCCTTGATACCGTTCAACTGGAAGGACAGTATTTTCATCCAAAAGTGCAGGCAGGGGAACGTGTTCAAGCAGGAGATTTACTGATTGAATTTGATGTAGAAAAAATCATAGCAGCAGGTTATGATCCAGTTACACTTGCTGTCATTACAAATACAGATCAATATGAAATAAAGGTACAGCCATTACAAGAGGTCAATCGTCAAGATACATTGATGGTTGTCACACAATTAGGAGGCTAAACAGATGACAACAATTAAAGGTTTTCCAAAAGGATTTTTATGGGGCGGCGCCATTGCCGCCAACCAAGCAGAAGGCGCTTGGAATATAGATGGAAAGGGACCATCAGTTGCAGATATTGCAATGTATCGTTCCAATTTAAGTGTAGAAGATTATGAAGGACATCTTGCTGTGACTTCTGAAAATATAGATCGTGCAATAAAAGACCCAGACGATAAAAAGTACCCTAAACGCAGAGGGGTTGATTTCTATCATCACTATAAAGAGGATTTGGCTCTATTTGCTGAAATGGGCTTTAAAACACTTCGCATTTCTATTGCGTGGAGTCGGATCTTCCCTACTGGAGAAGAAGCTGAACCAAATGAAAAAGGGCTGCAATTTTATGATCGTGTATTTGCCGAAATGAAAAAACTCAATATAGAACCGATTGTGACACTCTCTCATTATGAAATGCCTTTAGCCCTTAGTGTGAAATATAACGGCTGGGTGGAAAGAAAAGTGGTCAATCTCTTTGTGAAGTTCGCCAATGTATGTTTCGAACGTTATCAACATGATGTGAAATATTGGCTCACCTTTAATGAAATTGATAGTATTCACCGCCACTCATTCATTACAGCAGGAATTATTCCTGATCGTTGCCCAGAAGGTAAAGTAGAAGAGACGGTGTATCAAGCACTTCATCATCAATTTGTTGCATCTGCTCTTGTCACAGCTGATTGCCATCGTATTATCCCAGGCAGCCAGGTTGGGTGTATGCTGACAAAATTGACAACGTATCCGCATACGTGTCACCCGAATGATGTGGAACAAGCCTTAAAACAAAACTTAGAAAACTATTTCTATGCAGATGTTCAGGTGTTTGGCGAATATCCACCACTGATTACACGGATGCTTGAGAGAAAAAATATTCATATTCATATGGAGGCAGAAGACCTCAACATTCTAAAAGAAAACACAGTCGATTTCATTTCATTTAGCTACTATATGTCTTTAACTGAATCAGCTCAAGAAGGGTTAGAACAGACAGAAGGAAACACGATTCGTGGAGTCAAAAATCCTTACCTGCCTTCAACTGACTGGGGCTGGCAAATTGATCCGGTTGGTCTGAAAATTTCTTTAATTGAACTGTATGATCGCTATCAAAAACCTCTTATCATTGTCGAGAATGGAATGGGTGCAAAGGATGTAGTTGAAAGTGATGGCTCTATCCATGACGACTATCGGATTAACTATTTTAAAGAGCATTTCCGCCAGATGAGAGAAGCGATTGAAGAGGGCGTCGATCTCTTTGGATATACGAGCTGGGGCTCAATTGATATTATTAGTGCAGGTACATCACAAATGTCAAAACGCTATGGCTTTATTCACGTAGATCAAGATGATGATGGAAACGGAACGTTAAAACGATCTCGAAAAGACTCATTTTATTGGTACCAAAAAGTCATTGAGACAAATGGTGAATCGCTTGATTGAACACCACAATCATGAAAACAGGTGATGACGATGTTTAAAATAAAAAAAGTTTTAAACTCGAGTGTGGTCCTGGCGGAAGATCAGAACCAACAGGAGATGGTTTTGTTTGGCCGTGGGATTGGCTACGGACAGAAACCGGGTCAAATGATAGAAGAGAAAAAAGCGGACCAAGTCTTTATGTCAGTCGATAACATGAGAGCAAAGGAATTTCTTCAATTGTTAGATTCAATGCCTCAAGAGTTTATCGATTTAACTCAGCGCATCGTCCAATATGCAGAAAAAAGGTTAAATTCAAATCTAAATTCAGGGGTTTATTTTACCTTAATGGATCATTTGAATTTTGCTGTTGAACGACATAAAAAGAATATTAATATTACGAACCGAGTGTACTGGGAAATCAAAAATTACTATACTGAAGAATTTGAAGTAGGGAAGTACGCTCTTGAGTTAGTCAATGATACATTGGGCATACAATTGCCAAAAGAAGAAGCTGCCAATATCGCCTTTCACTTAATCAATGCATTAGGTGAAGAATCCGATTCGAAAGATAGCATGAAATATGCCAAAATGATCGGAAGCATTGTCAATCTTGTGCGCTATACACTGAATATGAAAATGGACCAAGAAAATATTCATTACAGTCGGTTCATTACACATGTGAAGTTCTTTGTAGAGAGGTTTTATGCAAATAAATTACTCTCGGATCAAGAAAATGAGTTGTTTGAACAAATTGCACACTTGTATCCTCAGGCGATGGATGTTGCTTTTAAAATCAAAGATTATATTAAACAGGTGCATAGTATCGTCATTCCTAATGATGAGCTTACTTATCTTGCGGTACATATACACCGCCTCATATCTTATCAGCAATTAAAATAATGGTGGAACCACTTGCCTTGTGATCGGGCAAGTGGTTCTTTGCTGTGATCAATTTTATATTAAGTTCCGATAGGTCGTTCTGTTGTGCCAGAATTCGTCTCATTTAACGAATTGAAAGACACTGTTTGTCCGAAAACGACGATGGTTAATGCGATGATCAATAAACTCATTTTTTTCATTAGAATTCCTCCATTCAAATATAGGATGGTTCATGTGATAGGCTTCCTTCAAAAAGAGATAGGCTAGATGAATGGCACCTAAATCTTCAAAGTGTTTTGCAGCTAGTGCACTTAATTCACAGACACCTTCAGCATCCTTTAATTCTTTTAGAATACTGATTTCCTCGAAACAGGCTTGAGCTTTTTGAGACATATCCTCAGTAAAGTATAGATGGTAAAGCAAATTCATTTTTGCTGTATAGATGGGGCATTTCTCTGATTCATGTTTTTGTTTGACCAATTCGAAGTAATAGAGAGCTTGTGTTCTTTCATCAATAGAGAGCAGCTCTTTGACTAACATAAACATGGTGTGATGGAAATAGCACGATGAGAGGTAGTTTTCATCACTTAGAGCCTTTTCTAGGGCATCGATACATTTTTTCGATTCTCCAGCTTCGGCATAAAGAATACTGATATTATGAAAAAGCTGTGAAGTTAGAAAATGATCATTTAGACTGTCAGCGATGTGTAATGCTTTTTTGTAGTAGTTTTCTGCTCTTGTGAAGTCGCCAATATCCATATAATTAGCAGCAGCGATGACAATGGCTGTCGCTAGTCTTCTTTCATACCCTTCATGACTTTTGAAAATATCTATAGCATTCTGAATATAGTGAAGAGAAATTAGGCTCTGACGAAGTAGCATATATAAGTTGGCGATTTTCGTATGGAATTCAGCTACTTCTATTTCATCCGGAATGTTTTGCAGTTTTTTCTAGGCAATTTTAAACAGTCCAATGGCTGATGCATAGTCTCTGTTATATGAAGCGTAAAGGGCTTTGTATAGGTAAAAATAGTATTCAATTAAGTCGTTTGTTTTAGAGGGGCAATCTAGCTCTGTCTGTTCATTCAGCTTTTTACCTCTTCGTTCATATATCATGAGTTTATACTTGCCTTCTAGCAATGAATAATAAGTCAATACCTCCTGATTCTCTTCCATTTCTTGAAGTAATTGCTTTAATTCTGTGTACATTGCGTTAGCACTTTGTACATCATGTTTGCGAATCGCAATTCGCCAATCATTTAAACGGTTCCCCACCTGTTCAGCAGAAATGATAGCCATGAAATTTCACCTCTTTAAGATCCTTTCACCTGTTTCATAAAAAACGATATCACAATTTTCGGAAAAATATAATCATTTCTGTGAGGTGATTGCCAAGAGGTAATAAAAAGGACCTATGGTCATGTGATGTACGAAATTGTAATGATGATTGAATGTTTTTACAAATGATTAACATCTTTTTTTAATCGTCTGAAAAAGGAATATATACAATGGGTTTTATGATTATGATCGAAAATATCACTGGTATATTACAAATAAAGGGATTTTATGTGATCTGTGGGTAAGTTGGAAGGTAGATCCATTAAAGAAAATCAGTTATGATGATGCTAGATCAAATTTGGAATAGAAACTGATAGAAGCAGACAAAATAAATAGCAAGCACAAACACTAGTCTGTTGGAAAGGATGTTGATATGAAAAAAAGATTTAAAATCTTAAACTGGCAAATCACAGTGATTATGGCGACACTGTTACTTGTTTTATTGACTCTTTATATGTCAAAGAGATATTTTTATAGCAAAGAAATAGAATTGCTGACAGAATCTTGCCAACAAGTAGGCGGCAAAATCATATTAGAAACTAATAGTTTGTCTATGGATTATTCATTTGAGTGCCAGGAAAAGTAAAACAGGCAGAAAGCTGCCTGTTTTATTCCAACTTAAAAACCTAAATCTTGAAGCCATTGATTTAATCTGGTCTCCCGTTTCTCGGCACTTGCCTCATCAAATTTCCCTAAATGTAAGCTGGCTGTTATTTCTCCGTCATTCATAAACATGATTCTTTCAGAACGAAGAGCAACCTTTGGGTCATGTGTGACAAGCAATAGTGTTGCTCCTTCAGAATGGATTTTCGAAAATATATTCATCACATCCTTCGTTGCATGAGAGTTAAGAGCACCTGTTGGTTCATCAGCAAAAAGAATGTCTGGTTCATTCATAAGCGCTCGACAGATAGAGGCTCTTTGAAGCTGACCTCCTGATACTTCTGACAAATATCTATCTGCTAAATGATCAATATCAAGTTTCTCCATTAAATATTTAGCTCGTTCATTCACTTCTTTTCTTGGCTTTTTCTTTGTTAAGTAAGCTGCAGCAATGATGTTATCAAACAGATTAAGGTTTTTTAGTAAGTGGCTGTGTTGAAAGACAAATCCCATATCTGTTAAACGCAGAGCAGTTAACTGTTTATCTGTCATTTCTGATAATAAATGGCCCTTATATTTGATCTCTCCTGTTGAGGCTGTTTCTATCCCGCTAAGCTGATAAAGCAAGGAGGTTTTCCCGCATCCGGAAGGGCCCATAATCGTCACAAATTCCCCAGGATTTATCGATAAATGGATATCTTTAAGAATGATTAAAGAATTAATTTGCAAAGACAATCGTTTTGTTTCAATCAAGTGTTCCATGTGAAACATCTCCTTATGAAAGTGTATGACGAGTAGTTTGACTAGTAAAAAACGTCTTCAATAACGAAGCGGTTAAAGCTAAGCTGACAATCAACAGTGTGATTGGGTACACAACTGACACCCATTGTGGTGCCAGCCACTGAAGGCTTGATGCCCCTAAGGATGCTCCACCTACACTCATTAAAGCTGGTCCAATTGTGTGGACAGCGATCGTGCCAATAAAGATGCCCAAAGAGATAACGACGATAAAACTTGTCATATATTGTACTGTTACATCTTTTTTAGAAAATCCAATCGTTCGTAATAAATGGTTTCGACTTGAATCTTTTGCTTTTAACATATGCAGAAACATGAATAACATCAAACTGGCAGTTCCAAAAGCAGCTAATATAGACAAAAATGCAACGACTTTTACTAAAGATGCTGTGCTGCCGATTGTTTGATGAACGTATTCTTTCATATCTGTCACTTTTGCAGGAGATATCTCTTTTTCAAATACTGTCTTTTTCTCCGCAATTTCTATTCCTTGGTTTAGTTGAATTTGAATGGTTTTCCAAAGGACTGATTGAGGAAAGGGCTGTGTTATTGCTTTTGCTGTTTTCCCGCCGTTGGTGACATCCTGATAAATGCCAGTCACAGTTTTTTGAATTTCCTGTCCATTTGTTACGAGAGTAATTTTTTCTCCTATCTTTTTTTGGAGTGAATCTGAACTGAGAACTGATAAGGCAATTTCTTTCTTCTTTAAAGGCTGTCGTCCTTTTAAATAGGTGAGAGGAAATGCTGAGAGATTCCCTGTTTCTAAATAGAGTGTTTCTAATGAATTCTCCTTTGATTTTGCCTGAAGAGAGGTTGTTTCATATATGGCTGATGCATGAATATCTCGATCTTCACGGATCATTGATTCTATGTTATTAGTATTTTCTTCTAGATGATTTCCTTGTCGTATATCAATTCGAAGGTCACTTTGACCAGAGCCAAGATATGTGATGAAATCCGGTGATTGTAAGGTGTACCATAGTTGAATAGGCAGCAGCATCAAAAATGTACAAAGGGCGATAATACAAGTAATTGTTGTGTACAACTTCTTTCGTGATAACAGATCTTTTAAACCAAGCCAAATATTGACTGAGATGAACCTGTTTTTCTTGAGATGCAAGGGTATTTGTTTTTTATCATTCGTTGAAATGACGCTGCCTTGAAGTGCTTGAGCGGCTGATACTCGGCCAAACTTTCTTAGGACAGTATAGCTGCAAGAAATGATGATCACTGCCATCACAATAGAAACACAAAGCGGGATGAACCAAGAAGTAAAAGAAGGCTGACTCCCCATGTATCGCTGAATATTGGCTGTAAACATATCACCAAATATAAGAGTTAACCCATATCCTGCTGTACACCCTATACTAGCAAGGAAGGCATATTTTCCAACGTATAATTGCTTGATTCTTGTTAAAGGAATCCCAAGCACCTTCAATATTCCAATTTCACGTTCGTCCTCTTCTATAGAAGCAGTCATAGCAAGATGAAGAGAGAGAAGAGCTATACCGATGAGCAGCATGCAAACAAGTAGGAGAATGGCGATCACCATTCCATCTGTCAATGCGTTCAGCATACGCAGCAAAGGTAATGTGACAGCTGGCCCTTGTTGTGGAAGCTGTGATGACTGGTAGATTGCTTGAAAGGCATCTGCCTGAGCGGCATCATGCAGTAAAAATTCAATTAAATATTCCTTTTTATGAAACACTTGATTCATTGCGTCCCAATCTTTGTGATGAAGAAGGAATCTTTTCGAACTAACAAGACTGGGGTTCATTTGTGCATCTCGCAAGAATGCTTTAATGCGGAAAGAGAATTGATGAGACCCTTTCCCAATCAGTAACGTTTCTCCTATTTTCAGATGATACCTTTGCTGAAAGTAGATAGGCACAGCCACTTCACCTTTACTGACAGTGAGCTTTTCATTTTGTTCATTTAAAAGAAAATCAAAATAACGATTTTGTTTTACAAATAAATGATCCATCACACCTGCTTTAGCGGGTTCGTTTCCGAACTTGATATTTGCATGTTCAATTGGAATCATCGGGACGATTTGATGTGCTTTTACCATGGACTGCTTTCTTGAAAATGCCTCAATATCTTTTTCCTTTAGGCTGCCGTCATGCATTTGGACAAAGTCTGGTGCCTTAGCTGAATGGAGCAGATTAGAAATGGAACCATTCAGCTGTACTATCATTTGAGCGGCACTTGTTGCTAGAAATGATGTCATCATAATGCAAATGATTAAACCGATGGAAATGAGACGATGGCGGGTTAAGTCTTTCTTGATAAACGTCAGTCTCATGAGGCTGATTCTCCTTCATGTTGCAGCATATTTTTTGTTAAATAGGCAAGGGCAAACATGAAAGTACTGACTATTAGTACTGTCACATACATGTTTGCTGAAAACGTATTGAACAAGAACCCATACATCATTTGACCAAGCGGGGCAGCACATTGAGAAACCATTGTCAGATTGGCCATCACTTTTCCTAATTGATTATTTGGCGTTTTCTTTTGAACATGTGAAATCACAACGATTGAGATCATTGTAAGCAGCATAGCAATTGGAAGACATCCTGCTAGAAAGAGAAAATAAGCTGGATAAGTGCCAAATTGAAGAGCTGTGTTGGATGTTGAGAATGCGACAGGTAGCAAGATGATCGCGATGACGATCAGCCAGCGATATAAAGTAGGGATGCGCCAATGCTTTGCTACAAGTCCAACTAGCAGAGCTCCTGCGATGACAGCGAACTCAATTAAGCCCATGCCTACACCATACATGATGTCACTGCTTTTCATTGTGACCCTTAAAATAATTGGACCACCTACGATAAAAAATGGCGTGAGGATGAAATTTAACATTGCAGCAAGCAACATGGCTCTTTTTAAAAATGTCTGACTGCCAATATAGGTAAATCCTTGTTTCATATCTTTTACGAGCACTTTGCCCATATTTTCCGTTAAGGGGCTAGGGGAGAAGGAGATGTTTAACCGTAAAAGCATGCATGCTGATAGAAAAAACACGATGGCACTGGCACCTATGATGGATTGACTTCCAATCAGTCCGTACAGAACTCCGCCGATAATAGGAGCGAGAACACCTGAAAGTGCCTGCACGCCATTAACGATCCCGTTTGCTTGTTCTAAGTGTTCCTGTTTTACTAACTGTGGAATGCTGGACATCACAGCGGGAGCATAGAACGTGCTCATCACACCAAGAAGCACCATGACCGCTCCGATCATAAAGAGTGAATCATTGCCTGAGAATAACCAAAAATAAAAAGCCAGAATCATGATGCCGGTGAGAACATCAAATAAAATCATCAAGTTCCTTCTGTTATACCGGTCAGCGATTGCGCCTGCTAAGGGGGAAAGAAGGAGCGGGACATTGGATAAAGCGAATAGTAAGGCATATAAGTCAACGCGCTGAGTCATATCCAGCACGTGTAAAGATAGAACAAACCGAATTAAGGAAGACCCAAAAACGGAAATAATCTGTCCGAGCACGAGGTAAATAAAGTCGGATGAACCTCTTTTAGATAATAAAGACAAGGGTATCACTCTCCTTTTAGACCGACCGTCAGTCTATAATGTATGCAGGATTGGTATTGAAGTGACCAATCACTGATTGTGTTCATCAAGCTCTCCAGTTAAACGTTTCAGAAGAAAGGAGAAGCTCCCCTTTTCTGCATGTAATGAGGATTCGAGGATATCAATAAAAGCTAGCGCTCGCTGCATACTCTCTTCGGCTGTCCATTGAAAAAGGCCCTCATCAAATATGACCTGTGCAGAAGCAAGAAGGAATTCCACCGTTTCTTGAGGGTAATTTGTTTTAAATGTTCCTTCTTCCACCCCTTGCTGAATGACATCAGCTAAAACGGGTGATAGTTCTTTAATCGCTTTGATTAAGCTTTTTTGGTGCATCTCTGCATTAGAAGGCTGGTGAAATTGTTCAATCATGCCCTGTTTATTGCTTCCTTGCTTTGGCGATTGCGCCATGATGATGCGAAATAGTTTGTCGACGACTGGAAGGGCTGGCTCTGCCGCAATACGCTTTGCCACGATGATATCTGCTTTGATGATCCTGTCAATAATGGCATCCATCACTTCTTCTTTGGATGAAAAGTAATAATAAAAAGTGCCTTTTGCAATGCCAACAGCTTTCAGAATGTCGATAATCGTTGTTTGCTGATAGCCTTTGGTAGAAAAGAGCTCTTCTGATGCGTTTAAGATGTCATTTTTACGTTCCTCAGGATGTTTAACGGTTCTCATAAAGCCATCCTTTCTTTTGACTAGACTGTCGGTCGGTCCTTTGATTTGATTAAACACTTTTCAATGTACCTTTGTCAATGGCTCATTTTTAAACACTTTGCATTTATTGTGCAATGACACTATGTTACATTGAATGAAAACACCTTCAGGAGAGATGCCTCATGCAATTTTTAACCACTGAATTGGCACAAGAAATGGTTGAACGTACGATGCGTATTTTAGATAAAAATATCAATGTAATGAATGCGGATGGTGTCATCATTGGTTCTGGTGAACGAAAAAGGATTGGTCAGAAACATGATGGTGCACGACTTGTGCTCACAAACGGGAACAGTATGGAAATTGACCACGATGCGTCCTTGCACTTAGAAGGAGTAAGACCAGGAATCAATTTGCCCATTTGCTTTCGTGAACAAGTGGTTGGTGTGATTGGCATTACTGGTGAGCCAGAGGACATTCGGCATCATGCCGAGCTGGTGAAAATGGCAGCTGAGCTAGTGTTAGAGCAGTCTTTTCTGCTTGAACGAGTGCAGTGGCGGCAGCGGATAGAGAGTGAAATTGTCAATCAGTTAATTTCTGATTCGGACGTTGGTGATCATCAGCTAAAGAACCGAGCTGCATGGCTGGGAATGGATTTAGATAAGCGCCGAATGGCCATCATTTTTCAGCCAGTTCCATCCTCAGAAGACGCTGTGCATAAAATGATGCATGCAATTCAATACGATAAGAATGCGGATGATTTGCTTGGCATGACTTTTCGTCATGAATTGGTTCTTTTAAGGCAGCCGATTTCTGATCATCATTTAAAGCATGTGGTTGGGCAGCTGCAAAGAACAATGGAAAATGCAGTAGGAGGCCAGGTGCTGGTGGCGATAGGAACTGTCGCAGACGACATAAGCCGGCTGTCATTGTCCTTTGAACACGCTAGAGATTCATTGCGGTTAGGGAAGGCTCTTGATCCGGAGGGAAGTATTTATTTTTTTGAATCTTATCAGCTGGAAAGGCTATTCATCACTGCAGGAGCTGTTGAAGAAAACGGTAGTTGGGCTGACTTTTACAAGCCATTAACACAAGAAGCGGAACTTGCCCACACATTAAGAAGTTACATTGAAGAGGGTGGTGATTTACAAAGAATTGTTGATCGGTTATATATTCACAGGAATACATTGAGATATCGTTTAGATAAGATACAAGCTTTGACCGGAAAAGATCCTCGTCATGTAAAACAGTTGATGGAGCTTTATATGGCGCAGTTGATGTATCAATTATCTTGATTGTGCATATGCACAATGAGCTGAAGTGATAAATGAAAAAAGTTCATCTAGATTCACAACCCGATTCCGATTAGTAAACGCTTACAATAAAAGAAAGACAATTTTGGGGGGATCGAGGATGAATGGTGATGTGACTGTAAGTACACTGGGAGCCATTATGGCACTGGTTATTGCGATTGTTCTTATTCTAAAAAAAGTATCACCTGCGTATGGCATGCTGGCAGGTGCATTTATAGGCGGTTTAATTGGCGGCGTAGATATTGCTCAGACCGTCAATGTCATGATGGAAGGTGCTAAAGGCATGATTCCGGCTGTCCTTAGAATTATGGCGGCAGGGGTGCTGGCTGGCGTTTTAATTGAATCGGGTGCAGCTTTATCTATCGCTGAGGCGATCGTGAAAAAGCTTGGAGAGGCGAGAGCGCTTTTAGCACTGGCACTTGCAACCATGATTTTAACGACAGTGGGCGTTTTTGTAGATGTAGCCGTTATCACGGTGGCACCTATTGCACTTGCCATTGCCAAACGGGCAAAGCTGTCAAAAACGGGAATTCTACTTGCTATGATTGGAGGAGGGAAAGCGGGGAATATCATGTCACCGAATCCGAATGCCATTGCCGCTTCTGATGCGTTTGGTGTACCGCTTACTTCAATGATGGCAGCAGGTGTCATTCCGGCTATATTTGGCTTAGCTGTCACATACGTGTTAGCCAAAAAGCTTGCTAAGAAAGGAGCGCCTGTACTTGAAGAAGAAGTTAATCAAAGCCAGTTTCAAGTACCTGCCTTTTTACCAGCGGTGGTCGGTCCACTTGTCACCATTTTATTGTTGGCTTTAAGACCGCTTTTTCAAATTAATATAGACCCAATGATCGCCTTACCGATCGGAGGCATTGTAGGCGCTCTTTTCATGAAAAAAGGGAAATTTATTAATGATTATGCGATGTCCGGGCTGAACAAAATGTCGGGTGTAGCGATTATGTTATTAGGGACAGGCACACTAGCAGGAATTGTATCAAATTCTTCCTTAAAAGATGTGTTTATACAAGCACTTGATGCATCGGGATTACCTCCGTATTTACTTGCACCAGCTTCAGGGATCTTTATGTCTGCCGCCACTGCTTCGACAACAGCAGGAACAGCAGTAGCGAGTGGCGTATTTAGCGGTACGTTACTTGGCCTCGGCGTATCGGCTCTTTCAGGGGCAGCGATGATTCATGCTGGTTCAACTGTGCTTGATCATATGCCGCATGGGAGCTTTTTCCATGCAACAGCAGGAAGTGTTCAAATGGATATCAAAGAGCGGTTGAAGCTCATGCCTTTTGAATCGTTAATTGGTTTGACATTAACCGTCGTATCGACCATTATATTTGGCGTTTTCCAGTTGTTTGGCTGATGACATTTGATAAGAAACGAGGGGCTTTAGGATGAAAATTGTGATTGCACCAGATTCATTTAAAGAAAGTTTATCTGCATATGAGACAGCATGTGCCATCGAACGGGGATTTCATGCGATTTTGCCAGACGCTGAATATATCAAACTTCCCATGGCAGATGGAGGAGAGGGAACTGTTCAATCGCTAGTTGATGCGACGGGTGGGTACATAATCAATCATGTGGTCACAGGCCCGCTTGGTGACCCCGTCGATGCCTTTTTTGGCATGTTAGGAGACGGTGAGACGGCCGTTATAGAGATGGCCGCAGCCTCTGGGTTACACCTTGTTCCGCAAGAAAAACGCAATCCGTTACTCACGACATCGAGAGGAACTGGGGAATTAATGCTTGCGGCGCTAGATCAAGGAGCAAAACATGTCATCATTGGGCTTGGCGGAAGTGCAACAAATGATGGCGGCGTTGGGATGATGCAAGGATTAGGTGCGGCTTTTCTTGATCAAGCAGGACAGGAGCTGTCGCCAGGCGGTGGGACCCTTCATCAATTAGCTTCAATTGATCTAACTGGACTTGACCCTAGACTGCAATCCGTTCGGCTGGAGGCAGCCTGTGATGTGGATAATCCTTTAACGGGTGAGAGAGGAGCGTCTGCTGTGTTCGGCCCTCAAAAAGGTGCAGATGAACATATGGTTCAAGTGCTAGACAAGAATTTAGCTCATTTTGCTCAAATAGCAGAAAAGCAGTTTAATGTATCTTTTGAAGATGCAGAAGGGGCAGGAGCGGCAGGAGGACTTGGTGCGAGTTTATTAGGCTTTTTACACGCTGATTTGCAGCGAGGCATTGATATTGTGCTGAAGGCAGTTCAGTTTGATGATGTCATCAAGGAGGCAGACCTAGTTGTTACTGGTGAAGGCCGAATTGACCAGCAAACCATTTATGGAAAAACCCCAATTGGTGTAGCTAAAGCAGCAAAGCAGTATCACCTGCCTGTGATCGGCATCGCGGGCTCTCTCTCAAGGGATAGTGCAGTCGTACATGAGCATGGCATTGATGCCCTTTTTAGTATCGTTCCAGGTGTCACTTCTCTTTCTGAGGCGATGAGAGATGGGGCTATTCATGTAGAGAGAACCGCTCGAAATATTGCGGCTGTTATATCAATTGGAAAAAATAAGTAAACGATGAATAATGTTTCCTTTTCTATCACATTCTTTCTATAGAAATGTGGTAAAATTGTATGAAATGAAATAGAAAGTTGGAGGAAACACAAATGTCTAATCTACCAAATTGTCCTTCATGCAGTTCAACGTATACTTATGAGGATGGCAGTCTGCTGGTTTGTCCTGAATGTGCGCATGAATGGTCACTTGAACAAGAACAAGCGGCAGATGAGCAGCTAGTGGTCAAAGATGCGAATGGAAATCTATTGAGTGATGGGGATACGGTCTCTGTCATTAAAGATTTAAAAGTAAAAGGTTCTTCTTCTGTCTTAAAAATAGGGACGAAGGTCAAAGGCATTCGTTTAGTGGAAGGCGATCATAACATTGATTGTAAAATTCCTAGCTTCGGTGCAATGAAGTTAAAATCAGAGTTTGTGAAAAAGGTATAATGAGAGAAAAGAGGCTGTCAGTCAGAAGCCTCTTTTTCTTTATTTATAGGTGAAAGGAATAAACTTAAACAAAATTCCATACATATGTACCTGTTGAAAATAATTCATTTTTAAAAAATCAAGCCTCTTTTCACATAAAAAATGGTTGTTTTCTTAACCCTACCTTAAAAAAGACAGATGATTCACTAAATTTTGGCTCATCCCCTTCACAACTTTTGGGCATTGCTGTACCATATGGAAGTGTTCTTCTATTTTTAACGGATCATGGTGTTTATTTGGAAATAGATGATAGATGATACTTAGACAAAGAAGGAGAGGTAACGTGACGAACGTTTTAGAACTGCATAATGTATCTAGGCATATTCACGGGAAAAAGATCGTTCAAGACTTGAGCTTTTCTGTCCAAGCGGGCGAAGTTTTTGGCTTCTTAGGACCAAACGGCGCAGGGAAAACGACAACCATTCGTATGATGGTCGGTCTTTCTCCAATTACATCTGGTGACATTCTGATTAATGGTCATAGTATTCAATCTTCATATCAGCATGCCATCCAAGATGTTGGTGCCATTATTGAAAACCCAGAAATGTATAATCATTTAACAGCCAGACAAAATCTTGTTCACTTTGCCAGAATGAATGGGAAAGTGGATGAAGGGCGAATTGATGAGTTGCTAGAACTAGTCAGCTTACAGCACGTGAAACATAAGCGTGTCCGAACATTTTCATTAGGAATGAAGCAGCGTTTAGGCATTGCGCAAGCACTTATACATAGACCGAAACTGTTGATATTAGATGAGCCGACCAATGGACTAGATCCAGAGGGAATTCGTATGATACGAGATTACTTGAGAAGGCTGGCAAAGGAAGAAGGGCTTGCTGTCATTGTTTCAAGTCACCTCATGTCAGAAATGGAATTGATGTGTGATCGTTTTGCGATTATCCAAAAAGGAAAGCTGATTGCGATTGAGGATCAGCGTGCAGAGACGAATCAAGACGAATTGGTCAATTATCGAATGAAGGTCGCATCTGGTGAGCTGGAAGAAACACAGAAGCTCATTGGTATATTTGAGGAGGGCACGACTGTACGAGAAGAGGAGCAGTATTTATTCTTCTCCTTGTCAGAAGAGAAAATGCCGGAATTGATTCGTCATTTAAGCGGCGCGTCCATTCATTTGTACGAAATCAAAATAGAAAAACAAACCTTAGAAGATAAGTTCTTAAGCTTAACAGGTAAAAAGGAGGCAGACGTATGATTCGCCTCATTCAAAACGAGTGGATGAAGATCAGTTATCGTATTGGAACTTGGATTATGGTTGGACTTCTTGTTTTAGGGATGATTGCTACACTGATCTTTGTAGTGAAAACAAATGACAAAGATCAAGCTTCAGGTGATTGGAAAACCCAGCTAGAAATGATGAATAAGGAAAACAAGAAAGAGCTCAAAGAGACAGAGGCTGGTTTTTTTAAAAGAAACCTTGAAAAAGAGATCGCTATTAATGATTATCGAATCAAGCATAACTTGCCGCCAGCTGATCAGTTTAGCCACAGTGTATGGGATTATGTGAAAACAAACGCCAATTTACTTCAGCTAGTAGGTGTGTTTGTGATCATTATTGCTTCCACTATTGTGTCGGCTGAATACAAGCATGGTACAATAAAATTATTATTGATTCGTCCACCATCAAGGCTAAAGATCCTAATATCTAAATATATTACAGTACAGCTGTATGCTCTATTACTTGTTGTGGTTCTATTTATTTTGTCCTTCATATTGGGTGCTATTTTCTTTGGACTTAGCACTGATTATGTGAATTTGGTGTATCACAATGGTGAAGTGATTGAACGTTCGCAGTTTGCAAATATGATCTATTATTATCTTGCTCATTGTGCAATGTTTGTCGTTTTGGGAACCCTTTCGTTTGCCATTTCTACAGTATTTAGAAGTGAAGCCATCTCCATTGCCATTAGTGTGTTAGCTTATATTGTGGGTGGATCAGTTACAGGTATTTTAATGCTCTTCTTTGATTGGTCAAAATATTTGTTATTTGCAAACGATCCATCCCAATACTTTATGGAACAGGTTACTGTTATCGAAGGTATGTCTCTAGGATTCTCACTAATCGTCCTAGTCATCTATTGGGCTATTTTCTTAGCCATTGCCTTAATTGTCTTCCAAAAACGAGAAGTGAAAACAGGCAGTTAAATTTTAAAAATTTTTAGGAGGTTTACACATGATTAGTCGTAAAGGTGAAAAAATTATGGGGATTATTAGTATTGTCCTCAATGCCATTGGTGTTGGATTTGGAGCCTTAATCCTCTCGGTAGGTCCATCATTTTATAATGAAATTAATGAAGTGTTACAAGAGGAAGGCGAAACATTACCGATAGAAACGCTTCAAGCTTCAGTCAATGCATTTGGTACGCAGTTTATGGTCGTTTCTGGAATTGCAGCAGTGCTGTCGATTGTCGCTGTGATTCTTTTGAAAACAGACCGCCGTGCCGTGATTTCAGGTGTTCTTTTCTTGGTGTCTGCTGTGACTCTTTTAATTGGAACAATCGGTCTTGCATTCGCTCCAATGGTTCTATTGTTTATCATTGGATTAATGTCTCTTATTAGAAAGCCGAATACAGACATTCACACAAGTGAATATCCTTCATAAATAAAAAAGACATGCGTCGCTGTGCGCATGTCTTTTTTTATTTAAATAATGCCTATCAGTTTGGCAACGATCAGTAGAACAATACTGAATCCCCACATCCAGAAGAAAGAGTAGCGAATATGTTTCCCCATATCGACTCCTGCAAGGCCGATTGCAAGCCAAACGGCTGGAGCGAGAGGACTGACAAAGGTTCCTATGATGTTTCCGATCATCATGGCATACGCCGCGGAAGTGCCCGTCACACCAACCTCAGATGTGATGGATTCGACAATTGGCAGAAGTGCATAATAATAAGCGTCTGTACTTGTCAGCATATCCAGTGGTACCCCAAACATCCCGACAATGATATGTAAAAATGGAAGCAGGAAAGCAGGTAGAATTTGAATGCTGTCCACAGCGATAGCTTTTAGCATTCCCGTTCCTTCGAGAATGCCTAGAAACGAACCTGCGGAGAAAATAACAGCGGCCATCATGAGTGCACTAGGTGCATGCGCCTTGATTCTCTCCATTTGTACATCCACTTTCGGATAGTTAATTAATAGTGCGAGAGAAAGACCAATCATAAACATATAACTAGCCGGAATCACGTTGAGCACAAGAAGGACAACTACGGCTATAAACAGAATGAAATTCACCCAAATTAAGTGATAACGTTTTAAAGCAGCATCACCTGTCTCACTAATGGATTGAATAGCCCGGTCCCAATCTGCGCCTTCTAATTGAACAGCAGCGATTTCATTTGCGGCGATTTTGACGCGAATGCGTTTTTCTTCTCTTTTTCCTAAAATAAATGCCATTCCTAATACGAGAACGACCCCAATGAGCTGAATGGGGATGAGCGGCACCCAAAGTTCGGATGGGTCCATGTTCAACACACTTGCTGCCCGTCCTGTGGGGCCAGCCCACGGCACCATATTCGTTAAGCCGGCACTCGTCCCGATCAAAAGCAGCAATAAGTACGGACTCATATGTAATTTTTTATAAAGTGGAAGCAGTGCAGGGACAGTTAATAAAAATGTAGTCGCTCCTGCTCCGTCTAAATGAGCGATGACTCCTATTAGAGCTGTCCCCATCGCAACCGTGACTACATTTCCCCTAGTCAGTTTAATCAGCGTTTTTATTACAGGTTCAAAGAACCCTGTATCTTGTAAAATGCCAAAAAATAAAATGGCGAAAATGAACATGGTCGCCACTGGCAGTACTTTGATAATCCCTTCTTCAAAGAATGTTTGAATGTCATTAATCCCAAATCCTGCGATGAATGCCCCGATTAAAGGCACCATGACCATGGCAACAATTGGACTTGCTTTCCCCCAAATCAGCAATACAACAATCGTTAAAATAATCAACAATCCAACAAACGTTAACATAAGTCCCTCCCCCTACAATAAACCGTTTACATTTTCTTGCTCTTTTTATGACAATGCAGTCCCATATCTGCATTGAAAAAAAGGTATCAAAAATATGAGTATTAGGCAACCGCTTTCATACCTATAAAATGGTGAAAAAGGATGGTCGAACCAGTATTGGCGCAGGATGAAACATGTCAAAAAATTTAGATAAAATATAAAGATTCAAGTTTATATATAAAATACATAAATTTATATAGGTATTTAGATCTATTAAAATGAAAGAAGCGTCCAATGAGTAGACGCCTCTTTCAATCTATTTTTTCATAATAATGTACTCGTAAGGATCAAGGTGAAGCTCTTGAGGCACATGTTGCCCTGTCAGCATATTTTGATAGCTCTCTTCTGAATCTAGTGAAAGGAGCTGCTGTTTTTCCGTAAAATTCATCATAAACACATAGTCCTGCGACCCATCTGTTCGTTTTTGGACACTGACTCCCTCTGGAATCACCGCTGATAGGACGGGCTGTATCTCCATTCCTGCGATGAGATCCTCGTAAAAATCATCATAAAAAATCTGCTCATTTTCGGAAGCCATATAGTATGCCTTTCCATCTCCAAAAGGATGGACAGTCAGGGCTGGCTGTCCTTCGTAGCAGCCATTCTCAAAATGTCCTAACACAGAGGCCGTTTCAGGATGGATGGATTCGCAATATTGCCCGACATGGTAGGTGCGTCCATTTCCTGTGGTCATTAATACGTGTTCATCTGGCATCAATGTGTTGATTTCTTCCGCCCAAATGCCAAGTACATGGCGGAGAGGACCCGGGAAACCGCCGAGGAAACAGAGGTCATTTTCGTCGACCATACCGCTCCAATAGGTTGCGATAAAAATGCCGCCCGCTTTAACAAAGGCTTCAATTTTTTCTGCAACGCCTGGTTTGATCATGTAGAGCATTGGACCAATGAGCACACGATAGGATGAGAAATCCTTTTCCATGCCGACAATGTCAACAGGGACGCCTTTTTTCCAAAAGCTTCGATAATGAGTTTGACAAGCCTCTACATAGCGTTTGTTTGTATTATTTAAGCCTTGCGCATCATCAATGGCCCAGTGGTTTTCCCAATCGTATATGATGGCGACTTCTGGTTGAACGGATGTCCCTGCGATGGGCTGCAGCTGCTCCAGCTGTTTCCCTAGATCAGCGACTTCTTGAAACACGCGCGTATGTTCATGTCCAGAATGATCGACTACGGCGCCATGGAATTTCTCGGAGGCACCTCGTCCTTGGCGCCACTGGAAGTAAAGCACAGAGTCTGATCCGTGGGCAATCGCCTGTATGGCAGAAAGGTGTGCCATGCCTTTGTGTTTGACCTTATTCACTTCATGCCAGTTCACAAGGCTAGGTGTACTCTCCATCACGAGAAATGGCTGACCGTCCTTTAATGAACGATATAAGTCGTGAACGAAGGCTACGTTTGACGCTAATTCAGCGGTTGTTTCTCTGCCGCTATGCCATGCTGGATAACTATCCCATGAAATCACGTCAACCTCTTTTGCAAATTCATGATAATCCAGTCCGAGAAATGGGCGCATATGCGGGTAGTCGCCCATAAAGTTGGTGGTCACTGGGATGTGAGGCGTCAATTCCCGCAGCGGTTCAATTTCATTTTGATAAAAATTGATCGTTTGCGCTGTGACAAAGCGTTTCCAGTCTAGGTTCATTCCGTGAATCATGTGCTCCCCGTGCGGTGCAGGTGATTCGATTTGTGACCAATCACTATACGTGTGGCTCCAAAACCCCGTCCACCATGCTTGGTTTAAAGCTTCAAGGTCATGATTGTACTTGTCTTTCAAATAGCCTCGAAATGCTTCCTGACAGAGATCACAATGACATTCGCCGCCGTACTCATTCGAAATGTGCCACATGATCAGTGCTGGGTGATCCTTGTAGCGTTCAGCGAGCAAACGATTGAGCGTATTCGTTTTTTCTCGATAAACTGGTGAGGTGAAGCAATGATTATGGCGCAGTCCATGTAAATTACGCTGACGGTTCGCTTCGACGCGCAATACCTCAGGATATGCTTGTGACAGCCAAGCAGGCCTAGCTCCGCTTGGTGTTGCAAGAATGGCGTGTGCCCCCTGAGCTGCCAAGCGGTCCATGATGTCATCCAGCCATGCAAAATCATACTGACCTTCTTTTGGCTCTAGCTTACTCCATGCGAAAATGTTGATGGAGAATGTTTGACAATGTGCAAGCTTCATTAATCGAAAATCTTCGTCAATGATTTCTGGCATATGAAGCCATTGATCTGGATTATAATCGCCACCATGCAAAAAGCCTTTCACATTTGGGTGAACGAGTGGGTAACGCTTTCCCATTTTGTCACGTCCTATCCTTTTAATTACGGTGTCATTTGTTTAAATACGTCTAGAGAAGGCAGTGCTTTTCCGTTGAAATCAAACATCGCTTGATTTTCCCAAGCATTTCCGACTGTACCGGTTGTTTGGATATAAGCCAGCCCATATTGACTTGACCACGGGGCACCTTTCGCTGGAATCCAAAGCGGCTCCCAATAAAAGAACCCTTTCCCGCGATTGTTTTTCACTTGTGAAATTTTTTCTGATAGATCTCGTATAAAAGATGCCTGGCCTTGAGGTGAAGCTGGGTAGCCAGCAGTATTGACTGAATCTTGGTTAAATGAGTTTTCTAGGTTGTCGCCATTTGCTGTTGTGAAGCCATAGGCGGTTTCTACCACGATGACGTCTTTGTGATAGCGGGCGCTAATGTCATTCATATTGTTAGTAAGACCGCTAAATCCCCCGTCCCAATACGGGTAGTAAGATAAACCGATCGTATCGAATGAGACGCCTCTTTTGGTGATTTCATCAAACCACCAGCGGGAGGCCCCGTTGTCCCCGCCATGGGCAAGGTGAAGCATGACTTTCATGTTTGAATCGACAGAGCGAACCGCATTTGTTCCCGCTTTTAGCAAAGCAGCAAGCCGGTCAAATTCACCCCCGCCTTCACCCCAGCTTTTGCCGTTCGGCCAGAGCATACCTGAGTTCAATTCGTTTCCAACCTGTACCATGTTCGGCAGTGCATTTTGGGCTCTCATCGTTTTGAGTACATCCCCAGTGTAAGTGCCAACCGCTTTTACCAAATCGTTTTGTGAAAGAGATGCCCATGCTTTCGGTTTGAACTGTTTACCAGGATCGGTCCAGAAATCACTGTAATGAAAATCAAGCAGTACTTTCATATTTTGTGCTTTTGCGCGTTTCGATAAAGCGATGGCTGTATTAAGATCATTTGTCCCGCCATTATAGGCACGACCTTGGTTGTCGTATGGATGGTTCCACAGTCTAATGCGCACATAGTTGACGCCTTTTTCCTTTAATAGCTTGAGCGGGTCCACCTGTGTTCCGTTCTGGTCGAAGTATCTGCCCCCGCTTCTCTCCACCTCCGCAAGCATGGAGATATCGGCTCCTTTAATGAAATCACCTTGCAGTCCATTGATCGGCTGAACGGAAATGGCATCCGCTTTTGCTTCAGGTAAAATCCCTAACCCCATCAAAAAGAAAACGATAACCGTCACAAGCATCCATTTCTTCATCAAATCTCCCCTTATCCTTTTGTCCCACCTTGTGTGAGGCCGGACACAAATTGTTTTTGTAACACAAGGAACAATAAAGCGACTGGAATCGCAATGAGTAAAGCCCCGGCTGCAAAGGTCGTGTAGCTGGCCCCCATTTTGTCTGACACTAGATTGTACAGACCGATCGGGAGTGTATACATTTCGGGTGAGCGGACAATGACACTGGAGATGATGAAATCACCCAGTGGTCCTGTAAATGAGTTGATGGCGACAACCGCCAAAATGGGTTTAGCAAGCGGCATAATAATTTGGATGAAAATTCGGAAATGCCCTGCGCCGTCCATTCTGGCCGATTCATCAAGATCTTTCGGAATCGCATCAAGATAGCCTTTCATTAAATACGTATTCATCGGAATTTGTCCGCCTGCATAAATCAAAATCAGTGCAAGATGGCTGTTAATCAGTCCAAGCATTTGAGCCAAAACGAAAATCGCAATCAGCGCTGAAAATTGAGGAATCATTTGCAGCAGCAAAAAGAGCATCAGCCCATTTTTCCGTCCTTTGAAACGGAATCTAGAAAAGGCATAGCCTGTAAAACTAACAAGAATCAGCGTTAACAACATTGTGGCAATACTGATCTTCATGGAGTTCCAATACCATTTTGCATAAAGTGCGCCTTGGCCAAAGAAGAGCTCGGTAAAGTGACTGAACGTTGGATTCTTCGGAAACATACTTGTGCTCATGAGGCTGTTTCCAGGATTAAAGGAAGCACCGATTGTCCAAAGCAGTGGATATAGAATACAAATGGAGGCAATGAAAAGGATAAAATAAGTAATGCTCAGGCGAATGAGCTTGTTTTGTTTTGATCCCATATCACATCATGTCCTCCTCTTTGAATGAATTCGTTCTCTTAAACTGCCAGAGTGCAATGGCGATGACAAAGATTGAAAGTAAAATCGTGACAGCCGCAGCGAGTGCATATTGAGAGGACCGCATTGTGAGTTTATAAATCCAAGATACCAAGATGTCCGTTCCTCCAGCGGTTGACCCCGCAACAGGCGGTCCTCCGCCATTAAATAAGTAGATGATATTAAAGTTGTTAAAGTTAAACGTATATTGTGTGATGAGGATGGGGGCAATGGAATAGAGAACAAGCGGTAACGTGATGGACCGGAATTTCTGAAAAAAATTGGCTCCATCAATGGTCGCAGCCTCATATAAATCCTCGGGAATTGCCTGCAAAACGCCTGTTGTCATAATGAAAACGAAAGGAAATCCAAGCCAAGTCTGCATCGCAATGAGGGCGATTTTGCTCCAAAATGGATCTGTCAGCCATGGTTTTGGATCAATCCCTATCGATGCAAAAAGTGTATTGTTAATGGCCCCGAATGTATCATTGAACAGTCCAGCAAACACCAAAATGGTCACAAAGCCTGGAACAGCCCAAGGAAGAATCAAAATGGTTCTGAAAAACCGTTTTCCCTTTAAATCCTTCTGATTGAGCAGAACCGCTAAAAAGATGCCGAGGGCACATTGAAGGGTCGATGCAGCCAAAGTCCATACGACGGTCCAGCCAAGTACATCAATGAAGGTGTCTCTCCAAATATCAATGGAAAAGATATTTTGAAAGTTCTTGATTCCTACCCAGTCGATCAGATTGGCAGGAGGCGAGTGGTATAAATCATAGTTCGTAAAGGCAAGCGCAAAGCTGAACATAATAGGAAAGACAACAGAAAATAGAAGTAAAAAGAAAGCAGGAGTGCTCATTAAGTAAGGAAAGCCTTGATCGATGAGCTGATGATATTGAGCACGGATGGAATGAAGTGGTACCCCTTGATCCCGTTTCTTTCCATTCATAAAAGCATCACGCATCATGAGTACATAAAAGCCGATACCAAAACCAGCTGTTAACAGCGCAATAATCCCCTTTGCTAAAAGAAAAACAGAGTTGTCACGAGGCAGCATCGTCCCCAGTGTGAACAGTCCCCAGAAGCCAATATTGAATAAATCATAAAATACAATCAAAAAAGCGACGCCGAACAGGAAAAAGAGTGCCCCTTTGCCGTACTGTTTGTTGTATATCTGCCCCATCCCGGGTATAAAGGAGAACATTAGCGCCCGTCTCCGGTGTGTCTTTGATTCCATTGTGTGTGTGCGGTCTAGTTCAAGGTTACCCGTCACGTCTAACACCTACTTCATATGAAATTAGATCAACTACGGGCAGTTTGATAGACTACCGACTACCCGCATTTGATGTTATTTGGAGTGATTTGCTTTAATTTGAGAGTCGATTTGATTGACCGCATCATCAAATGCCTTTTTCACATCTGTACGACCAGTTGCAATGAGACCTAATGCACTGTCAATCGGCTTCCACACCTCTGCCATTTCAGGATTGTTCGGTGTCAGTGTGGCGTATTTCGTTTGTTTTGAAACAGCATCCGCATTCGCGTTTTCCGTAATGATTGGATCTTTCATCAGTTTTTTCACTGGTGGAATTTCCTCTGTCAATTCAAAGCGCTTCTTCGAATTTTTTTCATTCGTGATAAATTCAACAAATTTCTCAGCTAGTTCTTTATTTTTAGAATAAGAGGAGACGTTGTAGCTCTTCACACCTAAGAATGAGCTCATATGTTTTCCGTTAGGGAGTGTTGGCAGCTCGGCCACGCCATAGTCAATACCCGCCTCTTTAAATGGACCAAATGACCATGGACCAGAAATGACAGCAGCCGCTTTTTTCTCTGTGAATAAGGAGTTGAGGACGTTGATTCCTTGTTCACCAATGATGCCTTTCGGGAAAAGTCCTTCGCTAAAGAATTTTTGAATGTATTCTCCGCCTTGGATGGCGCCATCATTGTTCAGACCAATGTCATTGACATCATAAGAGCCATCGCTTTTCTGCTTGAAAATATAACCCCCAGATCCGCCTAAAACACTTTGTGCGTAGTAAATTTCATCCCATTTCGCAACAAAACCGTACTTTCCGTCTTTTGTCAGCTTTTTCGAAAGATCATACCAGCCATCAAGTGTCGTTGGTGCCTTTTTGACAAGATCTTTATTATAGAAAAGCACTGTCGTTTCAACGGATTTAGGAAGACCATACAGCTTGCCGTTTACCGTTTGTGATTGAATGGATTCGTCTGTGAAGGAGTTCATCACTTTTTGATCGGGCTTCATTTCCTGTAATAGCCCTTCAGTGACAGCTGATCCAATTTGATCGTGAGGCATCGTGATGACATCTGGACCTGTCCCAGCTGCTCCATCTAGGCGGAGAGCTTCAATTTGGTCGGCATAAGCTTTTTCGACCACTTTGATTTTCACATCATGTTGTTTTTCGAATTCTTTTACAGCGTCTTGAATCCCATCAGATTTTTTGACATCCTCCCACACTAGCAAGGTCTTTGTACCTGTAGATGCTGGCTGTGTTCCGCTAGAATTGTCATCTCCCGGTCCGCAAGCTGAAAGCAGAAGCACAGCAGTCCCAACGACTGCTGATAATGTCGCCCATTTTCCCTTTTTCATTCGTAATCCCCTCTCGTTCTTTTTTCATAGATAATAAGAAAACGCTTTCTTAATGTGAGAATATCAACTTAAGTAAAAAAAGTAAACATGTTTTATTAAATTTATTAAGTAAAATTTTTTACTCATATAGAGAGAAAAGAAGCCCTCCAGATTGGACGGGGCTTCCAGTTGTTTAGATTGTACTTTTTCGAAAGACAGGCTCTGAGGCAATCAGCACAGTTTTCGGTAATGTTCTGCCGTCTACAAGTCTTTCTAACAGTAAATCGACTGCTGTTTCACAAAGCAAAGATGTGTGGATATGATACGTGGTGAGCGGTGGTGATACATATTGAGACACATGAATATCGTTGATACTAAAGACGCTCACGCGGTTCGGCAGAGAAAATCCGCGCTCGTTTAATGCTTGTAAGCAGCCGATGGCAAGAGGATCACTAGCGACACAAAATGCGGATGGCAAGTCATCTCCAAGCTCATCAATCGCCTTCATCATCAGCGCGTAACCTTCATCCACTGAGAAATGGTGACCGACATAGACCAATCGCTCATCAAGGACATTGTGAGCCATCATATATTCACGGAAAGTCGTTTCACGAATATCTGGAATATGCATATTCGTATTCAGATCAAGGTCTGTGCCGCCAACAAATCCAATGGATGTATGTTCTTTTTCAATAAAAGAATCGATGATCTTTTCAACAATGCGTTTCAGGTTTGGCTTTACAGAATCAAAACGGTCTTCATCTGGTGACGTATCAATAAAAACGATATGCTGGGTGATCGCATATAATTGGTCAAGCTCTGACTTTTTAAATCGGCCGATGGCAATGATCCCTTCTGTAGAAGGATCAATGGAGTGAAGCCCGTCAGATGGTTTGTAAGCGGTGACATTTAAACTACGAGTATTCGTAAGTTCCTCAATGCCCAGACGGATGGATTTAAAATAAATATCTTCAAGCTCTTCCTTTTCTGTCATCCAATAGAGAAAGGCGATTTTTTTTAATGAATGTTTGAATGTCTTCTTTTGATAGGACAAAGCTTCAGCGGCGGCGTATACTTTCTCGCGTGTTTGATCCGTGACAGATAGGTTGGGATCTTGGTTCAGTACGCGAGATACAGTCGCAATGGATAATCCGGCTTTTTCAGCAATGTCCTTTATTTTAGCTGCCAAATCAGCACCTCCTATAGAAAATATCTCCTTCTAGTATAGAGTCTTTAAAAAAATTAGTAAATATTTTTATTAAATTGTTTTCAGTAAAGCGCTTCTTTACGCACTGGGAAGGAATTAGTAAGATATATATAAGAAAGGTTTTGGATTAAGATTTCTGATAGGAGAGGGACCGATGTATTACGATGCACTGAAGACATTTGTGACAGTTGTGGAAGAGAAAAACTTTACAAAGGCAGCCCAAAAGCTGCGGATTTCTCAGCCGAGTGTCAGTCTTCATATTAAGAACTTGGAGCAGGAATTCCAGACCGTTCTGCTCAATCGTTCGCCAAAGCAACTAACTGTTACACCAACTGGGGATATGCTGTACCATCGATCAAAACAAATCATTCGTTTATATGAACAGGCGAAGCAGGATATTTATGAACATCATCATCTGGCAAGAGGGAAGCTGACAATCGGGGCGAGTTTTACCATTGGAGAGTATGTGCTGCCGCAAATATTGGCAGAGTTTCATCAGCTCTATCCGCATGTGGACATTGAGGTGGTCATTGATAACACAGAGGCGATTGCCAGTCATGTCCGCTTATTCCATGTCGACATCGGTTTGATTGAAGGACAGACGAATGACAAAGAATTGACAGTAGAAACTTTTCTAGAAGACGAGCTTTATATCGTCGCACCATTAGATCACCCCTTTGCTAAGAAAAAGGATGTCACGATTGATCAATTGCAAAACGAAACATGGATCACGAGAGAAGAGGGATCAGGTACCGGAGAATACTTACAGCACGTCCTGAAATCAAATGGACTGAAAGCCCGGACATTTGTAACATTTAGCAGCAATCAAGCGATTAAAGAGGCTGTAATTCATGGAATGGGGCTTTCTGTTTTATCTAAATATGTCCTCCAGCGAGGCAGCATTGGGGGGGAATTGGCTGTCCTTTCTGTGAGAGGAATGGATTTCAAACGAAAATTCTCCTATGTCGAGTCACCTATGACAGGGGGAAATAAAAATAAGGAATTGCTTGTTGAATTGTTAAGGAAAGAGAAAAAAGATGCTTCTCCTCGGTAGGAGAAGCATCTTTTTTATAACCCTTTAATGGTGATTTCATCAACTGGAAGGAAGATTTCACCTGTATCTGTGTATTTCATGGCGACCTGATCGCCTTCTTTTAAATAAATGACGAGAGGTTCTTTTTCAGATGACATGGTGTAGCTTTTTCCATCGTCTAGCAGGAAGGTGACGGTTGTATAATCACCGGTCTTTTCTTTATACACTCGTTTGACTTTCCCTGTAGTTTCTTTCTTTTCCTGCTTAGAGGAACTGTTAACGGTACCGCCGCCTTTTTGCAGAGCTGTCTTATAGGCTCTCAGTGCTTCGTTTGGTGTAGAAGCGTACGCAGCGATTTCTGGATTGGCTGCCGACACGATAAAGTAGTTTTGCAGGAATCCATTTGAATCGAGAACCGGCGTGAGCCAACTGGCTTCTCCATAGAAATTATACAGAATCGGCATGCGGCCTTTCCATTTCTTCTCGATGAAACGTTTCTCGATAATTTGCAGAGCGCCTTGAGAATCCATATAGGACGCTTCAAGATTACCGGTATAATAAGTCGCTTTTCCTGTTCGGGCATTTGTCAGGGCATATCCAAGCATCGAATCAACGCCCTCTTTCGGACTTGTGAAATCTGTGAAGTAGTACATATCTCCTTTTGAATCAAATACTGGACTCACATTGGCTTCTGTTCCTTCATCTGAAGGCAGCTTCACATCTGATTTTCCAAACATGCTGTTCCAGAACCCGTGAATATAGTTTCCGAAATAGCTGTTTTGCAGACTAACGGCCTCTGGTGAAACAGCGCCATCAATAAAAGCAGGTACTTGATCTAGCGAATATTTCTTCGTTGCACCTGTTTTGGCATCAACAACGACCACGCCGGAAGCTTTAAAGCCGTTTCGGGCAGAGATAAAATCGCCATACGTACGAATGTAATAAGGCTTTCCATCATCATTGATTTCCAGCTGTGTGTCGCCGTAGAAAATCAAATCAGGGTATTGAAGGCGGATATGCCGCTCAATTTCTTTGTTGAAATAAGAGGAAGGTGTGTAGACCATCTCTGTTTTCACAAACTTTGGATTGGCAGATGAGTCGGTCGCACTTAATGTAAAGTAACCCGGCGTACTCCCTGAACGAATCCATTTAAAGAAATCCGAGAATTCCACTGGGGCGATGTATACATACTCACCGTTGACCTTCTGGATTTGCAGACTGCCAAGCTCATAGTAGCTTGTGTTCGGAACCTGTCCGAACGATTTCTTCATTTTGTTCCGAGCAAATTGAGGCGGTACACTTGCAGGTGTTTCCGTCTCATCAAACGCTTTGATTTCTACCTTTTGTTCCATTTTGGAGACATCAAATTTCTCATTCGCATTGAATAGAAAAGCTGTCGCCATATAAACACCGAGCAGTAAGAGAATAAGAAACAGCACGCCTTTGATCTTACGCTCCAATCCAACTGATAAAAAGGCGCCTGCTGCTGTCACAACAAGTCCAATCAACCAGAGGGATGAAGGATTGCGATCCAAATTGGTGATGTAATAGAATACAAAAATTCCGACCATAAACAGTAAAGCAAGGCCTGCAATCCACATAAGCGGAACCTGCTGTTCTGTCCCTTTCTTTCTAACGATTAATCTGAGCGGTGTGAGCAAGAGGGTCAAGACAAGACCGATCACAACCGAAAATAACAAAATATATCCCACAAACAGATCTCCTTTCAAATCAATTACTCTTTTAGTATATACGAGTGAGACGGGGAAAAGATTCATCGAACGGAAGGTTCATCTAAATGCCAATCGAGTCGATGGCGGATTGAACATCTTCTTTCAGTTCGTAAAACTTGAGTCTTTGCTCGATTTTCTCTGTTAAAGCGTCAATGGCTTGTCCTGACATATGCGTATGAATACGCTTTTGATGTTTATACACTTTGTTCTGAAGTTCATCAATTAGATCTAAAATTTTCCCCGCTTCTTGGCGGTCTTCTGCAAATTCATGTTGCAGCTGATGCCGGATGGCTCTGCTTAGCGCTGTTTTCTGCTCTTCTTTGATCTTTGCTTTCAAAGCAGCCAGCTCTGCTGGTGTCATGTCTTCAGTGCGAAAGTTTGTTTGAGAAAAGATGGAGCTTGATGTATGCGTATCTGTCATTCGTTGCAAAAAACGGTCTGCATCTGTTGGTTGTTTCTTTGAAAATTCCATTCCTCGTTCTCCTTATGAAATGCCCATATTCTTTGCTAGGGCTGTATCTGCATCATGGTATTCTTTCCCTAGCTGGCTCATATCATCTGATATTGAGTCCAGCCACCTTTTTATATTCATCGCGCTATCAATCGCTGTATCATACTCTTTGACGGAATAGAACTCATTCTCAAGTCCCTCCGTTTTTAAATGACGAATCACGGCATCCACATCAGAAGCCGTCAGCTGATCATAGGAACCAAAGCCAACAATCTGTTTGTATCTCGAGCGTACCTGTTCCACAGATTGATCCACTTTGTCATCGAGTTTCTCGATTTTGCGGATAATTTGCTGCATATGGTGCTCGGCATATGTCGAGAATTTACGACCTGTGTTCATGAGAACATGGGACTTGATTAAAATTGCCACCACACTTTGCGGATGAACATTCGACTGACTCAATTGATGTAACATGGCGGCAGTGAGAGAAGGGTTTTTTCTCAACATGTCATCAATGGTTTCAACAGAGCCATCTGATGAAAAGGCATACCGATTTAAGCCATGGCTGCCAGCAAGGGCTTCAAGAAACAAATTTGCATCCAATGAAGGATTAACGCTCATTGCCCGATTAAGGAGATTTTTCATAAATTGGACGGCTTTGGAGGGGTCTTCGGAGTAATCGACGCCTTCAGGTAAAGCGGCATCATACATCACTTTCACACGTCCGATTTCTGTCGTATGTCGATTTAAAAGAGAAAGCCCGTCATTGAGATTGATATATTCTGTTAATCTACTACGGTAATCACCTTTTAATGCTTTGGCTTGGAGGCCATCCGATAGATTGGGGTAAATATTCGGATTCTCAAAGGTGACCCCGCCTTTAATAAAATCATTTTTGACAAGGACATAGGACGCATTCGACCCGCCAAGTGAATGCCCTGTCACATACATCTTGGCATTTGGCATTTTCTTATGTATTTCTTTCGCATACCTGTCCGCCTGCACCATTTGATTCTCTGCGCCGTGTTCAAAGGGAATATTTTTAATCAAATACTTTGTATCTGATATCAGCCAATCTTGCACAATCTCATTTGTATAGGTCGTTGTCCCTGTCGCCACCTTCGTCGTGACTTCCTTTGACGTCTGTGACTGACGAAAAGGAGGCAGCTTCGTCAAAATGGTAGAAAGAAGATCATCTGACTCTTTTTTTCCATGTTTTTTAATGGTATCTTTATATTGGCCAGCGCCAATCGGTTCTGACCCGCGGTAGGCGATGACTGCGTTTTTGATTTTGGTGAGGTCTTTTCCTTTGTTAGAAATTCGATAATCTTCTCTTGAGACAAGGGTTAGTGCATTTAGACCTTTTTTTGTTTCTTTATAATCAACGACATACATTTTTCTACCGTTGCTAATTTTTATTGCCTTAGATTTTTTATAGCTTTCTATACTATAAGATCTAGAAGAGATCAAATTATAATCCTCATCTGTTAGTGCATATGGTCTTAACTTAGACAAAGTAGTCACTCCTATAATAATATTAACAATGATGTAAATTATAATATACTATGGGATAAATATCTATTTTAAGTAAAAATATTTAACTATGATTAGAGGTACATTTGAAGTTGAAAAGGTGGATATTATAACATGAAATACCTCAAAATTTTTTTGTTTGTTTTTATCCTTATTATCATTATTATGTCAGCCGTTTTAATTATCCAACATAAGCGAGACCAATCCCATGATGCTGGAGGGAATAACAGTATGCAACAAAAAGAGAAAAGCGACCAAGAAAAGGCAGAAGAGTATGCAAAGAAAATGAAGCCAAAAGTAGAAGAGGATTTACGTGAGTCAGATATTCACGGATTCATAAAAAAGATTACGTTTAAAAATCAAGTCACGATCAATCCGATGGGACATATCATGATTAGAGGATATATCAATGATGACCCTGAGAGATTTGGTTTTGAAGCATTATTAAGATACGAATCTGACAAAGTAGATTCGATGAGCTATGATCCTGACCTATCAGACCGTTTCGAGAATTGGGATGATTTTGATCCGCAAGTGAAAGAAGATTTTCTAAATAGCCTTTCCGAAAAAGAACGCGAACAGTATCTTAAGGATATTGGAGAAAAAGAGTAGAGCAGGAAGCAGGTACTCACCTACCTGTTTTTATTTGTGTCAATTTCATTGGTAGATTGATTAAAGGTTCATTAAGGAGTTTTTATTTTTTATGAGAAATACAATGAAATTTTCTATATTAATTGTGGTCGTTATCATCTCAGTAACTGCGTTTGTTGTAGAGTACATGAATCAGAGTCTGTCAGATGATGTAGTGGAAGAGAAGAGCGATGAAGAAAAGGCAGAAGAACTCGCAGAGAAGATGAAGCCTAAGATAGAAGAGCATTTACATAAAAGAGACATTCATCAATTTATTAAAACCATAACATTTGAAAAAGACGTGAACATCAACCCTATGGGAGATATTACGATTGATGGATATATAAATGATGAACCGGAGAAGTACGGATTCTCAGCTTCTTTACAATATAGAGCTAAAAAAATAGGTTCAATGAGTTTTGACTCTGATTTATCCGACCGCTTCATAGATTGGGAAGAATATAAAGATGAGCCGGAAATAAAAGAAAATTACCTTAAATGTTTCACCAAGAAGTAACGCGAACAGTATCTGAAAGACATTGGAGAAAAAGAGTAAAACAGGTATTTACGTGCCTTTTTTATGTTTCATTCATAAAAAGGTGGAAGTGCTAGATATGAAAAATACAATAAAACTTGTATCTGTATTGATTGGGATCATCTTTTTCTCAGTAACTTCATTAATCGTTCAGCACAATAAGCAAAGTCAATCGAATGATGCGGTGCAAGAGAAAAGCGATCAAGAAAAAGCAGAAGATTATGCAGAGAAGATGAAATCCAAAATAGAAGAACGATTACAAAATAAAGATATCCATCATTTTATAGAGAAAATAACATTCAAAAAAAAGGTAGTCATAAGTCCAATGGGATATGTAACAGTTGATGGTTATATAAATGATGAGCCTGAAAAATTTTATTTCTCAGCATCATTAATGCATAAATCTAAGGAAATTGGTTCAATGAGCTATTCTCCAGAGTTGTCTTATCGATTTAAAGACTGGGATAAATATAAAGATGAGCCTGAAATAAAGGAAAACTATCTTAAAAGACTCTCTGAAAAAGAACGCGAACAGTATCTCAAAGACATCGGAGAAAAAGAGTAATTACAAGTGTTCAACTTCTGATTATCTCCCAATCGTTGAAAAAGGCATATGCTATCATTCCCCTAACAACACTTTCAAATAAGGGAGAGATTTCAACCATGGCAAATAAAAAGAAATTGATCTTGGACGTAGACACTGGAATAGATGATGCCATCGGGATATTGCTGGCAGTGAAAAGTAATCGGTTTGATATGTTGGGGATTACAACGGTGTGTGGGAATGTGTCTGTCGATGCGGCTACATTGAATACGTGTAAAGTGCTTGAGCTGGTTGAGACAGATGATATTCCTGTCATCAAAGGTGCAGCAACGCCTCTTTTAAGAGCGCCCCATTATGAACATCTGGTTCACGGAGAGGATGGGATTGGCGGTGCTTTAAAGGATGCTCAGCCTATGAAAAAAGCAGATGCTGGTTTTGCGCCTGATTTTATCATCGACCGGGTGATGCAGTATTCGAAGCAGGTTACGCTTGTGTTGACAGGACCTTTAACGAATTTAGCCCTTGCAGTGAAAAAGTGTCCTGAGCTGATTCATCACGTGAAAGAAGTCATTTTTATGGGTGGTGTCGTTGAAGGACAGGGGAATGTCACGCCGGTTGCGGAATTTAATACATATGCAGACCCAGAAGCGGCAAAGTTAGTGCTGAATGCAGGGTTCCCTACATTAACTCAAGTGGGATTAGATGTCACGAGACAGGTCTTGCTTACGGATGAAAGAATCGATGCGATTCAGAATGAAACAGTAGCCCATTATATTAGAGAGAGCACAAGCATTTACCGTCAGCGCTATTTTGAGCGGAATGGTGTGTGGGCGTGTGCCATGCATGATCCGCTTGCTGTCAGTCTTGCCATTGACAAGCAGCTCGTGAGCACACAGGCCTTTCATGTGGATGTCGAGACGAAGAGTGAGCTTTGTGATGGACAGATGATCTGTGATTTTCAGCATCAATGGGAGAAAGAACGAAACGTTCAAGTGTGTACGGATGTAGATGCTGACGCATTCTTTGATTTATTGATCAAAACAATGAGCGCTTAAAAAAGAAGTCTGTGCAAACAGGCTTCTTTTTTATAAGATGGGAACATGAGGAAATGTATGCGTTCACATGAATAAGGGAGGAGTGAAGTCAATTGGCTTCTGTTAGTTTAAGTAGTATTGAAAAAATACGAGCAGCAAGCAGAGGGTTGCCGCCAAAGCTGAAAGCAATTGCAGAGCATATTACGAGTGAGCCCCGCGACATCATCCATTTGTCTATCGTGGAACTTGCGAAAAAGACCGCAAGCTCAGAGGCAACGATTTTTCGCCTTTGTAAAAGGCTTGGATTTGAGGGCTTTCAAGATTTGAAGATTGCTATTGCCCAGGAAATAGACCAAACAAAGCCTAATTATGTAGATGAAGAAATGAGTCTTGATGATGATATGGCTGTTTTTATGCAAAAGGTTTTTCAGACGAATATATCTGCATTAAAGGATAGCTTTCAATTATTGAATCCAGGGGATGTAGAAAAGGCTATCCAAATCATTCATGAAGCAAAACGCTTAGAGTTTTATGGGAGTGGTGGGTCTGGCCTCATTGCGACTGACGCTTTTCATAAATTTATGAGGACAGGCATCAACTGTATTGTTCACACAGATTCTCACTTTCAAGCGATGTCTGCTGGTCTTCTTGACCGGCACAGTACAGTGATCGGTATTTCTCATTCTGGACGTAATAAAGATTTGCTTGATGCGATGAAAACTGCAAAGGAAAAAGGAGCCAAAACCATTGGCATTACAAGCTATCAGCGCTCTCCATTGAGCCAGCTTGCAGATGTCACGTTGTATACAGCAACGCAAGAAACGGCTTTTCGAACAGAAGCAATGTCCGCAAGACTTGCTCAGCTGACGGTCATTGACGTTCTATATTTTGCACTTGCTCATTTAAGGCAGCAGGAAACAATAACGAATTTAAAACAAATGCGAGAAACCATTTCACAAAAAAGGGTGTAGTTATTCCAAAAATAAATTTTTCTGATAATGAAAAATGCTGATGTGGTAACGATTGTGAGCTTTTTATTGAAAATAATTTTCTTTTCGGTCGTTGAATGTCGAAAAAATTATTTTTATAATGGGATTTAGCAGGCATTCAAAAACTACATATGTGACTTCAAATCAATGATTGGGCGTGATACAGATGAAGGGGAACCAGGCGGTAATTGGTTTGGATATAGGAACAACAAGTACAAAGGCGGTTCTGTTTGGACCTCAGGGGAAGGTATTATCGAAGCATTCAGTTCCTTACGAGCTCATTCAGCCCCAGCCAGCATGGGTTGAGCAGGACCCTGAGAAGATATTAGAAGCCGTCATTGCGAGTGTAAGAGGTGCATTGACGGAAGCAGCATTTGATGAAGAAAATCTTATAGGCATCGGGATCAGTACAGCGATGCATTCCTTAATTGTGATGGATCAGGATGGAAAGACGCTAACGAACAGTATCATTTGGGCAGATAACAGAAGTGCAGAACAAGCGAAACGAATTAAATCAGATATGGATGGCTTCCACATTTATAAAAGGACAGGTACTCCGATTCATCCAATGTCACCGCTTTCAAAAATACGTTGGATGAAAGAAATGGCACCACATGTCTTTAAGAAGGCAGCAAAATTTATCTCGATCAAAGAATATATTCTTTATCATTTCTTCGGTCAGTATGTCGTCGATTATTCAATCGCTTCAGCAACGGGCATGTTTCATTTGGAAACGCTTCAATGGGATGAGAAGGCGCTTCGTATTGCTGGAATTGAAGCCAGTCAACTATCCGAACTTGTCCCAACGACATATCAACTGAGAGGACTTCAGCCAGAGATTGCACTGCGTATGGGCATTAAAGAAGATACACCATTTGTCATTGGTGCGAATGATGGCGTTCTAGCGAATTTAGGTGTGGGCGCGATTGGTCAAGGAGAGGTAGCTGTGACGATTGGGACAAGCGGTGCAGTCCGTACGGTTGTAGACAAACCAATTACAGATGAGCAATCAAGAACGTTCTGCTATGCCCTGACAGATAAGCATTGGGTTGTAGGAGGACCGACCAATAATGGCGGGATCATGCTGAGATGGCTGAAGGATGAATTCGGGTCATCAGAGGTGGAGGTAGCAAAGCGTCTAGGGGTGGACCCTTACGATCTGATGATGGATATCGCGGAAAAGGTTCCAGCTGGTTCTGAGGGTTTGCTGTTTCTGCCATTTTTATCAGGTGAGCGTGCACCTTATTGGAATCCAAATGCGAGAGGCACCTTCTTTGGAATTGGTCTTCAGCATAAGCGAGAGCATTTTATTAGAGCTGTGTTAGAAGGCGTCATTATGAGTGTTTTCTCGATCGGTGTTGCCTTAAGAGATTTAACCGGTTCAGCAAAAGATGTCAGAGCTTCGGGCGGATTTGCACGATCTCCGCTGTGGCGGCAAATTTTAGCGGATACGATGGGTAGAGAAGTGCTTGTTCCAGAAAGCTACGAGGCGTCAGCACTGGGGGCTGCTGTCCTTGCACTACATAGTTTAGGTCATATGGAAGAGATAGAAGAGGTTCAAGAGTGGATTCGAATCTCTGCTCGTCATGAACCTAATATGAAAAACAATGAAACTTACATAGAGTTGTTTTATTTATATGAGCGCCTCTACGACAAACTGAAGGATGAATTTGATGTCATTAGTGCGCTGCAATTAAAACAAAATCGTTAAACATCAGGGAAAAGGTGGGAGAACATGCTTTTATTCATTGTGATTGCGGCGATTGTCCTTTTACTCATTCTCATTACAGTCGCTAAGTTGAATCCGTTTGTGAGCTTAATTATTACTTCGATGCTAGTAGGCTTTGCGACGGGGATGGATTTGCAGGAAATCATTCAATCGATTAAAACGGGATTAGGCAATACGTTATCATTGCTGGCTATTGTTCTAGCGCTTGGTACCATGCTTGGGAAAATGATGGCTGAATCAGGGGGAGCAGAGCGAATAGCGCAAACTCTAATCGGGCGGTTTGGGACGAAAAATGTGCATTGGGCAATGATGTTTGTTGCTTTTATCGTGGGGATACCTGTCTTTTTCCAGGTCGGTTTCGTTCTTCTCATTCCTTTACTTTTTACAATTGCCATTGAAACAGGCATCTCGCTCGTGACCATTGGGATCTCGTTAATCGCTGGCCTGTCTGTCGTGCATGGGCTAGTCCCGCCTCATCCAGCGGCAATGGCAGCCGTTGGCATCTATCATGCCAACGTGGGGAAAACCATTTTCTTCTCTATTATTGTGGGATTGCCGACAGCGATTATTGCTGGACCGCTATATGGTAAGTGGATTGGAAAACGTATACATAAACCCGTTCCGGAGATGCTGAGAAAGCAATTCACTGAACGCAATGAAGATCGAAGACTCCCCGGCTTTGTGAATACGATGTTTACCATATTGGTGCCGGTGATTCTGATGCTTCTTGCCACATTGGCGGACATTATCTTACCAGAGGGCAATATGTGGTTTCAGGTATTCAAGTACATCGGAGATCCGATAACAGCATTGCTGATTGCAACGGTTTATTCTTTCTTCAGTCTTGGCTTTATGCAAGGAATGAGCCGTGACCGGGTGCTTTCCTTTAGTAATGAGTGCTTAGGTCCGATCGCTTCCATTTTGCTTGTTATTGGAGCAGGCGGAGCTTTCAACAATGTGCTCATTGATTCGGGTGTTGGTGATTATATTGCAGATTTAGCCAAACACTCGCCGATTTCACCGATTTTGCTTAGCTGGCTGATTGCTGCAGTGATTCGTGTGGCAACAGGATCTGCGACGGTATCCATGATGACGGCAGCAGGTATTGTAGCACCAATTGCTGCAACTATGCCGGATGTGAGCAGGGAGCTGCTTGTGTTAGCAACAGGAGCGGGTTCGTTAATTTTATCTCACGTCAATGATTCTGGTTTTTGGCTGATCAAGGAGTATTTTGGTATGACCATTAAAGAGACGTTTTTGACATGGACGGCTATGGAGACGATCATTTCCGTTAGTGCCATTGCATTTATTATGATTATTAATATGTTTATATAGCGAACAAGCAGTCTGATTCATATGAGTCGGGCTGTTTTTGTGTGATGTGATACCACTTTCTTCAGATTGGGGTAAAATAATGATATTGAGATGTGGGAGGCGGACACGATCGAACCATTAAAACATGTGTACAATGAATTATTTATCCAAGAATTAGCGGAGAAACTTGCGCAGGCTTCGTCTGGATTTGATGCTGAGCCATTCAAGCGGCTCGTATTTCAAGAGGATTGGCAGCAGCTTGAATTAAAAGGGCGGATGCGACGAGTCACTGAATCGATGCACGCCTGTCTGCCTCAAAACTATGAGAAGGCAATTGAGGTACTGCGTCAGGCAGCCCCGCATTTTTCAGGGCTTAGTGCGCTCGTATTTCCAGACTACGTCGAGACGTACGGCCTTGCATACTGGGACCTCTCGATCAAAGCGCTCGAATTCTTCACACCCTTTTCCACTTCTGAATTTGCCGTTCGGCCATTTCTGATTCAAGATCAGGACAAAATGCTGGCGCAAATGCTCATATGGTCTCAGGATCATGATGAACATTTGCGGAGGCTGGCTAGTGAAGGCTGCAGACCGCGTCTGCCATGGGGCTTATCTGTCCCTTCACTTAAAAAGAATCCTTCGGTCACGCTGCCCATTTTGGAAAACTTGAATGCTGACCCATCGCGGTATGTGCAAAAAAGTGTAGCGAATCATTTAAATGATATCTCTGCAATTCAGCCAGATCTGATGAAGCAGACGGTTCAAAGCTGGTATGGAACTAACAAACATACGAACTGGATTGTCAAACATGCATCTCGTACCTTACTCAAAAAAGGAGATCCAGCTATTATGGCGTTGTTTGGCTATGGGGACGATCCATCCGTTCAGGTAACGGATTTGAAGATTGTACAAGATCCTATTCGAATCGGAGAGAAAATGACATTTCATTTTACCCTACAAGCTGAAAAGCCGCTAAAGCTGCGTGTAGAGTATGCCATAGACTACGTCAAAGCTCGGGGTACCCGCAATCAGAAGGTATTTAAAATCACAGAGTTTGAAACAGACGCAACGTTACATAGAGAATTCGTCAGGTCACAGTCTTTTCAAAATATGACGACGAGAAAACATTATGAGGGGACTCATACATTAACAATCATCATCAACGGCATACCGAAAGCGTCTGTTGATTTTGAAGTGACAAAAGACAGCAGTTTATGAAAAAACCCGCCTCAATGGCGGGTTTTAGTGTTTAAGCCTTCTTTTTCATTAAGAATGAAGCGATGATGGCTGCGATTAAGAAACCGATGCTGATAATCGAGCTAGGCAAGTTTTCTTGTCTGAATAGAAACATCACAAAACTCACACTTAACACAAGACCTGCAAATAATGTCAAATACGGAAACAGCCACACTTTGAAATACGGCTCCTGTGGATATTTCGGGCGAAGTTTCAGATGTGCCAGGCAAATGCTAATCCAAATGAGTGAAACAGCAAAACCAGGAATAGCCAGCATATAACTGAAAATTTGCTCTGGATATAAGTAAGCAAAGAATGTTCCGATGAGAAGAAACAGAACGGTCACCCATAAACTCAAAATGGGTACGCCTCTTTTGTTGACCTGTGCCAGTTTTTTCGGACCGCCATCTGATTTAGAGAGAGAATGCATCATTCTCGTTGTTCCATAAATGCCAGAATTGGCAGCTGATAGAACGGCTGTAATCAATACAAAATTAATGAAGTGAGAAGCACCTTGCATACCGGCTGCTGAAAAGACTTGAACAAATGGACTGTTATTTGGATCAATTTGATTCCAAGGAATGAGTCCGCAGATGATCAAAATCGGCAAAGTGTAAAATAAGATAATACGCCACATCATACTTTTAACAACACCAGGTAAGACCTTTTCGGCATCCTTTGTTTCTGTAATGGTTAGCCCAATCAATTCAGAGCCTCCATAAGAGAAAATAACAACTAATAAAGATGCAAAGATCGCCCCCCATCCGTTCGGGACGAAGTTTTGATAGTTGGTGAGTGCCGATGTGCTTTGTTCGTTCGGAATGATCCCAAATAATAGAGCTGCACCAAGAATAATAAACACAATAATAACGAAAATCTTCATTCCAGCGAACCAAAACTCAATTTCACCAAAGTATTTTACATTATTTAAGTTAATTCCGATGACTAAGAGAGAACAGAGTAAACAAAGTGACCATAGCGGCACGTTCGGTAACCAGTATTGAAGCAGGCTGCCTGCCGCAATAATCTCGATGACACACACAGTGAGCCACATGAAACAGTAAACCCAGCCGACAACAAATGAAAAACGTTGACCAAGCGCAATCTGTATCAGGTCGCGAAGGTTATTTCCCGGATAGACAATCGCCATTTCAGCTAAGGCTGCCATTACGATGAGCAATAATAATCCAGCAAATACATAGGAAAAGATGACCCCAGGACCTGCTAAACCGATTGTATCGGCACTTCCTTTAAAGATTCCTGTACCAATGACCCCGCCCAATGCAATCATGCGAATGTGACGCGGTGATAAAAGCTTTTTTAATTCTTGTTGTTCCTGATTCGCGCTCATAACGTTCTCCTTTTTTAAAAATGCTTATGTTCCATTTTCTTTTTTCGGGACGTCAGTGTCAATATAAAAAAGAGATTTTTCAGACAAAAAAGGCGGTTGATTCTATCAAATGAGCCGTTTTTTTCCATAGAATCATTCATGACCCACCCCCATAATCTGAAACTTCGTGAAAAAATGAACATTTGCCTTCATTCTGACATAAACAATTTTCAGTTTTTGTCGATATATCTTTTGTATTACTAAAGTCCTAATAAAGAATTGTTTATAACTGTAAAATATTTCAAAAAAGTATGAAGGAATGAAAGGAGTTATGAAAGATGTTTATGAGAAAAGCAAATGATTCATCGTCGGGAACCCTTTTAAATGAGAGCAGTCGATTAGTAGAACGAATTGAGAAGGGAGACCTTTCAGCAAGAATAGATACTGCTGCATTCTCTTCAAGTCAAACGATTGAAGCAGTAGCCCAAATAAATGAAGCTTTGCAAAAGATGCAGGAAGTAAATGAAGATATTCAAATGCGGATGAATTTAGTGACAAAAGCCATTCAAGTTGGTTTATGGGATATGGTCGTGATCGCTGGAGATCCAGTCAATCCAAAAAATGAATTCACATGGACGGATGATTTCCGCAAAATGATCGGCTTTCAAAACGAGCACGATTTTCCGAACGTTTTAGACAGCTGGGCATCTCGAATTCACCCGGATGAACAAGAATATACCCTAAATGCATTCTCTTCGCATTTATCGGATCATTCGGGACGTACACCATATGATATCGAATATCGCTTGAAGTTGAAGAACGGAGATTATCGCTGGTTCAAAGCAACTGGCACGACCATTCGTGATCGAAATGGTGTCCCTCTTCGTGTGGCGGGAGCTCTTTTTGATATTCATGATCAGAAATTGAAAGAAGAAGAACTGCAAGCATTCGTGACGAGATATGACTTAATCAACCGTGCGCTTGTGGAGGCTCCTTGGGACATGGTCGTAGAGGCCGGCGATCCAGTCAACCCGAATAACGAGTTCTGGTGGTCCCCGCAATTCAGAAAAACGCTTGGTTTTACGGACGAAAAGGATTTCCCGAACGTATTAAGCAGCTGGAGCGACCGTCTGCATCCTGAGGATCAAGAAAAAGCTCTCCAAGCTTTTGCAGATCATTTAAATGATCACTCTGGACGCACACCATTTGATATTGATTACAGATTGCAGAGCAAAAATGGCGAGTATCGCTGGTATCATGCCGGTGGTGAAACCATTCGTGATGAAAAAGGTGTTCCTCTTCGTGTGGCTGGAACCATTCGTGACATCACGTTAGAAAAAAACAAAGAGAAAACAGCGAATGAAATGGCTTCACAAGTAGAACAGCTATCAAGTTCAATCAGCGAGATGGTATCAGGCATCAGCTCTGTGACAAACCAAGCGCAAGAGCTTGCTGTCGCACAGGAGCAGTCAACATCTGCTGCCAATTTAGCAAAAAATAGTGCAGATGAGACGAAAAATATTTCTGACTTGATCAAAGAAGTAGCGAACCAAACGAACTTGCTTGGTCTAAATGCTGCGATTGAGGCAGCAAGAGCTGGTGAACAAGGAAGAGGATTCTCAGTCGTTGCAGATGAAGTGCGTAAACTGGCGCTTCATAGTGCCAATGCAACGGAGAATATCGAATCTAGTTTAACGGAAATGAAAACACAAATTGATGAAATTCTTGAAAATATTTCGAACATGACAGCTCTTACACAAACACAGGCTGCTTTAACAGAGCAAGTAAATGCTTCAGTCGATGAAGTGAACCACATGTCTCAGCGCCTTGTTGCCTATTCAAAGAGTATTTAATCATCAAAAACCGCCCTCGCATAGAAGGCGGTTTTTTCATTAAAATTGATCTGCTGGGAAAACAATACCTGCATCTTTTCTTGCAGAATCAAGGACTTTCATGACGGAGAGACTTTCATCAAGCCATGCATAGCACTGTTCATGATTATTTGTTTCAATGATGTGCTGAAAAGCCTCTGCTTCATAAAACAGGCGGTTTGAATTTGTTTGTGCATTGAGTGAGATCACCTGGTCATTCACATGAAGCAGCACTTCCTCGCAGCCATTCGCCCCATTTTTCACATGAATGAAGCCCTTTTCACCTTGAATCAATGCAAAATTCATGCTGCTTGTATCCTTACTGCCGGCACTTGTCGCAATGAAATCATTGTAGGTGAAAGTTAAAACACCAGATGTATCGATGCCATTTGGGTGACGGTTTGCCTGGTAGCGGACCTGCTCCGGTAATCCGAAGAGATTCATGATGAAATGGACATTATAGATATTAATGTCCATCAATGCTCCTCCTGAGAATTCAGGGTTAAAGACATTTGGCGTTTCGCCGGCTAGCAGCTGATTATATTTGCTTGAATATTGACTATAGTTGCATTGAACCAGTTTGATTTTACCTAATTGATGAAGGTGTTTTTTGATTAAATGATAGTTTGGCATATGAACGGTCGTAATGGCTTCAAATAGGAGAAGCTGCTTTTCCTTTGCGAGTGCGATTAAGGCTTCCAGCTCTTTGACATTAGAGGTGAAAGGCTTTTCGCAAATCACATGTTTTCCGTTTCTTAATGCAGCCGTGGCATGCTCGCTATGTAATCGATTCGGTGAAGCAATATAAACGGCTTCAATATTTGGATCTTCTAGCATAGCCGTTAAATCTGTATAAGTCGTTTTTACACCAAATTGGTCTGCGAGCTTCTTTGCCGTTGCTTCCTTTCTTGAATAGACGGCATGACAAGAAGCGCCGTCAAGCTGGTCAATCGCTTGCAAGAAGCTTTCCACAATCACACCTGTTCCAATGGTTGCAATGTTCATTCTATTCAAAACCCCTTCCACTCGTTTGATATCAAGTAAAGCTGTCTCTAGTATAACTGATGTTTGAATCGCACGCGCACTTGGCACCTGGGCGGAGAGGGGCGCCAGCGGCAAACACTGGCACATCTTTGGCAGCCCTTACAATTAGCTGATGTTCGCTAATGTTTGTTTTGTTAACAATTGAATGGCAGCTTTCCTCTTCTTTAACTCTTGAATGGAGTGTTGAATATCCTCAACTTTTTGTTCGAGCAGCTGTTCAGCTTCTGTCTTTGATTGTTTTTCAAATAGCGATTTGATAATTTCGCGAATTTCTTTGAGTGAGAAATCTAGCTTTCTAGCTTCTGTGATAAAGGATAGCATGAGTACATATTTTTTATCATATAAACGATAGCCATTGTGTGCTCTTTTTGGTTCGGGGAGCACACCCTCATTTTCATAAAAACGAATGGTTTCAATATGCACACCAGACATTTTTGACAATTTACCTCTAGTAAACGTAATCATTCCCTGCACCTCCTTTCTTTGCTATCCATCATACAATTAGATTTGCTAGTTTCAAAATATTCACTGGTGAACATTTGTCTTCATTTTCACGTTGGAAAAGGGCAGAAACTCTATTTAAAGCAGGATGAATAGAATACGATATAATAGAGAAGGCATATGACAATTTTGTTACAGGTGAGAACAAGTAGACAGCGTGATGAAAAAACGATAGGCTAAAATAGGTAAATAGTAATGATATAACCTGTCATCATTAGATGATGGCTCAAAATAGTGCAGCACGTTTTTTGCTGAGAAAAGGGGACCAGTGAATGTATAAATTAGTTGCAATTGATATGGATGGTACGTTATTAAATGATCAACATATGGTGCCGGATGAGGTGTTTGAAGCCATTCAACAGGCGAAAGCAGAGGGCGTTAAAATTGTATTATGTACAGGACGGCCTATTGGCGGAGTGAATCGCTATCTAGATGATCTTCAGCTCAATCAAGAGGGAGATTATGTGATTGCCTACAATGGGGCGCTTGTCCAAAACAGTCACACAAATGAAGTAGTGTCAGAACTGACGTTATCCTATGAGGATTTAACTTCTTTATATAAGCTGAGCCGTGAGCTTGATACACCGATGCATTATTTCGATTCCGCTCATTTGTACACACCGAATCGTGATATTAGTGAGTACACAGTACTTGAATCTTATTTAACAAAGCTGCCGCTTAAATATTTACCTGTTGAAGAGGCAGATCCATCAATGAGACTTCCGAAGATGATGTATATTGATCAGCCAGAACGGTTGGAAAAGACGATACAAGCCATTCCATCTGAAGTAAAAGACAAGTACATGATGGTGAAAAGCACAGATTTCTTCCTTGAAATCCTGCATCCTGAAGTCAGCAAAGGGAATGCCGTGAAGCTTCTAGCGAAAGAGCTGGGGATTGCTCGTGAAGAGGTCATGGCCATTGGTGACAATGGCAACGACGTATCGATGCTGGAATTTGCGGGCTGCGGCGTTGCCATGGGAAATGCCATTGATGATGTCAAAGCAGTAGCGGATGTTGTGACAAAATCCAATAATGAAGCCGGCGTTGCACATATCCTGCATGAGTTAGTTCTAGGAAAATAAACAAAAAAGCGGTCTACCAGTTAGGTAGCCGCTTTTTTTAAATGTGAGAGAAAAAGTAAACAAGCATCCGTCTGCTGCTCAAATTTGTCTTTTGCAGCATCGCCTTCACATGGTCATGGACGGTATGGGTTGAAATAAATAAAGTACTGGCAATTTCCTTTGTAGACTGTCCCTTTAATAAGCAGTCTAGGACGTTCATCTCTCTTTCTGTCAGCTTGTACGTTTTTGCCGCATAAGGAAGAATATCACTGGTTTGGGCTCTCTTGATGTGAATCATGACAGCTTCTTCCTGCCCTGCTGCCTGAGTTAATCGAAATGCTTGAAGAGAGAGGAACAGCCCCGTAGGCAATCTCGTCATACTTGCCGCTGTTTGCTCAATACCGCCGTATAAAAGTTTAGCCCCTAATGCTCTAAACGGGCGCGGCATAATCGCCTTGTCATGAATTTGTTCAAAGGCTTGAAACGTCTGAAGCCAATGAAGACCCGTTTCATTTCCATAAAGAAGGTTGTAATCGTGCGAGAGAATGAGGAAGCCTTGCTGCTCCGCCGCCGCGTCCTCTTCCGTATCTCTTTTCTTGAAAAGTTCATCTCTCAGCTTGGCTGCGAGTCTAGGCGTTTGTTCGATGACCACTCGGATATCTTTTTCTTGAAAAGGTTCCTTGTCCTTTAGACGATAGAGGCTGGCAATGCCCCAGCATTCTCCTTGAATCACAAGAGCTGCCCGCAATTCATCAGACCATCCTTTAGGTAACAAAATGTCTTGGTAGCGCTCACTGTCGAGATATTCCCCGCTTTGGACTAGGCTAGCAGCATGAACAGGGCCTTTGGCTAGAGTCTCATGCTGATGCACGTCCTTTTTTAAGAACTCATTTTGAAACAGCTGGTCATGAATTTCTTCAATTGGTTCATCTGTGAAGGAACCTGTCGAGAGGAGAGTGGCTGGATCAATGGTCGTGATACAGGCGGCATCAAAATCAAGGACGGCAGCAAGTTCGTCCCGAATGTGTTGTCTCAGCTGCTGAAAATGAGTGGCTGGATTGGTCACATAATCTCCTCCTCAAAAATCCCCACTTTTAGGGATCGTGTTTTCTGTTGTCTCTTTTTACAATAAAGATATCATACCGTTAGTGTACAGGAAACGATGTAAAGCGGAAAGGAACTGGAGGAGAAGGATATGAAAGGAAACCAGCATTGGCACGATCCCGTTGCTGAGTCATATGCAGCGACGATTGCCCATAAAGTACCCGGCTATCAGCTATTGCATGAGTTGACAATAGACATATTAGAAACTGGATTAAAGGGAGCGGCTTCCTGCATCCTGACTGTTGGAGCGGGCGGGGGCGAAGAGATCATCAACATGCTTCAAAGAAAGGAAGACTGGCTCATCACAGGGGTCGATCCGTCACCTTCTATGCTGGACATGGCGAAACAGCGAGTTGCACAGCTTGAGATGGAGGCGCGTGTCACATGGCATGAGGCCTCATTAGATAAAGTTTCAGCTGAAACTGTTTACGATGCAGCGGTGAGCTTGCTTGTCATTCATTTTATAGAAAAGCGCCAGCTCTTTTTAGAGGAGGTTGCCCGCAGGCTTCAACCAGGTGCGCCGTTTGTGTTGGCATTTATACAGGGAGAGTTGAAGTCCCAAGCATTTCAACAGGAGCTTCACATGCTTTCTCTTTTCATGCAGCGGCAAGGCCTAGAAAAAGAAGTGTTTACGTCCTTTAAAAACAGACTGGGACACACGACACACCCTGTTCCCGATGAAGAAATAAAAGAGCATTTAATCAAAGCAGGATTTGAAGACATCAGACCTTATTTTCAGGCAGGAATGATTAAGGGGCTTGTTTGTAAGCGAGGTCGTAGAGAGGCGGATGAGAAATGAGATCACAGGTGATGGTAATAGGCGGCTATGGACATGTTGGACAGCAAATATGTCTTCAGCTAAGCGAAGTGTATCCCGGGCAAATTGTAGCGGCAGGCAGAAGCTATGAGAAGGCAGAGAAATTTTCACGCCAGACAAAAGGGAAAGTTCTTCCCTATCAACTAGATGTCAGTGAGCCGTTATTTTCGGACTGGGTGGATCAAACAAAACTGGTGATCATGTGCCTTGATCAAGAAGATCCGTCATTTGCCGAAACAGTTCTGCGGTCAGGTATTGATTATATAGATATCTCTGCGAAAGGGTCGTACATGGAACAGGTGGCAAAGCTGGATCAGCAGCACACCCGTGCAACGGCTTTACTCAGTGTCGGGCTTGCGCCTGGTCTTACGAACTTATTGGCAGCAAAAGCAGCATCTATGCTCTCATCAGTGAATCAAATAGATATAGGGATTATGCTTGGATTGGGTGATCAGCATGGAAAAGCCGCCATTGAATGGACGCTTGACAATGTCCATACTGACTATGTGATTACTAAGCATCATCAGCATAAAAGAGTCAAAAGCTTTACCGGAGGCAAGCGTATAGACTTTGGTGTGAAACTTGGAAAGCGGCAAGCCTATCAGTTCCCCTTCTCTGATCAGCAAACATTGCCTTTGACGCTCAGCGTGCCTTCTGTGACAACAAGGCTTTGTTTTGATTCTCGCGCGGCAACGCGGGCATTTGCCTTCACAAGGAGCCTTGGAATGACGTCCCTCCTCAATGTGCCGAAAATTAAGGAACGTGCTATTTCCATGATTCAATCTGCTCAAATGGGAACAGATCAATATGCAGTGAAAGTGGAGGCGACAGGAATGGAGGGGAACAAGATTCATCAAGCAGCGCTTGGAATAAAAGGGCATGATGAGTCTCAAGCAACAGCTCAAGTCGCCTCTGCTGCAGCACTGCATTTATTGAGCAGGCGGTTTCAGACAGGTGTGTTTCATATCGAACAATTATTTTCATTAGCGTATGAGAATGGTGATTTTGCGTTGGTGGATCAAAAAACGAAGGGAAAGCGTGTGTTAGCGCTGAAAGCCAGCCTTTTAACGGCATAAAAGAAGACTAGCAGGATGCTAGTCTGGGTAACGAGATGAAGACATTTTCACTCTAAGATATGCGTCAGTTCAAAAGAATAGATCAGTCATGTGGCAGCTTTATTCATGATCTGCTTGAAAAACAAGTTGTCCTCAATGTAAATGGCCGAGATTGAAAAAGATTCGAATCGAGGATTGTAGGCTGAACTGATATAATGGTTACATTTTGCAAATAAATCTCAAGTGGGTGTTTACAAGTGTTAGATACAGAACAAGATGTAGTGAAGAATTATATAGATTCACCCCAAAAATTGAAAAAATTATTTAAACGAGTATTGTTCGTTGTCAGTCTATCGCAAATATTTGGAGGGGCTGGTATAGCCGCAGGAATTACGGTAGGTGCACTTTTAGCTCAACAAATGCTTGGAACTGAAGCCTATGCAGGTGTGCCAATCGCTTTATTTACTTTGGGGTCAGCTGGGTCAGCTTTCATTGTAGGAAAGCTTTCGCAACGTTATGGACGGCGCATCGGTTTATCGACAGGTTTTGTTGCTGGAGGGCTAGGAGCAATTGGTGTTGTGGTTGCAGCTATGATGAATAGTGTCATTTTATTATTTGCATCGCTCTTCATTTACGGTGCAGGAACAGCCACAAATTTACAAGCTCGTTATGCTGGGACTGACTTAGCGAATTCTAAACAACGTGCAACAGCAATTAGTATGACAATGGTCATGACAACATTTGGAGCAGTAGCAGGTCCGAATTTAGTTGAAATGATGGGTAAATTTGCAGTATCAATTGGTGTTCCAGCACTTGCGGGTCCCTTTATTTTATCAGCAGCAGCATTTGTTGTAGCAGGTCTTGTCCTTTTTATTCTGCTGCGTCCTGATCCGTTAGTCATTGCCCAAAAAATAGCAGCTTACAAAGCAGAGCATGGGCATGGAAATAAACGAGATTCTGCCGATCAAAAAATAGATAGAAAAGGGCTTACAGTAGGTGCCACGGTTATGATTTTAACTCAAATCGTCATGGTTGCACTCATGACCATGACACCGGTGCATATGCAGCATCATGGTCATGGGTTAGCCGAAGTGGGCATTGTGATTGGTTTTCATATAGGTGCGATGTATCTTCCTTCACCTATCACGGGTGTACTTGTAGATAAACTAGGACGAACAGCTATGAGCATAGCGTCGGGCATCACATTGTTACTTGCTGGTTTATTAGCAGCATTCGCACCAAGTGATTCAATGATTCTATTAATCATTGCTCTGTCTTTACTTGGATTGGGATGGAACTTTGGTTTAATTAGTGGTACTGCTCAAATAGTTGATTCTACAGAACCATCAACCCGGGCAAAAACCCAAGGAACACTCGATGTTTTTGTGGCGTTAGCAGGTGCTTCTGGCGGTGCTCTTTCAGGAATGATCGTTGCGAATACGAGTTATGCTGCATTATCTTTAAGCGGAGGAATTTTATCGTTAATTCTCATACCTGTCATAGTTTGGTCTTTTAAAAGTAAAACATAATGCAGCTCCGAGTGCAGATGCTCCTGCCATCCATCACAAAAAAGACATGCCCCCAATCATGGGAAAGCATGTCTTTTTTTCATCTTCTATTATTAGTAGAGCAATTGCACAAATTTCTTCACAGGATGCTAGTCTTCTTATGATGACGATGACACATCTCCTTTTTTCTTGATGCTCGCTGTAATGAGCTGGGTCAATGTGTCAGAGCCTTTTGTTGAAAGGTGAACACCATCAGGCTGAAAATAAGATGGCTGTCCGGTAGCGGCTGAATGCCAATCGATCAGGGTCACATTGGAATGTTGATCGGCTACTCGCTGAATGACGGCATTCACATCATTTTCCCAAGACCTTGGGACTTTCGTGTTCACAAGGAAAATGTGCGCCTTTGAAAATTGCTGAATAAATGCGGTCAATGTGCCCTCAGTAAAATAGCCATTCGTGCCAAGCTCAATAATAACAGCGGCATTAGATTGATTAAATGAAGCATACTGAGGAGCGATGCTGACGGCTTCGTTCATTTGTCTGCCAACCTTTGCATCGATGGTGATTTGGGCATATGCTTTTTCAAGATTCGGCGCTATGTCTAGCATGACGGAGTCACCAATAGCAAGAATTTGGTGAAACTGCTTCTGATCTACTGCTTTCTTCTCGTGTGTTTCTTTCTTTTTCTTCGTTTTTGATTCAGCAGAGTCTCCTGCCTTTTTCGGTGCCGTCTTAATTTGAGTCACTTCCTTGGCATGTGGAGATGTATGGGACGAGCTGGACATGCCAATGGTAAATAAGATCAAAAGAGCTGCAGTGATTCCAAGGAACACTTTATGAGACGTAGACCATTGTTTGAAACCCTTTTTCCAAATAGACCAAGAGGCAAAATATTGTCTGAAGCCAAGCCGGCGAATCGGCTGCTCGAGGAAGCGGTAAGAAGCCTCTGCAATGAGTAAAATGGCAATGATCTGCAATGCGACACGCCCTATAGAAGGCTGTCCAATTTCAATGACAGGGGTGGTCAGCACGATGATGGGATAATGCCACAGGTAAATACCATAAGAACGCTTTCCAAGCCAGACGAGCGGCTGATAGGAGAGCCATTTTCCTAGTAGGCTTGCAGGGTGACAGATACACGCAATTAAAATCGCCGCATTCAGACAGAATAAAAGCATGCCGCCTTGATAGAGGAAACCGTCAAATTCGTCCACTGCATAAACACATAGAAGAAAAATCGCAAACGAACCAAAACCAGCGATATGTAAAATACGTCTGCCAACAGGAAGTAGCTTTTTGCTGGACAGTCTTTGCATGGGCCATACAAATGCCAGGCTGCACCCAATCAGAAGTGCAAATGCACGAGTATCTGTTCCATAATAAACCCTGCTTGGGTCCGTATCTGGTGAATAAAGAATCGCCATCCATAAGGCGGAGACAAGTGCAAGGCCAAAGGTGATCATTGGCAGATGGGATCTATTTTTCACCCATTTTAGACCTGCAATCAGTAGTACCGGCCAAATGATATAAAATTGCTCTTCTATCGCCAAAGACCACAAATTTTTCAGTGGAGATACAGCATTGAAGCTATCAAAATAAGACAGCTGATGGAAGATGTACCACCAGTTACTGACATAAAAAAAGGACGATAAGGCATCGCCACGAATGGACAATAGTGCATTCGAGCCCGCAATCGCACACCAGCTGACGGTTAAGAAAATCATCACGTAAGCAGCTGGGAGAAGCCTTCTGATCCGGCCCATCCAAAATGGCAAAAGCTCTTGATAGCTTAGATCCTGTTTATATAACAAGATCGTCGTGATCAAGTAACCAGAGATCACAAAAAACAAATCAACGCCAAGAAACCCGCCGCTCGCAGGTCCAATATGTAAGTGATAAGCAATGACCGCCAATACAGCAACGGCTCTTAGCCCATCCAATCCTAATATATAACGTAAACGATTCTCCTTGCTGTTCATGAAAATGAATCCCCCATCAATTGTAAAGAAACCTGTATTTAATAATGGTTACTCATATATTGTATATATAATAGACGTCAACGCATAATATTTAGTTTGAATTTATTCAATAAATTTTTATTGTAAACCAAAATATTAATATATAACATATCTGGTTTTATATTGACTAAAAACCATAATATAGAATAATATATGAAAAAAGGAGTGGTGATGAATCAATAGTTTGATAAAGAGATTTTTGATAATATTAATAGTTCTTTTAATTTATTTTAAGTGCTTTGAATTGCACTCAAAAAATTTAAACTACACTAGTAATATTCATCAACAGATTCCATGGAGCATAAAGTTAACAAAAAAATATGTGGAAAATAATAGGGAAGGAGAAAGTGTACGAATAGCAATAATTGATAGTGGGATAGATGGGACACACCCTGATTTGGTAGGTAAAGTTAAAAAAGGACTTAACACAATTGGTACAGGAGGAGCACAAGAGGACAGTTTAGGGCACGGAACTGCTGTAGCTGGAATAATCACAGCTAATGATAATGAAATTGGACTTGTGGGTATAACACAGAATGTAGAGTTATATCCTGTTAAAATTCTAGATTCAAAAGGCAAGGGTTCAAAAAAATATTTTGTCAAAGCTGTTCAATGGTGTATTGATAATAAAATTGATGTTATCAATGCTAGTTTTGGATTAATGAAAGATGATCCATCTGTTAAGAAGATTATAGACAAAGCAATACAAAGAAACATAATTATAGTAGCTGCTGTTGGTAATAAGTATGGAAGGAAAATGGATTACCCAGCTGCTTATGAGAATGTTTTTTCTGTAACCGCTGTGGATAAGCATAAGAAGGTAGCTGAATTTTCATCTAAAGGAAATTACAATTTTGCTGCTCCTGGTGTAGATATACCAGTTCTAAGGCCTCATAACAACTATGCGATTGAAAGTGGCACCTCTTTAGCGAGTGCTCATATTACAGGTGTAGTAAGCTTAATATTACAGTACCGGGAACGTTTTAATATTAATTCTGAAGAAAGTTTAAACCAACAAATATATAAAATCTTAAAAAAATGGTATTGATAAACAAGAAACTCGGAGGTTTAGTTTAGGATGAATAAAATAAGTAAGTTATTCTCAATTGTTATATGTCTATCGCTGGTTATAACTTTGTTTTTCCAATTTCCGAATAAAACAGAGGCTGTTACCACAAAAGATTTTCATGTTTTAGAAGATAGTAATGAAAAATATATAATTTCACAGGAGCAAGACGGAGTAACTGGTATTCTAACTCTAAATAAAGAAACAACAGAAATCAGTTATAAAACTGAAGAAATTAGTAGTGAAGGTGAAAAGGTTTCAAAGGATTATGAAGTTGACTTGCAGACACTTATAAATGATAATTTAGATGTTACGTTTAAAGATACAAAAGATGATAAGAAATATGAAGTGAACTCTGAAGATATTCAAGCATCTTTTGCATTTGTTATTCCTATTGGTATTGCTATTGGTGCAGTTTTATTAGAACATTTATTAGCTTTGGGACTTGCAGTAACAGTAGTAGGTGTTACCTATATTGCTTATTCTGAATTTATAAAAAGGAAAGACAATAAACATAATCACTTTATTGCTTATCGAGACAAAGATAAACCTCATTTGTTTATTGGAAAAGGTATAAGTCGAGCAAACGCTATAAAAAGATTAGCTCAGAAAAAAGATACATGGTCTACTTCCAAAAGCAATGCACAATCTATTGCTAAAGCAGCCAGTCCGATTGGAAAAGTAATAGGTGCGGAAATTGACAAAAAAGGCAAAAATAAACACTATCACTATCATCCAGTTTATAAATTAAAAGGTAAATATGAAAGAACTGGAGCACATGCTTTTTTTGGCGCTCCTAGATAAGAAATCCAGATAGAGGAGGTTTTCGATGATTGTTCTTAATCGTCAACCAAGAAACAAGGAATACAATGCGCTCATCGATTTATGTTGTGAAGTATGTGATGAATTCCAATTAGTTTTTAGAAAAGATTTAGCTGATTTTGATGATTATCGTGAAATTCTAAATAAACTTTCACCATCTCTTAAAGAAATGAAGGAAGAGTCTGAGTGGGCTACCACGATTCTAGGAGATGGTCAAACAGCTTATGTTTATTATTATTATGCCAATGAACACACAAAAAATTTGTTAAAAGAACTTTCGAACTCTCTATACGGGTGGGTTCACCCTAATTTACTGGAGGATTTATCATTCTTCAAAAATGGAAAAGAGTGGATGGTTTCAAGCTCACATGAAGAGGAGAGCTATATTTTTCCTGAAAACGAAGAAGAAATTGAGAGTTTAAAACAAATCAAAGGTCTTAAATGGACTATACAAGAAGATGATGAATAAGTTATTTTAAAGGCTTTTCCCTAGAAGGGAGAAGTCTTTTTTATTATAAATAACTCTTTTATACTCAAAACCAAAATCCCTGTCATAATAAAAGAAGATGGAAAGGGGATGTGTGAAATGAGAAGACTTGAAAATAATCAGTTATTGATTCAGATCAATGAGAGAGGTGCCGAGGTCAGAGAGGTGCTTCATAAGGAAAGTGGACGTCAATATATGTGGTCTGGCGATCCTGCTTACTGGGGCAGGGTGTCGCCTGTCTTATTCCCGATTGTTGGACGATTAAAGAATGACCAATATAAGATAGGTGATCAAACCTATGAGCTCACGCAGCATGGATTCTTGCGTGATGTTGATTTTGATTTACATGAAGAAACGAAACATACAGTGACCTTTCAATATGAATCAAAAGGCCGTCACATCGAGCAGTATCCTTATGAATTTACCGCCCGTATTCGGTACGAGCTATCAGAAAATGGTCTGACGATTTCCTGGGAAATTGATTATGCCGGGGATGACACGATGTACTTCTCCATCGGAGGCCACCCTGCATTCCAAGTCCCGCTTGTTGAAGGAGAGCGCACAGCAGATTACTCTCTGACATTGACGCCTTCTACTGAGCATCTTCCTGCCCAATATGAACTGAAAAATTCACTTGTCAGGGAGAAAGAAAAAAGCATTCAGCTTCAACCAATTCAGCTTCGACCAGAACTTTTTCAGCATGATGCGATGATCTTTAGTCATATCAATCGAGTGTCATTGACGTCTCAGGCAGGTCACGGGGTTGAGGTTGATCTCACTGGTTTTCCGTTCGTTGGTATTTGGTCACCTTATCATCAAGAAAATGGCACAATGGCTCCTTTTGTTTGTATTGAGCCTTGGTACGGTATTGCCGATGTTGAAGGGACGAATGGGCAGTACAAGGAAAAGTTCGGTATTCAAACTTTAGAGAAGAATGAGACCTTCCAAGCCGCCTATACGATTTTCTTTAAATGAACATTTGTGCATGATAGGTTGAACAATTTGTTATGATAGAAGAAAAAAGGAGGCGTACGAATGGATCGGGAGAAACAACAACTGAGTATTGAAGCGGCAAGGCTATATTATTTATCGGATTACAGCCAGCAGGAAATTGCCAAACAGCTCGACCTGTCGAGACCAACTGTATCTCGGCTGCTTCAATATGCAAAGGAGAAGGGGTACGTCCAGATAACGGTAATGGACCCGTTTGAAGACTTGAATGAGCTGTCTTCATTGCTTAAGGAAAAATATGACCTGCTCGAAGCTCATGTGGTATTTTCGCCCAAAGATGATTATCCAACGATCACCGAATACTTGAGCCAATTTGGTGCCGAGTACTTGCAAAACACAGTAAAGGACGGTGATATCGTTGGGGTGAGCTGGGGAACCACCATGTATCAAATTGCCCAAAAGATGCAACCTAAACAGGTCAAAGGTGTAGAAGTTGTCCAGCTGAAGGGTGGGATTAGCCACTCCCATGTGAATACATATTCTGCGGAAACCATCCAGCTGTTTGCCGAGGCCTTTCAAACAGCACCCCGCTATTTGCCGCTTCCTGTTGTATTTGACAGTGCTGCCGTCAAAGAGATGGTTGAACAGGACAGACATATTCAGCGCATCATTGAAATGGGCAAACAGGCGAATATTGCTGTGTTCACTGTTGGAACGGTAAGAGACGAGGCACTTTTGTTTAGACTTGGTTACTTCCGTGAAGAAGAAAAAGCACTGCTCAAAGCAACCAGCGTTGGCGACATCTGTTCGCGCTTTTATGATCAAGAAGGACGCATTTGCAGCGAAGCGATTAACAACCGTACGATTGGCGTGGAGCTTGATGATTTAAGGGCAAAAGAACGTTCTATTCTTGTTGCTGGTGGACATCGCAAGGTTGCTTCTATCCACGGGGCACTAAGAGGAAAATATGCGAACGTATTGATTATTGATCAGCATACAGCAAAGGCTCTTTTAAATGTCACAAAATAGATGAACAAAATTTCATAACTATGTTTACAATTGTTCATCGGTCATATATGATGAAAGTATCATAAATAAAAGGAAGTGTAAGCATGACGATAGCAAAGCTCATTGATCATACAGCACTAAAACCAGATACATCGAAAGCTGCAATCATGCAGTTACTTGAAGAAGCAAAGACTCATCAGTTCGCATCTGTTTGTGTGAATCCAACATGGGTGTCTCTTGCGGCGAAAGAACTAGCAGGAACAGGCGTTGATGTTTGTACAGTCATCGGTTTCCCACTAGGTGCAAACACAACAGCAGTGAAAGCATTTGAAACAAAGGATGCCATTGAGAACGGTGCAACCGAAGTGGACATGGTCATCAATATCGCGGCATTGAAAGACGGCGAATATGATGCAGTTGAGGAAGATATTCGTGCAGTTGTAGACGCGGCAAAAGGGAAAGCACTTGTGAAAGTCATTATTGAAGCGTGTTTACTCACAGATGAAGAGAAAGTCAAAGCTTGTGAGCTTTCAGTGAAAGCTGGCGCTGATTTTGTGAAAACATCGACTGGATTTAGTACAGGCGGTGCAACTGCTGAGGATATCGCATTAATGCGTAAAACAGTAGGACCTGACATTGGTGTGAAAGCATCAGGCGGCGTGAGAACAAAAGAAGATGTTGATGCAATGCTAGCTGCAGGCGCTACCCGAATTGGTGCGAGTGCAGGTGTTTCTATTATCAAAGGGGATCAATCAGCTCCTTCGAAAGACTATTAATTCATACGATCCTATGGTAGGATAACATTCGTGACTCATAAATAATGAAAAAGTCATATGCGGAAGGATCTCACTTCTGGGAATTTCTTCCGCAATTTGTTTACGAAATAGGGTTTGTTCCATACAAGCGCATTAATGTAAACGAATTCATTCGAGGAGGAAAAACATGAAATACGTGATTGGTATCATCGGTTTGCTGGTGATTCTCGCCATTGCATGGCTTGCTAGTAACGGCAAAAAACGAGTAAAATTCCGTCCAGTAATTGTCATGATTGTACTGCAATTTATTTTAGGTTATATTCTGCTCAATACAGGTGTTGGGAACTTCCTAGTCGGGGGCTTTGCAAAAGGATTCCAAATGCTTTTAGGCTATGCCGGTGAAGGAATCAACTTCGTATTTGGCGGATTAATGAATGATAAGGCATCAACTTTCTTCATCAACGTCTTACTGCCGATCGTCTTTATTTCAGCATTGATCGGTATTTTGCAGCATTGGCGTATCCTTCCGTTGATCGTACGCGGAATTGGATACTTGCTTAGTAAAGTCAATGGAATGGGGAAATTAGAATCGTACAACGCAGTGGCGTCAGCGATTTTAGGTCAATCCGAAGTCTTCATTTCCATTAAGAAACAGCTCGGATTATTACCTCAACAGCGTCTTTATACATTGTGTGCATCTGCGATGTCGACTGTTTCAATGTCCATTGTCGGTGCGTACATGCAAATGATTAAACCAGAATACGTGGTCACAGCACTTGTGCTGAACCTATTTGGTGGATTTATTATCGCGTCTATTATCAATCCATATGAAGTAGCTAAGGACGAAGACATGCTCGAAGTCGTTGAAGAAGAAAAGCAATCCTTCTTTGAAATGCTTGGCGAATATATTATGGATGGTTTCAAAGTAGCGATTGTTGTCGCTGCGATGTTGATTGGATTCGTTGCATTAATTGCGATGATTAATGGCATTTTCACAGCTGTCATCGGTGTTTCTTTCCAAGATGTACTTGGATATGTATTTGCACCATTTGCTTTCCTTGTTGGTGTACCTTGGAGTGAAGCGGTACAAGCAGGAAGTATTATGGCAACCAAAATGGTATCTAACGAATTTGTGGCGATGCTCGCTCTATCTGGAGACGGTCTGCATTTCACTGCTCGTACAGAAGCGATCATTTCTGTATTCCTTGTATCATTTGCGAACTTCTCTTCTATCGGTATCATTGCTGGAGCAGTCAAAGGCTTAAACGAAAAACAAGGAAACGTTGTTGCACGCTTTGGATTAAAGCTTCTATTTGGTGCAACACTTGTCAGCTTCTTAACAGCAGGCGTTGTCGGTTTGATTTACTAATTTAAAAAAAGGAATGGTGAAAACAATGAGAATGGTAGATATCATTGCGAAAAAACGTGACGGAAAAGAATTATCTTCAGAGGAAATTTCTTTCTTTGTCAAAGGATATACGGACGGAACAATTCCTGACTACCAAGCAAGTGCCTTGGCGATGGCGATTTTCTTCCAAGATATGACGGATCAAGAACGTGCTGACTTAACGCTCGCTATGGCGAACTCAGGGGACACGATTGACCTGTCTGCCATTGAGGGCATTAAAGTAGACAAGCACTCAACAGGCGGTGTAGGTGATACAACAACGCTTGTACTTGCTCCTCTTGTGGCTGCACTTGATGTACCTGTTGCGAAAATGTCTGGCCGCGGTCTTGGACATACAGGCGGTACAGTGGATAAGCTTGAAGCGGTAAAAGGCTTCCACGTAGAAATTACAAAAGATGAATTTATCGAGCTCGTGAACCGTCATAAAGTAGCGGTCATTGGTCAATCAGGCAACCTGACACCAGCAGATAAAAAGCTTTATGCCCTTCGTGATGTAACAGGAACCGTTAACTCGATCCCGCTCATTGCAAGCTCGATTATGAGTAAGAAAATTGCTGCTGGCGCAGATGCGATCGTATTAGATGTGAAAACAGGTGCAGGTGCCTTCATGAAAACACCTGAAGACTCTGAGAAGCTTGCAAAAGCCATGGTCCGCATCGGAAACAACGTTGGCAGACAAACGATGGCTGTCATCTCTGATATGTCTCAGCCGTTAGGATTAGCGATTGGAAATTCCCTTGAAGTGAAAGAAGCGATTGACACACTTAAAGGCGAAGGCCCTGAAGACTTAAACGAGCTTGTGCTCACTTTAGGAAGTCAAATGGTCGTTCTTGCGAAAAAAGCAGAAACGCTTGATGAAGCAAGAGAAAAGCTAATTGAAGTCATGAAAAACGGTAAAGCACTTGAGAAATTCAAGGAATTCTTAGAAAACCAAGGTGGAGACGGCTCGATTGTAGATCAACCAGAAAAACTGCCGCAAGCCCCTTACCAAATCGAAGTGCCTGCAAAAGAAGCAGGTGTCGTTGCTGAAATCGTCGCAGACGAAATCGGTGTTGCAGCGATGATTCTTGGAGCAGGGCGTGCAACAAAAGAGGACGATATCGACCTATCTGTTGGTATCATGCTGAACAAAAAAGTCGGCGATCGTGTTGAAAAAGGAGATTCACTCGTGACACTTCATGCAAATCGTGAAGATGTTGCGAATGTCATGGAGAAAATTTATGACAACATCCGCATCGCAGATCATGCTGATGCACCAACTCTCATTCACACGGTGATCACAGAATAAAGAAAAAAGGACAAAAGTGCTTCGTCGCTTTTGTCCTTTTTTATGTAAGATTTAGGTGGGGATTCCCACCTGTATGGTGTTTAAAAAGGCGGGCGTTCAGCTCGTCTTTTTCTATTGAGATAAAAAATTTCACTTTATGAAACAAACCTCTTGCAATCATGAAATAATGGGTGTATATTAGTTGACGAGTCAATGATTGATATATCAACTAATTGATCTGAATAGAAAAGAGGGGATGGCATTGACTGCATTTTGCTCTGAAGAAGCAGAGGTATTATACCGTTTGCAGTGTGTGAACCGTATGATGGGCGTGAAGTTCGAAGCATGCACGGGCATCAGCCAATCAAGACTAGAGTTGCTCTCACTGTTATTTCAAGCAGACGAAATCAGCCAGTCAGATTTGCAGAAAAAAGTAAATATTGATAGTGCGGCTGTGACGCGTCACTTAAAACAGTTAGAAACAAAAGGAATGGTCACGCGCAGAAGAAAGCCAGAAGATAATCGAGTCACGCTTGTTCGTCTGACAGAAGAAGGCAGAACGAGAATTGAAGCTTCTAAAAAAGAAAAAGAACGATTTATCTCAGAAATGCTTGAAAACGTAAGTGACGAAGAACGAAAGCTTCTCACTGATGTGCTCATCCGAATACAACAAAACATCGAAAAGATTCAAACAACCTAAAGGAGTGTTTCAACATGGCTACAACATTAAAAACAAACGATTTTATGGAAATTATGAAAGGACGCCGCTCCATTCGTAACTATGACCCAGCTGTGAAAATCAGCAAAGAAGAAATGGCAGAGATTCTAGAAGAAGCAACAACTGCACCATCGTCAGTGAATGCACAGCCTTGGCGCTTCATGGTCATTGACAGCCCAGAAGGAAAAGAAAAGCTTGCACCACTTGCAAAATTCAACCAAACACAAGTGGCAACATCATCAGCTGTCATCGCAGTGTTTGCAGATATGAAAAACAATGAATACTTAGAAGAAATTTATTCAAAAGCAGTAGAAAATGGCTACATGCCGCAAGAAGTAAAAGAAAGACAAATTGCTGCATTAACTGCACATTTTGAAGCTCTTCCAGAGCAAGTGAATCGTGAAACGATCTTAATTGACGGTGGACTTGTGTCTATGCAGCTGATGCTTGCTGCTCGTGCTCATGGCTATGATACAAACCCGATTGGCGGATTTGATAAAGAAGTCATCGCTGAAACATTTGGCTGGGATAAAGAACGTTTTGTACCAGTGATGCTGTTATCAATTGGGAAAGCTGCTGACGAAGGTTATGCATCTTACCGCTTACCGATTGAACGCATTACAGAGTGGAAATAATATTTTTTAAAAAGGAGACGATTAGATGATTATTATTCATGCAGGGATGACCATTCATCCAGAAAAAGAAAACGTATTTCTAGAAGAAATCAATGCATTAATGAAAGCTTCACAAGCGGAAGAAGGCAATGTATCCTACAAGCTGTTCAAGGATACAGATAAGGAAAATACCTTCTTAATGGTAGAAGTGTGGAAAGATGACGCTGCGGTTCAGAGTCATAATGCTAGTGCTCATTTCCAAGCTTTCGTCGCGAAAGCAAAAGAATTCTTAGCCGCTCCACTTGACGTTGTTGCCTTTCAAGGCCAGCAACTTTCATAGTAAAACAACAAACACCCTAGGCGGTTATCGTCTAGGGTTCTTTTATTTTCGACACCTTGTTCCACCCATTTCATTCCCGTATTGTGCATTTTCCACAAAGTTTCTGAAAATAAAATGTTTTTCGACTTAAGTATATTGGAATATGCTAGAATTAGATATTATTTATTACCAAATTAGGGAGGAACCAATATGAAAAAAGGGAAATGGACGAGTATTGCACTAACGGCTGTCCTCAGTTTAGGCACATTGGCAGCTTTCAGCACCCCTCTATCTGCCCACACCACAGAGAAATCAACATCCTCAGATGGCGGTCATTATTCAGGTATTCCATTTGACGCAAGTGTCGTGAATGAAGACCGTCTCATCAAAGCCTTGAAAAAACAAGGAAAGATCAAAAAGAATGCCAATGAAGCAGAAACCCAAAAAGCACTAAAGAACTATCTTAAGAAAAAAGAAGAATCTGCTATGAAACAAAGTGCAAGCACTTTAACAGAAGAGCCTGAATTTCTGAAAGAATACAAACAAAAGGTACATAACAAATTAGCTAAAAAGAAAAAGTTAAAGAAGCATAAAGGAAAAGAAAGCAATCATGTAAAACCGGTCAAAAAGGAAAAGTATAAAGGCGAAGTTCGCAATGATAAGGTATTAGTTTTATTAGTAGATTTTAAAGATTATAAGCATAATAGTATTAAAAAAGAAGAGACTGATATGTACTATGACAAGTACGATCAACAGCACTATCAAGACATGCTTTTCGGAAAAAATGGCTACATTGGTCCAGATGGGAAACGAAAAGTATCCATGAAGCAATATTATGAGAAACAGTCTGGCGGCAGTTACACGATCAGTGGAACGGTTGCTGGCTGGTATACTGCGAAGCATGAAGCAGCCTATTATGGCGGGAATGTACCTGATGAATCAGGCAGTGACGGCAGACCGCGTGAATTGGTGAAAGAAGCACTCGAAGCAGCAGCAAAGGACCCGAACATTGATCTCGGTGAATATGATCAATGGGATCGATATGATATGGATGGCGACGGCGTTTATAACGAACCAGACGGCATCATTGACCATCTGATGGTCGTTCATGCTGGCGTAGGTGAAGAAGCAGGCGGCGGACAACTTGGCTCTGATGCGATTTGGTCGCACCGCTGGTCACTTGGTGATGTATTTGAAATTCCAAACACTGAATCTGAAGTCGGACAAGGCGGAAAATTAGGCGCGTTAGATTACACCATTGAGCCTGAAGATGGCGCGGCAGGCGTATTCACACACGAATTCGGACATGATCTGGGTCTTCCTGATGAGTACGATACACAGTACACAGGCGGGGGCGAACCTGTTTCCTACTGGTCGATCATGTCAAGCGGAAGCTGGGCAGGTAAAGTCCCTGGTACGGAACCAACAGGCTTTAGTCCATATGCGAAAGAAATGCTTCAAAATTTGCATGGCGGTAACTGGCTTACTGGACAAACCATTGATGGTAAAACATTAAAGAAAAGCAAAACAGTGCTGATTGATGAAGCAGCAACAAAAGGAACGAATCATGATGCGGTTCGAGTGGATTTACCAGATAAAGAGATTGTGGTCACAAAACCTGCTCAAGGACAAAATGCGTACTTTAGCGGAACGGGTGACAATTTAAATGCGACCATGACGACAACAGGTATCGATTTGTCGAAAGGGAGCAAAGCAGAGCTGACATTTAAAGCATGGTACGATATCGAAGAGGATTATGACTATGCGTATGTAGAAGTTCGTGAAACAGGAACTGATCAGTGGAAGACCATTGCTGGTAACATCACGAACGATCGAAATGAAGCTGGAGCGAACGAAGGCAATGGCATTGATGGAAAATCAGACGGATGGGTAGATGCAGCCTTTGATCTTTCTGCTTATGCAGGGAAGAAAATTGACCTGCAATTCCGCTACACAACCGATGCAGGCTATTCATTGCCAGGGTTATTTGTAGATGATTTAAACATCACTGCAGATGGAACGAAAGTGTGGTCAGATGATGCAGAGGGCACGTCTACTTTCACCTTTAACGGATTCTCGAAATCGAATGGAAAACAATATGCAGCACAATATTATTTACTAGAGTGGCGCTCATATGCTGATGTCGATAAAGGGTTAAAGCATATCAAACGAGGGGCAAGCCTCATGAGCTATAATAACGGTTTGGTCGTGTGGTATGTCGATCAATCCTACAGTGATAACTGGGTAGGAAAACACCCAGGGAACGGTTTCCTTGGGGTAGTAGATGCAGATCAGCAAGTATTGAAGTGGAGTGACGGCTCCATTGCTGCTACAGGTTTCCAAGTACATGATGCCGCATTTTCTTTGAATCCAAGTACGAAGCTCAATATTGATTATACAGCGACAACTGGCTTAACATTGGTAGATCGCTATATTCGCCCGACTCGTACATTTAGTGATAAAAAGAATTATGTGAATCCAAATAATCCAGATGCAGGGCGTGACGTCCCAACATACGGTCTATCCTTTAAAGTTGTTGGACAAAGTAAGGATCGTTCTGTTGGAAAGGTATTAATTTCTAAAAGTAACTAAATAGAAAGCCGGATTCTACCATTGAATCCGGCTTTTTGATATGATAATAAATTGTTTTTGATGAAAAAGGCGGCTTTTTGGTCGAATGTCTGTTCTTTTTTATTTTGATATCCGAATGAAATCATTATATAATAGAGACTGGAAGGTTTTTCTTTCATACATGGTTCTTTTTAGCTGTTAAAACAAAGGAAAGGATGAGCGTTACCAATGAGTTGTGTCACTGCTAAGCAATTAAAGGTGATAAGAGGGACGATGCAGACTTTTTGCAGCCATTTGGAGTATGATGGTCACGGTAAGCTTCATATCAATACCATCATGGCTTTTATTAAAAAGGAGTTTGGTGTGAGGAAAATGAAAGACATTCCACAAAGCCGCTTTACTGAAGCGCTTGAATTAATACAAGACTTTGATTTATACACGGATAAAATAGAGATTCGTGATCGTCTATCAGAAAGGAATTAACTAAATTGAATATTTTAGCAATAATACTAGTAGGAATTGTCGCATTAGAACACCTTGTCATTATGTTATTAGAAATGTTTTTTATGGAATCAAAGATGGCAAAGAGATCCTTTAAGCTGCCAGAACACTTGCAAAAGGATCCAAATGTAAAAGTGATGTTTGCCAATCAGGGGCTTTATAACGGGTTTTTAGCTGCAGGACTGATTTGGGGGCTCATTCTCGGATCGAATACTGTTGGATATATGATTCAGCTATTTTTCATTCTTTGTGTGATCATCGCTGCAGTATTTGGCGGTGTGACCTCTAATAAATCAATTATTGTCAAGCAAGGAGTACCAGCGCTTCTTGCGTTAATTGCGCTTATCCTAGCAATTTAACCATAAATAAAACCGCTCTAGTGAAGGGCGGTTTTTATCTTTTTCGAAGACCCATCAGACGAATAATGGATGTTAGACATAGTGCAACGGCAACAGCCAAAATAATTTTTCCATACATGACCCCTGTTAAGTTCATCAAAAAGACAGCCAATATGATACAGAGCGTGATGATGATCATCACAATCGAATAGGTTTTCATCTCTTTTCCACTCCTTTAAAAGTCCCCTTACATCCGTGAGGTCTATCCATCTTACTTCATATGATATCACTCAATGACAATTTTACATGAAATTCCCTGCCAATAGAATGTGACATATTGATTAGATTTGATGTCATGCCATAATTTTCAGGAAATCGGGTATACCATAAAGAGTTACATCGAAGTTCAATTGCTTGATATTTAATTGTGCAAAATGTAAAATAGCCACATGATAAATCGAAAGGATGATCAAGGTGAGTAAGAAAGTGTTATTAGTATCGACAAGCAGTTCAGAAATGAACGGACATCCAACAGGCTTATGGCTAGAAGAATTGGCAGAGCCGTTTCATATTTTTAAAGAAAATGAACTAGATGTTCAAATAGTCTCTATTCAAGGTGGAACTGTCCCGATTGATAAAAATTCAATTCCAGAAGGTGTTCCAGCGCAATATGAAGATGTATATGAATTACTTCAAGACACAAAGGCGCTTACAGATGTGATCCCAGCTGATTATGATGGCATCTTCTTTGCGGGAGGACACGGTCCAATGATCGATTTTGCGTCTAATCAACTGGTAGCTGATGCAATCTTAGCTATTTCAAACAAAAATGGTGCAGTCGGAGCTGTTTGTCACGGTGTTTCAGCATTCATTGATGTGAAGGATCAAGATGGAAAATCATTTATCGAAGGTAAAAAAGTGACAGGCTTCACAAACGAAGAAGAGGAAGCTGTTCAGCTGACATCAAAAGTTCCATTTTTACTGGAAACAAAACTTCGTGAGCAAGGGGCAGCGTTTGAAAAAGGAGATGCCTTTGCTCCATTCGCTGTAGTTGACGGACAAATCATTACTGGACAAAACCCAGGGTCTAGTGCAGAAACAGCACGCCTGTTTGTTAAAACCATTTCATAAAGTGATCAAAAAACCAGTCGTAGCAAAAACGGCTGGTTTTTTTGTCATAAAAATTTCCTAAAAAAGTCCAAAAATAGAATAAAACAATGGTAAAATATTCACAGGGTATAAAACCCAATTAAGGAAAAAGGGGATGTTCCTGTGAGAGCAATTTTTGGAAAAATCACTGCAGCTTTATTATCCATTCTACTCGTCACAACAGGTTTATTTTCACCAGCATTAAAAGCAGAAGAAGCACCGAAATCAGATGGGAAATTGTCACCACTGACGGAAAAAGCCATTCAGCAAGTGCAAGACTCGTTTTTGAAACAGGATGAAGGAACCGCTATCCAAAAGAAGCAGCTAAAAAAATCTTTTAAAGTAGATAAGAAAAATGGAATCAGTATCAAACGAAAAGCCGCTAAAGATGGTCAGATGCGTACATCTTCTGTTCGCTCCATTGATGGACTAGCCATCAACCAATCGGTTGTCTTATCAGAAAATGACCCAGTCGATTTATGGTTGTTAAGTACGACTTCACCTCAGGCACTCATCAGCCGAATTACCTCTTCAAATCCCGATTATTTCGTACAATTATTTGTTGTTGATTATGAAACTGGACAAGCTTATCCGACGGACTTGATTCAGCCGGCAGGCAGTCTCCTTGGTTTGACCAATTTACCAGCAGGTGACTACGCATTCGGTATCACAAGCGGTGGAGATTTCGGAGACTCTTACACGTTACAAGTGAATGCAAAAAACCCACCCAATTTCACTGGGGCTGTTTCCCTCTCCTCAACCTTGCAATACTTTGTAGCTGAGTATGCGAATGGGGATGTTTTCGCTAATGGGACTAAAGTGTATAACAAACAATCTAAGACCGCCGATTATAAATGGGAGCGTGTATTTTATTTCTCGTATGACGGAAAATATGATCAGAGAACCCATTCTGTTGAAAGTGTGAAAGTGAAAAGTATTTCTGCACCAGTATCGTACTCTGCTCCTTATGCGAGTTCATCTGAGGCTATTCTCGTCTACTTAGATGTGGAGACGTTATTTATGTATCATGAATCATCGTTTGCTAGCGGGCAATACTACCATAGTAGCTTTGTTGATACACTTGGGAAGACAACGCCAAGGCGTTTAGATATTGATGATATGACAAATTATGGCGATCATATTTTAGCTGTTGATTTGAAAACGGGAAAACCAATTGATTTCTTCAGTGTCCTTAATTTTTACTATGCTGCAGGGATCGAAAAGCTGCCTACGATCAGAACGTTGAATTAAGAAAGGCGGTTGACAGCAAATCTCCACATGTGTAGAGTAAAGATAATTAAATGACAAAAGTCCACTAGGGGAGTCATGTATGACTGAGACAAGAGGAAATCTTGGACCCTTTGAACCTGATCTAGTTTGTACTAGCGGAGGGAAGTGGAGCTGGACCTCGTCTTATTCATGATTGAATTGATAAGAAGGCCGCTCCATTCGGGGTGGCTTTTTCATTTATTCAACTGAAGAAGAGGAGGCTTTTTTTATGACGTTTTCAGCGCAATTAAGAGAAGAAACAGAACCATTATTTGAAGCTATTTATCAGCATCCGTTTGTCAGAGGGCTGGCAGCAGGAAAGCTGGAAAAGGAACAGATCATTCATTACGTCAAACAAGATGCAGAATACTTACATGCTTTTATTAAAATTTATGCAGCGGCTCTTAGCAGATGTGCAGACAAAGAAGATATTTCCTTCTTCCATCAGCAGATTGCGTTTGTACTAGATAGCGAGACACACCCTCATCAAAATCTTTGCCGAGTGGCAGGTGTATCTTATGATGAGCTCCAAGGTGCCCCGCTTGCTCCGAGCGCTCATCACTATATTCATCATATGCTGCAAGTCGCCAAGGAAGGCACGCTTGGGGAAATCATCGCTGTCCTGCTTCCATGCCCTTGGACATATTGGGAAATTGGAAAACGAATGCTCGCAGATGTGCAGCCTCACCCATCACATCCGTTTTATGAATGGATCACATTTTATGGAGGGCTAACCGACTCTATTACAGTAGAGCTTTGCAAGCGGCTCGATCAGCTGGCGGAAGCAGCAAGTGAGAAAGAAAAGGAAAAAATGAAACAGCACTTTATCTTAAGCTGTCAGCTTGAGTACAAGTTTTGGGACATGGCGTTTACGGTGGAAGATTGGCCAGTTCCATTGGAGGTGCATTCATCATGACATGGAAGATGAAAGAAGTTGTCCTTGCTGTCATTTTATCCGTTGCATGTGGTGTCATCTATTTAGGATGGTCCACACTTTACTTACCCATTACAGCACTTGTTGGCCCAGCAGGAGGCAACATCATGTTTGGCATTTGGGTAATTGCCAGTCCAATCGTCGCGTATATCATCCAAAAGCCGGGAGCTGCCCTGATTGCAGAAACAGCCGCTGCCGCTGTGGAATTATTGACAGGTAGCCATTTCGGTCTTTCAGCCCTGCTGATTGGTGTATGCCAAGGACTTGGGGCAGAAATCGCCTTTGCTCTTTTTGGTTATAAACAATATCGCATGTGGACACTGATGCTGTCAGGTGCCTTTGCAGCTGTTGGAGCAATGGCTTACAGCCTCGTCGCAAACGGCTTTGGTTATTACACGCCTCAAGTTTTACTCATCACACTGATGACTCAAATCATTAGCGGAATGATACTGGGCGGATGTTTAGCGAAAGTAGTGGTGGACGCATTATCTAAAACCGGTGTACTAAATCAATATGCCATCATGAAAGAAAAACGAAACAAAGGTGAACAGCATGGATTCATTTCTCGCGTGCAATAATCTCACTGTCCGATTTTATGAACAGCCTCAGCCCGTTTTGCATCAAATCTCTCTTTCCATTCAAAAAGGAGAAAAGGTGCTTATTTTAGGACCAAGCGGCAGCGGTAAATCCACGCTCATCTCCGTTCTGGCTGGCATCATTCCAGAACATTTAGAAGCTGACATGCAGGGTGAAGTGATATTGCAAAGACATACAGGCGTCATGTTTCAGGACCCTGATTCCCAGTTTTGTATGCATCGCGTCAATGAAGAAATTGCCTTTAGCTTAGAGAACCGCTCCGTCCCTCGTGTCGAGATGGATGGCATCATTCAACAGCTCATGCAAAAAGTTCAACTCGATGTCGATCCGAATACAGACATTCACACATTATCTGGCGGCATGAAACAGCGATTGGCGCTTGCTTGTTTACTAGCATTAGAGCCAGATGTGCTGTTCTTTGATGAACCGACCGCACAGCTTGATCCAGCAGGCAGAATGGAGATATTTCAACTTCTACAGCAGCTTGCAACTGATGAGCGGCAAACGATGATTTTTGTAGAGCATGTGTTAGATGGAGTCATCGAATGGATGGACCGGGTGATTTTATTAGACGATCAAGGCAGCATTTTAGCAGATGGTTCTCCAAAAGATGTGCTCGTGACATATGAAAAAGAAATGAAAGAGGCAGGAATTTGGCGGCCGAAATTATTTCCCGAGAAATGGTCTACGATCCTTCAAGATCCATTTCATCCGATGAGTCACACGCTTAAGCAAACCTTTGAAACGAGAAAAGAGCAGCATAAACAAGTGCCGTCGACTGAGCGTGAGACCATCATTCGCTCAGAAGATCTTCAATTAAGCTACGGGAAAAAAAGGATTATGAATGATCTTCAGCTTGATATCAAAGCAGGGGATTGGGTGGCGATCATTGGGGAAAATGGAAGCGGGAAAAGTACATGTCTTAAACATTTGGTTCGTTTAGAGCCTGCGAAAAAAGGCCGTATTTTTTTAAAAGAGACGCTTCTAAAACAGTGGTCTGACCGAGAACTATATGAAAAAGCAGGCTTTGTGTTTCAAAATCCGGAGCTTCAATTCATACAAGATACAGTGTTCGATGAAATTGCATTTGGTGGAAGGCAGCGTAATTGGCCAGAATCCGTTGTGCAAGAAAAAACAATTCAGCTATTGAAAGAGTTCGGTTTAGAAAAACATGCAAAAGCTCATCCTTTCACTTTAAGCTTAGGCCAAAAAAGAAGGTTGAGTGTGGCCACAATGCTCCTTTTTGATCAGGATGTCCTATTGTTAGACGAACCAACTTTCGGACAGGATGAAAGAACAGCGAAGGAATTAATCAGGCGCTTGAAAGAGCGTCAACGCCAAGGTACCACAATTTTAATGGTCACACATGATATGGACCTTGTCGATGAGTGTGCCGATCAAGTGCTTCTTTTTCATCAAGGAAAGCATGTTTATGATGGCACGCCTTATGATTTGTTTTCAAATCAGGAACTTGTCGATGCTTATCAGCTGAGAGCCCCGCTGCATTATCGCTATGTGGCTGAAAGAAAGGACGTGCTGACGATTGCAAAGTAATCACTCCTTTCTTTCCACTGTGAATCCAGTCATCAAATTACTCGCTCATCTGCTTGCAATGTGTTGTCTCATGGCGATATCTGATCCTAAAACAACCTTCATCATCTGGCTGTTTGCACTTTGTGTTGGACTTGTCTTAGGCGGATGGAATTTGAAGTATCTTTTCACAAGGCTTGTCCCTTATCTGCTCTTTTTTATTCTCGTGTTTTGGATGATGGCGGCCTTTGGCAAGGGGGATCATACTGTTTGGAAATGGGCATGGTTTCATATGACAGAGGAGAGTTTAAGAAATGGACTCACCATCGCTCTCAGAATGCTTGGCTTTGTGACATTCGGTCTTTTGTTTACGTCCACAACAGATTTGACAGCATTTATGATGAGCCTCATTCATCAGTGCAAAATGTCGCCAAAATGGGCGTATGGAATGCTTGCTGGCTTCCGGTTTATTCCGTTATTTCAAAGTGAATTAAAGCAAATGAAGGCGGCACATAAAATCAGAGGCTATAAGCAAAAAAACAGCTGGAAAGCCTTTATGCGTTATGCACTGCCACTTTTTACACAGGGCGTACGAAAATCAGAACGTTTGGCCATTGCGATGGAAGCAAGAGGCTTCACGGGTGAGAGGGAGCGGACGTATTATCATGTCATCAGCACTTCATGGATCGACTATATGTATCTTTTGCTCATCGTTATCAGTGTCTTGATATGCATGACCTTTTTTTAAAAACCCCCACATTCTCTTGATAGAATGTGGGCTTTTTATATGTCTTAGATCATTTGATTGATATTAGTACACATTACAGGCTGTAATAGATCTTATAACGAACCGATAAAGAGGATGTACTGAGAAAAAGAGAGGATGAACGTGAGCGAATGTCACAGAAAATTGATAACATAATAGACGCTTTACCAATCATTGGACTAGCTATGAGAGAGCAACTAACCTTTTCTGTTTTAGGGAAAGAGAAGGTTCTTTATTATCAGCAACACGGAAACATTGACCTAGGGTTTAAAGCTGGAGATATCGTAGCTCCAGGATTCGAAAACTTTTCTATGTTGAAAAATGGGAGAGAGCCATCGTTTATTCAAATTCCGAAAGAAGTATACGGGATTCCAATGGATATTGTAGCCGTTCCAATTAAAGATGAAACGGGTCAAGTAGTCGCTGCTTTCTGCGTGGCCTATGACCAGACCAATCAACAACGATTAGATGACATCATGACAGAGAGCAACCAAGCTTCCGAAAAACTAGTCGCAATGGTACAGCAAGTTGCTGCACATTCAGAGGAACTACAAGCGACAAGTGAACAAATTCTACAAAACACGAAAACCACTGTAGAAAATTCCTCTAAAATCAATCAAGTGTCCAATCTTATCAAAGGTATCTCTGATCAAACGAACTTACTTGGACTCAACGCATCAATAGAGGCTGCAAGAGTAGGTGAAGCAGGAGCAGGCTTTGGAGTGGTCGCAACGGAAGTGAGAAAGCTGTCAACTCATGCGAAACAAGCGACGACTGATATTGAAACAGCTTTAAAAGATGTGCAGGGATCGATTAAAGGAATGGAAGAAGAAATAGCACAAATTGTCGCTTCTTCTGAGCATCAAGCAGAGCTTGTAGGCACGTTCACAAAAATTATTGAAGGCCTTCATGAAACAAATGAAACGATGAAATCACTCGCAGAAGACTTAGTGAATTATCAAGTGAAATAAAAAATAGATTGACCAAAACCTCCAAATAAAATGGAGGTTTTTTTCGTTTTAAGGTGGGAAAGTTGTTAGGATATTGACCGATTTATCGCTGACAGGCAGGGTACACTTCTGTATGATAGAAAAAGAGATACTAGTCTGGTCAGTAGACCCATACATAAGGAGGAAGACCATCGTGACACAATCAGCGAAGCTGCAAGAAATCATAGCACCTTACCGTAAAATGTTAGATCAAACTGAACAGCCAACGATTCAACTAAAGATGAAACAAGGAAAAACAAGACCATACGACAGCAAAATTGCAGGTGATCCTTACTTCCCTAAAAACGACGAATATCCAGTTGATGGTGAAGGACACCCTATGAAGCTTTTGGCACAAATTAATTTTGGCCAGCTGCCGAAGCTGAAAGATTATCCAGAAACAGGACTTCTGCAAATTTTTATTTCTGTGCATGATGATCTTTATGGGATGAATATTGACCATAAAACAGAGCAAAAAGATTTTCGGATCAAATTTATTGAGGAACCTTTCTTGGCAGAAGAAGAGTTGTTGACTGATTTTTCTTTTGTGAAAATTCCTGATGATTTTTATTTTCCTGTAACGAAGGAAGGCGCCATTACAGGTGAACGATCAAGTGAAACGATTAGTGTAGGAGATTTCCGCTTTGAGAAAATCACAGGTAAGCGGAGCTGGGACCTATTCGAAGATGTTGAAGGTATTGATGGAGATGAAGCGGATGCTTTGTTAGATGAATTTTATGAAACAGAGAGTGGCTTTGGTCACAAATTGGGTGGATATCCAGGCTTTACACAAGAGGACCCGCGTACCTACGAAGATCAGGAACATACCGTTCTGTTATTACAAATCGACTCAGATGATGAAGTGGATATGCTGTGGGGAGATTGCGGAATCGCCAACTTTTTTATCAAACCAGAAGACCTCAAACGAAAAAATTTCGAGAATGTCGTCTATAATTGGGATTGCTCCTGATTTTGTAAAAAACACTCTTTATAGAGTGTTTTTGTGTATGTTTTTAGACTTTTTTGCCCCTATTTCGTCATTTTTGAGAGGTAATATGTCATTCTTTCTAGTTGACCGTATCAAAAAAAAATGTAAAATCATCTTAAAGTCCTCTTTTTTGAAAATAATAATAACATGACATATCAATCAACAATGAGATGCTCGAAAAAGCGGAATGTACTGGGGGGTATCAATTGATCATTTCGAAAGTAATCAATAATAATGTGGTCAGTGCGTATGATGACGAGCAGCATGAGCTGGTCATTATGGGCAGAGGGATCGCTTTTCAAAAGAAAAGTGGAGACCCGATTGACGAAGAACGTATTGAAAAAGTATTTTCCATTCAAAATAAAGATATATCAGAAAAATTCAAAACCCTGCTTTATGATATTCCAATCGAGTATATGCAAGTGTGTGAGGCGATTATTGATCATGCGAGAACAACCCTTAATAAAAATTTGAATGACAGTATCTATGTAACACTGACAGATCATATCACCTTTGCTATTGAACGTCATCAAAAAGGAATGGACATCAAAAATGCCCTACTATGGGAAATTAAGCGGTTGTACAAAGATGAGTTTATGTGTGGTGTAGAAGCGATTCGGATTATTCAGGACAAGCTTAATATTCATCTTCCTGAGGATGAAGCCGGTTTTATTGCGATGCATATTGTCAATGCAGAGCTCAATGAAGAAATGCCGAACGTAATTCAAATTACCAAACTCATTCAAGATATTTTAAATATCGTTAAGTATCACTTTCAAATTGATTTAGACGAGGAATCATTAAACTATTTCCGTTTTGTCACGCATTTGAAGTTTTTTGGACAGCGTCTGTTTAACGAAACACAAATGGAAAATCAAAATGAATTCCTGTATGAAGTCGTAAAAGAGAAAAACACTGCAGCTTTCCAATGTGCTGAGAAAATTAACGATTATGTTCAAAAAGAACACAACCGAAGTCTCATAGAAGATGAGATGCTATATTTAACTTTGCATATCGACAGAGTGATAAAAAGAAAATAAATTTAAAAAGAAAGCGTTGACATCATAAAATTAACATGATACTTTATAACTATAAACAACATAACCCACAATCTTTTAGGATTGTTACTGGTCAAGCAGGCAAAACCTAAATCATTGTCCCTATCTTTGATAAGGCGTGATTTAGGTTTTTTTGTATCCAAAGACTTATAAAAATTAAATAACGATCAATCGCTATGAAGGATTGTTACTGGTTAAGCAGGCAAAACCTAAATATCGATTAATGTCTGAATCGCTATTTTTCGGACATTAATGGATGTTTAGGTTTTTTCTATATCATGATTTAATCAACGATTGGAGGGTAATACAATGAACCACAAACAAACAGCAAAAGAAGTTCTAGAGCTTGTCGGCGGTGAAAAGAATGTAAAGCAAGTCACGCATTGTATGACAAGACTTCGCTTCAACTTATACGATGAAGGCAAAGCGGATAAAGAGAAGCTGCAATCAACAGACGGGGTCATGGGTGTGAATCAAAGCGGAGGTCAATATCATGTCATTATTGGCAATGATGTTTCAAATGTCTATCAAGCGATGATTGCTGACTCAGGCCTGTCAACAGATGTAAAATCAGGCGGTACAGAAGAAGCGTCAAAACAAAATGTGATATCTAAGCTTTTCGATTTTATCTCTGGTGTCTTCACACCGATTCTTCCAGCCATTGCTGGTGCCGGTATGATCAAAGGGATCTTGGCACTCATGCTTACGTTCCAGTGGATATCGGATAAAAGCAGCACATATGCAATTTTAACAGCTATCGGCGACGGAGCCTTTTACTTCTTACCGATTCTGCTTGCTGTAAGCGTAGCCAAAAAAATTGGCACAAATCAGTATATCGCCGCTGCCATTGCAGCCGCCGCACTGCACCCGCAGTTAACGGCTTTACTAGGCGCAGGAAATACAGAATTTCTAGGGCTACCAGTGGTTGCCGTTGTGTACTCTTCATCGGTCATTCCGATTCTACTCACCATCTGGCTCGGCTCATATGTTGAAAGATTCGCGGAAAAATATAGCCCAAAATCATTGAAGATTATCCTTGTTCCAACGGTCACACTTCTTGTCGTAGTACCAATTATGCTTATTGCAGTAGGACCGCTTGGTGGGATTATCGGAAATGGCCTTTCAGGTGGAATTGATTTATTGTTCAAACATTCAGGTATTTTGGCTGGACTCTTGATCGGTGGCTTCATGTCACCATTGATCATTACGGGCATGCACTATGCACTACTCCCAATTATGATCAACAACATTACGTTAAACGGTTTTGACTTCATTCTTCCAATGATGTTTGTAGCAAATATGGCACAAGCAGGCGCAGCATTCGGTGTCTTCTTAAGATCAAAAAACAAAACATTTAAATCATTGGCGATGTCTACAAGTATCACTGCATTAATGGGTATTACTGAACCTGCTATGTATGGTGTGAACATGCGATTGAAAAAACCGTTCCTTGCAGCCCTCATTGGTGCAGCAGGAGGCGGCGTGTTCATGTCGATCTTTAAAGTAAAATCATATGTGATATCTGGATCAGCAGGTCTCCCGGGTCTCCCGACATTCATTGGCCCAACATTTGTCTACTCTATCATCGGCTTAGTAATCGCCTTTGTCTTAGCAACGATCATGACACTTGTTCTAGGATTCAAAGATGTACCAGTGAAAGATGATACAAAAGCAGATAAACCAGAAGAAAAGAAAGACACAGTAACACTTCAAAATGAAGTGGTACAAAGCCCGCTTGAAGGTCAACTAAAGCCGCTAAATCAAGTAAATGATGCAACATTCTCTAATGAAATCATGGGTAAAGGTACAGCTATTGTCCCAGCAGTTGGACGTGTAGTAGCACCATTTAACGGCAAGGTTGAAACCATTTTTCAAACGAAACATGCCATTGGCTTAAAGAGTGACCATGGCACTGAGCTTCTCATTCATGTTGGAATTGATACGGTGAAGCTCGACGGAAAACATTTCACAAGTCATGTAGAGTCAGGTGATCTTGTTCAAGCAGGAGATGTGCTCGTTGAATTTGATATCGAGAGCATTCAGCAAGAAGGCTATGATGTCACCACACCAATTATTGTGACCAACACAAATGATTTTGCACAAGTTGACGCGAAAACAGAAGGCACGATTTCAGTACTAGAGACACTGCTCACAGTCAGTGTAGAAGAAAATGAGGAGGGCATTCAACATGAACAAGTTAGAAAAAACATTTCCTAAAGGTTTCTTATGGGGCGGCGCTGTTGCGGGCAACCAAATTGAAGGTGCTTATAATAAAGATGGAAAAGGCTTATCGACAGCTGATGTATCACCGCACGGGATTATGCATCCATTCGATGAATCAATGAAAGACTTAAACTTATATCATGATGCGATTGACTTCTACCATCGCTATAAAGAAGATATTGCACTCTTTGCAGAAATGGGATTCAAATGCTTCAGACTCTCTATTTCTTGGCCGCGTATTTTCCCAAATGGCGACGATGCGGAACCAAATGAAGCAGGCCTTGCTTTTTATGACAAAGTATTCGATGAACTGCATAAGCATGGAATTGAACCAGTTGTTACGATTTCTCATTATGAAATGCCGCTTGCACTTGTGAAAAATTACGGTGGTTGGAGAAACCGTAAGCTTGTCGATCTTTATGAAACATATGCGAAAACGTTGTTTACTCGCTATAAAGACAAAGTGAAATATTGGATGACCTTTAATGAAATCAACGTCGTGTTACATGCACCTTTCACAGGGGGCGGCCTTGTGTTTGAAGAGGGCGAAGACGAGAAGAGCATTCAATATCAAGCAGCGCATCACCAATTTGTTGCAAGTGCTTTAGCTGTCAAAGCAGGACACGAAATCATTCCTGATGCGAAAATCGGCTGTATGATTGCAGCGATGACAACTTATCCGTACAGCTCAAGACCAGAAGATATGTTTGCTGCAATGGATCAGGACCGTAAAACATTGTTCTTCTCAGATGTACAGGCAAGAGGTTACTACCCAGGTTACATGAAACGATACTTCCGCGAAAATGGAATTCATATTGAGATCCAAGATGGTGATGAAGACATCCTAAGAAACCATACAGTGGACTATATTGGCTTCAGCTATTATATGAGCTTTGTGACAAGTACAGATCCAGAGGTTCTTGGACAAGTGACTGGTGGTAACCTATTTGAAGGCGTGAAAAACCCTTATCTAGAAGCAAGTGATTGGGGATGGCAAATTGATCCAAAAGGACTTCGTACAACACTAAACCAACTATATGACCGCTACCAAAAACCGTTGTTTATCGTAGAAAATGGATTAGGTGCTGTGGATCAAGTAGAAGAAGACGGTTCCATTCAAGACGATTACCGAATTGATTACCTCAGAAGCCATTTGCTAGAGGCGAGAGAAGCCATTGCAGACGGAGTAGACTTGATGGGTTATACAAGCTGGGGCCCAATTGACCTTGTCAGCGCATCAACAGCTGAAATGAAAAAACGCTACGGCTTCATTTATGTCGACCGTGATAACGAAGGAAAAGGTACATTAGATAGAAAGAAAAAGAAAAGCTTTGATTGGTATAAACAAGTGATTGCGACAAATGGTGATCATTTAGATGCATAAAAGAAAAAGGACAAACCGTTTATACTGCGGTTTGTCTTTTTTTCGTCAAGGGGACTATGAAGTCCACACTTGATCTGCAATCTCAATCACATGACGAAGCTTTTCCCATTGCTGCTCTTCTGTTAACAGATTGCCTTCCTCCGTTGAGGCGAACCCGCATTGCGGACTTAAGCAAATCTGGTTAATATCGACGTATTGAGCCGCTTCCGCGATTCGTTTTTTAATCTGTTCAGCCGGCTCAAGCTCACCGTATTTTGAAGTGACAAGCCCTAGTACGATTTGGAGATTTGGGTTTTTCACATAGCGAAGAGGTTCAAAACCGCCAGAACGATCATCGTCGAATTCTAAAAAGAGACCATCCAGATCTAAGCCAGCAAAAATCGTTTCTGCCGCTGCTTCATATCCGCCTTCAGCTGCCCACGTCGATTTAAAGTTACCACGGCAAATGTGCATAGTGATCACCAAATCCTCTGGACGATCAGCAACCGCTTCATTGATTGTCTTCGCAAATGACTCACGCAGTTCATCTTCTTCTCGGCCAAAGGCTTTGATTTGTTCATGCCCTTTTTCAGAAAAGAACACGGCCCATGCTGTATCATCCAGCTGTAGATAACGGCAGCCTGCATCATAAAAAGCACGGATGGCTTTCTTATACGCTTGTGCCACATCATGGTGGAATGCCTCTAGGCTGTCGTATACTCCTTCTTCAAGCTTTCCACGGAAAAAGAGCATATTCGGACTTGGAATCGTCATTTTAGCTGTATGATCACCAGCGATGCTGTGAAGGAATCGATAATCCTCCAGCATTGGATGATCGGTAAAGTCGATCTTGCCCGTTACCTTGATGCCCCGCGCTTTTGTCGTCGTATTGTGGAATTGAATACCTTGATCCGCTTCAAATCCTTCGACTCCATCTAATCCCTCAAGAAAGTCAAAATGCCACCAAGCACGTCTGAACTCTCCATCTGTGACAACCTCTAATCCAATCTCCTTTTGCTTCTCGACAATACGAGTAATTTCTTCATTTTCAATTTGTCGGAGCTGCTCTGCTGTGAGTGTACCGTCTGCTTTTTGCTTGCGTGCTTCCTTGATACGTTCTGAACGAAGTAAACTGCCTACTTGATCTGCGCGAAATGGCGGTTTCGTTGTTTTCTTTCCAATGGTTTGTACTTGTGTCATGCTGAATCCCTTCTTTCTACAGGTTAAAAATCAAATAAAAAAGCTCTTCCTTGGATAAGGAAGAGCATCATATACTGAGAGAACTCTGCCTTATCTTCAAACAAGCATCTGCTTGCTTAAGGAATTAGCACCATTCTGTTCCAAGGAACAGCGGTTGCCGGGTTTCACAGGGCCAGTCCCTCCACCACTCTTAATAAGGTTACCTTTTGATTCAATTTTCTTAATAAACATAATTATTCAACTTTTGCGAGAGAAAGTCAATGGTTTTTACAGTTAATTTTCTACATGAACAAATCAGCGACGAGAACACCTGCTAGTCCGACAAGTGACAGAACGGTCACCATCAAGGTCCACGTTTTAAAGGTTTGGGCCATAGACAGGTTAAAGTATTCTTTATAAATCCAGAAACCCGCATCATTCACGTGAGAGAACGTAATACTGCCGGCACCTGTTGCGATCACCATTAATTCTGGGCTTACACCTGTCAATCCAATCAAAGGAGCAGAAATGCCAGCCGCTGTGAGACCCGCGACAGTGGCTGATCCTAAAGATACACGAAGGACCGCGGCAATCAGCCAGGTGAGAAGCAGTGGAGAAAGTGTGCTTCCTTGCATGACTCCTGCAATGTATTGATCAACACCGCTATCAATGAGCACCTGTTTAAAGGCGCCGCCACCTGCAATAATTAATAAAATCATTGCAATAGAACCGATAGAATCTGTGATCGATTTCATCACATCCTGCATGCTCTTGCCTCTGCCAAGTCCAAACGTGTAGATAGCAAGAAGCACGGAGATTAACAGTGCAATGGCCGGTTCGCCTAAAAACTCAGCGGTTGGCAGTAATGGAGAGGACGGGAAGAAAATTTCTAAAAATGCTCTGAATGTCATGAGCAGTACAGGCAAAACAGCGGTGAAAATGCTAATGCCGAAGCTTGGCATTTCTTCTTCTGTAAATTCCTTTGGATTAAACAAGTTCTTTGGAATATGTGCGTGTAACTGTTCTTGTTTAAATAGTTTTGTAAAGAGAAGTCCGCCTATTAAAACAGCAGGAATCGCTAAAATAATCCCAACTAATAAAGTTTGTCCCATGTTTGCTTGAAAGACATTTGCAATGGCAGTCGGCCCTGGATGAGGAGGGAGGAAGCCATGTGTGGTGATGAGTGCAGCGACGAGGGGCATACCCACATAAAGCACAGGAAGTCTTGCAGCTTGTGCGATCGTAAAGACTAGTGGAATTAAGATAATGAATCCGGTTTCATAAAATAGAGCAATTCCGATTACAAATCCAGTCAGCATCGTTGCCCATTGAATTCTTCCAATACCGAATCGGTCAATGAGTGTCATCGCAATACGCTGAGCTCCGCCAGAATCAGCCATCAATTTACCAAGCATCGCACCAAAACCGAGAACGAGTGCGAGGTGCCCGAGCGTACTGCCGAGTCCTTTTTCGACGGAAGCAATCGCTTCAAGTGGTGACATTCCTTCTAAAACAGCAACAATTAAAGAAACAATAATCAAAGATATGAAAGCGTTTAACTTAAAGACAACCATGAGTAAAAGCAATAATAAAACGCCAATTCCGATAAACACTAACGACATGATCTTTCCTCCTTTGTGGTGCATAAGGGAGCGCGAAAACACCCCCTATGCTTTATCCTTCAAGTATGTCTACAGCTTCTTTTAACGTATCCCTTGAACCAACATTTCCCGGGAAAATCACATAAGACATAAAAGGGAATTTACTATCTTCGCCTGTTTGCCACACGGGAATGCCTGGTCTGATCTGCCCTGCTACGGTTGCACGTTTCACGTGAAGTCCTCTAGTACCAATATCGCTCGAGGTAATGCCACCTTTGGCAATGAGATACTTAGGACGAATTGTGAGACGCTGGACAATGCTTGTCACAGCATCACTAATTTTTACAGAGAGCTTTAATTCTTCCTCCTGACGATCATTCCCAAGATCAAGCCGTTCTCTTCTTGTATAAACAGCCACAGATTGACCAGATGCTAATAATGCTTCAGTTTGCTGAATCACGCGGTCAATTTCTTGTTGGAATGCTTCAGGCTCTAGCACGAGGTGTGTATTGAATTCAATAAAAGCTACCTCTTTATTTTGTTGAAGCGCCTTTAATTGATCTGTTGTCTTCTTCACATGAGAACCAATCATAATGAGACCACCGTGCGAGCTTTCTTCCTGTATCAAGTCATGTCTTGTTAATAAGGCACGATCCCCTATACCGCCAAGAACTTTTGTAAGTGCCGCCGCACTTCTGAACATGAGTTGCTTTCCTGCTTGAATGGCCTCAATGAGAGCGGTGACAAAGACTTTGACATCGTCATAGTCCACAGCGTTTACAACCACCTTTTTAAAATCGGTCACACTCAAGAGCTGTTTTTTTATTTGATCAATCCGTAAAGCCCGTAGATCATCTAACGAAATGTAGGTGGTGTTCTCTTTCGTGAACAATCCGTCTGACTTTTCTTCAATCCATTCTCCTAGATGAGATGACTGAAAGCCGAATGTGCGATCTCGTGCAAATTCTGTGTCACCAGCAGGAATGAATTCGTGTCCTTCTTGGACGTAATGAATATTGTTGATCGTCAAGCGTCCACCTTCTTGGAAAAAAGGAAGAAGGATTTCTCCATCGAATTGGCGGGAACTTTGTTGTTCAATAGTGGTTCTGAGTACTTCAGTTTCCAGCGGAAAGTGTCCACGAAGAGTGGAATCTCCTCGGCTGATAATGATGAAATCCTGATCAACCCGTTCCGCTACCTTTACAATGGTTGAAGCGATTGTTTCGTGCACAGCCGCCGTTTCCTTCTCTGTCATACTGCGAGAGTTGGTCAAAATAAAGAACATGCGGCTGTCTTCAAGAAAACCGGCTTCGATGCTTTCTTCTGACCAATCGGTGAAAACAGAGACGCCATGTACGGTTTGAATCCCTGTTGGATCATCATCTAATACAATGACTTTATGATGAAAGCTGTTCAGTGCTTGTTCGTATGCTGATTGAATAATCTTTACATCCGTTTTCGGAAGGGTATTCAGTATGTCAGTGCTTTTCTTCATGACTATCTCATCCTTTCTTCACTTCGACATGAGCCATTTTTTCGTAATATTGAACGATGCCGCAATGGTCAAGCCCAGATTTTCCGTCCGCTTTGAGCGCGTGGAAAATTTCGAGCAGCTGGCTAGAAAGCGGGAGAGGAACGCCGATATCATGAGCAGTTTCCATCACATTGGTTAAATCCTTTAAGTTGATGTCGATACGTCCGCCTGGTTCAAAGTTTCGTTCTAAAATGAGAGGGACCTTTGCATCGAGAACAGCACTTCCTGCCAGCCCACCGCGAATGGCTTCATACATTTTGTCAATGGCAATGCCCGATTTAGCAGCAAGAACGAGCGCCTCGGACATAGCGGCAATATTTAAGTTGACGATGATTTGATTGGCGAGCTTCGCTGTTGTTCCGCTTCCATTTGTGCCAACTAATACAACCTCTGTGCCCATCGCAAGCAGGACATCCTTCACTTGCTCAAAGATGGCTTCTTCGCCGCCAGCCATGATGGCAAGTGTTCCGTCTATTGCCTTCGGTTCTCCGCCGCTGACAGGCGCATCGATAAATTCCACCTGATGCTGTTTTGTAAGAGCAGCTAAAGCTCTAGAAGTAACAGGGGAAATTGAGCTCATATCTACGACAATAGTGCCAGGTTTAGCTGTAGCTAAAATACCATGATCACCTGAAACAACTGCCTCTACATGCTCTCCTTTAGGAAGCATTGTAATAATGATATCGCTTTCAGTAGCGGCATCAGCTGCTGAAACGGCACCTTTTGCTCCGGCTTTTTGTAACGCTTGAATCGCTTCCTCATTTAGATCGAACACAGTCACAGTATGACCGGCTTTTAATAGATTGAGTGCCATAGGCTTTCCCATAATACCTAATCCAATGAATCCAATTTTCTTTGTCACATGGAACGCCTCCTATAGAAAACCCTTACAAAAAGCGCTTTCTTTTTCATTTGTTAGTATATATACTATCTTTCGTTTTTGATAGTAGTAAATAAACTATTGTCCATTTAATGTACATGACGTGTTAGGAATGTGTCAACGGAAAATATGAGAAAAGTCACAAAAAAAGACCGGAATCAGCTCCGGCCTTTTGCGTTCATGTTTTATTTTTAGCTACGGCTAATCGAGATCTTTTCACATTTTCTATGGCATTTGATCCTAGTTCTAAAACAGCGGCAACGTATAGTACATCAATGATCACAAGCTGGTTAATACGGGAGATCATGGAGTCAGATCGATAGGTTGTCTCCCTAGAGGAACTGAGCAGATGAAAGTCAGATCGCTTTGCGAGCTCTGATTTCGGATAGCTGGTGATAGAGGCAACCTTTGCTCCCTTTTCTTTAGCAAATTGCACGGCATCAAGAATTTCTCTACTCTCTCCTGAATGGGAGATCGCAACGATAAAATCGTGTTCCGTGGCGTGAGTTGCAATCATGTTCATCATATGCGGATCACTGCATAGACTCACTTCAAAACCAAGCTGGAGGAACTTATGATAAGCATCCCCAGCAATAAAGCTGGATGCACCGGCTCCGAAGAAGACGGTTTTATGTGCCTGATTCATTTGTTCAATGAATTGCGTGACGGCATGGTCTTCTAATATATGTTTCATGTCTTGAATAGAGTTTGTTGTTAACTCTATGACCTTATGTTTAATGTCAGCTACACTATCGGATGCCTCGATCTCACCGTATATGGACTGGGGTGTATTGGTTGCTATATCCTGTGCGACATGGACACGAAACACTTGGTACGATTCATAGCCAATTTTCCGTAAAAACCGAAAGATCGTCGTTTCACTTGTATTGCATTCAGCAGCGAGTGCACTAATGGAATGAAGCACAACTTTCTGAGGGTTTTCTAAAATGTAATTGGCAATCTTTTTCTGGGTTGGAGACAAACTATGAAACGTCGTCCGAATGTGACTAAAAATATTCTCTTCTATGATAAACACCACACTTCATCTAGCATTCTACATTAAGCATACAGGAACTTATGAAAACGGTAAACAAACCCGAAGTGGAAAAAGGAAGAATAATATGGAAATATTGCTTCTTTTGGTTCTTTTGTCATGGTATACTCAATTGGTAATAGACAAAAATGGGGGTTTTTACTATGACAATGAAAAAAGGCCTAACGATCAGTCTGCTCATTTTTTCACTGATTGTTTCGTTGTTTGCGCCAGTTGGATCTGCGGATGCCAAACAAGCAAAAAAAGCGAAAGTAAGCACACACTATTATAAAAAGAAAAAAACGTTTAAATATGCACAGGTGAAAAACCTAAGTAAGGCGCATATGAAAACCATCAATCGTGATTTAAAAGAAGACATCGCGTTCTCTTATTCTACTTACTTGTTCTTAAAGGACGAAGCGAAAAAGGAAGGCTTTGGGAAGATCACGTACGAAAGATCGTTTAAAACGAAATTTAACAATGGGAAGAAACTCAGTATCTTAAACTATGACTACATGAATGATGGTGGAATGCACGGCGATACGATGGTTTCCAGCATGAACTATGTGCTAACGAAGAAAAAGACAAAGCAAGTGTTCTTGACAGACGTTGTGAAAACAAAGAAAAAGCGTACAAAAGTAAGAGATTATATTTATAACTACACAAAGAAACATAAAAGCAAATTCTATGCGAACCTGAAAAAAAGAGACATTGAAATTAACTACAACACGCAGTATTACTTCACGAAAAAGGGAATTGCTGTTGTCTTCCAACCATATGAGATTTCACCTTACTATGTAGGAATTCCGATGATTCAAGTTCCTGCGAAGGTATATAAATAAAAAAACGACCACTGTATCTGGTCGTTTTTTGCTATTTACTCAATCAAAAAGAGCCCCTTATGAGGCTCTTTTTTTAGATTTATACTTGTTTAGGTGCCTCGTTTAGTGGGTGACGGCGTTTTCCGTTGTAGTGGCGGCGCATACGAAAGATTTCAAACTCCGAAAGCTCTGCGCTTTTTCGTTTTGGTGTGCGGTTATCTTTTTTGAAAGAGAATAGTAAGTAGCAGCAAAGTGAAGCGATAATCAATAAAATCATCATATGACATTCCTCCAATTCATCCTATTCTTTAAGTGTAGACAGGGTGAGTGATGTTTATAACTGAAAATAAGCAGCAAATCGGTTTAGTTCTTAAGGTTTAGATGATCTGCTAATTTAGGTCTAAAATACCGGTTGTTTTTAACTATTATATTTCCAGTTATTGCACTCGTCAAGAAGAATTTTTCTGGGGTTGTCTCTATTAGTACGAATAAGTGTCATAAAAGTTTCAGAAAATTGTAAACTTTTATTAAAAAACCGTTCCCGAACAGGAACGGTTTTAAACATATCTATGCTTTTTCTTCAAATAGACGGGCGATTTCAAGGATGACTTCTGTTGCTTTCACCATGTTCTCGACAGAAATAAATTCATATTTACCGTGGAAGTTTTCCCCGCCAGTAAAGATGTTTGGCGTTGGAAGACCTTTATATGAAAGCTGGGAGCCATCTGTACCGCCGCGGATCGGTTCGATCACAGGTGTCACTGAGCGGTTTTCCATTGCTTCATGGGCAATATCCACAATATGTTTCACCGGCTCAATTTTTTCTCTCATATTATAATATTGATCTTGAATTTTGAGATTGATGCTGTTTTCTCCGTAAATGGCTTTTAAGTCATTTGCTATTTTTTTAAATAGTGCTTTGCGATCGTTAAATTTGTCTTTATCAAAATCACGAATAATATATTGCAGCTCTGCTTCTTCAACTTCTCCTACAAACTTCGTGAGATGGAAAAATCCTTCGTAGCCTTCTGTGTATTCCGGAGATTCATCAGAAGGAAGCTTGTTATGGAAGAGCATCCCAATCTTCGCAGCGCTGACCATTTTGTCCTTTGCTGTCCCAGGGTGGACGTTGTTTCCTTTAATGGATACTTTCGCACCTGCTGCATTGAAGCTTTCATATTGCAGCTCCCCGAGCGGTCCTCCGTCAATTGTATACGCATAGGAAGCGCCAAAGGCATCCACATCAAATTTGTGCGGCCCTCTGCCAATCTCTTCATCTGGTGTAAAGGCGACGCGAATTTTTCCATGCTTGATTTCTGGATGCTCGATCAGGTAATGCATGGCAGTCATAATTTCTGCGATACCCGCTTTGTTATCTGCACCAAGCAAGGTTGTGCCATCTGTTGTGATCAGCGTATGTCCTTGATACTTTTGTAAATTTGGAAACTGTGATGGAGATAAAACGATATGTAAATCTTCATTTAAGGTGATGTCGCCGCCTTGATAGTTTTCATGAAGCTGCGGTTTCACATTCTTGCCAGTGAAGTCAGTCGCTGTGTCGATGTGAGCCAGGAAGCCAATAGTGGGTACGTCTTTTTCTGTGTTAGACGGGATCGTTCCCATGACATAGCCGTTTTCATCCATTGTCACTTCTTGAATTCCGATGGACTTCATTTCTTCAACTAGCTGTCTCGCTAAGTTCAACTGTCCTTCAGTCGATGGGCAGCTTTCCTTATCTGCATCCGACTGTGTATCTACTTTCACATAACTTGTGAATCGCTGAATCATTTCTTCTTTCATGTATACGTCACTCCTTTTGTAGAATACGTTCATTTTATCACGTCTTGAATGCGCTTCATAACAAGAAAGGCTTTCTCTGGCAATTAGAGAGGAAAAAGACCTACTTTCATTTTGTGATGTGTTGAATGGTTCTTTAGGGTGATTTTTTTGGGTGTCTTTTTATTTATAATGAGGACATATAAAATCATCCATTTGTACGTTAAATTGGGAGAAAGGGGTGCGAAAGTTGGATTCTAGTCAAACGCTGGCACTCGCTCAAAAGTTTCAGGAAGCAGCTGAGGAGATTCGGCAGTCAAAGCAGTTGCTTGTGAATCGGCTCAAGGCAGTAGGATCAGGCTGGCAGGGAGAAGCAAGGAATAAATTTGATCAAAGCTTTGAGGAAACAACGGCACGCTATGATCAATTCGAAAAGGATTTGCTTGAAACAAGTCAGGAACTGCGCGATGCAGCAGTTAAAATCGAGGAACGGAAAGCTGAAATAGCCAGAATGGAAGAGCTTGAGCGAAAGAGACAAGAAGAACGGAGAGAAAGAAATCGAGAAGGGAGATGATGTGATGGCACGTGACATAGTGGTTGATCCAGATCAGCTGACAGGGCTGGCGAATGATGTTGTAGGCGAACTTTCTGTCATAGAAACGAAGCACCGCGATTTACATAGTGAACTGGATGGTCTCATTTTAGGCTGTGATCCTCGGTATAGAAGCTGTTTTTCAGGCGTCGGGGATGCATGGGGAGCAGGACAAGCGTTGATCAGTAAATTGAGCAGTGATGATATTGCGATTCGTCATGCAAAAGATAAAATGGTCGAAGCGGATGATATTTTACGGAAATTGTACAGTATCTATGATCAATATGGTACACTCACGAGCTTAGCTGGTATTGTGATGATGCAGGCGAAATACTACGGGCTTGGGATGACAACCTTCATTAAAGACAATGGCCGTTATGCAGCGCAGCATTCAAAGCTGCTGCTTGATCTGACCAGCCGGGTAGAAGGAACGAGATTTGACCGACTAGCAAGGATTTGGCTGAGTAAAAAAGAATTATTAAAACGATCAAACTGGTCGATGGCTGATTTGGTTCATAAGAAATTCACAAAATTTTATCCTGACGATACAGTTGCATTCACGAATAGTGTCCGTGACTTTACAAAAGGAAGTATCAATTGGAAGGACACAGCTGCGATCAAGTCTGTTTTGAAAAATGGATCAAGATTCGCCAAAGGAAATGCCATCATTGCAACGGTTGTCACTGGCGCAACAGAAACGGTCGGTTGTGGTTTGAAAATTGCTGAGAACTATGCAGAATTCGGTGATCAGCCAGAAGTCCTTAAGCGTGAAAATGCGAAGGCTGTTGGAAATGCAGTGAACAATACGGTCTTTATTGCTGGCGGGTCTGTCGCAGGTGCCGTTGTCGGAGGAGCTCTTGGAAGCTTTGCGGGACCGATTGGAACCGTCGTTGGAGGAGCCATTGGTTCCGCAGTCGGTGGATTTATAGGAGAAAAAGTCGCCAAGTTGACATCAGGCTTTGCTGAGCAGGTTGCAGTGAAATTAAAGGACCCAATTCATGCGGTCGTGGATAAAGGGAAACAAGCATTCGAGCTGGCGGGTCAAGGTGTGAAAGCAGTTAATGACACCATTGATCAGGCAAATCAGGTGATACATAAAGGGATAGAAAAAACAAAAGAAACCGCAGATTCGCTCATAAAAGGTGCAGGCGATTTCTTTAAGGGTGCATTTTCTTTTGGATAAGGAGAGATCAAGTTGGATCAGCTAAGTCTAAGTATTGAGGAACTCATCTTTAGTTTTTACAGTGAAGGCTATTTTGAACAAGGCATGTCCTTAAAGGAAGCCTATTATCCTGATGTAGAGGACGAGCGCCTAGGGTTTTTATTTGAAATTGCATGTCGCTCTTTGCTCGCAAAAGGTGTACTTGAATTTCGAAACAGACAATATCGTTATAAAGCGGAATACCGTCATTTCATCCAGGCGATGAATGACGCATCTCACACCGTCAAGGCGTCTCGATTTGGGGATGAAGATGAAGAAGTCAGTACCTCCTTTCATACGACACAGATGGGCGTATATGCGCACCATACGCTGTATGATCAACAAGTCCATCAGATTCAAAAACTGAAAGACGACCAGCAGGCAGAGAAGCAAGTGACGGCCTTTTTCAACATAAAGATGAGTGATCACCCTGAATCTGTCATTACTCTGCAAGCAGAGGAATTTGAAAAGCTATTAGAGCAAGCAAGTGAGGCGAATAATGAGTGGCCCTCCTTCCTTCATCGAGCAGAGAACGAAGAACTCGTGCAGGCATTTGTTTCTGATGTACAGAAGAGAAAAGGAAAGATGGACTCCCTAATGAAGGTCGTCTACGACAAAAATAATACGCCTGATGTGGAATCCATGTTATTTGTCATTCCAGGTGAGAAACAGTCGTGGCTTGTGTCGGGAATAAAAGAAAGTGAATTTCGCGTGGAGACGGCTCATAGAGACGGATTACGTTCTATATTCTAATGGAGAAAAGGAGAATGACGCTTGAATCCAAGTGATGTAATAGAAGTGAGAAGCAGGACCTTTCTAAGGGTATGGGCATTCTTAGCAACGGGCGGCTTCGGTATCATCGGTATTTGGCTGTTTTCAGAAGCTCTTACATTTGAATCGAATTATACATTGTTTTTATTTTTAGGCGGATTATTAGGCATTTTCTATGGCTTGATCTCTTTTTTGATGATTCTACCGGCTTTTACGAAGAGGGGAAACGTGATTTTTCGCATTCAGCGCGGAAAAAATGGTGCTGTTCTGCATCGAGAGCGGACGATCCCTTTTCATGATATTCAATCCATTGATATGCGCAGGCATCGGTACAGTGTAAGAGGATTTCTCTTCATGGATGTGCTCATTCGGACAATAGATGGGAAATTGATTAAGATTCCAGCGTACAGTATTTTAGATGAAGAAGTATTCGAGCAAACCGTCAAACAAGAGATCTACCCACATTTAAATCAGGCAGCCCAAGAGAGCTGGAGACAGCAGCATGGTCAGGTCGAAGAATAGATTAACTAGGTAGTATTTTCCAATATTCTAAAGGATGAGGCGCCACTTTTTCGAAAAAATCGTGTATGATGTCAGTAAACACTGAACACTCGGAGAGGTGATGAGAGATGGATAAAGAGATGGTAATCGACCTCGTCACAGAACAAATGGCACGGATTCGAAAAGAAAAGAATTATACGCAGGACCGCATGGCTGAGGTACTTGGTTTATCGAAACGGCATTTGCAGCAGGTTGAAAAAAACAGGCTTCGCCTCAATTGGACGCAAACTGCGGCCGTATGTGCATTATTCAGGGACAGTGACATTTTAAAAGGGACACTCGGGGATGATCCGCTTGAGATTCTGGAAGTTGTGGCACATGATGAATTGCATCTATCGGTGGAACGTACAATCGGCGGAAAGGTTTGGTGGCGGACGTCTATCAAAAAAGGCACATTTCGTCTTCAGCAAAATGTGCTGAGTCAGCATTACCGCATCTTAGATGATGAGAATTATCGCTATTATAGTTCATTTAATAAAGAAGAAGCGAAGCGGCGCTTAGAGGAATTAAGTCAGCTGTCTTCTCCTTATTCTTAAGCAGCTGAAAAAGGAAAGAGAGGCACCCGATTAATAGGGGCCTCTCTTTTCTGTGTTTTATACTTTTAGGGTGTTTTTCGCCCGAATAAAGGCAACAAGCTGTTTGATTTCTTCATCATTTAGGGGAACCCCGTCTACAAGGATTGTTCCTTCTTTTGCTTCCGTCAGTTCAATTTTGATATCAGAGATTTTACGTTGTATCTCTGGCTCGTCCGTTCTACCAAGTAAAAAATCAATGGACGTATCATACAAATCAGCCAGGCGCTTCACTGCTTCAAGCGAAGGTCGTCGGTACCCAGATTCGTAACCGGCATAGGTGCTTTTGGCGATACCTAGGCGATCTGCCGTATGCTGGAGAGACCATTTTTTCTTTTTTCTAAGAGTGGTTAAACGATCGAGTATCATTACATGAACGCTCCTTTATATACAACAACAGTATATCATATTTTGTAATAGAATGTACGCGTTATGCGTAATAATTTCTTGATTAATTCGCGTTATGTGACTATAATGGCAATGAAGGTACGCGTAAAGCGTATATTATAGAATAGCACAAGCTGGCTTATAATATGTGTGACAAACGAAGTAATTTTACTGAAAGAGGTGGACCTGTTGAAGAAATTATTGCTTTTAACCACTGGAGGGACAATTGCATCTGTAGAGAGTGAAAATGGTTTGGCTCCAGGTGTTAAGGCTGAGGACCTTTTAAGCTATTTAAACGAAATTAATGCAGATTACACAATGGACACAAAGTCCCTAATGAGTATAGATAGTACAAATATGCAGCCTGAATACTGGGTGGATATCGCAACAGCCATTTATGAAAATTATGATCAATATGACGGCTTTGTCGTAACGCATGGAACCGATACAATGGCCTATACATCAGCAGCACTATCTTATATGCTGCAAAATCCGGATAAGCCAATTGTCATTACAGGCTCACAAATTCCGATTACGTTCAAGAAAACAGATGCAAAGAAAAACATTACCGATGCCATTCGCTTTGCATGTGACGGCGTAGGCGGCGTATATGTTGTCTTTGATGGCAGAGTCATTCAAGGGACACGCGCAATCAAACTAAGAACGAAAAGCTATGATGCATTTGAAAGTATTAACTATCCATATATTGCATCGATTGAAAACCATCAAATTGAATACAATAGCAAAGTAAAAAGATCGTCAATGAAACCGCTTAAATTAGACGCATCCTTAAACACCGACGTTTGTCTCTTGAAATTGCACCCAGGTCTAAAGCCTGAATTCTTAGATGCAATCAAAGGTGTATACAAAGGAGTCGTCATCGAAAGCTACGGCAGCGGCGGAATTCCTTTCGAAGGAAGAAACCTTTTAGAGAAAATCAACGAATTGCTCGAAGAAGGCATTTCTGTTGTCATCACAACTCAGTGTCTTGAAGAAGGAGAAGACATGAGCGTGTATGAAGTAGGACGCAAAATCAATCAAGAACTAGTGGCACGTTCACGAAACATGAACACAGAGGCCATTGTGCCGAAACTCATGTGGGCACTAGGTAAAACAACAGACCCAAGAGAAGTGAAAAAGATTATGGAAACGCCGATCGCAGAAGATTTAGTGATTTAACTATTCTATAGAAAGCAGGTCATATCAGATGGTTCAAGCAACTTATCGCTATGAGAAGGATTTTCTTGGAGAAAAAGAAATTCTGGCAGACGTGTATTATGGAGTTCAAACCCTTCGTGCAAAGGAAAATTTCCCGATAACTGGATACCGCATGCACGAGGAACTGATTAGAGCCTTTGCCATCGTGAAAAAAGCAGCAGCTCAAGCCAATATGGAAGTTGGGCGTTTATATGAAGGAATTGGAAATGCCATCGTACAAGCTTCTGATGAGGTCATTGAAGGCAAACTGCATGAGTACTTTATTGTAGACCCAATCCAAGGCGGCGCAGGAACGTCGATGAATATGAATGCCAATGAAGTAATTGGAAACAGAGCGCTAGAAATCATGGGACATCAAAAGGGTGAATACATCCATTTAAGCCCAAACACACATGTAAACATGTCACAATCAACGAATGACTCGTTTCCAACAGCGATCCATATTGCTGTATTGAAGCAGTTAGACATTCTGCTTGAGACAATGCAAACGATGCAGGACGTATTCCAAAAGAAAGCGAAAGAATTTGATCATGTGATCAAAATGGGACGTACGCACCTGCAGGATGCTGTTCCAATTCGTTTAGGACAGGAATTTGAAGCTTACAGCCGCGTGCTCAGCCGCGATATTAAGCGGATCAACCAATCAAAACAGCATTTATATGAAGTCAATATGGGGGCAACAGCAGTTGGGACAGGCTTAAACGCAGATCCTCGTTATATTGAGATCGTCGTGAAGAAGCTAGCCGATATTTCTGGTCTTCCACTTGTAGGCGCAGAACATCTTGTGGATGCGACGCAAAATACAGATGCTTACACAGAAGTCTCTGCCGCATTAAAAGTATGCATGATGAACATGTCTAAGATTGCCAATGACCTTCGTCTAATGGCTTCTGGTCCGCGTGCAGGTCTTGCTGAAATTGCATTGCCAGCTCGTCAGCCAGGATCATCCATTATGCCTGGGAAAGTCAATCCAGTCATGGCAGAGCTCATTAACCAAATCGCATTCCAGGTCATTGGGAATGACCACACCATCTGTCTTGCCTCTGAAGCAGGTCAGCTTGAGTTAAATGTGATGGAGCCTGTTTTGGTCTTTAACTTACTTCAATCTATTAGTATAATGAATAACGGATTCCGTTCATTCACAGATCATTGCTTAGTGGACATTGAAGCAAATGAAAAACGTTTGAAAGAATATGTAGAAAAAAGCGCAGGCGTGATCACTGCCGTGAATCCTCATTTAGGCTATGAAGCAGCGGCTAGAATCGCAAGGGAAGCCATTTTGACAGGACAATCGATCAGAGATCTTTGCTTGCAAAATGATGTGTTAACAGAAGAAGAACTTGATATTATTTTGAATCCATTCGAGATGACAAAGCCTGGAATTGCGGGTGCAGAGCTCCTAGAGCGATAATAATATCAAAAATTTTATTTTATTAATATGTAGAATTGCCTGTGAAATAGAGAAAAACAGGCAATTCACTTTCTTTCGAATTGACACACTTTTTTCACAATATTTTGAAAACGCTTAACGCGTACACAAAGGGAGGAAACACAATGAAATCACCACGTCTGCCGTCTATGTTAGAAGTCGTGTCTGTACTTGGCTTGTTTTTAGCAATTGTTTTATCTTTTACTCTTTATTTCAAATTGGATATTCAACTAGCATTGTTTATCTCATGGTTTATGGTTATCGCATTAGGTATTCGATTGGGGCATTCCTATAAGGATCTTCAAAATGCGATCACAAAAGGGATATCGAATGGTTTAGAAGCCATTTTAATCTTAATTGCAGTAGGTGCACTTGTTGGTACATGGATTGCAGGTGGGGTTGTACCTACGTTAATCTATTATGGTTTAGAATTTATTCATCCTAATATCTTCTTATTAGCTACACTTGTCATCTGTGCACTCATGTCCATTGCAACAGGAACCTCTTGGGGGACGGTTGGAACGGCAGGGATTGCGATGATCGCAATTGGTGAAGGGCTAGGTATTCCACTTCCGATCGTGGCAGGTGCCGTCTTATCCGGTGCTTATTTTGGAGATAAATTATCCCCATTATCAGATAGTACAGTGCTCGCTTCCTCTCTTTCAAAAGTGGACGTGCTGGCACATGTTCGAGCGATGATGGTTTTATCCATACCAGCCTTTGTCATTACGGCCATTATGTTTACGGTTACAGGCTTTATGTATGGCGGACGCAACATTGATCAAAATAAAGTAGAATTTTTGAAAAATGCCCTGCATGATACATTTACCATTAACATTTGGATGGTCATCCCAGCAGTAGTGGTTGTATTACTGCTCGTATTTAAGAAACCTTCAATGCCTGTTATTGCCATTGGTGCTCTTTTAGGATCTATTTGGGCAATGGCTTTCCAAGGAATGAATCCGGCAGATGCGATTGGTTCAGCATACAATGGCTTCTCTATTAATTCAGATGTAGATTTCTTAAATACGCTGTTAAATCGTGGTGGTATTGTGAATATGCTTGGATCTTTAGTGGTCATTATTCTCGGGCTTGGGTTTGGTGGCGTACTTGAATATCTAGGCGTTCTAAAAGTGATTGTCTCTACTTTTGAGAAGAAATTATATAATGCAGGAAATGTAACCCTATCTACACTTGTTGTAGCATTCTTTGCCAATATTTTTGGATGTGCAATGTACGTTTCATTAATTCTTACACCGAAAATAATGGAGAAAAGCTACGATAAATTGAAAATAGACAGACGCGTTCTATCTAGAAACGCTGAAGTCGGTGGAACAATGACGTCTGGTATGGTCCCTTGGTCAGATAACGGGATTTATATGGCGGGAATTCTAGGCGTATCCACATTCTCTTATTTACCATTCATGTGGTTGAGCTTTGTTGCCATCGGTCTTGCTATTATTTATGGATATACAGGGAAATTCATCTGGTACGTTAAGAATCCACAAGAATCAGAAGAATCGGCTTCATAAGCCGTTTACAAAAGCCGCTCCTCAACCGGGCGGCTTTTGTTTGTCCTAGGTCTTTATAGCTATATGTGACATGCAACAAATAATCAGGATTTAAGACCCCCTATAAAAGAGGTCTTAAGGGGTAATGAGAAGCAGAATGAAAGCATATTTATCCCATAAAAAGGGTACAAATCCCTATTCAAACGTGAGTCTTTGAACCTTATAATAACAATAATGGAAAAAGTGCTATTCACCTTACGCTTGTTTAGATGAACTCTAAGCAGCGTTTTTATTTTTTGTCAGGAGGAGGAACCCATAATGAGCTTATCGGATATGCTGTCTGCCCTAAATGGTGGCATTACAAGTAAAAAAGCAGAAATCGAAGAAAAAATCGCTCGACTGAAAAAGGCGAAAAGTAAGGTCGAACGTGAACAAGATGCGGCAGAAACAGACCTGAAGCAAATCAAGCAGCCAAAGCTTGGGACCTCTTGGAAAGGTGAACGAAGCCAGGATTTCAAATCAGAGCGGAATGAAGCACATGATGCGCTGCAAACGATTGTAAACGATAAGTACCCGCGTTACGTGAGCCGCATCGAATTCAAAATCAGTACGTTGGAAGCCGAACAAGCTGCGTTATCCTTTGCCAGTTCCCTAGCTGGAGACGCCGCACGTCTTGCTGAAAAAGGAGAAGACGCAGTAGAGGACGCCAAACGCTTGATCTCAAAAGCATGGAGCAGCTTATAAGCCCCTTCATGCTGAACAAACCTGGAGGATATCAAGATGGGACAAATTAAATTAAACTACCAAACAGTTATGGATCAACTAGATGAAGTCTCCCAAGCAGTCGAAGCATTAACGATGAAAAAAGCAGCAGATAAAGCAGGTGAAAACAGCCTTGAATTTGTAACCAAGTGGACGGCACGCGAGGCAGAGGTGAACGAAATGGTCTCAAGTTTTAAAGAAGCCTTAACCAAAAATGTCCAGGACACGCGCTCGAATGTGAAAACCTTAAAAGAACAAGACGAAGCGATTGCGGCAAAATAATGGCAATCATTTTTCTAATGGGTTTCATGGTATGATGCGAAATATAGATCTAAGGACTCATATATAAAACGGGATGTAAGACCTTGTATTATTCCTCTTTTCTTCCAAACACGTCACTAAAAGGACACCTTTTCCCTATTTAAGACTGAGGCTTTTCACCTTATACTATACTTAATGAAAGCCAAACGATAGAAATGCCAGGTTTGGAAAAATCAAGTGAGTCGATCGTTTCCAAGGCTCTGATCTGTGCTTTCGTATGAGGTCCGATAGAGGTGGATGACATGAGTTTATCCGAGATGCTACACCATCTGCATATGGGAATTGAAAACAGACGTGCAGAATTTGATGACATGATCTCTCGGTTAAAGACAGCCAAAAGCAATATTCGAACAGAACAAGATCTTGCGCAGTCTGACATAAAGGAAATCAAGAAGCCTGCTCTAGATTCGTCATGGAAAGGTGAGAGAGGAACCGACTTTCATCGCCACCGAAAAGATGCTTATCATGTCATGCATGACATCGTGAACAATGAGTATGAAAAATATATCGCAGAGATTGATCAAAAAATCTTGCACTTTGAATTGAAAAAAATGGAGCTGGCTGTTGCCAGTAACTTTGCCGGAAGAGCCCAGGACGTGATGGAAAAGGGTGAGGATTTTGCACTCGATGTTAAACATCTGATTGAACGGGGCTGGAAGGCTCTTTAAAATAATAAAAACAGCCGTCTCATTAGCGAGCGGCTGTTTTTTTGTTTAGTCACATCCACCACCACTATCCCCGGAATCTCCTCCGCAGGAGGCATCAGAAGCGTGATGAGTATAAGAATCAGTATAGTTACTTGATGTTGAACTGTGATGTGAAGAACGCTTAGCAGACGTACGCTGATCCTTTGATGTGAATAAATGGGCAATGATTGCTCCTAAAGAAGCCAATATCATCATAATAACAAACATAAAAGAACCCATGATGCATCCCTCCTCTTGTTTTCTATTCATACGAATGAGCCATATCGTGGTTCCCGACTTGAAAGAAAAACTGGGCAAAGAGTTCTACTTTCGTTTATGATGATAGGCAAAAGTAAATGCCAAGGGAGGAGAGATCATGCTATCTCTACGTCAGGAGGAGCTTCTGAAACGACTGATGCAAGCGGAACAGGAACTGACTAGTGAAGAAATTGCCCGCATGATTGGCGTCACATCAAGAACGATCCGAACAGATATGAAAGCGCTTAAATATATTTTAGAAGAATGTGGAGCCGTACTGCATATCAAACGCGGGGCAGGGTATACATTGACCGTCGAGGATTATGGGTCTTTTCGTACATTTTTGAAAAAGTCATTGAGAGAAAGAAGCGAAAAAAAGGAACAGATCATTCCCAATCAGCCTGAAGACCGTGTAGCCTTTCTATTGAAAAGGCTGCTTCTATCAGAAGACTATATTAAGTTAGATGCGTTGGCAGAGGAATTATTTGTGAGTGAATCGACAGTGAAAAATGATTTGAAAGCGGTCAGACATTTGTTTTCATTACATGGACTTTCTGTGTCACATCGTCCTAAATATGGACTGCGGCTGACAGGAGATGAAATGAAATTGAGATATTGTATGGCTGAGCATGTGTTTCAGCAAGCGCATGCGAACTCGGCGCTGTTACCTGAAGAAACGTATCAATTGATCCAGGATATCGTGCGTTCACGTACAAAAGCTAGTGGACTTTATCTGTCAGAAATCGGTTTAAGTAATTTAGTCACCCACATCGCCATAGCATGCAAACGAATTGAAGAGAAAAAACTAGTCATGATGCCAGAAACGGAATTAAAAGAGATCCAAGTGCAGCCTGTTTTCCAAGTAGCTCAACAAATGGCAGAGGATATTCGGCATGTCCTAGCAATTGATTTTCCATTATCTGAAATGGCGTATATTGCGATTCACTTGATGGGAGCTAAGATGATGGCTTACGGAGATGCGGGTCATACGCTATTTCACCTTCTAGAAGAAGATCACTTTCGCTTCATCCACCAATTGCTTGCTTATGTAGAGGAGCACATGTCACTTGGTATTCAATTTGATAAAGAATTCATCGTTGGATTAAGTCTTCATTTACGTTCCGCTATTCATCGTTTTAGGTACGGTATGAACATTCGTAATCCTTATTTAACGGACATTAAAAGGCATTATCCCATTGCATTTGAAGCAGGCGTTTATATGGGGAGATGGCTGAAAGAAAAAGAGGGAATTGAGATTCATGAGGATGAGATTGGGTATTTGGCGCTTCATATTGGGGCTGCAATCGAGCGGACAAAATCACAGCATGTGAAAAAGAGATGCCTGATTGTGTGTGCGACGGGTGTCGCCAGCAGTCAGCTCCTTCTTCATAAGCTGAAAGCAGCTTTTAGCGGAAGGCTGGATATCGCTGGTTCTGCAAGTGTTGGGGAAATTTCTTCGTACGATTTGAGAAGCATTGATTTTATTATTAGTACCATTCCGCTTCAGAACACGTTGCCGGTGCCAGTAATTGATGTACATACGATTCTAAGTGACGATGATATTGTGCGGCTGAAACGCTTTGTGCAGGGTCCGCAGGATACAGGGGTTTTGCGGTATGTAAGTCCGGAGCTGACATATTTTCAGCAAGACCTTCAATCAAGGGAAGAGGTACTGCAATTTTTCGTAAATGTGCTCAAGGAACAGGATCGCATCCCGGAAGAGTTTGAACAATTATTGCTGGAAAGAGAGCAAGTGTCACCGACATCGTTCGGTCATTTAGTTGCGATTCCTCATCCGATTAAGCCAGCAACAGATGACACGTTTTGTGCGATCTGTACGTTGAAAAAACCGGTGTTGTGGGGTGAAAATCGGGTGCAAGTCGTTTGTTTGTTGAGTATCCAGAAGACGTATCAAAAAGAGTTACAGTCTCTGTATCAATTTCTTGTACGGCTGACAGAGCGCAAGGAAGTGGTAGAGCAACTCATCAAGGCCGCTTCATTTGAGGAACTGACGGCGGCGCTGCAAGTATTGGAGCATCCAAATGAAAAAACGGGACACCCATTTCCGCATCTGTGAGGAAAAAGATTAGATGTTAATGAAAGCGCTTTTAAAATAACATCAAAGGAGGATGATCACGAGTTTTTGCAAAGGGGGAGACAGATCATGAGCTTTAAGGAGAAAGCGGCAGACGTCATGGGGAATGTGGCTTATCGTATCACGAATCAAAAATATATTATGGCGATTAAACAGGCATTTGTCACATTGATGCCAATCATCATTACAGGGGCTTTTGCTGTATTGGTGGCAAATATGATCATGAGCCCGGAAACAGGGCTTGCTCATTTTGAGATGTTCAGATTTTTAGCGGAGCTTCAGCCAATTATGAAGGCAATCAATTATGCCACGCTGAACTTTTTAACCATTGGGGCTGTGTTCCTCATCGGGATAGAGCTTGGGAAAATCAACGGGCACAAGTCTCTGTTCCCAGGGCTGATGGCATTGATTTCATTTATATCTGTTATTCCAACGACACTTCTTCTTGAAGTGGATGGATCGATGCGTGAAGTTGTAGATGTACTGGCAAGGCAATTTTCCGATCCAAAAAGTTTATTTTTAGGGATGATCATTGCAATCGTATCTGTGGAAATCTTTTGTAAGCTGACCAAGGTGAAATGGCTGCAAATCAAGATGCCGGATTCTGTTCCATCGAATGTGGCAACATCTTTTTCGTCACTTTTTCCTTCGATCATTACGATTACGATCATTAGTTCATTCGGCTTTGCATTTCATCGCTTGACAGGCATTTATTTGCATGAAGCAGTGTATAACGTGGTGCAGCGCCCGCTAGAAAGTGTTGTACAGGGTCTGCCAGGGATTTTAACGTTGATGTTTGTGGCGCAATTTTTCTGGGTGATCGGCATCCATGGCAACCAGATGATCAAACCGATTCGGGAGCCGCTCTTATTAGGATCAATTGCAGTAAATATGACAGCATTTCAAGAAGGAAAAGAGATTCCGAATATCATCACGATGCCATTTTGGGATGTGTATATGAGCATCGGTGGTTCAGGTGTGACCATTGGGCTTTTGATTGCGATTTTTATTGCTGGAAGAAGGGAAGAGATGCGAAGTATTGCCAAGCTCTCATCTGGTCCGGGCCTCTTCAACATCAATGAACCCGTTATTTTTGGCTTGCCTGTCATGTTAAATCCTGTGATGGCAATTCCATTTATCGTCACACCGCTTGTGACAGGAACGATTGGTTACATTGCGACGGCTACAGGGTTTGCTGGAAAAGCCGTCGTGATGGTGCCGTGGACGACACCACCGATTGTGAATGCATGGCTGTCCACCGCCGGCAGCATGGGGGCTGTCATCACACAGCTCATCTGTATTTTGGTCGCAGTCTTCATCTATTTGCCATTTGTTCTCTTGTCTAACCGCAAACCAGAAGCGGCACCAGATTCAGAATAAAAGGAGTGACATGAATGAACATGCAATTCAGGTGGTACGGAGAGGGTGATCCCGTATCACTCGCGCATATACGTCAAATCCCAGGCATGAAAGGCATTGTGAGTGCCGTCTATGATGTGCCAGCTGGTGACCTGTGGCCTGAGGAAAGGATTGCTCATGTAAAAGAACAGATTGAGAAACATGATCTCTCCTTCGAGGTTTTCGAAAGTCTTCCGGTCCATGAAGACATCAAACTCGGTAAACCAAAGAGGGACGTTTATATCAAGCATTATCAAGAAAATATTCGACGATTAGCGAAGCACGGTGTGAAGGTCATTTGTTATAACTTCATGCCTGTCCTCGATTGGACACGAACGCAGCTCGACCTTTCATTGGCTGATCAATCGACGACCCTAGCCTATTTTCAGCATCAACTAGAACATATGGACATAGAGAAAGACCCATTTTCACTGCCAGGATGGGATACCTCTTATACACAGGTGGAAATGAAACAATTGATGGCTGATTACAGGGAATTAGGGGCAGAAAGGCTATTCGAGAACCTGTCTTATTTCTTGCAACATATCATTCCGGTAGCAGAAGAAGAAAAGGTCAACATGGCACTCCATCCAGATGACCCTCCTTGGGATATTTTCGGACTGCCTCGTATTGTCAGTAATGAAAAGCAGTTGGATCGTATTCTTCAAATCGATGGACGCTCCCAGCACGGTTTTACGTTTTGCTCGGGATCACTCGGCTGTCATGCGCAGAACGATGTACCGTCACTTGCACGTAAATATGCGAAAAAAGGACGCATCCACTTTGCTCATTTGCGCAATGTTCTCGTGCATGAAAACGGTGATTTTGAAGAGTCAGCGCACCTTTCATCAGCAGGAAGTCTCGATATGGGGACAATTGTGAAGGCTTTGTATGAAGAGGGATTTGCTGGCTATGTCCGTCCGGATCATGGGCGTATGATCTTTGGCGAGACAGGCAGGCCTGGCTACGGTTTATATGATCGGGCGCTTGGGGCTATGTATTTGCAAGGAATTTGGGAAGGACTTCACGTTCAAACGAGGAAAGGAAAGGTGGCGACATGAACAGAATCGAGATTCCAAGAGATTTTATCCTAGGTGCTGCGGCCTCTGCTTGGCAAACGGAGGGATGGAAGGGAAAGGAGGCACATCAGGATTCGTATATCGATTTATGGTATAAGAATGGGTATCACGTATGGCACGAAGGATATGGACCGGCTGGTGCGACGAACTTTTACGAGCGCTATCCAGAAGATGTAGCCATCATGAAAGAAATCGGCCTGACTCATTATAGGACATCGATCAATTGGTCGAGATTTTTTATCGATTACGAGAAGGGGATTGTGGATGAGGACTATGCTCGTTACATTGATGATTTGATCAATGAATTAATCGCAGCAGGTGTAGAGCCGATGTTTTGCTTAGAGCATTATGAGCTTCCAGCCGTGCTGCTTGAAAAGTACGACGGATGGTCATCAAAGCATGTCGTCGAGCTGTTTGTTCTCTATGCGGAAAAGGTGTTTGAGCGATATGGAGACAGGGTCAAGCATTGGTTTAGCTTTAATGAACCGATTGTTGTCCAAACACGTGTGTACTTAGATGCTATCCGTTATCCCTTTGAGCAAAATACGAAGAAATGGATGCATTGGAACTATCATAAAGCACTGGCAACAGCAAAAGTGGTGAAGCTGTTTCGGGAGATGGGATTGAAGGAATCAACAGGTGCAAAAATTGGGGTGATTCTCAATCCAGAAGTGACGTATGCAAGGTCCTCTGCTCCGCATGATCAAGAAGCGGCACGGATGTATGATTTGTTTTTCAATCGAATGTTCTTAGATCCCTCCATCAAAGGGGAGTATCCAGAGGAATTGCTCGATGTGTTGAAAAAGCATGAGATTCTTTTTGATGCGACAGAGGCAGAGCTTCAGGTCATCAAGAATCATACGGTCGATGTCGTCGGGCTCAACTTATACTATCCGCATCGGGTCAAAGCACCGAGTAAGGCGTGGAATGAGATGACGCCATTTCACCCGTCTTATTATTACGATATGTTTGAGCTTCCAGGAAGAAAAATGAATCCATTCAGAGGCTGGGAAATCTACCCGGACATTGTCTATGATATGGGCATGAGAATAAAAGAAGAATACGGAAATATTGAGTGGTTTGTGGCTGAAAACGGCATGGGTGTGGAAAAAGAAGAACGTTTTAAAAGAGAAGACGGTATCATTGATGATCAGTATCGCATTTCATTTATCAGCCAGCATTTAAAGCGAGCACTTCAAGCAAAAGCAGAAGGCTCAAATTGCACGGGCTATATGCTTTGGGCTTTTACGGATAATGTATCGCCGATGAATGCCTTTAAAAACCGCTACGGTTTAGTCGAAATCCAGCTGGAAAATGAACGGAATCGCCAGTTGAAAGCATCAGCATATTGGTACCAGACATTAATTAAAACAAGGGAACTGAAGGTCGAAACAGAAGTCAACTATCGATAGGAGTGTTGGGATATGAAACGAATCATTCTCGCTTGTGCCGCAGGAATGTCGACGTCCATTGTAGTGTCCAAAATGAAGGCAGCCGCAGAAGCTAAGGGGCTGGAATATGATATATACGCTATACCTGAAGGGGCAATTGCGGATGAATTAGAAGAGCACGGAGAAGATGTGCAGGTGATTTTACTTGGACCGCAAGTAAGCTTTATGAAAAAGGCAGCAGAAAAAACAGCGGCACCTTACCAAGTACCTGTCGATGTCATCAATGTGAGATTATACGGAACAGCGAACGGAGAAAAAATACTAGAACATGCTCTGAAACTAGCAAATGAATCTTAAGTAATTGGAGGAGAAGCAGATGACGGTATTAGAGGAAATGCAGGGAGCAGCCTTTCAAATCATTGCTCATGCGGGCGAGGCAAGAAGCCATTATGTCGAAGCCATTCGTCTAGCAAGAGCTGATGATTTTGAAAAAGCACAGCAGTTGATTGAAAAAGGGGAGGAAGCGTTTCGAAGCATCCACCACCTGCACTTGTCGCTGATCCAAAAAGAGGCGGCAGGTGAGCAGCTTCCCTTTTCTTTGCTGCTAATACATGCAGAAGATCAAATGCTCACAACAGAGACCATTCATCTGCTTGCCATCGAAATGATTGAAATGTGTAAAAAAATGAACACCCTGTCAAAATAGATATCAGCTAGTAACCAATTTCTGTTATAATCATTCGATAGATAGAGAGAAAGCAGGATTGGTGAATGAAAAAAACATGTATGTTGATGACGGTTGGTCTTTTGGCGCTGCTCATTTCGGGCTGTATGGGAACGAAGGAGCAAACGGAAGGAAACCAGCAGGTGGTCAAAGAGGAAAAGGGTTCATTACAATTAAAAGAAACAGAAGAGATTCAGCAGACAGAAGCGATAGATATTGATACACAGAGCTGGATTGAGCAAAAGGAGCCGGTAGAGCTTCCGATTTTGATGTATCACAGCATCTCCAGTGGTAACTCGCTGCGTGTACCAAAGAGCGAGTTTGCGGCTCATATGAAATGGCTGAAGGACAATGGTTATGTCACGCTGTCGCCAGAAGAAGCGTACCGCGTCTTCACAACAAATACGAAGCCAAGTGAAAAGTGTGTCCTCATTACATTCGATGATGGATATACCGATAACTATACAAAGGCATTTCCGATTTTAAAGCAGTATGGAATGAAGGCAACGATTTTCATGATTGAGCAATCCATTGGCCGTCCGAACCATTTAACGGATGAACAGATGGATGAAATGATAGCAAATGGGCTGTCGATCGAGAGTCATACAATACATCATTTAGAGCTCAATCGTTTATCAAAGGAGCAGCAGAAAGAGGAATTAAAAGGATCAAAGGCATTCTTTGATCAACGTTTTTCTCAGCGTACGCGAATGGTCAGCTATCCTGTCGGGCGCTATAACGAAGACACGCTAAAACTGGCGAAGCAAGCCGGTTATCAAATGGCTGTCACCACTGAACCAGGACATGCGAAAAAGGAACAAGGCATGATGTCCTTGCACCGCGTCCGCATTTCACCGGGACTTTCACCAGAAAGCTTTGGCAGGCTGGTAGAAGGGAATTAACGATAAATGTTTCACATGAAACAATTTACGACAAGTTTCACGGTGATGATGGGTGAATCGACATTGGCGGTTCAAAAGCGAAACAGAACATTCATGTAAATGGAAGTTCTGTTTTTTTATCATTCATCAAAAAATTCCATATGTGCTTTTTCTTGTTTGTAATAATCGATTCGATCTTTCATGGTACCTGTATGAAACTCAAATTTATGTCCGTCAGGGTCCGTAAAGTAGATCGACTGATGATCTTTTTCATCTCTTGGGCGACCTGGTAAGATGTTGACATTCAAATGTTTTAGCTTGTTGTACATGTGATCTATATCCTTTTCATCGATTGAAAAAGCGATGTGTGTGTAAGAGTGCTGGATGTCTTGACGAGGAATGTCCTTTTCCACATTCAGTGCAAGCCATAGCCCATTTAAATCAAAGTAAGCTGTTTTTTTCCCTTTTACTAATAAAGTGGCGTCAAATACTTTTGTGTAAAAATCAATAGAGGTTTCTAAATCAGAAACAGAAAATAACAAATGATTCATTCCTTTTATCGACATCACATCCACCTCAAACTGTCATTTTAAAAAAGCCTGTAGATGGGGTCTACAAGCTTTTTTGTTTATTGATAAACGGGATATCCCGTTATTTTAATATCTTTCCCTAGTGTTTCTACTGAGAGCTGATCGAGTTCAATGGCATCACTCATGAGGCGTATGCCTTCGCCTCCGAAAAAGGAAGGAGAAAGTCTTCCGCCAATGAGTTTGGGTGCCATATAAATGACCAATTTATCTACAAGCTGCTGTTCTAAAAATGAAGCATTGATCTGGCCGCCGCCTTCAATCATGAGGGAGGAGACATTTCTTTCTCCCAGCGTTTGAAGCACTTCTTGCAGGGGCACCCGCGTCTCGCTGTCTGTTACAAAGACGCTGACGCCGGCTGCTTCTAAAGCGTCTCGTTTTTCCTCATCGGCTTGCTTTGTTGTAAAGATCCAAGTAGGTGCCATCTGATCAGTGACGATCTTTGCTGTCAGCGGTGTTGATAGCTTAGAGTCTAAAACAATTCGAATCGGATGATTCCCATTTGGAATCCGTGCAGTTAGTGAAGGGTCGTCATGAATAACCGTTTGAGCACCGACCAAAATCGCATCATTGATACTGCGGATATGATGAGCATCATAACGGGATGTCTCAGATGTAATCCATTTGCTGTCAGACGTAGCAGACGCAATTTTTCCGTCTAAGGTAATACCTGCCTTGAGCGTCACGAAAGGTGTTTTTTTCGTAATAAAATGATTAAACACTTCATTCATGAGAATGGATTCCTGTTCAAGTACGCCTGTAATCACTTGGATGCCAGCATCTTGTAAAATGGCGATTCCGCGGCCAGCGACAAGCGGGTTCGGGTCAAGAGCCGCCACGACAACCGTTTCGACGCCTGCTTTCACAAGTGCCTCCGCACAAGGACCTGTACGGCCATGGTGAGAACAAGGCTCGAGGGTCACATAAATGGTGGCTCCTTTTGCCTTGTCTCCGGCCATTTTAAGTGCATGAATTTCAGCATGTGGTTCACCGGCTTTCATGTGAGCACCGACACCAACAATCTCATTCTCACGCACAATCACAGCCCCGACGAGCGGGTTTGGAGATGTCTGACCTTTCATTGCCCGTGCATTTTCAAGTGCTAGATTCATATATCGCTCATGATGTGGCAATCGTACGCACCTCTTGATCCGCCTTCATGTGACCTGAGCGGTTAATTTTTGTCTGCAAGTATTTTTCATTAAACTCCGAGACATCACCCCAAAGCGGAATACGTCCAGAAAGAGATAAACCTGCATGGCTGATGGCATCTGTCTTTTTCGGATTATTGGTAATGAGTCTGACTGGCTTTGTACGAAGTGTTTGAAGAACCGCAATGGCTTCTTCATATTGACGCGTGTCATCTTCAAAGCCGAGAGCTTCGTTCGCTTCTACTGTATCGTAGCCATTTTCTTGAAGGATATAAGCCATGGCTTTCGTGAAAAGTCCAATGCCGCGGCCTTCATGGTTGGCTAAATAGAACAGGGCACCTGCACCATTGTCCTCAATCATTCGCATGGACTGCTTCAATTGGAATCCGCAGTCGCAGCGCTTGCTTCCAAAAATATCACCAGTATGGCAGATGGAATGCATGCGGATAAGAGCTTCGTCAGCGTGCTCGAAATCTCCATACACTAGCACGCTTGACTGCTGATGATCGGCAAGCTGGCGGGACGAGAGGCTTTCGATTAAAGCTTCATCTGACAATGGCTCTAATCCGTCGTCTTTTAACCATGAATACCAGTTGAACATCACCGTTCTGCCGTCTAAATTCACTGGCAATTTAATGGGTCCAGTGATATATATATACCCGTCTTCTTGCTGTACTCGTTTGATTTTATCTTTTAAAATGGCTGTTTTAAGATCTGTGTGTTTGTCCATATTCTGCACCTTCTTTTTTGTCTGTTTCTTCAATCTGTAAACGAACGAGAACGCCAAATGGATCAACAAATTCGTTACTTTCCCCTATTGTTTTCACTTGAGTGCCTGCTTTTGTTAGGCGCTCAACGACGGACTGTCTGTCTGCTTCTTGTGGGAATACGAGTGTATAGCTTCTAATTCCTGAAAAACGTGGATCAATGGCTCCTTTTCTTCCGCGTCCCCATGCATTAAAGGCAAGGTGGTGATGATAGACGCCACCTGCAATGAATAAGCTTGCTGTGGGAGCCATTCGGATATGAAAACCGAGCGTATTGACATAAAAGGAATCAGCTTCTTCTGGGTTCAGATGGAAATGTAAGTGTCCCATGACTGTCCCAGCTGGAATTCCTTCCCACGTCGTATCAGCGGCTTCTTGCAGGAGACCATCTCCATCAAGAGGTGCATTTCCGCCACCTTTCAGTTCTCCATGCTCACCTACCCAAACGTCCTCAGGGCGATCAGCATATATTTCTACGCCAATGCCGTCAGGGTCACTTAAATAAATGGCTTCACTGAAAAAGTGATCGCTTGCTCCAATTAAAGGATAGCCTTTTTTGATCACATGTGCCAGCCATGTGCCCAGGTTTTTTCTGGTAGGTAATAAAACAGCAAAATGATAAAGGCCTGGCTCATGATCAGGCTTCTCCTTGAGCTGTGCATCTTCTTTTAACAAAAGGATTGGTTCCTTTGCATTGCTTCCAAGAGTGACGGTGGATTCCGTCTGTTCTAATAAAGTAAAACCTAAAATGTCTGTATAAAAAGGCAAAGAACGCTCAAAGCTGGATACATGTAATTCTGTTACACCTAATCTTACCTGCTCTATTGTATTCAAAGCTCGGTCATCTCCTTCATGTTATATGCATCTGCATGTTCAATGGTTTATTGAAAATTGATAAAAATGAATACCTTGTTACTTTTAGTAACTAAACTATATAATAGTTAGTGACTTATTTCAAGTAATTAATTATGTTATAATGAAAAAAAGAGAGAAAAGCGGGAGGGAGTAAGGTATGGCTCAAGTAGATGGCTGTCCAATCACAGATGCCATGGAGATTCTAGGCAAGAAGTGGGTCATTCTCATCATCAATCAGCTTCTGACAGGCCCTAAGCGTTTCTGTCAGCTTGAAAATGAAATGAACATCAGCGGCAGATTATTATCTGAAAGGCTGAAGGATTTAGAGGCTGAAGGACTCGTTGAGAAAAACGTATACCCTGACATTCCAGTACGGATTGAATACGAATTAACAGCGCAAGGGAAGAAAATAGAGCCGATTATTCGTGAAATGTATGCTTGGTCTTTAGAACGTAAAAATAGCAAAAAAGTGGAACATGTTCCTTCCTAATCGATTTCGATCAGTCTGTCTGATCGAAATTTTTTTGTGCGATTTTCCAGAAATCTAAGTCAATAGTATGAAAAATGATGTTGACAATAAATTCACCCATCATATAAGATCAAGAAGAAGAGGGTTCTTTTCCCTGTAATGGAATGGAGGTCATGCCATGGAATCATGAATGGGACAGATTGCCTAAAACACGTGTCAAATCATCATTTAGAAACAGACATCTTTGGCTTTTAAGAAGCAAAGATTTATTTTTTCAACTCAATTGATAATGATTATCATAATCATCTATAAGTGTGTTCAAGCGCTTATGAAGGTTATTTTTTTTATTGTCTGTTGAGAATAATTATCAATATCATTTAGGAGGGTTCACATGAAAGCCATTCGTTCAACATCACACGCATTATTGTTCTTTAGTTTTGTTCTATTATTTGCTCTAGCTCCGATTAGCTCAGCCTCAGCAGCAGGCTTAGCAGATGGTCAACATTCGGCACAATATGTGGTATGGAAGGCAGATAGCGATTCGACTTCAACAGCGAATACGTATTTTGAAAAACCAGCAAAGCTTGTCGTGAAGGATGGAAAAATCAAAGCACAAGTCACGTTAACAAATAGCTCTTGGATCACTAGCTTTAAAACACTTGAACAAGGTGTCTACAAAGATGCGAAGGTGATCAGTACAAACACAGCTGCGAATAAGAGAACAGTAGAATTTAACGTGAACAGCCTGACGGAAGTCGTACCAGCAAAAGTGAGCGTGACTGTACCGGTCATTGGATATACAGGCAATTACGACATCCGTCTCAAGTTTGATGCAGCATCTGTTCAATAAAAAGGGAGGAAATTCGCTTGATGAAAAAAATGATGAGGCTATCAGTCTTCATGACCGCTTTATTATTGGCACTCATGCTGCCTTTTTCAAACGCACAGGCTGCCACGTTAAAGGATGGTACATACTCTGTCAACTATACTGTGCTCAAGGCTGAAGGAAATGCGGTCTCCATGGCAAATGACTACTGGCTGAAGCCAGCAAAAGTGATTGCAAAAAATGGGAAGCTGACAGTACAAATGACCATTAAAAATAGCAGCTGGGTGACGGAATTTAAAGTTCCCGGAAATGGCGGCTATGTCGATACAACGGTTCTCTCAACCAATAAAAAAGCCAACACAAGGATTGTTCAGTTCAAAGCTCAGAGCTTGTCTAAACCAATCAAATCAAAAATTCATGTCACTGTAAAATCTGCTGATTATGATCATGATTATACCATTCAGCTGAAATTTGATGAGAGCAGCATGAAATCACTTTCGTCTAACAGCACAAACAAAACAGCAGGTGAAGCAGAAAAGCAGCAGCCATCAAAAGAATCAACGAAAACATCTGATTCATCCACGACAAAACAAGAAGAGAATCCTCAAACTGGTGATACAAACCAGACAGGGTGGCTCCTTGTGCTTGCTCTATGCTCAGGCGGATTTTTAGCAAGAAAGTGGATCATTAAGCATTAAGGAAGGAAGTGTCACCATTTGAAACGTCTTTTTCATCTAAAGGCAGCCATTCTGCTCGTTTTATTCAGTTTATTGACTGCATTTCAGATTCCTCAAGGAACGGCTCAAGCTGCATCATTTGTTGATGGTGAATACACGGTCGGATTCACCATTTTAAAAAATGGCAGCACAGAAGCGTCCATGATGGATACGTATACAGAAAAGCCAGCTAAGCTGATTGTGGAAAATGGCAAGACGACTGCCTATGTCACACTGAAGCAAAGCAAAGAGATTACAGATTTCAAGGTTGAACAAAATGGCGCGCTTGTCACCACTGAAACCGTCAGTGAGGATGAAACTGCCAATACACGTGTAATCAAGTTTGATGTTGCTGACTTATCAGCCAAATTAAACGGCTGGGTGAAAATTTACTGGGATTTAGGCGGCCTTATCTATGACGAAGCATATGACGTACAGCTTGCATTCGATCAAAGCAGCCTAACGCTCGTTACACCTGCAAAGCCAGACGATAACGAAACAAAACCAGATGACCAAAATGGCACAAAGCCAGGCGATAGCGAAACAAAGCCGGATGACCAAAATGGCACAAAGCCAGACGATAACGAAACAAAGCCGGATGATCAAAATGGCACAAAGCCAGACGATCAGCAGACAACACCAGGCACTAACAATGGCACAAAGCCAGTGGAACCTAGGCAAAATCAACTGAAAGATGGCGAGTACCGCATCAATTACAGTGTGCTCAAAGGGGATGAGGATGAGGCATCTCGGATGAACCAATACTTCTCACATCCTGCATCCTTAACCATCAAAAATGGGAAGCTAACCATCTCCTTTACGGTGAAGGACGATACATCTGTCGCTTCCTTGAAAACAGAGAAAAACGGTTCTTTTCAAGAAGTGAAGACTGTCAGCACAGATAAAGCAAAGAACACAAGAGTGGTGTCATTTGATGTCGCTGATTTGAAAAAAGCGGTCAAAGGAAAAGTACACGTTGTAGTAGCAGCCGCTCACTATGAGCAAACCTACGATATTCGTTTTCAATTCAATGCAAAGAGTATCGCGCCACTTAAAGGCGGACAGGTAGAGGAAGAAACACCTGCTGCACCAGAAACACCAAAACCAAACACACCATCACCAGAAACAAATAACGGCGGAGCTCCTCAAGAGACGGCTCAGCTTAAAGATGGTGTATACAAGCTTCCTTTCTCAATGAAGAAAGCAGACAAGGATGAGCTTTCTCGTATGAACGATTACGTCGTGAGCCCTGCGACATTGGTTGTGAAAAATGGCCGCCATTTCGTTTCTTATACAGTGAAGAATAGCTCAGCTATCACGTCCTTCCAAGTAGGATCAGGTGGAAAGTTTGAAGAGACGCTTGTTGCAAAAACAGATCAAAAATCAGATACACGAGTGATTCAATACGAAGCCAAAAGCTTAAGCACGGCTCAGGCAGCACGCGTGAAAATTGATATTCCAGCTGCGAATTATCATGAGCAGTACGATGTCAAACTTATCTATGACACAAAAGGAATTGCTCTTGGTGAAGGAAGTGGGATTCGATCGATCATCGGAGACGATGAGAGTATCGGCTTTGTCAAAAATCCAAATGATCGCGATTCTCAATCAAATCAACCAAATCAACTTGAGAATTTAGCGCCAGAGGAAACAGGCGCAGAGCAGCTAACATTTACTCCATCAGATGACCAAACCAAGTCTGAGACTGGACAGTTGAATCCAAAAACAGGAGATACCTCTCTTCTTTGGGTGTATATTCTTTTATTCGGCGGGTCATTATTCGTACTCGTCAGAAAGTATCAAACAAGAACAAGATAGATGGTTTAGTTGAAGTGAGATGCGCCGAGATCATCGACGCATCCACTCTCTTTTTTCGAAAGGAGGCTTTTGTTTTTGAAGCATCGAATGTTATGTGCCTTGATCGCTGCCCTTAGTGTGTGCGTGATCTTATCGGGCTGCTCACAGTCAGCTGCAAGCTCAGCAAAAGGCAAAAAAAGCGTAGAATCAAGTGAACGCATTGTGGCAACAACTGTAGCTGCTGTGGAGATCATGGATGCCTTAGAGATCGATCTTGTCGGGGTGCCAACAAGCCAAAAATCCTTGCCAGCTCGTTATAAAGGACTGCCGGAAGTCGGCAATCCAATGAGCCCGGACATGGAAATCATCCAATCACTTCAACCGACAGATGTCCTGTCTGTGACAACCCTTCAATATGATTTAGAGACACCCTTTCAGCAAGCAGGTGTCCCTACCACATACTTAAATCTCGAGAGCATGGCTAACATGGAGAAGGCGATCACGAAGCTCGGAGATCAGTATGACAGAAAGAAACAAGCTGAGCGCATTGTGTCTGATTTTGAGCAAAAAAAGAAAGACATACAAGAGAAGACGAAGGGAAAACGAAAGCCATCCGTTCTGATTTTGCTTGGTGTACCAGGCAGTTATTTGGTGGCGACAGAGCATTCATATATTGGTGATCTTGTACGTATCGCAGGCGGGGAGAATATTGTCAAAGGTGAGAAAATGGAGTACTTGGCTTCCAATACGGAGTATTTACAAAAAGCCAATCCAGATATCATCCTCCGGGCCGCACATGGGATGCCAGATGAAGTCGTCCGCATGTTTGATCAAGAATTTAAAACAAATGACATTTGGAAGCATTTTCATGCAGTCAAGCAAGATCGAGTGTATGACCTCGAAGAAAGCTTATTTGGGACAACGGGCAATTTAAAAGCAGCTGAAGCATTAGATGAACTAACGCGTATGCTGTATCCGTTATAAGTGACGAATCTGAATGATAAAAGGACGTTTAAGATGAAAAAAACAGGGATTTTATTTCTGACAGTCAGTGTCTTACTGGTGTGCGTGTTTATTTATTCCGCCATTACTGGGAGCATTCATGTCACCCCGATTGAATTATTGGAAGGGCTCATCACCGGTCAACATGCACAGGTAGAAATCATTAAAGATCTCAGAATTCCTCGCATACTCATTGCCATGTTTACAGGGGCCGCCTTATCTGTCTCCGGTGTACTGCTGCAGTCGGTCATGAGGAATCCATTAGCTGATGCCGGCGTCATTGGAATTTCATCAGGAGCCAGCTTCTTTTCTTTAATGGCAATAACAGCACTTCCTCAATTTTATTTCTACTCTCCTTTATTTTCGGTGTTAGGCGGAGCCATTGCGTGTTTCCTCGTATACGTTCTGTCTTGGAAGGGTGGATTAAGCCCCATCCGTATGATTTTGGTTGGGATTGCCATCAATGCCATGTTTACTGGAATGGCTGAAGCATTTGTGACCATTTGCAGTTATTTCAATATCACGATCAATCAGTCAGGACAGTCGAATCTCACGATGAAAACGTGGGGGGATGTCCGTTTAATCGGAGTCTATGGCGTCGTCGGCCTTGTCGTAGCACTTTTCTTTAGCAGATGGTGTAACCTCTTGGCTCTTCAGGACAAGACAGCGAAAAATTTAGGATTGCGTGTGACCAGAATGCGCCTTTTGATTTCCATCACAGCTGTATTGCTTGCGGCGGTGACAGCAGCGGTAGCGGGCGTGATTGCCTTTGTCGGTTTGCTTATCCCGCACATTTCAAGAAGACTTGTCGGGTCGGATCACCGGGTACTCATTCCATTTTCTGCGTTAAGCGGGGCGTTGCTGATTCTGACGGCTGATACGCTCGGCAGGACGCTTGTCGCACCAAATGAAATTCCTGCTTCTACGATCATGGCCGTGATTGGCGGGCCATTTCTGATCTTTTTACTAAGAAGGGGGGATCGTCTCCATGGACATTCGTGAGGTGTCATTCTCATATGACCAGCAGAAGGACATCCTTCAATCGGTCACAACACAGATTGAAAAGGGAAAAATCACAACCATTATCGGTCCGAATGGCTCAGGGAAATCCACATTGCTTTCATTAATGGCGCATAACCATGCGCCAAACAAAGGGCAGATTCATTTAGATGGCCAAGCGTTGAATGCGTTTAAGCCAAAGGAGCTGGCAAAAAAGCTGGCGGTCGTCCATCAGCAAAACGAAGCACCGCTTGATTTAACGATCGAGAGGGTCGTGGCATTCGGCAGAACGCCGTACCAGACGATGCGAGGTGGAGACAAGGAAGAGGATGAGAGAGCGATAGAGTGGGCACTTTCCAGTACAAAGCTAACGGAAAAACGAAAGGTGCCGCTCGCCTCATTGTCAGGTGGTGAGCGGCAGCGAGTATGGATCGCGATGGCACTTGCGCAAAAAACACCAATCCTTTTCTTAGATGAACCGACAACCTATTTGGATATCTACTATCAATTTGACATTCTTGAGCTGATCCGTGAACTCAATGTCGTACATGGACTAACAATTGTTATGGTACTGCACGACATGAACCAGGCTGTCCGCTACAGTGATGTCATCATTGCGATGAAGAATGGCCGGATTATGAGTGAAGGACAGCCAAGCGATGTGTTAACAGAAGAGAATGTGCGGCACATTTATGATGTGTCTGTCACGATTAAACAGGATGCAGAAACAGGGATGTACATCGTGCCTGTTGGGATATAAGCTGTGCAAAAAGCAGGTGAGACAGTGTGAAAAGAGGAAAACGGGTCTGTCAGCGTGTGCTGACAATCGTCTGTTTAGGTGTATTCATTTATAGTGGTTCGGCCATTGGCTTAGAACTGTTCGGCTATTATCAAAATCGTCAGGTGCTAGCAAAGGCTCAGACGATGTATGGACATGAGCAAGGAATGAATGAAAACCGGGAGTCGGGGACCATTCGTACGTCATTTGATGAACTGCGGAAAGTAAACGATGACATTGTCGGCTGGATCAATATGAAGGACACGATGATCCAGTACCCAATCGTCCAATCTCGCGACAATGCGTTCTACTTAACCCGTAATTACTTAAAAAACGACACCAGGGCAGGCAGTATTTTTATGGATTATCGCAATGATGTCTTGCATGAAAGCCCGAATACTGTGGTGTACGGGCATCGAATGAGGGATGGGTCCATGTTCGCTGGACTCACAAACTATTTAAAAGGGGATTTCTTCGATGAGCATCGGACATTTCAGTACGATACGCTGTATCAAAGCTATGAGGCGGAGATTTTTGCCGTGTATGAAACAACGGTGGACTTTGATTATATACAAACCGATTTTCAAGATCTTGGCGAATATGCGCACTACTTGCAATCTGTGCGAAAAAAATCAATCTACCAAACGAAGACAGACGTGTCCACAGATGACCTTATTCTCACTCTATCGACCTGTGATCATGTGCTTGCACCGAAAAACGGGCGTCTCGTGGTACAGGCAAAGCTAAAGAAAGTTTACTAGAAAAGGAGAGACAGGCGGTTGAAATTTTCACATGTGATCTTCATGGGACTTGTCTTGATGCTTCTCCTCGGCGGATGCAGTCAGGCAGCACCTGTAGAGAAAGGGAGCGGTCAAGGTGCGCTGAAGATTAAGGACTTTGCCGGCAGAACGCTGTCGTTTGAAGAATCCCCTCAGCGCATTGTCTCATTGTCGACTGGAGACATGAGCATCCTATATGCCTTAGGCGGTGAGGTGGTCGGTCGTCCGGCCGCCGAATTACCAGACAGCTTACAACAGGCTGCATCAGTCCAAACAATTGGTACAACACATCAATTTGATGTAGAGCTCATCACAAGCTTAAAGCCCGATGTTGTACTTGGGAATGAACAATTAAACCGCAAGGACATCTCTACAATAGAAGGAATTGGTTCACAGCTTCTTTTGACAAGTGCCAATTCCGTGAAGGACATCCAGCGCCAAATTACGTTATTTGGAGATTTGCTAGGGAAGCAGCGAAAGGCAAAAGAGCTTAACAAGCAAATCGATCAGCGGAAAAAGCAGGTCAAACAGCCTGAGAAAAAAGTGAAGACACTCGTTGTGTACGGGGCACCTGGCACATATATGGCGGCTCTTCCTCAATCCTTAAGCGGAGATTTACTACACATCGCTGGAGGGACGAACATTGCTGAGAATGAACCAGCACTCGAGAAATTCCCTCAATACGCTCAAATCAATGCAGAAAAGGTCATCGAAGCTGATCCTGATCTTATCCTGCTCATGACCCATAGCAATCCTGAAGATGTGAAAGCGGGCTTTATGAGTGAAATGAAACAGAATGCCGCATGGCACGATGTATCAGCCGTCAAACATGGACACGTCGAGATTCTGCCTAGTGATCTATTTGGAACGAATCCAGGCGCAGATGTGATCAGAGCGATTGATGAGCTAGAGAAAAGATTGAAGCGATTGTCATCATGAAAATGAATGCAGAATTAGATTTTCAAAAAAGACAGTCGAGGCGAAGATGGCTGATACCCGGACTATTCATCTCGTTAGTTGTAGGTGCATGCCTAGGGCTTGCATTAGGTTCTGTTCAATTATCACTGCAAGATTTATTCGCTGCTTTGACGGGATCAGGTCAGCCTGTCCATGAGAAAATTGTGATGGATTTACGCCTGCCGCGCGTTCTCATCGGTTTCATCGTTGGGGCCTGTCTCGCGGCATCAGGGGCGATTTTACAAGGAGTCGTCCGAAATCCACTCGCTGACCCTGGCATCATCGGTGTGACGGCTGGCGGCGGATTGGCTGCTGTGCTCAGCATGATTGTGTTTCCGCAATTCACGTATTTGCTGCCAGCCGCTGCTTTCCTTGGCGCTTTATTAGCGGCACTTGTGGTGTATATGCTCTCATTTGATCAAGGGGTTTCACCGCTGAAGCTGATTTTGGCGGGAGTGGCAGTCAATGCCCTGCTTGGGGCGGTGATGAATGGGTTTATGGTGCTTTATAGTGAGCGTGTGCAGGCAGTCCTGCCCTTTTTATCAGGAGGATTAAATGGACGGAGTTGGCATCATCTAACCTTCGTGTCGCCTTATGCGCTCGCTGGGCTGTGCCTTTGTTTTTTTGCCATCAAGCCGGCAAATCTTCTTTTGCTTGGCGATGAATCGGCTCAGCTGCTCGGTCTCAGAGTAGAGCGCACCCGGTTTTTCTTAATTGCACTGGCGGCACTTTTAGCTGGTGCAGCAGTAAGTGTGAGCGGCTTAATTGGCTTTGTCGGACTGGTCGTTCCTCATTTTATCCGTCTTTTAATTGGAGATGACTATAGGTACCTGTTGCCGATCTCGATGCTGGGCGGAGGCGTGCTTGTGGTTTTTGCAGATACAGCGGCAAGGGTATGGTTTACACCAGTTGAACTGCCTGTCGGTATCCTGCTTGCCTGCATCGGTGCACCTTTCTTCCTCTATTTATTAAAAAAGAAAGGGAGGGGTTAAGTTGGATGTGATCGCTATGGATGACGTGAGTCTCAGTCAAGGAGGCTTTCAGTTGTCCTCTATATCAGCAGCTGTTCCTAAAGGAAGCGTGACAGGAATTATTGGACCAAATGGATCAGGGAAGTCGACTTTTATCAAAGCAGCCGCACGTCTTACGTCAATCGAAAGCGGCACGATATACATTCACGATATACCGCAAAAAGAGATGACAGCTCAGGAGATTGCAAAGGAAATCGCCGTTCTCATGCAGACGAGAACAGCCATTCCATCTATGACCGTACGGGAGCTGGTCGCACTTGGACGCAGCCCGCATCGTTCGATCTGGAAAAAAAGCTCGAAGACAGATCAAGAAGCGATTGAGTGGGCGCTTGATGTGACCAATAGCCGTATCAATGAAAATAGAATGCTGCATACATTGTCTGGCGGAGAAAGGCAAAAAGCGTATATTGCGATGGCACTCGCTCAGAAGACAGAGACGATTATTCTGGATGAGCCGACGACTTACTTAGATATTGCGCATCAGCTTGATTTACTAGAGTTGCTCAAACAGCTGAATAAGACGCATGGAATCACCATTTTAATGGTTCTTCACGACCTGCAGCAGGCAGCAAAATATTGTGACCGCCTTATTGCGATGAAGCGTGGTCAGGTTTATCAAATAGGGACACCAAAAGAAGTATTAACAGAAAGCTTCTTCAAAGAGGTCTTTGGGATTCAGGCTGAGGTTCACTTAGACGGTGAGCACCCGCTGATTATTCCGATCGCTTCGATCCAACAACAAAAGGGAGATGAACAAAACATGATCATTGTCAACAACCAGGTAAGAGTAGAAAAAGGCAGTGCCGACCACCTCGTCAAGCGTTTTAACAAGCAGGGACAAGTAGAATTCATGGAAGGGTTTTTAGGTATGGAAGTATGGGTCACACAGCAGACAACCGATTACGATGAAGTGACCATTCATACACGCTGGAATCGAAAAGAAGACTTTGTGAATTGGACAAAATCTCAGGCATTTGGTGATGCGCATGCTCATGGAAAAGCGAAACCTGAAGGCCTATTAAAAAATAAAATTACGTACTATGAAGTGCAAGTTACTAGACCAGCCTTACAGAAAAAAGCTTAAAAAAGAAACACAGCGCTGCAGCTCACGTGCAGCGCTATTTTTTTACTTTCTGTCACATATTTTTGACAAAGTATTCAAACAACTGACACAATACCATCCAATTTTTAGGTAAAATTTACTTTATTTTTGAAGCGTATGGGTGTAAAGTACAGGTATAAATAACTAACCGAATGAAAAGCAAGGGTAAAATTTCACCGAGTAAATCATTTCAAACAGGCTATTATTTGTGAACCATTGAACAAATAGTGAATATTTTGTGAAGTGATGAGCATAAGCGTTTCCAATCATTCGGCATGTGAAAGTAAGGGAGGATGTAAGGCTGTGAGTGAGCTGTTTTTAGCAAGATTTCAATTTGCTTCAACGACATTATTTCATTTTATTTTTGTTCCTATGTCAATAGGTTTGGTGTTTATCGTTGCATTGATGCAGACCCTTTATGTTGTCAAGAAAAAAGAGATTTATAAAAAAATGGCGAAGTTTTGGGGTCATCTATTCTTACTCAATTTTGCAGTAGGTGTAGTGACAGGGATTCTCCAGGAATTCCAATTTGGGATGAACTGGTCAGATTATTCAAGGTTTGTCGGTGATGTATTTGGTGCACCGCTTGCCATTGAAGCACTGCTTGCCTTTTTCCTTGAATCTACATTTATTGGACTTTGGATATTCGGCTGGGATCGTCTGCCGAAGAAGATTCATTTATTGTGTATTTGGCTTGTTTCCCTTGGTACGATCTTTTCGGCATTTTGGATTTTACTCGCCAACTCATTTATGCAAGAGCCAGTTGGGTTTGTCATTAAAAATGGCCGTGCAGAAATGAATGACTTTGGCGCACTTGTAACAAACCCGCAGCTTTGGGTTGAATTCCCGCACGTTCTGTTTGGTGCGCTGGCTACAGGTGCATTCTTTATTGCAGGAGTTAGTGCCTATAAAATGATCAAAAAACAAGAAATTTCCTTTTTCAAAAAGTCCTTCCAGATTGCCATGGTTCTCGCTTTAATTTCTGGCTTAGGTGTGGCGTTCTCTGGACATGATCAAGCGAAGCACTTAATGGAATCACAGCCGATGAAGATGGCGGCAAGTGAAGCCCTTTGGAAGGATAGTGGAGATCCAGCGGCTTGGACACTATTTGTCAACATTGATACAGATAAAAAAGAAAACTCTGCGGAGATCAATATTCCGTTTGCTTTAAGTTACTTGGCTTATTCGAAGTTTAGTGGAGATGTGCCAGGCATGCTGACACTTCAAAAAGAATATGAAGCAAAGTTTGGTCCTGGAGACTATATTCCGCCAGTAAAAACAACCTTCTGGAGCTTTAGAATCATGGTTGGTGCCGGCATGTTGATGATTTTTGCCAGTATGATGGGCTTGTACTTGAGCTTTAGAAAAAAACTCGAAACGAACAAATGGTTTTTACGCTTCATGGTAGGGATGATTGCGTTCCCGTTTATTGCGAACTCAGCTGGCTGGATTATGACCGAAATTGGGCGTCAGCCGTGGACGGTCTTTGGTATGATGACGACGGCTCAATCGATTTCGCCAAACGTATCGTACGGCATGCTGTTATTCTCAGTCATTAGCTTTACGACGATTTATCTGATTCTTGCCATCTTGCTTGCCTACCTATTCATTCGAGAAATTAAAAAGGGTGCACATTCGGAAGAGGATACAGATCAAAAGGATGAAACGGACCTGTCTACAGATCCATTTGATGGAGGCGCATATCATGGCATATCTTAACGAGATTTGGTTTATTCTTGTCGCAGTATTGTTTATTGGATTTTTCTTCTTAGAGGGGTTTGATTTTGGAGTTGGGATGTCCATGCAGCTGCTTGGAAAGGATGCACACGAACGCCGCATTTTAATTAACACGATTGGTCCTTTCTGGGATGCGAATGAGGTCTGGCTGATTACAGCTGGGGGCGCTATTTTCGCTGCTTTCCCTCACTGGTATGCCACGATGTTCAGTGGATACTATATACCGTTTGCGGTTCTCCTCTTAGCACTTATCGGGCGCGGTGTCGCCTTTGAATTCCGAGGGAAGGTTGAGAAAGCCTCTTGGATCAAAGCATGGGACTGGGTCATCTTCTTTGGCAGTCTGCTGCCGCCGTTTTTACTCGGTGTGCTCTTCACAAGTATTTTACGCGGGATGCCAATTGATCAAGACATGAACATGTACGCTGGTTTTACGGATTTTGTGAACCTTTATTCAGTGATTGGCGGGTTAGCTGTAACGGTTCTTTGCCTTCTGCACGGATTGATTTTCGTTACACTTCGTACAGAGGGTGATTTAAGAGATCGTGCGAGAAAGCTTGGCAAGCGTGTCCTGCTTATTGCGCTGCCAGTTCTTGTCCTATTTGTTGGTGTATCTATCATGGAGACAGACATTTATACGGTACGCCCGATCATCACCATTCCGTTAACTGTCCTCATTGTGGTTTGTTACGTAGCGGCTCTATTCTTTATGAAAAAGAAACGTGATGGCTGGACATTCCTATTCACAGGTGCGGGCATCATGGTGACAGTGACGATGCTTTTCACTGCATTGTTCCCGCGCGTCATGATTAGCTCAATCAACCATACATTTGATCTGACCATTCAAAACGCTGCATCTGGATCTTACTCACTAACGGTCATGACGATTGTTGCCATTTCTTTGCTGCCCTTTGTGCTTGGGTATCAAATTTGGAGCTATTACGTCTTCCGTAAACGTGTAAGCGGTAAGGAGCCAATGACCTACTAATGGATAAACGTTTGCTTCAATTAAAAGGAATGAGAGGGCTTCTTGCCCTCTTAGGTATTGTGTCACTCATCCAAGGAGCAAGTATTATTTTCCAAGCACAGTGGCTGGCACATGCCATTACTACGCTGTTTGACGGGAAAAGCCTTTCGCAGGCAACGCCTTATGTCCTGCTGTTTCTTGCTGCCTTTCTGGTGCGGCACGGTCTCACCTTGATTCGGGAGAAGGTCATGTTTACCTACTCTTCCCGAATTGGAGCAGACGTCAGAAAACAGCTGTTAGACCAACTCTTTCGTTTAGGTCCTGCTTTCACAAAGAAAAAGGGTACAGGAAAGCTTGTCACATTAGCGATGGAGGGGATTGCTCAATATCGTCAGTATTTACAGCTGTTTTTACCGAAAATGGTGAACATGGCTGTGATACCGGCAATGGTTCTCATCTATGTTTGGACATTAGACGAAACATCTGCCGTCATTTTAATCGTGACGCTGCCAATTTTAATTGTCTTTATGATTTTGCTAGGTCTTGTCGCTCAGCGTAAAGCGGCCAAACAATGGAGATCGTATGAGAAATTATCCAATCATTTCACTGATTCTCTCCGCGGCCTTGAAACGCTTCGTTACTTAGGCATTAGCAAAAAACACTCCCGCAATATCGGAGAAGTGTCAAAGCGATATCGAAAGGCGACCATGAGCACGCTGAAGGTCGCATTTCTTTCATCGTTTGCGCTTGATTTCTTTTCCATGCTATCAATTGCAACCGTCGCTGTCTTTCTTGGCTTGCGATTGATTGAAGGAGAGCTTCTGTTATTGCCGGCTCTGACGGCGCTCATGCTGGCACCGGAATATTTCCTGCCAGTACGTGAAGTGGGGAATGATTATCATGCCACACTAAATGGAAAAGAAGCGAATGAGGCGATGCAGGTCATTTTAGAAGAAAAGGGCTTCCGCATGCAGGAGACACAATCAGTGCAGTTGAACGAGTGGAATGAACAATCTGCGCTCACCCTGCAAGATGTGAGTGTCCAGCATGACGAGCATGCCCCTTATTCGATTCAGGATGTAGACCTCACTGTCAAAGGGAAGAAAAAAATCGGGATCATTGGTGCCAGTGGTTCAGGGAAATCGACGTTGACCGATGTGCTCGGCGGCTTTGTTGAACCGACCTCAGGTCAAATCACGCTAAACGGCCAGCCGCTTGTTCATTTACAGATGAAGGAATGGCAAAAGGAAGTCGTCTATATGCCGCAGCACCCTTATTTATTTCACATGACATTAAGAGAAAACATTCGTTTTTATGAGCCGCATGCAACAGATGAAGAAGTGGAAAGAGCTGCCAGTGAAGCTGGCTTATCTCAGCTCGTAGCGCAGCTGCCAAATGGGCTCGATGAGGTCATTGGAGAACAGGGAAGAGGGCTAAGCGGGGGACAGGCACAAAGAATTGCGCTTGCGCGAACGGTGCTGGGCAAGCGGTCCATTATGCTGTTAGATGAACCAACGGCGCATCTCGATATTGAGACAGAGTATGAATTGAAGAAAACAATGCTTCTACTGTTTGAAGATAAACTTGTGTTCTTAGCGACACATAGGCTCCATTGGATGCCAGCCATGGATGAGATTATTGTCATGGATCAAGGAACGATTGCAGAAATGGGTACACATGAATCATTAATGCAAAGAAAAGGCGTGTATTATCAATTGGTACAGGAGCAAATGGGGGCGGTCACACATGGTAAGTAAAGGCTGGTTTATACCTTATATCAAGGAGAATCAAAAGCTGTTTGCGCTGGTTTTATTTCTAGGGGCAATTGCAGTATTCTCTGCTTCTATGCTGATGTATACGTCAGGATTTCTCATTTCAAAAGCTGCCACAAGACCTGAGAATATACTTATGGTCTACGTCCCAATTGTAGCTGTCCGTACCTTTGGTATTTCGCGCTCAGCTGCCCGCTACGCAGAAAGACTGGCGAGCCACCAGCTCATTTTGACCATGATTGAAAAAATGCGTGTCCGTCTGTATGACATGGCTGAACGAAGTGCGAAACAGACAAAGCTAGGTACAGGTGAAATGCTTGGGCTCTTGTCAGATGATGTTGAGAGACTGCAGGACGCCTATTTAAAAACCATCTTTCCATCCATCGGTGCGCTGCTTTTATATGCTGCATCCATTGGGGCACTTGGTCTATTCTCGTGGCCTTTTGCTGGCTTGATGCTGCTTTATATGGCACTTCTCGTATTTGTTTTTCCATACGTCACAGTGCTAGTGAACCGGGCGAGACAAATTCAAATGAAAAAAGGCAGAAATGAACTGTACAGCCATTTAACAGATGCCGTCATGGGTGTGAGTGACTGGTTGTTTAGCGGCAGGCAGAAAGATTTTGTTGATGAATATGAACAGAAAGAAGCGCAGCTGTTAGCGCTTGAAGCAGCCAAGCACCGATTTATCCGTCTGCGCCAATTTATGGCACAGCTTATCATTGGAGGAGCTGTCGTGCTTGTCGTGTATTGGAGCGGTTCAGTTGTGCAGTCAGGCTCGATGTCACACACCCTGATTGCAGCCTTCGTGCTTGTGCTTTTTCCGTTAACAGAAGCCTTTCTTCCACTCTCAGATGCAGCAGGTGATATTCCAGTCTATCAGCATGCTGTCAGCAGATTACATCATTATGAAAAGCTTTCGTATGAAGGAGAATCTGAGCGCAAGACAGCGGATCAGTCAGCTGTTTCTCAAAATGAAGCTGTTTCTTTTGATCGAGTGTCCTTTGGGTATGATTCGCACCAACACGTGCTAAAGCACCTGTCATTTTCATTGAAGCAAGGAGAATCACTCGCTCTCTTAGGAAAAAGCGGTGCAGGAAAATCGACTATTTTGAAGTTGTTAGAAGGAGCTGTCGTGCCAAATCAAGGAGCTGTCAGTATCCAGGGGAAACCGGTCGAAAGCATTCGAGAGAACGTGTCCACCTATGTGTCAGTACTCAATCAACAGCCGTATTTATTCGATACCTCTGTTTTAAACAATATTCGCTTAGGCTCTCCAAATGCGACAGAGGAGCAAGTAAAAGAAGCAGCGAGACAAGTACAGCTTCACGATACAATCGAATCATTGCCAGAGGGGTATCACACCGGTGTGCAGGAGACAGGAATTCGTTTCTCAGGCGGAGAAAGACAACGGATGGCGTTAGCACGGATTTTGCTGCAAAACACCCCGATTGTTGTATTAGATGAACCCACCGTTGGACTTGACCCACGCACAGAGCGTGAGCTGCTTGAAACCATTTTCCGTGTGTTAAAAGGAAAAACGGTCATTTGGATTACCCACCATCTCACTGGCTGTGAGGCATGTGACCGCATTATGTTTATTGAAGATGGACAAATTGAAATGCAGGGGGAGCATCAGGATTTACTGAAAGAAAACCCACGCTATCAAAAATTGTATGAGATGGATCGTCCGTTTTCTACAATATAAATAGATGAAATGACAAGAACGTTCGGACAGAGATTTCTGCCCGAACGTTTTGTGGTTTTAAGGGTTTACTTTTCCGACACCAGCATTTGATACCACTTCTGATTTGACATTGTTCACGTTAAGCAAAGAGTAGTTATAAGGAGGGTTGTACGTACCTGTAGAAGACGTTGGCAGACTGCCTGAGCTGTTAATATATGAGTTGTTGATGACATGCCATGTACCGACCTGGCGGCTGTCCCAGCTGCCGATCGCATTTTTTGTATTTTCAAATACGTTGTGCTCAATTCTCATTTTTGCGCCCATGCGAGAGTTGATCGCTGTCGTATGGATACCTTTATAGTAGTTGTTATACACATGACCTTCCCCAAAGCGCATAGATGGTACACGAGAATTCAGGTTTTCAAAACGGTTGTTGTGGAATGTGATTTTTCGGTTGTAGTTGTCGTTATCAGAGCTGCCCATGAGCATCGTTTTCCAGCTGTCATGAACATAGTTCCATGAGAAGGTAATATAGTCGGAGTCATTTTTCACATCAAATAATCCATCATAATCATCTTTACCAGAGTTTAATGTATTGTACAATTCATTATGATCGACCCATACGTTTTTAGAAGCGCCTTCGATTCCGATGGCATCCTTGTCACCGATGTTGCTGTGATGGATTTTCAGGTTGCGGATGATGATGTTATTGGCACGCCATACTTTAATGCCAATTCCATTAAATTCACCTTTCGTGCCTTTGCCGACGATCGAGACATTGTTTGTATCTTTCACATCGATTTTATTGGCAGATGTATTAGAAGGGGTTATCGTCCCGTCGACAACAATTTTTAGCTTTTCGTTTGTTCCTTTACTTTTGAGGGCAGCCAATAGTTCATTTCCAGTTTTGACTGTGACGGTTTTACCGCCTTCACCGCCTGTTGTACCGCCATTTAATGTGGAGAATCCTTGTTGATTAAAATTGGCCATAATAGAAGGGCTTTCGGGATACTTTGCTGCCGCTTTTGCCTCCCCATTTGGTGCAAATAATGAAGTCACGAGACCAACCGCTAACACACCAGCTAACATTGGAACTTTTTTCTTCAAAGTCAACATCTCCATTCATTTTTGTTTTAATGTAAACGTTTCCAAAAATAAGCTGCAATTCAACTGCTCCTCCTTTCTTCGCTTGTATCGCCTTTTTCGGAATGTAGGAAGAGCATAGCATGCAAAAAGGTATCATCGGCTAAGAATTGGCGCTGTGTATTCCATGATTTTCTAGAAAACTAAGGCCATGATTATTTTATTTTCAACTAAATGAGACAAGGATCATTGACGATAGGTATTGGGATGACCTAGTGATTATGGGGGAGAGCATCTCCGCTTGATAGAAAATCAGAACGCATCATTTTGTTAGAGACGAAGGAATGTCATAATCATTACATAAGAAAAAACTGTTTATTCAATGCTTCAAATACAACAAGCTAAAAAAATAAAGTGTATTTTGAACGATATCGTCATACGTGTCGTCTCATGAATAAGAGAAGAAAAAGGAAGGAGGGGTGTGTTTGGAGCAGACAGAAGAGACATTGATTCAGGGGGCAAAACAGGGGGATGATGCTGCATTTACAGCCCTATATCGTCATCATTATTCCTTTCTTTACCGTTATATAATGAAGCTCACCCTTCAACAAGAGCTTGCAGAAGAAATCATGCAAGAAACGATGCTGAAAGCGTACATGAAACTCTCTTCATTTAGAGGAGATTCCTTATTTTCAACATGGCTCATATCCATTGCATCTAGACAATTTTTGGATCACCAGAAGAAAAGGAAACGTGAACAATTGAGGGAAGGAAAGGCGAATCAAGAGACGATACGCCGTTTTAAATGGGAGGTTCAGCAAAAGGGCTATACATGGCATGAGATGTGGGATGCTCTAAACGAATTGAAGGCTGAGGAGAGAGCACCGATTATTTTGCACTATTATTATGGCTTTACTTATCCAGAGATTGCTTCAATGCTCGCGATGAGAGAAGGCACTGTGAAGTCGAGGGTTCATCATGGATTAAAGAAAATTCGAAAGGAGTGGTCTCAGTGAAGGAAGATCAATTCACAGAACGTTTCAAGGAAGAGTTACAGCAGCTAGATGAACAAATTGAAGTGAAAGAGCCAAGTGAACAGGCTGTCATGATCATGCTGAAGCAGGCGAAGGAACAAGAGAAAAGGCGTTTTAAACAAGAAGTACTGGCGTACGTTCTCATCAGTCTGACCATTCTGGCACTATTTGTCGCTGCCATCACCCATATGCCTATCATCTTCATTCTTCTTCAAGTAGTGAGTGTGCCGCTCTGCGTCGTTGTCGGCATCAAGGAATATCAACATATTAAAGGAGGGTCTTCCTTATGAGTCAGACGGAGATGATCATCTTATTGTGCGCATTGCCGTTACTATTTGCGCAGGGCTTTCTTTTATTTATGGATGCAAAGAAAAGAGGACGTTATAAGTGGTTTTGGGGCATTGTCGGTTTAATTAACTTCCCATCGTCTTCTATTTTATATTGGCTTTGTGTCGTGTACCCTGATCGAAAAAAAGAGGGGAAGATCCGAAAAGATTGAGCAGACGGCCTATAAAACTTTAGGCCTTTTTTTCGTGTTGAAGATCAACTAGAAATCATTCATGATTCATCTAATTGTCAAAGAGTGCGGGATATATAACGTCTTAATCATGATTTCTAGCTCAATAGTCATTCTGTAAGAGATACTTTCTAAAAACGATTGCGGCGGTTGCTTGATCCATCTCAAATCGGCATCATTTTCATCTGTTATCAGTATTGATCAGTTTTTACAAATGGTGTTAAATTAATCTCAATATGCGTTAGAAAATCTAACAGGATAAATGTGTGAAGATATACAAAGGAGGCAGATGAGACATGTTGACCTTAGATCGAGCAGCACAAACAGCACAAAGCTACATCGACCGTGTGTTAGAAGAGGTGGAAAAACGAAATCCTGGTGAGGAGGAATTTCAGCAAGCCGTAAGAGAAATTCTAGAATCACTCGTTCCTGTTTTTGCAAAGCATCCAGAGTATGAAAAACAAGGCATTTTAGAACGACTCATCGAGCCTGAGCGGCTTGTGGTATTTCGCGTACCATGGGTAGACGATGAGGGGAAAGTACAAGTCAATCGGGGATTTAGGGTTCAATTCAATAGTGCCATCGGTCCTTATAAAGGAGGCATTCGTTTCCACCCATCTGTCAATGCAAGCATTATTAAGTTTTTAGGATTTGAACAAATCTTTAAAAACGCACTGACTGGTATGCCGATCGGTGGAGGAAAAGGTGGATCAGATTTTGATCCTAAAGGAAAATCGGATGGAGAAATCATGCGTTTCGTCCAAAGCTTTATGAGTGAACTCAGCCGATATATTGGACCTGATCAAGATGTACCAGCAGGTGATATTGGTGTAGGGGCACGCGAAATTGGCTATATGTTCGGGCAGTACAAGAAAATGCGTGGTGCTTATGAGGCAGGTGTGCTTACAGGAAAAAGCCCTGGATTTGGAGGCAGCTTAGCGAGAAAAGAAGCGACAGGCTATGGATTGGTGTACTTTATGGAAGAAATGTTAAAAGCGCATGGACTTCAATTTGAAGGACGTTCAGTTGTTGTGTCTGGTTCAGGAAATGTGTCTATTTATGCGATGGAGAAGGTCATAGAGCTAGGCGGTAAGGTCGTTGCGTGCAGTGATTCAAGCGGAGCGATTTATGATCCACAAGGCATTTCATTAGAAACAGTGAAACAGCTGAAGGAAGGAAGCAATCAACGAATTGGGGCATACATAGACATTCACCCGCATGCTGAATTGATTGAAGATTGCGAACAAATTTGGTCTGTTCCTTGTGACATTGCGCTTCCATGTGCAACGCAAAATGAAATATCTGAGATGCAGGCACAGCAGCTTGTGGAAAATGGTGTCATTGCGGTAGGAGAAGGAGCCAATATGCCCTCTACTCTAAAGGCAGTCAAAGTTTTTGAACAGAATGATATTCTTTTTGCGCCGGCAAAAGCGGCGAATGCTGGCGGGGTAGGTGTCTCAGCACTGGAAATGGCGCAAAATAGTGCGAGAATGTCTTGGACTTTTGAGGAAGTAGATGATCAGCTGAAACAAATGATGCAGACGATTTATCGTCAGTGTACAGAGACAGCTGATGAATATGGACACTCTGGAAACTTAATAGTAGGAGCAAATATTGCAGGATTTCGCAAAGTGGCAGATGCGATGATCGCACAAGGCGTGATTTAACTCCTGCTCTCCCGCACCTGTTTATTTCATGACAAGATGGGGAATCTTCTTTGTAAGAATGACAATAAGGAGGCGCGGGAGAAATGAAAAAATGGCTGAAACAAATTTTTAAATGGGCACCTGTGGTTTATCCAGTGGTGAGAAAAATATATAAAGAACGGAAAGCATCTAAACGTCGTAACGTATCAGCCGGATAATCCGGCTTTTTTTTATGCATACACACCGATTTCGCAATGAATGAAAAAAAAGATAGATTTGAATGATCCAAGTCATGCCTCACTCCGTTAAGTACATAACAAACGGAAAGAGGAGGCAATAACAGATGAACATGAAAAAAGCGATTTTAACCATCCCGCTTAGCGCAGCATTACTATTTCCGGCAGCTCATAGCGCAAGTGCACACGAAGGACATATGCATGGAGAGGCAAAGAAGACATCTTCGTCACAAGAGGTGTCAAACAAAGCAACCGATCTTCGAGCAGCTCTAGACCAGCTGTTTTCAGAGCACGCTTATTTAGCAGTCATCACGATGCAAAAGGGAATTGATGGCAGTAAAGATTTTGATCAAGCAGCGGCAGCGCTAAACGACAACACAAATGATTTATCGGATGCCATCGCCTCTGTGTACGGAAAAAAAGCAGGGAAACAATTTAAAGACATTTGGTCAAGTCATATCGGCTACTTTGTTGACTATGTGCAAGCAACGGCAAAGAAAGATGAAGCAGGTAAAAAGAAAGCCATGAAGCAGCTTGACCAATATCGCATGAAACAAGCCGATATGCTCGATCAAGCAACAGACGGCAGATTGAAAGCTAGCGAACTAGAAGAAGGCTTAAAAATGCACGTCAATGAACTGTTAAAAGCGTTTGATAGCTACACTGAAAAGGATTTTGATACGACCTATGAAACGGTTAGAAAATCTATTCATCATATGTTTGAAGTAGGCAAAGGCGTATCGTGGGCGATCACAGATCAATTTCCTGGGAAATTTGATCACAAATCAGTCGACACACCAGCCGCAGACCTTCGTGAAGATTTAAACTACTTGTTCTCAGAGCATTTGGCGCTTGCGGTCGTTGCTATGCAAAAAGGAAATGATGGCAGCAAGGACTTTGATCAAGCAGCTGCAGCTTTGAACGAAAACACAAATGATTTATCAGATGCGATTGCCTCTGTTTATGGCAAGGATGCAGGAAAACAATTTAAAGACATTTGGTCAAGCCATATCGGTTATTTAGTTGATTATGTCAAAGCGGATGCATCAGGAGACAAAGAAGCGAAAGAAAAAGCTATGAAAAACTTAGATGCGTATCGAATGAAGCAAGCGAAATTTTTAGATCAAGCGACAGATGGACGTTTGAAGGCAGCAGATTTAGAAGCTGGCTTAAAAATGCATATTGATGAACTGATCAAAACATATACGTCATACCATAATGGCGATTATGATCAGCTTTATCCAACAGTGCGAGAGGCGTACGGTCATATGTTCATGGTTGGACAGGATGTCGCATCAGCAATTGTTGATCAGCATCCTGAAATGTTCAAATCCAAGATGCCTAATGAAATGCCTAAAACAGGTATGGGAGGTACAGCCGGTCCTCTAGGTATGTCATATGAAGCCTTTGCGGGATTAATCGCTAGCTTGATCCTAGCCGGTGGTGCAATGGGTGCGTTCTTCCTTATTCGCCGCAAGACATCAAATTAAGCTCGTAAAAACTAAAGGGGAACGTGCACATTTGTGCCGTTCCTTTCTTTAAAAGGAGGCAGACTGATTTGAAAAGATGGGTGTTTGGTCTTCTGATGCTGCTCACCATCACGGGCTGCGCATCACAAACAATGGATGATTCGTCATCTGCAAAAACAACCACATCTCCTGAAAAAATGACAACAAACCAAGCTGCAAAACAGTCTCATGCAAAAAGCATGTTAAAAGACGAACCGTCCGGTATTGTTCCAGCTGAAATTGCGATTCCAGCGATTGATGTCAAAGCAAAAGTAGAGAAAACCACTTTATCTAAGGATGGCAGTATGGGCGTTCCAAAAAATACGGACAACACAGCTTGGTTTAAAGATGGTCCAAAACCAGGAGATAAAGGGAATGCCGTCATGAATGGTCATGTTGATAATAAATGGGGACCTTCTGTTTTTTATCGACTAAAGGAGCTAAAAAAGGGAAATAAGGTGATCGTGACGTCCTCATCAGGAAAAAAGCGAACCTTTGAAGTCATCAAAGTGCAAAGTTATCCACGTGAAGAAAAGCCACATGCATTTTTCGGGTATGCCTTTACACGGAATCTCAATTTAATCACATGTACAGGGACATTTGATCATGCAGCAGGAACTCACGAAAAAAGATTGGTTGTCTTTACGCAGCTGACCTCTTCATAAAAAAGGCGATGACACGAAGGTGCAGCGCCTTTTTTTCATTTCTTCCAAACGGTCCTACAAAAAGATTCATAGGTCATTAGAAATGGTTTGTTGTATAAATAGGGGCGTTTGTCATATAAATGAGTTGGCAATTTTTATTTCTTTTCAGTAGAATATGAGTAATGAAGAGAACTGCAAGCGTATACAACCTGTCCAGACAAGGCAGATTCTTCACCCTTACATAAGGAGGCCGATCTGATGCTGAGTAAAAGACTGGCGCACATTTTAAGTCAGTTAATGGCAGCGGAGAACCCGCTCACAAGCGCTGCGCTTTCTGTCAGCTTACAAGTGACAAGCCGCACCATTCGTACAGACATCAAGGAACTGAACGACCGTCTCGCTCCTTATCAAGCGTCTGTAATAGCTGTTCGAGGAGCTGGTTATGAGCTGTTGATCAACGATGAGAATGCCTTTCGCCGTTTTATGAAAGAAGAGGTCGAACAGGAAGAGCCGCTGGCTGTTCTGCCGGAGGAGCGTGTTCGGTTTATTTTAAAAAAGCTCCTTCTCGCAGAGTCTTATGTGAAACTGGAAGACTTACAGGAACAGCTGTTTATTAGTAAATCGACGATGAGTAACGATATGAAATGGGTCAAACGCAAGCTTGAGCCTTTTGATCTGAAGCTAGAAGCAAAGCCGAATAAAGGCTGCAGGCTCAAAGGATCGGAGATGAAAATCCGTTATTGTATGTCAGAATATCTATTCAGTGAACGGCGATCTTACCAAACGATGCTGAACACAGCAGTGACCATTTTGCCGAAACATGAATTGGAATTGATTCAGAAAACAATCATTGATTATATCAATAAAGAAAGAATGAATCTATCAGACATTTGCATGAATAATTTAATCGTTCATGTTGCGATTGCCTGCAAGCGGATTAGGCACGGGAACTATGTATCTGTCTTGCCAGAGGAAATCAATGAGATTCCACAGGCAAAGGAATACAAGGTCGCTAAAAAAATAGTGGAATGCCTTGAAGGACTGCTGGACGTTTCTTTTCCACAAGAGGAAATCGTCTATATCGCCATTCATTTATTAGGAACAGCCAAAATGGTACAGTCCTTTTCATCGAGCGGTCAAAAACAAATTGTGGATGATGACACGAGCCGTCTTGTTCAGCTCATGCTGAAAGCCATTGACCAAAAATTGCAGCTGAATTTAGCGGGAGATGCGGAATTGCTGATTGGGCTCAGTCTGCACTTAAAGCCAGCCATGACCCGGTGTAAATATGGGATGAACTTAAGAAATCCGATGCTGGATGAAATAAAGGCGGGGTATCCACTTGCCTTTGAAGCAGGAATTATCGCCAGCCGGGTGATTGAAGAAGAAACGGGTCTATGTATTCATGAGAATGAAATCGGATATATGGCGCTTCATTTTGGTGCGGCTTTAGAACGGAGAAAGATGGAGATTCCACCGAAGCGATGTCTCATCGTCTGTGCGTCTGGTGCAGGAAGTGCAAGACTGCTTCAAGATCGTCTGCGGTCACAATTTGGGTCGAAGCTGACCATTTTAGGCACAGCAGAGCTTTATTCGCTTCCGCATGTCTCTTTACATGCCCTTGATTTGATTATTACAACGGTCCCGATTCAGATGGATATACCGATTCCCGTCATACAAGTGAATACGATTTTGGGAGGCGGCGACTTTTTGAAAATTGAAGAAGCCCTGACGAGTGAAACAAGAGTGACATTGGCCTCTCAATATATGAAAAAGGAATTGGTTTTTACAAAACGCGCCTTTCAAACAAAGGAAGAGGTCATCACCTTTCTCACGGAAAAAGTCATCGACATGGGCTTAGCATCAGCAGAGCTTACATCTTATGTGATGGAAAGAGAAGAGGCTGCTCCCACATCCTTTGGGCATTATACAGCCATTCCGCACCCTATGACGCCGCTGACAGAAGAGACGTTTTGGGCGATATGTACATTAGAAAAACCGATCATATGGGGAGAGAAAAAAGTTCAATTTGTGTGCTTGCTTTGTGTCGAAAAAGAGAATGCAAAAGATTTAAAAGGGATGTACCGTCTGCTGGGCGAGCTTGTGCACAATGTGAAATTCATTCAGCACCTCATCGCCTGTGATACATTTGAAGACATGCTCGATATCATGTATAAAAAGACCCCTTCGTACAAGAATTAACTGTGTGATCTTAACTTTTTCCGCTTCCTAAAGGAAAAAGTATAGGTGTTTATGAAAGCGGTTTCATAATATGATGAATGTGTAAAGAAAAGCTACACACTTTCAAAAGGGGGCGTTTACACATGAACATCTTATTGGTTTGTGCAGCAGGTATGTCAACAAGCTTACTAGTCACAAAAATGGAGAAAAGCGCACAAGAACAAGGAAAAGACTATCGTATTTGGGCAGTATCTGGAGATTCAGCAAAAAATCATATTGATCAAGCCGATGTGCTTTTATTAGGACCACAGGTTCGATATTTATTACCACAAATGAAAAAGCTCGGAGAAGAAAAAGGGATTCCAGTCGACGTCATCAATACCGTGCATTATGGCGTATGTAATGGGGCTGAGGTTTTAAAATCTGCTGAACAGTTAGTGAACGGATAAAGGGGGCGGAAGGGATGAATGGATTCAACCGATTTCTAGAAGAGAAGGTCATGCCGTTTGCAGGGAAGATTGCCGCTCAAAGACATTTACAAGCATTGCGTGACGGAATTGTTTTAACCATGCCTCTCATTATTGTCGGTTCACTGTTTCTCATTTTAGCCAACCTTCCGATCCCAGGATACAGCGATTTTATGGCAAGTATCTTCGGAGCAGAATGGGCCACGAAATTATCCTATCCTGTTAATGCAACCTTTGACATTATGGCACTTGTTGCAACTTTCGGGATTGCCTACAGGCTTGCTGAAAAGTATGCAGTGGATGCCCTATCATCTGGTGCAATCGCTGTTGCAGCATTTCTTTTGGCGACACCATATCAAGTTCCTTTTACACCTGAGGGCTCAACAGAAGCCATCCTAGTAGGTGGAGGAATTCCAGTCACATTGATGGGCAGTAAAGGGTTATTCGTTGCCATGATTATTGCCATGCTTTCAACTGAAATTTACCGATTCATTGTCCAGCGGAATATCGTCATTAAGATGCCTGATGGTGTACCGCCAGCAGTGAGTAAATCGTTTATCGCACTTATTCCAGGTTTTGTGGTCATCACACTGATCTGGGTCGCTAGACTTTTGATTGAGATGACACCATTTGAAAGTATTCATAATATCATCACGGTCTTAATTGGCACACCGCTTTCCATTCTTGGTGGAAGCTTAGGCGGAAGTATTGTCGCCATAGGCGTGCAAATGCTCCTCTGGGCTTGTGGTATTCACGGAGCAACCATTGTCGGCGGCGTCATGGGACCAATTTGGCTCGGTGCGATGGATGAGAACCGTCTCGCATTCCAAGCAGGAGAAGTGCTGCCAAATATCTTCACAGCGCAGTTCTTTGAAATCTTCATCAATGTCGGCGGAAGCGGTGCAACGCTTGCCTTGGTGCTGACGATGATCTTACGTGCCAGAAGTAAACAAATGAAACAGCTTGGCCGACTTGCCATTGGGCCAGCCATCTTTAACATCAACGAACCGATCATTTTCGGAATGCCGATTGTCATGAACCCAATGCTTTTGATTCCGTTTATCCTTACGCCAATCATGATGATCATTACCACATATATCGGAATGAGCACAGGGCTTGTGGCAAAACCGGCGGGGATTGCAGTTCCATGGACGATGCCCCCTATCATTTCAGGCTATCTCGCCACAGGAGGCAAAATCTCTGGTGCTGTCATGCAGCTGATTAACCTGGCGTTGTCATTCGCTTTATACTACCCATTCTTTAGAATGTGGGATAAGCAGAAATTAAAAGAAGAAAGTGAACTAGAAACAAAAGCAACAACTGATGAAAATGTCGTCAGCATGTAATTGAGGGAACAAGGGGGATGCGGCCGATGGAAATGGAACAAATTGTGTTTCAACTCATCTTACACGGCGGGAATGGCAGAAGCTCCGCGATGGAGGCCATTACATGTGCAAAGGAAGGAAACTTTGATGAGGCGAAGCAAAAATTGCAGGAAGCACAAGACGCGTTAAATGAGGCGCATCACGCACAGACAGAGCTGATCCAAGGAGAAATTAGAGGAGAAAAGACCGACATCAGTCTCTTAATGATCCATGCACAGGATCATCTCATGAACGCAATGACTGTCAAGGAGCTTGCGGCGGAAATCATCGAGCTCCATGAAAAAATGAAGCAACTTGGAGGTGTCAATTCATGAAAGATGGAATCAAAATTGTCACAATAGGCGGAGGATCGAGCTATACGCCTGAGCTTGTCGAAGGATTTATCAAACGATATCATGAATTGCCTGTAAAGGAATTATGGCTCGTGGATATTGAAGCGGGTCAGGAAAAGTTAAACATCGTGGGTGCTCTCGCGAAACGCATGGTCGAAAAAGCCGGGCTGCCGATTGAGGTACACCTGACACTCGACCGAAGGGAAGCCCTGAAGGACGCAGATTTTGTGACAACACAATTTCGTGTAGGACTGCTGGAAGCACGGGCAAAGGATGAGAGAATCCCGCTTAAATATGGTGTCATCGGTCAGGAAACGAACGGACCAGGTGGCTTATTTAAAGGTCTTCGAACCATCCCAGTCATTTTAGACATCGTGAAGGATATGGAAGAGCTTTGTCCAGATGCATGGCTTGTGAACTTTACAAATCCAGCCGGCATGGTCACAGAAGCTGTGCTGCGCTACACGAATCTAAAAAAAGTAGTCGGACTATGCAATGTCCCAATTGGGATAAAAATGGGAATTGCCAAGGCGCTTGATGTAAATGTTGAACGGATCGAGGTACAGTTTGCAGGCCTCAATCACATGGTCTATGGATTAGACGTGTATTTAGACGGGGTCAGCATTATGGATCAAGTGCTCGAAGAATTAGGAAATCCGAATAGTCAGTGGTCTATGAAGAACATTGAAGCGAAAAACTGGGAACCTTCTTTTGTGAAAGGCTTAGGGGTCATCCCATGTCCATATCATCGCTATTACTATAAAACAAAAGATATGCTGGAAGAAGAGCAAAAGGCAGCCCAAGAAAAAGGAACAAGAGCAGAGGTAGTCCAGCAGGTTGAGCACGAATTATTTGAGCTCTATAAAGATCCTGATTTATCGATTAAACCACCGCAGCTCGAAAAAAGAGGCGGGGCATATTACAGTGATGCGGCATGTAACTTAATCAGCTCCATCTATAATGATAAGCATGACATCCAACCAGTCAATACAGTGAACAGAGGGGCGATTGCCAGCATTCCGGCTGATTCAGCGGTTGAAGTGAACTGTATCATTACGAAGTACGGACCAAAACCAATTGCGACGGGTGATCTGCCTGTGGCTGTGAGAGGGCTCGTTCAACAAATCAAATCATTCGAGCGTGTGGCAGCAGAAGCGGCAGTCACAGGAGATTACGAGACGGCTCTTGTAGCAATGACGATCAATCCGCTTGTCCCATCTGACGAAATTGCAAAGCAAATTTTAGATGAAATGCTCGAAGCGCATCGTGAATATTTACCGCAATTCTTCAAATCAGTCAAAGCATAAAACAAAATGGCCCCTTTATGGGGTCGTTTTTTTATCATGGCCCCATATGGAAATTCAAGAAAGAAGTGTATGATAGTAAAAAACAACATGTATGGCTTCAAAGAAGGGACGGTTTGAGTATGGTTGCAATTGGTTTAATGCTTTACGGCTTTGTCGTTCAACCTCTGTTGAGTTATGGCACAGTGGTCTTGTTTTTGTATGGCATCATCGCTTCATTTATTGGTCTTATTCGTCATAGACAGTATGTGTGGATGTATGTTCTTCGCCTGCTCGTTTGTTTTACCATTCCAGTAACCAACCTGTTGATGTATTTCGCAACAATTGGTGGAGATGAAAGAGACTTTGATTTTCAGCCGATGCCGTTTGTTTATTATCTTGTCTTTTTCATAGAAATCATCATCGTCTTTTTACCAGAGATCTTTTTACTGATTGAAAGAAAGCGGAGCATCAAAGGGAAACAGTGGATATATGCAGGGGCGATTGTGGGGGTATCGGTCTTATTTTGGTGCACGATTTGATGGGAGGCTGACTGGACATCTAAGTCTATTTCGCCTTTTTACTGCGTAACCTTTTTCGTCTCACCTTTACAAAAGTAATAGAAAGAACAAAGATAGAAATTCCGAGAAACTTAAATAGAACACGGGTGTGGAACGGTGAATCGTCGAAACCTGTAGCGATGATCATCGATCCGATGCAAATCCCAAAAACGCTAGTAGATAAGTAAAAAACATACCATCACTCCTTATATGTGTGATTACCATTATAAGGTATATTAGAAAGGTAAATAAACAAAAAAAGAACCCTTCATGAATGAAAGGTTCTTTTACATGCTTAAGCTTGTTTGACGACCGAGTCGACTTCTACTGTCCAGCCGAAGATATCTGGCTGTGTTCCTTTTTGAATACCCGTAATGGCCTCATACAATTTCTTCGATACTTCGCCTGTTTGACCATCTTGAATCACATATGGCTGATCGTGATAAATTAATTCCCCGACAGGAGAGATGACGGCCGCCGTTCCAGTTCCAAAGATTTCTTCAAGCTCGCCTGATTGATGTGCTTCAATTAACTCATCAATCGAAATTTTACGCTCTGTCACTGGAATTCCCCAGTGTTTTAATAGCTCAAGTACAGAGTTACGTGTGATGCCTTCTAAAATGCTGCCGTTCAATTCAGGCGTCACGATTTCGCCATTGATTTTAAAGAAGATATTCATACTCCCGACTTCTTCAATGTACTTTTTCTCAACTCCATCAAGCCAAAGAACTTGTGAAAAACCTTTGGTTTCAGCAACTTGCTGTGCCTTGAGGCTTGAAGCGTAGTTTCCAGCTGTTTTGGCATTACCTGTTCCGCCTTTAACGGCACGGACAAATTCGTTTTCAACGGCAATTTTGACCGGATGGATGCCTTCTTTATAGTAAGATCCCACTGGAGATAGGATAATAAGCAGCTTATATGTGCTTGACGGCGCAACGCCTAAATATGGTTCAGTGGAAATAATGAATGGACGGATATACAAGGAAGTGCCCTCTGCATCAGGTACCCAATCCTTATCAATGCGAATGAGTTCATTTAAGCCCTCTAAAACCGTTTCTGTATCAATTTGTGGGATGCACAGGCGGTCATTGGATCTGTTTAAGCGTTCCATATTCTTTTCCGGACGGAATAAGAGAATTTTCTGATCCTCAGAAACATAAGCCTTCAAGCCTTCAAAAACAGATTGCCCATAATGGTAGACCATCGAAGCTGGGTCCATTGGAATGGCTTGATAAGGGATAATTCTTGGATCATACCAGCCTTGATCAATGGAATAATCCATCACAAACATGTGATCTGTGAAGATTTTTCCGAATTCAAGTTGATCAGATTGAGGTTTTGGTTTTTTTGTTGAACTAAGTTCAACGCGGATGGGTTGTTTTGGCATCGTAAATCTCCTTGCTGTTTGATTATTTGAAAATTCTAATAATATGAAATAATTATGATTCTATTCTATACCTTCACAAAATATTAGCAATAGGTTTTCTGGAATTCAGACAAGAAAAATCTGTTAAAGCGCTTTCCTTCTCTCTGCCGTCAGTCTGCCTCATGTCACCCCTTTTTAATAAAGAAATAAAATCCAAATACATTATTAACTGATTAATCTGACAATTTAAAAGCGGATAAATTTCCTGTAAGATATTCTTTCAACCATACACCTTTTGACCAGTACATTGCAAGGGGCATTCTCATATTTTAATCCTCTTTTTTTTAACCGATAAAGAAAGAAGAGAAGCGAAAGGAGCAAACAACAAGATGAAACGAGCGATACCAGGCATTTTCCTTATTTTATTCATGACCGTGATCAGCTTCGGCTGTCAAGCGATGACAGAGAAGGCGGGCGCTAAGCAAAGCACAGCCTATTACGTAGCGACAAACGGAAACGATAAAAACCCAGGAACGAAGCAAAAACCTTTTCGCACGCTGAAAAAGGCATCAAGTATGGCAAAAGCCGGGGCAACTATATACGTGAGAGGCGGTACATACAAAGAAAAATTGATTGTCCGCCATTCAGGTACAAAGAAAGCACCTGTTATCTTTCAAGCTTACGGAAAAGAAAAACCTGTCATTAGCGGGGCTTCACTAAAAGGAAATCAAGCAGATGGTGGTCTTGTCACGATCGATCAAAAAAGTTACATTACCCTCAAAGGGCTGACGGTGGGACATCTCAAGACAAATAAGGAAGATCTGACTCCAGTCGGTATTTTTATCAAAGGAAGCGGGAAAGGCGTCAAACTGCTCAACAACCGAGTGTATGACATTCAGACGACACACAAAAATGGGAATGCGCACGGTATTGCGGTCTATGGAACAAAAGCTCCTGCGGCTATTGAAGACATTGAAATCAAAGGAAACACTGTTGAAAAATTAAAGCTTGGCTTCAGTGAAGCGCTTGTGCTCAATGGGAACGTCAATAAGTTCCGTGTGACACATAACACCGTCCGCCATACTGATAATATAGGGATTGATTTAATTGGTTTTGAAAACGTAGCACCTTCTAAAAAGTACGATCAAGTCAGAAATGGTGTTGTATCAAGAAACAAAGTGTATGAGATTACGAGTGTAGGAAATCCAGCCTATGGCAAAGACATCTCCGCTGGTGGAATTTATGTCGATGGCGGGAAGGACATTGTGATTGATCATAACATCACACATCACAATGACCTTGGGATTGAAGTCACAAGTGAACATAAAGAAAAAATGGCAGATCGTATTCGAATTGAACACAATCAAGTGTATTTGAACCGTTATACAGGCATTTCAATTGGCGGTTATGATAAAAAGCGAGGCGGAACTATAAATACGACGATTTCACATAATATTTTATACAAAAATGACACAGCCGGCTTAGAAGGCGGTCAATTGTTGATGCAATATCAAGCCGTGAACAATCGTATCAAGAGCAATATCATGACAGCGAGTGCCTCGCATTACTTAGTTGTGAATCTTTATGGAGTGAACCAAAAGAATACCTTCGAAAAGAACGTATATGATGACCGCAAAGGTGCGAAGGCATCACAGTGGGTATGGCGCGGGAAATGGATGGAAGGCTACAAAACGTATCTCTCTACAAGCGGCCAAGATAGAGGATCAGCACACCTCAATCCACAATTTGTGAATGAGAAAAAATATGATTTTCGCCTGAAGAAATCATCACCTGCTAAGAAAATCATCGGAAGTTAAGCATGTCTGAGCCACAAGCTTATTGTTTTAAATTTTCAAAAAAATCATTGACATTGATGTGACATCACATTAAAGTAAAGAAGACATTTCAACTAAAACAAAATTTCATAACGGATCTCTTATCAAGAGAGGCAGAGGGACTGGCCCTATGACGCCCGGCAACCGTTTCTACTATAGAAATTGGTGCTAATTCCTGCAAAGCTGTGACAGCTTTGACAGATAAGAGAGGAAGAATTCCCGATACATGTTTCATGCAACGGTGATCAAGCCTCTCTTTCCAAGAGAGGCTTTTTTTCGTCTCTTTTTCAAATGGAAGAACAGTTTACTGGCGTTTTCTCACATTTTTACCTAGTTTTCCGATGTGAAAAATAAAAAACAACTTGAGGAGGAACAGCAATGAAGCGTAAGTATTTTACATCATGTCTTATATTATTAACGGTATTGACCGTCCTATTAACAGGCTGCGGCACTGGATCAAGTGCAGGCTCAAAGGCAAATGCGAACGAAAAGGTCTCCTTTGACAATGTACCGAAGCGATTTGCAAAGGGACAGGGAGCGAAAATTAAAGTCATCCGTAAAATCGGAGGAGATGATCATACAGCACAGTTTTTAGCTGGGACGAAGGCAGAAGGTGAAGCGCTTGGCTTTACGGTAGATGTCTACACCGCAAATGGAGATACAGCGAAGTTCCATGACGCGATCTCTCAGGCGCTGGAAGAAAATTATGATGGCTTTATCATCTCTCATGGGGATGACGAGGCGACCGTCGCTGATGTGAAAAAGATCACATCGAAGGGCATTCCAGTCGTAGCGTTCGATTCAAATCCTAAGCTGAAGGACATCAAAGGAGTCACAGTGACGTCTCAAGATGACGAACAATTAGCGAAAAAATCACTAGATGCACTCGTGTCTGATTTTAAAGGAAAAGCAAATATTGCGTACCTCTGGGTAGATGGATTCCCGCCAATGGTGAGACGGAATAAGGTCTATCAAGAAACGCTCAAACAACATTCAGGGATCAAGGAACTTGACCGCTTTGGTATTGCCTCCTCTGATACGTCTGTTCAAACACAAAATGCAGTGGCAGCGATGCTGAATAAATATCCAAAGGGTAAGCTTGACGCTATTTTTGCCACGTGGGATGCCTTTGCCATTGGCGCAGCAAGAGCGCTAAAGGAAGCAGGAAGAACAGAAGTGAAGATTTATGGGATTGATGTATCAAATGCTGATCTTCAAGAAATGACAGCAAAAGACAGTCCATGGAAGTACACAGCAGCGGTTGATCCGAAGCTTATTGGCGCAGTTGACGTGAGAATTCTTGCGAAGAAAATAGCGGGTGAGAAAACCCCGTCTTCCTATGACCTTGAGGCCTCTCTCATCTCACAAAAACAGCTTCAACAATCAGGAAAAGCCATCAATATGGTCAATCTTGCGGACGAAGTGAAGGGGTTCGGCTCATCGACTGCCTTTGAAGAAGATTGGATGAAGACCTTGAAGAAGCATTATACAAAATAAACACCGTGCACTCTCTTCTATAGAGGGTGTTTCGTTTTTCAGATGATGATCATGAGAAGGAGGACATCTATGACTTCGCCGCTAGTTTGTATGAAACATATTTCGATTGAATTCCCAGGAGTAAAAGCGTTAGATCAAGTGAATTTCACATTAAAAAAAGGGACAGTTCATGCACTGATTGGAGCAAATGGTGCTGGGAAGTCCACGTTAATGAAAGTTCTTTCTGGCGCTCATTCGCACTATGAAGGAAGCATCCAAATTAATGGTCAGGCGGCATCGATTCAAACCCCAAAGGATGCGGTCTCATATGGTGTGCAGACGGTTCATCAAGAAGTGGATACAGCTCTCGTTCCCTACTTAAGTGTTGGTGAGAATATGATGATGCATCAGATTGAGAAAAAAACATTTGTCGACTGGAAAGAGCTGCACCGTAAGGCAGCGCAACGATTAAAAGAACTGGACATCGACATCTCCACAAAACGCCTTGTGAGTGATCTAACCCTTGCGGAAAAACAGCTGGTGCTCATCGCCAAAGCCGTTTCAATCAAATGCAGCATTTTAATCTTAGATGAACCAACAGCTCCGCTAAGTCATACAGAAACAAACAAGTTATTTTCAATGATTGATCGGCTGAAACAGAATGGAACGGGCATTGTGTTTATCTCTCATCGTATGCCTGAAATTTTCACCATCTGTGATGAACTAACAGTGATGCGAAATGGAACCGATGTCGCAGCTCATCTTGTTCAAAATACAAATCCGCAGCAGATCATTGAAGAAATGCTAGGTGCGCCATTAGAGGAGCAATTTCCGCCCCGTACACCTTTGAAGGATGCACCCATTGTCCTTGAAGTGAAGCAGCTAAATGACCAGCATAAATTACGCAACATTCATCTTCATGTGAAAAAGGGAGAAATTCTCGGAATTGCTGGCCTTGTCGGTGCTGGAAAAACAGAATTGTGTAAAGCTCTTTTCGGCGCCTCAGAAAAAAAGACTGGGACTGTAAAGCTTCATGGTCAAATCGTTCGCATCACATCGTCTCATCAAGCCGTGAGAGCTGGAATGGCCCTTGTGCCAGAAGAACGGAGAAAGGAAGGGATTCTAACGGAAGAGAGCGTGGGCTGGAACTTAACGGCCGCAAGTCTTCGTTCATTCTCAAGCGTGTTCAGCTTCTTATATCGTTCGAAGGAACAGCGGAAAGCAGACGAAATCGTCAAACGACTTGGTGTCAAAACCCCATCTCTTGAAGCGAAGGCGAAGCATCTATCCGGTGGAAATCAACAGAAGATTGCCATCGGAAAATGGCTGCTTGCTGAAGCGGATGTCTATCTCTTTGATGAACCAACTAAAGGAGTAGACGTTGGAGCGAAAAAAGATATTTTCACGCTGATTGCAGAGCTTGCTGCCCGCGGGAAATCTGTGATTTATGCGTCAAGTGAGCTATCAGAGATTGCAGGTATCGCAGACCGCGTCTATGTGCTGTATGATGGCAGCATTGCCCGGGAAATGACGGCTCCAACGACTGAGGAAGAGCTTTTATATCATTCAACAGGAGGACAATCATGAGTGAACAACAAATTCCAGCCCCTGTACAGCAAACGAAAAAACAGCGGCCATCCTTTCATCTATTTGATTTCTTTTATCGATATGGCACGATCTTAACCATTGCTTTATTGATTGTGGTATTTGCGGCATCGAATCCAGCATTTTTACAAACAGGGAATATCATCAATATTTTACGGTCTATCTCCATTGTGACCATTATTGCGGTGGGTCTTACCATCTCATTGGCAGTCAACGGCTTTGATCTATCAGTCGGATCAATCGCAACGTTATCGAATGCAATCGTGATTTCTATGTTTGTGTGGTTTTCGCAAAACCCGCTGATTGCGATCCTTTCTGCGCTAGCGGCTGCCCTTATTGTTGGGTTACTCAATGCCTTGATGATTGTCAAAATGAAAATTCCAGATATGCTCATGACATTAGCCATGATGTTTATCATTCAAGGTTTGGCTCAAACGTATACGAAAGGGGCGACTATTTCTGAAAACATGGTGCTGCCTGACGGTACATTCTCAACGGGTACAATCCCCGCCTTTTTCAGCAAAATTGGACAGGTGCCATATATCATTCTTTTAATGGCAGTGATTGTGCTATTTGCACATGTTTTCATGACATACACAAAGCACGGACGATTTATGTACATCATTGGAGGAAATAAGGAAGCGGCTCGATTGTCTGGTATTCATGTGAATAAATATAAAATCGCGGCATATCTGCTCTCGGCTTTATTTGCAGCAATCGGTGGTATTGTGCTGGCATCAAGGGTGATGACAGCGGAAATAAATGCGGGCACACCTTATTTAATGGATGGCGTAGCGGCAGCTTTTATCGGTTTTTCCGTCATGGGAGCAGGAAAACCAAATGCATTTGGTACTTTTATTGGGGCTGTACTGATCGGAATTTTGCAAAATGGGCTTGTGATGATGTCTGTCCCTTATTACGCGATGGATATTGTGAAAGGCTCTGTACTCGCGCTTGCGCTGGCGTTGACGTATTACAAACAGCGAGGCTGACGACGTATTTTTTAAAACCTTTCGAGTCTCATCTCCGTCTAGTAAACGGAAAGCGGTGCAGCCGCCGTTTCCCAAAAGGAGATGACAAATAGAAATGAATATGTCAGCAACTCATGTAGAAGATTTGAAAAACGTCATGGAAGACTGGAAAAATGAATTATTAGTATATAAATTTGCATTAGATGAAATGGATACGAAGTTTTCAATCATCAGCCAGGAATATAATTTAATCCATGGGCACAATCCAATAGAGCATACAAAATCACGGATCAAATCCTTTGAAAGCATTGTAAATAAATTAGCAAGAAAAGGATGCGACATCACAACACAATGTGCCAAGGAGTATATTCATGATATCGCAGGTGTCCGCATCATCTGCTCCTTTATTCAAGATATCTATAATATTATGGATGTATTGAGGCAAAGAGAGGATCTGAAAATCCTTGAAGTGAAGGATTATATTCAACATCCAAAACCAAATGGCTACAGAAGTCTTCATTTAATTGTGGAGATCCCTGTGTACTTAACGAATCGTGTGGAACATGTAAAGGTTGAGATTCAGGTGCGGACCATAGCGATGGATTTTTGGGCGAGTCTTGAGCATAAAATCTATTATAAACTGCAAAACGATGTCCCTCATCAGCTAACCGATGAACTGAAGGAAGCGGCTGATATAGCCCATTACTTAGATGAAAAAATGCAAAATATTAAACGAGAAATCGATTAACGCATAAAAAAGAGCAGCTGCGATATTCACAGCTGCTCTTTTTCATGTTTAAGGATTGGTGCCGCGGTCTCTCTTTTGAATGATATCTTGAGATTGTGCAGATTGGCTGTCTTTTTGGATGGAAACGCCAATGGAAACACCTGTTATCAAGAGTGTCAAAATCGCACTTGTGATAAGCCATTTTTTCATCTTACATCACTCCATATCTGTTTTTAAGGACAACGCCTTGTTCGAGAAATAAGTGGATTCTTCATGAAGTCCAAGATCTGTTAAGTAAGCAGCTGCATCCTGACAGATGGCTTCAAGATCGACAAGAAAATTCATAGATTCTAATTGATTACAATAAGACTTGATTTGCTCTATCATGTTGTCTTGCTGAAGCATAAGTGTTTCTAAAATAGATAATTTAAGTGAAATGTTTCGTTGTTTTAAATTTTCTGCTTTTTGAAGTGAAAGCTGTACATAATAGTGGAACAAACCAGGCTTTTTCAGCTTGAATAGTGCTTTTGTGTAGGCATACATGGCCAGTAAGTAGCCGCCTGGAGAAGACGTTTCAAATGTCTCAATTAATAAAGCTTTTTCTAGGAGCGGCACAGCTTCATTGTATTCATTTCTAAGACTTTTAATAAAAGCTGCATTGCAATACGCATGACCAAGCAAATCTGGATCTTCCATTTGTTCTAGTGAATGAATCACTTTTTTAAATAATGACTCTGCCTCATCATATTTTGATTGATCAGCATAATTCAAAGCGAGCATCATTTGACAGCTGATTGATTTTTTCACATAACATGGATCTGCGTCATAAATAGATGAAGCCATTTTCAAGTGGTGTATGGAGAGGAGCGTGGATCTTATATTATAGTAAAGACACCCTGTTTTATAATAAAATTCTGCTTTTTCAATGTCATCGTGGACGAGATCTAATTTATCCTCTGCCAATTTTAAAAGGTGAAATGCGGTATCCTGATTGCCTCTGCGCATTTCATACATCCCTTTAAAGAAATAGAAATAGTAGCTGAGCATGTCATCTGTACGGATTGCATTTTCATCAACAAAAAGACTATGATCCAGCGAAGCTGTATCTTCAATGAGATCCTTAAAACGGTACTCTAGCAATTGATAGTAAAGTAAGACGTCTTGATTCTCTTCCATGCGATCAAACGCTTGAAGGATTTCTTCTTTTAGCTTGATCGCACCTTGTATTTCTCTTTTTTTCATCATGACATACCAGTCATTTAACATATTCGCTACATCAACGGACGACAAAACACCTGTTTCTTCCAATTTATATCCTCCTTTCTTCATCTATCCATCTCGTTCGATTTCCGTTCATCTGAATTCACTTTCCATATTCAGTATCTTCTTATATTTTAAGCGCTCTCTCGCAATTTGTAAAACATGTTTTTTGATGTAAATTCAACCAGTTGTGAAAGAAATAGGGATCAGGTGTCTATTTGTATGCGCTTACATATTTTTAGGTAAAAAGAGGGTTTTAGAGAAGATATATTACGATATCAATAGAGAGAAGAAGATCATTCAAGTGTCTGTTTTTGTATATTAGAAAAAACGGCGGTTATCAAGGTGATATCTCGTTTTATGTAAGATTATCTCACATTATGATTGTGAATCGCTCTTCTTTTAGAATAAAATGAGTTATTCGCAAAAAAGTAAAATTTAAAGAGACTATTGATCTAGGATTGTATGGATCTTTGGTATTGATAAAAAACATCACACACTATAGCTTTAGCATGGTATAGTATTATTGGTATTGTGAATATTTAGACAAAACTGACAATAGGGGGCGTGTTTTATGAAAAAATCGATGTTACTGATCATGGGACTCATAGTTGTGCTCGTCATGGCAGCCTGTGGATCAAAATCGGACAGCGGTTCGGGAGAAGGCAAAGACACATATAAAATTGGGATAGATGTAACATATCCGCCATTTGAATTTGAAAAGGGCGGTAAAACTGAAGGAATCGACGTTGATCTGATTAACGCCATCGCGAAAGACCAAGACTTCAAAGTGAAACTTGAAGCGATGGACTTCTCAGGCATTATTCCGGCAATGCAGGCAGGTCAGCTTGATGTAGGGATGGGCGGAATGAGCATTACAGATGAGCGTAAGAAGAAGGTAGATTTCTCAGATCCGTACTTCGACGCTGGATTGACAGTTGTTGTGAAAAAGGACAGCAGCATCAAATCAATTGATGATTTAAAGGGGAAAAAGCTAGCTGTTAAAAATGGGACGACGGGTGCAAAATTTGCATCAGATAACGCAGATAAATATGGGTATGAAGTGGTTCAATTTAATGACAGCCCATCGATGTTCCAAGAAGTTTCAAACGGAAACGCAGATGCCTTAATTGAGGATTATCCTGTCATTACGTATGCAATTGCACAGCAAGATTTAAAATTGAAAACAGTTGGAGACCGATTAAATGGAGACCAGTATGGTATCTCTGTGATGAAGGGGAAAAACCAAGACCTATTGAAAAAGATCAATAAAGGTCTAGAGAACCTAAAGAAAAATGGTGAATATGACAAAATTATTGATAAATATTTGAAGTCATAATACAAGCGAGGCGCGTTCCGAGCGCGCTTTCTTTATGATGCGCCGTATGTGAATTAGGGAGGGAGAAACATGGACACGATTATTAATGCATTCCCGTATTTAATGGACGGTTTGCAAACCACTTTATATATCTTTGTTGTTGCCATCATTTTAGGATTTATCATCGGTTTAATAGTGGCATTATTCCGTCTATCACCTTTTAAAATCTTAAATTTCATCGCACTTGTCTTTGTCAATGCCATTCGAGGCACACCATTTATCGTACAGCTATTCTTCATTTATTTTGGTTTGAATACACTTGAATTCATTTCGCTTGATCGAGTGCCGGCAGGGATTATTACAGTAGCAATTAATGCAGGGGCTTATTTCTCAGAAATTATTCGTGCAGGGATTCAGTCCATTGATAAAGGACAAACAGAAGCTGCGCGCTCTTTAGGCTTTACAGGGGGGCAAAACATGCGCTTTATCGTCCTTCCACAGGCATTCCGCCGCATGCTTCCAGCAATTACAAACCAAGCCATCATCAGCTTGAAGGATACATCTCTCTTATCTATTATCGGAATTGCCGATATTATGCAGCGAGGACAAGTACAGGCATCGGCAACATTTGATCCTTTGAATGTCTGGCTCATTGTCGGAATCATTTATTTCGTGATCATTTATTTACTTTCTCTACTGGCTAGCTACGCAGAAAGGAGATTTGATATCAAATGAGTATGATTACGGTGAAAAATTTAAAGAAATCCTTTGGCGATCACGAAGTGTTAAAGGATATTAATGCAGTCATCGAAGAAAAGGAAGTAGTGTGTGTGATTGGTCCTTCTGGATCGGGCAAAAGCACGTTTCTAAGATGTCTCAATAAATTAGAAGATATTACAGCTGGTGAAGTCGTTGTCCACGGACATACGATTACAGATCCAAAGGTGAATATCAATAAGGTACGTCAAGAAGTGGGGATGGTGTTTCAGCACTTTAATTTATTTCCTCATAAAACCGTTTTAGAAAACATCACGATCGCGCCGATGAAGGTAAAAGGCACAGACAAGAAGGTGGCAGTTGATAAAGCAATGGACCTGCTTGAAAAGGTCGGCTTAAAAGACAAAGCCAAAAGCTACCCGAACCAATTATCTGGTGGACAAAAACAGCGTGTCGCCATCGCAAGAGCCTTGGCAATGGACCCGAAAGTGTTATTATTCGATGAACCGACATCTGCTCTTGATCCTGAAGTCGTCGGGGATGTATTAGCAGTTATGAAACAATTAGCCGTCGAAGGCATGACAATGATTGTGGTCACACATGAAATGGGCTTTGCACGAGAGGTGGGAGACCGCGTGATCTTTATGGATGGTGGATATATTGTCGAAGAAGACAAACCGGAAGCTCTCTTTGGAAACCCGCAGCATGAGCGTACAAAATTATTTCTTAGTAAGGTGTTATAAAAAAAGAGTAAGAGCATATGGATGCTCTTACTCTTTTTCTTTTATGGGGCATAGCCAGCCTCATTTCCTAGGAAATATTAGCGCTGGAAGAATTCGATCCATTCTTGGTCTGGCCCTCTGAAAAAGAAGTAGCAGTATCCATTTGGCAGCGTCGTAATTTCTTCATCAATCAATTCAATTTGCAGCTTTTGAATACGATTGAATTCAGCATGAATATTGTCTGTTGTAAAGGCAAGATGGTGAACCTTTCCTTCAGATGGCAGGTCGCTGCTGTACCCTTGGATGAGCTCAATTTCCGTTTCTGCCTCATCTTTAAAGCCGAGAAATGCAAGCTCAATCACTCCGTTTGTATGAGTGATGCGATCCTTTAATTTCATGCCCACGACCTTTTCATAAAAATCAATGGACGTATCAATATTTGAAACCATAATACCTGTATGATCTAATCGTAATGTCGTCAAAAAAAGAGCCTCCTCAATGGTGTGTTGATATTTTTCTCCTCATCTTATCATAATAGAAGTAACGTATACATTCATATGATAGGATAGAGAGAGTCAATTTAGGATAAGGATGACACAAATGAAAAAAATCTCATTAAAACAAACATTTGCAGAACAAGTGAAAAAGGGATATCCACTCATTTCTAAAGATGCTGTATCGCATGTAAGCAGTGTGAAAGAAGGCGAGCTAATTGAATGGGTGGATGAGCGAGGCGCCTTTTTAGGAAAAGGATATTATGGTGTGCAAAATAAAGGGATCGGCTGGGTGCTCACCTTTGATGCCAACGAAAAAATAGACCATGCCTTTTTTGTCTCCAAGCTTGAGCAGGCAGCGAAAAGCAGAACGCATTTATTTCGTGATGCACTGACGACTGCTTTCCGTGTGTTCAACGGAGAGGGAGATGGCATAGGCGGGTTCACGATTGATCATTATGACGGTTTCTATCTCATCCAGTGGTATAGCGAAGGAGTGTATACATTCAAGGCGGAAGTATTGGCTGCACTTGAGCATGTATATCCAGACTATAAAGGCATTTATGAAAAGAAACGATTTGATACGTCGGGACAGTATATAGAAGATGATGATTTTGTAAAGGGAGAGAAAGGTGAATTCCCTCTCATCGTGAAAGAAAATGGCATGAATGTAGCGGTTTACTTAAATGATGGTGCGATGACAGGCATTTTTCTTGATCAACGTCATGTGAGAAAAGCAATTCGAGATCGTTATGCAAAAGGAAAGACCGTGCTCAATACATTTTCTTACACAGGTGCATTCTCCGTGGCAGCAGCGCTTGGCGGAGCGAGCCGGACGACAAGTGTAGATGTCGCGAACCGCAGTTTGAAAAAAACATGTGAACAGTTTGAAGTCAACGATATAGATGTGGACGGGCAGGATATTAAAGTCATGGACGTCTTTAAGTATTTTCCGTTTGCTGCGAAAAAAGGATGGACCTATGATCTTGTCATCTTAGACCCGCCTTCCTTTGCACGCACGAAAAAGCACACATTCAGTGCAGCGAAGGATTATAAGAAGCTATTAAAAGAAGCCATCCAAATCACAGCTGAGAACGGCGTCATTGTGGCATCAACGAATAGCAGTGCATTTGGTATGAAAAAATTCAAAGGATTTATTGCGCAGGCCTTTAAAGAATCAGGGCAAAGCTATCGTATTCTTGAAGAATATACCCTTCCTGAGGATTTCCGTACGACGAAGAATTATCCGGAAGGAAATTATTTAAAGGTTGTCTTCATACAAACATAAGAAAAAAGCCATTTTCCGTTAAAGGAAATGGCTTTTTTTATAAGGCGAACGACATGAGGATAGGCGCTGCACATAAAGTAATAATGGCTGAAATAATCATGGATACACTTGAGATCGTCCCTGAGACGGAGCTCATTTCAAATGCCTTCGATGTTCCTGCCCCGTGTGCACCTGTACCAAGCAGGACGCCCATGGCAATGTCATTATCAATACGGAAATAACGAATGATCATTGGACCGATGATTGACCCAAACAGTGCGGTTAAAATGACGAATACTGCCGTAACGGACGGCATCCCGCCAATCATTTCTGACACACTCATCGCTACTGGTGTTGTGACCGACCTTGGCACAAGACTTTCAATTAGGCCTGTATCCAAATGAAACAACTTCGCGATAAATGCCGTAGATAGGATCGCAATGACAGAACCGCAAGCCACATTCAAAATGATTTCCACTGCATGCTTCTTCAGAATGTGAAAATACTTATAGAGGGGAATGGCAAAAGCAACAGTCGCAGGCTGAAGCATATTCGTCAGCCATTTCCCGCCTTGATTGTATGCGTCGTAAGGAATGTTGACGATTAACAGAAAGACGACAAGGACAAGCGGTGTCACAAGTAATGGGGATACATAAACCTTCGGGTGTCGTTTATATATCGCTTTTGATCCGAGATATAAAAGAACCGTTAAGATCAGAAATAATGCGCCAATTAACATAGCTTTTTTCGCTCCTTTCTTTTCGCAATCATTTGCGTCATGATACCAGTCGAGAGCATGACGACAAAGGTACTCAGTAAGACGACAAGAACAATACTTGTACCAGATTGAGAAAGCAATGTTCCATAATCAATGACACCAACGGCTGACGGGATAAAGAATAGAAGCAGTTCTCCGAGCAGCCATACGGCACCAAGTTCAATCCATTTTAATTGAATAATTTTAAAATGAAGTAATAAGAAAATGACCAGAATGCCTAAAATCGTGCCCGGAATTCTTAAATGCAAAAAGGCCGCGAGCACATTCATCAATTTCGCAAAAACAAACAAAGCCATAATCTGAAGGACAGCAATCAGCGGCGTTTTGAGCAATTTCACTTTCTGTTCACTCCTTTTTCTATATAAATTGTTCACTGTTTCACAAAAACATGACAACGTTCCAATTGATTCGCTTACTTTAAAGTGTACAGCACGTTCAGTTATAGGTAAAATACATATATCGAATAATTATTATTCCTTTTGTCTATAGGAAGGGTGAGTCATGTGGACATTAGACATTTAACATATTTCTTAGAAGTGGCGAGGTTAAAAAGCTTCACAAAAGCATCACAATCTCTTTATGTGTCGCAGCCTACCATTTCCAAGATGGTCAAAAATCTCGAGGATGAGCTGGGGGTGCAGTTGTTTTATCGGAATGGCCGGCAGGTTGAAATGACAGATGCTGGACAAACGATGTATACCCAGGCGAGTGAAATCACACAATCATTTCAAAATTTAACGAGCGAGCTAAATGATTTAATGAATGTCAAAAAAGGGCATATTCGCATCGGGCTGCCACCGATGATTGGATCGAGTTTTTTCCCGAACGTTATGGGAGAATTTCGCCAGCAATATCCTGATGTCACCTTTCAATTAGTGGAGCACGGCTCTATTAAAGTAGAGGAAGGGGTCGAAGATGGTTCATTAGATATTGGTGTCATTGTTCTGCCTGCAAATGATAAAATCTTTCATACATACACCATTATTAAAGAGGACATGAAGCTCGTGACGCATCCATCACATCCGATGGCAGGTCGAGATAAGGTTGATTTAGCTGATTTAAAGGAAGAGTCTTTTATTTTCTTTCGAGAAGACTTTGTTCTGCATAGCCGGATATTGAATGAATGTATGAATGCGGGCTTCCGTCCCAATGTCATTTATGAAACGTCTCAATGGGATTTCATTAGTGAGATGGTAGCCGAGAACTTGGGAATTGGCCTTCTGCCTGAGCGGATCTGCCGTGATCTTGATCCAGAAAAGGTGAAAGTCATTTCCTTAAATACGTCAATCCCATGGCATTTAGGTGTCATTTGGCGAAAAGACCGCTATTTGTCGTTTGCGGCAAGAGAATGGTTAAAGCATACGAAATCCTATGTATGGGGAGCAGAGTAAAAGGGAGGACGATACGGATGAAAACAAGCAGCGCATCTCATTTATTGGAGAAGGTTCGAGCGGAAAATCCACTTGTTCATAATATCACCAATCAAGTCGTGACGAACTTTACAGCAAATGGTCTGCTTGCTTTAGGCGCTTCGCCAGTCATGGCAAATGCCAAAGAAGAAGTGGCTGAAATGGCGCAATTAGCCGATGCGCTTGTACTGAATATTGGTACGCTGACCAAGGAGACGGTGGAGGCCATGATTCTGGCTGGACAATCTGCCAATAAAAAGGGGATACCTGTTCTATTAGACCCTGTCGGCGTCGGTGCGACAGCGTTCCGAATGAAAGCGGCAAAACAGCTGTTAGAGCAAGTAAACATGACCGTTGTCAGAGGGAATGCTGCAGAAATTGCTCATTTACTTGAAGTAGATGGGTGGGAGTCAAAAGGCGTTGATGCGAAAGCAGCGAACGGAGATGTATCGGCACTAGTCAAACAAGCAGCGAGGACACTTCAAACCGTTGTGGTGATCACTGGGAAAGTTGATGTGGTGTCAGATGGAGAGGACGTGTTGTCTATTTATAATGGACATGAATGGCTCACCAAGGTGACGGGAACAGGCTGTTTACTGACGTCTGTCATCGGGGCATTTTGTGCAGCAGATGAAAGGCCGCTTCACGCGTCGGCAGCTGCTCTATTGTTTTATGGTGTCGCAGCTGAAAAGGCAGCTCAGTATACCCAGAATAAAGGGCCAGGTACGTTTCAAATGGAATTGCTCAATGCACTTACACACACAACTGGCGATGATGTGTTAACGCTGGGGAAAATAGGGGGAATGTCACATGACAAAGGCTGATCAACAGCAAATCAAACAGCAATTATCGGTTTATTTTATTATGGGAACAGCGAATACAAGCCGGCAGCCGCTTGATGTGTTGAAAGAGGCGATTCAAGGCGGAATCACCATGTTTCAATTTCGAGAAAAGGGTGAGGGAGCCTTGCAAGGAGAAGAGAAGAAACAATTGGCTCGCCAACTTCAAGTACTCTGCCAAGAAGCGGATGTTCCTTTTATTGTAAATGATGATGTGCAGCTAGCGATAGATCTTGATGCAGATGGCGTTCATGTTGGACAGGAAGATACAAATGCAGAAGACGTCAGACAAAAAATCGGGAATAAAATATTAGGTGTGTCTACGCATAACCTAGATGAAGTGAAACAAGCCATGAAGGACGGTGCAGATTATGTAGGCATGGGTCCAGTTTATCCAACAGAAACGAAAAAGGATACACGTAGTGTCCAAGGAGTATCACTGATCACTGAAGTACGTCATCATGGTCTTCATATTCCGATTGTTGGCATCGGGGGTATCACATACGGCAATGCAGCACCAGTCATACAAGCAGGGGCAGATGGTATCAGCATCATCAGCGCCATTAGCCAGAGCGCTGATCCTAAAAAAGCAGCAGAAGAATTGGAAGCACTTGTTGATTTAGAAAAGAGTTAGAGAAAATATTTTTTAGATGGAATGAGATAATAAAAAATGAATAAAACAATATGAAGCTTTTTTTAAAATATTCAAATAATGAGAAAGCTTAAAATCACCTTAAAAAAATAGGTTAATTAACCCTCTTTTTCTATAATGTGCTATGATTTGGAAGATTTAAATATTTAGGAGGGTTATTTTGAAGAATTTATTTGTTGTTTTGACTATTTTGTTGTTTTCTATTTCTTCACTTTTCGTAGGGGGAAATTATACTAAGGCAGAAGTACAGAAAGAAGATAAACTAACAGTGAGTAAAGCTAATGAAATAGCTAAAAAATATGGTTTCGATATTGCTACTGATGCTAAAAAAAATCCGGAGAATTCACTAGATTTTAATTCTGTTGAAGAGTTTGAGAAATTCCTTAAAGAAGAAAACGCTAAAGCGTCAAATGGGGATCTCGAAAATGATGAAACTGATCAAGGTGTTATTGGGAATACTGTAAAGGCTTTAGCCGCTAAAAAAGCTAAAGCAAAAAAATCTACAAAAACGTATAGCTTTAAGGAACATAATGGAGTTGGATATATTGCTTCTTATGCACGTGTAACAAGAGTTGGTAGCAAAGTAAGTGGTGTAAAAGTATGGAGTGAGCAAGTCGGTCTCATGCTTGCTATTACTTGGACAGAAAAGTCCACATGGCATAAGTTAAACGCTAAAAAAACTGGTGGTAAGGCCTATGTACGAGGAACAAAGTTGTATGGTATGAATGTTGTTGGTCAATCAGTTGGTTATTCTAAAGTAGTCACTTTTACTGTTAAATTTTAAGTTGAGAATAATGTAAGTTGTGTGTGTCTAAAATGTTCACAATTTATAACATGTAAAAAGCGTTTAGATTTCTGATGTGGAAAATTTGAATTAGCGAAGTTTAAAAAAGCCGGCTCATCAGCCGGCTTTTTCTTAGGTGTGTCTACGCATAACCTAGATGAAGTGAAACAAGCCATGAAGGACGGTGCAGATTATGTAGGCATGGGTCCAGTTTATCCAACAGAAACGAAAAAGGATACACGCAGTGTCCAAGGAGTATCATTGATCACTAAAGTACGTCATCATGGTCTTCATATTCCGATTGTTGGCATTGGGGGTATCACATATGGCAATGCAGCACCAGTCATACAAGCAGGGGCAGATGGTATCAGCATCATCAGTGCCATTAGCCAGAGTGCTGACCCTAAGAAAGCAGCAGAAGAATTGAAAGCACTTGTTGCATCAGAAAAAGCATCTTTTTAATTTGTAGGGGACATGGATTGATTCAATTCATGTCTTTTCTGATTTCGGTGAAAATAGACAGGTGAGAAACAATTGTGTACAATCAAATTGTTCGATTTTTATCGAAATGACAGGTAAATAAAGGAGAATGAACAATGGAAGTGCTCGATACGTATTTTCGCCGCTACGATGAAGCTGGAAAAGGGCAGGAGCAAATGGATGAATTGCTCGCATTGTTTTCTGACGATGTCATGATTGTCTTAAATGGTGCAGAGAAGCCTGGTATCCAAGCGTTTACACAGTTTTTAAACACATTTTTCCACGTGCATGAAGACATCAAGCATATGTGGGATGGATGGAAAAAAAGAGAAGATGGCAAGTATGAAACCAACTGGGCCGTTTGTGGAAAACTTTCGGATGGTCGTGTGTATACAGCAGAAGGAATTGATATTGCAGAACTAGACGACAAAGGAAAGATCGTTTATTTAGAAAACGTTCCGAAAAATCCAGAGTTATTTCAGCGCTATTAAAAAGCCGGCTCATCAGCCGGCTTCTTTTATTTGTCTAAAGAATAAGCCTCGATGGCTTCTTTCGCCGAAGTTTCTTTATCAAAAATAAGGTGGCGGCTGTACACCTCACTTAAATGCAGCGATTCTTGTTCTAAGTGATCTACAAGCTCAAAGACATCTAATATGGCTGCTAATTTTATGGTCGTTTGTCCACCTTCAGCATTATCAAAGGTTTCTTCTGGAAAGCTTTTTTGGACGATATCTTTTACTTTACGATGGTTTTTGGCTCGCACCAAAATGATTCGTTCTTCAAATATTTTATTGGGCATATTGCTTGGTGATGAGATGGATTCAAATAATAACTTGGCAGAATATATCTGAAGCATAAGTAATGTCACTTCTTTCTTGCAGCTTATCATTGTACAAATATGAGTGTCTCAACGTGTAAAATGATTTCCAGTATGTGTATAAAATGATAACATATGAATGACGTAGTGTAGGAGAAATAGATCAATAATGGGGGGATAGGCATGAAGAAAGTGATTGATAATAGAGGAGAAACGCATGAAATTTTGTTGATCATCGTCACCTTATGCTCTCTTATTACGTGTAGAAAATTTGCCAGGTTAGAAAAGTATAAAAATAAATTGAAGGGTCAATTTATACCTTACTAAGGAAAAGAAGAACACAAAAAAGCCGGCTCCAGCGTGTAGACAAACCCTCGCATTCGGTGTCAGTCCTGCGTGCTGGTGCTCACGAATGTCAAATTCGCTCCGCGCCAGTACTCGTCCTTCCTAGGGCTGCAAAGGTTTTCTTCACGCTGAAAAGAAGACAAAGGGCTAAAATCAAGATCATTTTTAGCCCTTTGTCAACAATCTGAGGCCGGCATTTCCTTATGAATCAGTGTCCATATGCATTCCTGTATGTGCCTTTACTTGAATTTCCGTAAAGGTGTCTTCATCAGCTTTTTCAGAGGAGAAGATCGTGCCTAAGTAAGCGGCAAGGAATCCGAGCGGGATCGAGATAATTCCAGGGTTCGACAGCGGGATGAGCGGGTCTCCTGTAAAGATGGCTGCTCCCGATGGGTCCCAGACGCTTGGGCTGAGCGAGACGATAATCAGTGCGCTCAAAAGTCCAACTAAGCTCCCTGCAATGGCACCCGTAGAATTAAATCGTTTCCAAAAGACAGTGAAGATAATCAATGGTAAATTTGCACTTGCTGCCACTGCGAAAGCAAGTGACACAAGGAAAGCAACGTTTAACGATTGGGCAAATAATGCGAGAATGATAGAAAGAATGGCCACGCCGATGGAAGCAAAGCGTGCCGCCTTCACCTGTTCCCGTTCGCTCGCTTTCCCTTTGCGGATGATCTGACTATAAAAGTCATGCGCAAAGGCAGACGCAGCAGATAGGACGAGACCAGTTACGACCGCCAAAATGGTCGCAAAGGCAATAGCGGAAACAAAGGCAAATAACAAATCTCCTCCAAGGGCTTGAGCGAGTAGAGGGGCGGCCATATTTCCTGCTGCATCTGCTGCGGTGATCGCGTCTGTTCCAACAAAGGCAGCAGCACCGAAGCCAAGGAATACCGTCATTAAATAGAAAATACCGATGATCCACGTAGCGGATAGAACCGATTTACGCGCAGAAATGGCATCCTTCACCGTATAAAACCGGATCAAAATGTGCGGCAAACCTGCTGTCCCAAGCACTAGAGCAAGGTTCAAAGACAAGGTCTCTAAAGGCACATCATATTTATTTCCCGGGTGAAGAAATGCCCCACCGAGCGGGGTCGCTGTTTTCATCTCTTCAAACATCTTCAGCAGACTAAAATCAAACTTTGCAAACACAAGCAGAGAAATAATTAACGTCCCGAGCATGAGAAGCACAGCCTTTGTGATCTGTACCCAGCTGGTCGCAATCATGCCGCCAAACACGACATAAATGGTCATCAAGACACCTACGATCAGCACCGCGATCCAGTAATCAATGCCAAGAAGCAGCTTGATTAATGCACCTGCCCCAACAAGCTGTGCAATCATATAAAAAGTAGAGACTGTGATTGTGTTAAACGCGGCTACCCCTCGAATGGCAGGACGCTTAAATCGTGCAGCAATCATATCGGCCATCGTATATTTTCCTAGATTTCGAAGCGGTTCGGCCACAACGTAAAGAACGACAAGATACGCCACTAGAAAGCCAATGCTATAGAAAAAGCCGTCAAATCCATTTAAAGCGATCATTCCAGCGATCCCTAAAAATGAAGCGGCAGACATATAGTCCCCGGCGATGGCAAGGCCGTTCTGAAACCCAGTCAGACCTCCGCCTGCTGTGTAAAAATCGCTCGCATTGCTCGTTTTTTTCGCAGCAAAATATGTGATGACCAATGTGAGCCCTACGATCGCAATGAATAAAATAAAAGCGGTCATGCTCATTCGTCATCACCTCTTGAATCAATTTTTAAAGCGCTTACATATTTGTCAAACTGAGCAGCTTTCCTTGCATAAAGTCCACATAAAACCCAGGTCATCACAAATTGTGTGAGGGCGAATAACCAAGCCCATGAGATCGCGCCAATTGCCGGCGTGTTCAAAAAGGTGAAGTAGGATGTAGCAACCGGAAGTGAAAAGTAATAGAGAAAAAAGAAAATCGTCATCGGTACGATAAATCTGCGTTTTTCCTCAAGAAGTTTTCGAAAATCCTCTGAAGCGGCAACCTTCTTATAATGAACTTTTTTGTCTGCCATTGTTTCCTCCTTTGTACGAATTAGGGACAAGGTACTCCAATGCATAAGAGACGATCTGGCTGTTTATGACAGTATATCATAAAAAAGGCACCCGAAAAGGGTGCTTTCTATCGATAATTTGCAAGAAATGTTTGTCTCGCTTTTTCATACGCTTCCGCATCAAAATGATCTCCGCATTTGTGGATGCACCAAGGCTCTTCTTGCCTCACAATGCCAACCTCATAGCCCTGTTGCATGAATTCAAAGGATTGCGAAACATCATAAAAATGAAAGCCATCAAAGAGATCCTCACGCCACTTCACATCATACTGCGTCGCCATGAAAAGACCATCAATCGCCGAAGCGTTCATATAATCTTGCGCTTCTGCCTGTTGACGACCACTTTCAAATGAAAGCAGCTGATAGGTGTCGTGACGATATTCAATGACTTTTCCCCTGCAATCAGAACTTTCCCACCAGATCCCATTGTCAGGCACGCTTTCTGCACCTATGACCCCAACCATCCCAAGGGATGGATGCTGTAAAAAAAGCGGGATCAACTCAAGAAGCATATGCTGTTTGACAATCAATGTATCTTGATGAAGATAAATTTTAAACTGAGCTGGATGAGTGATGGCTTCATTATAGGCAGAGGTCATACTAGATGCATGTCTAATCGGCAAAACCTCCACATGATATCCATGGGGAGCGGGAAGTGAAGCGAGCTGCCGAAAGCAAGCCTGAAACATAGACTCATCATTTACACATAAAACAAACAGGATGGTGGGGTTACTCATGAAGCTGAACCGCCTCAACCACATATTGATAGGCGGTAGCGGCCTCATGAAAATCTGAACGAATGCCATGCTTCATGAGTAATTCATGTAAATCATTCATCACGCTCTCGTAGGAAGGGTGCTGTACGCGAATGGTTTCGAGTTCGCGAATACGAAAGCCTGCTGAATGAAAGAGTGCATGAATTTCATGAAGAGTGAAGAAACGTAAATGAGTTTGATCCATTAATCCTGCATCTGTATAAGTGAATCTGCCGGCTAATAATTCTAAAACGGTTGATATGTGACCGATATTCGGAATGGATGACAAGATGGCTCCTTCTTTTTTAAGGAAGGGTTTGACCTTCTTTAAAACGGCCCACGGGTCCAATAAATGTTCAAGGACATCTCCGAATATGATGCAGTCAAATTGTTCCTGTTCGTAAGGGAGCGTCATCTGTTCAATATTTCCGCATAGCACATGATCTAGCTCCTGCTCAGCCTCTTTTGCTGCATCCTCAAACGATTCAATTCCATAAATGGTCCGGTCCTTTTGTTTCAGGACTTTTCCAAGCTTGCCTGTGCCGCATCCGATATCCAATAAAGACGTCCATTCCGCGCGGATACGGCTGACAATGACCGGGTTCACGCCATGATAATACTGATCCTTTTTTTGGTGATAATAGGAAAGGGAATCTGAACTCACGCTCTACCCACCTCTCTGCTTTCTCAATGCTTTCATGCTTAATATATGGGTGGGGAGCTTGGTTTTATAACGAGAGAAGGACAATTTTCATGAATAGTGGCTAAAAAGGGATCATATAAAGAACGGGAAACGGACTGTCCTCCTAATATAGAAAGACAGAACCCCATGAGTGGAAGGGATTGGTATGAAGGGGTGTTCTACTGTAGCGTATCGTCATGAAAGGATTTTCAAAAGGTCAATTGACAAGTCAGAACTTTTAGCCAAAGCAGTCTGAAAGACAAAGGATAACGGCGTTGATTTACGGTTTGTTTATCATCTTCTGATCACCGTTGGATGTTAAAAAAGCTTGTATTTCTTCGATGGCTAGTCCCATTTTTTTCGCTTCCTGAATCAAATAAACCCACTCTTCGTCAACTCTTCTTTTCACTTGCGTATCCATAATATCCTCCAGTTCAATAAGACATATTCATCTGCAACCAATGACTTGAACAAACCGTCTAGTAACTGTACGTGTGGATGAAAACAGCGCAAAATAGATTTTGTCGAAAAATGATGACATTTAACCTATTTTGTAAAATCTATCACCTACCACGTTCCTAAAAAAATGACTAAAAAACCCATAAATATTGATTTCTTACTTCTAATAATAAACAATTGTAAAGTCAGTTAAAAGATTATAAATTAAAATAATGAAAAAGACCTAAAACATTTGGCTTATATAAACCAATTAGGTTGACATTTGCCATCGAGTAGAACAAATTTCATCTGTGCAGGACGTACATATTGTTCGTTTGGGAAGTTCTTCTCAAGATGGTATTCTAAAAGAAACAGAAACCACCAAGAAGGAATGAAGAAAGACATGTATAGCCTTTTTCAAAAGTATCAAGAAGTTGTCATGTATCTTGTGATGGGTGTGTGTACAACCATCGTCAACATAGTCAGCTTCTACTTATTCGTTGAGATGTTTTCCATGGATTATAAAACAGCTACAGTTGTTTCATGGGTATTTGCTGTTCTCTTTGCTTATATCACCAATAAGAAGTATGTCTTCAAGCAAAAGGCTCGTGATACGAAAAGCCTTATGCGTGAGCTTTCTTCATTTTTTAGTGTTCGTCTCATGTCTCTCGGTGTAGATCTAGGGTTGATGATTTTATTTGTGAGCCAAATGGCGCTCAATGAAACTGTCGCAAAAATTCTTGTCAACTTTGTGATTGTGGTCGTGAATTATGTCGCCAGCAAATGGTTCGTCTTCAAGAAAACAAAAGAAGATGCGATTTAACACATGAAAAAAGATAGGTGATGTGAAATGAGCAGCAGGCCAGACGAATTATATGATGTCATATATCAGCAAACAGAAAAGCAGCATGAACAAGTGCTGAGGCTAGTCAAAGAAATGACCGCACATCCAGAAGCGTTTTCGGAACAAGAAAAGGAAAAGATCAACCGAATGGACATTGCGCTTCAAACAGCAACGGACATTTTGGAAAACTTAATGACACCTGACACGCAAATGACCATTGTTTTAAGACAAGGGAGAATTCATGTTGATCTGATGAAAGCGTAAAAGAAGCAGCCAATTGTGAAAGCGGCTGCTTTTTATTATGCATCGCTTGTTTCCCGCAGTTGCTTTGGAGACATGCCGATTTTCTTTCGAAAGACTTTATTCAAGTAATTCGCATTTCTGTAGCCGCACTGTATGGCGATTTCTTCAATCGAGTATTTTGTTGTTTTCAATAACGTTTCCGCCTTTTCTAACCGAATATTGGTTAGATAGTGAATAGGTGTGAAGCCAGTGGCCTTTTTGAATTCCCTTGTAAAATGACTTTTGGATAAACGTGCCGCAGCTGCCATATCGTCTGGGCCAATTTCCTCGTGAAAATGATGGCTGGCAAACAAGGCAGCTTGAACGATGGGCTCGGGCCATTTCTCCATTTGTCCCTCAAGCTTTGGCAAATATGAATACAGTTCCATGACAAATTGATAAGCAAGGCTAGACCCCTCAAATGGATTGGTAATCCGTCTTTCACTGGCTTCATCATAAATGGTCTTGAGCAGGCGGATCGGTCTGGAATTCGGATGAAAACGCATGACCTGCTTTCCTTGGTCAATAAATTGGTCAAAGCAAAGATCGCAGGCTTCCCCGTAAAGCGTTAAATAGAGAAATTCCCAATGCTCACTGTCTTCTGGAAAATAATATTGGTAGGCACTTGGGCTTTTCACGAGAAAGGCCTGACCGGGCAATACTTTGAAACGTTTCTCTCCGATTTCAATCATGCCATGTCCAGACAGTGTGAGCTGAAAGATGCACTTGCCTTGATCCTTCCGCTCCACGCCATTCCAGCTATATAACGAAGAAGATTGAACTTCCCAGCCAACAGACCAGATTTGTGCCGGCAATGTCACATCAGAATGGTGAAAACGAAATGCAAATGCTTCTTTCTTCAAATTGGAAACCCTCCTTCACAGCAAAAAACAACCTTTTTCTATTTAGAATCATGTTACACCTCATATCACATCGTACCATTCACAGCAAAAAAAGGGTATTTTTTAACGATTTTTTTACCATTGAACTGATGCTCCTGGGACAACTAAAATAAAAGTATCAGAAGAGAAAAGGGGAATGGATATGATCGATACGTTACGCGCGGCATTTCACCAGCAATTTGGAGATAGGGAAGAACTTCACTATTTTTTTGCCCCAGGAAGAGTGAACTTGATTGGTGAACATACAGATTACAATGGAGGACATGTGTTTCCGTGCGCGCTTACTCTCGGAACGTATGCTGCCTGTGCAAAGCGTTCAGATGGCCGCGTGAGAATGTATTCCTTGAACTTTGATCGCGATGGTGTGAAAGAATTCAATCTTTTTGAAATCGCTTACGTAGAGTCGGACGGCTGGGCAAATTATCCGAAGGGTGTGTTCAAGCAGTTTATAGAAGCAGGAATGAGGATAGAAGATGGCTTTGACATTGTGTATAGCGGCAATATTCCAAATGGCGCAGGTCTGTCTTCCTCTGCCTCTATAGAGCTTGTCACCGCTGTTCTCATCAATGAATGGCATTCATTCAGCGTTTCAAATGTCGATCTTGCTCTTCTTTCACAGCGTGCAGAGAATGAATTTATTGGTGTCAATTGCGGGATCATGGATCAGTTTTCGATTGCCCTTGGAAAAGAAGATCACGCCATTTTGCTCAATTGTGACACACTTGCCTTTGAATATAGTCCGTTTCGGCAAGAGGGACTGTCGCTTGTCATCGCCAATACAAACAAAAAACGGACACTGGCTGATTCCAAATACAATGAGCGCCGGGCAGAATGTCAATCCGCTTTACATGATCTTCAGAAAGAAATCGACATTGCCCACTTATGTGAGCTCACTGCGAATGAATTTGCAGAGCTTGCCCACTTGATTGAAGATGACAACTGCCGCAAACGAGCAGGACATGTCGTGACGGAAAATGAGCGGACGATGAAAGCAGTAAATTTTTTGAAAGATGATAAAATGGAAGAACTAGGTGGGCTTATGAAGGCTTCTCATCTTTCTTTAAAGAATGATTATGAAGTAACAGGACTTGAACTAGATGCCCTGGCTGAAGCAGCTTGGCAGCACCCGGGGACGATTGGCTCTCGTATGACAGGTGCAGGCTTTGGCGGATGTACGATCAGCATAGTGAAAGAAGAGCTGCTAGATTCATTTATAGAAGAAACTGGTGCGTTATATCAAGAGAAAACAGGTATTCAAGCCTCTTTTTACACAGCTGGAATTGGAGGCGGCGCAAGAGAACTCACAAAGGGGGAAGTGTGATGACAATTTTAGTTTGTGGAGGAGCAGGTTACATAGGCAGTCATGCGGTAGCGGCTCTTTTAGCGAAAGGCGAACGAGTAGTGGTAGTGGATAATTTGCAGACAGGCCACAAAGAAGCTGTTTTGGAAGGAGCTGTCTTAGAGGAGGGAGATTTACGAGATCACGCCTTTTTAAGACAGGTGTTCAAAAGGCATCAAATAGAAGCGGTCATGCACTTTGCTGCAGATTCACTTGTTGGGGAGAGTGTAACAGACCCGCTTAAGTACTATGACAACAACGTCGTCGGAGCAACTGCTTTACTACAAGTCATGAATGAATTTGATGTGAAACACATCGTCTTTTCTTCAACTGCTGCTACATACGGTGAACCGAAGCGGGTGCCGATCGTTGAAACGGATGAAACGAACCCAACGAATCCTTATGGAGAAACGAAACTAGCGATTGAAAAAATGCTGAAGTGGTCTGAAGAAGCGTATGGAATAGAATACGTGGTTCTTCGCTACTTTAATGTAGCTGGTGCCCATACAGAAGGACTTGTCGGAGAGGATCATCAGCCTGAGACGCATCTCATTCCAATTATTCTGCAAGTTGCTTTAGGAAAAAGAGATCAAATCATGATTTACGGTGATGATTATGAGACAGAGGATGGCACGTGTATTAGAGATTACATTCATGTGATGGACTTAGTAGAGGCACACATCTTAGCCGTTGACCGGCTGCGTGCTGGAAAAGGCAGTGCGACCTACAATTTAGGGAATGGAACAGGGTTCTCCGTGAAGCAGGTCGTAGAAGCTGTTAGAAAAGTCACGGGGCATGCTATCCCGGCACAAATGGCAAAAAGGCGTGCGGGAGATCCAGCAAAGCTGATTGCTTCTTCTGAAAAAGCGCTGCAAGAATTGGGATGGACACCTCAATATGCTGACCTTCACACGATCATTCAAAGTGCGTGGGATTGGTTTCAGAAGCACCCAAATGGCTATCAAAGTGAATAAAACGTAAAGGCAGGCAAGAGAGGGGACTGAGGGAATGGCGATTGATATTTTTGAAAAGCTGGAACAGCTGATTCAATACGGAATTAATAAAGAGCTGATAACATCACTAGATATCGAATATACGAGAAATCGACTGCTTGAGGTGCTCAGGCTCGATGAAGCGGAAGCAAGAACAGTTTCAGTCTCAGTAGAAGAAGACCTTGAAGACATCTTAATGCCGATGCTCGATTGGGCAGTAGAAACAGGACTTATCCCTGAGGGGACGGATACGTATCGTGATTTACTAGATGCGAAAATCATGGGCTGTTTGGTGGCACCTCCAAGTGTCATCTATGCGAAGTTTGAGGAAAAACGTCAGCAGGGAGGACCGAAGGCAGCTACGAGCTGGTTCTATGAAATGCAGCAGCATGCCCACTACATTCATACAGGCAGGATTGCCAAAAATGTACAGTGGTTTACATCAACAGACGATGGCGTGCTGGAGATCACCATTAATCTATCAAAGCCAGAAAAAGACCCTAAAGCCATCGCTCAAGCGAAGAAGCTCAGTCAAAAGCAATATCCTCTTTGTCTCCTTTGTAAAGAAAACGTAGGATTCGAGGGGCGGATTAACCATCCAGCGAGACAGAATCATCGGATTATTCCTGTGACACTCTCAGGTGAATCGTGGTTTCTGCAATTTTCACCTTATGTGTATTACAACGAGCACTGCATAGTGTTCAAAGGCAAACATGAGCCAATGAGCATCACCAAAGAGACCTTTGAACGACTGCTTTCCTTCATATCTATATACCCGCACTATTTCATCGGGTCGAACGCCGACCTTCCGATTGTCGGAGGCAGTATATTAAGTCATGACCATTTTCAGGGTGGTGCCCATGAATTTCCGATGGCAAAAGCAGAGATGGAAGAGGTTTTTTCTCTCAACGCCTTTCCAGATGTGCAAGCTGGTATTGTGAAATGGCCGATGTCTGTGATCCGCCTTCGAAGCAGTGAGCGGCAGCCGCTCGCAGATGCAGCAGACTTTATCTTACATGAGTGGAAACTGTATTCAGATGAAGAGGTGGGGGTCATCGCTCATACAGGAGAGACTCCTCACAATACCGTCACACCTATTGCGCGGCGCCACGGGGATGCCTATGAATTAGATTTAGTGCTGCGTAATAACCGTACAGACAAGCAGCACCCGGACGGCATTTTCCATCCGCACGAAGAAGTCCACCATATTAAAAAAGAGAATATCGGATTAATTGAAGTCATGGGCCTTGCTGTGCTTCCTGGTAGATTAGCAGAGGAATTAAGCCAATTAAAAGAGGCTTTGCTATCTGAAAGCCCACTTGAAGAAATCAAAGCCCGGCCTGCGATCATGAAGCACGAGACTTGGGCAAAGCGGCTGCTTGAAGAGAACGCCTTTACAGAGGAGAATACCGAAACCATTTTACAAAAAGAAATCGGCATTATTTTTTCTCGAATTCTCTCCCAAGCAGGTGTGTTTAAAAGAACTGAGCAAGGGAAAACAGCTTTTAACCGTTTCATTCAAACACTTCAAACAGGCAGGTGATTAGATGATTGAACAAGTAAGAGAGCTAATGGAAGAAAAGCAGCTCGATGGTGTTTTGATTCAAAAGCGAAATAACTTCTCCTGGCTCACAGGCGGAAGAAGGAATCACATTGTGTTAAATACGCCAGAGGGCGTGTGTCAGCTGCTCGTCTTAAAAGACGACCTCGTTCTCATTGTGAATCAAATGGAAGAAAAGCGGATCATTGAAGAAGAAATGGCGCACGTCGATCATCCGTATCAAGTGGTCACAATGGATTGGTATGAGGATGAGGCCCCATACATTCAAGAACTCGCAAAAGGTAAACGAATTGGGACGGATATTCAAATGGATGGATTCGAATGGATTGAACCGAATTTGTCGCATGTCCGCTCGATCCTTAGTGCCTCACAGCTCAGACAATATGAAACGCTTTGTCATGAAACAGCGGTCATTGTAGAAAGTATCTGTCAAGAAATCGTTCCAGGGCAGACCGAGCACGAAATTGCTTCGCTTGTTGCCAAAAGAGCTATTGCGCAAGGGATGACGATAGAGGTTCTGCTTGTGGCAACGGATGACCGGATTCATCAATACCGTCACCCGATTCCAACAGATAAATCTCTTCAAAAGCACGCGCTTGTTGTTCTCTGCGCGGAGCGGCACGGGCTCGTTGCAAATGTCACAAGGTCTGTTTACTTTGGTCAGCTTCCGAAGGAGCTTGAAGAGAACAAAGAGCGACTAGCACGAATTGACACGGTCATGAATGCCGCCACACGTCCTGGGAAAACATTAGGTGATGTTTTGAAAGCAGGTATTGCTCAGTACGAAAAAGAGGGTTTCCCTGATAGCTGGAAAAAGCTTCATCAAGGGGGCAAGACGGGATTTGTATCTAGGGAAATCATTGCCGTTCCCTCATCGAAGGGAGAAATTCAGCTGCATCAAGTGTTTACATGGAACCCTTCGTTGCCTGGACTGAAATCAGAGGATACGATTGTTGTAGAAAAAGAGGGCAATCGCTTTTTAACGTATACAGGCAAGTGGACGTACATGGACATTGAACATGAAGGGAAGATCTATAGACGACCTGACATCTTAGTGAGGGATGAATAAATGCAGAGTGCCGGCGCTGAGCCGGTTTTTTGCTGGAAGTCTTTAGCGAGATTCCACTAATTCAGCATCATTACCAATTCTTACAGCGTATACACAGAGGATCGATACTTTCTTTTCTTGTGAACTTGCGTTAAAATGAGTAAGGTTTTTGTTAAATATGGGGATGCCTATTTCGAAATTGTTTACCTAGATAAAATTTCATTAAGTTAAATTGAAATTTGACCAAACTTTTTTATTGTGGTAAACCTAAATTTGACAAAGTTCTTGATTGTTTGTCCTTTGCCTTCAACTCTCAACTTTTCAAAATCCTAGAAATTTATTGTGTGTGCAATAATATAAATTTATGTCGAATTTATGACATTTTAATAGAAATCTGTTGAAAAATAAATGAACTTTTTAAAAAAGGGAAGCTAACTCTAACAGATTTTGATAGCATTACAAAGGGAAGAAAAGTTTTCGAAGGCAGATGGCTTTTCACAATTATTCAGCAATTTATACATTATCTAAGGAAGGATGGTGATCTTCTTGTTCAGAGCCATTAAACCTATGCTTTTATTAGCGATGCTCGTGAGTGTTTTTTTATTAGGAGGTTGCAGCAATATCGCTGTTTTAGATCCTAAAGGACCTGTCGCAGCACAACAAAAAGACTTAATCCTTTTATCCATCGGATTCATGCTCTTTATCGTTGGTGCGGTATTTGTACTGTTTACCATCATTTTGGTTAAATACCGTGAGCGTAAGGACGTTGGAAACGCCTCTTATAACCCAGAACTACACGGGAATACGCTTCTAGAAGTTGTCTGGACAGTGATCCCAATATTAATCGTTGCTGCCCTTTCAGTTCCAACTGTAAAAACAATTTACTCTTTGGAAGAGGCACCTCAAGCAACAAGCCATAAAGATCCTCTTGTCGTTTATGCTACAGCTGTTGATTGGAAATGGATCTTCAGCTATCCAGAGGAAAATATTGAGACAGTGAACTACTTAAACATTCCAAAAGATCAGCCGATTTTATTCAAAATCACTTCTGCTGATACAATGGCATCACTATGGATTCCTCAGCTAGGCGGGGAGAAGTATGCGATGGCTGGAATGGAGATGGAACAATATCTTCAAGCTGATCAAGTTGGCACATATGAAGGAAGAAACGCCAACTTCACAGGCGAAGGCTTTGCTCAGCAAAAATTCAAAGTCAATGCGATGACGCAGTCTGACTATGATAAATGGGTAAGCAAATCGAAAAAAGAAGCACCGAAGTTAACGAAGAAAACGTATGACTACTTGATGCTTCCTGATGCTGCAGATGTGCAGACATTCTCATCAACACATTTATCCTTTGCGAAGCATGGAGAGGATTCTGAATACGCACTCCAAGCACGCAAACGTTTAGGTTACCAATCAGTTTCTCCGCATTCCAAAACAGATCCTTTCGAGAATGTGAAGAACTATAAAAGAAAACTAGATAATGAATAAACTGACTAAGGAAAGGAGGAGGCCGTTATGCATTTGAAATGGGATGAGTTTTTTGTAACTGGAGACCCATTAATTCTTGGTGCGCAAATTTCTATCGCTCTTACTTCCATTGCTATCGTGTTTGTTTTAACCTACTTTAAAAAGTGGAAATGGCTCTGGAAAGAATGGCTAACATCAGTTGATCATAAAAAGCTTGGGATCATGTATATCCTTGCTGCTGTGATTATGTTCTTCCGCGGTGGGGTAGACGGACTGATGATGCGCGCACAGCTGGCGCTTCCTAATAATACGTTTTTAGATTCCAACCACTATAATGAAATATTCACAACGCATGGTACGATCATGATTCTATTCATGGCGATGCCATTTTTAATTGGTTTAATTAACGTCGTTGTTCCTCTTCAAATTGGTGCACGTGACGTTGCATTCCCTTATTTGAACAACCTGAGCTTCTGGACATTTATGGTCGGAGCGATGCTGTTCAACATTTCCTTCGTAATTGGAGGATCACCAAGTGCAGGCTGGACGAGTTACATGCCGCTCGCCGGAAATGATTTCTCACCAGGACCTGGACAGAACTATTACTTGCTCGGGCTCCAAATTGCAGGTATTGGTACACTTATGACTGGTATTAACTTCATGGTGACCATTTTAAAAATGCGTACAAAAGGTATGACGCTTATGCGTATGCCAATGTTTACATGGACAACATTGATCACGTCTGTCATCATCGTATTCGCATTCCCTGTACTAACAGTTGCTTTAGCACTTATGACATTTGATCGTTTATTCGGTTCTGCATTCTTTACACTCGAAGCAGGCGGTATGCCAATGCTTTGGGCGAACCTTTTCTGGATTTGGGGACATCCTGAGGTATATATCGTGATCCTGCCGGCTTTCGGTATTTTCTCAGAAATCTTTGCGACGTTCTCAAGAAAACAGTTGTTTGGTTACAAAGCGATGGTTGTATCGATTGTGGCAATCTCTGTTCTTAGTTTCCTTGTGTGGGTTCACCACTTCTTTACAATGGGGAACAGTGCAGCGGTTAACTCATTCTTCTCGATTACAACAATGGCGATTTCTGTACCAACAGGTGTGAAAATCTTTAACTGGCTCTTTACAATGTATCGAGGCCGTATCAGCTTTACTTCACCAATGCTTTGGGCACTTGGTTTCATCCCGAACTTCGTTATCGGTGGTGTCACTGGGGTTATGCTTGCGATGGCAGCTGCGGATTACCAGTACCATAATACGTACTTCCTTGTATCCCACTTCCACTATGTATTAATCGCAGGTACTGTCTTTGCTTGTTTTGCTGGTCTTGTTTTCTGGTATCCAAAAATGTTTGGTTACAAGTTAAACGAAAGAATCGGCAAATGGTTCTTCTGGGTATTCATGATCGGATTTAACATCTGTTTCTTCCCGCAGTACTTCTTAGGACTGCAAGGAATGCCAAGACGTATTTATACGTATGGACCAGAAGATGGCTGGACTGCACTAAACTTTATTTCAACAATTGGTGCATTTATGATGGGTGTCGGATTCATCATCCTTTGCTACAACATTTACTACAGCTGGAGACACGCGAAGCGTGAAGTGTCTGGAGACAGCTGGGGAGAAGGACGTACTCTTGACTGGGCAACATCTTCTGCAATTCCGCCGCATTATAACTTTGCAGCACTTCCAGAAGTGACAACACCAGATGCATTCCATCATTGGAAGCAAAACAATGTAGACGTTCATCCTGAGAAAGAATTCAAGAAAATTCACATGCCGCACAATTCAGGCAGACCGCTTATCATGTCTGCATTCTTCGGACTTGGAGCATTCGGTCTTGTATTTGAATGGTACTGGATTGGCGTTATTGGCTTAATCGGTGTATTCGCAACAATGATTTTACGTTCATTTGAATATGACGATGGCTACTATATTCCTGTTGAAGAAGTGATTGAAACAGAGAAAAAGAATAAGGAGGCGCAGAAGTAATGGGACATAATGATAGCAGCTATGCAAATGCACCGCTTGAATATCAGTCTGAAACGGGACGTTTAAACATCCTTGGTTTCTGGATATTCCTTGGCGCGGAAATCGTGTTATTCTCAACACTTTTTGCGACCTACTTTGTTCTTCATGGCAGAACAGCTGGCGGCGTTTTACCAGCTGAGCTGTTTGATATGAAGCTTGTATTGATCATGACATTCCTGCTATTGGTTAGTTCATTTACATGTGGGATTGCTGTTCATGAAATGCGTCGTGGAAGTACAAAAGGGGTTGTCATTTGGACGATTCTCACACTGCTTCTAGGTGCAGGCTTTGTTGGCTTTGAGATTTTCGAGTTCTTCCATTATGTACACGAGGGTGCGAGCATCCATACAAGTGCGTATTGGTCTGCATTCTTTGTACTCTTAGGAACTCACGGACTACACGTATCCATCGGTATCTTCTGGATTACCGGGGTCTTGTTCCAAATTAAAAAACGTGGATTAACTCCACAAACAGCATCGAAGATTTTTATCTCAAGTCTATACTGGCATTTCCTTGATGTAGTATGGATTTTCATCTTCACAGCTGTTTACTTGATCGGATTAGGGGGGCTTTTGTGATATGGCTGGAAAAACAAATTCCTCAGCAGAGCACGAACACTTCCCTTGGAAACACGTAGTTGGCTTCATCCTATCCATCGTGCTAACGATCTTAGCATTCTGGATTGCTATTGGAGCTGAAATTGGCAGTTCTGCAAAACTATGGATTATCTTTGGTTTTGCTTTCATTCAAGCGTTCTTGCAGCTATTCATGTTTATGCACATGACAGAAAGCGAGAACGGAACTGTTCAAGTCGGAAATACATTGTTTGGTCTGTTTTGTGCGATTATCTTCGTTATCGGATCTGTTTGGATCTTTGCGGCTCACTACAGCCACGGAGAGAACAGCAAAGACGGTTATTCACCTTCTGCGCCAAAGCAATCTGAGCATTCAGAGAAATAATAAAAAACCACTCATCTCTTAAAGGTGAGTGGTTTTTATCATGATGTTGATAACGCCTCCAATAAGTGGTGCGTTGTTTATCTGGTGCTGCTGAATCTTTTGCGAATGAATGGAAGTCCATAAATGAGGAACGCTGCAACGTGTGCCAAAATGACGTTAATGGCAAAGAATGCGATCATGAAGGTATGTCCTGCTGGAGATAAACTGCTTGTCATGTAAAGACCGAAGAAAATCCACATAATCATAATAGGTGGAATAGAAGCTAGTGCAATTTTTCTGTTTTCAAGCCATAAAAACAGGGGTGTAGCCGTTGCAATACATAGGTACGCAAAGAACATATCCATCGTATCCAACTCCTTTGTAAGTTGATGTTCAATTCAAATGAGAGGTCAGGATGCAATTGTGTCTGTTTTTAGGAGATATTGTGAACATTTTGTTACAAGTATTATACCACAATTGACTTTGAAGTAAACGCAATAATTGGAAAATGGGCCTTATTCCGTAGAAGGTGGCTTTTTCTTTTTCTCTTCGTACAGCTTATGCTGGTTTAATAATTGCTTGTCATATCGCCACATAGGTCATTGAATTTTCCCCTTAATATCTGTAAAATAATCTTTTTAAAGGACTCATGATCGGTTGAATGAAAAGAGTATAGAGGAATTTTTTCCTATTGTTAGGATGAAAAGTATTTCATTTTTTTAAAAATGATTGGAACCTTTCGGATGTATCTTCCGTCATATTTAAGGTGAGTTGCTTTTGTGAAAATTTCAATCTAATATAAATAAGGGCTTTTATGTTTTGTAATAAGGGTGGTTAGTTCATGAACAAGCAGAATACATCTCCATACTATCAAGGGGATTTAATTTTTATATTTTTAGCCTTCTTTGCCATTAGTGTCATTGCGATTTATGCTGCGGGTCAATTTGGGCAGTATGGATCTAATGCATGGACGAGGCAGATCATTTACTACATGGTCGGCGTTATATGTATTGTAGCCATAAATTACTTTGATTTGGAGCAATTAGAGAAGCTAAGTCTTTATATTTTTATAGGCGGCATCCTGTTGTTACTTTTTCTGAAAGTCGCTCCTGCGCAAATCGGAGGTCATGATTTTGCTCCAATTAAAAACGGTGCAAAAAGCTGGTTTGTGATACCGGGGATTGGGACACTTCAGCCCTCAGAGTTCATGAAAATTGGTTTGATTATGATGCTTGCATCTGTCATCGGCAAGTCAAGCCCTAGAGGAAAACGGACATTAGAAGACGATATCTTCCTACTATTAAAAATTGCCGGTGTAGCAGCTGTTCCAGTTGGACTGATTTTCTTACAGGATGCAGGTACGGCAGCTGTCTGTATGTTTATTGTCGTTGTGATGGTGTTTTTATCAGGGGTCAATTGGAAGCTGATTTCTCTCATCGGTTCTGTGGTTGTGCTTTTAGTTGCCGCTGTGTTAGCCGTGATCATTCTCTTCCCTGATGTTGCAAAAACAATCGGCATTCAGCAGTATCAAATTAACCGGATTACCGCTTGGCTGCCTGATAGCTCTACATCAGCCAATCAGGCGCAGACTCAGGATGCGTCTGGGTCTGATAAATATCAAGTAGACCAGGCCATTATGGCTATCGGTGCTGGACAGATTTTTGGGAATGGAGTTAAAAACTTAAAAGTCTATGTCCCAGAAGCACAAACAGATATGATTTTCTCCATTATAGGAGAAGCGTTTGGCTTTATTGGCTGTGCGTTTGTTGTGATCATGTTCTTCTTCTTGATCTATCGGCTTGTCGTACTGATTGACCGTATCCATCCTTATAGCCGATTTGCGTCATTCTTCTGTGTAGGATATACAGCACTTATTGTAATCCATACGTTCCAGAACATTGGGATGAACATCGGCGTAATGCCTGTAACAGGGATTCCGCTCCTATTTATCAGCTTCGGAGGAAGCTCTGTTTTATCTGTTCTCATTGGATTCGGAATTGCTTATAACGCAAGTGTTCAATTAACGAAATACCAAAGTTATTTATTTAAATAAAACGGGTAAGGGCAGTCTAAGCATAGACTGTCTTTTTTCATTCGAGTTTTAATTTTTGAAAAGCCATATGTCTTTGTCTTATGATAGTAGAAGTGAAGGAGGTCTTCGAATTGAACAAAACGATAGAAACGATATTAAATCATCGGTCCATCCGTTCGTTTACAGACGAGCGTTTGTCCGAAGAAGAGGTGCTGACACTCATTAAAAGTGCACAGGCTGCTTCGACATCAAGCTATGTACAGGCGTACAGTATTATTGGTGTGACAAATCAAGAGAAGAAGGCCAAGCTTGCTGAACTGGCTGGTAATCAGCCATACGTTGAGAAGAATGGGCATTTCTTTGTCTTCTGTGCAGACTTGAAACGCCATGATGATATTGCAAAAAAAGCAGGGAAGAATCATCAGGAGGCGCTTGAGAATACAGAAGCCTTTCTCATTAGCGTCATTGATACGGCGCTCGCTGCGCAAAATATGAGTATAGCCGCAGAATCAATGGGACTTGGGATCTGCTATATTGGCGGTCTGCGCAATCAACTGAGAGAAGTCTCTGATTTGCTTGAAACACCATCATATGTGCTGCCGTTATTTGGTCTGGTTGTCGGACATCCAGCGAGTCAATCGTCACAAAAGGAACGGCTGCCAGTTGAACTCATTTATCATGAAAATTCATATCAGCAAGATGAAACGCATGTGGATCGTTATTTAAAAGAATACGATGACCGTATTTCATCATATTATGAAGAACGGACAAACGGAGAGAGAACCGATACTTGGTCTAAGCAGATGCTTCGCGGCTTTAGTCAGCCAAAGCGTGCCTTCCTTGGAGAATTTGTGAAAGAGAAGGGCTTTAATCGAAAATAAATAAGACATCCCCCTTTCGATGGAGAGAGGGGGATTTCTGTAAGAGGAGCAGTAAGATGAAATTAAGTATACTGGATCAATCTCCTTTGATTGGAGATGCAACACCTGCTGAAGCCTTGAAGCAAACGGTTGAATTGGCAAAGCAGGCAGAAAAGTGGGGCTATCACCGTTTTTGGGTATCAGAGCATCATTTTTCAAACCGGCTTGCAGGATCGAGCCCAGAGGTGCTCCTCGGTCATTTATCAGCCGTTACGTCACATATACGTATTGGGTCAGGCGGTGTGATGCTGCCTCACTATAGCGCCTATAAAGTAGCAGAGAACTTCAGGGTTCTCGAAGCCCTCGCTCCTGGCAGAATCGATCTTGGGATTGGACGTGCTCCTGGTGGTATGCCCATTTCCTCCATAGCTCTTCATCATGGTGAACGAAAACGTCTAGGTGATCAATATCCTGAGCAGGTAGAAGAGTTGAAGGTCTATTTACACGACCTAGCGGATGAATTTTATCCGCTCCCCCATTTAACCGCTTCTCCGAAAGTAGAGACTGCACCAGAGGTATGGATGCTTGGTTCCTCTGGAGGAAGTGCAAGACTTGCGGCAAAAGCAGGTGCAGGCTATACGTTTGCACTATTTATCAATGGTGAAGGCGGAGAAGATTCTGTGGAGCAATATATCAACCGGTTCGAACCTTCAGCATTCGGTGATGAGCCGCGCGTCAGTCTCGCGGTCTTCGTTTTATGTGCTGAAACAGAGGAGCAGGCAGAAAAACTGGCAGTCAGCTTAGATTTATCTTTACTCGCCAATGAACAGGGGCAAAACCTCGGAGGCTTTCCTTCATATGAAAGTGCACAAGCTTATTCCTATAGTCCATATGAACAAAAACGAGTGGCTGCCAATCGTCAAAGGATGGTGGTGGGGACGCTATCTTCTGTGAAAAAGCAGCTGACAGCACTAACGAAGGCTTATCGTACAAATGAAGTAATTGCCGTGACCATCACTCACCGCATGCAAGACCGGCTCACATCTTATCGTTTATTAAAAGAAGCCTTTGATGCATAACGTATGTATGTCTGTTTAACGTCCACGCAGCCAGTAGAGAGGGAAGAGGAGCATCATGATGAAAATAAACGAGGCTGTCACAAGCAAACTAAGCGGGTAAATGAAGGACACATAGACCGTCAGCTCGCATGCTTGATGAAAAGGACGAGGATGTTTCGCATATAAAAGGGTGAAAAAATACACCAAGGTGATCGTTAGAAAAAAAGCAGTAAAACAAGAAACGATCCATAGCAATATTAACATCAGTCTCTCTTTCCTCCATATATGATCGAAAAGCCTTGATGAGTTGATCCGCTCATACAAGGCTTTTCTTGTGATTCACATTTATTCAGGGTAAATATCGAAAGGTTCCTTCGTTTGAACAGTATCGGATTTTCCTTTCAGACTTGCATACGCAAGCATTGTATACTCACCAGGTTCGAGTTTTTGACCTTGATTGATTGTGCCATTCCATTTTACGCGGTGTTCTCCTTTATCAACGTGTTGATAAACACCTGCTTCACCTAAATACTCTCCATCTGTCGAGTAGACGAGGAATGCAAGGTTCTCAGCTCCGCCAGGCAGATAGCTGCTAATGACATAGCTTCCAGCACGGTTATCCGGCTCTACGGAAACCGAAGTGACGCGCGGATAATCAGGTTCTTTTACAATCAATAAAGTCGGAATCTCTGTGACCTTTCTGCCATTTTCACGAAGGGTAATGCTGCCTTGGTACGTTCCTTTTTTGGTTTTACCGTAGTTCACTTGTACCGCGGAAGTAAAGGACCCCGTGGAATTCCCTTTGACAGTGATTTTCTTCGTTCCGTTTGTGCTGATGCCGCTGCCATCGAATTTGTAATCAATGGTATACGTTTTCGGTGCTTTTGATAGGTTTTCTACCTTGAATTTCTTTGTTTTGATTTGAACGCCTTTTTCTTTCAAGAAAGTGCCGTAAGAATAACTCGCATCAGAAACGATAGATGACGCTTGGAGTGATTCAATGATTCGAACACTGCCTGTCCCTTGTGTGTTGTGAGGGAATGGGCTGCCGTTTGCGTCGAATAGTTTTTCTGCTGTATTCATCAGCAATGCTTTAATTTGTTCTGTTGAGTAAGATGGCTTTGCTTGCTTCATGATCGCTGCAACTCCTGCCACATGCGGTGAAGCCATGCTTGTTCCTTGCTTTGAGCCATATCCGTAAGGCTGAGAAGGATCATGCGTTGGGATGGTACTTACAATGCTGACGCCTGGCGCTGATAAATCAGGCTTAATCATCCACGTATCCACAACTGGTCCGCGAGAGGAGAAGTCTGCGACTTGCTCACTAAGCTCTTTGACAAATTGAATGGAGAAAGTCGTTGTATTGTTTCCAGCCTCAATGGCTTTGACAAGCGCCGTTCCTTCAGCTTTTGATAGTTTAATCGTTGGAAGAGCGAGACCTGGTACATCGACTGGAATTTCTCCATCGGTGTTGTTATACATCACAACGCCGATTGCACCAGCAGCTTTTGCATTGTCGACTTTATCAACAAAGGCAATGGCTCCTCGTTCGATCACGGCAACCTTTCCTTTCACATCGATGTCTTCAAATGCTTTTTCGTCACCGATACCTGCATGGACGAGTGTGACTTGTTTTTGGTCAAGTGCTTTTAAATCACTCTCTTGGTAGTAGCCCATCACTTTTGCAGTAGAATAGTTCGGGAATTTCACATTGTAAAGGCTGTACGGAAGCTGAGTTGCTCCGACTGAAATGGCATCTCTTGACGTGCCGGGAGATCCGACTGTCCAGCTGTTTGGACCGCTGTTTCCATTCGATGTGACAGCAACAACGCCTTCAGACATGGCCCAATCGAGTGCAATACTTGTGGCATAATCAGGGTTATTCACACTGTTTCCGAGAGAGAGGTTCATGACATCTGCTCCATCAGTAACCGCACGGTCGATGCCTGCAAGGACGTTTTCAGTTGTCCCAGAACCGCCTGGCCCAAGTACACGGTACGCAAGAAGTGTGGCATCCTTTGCGACACCTTTAATTTGTCCATTGGCAGCGATTGTCCCTGCGACGTGTGTGCCATGGTCTGTCGATTCACCTCTAGGGTCTCCTTTAGGTGTCTCTTGCGGAGAATAATCGTTATCAACAAAATCATAGCCTTTGTATAAACCAAAGTTTCCTTTTAAATCAGGGTGGGTATAGTCTACTCCAGTATCAATGACAGCGACTTTTACCCCTTTTCCAGAGTAGCCGGCATCCCAAGCTTTTGGTGCACCGATAAATGGAGCGCTTTTATCCATAAGAGGGGAAACATCTTCATTTGGAAGCTGAATGCTTTCCTTTTTCACTTCATCTGTTTGATATGTAACATCCGGATAAACGGCTTTTACTCCGTCAACTGCGAGCAGCTTCGGAATTTCGTTTGCAGGAAGTTTCATAGAGAAACCAGAGAAGACTTTTTCATATTCTTGACGCACACTCGCTTTATCAACTTCTTTGAGTGCTGCATTTTTTATTTTTGTTCGAGATTTTTTGAGGGAGGCCTTTGTTTGAGCTTTGCCTTCTTGCTTTGCTTCAACTAAGGATTTTTCCTTTAATTCAACAATGACAGTGGTATGTTTTCTAGATTTGACATTGATTTCACCGAAGATTTCTGCTTTTTCCAGTTCCACCTGTTTGTTCGATGGAGCGGCACTAGCCTGTTGACCTGTAAAGAATGTGGATAAAATAAAAATAGTGGAGAACAATAGAATAGAAGAACGAGAGATAACCTTTTTCATTAATTTTCCCCTTTCTAGCTGTGTTTTTAGGGAGATAGCCTTTCTTTTTGTGGATAAATAGGAAAGATTCACTGCCCGTTATTAAGTATTCAATACGATGAAAACAATTCCTTTACTAAAATGGTCTTATTTTACATAGTCATAAAGGACTATTTTGTTTATAAAGTCTCACTTATGCACAAACTTCTGTTGATAACTCAATTATTTAGATATATATATGGAAAATAAAAAAATCCCATACACAAAATCTAGTAGCAGGGTGTTGATATGTGGATAAACCCTGTTGATAAGGTGTGCTTATCTTTTGGATATAGTGTGTATAAAATTTTTATTCAAACACCCTCATACATGATCATCTTCTCCACTTTTCAACAAAACTTCTGAAAACTAGTTTGTTTTTTCACCCAGATTGTGACAAACCTCTCTTTTTTCTCGGGATATGATAGGAGCAGTTGTTTTGCTAGAACTGCTAGATTCTAAGAAAAGCGGAGGGATGTTCAGTGAAGAAATTCAAAAACTGGTTGAGTGTATGGTTTGGTTTCATGATGAATGTGCTTGTGAATCCTGGTGTGATGATGAAGCAGCAACGTTTTCAGGCGGCTGCGGTGGATGATCGTTTCTTTCAAGTTGTGAACGAGAGAGAGCTAGAGAAGCTGGCAGAAGAAAAGAACAAGAAGCGCAGGTCAGAGAAACCGTTTAAGCAAAGTTTGATGATGCTTGATGAGAAGACGACGAGAGAGGCGCGTGCTGGTCCGCTCTTACCTTTACATGGGAGATGAAACAGGGTAAAATCCCACATAAGAAACGTTATCTGGTGGGAGAGGATACCCCTTGAAGATATATAAAATATTGAATAACAATGCAGTGGTTGTAAAGGAAGGTGATCAGGAGAAAATTGTGATGGGGCCCGGAATTGCTTTTCAGAAGGGGAAAAATGACGTCGTTCCCGTTCAAAAAATAGAGAAAATCTTTGTTGTGCGTGAAGAAAATGAGAAATTCAAACAAATTCTTGCGACATTGCCCGAAGCGCATATTGAGGTAGCAGAGCATATCATCAGTTATGCAGAGGGTGAACTGATGATGCCGCTTAGTGATCATATCCATATATCACTGACTGACCATTTATCCTTTGCTATAGAACGCATTCAAAAGGGCATTGTGCTATATAATAAATTGCTTGGTGAGATCAAAGTCTTATATAAGCAGGAATATGATATTGGAAAGTATGCCATTCGTTATGTAAAGGATCGGCTTGGGGTTGAACTGCCGGACGATGAGGCAGGGTATGTGGCACTCCATATTCATACGGCCAAAATGAATACGGAGTCTATGAAAAAGACCGTGAAATATACAACGATGATCAAAGAAATGATCGAGCATATAGAAAGCTATTTTCAGCATTCAATTGATGAGGATAGTATTTCCTATCAGCGGCTTGTGACACATTTGAGGTATGCATTAAGCAGGTTGGAATCAAATGAGGCATTTCAAATCATGGACGATGACATGCTGAGTTTTATCCAAACAAAGTATGATTTGGCTTACCAGTGTGCACGTGGACTCGCTGATTTGTTGAAAAATGAATATGAACTTCATCTCCCTGAATCGGAGATCGGCTACATCACGCTGCATGTCCAGCGTCTGCAGGATGCCGAATTGGTTTAGTGGTTGTGCCTGCATGCAGGCTTTTTTTTGTGCACACTACTTTAAATAGTGTATATGGGTCAATAGATTCGAAAAAAGAGGTTGACGCATATCACGCTCTTATACTATGATGAAAGCGTAATCAAAATTTGATATCGCGGGATTGTGACTGTCAGGCAGGCAAGACCTAAAATTTGCGTAACGAGGGGACGTGTATGTCCTTTTATCGTTGGTGAATTTTAGGTCTTTTTTGCTTTAAAAAAGGAGGAGACAACATGGATTATCAAAAAACAGCTAAAGAATTAACAGAACGATTAGGCGGCAAGGAAAATGTCATCAGTGCCACGCATTGTGCAACAAGACTCAGATTGGTGATGAAAGATGAGGAACTGATTGACAAAGATGCCATTGAGGAACTTGAAGGGGTAAAGGGGGCTTTCTCAAGCTCGGGGCAATTCCAAATCATTTTTGGAACGGGTGCAGTCAACAAAGTATATGAACCATTTGCTCGTGAGGTCGGCCTTGAGACAGACGACGAGAAACAAAAACCTGTCAGCCATGATGAAGCAGTGAAACAAAAAATGAATCCACTCGCACGTTTTGCAAAGACGTTATCAAATATTTTTGTGCCGATCATTCCAGCCATTGTTGCAAGCGGTTTATTAATGGGGCTTTTAGGCATGATGAAAGCCTTCAAATGGGCTGACCCAAGCTCCGCGATTTTTCAAATGCTTGATATGTTCTCAAGTGCAGCCTTTATCATTTTGCCGATTTTAATTGGGGTCAGTGCAGCGAAAGAGTTTGGTGGAAATCCGTATTTAGGAGCCGTTATTGGGGGGATTATGATTCACCCGAATCTTCTCAACCCGTGGGGACTGACGGATGCGAAACCAGAGTATATGCATTTATTCAATTTTGATATTGCTCTTCTTGGTTACCAAGGAACAGTCATTCCAGTGTTATTGACTGTGTACATCATGTGCCTTGTTGAAAAGAATTTAAGAAAAGTGGTTCCGAACAGTATTGATTTACTTGTGACTCCATTTGTGACGGTGATTGTGACGGGATTTGTGACGTTTATTGCTGTTGGACCACTTGGAAGAATGCTCGGTACAGGAATTTCGAATGCACTGACATTTATTTATGATCATGCAGGGTTCTTAGCAGGACTCATTTTCGGAGGAGCCTACTCTCTCATTGTACTCACAGGGGTTCATCATAGCTTCCATGCGATTGAAGCAGGACTGCTGAATGATATTGGGCGTAACTATTTGCTGCCAATTTGGGCGATGTCCAACGTAGCGCAAGGCGGGGCAGGCTTGGCGGTCTTTTTCTTAGCGAAACGCGCGAAAACAAAAGAAATCGCACTTCCTGCAGCCTTCTCAGCTTTCCTAGGGATTACCGAGCCCGTGATATTCGGTGTCAATCTCCGCTATCGTAAGCCGTTTATCGCTGCGATGATTGGAGGCGCATTAGGCGGGGCATTTGTTGTCTTTACAAAGGTAGCAGCCAACGCATATGGTTTAACAGGTATTCCGATGATTGCGATTGCAGCGCCATTCGGTGTGCAAAATGTGGTGAATTATGTGATTGGTATGTTAATCGCTGTTACGGTCTCATTTACTCTCACTATCATGTTTAAAGTAAAAGAAGTAGAAAAATAAGCAAGGAGTGGTCACAGTCATGACAACAACTGACGCAGCACTTCGTCAAAAGGTAGCAGAACGTATTCGAAACTATGAGCATTTGGTGAAAAAAGATGTGTATCGCCAGCATTTTCATTTAATGCCGCCAGTTGGTCTTTTAAATGACCCGAATGGGTTGATTCAGTGGAAAGGGATTTACCACGTTTTTTATCAGTGGCAGCCATTCAAAACCGGTCACGGCGCAAAATTTTGGGGCCATTACACATCGACGGATTTAGTGAATTGGCAGCACGAGGAAGCCGCCCTTGCGCCAAGTGATTGGTTTGATCAAAACGGCTGTTATTCTGGCAGTGCAGTCATTGACGATGGACAGATGTATGTGATGTACACTGGCAACGTTCGAGATGAACAAGGAAACCGCGAGACGTATCAATGTTTAGCTGTTTCAGAGGATGGCATTCATTTTCAGAAAAAAGGTGTCGTGGCGACGCTGCCAGAAGGATTCACCGCCCATTTTCGTGATCCGAAAGTATGGAAGCGAAATGGTCAGTGGTACATGGTTCTAGGTGCACAAAGCCTGTATCTGAAAGGGAATCTCGTCCTGTTTACCTCTGATACTTTAGACAATTGGACGTTTCAAGGCATCATTGCAGGCAGTGGGAAAAATGGATTAGAGGATTTCGGCTACATGTGGGAATGTCCAGATCTATTTGAATTAGATGGCCGGGATGTATTGATTGTGTCGCCGCAGGGGCTCGAGCCGGATGGCTTAAAATATCATAATACACATCAATCAGGTTATTTTGTTGGGAAATTGGATGATCATACTTATCAATATACGCACGGAGCGTTTGAGGAGCTGGACCGAGGCTTTGACTTCTATGCGCAGCAAACCTTTTTAGACGAATCAGGCAGACGACTTTTAATTGGATGGATGGGAGTGCCTGATCAAGGAGAAGAGCATCATCCAACAATTTCGTATCAATGGATACACTGCCTCACCATTCCGAGAGAGCTGCGTTTAGATGAAGACGGACATCTGATTCAAAAGCCAGTTACTGAGCTCCAGGCGATGAGAACCAACGAACAGGAGCATGTTTTCCATATCAAACGCTCCGTCCAATCGATTCCTGTAGATGATATTACGAGCGCAGAGTTATTCATTGATCAAATTGATACACAAAAAGGGTTTGAATGCTGTATTCGAGCGGCAGCCCGTATCATTTATGATAAAGATGAGGGCAAACTGACATTAGAGCGAGATCGATTTGAAGATCGAACAAAAGAAGTTCGAGAAGTGGCAATAGAGGAATTACATGCCCTTCACATCTTTATCGATGCATCGTCAATTGAGATTTTTGTAAACGGAGGCAGAGAAGTATTGACTGCTCGTTATTTTCCTTCCCCGGGAAATAAATCAATCTCAATCAGTGGCAGAAATGAAACAAAGCTTAAACTAAAAACATGGCATTTACAAAGAAAAGCAGATCAATGATCTGCTTTTTTCTAGTGAATTCAACCTGTATCTTAGGGGCTATATCATGTATATACAAGGGTGGTCAGAAGCGGTTTGATGACGTTTTACATATATGATAACAAGTGGAATTATGGTATCATTTTAAAATATATACAGCTGAGGCTGACGTTTATCCAAATGCGGTAGGACAAAAAGGGGTTGTTTACTTGAATTCAAAACAGCAGCCGACGACTAGAAAACGCTTGGAGACAATGGCAGATCATGTTGAAGATAAACGTGAAGAATATAAAGAATTGCTCATTCAAGTCCAATCTATTCTCGGTGAACCTTCTCTAGAGCAGGAAGAATTAAAAGAGAAGCTGTCAGGTACGTATAAACAAATGAAAGAATATGCCTTATTTGTTGAATCTATTGAAGCCTTTATTCGAAAAATGGCCAAAGAATCTGATCAGCAAAAGTAGGTATTCCTTGTGTATAAAAGAGTGTACCCAGATGCGGGTATGCTTTTTTTATGAAATGAAAGGTGACGTCAATTGAAGATAGAAACGTATATTTATTTGGAGGACAAGAAGTTTGTACCCATTGATGATATTGAAAAGATCAAAATATTCGTTGTGATTGACGTGATGAAATTGAGAGAATAGAGAAGGTATCCAAGAGCTTGTAAGTACAAACAAAAACCGATTCGCCCATTGACAAGGCGAATCGGTTTTTTCTATTCTACTTATCAAAACGATGAGCAGAATGCTTTGTTGGTCCGATGTATTCATTTAGCTGGAAAGAGCCTTTGATGGCAGCTGTGATGAATTCTTTTGCTGCATAAATGGCTTCTTTCACGTCTGAGCCGTTTGCTAGTTCAGCTGTGACTGCTGCTGAGAATGTGCAGCCTGCGCCGTGTGTGTAATCTGTATCGATCTTATCTGTTTCAAGTCGTTCGAAGGTTTGTCCATCATAAAGCAAATCGATCGCTTTATCTGGGCTTAGCTTACCGCCTCCAGTGATGACCACATACTTGGCACCAAGTTCGTGAATGCGTTTTGCTGCTTCTTCCATTTGTTCGATCGTTTTGATCTCACCGATTCCGCTTAATTGACCTGCTTCGAAAAGGTTAGGCGTGATGACGGTTGCCAGTGGCGTAAGCTTTTCGCGCAGTGCTTCAGCGTGCTCCGGATATAGCACTTCGTTCGCACCCTTACAAACCATAACAGGATCAATGACGACATTTTTTAGGTCATATGTTTTGATGGTGTCCGCTGCCAGTTCAATCACGTCGACTGTTGGGAGCATACCCGTTTTCAGCGCATCTACCCCAATGCCTTCTACAATGGTAGAGAGCTGCGCACGAATTGTCGCCGTATCAATTGGAAACACCTGATGATCCCAATGGTTATGTGGGTCCATTGCAACGACAACGGTTAAAGCTGTCATCCCATAGACGTTTTTTTCTTGAAACGTTTTTAAATCTGCTTGGATACCTGCACCGCCGCTTGAATCCGAGCCTGCGATGGTGAGTGCTTTATTCATAGACATAGTTGCTGAACCTCCAATTTGATGTGTAACAGTTACTGTTCTATCCCTTATTATAATCAGCTTTTCCATTTATCACAATGAAACGACATAAAAAAGCGTTCCACCCTAGGAAGAACGCCTTTCCCCTTACCTTTTACAAATCACCAATTTCCCCTTTTTCAGTTCGTCCAAAAGTGATAAAGCTAATTCCTGATCGGCGCCAACCGACATCAATTTGGCCATGAGCTCGTCATCCCGGGTGCGGATGACATTGGCCATTTGATCTAAAATCCCTTGATCGACCGCTGTCATGCTTTTGGCATTCGTATGCTCGGTGACGGTATCAGAGCGTTCTGGATCATACGCAAAAACAAAAATATCATCCTTTGCTGAACGTATTTGTTCGATGGTCTGGTTGGCTTCTTTGCTATTTTCTACTATGAAATATTCCATCATGATCACTCCTTTTCATCAAAAATTCCCATTTTCCCGTCATATCAAACCGCCTTTTATATCATGAGAAGAACGCCATTTTATGTTTTAATGGAAAAAGACGAATCTATTAAAGGAGTAAGCTGAATATGAAGATTTCCTTATTAATTGTGACACATAACCGGCTCAGCGCACTGTGTGAGCTGCTTGAATCTATTAAAAGACAAACCGTACAGCCTTTTGAAATTGTGGTTGTGAATGATGCAGGAGAGCGCGTCGAGATCATTCAGGAACTCTACCCCGAACTTCCGATCCGCTTGATCCATTTAGATGAGAATGTCCAGCATGTGAATGCTAGAAATGTGGGAGTGCGGGAGCTGACAGGCGATGTGATCATGCTGAGTGATGACGATGATTATTTTACACCTTGTCATATTGAACGTATGAGTAAGGCGCTGGATGAGGCCGATTTTGTCTTTTCTGATGCAGAAATTGTATCATTTGAAGAAAAAGGTGCGACCCGCTTCCCTGTGTCAAGACGTCTGTTTGCGTATACAGCTGCTATTGAGGATATGCGTGTCTTTTCTACATACGTTCCTTCCGGCAGTATGTACAAACGCTGTATACACGATGAGATTGGCTATTTTGATCCAGCGATGCATCATTACTGGGATTGGGACTTTTTCTTACGTGTCACACAGCATGCCCGGGTCAAACGAGTACCAGCTGCCAGTGTGATCTATGCGTTTTTTGACGGCGGCGGGAATCAGTCTAGTGATCTTGGTGAGACAAGGAAGAACTACTTAGATGATCTCAGTGAAAAGCACGGGCTGGGCGATTTGCCAACAGCGAACTTTGCTGTCTTATTAGAAGAACCAGCGATGAAAAAACGAGAATCAGAGAGTGAGATTGTGTGGGACGGAAAACCGATGATCTCAAGGCTTGCACAGCAGACACAAGGAGGAGAACCCCAATGAAGCCATTTTTAAATGATAGCTGGTGGGCTGTGATGAAAAGTGAATTTGAACAGCCATATTATCAAGAATTACGTGAATGGATGAAGGAGGAATACCGCACGCAGACCGTTTTTCCGAAACCGGATGACGTTTATCGTGCGCTTCATTTGACGTCTTATGAAGAAGTCAAAGTCGTGATTTTGGGACAAGACCCTTATCATGGCCCAGGTCAGGCACATGGATTAAGCTTTTCAGTTCAGCCTGGCGTGAAGCATCCGCCATCGTTGAGAAATATTTTTCAGGAGCTAAAGGATGATCTTGGCTGTCCTGTTCCAAATCACGGCTCACTTGTGAGCTGGGCTGAGCAAGGTGTGCTGCTCTTAAATACTGTGCTGACCGTGAGAAAGGGCGAGGCGAACTCTCATAAAGGCAAGGGCTGGGAACGTGTGACAGACCGCGTGATTGATGTGCTGAATGAACGTGATCAGCCCGTCGTTTTTGTGCTGTGGGGAAGACATGCTCAAAATAAGAAAGAACGCATTGATCAAAACAAGCATTACATCATTGAGTCACCTCATCCAAGTCCTTTTTCTGCAAGAAACGGCTTTTTTGGCAGTCGTCCGTTCTCAAAGGTAAACGCGTATTTAAATCAAATGGGGATTGAAGAAATCAATTGGTGTATCCAAGATATTGAATAAAAAGAGGACGAGGGGAGAGACCCTTCGTCCTGTTTATTTTAAAAATTTACGAACCAAATCGAGTCCGTTTTTCGCATTTGGATAACGGAAGGAAAAATCGAAGCGATTCGTTTGGCGCAGGATGCTTTTTTCATGCGTAAACGTAAAGAAGCTTTCTTTCCCGTGATATCGTCCTATGCCGCTTTCACCCACGCCTCCGAATGGCAGGTAAGGAGTAGCGACATGCATGAGCGTGTCATTGATACATCCTCCGCCAAATGAGAGATGGTCTAGGATATAGGATTCTGTTTCCTTGCTTGTTGTAAATAAGTAAAGTGCAAGCGGCTTCGGTCTTGCTTTGATCATATGTGCTGCCTCGTGCAGAGATTCGAAGGTCATGACAGGCAGAATCGGTCCGAAAATTTCCTCCTGCATGACGGGATCTTCCCATGTGATGTGGTCTAAAATGGTCGGAGCGATTTTGAGCTCGTCTTCGTTGCGCTGTCCCCCCGTGACGATCGTTCCATTTGAGAGGAATTGTGAGAGCCTGTCAAAATGACGCTGGCTGACATTTTTCCCAAAGTGCGGATGTGTTTCCGGTTGTTCGCCATAAAAGTCACGGATACAGGCTGTCATTTCCCGCAAAAGATCCTCTTTAATGGATTCATGAACAAGCAGATAGTCTGGTGCAATACACGTTTGACCAGCATTGGTAAATTTGCCGAACGTGATTCGCTTTGCCGCTAATTTGATATCTGCATCAGGCATGACGATGCAAGGGCTTTTTCCGCCAAGCTCAAGTGTGACTGGGGTCAAATGCTTTGCGGCGGCTTCCATGACGACTTTGCCGACTGCCAGACTTCCTGTAAAGAAGATATAATCAAAGGGCAGTTTCAACAGCTCTGTACTCACATCTACTCCGCCTTCTACGACAGCTGCATGGTCTTCTTGAAATACACGTTCCACGATTGTACTGATTACTTCTGAAACTTGCGGCGTTAGCTCAGACGGTTTTAAAATAACGGCATTACCCGCAGCAATGGCACCAACTAATGGAGAAAGGGCCAATTGGAAAGGATAGTTCCAAGGAGCAATGATGAGCACACTTCCATAAGGTTCCTTGATGATCATGCTTTTTGATCCAATATGAGTCAGGGGTGTTTTCACGCGTGTTGGCTTCGCCCATTTGTGAAGGTGCTTGATGGTATGATTGATTTCTTCATACACCATCCCGATCTCTGTTGTGTAGGCTTCCTGTTCGGATTTATGTAAATCATGGGCCAAGGCTTGTAAAATATCTTTCTCATGCTGTTTGATGGCTGCTTTTAAGTCTTTAAGAAGACGGATGCGTTCTTCAACCAGCCGCTTTTGAAAGACTTTTTGTTTCTGAAAAAGAGCAGTGAGTTTGTCCATTATTCAATCCTTTCATAAACGATGTTGTTTCTTTTATTATGTGTGAAGGGCTATGTCGGGTCAAATAAGAGAGGCGGGAGCAGACTGCTTTGAAAAAATGAACCCATTTCGTTTGTTCATTTGGTAAAATAATGTTGAAAAGAGACTTTTTTAGATTGGAGGGTCTACCCTTGAATATTCATATATCAAGCCTGCTTCAAAAAATGGAGGAAGCGGTTCAAAAGGCGAAACAAAGTGGAAATGATGAAGAGGTGAAACGTCAAGTGGCGGCGATTTCTTCACTATGTGATGTCATTCTCGATGCACCATCACAGGTGCAAATGCCGCAAGCGCCGGTTATCTCGCCACCTTCTTCAATACAGACACCGTCCACGCCGCCCATATCCTCAAATCAAGCCATGCTTGAGAAACTGATGGGTGCGAGTGGTGCGAAGAAATTTCAGCATCAAGAAGAGGGGCAAAAAGAGAAGGACGGGAACGGCGACTCTATCTTTGATTTTTAATGGTCTTGTCACGACAAAGGGAAGGTGATCGGTTTGAAACTATTTTTGGGCGCCATTCAGTGGATGGCATTTTTTATCGCAGCTTCTATTGCTGTACCAATTGCGATTGCACAAGCATTTGAGTTGAACCAAGTGCAGTCAGCGGAGCTGATTCAAAGTACATTCTTTTCACTTGGTCTTGTGGCGATGGTGCAATGTTTATGCGGCCATATGCTGCCGATCAATGAAAGTCCAGCAGGGCTTTGGTGGGGTGTGTATACCCTTTATGCAGGTATGACAGGAACCATCTTTGCAACGTATCCTGAAACTCTGCAAGCACTACAAGGAGCTTTAATTTTTAGTGCCGCTTTCTTTTTTATTTTTAGTTTATTTAAAATCATCAATTGGCTCGCGTCTTTATTTACGCCAGTCGTCACAGGTATTTACTTGCTATTATTAGTCGTGCAGTTAAGTCAGCCGATCATGAAAGGGCTGATGGGCATCGGCTATCGGGGAAATCAGGTGGACGGGCTTGTCTTTTGCCTATCGATCTTGATTATTGTTCTGACCTTCATGATCAGCCGCTCAAAATGGCATTACTTAAGACAGTTTTCTGTGTTGTTTGCCCTTGCAGGAGGCTGGTTGTTATTCGCTCTACTCGGGCTGGCAAAGCCGGTTCGAATTCCAGAGAAAATCATCGAGTTTCCGAAACTATTCCCATTCGGAATGCCGGTATTTGACAGCGGATTGCTTGTCACGTCCTTTTTCATTACGATATTACTCATTGTGAACATGCTGGCAAGTATTCGAATTGTGGAAAGTTCAGTGAAGGCATTTGGTGAACTGCGTGAACGGAAGAGAGCTCGTCCGGCTGGTTTTGTCGCAGCATTTGGCCACTTACTGAGCGGATTGATCGGAGCGATTGCGCCTGTACCTATTTCCGGGGCAGCAGGATTTATCCAGACAACGAAAATTCCATCGAGAAAGCCATTTTTCATAGGAAGTCTGCTCATTGTACTCATTAGTTTATTCCCGCTGCTCATGAGCTTTTTCTCCGCATTGCCATCACCTGTGGGGCTTGCTGTAAACTTTGTGGTATTCTCCTCAATGATTGGTATTGCGATGTCTGAGTTCGATCAGTATGAGAAAGAAGAAATTCCGCGTATTCGCTTTGTCCTAGGAATTGCCGTTTTAGCAGGTGTAGGGGCGATGTTTGTACCGCAGGGAGCCTTGAAAGGCATGCATCCTGTGCTTATTTCATTATTAAGCAATGGACTTGTACTAGGTACACTCATTGCGATCGCGGTCGATCAAGTTCTGTTACGAAAGAAAAAGAAATCCGACAATCTCGTGTCAACGTAAACGGAAAGTTGAATATCGTCTGTCACACGCGCTATGATAAACATAATTGACGAGATAAGGAGAATGACGAATGAAACTATTTTTCATTTTAGGTGCGATTAATGCGATGCTAGCTGTTGGACTCGGAGCCTTCGGTGCGCACGGTCTTGAAGGGAAAATTCCTGAAAAGTATATAGAGATTTGGAACAAAGGGGTTCAATATCAAATGTTCCATGCGATAGGACTATTTATTGTCGCTTTTCTTGCTGATAAGCTGTCAGGTGTTTCTCTAGTTCCAACCGCTGGCTGGGTAATGCTTGCAGGCATCCTTTTCTTCTCAGGTAGCCTTTATGTTCTGGCATTAACTCAGGTGAAGATTCTAGGTGCCATTACCCCAATTGGCGGAGTAGCATTTATCGCTTCTTGGATCATGCTTGTCATTGCAGCAGCAAAAAATTTATAAGCCAAAAAACCGATGCTCTGAGAGGGGCATCGGTTTTTTTCTTAATTCCAGTAAGGGGCGTAGTTTGGCGGTGCTTGATAATAAGGGATGTAGTGAGACGGAGGGACAGGGTTCGTTTGTGCTTCCTCTTCTCTGTGGCAAAATGGCGCGATAAACACACTTGGCTTCACAGGTTGAATCGCCTGTTTCCACTGTGTTTCGTTCATGCAATACGTATGTGCCATGATGTGAGCAGGGGTGAGGGTGAGAAGGTCTGAGCCCAGGATCACTTCTGGCGTAGATGCGTTAAAAATGGCTAACAAATGAGTCCTGTCTTGAAGGGCAACTTCGTAGTGCCACCAGCCTTGAGGTACGTTTGCTACCTGTCCAGGGGTGATGGTATAGGTGTGCAGTTTTTTTGTAAATGGATTCAGCATTGAGACGGCAGCAGAACCGGCTATACAATAAACAAGCTCTGCGGCATTTTGATGATAATGAGGCTCTACGACTTTGCTTTTACTCAAATATATATCCAGCAGGGATACTTGATCCAACGAGTTTAATTGCTTTTTTCCTAAAACGTTAATCAGGTTATGCTGATCGTATTTCACAAGTGGGCTTTGATTTAGATCGTATGAATATTTAACATTTGGTGATGTATAATCCAGCTCAACAGTCATGAATGTCACCTCTAGGTGTTTGATAAAAACTACTAGGCATCTTATGAGCAGCGCCTGAGAGGTGTGACAAAAACCTAGTCAAAAGAAAAAAGCAAGGGCGCCTGCTCCTTGCTTTTGCGATATGTGACATTGTCTACCTCGGAGAATACGTGGACATGGAGTATGGATAGTCGTATTGAATTTCCCCATCAAACGTAATGTAATCAAGATAGATCGTTAATAGTAAGTATCGTGTTCCTGTCTTGTTATCACTAATGATAATGTGGTCACGTCCTGCAGCTTCAATGACGCCTCTGAAAATCTTCGAGTTCCATTCCTTACTTGCTTCAAACGTCATATAAATCGTGGCTACCTTGCCACGGTTCAAACGTAAAATATTTTCAATATAGGACTGCTCGATTGGCAGCTGACCAGTGACATTCTGCTGATAAATCGGGCCAGAAGGGATTTGATAAGGCTGCCCGCTGCTCTGCATGCCCTGCCCCCCTTGTGAAGAACCAGTAGACGGCATTGGTGAAAATCCCTGCTGCATTTGTCCTTGCATTTGACCCTGCGTTTGGGGAGGGACTGAATAACCCATCTGCTGCGCAGGATACGGATTTGCTCCATATTGTTGCTGGCGAAAATCTTGACCTTCGAAACCCGAACCTTGCCCAAATTGATTTTTCAATTTCATAACGTTCCTCCTCTTTCCTCATGGTGTTCTAAACAGAAGGCACTTAAGCACCTGTTGTTTCCATAGCATTCTTTCTCTCTTTCACACTATGAGACAGGAGGGCAGAATATGTACATTGAACGAAAAAAAGGAACTGCGGTGCAGTTCCTTAGGCGCGGGCTAACCCCGCATTCTTTGCCAGTTCTGCGCTTCGCTGCTTACGAATATGATGTGCAACCTTCCTTACATCATCCAATTTACAGCGCGCTGGACATCAAATGAAAGTGTCACGATGAGAAAACATGCCGCAAGCGGTGTGATCACAATGAGAAAGGCTTGCCATAATCTGAGCTTCATCACAGCGACAATACCTAAAACCGTCATTCCAAATATCCACGTCTTTGCATAAGCCTCAATCAGTGTCAAAAGATCAAGATAATACCAAACCTCATAATGCTGATCTAAATAGGGTGAGATTTTGACAAACGTATACGGACCAAGCATTCCAATCGTGAAAATCCAACTAAGTGCAAATAAAGCGGAAGGGAAAAAGGTCGTCAGCGTGAAGGCTTTGAGTACATCTCGATATGCCGCTTGACTGCCGAAAAAAAGACGCCCTAACCACTTTAGGATGAGTACACCGAAAAATAGACCGAGATTGCCTGCGAGAATACCATATCCCGCACCTTGTAACAGAATAAAAGGGAATGGAATATGATTGCCCATATAATCGCTAAAATACCCTTCGTAGACCCAGCCTGTACCAGCGATACTTGCAAGGAGCATCATCAGCCAAATGGGAATAGAGGAATGTTGATATGAGCGAATAATTGTTTTTGTTGCGACGAAAATTTTGAAAAAACGAAAAAAACCTTTTGCTTCCTCTTCTTGGGAGTGATCATTCTTCATAGCTTCCAATGTTCTTTACTCCTTTAATACACACAAATGATTACTTATATTACCAAAAAGTTCACGTTTTTCAAAGATAAAACAATAAAAAATACAATTTTATAAAAAATAGGTCACTCTACAGTCTCTTTAAGAGGAGACACATATGATAAACATAGTTTGAAAGAGACCGAGGTGAAAACTTTGACAAAAGTAACTGTCATTATGACGAGCTACAACAAGGCGGCTTACGTCGGCAGATCGATTGAAGCGGTTTTGCAGCAGACGCTGTCAGATTTTGAACTATTTATCATGGACGATGGTTCAAACGAAAAAACCCTTGCCGCGATTGAGCCCTTTCGCAATGATCCCCGTGTTCATTTTATCCAAAGCGGTGTCAAATCGCTGGAGGAGAGAACAGCGAAAACCAGATACGCCGTCCTCATTAATCAAGCATTAGAACTAGCAAAGGGAGAGTATATTTCCTATGCCACAGATGACAATGTCTATGCCCCGGACCGTTTAGAGAAGCTCACACATTATCTAGATGCTCGACCAGGTGAAGATATTGTCTATTCTGCTTCAAAAGTAATCTATTTAAATAGTGAAAAAGAGCCAGTAAAGGAAACGATTCGACCTGCGCAAACGGTGCAATGGAATGCACCTTGTGCAATAGATCATTGTTCGGTCATTCATCGTGCTTCGATTTTAACAAAAATTCATGCTGAATTTGGGTCTTACTGGGACGAGAGTCCGCATTTTTATCGAATAGGGGATGCCCGTTTCTTTTTTCGATTAAATCATTTTTATCCGTTCTATCCCTATGATGAAGTGTTAGATACAAATTACATCACAGAACAGTCCATTCACTATCAGTTGGCGGAAGAAGAGAAAAATGCCTTTATTCAAGCACTTCCTGAGCAGTCTACCTGCTGGGAGCTCCGCCGCATATTAAAACAAAAACATGGGAGGTGACCTTAAGTGTCGCACTATATTCATCATTATTGGCAGGTGTACTTTGAGTTTGTAAATCTCATGAAGGATTTGTCCTATCAACAAATTCCTCTTGGGTTGATCAGCAATTTCTATCAATATATCAGTCCTGAGGTAAGGGAACGTATGGAGGATGAAGCATTCGGTCAAGAATTGACAACCGATTGTCCGCTGCCGGAAGAGATTCAGCCATTTTTTGATCAACATAAGCAACAGATCAAGCGTATTGCGTATCGTCCGGCGAATGGAAAGGTCTTGCTTCACTTTGAACATCTGCGTTTTACTGAACAAAATTACACGCGGTTCCATCCGAGTCAAACCGTGGTGCTTGCTCGCTGGAAGAAGGCAGACTATTTCGGTTTACCTGTCATCAGCAAGCCTGAATTAGCTGGAGAGGTTAATAAAGAAGCCCATGCTGAATATATTGAGAAAGCAAATGCTCTCCTTAAACCTTACGCAAAGCACCCGGTCTTTGGCAATGTCTTTTTTAGAGAAAAGCTTCGGAAGGACATTGTGCAATTTATTGATGTGATAGACCAGACAGAAGTGCTTTTTCAGATGGAGCCAATTGCAGCTATCATTGTGGGGACAACGGAGGATGCATACAGCCGGGTACTTGCACTGCAAACTGTGAAACGTCAGCTCACGAGTATCTGTCTTCAGCACGGCGCACTGATGGGAGACGAAGCCTTTTTACCAATTTTCACGACGTGCCACGGGGTGTTTGGAAAGTATGAAAAAGACTGGTATGTAGACAAAGGCTGTCAGCCGGAACAGGTGGAGATCACGGGTCATCCGAGGTTTGATTTGGTGAAGGATCGAACGCCGCTTCAGCAGGAACTCATCTTTCGTAAATTGAACTTCAATCCTGCCAAAAAGACCGTACTTGTGGCGACGCAGCCGTTTTCAGAAGCTTTCTATGGTGATGTGCTTCAAACGATTGCAAAACGGAAAGACATTCAGTTGATCATGAAGCCGCATCCGTGGGAAATTGCCCGCAATCGATTAAATGAGTATATGTCCATTGAACGAGCAGGAAATCATGTGAGATTGATTAAAAAAGAAATCGACTTGTATGACCTATTGCCATATATGGATATGGTCATTACGCTCACATCAACCGTCGGTCTTGAAGCGATGCTCTTTGAAAAGAGTGTGCTGATCGGGAAAATGACAGAAGGCAGAAGATACCCTTATTACGAGTCGCTTGGCAGCTATCAGATGGAAAACCCTGTTGAACTGGCTGAGAAAGCCATTCGTATTTTGTCGGATGATCAAGAGATGAAGCTGGCAAAGCAGCAAGGAGCTAAGTTCATTAAACAACATTATCCGCATGCGCGATCGACTGATGTTCTGCTTTCTCTGCTTAAAACAAAAACAGGTGTAGATTTTCAGAGATGAAGATAGGGGTGTGCAAGCGATATGGAAAAAAAGAGAGAACAATTTCTTCCTTATGCCCTGCCGTTGATTGAGCAGGAAGAAATTGACGAAGTCATTGGAACATTAAAATCAGGCTGGCTGTCAACCGGACCAAAAGTCAGACAGTTCGAAGAAGAGTTTCGACAGCTGACCGGTGCAAAACATGCGATCGCTGTCAATTCATGTACGGCTGCTTTATTTTTAGCCTTAAAAGCTAGAGGGATTGGGAATGGGGATGAGGTGATTACAACGCCTCTGACATTTTGCGCAACAGCCAATACGATCATTCATACAGGGGCAGCTCCTGTATTTGTCGATATTGACCCAGCGACACTCAACCTCGATGCAGAGAGACTAGAAGCGGCGATTACACCACATACAAAAGCGATTATCCCTGTTCATTTTGCTGGTCAATCGTGCGATATGGACCGGATTTTAGCCATTGCCAAAAAGTACGATCTATTTGTGCTCGAGGATGCCGCTCATGCTCTGCATACGACGTATCACGGGCAGCCGATTGGAGCGATTGGTGATGCGACTGCCTTTAGTTTTTATGCGACGAAAAATATAGCGACCGGGGAAGGCGGCATGCTGACGACAAATGATGATGCACTTGCCGCTCGGATCAGAAGACTAGCACTCCATGGGATGAGCAAAGGAGCATGGAATCGTTATGGAGAAAAAGGAACGTGGTACTACGAGGTCGAGGAACCTGGCTATAAAATGAACATGTTTGATGTGCAGGCATCGTTAGGGCTTGTCCAGCTAAGCCGTCTAGATGATATGCAGGCACGGAGAGAACACATTGCGAAAGCATACAATCAGGCATTTCAAAAGGAAGCAGGGCTGATCCTGCCGCCAGTGCATCATGAGGGAAGACATGCATGGCATTTATATGTACTGCAAGTGGACCCGAAAGAAGCATTCATCACACGCGATGAGCTAATTGATCAGCTGCAAAAAGACTATAAGATCGGCACGAGTGTTCACTTTATCCCTGTTCATATGCATCCATACTATCAACAAACCTACCACTATTCACCAGAGGATTTTCCAGAGTCACTTGCGTACTACAAGCGGACCCTCTCACTCCCCCTTTACCCCAGTATGACAGATGAAGATGTGCAGGATGTCATCACTGCGGTGCTGTCTATTTTAAAAGAACAGAAGGCATCTTCATGAAGGCTGTTCATGCAATAGACGATCAGGTGCTGTCCGCTTGGCTTGAGAATTATGGTCAACAAATTGAACAAATGAAAGGCTTCAAACAGTTTGGTCTTGTCAGTGGCGCCCAGCTCAAAGCGGTGCTGTTATACGACTGGTCAAAATGGGAAAGTGGCATATTTGATCAGCATATTTTTCATGTGAAGTTTGCAGAAGCTGAGTCAGCATCTGCTTTTCAGGAATTAATGGAGCGCTTTATCAATTGGATGAGATCAGAAAAATGCGATTTTTTCTTTTTACGTCTTGAAGCGGCGGATGTTGAAAAAAACCGCATCGTCCAAAGGCTGTCACATGTGTACTATGTGGGCGGTCTTACTCGTCTTGAAGCGCCGCCTGTTCACATGGAAATGCCATCAACAGGTGAAGAGGTGGTCATCAGTCTGCCGAATGAAAAGGAATACGATGAGGCGGTCTCACTCGCTTATCAGGCTTTTGTGAAAAGCAGGTATGCGCTTGATCCTTTTTTAGACCAGAGTGCCGTCCAGCATTTCTTTCAAGAATGGATGAAAAATAATTTGCTCGGACGTGCAGATATCAATATCGCGGCAAAGGTGAACGATGAAGTCGTTGGTTTGATCCAAGGGGTGATCAAGGACGATGAACTGGTGCTTGATTTACTAGCCATTAGACCGGATGCACAAGGAAAAGGGCTCGGAAAAAAGCTGGTGATTGCGATGGTGAAAGCCTCTTATGAGAGAGGACATCGGTTTATGTCTGCAGGAACTCAGATGCATAACACAACCGCTATTCAGCTGTACGAAAAGCTGGGCTTTAGAACAAAAAATGCCTTTTTGTATTACCATGTATGGCCGAAAAAAGGAGAGAGGTAAGATGGCGCATTTCTACATTGGAGATCGCAAAGTGGGGGATGGAGCGCCTGTCTTTATCATTGCAGAGGCGGGCATTAACCATGATGGAAAGCTGGATCAGGCGCTTGCTTTAATTGATGTGGCAAAAGAAGCAGGTGCCGATGCAGTGAAATTTCAAATGTTTCAAGCTGATCGGATGTATCAAAAGGAACCAGGTTTATACGAGACAGCCAAGGGAGAAGAGGTGTCCATTTTTTCCTTAGTCGAACAAATGGAGCTGCCGCCAGAATGGCTGCCGGTGTTATTAACCCGCTGTAAGGAAAAAGGGCTGATATTTTTAAGCACAGTGTGTGACGAGGAATCTGCGGATTTATTAAATCAAACCGATCCGCCAGCTTTCAAACTAGCATCCTATGAAATCAATCATTTGCCTCTTTTGCGACATACAGCTTCTTTTCAAAAGCCCATCATTTTCTCAACTGCCGGGGCCACTATTGCAGATGTTCATGAAGCATATGAGGCGATTACAAGCGAGCAAAACGATCAGGTCGCTATCATGCATTGCGTCGCAAAGTATCCGGCGCCCAGAGCTTACACGAATCTTCGTGTGCTCCAAACCTTAGCCTCCGCTTTTCCTGAGGCAGTCATCGGCTTTTCCGATCATAGTGAGCATCCTACTGAAGCCCCTGTTGCCGCTGTGAAACTTGGGGCAGCCATAATTGAAAAGCATTTTACGATTGATAAGACGCTGCCTGGCGCCGATCATTCCTTTGCGCTCGATCCCGAAGAATTAAAGGAAATGGTTCAGTATATTCGAGCGGCGGAAAAGGACCGAAATCAATCAGAAACAGACGCTCATTCTGTGTCAGAGGAGCTCCTTGGCAGTTCTTTTAAAACAACAACTGCCATTGAAGGGCAGATTCGTGAATTTGCGTATCGAGGGATTTTTACGATAAAAGGGATTGCAAAGGGCGAGACTTTGACTGAAGAAAATCTAGCCGTATTACGTCCAGGACAAAAAAGCCAAGGTCTTCATCCGCGGTACATGGAGACTTTAATTGGTGCCAAGGCTGTCAGAGACATTCCAGCCCATACAGGGGTTTCGTGGAAAGATGTGCTCATGCAGGAGTCTACAAATGATCAATGATGTGCTCTTTGTCATACAGGCTAGAATGGGCTCAACAAGACTGCCAAAAAAGGTGATGAAGCCGATCGGTGGTATGGCATTGATCGATTTCATTGTTGAACGTGTAAAGCAATCAAATCATTACAATCACAAGACGCAAAACCTCATGATCGCCACAACAGTCGAAGCAGAAGATGATCTATTGGCTCATTATTGTTTATCAAAGGGCTATAAGGTATTTCGTGGCAGTGAGATGGATGTATTGCAGCGATTCGCAAAGATAGCTCAACATTTTGAACCACAAACCATTGTACGTTTAACGGGAGATAATCCATTTATAGATCCAGCGCTTTTGTCGAAAATGCTTGAAGAACATAGAAAGAAGAAGGCTGATTACACGTATACGACTGGAACACCACTCGGTATTTCCGGGGAAATGATCAACGCAACTATCTTATGTGAAATCGACAATTTTCCCCTTACGCAGCCGGAGCGTGAGCATGTCACGCTGTATATCCGAAAGCACCCTGAGCAATTTCATCTGCAATTATTCACACCGCCCAAAGAACTCGCATATCCTGCTTATCGATTCACGGTTGATACAGAAGAAGATTACGTATTTGCCACCCGTTTACTTGAAAAAGCCGGCGGGTCTATTGCAGTGCCTACAGCTGAACTCATCACCATTTGTGAACAAGATCCTAATATGGTTCGGTTGAATCAATTTGTGAGACAGAAGGATGCTGAATGAACAAAAAAATCATGATTGTTGTGTACGGTGGTTTTTTGAGAGGCATGGGGCATATCGTTAGAATGAAACGTCTGGCAAAGGAACTGATTCAAGAAGGAAACGACTTATATTTCTATACAAATGAACAGATTTGTGTAGAAATGCTCTCGCATTCAGCATGGCACGTTCATTTGGTGCAGGAATCAAACGTATTTCTTCAAATGGAGCAGGACATAAAAGAGCTAAATCCTGATCTTCTGCTGATCGATGTTCTTGATTGTGACCTTCAGTTCCTTCGATCGATCAAAGCGTCCTTCAGAAATGCAAAACTGGTCTTATTTGAAGAAGAAAGAGCAGAAGCTTGCCAGCTTGCTGATGCTGTCATAAACGGCATTTATGGTGGACTGGATGAAAAGCACCTGCAAGTAAATGGAACGGACTACTTTTATGGAACACCTTATTTATTGTTAGATCACGAGATCAGCAAATTAAAAGACACATATGAGGTTCGCAAAGAATGTAAGAAGGTGGTGATCAGCCTTGGGGGCAGTGATCCAGGCGGATTATTAACAAAAGCTGTATCAGCACTTCTCGAAGCCAGCCATTTACACATTCTAGCGGTTACAGGAAAAGCCTCTCGTATCGAAGAGAAAATCGAGGCTGCACATATTCAATTCATTCGCCATACGGATCAATTACCTGCCCATCTTGCCGAAGCCGATTTAGCGATTGTTGCTGGCGGGATGACGCTATATGAGGCTGTTTGTATCGGGGTGCCCAGCATTGTCCTTTCACAAGTAGACCACCAAGCAGTAACAGCCACTCGTTTTGCACAAAAGGGAGCCTGTCACCATCTTGGATTGGGTAGCCTTGTGAATGAAAAGGATATATGGCGTGCTGTGCGAAGACTGTCCGGCAGCTACTTTCTTCGCAGGAGCATTCATCTCAATGGACGGTCACTCATTGATGGAAAAGGAACCGAACGAGTGAAAAACATTCTTATATACCTCATGAATCATCACCAAAAAGAACATAAGGATGTGTAGATGTGAAGGGAGTTATTTTAGCAGGAGGAAAGGGATCACGACTGGCACCTTTAACGAAGATTTTCAATAAACATTTATTGCCGGTTGGCCCATATCCGATGATTTATTGGTCATTGTTCAAATTGAAAGAAGCGGGGATTTTAGAAGTAATGGTCATATCACAAGCAGAACAAATCCCGCTGTTTCAAAAGCTGCTTGAAGGCGATGAGGAACTGGGGATGAACATCGTGTATCAGGTACAGCCAGAAGCTTCTGGAATTTCAGACGGCTTATCCTACGCAAAGCCCTTTGTAGAAGGGGAAAAGTTTGTGCTAATGCTTGGTGATAATGTATTTGAGGATTCGCTAACTCCTTTTGTTGAAGCCTTTCAGCAGCAAGAAAGCGGTGCGAAGGTTCTGTTGAAAGAAGTGACAGATCCAAAGCGGTTTGGTATTGCAGAAATTGATGCTGCCCACCAGCGAATATTATCAATTGAGGAAAAACCGGAGCATCCGCGTTCATCCTACTGCGTCACGGGTATCTATTTTTATGATCAAGAAGTCTTTCAATATATTGAGAAAATCTCACCGTCAGATCGAGGCGAATTAGAGATTACAGATGTAAACAATCTCTATATCTCAAATAGCCAGCTGACCTATGATATGTTAAAAGGGTGGTGGATTGATGCAGGAACACATGAATCTCTCCACCAAGCATCGACGAAAATGTTTGAAACGATGAAGAAAAAAGAGGGATACGAATGACGAAGTCTTATTTAATTACAGGCGGAGCGGGATTTATTGGACTGAATTTTGTGAAACTGCTGCTTCAGGAAACAGATGTCCGGCTCACTGTTTTTGATAAGTTAACATATGCCAGTCATCCAGAGGAGATGGATGAATTATTAAAGCTGTCTCATTTTCGTTTTATTCAAGGGGATATCACCCTTCAACATGAGCTGGATCAAGCGTTTGATGAAGTCTATGATGCGATCATTCATTTTGCAGCAGAATCCCATGTTGATCGCAGTATTGAATCGGCAGAGCCCTTTATTCAAACAAATGTCCTCGGTACCTATCGTATGCTGGAGGCAGTTTTAAAGGGCAAGGCGAAAAAACTGATTCATATTTCAACAGACGAAGTATATGGAGATTTAGAACTGAATGATCCAGCTTTCACAGAACAAACACCGCTTTCACCGAATAATCCTTATTCAGCAAGCAAGGCAAGCTCAGACCTGCTTGTAAAATCTTATATCCACACTCACCAATTACCCGCAATGATCACACGATGCAGCAACAACTACGGACCGCATCAGCATGAAGAGAAATTAATACCGACGATTATTAGAAAAGCAATCAATGGAGAAAAAATCCCGATTTATGGAGATGGCCAGCAGATTCGTGATTGGCTGTATGTAGAGGATCATGCAAGAGCTGTAAAGCAGGTTCTTGAAAACGGAACAGCTGGGCAGGTGTACAATATCGGCGGTGGCAACGAGAAAACGAATCTCGATTTGACCAAAACCATACTGACGCAGCTCGGGATCAGTCATGACCGTATTGCGTTTGTTGAGGACCGTAAAGGACATGACCGGCGGTATGCGATTGACGCCAGTAAGCTAAAACGGGAGCTTGGCTGGACGCAGGAGACGTCATTTGAAGCAGGTATTGAAAAAACGATCAATTGGTATCGTGCCAAATATGATCAGAGCGAAGAAGGGTGACGGATGAAAGTTTTAATCACCGGTGCAGGCGGGCAACTAGGGAAGGAATTGAGCAGACAGCTTAAGGAGAAAGACATCACCGTCATTGCCTTAACGAGGAGCATGCTCAATATCGCAGACCAGCAAGCAGTCAAACATGCGATGAGACACTTTCGTCCTAATATTGTTGTCAGTGCAGCAGCATATACCTCAGTAGATCAGTGTGAAACAGAAACGGAAAAGGCGTATCTTATTAATGGCATTGGCGCCTACTATACAGCGCTGGAGGCAAAGAACGTAGGGGCTGATGTGTTACATGTCAGTACAGATTATGTGTTTGACGGGCAAGCAGACACGCCTTACCAAGTGGATGCACAAGCAGATCCTCAAACCATTTATGGAAAAAGTAAAAAGCTTGGTGAGGAATTGATCCATCTTGTATCAGACGAAGTGAAAATCATCCGTACATCGTGGCTATACGGTCATGAGGGACATAATTTTGTGAAAACCATCCTTCGGCTCGCAGAAACAAAGGATCATTTGCGCATCGTGAATGACCAAGTAGGCTCACCGACTTATACAAAGGATGTCGCAGAGGCCATCATTCATTTGTTTGATCAGCATGCAGGAATTTATCATGTCAGTAACCGAGAAAGCTGTTCCTGGTTTGACTTTGCGTCAGAAATTGTGGCAAAAAGCGGCCTGTCTACGACCATTGAGCCAATTTCCACGGAAGAGTACGGCTTCCAAACGCCTCGTCCAGCCTATTCTGTGTTAGACCTTCAAGCCATTGAAGCCACAGGCTGGCAGCCGAGACATTGGAAGGATGCGCTTCACGAATATTTGCAGAAAGAAGGGAGATGGCATCAGCATGATTGATGGTGTACAAACGAAAAAACTCATGAAACATTGTGATGATCGCGGCTTTTTTGCAGAGCTCATTCGAGATGATGAGCCGATGCTGCAACGTTTTGGGCAGGCATCGTGGTCGAAAAGCTTTCCAGGAGTGATCAAAGCCTTTCATTATCATGAAAAGCAAGATGACGTTTGGTTTTTCCCAGCAGGTCATGCTCAGGTCGTTTTATACGATTTGCGTGAGGGTTCTTCTACAAAGGGTCAAACTGATGTGTATTATATGGGGGAAGACAATCCAATGCTCCTCCTCATCCCAAAGGGTGTCGCACATGGCTACCGGGTACTAGGCGAGACGCCTCTGCAAATTGTCTATTTCACGACAGAATCCTATGACCCAAAAAACCCAGATGAAAAGAGAATTGCATGGAATGACGAGACAATCGGATTTGATTGGGAAACGACTTTTAAATAAAGAACAGAGGCCTTTCGCAGGAGAAAGGTCTTTTTTTGTTGAAATACATTCTAAGTGTCATTTTATGTATTTTTTTAAGTTAAGCAGAAAAGGGATGTGGATGAGTGTGTCTAAAAGAATTGCATTTGTAACAGGGGCAAGTACAGGGATTGGAAAGGCAATTGCCATAAAGCTTGCCGCCCAGGATCATATAAAGGTCATCATCAATTCTAGAAATCAATCCTCACTAGAAGATGCGCGTCAGCACATTGAACGTGTGGCAGAAACAAAGGAACCGGTGTCTCTTTTCTGTGGCGATATGTCGCATGAAGGAGTGCGAGCTGAGGCCTTTGCGGCAATAGATAAAAAGTTTGGCAGACTGGATGTGTTGATTAACAACATTCCAGGAGGGAAGCCAGATACTTTTGATTCATGTGAAAGCGAGCAGATGCTGGCAGCATTTTCTCAGAAAGCTCTTGCGTATATTGATATGATGAAACGCGCGGCAGCAATAATGAAAAGGCATGAATATGGCCGAATCATTCAAATTGTCGGGAACCTTTGGAAGGAACCTGGTCATCAAATGTTTACGAACAGTATGATGAATGCAGCGATCATCAATGCTAGTAAAAATGCAGCCACACAGCTTGCGCCTTCTGGGATCACAGTGAATTGTTTAAACCCAGGATTTATTGCTACAGATCGGTATGAACAATTTATCGAAAACATGATGCGTGAGCAGTCATTATCACGCGAAGAAGCTGTACAGGCTGTTGCGTCAGGAATCCCGATGCAAAGAGTAGGTTCAGCGAGTGAAATGGCTTCATTGGCGGCATTTATCACATCAGAGGAAGCCTCCTATGTCACTGGACAGCAAATATCTGTCGATGGTGGTTCGATGAAAAGTATATAGATATGAAAAACCCGCTATATGCGGGTTTTTTGATGAAACCGAATCGGCAGTATATGCAGCCGATCGATAAAAAGGGCAAGCTGTTCAATTGGCGTCACCATTGAGATGCGGACATGACGTCTTCCGTGTATTCCAAACACACCCCCAGGCGTCACGACGACATCTGCATGCTCGAGTAAATAGTCGGCAAATGCATGAGAATCCTCGAAATCATCAGGGATCGGTGCCCACAAATAAAAGGCGCCGGCTGGACGTTCAATGGTCCAGCCAAGCTGCTTCTCCGCTTGACGGATGAAGAAATTTATTCGTTCAAGGTAGACCTCTTTCAAAGATTGAATATGACAGTCATCACTTTGTAAAGCGACGGTGGCGGCATGCTGAAATCCACCATACATACTGACAAACACATGATCTTGGAAAGCGTTAATGGCATGAATGATGTCCTCATTGCCTACAGCAAAAGCGACTCTCCATCCTGCCATATTGAATGTTTTGGATAAAGAATATAATTCCACGCCTACGTTTTTTCCAAGAGGAGCCTTTAGAAAGCTCACTGGTTTTTGCTCATAATGAAATGAACCATAAGCAAAATCATGAATCACATGAAGTCCGTGAGTAGAGGCAAATGCCGCAGCCTCTTCAAAAAAAGCCTCATTTGCTACAGCACCTGTTGGGTTATTCGGATAATTTAAGAAAAGGACCTTTGCCTTTTTTAACACGTCTGGATCAATTGATGAGAAATTCGGCAAATAGCCATTTTCCTCTTCTAGCCGGATGCAGTATGGCTTTGCATCTGCCATCAAGATACCTGAATGATATTCTGGGTATCCAGGATCGGGGACGAGGGCAATGTCCTCTGGATCAAGCAGGCACTGACTCATCACATAAAGGCCTGTTTTTCCTCCATTGAAAAGGGCAATTTCCTTCTTCGGGTCAACCTCAATGGCGAATTCCTTTCTGTAGAAATCCGCAATGGCTTGCTTGAAAAAGTCAAAGCCTCTAAAAGGTGCATATTGCTGAAATTGCAAAGTGCCTGCTGCTTCTTGAAGGGCACTCACAATATGCGCAGGAGTAGGAAGATCGGGATTTCCCTGACCAAGGTTAATGATGTTCGCTCCGTGTTTTGTTTTATGCGCAATTTTCTCAAATACGGTTCCGAATTTTTGTTCTGGCAGCCGTTCAATCATGTTAGAAGGTAAGATTTTCACCACGACATCCTCTCTTTCTTATCCCTTCACTAATTCATCCATTAACTGAATGGATGCCTGCTTTTGAATGTTGCGGATGGAGGCGGCAACATCTTGAGAAGACGACCCTTTTAATTCAAGAGACACGATGCCATTAAATGCTTCAAATAAAGATAGATCTACAAAGGTTCCTTTAGGTGGGACGGATTCGCTGATGATGACAGTATCTCCAACTAAAGTATCCTGCGGAATATGCACATGATCAATGGTGATGTGTGCGGCCTCAGGCGGAATGTGCCCGCTCTCTTTGAAATGCTGAGGGTATAAATGACAGTCTGCTACATAATGCGTATGTCCAGAAAGTAGTTTTTTTGGCAAATCAGCTTTTTTTCCATCGACCAATACATCAATCAGCAGCTTGGCCATATCTACCCCAAAGACCTTTTTGATATTCGGAATCATATTCCAGCCAGCAAATCTAGCTGCTGATTCGATCAGTCCAGTTTCCCGATGTTTCATCAGCTTGATCTCTGTATGAGTGGCACAGTTTTCGAGTCCTAACCCCTCATTTGCCTTTTTTGCTGCCTCAATGATGATGTGCTGAGCTTCATTGTCTAGGATCGACGGAGTGATATGAGCCGTTTCTGTAAAGCCGATTTGAGGGGTCTTATCATGAATGACAAAAGGGATATATTCACCCTCAACAACTAATCCTTCTACACTGACATAATCAGAATAGCCGTCGTCTTGATACCAATCCTCATAAGTGCCCTCCAAGTATGTTTCAGCGACAAAGGGTGCTTCATACGTCACAGCGTTTGGAACGGGAATGGTTTGCAAATAGGATTGTACGTGTAAAAAGAGATCATCACTGCCGGCTCGGTCATGAAAAAGGGTCACGCCAATGGAGCTTGCTAAATATGTAGGCTTTAAAATAAGCGGTGTCCCGATATGCTCAATGGCTTGTTGAAAATCAGCTAAAGTCGTGACAGGCTGAGTTTTTACTGCTTTGATCCCAGCCGCGTTGAATGCAGCCCTCATTTGGCTTTTATCACGCGCTAATTCAGCTGCCTTTACCCCAGCGCCGCGCAGCCCAAGTCGCTCAGCGGCTTTTGCCATTGGTGCAATGAATAATTCATTATTGGTGGTGATCGCATCCGCTTTGAAAAAGGAAGCGACGCGAACGAGGTCATCCACCACCTCTTCTTCTGATTTCAGATAATCATCATGTGCCCAGTAAATCGAATCTGGGTGTTCAAAAGAAGGGTTTGTATCAAAATAATCTCGATCTTTGATGACCGCAATAGAGTATTTTTCGATTAGTTCAGCGTGTCCCTTTGTAATCGCAAAGGGTCTCGGGATATAAGAAATGATATGATACGATGCAGCCACGCTTTCATAAAACATATGGGGCGGGCATCCTCCCAGATCAGCAATGACAAGAACGTTTTTTTTACTCAATGAAAGCACTCCTTTTTATCTAGCGGTGTAACCGCCATCTGCTGTGACAACACTTCCAGTCATATAGCTGGATAGATCAGAGGCGAGAAACAGCATGACGCCCGCAATTTCTTCGGGTTTTCCGAGACGAAGTAATGGATTCACCTTTGCTTTTTCCTTTTTAACAACCTCAAGACTTTCTGAATGATTGTCTAAAAAGGATTTTTCATTTAATGGCGTATCAATAATGCCTGGGGCGATACAGTTTACCCTGATTTGATGGGCGGCATAGTCGACCGCCATCGATTTGGTCAGCTGAATGACACCGCCCTTTGTTGCATTATAGGCAGGAATGTCAGGCCAGCCGACAAGCCCTCCGACAGATCCGGTATTAATAATACTTCCGCTTTTCTTCTCAAGCATATGCGGCAAAGCATGCTTACTCATGAGAAATACACCCGTCAGGTTGACCTGCACAATGTGATTCCAATCCTCCAGTGTCATCTCGTGAACGGGAGAGACAATTTCAATGCCTGCATTGTTAATCAGCACATCGATTGTCCCAAACTGGTTCAGCACAGACTGAACGGTTATTTGACAGTCAGACTCATTCGTAATATCTGTTTTGAAAAACGCAAGATGCTCGTGCGCCAATGATTCGACGAGTTGTTTTCCGCCTTTTTCATTGATGTCAGCCACTGCGACTTTTGCTCCGTGCTCAAGGAAAAGCTTGACTGCGGCAAGCCCAATCCCCGATGCACCTCCTGTAATCAAGACGACTTTTCCGGTAAGGTTCATTTCTTCACCTTAGACGCTTTTGGCTTCAACCGATTATAGCGGGGAGGGAAGAAGAGATTAATAGACTTTGAGGCTTCCGGCTTTGGATTTATCGCCCCGTGGTCTTCCTTAGGTTCACAGAAGTAGGTAGTACCAAATTCCATTTTCTCTGTAAAGCCTTCAATGGTCATATCATAACCTCCGCTGATGCAAATGCCGATTTGTTCATTGCGGTGTTTATGAAAAGGCATTTCTCCGCCATTTCCAGGAATGTTGGCAATCATGAGCTCCATCCAGTCCTCAACAAAAAAGGTCACTTCCATGCCAGGGAGTAAATCCCGTGTTTTGAAAATGTCTAAGAAATAAGTAGGAGGCGCCGTATATTCCTCGCCATCTTTTAATCTCTTAATATCAATAGCAATCACTTCTTCATCTGTCAGGTTAGAAGCGCCGTGAGGGACAAAAGGTGGTGCGATATAGGCTGATTCTAAAGGGGTGAGTAATTGGATTGATGGACCGACTGTCATTTGAAGCTCACCTTTTAATACGATGCCGATTTGTGCTTCGGGATGCTCGTGAGGTTCAATGATCGTGTGAGGAGGGACGTATGAGATTAACACTTCCGTATCACCTCTGACCGTGGAATATTGTGTGACACCATTCTCCCATTCTATTTTTTTGGCTTGTGGAAAATATCGTTCTTGCGTCTTTTGTTCAGTTTGCATATTATATCTCTCCTTTTCCGAATATGGACCAGCTCATAGGGATGCTTTTAAACGTTCGAACGAAGGTGAGGCCATATGTGGCTCTGGCTACCTCATTGGTTAAAGCGAAATCAAATTCGCCGTCTCTTACTTTTTGTGCGGCAGTACTTGTTGAATTGACCAGCTCAAATTCAGCATTTTGGTGAATGAAATATTGAATTAAATTGACAGGTGCAGGATGAGAGACAATTTTTAAATGGTGGAGCATTTGTTCATGAAATGGAAAATCTGGTCTGACAGCCAAACCATACATGGGTGTGTCACATCTGAAAATTTGTAAGAGCTGCAGATCAGGTCTCATGTAGAAGTGTTTGATTCCTTCGTATGCGTGTGGAACGAGAGTGTATTGGAGTGCGTGAGAGAGAGTATGTTCAATGCAAGTTTCGAACGTGTCGTAAAGGGATAGTTTCGTATGAGTGCCGAGTGTAGTGGTGGAATGAGAGATGAAATGTTTTGCTGCGTATTCACTGCTTGTCCCCTTAGGGCCTAGTGTATTGACTGTAAACATCTTAGGTGAAACGATGGGCTCTTCTTTGAAATGAAAAACATCATTCTTTAAGATCATGTTTACCATCCAATCTTTTTCAAATTTTTACTAGATTATAAAAAATATTTTTGTAAATTGTCAACAAAATTTATAAAAAATGTATTTTATGATGATATTAAAAATTGATCTAAAAAACTGCACATACCTAGATGTGCAGTGAATGGAGCTTACGTTTCAAATGTGTTTTTATGTTTCTGCTGTAAGGTTCGTTCACGTTTATAGCTGGCGAAACTAACAAGAAAACCAACGAGCGTAATGAGGGCACATAGAAGCCCTACCGTATGATAGCCGAAATGGACATAGACAGGTCCCATAAGAGCGGAACCAAGCATAACGGCAAGGTTGGACGCAAGACTGTAAAAAGCCATCACTTTGCCTCGGTGGGTTTGGGAGCAGTCACTTAGAACAGTGCTCAAAAGCGTGACGGATAAACTTTGCATGGCACCCCAAATAAATAGGGCAAAAATCAGCAATATCCAGGAGAAAGGAGCATAAGGAAGTAAGGCCAGAACGAGCGTAATGCCGCCCAGCACAAAGAAAAGAGAACGAGTTTTGCCAAACCAGTCTGCTAATTTCCCAGTAAATACACTCATGGAAAAGCCGACGCCGTAAGCCATGATTAGTAGTCCTGCCGTCGATTGCCCTCCAGAAAACAAACTTTGCAGATACGCTCCTAAAAACGAGTACATGCCATAAAATCCTAGCATATTACAAAAAGTCACGGTCAAATAGGCGGGGACACGATCAATTTTCAAAGCTCCCCATAAAGAGCCAGCTTTCTCCCTAGCTTGAGGTGTTCCTGTATTCGCTGTGGCGGTTTGTTTACGAGATTCAAGAATGACGAGCAGTAGGACAATGAGACTCATAATGGAGAAAATCCAAAAGGTCCATCGCCAGTTTAAACTCTGACCGATGAAGGCGCCAATTGGTACACCGAGGACAAGAGAAAGAGACCAGCTCGACACAATGAGCCCCATCACTTTGCCACGATATTCATAAGGAACCCGGTCGCCTACAAGCGCATAGGCTGTTGGCACAAATACACCGGTCGCCAGCCCAGAAATAGCACGGCCGGCAAAAAACACCGCCAAATTCGGGGCAGCCGCACACATCACGGTCCCAATCAAAAAGAAAGAAAGTCCGATGATCAGACATAGCTCCCTTGAATACCGGTCCCCTAAAGGAACAAGCAGCGGGGCTCCAATAAGCACAGCTAACCCATAAATACTGATGGAAAGGGCGAGAATATCAAGAGAGTGCTGAAAGGAGTTTGATAAATCAGGCAGCAGTGGTGAAATCACCAGTTCTTCCGATCCCGCCGCAAAGACGCCAAGTGTCAGCGCGATGGCAAGTGTGATGGGAAATGTTTTAGAAGCCTGGCTGTCTAAAGATTCTTTCATCAGGTGATCCCTCCATACTTGCTTTTTCATTCAATTCCGTTAAAATAAATTCTACCATTATTTAGTTTTATTTTACATTTCGCATCATAAGTATTATCATAAAATACTTTTCAAATGGAACGATTTTTGGATAGGAGAGGTACGAATGAAAATCACCGATGTTGATGTGCATATTTTAAATGAATTGAAAAAAGATGCTCGCTTATCTATGAGGGAGTTGTCCAAACGAGTCAATTTATCCGCCCCTGCGGTAGCAGAAAGAGTGCGTAAATTAGAGGATGCAGGGGTTATCGAAGGGTATTCGGTTCAGGTCAACTATAAAAAATTAGGGCTTATGATTGACTGCTTACTGGAAGTCACAGTGCTAAACGGGGAGTATCAGCGTTTTGTGGCTTTTATGAATCAGCACCCACGCGCATTTTTTGCTTATCGAGTGGCAGGACAGTCATGCTTTTTCATTAAGCTGTCAGTCGCTTCCCTTGAAGAAATTGAAGCCTTTATTCAGGCAGTGTCTGGGTTTACAAAAACCGTATCTCATATCGTCTTATCCGAGCACTCCTTTTCCCACCCAATTCAGGAACGTGTGAAACAAATAGAAGAGCCAGAAATGACCGTGATGAAATAAAAAAGGACCTGACTCAGGTCCTTTTTGTTTGTCTGTCTGACTGATAGCTGATGATCGTAATGATGAGTCCAATGAAAGTTACAGCTGCAGCAAATAACGGTACAAGCTGTAAATGTGTAAGCTGGATGGCAAGGCCGCCCAGCGCAGCACCGCCGGCATTCCCGATATTAAAGGCAGAATGGCTGAGCGTTGATGCGAGTGTCGGTGCTTCATGTGCCATGTTCATCGTGCGGTATTGAAAGGTAGGAACAAGAATAAATGAAATGATTCCCCACACAAAAATGGTCAGCACAGCAGGCACTTTGAATTCGGAAGTGATAGTAAACAATAACAGGACAGCCATCAGCAGGATCAAGGACACGATAATACTCGGCATCAGCTTCCAGTCGGCAAGCTTTCCGCCAACTAAATTCCCGATGGTGACCCCAAGTCCGAAGAGAACAAGGATGAGCGTCACCCCATTCTCTTGAAAACCAGTCACTTGCAGCAGGATCGGGCTGATATACGTAAAGGCGGTAAACACACCTGCAAAACCAAAGATCGTCATTGCAAAGGAGACGAGTACTTGTGGCTTTTTCAAAACAGACACTTCATTTCGAATTTCCAGTACTTCTTCCTTCGATTGATTGGGTACTAAGCTGATGATACCGATTAAGGAAATGAGCCCAATGACAGCAATGACGAGAAACGACATACGCCAGCCGAATTGATTTCCAATGAAGGTACCGAACGGCACACCCAGTACGTTGGCGACCGTCAGTCCTGTAAACATGAAGCTGATCGCACTTGCACTTTTCTCCTTAGGCACAAGCCGTGCCGCCATGATCGCTCCGACGCCAAAGAAGGTCCCGTGAGCAAATGATGTCAAAATACGTGCAACCATTAATAGGCCATAAGAGGTTGATACAGCAGCAACAGCATTTCCCGCCACGAACAGGATCATTAATAAAATGAGAAGATGTTTCCTCGACATTTTTCCAGTCGATAACGTTAAAATAGGTCCGCCAACTGCCACACCAAGTGCATATCCAGTAATCAGCTGCCCTGAAGCAGAGATAGATACATGAAGGTCGTTAGCAACGTTTGGCAAAAGTCCCATAATGACAAATTCAGTCATACCAATCGAAAACGCACCGAGCGTTAAAGCAAAAATAGCGATGGGGAAGTTTTTCATGATGTGATCACCTTTCTAAAAAATACATAAAAAGGCTTCGGAGAGATCCGAAGCCTTAAGAGTTTATCATACATGAAAATAAGACGCCAGCTGCTCGTTTGCTAAGCGGTTTCCGACAAAGAAGGAACCAAATTCGCCGTAGCGTGCACTGACTTCATCAAAGCGCATTTCATAAACCAATTTTTTGAATTGAAGCACATCGTCAGAGAAAAGAGTGACGCCCCACTCATAATCATCAAAACCGACGGAGCCTGTAATGATCTGCTTTACTTTTCCGGCATAACTGCGGCCAATTAAGCCGTGGCTTCTCATAAGAGATTTACGCTCATCCATAGAGAGCATATACCAGTTGTCGTTGCCGGAACGTCTTTTATCCATTGGATAGAAGCATACGTATTGAGAAGCAGGGAGCTCTGGGTATAGACGTGCACGTACATGCGGGTTCTCGTAAGGATCTCCGCCATCTCCGCCTCCTGCTAAGTAGTTGCTGAGTTCAACAACTGAAACGTACGAATAAGCTGGGATCGTAAACTCTGCTAGTCGTGTCTTGTTGAATTCAAGTTCAATTTCACCCAGTTCTTCCATGGTTGGACGCAAAATCATGAGCATAATATCTGCTTTTTGGCCGACAATACTATAGATTGTTTGGCTTCCAGCCTTATCGTGCTCAGCTGTTTTCCATTTTTCTAATAGACCTGTGAATTCATGAAGAATCGCTTGGCGCTCATCACTTGTCAGCAGCTTCCAAGCTGTCCAGTCAAAGGTTCTAAAATCATGCAGTGCATACCAGCCGTCTAGTGTTTGAGCTGCTTCATTGGTTGTATGTTGTTCGCTCATTTCTTTCACTCCTATTAACAGTTTTCCATCTGTTCCAACTATAACATAGTTTGTCCAAATGAAGATGTGATCAAAACTTGAACGACGAAGTCAGATTTATGGAAATTGATTTAATTAGTTTGAAAAATAAGAATTTAATTTGTAAGCGCTATAATGTAAGTTGGTAGTTTGAATTTATGTAGAAGAAGAGTATGCTTAAAAGAGAACGCTTTTTTTGTAAAATCAAGGAGGGTATATAAGTGGCAGATATTTTTTCAACAGTTCAGGAAAAGGTTGCAGGTAAAGGAGTAAAGATCGTTTTTCCTGAGGGAATGGACGAACGCATTCTAACAGCCGTTCAAAAACTAGCAGATGGCAAAGTCTTGCAGCCAATTGTTGTAGGTAAAACACAAGAAGTTGAAGCAAAAGCAAAAGAATTAGGTCTTACACTTGATGGTGTTGACGTGTATGATCCTCATACATATGAAGGTTTTGAAGAGCTTGTACAAGCTTTCGTAGAAAGACGTAAAGGCAAAGCAACCGAAGAGCAAGCAAGAAAAGCATTACTAGATGAAAACTACTTCGGTACGATGCTTGTGTACAAAGGTCTTGCAGACGGACTTGTGAGCGGTGCAGCACATTCAACTGCTGACACAGTACGCCCAGCACTTCAAATCATTAAAACAAAAGAAGGCGTAAAGAAAACATCTGGCGTCTTCATCATGGCTCGCGGCGAAGAGCAATATGTGTTTGCTGATTGTGCAATCAACATTGCACCAGACAGCCAAGATCTAGCTGAAATTGCAATTGAAAGTGCTAACACAGCCAAAATGTTCGACATCGAACCACGTGTGGCAATGCTTAGCTTCTCTACAAAAGGCTCAGCAAAATCAGACGAAACAGAAAAAGTATCTGAAGCAGTTCGTATTGCAAAAGAAAAGGCACCTGAGCTTGTACTTGATGGAGAATTCCAATTCGATGCAGCTTTCGTTCCTTCAGTAGCAGCGAAAAAAGCACCAGATTCCGTCATTAAAGGCGATGCTAGCGTATTTGTTTTCCCTAGCCTAGAAGCAGGAAACATCGGCTACAAAATTGCACAGCGCTTAGGTAACTTTGAAGCTGTAGGTCCAATCTTGCAAGGCTTAAATCAACCAGTAAACGACCTTTCAAGAGGCTGTAATGCCGAAGACGTTTACAACCTTGCGCTTATCACAGCAGCTCAAGCACGATAAACTAGCATCTCGGCTAAAGCAGTCAGCGCGATATTCGTGCTGGCTGTTTTTTTATTTTGGACAAATGTGTACAATATAGAGAGAACAAATCTGATCGTAGATAAAGCCGATAGGATGGGCGGGTGCTATAATGGAGGATTTAATACATAAGCTTCAGCATAAGGTCGCGTTTTTAACCGATGCACAGAGGAGAATTGCAGATTATATCGTACAACATCCAATGGAGGTCGCTTTTTTAACTGTTGATAAATTGGCATCAAAAGTCGGGACGAGTACAGCAACTATCATGCGATTCTCTGCTGCTGTGGGGTATTCCGGTTTTTCGGAGTTTCAAAAAGAGCTCCAATCAGCTATGAAGCATAAAGCCGACCCTCAAACGAGACTTGAAGCGAATCTCAAGCATTCAAATAAGAGTAAGCTCCTGCATAACCATGTAGAACTGCAATTTCAAAATATCCAGTACGCATTGGACAATATCACGGAAGAAACATTTCAGCAAATTGTTGGGAAAATAGCTAGCGCACGCCACGTTTTGTGTACAAGTGTCCGAAGTGGAAGACCTGTTGGCGAATACATGTCGTTAGGAATCAATCGGCTATTGGGGAATTGCCAGTATATTGATGCAGATCAAAGTGACTGGGTGGATAATTTGGTTCATTTCAACTCGGGTGATTTCATTATAGCTGTCAGCTATCCGCGCTATGCAAAGCGTATGAAGGATTTGATGGAAGCAGCGAAGTCTTATGGGGTGGAAGTCCTTTTAATTACAGACAGTTACAGCTCTCCACTAACCAAATATGCACAATATGTATTACCATGTTCCTCAGCAAGTGTAGGCTCTCATAACTCTGTCGTATCAGCTATCTTTATCGTCGATTTCATCTTAAGTGCATTAGCGATGGATGATCCTGAAAGAACAAAACCACGTTTAGATCAAATCAATCATATGTTAACGAAAATGAGTTATCACACAACACATTAGTCGTGTGGAACTCATTTTTTTATTTTTTTGAAAGCGCTTTACTATTTAAAAATGAGGTGGTATGATCATATCACGAAAGTAATATATATTACTTTAAATTAATTAAATGTAATGAATATAACTCAAAGGGGATGATGGAAACAATGAGTACTGTTCATTTCGTGTCAAATGATCTCATAGCTAGGGCAAAAAAGCTTAACTCGACCTTGCTGTCAGACGTGATGGGATGCACCGGCGCGATGGATCATCAAATCAAACCAGTTGCGAGAGGCATGAATGTAGTCGGCACAGCTTTTACCGTGAGCTTACGGCCAGGAGATAATCTGTTTCTTCACCAAGCGATTTATTCTGCGCAAGTAGGCGATGTACTCATCGTTGATGGGAAAGATCATAGGGGTCACGCATATTTAGGAGAATTGATGGCAGGTGCAGCAAAGGCTGTTGGAATAGAAGGAATCGTGATCGACGGTCTTGTCCGCGATAAAGTCGCTTTGGAGGAATTAGCTTTTCCAATCTATAGTAAGGGATTCACGCCGAATGGACCTTTTAAGGATGGACCTGGTGAATTGAATGAAATCATCTCGTGTGGAGGGGTCAAAGTATCACCAGGTGACTTGGTCGTTGCAGATGATGATGGAGTAGTGATTGTCCCGAAGGAGAAAGCAGAAGAGATGCTGTCGCTGGCTGAGGAGAAACAAGCATATGAAAATCAAAGATTAAAAACCATTCAACATTATATGAGTGAAGAAAAGCAGGATATTAGTCTCCTAGCACCTGCATGGCTAGAGGGCAAAATGAAAAAATTTTAGGGATAGGGGAATCTGTGATGAAGATAGGCTTTATCGGTTATGGAGAAGCGGCATATGAGCTGTCAACGGGGTTGAAAACAGAAGGATTAGATCATTTTTATGCGTATGATGTACTATTACAAAATGAGAAACTGGCTGGAACAATGAAAGAAAAAGCAGCTCGTACAGGCGTCGAATTAATAAGTAATGTGAGTGAGGTCATTGAGAAATCTGACATTGTCATTGCGGCTGTGCCAGCGAATAAAACCTTAGAAGTGGCTCAATCTGTATTAGGAAGTTTGAAAAAAAATCAAGTATATGTGGATGTGTCGGCATCAACTCCAGACATCAAAAAACAAGTGGCAGACGAAATTAAAAAGCAAGAAGCTCTATTTGTAGATGCCGCCATGCTAGGATCTCTCCCAGTTAACAAACATAAGGTTCCAATCACGGCAAGCGGAAGTGGAACAGATCGATTCATTGAATTAACGAAAGAATACGGTATGAATATTACAAAAATCAGTGATCAGCCAGGAGATGCTTCAGCCTTAAAGCTAATAAGAAGCATTTATATGAAAGGAATCGTCGGTTTACTTATTGAATTTTTGGAAATTTCCAAAAAATATAATGTAGAAGATCAAGTGATTTCTTCACTAAGCGAAACGATGGATAGCAAAAGTTTTGTAGAGACAATGAATCGTCTTGTGACAGGAAGTGCATTACATGCAAAAAGACGAGCGGTCGAACTACTTGGCTCTATTGAAATGCTGGATTCAGCTCATATTGATGCGAGCATGTCCCGGGCAGCACAACAGAAGCTAGAGAGATTAGCAGATTTTCAATTCGTTGAACGGTTTAATGGGGAAAAACCAGCCAGCTGGGAAGAAGTCATTGATGTGATGCAGCAAGGGCGATTTTTGTAAACGCTTTATTAATTGAAAGGGAGGCGAAGAAACGACATGGGTTTTATTGCATTGATTGTATTCATAGCCGTCATCATTATATGGAATGTCATCGTGAAACGAAATATGGGAGAAGCCATGCTGTTAGGCTTTATTGCAACCACTTTGTTTGGCGGAATGGATGCGCTTAGACTGTTCTGGGATGGTTTAATATTTGCATCCACATATGAGGTGCTTTATGCAGCCGTTGCGTTTGTATTCATGGCTTATTTAATCGAGAAGCTGGAATTAATTCACGCACTCCTGCGCATCTTGAATTCGGTTGTCGGCAAGCTTCCTGGGGGAGCGGCTTATATGAGTACGTTAGGTTCAGCAGTCCTAGGCGCTCTATCAGGTTCGAATTCTGCAAACACAGCTGCCACTGGCTCTATTACGGCTTCTTGGATGATTAAATCAGGATGGAGCCGAACCCATACGGCCACGATTCTAGCCGGGAATGGCGGACTTGGAGCCGCGCTACCTCCGAACTCTTCCATGTTTATCATGCTCGGCTTTGCACCAGTTGCAGCCCTTGTCTCTGAAGGTGATTTATATATTGCTCTTTTAATAGGTGGACTGTATCAAGTCGTATACCGATTTATTCTTGTGTATATTCTGGTGAGAAAAAATAAAATTCAAGCGATGCCGCCAGATGATATTGTCCCCTTTAGAGAAGCTGTGAAACAAGGGTGGAAATCGATTTTTATTTTTTTCGGTGCCTTGATCCCTATCATGATCACAATTGGTCCGCTGGCAAACTACTTAAAAAGTAATCCAAACATTGGACCAGAGGCAATGGATCAAATTTCTTTAATTACGTGGATTCCGATTCTCATGATGCTGATTAGCTTAACAATTGGAAGAAAAAAGGCGTCTGCTTTAGATTGGTCTCAGTTTTTCAAGTCGGCCATTCCTAAGTTTACAACGATCGGTGCCTTGATGCTGTTTGCTGTTGCTGCTAGTCAGGTGCTTGCTGAATTAGGACTCGCAGAAGATTTGACACACATCACATCAGTACTTGCCATTCCGAAGTGGCTCATGGTGCTCATTGTTGGTGTTCTTGTCACGCTGGTGGCTGGACCATTATCTTCAACTGCTACATTAACAGCTGTTGGGCTTGTCTCATTTTCAGCTTTAATCTCAGTCGGAGTAGATCCAGTTGCCGCTGTTGTCGCCATTCTTGCCTTTTCATCAACAGAAGGCGCTTCCCCGCCTGCATCAGGGTCAATTTTCATCGCTTCTGGTCTTGCAGGAGCCCGGCCGGAGAAAACATTTATACCGCTCATTCTTTACTATATGCTGCCGATTGTAGGAATTGGGTGGCTCATTGGAATGGGCATACTTCCAGTATAGAAAGGAGAAACACATGAGAGCATTGATGGAATTTTTATTTAAAGTGCTGCTTGTCCTGTTCTTAACGTCAGGTACCATGCTGGTATTCGGTCAAATTCTAGGGATTCTCTTGCAAAATGGAGATTTGATCATAGCAAGTACGAACCTATTCAAAAATCCCACACTTGTGTTAAGCGCTTTTTTTAGTCTTATCGGTTTCTCTCTTCATTATATTCCTGACAAGAAAGACACGTCATTTAGCGATCAACCATCAGCATCAGCTGGTGATTCGGTCAAATAAGCGTCAAAAGCTGGATTCAGTTGGTGAATTCAGCTTTTTTTGTGCATGTGAAATAGGTATAAAAACCCAATACCTACGATTCATTTTTCGGTGAATTTGTTTTCAATCATATGCCTCTTGTGCTAGGAAATGGTAACATAACGGAGGACTATTTGAGGAATAGAGGTGTTTGACGATGTCTGGAGCTATCATCGGTTATACAACAGCCTTGTACTCGTTAAAGGCAGACATATCCATAAAAAAAGAACAAATCATAGAACTCAAGATGTGTCGAAAAGAAATAAAAGAAGCAAAATCGGCTCTGGCAGATGCTAACAAGAAAATGACTTATCCAGATCTGACATCACATACATGGTTTGGCCATCTTGCAGATACGTTTGATGACATTCGAGACGAGATGGCATCCGCCAGTCAAGAGATTAAAGGTGTACAGCTGACCAATCTAGTGAATCGAATTGATGAGAAAATCAGTGACTTAAAATCAGAAATTCATTCGTTAGAACATGAAATCCATTCTGTTGAAAGAAAAATAGAGAAAGAAAAGCAGAAACAACTGGAAGAAAAAAGAGGGAAGTCACATGAGTAGAGAAATCAAAATAGATGCCAGTGAAATCAAACAAGTGTTACAACATACTAAACAATCAGGCGCTCAAATGAATGCAAAACTTCCAACATCCATCAAAGGGAGAAACCAGCTCCTAGCAGCAGACACATTAGAAAAAATCAATCAACAATTGAACGAATTAAGTACATCCTACATAGGCATTCTTCAGAAACAGCTTGTACAAACAGAACAAGCGGTGAACACCATGATCGAAACGGACAAGGCGCTTGCCTCCAGCAGTAAAAGAAAATAAAGGAGAACGCAATGAAAACCCTTGACGCCTTTGCGCTAATAAACGGAATTGACCAAACGCTGAATACATTAAAGCAGCAATCACAACAAATCAGCTCCATAGAAAAACAAATTCATCACATCATCTCACTTGATGGCGCACTAAAGGGAGAGGCGGGACAAGCCATTCGCTCCTTTTATACAGAATGTCATATTCCCTTCCTGCAATTCTTTCAGCTCGTCATTGAGGAATACAGCACTGCATTGAAAAACACAAAGCAGGCGCTTCATGCACTAGAATCAAACGGGCATGGCTTTATATCACAAGCATTTATTGAACACGAACTTGATCAAGGCTTAAAAAAAGCTGAACGAACGATATCCGAGATTGTAACGGATGTAAACCACGCCATCGGCAGAGTTGGTCATATTGTTCATTTGCCAAATGTAGACGAATCAGCGTTTCAGCAGAATTATCAAAAGGCATGGCTCGAGACATCAAGAACCATTGGTCTGCTTCATGCATTTGACCGGGAGCAGACAAGCGCTTTACATGAAACCACAAGCTCTCTTCAAACAATGAAGCAATGCATACATACCTTAAGTACCATGTTCACCGGCCCAAAAATCGACATCACCACCTATCAAAAAGGATCTATTTTTAAAAATGGAAAAGTAGAAAAAATAAGCAGCACCATCAGTGGATTGAAGGATAAAATAGACAACCCAAAAGACAATCCAATGATAATCATGATGAAGAAACTGAAAGAGAAAGAACAGGCGAATGTGGAGACGGTTGTTCGGGAAACGCCGTCTAGTAAAATCAATCAAACAACCGTGACCTTAAATGGAGAAGTATATGATATCAATGAGTACAAAAAGATCAACTTCGAAAATGCCAAAACGGTTGAGGTCATGCGAGACGGAATGCTGTATCGGTTACGAATATCAGAAAAAAACAAAGTAACGATTGAGAGCGTTAAACCGATTTCTGATGTAAAAACAGGCGATCAACCCCAAAATATCTTAAATACAGCGGTTGAATTTACAGGAATAAACGACGCAATTCGGGTTATTACAGGAAGAGATCCGATAACAGGTGATAAAGTCGCGGATATGGATCGTTTGGTATCAGGAGTGTACATGGTTCCAAGCACCAACATTGTTAAAGTGGGAAAATATGTTTTTAAGATTATTAAAGGGGAGAAAGTAGCTAAGAGGGTTGAGAAGACAGCAAAGGGTATTGGAAAAGGAGAACAATTATTAGATAAAGTTAAAACATATGAACAAGCTAGAAATAAAACAGTGGACATAGTTGGAGACCTAGGACCCAATTCACAACCATATACAGGTACGCTTAAGTCGAGTGCTGGATATGATAAAGTTGTTGGTAGACAGTCCGCTGACGGAAAAGTAAGATGGAGATTAGATTATGACCCTAAAAAGGGACCACATATAAATATTGAAGATTTTCGTAATGGTAAAGGGGCGAATGCCCGAAAGATTGCTATTCCATTTGAGGGTAATGAAAACACTTTTAAATCTTTATTAAAACATTTGAATAGATAAGGAGATTTTAGATGAGTTTATTAGATGAGTGTATTGAGGCACTAGGTGAGGATGTACATATTTTATATAAAGGTAATAGAGAGCAAATATTAAATGATTTTGAAAATTCCTTTCCATTTGCTGATTGGGGGCAAATTGAATGGAAGAAAATATCTTCTTATGAGCAAGTGAATACATTCGATGAAATACGATCCTTTTTAAATCAAAAACTGAATGACTACAGTGATATTGTTTATGTAATTTGGGATGAAGGGACATTGCCAATTATCCAATCTGCTTTAGATAAAGTATTTGAAGCTATAGATGATGTTACAGCTGTCAGTTTTGATACGTGGATTTTTTCTCCATCTTCTGGATATGTTATTGAAATTTTTCATGATGGTGAAATAAAAGTAGGATTAAAATAGCATTGATGAACCCTCAAAAAGAATTAATTTGATTCTCTTTGAGGGTTTTTAAATATTTTTGCTATCCAATACTGCGTATAACCAATCATCTCAGGGAAAACCGGTAAAGTAATTAGGAAAAAAGGAGATAAGTATGATGCTCACCATATAATTGAAAATACTTTTGGAGGGGAGCATGAGTGGTGGAATATGCATCCTGCAAAATTTCCAAATGAGCATCAAGCAGGTATACATGGAGCAGGTTCACCAGCAAATACATTATTTAAAGGAGTTAAAAAATAATGGGATATGAAATTATTAAGAAAAACAAAGAAAATAGTTTTTTTTTAGTAACTGAAAAAGAAATTTTAGATGTTGAAAAGGAACTTGATTTAAAGTTTCCTAAGGAGTTAATTAGTTTTTATATAGAGGTAGGTTACGGTTTTATTAATGGGTCTGAGTTTAACATTAATCGCATTATGGACCCTTATTCTGTAAGAGACTTTCGATTAAGGGCTAATGATTTTGAATTCTATCCTGACATTGAAATCTATGATGAATTTGAGAATAACAAATTAATCTTTTTTGAAGCAAATGAGACAGCTTTAATGTCAATTGAATTGAATGAAAAGGATAGAAGCGCAATATATTATTATGATATACAAATCGCTAATTCTTTGGAAGAATTTTTAACCAAAATACAAGAGGATGATAAATATTATCTAGATTTACTAGCAGACTATTAAAAGCCTTTCAAAAGTTACCTTGCATTGATCAACTAATATATGAGAATTGCAAAAGGGGAAATTCATAATTTGGAATATAAGTGTGGGTTGAGTGACCTGTTAAGTAAAATTTAAAGATAAATCAAATTTATAAACATAGCACTCATCGAGGAGGATTCACATGGTCGACGTACCCCAAATTCCAGGTTTAATCATCAACAAACCAGAAACGGATTTAAAGATCAAAGAGGTAGAAATGCAATTAAACATGGTGATACCCGATGCTTATAAAAACTTGCTGAAACAGACAAATGGATGTTCCATTGGTGGCGATGTTCTACTATACGGCACTGAGGACATTACGGAACGCAATGCAACGTGGGAGGTTCAACGGTATGCAGGAGGCTATGTAGCGATTGGCGACGATGGTGGAGGGCAAGTATTTCTCATGCGTCAGACCAAAGAAGAGAAACGTGTGTGGGTTGTAGATGCTGGTGTAATGGACCCTCAGCATGCGGAGTTGGTCACTGAAGACTTGCTGGAGTGGGTGAGTGGGGGATGTATCATTGAATGATCACAGCATTGAAATGCATGAATCATTGAAAAGCAAAACTGAATCATCCAACTGAACGCTCTGTGACGTTAAATGTCATGGAGCTTTTTTGATGCTCTCTCCGATTCTCCCTCCATTCATCCCATGTTATAATAAACACAGTTTATGAACGAGAGGATATGCAGGACATGAAAAATGAACCTATTGAGTTACTGACACAGCCGAAATGGCGAATCATAGATCAATCGAGCCTCGGCCCTTATGTGGACCCAAAGCAATCCTTTGCGATGGATGATACGCTTTGTGCGTCGGTCGGGAAGGGACTCTCACCAGCGACAGCGCGTTCTTGGGTGCATCACAATACAATTGTGCTTGGGATTCAGGATACAAGACTTCCATTTCTCCAAGATGGTGTAAAGCTCCTCGAAGAAGAGGGCTATCGCGTCATTGTACGCAATTCAGGCGGTCTTGCTGTTGTGCTGGATGAAGGCGTACTGAATGTGTCTTTAATCTTTGCGGAACAAAAGAAGGGCATTGATATTGATCGCGGGTATGATGCGATGGTGGAATTGGTCCGCCGGATGCTGTCTAAGTATGAGGTGGACATTGAAGCTTATGAGATTGTCGGCTCTTATTGTCCGGGCAGTTATGATCTCAGCATCAATGGAAAGAAATTTGCAGGCATTTCTCAGCGTAGATTACGCGGTGGAGTCGCTGTGCAAATTTATTTGTGTGCAGATGGAAGCGGGCGGGAACGAGCTGATTTGATTCGCCGTTTTTATGAGGCGGCCTTAAAGGATAAACGACATGAGGTGAAAGCGGTATTCCCTGATATACAGCCTGATACGATGGCGTCCCTATCAGAATTAACTGGAGAACCAATTGACTGTGCGCTTCTCATGCGTCTTTTACTAGAAGAACTCCAAAAGCTGAGCGAACAACTGACAGCTTCAGGACTGACCACCGAGGAACAGCTAGATTTTGAGAAAAACATGACGCGGATGATTGAGCGGAATGAAAAGGTGTTTTCGTGAAGGGGAAGTAAATTTTTTAAAAATATATTTTAGATCGACAAAACCATCAAGGCATTTTGTCGATCTATCTCTATTATTTTAATTCAACTTTATAGCCAATATAAATGTTAGGATAAAAAGTGTATGTTCCAGGCTGGTTAAATGTTAATGCATTTATTTTGAAGGCATACTTTTGTTTAACCGGATTCCATGTTCCATTAGGGTAATATGATGGGTATGTTTTGAAATTAGGGTATTTTGTGTCAATCCAGGTCATACTAGAATTTGGACGTATACTTCGTTTCAATGTATAAAGACTTAGTGAATTTCGACCGCTGTCAGGACCATCAGTTCTAACTTCTGTTAAGTAACTATTATCTGGAATTGAACTGTCATTTGATAGGTCGAAATATTGTAGCGAGCTAGTTTTATTAAATGACGTAATCGAAGCTTGGTTAAGCGTAATCCTTTTTTCCATAACCGAGGAGGTCGGAATAGGGTACAAAACAGGCACACCTACAGCAACATTTAATTCATAGGGAAATTGATTTTTTTTATCATCAGAAGGTTCAATGTAAATTAAATAATCTCCTTCCAAATCCGTAGGGAATTCAATTTGAGCTGTACCTTCTTCATTAATCGTGCTTCTTCCTATTCCTCTACTTTGTGAAATGATTTCACTATTAGGATTAGTAATTATGACATCAAATGTTTTAGAAGAGCGAAGGGTTAGTTTTTCTGTCTTATTCATGCCAAGGGAAACTTTATACAGTCGTCGATCCTCTGCATGTGTAATAGTTGTCTCAGTTTCCTCTGGCTTTATAAAATTATTATTTCTTTTTAATTCAATTGAATTACTTGGCTCATCTGCTGCTTGTGCGTTAAAGGGGATAGTGCTTAATAAAATAATGATCACTAACCCAAATAGTATTTTCCTCAATATTTAACAACTCCCTTTTAAGTATTAATATGTATATCGGAATTTCTCATTAGAAATTAACATTATTTCAAATAAATTCATTTTTAGTTTATTAGTTGCAGCTAATTAAAATGGAGAAGTTGTGATGAAATCCCAAAAAAGCAGTTACCTTTATTTACTATTACTTCCTGTCATTATGGGAGCGGGCTAGGCCAATGTCGGTCTTTATATTTTTATGTTCGTAATTTTGGTTAAAGTATGATGCTATTTATGGAGACATTCATCTACAAATTTAAAGCTGTTTTCAAATAAATTATCCGATATAATAGAAAACAAGTCTTAAAAAAGAGAGAAGAAACGATGGATAATCGTAAAATTTGAAATAAATTAAGGAAAAAGTATTTAAAGATCCAGTACGCCGTTATGTTTATGCGAGACATATATAATATTGGATTTAATAGAATTTTAGCTCCTTTGATCAATTAAACAGCTAGGGGAAGAACTAGAAGACGCTTTACTAGGGTTAGGAAGTACATGGTTAGGAAGTACATACAGAACCTTAGGAGAATATGAAAAGTCCAAGCACATATTTCTACGAGGGATAGAAACTTATCCAGATAACAAAGCCATTCAAACGTTCTATGCCATGACTTTGTATAATTTGAAAGAACATAGCAAAGCAATGGAAATATTACTGAACTGTTTAACTGAAACGACAACAGATCCTACTATTTTGAGTTATCGAAAAGCGATTGTTTTTTATTCAAATCAGTTAGATAGGTTATGGAAATAATAGTTGATTTGGCTACTTGAATAGAATTGGAGGGGCAATGTTATGAAAAAAATCCCCTCCTTTGTTATGAAATTTTATATGTAATAGTCATTTGTGGCATAAGAAAGAAGGTAAATTTGTTGTCATTATTCACCACGTATTACCCGCTGTTTATGCTTTGCGTTTTGTCTGTGTTGTATGTGATGTATCGTATTCAACCGGTGGCCTCTACTGTTAAAAAAATCATCATTGTGCTCTGTGTGTTAACAAATGCCGCCTATATTTGCTGGCGTCTTTTCTTTACACTGCCTCATGAAGGTACTTTTAATATTGTGATGGGTATTTTGCTTGTTGCTTGTGAATGCATTGGATTTTTACAGCTGCTTGTGTTTTATACACTTGTTTGGAAGCCTTCCAATCGGAAGCAAGTCACGATCAGTGATCTTGACAGGCTGCCAACAGTTGATATTTTCATAGCTACATATAATGAACCAATTGAAGTGCTGAAACGCACTGTTGCAGGTTGTGTGAATCTCTCTTATCCAAAGGACAAAGTCCACATCTATTTATGTGATGATGGCAAGCGGGAATCTGTAGAGCAGCTTGCTTCTGAGTTTGGTGTTCATTATCTGACAAGAACAGATAACAAGTTTGCGAAGGCGGGTAACTTAAATCATGCGATGTCTCAAACATGTGGGGAGCTGATTCTCACACTTGATGCGGATATGGTCCCCCTTCCTTTATTTTTAGAAAAAACAGTGCCTTACTTTCATGATGGAGCGACGGCGTTTGTTCAAGTTCCACAGGCGTTTTATAACGAGGATCCTTTCCAATATAATATGTTCTCGAAGGATCGAATTCCAAATGAGCAGGACTTCTTCATGCAAACCCTCCAAGCTGGGAAGGATCGGTTTAATGCTGTGATGTATGTCGGTAGTAATACTGTCTTTAGAAGAATAGCTTTAGATGAAATTGGAGGATTTGCTACTGGGGTGATTACAGAAGACATGGCGACAGGCATGCTTCTCCAAGGAAAGTTCAAATCTGTGTCTGTCGGAGAAGTATTAGCCGTCGGGCTGGCACCTGAAAGCTGGCTTGATCTATTAAAGCAGAGAGATCGGTGGTCGAGAGGGAACATTCAGTGTGCCCGTAAGTTTAATCCTTTGAAGGTTCGCGGCTTAACGCTGATGCAGCGAGTTCTTTATTTAGATGGTATTGTGTATTGGTTTAACGGTTTGTTTAAAATGATTTACATTCTCACACCGATTTTGTTTTTATTGTTTGGTATTCAAAGTTTCTGGGCAGATTTCCAGTCCATTTTCATGTTCTGGCTGCCGGCGTTCTTTAGTTCCTATTTAGCATTTAAACTTGTGTCGAATCAAAAGAGAAGCATGTTCTGGAGTCATATTTATGAAAGCTCTATGGCGTTCCACCTAGCTGGTGTGGCTTTAAGTGAGCTGTTTTTCAAAAAGAGAGTTGAATTTCTTGTCACACCAAAGGGCATTCAAACGGACAAAAGACATTTTCATTTGAAAACGATGATTCCCCATTTGATCTTTTTGCTGCTCTCATTGCTTGTCCTAGTGAAAATAGGATACGATGTGAAGGTAAATGGGACGATGAATGCTGATCTCACGTTGATTAATATATTTTGGGTGATGTATAACGGTGCAGGCCTATTCATGGCACTACTTGTGGCGTTTGACCGTCCGCGTTATCGGAAATCAGAGCGATTTATCATTGAAAAAGAGGGGCATCTTCGTTCTGATCATCAAGATCAGTCGATTGCTTGTTTCCTGCTAGATATGAGTGATTCAGGTGCGCGTCTCTCCATTCCATTGGATCAAGCATCTTCTCTTTATCAAGGACAAACGCAATTATTCTTTACAGAGGATGAACGTGTGGCGTGTAACGTGGTCTGGAGCTATCCGGAGGAAGACAAGCTGATGGTGGGTGTTGCTTTTACTGACACACAAAAATCAGAGTATCTATCACTAATCCGCTTCCTATTCACTCGAGAGCATGTAGCCATTACGGATTATGAGAAAAAATCCTATGCTGTTCGGACGTTTCTCCGCTTTGTAAGAGAGACAGAGAAAGTGCCAAAGGCTATACGGCGCAAATGGATGAGAAAACCTTTAAAAGGTGTGACAGGCACGTTGTCATATGAGGGCAGATTAGAAGAGAAGGTGCCGTTAGTCATACATGATATTAGTGTATCTGGGTGTAAAATCGAGTCTGAAGCTGGTATTGAATTACATGAGAAAGTGCGGATCACCATTGACGCAGAATCTCTGACAGATCAGCCGGCGATTGCCGTTTGGACTTCAAAAAGACGCGGACGTACAATGGTCGGACTCAAATTTGTTCAACCTGAAATCAAGCAGATAGAAGAAAGAGAGGGAGTGGTTTCTTGAAATCAAAAAACGGCAGTTACCTCTATTTACTATGGCTTCCTGTCATCATAGGAGCCGGCTACGGCATTTCGCTTTTGGTGCCGTTTCTTCAGCCTGTCCTGACACTTGGCATCGCAGGTCTTTATATTTTTATATTTGGTGATTTTCAGGTGAGACAAGTCAGGTATATTTTTATGTTTGTCTTTTTGATGAATGTCCTTTTTAGTGTGATGCTATTTTTAGGCATTTAAAAAAGTGCTTCCCGCAGATGGGGAGCACTTTTTGTTATTCTGCCATTTTTTCGAGGTTGCCGTTTCGGTCCATTTTAAAGGTTGGAGCGGCAGTGTCATCCTCTTCAAACAAAACTAGTTTTCTTGCACGGTTCATGATTTTGACGAGTGTTTCATAATCTTCTTGAATCGTGAGCTGATCCTTCTCAAGCTTTTTCACTTCTGCTTCTAGCTGCGTGACTTTATGTGAAAGTTCGTTATTTTCTTGTTTTAACCGGCTGTTTTCCATGCGTAATGCAGAGGATTGCTGTCCATCGCCTTCATAGCGGCGCAAGAAATGAATGACATCTTCAATGGTTAACTCCTGTTGCTGCCTAAAAGGATTGGCTTCTGGCTTTTTCTCTACGACATGTGAAGCCTGTGACAATAAATGTGATAAACTAGCTAACTCTTCATTGTAGCTTTGGTCTACAAACTGGAGCTGCTCGGCTGTTTCAGATGCTGGTGCAAACGTTTCTTCCTGCGCTGATTCCAGCTCCTGTGAGAATTCCTCTTGCGTGACTGTTTCTTCTACTTGCGGCTGATAGAGTAATCGTTTCTTTGCAGGCTGGCCATTGCCAAGAGCACGCATCCGTTGTTTTCTTTGTTTTTTGGCAAGGGCTAGCGCTTTTTCATATTGATGCCTTACAACAGCATTCCATCTAAAACCGCATGCCGCTGAGGTGCGATTTAGCTTGTCTCCTACTTCTTCAAACGCATTTAGCTGTGTGCTGCCCTCTCTCACGTGACGTAAGACGGTTTCTGCCAAAAGAAGATCATCTTCCTCTGACCAAGCATCTTGTCTTTGTTTTGACATGTTTAAACCCCCATATGATTTGATGGTATTAGATTAGCCAAATTCAAGAAGGTTTATACAAGTTTGCTAAAAGGATAGTGGAAAATACTAGCTTTTATATGAGCGCGTCTCAGCGATTATCGTGCGTCTTGCAAGTCCAGCCGCTTCGATGTACAATGTTGGGTGGTATATTATGACTCTTGGTTGTCCAACTGTTTTATATAAAATGAAGTTCATCATTGAAAGGAAGCGTAAGACCATGGCTAATGAGTTTCGCGTATGTGACGATTGCGATGCGACGAACCTAAAGACGTTGTTGCCTCGACTCAAATCGGTTGACCCTGATGCAAAAATTGAAATCGGCTGTCAATCCTATTGTGGTCCAGGACGAAAAAAGGCTTTTGCGTTTGTGAACAATCGCCCATTATCCGCACCAACAGAAGATGAGTTACTCGAAAAGGTTCAAAAAAAAGTCAAATAAATGTCACTGAATGTGTTCAGTCGACCTAAAAAGAGGTCCGTCCCTGTCAGGTCGGGCTTTTTACGTCCGTGCAATCTTTGAGAACACATTCACGAGCAAATTCAAGGATGTTTTCGGGAAAAGTTACCCGATATAATAGAAACACGTCTTAAAAAAAGAGGGACGAAACGATGGCGTATCCAAAAGGGAAATTATCTGAGGAAAAGGTATTTAAAGATCCTGTGCACCGTTATGTTCACGTACGGGACGCATTAATATGGGATTTAATAGGAACAAGAGAATTTCAGCGCCTGCGCCGAATTAAACAGCTAGGAACCACTTACTTAACGTTTCATGGTGCAGAACACAGCCGTTTCAATCATTCACTCGGTGTATACGAGATTGTGAGACGGATTGTAGATGATGTTTTCAAAGGACGGCCGGAATGGGATGAGGGAGAACGCGAGCTTGTCCTGAGTGCGGCCTTGCTTCATGACCTCGGACATGGACCATTTTCTCATTCCTTTGAAAAGGTCTTCCACTTAGATCATGAATCGTTTACAAGAGATATTATTTTAGGGCAAACCGAAGTCAATGAAGTGCTTCGCCGGGTGAGTGATGATTTCCCGAAGCATGTGGCAGAAGTTATTGCCAAAACGTATCAAAACAAACAGGTGGTCAGTTTGATCTCAAGTCAAATTGATGCCGACCGTATGGACTATTTGCAGCGTGATGCCTACTATACAGGCGTCAGCTATGGCCATTTTGATATGGAGCGTATTTTGCGCGTAATGCGTCCTAGAGAAGATCAGATTGTGATGAAGCAGAGCGGGATGCATGCGGTCGAGGATTATATTATGAGCCGCTATCAAATGTACTGGCAAGTCTATTTCCACCCAGTGACACGCAGTGCGGAAGTCATTTTAACGAAAATTCTCCATCGTGCAAAAGAGCTGCATGAAACGGGCTATATTTTCACACATGCCCCTGTTCATTTTTATTCGATTTTTGAGGGGAATGTCACCACAGAGGACTATATTAAACTGGATGAATCCATTGTCTTATTTTATTTTCAGGCGTGGGAAGATGAAGAAGATCACGTGCTGGCTGATTTGTGCCGCCGTTTTATGAACCGCCGATTGTTCCAATATACAGAGTTTAATCCGAATGAAGAAATGACGAAATATTTCAAGCTGACCGCCTTGTTCAAGGAGGCAGGCATTGATCCTGACTATTATTTAGTCGTCGACTCTTCTTCTGACTTGCCCTACGACTTCTACAGACCAGGGGAGGAAGAAGAGAGACTGCCGATCCATCTTTTGACGCAAAGTGGTCATATTAAAGAGCTGTCGAGACAGTCAGATATTGTTGATGCCATTTCCGGTAAACGAAGAACCGATCATAAACTTTATTTCCCGATGGACTTAATTGTAGATATGTCGGAAAAAGCTGAAGAAAAGAAGGCGATCATGAAGCTGCTTGGATTGGGATAAGGAAGTACTGAAAAAGGAGATGTCGGGAATTTGTTGAAAGAGCATGCAAAGTTGATGAAGGTATTCTCTGAATCTGGGGAAATCGTTGGACGGAAGAAGCTGCAAAAGATGATTTACATAGCAAAAAAGCTAGATTTGCCTTTTTACGAGAAATACGATTTTCACTTTTATGGCCCCTATTCAGAGGAGTTGACGCTCAGAATTGAAGAGCTGTGCAACCTTGGATTCTTGGACGAAATGAAGGAAAAAAAAGGCGGATACTATCAATATCGCTATTCGCTGACGGACAATGGGAAAGAGTTTCTCGATCAGTGTGAAGTGGACATGCCTGACCTCAAAGTGCTGACGCAGCAGATGAACGAGCAGTCGTCACGTTTTCTAGAGCTCGTCTCTACGATTTTATACTTTGATGATCTGCCAGAAGATGAGGTAAAGGAAAAGGTCTTCACCATTAAAAGCAAGCAGCGCTATACGGACGAAGAATTTGAGGATGCTCTTGCTTATATTGATCAATTGAAGAAATTGAACTAGTTTCACAAAAGCCCAGTATTCAGGGCTTTTTTTATTTTGTAAGACCTGGAACAAAAGCGCTAATTTTCAATGAAATGTGTACTGAACGATTCAGAAAATTAGTGAAAATGACATATTCCGACTTTCTTCTCGTGCATCTAATTTCCTGTTTTTGACTGAATAGAAGGAAAATGGTGAATTTTCAGTGAATATATAACTTTGTGAAAATCAAAGGAGGGATAGGAATGAAAAAGCGTTCAGTCTTTTTGTCATTTTTATTGGTAGGTAGTTTGTTACCGGGAGTAAGTTCAGCTTCAGCACCAGTCGCGAGTGCTGGTCATGGGCATGATCATGGTCATGCGCCATTCGAAACACATATTAGTGAGGGGTTGCCAAAGGCAAACGATTTTAAAGATTTGACGAAAGCACCTCCAATTGAACGAGATGTGACAACAAAGGTATTAGATGAGTCTGGTAAGCAGGTGGGCTCTAGAACCTTTAAGGCGAATACAGGAGATTCTATTTCAACAAAGGCAAGTACAGGCAGTCAAAAAGTAACGGTCTATGCTGTAGCAGATGCACAGTATCGTGCGAAATATAGTGACTGGCAGTCGCGAATTGTCAGCATCATCGAGCAAGCGGACGTGACCTTTAACCGTGATCATGATGTGGACTTTGTCGTACAAGCAGTAGGATCTTGGACGTCTTCTGGATCAAATTCATCGCAAATTCTGTCCAACCTTCAGCGCAGCTTTGATGGCAGAGGATACGATTTTGTCACTGGATTTACAGCAAATCCAAACTTTGATGCAGGCGGAATCGCTTATGTATACAATAGTGCACCGAGCGGAAGTGCATTCGCCGTTAACCTTGATCAAGGAACAGCGAACACCGCAAAAGCGGCTACGCATGAATATGGTCATAACTTTGGCTTACCGCATGACCCTCAAGGCAGCGGCATTGTCTGCCTAATGAACTATGATTATTCCTACACAGTCGATTTCTTTGATGCGGCTCATAAAAATCAAGTGAACCGTAACAAAGCGTGGTACAGATAAAATAAGAGACAAAAGGACAAACACCTATGTGCTTGTCCTTTTTTTATGCTTACAGGTCGCTCATGCGTTTTCCTGCTACGGCATAGTGTTCTTTTTTCATTTCTTCAATAATGACAGAGACTTTTTCTGCACCTGCGCCTGTTGTTTCAACAACAGCATCAGTGACTTTCTCCACAAGAGCTCGTTTCTGCTCGTCTGTTCTTCCTTCAAGCATTTGTACGGTAACAATCGGCAATGCAAAAACCTCCTTTTTCCTTTAATGCTACGCTTCCCTTTAGTTTAAGGGACTTCTTATAGTATACTGAATGAAGTAAATCATTGTATAGAAAGAAAGAGGGATTCATGCCTTTGAACCAATTTCTTGTGTATCCATTAGAACTGATTCCATATGTCGCCATTACGCTTGTTGTTGCATTTACGATGCACGAGCTGGCGCATGCATATGTTGCGTATCGTTTCGGAGACCCGACAGCTAAGAACCAAGGGAGACTCACATTAAATCCACTGAAGCATCTTGATGTATTTGGGACGATTTTGATCTTTGTCGCTGGTTTTGGCTGGGCGAGGCCTGTGCCGGTGAATCGATACCATTTTAAAAACCCGCGCTTAGCAGGAATCTGCGTCTCGATTGCTGGTCCTTTAAGTAACTTGGTGTTGGCGTTTCTAGGCTTTTTCGTGTACGTGCTTCTTCAGAAATTTGGCGGGGAGTCGCTCATGCGCTTTGAGCCTGGAGTGGATTATTTCTTCCGAATCTTTATAAACTTGAACGTCATTTTGTTCCTATTTAACCTATTGCCAATTCCGCCGCTGGATGGGTATCGTATTATTGAGGACGTCGTCAGCCCCCGTATCCGGGCGAAAATGACGCAATTTGAACAATATGGGATTATCATTTTTCTGATATTTGTGATCACTCCGCTTGGACAATTTATTTTTGGTCCATTGATCGGAATGCGGGATCAAATCATTCAATGGTTTGAACTTATTATGAAGCCGCTGCTTTAGGAGGTTTAATGAATGGAAGGTAAAAAGAAGAAACCAATTGGTTTTAATATCATTAAAAAAACAGACGCAACTGACGGACACGGAGGCTTTGGTGCGGGTGCACTCAGCCTAGATAACATTTCGCCAGTGATCATTGATGTAGAGGAAAAGGAAGCTGTCATTGATATTGGTGCAATGCATGCAAGAAGTGCCGTGGAAAAAGGGATTAAATTCTTGAAAAGCAAAGAAGAGGTACCGAACGGAAAGCCGTATTGGCTCGTATGGGTAACCATTGACCGCAGAGAAGTAGGTCCTTATTATGCGGGTGTGACGGCTTGCGAAATGACCGTCGACCGTTCAATCCGCCGCGGGTATAAGTCGCTTCCAGAGCATGTGAATTTAATGGATAAATCAATGAAGCGAAAAATCGTCGTCAGTCATATGGATGATGTATCGAAAAAGGTACTGGCTGATTTCTTGAAGAGTCATAATGAAGCACTATGGGAAGCATCTACAGAAGAATTAAAAGAAGGATTGTCTGTCCCTGAATAATTGTGAAATTTTTGTGAAGAATGGCGAATTGCTACCAATTCCAGCTGATTTTTGAGTAAACTGGTGTTAAAGCTAGGACATGGAGAATCCCGAGATGCAAATCTCGGGGTTTTTCATGTCTTTTTTTAACGTTTCAGCCACTTTTCCCACCATTTCTTTGGCCTTTGATCTTGAACCGGATCTTCCTCAGAAGATTTATCCTCAGCACCGTAGCACACACCTGTCGGCTCCGTTCCTTCTATAAAATAGGTGAATACCTTTGATTCACATCCTGGACCCGCGAGATCGCCGGTTTTTGGATTGATATACACACCTTTTACACCGTCTGGCGGCATGAAGGAGGACGCTGGCTGTTTGGAGAGGGCTGATTCCATAAAGGATGCCCATATCTTTTTTGCATAGGCTGTTTCTTCGACCGAGTCAATGGTACGCCCTTTATCATAGCCAGTCCACACACCTGTGACGAGCTGGGGAGAGAAGCCGATCATCCAGCTGTCGGCTCCTGTCGTTCCCGATTTCCCTCCGTATGTTCGTGTGAGATCCTTCATAATGGTGCGGCCAGTGACACTCGTATAGCCGTTTAACTGATCATTGAACATTCCTGACATCATGTCGGTGGTGACAAAGGCTGCCTTTTCATCTAAGACTTGCTCTCGTTTTTGTTTTTCTTCAAAAAGCACGTTACCTTTTGCATCCGTTACTTTTGTAATAAAGGTGGGTTTGACTCGTTTTCCGCCATTGACAAGCATTGCGTAAGCATTGGTCATTTCAATTGGTTTGACAGGGGACGTGCCTAGAGCAAGTGACGGCACTTGATCTAGTTTTTCGTTGATGCCAAATGTTTTGCCGGCACGTACGAGCTGCTCCATTCCTAAAAAAAGATGGGTTTTCACAGCATAAATATTATCAGACAGCGCCAAGGCTTGAAGCATGGTAATGCCGTCATTGGCGTAATAGCCATGATAATTGCTTGGTGAATAAGCAGCACCGCTTCCTTGATCATCGAGCTCAAAAACCGTTTCTTCACTGCGCATGACGGTTGCTGGTGTAAACCCATTTTGCAAGGCAATGTAATAGAGAAGAGGCTTCATTGTTGAACCGGGCTGTCTTTTCGCTTGTGTGACCCGGTTGAATGGACTTTTCTCATAATCTCTTCCTCCGATGAGGGCGAGTACATGACCTGTTTGGGGATGGATAGCAGTAAAGCCGATTTGGATGTCTGATTTCGAATAGATTGTGTTTTGTAACATCTTCTCAGCCATTTTCTGTAACTCTGGATTTAAAGTCGTTTGGATATGAAGGCCATAAGTTTCGATCTGTTCCTCAGTTAACCCCAAGCTTTGTTTCAACTCACGAATCACATCATCATAAAAATACGGGGCTTGCTTTGCTTGCAGCTGCTTCTTCTGCAAAGGGCGATAGGACAGTTTTCCTTTCGCGGCTTCAGCGGCTGCCTTTTTCGTAATCATGCCGTCCTCTTGCATGTGTCTCAAAATCATATTCTTTCTTGCGCCGGCTTTCTCTTCATTCACATAAGGGGAGTAGAGAGAAGGGCCCTTTGGGATACCGGCAAGTAAGGCAGATTCAGCGAGGGTCAAATTCTTCGCTTTTTTCCCGAAATACAGACGGGACGCCGCTTCCACGCCGTAAGCTCCGTGACCATAATAAATGGTGTTCAAGTATCCTTCTAAAATCTCATCTTTTGTATAGTTTTGCTCTAAGCGGATCGTGTAAAAGGCTTCATTCCACTTCCGCTTCCACGTTTTATCATGATCTAAATACAGATTTCGTGCATATTGCTGGGTGATCGTGCTGGCGCCTTGTACCTTAGCCATAGCACGAATATCCGCCACTGCAGCACCCGCCATCCGTTTCACATCAAAGCCATGATGCTCATAAAAGGTTTTATCCTCAACAGCTACAGCTGCCTGTCTGATATGAGGGGACATGTCCTTTAAGGGCACCCAATATCTCTTTTCTCCAAAGCTGGATTCTCCAAGCTTTGAACCATCGGCTGCATAAATCGTCGTAGATTGGGGAACTTGAACAGAGGGGGCACCTTGCCATTTGGCTATTAAAAGAATCGTCAAAAAGACAGTGCCTGCAAATAGAAAAGCGAACAAGCCAATAAAAAAACAGGCTCGAATCGTTTTCACGGTCATGCGGATTTTTTTATTACTCATGATTGTGTCCATGCAAAGCCCCCATTTTGACGGTTTTTTATCAGTATGGAACAAAGAAAACCGTTTTAAACAAATGATTGCAAGAGCATTCATGAAAATTGAAGAGAACTCATGCGGTTCTTTACAATTTGATATGAATCCACTATACTTTTTTCTTGGACAATCGATATAGTCATAGCCGTAAAGGCGCTAACAATAGATGTTTGTTTATTATTGGATGAGAGGAAGATGGACAATGAGCGAACTTTGGTATACAGAGAAGCAAACGAAGAATTTTGGTATTACATTGAAGGTGAACAAAACCCTTCATACAGAACAAACAGATTTTCAGCATTTAGAAATGGTGGAAACAGAAGAGTTTGGCAATATGCTGTTTTTAGACGGTATGGTGATGACATCAGAGAAAGATGAGTTTGTATACCACGAAATGGTGGCACATGTTCCTCTTTTCACTCATCCAAACCCGGAAAATGTTCTTGTCGTAGGCGGAGGAGACGGCGGTGTCATTCGTGAAATCCTGAAGCATCCAAGTGTGAAAAAAGCGACACTTGTTGATATTGATGGCAAAGTCATCGAATACTCGAAGAAATTCCTTCCTTCGATTGCTGGAAAACTAGACGATCCTCGTGTAGATGTCAAAGTCGGAGATGGCTTTATGCACATTGCTGAAGCTGACGATGAGTATGATGTCATCATGGTGGATTCAACAGAACCAGTTGGGCCAGCTGTGAACCTGTTCTCTAAAGGCTTTTACGCAGGGATTTCAAAAGCACTCAAAGAAGACGGTATTTTCGTGGCACAAACGGACAACCCTTGGTTCACACCTGAGCTGATTACAAATGTACAGCGTGATGTGAAAGAGATTTTCCCAATCACGAAGCTTTACACAGCAAATATTCCAACGTATCCAAGTGGTCTTTGGACATTTACCATCGGTTCAAAAAAATATGACCCACTTGCTGTAGAAGACAGCCGTTTCTTTGATATTGACACGAAATATTACACAAAAGAATTGCACAAAGCGGCATTCGTTCTGCCGAAATTTGTGAGCGACTTAATCAAATAAATCAAGCGAAGTGGAAATGCGCAAATAACAGTTTGCGCATTTTTTGAAGCGTAAAAGGAGGAATCTTGCATGAGATTCGACGAGGCTTATTCAGGAAAAGTGTTTATTGGAAGTCATCCGACATGGGAAGATGCAAAAGTCATTTTATACGGGATGCCGATGGATTGGACTGTCAGTTATAGACCAGGCTCACGTTTTGGCCCAAACCGTATTCGTGAAGTGTCGATTGGATTAGAGGAATACAGCCCTTATTTAGATCGTGAGCTGCACGAGGTACCATTCTTTGATGCCGGTGACATACCGCTTCCTTTTGGAAATGCACAGAAAAGCTTAGACTTAATTGAAGAGTATGTCGACAGCATTTTAGAAAAAGGGAAGTTTCCATTAGGAATGGGAGGCGAGCATCTTGTGTCTTGGCCTGTTTTCCGCGCGATGCATAAGAAATATCCTGATTTGGCGATTATCCATATGGACGCACATACGGATCTTCGTGAGGAATACGAGGGTGAGCCGCTGTCTCATTCAACACCGATTCGTAAAGTAGCAGGACTTATTGGACCTGAAAATGTATTCTCTTTTGGGATTCGTTCTGGGATGAAGGAAGAATTTGAATGGGCAAAAGAAGCGGGCATGCATATTTCTAAATTTGAAGTGCTGGAGCCGTTGAAGCAAGTATTGCCAAAACTGAAGGGGCGTCCAGTTTATGTGACGATCGACATTGATGTACTCGACCCAGCTCATGCACCTGGTACAGGCACGGTGGATGCTGGTGGTATTACATCAAAAGAGCTGCTTGCTTCCATTCATGCCATTGCAGGATCTGAGGTTCAAGTAGTTGGTGCAGACCTTGTAGAGGTAGCACCTGTATACGATCATTCCGACCAAACAGCGAATACAGCGAGCAAGCTTTTACGTGAAATGCTGCTTGGGTTTGTGAAATAATAACTTGATAGAGGAGCTTGTCATCTCATGTGGACAAGCTCTTTTTTTTTACATTGGTCAAAAAATAAAGGAGGCAGCTCATGTTTTCGTCATTATTGATGGTGCTTCTCGCTTTATGTGTGTTAGGGGCAGGCTTTCTCACACTGAAACGAGAGCTCGCAGCTGAGCCGCCTGTTTTTGCTTCGAAAAAGGAAGCAAAGGAAGAGATGTTGGGGCTGTTTCAGGATCGAGGCTTTTTCTATCTGACAGCCATTGCGTTATTCATGCAGGTGGTATTTAAGCAGTCGCAGATCGTGCCATTTGATTTTTTTCAGGCATTTTTGACAAGTTCAGGCGTACAAGCTCTTTTTTATTTCATCAAAAGAAAAGACAGGGGCGTAAAGGCCGGATTGGTAGTATTAGTGAGTTTCCTGTTTCTTTTTTTCTAAAGGGATGGCGTAAGATCGAAAACGAAGTTTAATCACCGTGAAGAAGAGAAATGATGGGATGATAGGCGATCATGAATATGGTATACTATTTTAGTTAAACGGGTCTTAGCAAAGGAAGTGCAAAATGACACAAAACCAAATTTCAATTCATGTAAAGTCAGTGATGAAACCAGAGACGGAGCCGGCTGAAACGATCGAATTCCGCACGACTGGAACGTATCAAGAAAAGAATGACAAAACGTATCTCACTTACCATGAAGAACATGAAATGGGTCAAGTAAAAACCGTTGTGAAAATGAGTGAAAAAGAAATTTTTGTCATGAGATCAGGGGCCATTCAAATGAAGCAGCGCTTTCTCATCGGAGAAACGACCATTACACATTACACGATGCCATTCGGTACACTACAGCTTGATGTACACACACATGGCATTGATCTCGATGTGGACAAGGGACTGCTGCACATTACGTACGATATGCTGACAGGGGAAGATCAAAAGCATTTACATACATTATCGATTTCGTATAAGGAGGATTTACGTTCATGAATATCGCAGAACAGGTCAAAGATGCGTTAAAAGAAGAAATTATCGCGGCAGTCGTCAAAGCAGGACTTGCTGATGAAAGCCAGGTACCAGATGTCCTTTTAGAAGTGCCGAAAGACAAAACTCACGGTGATTACTCCACGAACATGGCGATGCAGCTTGCCCGCATTGCAAAAAAAGCACCTCGTCAAATCGCAGAGGACATTGTCAAAGCGTTTGATAAAGGGAAAGCATCTATTGAAAAACTGGATATCGCAGGTCCAGGATTTATTAACTTTTATATGAACAATCAGTATTTAACAAAGCTAATCCCAGCTGTCCTTGAAGCAAAAGAGGCATATGGTGAAACGAATACAGGCGGTGGCCAAAAGGTGCAAGTTGAATTCGTCTCAGCCAACCCGACAGGTGACCTTCACCTTGGACATGCCCGCGGAGCAGCTGTAGGTGATTCTCTTTGCAACATCCTTGATAAAGCAGGCTTCGATGTGAGCCGTGAATACTATATCAACGATGCAGGAAATCAGATCAATAACCTCGCTTTATCTGTAGAGGTACGTTACTTTGAGGCGCTCGGTCTTGAAAAAGAGATGCCTGAAGACGGCTATAGAGGAGAAGACATCAAAGGCATCGGGCAAAAGCTGGCAGATGAATTTGGTGACCGTTTCGTGCATGAGCCAGAAGAAGAGCGTATGAAGTTCTTCCGTGAATACGGCTTAAAATACGAATTAGAGAAATTACGCGTAGACCTTGAGAATTTCCGTGTCCCATTTGATGTATGGTATTCAGAAACGTCTTTATATGAAAACGGAAAAATCGAACCAGCGCTGGAAACCCTTCGCGCTAAAGGCTATGTCTTTGAAGAAGATGGCGCAACATGGCTGCGTTCAACTGATTTTGGTGATGACAAGGACCGTGTGCTCATTAAAAAAGACGGCAGCTTCACTTACTTGCTTCCAGATATCGCATATCATAAAGACAAGCTAGACAGAGGCTTTGATCAACTCATTAACATTTGGGGAGCGGACCATCATGGCTATATCCCTCGAATGAAGGCGGCGATCCAAGCACTTGGATATCCTGCTGGCAAGCTTGAAGTAGAAATCATTCAGCTCGTTCACCTTTACAAAAACGGTGAAAAGATGAAGATGAGTAAGCGTACAGGAAAAGCCGTCACCATGCGTGATCTGATTGAAGAAGTAGGCCTAGATGCCACTCGTTATTTCTTCGCGATGAGAAGTGCGGCGACACATATGGACTTTGACCTAGACTTAGCGATTTCTACGTCTAACGAAAACCCTGTGTACTACGCACAATATGCCCATGCGAGAATTTGCAGCATGCTGCGTCAAGGTGAAGAAAAAGGCTACGAGCCAAACCTTGAAAAAGCAGATTTCTCTCACATTCAATCGGAAAAAGAATACGATCTTCTCAAAATCATTGGCAGCTTCCCAGAAGTTGTAGCAGAAGCAGCTGAAAAGCGTATTCCGCACCGCGTGACGAACTATATTTATGACCTTGCATCAGCCCTTCACAGCTTCTACAATGCCGAGAAGGTCATTGATGTAGAAAACGAAACAAAAACAACAGCACGTCTTTCACTTATGAAAGCAACACAAATTACGCTGGCGAATGCATTAAAACTAATCGGTGTATCGGCTCCGGAAAAGATGTAATACAAAAAAGCCCCGCTCTACTATAGGAGTGGGGCTTTTTGATATAAAAAAACCCGCTATCTTTTAAGGACAGCGGATGTTGAACATTACCCAAGCGTATTAATAATGTTAGAAATAGAATCAAATAATTGGCTAAGTACATCAGAGAACATATTTTTGCCTCCTCTCTTTTCTTTTTACATCTACTTAACGAAGGGGATGGAGGGTTGGATCACTTTTTCTAAAAAAATTTTAAAAAAGATGGTGGCATAGAAAAAAGCACCACATATTCGGGTGCTTTTTTGCCTTTATTAGTTATGAATGAATGCGCAGCTTCACGTCTCCATTTTCACACGCTAACTGAACGTTTCCGCCAATCGGTAAGGTGAAAACCGGTTGCGTATGTCCGATATCGACATCGTAGATCACGGGAATGTGTTTAAGCATCGGGTGTTTATCTAAAATGAACCCCAAATGTTCCTCTGTCATCTTGGATTTCTTCTGAAAGCGTCCGATGATCAATCCTTTAATTGATTGTGCATGCTGCAAGAGGGAGGTAAGGTCTCTGGCGAACATTTCAGGGAACACCAACTCATCATCCTCCACAAATAAGATGGCATCTTTGATTTGAGGCATAAACGATGTCCCTTGTAGTAAGTTCAGTGTACAAAGGTTTCCACCATACAAGGTGCCTTCGGCTGTTCCCTCCTGATAGATTCCCCATTTTGCCGGATGAAATTGCCTGTTCGCTTGATCAAGATACCACGCATCATCACTCCATTTCGTCGAAGGAATCACATCAAACGGTTCGCCGCCGTTCATCAAGCAAGCTTGAAACATAGCGGTCTGCTCCTCCTGTCCCTGCTCCATTTGAAAGCTTGAGAAATGGGGACCAGAATATGTCACCATATCACATTTCGCTGTAATGGCGCTGGCAAGTGCAGTAATGTCACTATAGCCGCAAAGGACTTTAGGATGCTGACGGATCAAGTCGTAATCAATATAAGGCAGAAGCTCATTGCAGTTAAAGCCTCCGATGGATGTCAAAATACCATCGACCTCATCATCTACGAACGCCTCATGCAGATCAGACAAGCGGTGTTCAATAGATGATGAGGAATGAAGATCACATTCAAACACGTGCTGTCCAAAAGAAACAGTGAAACCTAACATCTCTAAACGCTTTTTTGCTTGAGCGATTCCTTCTTTTGATAAAATGCTGGCACTTCGGCTTGGAGCAATGACACGAAGATGGCTGCCTTTTTTTAAAGGAGAGGGTGTACGCATAAACAAATCTTCCTTTCCATCACATATTTCTCCATTATATCGGATCAAATAGCGCAAGTCTGTAAAGGCTAGGAAAAAGGAAAGGATCGTGCGTTTCATACAAGCTGTGCAAAGGGTATGGAAGAGAAAAGACAGAAACGAATGAGGGCGGAGAATGTGAAAAAGAGGAGACTGGAATTTTTATTTTTATATTTTATGATATTCGGGGCATATGTGGTGTATTGGTGGCCGGTGCCAGCGTGGAGTGTTCAGCTGTACGCAGCAGTTTATATCGCCATTATTTTATTTAGTATCATCTCACTCATGCTAGAGAACCGTACATCACAGCACACACTCTTATGGATGTATGTGCTGATCTTTTTCCCGATCATTGGCTATATGTTTTATTTGTTCTCGGGACAGCTCTATGTGAAAGGTCATTTATTCAAATCAAAGAGAATGTACAACCGTGAAAAACTACGCAGAATATCTGAGCTTGAGAGCAAGCCGGATGAATCAAGTCTAACCGAAAATCAGCGGACTTTTTTTCATTACACAGAAAAAGCAACAGGCATGCATGTGAACACAAATAGTGACATGGACATTTTAAAAAATGGGGAGGAGACGTTTCCTCGTATTTTTGAAGAATTAAAAAAGGCAAAATCGTTCATCCATATAGAATACTACATGTTCAAATCAGATTTCCTCGGGCACCGGATGATGGAGATTCTGATAGAAAAAGTGAAAGAAGGGGTAGAGGTTCGCTTCATCTATGATGCGGCTGGCAGCATTCGCTTTTCTCGGAAAGATATTAAACGCTTGAAGCAGGCGGGTGTCAAGGTTGCTCCTTTTCTGCCTTTAAAATATGGTTTCTTTAATCAAAAATTCAATTTCCGTAATCACCGAAAAATCGTGATCATTGATGGGAAGACAGGATTTGTCGGCGGCTTAAATGTCGGAAAAGAATATGTAGGACGTGATGAAAATATCGGGTTTTGGCGTGATACGCATACCATGTTAAAGGGTGAGGCTGTCCAAACCCTTCACTCTGTTTTTATGCTCGACTGGGAGTATGTATCAGATGAAGTATTAATTGATGATCCGAAATATCATATGCCGCATCCTGTGACGGGAGAGGATGTCATTCAGGTTGTACCAACTGGACCTGATATGAAAGAAAGTATGAGTGATTTATATGATGCACTCATCTCAAATGCGAAACAATTTGTCTGGATTGCGACACCTTATTTTGTCCCAAATGAATCCATTCGTACGGCGTTGAAAATTGCTGCGACAAGAGGGGTGGATGTCCGGGTGATGGTTCCGGAGATCAATGATGGCTTTCTCACACAATACGCCACACGATCGTATTTTTCTGAGCTCCTAAAAGAGGGCATCAAAGTGTATCACTATCAAAAAGGCTTCATGCATCAAAAAGTGATGATCGCAGATGGAGAACTTGCCTCTGTCGGTACCGCAAATGTGGATATGAGAAGCTTTCAGCTCAATTTTGAGGTCAATGTCTTTACGGCCGCGAAAAAGCCCATTGAGCAGCTGATGACCCATTATGAAGAGGATATGAAAGAATGTGAGCAAATGGGGCCTGTTCATTTTTATAAAAGAGGCTTAAAAGAGCGCTTAAAGGAATCATTTGCTCGGTTATTTTCTGGCGTGCTATGAGGCTTTCCAGTCGAAGAAATCATTTCCTCATCTAGTATTTTGAAGAGGATTCCTCTATAATTGAAAATGATTATCAATTATAGAGGAAATGAGGTTCTTTTACATATGCTAAAACGCTTTTTCGCCTATTACAGGCCTTATCGAGGTCTTTTCTTTTTAGATTTCTTTTGTGCTGTTGCCGTTGGATTGATGGAACTGGGATTTCCGCTTATCGTGAACTACTTCATTGATACTTTGTTGCCAACAGGGAACTGGACGGTCATTGTCTGGACAGCACTTGCGCTGTTTGTCATTTATGCCCTCAGCTCGGTGATGCAATTTATTGTGTCATATTGGGGGCACATGCTTGGCATCAATATTGAAACAGATATGAGGAAAAAGCTGTTTGATCACTTTCAGCGCCTATCCTTTAAGTTTTTTGACAACAACAAAACGGGTAAGCTTATGTCACGGATGACAAACGACCTCATGTACATTGGAGAGGTGGCGCATCATGGTCCTGAAGATTTGTTTATAGCGATTATGACGATTCTTGGTGCCTTTGCAGTCATGCTGATGATTAACTGGCAGCTGGCTATTTTAACCTTCCTCATCATGCCTGTCATCATTTGGCTCGCCCTTCATTTTAATAAGAAGATGACGAAGGCGATTACACAGCTCAACAATGACATTGGAGACTTTCATGCAAGGGTTGAAAACAATATCGGCGGCATACGTCTTGTTCAAGCCTTTGCCAATGAGCATTTTGAGAAAAAGCGTTTTGCTGAAAACAACAACCGTTTTCGGAAAGCGAAGCTTCTTTCCTATAAAATTATGTCGGTCAATGGATCGATCAGCTATATTCTGACACGTCTTGTGACACTGTTTGTCCTTCTCGCAGGTACATGGTTTGTCCTGCAAGGCCAATTAACGGCAGGTGGCTTTATCGCATTTGTTCTGATTACGAATGTTTTATTTAGACCAATTGATAAAATCAACACGGTCATTGAAATGTATCCAAAAGGCATTGCAGGCTTTAAAAGCTATGTGGATTTGCTAGAAACAGAGCCGGATGTGAAGGATACAGAGGAAGCACGTGATGTTTACGGATTGAAAGGTGAGATTGAATATCGAAACGTAACATTTGGCTACGATGAACACAGTCATGTGTTAAAGAATATCGATTTGAAGATCAAACAAGGAGAAACGGTTGCGTTTGTCGGGCCTTCAGGAGCGGGGAAATCGACGATTTGCAGTCTGCTGCCTCGTTTTTATGATGTGGATGAAGGGGAGATCACGATAGACGGTGTAAGCACAAAGTCTATGACATTGTCTTCTTTAAGGCAGCAGATCGGTATTGTGCAGCAGGATGTCTTTTTATTCTCAGGCACCATTCGTGAAAACATTGCGTACGGCAACCTAGAAGCCAACGATGCAGAGGTTTGGGAGGCTGTCAGGCGTGCGCATTTAGAGGAACTTGTCCAGCGTTTCCCAGAAGGATTGAATACGGTGATAGGTGAGCGCGGCGTCAAACTGTCAGGCGGTCAAAAGCAGCGCTTGTCAATTGCACGAATGTTCCTGAAAAACCCTTCTATACTCATCCTAGATGAAGCCACATCAGCACTGGATACAGAAACAGAAAAAGCCATACAGGATGCGCTGAGTGAACTGGCAGTCGGCAGGACAACACTCGTCATCGCCCACCGCCTTGCAACAATTAAACACGCCGACCGTATCATTGTCGTGACAGAGGAAGGCATTGAAGAACAAGGCCGCCACCAAGATTTAATTCAAATGGGCGGCGTATACAGCAGACTGCATGAAGCGCAGTTTGGTCATTAAAGAGAAAGCCCTTTTGATCAAGGGCTTTTTTTGTTAGGATAGAAAAAACTCGTGTAGGAGGGATCTGATGGAATGAAGGGGCTTCGGCGATTACAAAAGGGAGATAAGATCGGTATTTTTTCACCTTCAAGTCCTGCATCAGCGACCTCGCCACTTAGGTATGAGCGGGCGAAGAAGTGGCTTGAGCAAAAAGGATTCATTGTGGTACCAGGATTATTAACAGGGAAAGAGGATCACTACCGTTCAGGTACAATTCAAGAACGAGCCAATGAGTTGAATGAGCTAATGGCACGAGAAGACTTGGCGTGCGTCATGTCAATGATTGGCGGGACAAATTCAAATAGTTTGCTGCCTTATCTCGATTTTGAGCTGCTGAATCATCATCCGAAAATCATGATCGGTTATTCAGATGCAACAGCAATTCTTTTAGCCGCTTACGAAAAAACAGGACTGCCTGTATTCTACGGGCCGGCGCTTGTCCCATCCTTTGGCGAGTTTGAACCGTTCGTTGCTTATACATATCAGTCGTTCGAAGACATCCTGATGCAGCCTCAACCCATTCCTTATCAGATTAAAAAACCACCTTTTTGGACGGATGAACGAATCAATTGGGAAGAAAAGACGCGTGATAAAAAGCAGCGTCCGAATGATTGGCTCTGCGTCATAGAAGGACAGGCAGAAGGCCGGTTAATCGGTGGGAACCTGAATGCAATGTACGGCATATGGGGCAGTGAATTCATGCCTGCAATCCAAACAGGAGATATTCTCCTCATTGAAGATTGCATGAAAACCGCTTCAGTTGTAGAAAAAAACTTCTCTTTATTGAAAGTAAATGGAGTGTTTGAGCGGGTATCAGGAATTCTATTGGGGAAACATGAGCTGTTTGATGATGAGGGAACGGGCAAAGAACCTTACGAGATTTTACTTGAAGTGCTTGGAGAGACAAAGAGACCGCTTATCGCAGATTTTGACTGTGCCCATACACATCCGATGCTCACGATGCCGATCGGTGCACAAGTGAAAATGGATGCAGCTTCAAAACAAGTGTGGTTGACGAAAGAGTGGATCTAACAAAAAGAGCAGCCAGCAGCTGCTCTTTTTTATGAAACCTTCTCTTTTTCAAATGGCTGCAAGAGGTCTTGTGCTTTTTTCCCCTCTACGACAATTAAGTAGTCAGATTCTAAATGAGTGAGCCTGAAGGTTTCAAGCTCTACGATGTTCTTGATGTTACACATTGTTTTTTTAGAATACACATATAGACGATGTTGAGCCTGGTGGCATTTTTCATAAAGAGAAATAAGCTTATGTAAATTCAATGCTTTCGCAGCGATTTGGATTGAATAGATCTGAGACATCTTCATATCCTCCTGTTGATTACTTTCTCACAATAGCTTTGTTACCCCCGTTTGCACAGAGATAAACCTTTCTCTATGATTTCCACTCAATGGTTCCTCCGCCCGTTCGCTTGTTGCCTCTTATTGCAGACAGCTCTTCGACGAGTCTGAGCAGGGCCTGATCCTTTAACTTCGCCTCAATCATAAAATCTACGTTACGCCCATACGGTTTTAATGCATGAAAAAGCGGTAAGACAAAGGACATATCTACACCATCCGCATGACTGCGTATGGCTTTTTCTGATTTCGGTGAGGATAAATGAATTTTAGGCGGAATGCCAGTGCTCGTCCAAGTGTCGAACATTCTTGGCAGGATGTCTTCAAGCACGGCATCGTCATCTTTATTGGCTACGTGATGATGGTAATCAAAAACAAAGGGAATACCGTGCTTTTCACATACACCAAGCGTTTCTAACGACGTATACGTTTTGTCATCATTCTCAAGCGTCATCCTCGCCTTGATATGCGCCGGAAGCTGTTTGATATTTTCATCAAAACGTTGAAGTGCCGATTCCTTATCACCATACGCGCCGCCCACATGAATGTTCATATAGCCTTCCTTTTCGAGCTTCATCGCCTCAAGCATTTGATAATGGTACGTCATATCGATCACGGCATTTTCTGTGATTGAAGGCTTAGGGCTAGTAAACAAGGTGAATTGATTTGGGTGAAAGCTCACACGAAGCCCATGCCGTTTTACCAACTCGCCAATTTCAAGAAACTCCTTTTGAAAAGGTGTCACAAAGTCCCAGCGTACCTCGGGGTGGGTCGCAAGCGGGACGATCGAACTCGAAAAACGGTAAAGCGGGATATCATGAGCAATGGCGAAATAAAGCGTTCTTAATGTATTCATGAGATTGGCCTTTGTTGTTCGTAATAACGCCTCTTTTCTCTCTTCCTTTGAGAGCTTGCTGTATCTTGCAAAGGTCAGCGACTTGGCAGGAGAAGCCTCCCACAAGGTGACGGCATTGGATACATAACCAAATCGATAACGCATAGGTCATCTCCTTTATAAAAAGTACGAGAACATGGCGCCAAGCCATTCCAGCGGACGTGACAGAAGCGAACGCTGTGCCAATTTCTCCTCTGTCATAAGCTCAGACACTTCCATGTGCTCCCGAATCTTTTCCTCTACGTGTGCAGTAAAGGCGGCATCGTCAATGGCGACATCAACTTCCTCGTTTAGAAACAAGCTGCGTTTATCAAAATTTGCCGTACTGATCATACAGCGTCTCTGGTCAATTAGAATGGCTTTCGCATGATAAAATCCTTTATAAAAACGATAAATAAGGCAGCCAGAGGCAATGAGGTCCTTCAAATAATGAAATCCAGCCTCTTTGACAAGTGGATGATCTGCTTTCATTGGGATGATGATTTCAACCGTGACGCCTCGCTTTCGTGCATCAAGCAGTGCACTCAGAAGAGGAGCAGATGGAATAAAGTAAGGTGTACAGATGATGATCTGTTTCCTCGCCTGCTGAATATCTTTGAGGAACAAAGCTTCTAAAGAAAAACCAGCAGTCGCACGTGTTGTGCATTGTAGTGTACCCGGTTCCAAAGCAGGAAAAACTTCATATTGCAGCTGATGAATGCCAGATGTCCGGTATAAATCATTCAAAAACACATGCTGAAGATCTGCGACAACTTGCCCCGTCATGCGCAAATGATAATCCTTCCAAATGCCAAACCGACCCTTTTTCCCAACATATTCATCACCGACATTAAACCCGCCAATATAGCCAATCTTTCCATCAATCACTGTGATTTTACGATGATTTCTCATGTTTAACCGATAAATCAAAAAAGGGAAACGAGGCTTATTTAAAAAGTAAAATTGGATGCCGCTTTTTTCCAGCATATCAATTGAATTTTGATCAAACGGATAGGACCCTAGTCGATCGGTCAGCAAAAAGACTGAAACCCCTTGTTCCGCTTTGGCTTTCAGTGCTTGTAAGACCCTTTGACCAATCTTGTCGTTCTTTACAATAAAGAACATCATATGAATAGAAGAAGAGGCCTGTTGAATATCCGCGAGCAGCTGATCAAAAAATGGTTCGCCATCATGATAAAAGACGGCATCACCGCTTGTTTGGTCAAAAGATCGTTCAAAAGCGCGGGTAGAAAAATATTTCTTTCCCATATAAAGGTCTAACAATATGAGACAAACGATGACAATGAGTACGAGTAGGATGATCAATGCGATCATGAATCTTCCTCCTTTTTTGCATATTTCAATAGTGTACCCAAACGAGTAAAAAATATTGACTGAACACTCATTCATTATTTATGATAGAGGTACAACATGGAAACGGAACAAAGTAGGTTTTGGGGAATGAAAGGGGGAGCAAGATGAATAGCCTTTTTATCATGAACATGATTGCATTTGCGGCGGTGACCGCTTACGCTGTGTATTTGTTTATTTATCTCATTCGAACACGAGCAGCTTATATTCGTCTTGGTAAAAAAGAAGAGTTTCAACAAGACATGAAAAAACGCTTAGAGCGTGTTTGGGTCAATGTATTTGGCCAAAAGAAGCTGTTAAAGGACAAGAAGAGCGGCATCATTCATGTGCTGTTTTTCTACGGATTTATCCTTGTACAGTTTGGAGCCCTTGATTTTATTATGAAGGGACTCGTTCCAGATAGCGGACTCCCTTTAGGTCCGCTTTATGGTGTCTTTACCTTTTTCCAAGAGGTGGTCACACTTCTCATTTTAGTAGCCGTTGTTTGGGCGTTCCATAGAAGGTATGTGGAGAAGCTTGTCCGTTTAAAGCGTGGCTTTAAATCAGGTCTAGTGCTTTTATTTATTGGCGGCTTGATGCTGACCGTTTTACTTGGGAACGGGATGAATATCATCTGGCATGGACACTCTTTATCACCAACTGAGCCAATCGCATCCAGTATTGCTTTCTTGCTGGGCGGTATTTCACCTCTTGCGGCAACAGTCGTTTTTTATGTCGCATGGTGGGTGCATCTTCTGATTTTGCTGACATTCTTAGTGTATGTCCCGCAGTCAAAGCATGCTCACCTCATTGCAGGACCAGTGAACGTATTTGCCAGCAGATTAGACCCGCCAGGCAAGCTGCAAAAAATTGATTTTGAAGATGAGACACAAGAGACGTTCGGTGTGGGGAAAATTGAAGACTTTCGTCAGTCACAGCTGATCGACCTTTACGCTTGTGTGGAATGCGGGCGCTGCACAAATATGTGCCCAGCAACAGGGACAGGGAAAATGCTGTCTCCTATGGATTTGATTTTAAGGTTAAGGGATCATTTAACCAATAAAGGGGCCGCCATTACTTCGAAGACGCCGTGGGTACCGCAGCTTGCCTTCAGGCAGACAACAGGAAATCAGCTGGCGCTTCAGGCGAGAGGAGCAGGTGCAGAGGAATCGGCTGCCAGCTCGATGTATCATCCTTCTCTTATTGGTGAAGTCATTACAGAGGAAGAAATTTGGGCATGTACGACGTGCCGAAACTGTGAAGACCAATGCCCTGTCATGAATGAACACGTCGACAAAATTATTGATATGCGCAGATATCTTGTGCTGACTGAAGGGAAAATGGATGCAGATGCACAGCGTGCCATGACAAGTATAGAGCGCCAAGGGAACCCGTGGGGATTGAACCGGAAAGAAAGAGAAAATTGGCGTGAATTGAGAGAAGATGTGCACGTGCCGACAGTAAAAGAGCTGAAAAAAGCAGAGCAAACCTTCGATTATTTATTCTGGGTTGGTTCAATGGGGGCATACGACAATCGAAGTCAAAAAATTGCGCTTGCCTTTGCAAAACTTCTCAACGAAGCAGGAGTCTCCTTTGCCATCCTAGGCAATAAGGAGAAAAACTCTGGCGATACACCAAGAAGGCTTGGAAACGAATTTTTATTCCAAGAGCTTGCTGCAAAAAACATTGAAGAATTCCAGAAAAACGATGTCACAAAGATCGTCACGATTGATCCGCACGCCTACAATTTGTTTAAAAATGAGTATCCAGACTTCGGACTTGAGGCAGAAGTGTATCATCATACAGAATTACTGGCAGAGCTAGTGAAAGAAGGGAAACTAACGCCTGTACATGAAGTAAACGAGATCATCACCTTCCACGACTCTTGCTACCTAGGCAGATATAACGAAGTATATGATCCGCCGAGAGACATTTTAAAAGCCATCCCTGGTGTGACGCTGAAAGAAATGGAACGTCATCGTGAAACCGGCATGTGCTGCGGAGCAGGCGGGGGCTTAATGTGGATGGAAGAAGAGACAGGTACCAGAATTAACACTGCCCGAACGGAGCAGGCGTTACAGGTGCAGCCGTCCATCATCAGCTCAGGGTGTCCTTATTGCTTAACGATGCTGGGAGATGGGACGAAGGCGAAGGAAGTAGAGGAGCAGGTAGGTACATTTGATGTCGCAGAGCTTCTTGAAAAATCAGTGTTTGGCGAGGCTGGAAAGCAGGTTTCGTAAACAAAACAGGCCGATGAATAGAATGTTCATCGGCTTATACATGGCGCTGTACATCAGTTGATTAGATAATATGTAAGCGGTAACAAACAGGAGGGGACATACATGAGTAAGACGGTCATTGTATCTGGAGCAAGAACACCATTTGGAAAACTAGGCGGTGCTTTCAGTGGGCTGACTGCCGCAGAACTAGGCGGAGTGGCAATCAAGGCTGCGCTTGAAAGAGTGCCGGGTTCACATCATGTGGATGAGGTCATCATGGGAAGTGTTTTGCAGGGAGGACAAGGTCAGATTCCTTCAAGACAAGCAGCAAGACATGCTGATCTTCCGTGGTCCGTTCCGACGCAAACCATCAATAAAGTCTGTGCATCAGGAATGCGCAGTGTGAGCACAGCAGATCAAATCATCCGAGCTGGAGATGCTGAGGTCATCGTAGCGGGCGGTATGGAATCCATGTCACACGCCCCTTATTTGCTAAAAAAAGCGCGATGGGGCTACAAAATGGGAGATGGTGCGGTACAAGATGCGATGATTTTAGATGGATTAACCTGTTCATTTACAGGCGTTCATATGGGTGAGTATGGGAGCATGGCTGCGAAGGAGCTCGGTATCACGAGGGAAGAGCAAGACCTTTGGGCATTAAGAAGTCATGAACGGGCGATCGAAGCGCAGAAAAACGGCTTTTTCCAGCATGAAATCACCCCCGTCCCCGTCAAGACGAAAACGGGAAAGCGGCTGATCACAGAAGATGAATCTCCGCGGCGTGATACGTCATATGAACGGCTGTCAAAGCTCATGCCTGTGTTTGATCAAACGGGTACCATTACCGCTGGGAATGCACCAGGTGTCAATGATGGAGCAAGTGCGCTTCTTTTAATGAAAGACACATATGCGGAGCAGCATGACGTCAAGCCATTGGCAGTCGTGCTTGGTCATACGCAGGTAGCTGTAGAGGCAAAGGATTTTCCGAAAACACCAGCCTTTGCTATCGAGAAAATTTTACAAAAAACAGGTAAGCATCTAGAGGATATCGATCTATTTGAAATCAATGAAGCCTTCTCAGCAGTGGCGCTAGCATGTGAAAAAATAACCGGGCTGGACCGGCGCAAAATGAATATCAACGGTGGGGCAGTGGCGCTTGGTCATCCCATTGGGGCAAGCGGAACACGAATCATATTGACCTTGATTCATGCATTGAAACAAAGAGGCGGCGGTATTGGCATTGCGGCGATTTGCAGTGGAGGCGGTCAAGGAGATGCCATCATGATAAAGGTAGATTAAAAGGGAGGCGTTCATCGTCATGAGTACAGAAGAAACCGTCATGGTCGTTGGAGCTGGTCAAATGGGATCAGGCATTGCCCAAGTTTTTGCTCAGTCTGGCTACACAGTCCTGCTGCGTGATGCATCTGAAAAGCAGATTCATCGGGCCATTTCCTCCATGACCAAACAACTGACGAAACGGGCAGAAAAAGGAAAGCTAGCCCATCAGGCAGTCCGAGATATTACGCAGCGGCTTGCTGTATCTACAGATTTAAAGGACGTGCAGCAGGCTCACTTAGTGATTGAAGCTGCATCTGAACAAATGAGTGTAAAAAAACAAATCTTTGAAACACTTGATCAATTTGCAGAGGCGAAAACGATATTTGCAACAAACACATCTTCCTTGTCAATCACAGAATTAGCAGCAGTTACGGGGAGACCGGAGCAAGTGATTGGCATGCACTTTATGAATCCTGTCCCTGTTATGAAACTCGTTGAGGTCATTCGAGCGCTGCAAACGAGTGACGACACGTATCAAATCGTTTGTGAAACAGCAAAGAATTTAAACAAAACCCCAATTGAAGTGGAAGACTTCCCAGGGTTTGTATCAAACCGCATATTGATGCCAATGATCAATGAAGCCATTTACACCCTTTATGAAGGTGTGGCAGATGCAGAAAGCATTGATGGTGTTATGACGCTTGGAATGAATCACCCAATGGGGCCGCTTCGTCTCGCTGATTTCATCGGACTAGATACATGTTTATTTATTATGAATACCCTTCATGAGGGACTTGGGGATAGCAAATATCGGCCTTGTCCTCTTTTGAAAAAATACGTGAATGCAGGCTGGCTGGGCAAAAAGACAAAGAGAGGTTTTTACACATACCACGACCACTCATAGGGGGAGTCAAGATGGATGTTTTGCTTACGGATCAACAGCGTCTCTGGAGAGAACAGGCAGCAGAATTTGCAAGACAGCGTGTATTCCCTGAAGTGGAAGCCATGGAACAAGGTCAGTTCCCAAGAGCACTTTTAACTGAAATGGGACGACAAGGCTTTCTGGGGATTCCAATACCAGCTGCGTATCAAGGCTTAGGAGCAGATTTTACAACGTATATCATCACTATCCATGAGTTATCCAAAGTGAGTGCGACCATCGGTGTCATTGTGTCCGTTCATACATCTGTTGTGACGATGCCTATTTTGGCTTTTGGAACGAAAGAGCAAAAAGAGTCCTATGTTCCGCTGCTTGCATCTGGGCAGAAACTGGGAGCATTTTGCCTGACTGAACCGAAGGCAGGCTCAGATGCCTCCAGTATTCAGTTAAGGGCAAAGCGGGCAGACGACCACTATGTGTTAAATGGTACAAAAATGTTTATCACAAGCGGCGGGGAAGCAGAACTGTATCTTGTCTTTGCCGTGACAGATCCTGCTTCTGCGAAAAAAAATATATCGGCATTCATTGTTGAGAAAGGTACACCAGGATTTACGATCGGAAAAGATGAGAAAAAGATGGGACTGCACGGCTCAAAAACTGTCACGCTTCATTTTGATGCTGTACGGATTCCAAAACAGCAGCTGCTCGGTGCAGAAGGAGAGGGCTTTCACATAGCCATGTCTAGTTTAAATGCGGGGAGAATCGGTATCGCGGCTCAAAGTCTCGGTATAGCTGAAGCTGCTTTAACGGAGGCAGTGACGTATTTAAAGCAGCACCCGGCAGGTCTAGAAACGACCATTCGGCTGGGTGATTTGGCGGCGAAGCTTGAAGCTGCCAAGCTATTAGTCTATCAAGCGGCTTTTTATAAAGAGGCGAATCGTCCGGTGACAAAGGAAGCATCCATGGCAAAGCTATTTGCGTCAAAAACGGCGGTTGAGATCAGTACAGAAGCGATCCATTTACTCGGCATGGACGGTTATACGAATCGCTATCGAGCAGAACGTTACTTTCGTGATGCGAAAGTTTGTGAGATCTATGAAGGAACAAGTGAAATTCAAAGGCTGGTCATTTGTAAACAGCTAATATGAAACGAGGTGGCTCATGATGCAATTTCAATTAAGTGATGAACATGAAATGATTCAAAAAATGGTGAGAGATTTTGCGAAAAATGAAGTAGAGCCAACAGCAGCAGAGCGGGACGAGACAGAAACGTATGATCCAGCTATTTTTCGCCAAATGGCGGAGCTCGGTTTAACGGGCATTCCTTGGCCGGAAGAGGTGGGCGGAATCGGTAGTGATTATTTAGCCTACGTCATCGCAGTGGAGGAGCTTTCAAGAGTGTGCGCCTCTACAGGCGTCACCCTCTCCGCCCACACCTCTCTCGCCTCGTGGCCCATCTATACCTTCGGAACAGATGAACAAAAGGAAACCTATTTAAAGCCACTTGCAGAAGGACAGAAGGTAGGGGCATATGCACTCACTGAGAGCGGTTCGGGTTCAGATGCCGGCGGAATGAAGACAACGGCAGTAAAGGCTGGCAGTGAATACGTCCTGAACGGTGCGAAAATCTTTATTACAAATGGAGGTATTGCGGATTATTATATTGTGTTTGCTGTGACAGACCAAGAAGCTGCATCTCGAAATACGACCGCCTTTATTGTAGAAAAAGAGACACCGGGATTCTTTGTTGGCAAAAAGGAAAGCAAACTGGGCATTCGCTCATCGCCAACGACTGAAATTCGATTTGAAGATTGCCGGATACATGAAAGGAACCGTCTCGGAAAAGAAGGAGAAGGCTTTAAAATAGCGATGATGACCCTCGATGGCGGCAGAAACGGTATTGCTGCACAGGCTGTTGGGATTGCACAAGGCGCTCTTGATGCGGCAGTCGATTATGCGAAGGAGCGCAAGCAATTCGGCAAACCAATCATTCAGCAGCAAGGAATTGCTTTTAAGCTCGCAGATATGGCAACCGCAATTGAAGCATCCAGGCTGCTCACTTATCAGGCAGCATGGCTCGAAACGAAAGGGCTCCCGTATGGAAAGGAATCAGCTATGTCCAAGCTCTTTGCTGGAGATACAGCCATGAAGGTAACAACAGAAGCCGTCCAAATCTTCGGCGGCTACGGGTATACAAAGGATTACCCAGTCGAACGATACATGCGTGATGCGAAAATCACCCAAATTTATGAAGGCACACAGGAAATCCAGCGCCTAGTCATCTCGCGCAAACTGATAGATATTTAGAACCAAAGCAAAGACCACTTGATGTGAGGTGGTCTGTTTTGGTTTGGTTCATGAAGTGTTTTTGCACAGCATCATCCAAATTTCACATTAACGTATGAGTGATTTGTAACTGATGAAGTAGTGATTATTGGTACATGTGAATTGGCAATATACCTACTAAAGAATTAGACCTCAAGAATAATATAGCGATAACCCACATACAAGGTAATAGTCAGGTTTTCCTGAATTTAAGATGATTTCCAGTATAGAGCCATATTATATTAGCATTATGTTAAAATTGAGAAAATAAAAATATGGGAGGTTATTATGACCACAACTACTACCATTTTAGCAATTGTAACTTTGGTGATATGGATCATGGTTTCCGCAGAACTTTCGAAGTCTTCAAAGAAAGATCACAACGAAAAAGAAAATAGCCGTAGAAAATTAATTGTTTTAATGCTTGCAGGCATCATATTGACCATAGCAGTAGTCATCTCATTACTTCAGAATCTCTAGCCTTAAAATAAACGATAAAAGTGTATCGTTATGAGAGCATATTTCAATGCTTGAGAACTATATAACAAGTTCATCTCATTCACCAATGTGTTTAAACTTTGCAGAAATGTCAGGGCTCAGCTTCATTTCTAACGTGATGGTTATGATTCTGCCTACATAAATATCTGGATCTAAAGAAAATAAAGAAATGACTATACAGACGATTCATGCAAAAAGCAGCCATTATTTTTCATCATACGTTCAAAGATTTGAATAATGGGTATCTATTTTGATATCAAATCGAAGTCGAGACAACTCAATATGAGTGTCTCGATTTTTTTTGGATTTGAGGAAATTGATTCAATTTAACTAGGTAATTTAATCCATTTACCCCTTTTTTGACTCCGATTTGCAGGGACTTATGTTGTGTTTTAGAGAATAGTATGTTTATCACATTTTCTAAATGTTACAATTTTTCAAAAGCTATGATAGGAACTGAAATGTATAAAGATACCTGATATATTTCCAAAAATGAATCGCTTCCTAATACAGGATACGGTTCTTCTCTCCTTAGGGTCAATGTGTATAACTGTACTTCCCATTCCATCCATCATTTCTCTTGAATTCAAAATAAAATCCACTCTTTTTTCACATCCATAACATGATCATTCAGAGAATTTTTGATCTAGGGCTCTGTTTTTAACGGGATGATATCCGATTGTTGATGAATACCTCAGTAATAATTGAAGTACTACAAGCAGGAAACGAGCATCTCTTAAAAAATTCATCATAAAAGCTTACCTGCCTCTAAGAGAAGGCACTGAAGATTTGAAACGAATTGATTTTTTGATAGTGTTTATCAGAAATTCTGACTAGATTTAAATGAATCAGAGCATTTTATGCTATTACATAAGTTCCCTGTAAAAATGGAAAATGAACGTAAATCCTGATAAAAACTGATTACAAATACCGTTAATTAAATAAATATTACAAATTTTCCAAAAAAATATTGAAATGTCATTTACTTCTTGCTAGACTAAAGAAGTAGTAAATAATCGAAGGAGGTCATATTATGACGAAAGCAACAGATTCTAAGTTTTATGCTTTATTATCGCTGTCACTTCTTGCGGTAACATTAGTAGCTTTAGTGATTGGTAATGGTTCTTTGATTGCAGCAAATCTGGGTGTTAGTACTGCAACTGCGGCAACAGTAGTGAATTTCTTAGATACTTGGTCCTCAGTAGCGACTGTCATTACAATTGTTGGTGTTTTCACTGGCGTAGGCACAATTAGTTCAGGTGTAGCTGCTGCTATCTTGGCTATTCTTAAAAAAGAAGGAAAAGCGAAAGCTGCTGCTTTTTAATCTAAAAAAAAATCATCTCAATCTTTATTGAGATGATTTTTTTTCCAAAAGTGTATTGATATCAGATGAAACAACTTTCTATAGACAGTGTCTTAAAAACTAATTTAACGTTTTATGCCCATGTGGCTTGTAATAAAACATTAATTAGGAGGAAATTTTATGATAAAAGCAAAAAATCTTGGCTTATTCTCACTATTGTTATTTGCAATTACAATGGCATCTTTAATCGTTGGAAATGGTTCTTTGGCAGTAGCCAATCTAGGTGTTAGTACTGGAGTTGCTGCTATTTTGTTTGTAATTAAAAAACAAGGAAAAGCCAAAGCAGCTGCTTTTTAAAATGACTTATGCATAAAACTAATAAACTATTTAAAATATATGATCAAAGTATAATGGGGTACCTCAATTATATTGGGATGATTCTTTTTTCTTTCATTGTAATGGTAGCGTTGATTTTCTATCGGGGTGAGATTCCCGGCACGTACCTAAACAGCTTTGTTTTTATTTCAATATACATTGTAGCCACAGCTAATATTAATCGTTGTGTATTACCGTATAGAAGACAGCAGCCAGGCGTGGTCTTTGTCTCCAAACAATTGTTGTTGAAACATTTATTCTTTACGATTAAAAAAGGATATTCAGTTCAATTACTTTTGGCTTGTTTCATTGCTTTAACCTTTTTGTTAGTAGAAAATCAATATTTCATTATGATACTAGCATTTATTGTCGTGCTGCTTTCTTTTGCATCTCAATTATTGTCAGGTCTATTCAATATCATCAACAGAATACTCCTTTTGTTGCAATTTTGGTATATTATAACGTCCGTTTTTGAAGCAGTTTTGCTACTGCAAATAGTACAGTTTCTTCTTATTTACATTTACATAAGTAATTCTCATAGGATACCTTTGACAACTGGACTTTCCTTCTTAAAAAGTGCGAATAAGCAATATAGGTCTGGAAATATTCTGTATTTATTTTTGTCTTATATCACTAGTAATAAAATATTAATCATTTTAATAGGCGCCTTAGTATCAGTACTTACTTATTTCGCCCAATCCTTTTTAACGAAAATAGAAAATCTGCCTGCCCTCATTTTAGTCTATATCAACTTTATTACGATCTTAGAAATCTTAATAGGGTCGAAGAAGGAAGAGATTGTGCTTGATAGGGCAAGAATCGAGACGTTGCAAGCCTCTTTGATTGTGAGTCCGTACGAGAGGTTTAAATCCAGTACGATTTATTTACTATGTCTCGTACTGATTTTTGTCAGTGTGTGTGGAATAGTCGGAGTAATGATAAACACGTCCGATATCTCAATTATTCTTAAAAATACGTTATCGCTGCCTTTAATCATCTTTATTGGGGTCGTATATTTCAGAAAAACTGAACTATTAATCAACGATTATGAACATAAGTTACTGAAGCTATCTTTGCCGATTTTATTACTCATATGCATTACAATTTTCACGATTACTTCATGAAAAGAGGAGGAAAATGATACATAAAAGATTGAAATATTTTCTGTGGTATTACGCTATCTACTGTATATTGCTGATAGGTACAGGGATTTATCTAGGGAATATCGTCAACAAAGATTTATTTGAAGCAGCACCACCAACATCGGGCCAGGAATTTATGTCTGTAGTCCTAACACATAACTTAACGAACTTTGCAATGTATTTACTAGGGTTCTTGTTGTCGCCTTTATTTCAAATAATGGATTTTGGAGGTTCGTCCTTCGTCATTACGATGGGTTTTAGAACGCTAGGAGCACAAGAAGCTTTAGGTAAACTAATTCCTCATGGGCTATTAGAATTCCCAAATATGTTGTTTTATCAAGGAATAAGCCAGTATGTGCTTTTTACACTAATTTATACGAAATCAATTAAAGCCGCTTTAGGTGTCATGAAAAAAATGATTCCTTATTATCTACTATCGTTAGTCATCCTAATAATCGCTGCTTTTATTGAAGGGTATGATTCTTTATTATTTTCTATCATGATCAATCATAGATGGTTTTATTGAAGACTCTATAAGACAGAGAAGGGGATTCAAGTGGGATTAGAATTTGTAGAATGTACGAAGAAGTTCAAAAACAATACCATACTAGATAAAGTGAATTTTTCAATTCCAACAGGTCTCTTTCATTTAGTGGGGAGAAATGGTGCAGGTAAAAGCACTCTCCTTAAAATGATAGCTGGTTTAGATAAGAGATACTCTGGAGATATAGAGGCAAACAAAGAATCGACTCTTTATTTAAATGTGGATCCTATTGGTATTCACCCATTTACAATTAGAGAAAATCTAGAGATTCTGTGGAATACGTTTAAAATTGTGCCGACTGAAGAACAAATGGGGAAAGTGAATGAATTTTTCGATGGTAACCTAGATGGTTCGTATAGCAGAGCATCTACGGGTATGAAAGCGAAGGTAGGACTATCTTTATTATTCGTAAAGGATTGGGAAACCATACTAATTGATGAAACCATGTCATCTCTAGATTCAGAGAGTATAGAGATGCTATCTGAGAGGCTAGTGAATCTCTCTATTAAAAAAATTTCAACCATCATATATGTATCCCATAGCATGGTGAATAAACGCTTAAACGATCATTCAAGCATTGTGAGTATAGGGGATGGGAGGCTATTATGGAACAACGTCCAAGAATAACATCATTGATATCATTGGTCATTTTTATTATGGCCAATTATTATTTCGTTACTTTTGCTATTGAGTTGAATGGCTACATTTCGCAACTAGATGATTTAAAAGCTTTGTTAGAGGATATGTCCTATGAAACGATGCTGAATCTAATTGTTGTCATTACAACAATTCTAACCACCATCAGCCTATTAGTTCAGTATCTCATCGCAAAATTCCTATTAATCATCTTTGCTCCAGAGGTTAAGGGTCATTTGTTTTATGCTCTAATTCCTAAGATTGTCATTATGTTTATTAATGTCATATGTATGGGGATCTTGCAAATACAAAGCTTATGGCTGTACCTTTTCACGGCACTCATAGGAGCAGTGTTGATCTTGTTCTTTTTTCAATACAAAAAAGCGAACTGGAAAGCATCGATTCTCTTTGCGGCACCATTTATTATAGATGCTTTCATTTCCTTAGGAAAAGAAATAGTCGCTGTACTGTAATGAATAATAATAGAGCATGAACTCTTGCGAAAAGAAGTAACGGTATTCACATAAAAGTGAATTCAAGGTTACTCGAGAAAAAAGGAGTTATACAATTTATTTCATTATAGGTACACGTAAACCGAACCCGTTGACGTGTACCTTTTTATACGCTTTATAAAAAATGGACAATCACTTCGTTCGAATGATAGCCAAAATTTATTCATTCACCATTGCTGCCTCTGATTGTTCCCATTTTTCCGTTTGGAATAAATAAAACGGTTTACAAAATGCATGCTGGACACAAAAGCTAGACCTATTTCACCTAAATGATGAACCAATAGTTGCTCCCCTTGAGAAAAAATCAAAAATTAACATGATTAAAGGTGGCATAAACTCCCCTAATTTGTTTATAATGAGAGGTATGGTTTGTCGTAAAAATAAGGGGTAAACACTTATTATTTCACTGATAAATGGATACATACATGTAATAGAAAGGGAGTGTCTGACCTTGAGTTTGAAAGAATACTCACAGGAGCAGCTCAAGCACATGTCTTTAGTTGAACTTGCTTATGAAATTTTCAGAGACAGCAAAACACCAATTACGTTTTCCGAGTTAATAGATGAAATGGTCCGTTTACAAGGAATACAAAAATCTGATCTTGATGATCGCCTTGCTCAATTTTATACAGACTTAAATATAGATGGCCGCTTTATTTCGTTAGGTGATCAGAGATGGGGACTTCGCAGCTGGTATCCAGTTGATCAAATCGAAGAAGAAGTTCAGCCAGCTGTGAAAACAAAAGCGAAAAAGAAAAAAACAAAAGCAGCTGTCGTTGAAGAAGACTTCGATGAAATTGAAGAGGAAGAGGAAATCGAAGAGCTTGAAGAAGACCTTGATCTTGTTGAAGACGACGATGATCTCGACCTAGACGATGATGAGGAAATCGAGGAAGATATAGAAGACTTCGACGAAGATGATGACGAAGATGATGACGGCTTAACAGAAATTGCCGAAGACGATTTAGACGATAATGAGGAAGAGAAATAACCCTCACAAACCGGTCCTCAAAACAGGACAAAACCGTCTTGACTTTCGAGAGCGAACTATGTAGTATGTATTTTGGGCTCTCTAAAAAGAGTACGTAAAGATACGTTCATTTACGCTCCCTTTCATTTATTTGAAAGGGAGCTTTCTTATTTTTCAAGAGATTTAGGGATACACTCTAAAAAGGATGAAGCTGTGCATGGCTAGACATGCAAGGGTAAAAAAGAGAGGAGCATACGAAATGACAAAGTATATTTTTGTAACAGGAGGAGTTGTTTCCTCACTTGGAAAAGGGATCACGGCTGCCTCGTTAGGCCGCCTTCTGAAAAATAGAGGGATGGATGTCACCATTCAAAAATTCGATCCATATATCAACGTAGACCCAGGGACGATGAGTCCATATCAGCACGGTGAGGTTTTCGTCACAGATGACGGTGCTGAAACAGACCTTGATTTAGGTCACTATGAGCGCTTCATTGATATTAACTTAAATAAGTACAGCAACGTCACAACAGGTAAAATCTACTCTACTGTTCTGAAGAAAGAGCGCCGCGGCGACTATTTAGGCGGAACTGTACAGGTTATTCCCCATATTACAAATGAAATTAAAGACCGCGTGTACCGTGCCGGAAAAGAAACAGGTGCAGATGTGGTCATCACAGAAATCGGCGGAACAGTAGGAGACATCGAATCCCTTCCATTCCTAGAAGCGATTCGTCAAATGAAGAGTGACATTGGCCGTGAAAACGTCATGTACATTCATTGTACCCTTGTTCCTTACATCCGGGCAGCAGGTGAACTGAAAACAAAACCAACACAGCATAGTGTAAAAGAACTTCGCAGCCTTGGTATTCAGCCAAACGTTATTGTGGTCAGAACTGAAATGCCAATGACCCAGGACATGAAGGACAAAATTGCGTTATTCTGTGATATTGATACAAAAGCTGTTATCGAATGTCAGGATGCAGACACGCTGTACTCTATTCCGCTTGATTTACAAAAACAAGGACTGGACAAGCTTGTATGTGAACATATGAAACTTGATTGCCAAGATGCAGACATGACAGAGTGGACAGCGCTAGTCGATAAAGTGCAAAACCTCTCAAAACAAGTCACAATTGGTCTAGTAGGAAAATATGTTGAATTGCAAGATGCATACATTTCTGTCGTTGAATCACTTCGCCATGCTGGTTATGCATTTGATGCAGACGTTCAAATCAAATGGATCAATGCAGAAGAAGTGACAGCAGAAAATATGGCTGATTTCGCGCAAGATGTCGATGGCATCATCGTTCCTGGAGGCTTCGGAGACCGCGGAGTGGAAGGGAAAATCATTGCTACACAATATGCCCGTGAAAACAAAGTGCCATTCTTCGGAATTTGCTTAGGAATGCAAGTTGCGTCAATCGAATATGCACGAAACGTCCTAGGCCTTGAAGGAGCTCATTCAGCGGAAATTGATCCTGAAACAGCATTCCCAATTATTGACCTTCTTCCAGAACAGAAGGATGTAGATGATCTTGGCGGAACACTTCGTCTTGGTCTTTATCCATGTAAATTAAATGAAGACTCCAAAGCATTTGCTGCATACAACGATGAAGTGGTCTACGAACGCCACCGCCATCGCTATGAGTTTAATAATGAATTCAGACAGCAAATGGAAGCTGCAGGATTTGTCTTCTCTGGTACAAGCCCAGACGGACGTCTTGTTGAAATTATCGAGCTGAAGGATCATCCTTGGTTCCTTGCTTCTCAATTCCACCCAGAATTCGTCTCAAGACCGACAAGACCTCAGCCATTATTTAGAGATTTCGTTGGTGCTTCACTGCAAGCATCTGAATCAAAATAAAACAAAAAACTGCCGAGAATATCATCTTCTCGGCAGTTTTTTTATTCATATTCCTCAACGATTTCTTTCACCGTAAACGATAGAGCGTGGTAGACGTATAAGCATGTCATTAAAGCAGGATAACCGAACCTTGTTCCGTCATCAGCAGGCACAAGCGGTTTTTTGAGCTGAAAATCAATATGGACATCACAATGCTCTTCAATCATAGACGGCTCCTTTTGTGCCGGCCCGACACCTACAACGGGCGTCCCTTGCGCGTGCAGCTCTTTTACAAGAGATTGAATCTCCTCGTCTTCTGGGTCTGAATAAAATAGCAGCACTCTATCGCTTGGATGAAGCAAGCTGCGCTCCGTTTGATCAAGCTGCAGTACTTTCGAACCTGGAAATGGCTCCTTGCTTTCAGTTGCCTCTAAGGCTACAGCAGCCAGTTCATTCTTTCCGTGAAAATAAACACCATGTCCACTGACAACGGCTTGTGCAAGAAGGCGTGCACCATCTTCGATTGCTTCAGCCTGCTTTTCTCCAATACGTGAAAAAATACCTGATAACTGGGTCGTGAAAATTTTTAACAAGACGGATTTCCTCCTTCGGTCAGATCATTTTATAATAGAATATAAAGAGAATATTAGGAAAAATGCTCAGAAAATGTCGTAAAGTAAACTATTATAAATAAAGGAAATGTGAAAATCAAACAGAATTATTTAACAACAGCTCTTTTTATGGCGAAAAATGAAAGCAATGGGGTGTAACAGATGAATGAGAAAATATTAATTGTCGATGATCAATATGGTATTAGAATATTATTGAATGAAGTGTTTCATAAAGAAGGCTATCAAACCTTCCAAGCAGCCAATGGACTACAGGCGTTAGATATTGTGAAAAATCATAGACCAAACCTTGTGTTGCTTGATATGAAGATTCCCGGAATGGATGGAATTGAAATTTTAAAACGCATGAAATTAATTGATGAAGACATCCGTGTCATCATTATGACAGCCTATGGCGAATTAGACATGATTCAAGAATCCAAAGAACTCGGTGCTTTGACGCACTTTGCAAAACCTTTTGATATTGATGAGATCCGAGATGCTGTCAAAGAATACTTACCGCTCGAAACAAACGGTTAGATGGAAATGATTGAATCGAGTCATTCTGTTGCCGATTTGTCGAATAATTGGTATCCTAGATAAGAAGAAGAAAGCGATCTGACTTTGAAAGTTTACATATGGCGAGAAATTCTGGTCATGCTAGGGTGGAGAGCTTTTTTTAGTAAGCAAATTAGCTACATAGGGAGGATTTTTCATCATGCCTTTAGTTTCAATGACAGAAATGTTGAAAGACGCAAAGGAAAAAGGTTACGCTGTTGGACAGTTTAACTTAAATAATTTAGAATTCACGCAAGCGATTTTACAAGCTGCTGAAGAAGAGAAATCTCCAGTTATCTTGGGAGTATCTGAAGGAGCAGGACGCTACATGGGCGGCTTCAAAACAGTTGTCGCAATGGTTAAAGCGTTAATCGAAGAATATAATGTAACAGTTCCTGTTGCGATTCATTTAGATCACGGTTCAAGCTTTGAATCTTGTGCAAAAGCAATCCATGCAGGATTTACTTCTGTCATGATCGACGCTTCTCACCATCCATTCGAAGAGAACGTAGCAACAACTGCGAAAGTAGTTGAGCTTGCACATTTCCACGGTGTATCTGTTGAAGCTGAGCTTGGAACTGTTGGCGGACAAGAAGATGACGTCATCGCTGAGGGCGTTATTTATGCTGATCCAAAAGAGTGCCAAGAGCTTGTAGAACGCACTGGTATTGACTGCCTTGCACCTGCATTAGGTTCAGTTCATGGTCCATACAAAGGTGAACCAAACCTTGGTTTCGCTGAAATGGAAGAAATTGGTAAAATGACAGGTCTTCCACTTGTTCTTCATGGCGGAACAGGTATCCCAACTGCTGACATCAAGCGCTCAATTTCACTTGGTACAGCAAAAATCAATGTAAACACTGAAAACCAAATTGCTTCTGCGAAAGCAGTACGCGAAACACTTGCTGCAAAAACAGAAGAGTATGATCCACGTAAATATCTTGGACCAGCTCGTGACGCAATTAAAGCGACTGTTATCGGCAAAATGCGTGAATTTGGTTCTTCTAACCAAGGATAATTTGATGAGAACCGAAAGCCGCCTGAGTCACAGGCGGTTTTCTCCATATCTTGAGAAAGCGCAATCAAAATTTACATTTCAGACAATTTATTGATAGGAGAGTGGCACGATTATGTTATTTTTCGTAGATACAGCGAATATCGCAGACATCAAAGAGGCGCACGAGCTTGGCATTTTAGCAGGCGTCACAACAAACCCTAGTTTAGTAGCGAAAGAAAAGGACGTATCATTCCACGACCGTCTTCGCGAAATCACTGACGTGGTATCAGGTTCTGTCAGTGCAGAGGTCATTTCCCTCAAAGCTGAAGAAATGATTGAAGAAGGAAAAGAGCTTGCTGCTATTGCACCAAATATCACGGTTAAAATTCCAATGACAACAGATGGTCTTAAAGCTGTCAAAGCGTTAACAGACCTTGGAATTAAAACAAACGTCACTTTGATTTTTAGTGCAAACCAGGCATTGCTTGCAGCTAGAGCTGGTGCAACGTATGTTTCTCCATTCCTCGGCCGCTTAGATGACATTGGCCAAAATGGTCTCGATCTCATCAGCGAAGTTAAAACCATTTTTGATGTTCATGGCTTAGATACACAAATCATTGCTGCATCTATTCGTCATCCGCAGCACGTGACAGAAGCTGCGCTTAGAGGTGCTCATATCGGCACAATGCCGCTGAAAGTCATCAAGCAGCTGACGAAACACCCATTAACGGATGCGGGCATTGAGCAATTTTTAGCAGACTGGAATAAATAAGTGATTGTGGCAGGCGGGATTGTCTCCTGTTTGCCGCAGTTTTCCTTAAAAACGCTAAGAAATGTTTTGTGCAAAGAAGAGAACATCACAGCCTCGCAAAGCTTCGATTATTTTTCTTCCGACAAATTTCGTTTAACCTGTATTCTTTCTCTTGATATTGGCTAAATTTTGGACAAGACCTTTTAAAGCGCGACATCCACAAACAGTATAACTCCAACAGTGATCTTCTTTAAGAAGGGAGACAAATATGGAAAAGTTAAACATTGCCGGCGGTGACCCCTTACGCGGGACCGTACATATTAGTGGTGCGAAAAATAGTGCAGTGGCACTGATTCCTGCCACGATTCTCGCTGATTCTCCAGTAACGATTGAGGGCCTTCCGCATATTTCAGATATTGACACATTACGAGATCTGTTAGAAGAGATTGGCGGAAAGGTCACGTTTGAAAAAGGTGAAATGGTCGTCAATCCTGCTTCCATGATCAGTATGCCGCTTCCTAATGGAAAAGTGAAGAAACTGCGTGCGTCTTATTATTTAATGGGCGCTATGCTAGGAAGATTCAAGCAGGCTGTCATTGGGCTGCCAGGAGGATGCCACTTAGGACCTAGGCCGATCGATCAGCATATCAAAGGCTTTGAAGCACTCGGAGCCGAGGTGACAAACGAGCAGGGTGCCATTTATTTGCGCGCTGAAAAATTAGTCGGAGCCCGTATTTACCTTGACGTGGTCAGTGTAGGTGCGACCATCAATATCATGCTGGCAGCGGTACTGGCTGAAGGAAAAACGGTCATTGAAAATGCCGCAAAAGAACCCGAAATTATTGATGTAGCGACACTGCTTGCAAGCATGGGAGCCAAAATCAAAGGTGCGGGTACTGATGTGATTCGAATCGAAGGTGTAGAATCTCTTCATGGCTGTAAGCATTCCATCATCCCTGACCGTATAGAAGCAGGCACATTTTTAATTGCTGGTGCTGCGATGGGAGATGAAGTTGTACTTGATAATGTGATCCCAACTCATTTAGAATCAATTACGGCGAAACTTAGAGAGATGGGGTTCACCATTGAAACGAGCAACGATCAAATGCTGATCGTTGGCAGAAACGAAGGACTCAAGCCTGTCGATATCAAAACCCTTGTGTATCCGGGCTTTCCGACGGACCTTCAGCAGCCGATGACGGCGCTGTTAACAAAGGCGAAAGGCACGAGTGTGGTCACAGATACGATCTACTCTGCCCGCTTTAAGCACATTGACGAATTGCGTCGAATGGGTGCAAACATGAAGGTCGAAGGAAGATCTGCCATTATCACTGGACAAACGCAGCTTCAAGGAGCAAAGGTGAAAGCGAGTGACCTGCGTGCAGGTGCTTGTCTCGTTGTTGCAGGGCTAATGGCAGACGGTGTGACCGAAATCACAGGGCTTGAACATATAGACAGAGGATATAGTTTGCTTGAGAAGAAGCTTGAAGGCTTGGGTGCAACCATCTGGCGTGAAAAGCTGAGTGACCAAGAAATAGAAGAACTTCAAAATTCATAAGGCTTTGACTGTGAGAGGAGATTTGGACAAAAATGGAAAGAAGTTTATCGATGGAACTAGTACGGGTGACAGAAGCAGCCGCATTAAAATCTGCTCGTTGGATGGGAAGAGGACTAAAAGACGAAGCGGATGATGCTGCAACAAGTGCAATGCGTGATGTATTTGATACCATTCCGATGAAAGGAACAGTGGTCATTGGCGAGGGGGAAATGGACGAAGCACCAATGCTTTATATTGGGGAAAAGCTTGGGAATGGATACGGACCTCGCGTGGATGTAGCTGTTGATCCATTAGAAGGAACAAACATTGTGGCAAGCGGCGGCTGGAATGCCTTAGCTGTTATTGCGGTTGCAGATCATGGCAACTTGCTGAATGCACCTGATATGTACATGGATAAGATCGCAGTAGGTCCAGAAGCGGTAGGCTGCATCGACATTGAAGCGCCTGTCATTGACAATCTTCGTGCTGTAGCAAAAGCAAAAAACAAAGATATTGAAGATGTGGTTGCAACGATTTTAAACAGAGATCGACATGAGAAAATCATTGCTGAACTGAGAGCAGCAGGAGCAAGAATCAAACTGATCGATGATGGTGACGTTGCGGGAGCCATTAATACAGCATTTGATCATACAGGTGTTGATATTCTATTTGGTTCAGGCGGCGCGCCAGAAGGTGTCCTTTCTGCTGTTGCGTTAAAGGCACTTGGTGGTGAAATCCACGGAAAGCTTCTTCCTCAAAGTGAAGAAGAACTGAGACGCTGTGAGAAAATGGGGCTGGATGTTGGCAAAGTCTTAAGAATGGAAGACCTCGTGAAAGGCGACGACGCCATTTTTGCAGCAACTGGTGTAACAGACGGTGAACTATTAAAAGGTGTTCAATTCAAAGGCTCTGTTGGAACAACACATAGTGTTGTTATGCGTGCGAAATCAGGTACAGTTCGTTTCGTAGACGGCAGACACAGCTTAAAGAAAAAACCGAATCTTGTCATTCGTCCGTAATCTGAAAGCGGGTATTCATTACCCGCTTTTCATATAGGTGTCAAATGTATATCATTTTCTTTTTAAAGTTGAATATTCTCTGCAAATGAGGTAAAACTAAAGAGTGCTGCGAAATTTTCTGCGAATTTACTTCTTTTAAGCTTCAACAAGTTTAAATACTGCCGCATCATGACGATATACTCATTATCCTTCTCTATGTTGACAAAGCTCAATTTCACATTGTTCCTATCTTTACGATAAAACGAGTGGGAGCGTTACCATGAGAGCGAGGTCATTCCAACAAAAACGGAATTAAAAGCTAATCAAATACAATGGTCATGCATTTGTAATGAAAATACATTGACTAGAAAAGTGTGGTGTCCATATTGAAAGATGTTTCGATTTCATCTTTGGAAAATATGAAATTAAAAGAGCTGTATGAGTTAGCAAAAAAGTACAAAATCTCTTATTACAGCAAACTAACAAAAAAAGAATTAATTTTTGCCATCTTAAAGGCGAATGCTGAGCAAGAGGATCTCTTATTTATGGAAGGGGTTCTTGAAATAATTCAGTCTGAGGGATTTGGTTTCTTAAGACCAATTAACTACTCCCCAAGTTCTGAAGACATTTATATTTCAGCTTCACAAATCAGACGCTTTGATTTGCGAAACGGAGATAAGGTGTCTGGAAAGGTACGACCTCCAAAAGAGAATGAACGCTACTATGGCCTCCTTCATGTCGAAGCGGTAAATGGGGACGACCCAGAATCAGCTAAGGAACGTGTTCACTTTCCTGCACTCACGCCGCTATTCCCTGATCGTCAAATGATTCTTGAAACACAGCCTAATCACCTGTCTACTAGAATTATGGATATGATGGCGCCAGTTGGGTTTGGGCAGCGTGGTTTAATTGTTGCACCGCCTAAGGCTGGGAAAACCATTTTGCTCAAAGAAATTGCCAACAGCATCTCTGAAAATCACCCGGAGTCAGAGCTGATTGTCCTTTTAATTGACGAACGTCCAGAGGAAGTAACAGATATCGAACGTTCTGTTGCAGGGGATGTTGTTAGTTCAACCTTTGACGAAGTACCGGAAAACCACATTAAAGTAGCAGAGCTTGTATTAGAGCGTGCCATGCGTCTTGTTGAACATAAGAAAGATGTCATCATCTTAATGGACAGCATCACAAGGCTTGCTCGTGCATACAACCTTGTCATCCCGCCAAGCGGCCGAACGCTATCTGGCGGTATTGATCCAGCGGCTTTCCACCGTCCAAAACGCTTCTTTGGTGCTGCGCGTAACATTGAAGAAGGCGGAAGCTTGACGATTTTGGCCACTGCGCTTGTTGATACGGGATCACGTATGGATGATGTGATTTATGAAGAATTTAAGGGAACGGGGAACATGGAGCTTCATTTAGACCGCTCTCTTGCAGAAAGAAGAATTTTCCCAGCAATCGACATTCGTCGTTCTGGTACGAGAAAAGAAGAATTGCTTGTACCAAAAGAGCATCTTGATCGTTTATGGGCGATGAGAAAATCGATGTCAGATACACCTGATTTTGCTGAGAAGTTCATGCGCAAAATGAGAAAAACAAAGACAAACCAAGAATTTTTCGATATTTTAACGCAAGAATGGAAACAAGCGAACATGTCTGCATCAAGAAGATAGCTTGTTGAAAAAATACATTTGCAATCATAGACTCACACTGTTATAATTTCATCATGTGCGTTTCAGAATTTATTCTGAGATATTAACTCTGTTTCCGAATTGGATTCAGGGCGGAAGGAGATGACAGTAGATGAAAACAGGAATTCATCCTAACTACAAAAAAGCTACAGTCAAATGCGCTTGTGGAAATGAGTTTGAAACTGGATCAGTAAAAGAAGAGGTACGCATCGAGATTTGCTCTGAGTGCCATCCTTTCTATACAGGCCGTCAAAAATTCGCTTCTGCTGATGGACGTGTTGACCGCTTTAACAAAAAATACGGTCTTAAGTAATAATAGATACAATAAACAGGCAGGAATCCGTTCTTGCCTGTTTTTTTACGTGGATTGATGGAACTTTAAAACGGGGGAGAAGACCTTATGTATGTGATGAAACAAAGCGGTTGGCTTGAAGTCATCTGCGGAAGTATGTTTTCTGGAAAGTCGGAAGAATTGATTCGGAGAGCCAAAAGGGCCACCTTTGCCAAACAAGAAGTAAAAATATTCAAACCAGCGATTGATAACCGATATCATACAAACTCAGTTGTTTCACATAACGGTTCATCGGTCGATGGGATTGCAGTAGCCTCACCAAAAGACATAATAACGCACATATCAGAAAGAACCGATGTCATTGGCATTGATGAGGTGCAATTTTTTGATGAGACAATCATTGACATTGTCACTCAATTGGCTGATAAAGGTTACCGAGTCATTGTTGCAGGCCTTGATCAAGACTTCAGAGGAGAGCCATTTGGTGTTGTTCCGCATTTAATGGCATGTGCAGAGCTTGTAACAAAACTTCAAGCAGTTTGTTCGGTATGCGGCTCCCCAGCGAGTAGAACACAACGCTTGATCGACGGTAAACCCGCCTCCTATGATGATCCCATTATTTTAGTAGGTGCGCAGGAATCATACGAAGCACGATGCAGACATCACCATGAAGTACCAAGACTTGACGTTGGTACAACACTTGACAATTAAAAAAATAGCAAATGCCGCTGTGTTTCGTTTTTCGAGATTTTGGCTGAACACCCATCATTTGTACTTAAATAAATTAAATAACGATACGAAAAAATTATCTAATTTTCAACGCTTGCGTTTTAGCATAAGCAGGCATAAAATGACTAACTGTAGTGTAAAGCATTTTTACGAAAAGTTCGATTTCTTGTCATAATTTTTTTGATTAAGGATTATTCTCCTTAATCGTTCTTTAAATTAATAGTTCACTTTATTTATATTTTAGAAAGAGGGTAGTTTTTGATGAACAACGTGAAGAAAACAAAAGAAGGGTACCTCGAAACCACTTTGACAGGTAAAGATGTATTATCGATTCCAACGTTGAACAAAGGCGTTGCTTTCTCTGAAGAAGAAAGACAAGAGCTTGGACTAGAAGGCTTACTTCCTCCAACTGTTCTCACTTTAGAACAACAAGCGGAGAGAGCGTACAAGCAGTTCCTAGCACAGCCAGATCGTCTTCGTCAAAACGTATACTTAAGTGATTTGCAAAACCGTAACGAAGTATTGTTCTATAAGCTTATATCAGACAAGCTTCGCGAAATGCTTCCTGTTGTGTACACACCAACTGTTGGTGAAGCGATTCAGGAATACAGCCATGAATACAGAAGACCTCATGGTGTCTATCTTTCAATCGACAACATTGACGGCATTGAGAAAGCATTTGAAAACTTACATGCAACAGCAGGCGATATTGATCTTATCGTAGCAACTGACTCTGAGAGCATTCTAGGAATTGGTGACTGGGGTGTCGGTGGTATCAACATCGCAATCGGTAAATTAGCTGTTTACACGGCTGCTGCAGGTATTGATCCAAGCCGCGTGATTCCAGTCGTATTAGATGTTGGAACAAACAATGAAAAATTATTGAATGATCCATTATACATCGGAAACCATCACAAACGTGTACAAGGTGAAAAATACGAGGAATTCATTGATGCTTATGTAAAAGCAGCGCTTAAATTCTTCCCTAAAGCATTGCTTCACTGGGAAGACCTTGGAAACAAAAACGCGCGTAACATCATGAAAAAATACAATGATAACATCTTAACATTCAATGATGATATCCAAGGTACTGGTGCCATTACTTTAGCGGGTGTTCTTGCAGCTGTCAAGAAAACTGGTACTCAATTGAAAGATCACCGTGTGATGATCTTCGGAGCTGGATCAGCTGGAATCGGAATCGCAGATCAAATGCGTGACACAATGGTTCTTGAAGGTCTAAGTGAAGAAGAAGCAAACAATGCTTTCTGGACATTAGACTACAGAGGTCTACTGACAGATCAATTTGAAGATGAAGTATTTGATTTCCAAAAACCATACCTTCGTTCTTCTGATGAAGTAGAAGGCTGGGCACGTGATGACAAAGGACAAATCTCATTTGCTGAAGCTGTTCGCAGGGTGAAGCCAACGATTCTGATTGGTACATCAGGTCAAGGCGGCGCATTCACTGAAGAAATCATTAAAGAAATCGCAGCTCATACAGAGCGTCCAGTGATCATGCCAATGTCTAACCCAACACCACTTGCGGAAGCAGTTCCAGAAGATCTATTCAAATGGACAGACGGCCGTGCACTTGTTGCAACAGGAAGCCCGTTCGAAAATGTTGAGTATAACGGAATTGAACATGAAATTGGACAATCAAACAATGCGTTCGTTTTCCCTGGACTTGGTCTTGGCTCAATCGTAACGGAATCAAAAATCATCACAAAAGGCATGTTCGTTGCTTCTGCAGATGCGATTGCTGAAATGGTTGATCATGATAAACCAGGTGCTGGTCTACTTCCAAGCATTGATAAGTTACAAGAAGTTTCTATCAAAGTGGCTATTGAAGTGGCTAAAGCAGCAATTAAAGATGGTGTCGCAAGAAAAACACCTGACGACATCGAACAAGCTGTGAAAGATGCAATGTGGATTCCTGAATATAAAAAAATTGTAAGAGCATAATAAAATGTGTAACGCGGCATTGTTTCGGGTAATCTAAGCAATGCCGCAATCAAATAAAGAAACATGTAAAGGATTCAAGGAGGAATAGTAAGATGGACTTTTTAAATATTTTGATCCTCCTAGCACCGATTTTTTTCGTTATCGCGCTGGGTTGGTTCGCAGGGAACTTCGGCAGCTATGACGCTAAATCTGCAAAAGGTGTAAGTACACTTGTTACAAAGTATGCTTTGCCAGCGCACTTTATCGCCAGCATTCTGTCAACACCAAAAGATAAATTCTATAGTCAAATTCCATTTTTCGTTGCATTGATTTTCGGAATCGTTGGTTTTTATATCATTATCCTTTTAGTTACGAAATTTGCTTTTAAATATGATTTAACAGATTCATCTGTTTTTTCATTAAACTCAGCACAACCGACCTTTGCATTTATGGGGATTCCGGTCTTGGGCAGTTTATTTGGGGCTCAAGAAGTTGCAATTCCGATTGCTATTACCGGAATAGTTGTAAATGCATTGCTTGATCCAATTGCTATAATTGTGTCAACTGTCGGTGAAAAAACAAAAGGAAAAGCCAAAGACGGCGAAAGTTTCCTAAAAATGACGACAAAAGCAATTTTGCACGGTTTATCAGAGCCACTTGCACTTGCACCGCTAGCAAGTATCATTCTTGTTCTTTTAGGATTTAAACTTCCTGCAATTGGACATGAAATGCTAGAGGAAATCGGAAGTGTGACGTCAGGGGTTGCATTATTCGCAGTCGGTGTCACTGTAGGTATTCGAAAAATTAAACTGAGCTTACCAGCTTTCAGTATTGCACTATTAAAAGTAGCTGTTCAACCGTTGCTTATGTATCTTATCGCCATTCTTATGGGTCTTTCGGCGGATGAAATTACAAAAGCTGTATTACTTGTTGCCTTCCCAGGTTCAGCTGTTGCAGCGATGATCGCCACACGATTTGAGAAACAAGAGGCAGAAACTGCATCCGCATTTGTGATCAGTGCCATCATGTCACTCATTACATTACCGATCATTATTGCGCTTACCGTATAATATAGTAGAAGGCTGCCTCATGAGGCAGCCTTTCTTAACGAAATGAATGAAATAGAGGAAAGAGCGCACGCTTTTTTTTGATGTCAGTGTGCGTGATTTCCTTTTTTTCTTCTATTTGAGAGGGTTGTTTTAATCTTTCGGTAAGACGCTCAAGTTTAGTGTTGAGATCTTCAATTTCTCTGCGGTGCTGGAGCAGCTGGTATGATACACCTTCATCTGCTTTTTTAGCCAGTTTCCGTTCGAGTTCTTGCAGTCGTTTTTCTACATCAGTGCTGTGCAATTGCTGCTGAATGAGCTGATTCACTTGCTCTTCTAATGCTTCAATCCGCTTTGTGGAGGCATCAGTTTCTGCAGCAGGCGATAACTGTTGAACGGTTTCTGCGTGGATTGGCAGTCGAATGTCTTGAAGGATCACACCCTCACTCATTTGGTGTTTGACTTCTTTGAGCAGCTGTACAATATCTTCATGAAATTCATAATGTCCAAGTTCATTCCGGGCGACAGGGATGTTGAGCTGTTTGACCCAACGCTGAATCGTTTTTGAAGAAACGCCAATTTCTTTTGCAACCTCATTTGTATTCAAACCAAATGCCCTCCCTTTTTTCAATTATAAGTACCATTCTCTTCAAGGAGGAACTGTTCCTTCACGTTAGACAAAACAAGTAATTAATCGCCAAAGATCGTGTTTTCTAGCGGAAAATTGCAGAAAATCAATTGTTTTGGAAATTTTTTTGACTGTCATACCCCGCTATACTATAATTAGACTGTTACGCACAAAACAGAGGTGAAGACCATGTTAGACCGTTTAAAATCAATTGAAGAACGCTATGAAAAGCTAAATGAATATTTAAGTGACCCTGAAGTGGTGAACGACCCTACGAAGCTTCGTGAATATTCGAAGGAACAATCTGATATTCAAGAAACTGTTGAGGTATATAGACAATATCGTGCGGCATACGACCAGTTAAGCGAAGCGAAAGCAATGCTGGAAGATAAGCTGGATGCCGAGATGCGCGACATGGTCAAAGAAGAAATTTCAGAGCTCACAGAGGAAACAGAACGTTTAGAAGACGAGCTGAAAATCTTGCTGATCCCGAAAGATCCGAATGACAACAAAAACGTTATTGTGGAGGTTCGTGGTGCAGCAGGAGGAGAAGAGGCTGCGCTTTTTGCTGGAAACCTTTATCGTATGTACAGCCGTTATGCTGAAATGCAGGGCTGGAAAACAGAAGTAATGGAAGCGAGTGTGACTGGAACTGGCGGTTATAAAGAGATTATCTTTATGATCAGCGGGAAAGGCGCATATTCCAAACTAAAGTTTGAAAACGGTGCACACCGCGTGCAGCGTGTTCCAGAAACGGAATCAGGCGGACGGATTCATACATCAACAGCGACAGTTGCTGTCTTGCCTGAGGCTGAAGAAGTTGAAATTGATATCCACGAAAAAGATATTCGTGTAGATACTTTCACATCGAGCGGACCTGGTGGACAAAGTGTTAACACAACCATGTCTGCTGTTCGATTAACTCACCTTCCAACAGGGGTGGTTGTTTCCTGTCAGGATGAGAAATCACAAATCAAAAACAAAGAAAAAGCCATGAAAGTATTACGTGCGAGAATTTATGATAAATTCCAGCGTGAAGCACAGGCTGAGTATGATCAAACGCGTAAATCTGCTGTTGGAACAGGGGATCGTTCAGAGCGTATCCGTACGTACAACTTCCCACAAAACCGTGTAACAGACCACCGCATCGGATTAACGATTCAAAAGCTTGATCAAATTTTAGAAGGAAAACTTGACGAGGTCATTGATGCATTAATTATGGAAGACCAAGCAAGAAAGCTTCAAAATGCAAAATAATCAGCGAACCATCTTTGAAGCCCTTAAATGGGCTTCTTCTTTGTTAACAGAAGCCGGTAGAGACCAAAACGCAGCAGAGCTCCTTTTGATGCATGTACTGGACCTAAGCAGAAGTGAACTTCTTGCACGTTTTCATGATCAGCTGCCAGAGGAGAAAGATCGGTTATTCAGCGAGTTTGTCACGCAGCACAAGAAAGGCGTGCCTGTTCAACATCTAACAGGTATTGAATTCTTTTACGGCCGTCCCTTCGAGGTGAACAAACATGTTCTCATCCCTCGCCCTGAAACGGAAGAAGTCGTTTTGGCGGCGCTGAATTTGATGAGTGACATCTTCCCGCACGATCCGCCGCTCAAAGCAGTGGACGTTGGCACCGGAAGCGGGGCAATTGCGATTACGCTCGCTCTTGAAAAAGAAACACTATCTGTCACAGCAACGGATATTTCACATGAAGCACTTGAGGTAGCAAAGCGGAATCAACAAGCGCTAGGTGCAGATGTCCATTTTTTACAAGGGGACTTACTCGAACCTATCAAGGATCAAGGCATCAAAGTGGATCTGTTTATTTCCAATCCGCCTTATATTGCGGCAGAAGAAATGGACAGTTTGTCAGAGGTGGTTACGAAGCATGAGCCAGTCAATGCACTGACAGATGGACGTGATGGCCTGTGGTTTTATAAGCGCCTCATTCGTGATCTTCACCATGTACTTCATGAGCAGGCGGTCGTTGTCTTTGAAATTGGACATACGCAAGGGCAAGATGTAAAAGCACTTCTCTTGCAGTCATTTCCCGCGGCAGATGTCCGCATCGTCAAGGATATTAACGGGAAAGACCGAGCTGTTTGCGCACACATTCAAAACGGAAAGTCCGGCTGAATAAAGTCGGACTATTTTATTATGTAAAGATGAAACTTATGGTAAAAGAGAAACGTATATATAGAAGAATGAACATTCTGATCATGATTTTTTTACATAAATTTGTTTTGAAGGAGCGAATGGTGTGAACAGAAGGTATGCGATGGTGTTGGTCATCGTCAGTGTACTATTGATTGTGAGTGCTTGTGGCAAACCGAGCTTTAAAAAAGAAGCAGCAGCATTTGGAGAAAGCTATAAAAAAGCACAATACACAGTGAATCGAACAGATGACCTAACTGATATGAAGGAGAAGCTGAAGTCTTATTTAACCGAGCATGAATATCAAGAATATACACAAGACAGCATGTTCCCGAGCGTGTTAGAAGCAGCAAAGGACCAAGATTGTCAAATTAAGCTGAAGAAAATTACATTTACGCCTTCAGATGAAAGCGATGACAGAATTGAATTTAATTATGAAATGGTGATTCAATTTATTAATCAAAAAGGAAAAGTCAAAAAAGAAATCGAGAAAAAAGGAGCAATGACTGTCATCAAAACAGATGCAGGGTTAAAAATCAGCCGAGATTGGGATGGAAGACTGTACCCTTCCGATTACCAATCCTCACTCCAAAGCCGTTCTTAATAGAACGGCTTTTTTTATTTGACTCATAATCTATTAAAAAAATCATTTTTCCTGTTTATGAGATGGGTTTTCTGGACACAATGTTTGTAGCGAAGAGAAAAAGTGGGGGGAACACATCATGTTTAAAAGTAAAATGATGATTTGTCTTTATATGTTTCTATTATTATGCGGTGCTTTTGCAAACCTTGGCAAGGAGGAGACAGCGGCTGCTTCTGCAAATCAGCCTGTGGTGATACCCGATGAAGCCATTCGATTACGCATTTTAGCAAATAGTGATCGTTCAGCAGATCAGGATGTGAAAAGAAGCATCCGTGACGAAGTCAATGCTAATATGACGGAATGGGTCAAAGACCTTACATCCATTGAAGAAGCAAGACGTGTGATTCGTTCCAAGTTACCAGAAATCAATCGTATTGCCAAAGCGAAATTGAAAGAGCAGCACATTGATCAATCCGTATCAGTCAGCTTCCAAAAAGCTTCATTTCCAACAAAGCTCTATGGAAATTTCGTTTATCCTGCTGGGAAATATGAAGCCATTTTAATTACGCTTGGAGAAGGGGATGGAGCCAATTGGTGGTGTGTGTTATTCCCGCCGCTCTGCTTTATCGATTTTTCAAATGGAGAAGCCATTGCATCGCCAGAGGGTGATGAAGATAACGAAGTGACAGCCCAGCAAACAGATGAGTCTGTGAATGAAGTGGTCAAAGAAGAGAAAGAAGAGACGGGGGAAGTGAAATTCTTTTTATTCGAATGGGTCTCTAGTCTTTTCTCCTAAAAAAGGTATAAATCTGTTTTTGCCTCATAGAGTTGAAGTAAGAGATCAAAAAGAGGTGAAAGCATGTATTATCAGTTAAGAATAGCCACAGAAGAAGATGCTCCAGCGATCAATGCTTTTCTTGAAAAAGGACAAGCGAAAGGCGGCGTCACACTTGCAGAGCATACGACATTTGTTGTCATGGAAGATGCGGACGGTCAGCTGGCAGGGTGTTTAGGTCTTGAACAGCTTAGTGAACAAGAGGGCCTGCTGCGGTCTCTTGTCATATCAGATAAATTAGGTCAGGGACATATCGTGTCTTTGTTCCAAAGTGTTCAAACGCTCGGAGGGAAAATAGGTGTGGATACGTTTTATGTCGTTGCCAACCACTCCTCCTCGTATGATTTTTTGACATTGATGGGCTTCACGGCCTTAGAGGATATTCCAGAAAGCATGTGGGGATCTGCACATGCAAAAGAGTTCTTGGCGAAAGAACAGGCTGTGGTTCTTCAAAAAAAATCCAGTTAATCACAATATATTGAACTTATACACATACTTATCCACCGTTAAACAAGCGTTATCCACAAATTGTGGACAATGCTTGTTTTATTGACCATCATCTTTTATACTTTCAAAAGGATAATTGAGATATATCAACAGTTTTATCTTTTTTAAAAGGAGTTTGTATGATGTTAAATACAAAAAGATGGTCTGTGGATTTAGAAAAGGATTTATCCACATTCTATCCACAAATTGAACAGGCAGCGTTGTTATTGCAGCAAAACGAAGTGGTCGCTTTTCCGACAGAAACGGTGTATGGACTAGGGGCTAATGCGAAAGAGACAGAAGCTGTCATGAAAATTTATGAAGCGAAAGGGCGTCCAAGTGATAATCCATTGATTGTCCACATTGCGGAGGTTGAGCAGCTTCATGAATTTGCACAAATAGAAAGCGAAAAAGCAAAGGCATTGATGGAAGCCTTTTGGCCGGGTGCTTTAACCATTGTTCTTTCGTGTAAGCCTGGCACTTTATCAAAGCAGGTCACGGCAGGTTTATCCACGGTCGGTGTGAGAATGCCTGACCATCCGATTGCGCTTGAGCTTATCCGAACGGCTGGTCTGCCGATTGCCGCACCAAGTGCCAACCGTTCAGGCAAACCATCTCCGACACAAGCTGACCATGTAGCGAGTGATCTCGATGGAAGAATCGCTGGGATTATCGATGGTGGTTCAACGGGTATTGGCGTTGAGTCAACGGTTGTCTCCTGTGTCGATGAGATTCCAGTCATCCTAAGGCCTGGCGGAATTACAAAAGAAGCATTAGAAGAGATAGTAGGAACGGTCAGTATTGACCCGGGGCTGACAAAAAAGGACGAAGCGCCTGTATCGCCAGGGATGAAATACACACACTATGCCCCTGAAGCTAAGATGTATCTCTTTTTTGGAAGTGATGAAGAGATGCAGCGTCACATTCAAACATACCAGGCGGAAGGTTTAAAAGTTGGTGTGCTGACAACAGAAGAAAAGAAATCGTTGTTTGCTGCAGATGTTGTCTTCAGCTGTGGATGGAGAGAAAAACCTGAAACGATAGCGGCAAACTTATATCGTGTATTGAGACAATTTGATGAGACAGATGTAGATGTCATTATTTCAGAAGCCTTTTCAGAGCAGGGGGTTGGTTCAGCAATTATGAACCGTCTGCAAAAAGCGGCAGGAGAGCGCACTCTCTCTTCATTCAAATAGTTCTAACCCTTCTTGGACAAACATAGGTTAAAGGAGAATGCGTGTCCAAGGGGGATTTACATGTACGAACTAGCTGGCGAATTGCTGACGCTCAGTATCATGGCTTTTGCACTGGGGATGGATGCTTTTTCGGTTGGACTTGGCATGGGAATGATTCAGCTGAGGTTCCGCCAGATCATTTATATTGGACTTGTCATTGGTATATTTCATATGTTTATGCCGCTTTTTGGTATGCTAACAGGTCAGCTCCTATCAGGCTGGCTCGGTCTCCTTGCTACCTATATAGGCGGGGCGCTGCTTTTGGTGCTCGGGCTGCAAATGATCATTGCGTCTATTCGAAAAGAAGATAAACCATTTATCGCACCTGTTGGCGCTGGTCTTGTTCTGTTCGCAACAAGTGTCAGCTTAGATAGTTTTTCCGTTGGCTTAAGCCTCGGAATTTACGGTTCTCACGTATGGATGACCATTTTATTGTTTGGTTTTTTTAGTATGATCCTCACATGGCTTGGGTTATTACTCGGTAAACAGGTTCGATCATGGGTGGGATCATATAGCGGGGCGCTTGGCGGAATCATTTTACTAGCCTTTGGTATCAAATTATTATTTCCGCTCTAGTCAGTCTCCTTACATAACATGTAGAATGAAATGCTATATAATAGAAGAAAAGGAGGGCGAAAGATGAAAATCTTATTTGTTTGTACGGGAAATACATGCAGAAGTCCGATGGCTCAAGCCCTTTTTGCTTCAATTGCACAAGATAAAGGTTTAGAGGTCACTGTTAAATCAGCGGGCATTTTTGCCTCAGATGCTGGGAAGGCTTCTCCTCAAGCGGTCGAAGCATTATTTGAGAAAAGCATTCCACTGAATCACTCTTCAGCAAAACTAACAGAGGATCTTCTGCGAGAAGCTGATTACGTCTTCACCATGACCATGCAGCATAAACAGTTGATTGTGGAGCAATATGCACATGCAAAAGACAAGATCTTCACTCTAAAGGAATTTGCGACAGGGGCAGAAGGCGATGTATCCGATCCATTTGGAGGAAGCCTGTCTGTTTATCAGGAAACACGTGATGAACTTGAAGCATTGCTTCAGCAGCTGGCTGAGAAATTGAAAAAGGATCAGACATCCTCATAATGGACAACCTGTAAAAACCGTTGCATCAACGGTTTTTCTGCTTTTGTTTGCAAATGACTAAGCAGAGGTTAAAATATAACTGTAAATAAAGAATAAATGTAAGGCATAACAGATCAACTCACCCTTAGGAGGAATTGCCCGATGAAAGTAGCTATTGCATCCGATCACGGCGGAACGAATATTCGTGAAGAAATCAAACAATTGATGGATGAATTGAAGATTGAATACATTGATATGGGTTGTGAATGTGGATCAGGTTCTGTAGACTACCCAGATTATGCTTTTCCTGTAGCTAACATGGTGGCTAACGGAGAAGTGGACCGCGGCATTTTAATTTGCGGGACAGGCATTGGTATGAGTATCTCAGCAAACAAAGTAAAAGGAATTCGCTGTGCGCTGGCGCATGATACATTTAGTGCGAAAGCAACTAGAGAACATAATGATACAAACGTCCTTGCAATGGGAGAACGAGTTATTGGACCTGGATTAGCACGTGAAATTGCGCATATTTGGCTGACAACAGAATTTACGGCAGGACGACATGCTGTACGGATTGGTAAGATTGCTGATTACGAAGAAAAGCACCTATAAGGAGCGCTTAACATGAACATTGGTCAAGATTGGCTTGAAATGTTAAAAGAGTTTCATCAAATGGTTGAACTGCGTGCTGGGCAAATTTTAGTGATCGGCTGCAGTACATCAGAAGTGGCTGGTGAGCATATTGGGACAGCAGGAAGTGAGCAAATAGCTGCGTCCATTTATCAAGAATTGGATCAGTTAAGACGAGAGACCGGCATTGAGCTGGCTTTCCAGTGCTGTGAGCATTTGAATCGTGCTCTTGTTGTGGAAGAAGAAGTGGCTTTCCGGCTTAACCTAGAGATTGTGGCGGCAGTACCTGTCCGAAAGGCGGGTGGTTCGATGGCGGCTCATGCGTATCAGCATATGGAACATCCTGTGTTAGTTGAATCCATCGAGGCGCATGCTGGAATTGATATCGGTGATACATTGATTGGGATGCATCTAAAGAGAGTCGCTGTACCTGTTCGCCTCAGTCGCCATCAATTAGGGCATGCACATGTGACGTTTGCGAAAACGCGTCCGAAGCTGATTGGCGGAGAACGAGCGGTTTATACAAGATCATAGCTTAGATATATTTCTAATATAATGTTGAATGATGAAGGCGCTTTACCACTTGAATATTCGGGTTTTCATAAAAAAAGAAGTCGATTTCCCAAAAAAACTTTTACATTTCACTCAAAAACCGTGTACAATGAGATGGTGAAAACATCGAATGGAAATAGATTGGAGAGGATTTCGCTGATGAAACATTTACCTGAGCAAGACGCACAAGTATTCAAGGCAATTCAACTAGAGCGGAAACGCCAGCAGGACAAAATTGAATTAATTGCATCAGAAAACTTTGTAAGCGAAGCAGTCATGGAAGCACAAGGCTCTGTATTAACAAACAAATATGCAGAAGGTTACCCTGGTAAACGCTACTATGGCGGCTGTGAACATGTAGACGTTGTAGAAGATATCGCACGTGACCGCGCAAAAGAAATTTTTGGTGCTGAGTATGTGAACGTACAGCCTCACTCAGGTGCTCAAGCGAATATGGCCGTATACTTTACCATTCTTGAGCATGGCGATACAGTGCTAGGTATGAACTTGTCACATGGCGGGCATTTAACACACGGAAGCCCTGTTAACTTTAGTGGTGTACAGTACAACTTTGTAGAATATGGTGTTGATAAAGAAACGCAGCATATCGACTATCAAGATGTACTTGAAAAAGCACGTGAACATAAGCCAAAGCTAATTGTTGCGGGTGCAAGTGCATACCCACGTCAAATTGATTTCAAAAAGTTCCGTGAGATTGCGGATGAAGTCGGTGCTTACTTTATGGTCGACATGGCTCACATTGCAGGTCTTGTTGCAGTAGGTCTTCATCCAAATCCAGTTCCTTATGCAGATTTTGTGACAACGACGACTCATAAAACATTGCGTGGACCTCGCGGCGGAATGATTCTATGCCGTGAAGAGTTTGGGAAAAAGATCGACAAATCGATCTTCCCTGGTATTCAAGGTGGACCGCTGATGCATGTCATCTCTGCAAAAGCTGTTTCTTTCGGTGAAGTATTGAACGGAGATTTTAAAACATATGCACAAAACGTCATTGACAATGCAAAGCAGCTAGCTGAAACCCTTTTATCTGAAGATATTCAGCTTGTGTCTGGTGGAACGGATAACCATCTTGTTCTTATCGACTTACGTTCTCTTGGCATCACAGGGAAAATTGCAGAAAATGTTCTTGATGAAATCGGTATTACAGTGAACAAAAATGCGATTCCTTATGATCCAGAAAAACCTTTTGTCACAAGTGGTGTACGTGTTGGTACAGCAGCAGTGACAAGCCGCGGTTTCGATCAAGAAGCAATGAAAGAAGTCGGTTCCATTATTGCGCTTGCTCTAAAACATCATGAAGATGAAGCGAAATTAGAAGAATCGAAAAAGCGTGTATCTGATCTAACTGCCCGCTTCCCTCTATATAACGAATTAGATTATTAAAAAGCAGACCCATTTGCCTATTTTTGGCATGTGGGTTTTTTTTGTAGGATTTGCGAATCATATTGAAAGATGATGTCTTTTTATGTAGAATTGTAGGAAGTGTGCAAAGTTCACCGGAAGATGACAGAAAAGGAGTTGTAGCAAGCTATGGCAAAGGTTTATGTATTTGATCACCCGCTTATTCAACACAAACTTACATATATTCGTGACGTTCATACAGGAACAAAAGAATTTAGAGAGCTAGTGGATGAAGTCGCAACATTAATGGCATTTGAAATCACAAGAGACTTACCGCTTGAAGAGGTAGATGTAGAAACACCTGTACAAGTAGCGAAATCAAACGTGATCTCAGGGAAGAAACTCGGTGTTGTGCCAATTTTAAGAGCTGGTCTTGGAATGGTGGACGGGATTTTAAAACTCATTCCAGCTGCTAAAGTGGGACATGTCGGTTTATACCGTGATCCGAAAACATTAAAGCCTGTTGAATATTATGTGAAGCTTCCATCTGATGTGGAAGAGCGTGAATTTATCGTAGTAGATCCAATGCTTGCAACTGGAGGTTCAGCAGTCGAAGCATTGAACAGTTTGAAAAAACGCGGGGCGAAAAACATTCGCTTCATGTGTCTGATTGCTGCTCCTGAAGGTGTAGAAGAAATGCAAAAGCATCATCCTGACGTTGATATCTACATTGCAGCATTAGATGAGAAATTAAACGAAAAAGGTTACATTATTCCAGGTCTTGGTGATGCCGGTGACCGTATGTATGGAACGAAATAACATGTTTTAATAAAAGCCCACATGCAAACGTGCATGTGGGCTTTTTGAAATATATGACAAACGGTTGATATCGTTCTTAGAAAAATCAATGTATACTGAACATTAGCTGTTTTTTTCAATGAATGTCATGTGTCTCCTAAAGTTTGATGAAATTGTGAACATTTTGTGTGCTCTATCATTATAGAAAAGTTTTTTAACTTTCAACGGATTGACACATCATAGACGCTATTGTATGCTAAACGAGGGTATTATGGTAAGGTTTTCATAGCCTATAGCACTCTACTAATCCTCATTGTGAACCCTTTAATTATCAGGGTTTGTATCAGCGAATGAAGCAACATCCCATAGATCTTTAGATTTCAAGTCTGATTGTGCAATTAGACCGATGGGTGATTGATTTTTTTCGAACAGGACTGCTTATCATAAGCGTCTTCTACGCAGTTTTCATCACCATTTATCACCTTTTTTACAATATTTTTCATCGGGAGTCAGATGAATGAACGATCCAAACGCGATTTTCCGCAGACAGAGTAAATACATGTTCTATCTATTGGCAATTTTTGTGTTTGGCTATGCCATGCCTGGTTTTAAACCACTGTTTCTTGGTTTGATTATCGGCACAATTTTTGCTTTCTTTAATTTATTCCTTCTTATACGGAGAATGCACGCTTTTGATCGAGCGGTTAAAAAAGGAAAATCCATTCGTTCAATGGGAAGTACAGCCAGGTGGGCCAACGCAATTCTCGCAGTAGCGATTGCTTGGCGTTACCCTAATGAAGTTCATCTGGCAGGTGTTGTTATAGGATTAATGACAATATATCCTGTCATTATGATAGATTCCTTCATTCAACTTAAACGTTCTACTATGGAAGAGAGGTGAATACTCTTTGGGTCACAGTTCAAAAACGACAGAATTTTTAGGGTTAACGTTCAACTTATCCAATGTTCTCATGATTACGATTGCTAGTATCATCGTTCTTCTCATAGCGGTGCTGACTACTCGTGTTCTGTCTATACGTCCGACAAAGGCGCAGAACTTCATGGAATGGATTGTTGATTTTGTTCGAAATATCATAGGTAGTTCGATGGACATGAAAACAGGAGCCCCATTTCTAGCGCTAGGCGTTACATTACTCATGTACATATTTGTTTCAAACATGCTTGGACTGCCATTTTCGGTTACAATCGATAACAATTTATGGTGGAAATCACCAACAGCAGATCCTGGAATTACAATGACACTAGCAATTATGGTTATGGGTTTGACACATTACTACGGTGTCAAGGCAAAAGGAGTAAAGGAATATACGAAAGACTTCTTCAAGCCAATCCCATATCTAGTTCCACTAAAAATCATTGAAGAATTTGCAAACACGCTAACACTTGGTTTGCGTCTTTATGGAAATATTTTTGCTGGAGAGATTCTTCTTGGTTTGCTTGCAGGGCTTGCGACCAATTTTTACTCGCAAAACATTGCGCTTGGTATAATTGGTACATTAGGAGCCATCGTGCCGATGATTGTATGGCAGGCATTCAGTTTGTTTGTCGGAACAATTCAAGCATTTATCTTCACTATGCTGGCAATGGTATACATTTCCCATAAAGTCAGCGACGAACACTAAAAAATTGAGAGTCCAAAAAGGACGTTATTTTAAAGGAGGAGCTTTTTAATGAATTTAATAGCAGCAGCAATTGCAATCGGTTTGGGAGCACTAGGAGCAGGTATTGGTAACGGTCTAATCGTATCTAAAACAGTTGAAGGAATCGCTCGTCAGCCAGAAGCTGGTAGAGAACTAAGAACACTTATGTTCATCGGGGTTGCTTTAGTTGAGGCACTTCCAATTATCGCTGTCGTTATCGCATTCTTGGCATTCTTTGGTTAATATGTGAGAAGCGCTCAAATATGAATTTTAATGGCGAAGATCAGATTTGTTCGAAACTTCGCCATTCCTTTATGTTTTGTTTCTTAACATATTATTTAAGAAGGGAGTTGTCTAACAAAGATGTCACAGTTACCAGTGGTACTAGGAGCGGGTGCTGGTTTATTTACAGGTGGGGATATACTTTTCCAACTTATAACTATGCTCATCCTGCTTGCACTTTTAAAGAAATTTGCGCTAAAGCCTTTATTAGGGATTATGAAGCAGCGTGAAGATTATATTTTAAACGAAATTTCAAGTGCTGAACAAAAGCACGTTCAAGCTGAAAAGCTTCTTGAAGAACAACGTGTCTTATTGAAAGAAGCACGCGAAGAATCACATACACTCATCGAAAATGCGAAAAAGATTGGTGAGAAACAAAAAGAAGAGATCATTCAAGCAGCACGTCAAGAGTCAGAGCGCTTGAAAGAGTCAGCTAGAACTGAAATCGTGAAAGAAAAAGAACAAGCTGTGGCTGCACTGCGCGAGCAGGTTGCATCACTATCTGTACTTATTGCATCTAAAGTGATTGAAAGAGAACTTGATGAGCAAGCACAAGAGAAATTGATTCAAGAGTATCTTAAAGAGGCAGGCGAAAGCCGATGAGCGTGACTATTGTCTCTAAGCGTTACGCTTCTGCTCTTTTTGACATCGTTCTTGCTTCTTCGGCAGTAGACGAAACTGAAAAAGAGCTGAATGAGATCAAAAAAGTTCTAAAGGCTGACCAAGAGTTGAATGACTTTCTTGTTCATCCAAAGATTACGGCAGACAAAAAGAAACATTTGATTGCAGAAGCTTTCAAAGGTGTTTCGACACATGTATTGCACACAATGTATTTATTGATTGACCGAGGACGCACGAACATTTTCTCTGAGATGACGTCTGAGTTTGTGAAACTTGCAAACCGCACGAAACAAATAGACGATGCGATCGTGTATTCAGTGAAACCGCTGAGCGGTGCTGAAATTCAATCTTTATCTGAAGTATTTGCCAAAAAAGCCGGAGTCACATCACTGCGTGTTGAAAATGTGATTGACAAGGATCTAATAGGCGGAGTGAAAATCCGTATCGGAAACCGCATTTATGACGGCAGTGTCAGCGGAAAGCTTTCCCGCATTGAACGTCAGCTTGCAGGCGAAAATCGTTAGAAGGGGTGAAACCTTAGTGAGTATCAAAGCTGAAGAGATTAGCGCGCTGATAAAGCAGCAAATCCAAAACTATCAATCTGAAATTGAAGTAAAAGATGTCGGTACAGTCATCCAAGTAGGGGACGGTATCGCGCGTGTACATGGCCTTGACAACATTATGGCAGGAGAGCTTGTTGAGTTCTCTAACGGTGTAATGGGTATGGCTCAAAACCTTGAGGAGTCTAACGTAGGTATCGTTATTTTAGGACCTTACAAAGATATCCGCGAAGGTGACGATGTAAAACGTACAGGTCGTATCATGGAGGTTCCAGTAGGTGAAGAGTTAATCGGACGTATTGTGAACCCACTTGGTCAGCCTGTTGATGGACTAGGTCCAATTTTAACAAGCAAAACTCGTCCAATCGAAAGTGAAGCACCAGGCGTTATGGATCGTAAATCTGTACATGAGCCGCTTCAAACAGGAATTAAAGCAATTGATGCCTTGATTCCAATCGGACGCGGACAGCGTGAATTGATCATTGGTGACCGTCAAACAGGTAAAACATCTGTTGCAATTGATACGATCCTTAACCAAAAAGATCAAGACATGATCTGTATTTATGTAGCGATCGGACAAAAAGAATCAACGGTTCGTGGTGTTGTTGAAACACTTCGTAAGCATGGTGCGCTTGATTACACAATTGTAGTCACAGCTTCTGCATCACAGCCCGCTCCACTTCTTTACCTTGCTCCTTATGCAGGTGTAACGATGGGTGAGGAATTCATGTATAACGGCAAGCACGTACTTGTTGTATATGATGACCTTTCTAAACAAGCGGCAGCTTACCGTGAGCTTTCATTATTGCTTCGTCGTCCTCCAGGTCGTGAGGCATTCCCTGGTGATGTTTTCTATCTTCACTCTCGTTTATTAGAGCGTGCAGCGAAGCTTAGTGACGCAAAGGGTGGCGGTTCTATCACAGCATTGCCTTTCGTAGAAACGCAAGCTGGTGATATCTCTGCATATATCCCAACAAACGTTATTTCAATCACAGATGGACAGATCTTCTTACAATCTGACCTCTTCTTCTCAGGCGTACGTCCAGCAGTAAACGCAGGATTGTCTGTATCCCGTGTAGGTGGTTCTGCACAAATCAAAGCGATGAAAAAGGTAGCAGGTACACTTCGTCTGGATCTTGCTTCTTATCGTGAGCTTGAAGCATTCGCTCAATTTGGATCTGATCTAGACCAAGCGACTCAAGCAAAATTAAACCGTGGTGCTAGAACTGTTGAAGTCTTAAAACAAGACTTGAACAAACCGCTTAAAGTTGAAAAACAAGTAGCGATTCTTTATGCACTCACAAGAGGATACTTAGACGATGTTGCGGTTGCTGATGTCAAACGTTTCGAAGCTGAGTTATTCATGTACATTGAAGAAAACCATAAAGGATTGTTTGACACGATCTCTCAAACAGGAAACATGCCTGCTGATGAAGAGTGGAATACAGCAATCGAAGGCTTTAAACGTACGTTTGCACCAAGCAACTAATTAGTAATCTTTCCGAGAGAAAAAGATTCTCTTTTTCTCTCTTTTCACGTAAATGAACACGGATTCCTGAAAAAAGGTGGTGAAATCTTTGGCCTCATTACGCGATATAAAGTCAAGGATCACGTCAACGAAAAAATCGAGTCAGATCACAAAAGCGATGCAAATGGTATCAGCTGCGAAACTGAATCGTGCTGAAAACAATGCGAAGTCTTTTGTTCCTTACATGGAGAAAATCCAGGAAGTGGTTGCTGCAATCGCAACTGGAACAAGTGCTAAGCACCCAATGCTTCTTTCAAGACCTGTCAAGAAAACAGGATATCTCGTCATTACATCTGATCGAGGACTTGCAGGACCTTTTAACAGCTCGATTTTGCGTGCCGCTTACCAAACCATTCAATCTCGTCATCAGTCAGCTGATGAATATGCGGTAATTGTGATTGGTAAAATCGGACGCGACTTCTTCAAAAAGCGCGGTATTCCAGTTATTTCTGAAGTAACAGGGCTTGGAGACGAAGTAGCGTTTGCTGATATTAAAGAATTAGCAAGCAGTACAGTTCAAATGTTCTCTGATGAAGCGTTTGACGAACTTTACATGTTTTACAACCACTTTGTCAGTGCCATTTCACAAGAAGTAACAGAAAAGAAATTATTGCCGCTAACGGACATTTCGGCCGCAGCGACACCTAATAAACGTTCCGCATCTTATGAGTTTGAGCCTTCTGAAGAAGAAATTCTTGAAGTTCTCCTTCCTCAATATGCAGAGAGTTTGATTTTCGGTGCGCTTCTTGACAGTAAAGCAAGTGAACATGCTGCAAGAATGACAGCAATGAAGAGTGCAACAGACAACGCAAAGGAATTGATCGACAGCCTGACACTCTCTTACAACCGTGCTCGTCAAGCAGCGATTACACAAGAGATTACAGAAATTGTCGGCGGAGCAGCTGCCTTAGAATAGAAATAATTGTCAGGAGGGAATGCAATGAAAACAGGACGCATCAGTCAGATCATGGGACCAGTCGTAGACGTTCGTTTTGAAGATGGTCACTTGCCTGAGATTTATAATGCGATCAGAGTTTCGCATAAAGCGGAAAGTGAAAGTGAAGTTGATATCGACTTAACTTTAGAAGTAGCACTACATTTAGGTGACGATACAGTGAGAACCATCGCAATGGCTTCAACAGATGGTGTGAAGCGCGGTATGGAAGCTGTAGACCTTGGAAAACCAATTTCAGTACCAGTTGGTAACGTAACACTTGGACGTGTATTCAACGTACTGGGAGATAACATTGACTTAGATGAGCCACTTGGTGTGGAAGCTCAAAGAGATCCAATCCACAGACAAGCGCCTTCTTTTGATCAACTTTCTACAGAAGTTGAAATTCTTGAAACGGGTATTAAAGTTGTTGATCTTCTTGCTCCTTACATCAAGGGCGGAAAGATCGGTCTATTCGGTGGAGCCGGTGTAGGTAAAACCGTTCTGATTCAAGAATTGATCAACAACATCGCACAAGAACACGGCGGTATTTCTGTATTCGCTGGTGTTGGAGAGCGTACACGTGAAGGAAACGACCTTTACTACGAAATGAAAGATTCTGGCGTTATCGAAAAAACAGCCATGGTCTTCGGACAAATGAACGAACCACCAGGTGCACGTATGCGTGTTGCCCTAACTGGTTTGACAATGGCAGAGCATTTCCGTGATGAACTAGGTCAAGACGTATTGTTCTTCATCGATAACATCTATCGTTTTACACAAGCAGGTTCTGAAGTATCAGCCCTTCTTGGACGTATGCCTTCAGCGGTAGGTTATCAGCCGACACTTGCAACAGAAATGGGTCAGCTGCAAGAGCGTATCACGTCTACAAACGTAGGATCGGTTACATCGATTCAAGCGATCTATGTACCTGCGGATGACTACACGGATCCAGCTCCAGCAACAACGTTCGCTCACCTTGATGCAACGACAAACCTTGAGCGTAAGCTGACTGAAATGGGTATTTACCCAGCGGTTGATCCTCTTGCTTCAACATCTCGTGCACTTGCACCTGAGATCGTTGGCGAAGAGCACTATGCCATTGCGCGTGAAGTGCAGCAAACATTGCAGCGTTATAAAGAACTACAAGATATCATTGCCATTTTAGGTATGGATGAATTATCAGAGGACGATAAGCTTGTTGTACATAGAGCGCGTCGTGTTCAATTCTTCCTATCTCAAAACTTCCACGTAGCAGAGCAGTTCACTGGCCAAAAAGGTTCTTACGTGCCATTGAAAGAAACTGTTAAAGGCTTCAAGGAAATCTTATCTGGTAAATACGATCACCTTCCAGAAGATGCATTCCGCTTAGTTGGACGCATTGAAGAAGTGGTTGAAAAAGCCAAAGAGATGGGTGTAGAGGCCTAATCTGGTCCTTAGGAGGGTAAAAGCATGAAGACCGTTCAAGTCAATATCGTTACTCCCGACGGCCCAGTGTATCAAGCGGATGTGGAAATGGTCAGTGTGAGAGCAGAAAGCGGTGAGCTTGGTATTTTAGCTGGCCACGTTCCAATGGTTGCTCCGCTAAAAATCGGTGCAGTTCGCTTAAAACATAGTGGATCAACTGAATTGGTTGCAGTAAGTGGCGGATTTGTTGAAGTTCGCCCTGAACAAGTAACCATTCTTGCTCAGGCCGCTGAAACATCAGATAAAGTTGATGTCGACCGTGCGAAATCAGCGAAACAGCGTGCTGAAGAGCATTTGAACCACCCGAATGAAAGTGATGTACGCCGGGCGGAACTCGCATTAAAACGGGCGTTAAACCGTTTAAATGTAGCAGGGAAATAAAACAGAAAATCCTTCTTATCACAATGATAAGAAGGATTTTTTTTAGAATGACATGAGGGATTGGTACATTGACACATACGGGTGAGAATCCTGTTTTTCAAGATATAAGTGCTCGCAAAACTGCGTACTATGCCACGTTTTATTGTGCCGGCGCAAACCCAGCGTATATTGATGCGGAGAGTCCATATAAGGACGTACCACCCAGTCAGCATCAGAATGATGACGGAGGACAACCTCTCCCATATATACACTCATCATCGCTTCTAATGCATCTATTGGCATTTTCCACTCAGCAAACAACTGCTTGGTAAATGCATCAAAGTAAAGTGTTTCTAACTGATACAGGCTCTCCTCAGAATAATCCAAAGAAATGTTATGAAAATGACACAATTGCGCTAATTCTTCTAGCTGTGTCTGTCTATAATCAAAGTAGAAAGCAATGGCCTCCCATTCATGATCAAATGAGGGAACCAGTTCTCCGTACAAATCAACAAAGTCAGGAAAAGAATCTTTCAATGTGTACAGCTCCTTCCACACGCAGTATATCATCTCCTTGGCACCAGGATAAGAGGGGATTTACTCTAAATGTAGCTCTTTTTTCCAAATGATTCATCTTTCCGATTTTCGCGGATATAATGAAAGGGAGTTTTCCTTTACAGAAATAAATAAAAGGAGGATTCAACTGTATGGACGACGTAGGACAACAAGCAATTGTGAGTATTGTGATCCACCTGTTTTTTATTGCGATTACATGGTGGGCATTGCTTGCCGTAAATATTGACCCACTAATTAAAAAAGGGAAAATCATTCAGGCAAGATTGCTGATGATGCTCATTACCATTGCTATTGCATCTGCAGTCAGCAATTTCTTCCTTGATTACTTAAATTTCTCCAGACAAATCCCTTATATGTTCTAACATAAAAGGTTTGGTCACTGCCTTATGCGGGAACGTAAAAAGAAGTGTCAAAAGTATGGCCTTTGATGACTTTTCCACGTATGCATAGACCTCCTTGCGGCAACACTTGTAGCAAGGGGGAATGAGAAGTGAGAAAGTATATAAAAGGTTGGCCATTATTTGCGTTTATTCTTTTTTTTGTTCTGATGATTCAAGGTGTTCGTGCGGAAGAATCTTCTCCGCTCGCCCAAATAGCAGAAGGTCTGAACAACCAGCAAATTGAAGTAGATGGATGGACTCTTCACGCCAAAACAAATGTAAACATTTCATCCGAACAATTTTCAAAAAAAGTGAAACGTTTCAAAGACGAACTACGACAGTATGAGTGGACCGAAAAAGAAGAACAACATGTCACCAAAGTCACAGGAATTTACAAAGATGAAAAAAATGATACATTAACGAAAATTTTACTCGTGAAGACCGACACAAAATCCAATCAAAAGTCGTATTTATTATATGAGCAAAAAGGTGCTCGCCCACTGAATACCTGGGAGCATACATATGATCAGTTCGTACGTCATGCAAAAAGCATATTACAAGAGAAATTTGTAATTTTTACTTGTCTCGATGGTCATGTAAATGGTATGATGGATGTTGTTTTGCAAAAAAAAGCTGAAATGTTAGGAAATGAATTTCAAGCAAAACCAGTTGAGTATCTCGTTGAGTCTAATTTTGTGTCGCTTTCCGCTTACACAGATAAGTGGGAACAGTTCATTATGACTTCAAATGATAAAATGAATGTTCAAATTGCCATCAGAAGTTCGGAAATGAACGAAAATCATACGATTACGGTTGGCACACCAATCGTAACGACTGAATATTAATATAGAGAATTTGGGACGCGGAGGGGAAGACCTTGGAAAAAATCATCGTCCGCGGCGGTCAAAAGTTAAACGGTACAGTTAAAGTAGAAGGAGCAAAAAATGCCGTTTTACCAGTTATCGCTGCATCTTTGTTAGCAAGTACAGAAAAAAGCGTAATTTGTGATGTACCTACGCTCTCCGATGTATATACAATCAATGAAGTGTTACGTCATTTAGGAGCAGAAGTACATTTTGAAAATAACGAAGTATCAGTGGATGCATCTCATGCACTAGAAACTGAGGCTCCGTTTGAGTATGTCCGTAAAATGCGAGCGTCTGTGCTCGTCATGGGACCACTTTTAGCAAGAACAGGTCATGCAAGAGTTGCATTACCTGGAGGCTGTGCGATTGGTTCAAGACCAATTGACCAGCATTTAAAAGGCTTTGAAGCAATGGGAGCTAAAATTCAAGTAGGAAATGGTTTCATCGAGGCTGAAGTCAAAGGCCGTTTAAAAGGTGCGAAAATCTATTTGGATTTCCCAAGTGTTGGCGCAACTGAAAACATCATTATGGCAGCAGCATTAGCTGAAGGAACAACGATTTTAGAAAACGTAGCAAAAGAACCTGAAATTGTTGATTTGGCAAACTACATCAATGCCATGGGCGGTAAAGTTCGCGGAGCTGGTACTGGTACAATCAAAATCGAAGGTGTGGAAACACTTCACGGTGCAAAACACAACATCATCCCTGACAGAATTGAAGCAGGTACTTTCATGGTGGCAGCAGCCATTACAGAAGGAAATGTTCTTGTGAAAGGCGCAGTGCCGGAGCACATGACATCACTTGTAGCAAAAATGGAAGAAATGGGTATTCAGATCATTGAAGAAGAAGAAGGTTTAAGAGTCATTGGACCATCTGAGCTCAAGCCAATTGATCTAAAAACAATGCCACATCCTGGTTTCCCAACGGATATGCAATCTCAGATGATGGCGCTATTGCTTCGTGCGAACGGAACAAGCATGATTACAGAAACGGTATTTGAAAACCGCTTTATGCATGCAGAAGAATTCCGCCGTATGAATGGTGATATTAAAATTGAGGGTCGCTCTGTTATTATCAACGGGCCGGTTCAACTTCAAGGTGCTGAAGTGTCAGCGACTGATTTAAGAGCAGGAGCAGCACTTGTACTTGCTGGATTAGTAGCAGAAGGTCATACACGTGTCACTGAGTTGAAGCATATCGATCGTGGATATGTGAACTTCCACCAGAAGCTTGCAGCAATCGGTGCAGATATTGAAAGAGTAAACGATGAAACAGCAGATGTGACACAAGAACAAGTTGTATCAGATCTGAACGCGTAATCATCAAGAAATCAGTGTGTCCATGGGGCATGCTGATTTTTTTTAGAATCATAGATTGCTTTATTTTTAAAGCTTATCATTAGTGTATCCAATCATCTTAAATTTTATTCATACAGACGAACAGTAAAATCAGTTGATAAACAGCCTCTTATCTTCATCAAAAGACTTGTCCACCGAATGAAAGAAGCTGTCATATTAGCTTGTCCCTCCCCATAGGATAAAAGAGATTCAATGAAAATGGGGGCAGCCAAATATGAAACCAATGATATGGACCATCGCAGGAATATGCATCATTATTTTAATGATTCCAACTTTACTTGTGTTGCCGACGTTTCAAGGGAAACCGGAGGCAAGCCAGCATGTATCAGCGGAGCCATCAGTTAAAAAAGAAGTGAAGGGTACAGTCAAATTGAAGCAATCACCCGTCGTTATCCCCGTTTATCGTTCTGCTCATCAACAGGTAGAAAACATCCCCTTAGAAGAGTATGTGATCGGTGTCGTAGCGTCTGAAATGCCAGCTGATTTTGAGATGGAAGCACTCAAGGCACAGGCACTCGCCGCAAGAACGTATATCGTCAGACAAATGATTATCGATAAGACCGTCAAATCACCAAAGGGCTCTCTTGTAGATGATACCCAAATGTTCCAGGTGTATAAAAACAAGCAGGAACTCAAGAAAATTTGGGGGAAGGCGTACAATTGGAAGTTGAAAAAAGTTACAGAAGCTGTTGCCAGCACACAAGGAAAAGTGCTGACTTATGACGAGAAGCCAATTGATGCTTCATTCTTTTCAACAAGTAACGGGAAAACGGAAAATGCCGAAGCTTATTGGAAAAATGAAATCCCATATTTGAAAAGTGTTTCAAGTAAATGGGATGAAAAATCGCCAAAATTTCAAAACAAGAAAACCATCCCAGTTAGTGAATTTCAGCAAAAATTAGGTGTGACGCTCACTCAGCAGGCTCAGGTAGGACAGATAGTAGAACGGACACCAGGTAATCAAGTAGCAAAAGCCGTAATAAACGGTAAAACACTGACAGGCAGAGACATTCGAGAGTCATTAGGACTTCATTCAGCGGACTTTACTTGGGAACGCCAAGGCCAGCAAATCATCATCACGACAAAAGGGTATGGCCATGGTGTTGGAATGAGTCAGTACGGTGCGCATTATATGGCACAGTCAGGCAAAAAAGTGGATGCTATCGTGAAACATTATTATAAAGGGATTCAAATTGAATCAGCTGATCGTTTTCTTAACACATATATGGCTAAAAAATAAAGCAAAGGTGCCTCAGAATGGGGCATCTTTTTTGTGTGTTTCAAGAGGTTTGAACAGAATGTGTCAATTTGCGACTTAAGACGCACCTCAGGAAATCTTAAACATTTACGTCCCGACAAGCACCGATGGCCGATACAAAGCCCCTCGAAAGAAGGAGAAAACAAGAGAAAAAATGATGTGTTGGGTGAATGTATCTAGACAACTGACAGATTTTTAGTGATTTTGATGAAAGAGAAAAAGGGACCGAGTCCTATACCATTCCAAGACAGAATATTTTACGATTAAGATGTTTCAATTTAATACATAGGGAGGAAGGAAAAATGATGTTGAAAAAAGTATTTACACTCGTAACCTTAGCTGTATTGACATTATCTATGTCAATCTCTTCACCAGTATTTGCAAAAGCATCTACAGTCAAAAAACATAACAAAGATGTAAGAGTCACCATTTTACTTGATGCAAGTGGAAGCATGGCAAGAAAAGTAGAGGGAGAACGCAAATTTGACCTCGCTAAACAAGAGGTATTTAAATTTGCTCAGTCACTTCCAAAAGACGCTAAAATTCGTATGAGTTTGTTTGGCTCTGAAGGAAACAACAAAAATTCAGGTAAAGCTCAATCATGTGAAGTCATTAGAGGCGTTTATGGCGTACAGCCTTACGAAAAAGACAGCTTCGAAAACTCATTAAACGGACTTGGACCAAATGGCTGGACACCGATTGCTCGTGCTCTTGAAGATGCAAAGCAAACGGATGAACAGCTTAATAATGGTACAAAACATATTGTGTACCTCATCACTGATGGCGAAGAAACTTGTGGCGGAGATCCAGTAAAAGTAGCAAAAGAATTGCATAACTCTAAAGGGTCGACTGTTGTTAATGTCATTGGATTAGACTTTAACGATGGCTATGAAGGTCAATTAAAGCAAGTAGCCAAAGCTGGTAAGGGCCATTACTACCAAGCAAGCACTGGTAAAGAAATGGGTTCTATCCTGTCAGCAGAATCATTAAAATTACACGAATAACTTGCTGAACAAAAGGGAAACGATTGATGTATGCTTTCGTTTCTCTTTTTCTGTACAAATGTAAAAAGGGAGGTTTTTATAAATGAAACGCAATATTGTATTAACTATTTTGGCTAGCCTTGTCCTGCTTCTTTCTTCACCAGCTCATGCTGTGACAAAAAAACAGGAGCCAGCTCATGTGGTGATATTACTTGATTTAAGCGGCAGCATGGCACAATCAGTTGAAGGCGAAAAGAAAATCGATATCGCCAAACGTTCTATTCAAAGCTTCGCAAGTATTTTATCAGATGATACACAAGTCCTTCTTCGTGTGTTTGGTCATGAAGGAACCAATAAAAATGCTGGAAAAGCAATTTCTTGTGGAAGCTCTGAAGCCGTTTATGGATTTGGATCATATGAATCATCAACATTTCAGCAAGCTCTGAATGTGTATAAACCAACCGGCTGGACACCACTTGCAAAAGCATTAACAGATACGAAGCAAGATTTTGAAGATCACCAGGCTGAAGGGAAAAATATTGTCTATGTCGTCAGCGATGGTAAAGAAACTTGTGGAGGAAGCCCTTCACAAGCAGCAAAGGAACTACATGAAGGCGGAATTGACACCATTGTTAATATCATCGGCTTTGACGTGAATGAAAAAGAAGCAAAAAGTCTAAAGTCTGTTGCAAAAGCGGGCGGTGGACAATATCAACCGGCTGCAAATGCCGAAGAATTGAATCACATTCTACAAAGTGAAGCGAGCACTTTTGGTCAGTAGGATATGAATGGGAGCTGGGGATTTGTTTTCCCCAGCTGTTTTTTTAGGTGAAGATCAATTCAAAGTGGTTTCTAATTCATCAATTCGTTTCTCCACGTAGTGCTGGTCTTTTCTTGCATGAAAGGTTTCAGCTTTTTCTAATATGGCCGCCGTATTATATTCGGGAATCTGTGAGTAGCTCTCATACACACCCTTTGGAATTAAAACGTTCCCTTCAGGCCAGTAAACAGCGATATTGCCACGTTTCAACTCCCCAAATTGAGCGACTCCTTGGTAGGATCCATATTGATTAAACAAAACAACTGGATCACCTTCTTTGACATAAAGTTCTTTAGCATCATCTTCATTCATCAAGATAGAATGACGCTTCCCACCATTAAAGGCATCCTTTTCACTATAGATCATGGAGTTGAATTGCTTTCCTCTTCTTGTCGTGATATGAAAATGACCCTCAGTTTTTCGGTATTGAGGCAGCTGGGCAGGAAGAAGATGTCCTTTGCCGTCCGGTGTTGGACACTCTCCGTCTTCACATAGCCAGGCACCTCCCCATTGAAAAACGTCTCCTTTATGACGTAAATGCTGGATGCCATCATAGTTTCGATTTGCGATCGCAATCTCGCGGCGAATGTCTTCAGCCGTTTCGAAATGAATCAGCTCAGCATCTTCTGGCCGTACTCTTTTTGCAAGATCAATATAAATATCCCATTCTGCTCTGGCTTCCTCAATCCGAGGACCTTCAATTTCTGGACTGAAATATACCATGCGTTCCGTACTAGTGGATGTACCGCCGCCTGGCTGTTCATACCTTGTCATAGCAGGCAGAACAATTACCGTCTCCTCTGCCTCTACAAGTGTAGAGGTATTCAAAATGATATCTTGATGGACACGAAGTTCAAGCTCAGATAAAGCTTTTTCGATCGCATCTGGATTTGGCATCGTTTCTAAAAAGTTCCCGCCGCTCGTAAACAGCATTTTGAGTTTTTGCGGATGTTCTTTTGGGAGAGCCATTTTCTCAAATGATTGCCCAATAGTGTCACCATGCCACTTCGGAATGTCAAAACCCCAAATTTTTTCGATTCTTTCAATATTCTCCTCATCAAAATCACTGCCCGGCAAAACAAATGGGTCAGCACCCATTTCACCAGAACCTTGAACACCGCTATGCCCGCGAATTGGCATGACACCACAATGTTTCCTGCCAATAAATCCACGTAACATAGCAAGGTTGGCAACCTGTGATATATTATCAGTTGCAAAGCGGTGCTGAGTAAGACCCATGCTCCAAATGAAAACGCCTGAATTGGCATTGGCAAGAAGGATGGCAAATTCCTTCATTCTTTCTTTTGATAAGCCTGATGATGTCTCTAGGTCTTCCCATTTCAATTGTGCGACATGCTGCTGTAAATCCTGTATGCCGGTAGTATGAGCTTGAATAAATTCATGATCAAGAGCGGAATGGGGGGCGTGCTGCTCCATGTCAAACCAATGTTTGATGACACCGTTCATAAACGCAATATCGCCGCCTATATTGACTTGATAGAAATCATCCGCGATTTTTGTGCCGAATAAAGCACTTTCTGGAATAGAGGGAACCCAGTACTTTTCCATGGCAGGCTCTTTGTACGGATTGATGACAATAATTTTGGTTCCTTTCTTTTTCGCCGCATACATATATTTAGTTGAAACGGGCTGATTGTTTGCTGCGACAGATCCCCAAAAAATTAAGACATCTGTTCCGATCCAATCGTTGTAATTACAGCTGGAGGCTCCTATCCCAAGGGACCGCTTAAGAGCGGTTTTGCTCGGTGAATGACAAATGCGAGACGCATTATCAATATGATTTGTCCCGATAAAGCGAGCTGCCTTCGCAGCGGTATAATAGACTTCATTTGTAATTCCTCTAGCTGTTAAATAGAAAGCGAGCTGCCGTTTATCAATTGATTTGATTTTAGCTGCGATTTGATCTAATGCATCATCCCAAGAAATACGCGTAAAGGCATTGTCACCTTTTTTTCGAATGAGTGGATAAGGGATACGACCAAGTTTGCGAAGAGTGGTGCTGTCCATGTGTTTGAGCTGTTGAATGTCTTCAAACCATTTTGGATCAATAGCTGGCATTGTATTAAGTCGAAGTACATTTAGTCTTGTGGTGCATATATGAGGTCCTGCGAGCGTTTGGTCATATAACCCTGAGACACCAAGGGCGCAGCCGTCACACACGCCTTGCGTTAAAATACGATATGCATAGGGGAGATTATCCTTGTTCTCCCACGCCACTTTCATCGTATCTCGAATGTGTTTCGGCTTTACTTTTCCAAGTCCCATAGGCGCAAAAGAAGCCCATAGCTTTGGTGAGGGTTTTTTATTAAGCTTAATAGGCCCCTTATGTTTTGTTTTCCCCATGATATCATCACCCTCCTATTACTATATAAAGCGTTTTCATATCTAAAAATTACCTTTAGATTGTGATTCTGTCAAATTCAAATTAAGGTCGGGATGAGATAGAAGAAGTAGCAGTAAGGTTTGTTTCTCTAAGCTGCTGAATATCCTTCCGGATGAGAAGAGATATGATAAAAGCGATGAAAAATAAGCCAGAGAACACCATCAGACTCTGCGTGTAGTTACCTGTTATATCCCGGATAAAGGATGAAAATAAAGGTCCTGCTAAACCAGCAGCTGCCCAAGCTGTCAGAATATAACCGTGTATGGCACCAAGTTGTTTCGTGCCAAATAAATCCCCAATATAGGCTGGAATTGAGGCAAACCCTCCTCCATAGCACGTATAAATGATCGCCATCACGATTGAAAAGACGAGTGGTTCTTTTAAGTAGGGAAGTAAAGGAAAAGCAATGAGCTGGATACTAAAGAAAATTGTATACGTATTCGGCCTTCCGATATAATCTGAGAAGGAAGCCCAGCCAATCCGTCCTAAACCATTAAAAGCACCTAAAATGCCAACAAGGGTAGCTGCAGCACCTGCAGTGAATCCAACACTTTCTTGAGCAAGAGGCGATGCTACTGAAATAATGGCAATTCCGCATGTGATATTAATAAAGAGCATGAGCCACAAATAATAAAAACGTCGTGTTTTGATCGCTTCATTTGCTGTAAGCTGTGATAAATCCTGAGGGATTTTTCTTTGATTTGTTTTTAACACGTCAAATTGTTTGACGTCATCAGGTGTTGGTGGTGATAAATAAAGAGATGAAATCACCATGATCATAAAATAGGAAATTCCAAGAATGTAAAAGGTATTTGCGATATCTACTTTTTCAATGAGATATTGGATAATTGGACTGCAAATAAGAGACGCAAATCCAAAACCCATAATAGCTAAGCCAGTTGCAAGTCCTCTTCGGTCCGGAAACCATTTCACTAAAGTTGATACAGGTGCAATATAACCTACCCCTAATCCTATCCCAGCGAGTACACCATAAAATAAATAGAGGAGAGGGAGTGAGGACATGTGGACAGCGAATCCTGACCCTGTCATTCCGATACCGAAGAAAATGGCTGAGAAGAGCCCTGATGCCCTTGGACCATACCTTTCAACGAAATGTCCCATGAAAGCAGCAGATAATCCTAAAAATAAAATAGCAATACTGAAGGTTAGGCTTATTTCTGTCAATGACCACTGAAAGGCTTGATGTAAAGGATTCGTAAAAACACTCCAAGCATAAACAGACCCAATAGATAAATGAATCCCCACAGCACTTGTTGCGATGAGCCAGCGATTTTTCGATTTGTTCATTTTGTTCCCCCCATATAAAGCAATCAAAAAGTTTGATAAGATAGAAATATGTTACATTTTTATGACTTTTTAAAATAATATCACAATTTGATTGGTTCATATAACTAAATTTGTGCTGAAAGGAAGATCATACAATGAATCCTTCTGTTAAAAAGAAACGAGTCATACACCAATACCGTGAAGGTCAATTTACTTGCAAAACAGATGAAGTTGTAGAAGAATTTCCTTTAACTGTGATCGTGAATGGAGAGGAATTTGTAACACTTGTTTGTTCACCAGATCATTTGAAAGAGTTGGTGATCGGTTTTTTAGCTTCAGAAGGAGTCATTCGATTTGAAAATGAGATTAAAAGGTTTACAATAGATGAAAGTATGGGCTTTGCCTATGTTGAATTAGTTCACTTAAGCGGATTTCAATCATCAGATTTTACAAAGCGGGTGATTGGTTCTTGCTGTGGGAAAGGGAGACACTTTTATTTTCTCCAAGATGTGAAAACAGCAAAAACAGCCATTGATCGAATCAGCATTTCTGCTGAAACCTGTATGCGTCTAATGAAATGTTTACAAGAAGAAAGTCAATTGTTTCAACATACTGGTGGTGTGCATAATGCTGGACTGTGTGATACAGAAAAGCTATTCATCACTAGAACTGATATAGGAAGACATAATGCATTAGATAAAATCTATGGATACTGTTTACTTCATCAGATTCCGCTTAGAGATAAAATTCTTGTGTTTAGCGGCCGGATATCGTCAGAAGTTCTATTGAAGGCAGCAAAACTAGGAGTGTCAATCGTCATCTCAAAATCAGCACCTACTGAGCTGGCGCTTAATATGGCAGAAGAATTAAATATCACGACAGTTGGATTTGTCAGAGGAGAATCTTTTAATATATACACTCACCATCAGCGTATAACAGAATAGGAGGCAAAGTATGGACAGTATATTGGATAAGAGACATCGACCATTGCGCGATTTAAGAATATCAGTAACAGATCGCTGTAACTTTAGATGTACGTACTGTATGCCTGCTGAAATTTTTGGACCAGATTATCCTTTTTTGAATAAAGAAGAACTGCTTAGTTTCGAAGAAATTGAACAGCTTGCTACTCTTTTTGCAAAGGACCTAGGTGTGGTGAAAATACGCATCACGGGTGGCGAACCCTTAATGCGAAAAGATTTGCCTCTCTTAATAGAAAAGCTCTCAAAAATTCCAGGAATCGAAGACATTGCTATGACAACCAATGGAACGCTTTTACCTGTATATGCAGAAAAGTTAAAGAAAGCAGGTCTTCAAAGAGTCACCATTAGTTTGGATTCATTAAATCCTGACCGTTTTAAGCAAATGAACGGAAGGAATATTTCTATCCAAAAAGTGTTTGATGGGATTGAGGCTGCAAAAAAAGCTGGACTTGTTATTAAGATCAATATGGTTGTTCAAAAAGGTGTGAATGATCAGGATGTTTTGCCAATGGCAGCTTACTTTAAAAAAGAAGGACATATTCTCAGATTTATCGAGTTTATGGATGTCGGAAATACGAACAAATGGAATCTAGAGCATGTCATGACAAAGAAAGAGATCATTGGTCTAATTGATTCAACATTTCCCATCAAACCAGAACCTCCTCAATATCCAGGTGAAGTAGCCAGCCGATTCTTTTACCAAGATGGATCAGGAGAGATAGGCATTATTTCTTCTGTTTCAGATGCTTTTTGTGGAACATGTAATAGAGCGAGACTTTCTGCTCGCGGTGAATTGTTTACATGTCTTTTTGCATCATCGGGTTTTGATCTGAAACGGGTGATTCGCTCGACAAAAGATAATGAAGATATAAAGAACATATTGAAAGAACTATGGTCGAATAGACAAGATCAATATTCAGCCGAGAGAGAGAAGAAGAAAGATCAGAAAAAAGTTGAAATGTCATACATCGGTGGGTAGTGACAACAAAGTATCATGATCATGATTTTTTGAAAAGTAGAGAAAATATCCTAATCATTGTTGAAAATCTGTTTTTAGAAATAGGTCTATTCATCTGAAGAATCCTGTCATGATCAAAAACCAGCAGATTTTCTGCTGGTTTTTAAAATGTTATTTTGTGTCTCGAGAAGGTGGAGATAAGCTTAGAAAATAGATTTTTCAACATTTTTTACTACTTTACTTTTATTGGAGCTGTGATAAGATCAACTCAATCTTTACCAGCTCGATTTTTTCACTCCTGGAATGTGGCCCTTATAGGCAAGCTCACGAAAAGCAATTCTAGACATTTTAAATTTTCGTAAGTAACCTCTAGGGCGACCGGTTAATTCACAGCGATTTTTTAAGCGGGTAGGGGAAGAGTCTCTAGGTAATTTCCGCAAAGCTTCATAGTCACCTTGTTCTTTTAACTCTTTTCTTAATTCTGCATATTTCAATACAAGCTGCTGCCGCTTTTTTTCTTTAGCAATTTTAGATTTCTTTGCCACTTAAAACCCTCCTGGCTTAATGTTGGATGTTCCATTGAAAGGGGTCTTCAAACGTTTTCCAATCTTGATCAAATTCCTCAGGTGTGAGTAAGCATTGATCAAGTGTGCGAATGATATCTGCTTTAGGTAAATCTACGCCAATAAACACAAGTTTTGTATGCCTGTCACCAAATTCTGCGTCCCACTCATCAAGAAGCTCTGGTTCTTGCTTTAATATCTGTGCTTTTTCTTGCTCAGGCAAGGCAGCAATCCAGTAGGCAATTGGTTCAATCTGAACAGATTTTCCAGCCTGTGAAATTAATATGGTTAAATCATGATGTGTGGCAAGCCATGTAAATCCTTTAGCGCGAACTATTTGCTCTGGCATCTGATCTAACCAATTATTTAACCTGCCAGTATGGAAGGGGAGTCTTCTTTCATAAACAAAGGATGAGATTTGGTATTCTTCAGTTTCCGGCGTATGCTGAGAATGCCCTGCGTTGATTTCTTTAATCCAGCCAGCAGAAGCACTGGACTTTTCAAAGTCGAATAAACCAGTATTTAAAATGTCACTGGGTTTTACTTGCCCTTTTGAGGTTCTGATGATAGATGCTTCTGGTTGAAGTGTTGTCAGCACGTGCTCAAGTCGGTCTAATTCTGAGTTTGATACTAGATCACACTTATTGATAATCAGGACGTCACAAAATTCAATTTGATCAATCAGTAAATCGGAAATTTCTCGTTCGTCATCATCGGAAACGGCTTGTTTACGGTCTAATAGACTTTCTCCTGACTGGAAGTCGGTCCAGAAACGATTCGCATCTACAACAGTGACCATCGTGTCTAACCGGCAAAAGCGTGTCAAATCTATCCCCATTTCTTCATCAATATAAGAGAAAGTTTGCGCGACTGGAATTGGTTCACTAATACCTGTTGACTCAATGACAATATAATCAATATGACCAGTCTTACATAGGCGCTCTACTTCAATTAACAAATCTTCTCTTAATGTGCAGCAAATACAACCATTAGATAATTCAACTAGCTTCTCATCTGATCGGGAGAGCTCACCGCCTTGTTTGACTAGTTCTGCATCAATATTAATTTCGCTCATGTCATTAACAATCACAGCTACTTTTAACCCTTTACGATTTTGTAGTACATGATTTAATATTGTTGTTTTTCCAGCTCCTAAAAAACCGCTTAATACTGTAACGGGTATTCGCTTATTCATTTCCTTCTGTCCCTTTGCCAACGATCATGTTCATTTCCGCCTCTCTTAAAAAGTAATGATTACGATTTAAAACCTAAAAAATTATTTTGTTTCTCTATGAAGGGTATATTTCTTTAACCGAGGAGAATATTTTAATAACTCAAGTCGGTCCGGATTCGTTCTTTTATTCTTTGTTGTGATATAGTTTCTGTCACCTGTTTCAGTACAGGCTAAGGTAATTTTTACGCGCATCAGTAATAGGCCCCTCCTTTAATTCGTAATAGTTACGATTTGTATTTTAAAATGATCAAGAGGGAATGTCAAGCTTAGTAGGGTGACCAATGCAAAATGATCAAACAAAAGGGGGTATCGAATATTCATTGATACCCCCCTCCATTAATAAAAGTCACCAAGCTCTTCTTCGTATTCACCTTCGTATTGCTGAATGTCACTAGGAATTTCTTGAAGAAATGCTAGACCGCCTAATATCAGCATCAGGATAATGGCGATGAATGAGAGAATGGCTGCGACAATACTTGATATGGCAAATAGCGTCTGCATTTTCATCATCTTAGCATATTGTTCTAATAACTCTTCATAAGAAGTATCAGGAGTTTGAATTAATTGTTCAGCTGCGTTTACAGATTTTTGTACATGGATTCCCATCATAATGAGGAAGACGCCAAGGGCAGCAGGAAGAACAAGCCAAAAACCAATAAGAATAGCTAAGCCCCCTGAAATATAGAGAAATATACTACCAACTTTTCCCCACTTTGTGATCGAATGAAGAGATTGAATGATTTTCTCAGTTTGTTGCAATGGTGTTCACTCCTTTATGTATTCACTCTTTATCATACTTGAGCAGGTAGTACTTTAGGAAGAGTGAATGTAGAACAAATAAAAAATATTTCTATCTTCACTTTACTATTTATAGATAAATAAATTATCTTCGAATAAGAAAAAAGTAACATTTACTAATTAATTTTAACGACAATTTATGTCATAAATAAGATTAGTAGTTAAAATTAATTAGTAAAATTATCAAAATATGTTGTTAGTTGTCTTGTAATTGGTTATTATTGTGTTGTGTTACCATAAAATTTGGAAGGTGGAATTCATATGTTAGATCGTTTCTTAAACAAAATGACCAATGTTCAACCTGCAGCTTCAAGATGTATTTTGCAAAAATTAGTCACTTCATGCAAATCAGCGCCAACTTGTTTCCTTCAAGGTGTTGGAACTTTCCGTTACTACGTGGATCGTGATACAGGTGAGATTTGTACTAGCCAAGAACGCATTAGATGTGGCTGCTAAATTCAAGGATTTTATTTAATAGGATGTGAACGCATGAGCATATCTTCAATTTCATTCTTAACAAATGCTATGCAGACGTCAAACAGTCGTCAAGCGGGTCAAACATCCAATTCTTTTTTAAACCAAGCAGCGAAAATTGTTCAAGGCGACCATTCTCCAGAAGAGAGAAAGGCATTATTTCAACAATTGACTCTAGTTCAGCAAGGAAAAGATTTAGAGCTTCATGTGTCTAAATTAAAGGAACTAGAGAAAGAGGTTCAAAAAGAATCGTCTTCTTCGTCCGTTACTGTGAATCAGCATGGTGACCAAGTAGATATTTCAAATGAGGCTCGCAGTGAGTTTGAACAAGCTGAGGAACAAGCCACAGCTTCAAGTGAAGTGAGTGAGATCGCTGCAAGGGAAAAGGATCAGGATGTTCAGGCAGATCCAAACCAATAAAAAAAGAGGCGTGTGTTTTTTATCTTCACATGCCTCATTTATGTTTATTTTGCAGAGAACCTTGAATAAAGACCATCGGGAAAAGGAGCTGCATATGAGATTGTTTCATCTTCTTCTACCATGATGTAATATGGAAACTCTTCAATATGAAAGGCGCCTATCATTTGTTCGTCTACTGAGATAATTCGCATGCTGGTTTGGTTATCACGATATAATTCTTGATCCTCTTCTTTCCCATTCTTTAACAAAATACTAAAAGAAATGTCTAATTGACGCTGCTTTTTCGTTTCTAGGAATTGTTCCAGTGATGGAATGCAGTGCGGACATGCTGTGTCAGTGAATATAAGCAGCTGTTGCTTGTGATTGTTTTGCAGTAAATCATTTATTTGAATAGGTGATGGTTTTTCGAGTAGCGGATGAACAAGTTTTTGTCCAACATGCTGGATTGGTAAGATGATTAATGCCATCTGGTGTTTTAAATAGATCATGATTCCGATCGTCAATAAAAGGCTGCAAAGAATAAGAGTTAGCTGTAAAAGTAAGATTGAAGTCATCGTATATCGTCCTCTCAGAATGAAGTTACGCAGAGCTATCATAATATGAATATCAAAATTATGTCAATTATACTAAATGGTGTAAGGTGGAGCGTTTGATGAGTACAGTGAACCATTGTTTATATGCAATCTCTTATACTTGGAAAAGAAGTCGATCATATCTTCTGTTAACTCTATTCATCCAAGTGATCGTTGGCTTTATGCCTTTGGCTAGTGTCTGGATTATTCAAACATTGATTAATGAAATTATTTTATTTATGACTTCTTCAGGTGACATTCAAAAGGTTTTAAGGTTATTTGGGTTGCAAATGGTCATTGTGGTTTTAGGATATGGGCTGCAATTCATTCTTCAGCTTAGTCAACAGAAAGCGACAAATTTGATTGGTTTGCATTTGAAGGGTGAATTGCTTCAAAAGGCGACCAGGCTTCCATATATTACATTTGAACACCCGTCTTTTTATAATGAAAGTCAACGTGTGATGAACAGTCATCAGCATGTTCTGAGTATGGTTAGAAGTATTTTTACAATTATGAGCGCATTGATTACTGTTGTATCACTTCTCATTTATATGATTGGTATCCATTGGGGCTTGGCGGTCATTCTGATCTTATGTACTCTGCCTGTCTTATGGATTGAGCTTTTCTTTGGAGGCGCACGGTATCAATTAAATCGGATGTTAACTGCCAATGATCGAAGAGAAATGTATGTATCCGACCTTGTTGCACAGCGAGATTCATTGAAGGAAATCCGTTTATATGGAATTGGAGATTACCTTCTTCAAAAGTGGCAAGGTCATTATGTAAAAAGTGCAGATGAAAAATATAAATTACTCAAACGTCAGGTTCGCTGGGAGATGGCAGGCGGATTGCTTATGACATTTGCCTATGTGTGCTGTGGTCTTTTTATTGTCTTTCTTATCTTTCAAAAGAAATTAGCTGCGGGTACTTTTGTCGCTGTACTCCAAGCTGTGCAAAATATTCAAAGCGGTTTTCAGGATTTGACGAGGGAATGTTCTAGTTTATATGAAACGAGTCTCTATATTGATGAAATGAGAACTTTTCAAAAGAGAGAAGAAGAAATTGATGAGCAGACAGAGGAAGGGGCATCGCTTCGGAGGATTGAATGTATTCAGTCCATTACGCTAGAAAATCTCTCTTTTACCTATCCGAATATGAAAACGCCTGCTATTGAACATATACATTTTCATATCAATAAAGGTGAACGCATTGCATTGGTAGGGGATAATGGATCAGGTAAGACGACCTTAATTAAATGTTTGACCGGTTTATATGATCCAGACAAGCCGAATATGCAAAAGGTCAATGGTGAGTCTATTTCAACCATTTATAAAAAATCCTATCATGCGAGAATGGCTGTCCTTTTTCAAGATTTTATGAAGTACGAATTCACTGTGAAAGAAAATATTGGATTTGGCCGTATCGACGAAATAGATAAGGAAGAGCGCACGATCTCAGCTGCACGGCAAGCAGGCATAGAGAAAAGAATTCATCAAATGGAAGAAACATACGATGCGCAGCTTGGCCGTTTTTTTGAAGAAGGTCATGAACTGTCTGGCGGACAATGGCAAAAGCTTGCGATGGCGAGAACCTTTTTTAGAGAAAGTGATTTTATCATTTTAGATGAACCGACTTCTGCTCTCGATCCACTATCGGAGATTTCACTCATTCGAAAGCTATTCGATCATACGCAGGATCAAGGGGTCTTGTTTATCACACATCGTATGGGAGCAGCCCGCTTAGCAGATCGGATTATCGTGATGAAGGATGGTGCTTTCGTTGAAGAGGGGAACCATGAAGAGCTAATGGCGCTAGATGGAGAGTACAAAAGGCTTTACGAGGCACAATCCCAACTATTTCAACAAAAGGAGATGGCGTAAGGTGAGTGTCTTTTATTTTATAGGTGTCTATTTGTTAGGAATGATCTTTGCAGGTACATGGCTTGATAAAGTGAGAAAACAAACGGCGCATATTCAGCAGATGAATGCTTATCGACTGCTGCCTCCTGTGCTCACGGCGCCAATGTTTTATTTGTTTTTGACTGTTGAATTGGTTTGTACGGGTTTATTGTTCGTGTGGAACATGTCTCTTGTACCTGCGATTGGCCTTACAGCACTTTTATGTATCTATACTGGAGCGGTCACCTTCAATTTATTGAGAGGACATCGTAACATTTCATGCGGCTGTGGAGGTTTGTTTGAAAATGATCATCTTCACTGGGGAATTGTGATTCGTAATGTGTCGATGCTGGCTCTTGTGATTGGGTTGTTTTATGCACATCCCTATGTAGAAACAATTCCATGGCCATTTCATATGATCTGTTTTCTGATTGCAGTGGCTGTCTATTTGATTATAGCGGTGGGGAAAACCATTGTGATGTTCAAAAGAAAATGGATGAATCAATTTGAATCGTATATAGAAGGAGACCAAGTGAAATGACTGATATTCTACTAATTATTGTGTTATTCATTGTCATTGCTCAGCTGGCTGTCGTGTTTTTGCTTGCCCGCTTTATCGGAAAATTTATGAGTAAAATTAAATCCCTTGATGGGATTGAATTAAAGGAAGCGGATGTTGGTGATGCTGCGCCGTTATTTCGAAGCTATACACATTTAGGAGATAAGGTCATTTTAAAGGAGTATTTACAGAGTGGAAGAGCTGTGATGCTGTTATTTGTAAATACCACTTGTATGACATGCAAAAGCATTTTATCTGATATGCGTCAGCACATTTCTAGTGATGATACTCAATTTATTTTCATCAATGGAGATGAACAAGGAGATGATGCATTGCTCCTTCAATTGCTGCCTGATCAAGCTGTGTATATGCGCTCTTCGCAAATCATGGAGCTGTATGGGGTAACTGTCGTTCCGCAAGCGATTCTGATAGATGAACATGGCATCATCCTCCAAAGAAAAGCTGTTCAAAATGCGAAACAGTTTGAACAGTTGTTACACGCATCATAAAAAAGCGTCTCTTTGTTTGAGAGACGCTCATTTTATAATTCTTTTCCTAGAATGTCTAAATCGTACCTGCTGCCGTCCATTTCTGCGATGCGTGGCAGGTGACCCCATGTCTCAAAGCCGTGCTTTTTAAATAATCGAATGCTGGCTTCGTTGTGCCCGAAAATAAAGGCAAGTAACGTTCGAATGCTTAGTGAAGGTGCCAGCTCAATGGCTTCTTGTAAAAAAAGTGACCCTAAGCCTTTCCCGCGATAGTCTTGGTTTAAGTAAATACTCATTTCAACGGTTCCGTTGTATGCAGGTCTTCCATAAAAGGTTTCAAAGCTGAGCCAGCCGTAAATATGTCCATCCTTATCTGTTTTCACATAGAGAGGTCTTTTCTCTGAATGATTTAAAAACCATTGTCGGCGGTCTTCAACTGAAACTGGTTCTGTATCGGCGGTTACTTCTCTTGAAGCAATGGTCGAATTGTAAATATCAACGATTGCTTTGAGGTCATCTTCTGTTGCTATTCGGTTGAAAGTTTTCACAATAAAGTCCTCCATCTTTTTTCATTCATCATACATATTATTGATGCGATTGCGCAAAATAAAAAGAAAAATGATTTCGTGTGTATATATTTTTTGAAAAGTGTTCAGAATGTTGCTGAGGTGATGAAAAATGAGAGAGGAAGAAAAGAAACGTACTTCCAAAATCACAAAAGTTCAGCAATTTTTCCGTAAGCGCTGGGTATTCCCTGCAATTTACTTGGTCAGCGCAGCGGTCGTGTTAACAGCCGTTCTTTGGTATCAAGCTGTATCAAAAGATGTGAAAGACCAACTATCTGATGGAAATCAAACAGGGCAAGAACAGCGTGATGATGCCGTTGAAGTTGGAAAGCCAATTGAAAATGTTGCCATGCCAGTCCAGAATTCTGATAATGTTTCTGTCGTGAAAAAGTTCTATGAAGCAGATGCTGATCAAAAAGAAAAAGAAGCAGCACTTGTAAACTATAATAACACCTATACCTTGAGCAAAGGTATTGATCTTGCAGATAAAGATGGCAAAGTGTTTGACGTCACAGCTGCTCTTAGTGGAACAGTGGTTCAAGCGAAAAAAGATCCAGTTCTCGGTCACGTCGTTGAAATTGAACATGAAGATGGATTATCGACTGTTTATCAATCGTTGTCACAAGTGAGTGTTAAAGAAGGCGATGAAGTGAAGCAGAATGATGTCATCGGTGCTTCTGGTAAAAATCTTTATGGTGCTGAAAGCGGCAACCATGTGCATTTTGAAATTCGTATGGAAGGTTTAGCGCTTAATCCACTTAGCTTTATTGACAAGCCTGTTTCAACTATTGAAAAGGCCGCGCAAGAAGTGACGGAAGAAGCAAAAGAACCTGCTCAGCCAAAAGCTGATGAAAAAACGAAGGAACCTGCTGCTGAAGATAAGGCCAAAGAGCCTGCTGGAGAAAAATCTGAAGAAAAGTCTGATGAGAAGGGGAAATCCTCTGATCAAGAAAAGTCTTCTGATTCCTCTAAAGACAGCAGTCAAACTGAAGAAACAAAACAATCTTAAGTCTTGAAACCTCTGTATATGAATCATGCAGAGGTTTTTTTCTGTCTTTAAAAAATCCCCCGCACTCAGCGGAGGATGGTTTAAAGGGCGGCAGGTCCTTCTTCACCTGTCCGAATGTTGATTGTATTTTCTATCTCATATATAAAAATTTTCCCATCCCCTGGTTCGCCTGTACGAAGTACCTTTTGAGCTGTTTCAACGACCTGTTCGACAGGTACTTTGCTTAGGACGATTTCAATCTTTAATCGTTCGTACACATTGCTTTCCTTTTTGACGCCGCGGTATAACTCTGTATGTCCCTTTTGTAAACCGCAGCCGTGTACATTCGAAAAGGTAATGGAAGTGACACCAATCTTTCCAATCTCCACCTTTAATGTTTCAAAATTGGCTGGACGTGTGACAATCTCCACTTTATACATTTTGCTCATAGAGACACCCCTTTTTCTTTAATCTTGATAAGCTTTTTCCCCATGCATGGTTAAATCAAGACCCACTGATTCTTCTTCTTCGGTTGCGCGAATCTTAAAGAAGAGATTGACCACTTTGATGATCACGTATGTCACAACAGCTACAAAGGCATAGGTGGCTACAATAGCGACGACTTGCTTCCAAAGTAAGCTGGGATCTCCGTAAAATAAGCCATTGGCTCCACCGTCATTGACAGAGGTTGTTGCGAAAAGCCCTGTTGCAATTCCACCCCAAGTCCCGCCAATTCCGTGAAGACCGAATGCATCTAGTGCATCGTCATAGCCAAATTTGGCTTTGAGTGAGAAGACTCCCCAGAAGCACACGATGCCGCCGATGAATCCGATGATGATAGAAGCAAAAGGTGTGACAAAACCTGCGGCAGGTGTAATTGCGACAAGACCTGCGATGGCTCCAGAAATCGCGCCGAGCATGGTCGGCTTTTTGTTGATCATCCACTCGACTAACAGCCAGCCGATGATTCCCGCAGCAGCTGCTGTATTGGTGTTAATGAAGGCAAACATTGCGACACTGTCTAAGGTAAGGGCACTTCCAACGTTAAAGCCAAACCATCCAAACCAAATGACAGCTCCGCCAAGAAGAGTATAAATCAAATTGTGAGGAGAAGAGCTTGCTGCTTCTTTACGCTTCCCGAGCACAATCGCTACGACTAGACCTGCCACACCTGATGAAATGTGAACCACGTTTCCTCCAGCGAAGTCGAGCGCACCCATTTCGCCAATCCAACCGCCGCCCCATACCCAGTGTGCGACTGGCGCGTATACAAATGTGACCCAAAGGAGTGTAAACACGACGACCGCTGAGTAACGAATCCGTTCAGCAAAGGCACCTGAGATGATGGCTGTTGTTAAGACGGCAAAGGTCATTTGGAACATCATGAACAATGAATGTGGAATGGTCTCACTGTAGGAACCAGGCTCAAAGCCAACGTCTTTTAGTCCAATCCATTCTAAGCCTCCAATCCATGCATTTCCTGGCGCAAAAGCCAAGGAATAGCCAAACATGATCCATACGATAGAGACGATCGCTAGTGAAGTTAAGCTGTGCATGGTTGTACTTAAGACGTTTTTACTTCTCACGAGTCCTCCGTAGAATAAGGCTAAACCCGGTGTCATTAACCACACGAGTAGTGCGCAGAAGAACATAAATACTGTATCACCCATTTGCATGCTGCATTCCCCCTGAATCATTCAGAATTAATTGATTTCTTAATTCTTCATTATAGAGAGAAAAGTCATATATAACATATTCATGTAAGTTAATCTTACATGGTTTTTGGTTATATTCAATATAAATGGATGAAAAGTTCGTGAAAAATGAGAAAAAACGTGCATTGAGCACGAAAAATAAAGGGCGTTTGACCTATAAAATGGAGCTGAGAAAGACTTTGGTTCGTTCCTCTTGAGGTGAATCGAACAATTTTGATGGTGTGCCTTCTTCGACGATACGACCTTCGTGCATATAGACGACGCGATCGGCGACTTCTTTCGCAAAGCCCATTTCATGTGTGACGATGACCATCGTCATGCCTTCTTTTGCGAGACTTTTCATTGTTTGCAGCACCTCGCCTACAAGCTCTGGATCGAGGGCAGACGTAGGTTCGTCAAATAACATGACATCTGGTTTCATGGCGAGAGCTCTTGCAATAGCCACACGCTGCTTTTGACCGCCTGATAGTTTAGAAGGATATACGTTGGCTTTATCCGCAAGTCCGACCTTTTCTAACAGGACGTTGGCTTCTGATACAGCTTGAGTCTTTTTTGTTTTTTTCACCATAACAGGCGCCTCGATGATGTTTTCAAGCACAGTTTTATGCGGAAAGAGGTTAAAATGCTGAAACACCATGCCTATTTTTTGCCGCATCTCGTTTAATTGATCGCGTTTTGGGTGAACAGGGCTGCCATCAATGATGATTTCTCCATCATTTTTGATTTCTAAAAAGTTCATACAGCGGAGCAAGGTGCTTTTTCCAGAGCCGCTGGCTCCAATTAAGACGACTACATCATTTTCATAAACAGTGAGGTCGATATCCTTTAAAACATGCAGTTCTCCGAAGTGTTTGTTTAGTTTTTCAACACGAATGAGTTCCTTTGATTCTGTCATGTTTCTCCTCCTAATGGTCACTGACTGATAGTTTCTTCTCAAAGGTTTGGACAGCGAACGTTAACAGCAGGACAAGAATTAAGTAATAGACGGCTACAACAAGTAAATAGGTCATATTGTCAAAGCTGTTTGAACCTTGGGTCGTGGCGACGTTAAATAGTTCATTGACGCTAATAAAAGCGGCGAGTGATGAATCTTTTAAGCCAATAATGAACTGGTTACCAAGAGGGGGGAGGGCCCGCCGCATCGCTTGCGGGAGAATAATGCGCCTCATTGTTAGGAAACGTCCCATACCAAGAGAGCGTCCTGCCTCTTTTTGCCCCTGATCAATTGATTGGATGGCGCCTCTGAATATTTCTGCTATATACGCTCCATTATGAAAGGCGAGCGCAATGGAAGCGGCCCAGAAGTCGGGGATATTTAATTCTGTCAGTCCAAAATATAGGATGAAAATTTGAACAATCAGTGGTGTGCCGCGTACAAGGAAGATATAGGCATTGGCGATATAACCGAAGACATCCACGCGTGATATTTTCAATAAAGCAAAGAAGAGCCCGATGAACATGCCGATGAAGATGCTGATCACAGTGAGCTGTAAGGTGAGCAGCATACCTTCTAAAAAAATACCTCTTGAATCAATCAGCGTCTGAAAAAAATGTGATAGGGTAGGCAAAACAATCATCTCCATTTGAAGAAAGTGCGCCTAAAAAAGGCGCACAATCGTGGTTTTAATTTTGTTTGACCGTGATGTCTTCATTAAAATATTTCTCGCTAATTTGTTTTAATGTTCCGTCTTTTTTTAGTGCGTCAATCGCATCGTTGATCTCTTTAATGAGCTGTTCATTTTCTTTTGAAACAGCGATTGCCTGCTCACTTTGTCCGAGTCTTTCCTGAGCCTCGATCTTTAATTTTTTCTTCATGGCTTCTGCGCCTGTCGCGAAATCCGTCACGACTGCATCGTGTTTTCCGTTGGCTAGTGCTTCTAAAGCGACGACATCACTGTCGTAATATTTTGGTTCCTGTCCGCTATGTTCCTTTGCGATATCAGCGTAGGACGAGCCTTTAGATACAGCGATTTCTTTGTCTTTTAAATCATCAGCATGTTGAATGTCTGCTCCAGGTCTTGTGAAAATTTGCGGGCCAGAGTAATAGTAGGGCTTAGAAAGAAGGACGTGTTTTTTTCGTTCCTCATTGATGGTATGACTTGCAACTGCCGCATCGAATTTTCCTGATTTCACACCTTCGACAATGCCTGCGAATTTATATTTCTTCTGTATAGGCTCGAGGCCTAGTTTGTCACTAATCGCATTGCCTACATCGATATCAAAGCCTGACATCTGATTTCCATCCATGTAACTGAATGGGTGAAATTCACCTGATGCTGCAAATATAAATTTTCCATCCTCCAAAATTGGCGACCCTTTCGCTGTAGAATTACGTTTATCTCCGTTCCCATTTGTTTCATTTGAACCACACGAAGACAGAAGTAATACTGCAACCGAGAAAAGGGCTGGGACCCAAAACCGTCTTTTCTTAATAATAAGCTTCTCCTCCTTTTCAGCCGTTCTCCATATAAGGAGAAAGTAGGCTTTTCAATATGTGTAGCATCTTACCATTTGTACCTCATATTCTCAATTTTACATGTGTTTTTCCAACACTCGCCCTTTTTAAAATGTATGTCTTGCTTTTCCAAGAGAGAACTTGAATTGATCAGGGTAAAAAAGGGAAATGAATCTCATAATAACGGAAGGGTTAGCAAGCCAGAACACAAAGAGGGGGGCTGTAAATGAAGAAGTGGAGGGACAACCGAAAAGTCTTTTTAACTGCGATTGCCTTTGGGACGATGTTAAATCCGTTGAATTCCTCAATGATTTCTTTGGCCCTGCATCAAATTCAGCATGAATTCGGTTTATCATTTACGACTGTATCTTGGCTTATTTCGTCTTTTTATTTAGCTAGTGCGGTGACGCAGCCAGTGAGCGGCCGGATTGGGGATCATGTGATGAGCCGGAGAACATTATTTTTATTCGGACTCGGCCTGGTAGCAGTCTCAGCCATCTGTGCACCATTTGCCCCGACGTTTGCGGTGCTGATTGTGATTCGGTTGTTGCAAGCAATTGGGAGCAGTGCCATTTATCCTTCTGGTGTCGGACTCATTCGGGATCATATTCAGGAAAAGCAGGCATCGGCATTAGCGGTATTGTCCATTTTTGCTTCTGCGATGACGGCGCTTGGACCTACACTTGGCGGCTTTTTGATGACAATCGGCGGCTGGCCGGCTATCTTTTTAGTGAATCTGCCTTTTATTTTGATCAGCTTCTTTCTTGGACTATCTTTGTTTCCAAAGGAGCAGAAAAAGAGAAAGCTACGTATAGGTGAAACGGTACGGAGGCTCGATTTGCCAGGAATGCTTCTTTTTACAGTTTGTATTGTCCTTCTGCTTTCGTTTTTATTATCACTAGGTCATGGCATTCAATATGTACAGGGAATTCTTTGTCTCTTGAGTGCAGGCGCTTTTATTTGGTGGGAGTATCAGGTGGATGAACCATTTATTCAAATTCGGATGTTCAGACAGGAGCAGCGGCTTTCACTTGTGTATGTGCAATTTATCATTTTAAATATCTTTTTCTATTGTCTTTTCTTTGGTTTGCCGAGCTATTTCCAAGATGAATTAGGCTGGCGTGTGGAAATGACGGGTCTTTTTATGCTTTGCATGTCTGGGGTGAGCATCATTGTCTCTCCGCTGACGGGAAAGTGGGTGGACCGCGGGGATGAACGCCATCCTGTATTAACCAGTGCGGTATTGATGCTGGCTGGAGCGTCTGCGATGACCTTCTTTTTTATTCCGGCACCATTATGGGGGAAAGGGCTGGTTCTAGCGCTGCTTGGACTTAGTTACGGGATTGGCAATGTTGCGCTGCAAGCTGCGATGCTCAAGGCAAGCCCTCAGCATATGATTGGCACGTCCTCTGGGCTTTTTCAAACATGCCGCTACCTTGGTTCCATTCTATCGTCTGCCGTTCTCGGTATGTTGTTTGGGGATGAAATTGCTGGTCCTCATTTTGAGCAGTTAGGGTGGACGTTGATCATGATTTCTCTTATTGGTATTGGTGTCAGTCTTTATTTTTCGAACAAGGTCAGAGGAGGACAGTCAATAAAAAAAGCGGCGCGATAAGTGGAAGAAGAATCTTCATCACGTTATCGCAAGCCGCTTAAGAGTTAGACAGGTCAGAACCCTGATCCTTTTGCTTCCTTCTGAATATTTTCCCTACAATTGTCTCATAGAAAGTGACGATGCGATCAATTGGAGAGTCAAATAATTTCCATAATTTATTCATGATAAAGACGACCACAATTGATACGACCAGGCTGCCTAAGACATCTAATGGATAATGGTGACCAACCCAGATGCGGGAGAATCCTGTGAGTAATCCAAAGACGAGCAAGATGTTGCCAAGCTTTTTATTGCGAGATCGAATGGCAAGTGAAAGAGCCAGTGCACCTGTTGTATGGTCACTTGGGAAGGAAGCGTCTGCTGAGTGCGGAATGAGTGTGTCGACTTTATGCGCCACAAACGGCCGCTCTTCATAATGAAACAGTGTAATGGCAAAATTGACGATAAGTGCCGCGATGCCTGTTACACCGGAAAAGAAGACATGCTTCTTAAATTTGTGATTACCTAAAAACCAGCAAATCAATAAGACAAGGGCATACACAAGAATGGCCTTTTTCGTAATGAAAATCATGGCCTGATCTAAAAACTCAGAATGATGAGCCATCCCGTGTATCACTTTAAACAGTTCGTAATTCAAAACATCACCTATACCTTCGCTTAATGCCAACTATTTTTCAAATAATCGTCTATTTGAAACATCCTATATTTTAGCATGTTTCCGTTGAAGTTTAAAATAGAATCCTATTCTGATAGGGAGACCTTCTGTGCTTTTGCTTCTTGGGGCTTTCGTTCGCTCCAATAAAAAACAATCATACTGAGCAAGACAACAATACCTGCAATGAGATATACATTTGAAAAGTCTGTGAAGCTGACAAGGAGACCAAATACAAAAGAGCCAGCAGCAATACCCGTATCATATAAAGTGAAGAAAGTAGCCGTCGCATAGCCTGTACGGTGGGCTGGTGAGTGCTGAATGGCAAGTGTTTGTAAACATGGCACTAGCGATCCGTAGCCAAGTCCAATGACACCACCTGATAGCAGAAGCATTGTAGCTGAATGTGTAGCTGTCAGCATCCATAAACCAATCGCAAAAAGAGCAATCGAAGGATAGATCACAATGTGAGGTCCTACTCGGTCAAAAAGTCTGCCTGTAAATGGACGTGATCCAAGCATCGCTGCCGCAAACACAATAAAGAAATAACTGCTTGCCCCCATCAAGTCAAGGGAATTGGCATAGACTGAAATAAATGAAATGATCGGCGAATAACAGAAGGAAATAATGATGCCGACTGCCGCTGTTTTTAAGGCACCTTTTTCAAACAAGTGAGAAAAAGTAAATCGGAAGACAACACTTCCTCCATCTTCAAGCTCTGGTTGTCTGATGAGCATCGTAAAAGCGGCACCAATGGTCACGATAATGGAAAAAAGAAGGAATAAGGAATGGAATCCTACTTTTCCTACTTGATTTAGTGCAATAAATGGACCGATGACAACAGCAAGGTTCATGGACATGACAAAGTAGCCAAGTCCTTCGCCTCGTTTATGTTTTGGAATCATATCTGCTGCAATGGCACTGGTTACTGTCGTCAAAATGCTAAAAAAGATGCCCTGCACGAAACGCAGCACGAGAAGCGTTTGGAATTGATCAATTGGGATGTATAAATAAGTAAGTAAGGCAAACGCCGTTGATGAGAAAATCGCCATCCGTTTTTTACCGAATTTCTCAATAATCGCTCCAGAAAATGGTCTTGTCACAATGGCGGACAATAAGAAGACCGTCACAAGAAGACCGCCCTGTGATTCTGTTCCATTTAGTTCATCCATTGTGTAAATAGGCAGCAAGGTTAAAAGGGCATAAAAAGAGGTGAACGTAAATAAATTCACCAGGACAATCATGATAAAGTCTCTTGTCCAAATGCGTTCGTTCATGATGTATGTCACTTCCTATTCAGTTGATAATTTGTGTAAAAGTGTATGGAGGAGTTGTTTTTCTTCGTGGGTGAAATCTGAAAGACATTCTTCTTCAAATTGTTCCATCGTACGTTTGATTTCTTCAAATCGGGCCTTAGCATCATCTGTCATGACGATCAGGTTTTCACGTTTGTCTTTTCCTTGTACACGTTGCACCCAGCCATTTGCTTCTAGACGGGTTACGGTTCGGGTAATGGTTGGGGCTTCGACGTTCAAATATGTCCAAATGTCTTTTTGGGTTTTCGGGCCGAATGTGTCCAAACAAAAAAGTACAGTCCATTGGGACATGTACAAGTCATAAGCAGCAAGCGCTTCGTTCGCCTTTTTAGACAGCAACCTGGCGCTTTGGTGTATTTGATGTAAACACTCTCTATTTAACGTATCCATATGCTCACCTTTATTAAATATTTAGCTAGGTAAATAAAATCACCTTTTCTATTTTACGTGCTCGACCCATTCTTGTAAAGTGAAAATTTTCGTCACTCGAAATGATTGCATTTTCTGATAAATCCCTTGTCCCATCTTCATTTTTAGCATATTCCCTATGCAATGCTAATACACTGTTACAAACCTGACAAAGAGAGTGTTTGAGGTGAGGGATCGTGTTTGGCATTTACTACCTAATGGATGAGAAATTAAGACGAACAAGCGCCGCTAAAAATGGACACTATTGATACGGATCTCATTTCACACTTCTCACATCCATTTTAGGGAGGTCGAGTGGTGTGCACGATTACATCAAAGAGCGAACAATCAAGATAGGAAAGTATATCGTGGAGACAAAGAAAACCGTTCGTGTAATTGCGAAAGAATTTGGAGTCTCTAAAAGTACTGTACACAAGGATCTAACAGAAAGACTGCCAGAAATTAATCCAGATCTGGCTAATGAAGTGAAGGAGATACTGGATTATCATAAATCAATCCGCCACTTGCGAGGGGGAGAAGCCACTAAATTAAAGTATAAAAAAGAAGAAATTTTAGAAGGCGAGCCTGTGAAACAGTAAGCTTAGTTCTTTGTTCATAAACATGATATATATATCTTCCTCATATCGGTAGTTTCTAACCACAAATTTTGTAAAGACTTTTGTAAAGAAATATCTTTTTTTCTGCAAATTATGATAGAATATATAATTAGGGCAGAATGTGGTATTTGCTATGGAAACAGATTTTCAAGGAGGATATATATAGATGTTTGCTAGGGATATTGGAATTGATCTTGGTACTGCCAATGTACTGATTCATGTCAAAGGAAAAGGAATTGTGTTAAATGAACCATCTGTGGTAGCTCTTGACAAAAACAGTGGAAAAGTTTTGGCTGTTGGAGAAGAGGCGAGACGCATGGTTGGACGTACGCCTGGGAATATTGTTGCGATTCGTCCATTAAAAGATGGCGTAATTGCTGATTTTGAAGTAACTGAAGCGATGCTCAAGCATTTTATTAACTCATTAAATGTGAAAGGGCTATTCTCTAAGCCGCGTATGCTCATCTGCTGCCCGACAAACATTACATCTGTTGAGCAGAAGGCGATCAAAGAAGCTGCTGAAAAAAGCGGCGGTAAGCATGTATTTCTTGAAGAAGAGCCAAAAGTAGCAGCTATTGGTGCTGGTATGGATATTTTTCAGCCAAGTGGAAACATGGTCGTAGATATTGGAGGCGGAACGACAGATATCGCTGTCATCTCAATGGGTGACATTGTAACCGCCTCTTCTATTAAAATGGCTGGAGACAAATTTGATCTGGAAATTCTCAACTACATTAAAAAAGAGTACAAGCTGTTGATCGGTGAACGCACGGCTGAGGATATTAAGATCCAAGTTGCAACGGTATTCCCAGACGCACGTCACGAAGAGATTTCAATTCGTGGACGAGACATGGTGACAGGATTACCAAGAACGATTACCGTCACAAGCAAAGAAGTAGAAGAAGCATTGCGTGAATCTGTATCTGCGATTGTTCAGGCTGCAAAGCAAGTTCTTGAGAGAACACCGCCTGAATTATCAGCTGATATTATTGATCGCGGCGTCATCATTACAGGTGGCGGAGCTCTTCTAAACGGGCTTGATCAATTGCTTGCAGAAGAGCTGAAAGTACCAGTTTTCGTTGCTGAGAATCCGATGGATTGTGTCGCTGTTGGTACTGGCGTCATGCTTGATAATATGGACAAGCTGCCAAAGCGTAAACTCAGCTAATGATGTCCCTCATTCTTTTTCGAAAGAATGGGGGATTTTTATTAAAGAACCCTGCAAATATGCCGATATATTTCATAGAAGATTGTGTTTAGGTCATGTGAAAGAATTTTAATGAGGTGAGCACGTGTTAAAAGGACTATACACCGCAACATCTGCCATGATCGCTCAAGAGCGGCGGACAGAAATGCTTTCAAATAATATCGCAAATGCGAATACGCCAGGATATAAAGCGGATGAGGGGGCCATGCGGGCATTTCCAGAAATGCTGCTTAGCCGAATGGAGTCAGGACGTTTCCAAACTTCTTCAGGCAAAGGGTTTAGTGTTCCTCAGCAAACACCGATTGGCGGCATTAATACGGGGACATATATGCAGGAACTGATTCCTCAATTTACCCAAGGAACTTTAAAAACAACAGATCAAACAACGGATATCGCACTAGTCGAAAATAATGTGCCGATCAACCCTGAGACCAATCAGAAATCAGCGCTCTTTTATGCGGTCAATACCCCAGAAGGCGTTCGTTATACGAAAAGTAGCTCGATTACATTGAACGCACAAAATCAGTTGACGATCAATGGGCGTGCTCTTCTTTCTGTGACAGGTCAGCCAATCACGGTTCAGAGTGAGAATTTCAAAGTGAATGCAGATGGAACTGTGAGTGAAAATGGACAAAATCTTGGACAAATTGATGTACGTGTTGCGGTGGATACAAGAAACTTAGCGAGAGAAGGAAATGATTTATACCGTACAGCTGATAACCAGCCCCTGCCAAGTGCAGTCAATAACGGTCAAATGTCCTATACGTTAAGTCAAGGTGTATCGGAGCTGTCGAACGTGGATGTGACGAAATCATATACAGAAATGACAACCGCTTATCGAGCATTTGAAACAAACCAAAAAGTGGTTCAAGCGTATGATAAAAGCTTAGAAAAAGCAGTGAATGAAATTGGCAGAGTGTATTAATCAAGAAATGAAAAAGAAAGGAGGATTCTCATGCTTAGAACGATGATCAATGCAGCTGTATCAATGAACGAAGTACAAAAGCAGCTTGATATTATCAGTAATAACATCGCGAACAGTGAAACAACAGGATACCGTGCGAAAAATACCCGTTTCTCAGAGCTGATCAGGCAACAGTTCAACCAAGTGGATGAAAAAAATGCGCAGGTGGCAAACAGTCGTCTGACACCTGATGGGTTAAGGCTTGGTACGGGTACGATGGTCAATGCGTCCATTAACTCACTGCAAGGCTCTATTAAAGAAACAGGCCGTGATCTAGATGTTGCATTTGGAGCGCCTTCTCAGTATATGCAGGTCAATGCCGGCGGTAATATTCGTTATACAAGAGACGGTTCTCTCTACTTACAGCCAGGCAATAATCGTAATCAAGTGCAGCTTGTCACTAGCGAAGGCCATCCGATTCTTGATGAAAACGGAAATGAAATCGTCTTAAATGCGAATTTTCGTGATATTTCAATTGATAAAAATGGACGTCTGACAGCCATTTCAAGAGATAATCAACCGAATCAGCAAGTGAATCTAGGTGTTGTGCAAGTCAATAACTCTTCAGCACTTGTCTCTGAAGGAGATAATTTATTCTCAGTTGACGGTACTTATCAAGGTGCATTAACAGCACTAAATGGAGCAAACCGCCAAGCGATTCAGCTTCAGCAAGGTGCACTTGAAACGTCGAATGTGGACATGTCTAAAGAATTAACAGATCTCATGACAACACAGCGCTCCTATCAGATGAACTCAAGAACGATTACGATGGGTGATCAGATGCTTGGATTAGTAAATACAATTCGATAATGAGCAGGCTGACATCAGCCTCTCATGATAAAAAAGGCGGCTCGCTCAAAGTCGCCCTTTTTTTTATAAAAATCTGAGACATCGGCAAGCAAATCCTCAAGATCAATCCAAGCTTCTTTTCGTTCAAGGCATGTGACGAGCCTTGCAATCTGCTCATCTGCCTTTGGCGTTTGGCTGTAGAGAAGAAATAAAATTTGGAACTTGATTCTTAATATATCAAATTGTGAAGCAACGGCTTCTTTTAATCCTTTTTGAATATACTTCATACCTTCATCGGTTAAATTTTCTTTATAACAGGAACGCACTGTTTCGTAGAGGCACGATACATAAGAGTGTGCGGACTTTCGGTATGCTGGCAGACGAAGTGCTTTTTTAAAGTATTCCAGCGCTTTCTTGTGACGGTTTTGTCTCGACTGAATAAAGCCAGCGTCATAATAAACGATACCGAGCAGTTCTTGATCATCAATGATTTTCACGTATTCGATGATCTCAATAAAAAGAGCTTCTGCTTCTTCATACTTTTTTTGATCACTAAAGTTAAGTGCGAGGACAATTTTGCACCGATAAATGCTATGGATATCCCCGTGCTTTGCAAAGATATCCATGGCTTTTTCAACATGACGAATCGATAACAACGAATAGCGCTTGTTATAATAAACACCACTTGTACGAAAATGGAACTCGGCTTCTTCTAGCTCATCGTCTAGCAGCGGCAGTTTTTCTTCTGCTTTTTCAAGATAATGAATGGCATCATTTTGATCACTTTTTAAAGATTCGTATAAACCGAGAAAGAAGTTAAAATAATAATGCAGTTGATCGTTCATTTGGTCTTTGTACTGCATCAGTTCATGTTTCATTTTTTCTAAGTCCTCTGTCTGATTCATCCAGAGCTGATGCCGAAAAAGCATCAGCTGATAATGTAAATAGAGTTCCTGTTTTTTTGATATTTTACGTTGATGTTTTAATAGAGTTGTTTTGATTTCTTCAGCCTTCGAAAAATGTCGATGCTTTAGCATTGTATACCACGAATGGAGAAGTTTTTTAATGGATTTATCACTCATAAAATTCATTTTTACCCTCTTATTCAATCAATGATGTAATATATATTACCATATTTGTGAAAAAACAATGAGTGTAGTGTGGATTATATTTGATGACAATAGGCAATAGTAGATTCTATTTTTTGCCATATGTGTGGAGCGGACGTTGAAAAATACGAGCATTCATAATATACTTCTATAGGAATCAAATGAAGATCAGCGATATAGAAAAGAAGGAGAGATCAAGACATGCTTGATGCTCAGCAAATTCAAGACATTATTCCACACCGTTATCCATTTTTATTGGTTGACCGTATTTTAGAAGTCGATGGTGACAAAAGAGCGGTTGGAATCAAAAATGTAACAGTAAATGAAGAATTTTTTAACGGTCATTTCCCAGGATACCCAGTTATGCCAGGTGTGCTTATTGTAGAAGCGCTTGCTCAGGTTTTTGGGGTCATCATTTTAGGTAAAGAAGAGAACCAAGGGAGAATCGGTTTGTTTGCTGGAATTGACAGTTGCCGATTCAAAAGACAGGTCAAGCCTGGCGATCAGCTTCGTTTAGAGGTTGAAGTGACACGTCTTCGCGGTCCAGTTGCCAAAGGAAAAGCAGTAGCCACAGTAGATGGCGAAGTGGCATGTGAAGCAGAACTTACATTTTCTATCGGTCCTAAAGTATCATGATTTGCCTGGCGGTTCATCAAGGATGAATCGCTTTTTATATGGAAACAACTAGTCTGAACGGATCAGGACTTGCATTTTTGACAAAAAAACGTCATATTAGACAAAAAAAGATGAAGGTGATAAAAGATGCTGAAAGAATTTAGAGAATTTGCAGTCAAGGGAAATGTCATTGACTTGGCTGTAGGTGTCATCATTGGGGGAGCATTTGGCAAAATTGTCACTTCTCTTGTAAATGATTTGATCATGCCGCTTGTCGGCATTATTATTGGCGGACATGATTTTAGCGGTCTATCTATTAAGATCGGATCTGCGCAAGTTTTATATGGAAGCTTCATTCAAACAGTGATTGATTTCTTGATTATCTCGTTTTCCATTTTTATCTTTATTCGTTATTTGAATAAATTAAAACGGAAAAAGGTAGAGGAAGAAGAGGTTGTAGAAACGCCGGATCAAACGGAAGTTTTACTAACTGAAATTAGAGATCTCTTGAAAAATCAAAGCCAATCGAAAGATGTGCAATAAAAAAAAGAGCGGCTAACTCCGCTCTTTTTTATGTGTTTTGTTTAAATGCATCCAGTAGTTTTTCTCCGGAAAGCCCCTCTTTGACGAGGTCTTTTAGTACTTCTTCTGTTTCTGTTCTATAACGATTTGTAATCATCTTACCATCGAGCAGCACAGAAATGTTTTCTTCTAAAGCAACAATGTTTTTGACTTGGACAGATAGATGAACAGGGCGGTTGTTTTCTTTTGTGATCGTCACAAGAATCTTCACTTCAGTGTGCTGCTGAAAGAGCACCTCAAACACCTGTCTATGTTTTTTTGGAATGAGTGCCTCGATCATCCAGTGATTTTCACCATCTTCTTTATTAATGATTAAACCGTCACGAAGGGGAATGCTGGACATTTTATCTTGCTTTGGATCAAGTTCGATTTTTAAATCAATCAGCCTAAAGGTTTTCATATTTTTCACCTCACAAGCGTTCATTATTCGTAAGTAATATTATAGCATACAACATCTGTATAAATGAAACCGCTGCCTGCTTAAAGCGAGCTGCATATGAGTGAAAGGAGATGTTTTATGGAGTCTTATCAATTACGAAACATACATATTGGCGAAGAGAAGGCAAAGAGCACAATGCGCGTTTATTCGTGGGGAGACATTCTTTCATTTTGTGATGTGTACATGGAAGAAGGCGAGTCACTCACGTTTCAATACGTCACCGAGGATCAAATGGACTACTTTGAATTTCAATTGTCGATTCATGACGGGCAGCTTTGTTTTTATTGGTTTGCGTGGGATGGATCTGATTATATTCACATGCCTTCTAGTAATTGGATTCATTCAGACGTTTTTTATCAATTTATGAAAAATAAGTTTTTCGTCAAACAAAACAAGATGATGTTTTATACTCAAGCGGTAAAAAGCAGAAATTAAAGAGGAAATAGAGAATTTGAGGGGGCGTTCTTTCATTTTCATGTTTTGTCACATACAACCTTTCTCGGTAGACTAAGGGCAGTTAAAAGGAAAGGAGGTACGGTCTGAATCAAAAGGTAACGTCTAGCATCTGACAGCCCCCCTCTAGCTAAAGCTGATAGACGCTGCCTTGAGCATAAGAACACTGCGTAATAGAACCATCGTTTCTTTGTATAGGTCATGTGTCCCCTTAAATCCCCTTGTGTGTACCCGGTCATGTAGCGTGGCCGGGTACTCTTTTATTCAATGATAAACCGATCACCTCTTGATGATGGATTTTATCAGCGGTATGATAGCCAAAATGGAGACAAAAAGGAGAGAACGATGACAAACATTCAATTGATCGCAACGGATTTAGACGGAACGTTATTGAATAGTGAACACAAAGTGAGTCAGGAAAATGAGCAGGCGTTAAAGGAAGCAGCGGCGAATGGATTGGAAGTTGTCGTGTCAACAGGAAGAGCGTATTTTGATGTGAGGTCTATTTTTGATGAGCTTGGGATGAATACATGGGTGATTAGTGCCAATGGAGCTGTGATTCATGATCCGGCTGGACAAGTATATCATTCAGCTGCTTTACAAGAAGAAAAGGCCAAACGCATATTGAAATGGCTTGAAGAACGTGAGTATTATTATGAAGTTTTTACAAACGAAGCCATTTTCACACCGAATCGTGGTAGAGAGCTTCTTGCGATTGAAATGGATCGTTTAAAAAGTGCAAATCCAGAAACGGACCTGAGTGTTTTAAAACAAGCGGCAGAAGTGCAATATAGTCAGTCAGGTTTTTCTTATATTGATACATATAAAGAGTTGTTTCGTGAGGATCGAAAGCTTTCATTCTACAACATTTTAGGTTTCTCTTTCTTTGAAGACAGATTGAAGAAAGGATGGAATATGTTTGGTGATGATTCAGATGTCACAATGGTCAGTTCAGCCGATCATAACTTTGAAATTGGTTCAAAGGATGCATCTAAAGGCCAGGCATTAACAAGACTGGCAGAACGACTTGGTATTCCTTTAGACCAGACAGCGGCTGTAGGAGACAGCTTAAATGACGAATCGATGCTTCGAGCAGCTGGTGTTGGGGTTGCGATGGGCAATGCGAGACAGGATATGAAAGAAATCGCTGATCATGTCACGTTAACAAATGATGAACATGGTGTGGCGTGTATGATTCGACACCTTTTGAAGTAGATGCATCAGATGTCGTTGTATAAATCACATAGGATAAAGCGCATTCTACAAAAGAGGAATTCAGAACTACTTCTATTTACACATGATGTGGAACATCATATAATTTGATTATGAACATAACCCGCTTGTAAGGAAATTAAGGAGAGTAAACGAATGGCGCTGGAATCTTATAAGTCCGAAAATCTGCATTTAATCAAGGAAGCCTTAGACTATACTCAGGTTGGCCTGACGGTGACGGACCCGTCTTTACCTGATAATCCTTTAATATATGTGAACAAGGGCTTTTTAGATATGACAGGCTATCAAGAACCCGAAGTATTGGGGAAGAATTGTCGTTTCCTTCAAGGAAATGAAACAGAGCAAAACGCTCTCCAACAAATTAGAACAGCAATTGAGAACAAAGAGGCTGTCACTGTTCAGCTAAAAAATTATAAAAAATCTGGACAGATGTTTTGGAATGAGTTAAGTGTAGCTCCTCTTTGGATTGACGAAAATGAAGGGAAACGTCTTTATTTCGTTGGTCTGCAAAAGGATGTCACGAAAGAGAAGGAACAGCAGGAGCTTCTTGAGCAATCAATTGATGAAGTGCTGAACATTTCTGTTCCCATTGTTCCTGTGAAAGATGGTATTTCTGTGTTACCGATCATTGGTACGTTAACAGCGCCAAGATTTGATAAGATTATCTCCACAGTCTCCACCTATATCTCTCAATCCAAGGACGATTATTTTATTGTCGATCTGTCTGGTTTATTAGAAGTCGATTCATTTGTGGCAGATGCGATCTTTAAGCTGAACGATTTGATTTTAATGACTGGTACGGAACTCATCGTGACAGGAATTAAACCGAACCTTGCGATGAAAATGGGAGAAATGAGAGAAGACTTCCGTGAATTGAATACGTATATGAACGTGAAATCTGCATTGAAAAAACTGCACATTTAACCTATGTTCATATGAAATGAAAAAAGAGGACTTTTCATCATGTTTGAGAAAAGTCCTCTTTTTGCTTGGATTAAGATGATTGAGCGGCGGCGCTTAATGTGAATAAATCTTCTAGTTCGTTTGTCGATAGCTCTGTAATCCAGCTTTCACTTTGGATAATTTGATCATTTAACGTTTGTTTTGTTTCGAGCATTTGATCGATTTTTTCCTCGATCGTGCCCGTTGTGATCATCTTATGGACGTGAACAAATCGTTTTTGTCCGATCCGATAAGCACGGTCGGTCGCTTGGTTTTCCACAGCAGGATTCCACCATCTGTCGTAGTGAATGACATGGTTTGCGGCGGTTAGGTTAAGTCCTGTTCCTCCTGCTTTTAAAGAGAGAATTAAGATGTTGAAATCTTTCTTCTGGAAGCGGTCCACCATTTTATCCCGCTCCTGTTTGGACAGACTGCCATTTAAAAATTGAACGGGTTCTCCAAACATCTTTTCCGCCAGCTGCTTGATCATGTTCCCCATTCCAATATACTGCGTAAAGATGAGGCAGCTTTCTCCTTGTTCATGTATTGCTTTTAACAGCTCTGCGAGTTTATCCATTTTTAATGAACGTTTCAGCAGTTTCACATCGGTTCCACTCTCTTTTAAATAGAGAGCCGGGTGATCGCAAATCTGTTTGAGTCTGCCGAGCATACTTAAAATAATGGCTTTCCGCTGCATTCCTGTTAACGAAGCCATGTGTTCGAAAGTATCTTTCACGAGCTGTTCATATAAAGAAGCCTGCTCAGCGGATAGCGGAATGTATTCTTTTTCTTCGAGTTTCTCAGGCAGGTTCAGGGCGACCTCTTCATCTTGCTTTGTTCGTCTTAAAAGGAAAGGCTTAATCAGCTGCTGCAGCTGTTCAATTCTTTTTTCATCACGGTCTTTTTCAATCGGCAGAACGAATTTCTTATGAAAGCTCGTCAAGCTGCCGAGATATCCTTTGTTGACGAAGTCAAAAATGGACCAAAGCTCTGTTAAACGGTTTTCCATAGGTGTCCCGCTAAGGGCAATATGATGCTGCCCTTTGAGCTGTCTGATCGCTCTCGATTGTTTTGTATGGGCATTCTTAATGTTTTGGGCTTCGTCTAAACAAATCGTATCCCACTTTGCTGACGTTAATTCATCACGATCAGAATGTGAGAGTCCATAAGATGTCAGGACAATATCTGTTGACTCGTATGCCTTTGTAAAGTGTTCCCCTTGAGGACGCGATGGCCCATAATGCAAGGCAACATTCAAATGTGGCGCGAAGGTTTCAAGCTCTCGCTGCCAGTTTCCTAAGACAGAGGTCGGAGCAATGATGAGAGATGGAGCGGCATTTTGCTCCTGCTCTTTCAAATATGTGAAATATGCAATCATTTGAATTGTTTTTCCAAGACCCATATCATCTGCTAAACAAGCCCCAAATCCATGAGATCTTAAGAATAACAGCCAGTTGACACCATGCTGCTGATACGGTCTGAGTGTGCCTTTGAAGGACTCACTCATTTCGTATGAAGGCAGCTCCTGCGTATCATTTAACTGATGGACAAGCCCTCTTAATTGCGACGAGAGTTCAAATTGAATATGTGCAAATGCTGAGCTGTCTAGCAGCTCTGGAACCGATTCAGAGGATGCTTCTTGATCTGCCAGTTCACGTGACAAAATATCAGACATGTGCAGCCCTTCATTTTCGGCGCGCTCCATCCATTTTTTCATTTGCTGGATGAAGGTTGGATCGATTTTGATCCATTGTCCACGAATATTGACAAGGCGCCGTTTACTTTGGACAAGCTCGTTGAACTCATCTTCTGTCAGCTCGATGCCGTTTGTAGCAAAGCGCCAATTAAAGTCCATCAAGGCATCCATTCCGACATGCGACTCGCCTCTTGGAGTAGAGGAAATCCTTGCTTTTAGCATCATGGTGCTTTCTTTGACAATTTGCCACCACGATGGGAGCAGGATCTCAATGCCCATATTCACAAGTGTTTCACTTGCTTCAGATAGGAAGAGCCATGCTTCGTCTTCTGACATGAGCGTGGTGCCAGATGTGAAAGAGAGCCAAGGGACAATTTGACCGAATCGCTCCAGCTCTCTGGAGATTTTATCTTGATACGGATGCCAAGATCTTTTCAATGAACGGATGCCTTCAAAAAAGTGAAGATCGCTGTTTTTCTTATCACGCAAAAACAATTCGATTTTCCAATCGTCTCCGTCGAAATCGGGTTCATTTAGACGCAAGCCGACAGTGAAAGGTGTGTCGTCATCAATCCAGCCAATCGTTTCCAAAAAATCCTGCTCATCTAAAAAATGTCCTTGGAAGGATGAGAGCGCAGGCGATTGTTCTGTCATGCGGTTCCATTTCTGCTGTAAGGCATCATCATATTGAATGTAATCCTGTACGGCAAAGGAGAACCACTCAGCCGTATAGCCATCTAATAGTCCTTCTTTGTCTTTAAAACGAAGGACACCTTTTGTCCAAGCCTCGTAATCGGGAATAAAATCTTCATCCTCGATGAATTCATAAATGGTGGAGGCTGTCTTCATCAGTGGTTCCGTTTCATCGGTTAGTGTCACATGACTAAAGGTATTAAATGAATTTTTCCCTAGCAGTTCAACGGTCATCCAAGGGCTTAGCAGGAAGGCAGGTGTGCCAATAAAGCTCACATCTTCTAAAAATGTTCCGTAAAAAGACGATTCGTGCCATTGGAAAAGCTGCCTCTTCATTTCATTAAGCGGAACAGGGTGTCCGTCCTCTGCTTGCGCTGAAATGGTGAAAGAGAAATCTTCTGTTTGTTCTGCATGAATGACAATTTGTTTATGGCGTGTCATCAATTAATTTTCCTTTCTTCATTTCCTCTTGGAACGCACGCAGCCGTTTCGTTGAATCCTGTAGCTGCTTTACATATCTTTCCCAAATCGCAGTTTGTTTCGTTTTATGATAAAGCGTGCGCAGTTTTTTTAGCATTTTCACAGATTCCCGGTAAGCACTTCGATTCTTTTGATCGAGAAGCTGTGAGATTTCACGGTGATACGACGGAATGAGCGCTTCAGGCTCCTCTTTTGCAATTTGTTTGATCAGGTCCTTCTCCAGTTCACTGATGGAGAAACCAACAAGGCTGTGAATTTCAATCCATTCTGCATAACGCTCTTGTGCATATAAGAGCTGACTATATTCAGTAAACGCATAGGGCATGCAGATCTGGAGGTAGCGTTCATATAAATGATGATCATTCGTCTGCTTAAAGTATGCGTCTAAATAGAAGAAGAAATCACTGACAGCTCCTCGCAGTTCTCTGTAGGAAAGGTCGAGCTGGCAATATTCCTCTAAAATATAGGTGATCTCATGATACCAGAGCTTGAGCCGCTTCCAGTCCTTGCGGTTTGTCAGATCCTTCAGCCAGTTGAGCACATTTGGCAGCATATCTGCATTGAGCAGCTTTAATTGCTGAAAAAGGCTATCGTCTTCTTTCAGTAAATAATCCATGTGCATCAATCCGATGGTACGCTCAACCGTTTGTTTTTGCTGCTGAGCGTTCTTTAGTAATTCTGTTTCTTTTTTAACCCATTTCCCTCTATTTAATATGGTGCCCCAAATCTCCATAAAGACCGCTACTCGTTCATGTTGAAAAGGTCCGTTTATTTGAAGAAGTGTCCGAACGGCAGTTGGTGTGTTTTCAAGAAACGGATCGAGGGAAAAGGAAAGGGCGTATGTTTTTAAGTGATCCACTGAATCAAAAATGGTGTTCATGAGCTGTTCTACATATGGATTCATGGAATAAAAGTCCTTCTTGGCATCAAGCTGGCCAAGGTCGATTAATTCATAAATCCTTAACCACACATCGATTGACGTATGAATCGCATACAAACTCTTGAATTCAGGTGAATGAGGTGCGTGTTTTTTTAAGATCGATAAATAGCCGTAATACAAATGCTGCGGTGTTTGCTGGTGCTTTGGTGTCCGTTTCAGCCAGAGGTTAAATTCCTCTTGGAAAAAATTCAACCAGCTTTGGAGTGATTGTTCGTCTGGGCGCTTCACTTGGAAGTGCTGGCGAATTAATTCTTTGCTGCGTTGTAATTCATCCTTTTCTGACCAATTTTCTGTAAATCCGGTCACACTCTCCACTTGAGCGTACAGCGAAAAGAAGACAGCGAGAATGTGTTTACAAAGTCCATCTGCCGGACATGAGCAGCTGCTTCTCACAGGAAACAGCACTTGAAGGTGGACTCTTGCTGCCACGACATCATGTACATAAGCTGACCATTCCGTATCAGATTCTTGCTTGAGACGATATACACTGTCCTGTCTATAAGTAATCAATGCTTTTTTGATGAGTTGTTTGTTTTCATCTGTTGCAGGAAGAAGTTCTTTGATTTGTTCGGCTGTTTGCTTGAGTTCTTCTTCATTGATGTTGTGCTGAAGCATTTGATCCGCTCCTAACCAAGTAAAAGATTCCAATTCTTTTATTATAGCTCAATGGTGATTTATAAAAAAGTTTTTCATGAAAATGGTCATAAATTTCAAAAGCTGTCGAATGATGTATTAGAGTATTGCATAAACCAACCTTACAGCATATAATAATGAAATTAGTGGAATCGAAAGGATACAGACATGGATAATAAGGGTTTGAATCAAGAAGAGTTTTTAAAAATTTTGATGTACGCTCATGATATTGGTGAGAATTCAAATGATGTCACAACAAAAGAAATGCTTGAAAATCTGATTGCTCATATTCGAAATGGTCTTGTTTCATAAAAGTGACCCCCTGCTAGTGATGGCAGGGGATTTTTGTATGCTTTTATGAATGGAAAGAAAGCTCCCAGCATACGATGTCTTTACAAGCATAAGGCGTATGGGGAGCTGATGGTGTCATGAATATTGCAATTGCAGGCTGTGGATATGTGGGACTCGTCACAGGTGTGTGTTTAGCGGAGGCAGGGCACAATGTGGCATGTATTGATATTGACCGAAGAAAGGTCATGCAGCTGAAACAGGGGCATCCACCAATGTATGAGCCAGGATTAAAAGAACTGCTGAAACGCAATCTTGAGCAAGGACGAATTCAATTTCACATAAATGGGGAGGCAGCCTACCCGCGGGCTGATGTGTTAATGATTGCGGTTGGCACCCCGCAGCAGGCAGATGGTCAAGCTGATTTACAATATGTGTTTCAAGCCGCAAAGGAGATCGGTACAAAAGCGAAATCAGGTGCGGTTCTTGTGGTGAAAAGTACGGTGCCTGTTGGAACGGGTGATCAAATCGAACAGATGATACATCAAGAATTAGGACGGAATGAGCCAATATCGATTGCATCTAACCCAGAGTTTTTACGAGAAGGCTCTGCCATTTCAGATACATTGAGGGCAGATCGGCTTGTCATTGGGGCTGAAACAAAAGCTGTATTAGACCGGCTTGAGGAGGTGTATGCTGATTTCCACCTGCCAGTGGTTAAGACAGACCGAAAAAGTGCAGAAATGATCAAGTATGCATCTAATGCTTTTCTTGCGACCAAAATAAGCTTTATGAATGAGATTGCCTCCATTTGTGAAAAAACAGGTGCTGATGTTGAATGGGTGGCGCAGGGAATGGGGCTCGATCAGCGGATCGGTTCTTCATTTCTCAAGGCGGGGATTGGCTACGGAGGTTCTTGTTTTCCAAAGGATACAAATGCACTTGTCCAAATCGCAGGGCATGTGTCGCATGATTTTGAGCTGTTAAAGGCTGTTATCAAAGTAAACAATGAGCAGAGAGCGGGTTTTATCCGAAGTATTCAGGAGAGACTGGGATCAAATCTTGAAGGAAAGCGAATTGCACTTCTTGGCCTTGCTTTTAAACCGAATACAGACGATATGAGGGAGGCGCCATCGGTACCCATCGCTCATGAACTCCATCAATTAGGCGCGGAGCTTGTGGCGTATGATCCTGTTGCCTCACGCCATGCCGCTCGTGAACTGCCGGATCAAGTCAAGTTTGCTCATACGATGGAAGAAGCGATAAAGGATGTCCATGCAGCTTGTATATTAACAGAGTGGACAGAAATTCAGACGTTTCCCCTCACATCCTACAAGGAATGGATGAGACAGCCGCTTATTTTCGATGGGCGAAACTGCCATACGCTTGAAGCAGCAGAACAAGCAGGAGTCGAATATCATTCGATTGGGCGCAGACCGATTTCTCCAATCTATATGTAAAAGAAAACCGATAACACAGGCCATGTTATCGGTTTTCTTAATGCGGCAGAATCAATCCGCCATATAAAAAGGCAGCCACAATGAGAAAGGCGGGGTGCATTTTGAATTTAGTCATAAAGAAAAAGGAGATCGCGGCAATAGCGAGCGATTGCGTCCAGCCAATGGCTTTTACTGCATCTCCGCCAATTTCCCATGTTAATAAAAGCATCATCATTGCAATGACAGGCTGGACGGACAAGGTCATGCCTTTGACGACAGGAGATTGGCGAAAGCGGTCAATCAGCTTGAGCAGTAAAATCAATCCAATGGCTGATGGCAGAACAGTTGCAAGCAGTGCCACAATAAAGCCTGGCCAGCCCATGACGTCATAGCCGACATATGCTGCGATTTTCGTCGCAATTGGTCCTGGCAGTGCATTGGCTAAAGCAAGCATATTGGAGAACCCTTCGTTCGTCATCCAATGAAAATGGTTGACGATTTCTTCATAATTCAGCGGAATGGATGCAGGTCCTCCGCCATATCCTAATAGATTGGACAAGAAGAATGCCCAGAATAAAAAGAGAATCAGCATCATGAAGACACCCCTTTCTCTTTATTTGGTCGATTCCAGCGTTGTTTCAGTTTGAAATGAAAAGCGCCATAGCATAAAAAGATGATGACAATGATTCCTGGATGAATGGACAGCACCTGCAGCCCGATAAAGGCAAGAAGGAACAGAGCGATCCCGAAGATCATTCCGAAGCCTTTCAGCGTTTTTTGTCCAAACTCGTATGCCATGATCCCAAGCAGGACGGCAATAACTGGCGTCACGGCGCCAATCATATTTTGAATGATTTGTGAGGAGCTTAAGACGCTGACAAGTGTAACGAGTGCCACCATGGCGAGACATGACGGTAAAATATGGGCAGCTGTTGCGATGATTGCGCCGGATACGCCCTTCAATCGATAGCCGAGATATGCTGACATTTTGGTCGCGATCGGACCTGGTAATGCGTTGGCGATGGCGAGTGTTTCTCCAAATTCGTCATCGCTGACCCATTGATATTTCACTACCGCTTCATGGCGAATGAGTGGTATGACGGAAGGACCTCCGCCAAAACCGAGAATGCCGGTTCGCACCATAGCGATGATGAGTTCGATATATGATTGCAAGTGATTCAACTCCTGTCTACAATTTCATGCCCATTCGGCTTTTGTACCGTTTAATGAGCATTTGGCAGTCCACACTCACAACGCCTTCCAGCGGGTACAGTTTTTTTGTTAGGAATGTCTCCATTTCCTGTTCGTTTTGAAAAATGCCATGCATATGCAGCTTGCTTGGCCCTGTCATGTGATAAAGGCTTGTGACAGCTGTTTCCTGTTCGAGCTGAAGGGCGACTGCTTCTAAAAATTTCGGCTCAACCTCTACATTAAAGAAGACAGAAACATGAATGCCGATCTTAGCAGGGTTGATGACAGCTGTGAATCGTTCAATGACACCTGCTTCAATTAGCTGCTGAATACGGGCTTGTACAGCAACACGTGAAAGACCGACTTGTTTTCCAAGATCTGTATAGGACATACGCCCGTCCTCATGTAATAGGGATAAAATTTGTTTATCTCGTTCGTCTAATGTTAAGTTCGGGATGCTAAAGTCGTTTGCCACCATATAACCACCTTTCTTCTGTTGATATTTTAACATGTTTCATTACGAATAGAATGGGTGAATTTCAATTTACTAACGAAATGAAATGTAATGAAGTAATAAAAATTCCTTTTGCATAAAAAACACCCCGGAATCACCGGGGTGTCTTTATTTTATTGATCTGGGCTGCTTTCTGCACTCGCAATTTGCTGTGCGAGGTCAGCTCGATCAATGTCTGCTTGGAAGAATTCCTGCGTATTTGGCAAGTGTAAATTCATATGGCGTTTTTGAGAAATTCGGATGGTCACTTGATCAACAGTGTAATCAAAAACGTGTCCGCCGACACTTCGATCGTCGTCAATGAAATGAAGATGATATCCACTTACCGCAATACCATGTGCGTACTGCGGTGTACGGAAACCAGCGATCGTTCCATGAATATCCTCGAAATCGAAGATGGGCTGTGACTTGACTGCTTCCACCATCGGAACGTAAGGTTTTTCCTGTTTTTCGACCGTACGTGTTTGCACCTTTTTGAATGATCCATCAATGCGGATCGCATAAAACACATTCTTACTCGGTAAAATGCGGTCGATTTCTTCTTCTAGCTCTTTGCTTGTCATGGCTGCATCAATTCGATGAACGATATCAGTTTCAAAGAATGCTAGAGAGCAGAAGGGTGAATAGTCTTGATCGGTAACCGGTGTCGCTGTTCCATCCGAGCGCAGCCGGTAGAATGCGCCGTCAAAGCCGATCAGCTCTCCATCTAATTGATTGAATGTACCAATGCCGAAATCACCGTGCTCGGGAATTTGTGAAAGGGAGAAATCTCCATCATATACGGCTTCCAGCAAAGAGGTCATCGTCGATACTTGATAGACCTCTTGCTGTTTGTCATGTTGTCTTGTGTCGTTCTGTTGATTCATTGGGTGCATCATACCCATATCCGCTCACTCCTTTGGTGTAATGTATGGACATCTTATCTGACGTTCAATGTGTGTGTTTCACGAAAGACTTCTGGCCATTTTTGACTGGCGAGGTCTGGGTTGTCTTGATAGTCAATCGGAATATCAATAATAACGGGTCCTTCTATGTTTATACCCTTTTGTAGGACAGTTGAAAGCTCTTCAGGTGAGTTAACCCGTAATCCAGTCGCTCCAAAGCTTTCCGCATATTTCACTAAGTCGATCTGTCCGAATTCAACGCAGGATGTGCGGTCATATTTCATTTCCTGCTGAAACGCCACCATGTCGTATGTGCTGTCATTCCAAACAAGGTGAACGAGATTTGTTTTCATGCGGACGGCTGTTTCTAGCTCCATAGCAGAGAAGAGAAAACCACCATCACCAGAGACCGAAATGATCTTTTCATCTGGGTTCAGTATGGAAGCCGCAATGGCCCATGGTAAGGCGACGCCTAATGTTTGCATGCCGTTGCTCACAAGGAATGTGTTCGGCTCATAGACGCGGAAGTGACGCGACATCCAAATCGCGTGAGACCCGATATCACACGTGACCTTCGTGTCATCAGGAATCAGGCGTCTTAATGTATGAATGACATCCAGCGGGTGAGATAGATGACTTTCTCTTTCTGGTGCTTTTTCAATGTCGCTTAACAGCTCCTGCAATTCAGTGACGAATTCAATTTGTTCTTTGCATAGAGAAAGTGGAACACTGTCATGGGCTAGATGTTTAACGGTTTCAGCTATATTGCCGACAAGCTCAAGCGCCGGCTCATAAAAATGATCAATATCTGCCTGCATGTCATCGACATGGATGATCTGTCGCTGCTTCGGCTGAATATTCCAATGCTTCGGATCATATTCAATTGGATCAAAGCCGATGGTCAAAAGGACATCTGCTTGTTCAATGAGAAGATCGCCCGGCTGATTTCGGAATAAACCGATTCTGCCTACATATTGAGACTCAAGCTCTCTTGAGAGAACGCCAGCTCCTTGGTACGTTTCGACAAATGGAATTCCAAGTGTTTTCAATAATGTTCTAGTAGCCTTTGCAGCAGCTGGACGACTTGCTTTCATTCCCACAATGGCAACAGGTAAGTGTGCATTTTGAATTTTGGCGATAGCCGAGCTGATGAGAGCATCCGGTGCAGGACCTAGTTCTGGAGAAGGGTGAGCAGACACTGGTGTTTGTGTAGTGTGTTCTGTCACGACATCTTGTGGAAAGCTGATAAATGCTGCTCCAGCCTGCCCCTTTTGTGCCGCGCGAAAAGCATTTGTTAAGGCTTCGGGTATATTATGAACGTCTTGTACTTCAACACTGTATTTTGTGACTGGTTTGAATAATGCCGCATTGTCGAGTGATTGATGTGTTCGTTTCAGCCGATCTGCACGAATGACGTTTCCAGCGATTGCGACAACAGGGTCACCTTCTGTATTGGCTGTTAATAGACCTGTTGCTAAATTAGATGCGCCGGGACCTGATGTCACGAGACAAACACCTGGTTTGCCGGTTAAGCGGCCGACAGCAGCTGCCATAAAGGCGGCATTTTGTTCGTGTCTGCATAGGACAAGCTCTGGACCTCTGTCTTTTAATACATCAAATACGGCGTCAATTTTGGCACCTGGAATTGCAAAAACATGGGTCACACCTTGAGCAATCAGCGTATCAACAATCAATTCTGCTCCTCGTCTTGTTAGGGGTTGTGCTTGAGAATTCATTTACCCCGCACTCCTTTCGGCAAGTAAAATTTTTTATGAAAATATATTTTCATGATATGATTTACTATACATTTCAAAATGGAAAATTTCCAATATATGTTTAACGTGGTTTTAATATGTTTCACGAATAAGTGTGCGAGGGGTGAAAGGATGGAACTGAGACATTTGCAATACTTTGTCACAGTAGCGGAGGAGCTGCATTTTGGCAGAGCAGCCGCACGGTTGAATATGACACAGCCTCCACTTAGTCAGCAAATTAAACAGTTTGAAGAAGAATTGGGGTTTCCTTTGTTTCACCGGTCAAAGCGAGTGGTGGAGCTAACAGCTGCTGGAAAGGTCTTTTTACATGAGGTGCGAGGTGTGCTGCATCAGCTTAATAAAGCCGTTGATCATGCCCGGCATACAGCAAGAGGAGAGCTGGGGAAAATCATCATAGGGTTTGTTGGAACAGCGACGTATGATATTCTGCCGCCAGTTGTACGCGAATTCAGAGAGCTGTATCCCTCTGTCAGTATTGAGCTGAAACAGCTTTCTGTTCCACAGCAGCTAGGAGCGCTTTTAAATGGGGAGATTGATATCGGTTTTTTACATCCTACATCGCCTCATGAAGAACTGGTCAGCCGTTTGATGAAGCAAAGTGAATGTATTTTTGCGATTCCGAAAAATCATCCGCTGGCGAAAAAAGAGGCAGTCACGATCGAAGATATTCGTCATGAACCGATTATTTCTTTATCACAGGAATCATGGCCGTCCCTTTATCAACACTTTGTCCTGCTATGTGAAAAGTACGGTTTTTCTCCGAATATTGTGCAGGAGGCGGCGGAATATCAAATGGTGATTGGTCTTGTCACAGCTGGTATCGGCATTGCGGTCATTCCGAAATCAGCCCGGCGTTTATTTAATCTAGATGTTGTGTATCGGTCCATTGAGGGTGAACAGCTTTTGGCAGAATGGACGATTTCTTATAGACGAGAAAATCATAATCCTGCTTTATTTCATCTTGTCCACCATATCCTGCATCGCACCGAGCCTGAATCAGAGGCATAGAAAAAGGGGTATGGTATGATGTCGATACACCAAAAGGAGGCGTGCTGAATTGATTACGTTGCAAATGGATCAGCTTTCACGAAAAGAAGCATATAAATTATTATCGGGCTCTATTGTTCCACGACCGATTGCGTTTATTACAAGTCTGTCTAAAGACGATGTGGTCAATGCCGCACCATTTAGTTTCTTTAATGTCATTAGCGGACACCCGCCGCTCCTCGCAGTTTCTATTGGACGACGCGAAGGTCAGATGAAGGACACAGCGCAGCATATGATTGACAGGGGAGAATTTGTGGTCCATGTGAGTGATGAAACGATAATAGAAGATATCAACGAAACAGCTGCTACGCTGCCACAGGAAGAGAGTGAGCTGGATCGAACCGGTCTTCATCAAGTAAAGAGCCATGTCGTGTCAGTGCCGGGCATTCAGGAAGCACGTATTCGCTTTGAATGTCAACTTGAAAAGCATCTTACCTTTCAAAATGATGAAGGGGAGATCACGGTCGATCATATCATTGGCCGGGTTGTGTGTGCGCATTTAGATGAGGCTGTGTATGATGCGGAAAAAGGTTATGTTTCGACTCATGAACTAAAGCCAGTCGCACGTTTAGCGGGAAATGATTACGCCCATTTAGGGACGTCATTTGTGCTAAAAAGACCGGAATAATAGGAAAACCCCCGAGAGAAATCGGGGGTTTTGTGTTTATTTTTTCTGTTCTAGTTTCAGTGGAGCTGCGATGTTCTTTTCTACTTTTTTCCCTTTTAAGACGTCGCTTGCAGCGCCGACTGCCAGTTTCCCGATCAGCTCTGGCTGCTGGGCGACTGTGGCAGATAGTTTTCCTGCTTTGATCGAGTTGAGTGCATCTTCGTTTCCGTCAAAGCCAACGACGAGAATGTCTTTTCCAGAGCTTTGAATCGCTTCTAAAGCGCCAAGTGCCATTTCATCATTGTGGGCAAAAACGGCTTTGATGTCAGGGTTTCCTTGAAGGAGGTTTTCCATGACGTTCAATCCTTTTGTTCGGTCGAAGTCAGCCGCTTGTTTGGCTGTCACTTTTAGATCTTTATCTGCTATTTGATGGAATCCTTTTCCGCGCTCACGTGTAGCAGAGGCGCCTGGTACACCTTCTAATTCAGCGACTTTTGCTCCTTTACCGACCTTGTCGATGATAAAGTTGGCTGCCATTTCGCCGCCTTTGACGTTATCTGAGGCAACAAGTGCTTCTACTTTTCCGCTTTCAGCTGAACGGTCTAATGTGATGACAGGAATATCTGAAGCATTCGCTGATTCAACAGCAGTTGAGATAGCAGATGAATCAGCTGGGTTGATGAGTAATGCGTCGACCCCTTGTTGAATGAGGTCTTCTACGTCACTTGTTTGTTTCGCTGAATCATTTTGTGCATCTGCAATGACGACTTCGATGCCAAGCTTTTTCGCTTCTTTCGTCACCCCGTTTTTGAGAGAAACGAAGAATGGGTTATTTAAGGTCGAGATCGAGAGACCGATTTTGATGTCTTTTTTCTTCCCATCTTTTGTTGATTTGGCCCACTCTGGCGGTTCTAGCGAGCAGGCAGAAAGCATGAACAATGAGAGAGTCAGAATGAGAATGAGATATTTTTTCATAGCAGCTGCCTCCTTAAGCAGATTTCTTTCTGTCTAGTAGGACTGCAATCAAGATGACAATCCCTTTCACAACAGATTGATAGAATGATGATACACCAAGTAAGTTCATACCGTTGTTCAGGACACCGATGATAAGCACCCCGATCAGTGTGCCGACAATTCGTCCTCTTCCGCCAGAAAGGCTTGTCCCGCCAAGTACAACAGCAGCAATCGCATCAAGCTCATAGGATGTACCAGCTGTTGGCTGAGCTGAATTTAGCCTGGATGTTAAAATGGCACCTGCTAAAGCAGACATGAACCCAGCTAATGAATAAATCATGATTTTGACACGTGGTACTTTAATGCCTGAGATGAGGGCTGCTTTTTCATTTCCACCGATGGCATATGTTCTTCTGCCGAAAGGTGTTTTATGAAGCAAGACCCAAAGTACGATAAAGGTGAGAAGCATCGTGATCGCTGGAACAGGAATGCCTAAGAAATACCCGCGTCCGAATAACTGAAATGCATAGTTAGAACCGAGTCCTGTAATCGGGTTTCCGTCTGTATAAACAAGTGTTAACCCTCTGAAAATCGTCATCGTGGCAAGTGTTGCGATAAAAGGAGCCATTTTTCCTTTTGTGATTAAAAGACCGTTGACCATTCCAAGAATAGCGCCGATGATACAGCCAACGATAATAGCGAAAATCGGGTCCATACCAGACACGATAAATCCGGCAGTCAGCGCACTAGAAAGTGCTAAAATGGCACCGACCGACAAATCAATTCCTCCGGTTAAAATAACAAATGTCATACCAAAGGCAATGAGGGCATTAATGGAGATTTGTCTAAGTAAGTTTAAGATGTTTAATGGCTCTAAAAAGGCCGGATTTAATATAGAAACAATGGCGACAAGGATGATGAGTCCTAAGAATGGCCCAAGTTTTTGCATGATGTGATCAAATCGTCCATTTGAAGTAAGTGGTTTCATGTTACTTCCCTCCTGTAGCTAGTGTCATAATTCGTTCTTGTGTTGCGTCTGCTTTATTTAACTCTCCGCTGATGGTTCCTTCATGAATGACAAGCACTCGATCGCTCATCCCTAGAATTTCTGGGAGCTCAGAGGAGACCATTAAAATGGCAACACCTCGATCAGTCAGTTCATTCATTAACTGGTAGATTTCTCGTTTCGCTCCGACATCGACACCTCTTGTCGGTTCATCTAAAATCAAGACTTTCGGCTGGATACCGATCCATTTGGCGATGACGACTTTTTGCTGATTTCCACCAGAGAGACTTCGAGCAGAGATTTCAGAGGAAGCCGTTTTAATCGTCAATCTTTTGATGAGCAGGTCAACAAAATCCTGTTCGTTTTTCTTATCGATCAGTCCCTTTGGAGAGAAGCTTTCTAAGTTTGGCAGACCAATGTTTTCTCGAATGGATGCATCCAGCATGAGTCCTTCATCTTTGCGATCCTCTGTAATAAAACCGATGCCAAGCTTAACGGCATCACTTGGTTTTTTAATGACAGCTTTTTTTCCATGAACCCAGATTTCCCCTTGATCAAGAGGATCAAGACCAAACAGCGACCGCATCATTTCAGTCCTGCCAGCGCCCATTAAGCCTGCAACACCGACGATTTCTCCAGCTTTAACGGAGAAGCTGATATCTTGAAATTGTCCTTTTCTTGTCGCTTGCTTCACCTCAAGGATCGTATCTCCTAGAGAAGGCGTTCTCTCAGGGTATCGATCTGTTAATTCGCGGCCGACCATTTTTTTGACGACCTCATGGAAATTCGTTTCAGGTATGGCTTTCGTATCGACCGTTTTCCCATCGCGCATGATTGTAATCCGATCACAGATCGCAAAGATTTCCTCCATACGGTGAGAAATATACACGATAGATACGCCTTCTTTTTTGAGAGATTCAATGACCTGAAAGAGCTTTTCAATCTCACGGTCTGTAAGAGCTGCCGTTGGTTCATCCATGATGATGACCTTCGCATCCGTCATTAATGCCTTTGCAATCTCAATCATTTGCTTTTGTCCAACAGAACAGCTGCCTGCCTCTTGATCAAGCGAGAGGTTCACAGACAATCGGTCCAGCTGGCTTTGGGCAAGAACCTTCATTTTCTTTGTGTCTAGCAATCCAAACTTCGTATAGATTTCTTTCCCGATGAATAGGTTTTCCAAGACGGTCATATCCGGCCATATGTTGAGCTCTTGATGAATAAAGGCGATACCGTGTTGTTCCGCTTCCTTCGGATTTTTGAAAGCGGTTTCTTTCCCGTCGATAAGAATCGTTCCCTGGTCTAATGAATAAAGACCTGTGAGCAGGTTCATTAAAGTTGATTTTCCTGCGCCATTTTCACCCATGAGCGCGTGAACCTCACCTGTGACGAGGTCAAAGGAGACCCCGGAAAGAACGGTGTTTTTTCCAAAGGCCTTATGGATGTTATGCATCTCAATGTTCATATCTGGCTCCTCCTTTTAAAAGATGACACCGGCATGAAGAATGCAGTTTGCGTATGGGATGGCTTCACCCGTGCGAATGACTGCTTTTGCCTGTTTGGTCATGTCTTTGAACGTCTCGTGGTCTACATCATGTAATGATTTTGGGAACGCTTTCTTTAGAAATAGATGATCTCGCTCATTGGCTTCTTTGATTTCACTAGCCACAGTAATATGTTCAACCGCCATTTCTTGAAGAAGGAGGGAGGTGACCTCCTGAAAGGACGGTGTGCCGATCGATAATGCCAGGTCGATTTTGACTGGACCTTCTGGAATAGGCAGGCCGCAGTCTGCGATGACGATTGTATCTGTATGACCAAGGTCAGCAAGTACCTTGGCGATATGACTGTTTAAGATGCCGTTTTTTTTCATTTCTTTCTCTCCAGTTCTTCTCTTGTTGGCATGCCGCCTTGTGCGCCAAACTTTGTAACAGAGATAGATGCGGCTAAGTTGGCAAAGGCAAGTGCGTCGTATAGGGATTTTCCTTCTGTTAGTGCTACAGCTAGAGCACCGTTAAAAGTATCACCAGCGCCTGTAGTGTCGACGGCTTTCACAGGGTAGCCCGGCACCAACACTTCTTTTATTCCGTCAAAGTAACGAACACCATTTTTTCCTTCTGTAATGAGTAACTTGTTTGGATATTGGCGCAAAGCTTCTGCTATGGTGAGTCCATCAAACATAAGAGCTGCTTCGTGTTCGTTTGGAGTAATATAGGCAGCTTGATCTAATATTTGCTGAGAAACTTGACGAGCTGGTGCGGGATTTAAGATGACTGGAATCCCTTTCTCGCTGCAAATGGTGCAGACGGCTTCGACTGTTTCTTCAGGAATTTCTTGCTGAATGAGGACCATTCCAATATCTTCAATAGAAGAAAGAGCATCTGTTACATAGTGAGGTGTCACCTCATTGTTTGCCCCTTTGACCACAACAATGCTGTTATCACCTTCTGCTAAAATGATATGAGCCGTTCCGCTTTCCATTTCGGTAACCGGTTTCATATATGAGGTGCAGACCCCTTGACCTTGCAGATTGCTGAGAATATCTTGACCATAAGCGTCATCACCGACCCGGCCGACCATGTATACATCAGCACCGAGTCTGGCACTGGCGACTGCTTGATTGGCGCCTTTTCCGCCTGGTACGGTTTTAAATGATTCGCCTAATACTGTTTCACCGGCATTTGGTCGTTTGTTCGAAGTGACGACTAAATCCATAGAACAGCTTCCTACTACAACAATATGACTCATTGTGAATCCACCTTTCTTGTGGTCTCTCGTTCAATAAAAGAGACGGGCATTTGGATAACTGGTTGATCTATAGGCTGTTTCTGAATCGCTTTGATTAACAGCTGTGCCGCTTCTTTTCCCATCTCATAGGCTGGCTGCCTAATTGTCGATAGGGAAGGGAAGAGCAGCTCGCTTTGCGGAATATCGTCAAACCCAATGATTTGAACATCCTCTGGAACGGCTTTTCCAATCCGAAGTGCTTCGTGTATGACCGCTGTTGCGACAATGTCATTACTCGCAATGATGCCATCTGTTTCAGGGTACAGCTGGAATAGAGCCTTGGCACTTTTACGGGCTTCTTGAAAAGAAAACGAAGCGTTAGACATCACATGGAAGTCGACGCCTTTTTCGGTTAGTACATCGAGTGCACCCTTGAATCGCTGCCGCGCTGTTTGAAGGTGGGCAGGTCCTTTCAGCAGTGTGATCTGCCGGCTGCCGCGCCTGATTAATTCCATTGCGGCCATTTTCCCGCCAGCTGCAGCATCTGCAGATACAGAAGGTGCATGTGGAACGGTTCGATCTAAGAACACAACCGGCAATTCATCATCATTGTATATATCTGATTCGGGTTCGTTTGTGACAGCGATGACACCGACCACTTGATTTTGTTTAAAGGTTTGTAAATAAGCCAATTCCTTTTCTCGATCTTCATCACTGTTTCCGAATAACAACCGAAAACCTTGCGCATGAATCTCATCCTCTACGCCTCTAGCAAGCTGAGGAAAGAAGGGATTTGTGATATCAGGCAAGATCAAACCGATTAAGCGGGATTCTCTTTTGAAAAGGGATCTAGCCACTTCATTGGGAAAGTAGTTCAGCTCCTGCATCGCTTGTGTCACGCGGGTTTTCGTATCTGAATGGACATATCCAGTATCGTTCAGTACGCGAGACACAGTGGCAACAGACACTTGTGCAGCTTTTGCAACATCTTTAATTGTAGCCAATGGAGTGCCTCCCTTCGTGAATGTGTAACCGTTTACACAAATAGATTATCATGAAAGCTTTTAAATGACAATCTTAAAAAAATAAAAAAAGAAAAGAAAGATGACTTCTTCCTTTTCTTAACTAATAATCCCTGTTTGTGTAATATTGACTTTGACTTTTGGGATGATTTTTACATTTGGATATTCGGTAACCCAATTCATTTTCATATATTCATCATAGTGTTTTACCCGATATTTTCTCCCTAGGCTGAGTACATCAGAGTTAGCTTCTTGCAGAACAGATACCACTTTTTCTGCTTCTTTTGTAAAAATTTCAGAAAGCCTTTTGTTGAGCATTTCAATTTTTTTATCTGTGTCTAGATTATCTTTCGGGTATTCAAGGACAGAGGTCGTAAATTCATACTCAAGAGAAAAGGTTAAGTTTCGATGGTCAGGATTGACAATGTTGATGTCTCTATTTGAATCTGTCACTTGAATGGTGATGTAATTGTTCTCCTTTGATTTCATATCACTTCTTACTTTTTTAGTGAAGTTTGCATAATTGCCCATTTTCTCGTCCATGACAGTGAGAAGAATGGCATCTTGTCCGTACAGCTCACCTTTCTTTTTCTCATTATCAAATAAGGCGACGCCTTTTACACTCGTTAGTTTTTTCTCTTGATCATAGTGAAGTAACGGCAGTGTGAAATCCTCTCCAGTTTGCAGCATTTTGGAACGAATGCTTTGAATGTTTTTCGGTGCTACTTGGGAGGACCGAGATGCAGTGGTGATGAGGTTGTTTAAATAATCGCTCACAATGAGCTTCTCCTTGAGGAGCTGATTGATTAATTCCACACAGCTTCCCCCTTGTACCACTGCAAGATTTGCGAGCAAAGGACTTTTTGGATCTCGATAAAACATATCTAAGTAAGGAAGAATCTGATTTTGAGCAAATTCATCACCAATGAGCATGACCCGCATTTTTGACATATCAATTTTTTGATCGACAATTCGGCTGAAGTTGGTTCTTGCTTTTCTTAATGTAGGGGCTTCCGTTGTGAGAACAGTGGTTAAATAGCTGCCTGAATTTCCTTGCTCCATGCTTTGAGACTGCTGGACTTTACGATAGGTGATAGAGAATTTCGCATTGTCGACCTCACCTTGATCAACCGCAGACGTTAACACAAGAGAGATGTTTTTTAATAAGTTTTGATCCCAGCAGCCAGGCATGAATATGAGAGACACACACATGAGGAGCGTCAGCAAAAACTTATGACGCATGTGATTTCACCTTCCCTTTGCGATGTTTGATAAAGATGATGATGGCCATAATGATCGGAAGTGTGTAAATTACTGAGATCTGTGCAATGGTCGTAAATTCGTTAAAGCGCTGTATTCTAAAGTTATCGTTTGCGAGGAAACAGCAAGCCGCGTAAATAAAAATAGCAAAATAATAGACATATTTTTTATGATCTTTTTTCTTAAGAAGGCTCGCTAGGCCATTGGCACAGAAGTAAAGGTAATTGCTGAGTGTGGCAAGAATAACAAACACCCAGAAACTAAGAAAAATTAAATCTGTTCGTTCAATTATTCCGAATGTAATGGTCTTTAATAGATAAAGCACAGGATTTGGAATAATATCAAGCTCAATCGGGCTGAAGAACATAAAACAAATCAATGTAATAAATAGGTAGAAAAGTGTCGTGCATATATTTGAAATGGTCATGACTTTATACCGTTCTTTGATGGTGCCTTTCATGAAAGGAGAGATGATGAGAATCATCTCAAAGCCGTTCATTGAGAGTACCACATCTTTCAATCCAAGCTGAAACTGAGACAGGTCCGTCTGGAAGAAAGGCATGAGGTAGTCAATATTGGTTCCTTTTAATGAATAGAACATGAGTAAAGACAGCATGAGCAAAAAGGGAGTCAAGATAAAGTTAAATCTGACGATCGCTGTGATTTTTTCTTTTGCAATATAGATAATAGAGATCATCAGCAATAAATTAATGACCCAGTTTGGCGTAAGTGGCAGTACCCATATTCCGAGTATTCTTGTGAAAATCGACAGAACCACAATACAGACCGAGGCAAAATATATAGTATACAGCCCGATCAAAATTCGTCCTATCCATTTCCCATAGACTTTGGTTAATGCTTGGAAGAACGATATGTCAGGATATTTCTGAATGATGTAAATGAATATGGTATTGATGATTTGAATAAATACGCCGGCTAAGATGATGGCCATCCACCCATCGTGCCCCATATCCTTCATCAGCAGATGAGGAAGCCCTAAAATCCCTACACCAATTTGAGATTGAATGAGAAAAAAGACCGCTTGAGATGGAGATATTTTATTTTTCATTTTTCTTTTCCCATCCTCTCAATTGTTCAATTTGTTTTTTCCTTTGCGGATTTAAATAAACAGGACGCTGTTTGTACATCCACATAGGTAGTCGAATGACGGTGTCCTTTAAATCCTGCCAGTTAAAAGGTGTAACAGGTGATAAGTACGGTACACCTAATGATTCTAGGCGGCATAAATTCATGAGGACGATGGCAAGGCCAAATGAAATGCCGATAAATCCAAACATTGAAGCCATGAACATGAGCGGAAAACGCAGCATCCTGATGGTAGACGTCATTTCAAATGAAGGGAGGACAAAGGAAGCAACGGCAGTCACGGCAACGACAACGATAAGGACATTCGAGATGAGTCCTGCTTGTACTACCGCATCCCCAATGACCAAACCGCCTACGATCCCAATGGTCTGCCCGATGGGTTTTGGCAGACGCACCCCAGCTTCCCGTATGAGTTCAATGGTAATTTCCATCAGCATGGCTTCTATTAAAGGAGGGAAGGGAATCCCAATAATAGAGTTCTTCATCGTAATAGCGAGTTCATCAGGAACCACCTCATAATGAAACCCAATCACGGCGATATAAAAAGATGGCAGTATGACTGCGATGATACAGGAGAGATAACGCAAAACACGGATAAATGTAGCTGGAATCCAGCGGCTATTATAATCATCTGGCGACTGAAAAAAACTAAAGAATGTGATAGGAAGAATAATGGCCATCGGACTGCCATCCATCAATACAACAATTCTGCCTTCAAGGATGGCAGATCTGACTTTGTCAGGACGTTCTGTATCAATCAGCTGCGGAAAAATAGAAAATGAATCATCCTCAATTGCTTCAACGATAGACCCAGGGCTGAGCAGTGTGTCTACTTTAATAGAAGAAATACGTCTGTTCACTTCTTCTACCTTTTCTGGATTGGCAATATCAGAAATATAAATTGTAGCAAGCTTTGTTTCTGATTTTGTACCGACCTTATGGTACTGAATGGCGAGCTTCCGATCATTTAAGTGAGAACGCAGCAAATATAAATTCGTATCTAAGCTTTCCACAAATCCATCATGAGCACCCGCGATGATGCTTTCTGAAGAAGGCTCAGAAATAGAGCGCAGCGGAGGCTGCCCAACGGTAAATAATTTGATCTGTGAGGCATTTTCTTCAAGAAAGGCAATGCTTCCTGCAATGATACTGTCTGTAATCAGTGTCAAGTCACCAGTTTCGAGTGTGCTAAGAGACTTTGTATAATCCTGCTTTCCAGGAGGGCCTAACAAGTTCCCGATAATGAAATTATTTAATTTACCTTCATCTACCCTTGTTTTAACAAAAAACAAGACAGATTTCGTTTCATTCACCATTAACTCCCGGTATTCAAAATCCCCGCTTTGCTGAAATGTCTTTTTTAGAATCCGGATTTTTTCCTCGAAGCTGCCTGATAAAAAATGCAAGCGTGTTTGCTCATTGGCGTTTGGCATCTTTAGCCTCCTCTCACAGTTTTTTAACCATAGTGTGAGCGGACAGGCTTATTTTATTCGTCACCTTAGTTGAAAGCATGACATAAGATGACAACTTTCAACTAAAATCATATTAAAAATGTTAAGAAATGATGAATCTTGATAAAAACAAATGAATAATGTTTCATTGTTTAGGTCATAAGGATCGAATATCGTAATGAGAAGGCATTTCGAAATGATCAATAGTTTACATTTTATCCCAATTTTTCGTGACCTGAAAATAAGCATATGACTTGATTTTTTTAGAGATGACCTTTGTCATAGGTCAACACGTAGCATTCTGAGCGATGAGGATGACTTTCTAACCTGTTCCTTCAAAAATCGAAAACATTCCAAAACACGCACTATTCATTTAAAGCGCTGATATGACTGATGTTATAGAGTTTGAAAGGCTTTAAAACATTGATTCAAAATACATCTTAATAATTGTCAAAAAATTTAGGGAGAAAAGGACAAAAGATTTTTCGATGCTTGATGGTAACGCTTACTCTTGATTGAAGGCGAAATTCAGGCTGATTTTTGTCCGTCTTTTGGCCTTTTCATTTAAAGAGGAGCTAGGTCAATACACCTTCTGATTAGAGGAATTTGGCATACGAGGAAGTGAAAGATTATGTTACATAATACCGATTGTGATTTTATGCTGAACCTATATACTGATGATTGAATTTACATATCACACTCATAAAAAAAGGAGATGTAGATAAGCGATGTGGTTAATCGTTATAGCCTGTGTCATCATGTTAGGGATTGGCTTTATTGAAAAGAAGCGTCACCAGAAAAATATCGATGCCCTACCGGTGCGCGTCAATATTAATGGTATTCGCGGAAAGTCTACCGTTACAAGATTGACAACCGGTATCTTAATGGAGGCAGGTTATAAAACTGTCGGCAAAACAACGGGAACAGATGCAAGAATGATTTATTGGGATACGCCAGAGGAGAAACCGATTAAAAGGAAACCGCAAGGACCGAATATCGGTGAGCAGAAGGAAGTTATGAGAGAAACCGTTGAAAGAGGAGCAAATGCCATCGTCAGTGAATGTATGGCGGTAAATCCAGATTACCAAATAATCTTTCAAGAAGAGCTGCTTCAAGCGAATATTGGCGTGATCGTAAACGTTCTTGAAGATCATATGGACGTCATGGGGCCGACACTTGATGAAATAGCAGAAGCCTTTACAGCGACAATTCCTTACAATGGACACTTGGTTATTACGGATAGTGAATATACGGATTTCTTTAAAGAGATTGCGAAAAAACGCAATACAGAAGTCATTGTTGCAGATAATTCCAAGATTTCTGATGAGTATTTACGGAAATTTGAGTACATGGTCTTCCCAGATAATGCCTCACTTGCACTTGGTGTTGCACAGGCATTGGGAATTGATGAAGATACGGCATTCCGAGGAATGTTAAATGCGCCGCCTGATCCAGGAGCGATGAGAATTCTTCCATTAATGGATGCGAAAACGCCTGGACACTTTGTAAATGGTTTTGCGGCAAATGACGCATCATCTACATTGAACATTTGGAAGCGTGTAAAAGAAATTGGATATCCAACAGATGAACCGATTATTATCATGAACTGCCGTGCGGATCGTGTAGATCGAACGATCCAGTTTGCGGAGGATGTACTTCCTTATATTGAAGCAAGTGATCTCGTCTTAATTGGTGAAACAACAGATCCAATTGTAAAAGCATATGAGGATGGAAAAATCCCGGCTGACCACTTACACAACCTTGAATATCAATCTACAGAAGAAATTATGAACATGCTTGAGAAAAAGCTTCATAATCGAGTGGTTTATGGAGTCGGCAATATTCATGGTGCCGCTGAACCGTTAATCGAAAAAATTCAAGAATACAAAATTAAGCAGCTTGTCAGCTAGGAGGAAATATAGAAAATGTTCGGATCAGATCTTTATATCTCGTTAATTTTAGGTGTTCTACTTAGTTTAATCTTTGCAGAAAAAACAGGAATCGTACCAGCTGGACTTGTTGTACCAGGTTATCTAGCGCTTGTATTTAACCAGCCAGTTTTCATTTTAGTTGTCTTATCTGTCAGTTTGCTTACGTATGTCATCGTTCGCTTTGGTCTTTCGAAATTTATGATTTTATACGGACGCAGAAAGTTTGCTGCGATGCTGATTACAGGGATTGCCTTAAAGCTGGTCTTTGATTTCTTCTATCCAGTGGTCCCATTTGAAATAGCAGAATTCCGCGGAATCGGTATTATCGTTCCTGGATTGATTGCAAATACGATTCAAAAGCAAGGTCTTACAATTACCCTTGGAAGCACATTACTTCTAAGTGGTGCAACATTTGCCATCATGTATGTTTACTATCTATTTTAAGATAAGGTGTGTCCAATGATGAATAAAAAATTGAGCTTTCAGGAAAAGCTGCTGAAAATCACAAAGAGCCAAAAGAAAAAAACGAATAAACACGTGCTGATTGCTTTACCGATCGTCATTGCTTGTACATTTCTATTTACGTTTATCGGGCAAGCAAAAGTGCCAACTGTACAAAAGAACCCAGAAAACATCCTGACCGCTTCGTTTGTCGGTGACATTATGTTTGGAAGAAACGTAGAGAAAGTAACAGACCGTTATGGAAAACAGCATCTCTTCCGCTATGCCAAACCATACTTTGATGTGTCAGATTATGTGACTGGTAACTTTGAGCATCCAGTCGCATCAGATCAAGAACAAGCGGCGCAAAAGAATATTCATTTAAAAACAGATGAGGATTCTGTCAAAGCGTTGAAAGATTTGAATTTCTCTGTATTAAACTTTGCGAATAACCATGCGGCTGACTATGGTGAAAAAGGGCTAAACAAAACGATTGATGCCTTTGATCAAGCTGGCATGGATTATACAGGCGCAGGCCGTAACCTTCAGGATGCGAAGCAGAACATTTCGTATAAAGAAGTAAATGGTGTCAAAATCGCTACACTTGGTTTTACTGATGTGTATGGGAAAGATTTTAAAGCAACGAATCGCCAGGCAGGTATCTTGCCAGCCGATCCATCTATCTTTATTCCGATGATTTCGCAGGCTGCTGAAAAGGCAGATATCGTCGTTGTTCATGCTCACTGGGGACAGGAGTACAACAATGAGGTAAACGATAGACAAAGAGAATTGGCAAGAGCGATGTCAAAGGCTGGTGCTGATGTCATTATCGGTGCTCATCCGCACGTTCTTGAGCCAATGGAAGTCTATAACGGCACGGCGATCTTCTATAGCTTAGGAAACTTTATTTTTGACCAAGGCTGGTCAAGAACACGTGATTCTGCACTTGTTCAGTATCATCTGAATGAAGATGGAAAAGCGACATTTGAAGTTGTCCCAATGTACATCAAAGAAGCAACACCTGCTCCGGTTAAAGCAGGATCATTTGAATCAAAATCCATTATCCGTATGCTGACAAATGGTACGAATGCGGATTGGAAAGAAAAAGACGGACACATTTTCTTTGAAGTAGATCACGCTGATAAAGTTAAACACTTAAAAGAAAACGGAGGGAAAGAGAAGAAATGAAAATTCTAAAAGCAAGCTGGCCGTTTGTTGCGTTAGTTTTAGTCTTTGTCTTTATGTCTGCTTTTAAATTTAGTGACAGCCTCACAGATCATGAAAAACAAAAGATCTCGGTTGAAATGCAGAAAATTGAACAACAAAAACAGTCAAAAACGGAAGCAAGTAAATAACTCTAACGAGCATAGAGAGCACGCATTGCGTGCTCTTTTTTGTCGAAAAAAGGTGTAAAATGTTAGGTGTCATGCCGAAACTATAGAAGAAAGGAGGGGAAAGATCATGAAATGGAAAGAAATATTGATTGGTGGATGCGCGCTCGCAGGGCTGATGTTCATGGCTCAATCAGAAGTATCTGCTCAAACAGTGTCTTCTTTGCAGCAAGCGGAAAAGTTGATTGGAACACCTTATCATAAAGGAGGAACCGATCCAAAAACGGGCTTTGACGCATCAGGGTTTACGCAATATGTGTACAAGACATCAGGCGCATTTGATTTGCCGCGGAAGGTGATTGACCAGTATCAGATTGGAAAAAAGGTATCATGGGATAAAGCCCAGCCTGGTGACCTTGTATATTTTCGCAGCCTTGAAGAAACAAAGGATATCCCGACACATGTAGCGTTGTACGCTGGTAACGATCAGGTCATCCACATCACGCTTAGTCAAGGTGTAGTGAAAACAGACGTCAGCAAAAGCAAGTACTGGACGAACCGATTTTATGCAGTCAAACGACTGCCCGGCACACCGGAAATCTCGGATGATCGTCTTGTGCAAGATGCGATGAAATATTTAGGTATTCCTTATGTATTTGGTGCAGCAGACCCTAAGATTGGCTTTGATTGTTCAGGCTTTTTACAATATATATTTGAAAAATCAATAGGGATTTATTTGCCTCGAAGTGCTGAACAGCAGTGGATGGTTGGAGAAAAAGTGGCATTAGATGATATACGTCCTGGGGATTTTGTCTTTTTTAGCAACACATATAAGCCAGGTATTTCTCATGTAGGGATGTATATTGGGGGCGACCGTTTTATTCATGCGAGCCGTTCGGAAAGTGTGACGATTTCTTATTTGTCTGAGTCGTATTGGCGCGAAAAATGGACAGGTGCGAAACGATTAACGGAGCTGAAATTAGCAAAAGAAGACCCGATTGTCTCAAAAGCTGCTACGTATATTGGTGAAGTTCCTTATGTTAAAGGTGGGACGAATCCAAAGCAAGGCTTTGACACAGCAGGGTTCACACAGTATGTGTATCGTGAAGTGCTTGGTATGGAGCTGCCTCGTTATGCGTCAGGTCAAGTCAAGGCAGGTACGCCTGTGAAACGGTCGGAGCTGAAGCCGGGAGATCTCGTTTTCTTTAGAGGGGCGTCATTGATGCCGGCGATTTATGCAGGGTCAAATCAAGTCATTCATGTGACCGTCTCAAATGGTGTCGTGCTTACGAATATGAAAACAAGTACGTATTGGAAGGATAAGTATGAGACGGCAGTTCGAATTAAAAAATAAAGAAAAAGCCCGATCAATGCTCGCATCGGACTTTTAGACTTCTCTCTAGGCGCTGATCACACAAGCGTCTTTTTTTCATGGAATTGATTTTGTAAAAGCAAATCAATAAAGTAAGCAACACCGTCTTCATGATTGCCTTTTGTCATATAAGTGCTCTTTTCTTTAATGACATCGACTGCATTTCCCATAGCAATGCGGTGGCCTGCTTCCTCAAACATGGATAGATCGTTGGGGCTGTCACCGATCGCATAAATATGTGAGCGGTCTACGCCATAATGAGCTGCGAGTTTTTTGAGAGCATGTCCTTTCCCAGACTCTTTTGGAAGTACCTCAATGATATGTTTTCCAGAAGAGGTCAATGAAAGCTCAGGCATTTCCGCGAGGAGGTCTCGTGCTTCCTGTAGTTTGTTCATATCAAATGAGAAGCAGAGTAATTTATAGGTTGCTTCATTCGACTCAAAAATCTGGCGGATATCATCCACTGGTTTGATGCCAAATTGTTTGAATTGAGTCATTGCCCCTTCCCATAAATCAGCTATATCCTCATTTGGATTCGCACTTTTGATCACATCAAATTCTGCTTTCAGCTTCTCTTTTCCATCAAAAGGAGAGAGGAGCGCATCGTCCGTGTAGACCTCAAAATAAATGTTTCGTTCTACTAATGCCCTAGCCGCTTGTTTTCCTGCTTCTTGGTCGAGTGTGATGCGGCTGAAAAGTTTGTAGCCTTCAGTATGAACGGTTCCGCCGTTTGCTGCAATAATAGGAATGTCCAAATCGCCAAGCAGTTCCTTCACATCAAAAGTCGCCCGCCCTGTACAGATGGTGACAATATATCCCGCTTCCTTCGCACGAATCAATGCTTCCCGGTTTTGAGCAGATATTTCACTTTTTGTATTTAAAAGTGTACCGTCTAAATCAATCGCAATCATTTTTTTCATCGCTGTCAAATCCTCCTTCATGCATGCAATCGCCTCTTCAAAGTATGTACGATTTCCTTCATTCTCATGAGCAATACGATGCTTGATCCTCTCTACAAGGCTAAACAAAAATGAACGAATGATCAAGGAAATAAGCCAAAGGGGAAAAATCTGCATCATTGTCAATAAGAAAAAGCGCCCCTAGGGACGCTTTCTGTTTATGATAATTCAAGCTGCTTTTTCAATTCAGTCTTCACTTCGTTTAGCTGGTTTTGATCTAATTGGTAATAATAAACTCCGTTTGGCTGGTAATCAGAGCCTTTCAGCTGGATGGTATCTACCGATTTCAATGACGTCAGAAGCGGGAAAAGCCCGACTAGCTCTTTCATTGAAAGGTTGGTCGCGACATTATCACCAAGTGTATCAATGATATTGTCATATGACGGAATAGATGTTAACGATTTTGATTTATCAAAAATGGCTTTTAATACTTCCATTTGACGCTGTCCGCGCATTAAATCACTATCTGCTTTTCTTGTTCTCACATATGCGAGTGCTTGATCACCGTCTAGCGTATGAGTACCTGTTTGAAGCTGTACCTTGCCCTTTGTATCTTTTAGAACCTGTTTAACCACATATTCATCCTTGACGTTAATAGAGACCCCGTTTAGTTCATTGACGATCTCTTTAAATGCTTTGAAATTACTTTGGATCACAAAATCAACCGGAATATCTAGTAAATCTTCGACTGTACTTAAGGTTAAATCTGCACCGCCAAATGCGTGTGCATGTGTAATTTTGTCATAGCCATGCCCTGGAATATTCACGTATGAGTCCCTTGGAATGCTTAATAATTTCACGGTTTTATTTGTACGATTGACGGTTGCTAAGACCATCGCATCGCTTCGTGCTTGTTTCACTGTTTCACCCGGTCTGCTGTCAATGCCAAGCAGCAAGACAGAAAAGCTGTCTTTCCCAGGATCAAAAGCTTCAATCCGTTTGACAGATTGTGCGCCGCGATCTAAAGATACTTGTGCTTTTTTTGCAGCGCTTGTCACTTTATAGTAGGCATAGCCTGTGACAGAAGCGGTTGTCAGTAAAAGAATACCGACTATAAATAGAGTGACTTTCACCCATGGTTTTAAACGCTTTTTTCCTTTGCGTTTGCTTCTTGATTGATCCATATATTTTAAACCCTCGCTATGATTTTTATAGTAAAGATGTCCTTCTTTTTGCTTACAAACTAAAACAAATATACCTTAAAACGGGATATAGTGCGACATTTTTTTCACTAACGCTTAATTGACGTTTTCTTATCGTAAAAAGTTTCAATGATACGCAAATGAAATATATTTGTCATAAAACATCGAAATGTTTGAAGTGACAGAAAGTGAGGAAAATGATTTTCCATAGAGAAACATCCAGTACATACAGAACAAAAGAGGGGTTATGAACATGAAAAATCGGAATGGCTGGCTTTATTTCTTCGGCGCACTTGGCGGCGCCTTATATGGCTATGATACAGGTGTCATTTCTGGCGCCATCTTATTTATGAAAGAGGATTTAGGGTTAAACGCATTTACAGAGGGACTTGTTGTCAGCTCGATTCTAATCGGAGCGATGCTCGGTTCCTCTTTATCTGGAAAGCTGACAGATCAATTTGGGCGGAAAAAAGCCATCATCGCCGCAGCGATTTTGTTTATTATCGGCGGATTTGGTACAGCTCTTGCCCCGAATACGGAAGTGATGGTCTTATTCCGAATTGTGCTAGGGCTTGCTGTCGGGTGCTCGACAACGATTGTTCCATTATATCTATCTGAACTTGCTCCAAAGGAATCGCGAGGAGCACTGTCCTCTTTAAACCAACTCATGATCACATTTGGTATTCTACTCGCCTATATTGTGAATTACGCTTTAGCAGATGCAGAAGCATGGCGCCTCATGCTTGGAATTGCGGTTGTTCCTTCTGTGCTTTTATTATGTGGGATTCTATTTATGCCGGAAAGCCCCCGCTGGCTGTTTGTCCATGGACAGGCAGACCGTGCAAAAGAGATATTATCTAAACTGAGAAAGAGTAAGCAAGAAGTGGAAGAAGAAATTTCTGATATTCAGCAGGCGGAAAGTGAAGAAAAAGGCGGTTTTAAGGAATTATTTGAGCCATGGGTACGCCCAGCATTAATCGCTGGGGTCGGTCTTGCCTTTTTGCAGCAGTTTATCGGTACCAATACGATTATTTACTATGCACCAAAAACATTCACAAGCGTTGGCTTTGGTAATTCAGCGGCCATTTTAGGAACCGTTGGAATTGGGGCAGTGAATGTCGTCATGACGTTTGTGGCGATTAAAATCATTGACCGTGTAGGGCGTAAAGCGCTGCTCTTATTTGGGAATGCTGGCATGGTCTTAAGCTTAATTGTCCTGTCAGTGGTCAATCGATTTTTCGAGGGGTCAACAGCTGCAGGATGGACGACTATTATTTGTTTAGGGCTCTTTATCGTCATCTTTGCTGTCAGCTGGGGTCCTGTCGTTTGGGTCATGCTTCCTGAGCTGTTTCCGGTACATGTCCGAGGAATTGGTACAGGTGTCTCTACCTTCCTCCTTCATACAGGAAATTTAATCATCTCGCTTACATTCCCAACTTTACTAAGCGCGATGGGTATCAGTAATCTTTTCCTTATTTACGCGGTCATCGGCGTAGGCGCCTTCTTGTTTGTGAAATATATGGTGACTGAAACGAAAGGGAAAAGTCTTGAAGAAATTGAAGAAGATTTAAAAAAGAGAAACCGTGCCGTCGCAGGTGACGAAGGAAAAACGGTGTGAACAATGACCAGCTGCCCGTATGCAGCTGGTTTTTCTTTGTTAAACAAACGTTTAATCAAGAAAGGACAATCTCTCATCTTCTGAACGTGCTGCATACGACATACATATGGAACAGGCGGGCGAAAGGTGGAAATGAGATGAAAGGGAAAACGAGCATTGTCATCCTGACATACAACGAACTGCATTTAACGAAAAAATGTATCGACAGCATCAAGCAGCACACCCGAAGTGACCAATATGAACTCATCATCGTTGATAATGCGTCAACCGACGGGACAAAGGAATATGTGAGAGAGCTGAACGATGTGATTTTCATAGAAAATGAAGAAAATCGAGGCTTTGCAAAAGGCTGTAATCAAGGAGCAAAAAAAGCGGCAGGAGATAGCATTCTTTTTTTAAATAACGACACGATCGTCACGGAAAATTGGCTTTCTCCATTAAGAGAGGCGTTATTTGCATCAGAACGCATTGGGATGGTAGGACCAGTCTCCAACTATGTGAGCGGTCCTCAAATGGTCGAGCCAGCGTATACAGATGTGAAGGAACTGCCAGCCTTTGCGAAGAATTATACGGCTGCGAAAAAAGGTCAGAGAACTTATGTACATCGGCTTGTGGGATTTTGTCTGCTTGTGAAAAAAGAGCTCATTGAAGAGGTGGGGTTATTTGATGAGCGGTTCGTGTATGGATCATTTGAGGATGACGACCTTTGTTTGAGATCGTTGCTGAAGGGATATCAGCTTCAAATCGTTCACGATTCATTTGTGCATCATCATGGTCATGCAACTTTTCGAGCGAATCAAGAAACGAACATCTCTACATTGTTTGCAGAGAACAGGCTGCGGTTTTTAGATAAATGGGGCATCGACCTCAATCTGATGACCCCTCATCCATACTTTGCGGCTCTGCTGCCTGAAGATGCTGCCTGTGTACTGGATGTGGGATGCGGCGCAGGGGCAACAGGGCTTGAACTAATGAACCGGCAGACTGTTGACATGTACGGCGTAGACGCTGATCCATTAAAAGCAGCCATCGCAAAGGCATATTACAAAGAAGTCATTGAGGCAAAAGCAGATGAGTACCCGTGGTTAGAGAAAGAGGCCTTTTTTGATGCGGTCATTTTTTCGGATGTTTTAGAGCATGTGTCAGATCCTTGGCACATGATTGAACAAGCGCACGCATCTTTAAAGCCAGGCGGTGTGATCATTTGCTGTCTGCCAAACATGATGCATGCGGAGGTGCTTCTCCCGTTAATGACCGGTGATTTTACGTATCAAGATGTAGGAATTTTAGACCGAGGTCACCTGAGGTTCTTCACACCAAACACCATGCGTGCGCTTTTCCCAGATCATTTGTTTGAACGGGTGATCGAGAAGAGGATCAATGTTCCGATTGATCAAAACGTCGAATTGTTTTTTGATGAGGTGGCAAGAGTAGGAGCGTCACTTGGCTTTCAAACAAAAGCGTTGACTGATCAAGTGACCTTGTATCAGCTTCTCATCGTCGTACGTAAAAAAGGCGGCTCCCCTTCGGGATAACCGCCTTTTTGCTTTACCATTTAAAGCTTTTTGTTGCACCTTCTGCCCCAAAGTTCAAAATACTGACTTTGACTTCATATTCGATATCCGCTTCTTGAAAGAGCGCATCCCATTCGTCTCGATGCTTTTCCCAATAGTCAGGGTATTTAATACGAAACTGCCGGCTTAAAAATATGGGATCAACGCCCACCTCTTTTTGTACATGATGAACCGCTTTTTGAATTCTTTGTTTAATTTTATTTGCAAAAAGACGCTCAAATCTTTGGATGTACTGTTCATCGTATGAATTTTCTGGAGGATACTGATCTTCAGAAAGCTTTCCGTTTGTGTTGACAATGATTTTAAAGGAAATATGCCCATCTTTCAGAGAAGGTTCAATCTTAGTTTTGGATTTCTTAATTTCGTATGTGATCGGAAAGCCTTTGTAGGTGGCAGGTACAACGCCGCCTGAAATTCGGTCCATCACCCAATTTAAAGATTGAACATCCTTTGCAGGGATGAAACCGATCAGCTTTCGGTTTTTTCCGTGAATGATTCCTGCCCCATCATAGATAAGTTCGCCGTCTATCGCATCTACACTTTGGACAAGGAAGCTAACGCCCATCTGGAAGTAATCAGATGCCCGGCCAATACGGGTTGGCAGCAAAATCTTTCCGTTAAAGTTTCGGTTTTTGGATGTTTCAAAGATATGTTCAACTGGAACCTTTTGCTGTGATTTCAATTTTTGATTGATCACTTTTGATGCATCATCACGTGATACGAGGAGGTAGCTGCTTCGCCGAACTTCATCATCTCGAATAAAATGATTGAGCGTTCCTTGAATATCGTGATGCTCCGCCTGATTTTTGCCGAAGAGGAAGATTTTTAGATGATCACTATAGATTGGCGGATCCTTTAAGGAGACATTACTGACAGCCTCCAGTACATTTTTCCCCTTCGAGACGACGTTTACATAGCCAGGAGAATCAGCCTCTTGTGTCCCGCCCATCTTCGGTACTAGGTTTTGGTAAGTGAGCTTAACTCCTTTCTGATCCTCCTCATCAATTCCAACGCCGCGCACAAATGATAATTTTTCAATATCCTTTAAGTCCCAGCATCCTGCTGATAGAAGGAAAAGAAAGCAGGACAAAAAGATATACAGTACACGTCTTCCTCTCATGCAGAACGACCTCCCCATTTTTTGCGTATCATCAGCAGAATGGCTGTAATAAAAGGAATGGCTAAAACGGCGAACAACGCATAGCCGAGTAAAGTAGAGTAGTAAAAGACTTCATTGATATTTCTCGGAAATAAAGAGAGCGCAGAGGTAATCAAAAACAGCAGCCATAGCAGTCTCGTTACATTGGTCGTCTTAAAGACTGTGTGGCACCCTTTAATGGCAAATTGGAAAAAGCCAAGCATGCAAATAAACTGCTGGCACGTCCAGATCGTCAGTAAAAAAATATCAAATCGTTCAATGAAGACCCCTTCAAGTTCTAGTGCTTGAATGAGTGAGACAGTGGGCCAGGTGAGGGATTTCGTTTCTCCAACGGTCATGGAACCAATCACAATAAAGAGCGTGAGAGAATAGATAAGAGAAGTCATTCCAACCCCGATCGCAGCAGCCCACTTTGCTTTCGACCATTTGTCTTTATAAATGAGCGGTACAACAAACAAAATGACCTCAAAGCCTGTAAATTGAATAAATGTTTGAGAGAACAAATTACTGAAATCTTTAAACCCGTGCGCCATCACTGGGCGTAAGTAATCAAAGTCGAATATTTTCAAACTAAACAGCATGAGCCCAATATAAATAATCATCGTCATCGGATATATGTATGTCACCATTTTGACTATTGGAAAAATACCACTTTTCAAATGATAGATCGCCACGAGAAGAAAAATCATCACAATCACTGCCATGGGAGTCGATTCCAGCAGGAAAAATTGGACGACTTCCCCGAGAACACGCGCTTCAAAGCCGACGATGCCTAGTAAATAGACAATCAGTATTAAATTGAAGAATGTGCCAAAGATTGCACCGGCTCCTTTTCTATTTGATTCAAAAATGGTATCCGGCGCATTTTTTTCAGCAATCCATCCTAACAAAAAAGCAACGAAAGCAAAGATGACTCCCTGTAGTAATACAATGATCCAGCCATCAGGGAATCCTGAATTGGCAGAACTGCGAGGAATGGTTAAAATTCCAGCGCCTATCATTGTAGAGCTGCACAGAATGGTGACTTGTAACAATGATAGCTTCTCAGCTCTGTACATCGGTTAATCTCCTTGTCTTTTGAGATTTTTTATTTTTGCTGTTTTCGGTCTCGATTTAAATAGCCCAATTGGTAAACGTACGTACGTATCTTTTAAATCTGAAAACGGTGAAGACAAAACAGGTGTGAAATAGTCAAAACCAAAGGTCTTTAATTGCATCAGGTGACAAAGCACAAATAAATAACACATGATTAAGCCATATAACCCAAGCATCGCTGAACTGAAAATGGCCATAAACCGCAAGATGCGCAGCGGGAAACTAAAGTCATAGGACGGTGCCGTAAAGTCAGCTAGTGCCGTCAGCGACACAATAATCACCATTAAGGCACTGACGATATTGGCTTGGACAGCCGCCTGACCAATGATGACGCCGCCAATGAGCCCAATTGTCTGCCCGATGGCTCTAGGAAGCCGAAGTCCAGCCTCCCGCAGCAGCTCTATCGTAAAAGACATGAGAATCGCCTCAACAACAGGAGGGAACGGAACATTCTGCCGACTGCCTGCGATGGTGAGTGCCATTCGTGTGGGTAATAAGCCTGGGTGATAAGAGACAAGTGCAATGTAAAGTCCGGGTAAAAAAATTGTGAGCAAAACAGCGATATAACGGAGTAAACGTAAAAGAGTCGCGCTAGTCCATCTCTGATAATAATCTTCAGGTGATTGCATCAAGGCTGTAAAGGTCATCGGTAAAATGAGCGCAAAAGGAGTGCCATCGAGTAAAATCGATACTTTCCCTTCAAGCACAGAAGCAATCACCCGGTCTGGACGTTCTGTATTTTGAATCTGCGGAAAAATGGAGATGTGACTGTCCTCAATCAGCTGTTCAATATAGCCGGTTTCAGGGATGTCATCCATTTTGATTTCGGCCATGCGTGCTAAAACATCTTCTACTAATTTGGGATCAACAATATCACGAACGTACACAAGGGCTGCGGACTTTTTATTGCGAGTACCTACATTCACCTTTTGAATGACAAGGTTTGGGTCGTTTGCCCGCTCACGGATTAAAGCCGTGTTTTTTTCAAGATTTTCAATAAAACCGATCCGAGGCCCTCTTACAAGGACTTCCGATTGCGGCTCTTCTACTTCTCTAAATTGAAAAAGGTTCGTTTGGAGTGCAAGTGCTTGAGCCGCGCCATCTACAAATAAAATAGCCCTGCCGCTATATAACTGCTCGATGGCAAGGTTCATATCCTCCAGCACGTCATTTTGGATGCCAAAGAACGTTTTAGACAGGGCTGGAAGCGTACTAGAATCAACTTCGGTGATATCCAGCTCCTTTTGCATAGGTGAAATGATTTGTTTGGAAAGCATCTCAAATTCTGTGAGTCCTTCAATGTACATGAGACATGCAGAGATAGCAGAAGGGCCAAATGAAAATGAGTGGAACACGATATCATCACTTTTCCCGGCAAAGCTTTTGACGCGCTTGATGACGGACGCTATATCTTGTTCAATACGACTTTTCATAATACCTCACCCTCATGTCATGTTTTTTATAGAGTGACTCGGATGGTGGAGAATTATGCAAATAGAAAAAAGAGAATTCCTGCAAATAGGAATTCTCTCGTCTGTTTTATCTCGCAAGCCAGCCGCCATCAACAGCTAAAATATGACCGTTCATATAATCAGAGGCTGGTGAGCTAAGGAAAACAGCAGCACCGGCTAGATCCTCAGGCTTTCCCCAGCGACCGGCAGGGATTCGTTTGAGAATCTCATCATTTCGATTCTCATCGTCCCGAATGGCTTGCGTGTTATTGGTCGCAATGTAACCAGGAGCGATCGCATTCACTTGTATTTGCTGGTTCGCCCATTCGTTTGCAAATGCCTTCGTCAGCCCTGCGACTGCGTGTTTACTTGCTGTATAAGCGGGGACAAAGACGCCGCCTTGAAATGATAGAAGGGAGGCAATATTAACAATTTTCCCTTGACCAGTTTTCAGCATCTGCCGCCCAACCCTTTGGGTGAGGAAAAAGAGACTATTGATATTCACATCCATGACCGTATGCCAGTCTTCCTCTGAATAATGAGCAGCCTGCTCTCTTTTAATGGTGCCAGCATTATTGATTAAGATATCGATCGTATGCTTTTGTAACATGGCATCGACAGCCTGTTTTGCAGTTTGAGGGTCGGAAAAATCAATCTGAACCGCATGAAACGAGCGGCCCGCCTGTTCGACGAGCGCTTTCGTTTCCTCTAGCGGTGTGTGGTGGTATGTGCCGATAATATCTGCGCCTGACCTGGCAAGCGCCACAGCAATGCCCTGCCCAATGCCGGTTCCAGGACCTGTCACAAGGGCTGTTTTGCCTTCAAGAGAAAAGAGGGACGTTACATAGGATGCTGTCGTCATCACATTACCTCAGCTGGTCCATTGGGACAAAGTCCATATCTTTGAACGTATAGTTCTCGCCCGCCATCGCCCAAATAAATGAATAATTCGCTGTACCCGAACCTGAATGAATGGACCAGGCAGGAGAAATAACCGCTTCCTCATTGGCCACAACGAGATGTCTTGTTTCAGATGGCTCCCCCATAAAATGAAAGACACGAGCATCTTCTTCGATATCAAGATATAAGTACACTTCCATACGCCGATCATGAATATGAGCGGGCATCGTATTCCACGTGTTATTGGTTTCCAGTTGAGTGATTCCCATCATGAGCTGACAGCTTTGAATACCGTTTGCGTGGATGACTTGATACAAGTTTCGTACGTTTGAAGCAGACGCTTCCCCTAAGTGATTCGGTGTTAATTCAGCGATGGCAGCTTTTTGCGTAGGGTACGCTTTGTGAGCGGTGGCTGATACAAGATAGAACTTTGCTTCTTCGCCTGATGAACTAGCAAACTGTACATCTTCGTGTCCAAGCCCAATATATAAGAAATCTTTGTGCTCCAGTACAAAGGCTTCACCATTGACAGTGACCGTTCCTTGACCGCCGACATTTACAATGCCGATCTCGCGTCTTTCAAGGAAATACTCCGTACGTAGAAAGTCGCCGGCATCTAATTTGAGCGGTTCTGCAGACGGCATGACCCCGCCAATCACCACACGGTCCTCATGCGAATAGTAGAGCTTCAATTCACCGCTGACGAATAGTGTAGGAATATGAAAATGACGACGAAGTTCCTCTGTTGTAAAACGCTTGACCTGCTCAGGATGTACAGCATAACGATTTTCCATTTGAAATAAGCCTCCCTTTCCATCTGAAACAAAATGTAGGTATTTTATTTGGTATCGGTTTCAAGGAAAATTTTAGAGGAAAAAGAGAGTATCGTCAACCGTTATTTTGAAATCGCTTTCTTTTTGTTTATTTAAATGCTTATTTGCCATCTTCAAACAAAAAAATCTTCTGGAATACAAGAAATTATGATATGCTCTTTTTAAGTTATTTGAAATCGGTTTCGAAACAAATGAGAAGACATTGATTGTGGGAGTTTTTTGAATGAAAGAGAAAAAGCAAACGAAAGTGACCATCAACGAAGTGGCCGATTATGCAGGTGTTTCAAAATCAACTGTATCCAGATATATCAATGGCAGAACAAATGAAATTTCTATTGAAAAGGTCAAAAAAATTAAAAAAGCCATTGAAGAACTGCATTATCGTCCGAGTCAGCTCGCTCAAGGATTGAAAGTAAGAAAAAGCAAGGTCATTGGGTTTATTGTAGCCGACATTACAAATCCATTCTCTGTTGCCACACTTCGCGGAGTCGAAGAAATTTGTGATGAATATGGATACAGCATTATGGTATGCAATACAGATAACCGGCCAGAAAAAGAACGCGAAATGCTCCTCAAGCTGAATGCGCATTATATTGAAGGGCTCATCATCAATACGACAGGCCAGAACAATGACATTCTGCAGGATTTTAAGAAAAACGGTGTGCCGATTGTCCTTGTTGACCGGAAATTACCTGAACTAAAAGTCGATACAGTGACAACGAATAACCGTGATATCACAATCCAGTTGCTTCAACAAATGTATGAGAGAGGCTATGAGCACATCGCCTTCTTTACTGAGCCGGTCGATGGGATCAGTCCTCGTGAAGAACGAAAAGAAGCATATGAACAGACAGCCATGAGTAAACATAAGAAGCCGCTCATTGTAGAAATTGATTTGAAACAAAAGGAACAACTGCGAGAAGAACTTGTCCATTTTGTCCAATCAAACCAGCAGAAAAAAGCGATTTTAGCAGCCAATGGATTACTTATGCTGAAGCTGATTAGTGAGCTTGTAGACCTCGGATTAAAGATTCCAGGAGATATAGGCATTGCAGGTTTTGATGATACAGAATGGTATAAGCTGATTGGGCCTGGAATCACAACGGTTGCCCAGCCATCTCATGAAATGGGGAAAGCCGCCATGCAAAAAATCAAGACTCGGCTTGAAGGGGATGAAAGTGCGCCCCAAACCATTCAGCTTGATGGAGAAATCATCGCAAGAAAATCCTTATAAACAACAGACAGAGAAGAGTATACATACGTGCATGCTCTCTCTTTTTCAACTAATTTGAAACCGGTACCATGAAAGGGGAGAAATGAGTGAAAGCATTGAATGCGGTCACATTTGGGGAATCAATGGCGATGTTTTACGCAAAAGAAGTCGGGGAGCTTCATCAAGTGCATACATTTCAAAAGGCGCTTGCTGGTGCCGAAAGTAACGTGGCAGTCGGTTTAGCGAGGCTAGGTTTTGATGTGGGATGGATGAGTAAAGTAGGAGCAGATTCACTTGGCACATTTATTTTAGAAGAGCTTCAAAAAGAAGGAGTCGATACAAGTGCAGTGATTCGTTCAAATGATGGGGCTCAAACAGGGATCTTACTTAAATCCAAAGTGATAGATGGAGATCCTGATGTCACGTATTATCGGAAAGGCTCTGCTGCGAGCACGATGAGTCCAAGCGACTTTCCCGTGAATTATTTCAAGCAGGCAGGACATCTCCATATGACAGGTATTCCACCTGCGTTATCTAATGAAATGAGAGCGTTCTCTTTTCATGCTCTTCAAAAGATGAAAGAGGCAGGCAAAACCATTTCATTTGATCCAAACCTTCGGCTGCAGCTATGGGAAGAGGAAGAAGATATGATCCATACAGTAAATCAGATAGCTTTTCAAGTGGATTGGTTTTTTCCGGGGCTTGCAGAAGGGCAAAGGCTCACAGGCTGTTACGAGCCGGAAGAGATTGCAGATGTTTATTTGCAAAAAGGCGTCAAGCTTGTGGTCATTAAGCTCGGTGCAGAAGGTGCCTTTTATAAAAGTGCAGCCAGTCAGGGGATTGTGAGCGGCTTTTATGTGCCCAATGTCGTGGATACAGTCGGTGCCGGTGATGGATTTGCCGTGGGGGTCATTAGTGGTTTATTGGACGGTTTATCATATGAAAAATCTGTGACAAGAGGCAATGCTGTAGGGGCTCTTGCGGTGATGTCTCCAGGCGATAAGGACGGTCTGCCTACTCGGGAAGAGCTTCAGGCTTTTATGAAGGGAGCCAAACGATATCAAAGACGGGAATATATGAAGGGGGACGAAGGATATGGGAAAGTCAGCAAGTTTGAGCGTTAAAGAGCGTCTTGCGGCTTGTAAGCTGATCGCAGTGGTGAGAGCGGGGAGCGAAGCAGAAGGGATTGAGATCATTGAGCGTTTAAAGAAAAAAGGCGTTCGAGCCATTGAAGTGACGTATACCACGCCCAATGCGGAACGCATCATTGCATCTTTTCAGCATGAGCAAGATCTAATTGTAGGAGCAGGCACAATCACCACTCTTCAGCAGGCGCAGTCAGCCATTGGCGCAGGCTCACAATTTATTGTCAGTCCAGGATATCTTCCTGTCATTGGAGAGCATCTCTCGTTTCACGACACACTCTATGTACCAGGTGTCCTCACCCCAAGTGAAATCATGCAGGCAAAAGCAGCTGGATACTGCTTGCTCAAGCTTTTTCCAAGTGGCTCCTTCGGTTTATCCTATATGAAAAACTTACAAGGCCCATTTCCAGACATTGAATTTATTCCAACGGGAGGTATTCATCCAACCGATGTGCCAAACTGGCTGAAAGCAGGCGCAGTGGCAGTAGGGATCGGAAGTCAGCTTGAAAGCAGTACGGCAGAAGAATTACAAGCGGTTCTTTCTTCATAAATAGGTGCTATCAAATGAACAACTGGCAGATGAATGCTGGTTGTTTGTTCGTTTATCTGACATAACAGCTGGTGAATACTGACTCTTCACGTACAATGATCGTGAAGGAGTGATAGATGTGTACATTCAACAAGATACACTCACGGATGGACAAATAGAACAGCTGATTACCGCTCATATAGAAGAAATGAAAGAGCATTCCCCGCCAGAAAGCATTCATGCCCTTCCGTTAGCTGATTTGAAAAAGCAAGATGTCACAGTGTGGAGTGTACGGGATGGAGAGGAGCTTCTTGGCTGCGGAGCGTTAAAGGAGCTGTCAAAAGAGCACGGTGAAATCAAATCCATGAGAACCGCGGCTCTCCATCTGCGAAAAGGTGTAGCGAGGTATATGCTGAACCATCTTCTCCAAGAGGCAAAAAGGCGCGGTTATTCACGTGTCAGCTTAGAAACAGGTGCGATGTCTTTCTTTGAGCCAGCAAGAAAACTATATGAGAGTGTTGGGTTTTATATTTGTCCGCCTTTCGGTTCATATCAAGAAGATCCAAACAGTTTATTTATGACAAAGGAATTATAGAGGTCGAGAGAGTATGCTTATAAGCAGCTCTTTTTTTATGCGCAATTTTTGAAAGGGGGAGGATGTGGTGAAAGTATCAAAGTGGATCGGGGTGGGCACCTTTCTCACTTTTTGTGTCGTATCTGTCATTTTTTTAACATCATTAGGTCAAGATTTATTTAAAATTGAAAACGCTTCCGAAAAAGCGTCATCAACCTATCAATATCACTTTGTCCTTGTACCGGAGGAACTTGATAATGAATATTGGCAGCTGGTCCAAAAGGGAGCTGCTGATGCGGCAGCCGCTCATCGCGTGTATTTAGAATATTTGGGTCCGAAGCAAGCCGATATAGATGATCATTTGAAAACCATTGATATGGCAATCGCAGGGCATGTTGATGGCATTATGACACAGGGACTTGATGCGAAAAAATACAAACCGCTTTTTCAGAAGGCGAGGGAAAAGGGCATTGATGTTGTCACCGTTGATACAGATGCAGAGGGGAGCATGCGTCAAGTGTATGTAGGCACGGACAATTATTATTCAGGCTTTATCGCAGGACAGGCACTCATCGCAGATACAAAAGGCGAACAGTACGTAGGAATTGTCACAGGCAGGCTTGATGCCGTTCATCAAAAGCAGCGCGTCAAAGGATTTCGAGATGCCGTCGCCGCTGAAAAACGCATTCATATTGTTGGAATAGAAGAATCAGCCATTACAAAATCAGGGGCCTCCGGTGCCGCGTATAAACTATTAAACGATCATGCAAAGCTCACTGCATTTTACGGCACGAGTGCATTAGATGGTGCAGGTATCATTCAAGCAACAGCGCAATATCGATCGTCCACAGATGTCTATGTACTCGCATTTGATACATTGCCAGATACGATTCAGGCGCTCGATGATGGAAAGATTGATGCAGTCGTTGTTCAGCATCCTTATGAAATGGGCTATCAAGCAGTAGAATCGCTTGTGCGCTTGCAGAAAGGTGAAAAAGAAGAGCCGCTTCAGTACACAGGAACGAGTGTGATTCGGCAAGAGGATCTGCCGCTACAGCAAACAGACAGAAGGCAGGGGGTGCAGCCGTGAAAAGGATTCGAAGCAAGTTGTTACTGGCATTTTTAACCCTTGTATTTCTTGGAAACGTGGCCGCTTTTTTCGTCTATTGGAGCAGCTCGAATATCGTATCGGAATATAGCAGAAGCTTTCGTTCTTTTCTCCTGCTTAATGATATATCGACAGAGGCAAAAACGATGTATGAAAAGGTCAATGCGTATGCGATTGAAAAGGATCAGCAGTTTGCCAAAGAATACCTAGCTTCAAAACAAAAAATGAAATCCTACGACCAGACATTGCGAAAAGATGCCGGGCTTCATGCGGCAGTTCCTTCTATTGAAAAATATCAATATATGATACGGACGCTCATCAATGAGAGTGATGCGACCATGACACATGTAAAAGAAGGAAAAATCAAAGAATATGCAGCAAGTGTGAAGGAAGTAAGAACCGTCTCCTCCTACATACAAGAGCAAACAATGACCTTGCTTGATGATGAATTGTCTGAGTATCAAGTACTCTATCAATCTCTGCAAAAAAGACACCAAACCTATGCGCTCTTTACCCTATGTTTGTTTACACTGTCCATTGGAGTCGCATTATGGATGGCGTATATGATTGCTGGCGGGATTTCAAGACCGATCGTCCATCTCTCTCGAAGCGTAAAGGAAGTATCAGAAGGAAACTTTGATGGAGCGGACTTGCATGTCACCTCAAAGGATGAAATTTCTGTATTAAATGAGGCCTTCCAGCGAATGCGTCAAGAGATGAAAATGATGATTGAAGAGATGAAACAAAAGGCAGCTTTAGATCAAAAAATCAAAGATATGAAGCTGAAAACGCTCCAAAACCAAATGAACCCACATTTTTTATTTAATACCTTAAACATCGTCTCACGCATGGCTTACTTAGAATCAGCGGATGCCACATCAAGGTTGATCCAATCTGTTTCCACTCTCATGCGTTATTCGCTGTCAGCTCTCAGTGCATCCGTTACGCTCGAACAAGAAGTAAAAGTGGTCAAAGAATATTTTCATATACAAGAAACAAGATTTGCCGATCGTATTACATGCAAAACGACCATAGATGAATCGTGTTTATCTGTACGTATCCCAAGTCTCACCTTACAGCCACTTGTTGAAAATGCCTTTATTCATGGCGTCGAACCAAAAGAGGAAGATGGACTTGTCGAGCTCTCGATCTATCAAGAAGGCGGCTATGTGATGATTCGGATTCGGGACAATGGGATGGGAATCAATGAACAAGAGAAAAGAAGATTGCTATCAGAAAAAGAAGAGGAAGATCCAAACATGTTGAGTAAAGGGCATTCAACAGGAATCGGTCTTCGAAATGTGATGTCAAGGCTGCGTTTGTTTTATGGGGTACAAGATGCCCTTCAAATTGACTCAAATCCAAACGAAGGCACCACTATTCAATTGGTTATTCCAATGAAGGAGGGACCGGCATGCTGAACGTGCTGATTGTAGATGATGAAAAGATAGAACGGCTAGCGATGCGGAAGTTCATGACCGATTGGCTTCCAGAGTGTCATATAGCAGGAGAAGCTGAAAATGGAAAAAAGGCGGTTGAATTCGTGCGGACTGAGCCCGTTCATCTTGTGCTCATGGATATTCAGATGCCTGGAATGGATGGATTGACAGCGATCAAGCAAATCAAAGCGATCAGTCCTCATACAAAATTTATTATGCTGACAGCCTACGATACGTTCGATTATGCCAAGCAAGCGATGCAGGAAGGAGTGAAACAATATCTCGTCAAACCGGCTGACAAAGATGAAACCATCGCCGCCATTCGAACGGTTGCGTCAGAGATTCAGCAGGAGGCGTCTCAGCGGCAGGCGCTGGCGGCCGGTCAGCAGTCAAAGTGGCTTGAAGCTCATGTCATAAACGGACAATCCTATACTTCCACGGAGTTTCGACAACTGTTTCATGAATTCGAAGCAGGTCTTGTCATCGCTGTGCAGCGGACAATCGGGAATCAGTTGTTGATTCATTTACAGACATCTCCCCTTTTTCATACGGTGCCGATTCAGGTGAGTGGTGAGCTGTTTACATGTCTCATTTATCGTCACCAAGCGCCTGGTCAGTTAAAGGCAGATGTCTTGCAGGCGATTCGAAATGCCACAACCAACGATCAGCCTTCACCTGTCGTTGGCATGGGACACCCGGTCTCAAATCCGCTTTATCTTCAGAAAAGTGCAGCAGAGGCGAAGCTTTCCTATTATCAGCGGAAAAAGAGTTCTGGCGTTGTTCGTTATGGCTTTTACCAAACAGAAGAACAGTCCCATCCATTGATCCATCTGCCTGAGCTTGCAGACGATATGATGCAGGCAATGGAAGAAGGGAGAAGAGAGGAGGCGCTCGCTTTATTCGATGCTTTTGAACTAGAGGGGGCGACCCTGTCTCAACTAAAAGAGCTGCTGATCTTATTTAAATCACGACTCCGAACAGACTGGCCTATATTAACGATCAACACGGCAGCAGAATGCCGCCAGTGCTGTGAATATTTATTTGACGTGTACGAAGCAAGAAACCAGACTGTGAATGATATTGAGCGGGCAAAGCGCTACATCAAAACGCATTTTTGTGAACAGATCACGCTGGAACAGACTGCGGCCTATGTTGATTTAAGTCCGACCTATTTCACAAAAAGGTTTAAAGACGAGACAGGGCTGACATTTAAAGAGTATGTGACTGCCTGCCGGCTGGATAAAATCAAAAGGCTTCTCAAAGACAGCTCGCTTAGTTTAAAAGAAATTACCTATCAGGCAGGATATACAGACCCTAATTATGTCAGCCGTGTGTTTAAGAAGATGGTCGGCTGTTCACCGAAGGAATATCGAAAACAGACCGTAAAAAAATGAAGAATTTCATAAAAAAGTGAAGAAGTTTGCCTAAAAAAAAGCAAGGATCTGCCATTATACTTATTATGATAACGCTTACAAAATAGGGATGGGGGATCAATCATGAAGGTTAAATTAGGCTTTACGCTGTTAGTTCTCTGTATGCTTATCGTCACTGCCTGTAGTTCATCGACGAGCTCAGATGCAAAAAAAGAGGGCGGAGCAGAGAAGCTCGACATTTTTTCTTGGTGGACTGGAGCAGGTGAGGAGGACGGACTGAAAGCACTCATTCAATTGTTTGAAGAGAAAAATAAAGATATTCCAATTGAAAATGCAGCTGTCGCAGGTGGTGCTGGTACAAATGCAAAGGCTGTTCTGACTAGCCGGATGCAAGGAAATGACCCGCCAGCTACATTCCAAGTACATGGCGGAGCGGAGCTGAATGAGAGCTGGGTCGCAGCAGGTAAAATGGAGCCGCTGGATGATCTATATGAAAAGGAAGGCTGGAAAGACAAATTTCCGGAATCACTCATCGACCTTGTCAGCAAAGATGGGAAAATCTATTCAGTACCAGTGAATATTCACAGAGGCAATGTGCTTTGGTATAACAAGAAGGTATTTGATGATGCAGGTTTAGAGCCACCAACGACCTTTGATGAATTTTTCAAGACAGCAGATGCTTTAAAGAAAAAAGGCATTACACCTCTTGCGCTTGGGGATAAAGAGCCTTGGGCAGCAACACATTTGTTTGAGAGTGTACTGCTCGGCGTTTTAGGCGCTGATGGATATCAAAAACTTTGGGCTGGAGACATGAAAATGGATGACGCAAAAGTGAAGGAAGCGGCAGACATCTTTGGACGTATGCTTGAATATGTCAATGATGACCACAGCTCACGTAACTGGCAGGATGCCTCGCAGCTCGTAGCAAAAGGGGAAGCTGCAATGAACGTCATGGGCGACTGGGCGAAGGGGTACTTTGTGAATGATCTGGATCTGAAGGTGAATAAAGACTTTGGATACGTGGCGACTCCTGAAACAGAGGGAAGCTTTATGGTGATCACCGATACATTTGGACTGCCAAAGGGCGTGAAACAGCCAGAAAACGTGAAGAAATTCTTATCTGTCTTAGGATCTGTGGAAGGACAGGATGCATTTAACCCGCTGAAGGGATCGATTCCGGCACGTGTGGATGCAGATATGTCTAAATATGATGAATACGGAAAATCGGCGATGAAGGCATTTAAAGACTCAAAGCTGGCGCCGTCTCTCGCGCATGGTTCAGCTGCTGAAGAAGGGTTTGTGACAAAAGCGAATCAAGCCGTCAATATCTTCGTCACACAAAAAGACAGCAGCCAGTTTGTTTCATCTTTAAAAGATTCAATGAAATAAAGACGAGGAGGCGGCGACTAAGCACCGCCTCTTTTTTAAAAAGGAGTGTAGCTTCATGCGCATGGATACATCGCCGATCACAAAAGCATCAACACCCAAAGTCAAACGTGTTCGGAAAAAATGGAGTGGGGATCAGCTGCTTGCGCTTCTATTTTTAGCCCCGTCGGCTGTGTTATTATTCATCTTTGTTTACGGCTTTATTGGTTGGACAGGGTATGTGTCATTATCAAATTGGACCTCGCTTGTTCCTGATTTCTCTTTCGCAGGGCTTCAAAACTATATGATGCTGTTTCAAGATTTCCGCTTTCAGTCAGATCTTCGGAACACGGTCTTTTTTACTCTATTCTTTATTGGAGCCGTTATTGCCTCTGGGCTTGCACTTGCGATTTTACTAGATCAAAAGATCAAGGGTGAATCTCTATTTCGGAATTTATTTTTCTTTCCAATGGCCCTTTCCTTCGTTGTGACAGGGGTCGTCTGGCAATGGATTTTAAACCCGTCCACTGGGGTGAATCTGTTTTTAAAGACGCTTGGTATCCAGCCTAAGTGGTACACGGATACGAATATTTTAGCTGGATTTGTCTGGGGGAAAATTGAGTTTGGTGTCCCTGCGGCAATCATTGCAGTCGTAATTGCAGCTGTTTGGCAGATGACTGGATTTTCTCTAGCGATGTATTTGGCGGGTTTGAGAGGCATTCCAGAGGAAGTAAGAGAGGCTGCTAGAATGGATGGCGCAACCGAATGGCAGATTTACCGGAAGATTATTTTTCCTTTATTAAAACCGATAACTGCAAGTGTCATTATCATCATGGCTCATATTTCATTAAAGATTTTCGATTTGATTTACTCGATGACAGGACCGGGTGCAAACTTTGTCACAGATGTTCCGGGCGTGTACATGTTTGAAATGACCTTTAGAGGAAACCATTATGCGGGCGGTGCCGCTATCGCGATTGTGATGCTGATCTCAGTTGCGGTCTTTATTGTGCCATATCTCCTGTCGAGCCGGAAGGGGGCGTCATCATGACAGCTAGATGGTTTGTCCGTCCAGTTCTTTATGCTTTATTGATTTTGTGCAGTCTCTTTTTTCTCATGCCAGTTTATGTCATGCTTGTCACAAGTTTGAAGCCATTAGGTGAAGTAACCCTTGAGAAAATGTGGGCACTGCCGTCAACACTTGATTTTTCAAGCTATCAAATCGCATTTGAAAAGCTAGCGCCCAATTTAATGAATTCTCTTTATCTAGTCATTCCGGCTACCTCATTGTCTGCTGTCTTAGGGGCGATGAATGGCTATGTCCTATCAAAATGGCGTTTCAAAGGATCAGAAGTAGTCTTTACTCTAATGCTGTTTGGGATGTTTATTCCATATCAAAGTATCCTCATCCCACTGATTCAATTTTTGCGTGAAGTCGGATTATACAATTCGATTCCAGGTTTGGTACTAGTCCATGTCGTATATGGACTTCCAATCACAACACTCATGTTTCGAAACTTCTATGTGAGCATTCCTGATGAAATGATTGAATCGGCAAAAATGGACGGCGCAGGGTTTATCGGGATTTTCAGACATATGATTCTTCCGCTTTCGATCACAGGATTTGTGGTGGTCGCGATTTGGCAGTTCACAAATGTGTGGAATGAGTTCTTATTTGCAGTCACGATGACCACTGCAGAGCATCAGCCGGTGATGGTTGCCTTGCAAAATCTATCAGGCAGTCAAATTGTGCAATGGAACGTCCAAATGGCAGGGGCAATATTGGCCGCACTGCCGACACTTTTGGTCTATATACTGCTCGGAAAATACTTTGTCAAAGGGCTTCTCGCAGGCTCTGTCAAAGGATGAAATCTTTTCGTGTTATCGTTTTCATTTGGTGTACTGAAAGGATTGACTTCTCTTTAGATAGCGTCATAATAAAAGTTGAGACTTGCTAGTTTTCATCAAGCCTTATAAGGATTATCAAAGGGTAGCAAAGGGAGGAGTCATCCTGAATGAAGCAGTCACCAATTTTTTTACTGCCTGAATTGAAGGAGAGAATATGGGGAGGTACAGCCTTAAGAGATCAATTTGGCTATGATATTCCTTCTGATCAAACGGGAGAATGCTGGGCAATTTCTGCTCATCCAAACGGACCAAGTGTCGTGCAAGACGGTCCATATAAAGGGAAAACGCTGATCGAACTATGGGACAATCACAGAGAATTGTTCGGGGGAATAGAAGGCGATCGATTCCCGCTGTTAACTAAAATTTTAGATGCAAACCAGGACTTGTCCGTTCAAGTTCATCCAGATGATGATTACGCGGAAAGACATGAAAATGGCGAGCTTGGAAAAACAGAGTGCTGGTATATCATTGACTGCAAAGAAGGAGCAGAAATGATCTATGGGCACAGCGCAAGAACAAGAACTGAGCTTGTGACCATGATGAACAGTGGAGATTGGGAAGGACTTTTGCGTCGTGTGAAGATTAAGCCTGGTGATTTTTATTATGTGCCAAGCGGTACCATTCATGCGCTTTGCGAAGGAACGCTTGTCCTCGAAACGCAGCAAAGCTCAGATACCACCTATCGGGTATATGATTATGAACGAAAAGATCAGAATGGCCATGAACGTGAACTTCATTTTGCGCAAGCCATTGATGTCACAACGGTCCCCCATGTAGATGGTTATGCAGATGAATCAGTTGAAACACGCCGTGGGCTGACCATTCGAACTTTTGTTGAAGCAGAGTATTTCTCAGTGTATAAATGGGAAATTGATCAAGCAGTAGAGCTTTCGCAAGATTATCCGTTTTTGCTGTGCAGTGTAATTAGCGGGGAAGGGGCTCTAACGCATGATGGGCATACATATCCACTGCCTAAAGGAGCTCATTTTATCCTGCCGGCTGAAACAGGGAACTTCTCAATTGAAGGAACTTGTGAACTGATTGTATCGCATATATAAAGGAAAAGAGGACTTCGAAGGGGTCCTCTATTTTTCTATTGCATAAATGACTTGAAAGAGTACTTGTTTTTGTCGATAAAGAGATTAGTAGACGATTATGCAAAGTTAAGAGAGGGACAGTGAACGTGAAAAAAACCATCAAGATTATGTTACTCGCAGCTGCCTTTGGTATGACAGTACAGGCGGGCAATGAAGCGCAAGCAGCCTCCTATGTCGATCAATCCATTTATACGATGAACACCTCAAAAGTATTTACAACAGAGTCAGAAGTGAAAAAAGCAGTGGAAACATTGAAGAAGGACAAAAAGTGGACAGCCACTTATCAAACCTCAGGAAACACGTCGACCTATCAGCTCACTGCCTCAGGATATGAGTCACAAGCAGCAGCGAGTGCAAGTGCAGCTGCATTAAAAAAAGAGACGGGCATGAGCGGTACGGTGTCTCCAGTAGGTGACCGCCTTCCATTACAAAAGGTCGTATCTGACCCCGTCAATGATGAAGCTCAGGCGAAAAAGCTCTCACTCGAGCTAACGAAAACCTCAGGACTCAATAGCACCTATGAAGTGATCAATCAAAGCAGACCTTCCTATCAGGTCATTTCAGGAACCATTGATTCTGAAACGAAAGTCAAAAATATTCAAACCGAATTACAAAAGCAGGCCGGTGTCACTAGTACATACCAAACTGAAAACAAAGCAGGCACTGTGTATCAGCTGATTTCAGGCGGTATCGTTGGGCAAAGTAAGGCGAATACGATCTTGCAAGGCTTTCAAAAAGAGTCTGGTTTAAAAGCGGTGCTTCAAACGGTGACAGCAGGCAAGCCATATTACATCGTCACATCAGCTGCACAAGCGAACCAGTCAAAAGCACAGACGCTTCTTACCCAGCTTCAAAGAGAAGCAAAGATCAGCGGGAAGATTCAAAAGACAGGCGCTTTAAAAAATGTTTATCGCTTGGAATCAGGCTATTTCAAAGACAACAAACAGGCATCCTCAGCTGCGGCCCAGATTAAGAAACAAACCGGCGCTACAGGGACTGTACAGCGAGTGGGAAAAACAAAAAATTATATCGTGAAGCTCAATCAACTGAACGATACAGCATACGGAAAAACGGTGGCCTTTTTCAAGAAAAAGAAATGGCGCTACACATCGCAAAAGATCTCTTCTACTCAGCCATATCAAGTAGTGACTGGAAACCTTTTAGGAGATGACCAAGCGAAAAAAGCAGCAGCTTTCTTCCAAAGGAAAAAGGTATCAGCAACAACGAAAAAAACAGGTAAAGCATCTGACAGCACGTATCGACTTGTCGTCAATCAATCGGCGGAGCAAGCCAAAATCAATAAAGGTGCCGCATATTTAAAAACGCAGAAGGTGACAAGCAGCATTACAACTGGTAAGGGCCAAGCTGTCAGCAAAACGTATAGTCTCAAGACAACACCTGTATATGAGCAAAATAAAGTCAAGCAGGCTCAAGAGATTATCAAGAAAAATGGCGTTGCCAGCAGTACAAAAACGTTGACTGAAGCGGTTAAACAATACCGGATCACAACAGAGCCGACGGTGAATCAGACAAAACTGAATCAAGCGTTAAGTTATTTAACGAAACAAAAAATGAAAGCAGCTGCTCAAAAAACAGGTGCAGCTGATTATGGTCAATATCAGATCAAAACAGGTGCCATCTCAACAACTGCATTGCGCGATCAAGGTATGGCATTTTTCAAAAAACGGAATGAACCAGCAGCCTACCAAACAACAACGAAACCAACCTACAAAATCAACATTACGCAGCAATTCACAGGGTTACCAACTGTAAATGCAGCCATTGCTTTTGTGAAAAGTCAATATGGCTGGACAGCTACAGCCGTAAAAATCAAAAATGGCCCAATGGTCATGCAAACGAACTACAACCTTACTGTCAATGAGATGGTCAACAAACAAATGAAGGTATCACCACAGACAGATGGTGCGGCTTATGTCTATGCACCATATGTAGACCAAGCAACATCAACAGTGAATACGGACGGTTTAAATGTCCGTTCGACACCAGATTCGAGCTCTGCAAGCAACATCGTGGCGCAGCTGAACAAAGGAGCAAAAGTGAAACAGCTTGGGAAAGAAGGAAACTGGATCAAGATCAGCCTTGGCTGGAGAAATGCAAGTGCAGCAGAGGTGCAAAAATATGTAGACCCAGCTAATATTGCAGAAGGCACGCAATCTTATTTTCAATTCCTGAAACTCTCTGAAGCTGCGAATCTCAATCCTGCAGAAGTCAATTCAAAGATTCTAGCAGGCAAAGGGATTCTTGCAGGTAAAGGACAAGCATTCATTACGGCAGCGAAAACGTATCATATCAACGAAATTTATCTCATTTCTCACGCGCTGCTTGAAACAGGTAACGGAGGTTCCATTTTAGCGAATGGGACGATGTTTAATGGAAAGAAAGTATATAACATGTATGGCATTGGCGCATACGACAGCAATCCGAACTATCTTGGTGCAAAGTATGCGTATGAACAGCAATGGTTCACGCCAGAGGCTGCCATTATTGGCGGAGCAAAATTCATTGGCAACAGCTATATCAATCATGCCACATACAAACAAGATACAATTTATAAAATGCGCTGGTCTAGTGCAGCGACTCATCAATATGCAACAGATATAGGCTGGGCTTATAAGCAAGTCACTCGTATGTATAGTTTGTATAACCTGCTTGATGACTATACTCTGTATTACGATATCCCGGTGTATAACAAATAAAAAAACGTCCGTGCTTCCTATTGAGAAGCCGGACGTTTTTTGTGTAAGAGCTGTTGTTCAATAAAGGATAAGAGCTGCTCACTGGACCTTCCCTTTGAATATTGATTCCATTCCTCGGCGAAGGTTTTGATTTGGTCTTGATTATCTGATTCGGTTAGTTGAAGCAGCTCCATCAAGAGCATGTCTTGAGTGATACAAGCTTTCCCAGGAATGATGTCCTCATATCGATCGACTAAACCGCGCTTCTTGCGATAAGTGTCTAAGTCATAAGTGAAGAACAAAACAGGCTTTTCAAGCAGTGCATATTCAAACACGATCGACGAGTAATCTGTGATCAGTACATCGCATGCGCAAAGCAATGGATAAAGCGGCTGATCGGATACATCAAATATCCATTCATCGTCTGTTTCCGCCTTCGCTAAATGTTTGACCGCCGGATGAAGCTTGACGAGCAGAATATAATCACCGTTTAGCTCTGTTTGCAATTGTTCTTTTGAAAAAGGCAGGACAAGACCGTCCATTGCAAAGTCTCGATAGGTCGGTGCATAAAGCAGGATCTTTTTCCCTTTAGGAAAATCATTCGGCTTCAAGGAAGGCTGATGCTGTTCATAGTACACATCCGTCATCGGTACACCTGTTGGTAAAAAACGTTCATCATTCACCCCAAAGGAAGATTTAAAAATCTCGCGCATATGATCTGAGCCTGTAACGATATAATCGAAAGACGCATAGACTCGTTTGAACCGTTTAATATCACGAGGACTTCGTTCCGAATTTGAAGCATCTTCAAGCCCGAACTTTTTCAACGCCCCATTGGCATGCCATACTTGAATACAGGTGGTAGAAGGACGTTTTCTGAGTACACTTGTCATAAGAAAGTAATTATCTGTCACGACAACCTTGCTTTTAAACATCGTATAAATACATCGAATAAGATGGAGAGGATTTTTTTCATGAAAATAGCGAAATGACAGATGAGACTCGTCCTTTTCTATCGCAGAAGCATGCTTCGTATAGAGGACAGTAAACTTCATCGTCATGTTCGCCTGTTGTTGATAAGCATCAATAAGAGCAGCTGTATTCTCTTGAAATGAAACAAGCAGCGTCACCTGGTTTTCTCGTGGTTTCACGCCGCTCATCAGCCATCCAATGAAAGAAATGAAAGCTGCATAGCATGAAATGATCATTGAGCGTATATTCATCATTGGTCAGTCTCTCACAGCTGTTTCGTCTGATCCTTTGCTTGCTCAGGATAGTAACGTTTTTTCCCTTTGTTTTCTTTCAATACGGCAAAAGCGTATTTAGGAATATTCAGCATTCGTTTCCATCTCCATGGATTCACAACAAGTCTGTACAGCCATTCTGTATTTGTTTTAATCATCCATCGTGGTGCGCGCTTCACCGTTCCGCTAAATACATCAAAGCTTCCGCCTAAACCGATGCAAACAGCCTGCGGGAATAAATGACGGTATTCATAAATAAAGTTCTCTTGATTTGGATAACCTAAAGCAACGAACACCATATCTGCTTTCGAGCGAGCGATTTGTTTTGCTACGAAACGTTTATCTGCTTGATAACCGTCACAGCTGCCTGCGATGACCACATTTGGATATTCCGTATCAATTCGCTGTTTAACAGCCTCAAGCACTTCTTTTTTCGCCCCATATAAAAAGATACTTTTAGACTGCTTGTTTGCTAGATCAAGCATAGACATGAAGACATCAAAGCCAGCAATTCTTGACTTCAGCGGACTTTGTGTCAAACGTGACATCAAGACGACGCCAACACCATCCGGCAGAACATAATCCGCAGAAGAAACAACTTGATGATATGCATGATCCTTCATAACAGCATAGCCAATCTCTGGATTGACAGTCGCAATCATTGCGCCTCTTCTTTGAGAAATATGATGGTGATTCATATAGCTAATAAATTCATCTAGGTCGCCGTTTACATAAGAAAGGTTAGAGACCACTTCTGTTTGCATTGTTTAGACCTCCTTTTTTATCTTGTTATCTATGAACGTTAATTAGTAAATTCGTTTTTCGTCTACACATCATTTTATCACAGATGCTCCATGAAATATTAACAATAACTTTACAAACCTTTAAATTTCATGACATTTTCATCAATTCATAAGGATGCTGCTGCGAGAAACATTGATTCTTCGGACTTTCCCTTCTTCACCCAATAAATTGGAAATAGTTTGTCTTTACATCTGCTTAACGTTTGATAGGCGCTGTGATATAATGAGGTTCCGAAGAGCGAAAAAATACGAACGATGATCATAGGATTACGGATAAACATTACTGCATGAAAGCAGTTGAATAAGGAATGAAGAAAGGAGTTCATGTTTGCAATGAAGAAAGTTATTACTTACGGTACATTTGATTTATTACACTGGGGGCACATTAAGCTGCTCGAACGTGCAAAGCAGCTTGGAGATTACTTAGTGGTGGCCATATCGACAGATGAGTTTAATTTGCAAAAATCAAAAAAGGCTTATCACAGCTACGAGCATCGAAAGCTGATTCTTGAAACGATTCGTTATGTAGACGAAGTCATTCCAGAAAACAGCTGGGATCAAAAAGTCCGTGACGTGCAAGAGCACGATATTGATGTGTTTGTCATGGGAGATGACTGGGAAGGTAAATTCGATTTCTTGAAAGAGCATTGCGAAGTCGTGTACTTGAAAAGAACAGAAGGCATCTCGACAACACAAATTAAGGAAGAAATTGCTGGACTTTAATAGATCGAAAAAAAGTACTTCTTATCTTTTGGTGAGAAGTACTTTTTCATGTAAAATACAATGAGCAAGTTATCATTATTTTTAAGGAGAGCTTCCTTTGTTTCAAAATTGGATGAAGAAAAAAGTTGAACACACATTGGATCAACCTGAACAACATGAAACAATGACATCAGTTGACATGCCTGATATGGATTACTACTTTATCATGGGTGATGTACCAAAACAGGATGAGCCCTTAACAAAGTCTTTAAAAGCGAGATTAAAGCCATTGGCTGACAAACATAAACGTAATGCCATTTTAACTTTGAATTATGATGCAAATGTGAAAGAACATATTCATAGCTTGGAGGAGACCTTTCTTCACCAAGTTGACATCTTGAATGTATTTGAGCACTATATTCTACCGGAAAGTGGAAGTAAAAGGCGTTACTCGGAATTTATCATTGGTACATCTTTTCAATCGATCAATGAAGCAGTGATGCCAGCAGAAGAATCAACAGTGCAGGTGACGAGATATGAACTGCCATCTTCCCCTATTTGTTTTATTGATCAATATAATAAAGAGCAGCAATTAGTAAAGAGGGAAGAGTACAATTGGCAGGGCGTTTTGTGCAGAGTACAAAGCTTTGTTCCTCATACAGGTGCTCTATACTTGGAAGAACTAATCAATGACGATGGCAATATCTATATGGAGATCATCTACCCTGGAGATACAAAAAAGAATCCAGTCCGGCATATTAATTGGTATAAAAAAACAGGAATTCAAACTTTTACAAAGAAGACGGATATAAAGCAACTATGGTTATCTAGTATTCAAACACAAAATGACCGTTTGAAACTGATGATTACAGAAGACCGGGATCAAGACCGTCACCTGTTTAAAGTCGAACAGCCCGAAACAACGTATTATGCTGCATTTGTACATGACGCACATTATGAAGAAGATCCGCATCAACTTTATTCTCATTACGGAGAATTATTTAAACAAATAAGAAAACAGCAAGTGGATGCCGTCTTCTTTGGAGATACTAAGCATAAGTTAGATGTTGAGAAGGTATTGGGAGAACAAGCCTATTTTTATCTTGTGCCTTCTGATGAAATGTCTCTTTGGAATACAGCGCTTCATCAAATGCTCGAAAACCGTGAGCGTAAAGATGAACTGAGAAGGATCGTGGACCGCATGAAATGGGTTTTGCGTGATCTAAGCGCTGAACATCATGTTCTTCATCTTCAGCTTGAGCTGAGGGACGAAATGAGTCATGCGGATCATGTGCAAATTGATTTCGCAGGATATGATCGAGTAAATGGAGCTGAAATCATATCTCAAACAATCGATGAAAACCATCAAGTCAGCTTCCCAATTGGCCATTTTCAAACAAAGAAAAACATTGAAACGAATCAAACAAAATACGTTGATTTTTACATTCGTTTTAAAACAGAAGAACTTCAGGAAGTTTTGCAGCGTCTAGAAGTAGAGGAAGAGCTGCTCACCAATAAACCGTCGTCAATCGATGGATGGTCGTATCAAACGAAACAAGGAAACTATTCTTGGAAAGTAAAATAATGTGACAACACAACGGTAAGATTTCTGAACAGAGGAGATTAACGATTAATGATTGAAGAGGGAATTCATAAGAAGAGTGTCGTTGAAGGGTTAAAAAATCATCATGAGAAACTAGAAATGCTTATTCGTATCGACGATGACATGCCATTAACAGATAGAGAATTTTATTTATTTATGAGGGAAAGAGTATCAAAACAAGAGCTTTTCCTGCCGCTTGTTCATCAAGAAGACAATCTATTCAAATTGGTATTGAGTGAATCATCGCTTCCGCTTGCATTAGAGCAGGGTCAGACATACAACCTGTATGTGACGGACTATTTGAGTGCAGACAAAGAAGAGGATGAGGACGAGCTTGAGGACTCGGCCTATGATTCTGATTCGGAAGAAGAGGAAGAAGAACTAAAAGAAACGGATCATGCCGAAGTAGAAGAAAAGACGTCATACTATAAACGCCGTTTAAAAATGGAAATAGAAAAACCTGAGATGACTTTTTTAGAAAATAAAGACGCCATGCTGTATATTATTCCATACCGCACAGACAAAGGAAATGCATCTTTGAAAATCAAACGTGAGCTGAAGGTTGTGAAATTCAATCATATCGAGCTCAACAAAGGATGTATGTTATCTGTGTCCGGTTATGCAGGCGTTCTAAGTGCTGAACATCCGTATGAGATCATAGAAGCAAAGCTTCTATTGAAGAAAAATGGTGAAGAACCAATTGAGCATCGTTTTCCGGTAAATATCACCTATATAAAAGATGAAGTGATCGAATACCGTGATGATCAACATGTACCACAGCTTTATCAATTTTCAGCGGAAGTTCCTTTAGAGGAATTGACCTATTCATTAAACAAACGCTTTGTATACCGCTTTTATCTTGAATTTATCTGCGATGTGAACGGAGCAGAGGAAACATTAACAACCACTTCTTTAGTGCTTGGAGATCGCTCGAACAAACTCAAAGGACTTGTCCAAATTCATAAAAGAAATGATGTACCGATTCGATATGAGGTGTATCGAAAGAAAAAAAGACAAACGCTTGGCATCCGAATCAATGATTATACAATGAAAACACGTGCGAAGTACTACGTCAAAAGCAAGTGGAAGAAGTTCAAAAAGCAAATCGGTAAAATAAAGAAAGTTCGTAACCGCCTTGTGACAAGAACTTTCCAAACGACCTTTAAGCTGGCAAGTAAGTTGTCTGTGAAGAAGAAAACCGTTATTTTTGAAAGCTTTAATGGAAAACAATTCAGTTGTAACCCGCGTGGTATTTATGAATATATGAAAGAAAATCACCCTGAATATACGCTGATCTGGAGCGTGAAAAAAGGGCATGAAGCACCATTTAAGGAAAAGGGCATCTACTATATCAATCGTCTGTCATTGAAATGGATTTTTGCAATGGCAAGAGCGGAGTATTGGGTCGTAAACAGTCGTTTGCCGCTATGGGTTCCAAAACCAGAACACACCACATACTTACAGACTTGGCATGGTACACCGTTAAAACGACTGGCGATGGATATGGACGAAGTTCATATGCCTGGAACAAACACAAAGAAATACAAAAAGAATTTCACGAAGGAAGCATCGAATTGGGACTATCTCATTTCTCCAAATGCTTATTCGACCGAAATCTTTACACGAGCTTTCCAATTTCAAAAGACTATGATTGAGTCAGGATATCCGAGAAATGACTTCCTTCACAATCAAAACAATGAAGAAACGATGAGAGCACTCAAACAAAAGATGAACCTGCCGCTTGATAAAAAATTGATCTTATACGCACCAACATGGAGAGACGATCAATTTTATAAAAAGGGGCAGTACAAATTTGATTTAGACCTTGATCTGCATGAGCTGAGAGCCGCTATCGGAGACGAATATATCATCATTCTGCGTATGCACTATTTAGTCGCTGAAAACTTTGATTTAGGGCCATATGAAGGCTTTGCCTATGACCTCTCTCATTACGAAGACATTAGAGACCTTTATATGATTTCTGATCTGCTCATCACTGACTACTCATCAGTGTTCTTTGATTATGCAAACCTCAAACGTCCGATGCTGTTCTATGTGCCAGACATTGAAACATATCGTGACAAGCTGAGGGGCTTCTACTTCGATTTTGAACAAGAAGCACCTGGACCTCTTGTGAAAGAAACAGCCAGCGTCATTGACTGGGTAAGAGAAACAGAACAGCCAAACTTTACATTGCCAGCTTCATTCGCGCCCTTTTATGAGAAATTCTGTTACTTAGAGAGCGGAGAGTCTTCGAAGCGTGTAGTGGAAGTAGTGTTTTCTGAAAAATAGTTTAAAAAGTACCGTTCTTCATCTTTTGAACGGTACTTTTTTGTGTTTTTTATTCCAATGTACACATATTTAAAAGTTATGGTAAAAATAAAAAAACATAGAATTTTAACAGTAAACATGCTAAATTTAGATAAGATTATCCGGTAATGTAAATTTGCTGAAAATAATATAGAGGTGCTTCAATGTACAAACTTTATCATAATTTTATAGAAATTCTTAATTTAGATGAACAAAAGTTAGTGTTATATATTGATGACATAGAGAAGTTGTGTACTTTTGAATTTAAAGAGCTAATTGTAAACGAATCAAAGAGGATTTGTGAAATTAATGTAAAGGATCAGATGATTTTTGAATCTTCAATAGATCATTCTAATGAAATGATCTATCTTTATTCTAAGGATCAGAACTTGTATATTGTCAAAGAAAGTTCTGACATTCTTCAACCAAATCAAATACATCCTATCGACATTAACAATCAATTTGAAGATATATATGTCAAACAATTAGGGTTAGACCGCTATGGCTTATATAGAGGCGAAGAGGAACTGTTATTATTCTCAGGGCTGCTGAACGTAGATGAGATCAATCGGAATTATAAAATGGATTTGAAGATTCATGGGGCAGATAGAAGATTTGTAGACATCTCCTTTATCAAATATAGTCCCTTCAACTTTGTCGTTACGTATGATTGCCAAAATAAAGAACTAAATGTAAGGAAAATTTTGTTTGATGTGATGCAGGAACATAAAGATATTGAAGTGACTGTGAATAATCGTAATCAAATCAAAATTTTAAATAAGGTGACTGAGCAAAAGAAAATAGTCAACTTTAGACTTGTTCCTAGATATCAGCCGCTCAAGGTTTTTGGTAAAGATACATTAGAGCAATTCAAAGAAGATAATATCATTAATATTTTGGTGATTAATAAACAAAGGTATTACATTTATGTAAGAACGAATGGTGTTTACTTAGTAAGAGGAAACCCTTATCTTGTTACAAAACATACATCAAGACTACGTATTTTTAGTTTGTTTAATAGCTTTTATGTTTATGGAAGACTGACACATTACGCGTATAATTCAGACCAAAAATATGAATATCTGTACATTAGAAATTCTGATTACCAAGTGGCGAAATTTATAAGACCATTTAGAAAGATCAAATTCCTAAAAAGGTATGGTTTCTTTAAAATTTCGTTAAATGATCTTGACTTAGACAGCAGAATCCATAATAACCTATTCGTTGGAAATGATAACCGAATTATCCATAGTTTAAGGCTGAAAAAAAGAGATAAAAAGGTGAAAACATATATTACGAAAAAGAATGGGGACAAGCTTCAAGTACTAAGAACAAATCTATTTGGAAATGTGACATCAACCATTATTCCTTATTCACAGGAATATTCTTTATTTAGTAAAGTAAAAATAAAAATAGCGAGTATCTTATCATCATTCTATAAAGACAAGAAGTATGGTGTGAATTTGTTTTTTGAGAAAAAGAGTGATAAAGCAGATGAATCCGCTATTAGAGTGTATGACTATGTACAAGAGAATTGTCAAACAGACTCAAGAAATTACTTTATTCTTAATAAGAAATCAACTGCTTATCCGGCACTTAAAGCTAAATATGGAAAGGGAATCATTCCGAAATATAGTCTGAGACATTATTTAAGCATCTTCAATGCCAGCTATTTTATTTCAAGTGAATTATCTAACCATGTTCTGAATGATAGGTTATATATTGATCATCTTAGAGAAAGAATTATGAGTGTTCCACTTGTCTTTTTGCAGCATGGAATAATGTTTGCGAAACCAGTTGATAATCCGATGGCCTTTGGATTCCATAAAGACAAGAACCAATATAATATTTATAAATCAGTCATCAGCTCTGAACTAGAGGCTGGTGAATTCTACAAAATGAAATATGACCGTGAGGATTTGATTTTGACAGGTCTCGCAACTTTTGATCATGCCAAATTAGTAGACGGTGCAGATAAGATCGCCTTTATGCCAACTTACCGCTATTGGGAAGAGGGACTAATATATACAAATAGAATCGAAGAAACATCTTACTATAGAGTTCTGATTAAAATCATTAAAAGCTTTGAAGAAGCAGGTCTTCTTGATCGTCTGTTAATTGTACCGCATAACAAATTTTCACAGTACGTTTATCAAAACCTGCCTCAGTATAAACATATTATTTCTGATAATCCATCGGAAGCGCTAAAAGTATCAAAGGTGTTTATCACTGATTACTCTTCTGCTATTTATGATGCACAATATAGAGGAGCATACCCTATTTTTTATTGGGAAGAAAAAGATTACTTGATTAGACAGTATAAAGCAATTCCTCCTGTAAACGAAGAAAATGCTCCAGGACCGATTGCATATAATACTCAAGAGCTGATTCGTATTGTCAAACATGCGATTGAGAATCAGTATGTTGTGGAAGATGAATATAAAGAAAAATACTTGAAAATTAACAGCTTTAACGATAATCAAAATACGAAAAGAATTACAGATTTCTTAAAAGAGCATCAAATTATCTAATGTCTTATGCCCCCTGAATCTATGATTGAAAGGATTCGGGGGTTTTTTGTCTTCTAGTTTGATGTGCATGACTTTTGTTATAAGATGAAATGTGCATCGTTATCTGTTACAATTATGAGCGGTGCTTTTTAAAAAAGTAATCCCAAAAACTTATATCTAAGGAAGATTAGAATGAACGCAATGTTGACGATACTAAAGGAGCAAATCAGCTCATTTCCGCTGATTATGCGACTTGCTGTTTATGAAACAAAATCAAAATATCAGATGAATTATTTAGGTGTTTTATGGCAGTTTTTAAATCCATTGATTCAAATGCTGGCTTACTGGTTTGTTTTTGGTATGGGCATTCGCGGAGGACAGCCAATTGTTATTGGAGGCATGGAGGTTCCATTTATCATCTGGATGCTTGCTGGATTAATCCCTTGGTTCTTCATTAGTCCGACGATTCTTGATGGATCAAACAGTGTGTTTAAACGCATTAATATGGTATCGAAAATGAATTTTCCGATTAGTGCGCTGCCGTCTGTGGTGATTATGTCCAACTTGTTCAGCTACTTTGTCATGATGGGCGTCTATTTGATTGTGCTGATTTCCTATGGCATCTATCCTGACGCACATTGGCTGCAATATATATACTATCTTATTTGTATGATCGCGTTTATGTTTTCGTTTAGTTTGTTTAATTCCACGATTAGCGTACTCGTGAGAGACTATCAATTTCTTTTACAATCCGTGACACGATTACTTTTCTTTTTGCTGCCGATTTTTTGGAATATTTCAGAGAAGCTCACTGGAGACAAAGCGTGGATTGGGGATATATTAAGATTGAATCCTCTTTTCTACATTATCGATGGTTTTAGAAATAGTTTGTTAAAGGGAGAATGGTTCTTCCATGATGTCAAATACACACTTTATTTTTGGCTGATCACGCTTCTTCTTTTAACAGTCGGTTCATTGCTTCATATGAAATTTAGGGATAAATTTGTCGATTTTCTTTAAAAAGTAAGGAGATTATACGATGAAACTAAAGGTTTCGTTTCGAAACGTATCCAAGCAATACGTCCTATATAAAAAGCAGTCAGATAAGATTAAAGGGCTGTTTTTTCCTAATAAAAATGAAAAAGGTTTTTTTGCTGTTCGTGATGTGTCCTTTGATGTATATGAAGGCGAGACGATTGGTTTTGTAGGAATTAACGGATCTGGGAAATCGACAATGTCGAACCTTCTAGCGAAAATCATTCCACCGACAAATGGTGAAATTGATATGGACGGCCAGCCTTCGTTAATTGCAATTGCTGCAGGGCTGAACAACCAATTAAGCGGGAAAGATAACATTCGCTTAAAGTGTTTAATGATGGGACTGACGAATAAAGAGATAGACGAGCTTTATGAAAAAATCGTAGAGTTTGCGGATATTGGTGATTTTATTGACCAGCCTGTAAAGAGCTATTCAAGTGGAATGAAATCGCGCCTTGGCTTTGCCATTTCAGCGCATATCGATCCAGATATCCTGATTATTGATGAAGCGCTCTCTGTTGGAGACCAAACCTTCTATCAAAAATGTGTGGACCGTATTACAGAATTCAAAGAACAAGGAAAGACGATCTTTTTTGTCAGTCACTCTATTAGCCAAATTCAAAAAATCTGTGATCGGGTAGCTTGGATGCATTATGGTGAACTTCGTATGTTTGATGATACGAAAAAAGTTGTGAAAGAGTATAAGGAGTTTGTTGAGTGGTTTAACAAGCTTTCAAAGAAAGAGAAAAAAGAATATCAATTGAAACATAAAGAAGGCCGCAAAGGCGTACAGAAGACAGAAAAGGTGTCTCGTTATCAAGAGAACGGAAAACGGCGTTCACTGTTCGGACCCGCATTTCAAGTGACAGTTTTAGCAGTATTAACGATATTGCTTGCCTTATCGATGTTTTCAGATCGCCCGCTTCGTACACTGGCGACATTTGGTGCAATCCCATCAGATAAGATAGAAGCGCCTCATTCGAAGAACCCGGAGACCAAGGGAGCTCCCGATATGAAAAAGGTGGATCAACAGGTGATTGTCACGTCTGATCCACTCACACTTTACAAAGACCAAGCCTTGAAAAAAAAGGCGGATGTCACCTTGCCATTTGGACAAGAAGTACAGGCTGTTGCTGAGAATAAACAAACCGTCCAAATTAAAACAGCTTCAGAAACGTATTTTGTCAAACCTGCTGCGCTTCAAAAAACAGAGGAATTAAAGTCATTATCCATTGGACCAGGACAGTTTAATTCCTATGTATCGCCTGCATCGGCAGGTTCGTATGAGTATTTACTTTCTTTCCTTGGGCAAGAAGAATCTGTGCTTAAGCAAAAAATGCAAACGCTGAGCTCGATCAAAAGTGATCAAGGCGGAACGATTGAGCGATTGACCACAGAGAAAACTGACTATGTCATTGAAAATGGTGAAGCAAATGCGATTGTCTTTCATGAGGTGATGCCGATCTCTCCTTCGACACTTGGACTGACAGAACAGAAGATTTGGATGAATGAGAAACAAACGAAATTCGCATTAAAGGGCGAAAGTAATCTGTTTGTCATTGATAATGAACAGCATACACTGACGATTTCAGTGATGAAATAAAAAGCTGCCGAAACCGGCAGCTTTTTTTAATTCACTTCTTCTTTTTCGAGAAGCTGTTTCATAAATGGAATGAGTTTCTTTTTCAGATCCTCATCTTGAAGGGCAAACTCGAGAGTCGTCTCGATGAAGCCTTGCTTCTCACCAACATCGTATCGTTTTCCTTCGAAATCATAGGCGAATACACGCTGGATGTCATTCAGCTTTTGGATGGCATCTGTCAGTTGAATTTCCCCGCCTGCACCAATTTCTTGCTGATCAAGGTACATAAAGATCTCTGGCGTGAAAATGTAACGACCTAAGATGGCTAGATTGGATGGTGCGGTACCTTGCGGCGGCTTTTCCACAAAGTTTTTCACTTGATAGCGGCGTCCTTCTTGTGTAAGAGGGTCGATGATCCCGTAGCGATGCGTATCGCTGTCTGCTACCTGCTGAACACCGATCACAGATGAAAGGGTCTTTTCATATTCATCCATCAGCTGGCGAAGCCCAGGTGTTTCAGCTTGGACAATATCATCACCTAATAAAACGGCGAAAGGTTCATCGCCGATAAAGTTGCGTGCGCACCAAACAGCGTGTCCAAGTCCTTTAGGTTCCTTTTGACGTATGTAATGAATGTCAGCAATGTTTGAGGATTTTCTCACCTTTTCTAAAAGCTCGCTTTTCCCTTTTTCCTCTAGGTTGCGCTCTAGCTCTGGTGCAAAATCAAAATGATCTTCAATGGCTCTTTTTCCTTTTCCAGTAACGATAATAATGTCTTCAATTCCTGATTCAACAGCTTCTTCAATAATATATTGAATGGTTGGTTTATCAACGATTGGCAGCATTTCTTTAGGCATTGCCTTTGTGGCAGGGAGGAAACGTGTCCCAAGACCTGCAGCTGGTATAATGGCTTTACGTACTTTTTTCAATGAACTTTGCACCTTCCTTACATAGATAACCGATTTAATCAATCAATGTTTGTTCTTGGTCGTCTGTTTAAAGTGTAACTTACAAATCATAGGAAAGACAAATGATTTCACTAAAATGAATTTTAGATAATTCATATTTTATATGTTAAATGTAAAGGAAAGAGAAATTTAACGTTAATTCAATGTAAATTTCTTTTTTTATACCATTAAATTTATCCTCCAAATTGTGTATAATTGAAAGTACTATACTAGGAAAGAGGATTAAACAAGTGAAAAAACTAAATGTAATGACTATTTTCGGTACTAGACCTGAAGCGATCAAAATGGCACCACTTGTCCTTGAACTGAATAAACATCCACAGATAAATTCGATTGTTACTGTAACAGCTCAGCATAGAGAAATGCTTGATCAAGTCCTTGAGGCTTTTTCTATTACACCAGATCATGATTTAAACATCATGAAGCAGCGCCAGACATTATCTGAAATCACATCAAATGCACTATTGAAGCTAGATCAATTATTCCAAGAGGAAAAACCTGATATTGTCCTTGTTCATGGAGACACAACAACAACCTTTGCAGGAAGCTTGGCCGCATTCTACCACCAAATTTCAGTCGGTCACGTTGAAGCGGGTTTAAGAACACACAATAAATATTCGCCGTTCCCAGAGGAATTGAACCGTCAAATGACAGGTACTATTGCCGATATTCATTTCTCCCCTACAGAGGAAGCGAAGCAGAATCTTTTAATAGAAAATAAAAAAGAAGAGACCATTTGTGTGACAGGGAATACAGCGATTGACGCCCTGCAAACAACAGTTACTGAGCATTATCAGCACCCTATTTTAGAGAGAATAGGGACGGATAAAATGATTTTGTTAACGGCTCATCGCAGAGAAAATCTCGGTCAGCCGATGAAAAACATGTTTAGAGCGATTAGACGTGTTGTAGAAGAGTTTGAAGATGTTCAGGTCGTTTATCCTGTTCATCTAAACCCTGCCGTACGTGATGCAGCTCAGACAGAATTTAGCGGTCTCGATCGTGTACACTTAATTGAACCGCTTGAAGTCGTTGATTTCCATAACTTTGCTGCCGCTTCGCACTTTATCTTAACGGATTCTGGCGGTGTACAAGAGGAGGCTCCTTCTCTAGGTAAGCCAGTATTAGTGCTCCGTGATACAACAGAACGTCCAGAAGGCGTGAAAGCCGGCACACTTAAGCTTGCAGGTACGGATGAAGAGACCATTTACAAAATGGCAAAAGAGCTGCTAGTAGATCAGAAGGAATATGACAGCATGTCGAAGGCGTCTAACCCTTATGGTGATGGACAAGCATCGAAACGAATCGTCCAAGAACTTCTTCATCGATTTGGATTAAGTGAAGAAAAACCTGCCCCATTTAAATCATAAAAAAAGAAGACTACAATCATGTAGTCTTCTTTTTTTACTGCTCCAAACTGTCCTTCAATTCCTTCTTCACTTTAGCCAGGCTGCTATCATCAAGCTGATAATAATAAATATTATTGATGCGTGCTCCCGTACCTTTCAGCTCGTGTTGCTTCACACGCTGTCTTGCGTCACGATAGTCATTCATCATCGTCCACATATCATCAAATGACATGTTGGTCTTCATATTGTTTTCCACGACTTTGAACATATCGCCGAACTTCGTAATAGATGAAATGTTTGCCCCTTTAGCAATGATGCCTTCAATGACTTGGCGCTGCCTTTGCTGGCGTCCGAAGTCACCCTTTGGATCTTGCTTTCTCATTCTTGTGTAGGCAAGGGCTTGATCGCCATTTAGATTAATTTCTCCTGTACCAAATGAGTGGCCATCATAGCTGAAAGCAAATGTGCTGTTCACTGTAATGCCGCCAAGTGTATCGACAATATCCTTAAAGCTTTCCATATTGACTTTCACGAAGTAATCAACAGGTACATCAAGCAATTCCTCTACAGTATCAGCTGCCATTTGTGTACCGCCGAATGCATAGGAGTGGTTGATTTTATCCATTGTGCCTTTTCCGACAATTTTCGTATACGTATCACGCGGGATACTCACCATCTCAGTTGTTTTGGTTTTTGGGTTAACGGTCATGTATATTAATGTATCCGCACGGCCTCGGTCATTTTTTCTTTCGTCAACACCCATGACTAAAATAGAAATCGGGTCTTTCTTATTTAAATCGACATCTTTGTCACGCTTATCTGACTTCTTTAAATTCTCCTGAATGCCTGCCACGGTTGATGCTGCTGTATTCCAAAGATGATATGCATATCCGCCAGTTGCTAATACGAATAAGCCAATAATCGATAAAACAATCCAAAGAACTTTTTTCTTCTTTCGTTTTCTTTCAGCTCTCATAATGTCCCTCACCTTTTCTATGATTCTTCCATGATTATAGGTTTACGAATCTTGATAAACAAGTTATTTTTTTACTCTGAACCTAGATATAGACGTTGTAACAAAAAAAAGGTTTCAAAAAACCTTAAATTTACCTTAAAATATTAAGTTATAAGACGATACAAAGACATGAGGTGAAAAAAATGAAGAAAATCGTCGTTTTACCGTTCTTAATACTACTACTTGGTATCGTGCTCACAGCATGTGGAACGGCTGAGCAGTCCTCGGGAGAAAACAAGACAAGCAGTTCAACTCCTCAGGTGCTGGAAGAAAAAGCTGAATTTATTGGAATGGCTGATGCACATACAGTCGAAGTGAAAAAAGTGAATACGACCTTAAGCTATGAATTTACGGATAATTTTAAAGATGTTTTAAATGAATTCAAACCAGGAGACAAAGTAGAAATCTCTTACTTTATCAATGACAGTGGTCAAAAGGAAATTCAAAAGATCGAAAAACAGAAGTAAAAAAGATGGGCGGGATGAACAAAATTGAAGAAAACAGGCGTTACACTTATTGTTCTCATGACAATGACTCTATTAATTGCACCCTTTCAGTCTGCCATGGCTAGCTCGACAATTTCAGTGAAATTGTCTAATTATATCGGTAATAAACAAACGATGGACTTATCCACAGCTGGAGAATACAAGCTGTCAGGGTCGAATGTGGCTGTTACGAAAAGATATGATGGCAAAAATCGATACGAAGTTGCCAATAGCATCGCGTCTGCCGGCTGGAAGAATCCATCAACAGTTGTCATTGTGAGCCGTGATGCATTTGATCATGCTATTTCTGTATCACCGTTAGCTTACAAACTAGGCGCACCCATTTTGTATACAAACATTGAAAAACTGACAAAAACAACTGAAAATCAGCTGAAGAAAATGAAGCCGGATAACATCCTGATCGTTGGTAACACGAAAAGTATTTCAACAGCTGCTGAGAAATCTATTAAAAAGTATGGGAAAGTCAGACGTATTAGTGGAAAAGACAAGTTTGAAATCTCCCAAAAAATCGCTAAAGAAATGGGTAACTATAAGCAAGCTGTCGTTGTCGGAGGAAACTCATTTATGAATGGGATTGCGATTGCATCCTATGCATCGAGAAAGGGTTACCCAATCCTGTTAACAAAAAAAGATTCCATTCCGTCTTACAAGCTGCCAAGCAAAGTCATCATCATCGGCAGTACGAAAAGTACGGGACAAAAAGTAGAAAATCAAATTAAAAAAACGTCACAGGTGACAAGAATCAGTGGTGCCAATCGCTATGAACTCTCTGTGAATATAATGAAGAAATTAAATATCAATGCAGATAAAGTTTATTTGGCAAAAGCCGCTAGCTATATTTATGCTATGCCGCTGTCTCAATTGGCTGCAAAGTCTAATAGTACTGTTGTGTATGTGAAACCGGATTCTGTCACAGCGTCACTAAAAAAACTGCTGAAAGAAAAGGGTACATATGCTTATCACCTTGCTGGTAGCACAAGTGCGATTAAAGATAGCTTGAAGAACTCATTAGCCAAACAAGTCTATCTGAAAAAAAATCAAAACTACCAATTGAATATTTCTAACGGAAAAATTTCATTAAAAGGTATAAAGACGTATAACAATGTAAGAGTTGTTCCTGAGAAATATTCAACGAAAAATATCCTTCAAATTGCCGGGAAGCCTTACCTAGGCAGCGTCAACTTTGCAATTGAATCAGGTTATATCAGGCCGACTCTTGAAAATATTCCATTTGAAGACTATCTAAAAGGCGTAGTACCAAATGAAATGCCTGCAAGCTGGCATGTTGAAGCGCTAAAAGCACAGGCAGTGGCCGCTAGAACGTATTCAGTGAAAAGTATTGGAAAAGTCGTACCTGATACAACTGCCTTCCAAGTATATGGAGGATATAACTGGTACACGAATTCGACAAAAGCTGTCGATGCCACAAAAGGGAAAGTACTGAAATACAACAATCAGCTCATTTCAGCCACCTATTATTCTAGTAATGGCGGCTATACAGAGGCAAGTGAAGAAGTGTGGGCAAATGCATTGCCGTACTTAGTGGCCAAAAAGGATACAAAAGATCCAGTCAATGCATGGACACTAAAACTCTCTAAAAAGCAGCTAGGCACTATATTGACTGCTAGCACAGCAGCATCTCAGTGGTCTAAGGCAAAAGAGACAAATGCAGCGGATCTTGCTGGTCTCAAATCATGGCTGCTCAAAAATAAAGAAACAGCTGCATCTGATATGAAGATTGCATCCATCTCAAGCTTGACGTTCTCAGGAAAAACAAAAGGACAACGTGCGAAGACGGTATCAATCAAGCTGACATATCATCTGAAAAATAAAACAGGCACATATGCAGTAAACAAAAGTACAACGGCAAGTATGAAGATGACCGAGTTTAGATCCATCATGGGCGCAACAAAGGTGAAAAGTACATTTGCGTCAGTCAAAAACAATACAAATGACTTTACGATTTCAGGAAAAGGATATGGCCACGGCATTGGCATGAGCCAATACGGAGCCAAAGCTAGAGCAGAATCTGGAAACTCATATTCTTCTATACTTTCGTTCTACTATCCGGGTACAAAACTAACAAACTATTAAAGGATTAAAGGAGGACATAGACGATGCGCTCAATCATGAAAACAGCCATCCTCAGCCTCATTGCTATTTTCGTTATCGTTCCAACAGCTTTGGCAGACAATTCAGTCTCACGAATTGATGGCGGGAGCAGATATGCTGTAGCGGCAAACGTAGCGAAAAAAGGATGGGGAACTGCAAGTACAGTCGTTTTAGTAGGGAAAACTGCGTATGCAGATGCAACAGCAGGAATTCCACTTGCATACCAAAAAAATGGACCAGTTCTTTACACAAACAGTAAAAGCCTTTCGGGTGATACAAAAAAAGCCTTAACTTCATTAAAAACAAAGACGGTGATCGTTTTAGGCAGTACATCAAGCGTGTCAAACAACGTGGTCAACCAAGTGAAAAAAATGGGCATCTCCACACAGCGTATTTCAGGAAAAAACCGATATGAGCTATCTGCCAATATCGCGAAAAAAATGAAAAAGCCAGCAGGCGTCGTTGTCGTTGAGGGTTCTTTCTATGCACATGGGATTGCAATTGCACCTGTAGCAGCTCAAAAAGGATTCCCTATTCTATACACAGATAAAAAGGGACTTCGTTCTGAAATCGCTTCTGTTGCAAAAGCAAGCAACGTGAAACAAACAATTGTAGTCGGTGGAGAGAATTACGTCACAAAAGCAGCTTATAACCAATTAAAGTCTCCAACGCGAATCAAAGGCTCGACTCGTTATGATGTCGCGGCAAATATTGTGAAAAAGTACAATATGAGCGTCAATAATACCTATGTAGGAAGAGGATTTGGTTATGCCACTTCATCTTCTGCTGCAGGAATTGCAGCGAAGCAAAACAAAGCATTGCTTCTAACGAATGAAAAGACGCTGCCAAAAGTAACAAGAGCAACAGTGAGCAGCAAGAAAATCACCAAATTTACTGTCGTAGGCAGTACAAATACAGTGACTCCGACTGTTGTGAACCAGTTGAAGAACCCGGCTGTTGGTAAAAAAGTATTCATTGATCCAGGTCATGGCGCACATGATTCAGGAGCTGTAGGCTACGGGTTATATGAAAAGAACTTGAATTTAGATGTAGCCAAGCGTTTAAATACGAAATTAAACAACGCGGGTGCACTTGTTACGATGTCAAGAACATCAGACACATTTGACAGTCTTCAAACACGAGTGAGTAAAGGTGCGTCAGCAAATGCAGATATCTTCATTAGTGTCCATGCGAACTCAAATGATAACAGCAGTGCAAACGGAACAGAAACGTATTATGACAAAACATATGCGTCTGCAAACAGCTTGAAGCTTGCGCAAAACATTCAGCCGAAAATGGTCAGTGCACTTGGTACTAGAGACCGTGGTGTGAAAACAGCTGGATTCTACGTAATTAAATATTCTAAAATGCCGAGTGTTCTTTTAGAAACTGGTTTTGTGTCAAGTCCAGTTGACTCAAATATCTTGAAATCTGCTACGTATAAAGATCGTTTAGCGTCAGGCATTTCAAGCGGTGTGTCTGGTTACTTTAGATAAGAAAATACAAACATGAGGGGTGCCTCAGATACTCCTCTTAGGCTGCTCGAGAACGTCTCTCGGCAGCCTTTTTTCAAAAGTCTATGAAATAATCGAGTCATCAATAGTGTGTCAAGTTAAAAATACATTTCATTTCTAGTTATCTTTGTTATAATTGAAACATAAAAGGTGAATGGTTTACGCATGAATCTTCAAGCGATAGCCAATCGACAAATCATGAAGAGGTGACGATCTTGAAAAAATTAATCACAATGCCATTTCTAGTATTGCTTCTAGGTGTATTACTCACAGCATGCGGCACAACAAATCAATCAAACGACAACAGTAAGGATGACAGCAAAAAAGAAACAACTGAAGCAGCTGATCAAAAGAAAGAAAATGCTTCAGAGGAAAAAACAGAAGATCAGTCATCAAATGAAAAAGCAGATGATCAAAGTAAAGAAACAGTTGCTCAAAAAGAAGAGCAATCTGGTCAATCTGATGAAGAGGCAAAAGACAGCTCAAGTAAAGAAATCACAAAAGAAGAACCTGCTAAGGAACAATCAAAAACTGATTCTAAAACAAAGAAAGAATCAACAACAAATAATAAAAATGAAGTCACCAAGGAAGGCACATATGTCGGCTTGGCTGATGGACATACCATCGCTGTGAACATTGATGGCAAAGAAGTCGCTATTCAATTTGGAAATACGTTTTCTAAACAAGTGAACAGCTTAAAAGAAGAATCAAAAGTGAAAGTAACTTATACAAAAGATGCAAACGGAACCCTTCGATTAAAAACAATCGAATCCGTTAAAGCAAAATAAAGAAAAGACACGGAGACCCGCAGAATTGCGGGTCTTTTTTACGTTGAAAAGGGCATAACTTGATATAAGTGCACATTCTTAACACAGTTTTACAAGACTTAACAGCGCATTTACATTTGCTTAATGTTGCTCTGCTAAACTGACTTTCATAGAACATCTCTTTACACAACAACTAATTTGAATGGTGAGGTGCAGGTCAGTGAGTGCAGAGAAAGCGATGAATCTTTATAGAGAATATGAAGTGAGACGAAACCACTCTTTTGCCTTAACAGAACATATGGTTCGTTATTTATTTGCAAAACGTTTCATAGATTTAATGTTCTCGTTCATCGGATTGATGTTGAGTACGCCAATCATTTTGCTGTTTGCTCTTTTGATTAAGCTGGAAACACCGGGACCAGCCTTTTATATGCAGGAGAGGGTCGGGAAAGACGGTGTTTACTTTAAATTATGGAAGCTCAGATCGATGAGAACCGATGCTGAGAGCGGAGGAGCGAAATGGGCACAAAAAAACGACCCGCGTATCACCAAAGTGGGAGCCTTCATTCGTAAAACAAGAATCGATGAACTCCCTCAATTCATCAACGTGTTAAAAGGAGAAATGAGTATCGTAGGTCCGCGGCCGGAAAGACCGATGTTTACCGCAGAATTTAATCGGACGATTCCAGGTTTTACGAAAAGATTAGCGGTCAAGCCGGGACTGACAGGTCTTGCTCAAGTAAATGGAGGATATGAAATGAGCCCAAGTGAAAAATTAACACATGACTTACAGTATATTCAAAACTTGACATTTTCTCTCGACACGAAGATTATGGTAAAAACGTTAAAAGTCATCATGACGGGTGACGGAGCCAGATAAGTAAAGTAGGGAAGAGAAATGGCAAGTATGAAAAAACGCATGCTAGGCGGGGCAAAATGGACAAGCTTGTCCGCATTCATCATTACGATCATCCAAATTGCACAGTTCGCCTTTTTAGGGAACGTGATGTCACTGAAGGAGTTTGGACTCGTTGGCATGATCACAACTGTCACCATATTTACGCAGATTTTACTTGATCTAGGGATCGGGGCAGCGATCATCCAAAAGGAACAAACAACAGAACGTCAATTATCTACATTATATTGGATCAACTTACTCACTGGAGTTGTCTTATTCTGTTTACTCATTCTAGTAAGCCCAATGATTGCCGCCTTTTATAACCGGCCAGAGCTGGAGGGGTTGCTGAAACTATTATCGATTATGTTTCTGATTGCTCCTATTGGCCAGCAATACCAATACATGATGCAAAAAGACCTAGCCTTTAAAACATTAAGTGCCATTGAAGCCATTACAACTATCATATCGCTGATTGTTTTACTCGCTTTGGCCTTCTTCATCAATCCGATTGTTGCCTATGTCATTTCTCAAGTGCTGCTGCAATCAGGAAAAGGGCTTATGTATGCCGCAGCTTATTGGAAGAAGTGGCGCCCAGCACCTGTTTTTGCATTAGGAGAAGTGAAAGAATTTTTCTCATTCGGTGCATTCCAGCTCGCATCGAGACTGGTCAATCGAGCGGGATCGAACATAGACATGATTTTAATCGGCCGGTTTCTGGGAGCGGAAGCGTTAGGCATTTATAGCTTGGCGTATCAAATCGTGACGATCCCCGTGTTGAAGATTAACCCAATTGTGACGAGAGTGGCCTTCCCTGTTTTCGCAAAAAGCCAGCGTGATCACTCCATGCTGCGAGAGGGCTTCCTCAGTATGACGAATATGCTCGCATTGATTAGCTTTCCACTATTAATCGGTCTTGCTGCCGTATCAGATAGCTTTATAGAAGTAGTGTTTGGAGAGAAATGGCTCGTAGCTGTTCCGGTTCTTAATATATTGTGCATTGTCGGCCTTCTGCGTGTGCTGATGAATCCAAACGGGTCAATACTCCTTGCAAAGGGGAGAGCGGACTTAGCCTTTTATTGGGATACGGGGATGCTTCTTGTGTATGGATGCGCCTTATATGCAGGTGTCAGCACAGGCAGTCTGCTCACAGTAGCTTGGGTTTACTCAGGTGTCAGCCTGCTCAACTTTATTGTTGGCAGATGGCTCATGGCGTATGTCATACAGCTTGATATGAAGGTGTATTTAAAATCACTTAGCAAACCTGCTGTTATGACGCTATTGATGGCCGCCTGTGCGGTAACCCTGCATCAAGGGATGAAGCTGACATCAGCAGACATTTTACTTCAATTAGGACTGACGATTTGTGTCAGTGCAGCGTTGTATGGCTTGCTGCTCATCAAAATGTATCCGCAGGTAGCAGGCAAATTATTGAGAAGAGGTCGTTCGTCATGAAGGTGCTATGGCTGACAAGTGTATATCCTAGTGAAAAACATCCAAGTGAAGGCGTATTCCATGAAACGCAAGTGCAGGAGCTGCTCAAACAAGGAATACAAGTGACCGTCATCTGTCCCAACCCGGTCAACCCACCGGTTTTACGGATGTTGAAGGCGTCCTATCGGCAGAAAATAGATCTGCCCGAACAGGAAGTGAGAAACGGAGTGACCGTATACAGGCCGCACTATACAGCGCTCCCTGGACAGCTAAAATGGGCACAGCCGAGTAAACGAATAGCGGCTGCTGTTCTCGGCGCTATGAAGCGTTACCAGCTGTCACCAGATTTTATCCATGCGCACTTTGCGATGCCATCTGGCGGAGCGGCGGCTGTGATTCAGACTGAAACGCAAATTCCTTATCTTTTGACCTTACATGGCAGTGATGTGAACGTGTATCCGGGCTATAGCAAAGGGGCAAATGCAGCCTTTGAAACGGCGGTAAAACAGGCATCTGCTGTTCTGACGGTGAGCGAGGAGCTTGCTAAAAAGACAAATGATATGACCAAAGTAGAAGCAAAATGCCTCCCGCTCGGTATTCCACTCCAGTCATTTTCTAAAACGGAAGAAGATCAACAAGGCATCAGGCAAAAGTTAGGCTTACCCCTTCACGACAAGCTCGTTGTCTTCGTCGGGCGATTAGTCAAAGAGAAGGGCTTACTTGAATTAGCTGATGCTGTCAGCGGCATGGATGGTGTGAAAGCAGTTTTTGTCGGAAAAGGCCCCCTTGCAAAGGAGCTCACAGAACGGGCTGGAGCATCCATTATACTCCCAGGGCAGGTGCCGAATGATCAGGTGAAAGACTATTTGGTGGCAGCCGATCTGTTTGCACTCCCATCCTATAGTGAAGGAATGCCAACCGTCGTTCTGGAGGCGCTCGCTTTAAAAGTGCCTGTCATTGCGACAAGTGTCGGTGGTCTCCCAACCTTATTTTCTAGCTATCAACACTTGCTCGTTGATCCGCATTCGGCAAATCAGTTAAAAGAGGCCATTCACGCCTATCTTTATGAAAACAGATGGAATGAGCAAGTGAAAAGCGATCTGTATCAAATCGTTCATACAGAATATTCATCAGTAAATAATACGAAGCAGCTCATACAGCAGTATGAAAAGGTACTTCATCAATCAAGATCCATCGTTTAAACAAGATGAAATGTGCAAAGAATGATAGATAGATAAACAGCTTGGAACGGACAATATGCTTTTACTGAGAGGATGAAAAATGTTGAAGAAAATTGCTGTGATTGGAACAGGGTATGTCGGGTTAGTATCGGGTACTTGTTTTGCTGATATCGGAAATCGTGTCATCTGCTGTGACATCGATGAATCAAAAATCAACAGCTTAAAAAGTGGTGTCGTTCCCATTTATGAACCGGGTTTAAAGGAATTGATTGAAACGAATACAGAAGAAGGAAGACTGCTTTTTACAACCAATATTCCTGCTGCTATCCGGGAATCAGAGATTATCTATATTGCTGTAGGGACACCGATGACAGCACAGGGGGAAGCTGATTTAACGTACGTGAAAGCTGTCGCTCAAACAATTGGTGAACATCTAAATGGCTATAAAATCATCGTCAATAAAAGCACAGTGCCCGTTGGAACAGGCCGGCTCGTTCAAGCCATTGTCGAAAAAGCATCGCGCAGTAAATATCCTTTTGATGTCGTATCCAATCCAGAGTTCCTCAGAGAAGGCTCTGCCATCCAAGATACGATGAATATGGAGCGTGTGGTTATAGGGTCTACAAGCTCTCATGCATCGGAGATCATTAAGGGGTTACATGAACCATTTCAAACAGTAGTGGTTGAAACCAATCTAGAAAGTGCAGAGATGATTAAATACGCAGCAAATGCGATGCTTGCAACCAAAATTTCTTTTATCAATGATATTGCCAATATTTGCGATCGGGTGGGTGCAGATGTTGAGAAAGTATCAGAAGGTGTTGGTCTAGATAGCCGAATTGGACAAAAGTTTTTAAAAGCTGGAGTCGGGTTTGGAGGTTCCTGCTTTCCGAAAGATACCAAGGCGCTATTAAAAATAGCTGAAACAGTAGGCTATCGTTTTAAGTTAATTGAATCTGTTGTCGAAACAAATACACATCAACGAGCCTATCTCGTAAAGAAATTGATGGATGTCTATGGTGATATCAAAGGGAAAACGATCTCTGTATTAGGATTGGCATTTAAACCTAACACAAATGATTTAAGATCCTCACCTGCTCTTGATATTATTCCAATGCTGCAAGATCTAGGAGCTTATGTAAAAGCGTATGATCCAATTGCTCACTTAGAAGCGAAGAAGATCCTTGGAAACCAAACGATATTCAGTGACAACCTATATCAAACAATAGAGCATTCAGATGCATGTTTAATCTTGACTGAATGGGAAGAAGTATTAAAAATGGATATGGAGAAAGTCAGAAGACTGCTTCAACGTCCAGTGATCATTGATGGACGTAATATATTTGAACCAGAACAAATGAGAAAAAACGGCTTTATTTATCTTTCGATCGGCCGTCCACATGTACAGGATGTTAAGATGTTATTAGAAGCTTGATTTTTAGGAGGAACTTGGATGAAGAAAGTACTGGTTACTGGAGGTAGTGGATTTATAGGTTCACATACTGTTGAAAAATTAATAAAAAAAGGATATGAGGCCATCGTGCTTGATAACTTTTCAACAGGTAGGAAGGAAAATATTGCACATTTATCTGTTCCATGTATTGAAGAGGATGTAACAAAACCAGAAGTGGTTGAAATCATTAAACAAATCGCACCAGACTACATCATTCATCTTGCTGCACAAGTAAGTGTCGCAGTATCTGTCAATGATTATATATATGATCAAGAAGTGAATATTAAAGGATCACTGCATGTGATCAAAGCGGCTTCAGAGGCTGGTGTCAAGAAAGTGGTATTTGCCTCATCGGCAGCTGTCTATGGAGATCCTGTGTATCTGCCAGTAGACACCGCTCACCGGTTAAAGCCTGATTCGCCGTATGGTTTATCAAAGCTCACAGTAGAGCGGTACTTAGAAATGGCAAAAACATTGTATGATGTGGACTATTGTATTCTTCGGTATAGCAATGTTTATGGTCCGCGACAAGACGCACTTGGCGAAGGCGGGGTTGTCTCTATTTTCTCTGATAAGTTTGCAAAGGATGAGGCTCCTTTCATTTTTGGAGACGGGGAACAAACAAGAGATTTCATCTATGTAGGTGATCTAGCAGCAGCGAATGTTGCGGCTTTAACAGCTCAATCAAACGTTTGTTTAAATATTTCATGTGGGGATTCGATCACTGTGAATGAGCTGTTTCAAACGATGAAGCGAGTGACGAGGTCGCATCTTGAACCAATTTACAAGCCGCAGCGTGCAGGAGATATTGTGCATAGTACATTGGCAAATGAGGAAACGAAACAAGTCTTAGCATGGGAGCCTGTTGTGAGTTTACAGGAAGGTTTGGCTCGTACCATTTCCTACTATGAACAGGAGGTCAAGGCTTAATCGCTCAAATCGGATGGGTTGCTTAGGAGGATAATGGGTATGAGTGTGAAACAAACAGCATGGCAAATCATGATTGGATGTATTTTGTTTGCAGCAGGGATCGGGCTTGTACAATTGGCATCCTCGCAGCCCGTCGGGTTAAAGAAGATGGTGGCTGTTCCGGTTATACTTCTGATCCTATCGGCTGCTCTCGTGTTGATGAAGCTGTACATGAATGGTGAGCAACTCTTCATGTCAGTCATCTATCTATTGATTACATTGACCTTTCTCAACAACGCTTTCTTTTCTATTAGTGCAGGATTCTTTAGTCTTTTTCTCTACCGTATCATGCTCATCGCCGCTTTTGCTTTATTCATATGGCGGATGAGAGATAAGGGTACGTACATATCTCAGTGGCAGCAGATTCGTGTCAAAGGTATGCTTGGTTTTTTCGCTGCATGGTTTCTTTACGGGCTTATCTCACTGCTTTGGGCTCATTCAGTCACAGACGGCCTGAAGTATATGTCCCTTCTTGCAATGGGGATGGGATTTGTCTTTCTTGTCGTCATGTATATTCAGCGAATGGACCAAGTAGTGACCTTTTATAGCATTTGGCTGGTCATGACTGTGTTTGTGATGGGGATTGGGTTCTATAACCACTTTACATTGAACCATTTACCGAATACCTCATTGTATCTAGGGCCAGCGTATAAACAGCACTATCCTACATCTGTCTTTTTTAATCAGAATGACTTTGCAACGTTTTTATCGATTAGTTTCTTCTTATACCTAGCATTCATGCGTCAAATGAAAAACGGTTATATCAAAGCATTTGGATTATTAGGTGCAATTGCCGCGCTGTATCTCATTTTGTTAACCGAATCCCGCGCTAGTCTGCTTGGGATATTAGCAGGAGTGGCGATCTATGTGTGGCTGCTGCTCCCGCGTTTTCTCAAAAAGTGGTCAATCATTGCAGCAAGCGGACTTGTCGTCATCGGTATCGCAGTCTTTTCAGCTAAGATTTATTCAGTTTTTTATGACTTGTTTCTCGCTTCTCAGGTCGCGCATTCTTTTAGTGAACCCCTCCCGTCTAACATTGCGAGAGCGAATTTAATCAAAAATGCTTGGCACTTCTTTACGAATTCATACGGATTCGGAGTTGGAGCGGGGAATGTGTCTTACTACTTAGCTCACTTTTCGATCTTTGATACAGATCAGGTCGTAGAAGTGCACAATTGGCTGCTGGAATTGATGACGAACTTTGGGTTTGCAGTCATGGTGGGCTATATCTCACTATACGCCTATCTCATGTTCACACTGTACAAACAATACCAATGGGCTGACACAAGATCGGCAAAAATGATCATTGAGGGGTTGTTTGCAGCCATGCTGAGCTTTCTCGTTTCAAGTATCAGTCCTAGCTCCGTCTCGAATTTATATTTCCACTGGGTATTTTTAGGACTGGTGATCGCAGCGGTGAATATGCTGAAAAACAAACAACGACTCAAGCTGTGGTAAACCGTGTGTGATGCTCTGTTTGTATGGCTACACTAGTGAAAGAGCAAATACGTCAATGTTGGGAGAATGAACATGTCTGGTTTCATATCTAGGATAGGGAAGCGAATCAAAAGGTACATCGTATGGCTCATACTGCTGCCAGTCGTATTAGGCGCCTTTGGTTTCTTTTTTGCTAAAGGAACGACGCAGCAGTCTAGTTATACAGCTGCTGTTACCCTCACTCTCGGTAAATATGATGATGGGGTGTATAACAATATGGCAGAAGTGACATCTCTATTAAAAAGCGATGCATTTCTAAATGAAGCACTAAGTGATGTGAAAGAAGAAGAAAGACAGGATGTGAAAACGCGTCTTATTCTTACCAATCAATCGGATACACAATTACAGCTTTCTTTCACGGATGCCGATAAGGATCGTGCTTTGGCTGTTGTGAAGCAGGTGTCGGATACATTTCTCAAGCAAGACAAAGCATTATTCACAAAAAGACAGCAGGTCATCGAAAATAGATTAGCTGCTCTTGAAGACGAATCGGTCAGCAATGATTCCAAAGTCGATAAAGAACGATTCTTATATGAATTGGAGTCAACAAAGCTTGGAATGAAGCAGGCAAAGATTGTCGATCCTGCCCAAGTACTTGATGAGGGCAATAAAGGCATGTCAGCCAAAAAACGGGCACTGCTTGGGCTTGTCATTGGCTTTAGCATCTCGCTCATGTTTGTGGTCTTACCCGAAGTGTTCAAAGAATCTTAATAATGAACTGGAGATGAGTCTTAGGTGAACAATCAACCGTTAGTATCCATCATTACACCGGCGTATAATGCGGAACGTTATTTAACGGATACAGTTCATTCCGTCCTTGCCCAAACCTATTCCAATTGGGAGCTGATCATTGCAGATGATTGTTCTACAGATGGAACTAGAAAGCTATTAGGGGATTTAAGTCAAGCGGACGACAGAATCAACGTCATTTATTTAGAGGAAAATGGGGGAGCCGCCATTGCTAGAAACGCAGCCATCAAACAGGCAAAGGGACGCTTTATCGCTTTTTTAGACAGCGATGATATGTGGAAAGAGACGAAGCTTGAAAAACAGGTAGACTTCATGCTGACAAATGATTATGCCTTTACATTTACGGCATATGACATCATTGCAGAAAACGGAGAACCATTAGAGAAAACCGTCACTGCGCCAGCGAGATTAGACTATAATGAAGCCCTGAAAAACACCATTATCGGCTGTTTAACGGTCATGCTTGATCTTCAAAAGGTAGGACATGTGGAGATGCCGAACATTCGTACAAGGCAGGATTTAGCTACATGGCTGTCTATACTAAAAAGAGGATTTACAGCCTATGGTATGAGTGAACCGCTCAGTGAATATCGCATCGTTGGGAACTCCATCTCTAGTAACAAGTGGAAAGCAGCGAAAAAAACGTGGTTTGTCTACAGAGAAATTGAGCAGCTTCATTTTGTCAAAGCGTCTTGGTGTTTTATGCACTATGCGACAAATGCTGTGAAGAAGCGCTTATAAACAGAAGGGAAAAAAGGTGATAAAGGTGAAAGCAGACTCGATCATACATGTTGTCGTAGCGACGGGAGAATGGGGACAGGACGGACTGAGGTACAGACGGCATCGGCTGGCCGAATTTCTAGCATCTGATCCAGAAACAAAAGAGGTCATCTGGGTATGCCCGTCATCATCTCGTCATACAGCTCCCTTTCAGCCCATAACAGATCGAATGAAGCAATTGACCATTCCTGATGTGCTCAAGAGCAAATTATTTCGCTTTGGCCGATATCAAGACATGTTCTATATTCATAAATTATCCCCTCTTCTTGAACATTTGCGGCAGGAGGAAAAGAAGGGGATCGCCGTTTGTTTGTGGTATACGTTTCCGGGCTTTCCGCTCTTATCTTCTTTATTTGAATGGAAACATATTGTCTATGATTGCAGTGACCTGTGGGGAGAGCCAATAAGCGGCAACCATAACATTCTTTCTTATATGAGGCAGCGTGTCATTGTCAAAGCAGAAAATCGGATCATTAAATATGCACACAGCATTACATGCTCTTCTCAATATTTACACGATCAAATCAAAAAACGTCTTATGGGAGAACCAAAAGATGTGTTTACGGTGGAAAATGGCGTCGAATATGATGTGTTTGCGAAAAGCAATCTTCCTTGTAAAGAAGATGTGCTGGAAGGAAGAGAAGGGACCGTGCTTGGTTTTATCGGAGGAATTAAGCCAAAGCTCGATTTTGACATGATGGCTGAAGCTGCTCGTATGCGGCCTGATTGGACATTTTTATTTGTCGGTCCGGATGGAACGAATGGAGATCCATCTTTTCAGCATGCACTCAAACTGCCTAATGTGATTTGGATAGGTGCTGTTGCTCCAGAAGAAGTGCCTGCTTATATGAAGCTGATTGATGTAGGGATGATGCCATACAAACAATCCCCTTACAATCAAGCGGTGTTCCCTCTCAAGCTTTATGAATTTTTAGCCGCTGGAATACCGGTTGTCGGTTTAAATCTCCCATCAACGGAAAGGCTAAAAGAGAAGGATGTGTATGAATATTTAGAGGGCGATGATCCTGCGCTCTTCGTAGAAGCCTGCCTAAAAGTGATCAGCAAAAAAGATGACACAAGCTATAGACATCTAAGACAAAGCCGAGCGAAGAAAAAAGATTGGCACGCGCTGTTCACAAACATGGTAGAACTAACGAATATTAAAGAAAACGCATAATTCATTCGGGATTGTGCGTTTTTATTTGTTTCATCACCGGGGGAGGTTGTGATCATCCTCTATTCAATTGTATAATGGAAAGAGCGGCCAATATACAAAATACAGATTTCAATTTAGAAGGAGACTGACCTATGGATTACGAACGCGCCTTATTAGCGTTTTTTGTCTCTCTGGCTACAGTTTTAATTGTGACACCAATCGTCAAAAAGTTTGCAATTAAGATTGGTGCAGTGGACCAGCCGAATAAACGAAAAGTTCATGATAAAGTAATGCCTCGAATGGGTGGTTTGGCAATTTTTATTGGAGTAGCGGCTGGAGCATTAGCAGGCGGGCTGTTTCTACATAATAAAATTACAGCAATTTCAGTTGGTGCCGTACTCATCGTCATTTTAGGTATATTTGATGATAAATATAATTTAAGTGCAAAATTTAAATTTCTCGTACAAGTTCTTGTTGCTTGTTTGATTGTGAGCACGGGCTTAAAAATGGACTTCTTCTCTGTTCCTTTTTTAACAGATCGAATTGAGTTAGGTTGGATGGCATATCCCCTCACCGTGCTATGGATTGTGGGCATCACAAATGCCATTAATTTAATTGACGGCCTTGATGGACTAGCTGCCGGTATTTCTGTCATCGGTTTAACAACGATTGCAGTGATGGCATTTTCCGCTGATAAGATTCTGATTCTTTCTTTATCTCTTGTCGTCATTGGCAGTACGATCGGCTTTCTCTTTTACAACTTTCATCCGGCGAAGATTTTTATGGGAGATACCGGTTCGCTATTTTTAGGCTATATGATCTCGGTGCTGTCACTTTTAGGGCTATACAAAAGTGTCACTTTGTTTAGTGTTGTCGTTCCTGTGATCATTCTAGGTGTTCCTATATTTGATACGACCTTTGCAATCATTAGACGCATATTAAACAAACAGCCGATTTCATCACCGGACAAATCTCATATTCATCACAGACTAATGGCCTTTGGCTTGTCCCATCGCATGGCTGTCATCGTGATTTACATGATTGGGTTAGTCTTTAGCTTAAGTGCGATTTTGCTGACAAGCGCGACCCTTTGGTTATCGCTCATCATTATCTTTTTACTGGTGATGTTTATGCAAGTGATTGCGGAAGTCACGGGTTTGGTCAACGAAGAGTTCAAACCATTTACGAAATTCTATAAACGAATGGTCAAAAGACAATAAAAAACAGCCCGTTCCTAGGAACTGGGCTGTTTTTTATTGGCCTGTTGTGCTGGAAGGATTAGTTGTATCACTTGATCCTGTTTCAGTCGAAGATTCAGCAGGAAGCTTTAAATGCGTCCGTAATTCATTTTGTACGTTAGCTAGATTGGTTTGATCTGGCTCAAAGTAATACGTTCGATTTGGTCCTAAATAAAGATCTGACCCTTTAATAGAAAGTGTTTCTGTGTCGTCTCCCTTAAACCCGCCGTAGATTTGCTGAAGCGCTAGACCTTCTGTGATACGGAAGTTGGTTGAAATGTGATCACTGACTTCTTTGGCGATATTATCGACGTTCGCAATGTTATTTGGCTTCGACATTTGATCAATCATTGCACGTAAAATTTGTTTCTGACGATCATTACGTCCAAAATCACCGCGTGGATCTTGTTTTCTCATCCGTGCGTAAGCAAGTGCTTCTTCCCCGTTTAAATGCATATTGCCTTTTTTGAAATAAATCTTTTTCGATTTTTTCACATCACTTTTTTCATTGAAGTCAAATGGAACATCGATATCAATTCCACCGACTTCATCAATGACATCCTTGAATCCGTCAAAATCAACGGTCGCATATTTATCAATCGGAATATTCAAGAATTGTTCGACAGTTTCGATCGTTTCGTCTTTACCGCCTTTAGCATATGCTGCATTGATCTTTTCTTTACTTCCTGTCGTGTCACTTGCAAGCTGTACGCGTGTGTCACGAGGGATACTAACCATTTTCATCGTTTTGTCTTGAGGGTTAATTGTTGCGACAATAAGTGAATCTGAACGGCCATGATCACCATCTGTGGCATAATCCTCAATTCCGACAAATAGCACAGAGAAGGGCTTCTTTTTAATATCAATGACCGCATCTCGAAGCTTCGATTTCTCTCCGCGGTCTAGTTCATCATATGTTTTGTCAGCGGCTTGAAGTGTATTGACTATTTTATAGACTGCAAATCCGCCCATGCAGATGATAAGAAGCAAAAATAAGACCAGGATACGTTTGAAAACTCTCTTCTTCTTACTCTTTTTCTTTCGTACACGCACTTTTACTCGTTGTGCCATTCATCTGTCTCCTTTATCGGACCAATGTCCTTTTCTAAATAAATCAGTTTGCCTTCTTTTGTAACACTTTTTCCATTTGTCAGCTCAGTCATCCATTCGATGAACTGCTCTGTTTGTGTTTCTTCTACATACGTCTCAAAAATAACATCTTCTGTATAATGAATTTCTTTTAGCTGAAAAGATGAGGCTCTAAGCTCATTCTCTACCTTTCCAAGCCATGTATAATCTATTGTTGTGTGCATCGTACGCATTAAACAGCGCTCTACCATTCCAACATGGTTGATGGCTTCTGATACAGATTTTCCGTAGGCACGAATCAAACCACCGGCGCCTAGCTTAATACCGCCGAAATAACGAGTGACTACTACGACTGTATCTTTCAGCTTCCGTTTTTTTAACACTTCAAGCATTGGCACACCTGCTGTACCACTTGGTTCACCATCATCATTCGCTTTTTGAATCAGGTCATGTTCTCCAATGAGATAGGCAGAACAATTATGTGTGGCATTCCAATGTTGTTTTTTAATGGATTGTATAAATGCTTGTGCTTCTTCTTCTGAGACAGCACGCTGTATATGACAAATAAAACGTGATTTTTCAATGACGATCTCATGCTCGCCACGGCTTTTTACTGTAAGATAGCGATTCAGCAAAAGACATACCCTCCTGAAAAGCAAATTGTAAGACTAGAGAAAATTTGCATTGGTTTTAGAATTTTACAGCGTATTTTGTTATGATGATAGGGGTAGAAAAAGGGTCGTCATAAAAACTTCATGATTTATACGCATTCTTTCATTATAATTCGACATAAAATGCAGATCAATGACATTTATAATAAAAAAAGATGACATCACTGTTACGGGAGGGAAAAGCCATGACAACACCTAAAATGGATCCGAAATTATTGGATTCAATCATCATGAAAATGCTAAGTACAGTTGATGGCAGCAAGGACGAAGTATTTAGGATAGGCGAACAGTCCCGTCAACAATATGAAAGCCTTGTAGAAGAGTTGAAGCAAATCAAACAGCAAGTAAACGAAGTAATTGATTTTGGGGATAAACTAGAAGTCCATACGAGACATGCTAGAAATCGTTTATCTGAGGTCAGCAGAAACTTCAACAAATTTAGCGAAGAAGAAATACGGGAGGCCTACGAAAAAGCACATAATCTGCAAGTGGAACTCACCATGATCCAGCAGCGCGAAAAGCAGCTGAGAGAAAGAAGAGACGATCTGGAAAGACGATTGTTAAGCCTGCAAGACGTCATTGAACGCTCTGAAACGCTTGTGAGCCAGATCACAGTGGTTCTCAACTATCTCAACCAGGACTTACGCCAAGTTGGCGTGTTACTTGAAGATGCTCAAGCAAAACAAGATTTTGGACTTAGAATTATTGAAGCCCAAGAAGAAGAACGTAAAAGGGTATCCCGTGAAATTCATGACGGTCCGGCCCAGATGCTGGCAAACGTGATGATGCGCTCTGAATTAATTGAACGGATTTTCAGAGATCGTGGGACAGAAGAAGGCTTTAAAGAAATTAGAAGTCTCAGACAGAATGTGCGAAATGCTCTGTACGAAGTGAGAAGAATCATTTATGATTTAAGACCAATGGCTTTAGATGATTTGGGTCTCATTCCGACGCTAAGAAAATATTTAAACACAATCGAAGAGTATGATGGAAAAACCAAGATCACGTTCCAATGCCTAGGGGATACAGAAAATGAAAGAATTGCTTCTCAATTCGAAGTGGCACTGTTTAGACTAGCCCAAGAAGCTGTCACAAATTCATTGAAGCATTCCGAAGCTGAAGAAATCTCTGTAAAAGTAGAAGTGACGAAAGACTTTGTCACGTTAATTATCAAAGACGATGGAAAAGGCTTTGATATGAAAGATGTGAAAACAAACAAAAACAAATCCTTCGGTTTACTTGGCATGAAAGAACGCGTAGACTTACTTGAAGGTAAAATGACCATAGACTCAAAAATAGGTCTAGGGACATTCATCATGATTCGCGTGCCATTAACATTGCAAAATAAAATTGTAAAATAGAGACAAAAGACATATTGACCATAAAGTTCAGGTGTAGAACAATAAACATGGGGAGGCGTAGCTTGTGACTAAAGTAAATATTGTAATTATTGATGATCACCAATTATTCCGTGAAGGTGTCAAACGGATTTTAGATTTTGAACCTACTTTTGAAGTAGTTGCAGAAGGAGACGACGGTGACGAAGCTGCACGTATCGTAGAACACTATCATCCGGATGTTGTCATTATGGACATTAATATGCCGAATGTAAATGGTGTAGAGGCTACAAAGCAGCTAGTTGAGCTTTATCCCGAATCAAAAGTCATTATTCTATCTATTCATGACGATGAAAACTATGTGACACATGCATTAAAAACAGGAGCAAGAGGTTACCTGTTAAAAGAAATGGATGCAGACACGCTCATTGAAGCAGTGAAAGTCGTAGCTGACGGAGGATCTTATTTACATCCGAAAGTTACTCATAACTTAGTAAATGAATTCCGGCGCCTAGCGACTAGCGGCGTTTCAGCACATCCGCAGCATGAAGTATATCCTGAAATTCGGAGACCACTTCATATCTTAACGAGACGTGAGTGCGAAGTACTTCAAATGTTAGCTGACGGAAAGAGCAATAGAGGAATTGGTGAGTCGCTCTTTATTAGTGAGAAAACAGTCAAAAACCACGTGAGTAACATTTTACAAAAAATGAATGTAAACGACCGTACACAAGCTGTTGTTGTAGCAATTAAGAACGGCTGGGTAGAAATGAGATAATATTCCGGACAAGTACTCCTTTTTCGCCTGTTTTTGATTCTCTCACATGTTAATTGGAGAGAAATGATAGGTAGATAAGGAGTCTTTTTCGGATATAACGGGCTTGCCTATTGATTAGGCAGGCTTTTTTGATTACTATTATAAATCTAATGAAACACAATGAATATTCTTTAAAAATAAAAAAGAGCAACTTAACGGATAAGGAAGGTATTTAAGAATGAAAATAGCCGTTGTAACAGACAGTACTGCTTATATACCACAAGAGCTGCGTGATAAACATCATATTCATATGATCCCTCTTAATGTCATTTTTGGCAACGAATCATACCGTGAAGAAATAGAAATGGATTGGAAGACATATTATGAAGAAGTCAAAAAGCATAAAGACCTTCCAACCACCTCTCAGCCTGCTTTCGGTGAACTAATAGAATTATATGAAAAACTAAGTGAAACATACGATGCCGTGATTAGTATTCACCTTTCTAGCGGAATTAGTGGAACATATAATAGTGCAGCCTCAGCAAATGACCTAGTTGACGGAATTGATATTTATCCGTTTGATACAGAAACTAGCTGTATGGCGCAAGGTTTTTATGTGATAGAAGCTGCTGAAAAAATCCAAGCTGGTGCTTCTCTAGAAGAAGTGTTAGCCCATCTCAATTACCTGAAAGAGCATCAGAGAGCTTATTTTATGGTAGACGATTTAACTCATTTACAAAGAGGCGGCAGATTAAATGGTGCTCAGGCTTTTATTGGGAGCCTCTTAAAGGTAAAGCCTATACTGCATTTTGACAACAAGCTAATTGTCCCTTTTGAGAAGATTCGTACACGGAAAAAAGCCATTTCACGTATGTTTGAATTATTTGACGAAGATGCATCACGCGGTGTCCCGATGAGAGCAACAGTGATACATGGTAATAGAGAAGAAGAAGTAGACGATTTAATTGCGCACTTATCAGAAAAATATCCTCATGTTGAATTTTATAAAAGCTATTTTGGTGCTGTAATCGGCACTCATCTAGGCGAAGGCTCCTTAGCTCTTGGCTGGGTGATGAGATAAATCCTAAAAACCCCTTTTCTCTTAGAAAAGGGGTTTTGTTTTTCTTTTTTAGCTATTGGACGAAAGATCATGTCTTTGCGCATAATAGGCAAACATCAGTTGAAAGGTGTTTGTTGAAATTGAACATGGACAAAGCAATGGAACTAGGGCAGCACCTGCAGTCACGCCACTTGCTTACTGCTGAAACAAGATGCTCGCAGTCTGATTTGAATTGGTTGGAGGAGAAAGGGTTAGTTATGCGAACACCTGCTATTGAGAGGAAAGCAAATGGTCTAATTTGCTGCAGATGTGGTGTATCAAAAAATTGGTACTTTGCCCACTCTCCGTGTGACAAGTGTCAAAAAGATTGTGTGTACTGTAGATCATGCATCATGATGGGGAAAACAAAGGAATGTGGCTTTCTTTATGAATGGACGGGTCCACAAAGGGAAGAACCATGTCACACGGAATTAACATGGCAGGGAAACCTGTCTAAAGGACAAAAAAGAGCATCAGAAAAATTGATCAAAGCGATAAAAAGCAAATCTGATTTACTCATCTGGGCAGTTTGCGGGGCAGGGAAAACAGAGGTGCTTTTTCACGGAATAGAATATGCCTTACATCAAGGAATGAGTGTCTGCATTGCGACACCTAGAACTGATGTTGTCCTTGAACTAGAGCCGCGGCTTAAGAAAGCATTTCAAGGACTGAACATAGCTGTTCTTTATGGAGGAAGTCCTCAAAGGTTCCAAATAGCACCGCTAGTCATTGCTACAACTCACCAGTTGATGAGATATAAACATGCATTTGATGTGCTCATTATTGATGAAGTGGACGCCTTTCCTTATTCAATTGATGAACGTCTCCAATTTGCTGTTTTAAAGGCAATGAGAAAGAAAGGGGTTAGGGTTTATTTAAGTGCGACGCCGTCTAAGAAAATGATAAAAGATGTATTTCGTGGACAACTAGAAGCCATTAAAATTCCTCTGCGCTTTCACCAACAACCTTTACCCGTCCCATCCTTTCATTGGGTTGGAAATTGGAAGAAGAAATTAAAGAAGAATCAGCTCCCATCTAAAGTAATGAATTGGATGCAGAATCATATTACAAAAAAGAGAAGGACTTTATTTTTTGTTCCTTCTATTTCTACTATGAAGAAGGTAACGAAGGTTCTTAGAAAGCATCACTTAAATGTAGAAGGGGTGTCTGCTGAAGATCCAGACAGGAAACAAAAGGTCCAGCAATTCAGAGATGATAAATACGATGTACTAGTTACAACCACAATTCTAGAAAGAGGCGTAACGATTCCAAATGTACAAGTGGGGGTACTAGGTGCAGAATCTACTATCTTTACAGAAAGTGCACTTGTTCAGATTTCTGGTAGAGCAGGTAGACATCCTGATTTTTTTAAAGGAGATGTTTTCTTTTTTCATTTTGGTTTAACGAGAAATATGAAACAAGCAAAGAAGCATATTGTAAAAATGAATGATACAGCTGAAAAAGAGTTCTCTGAAAAATAATGTGGGTTCAACTAAATTTCATGGTACATTTATATTCACAATACACAAATGGCAGGAGAGACAATTATGCTACTCAATGCAAAAGAAACACTTCTCAAGGAAATCCTCTATCAATATCTCAACCAATTAAACATGATTTGTCACTGTGAAAAGTGTATAGAAGATGTATTAGCGATTTCACTGAATCAAGTGAAACCTCAATATATAACAGACATCGATAAAATATCTTACAGTAAATCGGAGATGGTAGACAAACAGAAGAATACGGCCATGCTGGTCATCCTGACAGAAGCCGCTTCAAAGGTCTCCACATTTCCAAGATGCGAACATCGTCTGCCAATGAATAAGGATAACAATTGATCTGCCTAATTTGTGAGGGGCATTTTGTCGCTTCTTTTACATGGAAATCATTACTTCTATTAAATGATGATCGTCTATGTATAGCATGTAAGCATCGCCTAGAAAAAATTCAACGCCCGATTTGTCCAGCCTGTGGGAGAGCGCAGTCGAATGATCAATTATGTCAAGACTGTTCCAGGTGGAAAGAACGCCTTGATTCTACTACAGTACTTGTGAAAAATAGGTCTGTCTATGCTTACAACGATTTGATGAAAGATGTCCTTTCCCGCTTTAAATTTCGAGGTGATACAGCATTAGCTGAGCTTTTTAAACAAGATGTCCAAGCGATATTTAAGCGTTCCTTTTCAATTAAAGAACCTGTACTAATCCCGATTCCTTTAAGTAAAGAAAGACTAAATGAAAGAGGGTTTAATCAGTCCGTTATACTTGCTTCCTTGATTGGTCAGCCGATCCAGCAGCCTCTTGTGAAAATACATCAAAGCAAACAGTCCAAGAAAAAGAAAAATGAACGTTTAGATCAAAAAGGAATGTTTCAAATCAATCAGACAGATGTGATCGTTCAAAGGGATGTTATCTTAATTGACGATATTTATACAACAGGGGCCACCATTTATGATGCGGCGAGAATTTTAAAAGAAGCAGGTGCCAAAAGTGTTTCCTCATTTACGTTGATCCGTAGTTAAAATTCAGGATAATTAACCGATAATAAGAAGAGAAAATAACGTAAGGGGTTTTGGTTATGAATCAATTGGCAAACTGTCCACAATGTAATCAGCTGTTTTTAAAAACGACCATCCAAACGGTTTGTAACAAATGCTTTGAAGAAGAAGAACGTTCTTTTGATATCGTTTATAAATTCTTGCGAAAGCAAAGTAATAGACAATCAACCATTGCTGAAATAGTAGATGCAACAGAAGTTGATGAAGAATTAATCTTGAAATTTATCCGTTTGAAAAGACTTCAAATTAGCCAATTTCCGAATATCAACTATCCTTGTGAAAGATGTGGCCAACCGATCAGAAAAAACAAGCTCTGCAGCCAATGTGAACAGGACATTCATTCGCAAATGAGTCAAATGAACCAAGAAGAAGAGCGTAAAAGGGAGATTGAATCTAGGAAAAAAGACACCTATTATGCCATTAATCCTAAAAACGATTGATTCCCTAAACTAAGTTGCAGTTTGGTCGATAAAATGGATAGAATCAAGACAGACTGTAACGGAAAGCGAGAGGAATCCCGTGAAAATTAATCGATATGGAACACAGCCAGTAAATCCTTACAAGAAAACATATGAGAAAGAAACGTTGCAATCAAATCAAGCAAAATCAACTGATAAAGTCGAAATTTCTAAAAAGGCAATCGAAATGCAAAAGGTGCCGAATATCATGAAAGAACGCCAAGATAAAATAGACCAAATTAAAAAAAGCATTGAAGCCGGAACATATCAAGTAGATACAAAGGGCATTGCTGATAAAATGCTGAATTTTTATAAACAACAATAACAAAAGGGAGTAGCGTGAATGTCAGTTAAAATAATCATTGAAGAGCTGCATCGTCTCTATGGATTGCATGAACAGCTTTTGAAGCTGTCGAAGGATAAAACAGAAATGCTGAAAAGCAATGAGATTGATGCTCTTTCAGAGGTTCTGAATTTAGAACAAAAATATATTCAGGCCATTTCTCAATTAGAAGAAAAACGAATTGAAGCGACAGTTCAATTTTTACAAAGTGATGAACCGCCAACCATCACCGCGTGTATCGAAAAGGCTGAAGGTTCGGATCAAGAAGAGCTCATTTCGTTATATGACAAATTAAATGACATCATGGTGGAACTGAAAGATGTAAATGAACTGAACAAACAGCTCATTCAGCAGTCGCTTCAATTTATTTCACTGACATTCGATCTCGTTAACCCTAATAAAGAGAATATGAATTACGGACAAAATGGTCTTGAGAGTTCAAAGCCTAAACAGCAGAGGGCTTTGTTTGATTCAAAGGCGTAAACAAGGAGGATACCAATGGGTTCTACATTCATGGGACTAGAAACGGCAAAAAGAGGAATCACAGCCCAGCGTGCAGGGCTTTATGTCACATCAAACAACGTCTCCAATGCAAATACGGATGGCTACTCAAGACAAAGAGTTACCTTTAAAGCAGATAATCCTTATCCAGTCATTTCAGTTTATGACGGCAAGACGTATGGCCAAATGGGGACAGGTGTTCAAGTTGGAACCGTTGAAAGAATTCGAGACAGCTTTTTAGATTTGCAATTCAGAGATCATAACAATAATTTGTCTTACTACTCAACAAAATCTGACGCCCTTTCACAAATGGAGGGAGTTATGAATGATTTGACGGATGAAGGCTTAAATAGAGCCTTTGATAACCTTTGGAAATCATTACAGGTCCTATCCGAAACAAAAAATGCCGATACAGCGTCTGCGCGTACAGTTGTTAAAACAAGTGCACAGGCTTTAGTAGATCAATTCCGTCTACTTAATTCTTCTTTAACAACGATACAAAAGAATTTAAAAACAGAACTCGATTCAACAGCCAAAAATGTGAACACGATTTTATCTCAAATAGATGAAGTGAATAAACAGATTGCAGCAGTTGAGCCAAACGGATATCTTCCAAATGATCTATATGATACGCGTGATGCGTTGATAGATCAATTATCTTCACTTGTTGATATTAAAGTGAGCTATAATCCATCTGGCGGGAATGCACTCAAAATTGCAGAAGGAACTGTCAACATCGACATTATCGGTGCAAATGGACAATCTGCTGGAACGATTTTGAATGGCATTACGAACGAAAAATCTGAACTGCAAATCTCCTATGATAATACAACGGGACTTGTTAACTCACTTCAATTCGGAACAACAACCATTGCAGCAGATCAGCTTCAAGTGAATGGTAAAGTAAAAGCACTTGTTGAGGCTTATGGCTACATGTCAAATGGCGCTGAAAAAGGCATGTATCCAGATATGCTTGCAGAGCTGGATGAAGTAGCACAAGTATTTATGGATACATTTAACGATGTGCATAAGCAGGGGTACACGTTAAATGGCACAAGTGGACAAGACTTCTTTGATATTGAGAATAACAATGAATTGAATAAAGGCTTAGCTGCTCGTATCAAAGTGAGTGATGTCATTTTAGCATCAACAGATAATATTGCAGCATCTCTCAATCAAACACAAGGTGACGGTTCGAATGCTACTAAATTAGCAAATATACAAGACTTAAAGTTACCAATCGGTGGCAATACAACAACGATCCAGGATTACTACCAAAATGTCATTGCTGAGATGGGGATTCAAGGGAAAAAGAACATGACGCTAGAAAGCAGTTCAGCCGCTCTTGTCAATTCAGCCAATGAACGTAGAATGTCCACGAGTGCTGTTTCCATTGATGAAGAAATGACGAATATGATCCAATTTCAGCATGCGTATAATGCAGCTGCGAGAGTTGTGACATTACAAGATGAAATATTGGATAAAGTAATAAACGGCATGGGTGTCGTAGGAAGGTAGGTATAACTGATGCGAGTCACACAAGGTATGATTTCTCAAAACTCACTTCGTAATATTAGTAAAAGTTATGAAAAACTTTCTAAAATAAATGAGCAGGCACAAACAGGGAGACGTTTCACAAAAACGTCTGATGATCCTGTTGCAGCAGTAAAAAGCCTTCAATATAGCACAGCAATGTTTCGAAATGAACAATATCAAAAAAACCTAAATGAAGCACAGAACTGGATTGATACATCTGAAACAAGTGTCACTGAAATCATTGATATTATGTCAAATGTACGAGATAAAGTGCTTGATGCGGCTAATGGAACAAAGCAGCCAGAAGATTTAGCAGCTATCGGAGTGGAAATTGGTCAAATGAAGAAACAAATCATTGACGCGATGAACACTCAGATGTTAGGTAAATTCGTATTTAATGGTACGAATACAAATGTCAAACCAGTTGTTGAGAACGCAGATGGTACGTTTACGTTTAACTTTGAAAACTATACAGATGCAAATTCAGTTAAGTCGAACATTTCTGATGGTATCACTTTAAATGTGAACTCAAATCCAATTTCAGCGTTTGGTGGACAGTCTGCCAACGGTCAAAACGTCATTGAAATGCTGACGGATTTAGAAAACTCATTGAAAAATGGAACGTTCGCAAATTCTGATGATGCGTTAGGAAGTATCGATCAGTTTAAAGAAGTGATGAGTGCTGAGCGCTCGGACTTAGGAGCCCGTTCAAATCGTGTTGACTTAGTAGGCAGCCGTTTGACTTCACAATTCCAAGTGCTGAAAGATGCTAAATCCGATAATGAAGATGTAGAAAGTGAAAAAGCGATTCTTGATCTTCTTCAACAAGAGACTGTGAATAGAGCAGCTTTAGCAACGACGGCTAAAGTTATTCAGCCATCCCTAGTCGATTTCTTAAGATAATAAAAAGCATCCGTTGGGTGCTTTTTTGCTTCATGGAGGTGTACCAATATGCAAATCCCTAGATTGTTAATGCAACAAACCTATGCAAAGCTGCAAATGTCGACAACTCCATCCCGGCAAGAAGTAGAGCAGCCCAGAGCGGACCTTGAAATTCAGCAGCCCAAAGCTGTTATGAATATCAAAAGGACACCGTCAAAATTAACTATAGATCAAACCGAGGCATTTGCCGATATGGATATCAAGTCGATTTTTAGACGTTCTGAGGAATGGGCAGCTGAAGGGAAACGTGCTGTTGGAGAAGGAATGGGCAGAAGAGCGGAAGAAGGTAGTGAGCTCATCAAGATTGAGAATGGTGGGAATGCAATTGCTGAGTTTGCCAAAATCAATGGCGCTCCTCCAGCCAAACAATTCACCATTGGTGTGATCCCTTCATTCTTTAGTGTGAAAATTCACTATCAGCCATCTGAGCTTCAAATTGATGTGGAGCCTCAAAAAGCTATCATAGAGGCAACGCCTCATAAACCAATCGTTAACTACCAGCCAGGTAAGGTCAATATCGATATGTTACAATACCCAGATTTAAAAATAGAAGTTGACGAAACGGGCCAAAATGGTGATAAGGTATAGTTAAGAAAAAGAAAAAGGTCGTGAATTATGATCATTCAAACAAAATACCATGGTGAAGTGACAATCAAAGAGGAGCAAATTATCAACTTCTCTAATGGAATACCAGGATTTCTGGATCAAAAACAGTTTGTCATTTTACCTTTATCAGACGAGTCTCCATTTTTAGTTCTTCAATCATTGAAAAACGCAGAGTTAGGCTTTATTGTCAGCAGTCCGTTTTTATTTTTCAATCAATATGAATTCGATCTAGACCAAACGGTCGTAGATATTCTAGAAGTAGAAGATGCGAATGAAGTGGAAGTCATGGTGATCTTAACAATGGAATCTTCTATTGAAAAAACGACAGCCAATTTAAGAGCGCCTATTATTGTGAACCGCAAAAACATGAAAGCCAAGCAGGTGATTTTGCATGATTCAGCCTATCATACAAAACATTTGTTAGAGGTGGCATCCTCATGTTAGTTCTATCTCGTAAATTAAACCAGTCGATTCAAATAGGCGATGATATTGAAGTTAAGATTATTTCAATCGAAGGTGATCAAGTGAAAATCGGGATTGAAGCTCCTAAGCACATTGATATTCACAGGAAAGAAGTGTACCTGTCTATTCAAGAAGAGAACAGTCGTGCTGCGAGTTTATCTTTAGATCTCCTCTCTCAATTATCCTCACAAAAAAAGTGAGGATTTTTTTATCGCATTCAGTTGTCCTTCTCCGTGTGAAAGCGTATCAATACAGATGTTCATGATCTATAGGAAACTTTAACAAATCGGTCCATCTATATTTAATTTGCAAATTCAAAGCCGATATAAAAGATAGATTAAAGCACAGGAGCTGAATAACTATGTCTGTTGGTAAATTGACATCGCTAGAGCCAATTATTGATGCATTTCAAACCCGTGTTTCTAATAAACAGAATGACAATGTAAACTCTGACTCACAAGCAAATGGCAAGGTCGTTTCAGAAGAAGAAATTGAAAAAACGCTTCAAGGGGCAAACAAGCTCATTGAGCCTACGCAATTTCATCTGCAATTTGAATTACATGAAAAACTCAATGAATATTATGTCAAAGTCGTAGATAACCAAACAGAAGAAGTCATTAGAGAGATTCCTTCCAAGGAATGGCTTGATTTCTATGCGGCGATGACAGAAATTGTCGGTTTATTTGTAGATAAAAGAATGTAATTGAAGGGAGAACATAAACAATGGTTAATCGAATTACGGGATTCTCGAATGTATTTGATATTGATGAAATCGTATCAAAACTCATGAAAACAGAACAAGCACCACTTGATAAAATGACACGCCAGAAACAAACACTTGAATGGCAAAGAGACAGTTATCGTGAGGTCAATTCAAAGGTCAAAGAATTAGATGATCTCATTTCCAAACTAAATTTAACATATCCAAGTACTTATGGCGCAAAAAAGGTCACAAGCTCAAACGAATCTGCTGTCACAGCAACCGGATCAACAAATGCTACCTCTGGCTCGATTAATGTGACCCAACTAGCGACAGCTTCTGTATTCAAATCTTCTGGTGCATCTGGATTTACTGCTGCAAACGGTACATTTACGTTTGAGGTGACGACACCAGATTCTACGACACCCAAAACAGTGACCATTAATACTACTGATACAGATACCCTTGATTCAATCATGTCAAAATTGAACAACTCCCAACTAGGTGTCACGGCTTATAAAGGCCAAATTTTTGATGGAACAAACTACGTGGATACGATTGCTCTGACTTCACGTACGACTGGTGAAGGTGTCAGTATTAAGGCTACGGATGGCAATTCTGCATCATTTTTAACGCAATTAGGATTCCAAGTGGATGGAGATAACAAATTAGTTGCGACCACTCAAGGGCAGAAAGCGCAATATGAAATTAATGGTCTCAAAATGGAAAATAACAATAATACATTCACGCAGGCTGGTATTACGTACGAGCTAAAAGGAACAACAGATAAGCCTGTCAGCTTAAACGTTTCAACAGATGTCGATACAATCTTTGATAAAATTAAACAATTTGTTGATAAATACAATGAACTTGTTGAGCAGGTCAATGGCAAAGTCAATGAAAAAAGAAATAGGGACTATCATCCTTTAACAGCAGAAGAGAAAAAAGCAATGTCTGACAAAGAAGTGGAGCTATGGGAAACGACAGCGAAGTCTGGCTTGCTGAGAAGTGATTCCATTTTACGAGGTGGTGCCTCTAAAATAAGAAGTGATTTTTATGCTGATATTACGACAAGTGATGCAAATAAAATTCATATCACACAAATCGGAATTACCACTTCAAATAAATATAAAGATGGCGGGAAGCTTGAAATTAATGAAGAAAAATTAAGAAAAGCCATTGAAGAAGATCCGCAGAAGATCAGTCAAATGTTTATCTCAGGTTCATTAAACGTGGATTCTAAAGACAAAGACAAAGCGCAGCAGCAATATAATGAACAAGGAATCATTCATCGTGTCAAAAATTCCTTATCAGCCTTCACGAAGAGCATCCAAACAAAGGCTGGCAGCACAACAATGGAATTAAAGGAATACGGACTGGGTAAGGACCTTGATTCTTTAACAAAACGAATGGATACATTCCAAGACCGTTTGAAACTTGTTGAAGCCCGTTACTACAAAAAGTTTAACGCCATGGATAGCGCGATTCAAAAGCTAAACAACCAATCTGGCTATCTTTCTCAACTGCTTGGACAATAATTGGAGGTTTATAACATATGGCAATTCAGAACCCTTATGCCGCCTATCAGAAAAATTCTATTGAGACTGCAACACCTGCCGAGTTGACGCTTATGCTTTATGAAGGCTGCTTAAAGTTCATTAGACTAGCGAAGTATGCCATTCAAAAAGAGGATGCAGAAACGAGAAATGTGAACCTGAAAAAGGCTCAAAACATCATTCAAGAATTAAATGTCACCTTAAATCGTTCTTATGACGTATCAAAGAGTATGGCAAGTATGTACGATTACATTTATCGCAGACTGATTGAAGCCAATCTTCAAAATGACGAAGAGATGTTGAATGAAGTAGAGCAATACGTAACTGATTTTCGTGATGCGTGGAAGGAAGTTATTCAAACCGATCGAAAAGGGCGCCACCACTCTATTGGAGGATCTCTATGAGTATTGTGGATCAGCTGCATGACCAAACATTAAAAATGGCAGCCGAAATAACGTCAAATCCGCAAAGTGACACCTTAGTTGAAGACTTTGATGCCTTTTTAATTGAGAGAGACGAATTAATGAGAGAGATTCAGCATGAGCTGACAGAGCAAGAAAAAGAAAAAATCAAAGAAATTATCCAAACAGATCAACAGATGGCAAAGCAATTAACTGTGATCCAAAATGGAATCAAAGCGGATATTCAAGCCATTCAAAAAAAGAAAACGAAACAGCTGAATTATCAAAATCCGTACCAGTCCATGACAAGTGACGGCGTATACTACGATAAACGGAAATAAATAGGTGAGATCTGTGGCGTATCGTTCAGATGACTATATTTTATTAACCACATATTATGAACTTCTATTTACGATAGAAGAGAGTCTAAAATATTTAGATGAAATTGAGAAGGATTTTGCTAAAACTGAAGGGGATCGGATCTTTAATGATCTGATCCATGCCTTCTTTCATTTAGAGACAACTCATCCCCTTCTGCTTTCAATTATAGAAAATGAGCACTTTGCCAAAACGATTCGTTCGTTTGATCAAATTTTTTTAAGTTTTGATATACTAGCTTTCTATACATTCCCTTCAATACACTTCCAATCATTCCTTACATCATATTTTATACCTGAATATAGAAAGTGGATGGATGAAATACATGCCTGTATGAGGCCGTATGTCATTCATTAATTTTTGTTCAATTCAGACTTTCGGAGGAAATTATGAGACTAAAAAATCAATTTTTATTTGGGCTTATTGTCATATGTGTATTGTTTGTCAGTATTTTAGGATTCTCAAGCTTTATCTATTACAAAACAGATCAATCCTACAAGACGCTTCTCAATAAAGAAGTGAAGCTTTATCAGATCTCACTGGAATTAGAGGCGCTTTTGCAAAAACAGGAAGCACAAATCAAAACCTATGTTGTCGTGCAAGATGCTGAAAATTTACAGAAAATTGAGCAAACATATGAAGAGATTAATAAGAAAACAACGGAAGCTGCAAACATGAGCACTGTCAAACAAGCAAAAAATCTATTAGATCAAATCTCAGAAAAGAATTATCTCTACTACACCTCAACGAACCGACTATTTAATTCATTGAATATGCAAAATCAAAAAGAATTCAACACACGCCTCAATCAAGAATTACAACCTATCGAACAAGAAATACATACCTTTACAAAAGAATTTGCTCAAACCCAGTTAAAGCAGCGTGACCAAAAAATCAATCAGCTCAACCAAGACAGTAGTCAATTACTATTCACTCTCATTCTAGTTAGTGCGGTTATTATTGTTGGCTTTTTGTTGATTGGGACAAGATTCGTTTATCGTATGACAAAGCCGATTGTGTCTGTCACAAATGCTGCAAGAAGGATGGCAGATGGTGACCTTACACTTGAAGAGATTGAAGTGACCTCTAAAAATGAGATTGGGCAGCTCGGTACTGCTTTTAATCAAATGACAAAGCATTTGCGTCAGCTCATTTTACAGGTGCAACAAGGATCAAGACAATTAGCTGATTCTGCTGCTCAGTTTGAGGAAACGATTCATCAAACCATATCAGCCAGTGAGCAGACATCTAGCTCGATTGAACAGGTTAGTGAAGCTTCACGTGAACAATCAGAGGCGGTCGGAAAAGTAGCTTCTGCCATTCAAGAAGTCTCGACTGGTATGCAAAATGCAGCTGAGCACACATCCGATGTTTCGGGTCACTCAATTTCAGTGACTGAAAAGGCTGAAGAGGGTGCAGCGCTTATTCAGCAATTCGTAAAACAAATGAGCTCTATCAAAGCGTCTGTGAACGAGCACCATTCCACAATGGCTCATGTACAAGCCCAGTTTACTGGCATTGAAGATTTGTTAAGTCATATCCATGCAATCGCTGATCAAACGAATTTGCTTGCTTTAAATGCTGCTATTGAAGCGTCAAGAGCGGGAGAGAATGGGAGAGGCTTTGCGGTAGTAGCAGATGAAGTGAGGAAACTGGCGGAAGAATCTAGTCAGCTGACAGATCAAATTAGTCAATTGCTCGGGAACGTGAACAAAGATACTGAAAAATCATCACATACGATGACAAAGGTTGAGCAGGATGTAGCAGAAGGTGTGAAAGTATCGCAATTGTCAGAACAGAGTTTTCATGAAATCCTGGAATCTATTCGTGATATTTCGATGAAAGCAGAGGAACTTTCAGCCACTGCTGAGGAGATTTCAGCTAGTACAGAGGAAATATCCCAGACGGTTGGGGTCATTGAAGAAGGAGCCAAACGCAATTCAGAAGAGACGGAGTACATGTCTGCGGCTGTTGAAGAATCATTGGCAGCAAATGAAGAAATGAAAGCAGCGGCAGAAGACTTAAAAACCTTATCTCAATCGCTGAAAACATCAATATCATCTTTCACCATTTAAATGTGTGCTGGTCTTTTTCAAGAATGAGCCGAATATATATTCATCACCTATCAAGCAACAGTTGAAGCACCGCAAAATTCGACAAATTTCAATAAATATTCACATTTTTTTTACGTTTGAGCAGGAGAAAAGGAGGGAAAAGTAGAAATAGGTTTACATATCCTTAATTTTAAAGGAGGCGTTCTTTACATGAATTACAATGTCAGAGGAGAAAACATCGATGTAACACCTGCACTAAGAGATCATGTCGAGAAAAAAATTGGAAAGCTGGAGCGTTATTTTGAGACAGACGTAGATGCTTCAGTCAACGTGAACTTGAAGTTTTACAATGATCAAGAATCTAAAGTTGAGGTTACCATTCCAATGACTGATCTAGCACTTCGAGCTGAGGTGCATAATGAAGATATGTACAATGCAGTAGACCTAGCAGCCAGTAAATTAGAACGTCAAATTCGAAAGCACAAAACAAAAGTAAACCGTAAATTCCGCGAGCAAGGTGCCAAAAAGCACTTATTTGCTGGAGGAAATGGGACGGCTGATGTAGCTGTTCAAGATGACGAAGAAATTGATGAAACAGAAATCGTCAGACAAAAACGTTTCAATTTAAAACCGATGGATAGCGAAGAGGCCATTCTTCAAATGAACATGTTAGGTCATAGTTTCTTCGTCTTCACAAATGCTGAGACAAATTTGACCAATGTGGTCTATCGCCGAAATGATGGAAAATATGGACTCATTGAGCCAAACGCTTAATCTGATCTAAAAATAACCTAAAAAAAGTAAACCCGTTCCCTCTATGAGGGGCGGGTTTTTTGTGCGAAATCATTGCAAATTCTTTGGAAATGAAGGAAGGTATGGTATGATAAATGCAGGTAAATATGGACCTGTCAATCTTTTGGACATGCCGAAAAATTGCATGAAATAGAGGAGCGTTATTATATGCTTGGAATCTTAAACAAAGTGTTTGATCCTACGAAACGTACGATCAGCAAATATGAAAAAAAAGCAAATGAAATTGAAGCTCTCGCTCAAGATTTCGAGAAATTATCTGACGAGGCTTTACGAAATAAAACGATCGAATTTAAAGAAAAACTTGAAAAAGGACAATCCGTGGATGACCTGTTGGTTGAAGCATTTGCAACGGTTCGCGAGGCATCACGCCGCGTGACAGGAATGTTCCCATTTAAGGTGCAGCTCATGGGGGGGATCGCGCTTCATGAAGGCAACATCTCTGAGATGAAAACAGGTGAAGGTAAAACGTTGACTTCAACAATGCCTGTTTATTTAAATGCTCTTTCTGGAAAAGGCGTCCACATTGTGACAGTCAACGAATATTTGGCAAGTCGTGATGCAGAGGAAATGGGCAAGATTTTTGAATTTCTTGGCTTAACGGTTGGCTTAAACTTAAACAGCTTAGACAAAGATGAAAAAAGAGAAGCGTATGCCGCTGATATTACGTATTCCACAAACAACGAACTTGGCTTTGACTATTTACGGGATAACATGGTTCTTTACAAAGAGCAAATGGTTCAAAGACCGCTTCATTATGCCGTGATTGATGAGGTTGACTCCATCTTAATTGATGAAGCGAGAACACCTCTTATTATTTCTGGACAAGCTGCGAAATCTACAAAGCTTTACGTACAAGCGAATGCATTTGTTCGTACACTAAAAATTGAAGATGATTTCACATACGATATTAAAACAAAAAGTGTTCAGCTGACAGAAAGCGGAATGACGAAAGCAGAAAAAGCATTCGGCATCGAAAACTTATTCGATGTAAAACATGTCGCACTGAACCATCACATCGCCCAGGCGCTAAAGGCACATGTTGCGATGCAAAAAGATGTGGATTATGTCGTTGAAGAAGGTCAAGTCGTTATTGTCGACTCTTTCACAGGACGTCTCATGAAAGGACGCCGTTATAGTGAAGGTCTGCATCAAGCCATTGAGGCAAAAGAAGGTCTCGAAGTGCAGAACGAAAGTATGACCCTTGCAACGATTACGTTCCAGAACTACTTCCGCATGTATGAAAAGCTTTCTGGTATGACCGGTACAGCGAAAACGGAAGAAGAAGAATTCCGTAACATTTACAACATGCAGGTTGTGACAATCCCGACCAATCAACCAGTGGTTCGTGATGACAGACCTGATTTAATTTACCGCACAATGGAAGGTAAATTTAAAGCAGTGGCTGAAGATGTTGCGCAGCGCTATATGACAGGGCAGCCAGTGCTTGTCGGAACAGTAGCGGTTGAGACGTCTGAGCTTATTTCTAAGCTGCTTAAAAATAAAGGGATTCCTCATCAAGTGTTAAATGCGAAAAACCATGAGCGTGAGGCACAAATTATTGAAGAGGCTGGTCAAAAGGGTGCCGTCACCATTGCAACCAACATGGCAGGACGTGGTACGGACATCAAGCTTGGCGAAGGCGTCAAAGAGCTTGGCGGTCTAGCTGTAATTGGGACAGAGCGTCATGAATCACGACGTATTGATAACCAGCTGCGTGGACGTTCTGGTCGTCAAGGAGACCCAGGGATTACCCAATTCTATCTCTCTATGGAAGATGAATTGATGCGCCGATTTGGTGCAGAGCGCACGATGGCAATGCTTGACCGCTTTGGCATGGATGACACTACACCTATCCAAAGTAAAATGGTGTCTAAAGCCGTTGAATCATCTCAAAAACGCGTTGAGGGGAACAACTTTGATTCACGTAAACAGCTTCTGCAATATGACGATGTACTTCGTCAGCAGCGTGAAGTGATTTACAAGCAGCGCTTTGAAGTCATTGATTCTGATAACTTAAAATCGATTGTGATCAATATGATTCAGTCTTCAATTGAGCGCGCTGTTGGTTCTTATACGCCGAAAGAAGAGCTTCCTGAAGAATGGAAACTAGATGGGCTTGTTGAATTAATCAACACGAACTATTTAGATGAAGGAGCCATTTCGGTTAAGGACATTTACGGTAAAGAAGCAGATGAAATCACCTCCTTTATTATGGATCGTATTAAAGAAAAATACGATGCAAAAGAAGAAACATATGGCGATGAACAAATGCGAGAATTTGAAAAAGTCATCGTTCTTCGTGCGGTGGATTCAAAGTGGATGGATCATATCGATGCAATGGATCAACTGCGTCAAGGGATTCATTTACGTGCGTATGCACAAACAAATCCGCTTCGTGAGTATCAAATGGAAGGATTTGCGATGTTTGAGCATATGGTCGCTTCAATCGAAGATGATGTGGCCAAATATGTCTTGAAATCAGAAATCCAAAACAACTTAGAACGCGAAGAAGTCGTTCAAGGTCAAACAACAGCTCATCAGCCTCAAGAGGGTGATGAGGAGAAGACAGTGAAAAAGAAGCCGGTACGTAAAGTCGTCGACATTGGTCGAAACTCACCATGTCACTGCGGAAGCGGCAAGAAATATAAAAATTGTCATGGGAAGACAGAATAAGTAATAGAAAGAGGTGAAAACCTCTTTCTATTCATGTCAGCCCCCATACATCTATGAGGTGAAGGATATGGAATTAGTAGAAATTAGACAAGAGCTTGAAAATATGGCTAGCAGGCTAGCTGATTTTAGGGGGTCTCTTTGACCTCGAAACAAAAGAAGCCAAAATTGCAGAACTCGAAGCGACAATGTCAGAGGCTGATTTTTGGAATGATCAGCAAAAGGCACAAGGCGTCATCAATGAAGCCAATGCACTAAAGGATAATGTGAATTCATACCATGAGCTCAGTGAATCTCATGAAGAGCTGCAAATGACACATGACCTATTAAAGGAAGATTATGACGAGGAGCTTCATGTAGAGCTTGAGAAAGAGCTGAAGAATTTAACCAAGCAATTTAACGAGTTTGAACTGCAGCTTCTCTTAAGTGAACCATATGATAAAAACAATGCCATCCTCGAGCTTCACCCAGGCGCAGGCGGTACTGAATCACAGGACTGGGGTTCTATGCTTCTGAGAATGTATACTCGATGGGCAGAGCGCAGAGGCTTTAAGGTTGAAACACTCGATTATCTTCCTGGTGATGAAGCAGGAATTAAGTCTGTGACATTGCTCATCAAAGGGCATAACGCATACGGGTACTTAAAAGCAGAAAAAGGCGTCCATCGTTTGGTTCGTATTTCTCCTTTTGATTCATCTGGCCGCAGGCATACGTCTTTCGTTTCCTGTGATGTCATGCCTGAGTTCAATGAAGAAATCGATATTGATATTCGAACAGAAGATATCAAAGTAGATACGTATCGTGCAAGCGGCGCCGGTGGACAGCACGTCAATACGACTGACTCTGCCGTTCGTATTACACACATTCCAACCAATGTCGTGGTGACATGCCAAACAGAAAGATCACAAATCAAAAACAGAGATCGTGCGATGAAAATGCTGAAATCGAAACTTTATCAAAGACGGATCGAAGAACAGCAGGCTGAATTGGATGAAATTAGAGGAGAGCAGAAAGAAATTGGCTGGGGAAGCCAAATTCGCTCTTATGTATTCCATCCGTATTCTCTTGTGAAAGACCATCGAACCAATACGGAGATGGGAAATGTTCAAGCGGTCATGGATGGAGATTTAGATTCATTTATCGACGCTTACTTACGTTCGAAATTATCATAAAAACTCGGCTTCTTGCCGGGTTTTTTTTATTGTGAGAAAATATAATGAATATAAAGGAATACATACGCCATACTGACTCTATATCCTTTGTATGATGAAATTAGCAAATAAAGGGGGAAATATTTTGGGATTAACACGATTACAAGAGACGTGGGATTTAGATGCCTTTTTTAAAGGAGGCAGCTCTTCACCAGAATTTAAAACATACTTGCAACACATTGAGCAGCTATTAGATGAATTACGACAAAAGGTCGATGCCTTTTCAAATGAAGATACACACATTGAAAATAGGTTAACGTCTGTCCTTGACACGTATGAAACCACATATAAAAAACTGTCTCAAGCAGGTTCATTTGTATCCTGTCTTCAATCGCAAAATACAAAGGATATGAAAGCTGGTAGTCTTCGAAGTACGATTGCTAAGCTGGAAGCTGATTTAGGTACCATTCTTGCGCTGTTTGATCAGGCGCTCGCGGCCATCTCTCCTGGAAAATGGGAAGATCTCATGAATTCAGAGGCCTTTTCAGATGTTCGCTACATATTAAATGAACGCAGAGAGCGCGTGAAGGATCAATTGCCTGTTGAGCAAGAAACATTGATTCAAAAGCTAGCCGTAGATGGCTACCATGCGTGGGATGAGCTTTATTCTAGCTTGGTAAATAAGATTACGATTCCGTTTGAACAACATGGTGAAACGCAGATGATCTCTGTTGGCCAAGCGGAAAATGCGATGGATGATTCAGACCGTGAAGTCAGAAAGGCTGTTTACCATAACCTAGAGCATGCATGGACGCAGGACGAACATCTATTTGCAAGCACGCTCAATCATCTGGCAGGTTTTCGTTTGCAAGTATATGAAGCAAGAGGCTGGGATCATATTTTAAAAGAGCCGCTTGATATTTGCCGGATGAAACAAGAAACCCTTGATGCTATGTGGTCTGTGATTGATGAACATAAACAGCCATTCATTGATTACTTACATCGAAAGGCTGACATGCTTGGAGTGGATAAGCTAAGCTGGTTTGATGTTGGGGCTCCTATTGGCAGTGAGACCAAGATCTATCCGTACCAGGAAGCAGCTGCTTTTATTGTGAAACATTTCGCTGGCTTTGGAGAAGAGCTTGCTGCCTTTACAGAAAAGGCCTTTAATGAGCGCTGGGTAGAAGCTGAGGATCGCCCGAACAAACGAGTAGGCGGTTTTTGTACAAATTTCCCTGACAGCGGAGAGTCACGCATTTTTATGACCTTCTCAGGCAGTCCATCCAATGTGGCGACACTTGCGCATGAGCTTGGTCATTCGTTCCATCAGGAAGTGATGCAGGATGTTCGTATTCTTAATCGCAAATATGCGATGAATGTAGCTGAAACGGCGTCGACATTCGCAGAAATGATTGTGGCTGATGCTTCTTTAAAAGAAGCGGCAAATGAAGAGGAGCGCCTCAGCTTGTTAGAGGATAAGCTGCAGCGGAGTGTCGCATTTTTCATGAACATTCAATCTCGTTTCTTGTTTGAACAGCGCTTTTATGAAGAGCGTAAACAAGGAGAAGTGCCGGCGGACCGGTTGAATGAGCTGATGGTAGAAGCGCAGAAAGAAGCCTTTGGCGACTCATTAGATGAATACCATCCGCATTTCTGGGCGTCTAAGCTGCATTTCCATATCACTGGTGTACCGTTTTATAATTTCCCATACACATTTGGCTACATGTTCTCACTAGGGATTTATGCAAAAGCCTTGCAGGCTGGTACTTCATTTGAAGAAAAGTACATTGCATTACTAAAGGACACAGCTTCAATGACAGTAGAAGATTTGGCCTTTAAGCACTTAGGTGTCGATCTTACCCAAAAAGACTTTTGGGAGGAAGCCATTAGCCTCGCTGTAGCAGACGCTGAAGAGTTTTTAGAAGCGACGAAAAAGTAAAAATGAAAAGCTCCCATTACGGGAGCTTTTTTGCTGGTTTTAGCCATTCAAGCATCGTTTGAATGATCTCCTTTTGCTGTGTGAGGACTTGAATGTCCGCTGGCTGATCACCTTTTTGTTTACCGTACATGCCAAACTGAGCATGGTTCCCGCCTTTTATTTCATGATAAACAGTTTGAGACGGCAGGTTTGTTTTCGACTTCATGATTTTCTCTTGTGTCGCAAGTCCATCCTTTTCACCTGATATAGAGAGGATATTCAAGGACGATGATTCCAGCTCATCTGATGCTGGATAAGATGCAAGGAAAAAAAGACCGTCGAGCTTGCGCTGATTTTTTTCTGCAAACATAGCGGCAGCTGTTCCACCAAGTGAATGTCCGCCAATATACCAGTGTTTGATCGTTTGATGATCTTTCATGATATCTTGTGCTTTATTTGTATGAAAAATTGCAAACGAAAATGGCATGTCAGGGATAAAGACTGAATAGCCTTTTTTCATCAATTCATTCCCGATATAGGCGTACCAAAGTGGTTCTACCTTTGCTCCTGGGTAGAGAATGATGCCTGTATCGCTTTTTGTTGATGCAAATGTATATACGTCGTTTTTATGTTCTACTTGCTCGATGTTTACTTGCTTTTTTAATGCGGCAGATGGTCCGTATGTAAAGCGGCTCCATGTATAGAAAGCACCAAAAGCCAAAATGATCAGTGCAAGTAATGTAATGCCTGTGATCTTCAGTATTTTCTTCATCGCATGTCCCTTCTTTCTCATGTACATATTAAATATACCATCATTTGCTCCTATACCAAACGGCAAGTACGCTGGTCCGTTTGTGTGATAAAGTATTAATCCATTAGCACTGCATTTGGCTGTTATTTACATTCGTAATAGGAGGGCTTAAAATAGGTGTGCATTCAGAAGTAACGGAGGAAGAAAGACATGAAGCAGGGACATTCACAATTATGGATTGAAGCGAAAAATTACTTGTTCATTTTAATTGGATCAGCCATTGTGGCGATTGGATTTAATACGTTATTATTACCGAATCAGATTGCCGCAGGTGGTGTGAGCGGTATTAGTACGATTATGCAGTCATTCGGCTTTGAGGCGGCATATGTGCAGTGGGGGCTCAATATTCCGCTGTTTATCGCTGGTTTTTATTTATTAGGCGGTACATTCGGAGTGAAAACGCTCGTTGGCTCTATTTTCTTACCTTTGATGGTGTTTGTCACAAGACATATTGCACCAGTGACACATGAAGCGCTCTTAGCAGCCATTTTTGGCGGAGTAGTGATTGGGATCGGAATAGGGCTCGTGTTCCTTGGAAATGGGTCAACAGGTGGAACGGCACTCGCTGCCAAAATCATCAATAAATATACAGGCCTCACGCTTGGCACTTGTCTAGCGATGATGGATGGCCTAATTGTACTGGCTGCGATGACTGTTTTCGGGATTGAAGAGGGACTGTACGCTGTCATTGGTGTATTTATTTCAAGTAAAACGATTGATGTCGTACAGGCCGGATTCAGTCATTCGAAAATGGCGATGATCATTACAGGGCATGAGGATGAAGTTAGACAGGCAGTGTTTGATCAAATTGACCGTGGTGTCACAAAAATCTCAGCAGTCGGAGGATATACTGACCATGACCGTCCAATTTTGATGTGTGTCGTTGGGCAGTCACAATTCACAAAGTTGAAACAAGTGGTGAAAGCAATCGATGCATCAGCATTTGTCATCGTAATGGATGCAAAAGAGGTGCTTGGTGAGGGTTTTAAAAGGGCGTAAACAAGGATATAATAGCGTTGACCAAATGATTGTAGGGGAGGGAAATTGATGCAAAAGAGCGGATTAATGATGCTGTTTGCAGCGATGCTTCTTGTTCTTGCGGCTTGTGGAGGAAATTCAAGCAGCAGTGACAGTAAAAAAGAAGGCAGCAAAAGTGCTTCAACTGTGAGCAGTGGTGAGGAAATTTATCAGCAAAACTGTATTGGCTGTCATGGGAAAGACCTATCTGGCGGAGGCGGCCCAAGCCTGAAAGAAGTAGGGAAGAAATATAATGAAAGCCAAATTGCAGATATTGCACAGAATGGTAAAGGCTCTATGCCAAGCGGAATGGTAGATGAGAAGCAAGCAAAAGAAGTAGCAAAGTGGCTTGCAGAGAAAAAATAAAACCTTTGTCTAATCGACAAGGTTTTTTTGTTTTTATATGTAGAAAAAGACTTTTGAATAGTATGAAAACGTATTATATTAAATTTTATTTAAAAAATAAGGGTAAAAAGACATGTTTTTCGGTTTTGAATGTTGTTTTTACCTTTTAACTATAAGTTTTGAAACATAAATGTAATACCATTGCGTCGATTCATGACGTATAATTGGAGTTGTTGAAATTTAGACGATTCAATTTTTTCATCTTTTTGGATGAAAAGGACATAAATTGCTTGTGCGTATCGAAGGGTATGTGCGTGACCATACATAACGTGTTTTGACGATTACTGTCAAAACATCATGATAAGCTGTTAGTCAGAAATAAGAAAAGATTAGGTGATTACATGATTGAAATGAAGGAAGTCTACAAGATCTATCCTAACGGTGTAAAGGCGATCAATGGAATCAATGTCTCTATCCACCCAGGAGAGTTTGTGTATGTTGTTGGTCCCAGTGGTGCTGGTAAATCCACTTTCATCAAAATGATGTATCGTGAAGAGAAGCCAACCAAAGGGAAAATCTTAATTAATAGCAAAGATTTAGGCTCGATTAAGGAAAAAGAAATACCTTACTTAAGAAGAGAAATTGGCGTAGTATTCCAAGATTTCAAACTACTCCCAACTCTCACTGTGTTTGAGAACGTGGCATTTGCTCTCGAAGTCATTGGGGAACAGCCTCAAATCATTAAGAAAAAAGTGCTGGATGTACTTGATTTGGTACAGCTCAAGCACAAAGCGCGACAATTTCCTGACCAGCTGTCTGGCGGTGAGCAGCAGCGTGTATCCATCGCTCGTTCGATCGTGAATAGTCCTGAGGTAGTCATTGCAGACGAGCCGACAGGAAACCTTGATCCAGACACATCTTGGGAAATCATGAAGACACTCGAAGAGATTAATAACCGAGGAACAACAGTCGTTATGGCAACACATAACAAAGAGATTGTAAACAGCATGAAGAAACGCGTCATCGCAATCGAAGATGGAATGATTGTGCGTGACGAAGCAAGAGGGGAGTACGGCATTTATGATTAAAACTCTCTCGCGGCATTTACGTGAGAGCTTCCGTTCACTTGGAAGAAACACGTGGATGACATTTGCATCAATTAGTGCGGTCACTGTCACATTGATTTTAGTTGGGGTTTTTCTTGTGATTATGCTCAACTTGAATAACATGGCATCGAACGCTGAGAAAGAAGTAGAAGTAAAAGTTCTAATCGATTTAACCGCGAATCAAAAGCAGCAGGATGAATTAAAAGCAGAAATTGAGAAGATTCCTGAAATCAGTGATGTGAAATACTCATCCAAGGATGATGAACTAAAAGCACTGATTAAAAGCTTTGGTGAAAATGGACAATCCATGGGACTTGTTGATCAAGAAAACCCATTAAACGATGCGTTTATTGTGAAAACATCAGATCCACACGATACACCAAAAGTTGCGAAGAAATTAGAAAACCTAAAAGGTACGTATAAAGTAACCTATGGTAAAGAAGAAGTCAGCCGACTCTTTAATGTGGTCGGAGTGGCGCGAAATGTAGGGATTGCGCTTATTATTGGGCTTTTATTTACAGCCATGTTCTTGATCTCAAATACGATCAAAATTACGATTTTTGCTAGACGTAAAGAAATCGAGATTATGAAGCTTGTAGGTGCAACGAACTGGTTTATCCGCTGGCCATTCTTTATTGAAGGATTACTGCTCGGTGTATTTGGTTCCATTATACCAATTGCTCTATTACTTGGCACATATCAATATGCAGTGGGTTGGGTGGCACCGAGAGTACAAGGCTCATTTATTTCCATGCTTCCATATAACCCGTTTGTTTATCAAGTGTCACTGGTCCTTCTTTTGATCGGTGCAATCATTGGTGTATGGGGAAGCTTGACGTCCATCCGTAAATTCTTAAAAGTATAAATCTATTTTTGATGGCAGCACTCGAGAATTTGATAGAAGGTGTGACCGGTTGAACCAGTTCATCCGGTCGACTCTTCATGCAGGCAGTTGTCATAGGAGGGGAATATCGTTTTGAAAAGAAAGCTGATGATGGCTGGAATGGCAGCGTTTATTGGAACAACGTGGCTATATATTCCAGGGAATGAGAATCGTGCATTCGCATACGAAGACCTAGATCAAAAGCGTCAACAAATCGAAGAGAAAACATCAAAGACTGAATCAACTTTGAAGAAAAAGAAATCAGAGCTGGCTAAGCTTGAAAAGAAAGAATCAAAGCTCAAAAAAGAAATTGAAAAGATTGATCATAAGGTAAGTGCTGCAACTGAAAAAGTGGCAGAAAAAGAAAAAGAAGTCAAACAAACGAAGCAAGAGATCAAGAAACTAAAAAAGGACATTCAAGTCATCAATGATCGAATTGAAAAAAGAAAAGCTATTTTCAAAGATCGAATTCGTTCGATGCAAAAAAGCGGCGGTACGATCAACTATTTAGATGTGCTGCTGGGTGCTCGCAGCTTTAGTGATTTTGTCGGTCGTGTTGGAGCTGTCACAACCATTGTCGAAGCAGACAAAGACATGATTACAGAACATGAAAATGATTTAAAGCTGGTGGAGCAAAAAGAAGCAGAGCTAAATAATCAGCTAAGTGGACTTGAAACATCTCTGAAAGAGCTAGAAGAGTTGAAAAAGGATTTGTCTAAACAGCAAAAAGAAAAAGAGAAAATCTTAGGGGATGTAACAGATAAAAAGAACCATGCCCATGATGAATTAGGCAAACTCGAAAATGAACAAGAAATTCTAACGAACCAAAAAGCGGCTGTGAAGTCTGAGGAAGCACGCCGACAAAAGGAAGAAGCAAAGAAAGCAGAACAAGCAGCTGCTGAAAAAAGTGCACCTGCACCTCAAAGTGGCGGCTCAGATCAAGTATCTGATACACCATCAAGCAGCTCAGGTTTTATTAAACCAGCTGCAGGACGCTTCTCATCTGGCTTTGGCGGGCGTTCTGGCGGAAACCACTTTGGATTAGATATTGCAGCAAAAGGCACAGTATCTGTCGTCGCAGCAGCATCTGGAACAGTCACGAACTCAAGCTACTCATCAAGCTACGGGAACGTGATATTCATTACGCATAATATCAATGGACAGACTTATCAAACGGTATATGCCCACCTATCTACAAGAAGTGTGTCCACAGGGCAGAGAGTCGAGCAAGGACAATTCCTTGGATATATGGGGAATACAGGCCAGTCACATGGTCAGCATCTCCATTTTGAAATTCATAAAGGATTATGGAATGGTGCTAAATCAAATGCAGTCAACCCAGCGCAATATATCCGCTAATCAAAAAGCCGATAACATCATGTTATCGGCTTTTTTTATTCTAAATAAAATTAAAATAACAGCAGTATACCGGCAATAATAGGTGTTAGCAGTACAGCCGATTTTAATAAAAGCTTCGGTGCAAGACGTGTGAATTTTGCGCCAATATAAGCCCCTAATACTGTTCCGATTAAAATTTGAATGAGTAAGATAAAATCAACATAGCCCTCTGTAATATATCCAATTCCACCACCGATGGAAATCGGAATAATGACAAGCATCGTCGTGCCAACTGCCTGCCGAATGGAAAGTCTCAGTAAAATCAAAAGTCCTACTTGGATAAATGGTGCGGACCCGATACCAAACATACCTGACAGCAATCCAGATACAAGTCCTAAAATAATACCCCTTATAAGCAGCTGACGTGAAGAAAGCGGCTGCTGCTCAGCTTCTTCCTTCAGAACAAATAATTTGATCATCATAAACACAGCGGATAAAAAGAGCATTCCGGCTGTTAAATAGTGCAGATTTCCTTCTGGAATAAAAGGAGCAATCTTAGCTCCTGCAAAGGAAGCCACACAAGCCAAAGCTCCGACAATCAAACCAGATTTCAGCTGAATATTCCCTTCCCTGTAGTGGCTGTATGCACCTGATAACGTCGTAAATGCCATTGCGGCTAAAGACGTCCCAAGTGCGGTATGGATAGGGATATCAAAAATTAACGTAAGCAATGCGATGACAAAACCAGCCCCGCCTGCTCCTACAAATCCTAATAAAATTCCTAATAATAGCATCGTCAATATAATATACATAGCGAAGACTCCTTCTCGATCATAACAAAATAAAAATTACACCTAATAAAATAATTAGTCAAGCCTTCGCAGCAGAATGTCTTTACATGAAATCCCTTCTTCTGGCATATAATAACTCAGGTCATCAGGAAGAGTTGAAGAAGGAGGCCAAATATGAAAAAACAAATCGCATCTATTATGGCAAGTGTCGTTCTATTAATTAGTGCAGGGGTGATGACGCATAAAGAGGGAACTCATGCGGAGTCACCGCAAGCAGCTGCTGCAATGGCTGGACAAGCTCAATCAAGTGATAAGGCGAAAGAGAATGGGATGGAGAAAATTGAGAAAGCCTATGACCTTATTTCGAATGAATATGTAGAGGAAGTGGATCGCCAAAAGCTGCTTGAAGGCGCTATTCAAGGAATGCTTTCAACTTTAAATGATCCATATTCAGTATACATGGACAAGCAAACTGCCAAGCAATTTTCTGATTCACTTGATTCTTCTTTTGAGGGAATTGGGGCAGAAGTGGGGATGGATGAAGGAAAAATCATTATTGTCTCTGCCTTTAAAAAATCCCCCGCAGCAAAAGCAGGTCTAAAGCCGAAAGATGAAATCATCAGCATTGATGGTGAGTCGATGAAAGAAAAAAGCTTAAACGATGCTGTACTAAAAATAAGAGGGAAAAAAGGAACATCCGTCGCTCTGAAAATCAGACGAAATGGGATTGAAAAAGAGTTAACCTTCCAAATCAAACGAGAAGAAATCCCGCTTGAAACCGTGACTTCCTCTGTGAAAGAGGTAAATGGACATAAAACAGGCTATATCGCGATCTCAAGCTTTTCAGAAGATACTGCGAAGGATTTCACGTTAAGCCTGAAACAGCTCGAGAAAAAGGGCATAGAAGGCCTTGTGCTTGATGTGAGAGGAAACCCTGGCGGCTATCTGCAAAGTGTAGAAGACATTTTAAAGCACTTTATTACAAAGGATCAGCCATATATTCAAATTGCAGAACGGAACGGCGACAGGAAACGATATTTTTCAAAGCGGAAGGAACAGAAGCCTTACCCAGTTAATGTCTTAATTGATAAAGGCAGTGCATCCGCTTCTGAAATACTTGCAGGTGCTATGAAAGAAGCCGGAAAATATGAAGTTGTCGGTGATGTCTCCTTTGGCAAAGGCACTGTGCAGCAGGCGGTTCCAATGGGTGACGGCAGTAACATTAAATTAACGTTGTATAAATGGCTCACGCCAAAAGGGAATTGGATTCACAAAAAAGGTGTCGTACCGACCATTGCGATTCATCAGCCAGATTACTTTACTGTAGGTCCGCTTCAGCTGAAAGAACCTCTTCAGCTTGATATGAATAATGAAGAAGTGAGACAAGCACAGACGCTATTAAAGGGCTTGTCATTCGACCCCGGCAGAGTAGATGGCTACTTTGATGAAGAAACGAAAAAGGCGGTATTAGCCTTCCAAAGCACATACAATCTTAATAAATCAGGTGTAATTGATCTGAAGACAGCGAAAATGATGAACAAAATGGTGGATGAAGTGAAATCCTATGAAAAAAATGATCTTCAACTGCAGACTGCACTAAAAGCACTATATCTTAAAAAATAAAGAGGCGAATAAATGCCTCTTTTTTTTGGTTCATAAGTGTCACAAACATGTAATAGTTTATTCTTAAAAATAAATTATATCGAGAAATATATTCATTTATTTTACAAAAAACATAACATTCCTCCGATTTTACCCGATAACATATTTATATAAGAGACTTTCTGTTGATTTAAACATGTCATGAAAATGAAACTTTTGAAAGTTGTATGTTACATAAATAATTCTTACAATATAAAGTAGCACTCATTTTAAATATTTTATTTTTTGCGGATATTCAGCTTGAGCATTAAGCTGTACCGAGGTTTGCGCTTTTCTTAAAAGAACTAGTAAATGGGGGTACACAATTGAAAAGGGCAAGTATTGTGAGAGAGAAAAAATATTACGAGTTGGTAGAGGAGCTTAAGAGTCGTACGAAAGATGTGACGTTTTCCGCTACAAAGGCATTAAGTCTGCTCATGCTGTTGAGCAGGTACTTGGTCAATTACACAACGGTAGAATCAGTCGACGAAATCGATGAAGACTGTGCTGAGATATACTTCAATTATTTAATGGATAATCATAAGAGACTTGGTATAAACTTAACCGACATCAAGAGGTCGATGCAGCTGCTCGGCGGCATACTAGATGTAGATGTCAATCACTACTTAAAAGATTTTTCACTGTCGAATGTCACACTTTGGATGAATCAGGAGAAATAAACCTGGTGTCAAGCATCGATTTATTTGATAGAATAAGAGAAAATGCTTGACTTGGGCGGTGAACGATAATGAGCTCGGAGTGGATGGGAGCTGGATTAAAAGCGGTCGGTCTGTTTTTAATCCACCCTCTTTTTTATTTCATGATATTAATCAGCCTGTTACATGGCTACATCCGCGTAAAGCGGGAGAGAAAAGCGTTTCAAACAAGAATAGAAGATGTATACGATGAACTTAAATTTACATATTCAAAGGGATGGATTCTAGGAATTTGCCTATCCATTATTTCAGTAGGCTTAGGGATTGCCCTCCCGCCTGGATTCATCGTGCTGATTGCAGCGATGACCATCGTTTGCTCTTTATTCTTTAAGGCGAGTGCGCTTTCGTCTGCATACACACTCGGTTTCAGTTTTATTGCGGCACTTGGACTATTGTATGTCCAAGTGAGCCATTCATGGCTGCCGCAGCTCTCAATGATGAATGCATCAGCCGTTGTCATTCTGCTAGGTCTTTTATTAATGACCGAGGGGATTCTAGCCTATCGAACGGCGCATTTACGAACATCGCCTGCAATGGTGATGAGTGCGAGAGGACTTTTGATTGGCCAGCAGCGGGCAAACCGTCTGTGGCTTTTACCGCTTGTTTTGCTGATGCCGGCAGGTGAATTTACTTCTTCTCTGCCATGGTGGCCGGTGCTTCAAGTACACGATCAAAGCTTTTCTTTTATTTTGATTCCATACATCATCGGTTTCGGGCAGCGGATTCAAGGATCGCTGCCAATTGTGAGCATTCAAATTACAGCTCGGCGTATTCTCATGCTTGGACTTGCTGTTGCTTTACTAGGTGCTGCAAGTATTTGGTTTGAGCCGATTGCATGGGGAGCTGTATTAATAGCGATTGCCGGTAGAGCTTTCCTTTCATGGAAACAGCGAGTCAACGACAATGCGGCTCCATTCTACTTCTCTAAGCGTAATCAGGGGCTAATGGTGCTGGGAATCATTCCGAATACCCCTGCAGCTGATTTAAAGCTTGAGATCGGAGAAGTCATTACAAAGGTGAATGGAATTGAAGTCAAAACCGTTTCGGAATTTTACGAAGCCCTTCAAACCAATCGTGCTCTGGCAAAGCTTGAGATCATTGGCTTGAATGGTCAGACAAGGTTTGAGAAACGCGCTTCTTACGAAGGGGAGCATCATCAGCTTGGCATCCTGTTTGTAAAGGATGATCCACAGCAAGAATCAACGGCGATTTCATCATAAAAAAAGCTGCTAGAGATGGCAGCTTTTTTCTTTTGGGCGCGCTTCTTTTCCATAGGATTCGCCCCATTCACGCATAGCGAAGATGATAGGCTTTAACGTATCTCCTAGAGAAGTGAGTGAATATTCGACACGAGGAGGGACCTCCTCATAGACTTCTCTGTGAACAATGCCGTCTTGTTCTAGTTCACGCAATTGCAGCGTAAGAACACGCTGAGAAATTCTTGGCAGAAGCCGGCGTAATTCATTGTATCGTTTTGGACCGCAAGTCAAATGATAAAGGATCACTCCTTTCCATTTTCCTCCTATTACACTCGAGGTGGTTGAAACGGGACAGCCATGATTGACAATACTGACTGGATTGGATGGTGCACTCATCTTTACGCTCCTTTCTAAGACGAAATGGGTGATAAACGAACATGATTGTACCTAACGAACAAAAATGTGCGTACTTGAATCAAAGGAAGCTTTTCTTTTACCATAGAGATATCACATCACACATCGGGTTGTTTGTTTTCTTATCATAACAATTTCTATATGGGAATGGAAAGAAATTGGATTGGTGAAATTTCACACCCTAACCGTTCACTAGAAAGGATGAATACCATGCGAGACAAAGAGCAATTAAAAAAAGAAATCATTGAGGCGTATGAATTCCGTCATGCGACAAAAGAGTTTGACCCAGCGAAAAAGATTCCAGAAGATGATTTTGCGTTCATTTTAGAGACAGGAAGACTTTCCCCAAGCTCTGTCGGATTTGAGCCTTGGAAGTTCCTCGTCGTTCAAAATGAAGCATTTAGAGAGAAATTAAAAGAATATACATGGGGTGCGCAAAAGCAGCTGCCAACTGCCAGCCATTTTGTGATCATTTTGGCAAGAACAGACGCCAGGTATGATTCACCATATGCAGAATACATCAATAAGGAAATCAAAGGAATGACAGACGAAACGTTTGAGATGGTAAAAGAACGCTACAAACAATTCCAAGAGAATGATCTTCATTTGATGGAAACTGACCGTACGCTCTTCGATTGGGCTTCCAAACAAACGTATATTGCCCTTGGAAATATGATGACAGCTGCGGCACAAATCGGCATTGATTCATGTCCTGTTGAGGGATTCAGCTACGATGAAATTCATCGTATGCTTGAGGAAGAAGGATTACTTGAAGATGGTCAGTACGACATCTCTATCATGGCTGCCTTTGGGTATCGAGTCGTTGAGCCAAGGCGCGGAAAAACGCGTCGTCCAATGGATGAAGTAGCCGTTTGGATTCGTTAAAAGGAAATGTCGGAAAAAGGCTGTTGACAATTGCGTGGTTAGTCAGTATATTTAAAAAATAAAATCTTTGATAAATAGACAAATTGACTATAAACGCTTTGACTTGAGAATAGTAAATGAATATCCGTTTTCTAAGAGAGCTGCGGGTTGGTGCAACGCAGTAAAACGAATCATTGAACTCGCTCAAGGAGCGGTAAGACTGAATGAATAGTAAGTCTTTACGTGTGACCTCCGTTATCGGGTTTCAAGTTGGATTCAGCTATGTCTGAGTCAATAAGAGTGGTAACGCGGTTGAAAGGTCAGTCGTCTCTTCCAGGAGATGACTGGCCTTTTTTATATGCTTTTATCTTATATTTGTCTGAAGATTCAAATTTAAAGGAGCTATAGAAAATGGAAAAGGAACATGTACAGTTAAAACGAACAATGACGTCAAGGCATATCATGATGCTCGCACTTGGAGGAGCCATCGGTGCTGGTCTGTTTAAAGGAAGCAGTTCTGCCATTGATATCGCGGGTCCTGCTGTCATTTTGGCATATATGATTGGTGGTCTTATTTTATTATTTATTATGCAAGGACTTGCCGAAATGACAGTTGCACGACCTGGCGCTAGAACATTCCGTGATTTAATTGAACCTGTGTTAGGCAAATACCCCGCCTATTTCTTAGACTGGATATATTGGAAAATGTGGGTGTTGAACATTGCAGCAGAAGCGATCGTGTCTGCTATTTTTATTCAGTACTGGTTCCCACAAGTACCAATTTGGACACTTGTGTTAATCATTTCACTTGTTGTGACATTGATCAATGTTTGTTCAGTCAAAATGTTTGCTGAGACAGAGTACTGGTTAGCTTCTATTAAAATTGCTGTCATTCTTTTATTTATTATCATCGGGTTAACGATGCTGTTTGTCTCATTCGGACAGCATGCAGCACCGGGATTATCCAACTTAACCGACCACGGAGGATTTTTCCCAAATGGAACGGGCGGCTTAATTGCGGCAATGCTGGTGGTCGTGTATTCATATGGCGGAACTGAAATGATTGGGGTTACATTAGCAGAAACGAAAAACCCTGAAAAAGTCATCCCAAAAGCCATTCAAAGTACATTTGTACGAATCATCGGTTTTTATGTACTTCCGTTCTTCATCATCGTCAGCTTAATTCCTTGGAATCAAGTAAACAATGAACAAGTGAGCCCATTCGTCACAGTGTTTGCAACGATTGGTGTGCCATATGCAAGTGATATCATGAACGGGATTATTTTATTAGCGATCTTGTCTTCTATGAACTCTGGTCTGTATGCTTCTTCAAGGGTACTATTTACACAGGCAATGGATGGCCGTGTATGGAAGGGCTTTTCGAAGCTGTCGAAACAGCAGGTGCCAGTCAGAGCGATTCTAGTATGTACATCTACTTTGTATGCAGCTGTATTAATCTCTCTTTTTGTAGGAAGTCAAACCTTTAATTATTTAATGGGATCTTTAAGTTATACAGTCCTATTCATCTGGTTTATTATTGCTGTCGGGCATCTAAAGTCTCGAAGTGTAGCAGCACCAGGAGGATATCGCGTCAAGCTGTATCCTTTCACAACATGGTTTTCTGTCATTGCGATCATTGCCATTTTTATCGGTGTAGTATCAACGACTCCAATTGTCCAAACCATGGTCACAATGGGGATCTATCTCATCATCACGCTTTCTTTCTTCATCAATAGAAAGCGGTTTGAAACAGCTGTTTAATTTAAAAGCGTGCAGGACTTTTGAAGAAGGTCTCGCACGCTTTTTTAATGTAGTTTTATTGTTTGAACTAAAGTACCGAATCACCTTTTGAAAGAAATTGATACATAAAAGCAGATGATCAAAAAGGGACTGAAAATAGCTGTTCAAATTTAGGCGACTGATGCGTATATATGGATTAAACGGATGACCTTACCTACAAAGTTTATTTGGTTATATCATAGGCAGGTCTTCATCGATTGGAGTATTTGGCAGCTGGATGATGGCTGTCGAACCGCATCCTGTCTCAGATTGAATATCGAACGTGCCATGATGTTTTTTCATGATTTGATAGACAATAGCTAGTCCAAGGCCTGAGCCGCCATCTTTTCTCGTACGCGCCTTATTTACTCGGTAAAACCGCTCAGAAACATGTGGAAGGTCTTCTTTTGGAATACCGTTGCCCTCATCTGTCACTCTCAATTCAGCTTTATGTTGGTGAACTAGTAATTCAATCGAGACCGATTTTCCAGAGGGAGTGTAATGAATGGCGTTATCCAGTAAATTACGAATCACTTGTTGCAGCCGATCGCTATCGCCATACACAATACAATCTTCATCAAGTGTCCGTTTCAGATAAATGCCCTTTTGATTAGCGATAAATGCCATTTGATCAAGAACGTCATGAATCAGCTGAGCAAAGACGATTGGCTCCATCGTTAGGGGATAAGAATCTCCTTCTAGCTGCGCAAGGTCTAAAAGATCATGCACAAGCCGGCTTAAACGTGCGGCCTCATCCTGGATGATGTGCATTCCTTTTTTTTGATCAATGATCCCTTCTTCAATACCTTCAGCATATCCTTTCATATAACTTAGCGGAGTCCGAAGTTCGTGAGAGACATTCGCAAGAAATTCCCTGCGGTGCTGCTCAACTTTTTCAAGGGTAGAAGACAGTTTGTTAAAAGAGCGGCTCAGTTGGTTTAACTCATCTCCGTTTTTGGTCACAGCCATCCGTTTTGAAAAATCACCAGATTCCATTTCCATAGCAATTTCTTTCATCTGATTAATTGTCCGAACGACTTTATTGGAGCTTTTATATCCGATAAAGAAAATCAGGATCAGGATTAATAAAATAGATATGCCAAGTGTCAATCTGATTTGGACAAAGGGTTCATATACATCCGATAAGGGCATGGATAGAAAAATTGTCCCTGATAGCTCATCTTTGTTTGAGAAAACAGGGATGGCGATGCCAAGAATATCTTGATGAAACTGAGAGTGTTCTCTAATCAACACGACAGTATCCCCTTGAAGGAGCTTTTGGCGTTCCTTGAACGTGATGAGGTTATCATTTGTGTTCGTATCAAAAGGAAGACCACTGGAAAGCTCCATTGGATCATCTGTAAAAATAATGTTCGCCTGACTCGAATCGTTAGCCCATTTTATTCTATCGGTAAAATACGTATCTTTCCCGTGTTTATGATAGATTTGTGCCAGCTTTTTACCTTGTAAACTTAAGGAATCAATCTGTTTATCAACATATAAGTGCTGGTATAAGTAATAGGTGAGGACAAGAGCTGAGGCAGCAACGATTCCGGTCACTACAAGGATTAAGAAGAGCACCTTCTTTTTAATAGATAAAGGCTTCATTCTTCCTCCTCAAACTTATAGCCGACACCCCAAACGGTTTTTATATGCCGTTCCGCTCCCTTTAATTTCAGTCTCAGCGTTTTGATATGTGTATCGACTGTTCGTAAAGATCCGCTCGTAGAATGTGATTCCCACAGTTTTTGATAGAGCTGTTCTCGTGAAAACACTTGGCCTTGATTGAGTAAAAGAAACATGAGCAAATCGAATTCTCTTCTAGTTAAATTAATGGGCTCCTGATGGATATAGACTTGTCTACCATCCTGATCAATCTCCATGTCATCAAACTGTATGCGGCTGCGCTTTAGCGAAAGACCTCTAATTCGTCTCAAAGTTGTTTCAATTCTTGCTGCAAGCTCACGTAGACTGAAAGGCTTCATGATGTAGTCATCCGCACCAATTTCTAAACCTCTAATTCGATCCTCCTCATAACTTCTAGCTGTTAAGAATAAGATGGGGATTTGAGATGTTTGCCGAATACGCTGGCAGACTTCAAATCCATCCATGTCAGGCATCATGATATCTAGTACTACAAGGTCAACGGGTTCCTTTTCAAGCTGACGTAAGGCATCCATTCCATTATTAGCTGTGATGATGTGAAAGCCTTGTCTTTTTAAGAAGGATCCGATTAACTCAAGCATATCGAACTCATCGTCTACGATTAAAATATGCATTTGTTCTTTCATTTCTTTTCCTCCAACACGATAGCATAAGGTCCTGATGAGACATTCAGTCGATTTTTCATCATGAATGTATGTTTATCGATAATTGATACTGAATTGTCATCTAAGTTACTCACATATATTGATGTGGTATCAGCGGTGATATAATTCGGATTTTGACCAGTTTCAACAGAAGCAAGCTGCTTATTCGTCTCTGTATCTACTTTGTATAGCGTATGATCTCCATGACAAAGAACATATAAAGTAGAAGAGTTTTTCTCTGAAAAGAATGCAACAGGCATAACGCCTAGTTTTATTTCTCGCTGCTTTTTACCTGTTTTAGGGTCGTAAGCAAAAATGCTTTTATTTAAGGTGCCTGGTTTACCGTGACCACCGATCCAAATGGATTGTCCATCAAAATGAATACCAGAAGGTCGTTCAAGTACAGAGAACGTACGTATCTGTTTTTCCTTCTCAATATCTATGACAGAGACAGTATGACTTTCTGCATTCAAAACAAATAAAGTACCTGACGGAGAAAGTGTCATAGAAGAAGGTAACTTTCCGGTCTTTACAGTTGCTTTTATTTTTTTACGCTGCGTATCAATAAAATAAACGACACTTTTCTGTGAATCCGCTGCAATTAAGGTGTGAGAAGCTGCATCATATGTAAGGGAAGTCAGCCCTTTATTCACATCCATATAATCTGTTGCTGTACCTTTTTTTAAATTAATCTCAATCAGCGATTCTCCTTCTTTACTAGTTGCGATGATGACGTCTTTGTTGATTTGGATAAGATCAGTGAGCGGATGTTTTAAATCAACGGAAGAGATCATTTTATTCTTTTGTAAATCAACTATTGAAAAGGAGGCTTTTTTTAATTGAGAGATGACCGCGATCGATTGAGAGCTGCCAGGTGGAGTAAATTGCTGGTCTTTTCCACAGCCTGACAGGAATAACAATAGAGCTGATAAATAGATCAAAACATATTTTACACGTTCCATTCTTCCGCTCCTTTGTGTCCTCTATTTTCAAAAAGCATACCACAAAAATTGTGAAAAAAAATCGAAGTTATTAATACTGAAAGAGATGAAAAACAGATTTTAGGTGGATGAATGAGGACAATCCGATTTAAAGTTCCTTTTTTGTCTAGTCATATGTTTTTTTTCCTCTTTAAAAAAAGGATTTTCAATATTTGATTCCTGTGCCTGTTATAGCTTACAGTGATAAAAATAATAAAAACTCCCCCGCTCTAAATCGACTTAGAGCGCAGGGAGTCATTAGGCAGAATGCCCAGATGATGGGGAGGTAGATTTCGTTTTGACGCGTTGGGATAAAAGGAAGCCAAGGATTCCTGCGCCCATTAATACAATAAATAAAGATTGGAAACCACTCATGATACCAATCAATGTCGACGAAATGATACTGCCAAAGTATCGAAAGGTTGAGAAAATACCAGAGGCCGAACCAGATAAACTTTGATCAACAGCTGTTAAAGAAGCCATCTGCATACTTGTCATACCAATCCCTGATGAAATTCCACCTGCGACTAGTGTCACGATAAGCAGAGGTAAGGTTGGGTACTGACTCAGTGCAATTAACATGATGCCTGATAAAGTAAGGCAGAGAAATGAAAAGCGAATCATTTTTTTCGCGCCCTTTTTTGGATGGAGTTTTGCGCCTAATAAACCGCTAAGAGACATACAAAGAGAAAATACCGATAGAATCATACCGCTTTGTGTATGAGAAAGGGCAAGTTGTTGTTCCATAAACAGTGGCATGATGAGAAGGATGGCATACATCACAAAATTACTTAGCATGATCGACAGATTCGCATTTGTAAATGAACTGTTTTTAAATAGGGACAAATCGATGATCGGATTCTTTACTTTCCGTACATGTCTAAAAAATAAAGGAATGACAATCAATGCTAGAATGCCATAAATTAAATATTCATTTAGTAGCTGGCTTTTTGAGCATAGAATGACTGTGGCAATTCCGATGGTTAAATACAATGAACCGATCATATCTACTCTTGCATGTATACGTGTATGCTTTATCTTTGGAATAAGTAAAACACCGGTGACTAGTGTAAGAAATAGGAATGGGATATTCACTAAGAATATGGAATGCCAATCAAAACTCTGAATGAGAATTGATCCAATAAAAGGCCCAAGTGCGGCACCAATACCAGCACCAAATCCAAAGTAACCCATTGTTTTAGATAGCTTTTCTGGTGAGACTGTTGCACGAATCAAAGCAATGCTATTCGGTGTTAATATGGCCCCACCAGCTGCTTGAATGGAGCGAAAGATGATGAGAAATGCTAGATTAGGTGCTAAAGCACAGCCAATCGAGCCGATTAAAAAGAGTGTCACTCCGGTTAAATACATACGGCGATGCCCATATATATCTCCCAACTTACCAGCGATAGGCTGGGTGACCGCCATGACAATAAGATAAATCGTGACAACCCAAGTAATGTTTGAAATGGATTGATCATAATAAGTTGATATGGATGATAAAGCGACTGCGATCATCGTTGAGTTGACCGGAACTAGTATAGCTCCTAGTAACAAAGAATAGATGATCAAACTCTCTTTTTGCAATTTCAATGTGTATACCACCTTTTGTAAAAAAGAAGAATTCCACCCTTTAAGCGGGAGAAATTCCTCTCATGAAAATGTGTGTGTATGTCTCAATAAAATCATCTTTTTGTGTTAATACGAGCTGGAAGTCTTGCTCTAGCTGCTGAATAAAAAAACCAAAATACGTACTAATGAAAATGTCTGCATAAATGTCTTCTTTTCCTTTTAAGACATGATGCTGAGCGCTCATCTTTTTGAAGTATTGTATCAGCATTTCTCTTAGTTCTTGAGGATAAACTTTTTCATGACTGGTCAGATCTTTAAACATAGCCGGTTCTCGCATGCTGATATAAATAAATTCTTTTTTTGAAGTTAAATCCTCAAGGAAATAGGAGCCGAGAAACTTTAAATCGGTGTATAAATCGCCTTTGAATTCTGCTTCTAAGGTTTTCGTCGGTGTTGATTTCATTTTCATAATGGCAGCAATAACTCCGCGTTTGTTTTTAAAGTTGCGGAAAATTGTTGCTTCACTGACATTCGCTTTTGCGGCTATTTCTTTGGTTGTGGTTTTTTGATAGCCCTTTTCAGTCAATAAATCCATTGTTGCGCGAATGATTCGTTGATTTGTAGATTTTAACAAGCATACTCACCTCAGGTTATGAATGTGTTTGCAACAAAGTAAGTATACCGATAAAACCTATGACCGCCAATATGATCCAAAACAATAAAGTTAGACACGTGCATGCTGTTTTAATATCTGAATGCGTCCATTGCTCCCATCTACTGTCACAAGGTCACCGGATTGAAGTGTTTCAGTCGCTATTCGGGTTCCTAGGACAGCTGGCATCATATATTCTCTAGCGATAATAGCTGAATGAGACAAAATGCCTCCAGCATCGGTGATGACTGCTTTTGCATCTCTAAATAAGCTCGTCCATAAAGGTGTGGTTGTTTTGCAAACTAAAATATCATCCTTTTGAAATTGTGAGAATTCCTCAGCACATGTAATGACTTTTACTCTTCCAGAAACAATACCGCTAGATGCACCAATTCCATAGATCACATCGCTTGTGTTGTTTTCATTTTCTCTTAATGAACCGAGCATTCTTTCCACTTGCTGCAATTCAGCTTCAGTTGGGGTGCCCATATAAGCTGGTGGTTGGATGGCTTCATTATCTTTCATGTCAATTTTTCTTTGTGCGATGACTGTATTAAATGTTGTAGACGTTGTGAGAGCTGTGTGTACCTCCTCATCGTAGAGGTACCATAGATCTTCTTGATGAGGAATCGCTCCTTTTTGTACAAGAAGTTCACCAATCTTTAATAGGTATACCCTGGCTTTAGCATCTAACATGGCATCAATGTAGAAGTGATGATCATCACGGATATTAGCAGCCTGTAGAGCAAATTGGTAAAGTGTCTCAAATTTCGTTTTAAACGCTTCATCCTTCACTTGGCTCATAAAATGTCCATATGTCTCTTGTCTTTTGATGACGGCTTGTGCAAATTCTTCATCAAAATCACTTTGGTGTTGAATGTTGTTTCTAATGATATCTAGTATAAACTCAGGGTTTTCCATCCATGTCTCTTCCGTAAGGTCATGACTTTTAACAGATCTCCAGCCATAGACTTGAAGAAATTCCTTTATTGTCGAAATGAAGTGTCTGCCTTTTTCCGATTGAGTGAGTGCATCAAGCAGCTCTGGATTCTTTTCATGGTTCATAAATGCTTGATGAAGTTCATTATCTTGAAGGACACTCTTTGCAAAATCAGATAGCTTTTTGTCTGTTTCAAGAGATTTGTTCATCACGCCTATCATCATCTCATGCAGCAGGATCACTTGTGATTGATCACCAGTATACGTCACAAGCATGTCTTCTATCATAGCCGATAAAATGACTTGAGGTATGACAATATCAAAATGATCATCATATGCTTGTATATAAAAAGTCTTTAATTCTTCAAAGCCGATGATGGCTTCTTCAATGGTCAACGGTTCATTCATTTTATGATCGAGTTTTTCGTAAAAGGGAAAGAAATTTTTCTCTAAAATCTCATACATACGTTCACTTAAATGCGGAAATAACTCAAATATACTCTCATCGAATACTGGTGCAGCTTCTGCACTCGCTTCAGGCAGTGACGGTGATGAATACAGGTGACCTCTATAAAGCTTGATATCTTTAATATTCAGATCAGGCACTTGATATTTTTCACCGTTTTTCTTCATACCGCTTTTTAATGCTGGGATGATCAGACTTGAAAAGAGAGGACTTGTTGGGCCCGGCATATGATCGTCCATTGAGATCCAGAAATCCTGCAGCTCGTCTGGCTGCATTTGAAAAGAAGCACCCGCTGTTTCATCTGCTGCTTTTGAGAGGGCTGCGGTAATCGGTCTGGCTTGGAGTAAATAAAATGTGCCATTTGCTATTCCAAATTCGATATCCACGCTATGGCCATAAAGTGCTTCTACTTGTTTGGTGATTTGCGTGATTTCTACTAATTGGTCATCATTCAGGCAAAACTGACTAGCCATTTCCTCTGTCACTGCTTGTTCAATGACACCTTCTTGATAAGGAATAATTTGCAGCTCTTTCATTCCAAGTGATTTTTCAATAGAAAGTGTCTCTTTGTCTATAACAAATGTGTCTGGTGTCACAAGCCCAGAGACGATTGCTTCTCCTAGTCCGTAGCTTGCTGTCAGCATCATTTCATTGGTTTTTCCTGTTACGGGATTCTCGCTAAAGATGACACCGGAGACGTCAGAATGAATCAACCCTTGAACGACAACAGCCATGAGCGGCATCTCTTCCTCGTTTTCATCCATCTCTTCCTTATATTCTGTCACTCTCGCTGCAAAATAAGAAGACCAGCATTCTTTGACAGCCTGTAAGAATTCTTCGTTTGTTTTGATATTTAAATAGGTCTCGTACTGTCCTGCAAATGAGGCGCCTTCGAGATCTTCAGCAACAGAAGAGGATCGAACTGCAACTGAGGGATAAGTCTTCCGCAATGATTGAAAGGACGAAAGGAGTTCTGCTTCCATTTGAGAAGGAAACGATGCTTCTTTGATTTGGTGAGCAAGGTTTTGTTCAGTTGGATGCAGGTTGTGATATGAAAGAAAGCTTGAAAAGCTGTTGGTTTTGATAATAAATCCATCTGGGACTGGCAGTCCGTGATTGTTTAATTTAATTAAATTCAGGCCTTTTGCCCCTGCGAGTGCTGCGGATTCTTCAGCCGCATGAAATAAAACTGAATACATGGGAATGCCCCCTTATCCAAATAGCCAATGATTTGTCTGTCTCTCTATCGTTTCTAAAATGATAGTGCGCACTATCATTTTAATCATAGGATTTATTGGATGTTACTGTCAAAGACGGAAAGACCTATCTTTACAAAGGGGACATTCTCACTAATTTCCTTCTATATCTATAACAAAAGTCTCCGAGCAGAAAGAAAAATAGGTGAAATTGAAAACTGTGAATTGTTCAATATGCCAAACTTTACTATAATCAAGGGAGTAGACCATGAAGAGGGAGGGTTTTTGTGATTACAAAAGCCATTTTTGCACTTGTTTTTCCTTTCCTGCTCGTTATTTTATTTTCAAAGGTTACTTATAATCATTATGTGGGCATTGCATTAACAGCAGCGCTTTTATTTGCTTCGTACATGAAGGGCTATACAGAAACCTACTTTATTGTGGGATTAGATATCATTTCTTTAGTAGCTGGTGCATTATATATGGCTAAAAAAGAAATTGAAAAGAGAGAAAAGGCTGAAAAACATCATTGATGTCATCATCAAGAGCGTGTTAGGCCGAAAGATGACGTTTTTTAAGCTGTGCTTACGAATTCTAGTGAGTGCAGCTTTCTTTTTTTTCTCATCGAATATCTCTCACCAAAATGTTCCATACTGAAAGGAAGGTTTTCGTAAGAGGGTTATTTGCCATTGAAGAGAGGGTATGACTGTATTGGAAATAAAAATCAAGTAAGAGCCGAACTTTAGTTCGTATTTTTGTGTTCTTTTATGATAATATATTCATTAGATAGATTTCGTAACGAAACGGAGGCTTTGATGTGAGTGACCGCTTTGAATTAGTTTCTAACTATCAGCCCCAAGGAGATCAGCCGAAGGCAATCGAAAAGCTTGTCGAGGGCATCCATCAGGGGAAACAGCATCAAACGCTGTTAGGTGCTACAGGTACGGGAAAGACCTTTACTGTATCCAACCTGATCAAAGAAGTGAACAAACCGACACTTGTCATTGCACATAACAAGACACTTGCCGGCCAGCTATACAGCGAGTTCAAGGAATTTTTTCCGAATAATGCTGTCGAATATTTTGTGAGTTACTATGATTATTACCAACCAGAGGCATATGTGCCTCAGACTGATACATTTATTGAAAAGGATGCCAGCATCAATGATGAGATTGATAAGCTGAGACACTCCGCTACGTCCTCGTTATTTGAGCGGAGAGATGTCATCATCATTGCCAGTGTCTCCTGTATTTATGGCTTAGGTTCGCCAGAGGAATACCGAGAGCTTGTGCTGTCTTTACGTACTGAAATGGAGATTGAACGTAATCAGCTTCTTCGTAAGCTTGTGGACATTCAGTATTCTCGTAATGATATAGATTTTCAGCGTGGAACCTTCCGAGTACGAGGAGACGTCGTTGAAATTTTCCCTGCTTCACGTGATGAGCATTGTATCAGAGTGGAGTTTTTCGGTGATGAAATTGAACGTATTCGTGAAGTGGATGCACTCACTGGAGAAATACTCGGTGATCGTGAACATGTGGCTATTTTCCCAGCATCTCACTTCGTCACAAGAGAAGAAAAAATGGAAAAAGCGATTATTAATATTGAGCAAGAGCTTGAGGAGCAGCTCGAAAAGCTTCGAGATAATGAGAAATTGCTAGAAGCGCAGCGCCTTGAGCAGCGGACAAGATATGACCTTGAGATGATGAGAGAAATGGGCTTTTGTTCAGGAATCGAGAACTACTCAAGGCATCTGACCTTGCGTCCTCCTGGTTCAACACCTTATACATTGCTTGATTATTTCCCGGATGATTTTATGATTGTTGTCGATGAGTCACATGTGACGATCCCGCAAATCCGCGCGATGTACAATGGGGACCAAGCAAGAAAGCAAGTGTTGGTTGATCACGGATTCCGTCTGCCTTCAGCACTTGATAACAGACCGCTCACCTTTGATGAGTTTGAAAAGCATATTAACCATATTGTGCATGTATCTGCCACTCCGGGTCCTTATGAGCTTGAGAAAACCCCAGAGGTTGTGGAACAAATTATTCGTCCAACAGGTTTACTTGATCCGATTATTGAAGTGCGTCCAATTGAAGGTCAAATTGATGACTTAATTGGAGAAATTCATGCGCGGGTTGAGAAAAATGAGCGTGTGCTCGTGACGACGCTGACGAAGAAAATGTCTGAGGATCTCACAGATTATTTAAAAGAGATCGGAATCAAGGTCAATTATCTTCATTCAGAAATTAAGACCCTTGAGCGGATTGAGATTATTCGCGATTTACGTCTCGGAAAATATGATGTGCTTGTGGGAATCAACCTTCTTCGTGAAGGACTGGATATTCCAGAGGTGTCGCTCGTGACGATTTTAGATGCAGATAAAGAAGGCTTTTTACGCTCTGAAAGATCCCTTATCCAGACGATTGGCCGGGCAGCGAGAAATTCAGAAGGCCGGGTCATTATGTATGCAGATAAAATGACCAAATCAATGGATATTGCGATTCAAGAAACGAAACGAAGACGAGAGCAGCAAGAGGCGTATAATGAGAAATATGGAATTACTCCGCAAACCATCCATAAGAAAATTAGAGATGCCATTAAAGCAACAAAGATACATGAGGAATCGGAAGAATATGAAACAAATGCAGCACCAAAGCTGTCAAAAATGAGCAAAAAAGAGCGAGAAAAAGTGATCGAAAAGGTCGAGATGGAAATGAAAGATGCAGCAAAAGCGCTTGATTTTGAAAAAGCAGCAGAATTAAGAGATCTATTGCTAGAGCTAAAAGCGGAAGGATGATTGCCTGATGGCTATGGAACGAATAGAGGTGAAAGGTGCTAGAGCCCACAACCTTAAAAATATTGATGTGAATATCCCGCGTGACCAGCTAGTGGTCATCACGGGTTTATCTGGTTCAGGAAAATCGTCGCTTGCCTTTGATACCATTTATGCAGAGGGTCAGCGCAGGTACGTTGAATCTCTTTCAGCATATGCGCGCCAATTTCTCGGTCAAATGGATAAACCGGATGTAGATGCCATTGAAGGTCTTTCTCCGGCGATTAGTATTGATCAGAAGACGACGAGCCGGAACCCTAGATCAACAGTTGGAACCGTTACTGAAATCTATGATTATTTACGACTCTTGTATGCTCGAGTTGGGAAACCGATTTGTCCGATACATGGGATTGAAATTACGTCTCAAACGATTGAGCAGATGACTGATCGTATTTTAGAATATCCAGAAAGAACGAAATTGCAAGTGCTTGCGCCAGTCGTATCCGGTCGCAAAGGGACACATGTTAAAGTACTTGATCAAATTCGAAAGCAAGGCTATGTGCGAGTAAGAGTCGACGGAGAGATGGAAGATTTGTCAGAAGAGATCGAGCTTGAAAAGAACAAGAAGCATTCCATTGAAGTCGTGATCGACCGAATCGTGGTGAAGGAAGGCGTTGCGGCTCGACTGTCTGACTCCCTTGAAACGGCGCTGCGACTTGGTGAAGGCCGTGTGATGATTGACGTGATTGGACAAGAAGAGCTGTTATTCAGTGAACATCATGCCTGTCCACACTGCGGATTTTCTATTGGTGAGCTTGAGCCGAGAATGTTTTCATTTAATAGTCCTTTTGGTGCCTGTCCGAGCTGTGATGGGCTTGGCTCTAAACTAGAAGTTGACCCTGAGCTTGTCATTCCTAATAAGGATTTGACGTTACGACAGCATGCCATTGCCCCTTGGGAGCCGCAGAGCTCACAATACTATCCTCAGCTCCTTGAGGCAGTATGTACCCATTACGGCATTGACATGGACATTCCAGTGAAAGATATACCGTCGCATTTATTCGATAAAATTTTATATGGCAGCGGCTCTGAACGAATTTATTTCAAATATGAAAATGATTTTGGTCAGGTACGTGAAAATGAAATTGAATTTGAAGGTGTTCTTCGTAACATTGAACGACGCTATAAGGAAACCAGCTCTGATTATATTCGTGAGCAAATGGAAAAATATATGGCGAACCAGCCATGTCCGACATGTAAAGGTTATCGCCTGAAAAAAGAAACGCTTGCGGTTCTGATCAATGGCAAACATATTGGAGAAATCACTGATTTGTCTGTTTCTGATGCCCTTGATTTATATGGTGAAATCGAATTGTCTGAGAAAGATTTGCAGATAGCTCAGCTCATTTTGCGTGAAATCAAAGAGCGCTTATCCTTCTTAAATAATGTGGGATTAGATTACCTCACATTGAGCCGATCGGCTGGCACACTATCCGGAGGAGAGGCCCAGCGGATTCGTCTGGCGACTCAAATCGGGTCAAGGCTAACAGGTGTTCTTTATATATTAGATGAACCATCTATTGGTCTGCATCAGCGTGATAATGACCGATTGATCGGGACATTGAAAAACATGCGTGACATCGGGAATACCCTCATTGTCGTAGAGCATGATGAAGATACGATGTTAGCCGCTGATTATTTGATTGATATTGGACCTGGAGCAGGAGTTCATGGAGGAGAAGTAATTTCAGCTGGAACGCCGGAAGAAGTCATGAAGGACAAGAAATCTTTAACAGGACAATACTTATCTGGAGAGAAATTTATCCCGCTGCCGATCGAAAGAAGAAAGCCTGACGGCCGCTATATTGAGATCAAAGGTGCAAAAGAAAACAACCTGAAAAACGTCAATGCGAAGTTCCCTCTAGGTGTCTTTACAGCTGTGACTGGGGTGTCTGGTTCAGGGAAAAGTACGCTTGTGAATGAAATTCTTTTAAAATCACTTGCGCAAAAACTGCACAGAGCAAAAGCGAAGCCAGGACAGCACAAAGAAATCAAAGGAATGGATCAATTAGATAAGGTGATCGATATTGACCAATCTCCAATCGGTCGTACGCCGAGATCTAACCCTGCCACGTATACAGGTGTATTTGACGATGTGCGGGATGTGTTTGCACAAACGAATGAAGCAAAGGTACGAGGGTATAAAAAAGGAAGATTCAGCTTTAACGTCAAAGGTGGCCGCTGTGAGGCGTGTCGCGGAGATGGCATCATTAAAATCGAAATGCACTTTTTACCGGATGTGTATGTGCCTTGTGAGATATGCCACGGGAAACGGTATAACCGCGAAACACTTGAGGTCACATATAAAGGGAAAAACATTGCTGATGTGCTTGAAATGACCGTGGAGGACGCACTCCAATTTTTCGAGAACATCCCGAAAATTAAGCGGAAGCTTCAAACGATTTTTGATGTTGGACTAGGGTACATTACACTTGGACAGCCTGCGACGACATTGTCTGGAGGAGAGGCACAGCGTGTGAAATTGGCATCTGAGCTTCACCGCCGTTCAAACGGAAGGTCTCTTTATATTTTAGACGAGCCGACAACAGGTTTGCATGTGGATGATATTGCCCGTTTATTAAAAGTACTTCAGCGTTTGGTCGAAAACGGAGATACGGTACTAGTGATTGAGCATAACCTTGATATTATCAAGGCTGCTGATTACCTCGTTGATCTCGGACCAGAGGGCGGTGCAGGCGGCGGAACGATCATTGCCTCTGGAACTCCTGAGCAGATTGCAAAAGAAAAAGCTTCTTACACTGGTCAATACTTAAAGCCTGTTTTAGAGCGTGACCGTAAACGAATGAAACAGTTGGTCAAAGAAACAGAAAGTGTGACTTCATCATAAAAAACCCCCTCTTTTAAGAGGGGGCTTTGTTTTATTGCGCATCTTCCTTTGGCACTAAATGACTGATTTGCGTTAAATCCTTTAAAATATGCGTACTGCTGCTGTCGAGCAGTACTTTTAAATAACGGATATCACCATACTTTGGATGAGACGGATGAATGGTCTCAAGCTCCCTGATCATATCGCTGTTCATGCTTTTTTGTTTCTGTATAAGGTCTAAAAGCGTTTGAGCCGTGTGGTTAGTATTATGATGATCTGTCAAAATAATTACCCCCTATAATGATAATCACCATCTTTTCAACATATTTTAAAGGGTAATCCGTGAAGAATCTACACTTAGGTGCAAAAAGATGTAATTTGTGTCTAAGGTCATATGTAAATCGAATGATTTTGAAACTTTTGATACGCAATAAACGTATGAGTTAGAAAGGAATTTTCATCATGAAGGAGCGAATATATATGAATAGAGATCAGTCGATCATTGCATCAATTTGTTATTTTAGTGTCTTTTTTATGCCGTTTATTGTACCGATTGTGGCATATTTTGTAGTCGACCAAAAGGAACCGAAACGGCACGCGTTGCGGGCATTATGGTCACATGTTTTGCCAGTCGCAGCGTGCGTGTTGCTGGTTTTTGGGTCAATCCCATTTTTATTGTCGACACAGGCAAGTGACTCACTCATGCCAGTGATCACGATGCTCATCTTGTCCTTTTTAGTCGCTATTGGATTTTTGATCTCTGTCATTTGGAATATCATTCAAGGTATTAAAGTACTTCAATCCATCAAATCGTAGGAGGGCTTTGTATGAATGAAAAAGAACGCATTTTAAAATTAGTAGAAGACGGGACATTATCGGCAAAAGAAGCGATTACGCTGCTTGAAAAACTGGAGGAAAGCCCGTCTGTTTCATTAGAAAAATCAACGACTGATCACACCTTTCATGAAGAAAAAGCTGGCACAGAGAGCAAAGGAACTGGTACCGAAAATCTTGGTGCAAAGCTGTTTGGCTGGTTAGATTCTGCGGTGAAAAAGGTGAAAGACGTAGATCTTGATTTGAACTTTGGACAGTCGGTCGACGTTGAGCACATTTTTCAGTTCAAAGACGCCTCACTCACTCACTTAGATATTCAATTGGCGAATGGCAGTCTCAATCTGATGCCTTGGGATGATGGCGATATTCGAGCAGAATGCCATGCGAAAATCTACCGTGCAGAAGACGGAGAGCAGGCAAGACAGCAATTTCTCAATCAATTGGACTGCGGCCTCGAAGGGGATAAATTTTTTATCCGGACCGAAAAGAAGACAATGAAAGTCAATGTTACTTTATATGTACCGCGTATCCAATACGATAAAATCAAGGTTAAGCTGTTTAATGGTCCGATTCGCGGGGAAAAGCTAAAGACAAAAGAACTTGCTGCGAAAACCACCAATGGTGTTGTCTCTTTTGCCTCTTTACAGGCGGAAAAGGTTGGAATTGAAACAGCAAACGGACAAATTAAACTGGCGGATCACGAGTGTGGTATGATTGAAGTAGAAACCATTAATGGGCTTATTGACCTGCGCGGGAAAAGTGAATCAATTGATGCCCAAAGCTTTAACGGAAATATTGCTGTTCAGCTGTCTGATGAGAAGTGCCGTTCCATCTATGCGAAAACGACAACAGGCAGTGTGGACGTCCAGATCCCGCGTGTGTGTGCAGTGACCGCTGAGCTGAAAAGCAATCTTGGGTCTATTTCTCACGATTTGCTTGATGCAGAGATGATTAAAGAGAAAAATGAGACATTACAAAAAGAGAAAATGATCAAAGCCAATCAACAGGCAGTGAACAGTATATCCATTTTTGCAGAAACAAAAACAGGTTCAATACAAGTGAAGCACCAATCAGACAAGGAGTGATTCTACATGAAGAAGCTTTATCGTTCAGCAACAGATAAAAAAATAGCGGGTGTTGTTGGTGGACTTGCCGAATACTTAAGTGTCGATGCATCCTTGCTTCGCATTTTAACGGTCATCATCGGATTTATGACAGCATTTATGCCAATTTTCCTAGTCTACTTCATCTGGTATTTTGTTGTTCCGGAAGAAGGCACTAACTAAATGTTTAGATGGATCGTCAGTATTTTAGTAAATGCATTACTTTTAATCGTCATTGCTGGATATTTTGATTCAGGCATTCTGCCAGGGCTTGGGAGCGTATATATTGAAGGGTTTGGCGCAGCCATTGTGGCTAGTATCATTTTATCCTTGCTCAATATTTTAGTGAAGCCGTTTTTGATCATTTTAACGCTTCCAGTAACCGTCCTCACACTAGGCTTGTTCTTATTTGTGATTAATGCCATTGCACTTATGATGACATCAAGTTTTATGGGTGACAGTTTTAACATTGATGGTTTTGGAACGGCTATTTGGATGGCTGTCATATTATCCATTTTCCATCTGTTGATACAAAAAGGAATTGTGGAGCCGTTAGCGAAAAAAAGCTAACGGTTTTTTTTGACCCATTTTGTATCGTTTCTCCGTTTCACCTGACATAAAAACTTCCTTCAGGAGACACAATATCCGAAGGGAGGCGGTGCACGATGGTGAACGTGAGCAGACAAATCATGCTTTTATGTTTTTTTATCATTCTTTTTTGTTTCAATCAGCCTGCTTCAGCAGGGCCTTTTATTCAAACACAAGTCAATATACCAGACAAGCCTTTTTCTCCTTTTATCTTTGATCCCTTTCATGTGGATGTCCGTCCAGTTCTAGGGGAAAAAAGCCGTGATCTCCAGTTTCGTGCGTCTATTACGGATGCGGAACAAATTTTGTCTGCGAACTTGTATTATAAACAAAGTGATGAGCTAGGGTACCGTTTGATCCCAATGGAACGGCTGCCAGGTATGAAGCCAGAATTTACAGCGAAAATTCCGCCAGATCAATTATGGAATTCAACCGTTCGTTACTATACAGAGTTTCTTACGCAAAAGTCCGTGATTAAAACGGCAGAACAATCTGTCCACTTAAATGGATTTGAAGAGGATCTTTCACGCATTCCGGACTTAGTCATCACAGAAATTGTGGTCAATTCAAAAAATCGCAAAGGCAAAGATGCATTTGAATTTATTGAGGTATATAACACAACACATGAGCCGATCTCTCTTAAACATTATCAGCTTCGCTATCGCAATCCTGCACAAGGAACCGACATGGATGATGTGTATTCCTTTCACACAAATCCAGTTACTCTTTCGCCTGGAAAACCGTATGTTTTCTGGCTGAGGAAAAAAGGGCAGGAGCATTTAACTATAGCGGACTTCAATGCCATGTACAAAAGTGAATTAAAAGAGGGAGAGGATGTATCTGTCATCGAAAGCAAAGGGCTGTCCAACTCTAAATCTCGTCTTGTTTCCATCACAACAAATATAGGGGAGGAGATTTCTTCAGCAGCATTTCGCTTGAAACCTTCATGGTTTAGTGAGCATAAATCTTTGCTGTTCAAATATCCAATGGACGGTACTTCGCAAATGAAGCTGATCTCGAAAATTGAAGAAGAGCCTACTCCTGGAAAAGTGCTAAAAGCACAAATTCCATCTGAGAAAAAAGAAATGTCGCAGGATATCCATAAACCTGTGATTGAAGATATGACAGTGAAAAAACCAGTGAAACCAACTGAAAGTATAGAGATTAAAGCAGATGTACAGGATGATCAGGTCGTCAAAACCGTCAAGCTTCGCTATCGAACAAATCGGAAAGATGATTTCAAAGAATTACTACTTCAAAAAGATCATAACGACCGGTTATTTCATCATATTATTTACTCACCTGAGTTGATTGGTAAAGAACAATTGGAATATCAGCTAGAAGCGTCAGACGGTGAAAATACAGCAATGACGATGAAAAAAATGATTGATGTGGAGCAAGTTAGCAAAGCTCATGGCCTTCGATTCAACGTAGAAGAAGGAGATACGGTTTCAGGATTATTTCCATTAAAGGCTACGTCTGATCAGAAAAAAAGCATTGAATTATTAATAGATGGAAAGCGGAATCAGCAAGTATTTTCTGCCCTTGAAGCAGATCCATATATTGCATTTGATGTCAAAGGGACAAATTTATATTTTAAAAATGGTGTGTCCATAGGTAAGCACTTACTTGCTATTTTTGATGATTCGACAAAAGTGTATCGTACCTATACAATGCCAATACCAGAAGCAGAGATGAAAAAAGCAGGTTTCCAATCGATCTCCTTCCATGCTGGAACGAAGACTTCTCCAGTAGACCGGCTGCCTGGCGAGAATCACGATGATTTTGAACTAAAAAACGTCCGGATGATTCTGTCGAATGGAACTCAAATTCCTCCAATCAATGCAAGGCCGCAAAAAGAATGGAGAATGGGAGACAGCGGTAACGCCAAAAAGGTCAGAACATTTCAATTTGACATACCAAAAGAAGCTTATGTTTCAACGTATATGAAGTGGGATACAAGAAGGTTGAAAGAGGGACCGCACCTGATTGAGGCCAAAACCTCAGACGAGCATGCATCTTTACATGTGATGGTCGATAATACAGGTCCAAAAATTAAAACCAACGTGCAAACAAAGGATCCATATAAAGGAGCTTTTACGTTAAAAGCAAAGGTAACAGATCGTTGGAGTGACATAGAAGAGATGAAAGCATATGTAGATGGCAAGCTAGTTTCGTTGCCATACCAGACGTCCTCTAGCGAATTAAACCCGGGGGAACACACGTTGATAATTAAAGCAAAAGATGCCGCAGGAAACATGTCAACGTTGAAAAAGGAATTCAAGACGGTACATGAGCACCCTGAGCCACCAGAACGAGTAGCAGATAAGACAAAAATGAAATCGTCTAAGCAAACTGTGCTCACCAAGGATCCAACGAATGATAAACTGGATTATTCCTTTTACCGTGCCTATCAATATACATCACTCCATCCATCAATGAAGATTTTGAAATATGCAGCGGAGACAGAACCGCCAAAGAGCTTTACTGAAAAAGGAGAAGCGATTTTTTCTAATCAAGAACGAAATCGCATTGCATTTGCTGATGGTAAGTCAGTTGAAACGAAGGATTTACATCGTTTTCCCTATCATCGTTTTCAAATCAAGGTTGATCAAGATGTACGTGAAAAGGATGTCGTCGAGGCGATGTGGAAAGGGAGTTCATTGTCAGGTAGAAAGGTGACCATGTATGCATGGAACCATCAGCAAGAAAAGTGGGATAAAATCACTCATCATTTTGCTAAGGATCAGAAGGAATTTTACCTGAAAGGACTGCTGTCAGTCAGACAGTACATGAAGAATCATACGTTTGATTTGCTTGTACAGGATGAAATCAGTAAAGCGCAAAAGCCATATAAGATGGTTTGGATGTCTGACACACAGTATTATGCAAAAAGCTATCCCCATATCTTTAAACAAATGGTCGAGTGGATCAGAGACCAGAGAGAAAAGTTAAACATTCAATATGTGTTCCATACAGGTGACATTGTGGATGATTCAAAAGATAAACAATGGCATCGTGCTGATACCTTTATGCGCGTGTTAGATGAGCATCAGATTCCTTATGGAGTTTTAGCAGGAAATCATGATGTTCGACATAAGGACGGTTTTTATGCGGAATATGGGAAATATTTCGGTGAGAAACGTTTTGCAAATAAACCGTATTATGGTGAATCCTATCAAAACAATCGAGGTCATTATGATCTCATTTCTGCCGGTGGCAATGATTATATGATGGTATACATGGGCTGGGGGATTAAGCAAAATGAAATTGATTGGTTGAACCGTGTGATTTCCGAGCATCCAGACCGTATTGTCATTTTAAATTTCCATGAATATTTGTTGGTCAGTGGCAACCGTAGCCCGATTGGTGACCTCATCTTTCATCAGGTGGTGAAGCGCCATCCCAATATAGTGGCGGTATTTAGCGGACACTATCACGGAGCGAGCAGGAAAGTAGATGAGCTTGACGATGACAAGGATGGTAAAGTAGACCGGAAAGTATATCAAATACTTGCTGATTATCAGTCAGGACCTGAAGGGGGACAAGGGTTTATGCGATTGATAACAGCCGATCAGGAAAAAAACCAGCTTCATTTTACGACATACTCACCTTACTTGAATCAAGAGCATTTCTACGATCCTAAAACGTATGGAGATCAAGATGAATTTTCAATCGATGTGGATTTGACACCAAAAATGAAATCTGTCAAAACCAACTATTTTGAACTCAATGTGTACACAAATGTTTTGATAGGAGAGGCGCGCGGTGTAAGAAGCGGCAAAAAAGCAAGCTTTGAGTGGAAAGGCTTAAAGCCAAACGAAGATTATTATTGGTACACCGTAGCAAAAGATCGTTTTCAAGGAAAAGCGATTTCGCCAATATGGAAAATTCATACAAAAAATGATCGTGAAGCAACATTTCTTAGGAAATAAAAACAGTGCTCTTTTTATAAGGGCACTGTTTATCTTTCCATTGTATGAATTAGCTTGTAACGATCTCCTCTATAAACGGAAAGGACATACTCAAATGGAATATCATTCTGAAAATAAGTCGTTCTTGCGATTGAGAGTACGGGATCACCTGTTGATATAGACAGCACATGTGCTTCTTCATTTGAAGCAACATTCGCTTCAAGCTCTTGTTTTGCATGAGCAATTGTAAGGCCTGTTTGAGTCTCTATATATTCATATATAGAGCCAATTAAATGTTCCCTTGTTAAATCTCCGGCAAATGCTTCAGGGATATAGCTCGTTTCAATCGCCATCGGTTCATCATTTGCGAGGCGTATCCGTTTGAGTTCAAATATAGCATCGCCATTTGAGAGTTGTAAGACAGGCAGCAAGTGATCTGGACAGACGGTTTTTTTGAAATCAATCAGCTGGCTTGAAGCTTTAAGACCACGCTGACGCATATCCTCTGTAAAGCTTGTTAAACCTTGAAGCGGCTGTTCAAATTTTTTTCGACTCACAAAGGTGCCTTTTCCTTTTTGTCGATACAAATATCCTTCGTTCACAAGGTTCGATAAGGCTTGTCTGACAGTCATTCGACTTATACCAAAGCGTTCGGCATATTCTCTTTCAGAAGGAATGAGTGTATCAGGTGCTAATGTTCCATCCTCAATCTGTTTTTTCAAGTTCTCCATAATCTGATGGTACATCGGAATAGGTGACTGCTTATCAATAAACATGTGAAAATCCTCTCGTGTTTAGCTTTAGCGTAGTGAACCAGCTTCTCGATCAATCAAAATCGTCACATCTTCATGAAGTTTCAGAGCAGATGCTGGGAAGTCTGGATGTATCTCAGTCTGTTCTAAATATTGTATCACTTTCGCTTTTGATTTTCCTGATGCAAGAAGGAGAATTTTTTTACTAGAAAGAATGCTTGCAATGCCCATGGTAATGGCATGTGTAGGCACTTCATCAATAGAAGAAAAGTATCTTGCATTGGCCTGCCGTGTGTTTTCATCTAGTTGCACGACATGAGTCTTTGAGTTAAATGGGGTACCGGGCTCGTTGAACCCAATATGTCCATTTTGACCGATTCCAAGAAGCTGAAGGTCGATGCCGCCTATATCTTGAATGAGCTGATCATATCTTAAGCATTCTTTTTCTAAATCAGGTGCAGCGCCATTTGGAAGAAAATACTGATCCTGTGGAAGATCAATATGATCAAATAAATGACGTTTCATGTAGGTCATATAACTATTTTCATGATCTGGCTCCAGTCCTGCATATTCATCTAAATTGACTGTTTTTGTTTGTTTGAATGACAATTGTTGTGATTGATGAAGGTGAATTAACTCTTGATACGTATCAAGAGGTGTACCGCCCGTTGCCAGGCTGAGTACGGCATCTGGTTTAGAAGCGATTGTGCGCGCGATCAGGGCTGCTGCTTCTTTCCCTAATTGTTTTTTATCTTCAAATTCAATGATGTTCATTAGTGGTTGGCCTCCTTATTCTCAAAGACGATTTGTCCATGACAGATCGTCATCATTAGTTCGCCAGACTCATCCCAGATCACAAGGTCTGCTTGTTTTCCAACTTCGATCGAACCAAGCTGCTGATCCAGTCCTAGCTGAATGGCTGCATTAGTTGAGGTCATCTTTGCGATCTCTGTCCATTCGCAATGTGTGATCTGTTTCATCCGTTTGACGCCATCTTTCATGCGCAGAATCGATCCTGCTAGTGTACCGTCTGCCAGTAAAGCTTTTTCGCCGCTGACTGTGACTGTTTGGCCCCCAAACTCATACGTGCCATTTCCGAGTCCTTTTGCGCGCATCGAGTCAGTGATCATTATTAAACGATCACTTCCTTTTGCTAAATAGGCAAGCTTGATGGAAAGTGGGTGAGAGTGTATCCCATCCGTAATCAGCTCAGTATGAAGATCCTCGTTCGTAAGAGCAGCTCCTACAGCGTTTGGTTCACGATGCTGAAACGAACTCAGTGCATTATAAAGATGTGTGACATGGCGTGCACCATGCTTTGCTGCTAATTCAATCATGTCATGATGGGCATTCGTATGTCCAATAGAAGGAATAATATTTTTTTCTTGCAACAAGGAAAGAAAAGCAAAGTCAGGGTCTTCCTCAGGTGCGAACGTGACAATTCGAATAAGCTGTTCAGAAGCATCCAGCCATTTTTCAAAAAGAGGGTGATCGGGCTGCTTGATCCATTGAACAGGCTGTGCCCCTGCTTTATCTTTAGAAATAAAAGGACCTTCAAGATGGATACCTAAACATTGTGCCTGAACGCCTGCTTGTTCTTCATTGTATTGTTTCCACTGGGCGACATTTTTAAGTGCTTGCTCTATTACCTGATGGTTTTGAGTGATAGTTGTGGCTAAAAAACTTGTCGTTCCTTCTGATGGTAAGTTAGCAGCGAGTGTATTCATGGCTTCTGATGTCGCATCCATCATATCTGCTCCATATCCACCATGGATGTGAATATCAATCATTCCGGGAAGTAAATAAAAGTTTTCCCGGGAAATATATACTTTTTCATAATTTCCTGTCGGTGGTGATGTTGAAATATAGTCAATCTTGCCGTCGCGTAAACCGACAAAACCGTTTGTCATCATTTCAGTCTTTGTCACAATATGAATATTGGAGAGCAATAAAGAGCTGCTCATGATTGTGCCCCCTTTAGTCATTGTCTTTGACTTAGTTTACCCTTTTTAAGTATAGTTGTCTATACCAGTTGATGAACGGAAAACAGGATCAGGATAAAATACTGTTTTGGGATCATCATTGAAAGTGATAAAATAGAGCTGTATTTCTGAATCGCCTGTGATAAAAGGAGGAAGAAGCGTGCCGAAAGTTCGTACGAAGGACATAATGGAACAATTTCATCTTGAACTGGTAAGTGGGGAAGAAGGGATTAATCGTCCCATTACAATCAGTGATCTTTCCAGACCAGGTATTGAAATGGCTGGTTATTTTACATATTACCCAAAAGAAAGAGTTCAACTTTTAGGGAAAACAGAGCTTTCTTTTTTTGAACAGCTCCCAGAACGCGAACGAAAGCAGAGAATGATGTCTCTTTGTACTGATATTACCCCTGCAATTATTTTGTCACGAGATCGTGAAGTGCCGAAGGAATTAATTGCAGCTTCAAATGAAAATGGTGTACCTGTGTTACGTTCAAGCCTAAAAACGACAAGACTTTCGAGTCGTTTGACCAACTTTTTAGAAAGCAAGCTTGCACCTACAACCGCGATTCATGGCGTGCTCGTAGATGTATATGGTGTAGGTGTATTGTTAATTGGAAAAAGCGGAGTAGGAAAAAGTGAAACAGCCTTAGAATTAGTAAAGAGAGGACACAGGCTGGTCGCAGATGATTGCGTGGAAATCCGTCAAGAGGATCAGGATACGTTAGTCGGAAGCGCACCAGAGCTGATCGAACATCTTTTAGAGATCCGTGGATTAGGCATCATTAATGTGATGACCTTATTTGGAGCTGGGGCTGTCAGAAGCTATAAGAGAATTACAATTGTGATGAACCTTGAGCTTTGGGAACAAGGCAAACAGTACGATCGTTTAGGACTTGAAGAAGAGAAGATGCGAATCATCGATACAGATGTACCGAAGCTGACCATTCCTGTCCGCCCTGGTCGAAACTTAGCGGTTATCATTGAGGTGGCTGCGATGAACTTCAGGTTAAAACGCATGGGACATAATGCGGCGGAACAATTTACAAGTAAACTAGCCGATGTCATTGAAGACAATGGCCAAGAAGAATAGGAGTTGTCTATATGAACGAAGCGATTCAGCCAATTGATCCGATTGCTTTTCAGCTCGGACCTCTTTCGGTTCATTGGTATGGTGTGATCATTGGGGTCGGAGCCTTACTAGGACTCTGGCTCGCACTAAGAGAATGTGAGAAAAGAGGAATCAATAAAGATACGTTTATTGATTTAATCTTATTTGCCATTCCAATAGCGATTATTTGTGCACGAATTTATTATGTATCCTTCGAATGGGATTACTATCAGCAGCACCCAAATGAAATCATTAAGATTTGGCATGGCGGAATTGCTATTCATGGCGGGCTGATAGGTGCTGTGCTGACAGCGATCGTCTTCACAAAAGTGAAAAAGGTGTCCTTCTGGAAAATAGCCGATGTAGCAGCACCTAGTATTTTACTAGCGCAGGCCATTGGACGATGGGGGAACTTTATTAATCAGGAAGCGCATGGTGAGGCTGTTTCAAGAGCCTTTTTAGAGAATTTGCATTTGCCTGAGTTTATCATTAATCAAATGTATATTGATGGGACGTATTATCACCCAACGTTCTTATATGAATCATTATGGAATCTTGCCGGTGTTGTGATCTTGATTTTATTACGTAGAACATCGATGCGCAGAGGCGAAATCTTCTTGTCTTATTTAATTTGGTATTCAATCGGTCGTTTCTTCATAGAAGGTATGAGAACGGACAGTTTGATGCTGACAGAACATCTTCGGATCGCTCAAATGATTTCGATTGCCATTTTTGCAGTGGCTGTTCTGCTGATCATCTTTAGAAGAATAAAAGGTCACGCATCGATTCCGTATAAAGAGAACAACTCATCGAATTAAAGCAGGGGGGATCAGAAGGATGCGGGAGACATGGAAAAACGGCTTAAAAGCAGGGTTATCGACAACTTGGACACTTGGAAAAGTCATCTTTCCGGTTACCATTCTCGTCAGTATCTTGCAGCATACGCCTGTTATGGATTGGATCATTCAATTCATACGGCCATTTATGGGATTGTTTGGTCTTTCAGGAGAAGCAGCCATTCCGCTTGTGTTAGGAAATGTGCTGAACTTGTATGCGGGCATAGCCGCCATTTTGACACTAGATCTTCCTGTGAAGGAAGTGTTCATATTGGCCGTGATGCTGTCCTTTTGTCATAACCTGATCATCGAATCGACAGTGGCAGCAAAGGTTGGACTGAGAGTGTCTGTCATTTTGCTGGTCAGAATCAGTCTTGCTGTTGTTTCGGCTATTGTCATTCATCTCGTTTGGCAGGGAGGCCAGGAGCCGGCACAATATGGACTGCTGACGGCTGCCCAAACGGCTGATGTGCCTTCCAGCTGGTACATGATTGTCCTTGTCGCTTTACAAAAAGCCGTACTCGGTGTGCTCCAGCTCGCCTGTATCGTCATCCCTCTCATGATCATCATTCAATTCATGAGAGATTTAGGATGGCTCCATACGCTGTCTAAGTGGCTGTCTCCATTTACGAGAATGCTTGGGATGAAAGAAAATACGTCGATGACGATGGTCGCTGGGTTAACCATTGGTCTGGCATACGGAGCTGGCGTGATGATGAAGGCAGTGGAAGAGGACAGCGTGAGTAAAAAGGATTTAACTCTTGCTTTCATTTTCCTTGTTGCCTGCCATGCAGTGGTCGAAGATACGCTGATATTTATTCCACTTGGGATTCCTGTATGGCCGCTTCTTGTCATCCGTTTGATATCTGCTATTTTATTAACAGCTGCCATTAGCTATATTTGGCGAAAGCGCGATCTCGCAGCTGTTAGAAAGGAAGCCATATGAACGAATCAACTATTAACACCGTGCTATTTGATTTAGATGGCACATTAATCAATACGAATGAATTAATTATTGCTTCATTTCAACATACGCTTGATCATTATTACCCTGGTCAGTACAGCCGTGAAGAGATCCTTCATTTCATTGGTCCGTCATTATTTGATACATTCTCTGCGATGGATCCTGATCTAACGGATGACATGATTCAGATGTACCGTACGTTTAATCATGAACAGCATGATCTGCTCGTCACTGAATATGAGACTGTTTTAGATACATTGAAAGTCTTGCAGGATCGAGGGTTTAAGCTTGGAATTGTCACAACAAAGATACGTGACACAGTGTTAATGGGATTGAAGCTGACTGGTTTAGAGCCATTTTTTGAAGTGATTGTGACGCTCGATGATGTCGAAAATGAGAAGCCGCATCCGGAGCCTGTCCAGCTGGCATTATCCAAGCTTGGCAGTGATCCACATGAAGCGGTGATGGTCGGCGATAATTATCACGATATTTTGTCTGGTCAAGCGGCAGGGACAAAAACAGCAGGTGTTGCTTGGTCAATTAAGGGAGAAGAAGCCCTTTTAAAGCATCGCCCTGATTTTATGCTAAAGAAAATGAGTGATCTTCTGGCGATTGTTGGAGCTGATTGAGTTGAGAAAAACAGATCGTTATCCTGTAAAAGGGGTCAATTCGTTAAGACAAGTCTATCGGACAGTCCCTTTTTTCAAAGTGGTGAAAAACTTTATTTTCATTCAAATCGCACGGTACACGCCTTTTATGGGAATGAAAAATTGGATATACCGAACCTTTCTTCGTATGAAGGTCGGCGAAGATACAGCGTTTGCCTTAATGGTCATGGTCGACCTCATGTTTCCTGAGAAAATCACGGTCGGTCGAAATACTGTCATTGGCTATAATACGACCATTTTGTCCCATGAGTATTTGATTAAAGAATACAGACTTGGGGAAGTCTATATTGGTGATGAAGTCTTAATTGGAGCCAATTCCACCATTTTACCTGGTGTGACCATTGGGGATGGAGCGATCGTTTCGGCTGCTACACTTGTACATAAGGATGTTCCAGCAGGCTCATTTGTTGGAGGAAATCCAATGCGCATGATTTATACGAAAGAAGAAATGAAAGCACGTCAATCTAAGTCTGCTGAGTAGCTCGGCAGATTTTTTTGTTGACAATATGTCGTGGTGTAACTATAATGATTACAACAGAGGTGAGAAAACATGAAAATCAGCAGCAGATTTACTGTCGCTGTCCATATTCTGGCCTTGCTATCACTTGAAAAAGGATCATTACAGACATCGGAGGATATCGCAGGAAGTGTGAATACCAACCCAGTGGTCATCCGCCGTATTATGAGTAAATTAAAAAAAGCAGGCCTAATCTCAACGAGTCTTGGCAAAGGCGGTTCTCAGCTGAACCGCAGTGAAGACGATATCACGCTGCTTGATGTGTATAAAGCGGTTGAAGTGGTGGATGAGGGAGAATTGTTTCAAATCCATGAAAGCCCAAATCCTGACTGTCCGATTGGTGCAAATATCCAAGCTGTGCTTGAGTTAATCTTGTGCCGCGCTCAAAGTGCGATGGAGCAAGTGCTTGCTGAGATCAAATTAAGTGAACTAACGCAGGTGTTAATCAAAAAAATTGGATGATCTATTCAATTTTTTTTACCTCTGTTGTAACTGAATTGGTTACACCTTTGTTTATCGAATAACATCATTTTACAGGAGGAATTCATATGAAAATCGGTATTATTGGCGCTACAGGTAAAGCAGGACAGGAAATTGTAAAAGAGGTTCTATCAAGAGGACATGAGGTAACAGCCATCGTTCGAGATGCGAAAAAAGTGACAGATTCATCGGTAGCTGTTATCGAGAAGGATGTGTTTCATTTACAAGCAGAAGACATTAAAGGGTTTGATATCATCGTCAATGCATTTGGCGCACCTGCTGGACAAGAACACCTTCACGTAGAGGCTGGGAAAAAGCTGATTGATATTTTGAAAGAAGTACCCGATACGCGTTTAATCGTTGTGGGCGGAGCGGGCAGTCTTTTTGTTGATGAAGCCAAAACAACAAGACTTGTTGATACACCAGAATTTCCAAAGGAGTATATGGCGACTGCTTCACAGCAAGGTGAAAACCTCAAAGACCTTCAACAAACCGAAGGGTTAAAATGGACTTTTCTCAGCCCTGCTGCATTCTTTGATCCAGCAGGCAAACGCACAGGTTCTTATGTGAAAGGGAAAGACCAGCTGATTGTCAATTCTAAAGGTGACAGCTATGTGAGCTATGCTGACTTCGCCATTGCGCTTGTCGATGAAATTGAGCAGGCTGTCCATGTTGGAGAACGTTTTACTGTTGTATCTGAAGCAGAATAAATCAATTCGTTACGCTAAAAAACGAGTTAACGTATGAATGATCAAGAATTGTCTCTCATTTATGTATGGGATGCTTATTGTGGCTGGTGTTATGGATTTTCCAACAGTATCCGTACTTTGCATGAGAATCATCCTGAAATGTCACTGACGCTAGTATCTGGCGGCTTATTTGTAGGAGAAAGAAGTCTTCCAATAAAGGAATATCCACATATATCAGAAGCGAATCAGCGGATCAGTCAGCTAACTGGCGTTGAGTTTGGTGAACGTTATCAGAAGCTGCTAGCAAACGGGACATTTGTCTTAGACTCTGAGGCTGCAGCCATTGGTTTTTCAACATTAAGATCCGTTGCTCCAGATCGTACATTGTACTTGGCTTCATCTATGCAAAAGGCTTTTTATCAAGACGGAAAAAGCCTGAGCGATGATGAAACGTATCAGGAAATCGCTCTGGCACATCATCTTGATCCTAATATCGTCATTGAACGAATGAAAACAAAAGAAGTCATCAATGATGCGTATGCCGACTTTGCAAAGGTTCATCAGCTTCAAGTGAATGGCTACCCTGCCCTTTTATTAAAAAAAGGGGATGAATACTTCAATGTAGGCGGAGGAGCGATGACAGCTGAAAAGCTTGAGGAGCGCCTGAAGGAAATCATAGAAGCATCATCATGAAAAAAACCATCCTCTATTCGGATAGAGGATGGTTTTTCATGTTTTCAAAGAGAAATTATTCTATGCTTTAATGATAATCGCTTGACTGCCCATCTGTTCCCAAGAATCTTCAAACTGGTCGCGATCGACTTTTTGATTCTTTTCTCCGTATGGGTTATTTAAGTAGACATGCTCCTTGTCATAGCCTGTGATGACCACGCTATGCATATTAAAGCTTACATTTATTTTGCCATTTGGTGTATTCCATGTTTCGATGTTATCTGTTTTGTCAAAGGTGGATGTGGTAATCACCCAAACAGGATACCCTTTTTCAAGTGATTGATAGATGGCCTTTTTGACAGGTTTTCCGCTTAAATCGACGACTTGAGCGCCCGCATATTTTTTCGCAAGCTGATAAATAGGTTCATGGTATACACCAAGACCTGGTCCATTCTCCATATCGCCTACAAATCCGTCATGTGGGTCTCCTTTTAAGCCATTTTCGTAATTGAGCGGAACACGTTTAATTTCATTTGCCAATGTGTCTTTCGTCACTTGCTCGTATCCGCTGTAATGAAGAAGCATCGCTAAGCTTGTAACTTCGCATCCATTATAAAGCTTTGGGGCATCCATTTGATTGTAGAGGATGACGTCCATGGCTTTTTTGCTTCCTTTTAAGGAAGAATAGGTGGTGTCTGTTTTTTTCGTTGAACGTGTTTCTTCAGCTGCGAGTGCTGTATCGTTTTCTTTTTCTTTGGCTGCTTCGTGTGGTGAAGCTGTCTTTTTGACTTGGTCGATTTGTGTCACGTATATAAAGCCGAAATAAACAAGGCATGCGCACAACAAAGTTAAGATTAATGTCTGGATGAACTTCACTGTAATCTCCTGTTTTATTCAATATTTTTATGTATTATAGCACGTTCTTTCATCGAACATATAGAAAAGGGACAGGTGTCACTTGAATGTAATAATTCCACAAATTTTTCATGAAAATAGAGAGAAAATAAAAATGATTGATTTAATCACTTTATTTTGTTAGCATATTATCATATTAGCGAACTAAAGGATTCGGAATTTTTTGTTTTAATGTGTTGGAGGTGCAGAAGAACATGTTTATGTTTGAGAAACCATATGGTATGCGGGATTCATTACCAGGATTGTATGAGACGAAGAAAAAAGTGAGACATTCCTTAACAGAGGTTATGAATGGTTGGGGTTACCGATTGATGGAGACACCAACGCTTGAATTTTACGATACAGTCGGTGTTCAATCGGCGATTACAGATACACAGCTCTTTAAGCTTTTAGATCAGAACGGGCAAACCCTTGTACTGAGACCTGATATGACGGGACCTATTGCGAGAGTGGCAGCATCAAAGCTTCATGAACAGGCGTATCCGCTTCGCGTTGGGTATGCGGCAAATGTGTTCCGGGCGCAGGAAAGAGAAGGCGGAAGGCCATCAGAATTTGAGCAGGTCGGAATTGAGTTGATTGGTGACGGTTCGATTAGTGCAGATGCTGAAGTGATCGCGCTTGTCGTATTCGCATTAAAGAATGCTGGGCTCAAGTCCTTCAAAATTGCGATTGGGCATGTCGCTTTAGCAGAGACGTTATTTGTAGATGTACTGGGAAATACAGAGCGTGCAAACGTTCTTCGCCGATTCTTATATGAAAAGAATTATGTAGGATACCGTCAGCATGTGAAGCAATTGCCACTCTCCTCCATCGATAAAACGAGGCTGTTACAGCTCTTAGAGTTAAGAGGCGGCCAGGAAGTCACAGAGCGGGCAGAGGAAATCGTCGTTTCACAAGAAGGAAAAGAGGTGCTCACGCAGTTAAAGTCGCTTTGGGAGACACTTGAAGATTACGGCTGTACAGAATATATCCGTCTAGATTTAAGCATGGTGAGTCATATGAGCTACTACACGGGTATTTTGTTTGAAGTATTTGCAGATCATGTTGGGTCAGTCATCGGAAGTGGCGGCAGATATGATCAATTGCTTGCTCATTTCGATGCACCTGCACCAGCTACAGGATTCGGACTTCGATTAGACCGTCTGCTTGAAGCGCTTGATGCAAAAGAAATCAATGAGCCGCAGGAGGCAGTGATTTTTAGTAAAGAACAACGGCTGGAGGCTTTTGCTTTTGCAGAAAAGGAGCGGTCAAAAGGGAAAAAGATCGTGCTGCAAGACTTAGCAGGGATTGAAAATATTGACGCGATGACCAAGGCATTTGAGCAGGTGACTTATTTTATCGGCGCTAGAAAGGGAGAGCAAAATGGGTAAAGTGTTGACGATGGCGATGCCGAAGGGCCGGATATTTGAAGAAGCCGCAGGGCTGTTAAGGCAGGCGGGATATCAGCTACCAGAGGAATTCGAGGATTCAAGAAAGTTAATCATTGATGTACCGGAAGAAAACCTCCGCTTTATTTTAGCGAAGCCAATGGATGTGACGACTTATGTAGAGCACGGTGTAGCAGATGTTGGCATTGCAGGGAAGGATGTCATGCTCGAAGAAGCTCGTGATGTGTACGAGGTGCTGGACTTAAACATCAGTAAATGCCATTTAGCGGTTGCCGGATTGCCGGGAGCCAGCTGGGGCGGTGTCGCGCCGCGTGTGGCAACAAAGTACCCAAATGTCGCATCTTCCTATTTTAGAGAACAAGGGGAGCAAGTAGAGATCATTAAGCTGAATGGTTCCATTGAATTAGCACCGCTCATCGGACTCGCCGATCGTATTGTTGACATTGTCTCTACAGGTCAAACACTGAAGGAAAACGGACTTGTTGAAACGGAGCATATTTGTGATATTACGTCACGCTTTATTGTCAATCCTGTGAGCTATCGGATGAAGGATGCGGTGATCGATGAAATGGCACAGCGCCTTGCAAGAATCATTGAAGGGGAGGAAACATCATGAACATCACCTACATAAAAGAAGGTGAGACAGAGACACTCTCACTCAAGCGGACTTTAGATACAGGCACGGAAGAGCAGCGCCTGGCTGTTCAGCGGATTATACAAGAAGTGAGGAAAAATGGTGATCAAGCAGTACAGTCTTTTACGAAGCAATTTGATGGGGTGCAGCTTGAAGACTCGCTTGTCACAGAGGAAGAAATGACAAAAGCCTTCGAACGCTTGGACCCGGCCATGATTCAGGTGATTCAAACGGCTATCCGTCATATTCGCACATACCATGAGCGTCAGCTGGCATCCTCTTGGTTTTATCACCAGCAAGATGGCTCGATGCTCGGACAAAAGGTGACACCACTTGATGCAGTTGGTGTGTATGTCCCCGGCGGAACAGCTGCTTATCCATCATCTGTTTTAATGAATGTGATTCCGGCGCTTGTCGCTGGTGTTCAGCGAATTGTCCTTGTGACACCCCCAGGGAAAGACGGCTACCTCTCTGATGCTGTACTCGTTGCTGCGAAGGAGCTCGGTATTACAGAGATGTATAAAATGGGCGGTGCACAGGCGGTCGCGGCACTTGCCTATGGAACAGAAAGTATCCAGCCTGTTGATAAAATCACAGGTCCAGGCAACATATATGTCGCACTGGCAAAGCGGGAAGTATTTGGGCAGGTAGATATTGATATGATTGCCGGTCCAAGTGAAATTGCGGTTCTAGCAGACGACACGGCCATAGCACATGAGGTGGCGGCCGATTTACTTTCTCAAGCAGAGCATGATGCGCTGGCATCTAGTATTTTGGTGACTCCGTCTAAGACACTTGCGGAAAACGTGCAAGCTGAGGTGCAAACGCAGCTGGATACCTTGCCAAGAAAATCAATCGCCGCACAATCCATACAACATCATGGCCGTATATACGTGACAGATTCTATGGATCGTGCAGTAGACGTCGTCAATCAGTTAGCGCCAGAGCATTTAGAGGTGCTGACAGCATATCCAGAATCATTTCTTGGTCAAATCAAGCATGCAGGGGCGATTTTTTTAGGACGTTATAGCCCTGAGCCGGTGGGCGATTATTTTGCAGGACCGAATCACGTGCTGCCAACCAACGGAACAGCTAGATTTTCTAGCCCGCTTGGTGTGACCGATTTTCAAAAGAAAACGAGCATTATTTCATATAGTCAAGAAGCCTTTGAGACACACAGGGATAGCATTGCGGCTTTTGCCAGGTTAGAAGGGCTCGAGGCACATGCAAGGTCGATTGAATCGAGAAAGCGGGAGGAATCGTCATGAGACAGGCGGAAACAGCGAGACAAACAAATGAAACGAATATTTCGTTATCGTTAGAGATTGATGGGGAAGGAAAAGCGGATATACAAACAGATGTCCCTTTTATGACACACATGCTCGATCTATTTACGAAGCATGGACACTTTAATTTGACCGTCGATGCGAAAGGAGATACGGATGTTGATGATCACCACACAACAGAAGATATCGGCATCGTACTTGGGCAAATGTTTAAGGAAGCGTTAGGTGATAAAAAGGGGATTAAGCGGTATGGCTCCAGCTTTGTTCCTATGGATGAAACGCTTGCTCAGGTTGTGGTCGATTTAAGCAATCGTCCTCATTTGGAAATGAGAGCGGCCTTTCCAAGTCAAAAGGTCGGTACCTTTGATACAGAGCTCGTACATGAGTTTCTTTGGAAGTTTGCGTTAGAAGCTCGTATAAATCTTCATGTAATTGTTCACTATGGAACCAATACGCACCATATGATTGAAGCTATTTTTAAAGCAATGGCACGTGCTTTAGATGAAGCAACAACCATTGATCCACGTGTGAAAGGGATTCCTTCGACAAAGGGGATGCTCTAATGATCGGCGTCATTGATTACGGAATGGGAAATTTGTTCAGCGTATCAAAAGCACTGGAACGAGCAGGCGCCAGTTATATCGTCTCCTCTGATGTGGAGGAGCTCAAAAAGGCAGATGCTTATATTTTGCCTGGGGTTGGTTCGTTTCGTGATGCGATGCAGCTGTTAAAACAGACAGGGCTTGAGGCGTTTATCCACCAAGTAGTGCAGGAAGGAAAGCTGCTCTTTGGCATTTGTCTTGGGATGCAGCTGTTATTTGAAGAGAGTGAAGAGGCAGGGCGTACAAAAGGATTGGGGCTGCTAAAAGGGCGTGTCGTTCTTTTAAAGGATCGTGACCAGGATGGGCAAAGGCTGAAGGTGCCTCATATGGGCTGGAATGAGCTTACATTTCATCAGCCCTCCCCATTGTTTGACGGGGTACCGGAAGGATTTGCGTACTTTGTTCACTCTTATTATGTGAGGGATATGAATGCAGAAGAGCAATTAGCAAGCGCAGACTATGGCGTTCAAGTACCAGCAATTGTCGGCAAGGGGAATGTGCTAGGTGCACAGTTTCACCCTGAAAAAAGCAGTACAACGGGCATGGCGCTGCTCAAACAATTTATTCAATTAGCAAACGAACAGAGGGTGAACAGATGAGTGAATTTACATTGTATCCAGCGATTGATATGAGAAATGGCAAATGTGTACGGCTTGTGCAAGGAGATTATGATCAAGAAACCATTTATGGAGATTCGCCGCTCGATATGGCGACGCGATTTGCAAATGAAGGAGCAAAGTGGATTCATCTCGTTGACTTAGATGGTGCGAAAGCGGGGAATCGCGTCAATCATGAGCATGTGCTGGCGATTGCTTCATCCTTAGATGTAAATGTACAAATAGGCGGCGGCATTCGGACAGAAGAAGACGTTGCTTTTTATATAAACAGTGGTGTAGCTAGAGTCATCCTTGGCAGCTCGGCTGTTTCTAACCCTGCCTTTGTGAAAAAAATGCTTGCGCAATATGGGGAGAAAATAGCGATTGGCATTGATGCGCGAAATGGATTCGTATCGACTGAGGGGTGGCTTGAAACATCGAAAGTGAAGGCAGAGGATCTCGGCAAAGAATTGGCAAAGGAAGGCGCAGAGGTCTTTATTTTCACAGATATTCAAATGGATGGCATGCTGGCTGGTCCTAATGTGGAAAGTACAGTTCGCTTAGCAGAAGCTACAGGCAAACAAGTCATTGCTTCAGGCGGTATCAGTTCGGTAGCCGATCTTCGAAAGCTGTCAGCACAAAAACAGTCAGGCGTTTCTGGTGCGATCATTGGAAAGGCACTTTATACGGAGCGGTTTACTTTAGCTGAGGCAATTGAAGGGCTTGAGAGCGTATGATGACAAAACGAATCATCCCATGTCTCGATGTGAAGGAAGGACGTGTGGTCAAAGGGGTGCAATTCCTCGGCTTAAAGGATGCTGGTGATCCGGTAGAATTAGCGCAGATATATGATGAGGAAGGGGCGGATGAACTCGTCTTTCTTGATATTTCTGCCTCTCATGAAGGCCGGAAAACGATGGTGGATGTGGTCAAGCAAGTAGCGTCAACCCTTGCCATCCCTTTTACGGTAGGCGGCGGAATTAACCACCTTGATGATATGAAGCGCATACTAAGAGCGGGTGCAGACAAAGTATCTGTGAACACAGCGGCAGTTTTAAGACCAGAACTGATTTCAGAAGGCGCCGATTTTTTTGGTTCTCAGTGCATCGTCGTCGCAATAGATGCAAAGTACGATGAAGAGAAAAAAGCGTACATGGTTTATACACACGGAGGGCGCCGTCAAACGGATATAGAGGTTAGCGATTGGGCAAAAGAAGCCGTGCTGAGGGGAGCAGGAGAGATATTGCTGACAAGTATGGATGCTGACGGCGAGAAAAAGGGCTTTGATCATCGATTAACAAAGCTTGTGTCAGAAGCTGTCACCGTACCTGTCATTGCTTCAGGAGGCGCTGGCAATGCTCAGCATATGCTGGAGGCATTTACAAGAGGCGAAGCGGATGCAGCTTTAGCAGCTTCCATTTTTCATTATAAAGAGACTTCAATTCAAGAAGTAAAGACATACTTGAGAGAACACGGGGTGAAGGTCAGATGAAACAGGCAAACGAATTATCCTTTAATGAGGCAGGCCTGATACCTGCGATTGTACAGGATGCTCAAAGTAAGGAAGTATTGACATTGGCGTATATGAATCAAGAATCCTATGAAAAAACACTAGAAACAGGAGAAACATGGTTTTACAGCCGGTCAAGAAACGAACTTTGGCACAAAGGCGCCACATCTGGACATACTCAGCGAGTCACATCCATTCGATATGACTGTGACAAAGATGCTCTGCTTGTTCTTGTCACACCAAGTGGACCAGCCTGCCACACTGGCAGCTATAGCTGCTTTTCGGAAGAAGGCGTGAAGCGTCAAACGGAAGAGCAGGATCGTTTTGCCATTTTCAATGAACTTGAACAGGTGATTGCGAAACGGCAGGCAGAAATGCCAGAAGGCGCTTATACAACCTATCTTTTTGAAAAAGGGGTCGATAAAATCCTGAAAAAGGTAGGGGAAGAAGCGTCAGAGGTCATCATTGCCGCGAAAAACAGAGATCAAGAAGAATTGAAATGGGAAACAGCCGATCTTCTGTATCACCTGCTTGTGTTATTACGTGAACAGCAATTGCCGCTTGATGATGTATTAAAAGTATTAAAAAAACGTCATCAAGGTGAGTGAAAAGCCGGAGACACCTCTGGCTTTTTATTTTCCAAGTGTAAAACAAATCCTTCCTTTTCTTTTGTTCTATGTGACGACTCTTGAAGTATGTTATACTACACACGGTACACTGTTCGAAATGGAGGGTATCAGTGAGTAAATACACTTCTCAAAATAATCACACACAAGTCGTCCAGCTCTTCCAAGATGGGCATTACTTTTTTCATAAAGGTCTAAAAGCTTATAGAGAAAGAAATCTATCTAGAGCAAGTAAGCTCATACAGCGGGCTATCGTACTCGAGCCTGAAAATGTAGAAATGCTGTCACAGCTTGCTATTATTTATACTGAAATGGGTCATTACCAACAATCAAATGAACTGCTTGATTTCATCCTTGAGCATATTGATGAAAATATGTTTGAGTGTCACTATTTTAAAGCCAATAATTATGCGAATTTAGGGCTCTTTCAAGAGGCATATAGGTCAGCGACTGCCTATGCTTCATTAGAAGAGAATGGAGAATTTGCAGATGAAAATGATGACCTTCTTGACTTGCTCGATATGAGTGACGAAGAGGACGAAGATTTTCCTTACGATCAGGATGACCTGATTGTGAAGCAGGATCAAGCAAATCACTTACTGGAAAGCGGCAGGCTTGATGAAGCCATTGAGATGCTGGAACAGATGATTGTTGAGTATCCAGAATTTTGGTCAGCGTATAATAATCTCGCATTGGCCTATTTTTATTCTGGTCAAATCCATCAGGCAAAAGAGATGCTGAACCGGGTTTTACATGAAAATCCGGGTAATCTGCATGCCCTTTGCAACCAGCTAGTCTTCTATCATTATGAAAAAGAAGAAGAGAAGGTCAAGACGTTAGCAAAGCAATTAACGCACGTGTATCCAATATTAAGTGAACAGCGTTATAAGCTTGGCGCAACATTTGCCCTAGTTGGAGAATTTGAATGGGCCTTTAAATGGCTTTATTCTTTATACAAAACAGGCTTTCAAGGAGATAGTACATTTTTATATTGGCTTGCAAGCGCAGCTTATTATACAGGTCATAAAACGCTTGCGCAGACGGTTTGGGATAAGATGGTCGAAGAAGATATCGATGCAGATGAAATCAAGCCATGGCAGGATAAACCTGAGGAGACTGAGCCAATGGTCTCCATTGAGGAGCGGCTGACGGCGTACTATGTAAGCAAACAAAAAGGGGAACGTGACGTTCTTCAATCTGTCCTTGACGCACGCGCAGCGAAAACAGCCTTTGAACAGCAATTCATTGAACTGCTCTTATACGAAGATGAAATGGAAGAACGGTCTTTTTCAGAAGATGCGGTTTTCACAAAACAGGCGGCATCCAGCTTGGAAGAAGCTGTTCAGCCTGACAGCCATATGCCTTATTTTTGGTTATTCCATATTATTCAGCAGGCACGTGCTTCTGGCATAGATAAGAAAAATGCGCCTGCATGGGCAGCAGCATCTTATTATTTATGGATGCAGGAGCAAGAAGAATCTATGAGCAAAAAAGAGATTGCATCCTCTTTTCAAATCAGTGTTCAAACACTGTCTAAATATGAACAAGTCATTTGTACATTAATTGATTAAATAGGTAAATAGATTTAGAAGATTGCAGCATGGCCGAAAAGGTCATGCTTTTTTCTTGGATAAAAAGGTGGGATTTGCAAGGATTTGGCGAAGTATGACAATCACGACATGTTTTTGAAACATAAATGTAATAAAAATATTAGCTCATTTTGTCGATGTCTCATGTATAATGAAAATCGTGGATTAAAACAAAGACATATATTTAGATATTTTACTATACATAATGAAACACCTAGTGATAGAAACAATCTGGTCAACATCTGACTGATCAATCAGGAAGAAAGACATAGATAGCACAGATTGGTCGCAGAGAATTTGCTGCTTTCTAATGTCGCTTGGAAATTGTCAAAGGAGGAACTATTCGTGAAAAAGTTTATTACTTTCGGTTTAGCTTCGGTCATCGGAGCGAGCGGTTTATTTATCCCATTTACTCATGAAGCAAACGCACAGAACTTTGAACAAAAGAAACAAGAGCTGGACAGCAAGCAATCTGAGGTCAACAAAAACCTTCAAAAGAAAAAAGATGAGCTTTCAAAGCTTGAAGCAAAACAAGAGGCACTTGCACTAAAGCTAAAGGAAATTGACGAGAAAGCTTTAAAAACAAGTGATCAAATCGAAGAAAAACAAAAAGAAAATGAACAAACGAAAAAAGAAATCAATGCACTGAAAAAAGACATTGCTGATACTGAAAAACGTATTGAAGATCGAAACAAATTCTTGAAAAAGCGTGTACGTGCTCTTCAAGAAAGCGGCGGTTCTACGAAATACATAGATGTGTTACTAGGAGCGAAAAGCTTTAGCGATTTCATCAGCCGTGCAGGTGCAGTATCTACACTCATCAACGCAGACAGCGAAATCATTAAAGAGCAAGAAAAAGACAAAGCTGAGCTTCAAAAGTCTGAAAACGAATTAAACACAAAGCTTGAAGATGTTCAAAAGACACTTGCAAAGCTTGAAACACTTCAAACTGACTTGAATAAACAGCTTGATGAAAAAGACAAGCTATTCAAGCAAGTGAAAAAGCAAAAAGGAAGTGCTTCTTCTCAAATCAGCGAATTAAATAGTGAGGCTAATAGCATTGCATCTGAAAAAGACGCAACAATCGCTGCTCAAAAACAAGCTGAAAAAGAAGCAAGAGAAGCAGCTCAAAAAGCAAAGGAAGAAAAAGTACAAAGACAACAGCAGCGTCAAGCTAGTGTTCAAGCAGAAGACAACAGCTCAACTAACGACAGCAACCCATCTTCAAATAACAGTAACAGTGGATCTTCAAACAACAACGATAATAATAACAACAGCAGTTCACCAAGCAAGAAGCCATCTACTGGCGGTGGATCACCTGTCAGCAGTAACGTAGGCGGAATCGAAGGTGCGATCAGCACAGGTTCTTCCATTGTTGGACAATCTCCATATAAATGGGCTGGCGGCAGATCACAAGCTGATATTAACGCACGTCGTTTTGACTGTTCTTCATTCGTTCGCTGGGCATTTGCATCAGCGGGGATCAACCTTGGACCAGTTGGCGGTACAACAACAGATACGCTTGTAGGTAAAGGAAGAGCTGTAAGTGCATCTGACATGAAACGCGGAGACCTTGTGTTCTTTGATACGTATAAAGTAAATGGACACGTTGGTATTTACTTAGGAAACGGTACATTCTTGAACGATAACAGCTCTCGTGGTGTTTCAGTTGACTCTATGAGCAATGTTTATTGGAAAAAAGCATTCAATGGCGTTGTAAGAAGAGTCGTTGAATAAATCATTACTTACTATATAACCGTAAACAGGCTTCCTTAAACAGCAGTTTAAGGAAGCTTTTTCTTTTTTTGAAGATATGAGCAAATGATTCGCTTATTATCCGCAGATTTAATAGGATATGGGTAAGGAATAAAAGTAAGAGTGGAATTGATGCTTTCTGTCATGAATGGAAGCATCACCCAAGGGCATTCTAATAAGAAATGCTAGCAGCAATTGAAGAGGGAGTGACAGTTGTGTCAGAAGAAAAAATCTACGATACGATCATCATTGGAGCGGGACCTGCCGGAATGACAGCCGCTGTTTATACATCACGTGGAAATCTTTCAACATTGATGATTGAAAGAGGGATTCCAGGCGGTCAAATGGCTAATACAGAAGATGTCGAGAACTATCCTGGCTTTGAAAGCATTTTAGGGCCAGAACTTTCAAATAAAATGTTTGACCATGCGAAGAAATTCGGTGCTGAGTATGCATATGGCGATATCAAAGAAATCGTTGACGGTGAAGAGTACAAAATCGTCAAAGCCGGTTCAAAAGAATACAAAGGACGCTCTGTCATTATTTCAGCAGGTGCGGAATACAAAAAAATCGGTGCACCAGGTGAAAAAGAACTTGGCGGCCGAGGCGTCTCTTACTGTGCAGTATGTGACGGTGCTTTCTTTAAAAACAAAGAGCTCGTCGTCATTGGTGGAGGAGACTCTGCGGTAGAAGAGGGCGTATACCTTACACGCTTTGCGTCAAAAGTAACAATCGTTCATAGACGCGATAAACTTCGTGCCCAAAGCATTTTACAAGCGCGTGCTTTTGATAATGAAAAAATCGACTTCATGTGGAACAAAACCGTTAAACAAATCAATGAAGAAAACGGTAAAGTTGGCAGTGTGACCCTGATTGATACGGTGACTGGTGAAGAAGAAGATTTTAAAACAGACGGCGTCTTTATCTATATCGGGATGCTCCCACTATCTAAACCATTCGAAAATCTCGGCATTACAAATGAAGAAGGATATATCGAGACAAACGAAAGAATGGAAACAAGAGTGGAAGGCATTTTCGCCGCTGGTGACATTCGTGAAAAAACACTCCGCCAAATTGTGACAGCAACAGGTGACGGAAGTATTGCCGCACAAAGCGCACAGCATTATGTAGAAGAACTTGCTGAAAAGCTGAAAGCAGCGAAATAAAAGGCTGTCGTAAATCCTTAATATAGCGTCATGGGCTTTTAACTGGAATGTAACACGGGTGAAACAATTTTCCGTTATGATAAAACTAGTAATTGACCCCCTTTTATAAGGAATACATGTTTGGCACGGATGAGAATCCGTGTCCTTTTTTTTGCTTAAAATCAGAAATTCATGAGATGTTCACAAATGACACATGGAGAACCATTAGATGCTGTAAAATAAAGAGTAGAGAAATTGCCCGCCACTCCTTTCAGACGAAATTCGGTCTGATTTCGGTGAAGAAGGGGCATGTTCATTGTGGGAGTCAGGATGAACCTGTATAATAAGTTAAAGACATAAAAGAGTAGGTGACAGCTGATGCAACGAGTAACCAATTGTGTGCTGCATCACGAAGATCAAGTTCTCTTGCTGCAAAAGCCAAGACGGGGCTGGTGGGTAGCGCCGGGCGGCAAAATGGAAAGCGGAGAATCGGTTAAGGATTCAGTCGTTCGAGAATATAGAGAAGAAACAGGAATTTATATTTTAAATCCACAGTTAAAAGGTGTTTTTACCTTTATCATAAAAGAAGGCGATCAAATCGTTCAAGAGTGGATGATGTTTACCTTTATGGCAGATTCATTTACTGGAAAAAACGTGACAGAGTCAGAGGAAGGCATTTTAAAGTGGCATGAAGTAAAGGATGTGCCGCATTTACCGATGGCACCAGGAGATTCTCATATTCTTGATTTCATGCTAAAGGGAAAAGGACTTCTGCACGGTACTTTTACGTATACACCTGATTTTGAATTGATTGCTTATCGGTTAGATCCTCAAGGAGACTAATATATGAACCGTTTTTATAAAGAAGGAGAGGAAGCAGGCATGAATACGCACAAACAAGAAGATATTCAGCTTGTGATTATTACAGGAATGTCAGGTGCGGGGAAAACCGTTGCCATTCAAAGCTTTGAAGATTTAGGTTACTTCTGTGTAGATAACTTGCCGCCATCACTTTTACCAAAGTTTCTAGAACTCATGAAGGAATCGAATTCTAAGATGAGCAAGGTTGCCCTTGTGATGGATTTGCGCGGACGAGAATTCTTTGACAGCTTAATTGCAGCCTTAGATGAAATGAGTGATCTTGGCTGGATCACACCAAGAATATTATTTCTAGATGCAAACGATAAGGTGCTTGTCTCAAGATACAAAGAAACGAGACGTTCGCATCCTCTTGCGACTACAGGTTTGCCGCTCGAAGGAATCGAGATGGAACGCGATCTGTTAGAAGAGTTAAAAGGCCGGGCTCAAATGATTTTTGATACATCGGATTTAAAACCCAAACAGCTTCGAGAAAAAATTGTCGCACACTTTGCCACGAGCCAAGGGCAGGTGTTTACAGTGAATGTGATGTCCTTCGGTTTTAAATACGGTCTGCCGATTGATGCTGATCTTGTATTTGATGTGAGATTTCTGCCGAATCCTTACTATATTGAGAGCATGCGTCCACAGACTGGAAACGATGAAGAAGTGCGCTCCTATGTAATGAAATGGAGCGAGACACAAAAATTCACAGAGAAATTAATTGACCTTCTCAGCTTTATGCTTCCGGCCTATAAACGAGAAGGGAAAAGTCAGCTTGTGATCGCTATTGGCTGTACAGGCGGACAGCACCGATCAGTGACGCTAGCGAACTACTTATCGGAGTATTTTAAAAATGACTACTATACTCATGTCACTCACCGGGACATTGAAAAGAGAAGCAGAAAATAGATGACGACACTTCCAAAGGTGGTCATTCTTGGCGGGGGCACTGGCTTATCTGTTTTGCTCAGAGGGCTAAAAACAAAGCCAGTGGATATTACCGCTATTGTAACGGTTGCTGATGACGGAGGAAGCTCAGGCAGACTGCGGCATGATTTGAATATTCCGCCTCCAGGCGATATTCGGAATGTCCTTGCAGCTCTCTCTGATGTTGAACCGCTTGTAGAAGACTTATTTCAGCACCGTTTTAACAAAGGAAATGACTTAACAGGCCACTCTCTTGGCAACCTCATTCTTGCGGCCATGACAAATATAACCGGTGATTTTTTTCATGCCGTCACAGAAATGAGCAAGGTCTTAAATGTGAGAGGAAAAGTCTTGCCAGCAGCGAATTCAAGTGTTGTTCTTCATGCTGAATTAGAAAATGGGCAAGTGGTAACAGGAGAATCAAAAATCCCAACCTATGGTGAGCGAATTAAACGAGTATTCCTCACACCCGATACGATTGAGCCGCTCCCAGAATCGATTCAAGTCATTCGTGAAGCCGACTTGATCGTCCTTGGACCTGGCAGCTTGTATACAAGTATTTTGCCAAACTTGCTTGTACCGCATATTGGCGAAGAAGTGATTCGTTCTAAGGCGAAAAAAGTGTATATTTGCAATGTCATGACGCAGCCAGGGGAAACGCTTTCCTACAGTGCAGCTGATCATGTGCAGGCATTGAACGATCATATGGTTCGTCCATTTATTGATACCATTTTTGTGAATAATAAAGAAATTCCAGAAGAGATCAAAGCAAAATATGCAGAAGAACAGGCACAGCCTGTACAGTTCGACACAGATGTACTCAAGGCAATGGGACTGGAAGTCATTCCTGGAGAAATCATTACATACGACCAGCATGTGATTCGTCACGACACGCTGAAAGTAGCTGCGCTGCTTGTCGACCTGCTGCATAAGAAAAAATAGGAATGGGGGTGGCAAGGATGTCATTTGCATCCGAAACAAAAAAAGAGCTGACTAATCTGGACGTGAAGGACTGCTGCACAAAAGCAGAGCTTTCTGCCCTCATCCGTATGAACGGTTCATTATCTTTCTCTAATCGAAAATTAATTTTAGATATACAAACAGAGAACGCAGCTATCGCAAGACGGATTTATACGCTGCTGAAAAAGAAATATGATGTCACAGTCGAGCTGCTCGTTCGTAAGAAAATGAGATTAAAAAAGAATAATGTGTATATTGTCAGACTGGTAGAACGAGCGAAAACCATTTTAGAGGATTTGAAAATATTAGGTGAGCAATTTGTATTTGAGCGCAATATTTCAGAAGAACTTGTAAAGAAAAGATGCTGTAAGCGCTCCTATATGAGAGGTGCTTTTTTAGCAGGTGGTTCTGTAAATAATCCAGAAACGTCTTCCTATCACCTTGAGATTTTTTCACTATATAAAGAACACAATGATGCCCTTTGTGAGCTGATGAATCAATTTCATCTCAACAGTAAAACACTTGAGCGTAAAAAAGGCTACATCACATATATGAAAGAAGCCGAAAAAATTACCGAATTCTTAAGTGTTGTAGGTGCACATAATTCACTTCTTCGCTTCGAAGACGTTCGGATCGTCCGTGATATGCGGAATTCCGTGAACCGGCTCGTCAATTGTGAAACAGCCAACTTGAATAAAACGATTGGTGCATCGCTGCGCCAGGTCGAGAACATTCAATTCATTGATGAAAAAATTGGACTTGATGCCCTGCCAGATAAGCTGCGTGAAATTGCAAAACTGAGAGTCGACTATCAAGAGGTCACGCTAAAGGAACTGGGAGAAATGGTGGAAAGCGGCAAGATCAGCAAATCAGGCATTAATCACCGCTTAAGAAAGCTAGATCAAATTGCAGAACAATTACGAAACGGACAAGCTGTTACACTCAAATAGGAGAATGAAAAAGGGAGGCAGATCATATGGTGGAAAAAACGGTCACCATCCAGTTGAAAACAGGCTTGCAGGCACGTCCCGCTGCTTTGTTCGTACAGGAAGCGAATCGCTTTGGGGCTGAAATTTTTCTAGAGAAGGACGGAAAAAGAGTCAATGCGAAGAGCATTATGGGTCTCATGAGCCTTGCGATCAGCTCTGGGGTCACTGTCAAACTGATAGCAGATGGTGCGGATGAACAAGAAGCTATTGATGCGTTAACGGATTTTATCAATCAAGAAAACTGAGTCTCTTCACAGACTCAGTTTTTTTAGAAGGGAATGAACATGATGCAATCAGCATTTTTGCAGAAGATCGGATATGAAGGACAGTCCATCACCTTTGATGACCTGCCTGCATTATTAAAAAAGATGGCCTACACCTTTCCATTTGAAAATAGATCTGTGCTGAACAAACAATCCTATGCCTTGAATCAAGAAGGGTTGAAGCAGCATCTTCTTGAAAGCAACAGAGGAGGTCTTTGTTACGATCTCAATCCTCTTTTATATTATGTGTTAAAAGAGGCAGGACTCGCTGTACAGCTCGTTCAAGGGACCGTGTATAACAAGGAAGCTGGCACATGGGCAATTGATGGTACGCACGTAGCCATGACATTGAATCATCACAGCGAACGGTATCTGATTGATGCGGGTTTTGGTGTGAATTTACCTCTCCAGCCTGTACCCTTTACTGAGGAATGGGTGGAAGGAGCGTCTATTCGGTTTCGAGTCAAAGAAGAGAAAACTGAAAAAGGTACGCATCTTCTCCAATTGGATAGAGGAGAAGGCGCTGAAACAGGCTATGCATTCACATTAGAAGAGGTGAGTGAGCCTACATTGGTCCAAATGAGAAAGCAGATTTATGAAAATGAAGCTTCTCCTTTTAACAAAAGGCCGCTTGCATCCAAACTCACACCAACAGGACGTGTTGTCGTGACAGAGGATCATGTTACGATACATGAACAGGAAGAAGTATTGAAAAAACCGCTTCTGCAACCTTTTGAAGCATACGTACAAACACATCTTGCGCCTAAATCATGATAGTGTAGAGACAGTCCGTTTGATCGGGCTGTCTCCCCGCTGTCGTACTCACGAAAGTTTCATCCTCGGCCGGCTATTCAACCCCCTTTTTATGCGTATGACTCACCGCTCATAATTCCTGTAAAAATGTGCATTACATTAAAATCCCATCTATCATCTCAATTGAGATTTAGTATCGTGCTGTATCATGAAATTGAGAACTTCTTATAAAAATACTTAGTGCTTTTAATCATTCTATTCCCCTAATATAATGAATCAATATAAGGGAACATGGAGGGATGTCAAATGGATTTATCGCAAAAGTCGTTGAAAACAATGATAAGTAACACCAAACTAACAAAAAAGGAAGAAGAAATAGCAGAATACATTTTAAATAATATAAGAGAAGCATGTCTTGTGACTTCAACAGAATTAGCTCATAGATTAAAAGTGAGTAATGCTACGATTATTCGATTTCCGAAAAAGTTAGGCTTTTCAGGATATAGTGATTTTCAAAAATATCTTAGAGAGCAGTACTATGACAAAAGCTTAGCAATTTCTGATGATGTGACTATCCCTTCTGAAAGATTAAAATTAAGTTATGATAAAGTGATACAGTCAGATTTACTGAATAACAATTTGAAAATTCTTGAAAAAAATATATATTCTATTTCAGAGAAAAATTCATCTGAAGAGTTCAACAAAGCAATCAATTATATCGTTGGCGCTAGAAGAGTTTATATTTTAGGCAGTAGAGCTAGAACTGGTTTGACAGAAATAATGGGAGTTTTCCTCAATCAGATTATTGATAATGTAGTAGTTAATAGTAATCATTCATTTACCCCGTTTGATTCCTTAGCTTCATGTAGTAAGGATGATTGTGTCCTTATTTTTTCATTCCCAAGATACTCTGAACTGGACTTTGCAGCAGCCAAAATGGCAAAAGAAATCAATGCAAAAGTTGTTATTATTACTGATAAAGCCACAGCACCTATAGCACATTTTGCTGATGTCCTACTTTTAGTCTCAGTGGATAGTAATGCATTCTTCAATTCTTACACACCTGTATTATTTTTAGCTGAGTTAATATGTACACATGTAAGTCGAGCGACAGTCACTCATAGTGAGGAAAAATTAGAAAGAATTAATAAACATATAAGCCTTTTCGGTATGTATTAATGAAAAGAATATTTGAAATAAATATGATGTTTAAATGTCAGGAGTGCAATTGGTATTATGAATTCTTTGGGGTCTGAAAGAAGGGGGAAATAAAGGCTGTATTACAATCATGCATCACTCAAAGAAATAGTAATTTACATAGAATGTGACTTCCATTTAATAATTCATATATACTCACAACCCACCAATTTTCTAATTGGTGGGTTATTATTTGTTTACTTTAAATTACTGTTGATCAATTTTAGAAAAACATCTTAGATGCAAAGATCTATAATGGAACAGGAAATCTAAAATAATTTTCTAATATTTCGAAAAATATTGTTAAAAACAAATTGTGTATGATAAAATCAAAATGAAATAAATTCTTCATTTTTTTTAAAAAATGAATAAATGTAAACGCTTGCTTATATGGTTGACTATTAATGCTAATTTCTATGAAGTGTATTAAATCAGAATTTTGGAAGGGGTATATATTTTAAAAAATCTGTCATGTTTTTTTACAAAAAAACTGACGAAAAAAGAACCTTTAATAATAATAGGATTGAAGAAAATTATTCAAGTTTCATTTTTTGAGAATGATTAAAAACATTTTTGTTTTGTAGAGGAGGAAATATGTTGAAAGATAATAAAATAGGGAAATTAATGGATCAGCATCTGTTAAAGGAATTGCGTGAAAAATTCTCGTTTCTATCATTCGATCCTGACTATGGGGAAAGACTTTTTTTTGATAATTCAGGAGGCTCTTTAAGACTAAAGGAAGCTATTATGGTGAAAGAAAAGATTGATTTGTTACCGGATTGTCCAGAAAGGTACCATCAAAGGGCAGCAGATCTGAATGACATGATGGACAAATGTAAGAATGATGTGTTGAGTGTCATGTTCGGGGCTAAGTCCGGTTCTTTGATAACGGATTTAACAGCATCTCAAGCAATGTTTAAAATGGTATCAACTATTATTGAAAATGTTGAAGGAACGAATGCAGTCACGACTAATATTGAACATCCTTCTGCTTATGATTCATTAGAATTTTACTGTCAAAAGAACAATAAAGAATTTAGAATTGCTAAAGCAAATGTCAAGACAGGGTTTGTTGATCCTGAAGCGATCGCTGCTAAAATTGACGAGAATACGATTTTGTTAAGTGTCATTGCTTCCAGTAATATTTCAGGAAATATCATGGATCTTGAAGGAATTATAAATGCTGCTAGAAAGAAAAAACCAGATTTATATATTATTGTTGACGTCGTTCAGCATATGCCGCATGGAACTATTAATGTAGAAAAGCTTGGTATAGACGGAGCAAACTTTGCACCATATAAGTTTATGGCGTCAAGAGGTATTGGATTAGCCTATGTTTCAGAAAGATTATCGAAACTTCCACATCAAAAATTAATAGCAAAAGATGATAGTGAATGGGAACTTGGTTCACCAACACCTTCGCTCTTTGCGTCCATTTCAGCTGTTGTCGACTATGTATGCTGGCTGGGTTCATACGACTGTATTGAAGAAATGTCTAGAAGAGATAGGTATCTAAAGGGTATGGAAAAAATAGTTCTTCACGAAAGAGCACTACTCCATAGACTTCTTGAAGGTAGTGAAAAGATCGAGGGATTGAGATATATGGAGAACGTAAAAGTTTTTGCGGATTATCCTGATTTAACGAAAAGAGATCTCATTGTTGCGATGGGAATTGAGGGGAGAGATGATGAACAACTGAGAAAGGAATATCAAGATAGAGGAATTACCGTTTATGAAAGAGTGAATACTAGTGTCTACTCAAAACGTATACTCGAAGCCATTGGACTAACGGGTGCGATAAGGGTTTCTCCGTTCCATTGTCATACAGAAGAGGATATTGATCAATTTTTATGTATAACAAAAGAGTTATCTAACACTAAGAGAATGAGCAAACTCATTAAATAGGGGGAACTACTAATGAAGAAATTAGGTCTCGGTACAAAAGTATTTATTGGGTTTGTCATCGGAATAGTGTTAGGTTTAATCTTTAAAGAAAAAATATTAATCATTAAACCTATTGGGGATATATTCTTAACTCTCATTAAAATGATAGTTGTTCCACTCATTTTTTTCTCCATCACCTCTGGAATTTTTAGTATTGGTGATGTTCAAAAATTAAAGAAAATTGGAACAAAGACTTTGATTTATTATATCGGAACGACTTTAATAGCAGGTGGAATAGGTCTTTTGGTTGCGCATTTATTCAAACCAGGGAATGGAATAGATATTGATAGTATCAAGACATCATCTGAATATAAAGCTGCAAATATTCCTACTTTTGGAGAGACGATATTAGGTCTATTTCCATCAAATCCTGTTCAGGCTTTAGCAGAAGGAAATCTCATGCAAATTATCATCTTTTCTATTTTTTTGGGGATATCCATCGTTTTAATAGGAAGCAAATCAGTAACCCTTAGACATTTTTTTGAAGAGGGTACACAAGTAATGTATAAAATGACAGGAATCATCATGTCGTTTTCACCAATAGGTGTGGCTGCATTAATGGCTTGTACGATTGGGGAATATGGTTTGAAAATATTTGGACCTTTGGGCAAATTTATTTTAGTTGATTATATAGGTTTGATTTCTGTCATCATTTTTATGTACTTGTTTATGTTAAAATTCATAGCGAAAATTCCATTATCTAAGTTCTTTAAATCGATCGGTAAAATTTGGGTGGTCACTGCGAGTACGACAAGCAGTTCTGGAACTTTACCTGTTACTATTTCTGTGACGAAAGAAGATTTTAAGGTGAAAGAGGAACTAGCACAATTTACTCTTCCTATTGGAGCAACGATGAATATGAATGGTGCCGTTGTTTATTACTCTGCTGCCATCATATTTGTATCCCAAATATATGGAATTGAAATGCCAATTAGCCAGCAATTACTAGTCATATTAATGACAACTTTAATATCAGTTGGATCGCCCGGCATTCCTGGAGGCGGTATTGTTATGACGATTATGCTGTTAACTACATTGGGACTCCCTATGGAGATAGTTGGAATGATTGCTGGGATATATAGAATCATCGATATGGGGCACACCTCACTTAACGTTACAGGTGACGTAGTAAGTACACTCTGTATTGCACGTAGTGAAAATATGATTGAAGATGAACAACTAAAGGTGAACAAAATAAACGATATAAAATATTAAACTAATTGATTTAAAAGAATAATTAACTTAATATTCTGTTTATTTTATGTTGAAAATAACACGAATAAGAAGGTTATAGCGATATATCTCGTTGGATCATGATCAATTTGTTTTGAAACGAACTCTCAGTCCAGTCTGCAAGCAAATATCATAAAAAAGACAGCTCATCGTATTGGGCTGTCTTTTTTCAATGATCAACGAATACGCGTGAATGTCGCGTAATGGTCTGTTGTTTTATAAATGAGCCAGTCGCTTGAATACACGAGGCGGTCAGCATTGCGGAAGCCTGAGACATAGTTGATATCGGCCTCGCGCCATGTTCTGCCGCTTGCTGAAGGAAGACGTCCCTCCCGGTTAGAAAATACATCTCCACCGATGCTTTTGCCTGGGGCAACCTCTGCTAGATTTCCCTTTGATGCCACCCATCCAAGCGCACTTGCTTGTGATTTTGTGATGTAGTTATCAGGAAGTCGTTTGTAGCGAATCAAATAATCTGCTACACCATCAAACGTATTAATGACGGCAAGGGTATGAACATCTGATGTCAGTTGAATAGAAGCTGTTTCATTTGTGGCGGTCGGTGTAAGTGGTGTTTCAGCATAGGCTTGCTGCGGAATAAAACCAGAAAACAGAATAGCAGCGATCAGAGCAAACATAGTAAAAACCGAACTGATTTTTTTCATCTTCATCCTCCTATTAAGGAAATCGGAAGCTGTCCTCTTGATGCTTGTCTACCTCATATTATAGCACCCGAACATGAAGGAAATGTAAAGAAACAGGATCTTTGCTAAAATGAGGCTTTTCTCCTGATACCCTTCTGATGAAATAAATAAAAAGACGCAGCTCTGAATCCTGCGTCTTTTCCGATTAAGATGAAGCAAGCTCTTTTACAATATCTACAGGGGCTTTGCCATCAATTCCATGAATCACATTATGAATGGCTCGTTTCAGCATAAGATCCCGCGTTGTTTCAGTAGCGGAACCGATGTGAGGAACAAGGGTGACATTGTTCATTTCTTTGAAAGGATGATTCTCCTGAAGCGGTTCATGTTCAAAGACATCAAGACCTGCGCCTTTGATCCACCCCTCTTGAAGCGCTTGAATGAGGCTTTTTTCGTCCACTGTTTTCCCGCGGGAGATGTTTACGAATAAAGCCGATTGCTTCATTAACTTCAATTCTCGTTCACCAATCATATGATACGTTTCATCGGTCAGCGGTGTAATCAACACAATGATATCAGCTTGCTTTAGCAGGTCATCAAGTGTGCAATATAAAGCGCCATATGCTGATTCAGCCTTTTCATTCCGGCTGCGGTTATGGTACAGGACATTCATATCAAAACCATGTGAAGCTCGTTTGGCGACTTGCTCTCCGATTCGTCCCATGCCAATAATGCCAAGTGTTTGATGATGGACATCGATGCCAAAGATATCCTCTTCCTGTACAAATTTCGTCCATTCCCCCTCACGGATAAAACGATCAAGCTCGGCAATTCTTCGCGCAGAGGAAAGAATGAGTGAAAATGCAAGGTCAGCCACAGTATGGTCGAGTGTATGAGGCGTGTGTGTTCCAATTACGCCTCTTTGCCTCATCACTTCTATATCGAAGTTGTCATAGCCAACTGAGTTGTTGCTCACTACTTTGAGTTTTGGTGCATGATCTAATAGCTCTTGATCGATTTTCGTCCCAGACGTTAAAAGACCATCAGCATGCTGCAGTTTTTGAAATAAAATATCTTTTGGAATGGGGTCTTTTGATTGCCACACCTCGTATGTACAATGTTCCTTTAGTATTTCCTCAAATGGGGCAGGTAATGGTTTGGCGACAAAAATGTGTGGTTTCACTGTCAACTCGCTCCTCTCACATGATCATCTTGCTCCTTTTATTATAAAGCAACCATTTAGGCTAAACACGTCTGAAGGTTATCTGCTCAATATTTAATATACTAAAATAACGGAAAAGAGAGACAATTTCTTAGTGAAAAAGGTTATTCATATGCCATCTGATGCATTTTTTACTTAGATGGAAATCAGCTAATGGGAGATGTGACATATGAAAAAGCCGGTTTTTCTGAGAGATTATCTGACAAACTGGAAAAAAGATCGAGATTTTTTGATAGAAAAATGATTATATTTGAAACATATTAAACGGGAAGGTCATTTTCTACTAAACCATTTCATCGTCTTTTGCCGAGCAGAGAACGATAGATTGAAAGGAAGACCGCGTCCCCCTTGCGATGAAGCGTAAATGAGAGAAAATGATCACATTTCTTCTCATCGTTTTCTCATTTTTTTCTTTTTTTTCTATCATTTTTCATCTTTATGCTTGAGAACACACGAAAGAAAAGGAGGACGGGCAGTAGCTTACGTGATTTATAAAAAGATGGGAGATGGCAAGATGGGATTAAAATTAGAACAGATTCTTCAGCACAATTCAGAGTTCGTACATGAGAGACATTATGAGCCTTACAAAGCGGGGAAATTTCCTGAAAAGAAACTCGTTATATTAACTTGTATGGATACACGTCTTTTGGAATTATTGCCGCAATCCATGGGGCTGCGCAACGGTGATGCAAAGATCATTAAAAATGCGGGCGCCATCGTCACACATCCTTTTGGCAGTGTGATGAGGAGTATTCTATTAGCTATCTATGAGCTAAAGGCAGAAGAGGTATGCATTGTAGGACATCATGAATGCGGAATGGCAGGTCTTGCGGCAGAGCCTTTACTTGAAAAGGCGAAAGCACGCGGCATTGAAGAGAAATGTTTGAGCATCGTGAAAAACTCAGGAGTTGATTTAAAGGGATGGCTGACAGGCTTTGATTCGGTTGAAGAGAGCGTGTCTCAAAGTGTGAAATTGGTCAAAGAGCATCCATTGATGCCAAGTGATGTGTCTGTTCATGGACTTGTCATTCATCCAGCAACGGGAAAACTGGATGTCGTTGTGAAAGATAAACAGATTGACGCGCAGTATACCTAAATCATCTACACATACTTGAAGGAGGCCAACACATACCATGCGTTTTTATGGAAGATTTGAAGGATATGATTCATCAAAGTTTAGACGTGATTTAATCGCTGGGCTTGTCGTGGGCGTTGTGGCAATTCCTTTAGGAATGGCTTTTGCCATTGCATCTGGTGTCGGACCAGAATATGGATTATACACAGTCATCGTTGCCGGCATTTTGATTTCATTGTTTGGTGGTTCAAAGTATCAGATCGGCGGGCCGACTGGGGCGTTTGTTCCGATTTTATTTGGTATCGTCAGCCAATACGGTATCGAAAACTTACTCATTGCCGGTTTTATGGCAGGGTGTATGCTTGTATTATTCGGGATATTCAAGCTAGGGAAGCTCATGAAATTTATTCCTCGTCCGGTTATCATCGGCTTTACTGCTGGCATTGCTGTCATTATTTTTTCAGGGCAGATTGCCAACTTCCTCGGATTAAAAGGTGTTGAAAAGCATGAAAGCTTTTTCCTCAATATGAGAGAAATTGTGGTCCATCTCGGTACCACAAACAGTCTTGCCATCATTACAGCTGTGATTGGGCTTATTGTGATTTTGGCGGCACAAAAATACATTCCTAAAATACCTGGTGCTCTATTAGGTCTATTGGCTTCAACGTTTCTAGCAGTTCTCTTTTTTCAAGGACAAGTTGAAACGATCGGCTCGGCATATGGGGAAATTCCTCGTCAGTTGCCAAGCTTTGCTTTTCCTGAAGTAACGATTGAAAAAATGATATACCTTCTCCCTCCAGCGATTGTCATTGCGCTTTTAGGCGGCGTGGAATCAATTTTATCCGCAATGGTCGCAGACAATATGAAAGGCTCAAAGCATGACAGCAATAAGGAGCTTGTCGGGCAAGGAATTGCCAATATGGCGGCACCGCTGTTCGGAGGAATTCCGGCGACTGGGGCGATTGCCCGTACGGCAACAAATATTAAAAATGGTGGAGTAAGCCCGATTTCAGGTGTCGTGCATGGTGTCGTCGTCTTGCTCATCTTAATGCTGTTTGCACCATATGCGTCGATGATTCCACTTGCTGCGATGGCACCGATTTTGATGTTTGTGGCTTGGAATATGAGTGAGAAAAAAGAGTTTATCAATATTGTAAAAGTGAAAAATGCGGATTCACTTGTACTTGTTGTAACCTTCCTGCTGACGGTCATCGGTGATTTGATTATTGGCGTCACCGCTGGGCTCATTTTAGCCTTTATCGCTTTTATCAAGAAAATGAGCCAGACAACGAGCATTCATCCAAACATTGCGGTTCCCCAAATGGAAACAGCAGCTGCTTTAGAAAAACAGACAGACCAGCAAGGCATCAGTATGTACGCCATTGAAGGGCCGTTGTTTTTCGGAACAACAGATTCACTCGAAAACTCGATTCTGGACCATGTTCAGACAAAGCCGAAAACGCTCATTCTGCTCATGAATAAAGTCAATTATATGGACACATCAGCAGAAGCGGTGCTGATGAATATCTCCAATCGGTTAAAGAATCATAATGGTAAGCTGATGATTGTCGGACTTCAATCACAGCCGAAAGAGCTTTTGCGTCGGACAGGTCTTTTCCATCATATTGGAAAACAGCATTTCTTTGAACGAACAGATGATATTTCACCACAGCATCTATAGAGGTGGAAAAAAGCACGTGACGATGTGGTCACGTGCTTTTCAGTTCTGAAAAACGCTTTGTGAGTTTCTGTTGATGAGAGGAGAAAATCTCTTCTACTGTGACATCATAGAGATCGGCTAAAATGAGTAGATTTCCTAATACATCTCCCATTTCTTCAACGAGTTCTTTCTTCAACTCAGATGAGTTTTGTTTTTGCTCGTCAGGCCGGTCACGTCCGATTTCAATGGCTCTAACAGCGCGAGCGAGTTCGCCTGTTTCTTCCATCAGGAACCCTAATCGGATAAACGGTCCGTATTCTGTCCAATTTCTCTTTTTGTAAAAATCCTTGATCCATTTCTCCATCTCATTTGTTTGCATTCTCTTTATACAGCTCCTTATATGGTGTGCACCTTTTGATTTTACACTATATATAGATGAAGCGGCTGTTTTTTTAAAAACAATTATAGTAGAATGAGTGGGTGAAGTAATCATAGAGAGAGATGGAGCTGTTTTGATGAAAACGATTTGTGTGTTTGCTGGTTCGAATCCAGGCGTGAAGGACGTCTACAAAGAAAAGGCTGTAGAGCTGGGAACTTATATGGCAGAGCAAGACATCCGTCTTGTATATGGCGGTTCACGAATTGGATTGATGGGTGCCATTGCAGATGAGGTCTTAAGACATGGCGGGCAAGTCATTGGGGTTATGCCTAAAGGGCTTTTTAGAGGAGAAGTTGTGCATCAAGAGCTGACAGAGTTAATCGAAGTAACAGGAATGCATGAACGAAAAGCGAAAATGAGTGAGCTGGCTGATGGATTTATTGCGATGCCAGGCGGCTTTGGTACATATGAAGAATTATTTGAGGTGCTATGCTGGGCACAAATCGGTATTCACCAAAAGCCAATCGGCTTATATCAAGTGAATGACTATTTCAATCCGCTCATAGACATGGTGAAGTTTAGTATACAGGAAGGTTTTTCGAATGAATCACATCTCCAATTGTTACATGCCTCGAGCGAACCGGAGGAATTAATCACGCAGATGTCTTCTTATCGAACACCAACTCTTCAGCAGAAATGGACGGAGCTGTCGTAAAGCGTGTTTTCAACACAAAAAACCGTCTGTTCAAGGAGCAGACGGTTTGTTTTGTCATATTATTTTTGTTCTTCTGAGTTACGGGTCAAGACTTTGTCAATGAGTCCGTATTGAAGTGCTTCTTCCGCTGTTTTGAAGTTGTCACGATCTGTATCGCGCTCAATGACTTCAATTGGCTGACCAGTACGTTCAGCAAGTACTTGGTTCAGTTTATCACGTAAAGAAAGGATTCGTTTTGCCGCAATTTCAATTTCTGTTGCTTGACCTTGGGCACCACCTAGTGGTTGGTGAATCATGACTTCACTGTTTGGAAGGGCATAACGCTTACCTTTTTCACCAGCAGCAAGCAGGAACGCACCCATAGATGCAGCCATACCAATACAAATGGTTGATACCTTTGGTTTAATAAATTGCATCGTATCGTAAATGGCCATACCAGCTGTGATTGAACCGCCAGGGCTGTTAATGTAGATAGAAATATCTTTTTCTGGATCTTCAGCTTCTAAGAAAAGCAGCTGTGACACGATGGAGTTGGCAACATTGTCATCGATCGCAGAACCAAGCATGATAATACGGTCTTTTAAAAGACGAGAATAAATGTCGTAAGCTCTTTCCCCACGATTTGTTTGCTCAATGACTGTAGGTATTAAATTCATAATGTTCCTCCTTCACCTTTTAGGTAAGTATGTAATTCAATGATACATTTTTGGTCAATAAAGGTCAAACAAAACGCAATCAAAAAATTCGACATGCACATGTTATTTTTCCCAAAAATTTATTTTCTTAAACCATGGAAAAGTTTAAAAAAATATGGTAAAACTTTCTGTTATGAGGTAATATTACCTATGTTATTATTATATATAGTCAGAAAGAAGGAAAAAGAGTGGATAATCTTTTGGAGAAAAGTAGTTTGACTGATCAACAGCGTATTGTTGTATCAACTGAACTTCAAGCCAAAAAAAAGTCGAAATTAGTTGTATTTATTTTGTGGTGGTTCCTTGGAGCGATTGCCGTTCATCGTTTTTATCTTGATGAAAAGAAAGGCTATGCAGTGACCATGCTTCTACTAGGATGGTTGACATTGTTCATTTGGCCATTTATTGATGGGATTATTTGTCTTGTCAAAACAGTGGATGAAGTAAATGAAAACATGGAACGAAAAATTATTGCATCTGTTAAAAGTGCATAAGTAGACATGTCTGCATCTTTTCGGTGCAGGCTTCTTCTTTGAAGTCATCAGAATATCATTGCTTTCTTGCAGCATTTCCCTTATAATTTGATATGCTGACGTTCAAAAACATATCATGCGCTCGTAGCTCAGTTGGATAGAGCGGTGGTTTCCGGTACCACGTCTGCCGGGGGTTCGAATCCCTCCGAGCGCGTACTTGACCTTGTCTAAGATTGATAAAGGTCCTTTAAAACCCCCTCTTCAGATGGAGAGGGGGTTTTTGTGTTCAATCGTAATTTATCGTTCACTTCCAATAAGGATAGGGTAAGTAAGTGAAAAATGATCATGTTGATCATTGCTAATGATATTTGAGCAGAAAGAGAATGAAAGTGCAAAACGCGAATAGAGAACACTTGCGGTTACAAAGCACCCTAAAAGGTTCTTTTTTCATTACTGGTTACTAAAGAGTGAATTTTTATTGGGAAAATTAGAAGGAATGGGCTGCTGTTATCTACGAGTTATCAAGGTGTTAAATCGAGTAGATACTGGAATAGTAGAGTCAACAGAATCAACTCGATTATAATAAAAATAAACCCCTTTTTACTTTAAGAGAGGGGTTTATTGCTTGTTTTTGAATAGAAAATTAATTCAATCCATACTCGCAGTTGTCTCCATCTACTGAAGAATAAAGCGGGCATACCTACCTTTTTTGATTCTTCTTGTAAATAGCCACAGGTATAATTGTAAGAAGAACAATGATAAATCCTATAATTGATACACTATTTTTTATTGTATTATCATCTACGGTGAAGTTTGTCACTACCATTGCTAATAAGCAAAGAATGATGATTAAATAACTGTATTTCTCTAAAACTTTCACAAAATATCCCTCCAATATGAATCTATAAATTGAAACAATTAGTATAATATGATATTTTTACCGCGTATGCAAAAATAAACAAGAAAGGGGTATATTGGATGCAAGTTGTTTTTCGAAAGAAGGGCGCTATATGCTTAATAACAGCTCTTTTTCTGTTATTTTCAACGATTTTCACAGCAAATTCAACAGCAATTAGTCCTAGTTCAGAGGTGGATGAAGAGTATCAAGAGTTGCTAGAAGTTTTATTGGCGATTGAAGCTTTACCTGACAGCGTTATTGCGGAAGGAGATGGAGCGGTCGTTAAATGGTTGCAAGAGAACTCAAATATCCCTGTTCAACGACATAGTGAAATTGTAACTTTGGGTGTAGTGGGGTGTATATCTGCAGTTGGAACAGCCATTATAACCAATGTTATACCGATAGCAAAAATCGCAAAAGTTAAGTCAGCCATAAAAGCTGCAGGAGGCGCAACAAAATTTGTTAAAACATTGATTCCAGCTTATAAAGCCGCCAGACAGTCTGGAAAGAGTAAGCGGAACGCAGTAAAAATAGCAGTAAATAAAGCCGCGAAAAAAGCTAGCCCTGAAGCAAAAAGAGCACTGCTTGAATTTTTCAATATAGGAAATGTGTATTCAGCGTGCTTTGAATAAATCCTAAAGTATTAAGTTAAAGGTTCTATGACAATAGATGTCTCAGAACCTTTAAAGTTAATAAAGATCTTGGTATCACAATATAGGGTAGTATCAAAGAAAAATAAAGCAGTAAAACAAGAATTTATCTATGCAATCCGATTACTATGGAAAGGCAATCTGCAGAATTTAAAGAAATACTACTTAAAAAATAACAAAGCACATAACTGCATGCTTTGTTATTTTTTCTGTTAACCTCTTAAATTACTAGCCATAAGACTCATTTCTTCCCTTTACAGGCGTATTTGTTGAGCCTGCTGGCTGTATATGATTAACATGGAAGAGAATTGACAATGAGGAGGGGTTTCTTGTGGCGAAGATTTTATTGATTACATTTCCTGCTGAAGGGCATGTGAATCCTATGTTAGGGATTATCAAAGCTTGGGCGGATCGTGGAGATGAAGTGCATGCGGTCACAACTGTACATTATGAGGAACGAATCAAACGCTTAGGCGCTCACGTACATAAACATCCAGACTATATTCGGACATTACATGTGGATGAAGGAAATCTCAATTCCATGCAGCCGTTCTTTCATGCCATGCTACAAACATCATTTGATATTTTAGAGGTGGTGGAAACACTTTCTCAGCAGCATTCATTTGATTTTGTCTATTTTGATATGTTTGGGGCAGGAGAGCTTGTTCGAGATTACTTACAAATTCCAGGGATCGGTTCAAACCCATCTTTTGTGCTGCAAGAGGCGCATTTTGATACACCACTATACAGAAAGGATGAGAAAGCCGATCATCTGTTAGAAAGCATACAAGAGCGCTTTGGCGTTCAGCCAACGCGTTTGATGCAATTCATGAAAAATCGCGGAGAACTGAATATCGTGTATACAAGTGAATATTTTCAGCCGTCTGTTGATGCAGTAAACGACTCATTTGTTTTCATTGGACCGAGCTTTCTAAAAAGGGCAGATCAGCATGATTTCCCGCTGGAAGCACTTGAGCAAGAAAAAGTCGTCTTTATTTCGATGGGCACCGTTCTTGGGGATACAGAAGCATTTTTTAATATGTGTATTGATGCCTTTGCCGATTTTGATGGAAAAGTGGTGCTCGCAACAGGTGAAAAAGTAGATCGATCTCTCTTGAAAGAAGCACCTTCTCATTTTCTGATCGAGCCTTATGTGCCGCAGCTTGAAGTGCTTGAGCTGACAGATGTGTTTGTGACGCATGGCGGAATGAATAGTGTCAATGAAGGCATTCATTATCACGTTCCGATGGTCGTCATTCCGATCGACAAAGATCAGCCGATGGTCGCACAAAGACTGACCGAGCTATCTGCTGCCCGTGCACTTGATAAAGATCAACTGACAGCAAAGCAGCTAAGAGAAACCGTGGAATCTGTTCTGGAAAGTAATACGTACCGTGCTGGAATCGAAAAAATTGAAGAAAGCTTCCAAACAGCAGGTGGAACCGATAAAGCATTGCGGTCGATTGATCAATGGATGAAGACGAAACAGACTCAATCATGAGTCTGTCAGCGTGTAGGCAAACCCTCGCATTTGGTGTCTGACGTTCGTAAAAGTCGAATTCGTTCAGCTTCGGTACCAGCCCTTCTAAGACTTCGAAGGTTTTCTATTACGCTGAAATGAATGGACTCACTTATGCCATATCAGCTTGACAAAAAATAACCAATCTTTTATTGTAAACGTAACAAACGACGGAAGGGTGACCCAATGCAATGAAGTACTAATCCTATGACCTGTAAGCAAAATGAAAAAATGAAGGCAGTGAGCAAACGATTGGTTTGCCATGTTTGCTGCGTTTTCATTTTTTAGCTTCGGAATAGGATGGTACAGCTTGGGAATCAAAGAATGAGGAGATTGATACGGGGGATGTGTGTGTTCATATAGGAACGGCACGTCATCCGAAATTGATCCGCTTATTTTTGTACACCATTTTGCCTCCTATTCTGAGAATGGGAGGCTTTTTCATGTCTCCTGATACGAAAGGAGAGGGTTGGATGTTAGTAAAGGCCAATCAGTTAAAAGTGTTTCGAAAAGATCGATTGTTATTTGATATTGAGGAACTGACCATCCATCAAAGTGACCGCATTGGACTTGTCGGGGCAAATGGAAGCGGGAAAACGACATTATTACACGTGCTCACGGGGCAAGAGAAACCAGACAGTGGCACGTTTGCTGCCACAACGACCTGCACACTGCTTCCTCAGTTAAAACAAGCGGATGGCACACAGAGTGGTGGTGAGATGACCCAGTCTTATATTGAAAGCGCGTTAAACCGTCCTTCTGCCCTTTTGTTAGCAGATGAACCAACGACTCATTTAGATACAGAGCACATTGAGTGGCTGGAAGAGAAGTTGAACAATTATCAAGGAGCCCTTATTGTCGTTTCACATGATCGTGCTTTTTTAGATGCGGTATGTACGGAGATTTGGGAGCTGGATCATGGACGGCTCAATCAATACAAAGGTAACTACACGCAATTTGCACAGCAAAAAGAGTTAGCGCATCGTCAACAGGTGGAAGCGTACGAAGCTTATACCCAAAAGAAAAAACAGTTAGAGCATGCGCTGGAAAAGAAAAAGAAAAAAGCCGACAAAGCGACAAAGCCATCCCAAAAGCTGAAATCATCAGGACCAAAAATTGCAAAGCCCTACTATGCAAATAAACAAAAAAAACTGCAAAAAACAGCCAAATCGATTGAAACAAGAATGGAGAAATTAGAAAAGGTTGAGAAAGTAAAAGACATTCAGCCCATTCAAATGACGCAGCATTCAATGAAAGAAGTAGCGAGCCGTACCATTTTGCGAGTGAAAAATGTAGATGGCAAGGCGGGCGATCAATTGCTTTGGAAACAGGCGAATGTGGAAGTGAGAGGCGGGGACAAGGTCGCCATCATTGGCAAGAATGGGAGCGGAAAAACGACATTTCTCCGAATGCTGGTGAATGGACATCCCGGAGTTTCTCGCTCAGAAGCTGTCAAGCTCGGCTATTTTCGTCAGGATCTTTCAGGATTAAAGGTAGATGAATCGATTTTACAAAATGCGCTGAAAGAGGCAGTTCAAGATGAGACAGTAGTACGAACGGTTTTAGCGAGACTTGGATTTCGAGGAGATGACGTGTATAAACCTGTTGGGGTATTAAGCGGGGGAGAACGGGTGAAGACCATGCTGGCGTCCTTGCTTGTCAGCGATGCCAATGTCCTCATGCTGGATGAACCGACGAACTTTCTAGATCTGGCGGCAGTTGAAGCGCTTGAAGGTCTATTAAAGGATTACCCTGGTACTGTTGTGTTCGTTTCCCATGATCGCAGACTGGTTGAGAAGGTGGCGACTCGCATTTTTCATGTTCATGAAAAGCGTATTGAAGCATTTGATGGGACATATGAAGCGTATAAACAAAAAGACGACAAACCAGCTGTTACCCAAAGAGAAGAGGAGCTGCTGTTAATTGATTTACAGCTGTCTGAAGTGCTCAGCCGGTTAAGTATTGAGCCGTCTCAGGAGCTGGAGGAGACATTTCAAGCATTATTGAAACAAAAGAAATCTTTGGAGTCATAAAGAACACCCCTGTGTTATTGCACAGGGGCTTGTTCATTCCGTTCTTTTTTTAATTGATCAAGTTCACTGACCGTGACGAGCTGATAGCCTTGTTTGGTGAGTTCATGAATGATCTTCACTGCTGCTTGAGCTGAGCTGTCATAAATATCGTGCATCAACACCGTTCTGCCATCTGCTGCATGTGAGAGAACGTGGTTTGTGATCTGCTGGCTGTTGCGAATTTTCCAATCCTCAGGATCAACATCCCATAAAGAGACCTTCATCTCAACCGCTTGATTGATGTCTTGATTTGTTCCACCATATGGCGGTCTAAAGTGCGTAGGTAAATACCCGCTCGCTTTCTCAATCAGCTTCTGAGTGTCCTTCACTTGTTTTACCGCCTCCTTTAAAGGCAGTCTTGTTAATAAAGGATGACTGTAAGAATGGTTTCCGATTTCATTCCCGCCTTTTAGAATATCGGCAAGCATACTAGGATAATACTGCACCCTGCTGCCTAATACGAAAAAGGTCGCATGTCCTTTATTTTCCTTCAGTGCTTCTAAAATTTTTGAGGTGGTCGCTGGGTTCGGACCATCATCAAATGTAAGGGCAATGGCTTTTTTATTTGGATCAAGCTTTGATTTTTGCGGCAGCTTGACGGCTTTTCTTTTCGGATTTGGTTCTTTCATTTCATTTTGATTTTTGGTTTTATTCATATATTCTGGCTTCAATATATCTTTTAGCAGCGTCTTTTTAATTGCGAGTGTTTGCGGACCAAGATCTTCGCCGGCTACTTGAGATGCTGGGAAATAAAATTCTACATATTTCTCTTTCAAGGCAAATTGACTGAAGTTTTGAGCAGTAGGGGCAGTTCCTTTCTGAAGGAGCGTCTGATCCTTAGATAACGTTTTGTCCTTTTGAAGCTCCGAATATGTAATGTAGGATAATTTCTTCAAAAAGTTGGTTTTAGGCAGAAATAAATCTTTTGTGTCAAGAAAGGTTTTTTTCTGAAAATCATAGTTGATCGTGAGATGATTGGTGGTCCCATTTTGCTGACCTGTATAGGTATAAGTCGTAAAGCGAATCGCAGCAGACTGCTTCGCATAATGCACCATATCATAATCAATATTCAGTTCAAAGCGTTTGTTTTCATCGACGTCTTTGGCTTCACTAAACGTCTTTTTGAAATGCTCTAAAGCTGAATTGGCGTAGCTTTGAATCTTGTCATCTAGCTCTTTTTGATGAAAAAGAGGATAGTTGACTGCATATCTCATAAATTTCCCGTCATTTACGAGAGTAACGATTTCGACGTTTTTATAGTTCGTATCCTGCTTTACATTTTTCTTCTCGGTCCCACTTGCTTGTTGATTCTGAAAGAAAGCGACGATTCCAATGACGATCGCAAGTGCAAATAGGCCGATACTCCATTTTCCCTTTAGTGACACAACGTTCAAATCTCCTCTCAAGACGGGCCATTCTTTATCGGTTTGACATCTTTTTGTAATATTTTTATAACATTTGACTTACTTTTGTAATTTTAGAGGATATTCAGGCGGAATGTCAACTATTTTCCTATTAAACTATGAGAAAAAGTGATAGGCCGTTTCAAACGAGCAAACACACTGTATGACACGGTCATCTGAATACCTTCATTAATTAAAAAATAAGGCGTACATTGATTTTTGAGAGGCAGGCAGATATAATTTTGATGATTATGATTCTCATTTTCAAACAGACTTTTAATGAAGAAAAGGATGACACCGATTTTGCAGGATAAGCGAACACCTCAACAAAAACGATCATCATATATTCTGTTCTTTTTGATATTTTTTCTCGCCGTCATTGGTTTGGCGGCTGCCATGTTTTTGGCTGTGTCATATGGTGCCAAAACATTGTCTCTGCAAACGGTTTGGACAGCTGTATTTGACTATCAGCCAGATGTCACAGAGCAGCAGATCATCCATGAATTGAGACTTCCACGTGTTTTAGGAGCGGCTCTTGTTGGAGCGGCATTTGCCGTAGCGGGTGCGCTCATGCAGGGGATCACAAGAAACCCTCTGGCCGATGCGGGGATTTTGGGCATCAATGGAGGTGCGATGTTCGTGGTCGCTCTCTGTTTTGCTTTTTTCCCAGGCATCCCTTATTCGGCACTGATGTTGTTTTCCTTTATTGGTGCAGTGCTCAGTACGCTGCTGATCTTTGCGATTGGTGCGGCTGGCGGCGTTTTGACACCGCTGCGCTTAACTGTAGCAGGGGCCGTTGTGGCTGCATTGCTTCATGCACTTAGCTCTGGAATCGCGATTTATTTTGACTTAAGTCAGGACCTTGCGTTTTGGTATGCAGGCGGAGTGGCTGGTGTGAAATGGCCGCAGCTGACAATTCTTGCTCCGGTCATTCTCATAGTGATCGTCTGGGCGATGCTATTAGGACGGTCACTGTCGCTACTGTCGCTTGGTGAAGATGTAGCGGCAAATTTAGGGGTGAAAACGCGACAAGTGCGAATACTAGGAATGGCAGCTGCTGTATTATTAGCAGGGGTTTCTGTGTCAGCAGTCGGCTCCATTGGGTTTGTCGGTCTTGTTATCCCGCATATCGCACGAAAGCTGGTTGGTGTAAACTATCGTTTCGTCATTCCGATGTCAGCGATATTAGGCGCGGTGCTGCTTGTCTTTGCTGACTTTGCCAGCCGCACCGTTAATCCACCGCGAGAGCTTGCCATTGGCGTGATGGTGGCACTTGTCGGTGTTCCTTTCTTCTTGTATATTGCCAGAAAAGAAGGGAGGAACCTGTCATGAGAGAGAAACAGCGGGCTCTTGTTGTGACGGTCGTTTTGCTTTGTTTAAGTGTGGCTGTTGTGCTTTATAGCTTAAATACCGGTACGCTGAAACTAAATCCTCTTGTGGTCGTCAAAACGTTATTCGGCTTTGGAGATTTTCAAAGTGAAACCGTGCTGTTTGACTATCGTCTGCCTCGAATCGTGGTAACGATGCTAGCGGGAATTGGGCTTGGTATTGCGGGAGGCATTTTGCAAAGTCTATCTCGAAACCCGCTGGCTGATCCAGGGATTATTGGACTGAATGCAGGCGCCGCATTTGGCTTAATCGTGTTTGTAACGTATTTCCACGCTCTAGAAGGCAATCCCTCTCTTCTTATTCCGCTCTTTACATTTGGCGGAGGGCTTCTTGCGGCAGCGGTCATCGTGCTTCTGGCGTATGACCGGCAGGAAGGGCTCGTTCCCATCCGGCTGATCCTAGTAGGAATTGCAGTTGCAGCGGGATTCAGTGCTTTGACGTTATTTTTGTCATTGAAGCTGGATGAAGATACTTACACATTTGCTTCAAGATGGCTTGTCGGCAATGTCTGGGGGAGAGATTGGATTCATGTGTTAGCGCTTTTGCCTTGGATTGTATGCCTTGTGCCGTTTACGCTGATGCAGTCAAGCACGCTCAATGCGTTGACATTAGGAGATGCTGTCGCCTCAAGCGTAGGTGTACGTGTCCAGCGTCAGCGTCTCCTTTTACTGACCTTAGCTGTTGGTTTGGCGAGTGCAAGTGTTTCAATGACAGGCGGTATTGGTTTTATTGGACTTGTCGCCCCGCATTTGGCAAGGCGGCTTGTCGGCTCACTCCATCAATATTTTTTACCAGTTAGTGCGCTGATTGGCTTGTTGATTTTGGTCAGTGCCGATACAATCGGACGTTCCATCTTTGCCCCAAATGCCATTCCAGCGGGTGTCGTTGTGGCTTTTATCGGCGCTCCTTATTTTCTCTATTTATTAGCAAAAACGAAATAAAACAAGAAAGAGGAACTCATCATGAAAAAATTACTTGTGCTTGGTTTAACACTCTGTTTTATCTTGCTTGCCGCTTGTGGTCAACAGGAAACAAAGAATAAAGCAACTCAAAATGATCATGGAACACCGAAAATTGCTTCCTTGTCTATTCATTTAACGAATGACTTATTAGCTCTCGGCATCAAGCCGGCAGGCTCTGTTGTAGGAGGGGATTTAAAAGATTTCCTTCCGCATGCGAAAAAGCAGTTGAGTGGTACGAAGAAGCTGGGCATCGCAGCCGATCCCGATATGGAGTCGCTGCTTGCATTACAACCAGATGTTATTTACATTGATGAAGAACTAGCTGGACAAGACTTATCGAAATATAAAAAAATTGCCAAAACAGAAGTGTTTAATTTAAATAACGGCACTTGGCGCGATCATTTGAAAAAAATCGGCAAGCTCGTCAATAAAGAGAAAGAAGCCGATCAATATATTCAGGATTACAATCAAGAAGCAAAAGAAGTCAAATCGCTCATCAAGCAAAAGATTGGAAACGGAAAAGTAATGGCGATCCGTGTGACGGCAAAGGAGCTTCGAGTATTTAGCATGAAGCGCCCAATGGGTCCAATTTTGTATGAGGATTTAGGCCTCACACCTGTCGATGGTGTGAAGAAACTGGACAGCAAGCGGCCATTTGAAGTGATTTCTCAAGAGGTTCTTCCTGACTATGATGCAGATGCTATCTTTGTTGTCGTGAACCGTGATGATAAAGCCCAGCAAGCATTCAAGCAATTAGAAAAGACGCCGATTTGGAAGGGTCTAAAAGCCGTGAAGAACAACCAAGTTTATCCGATTGCCGATCAGCCATGGCTCGATTACTCAGCACTAGGCAATAAAATGGCATTGGATGAAGCGAAAGAGATGTTTTCTACATCAAAATAAGATGAAATCAGGCATCATTCCTTATATAGGCATGATGTCTCTTTTTTTGATCCGCTCTTCTATTCTTTCGGCTTTTGCATACATATGAGAGAGAACGAGCCGTACCGCCCGTGAAGGCGAAGAAAGGGAGGGGTTACAGTTGGAGGTTCAAAAAATTAGTGCAGGTACAATCGCAAGGTTTGTGCTGCTTTTGCTCGCACTTGTCAACAGTGCGCTAACCGCTGCGGGAAAAAGCCCAATACCTATTGATGAAGAAGGTATTCAGCAATTCATCACGTTAGCCTTTCTTGGGATTACATCTCTCTGGGCCTATTGGAAAAACAATGATATAACGAAAAAAGCACGAACGAAAAAAGCAGAATAAGAGAAAAAAGAGCCTTTTCATGATAAAAGGCTCTTTTTCAGCGAAGCGTCAAACGCCTCTCCCCGCAATTTGACTCTTCCTGAAAGGCTTACGCCCGTCGTTCTCCCATGTTGGCGAGGAATGCTTTTACTTCCTCAATGCTTAAGCCGATGGCCTTCGCTTCACTCATCAGACGCTTCCACTCTGATATATTTGAATCCGTCAACCTTCTATGAGTGACATGTAACGTCCTTTCTTCCTGCTCTTTTCGATACGTTTGGAGCAGCTGATAGAGTTCTTCTTTTGGCATACCGGATTGAACGGCATTGACGATATGCTCCCGCCATTCATGTTCACCACTCTCAGACTCATGAAACATCAACGTCTCTGCATCAAATAGCTCTTGTAAATCAATCTCTAGCGAAGAGGATACCTTTTTTAAAAACTGGACAGATGGATTTCTGTGGACACCACGCTCAATCTTACTCAAATAAGATTTAGAAACATGGGCATCTTCAGCCAGCTGCTGAATGGAGTATCCTTTCCTCTTTCGGTAAATGCGTATCACCTTTCCTATCATTCGATCAATGATCTCCCTTCTCCCTGGCGAATCGTAGTGCGACCTTTTCGTTCATTATAAGAAATAAATTGTTCTTTATAAAATTCAAAAACGTAAGAATCAGGAAGTAAACAAAAGAAAACGAACGATTTTGTTCTTTAAAAAGAACTATAAGACCTATTATGACATTTTTCTTTGCGGGTATTATCTTTTATAATCCAATCATTAACAAAAAGAAACCATATATAACCTTTTTATGATGAAATCGGGAGGTATCTATGAATGAGAATATAGGTTTTAAGCAGCTGTTTTCTGTCATTAAAGAGAAAATGGCCCTTCTGATCCTGATTGTCCTGATCGTAACGGGCATTTCAGCCTACTATCAGTTCTATGTCTCGACTCCTGTATATCAGGCAACCACTCAAATTCTTGTTCATAAACGCAGCAATGACGCACAAGCAAACTTAAACGATATTCAGATGAACCTTCAATATACACGTACCTTTCAAGTTTTATTAAAAAGTCCAATCGTCATTGAAAAAGTAAAAGAAACACTCAACCTCACAGAATCAGCTGAAGGATTAAAACACAAAATTGCCACAAGTACAGAAAATGAGTCTGAGGTCATTAATATTTCTGTACAAGATGAGGATCGCGCAAAGGCAGTCGCCATCGCAAATACTGCAACAGAGGTGCTGCAAGAAGAAATCAAAAAAACCATGAATATGGATCGCATTAATGTTTTGTCTGAAGCCAAGCTGTCCAATACGATTCTCATGAATTCAAGAAAATTCGTTCATATCGTACTGGCACTAGGCGCCTCTTTATTAGGGGGGATAACACTCATTTTCTTAATGAACCTACTCGATGATACTGTAAAACGAACACATCAAATAAGAGAAGAGATCGGATTGCCGTCGCTCGGCAGCGTCTATCAGATGCAGGCAGACAGGAGGGCAAAAAAAGACAAGCAGTCCGTCATAACGGGAGGACAGAACATTGATCTTTAAGAGAAAGAAAAGAGAAAAGAGAGATTTAACCTGTATTTCTGTATTAAATCCTCACTCTGTCATAGCAGAACAATTCCGTACGATCCGAACGAACATCGAATTCACATCAATCCAAACAAGGCTGAAATCCATATTGGTGACATCCTCCTTGCCGAAGGAAGGGAAATCATTTACGGCTGCAAATCTAGCAGCTGTTTTTGCACAGCAGAAAAAGCGTGTGCTGCTGATGGATGCTGATTTGCGAAAGCCGGCTCTTCATGAATATTTTGACCTGAGCCATCACACGGGCTTGACCAATGTGCTATTAAATAATTGCAGCTTGGAGGAAGCCATTTTACCCACACCTATTGAGCATTTAGAGCTGCTTCCGAGCGGAACCATTCCGCCGAATCCAGCTGAGCTGCTCTCCTCTTCTGTCATGAAGCAGCTGTTTTATGAAATTGAACAGCAATATGACATGGTGATTGTTGATTCTGCGCCGCTTCTGCCAGTAGCCGATGCAAAGATCCTAGCGAACCGGACAGATGGGAGCATTCTTGTTGTCTTAAGCGGCAAAACCAAGATAGCTGCAGTGAAGAAATCAAAAGAAGTGTTAGACGGGACAACAGGTAAACTGCTTGGGGCTATGCTAAATGGCAAGAAAGAGAAAAAGGGAAGGCTGTATATGTATTAACAAGATTGATAGGTGATGTCTCCTAATCTTTAACAATGGAGGCACTCGATCCTGCTGTGGGCATGACCAATGCCTTAGATGCTCGTCATCAATAGTGGGATGTGAGGACGGGTTTGATGCCCATTTTACGTAAGAATAGTGATGTTTTAAAAAGGGGGAGGAGCGTTGACTTACGCCCAAAGATTATCAATCATCGTGGCACTAGATTCATATCTCATCTTAGTGGCTGTCTTTTTTGGTTTTCAATTTGTCCAAGAAGCGGCGTTAACTGTTTATACATTTGAAATGCTCGTCATTTCTTCGCTCAGTCTACTCATTGGGCACCATTTGTTTTCGTATATTTTTCACGTGTACAAGCAAGTATGGGCTTATACAGGGGTAAGAGAGCTATTTTCTTTAATGAAGACCTTTGCATGTTCTTTTTTATTTTCAATGGCAATGCTGTACCTTTTCGTGCAGACATGGCCCTTTCGTTTTTTATTCATCGTGTGGCTTTTTCACGTATTATTCATCGGTGCATCTCGAATGGCATCCCGGCTATTTCATGATGGGGCAAAGCGGCTGCAGGTAGAAAAGGAGCGGGCCTTAATCATTGGCGCCGGATCAGCTGGGACCATCATCGTTCGTCAGCTTCAGCAATCGAGTGATGTACATATTGAACCAGTCGCCTTCATAGATGATGACAAGAGGAAACATAAGCTTGAAATCATGGGACTGCCTGTTTTAGGGGGAAAAGAACAGATTCAAACAGCTGTTGTGATGATGGATATTCAAAAGATCATCATCGCCATTCCGTCCAAAAGCAGCCATACGTTAAAAGGGCTGTATAAGGAATGCGTAGCGACTGGGGTCAAAACGCAGATCATGCCGGAGATGGAGCAGATTCTAAAAGGAACCCATGCGCTGAATCAATTACGAGATGTACAGCCAGAGGATTTACTAGGTAGAGAACCGATTCAATTAGATTCAAGCCGTCTATCTGTCCATTTAAAGGGGAAAACGATCATGGTCACAGGGGCAGGTGGATCGATTGGGTCCGAAATCTGTCGTCAAATTTGTGTGTTTGCTCCTCAAGCGATTGTGCTTGTGGGACATGGAGAATTTAGCATTCATTCTATTTTACTAGAGCTGAAAGAAATTTATGGGGACACCATCAGCCTCTATCCGCAAATTGCGGATATCCAAGATAAACAGAAAATGAGTGAAATCGTTGGTCAGTTTCAGCCGGATATGATTTATCATGCCGCGGCACATAAGCACGTCCCGCTCATGGAGATCAGTCCAAAAGAAGCAGTGAAAAACAATATTATCGGGACAAAAAATGTCGCAGAAGCTGCACATGAGCATGGCATTGAAACATTCGTCCTCATTTCCTCTGACAAAGCGGTCAATCCTGCCAATGTCATGGGCGCCACAAAACGATTTGCTGAAATGCTGATCATGCACATGGGGGCAAGCAGTGACACCAAATTTGTCGCGGTACGGTTTGGAAATGTACTCGGAAGCAGGGGAAGCGTCATACCAATTTTTAAGAAACAGATTGAACAAGGCGGGCCGGTCACGGTCACACACCCAGCCATGACAAGATATTTTATGACCATTCCAGAAGCATCGAGGCTAGTCATTCAGGCGGGTGCCTTGGCAGAAGGAAGGCAGATTTTCGTATTAGACATGGGGGAGCCAGTGAAAATTGTTGACCTCGCAGAAAACCTCATTCATCTCTCAGGTTACACCACAGACCAGATTCCGATTACGTTCACAGGCATTCGCCCTGGGGAGAAAATGTATGAGGAACTACTCAACCAGCATGAAAAAGCACAGGAACAAATTTTCCCGAAAATTCATATCGGCCATGCGCTGGATGGAGACCCATATGTGCTGAACCGCTTTATCCATGAATTTGACATGATGAGTGAAGAGCAAATGAGAGAAGCGTTGTTTGCTGCCATCGAATCGCATGATTTGTTGTCTGAACAAATGACAAGAGAGGGGGAAGCGCTTGTCGATGAAGAAAAAAGTCTTGTTTTGCGCAACGGTTGACTATCATTTTAAGGCATTTCACCTTCCGTATTTCCGGTGGTTTCAGGAACAAGGATGGGAAGTGCATACAGCGGCAAATGGTCAGCTGGAGCTTCCCTATGTGGATCAAGCGCACTCGATTCCGATTCAGCGCTCTCCTTTTCATGTGCACAACCGGTTTGCGTATGTGGAGCTGAAGAAGCTATTAGCGAAAGAGCACTACGACTTCATCCATTGCCACACACCAATGGGAAGTGTAATTGGCAGACTTGCAGCCAAAAGCGCGCGCAAAAAAGGGACGAAGGTTCTTTACACAGCACATGGCTTTCACTTTTGGCAAGGAGCGCCGCTTCAAAACTGGCTGCTCTATTATCCGATTGAGCGATGGCTCGCCCGCCATACAGACGCTTTGATCACCATTAATGGAGAAGATTTTAAAAGTGCAGATCGTCTATCAAAAGAACGGGCATCTGTTTATTATGTTCCTGGTATGGGTGTGGATATGAAACGATTTGCACCAGTTCATGAAAAAGAGAAGCAGCGTCTTCGTGCAGTCCATGGCTTTTCTTCAGAAGATTTTATTGTGCTGTGCGCTGGCGAATTAAATGCGAATAAAAACCAAGGAATGCTCATCAAAGCATGTGCCCAGCTATATAGGAAAATACCAAATGTGAAGATCGTGTTTGCCGGGGAAGGGGCCATGCGGCCGATGTATGAAAAGCTGGTTCATGAGCTCCATCTTGAAAAGCATGTCCACTTTGCTGGTTTTTGCAAACAAATTGAAGAATGGATGCACTTGAGTGATGTATGTGTGTCGACTAGTTTGAGAGAAGGGCTTGGCATGAATCTGCTTGAAGCAATGTCTGCGGAAAAGCCGGTCATTGCAACTGAGAATAGAGGACACTGTGAGCTGATCAGACATGGCGTGAATGGTTTTTTAGTCAAACCGCATGATGTGAATGACTTGGCTGAATATTTGCGGCAGCTTTATCACAAAAGGGATCAACTGCCCCTCATGGGAAAAGCAGGGCGCTCCTTAGCACATGCATTTGCACAGGAGCAGACGGTGAGTGCGATGGAAGAAATTTATACAGCTTATATGGATCAAGCAGAGAAGGTGATGTGAGCATGCATAAGCCAAAGGTGTCTATCATCATGGGCGTCTACAATTGCCAAGACACAGTAGAAGAAAGTATTGAATCCATTCTTCATCAAACATATGACAACTGGGAGCTCATCATATGTGATGACGCATCAACAGACGGCACCTATGAAATAGTGCTGTCCTATACAAAACGAGACCCTGAAAGAATTCGCCTTATCCGCAATGAGCATAATCAAAGGCTCGCTGCCAGTCTGAATCGCTGTCTAGCTGAAGCGAGGGGAGCCTTGATTGCAAGGCAGGATGGCGATGATATATCAGTACCTGATCGTTTAGAAAAACAGGTGCATTTCCTTGAATCACATCCTGAATATGATGTGGTCGGGACGGCGATGACCGTGTTTGATGAATCGGGTACTAAAGGTGTACGTGCACTGATTTCAGCGCCTGATCGAAAAGTGCTGGCAAGAGGGACGCCTTTTTGTCATGGAACCATTATGATGAGGGCTGCTGCGTACAAGGCTTTAAATGGATATCGCTCTGTGAAAACAACGAGGCGGATGGAAGATATCGATCTGTGGATCCGTTTTTTTGCTGCGGGGAGAAAAGGCTTTAATTTACAAGAGCCGTTATACCTTGTGAGAGAGGATGAAGCGGCTTTTCAGCGCCGTAAGTTTCAATACTCGATAGATAATGCTTGGCTCGTTTTAAAAGCATGCTGGTTATTAAAATTGTCGCCAGTTCATTATTTGTTTGCGCTAAAGCCTGTGGTCCGCGCCTGTTTATCACCGAAGATCATGAAATTTTATCATCAGCGGAAGCTGACGGCGTCTTTGTTGAAAAGGAGGACGATTCGGGATGAGTGAGCCAAAGCGTGTCCTTCATATTGTGGGCGGGATGAACCGGGGCGGAGCTGAAACGATGATCATGAACATCTATCGTGCACTCGATAGAAATGTCCTTCAATTTGACTTTATTACCCACCGGAAGGATGTCTGTGATTATGATGAGGAAATTCAGAGACTCGGCGGGCGTATCTTTTATGTCCCGAGTATTGGGGCGTCCTCTCCTTTGGCATTTGTCAGAACATTGACAAAGACAATCAAGCGAACAGGACCGTATCAAGCAGTGCATGCACATACAGATTTTCAAACAGGCTTCTCTGCCCTTGCTGCGAAACTGGCGGGTGTGAAGGTGCGCATTTGTCATTCGCATAATACAGCATGGAAACAGTCGCCAAATTGGGTAGACCATATGATGCTCAAAGGATTTCGTCAGCTGATTTTTGCATTTTCTACAAAGCTTGTTGCATGCGGTGAGGATGCCGGTTCCTTTTTGTTTGGTCAGAAAAAAATGAAGAATGGACAGGTTGAGGTGCTGCCGAATGGGATTGATTTATCCCTTTTCTTTCAGCCTGATCCAGAAGAAAAGGTGAAGATCAAAAAGCAGCTAGGTCTTCATGAAAAGAGCATGGTGATAGGTCATATTGGGCGTTTTCATGAACAAAAAAATCACGTTTTTTTTATGGAACTGGCACAGACCTTAAAGAAGCAGGGGGTCTCATTTCAGCTTGTCCTTGTAGGGGATGGACCGCTGAAGCAGGTGGTTGAATCATATGCGGAAAAGGCCGGCTTGTTAGACGACATTGTCTTTACAGGCGTCGTATCAGACGTTCCAGAATATATGAAAGCATTTGATGTATTTGTGATGCCTTCCTTGTTTGAAGGACTTCCGCTTGTTTTAGTGGAAGCACAGGCATCTGGATTGCCTTGTGTGATTTCAGATCATATTACAGAGGAAGTAGATTTAGGCTGCGGTCTTGTGAAAAGAATGTCGCTTCGGGATTCCGCGCATGAATGGATGAAGGCGGTGCTTGAAGCGTATCATGCAGAGCCTCCTCTTCAAGAGACCATTACGTCCCAGCTTGAACAAAGAGGATTTGATGTCAAACAGAACATCACACGTGTGATGAATGGATATGGACTGTAAGGAAGGAATGGCAGATGGCGGTATATTTGGTGAACATGATCATGGTCTATTTATGGTCGAGCTTTGCCGCATTTTACGGCAGGCGTGATGATACCATTCAAAGCGGATGGCGGCCTAACAAAATTCTCGTATTATTTCCGTTTTTGTTTCTTTGTATTGTCGCTGGTATTCGGTACAAAGTAGGAACCGATTTTGTCACATATGGACAGATGTATGAGTTCTCCATCAATTATGAAAAGCCTTGGCATATCTTCGGATTTGGTGTGGACAAGGCGGCCACTGACCCGGGATTTACGTTTATTTTATGGATGCTCAATCAACTGTCCCATGATCCGCAAATCATGTATATCTCGGTTGGGGCGATCACCTATTTTTTTATCATCAAGACGCTCATTCAATATGGCCGTCCCTTTGAGCTGAGTATGCTGCTTTTTCTCGGCACCTTTCATTATTACGCTTCGTTTAATGGCATGCGTCAGTATATGGTGGCTGCGGTTCTTTTTTATGCCATCCGTCTTGTGATCAATGGTCAGTGGAAATTGTATTTTCCGCTTGTCCTCGTATGTTCATTATTTCATTCATCGGCTCTCATCATGATTCCTGTGTATTTTATCGTGAGAACAAGATCGTGGTCATGGATGATGCTGCTCTTATGCATGATTTTCTTAGGGTTAACCGCTCTTTATGACCGCTTTGTTTCCGTGTTTGTCGTGATGCTGCAAGGCAGTTCATATGGGCATTACGAGGAATGGCTCACAACGAATACAAATGGAATGAATGTGACAAAAATCGGTGTATTGATTTTGCCGCTTTTGCTCGCGTTCTTTTATCGAAAACGGCTTCGTGAGCTGACGCCTGAGAGCGATTACGTTGTGAACTTTTGTTTGCTCGGTTTCTTGTTTGGCATCCTTGCCACAAAGGATGTCATTTATGCAAGATTTCATATTTATTTTGGCTTGTATCAGCTTATCTTACTGCCATACTTCACACGTATTTTTGATCAGCGGTCTAATGTCTTTATCTATGTAGGGATTGCTGTTTGCTATATTCTGTACAGCATCATGCTGATGCCGTTCGATTCATCTGTGTTGCCGTACAGGACGATATTTACAAAGTAGATTTTGAGAAAGGTGGAGCATGTTGTAATGCCAGCTATCAGTCTATTGGTCGCAGTCTACAATACGAGTCAATATGTGGAGCAATGCCTTCAATCAATTGCAGATCAAAGTTTTTCAGATATAGAGGTCATTCTTGTGAATGATGGATCTACAGATCACAGCGGAGAATATCTTGAAGCATTTGCTGAGCAAGATCAGCGGTTTCGGGTCATTCATCAAACCAATCAAGGGTTAGGCGCTGTGAGGAACCGGGGCATCGAAGAAGCAAAGGGCACGTATATTGCCTTTATTGATTCAGATGATATTCTCGCGCCTCATTACTGCGAAGCCTTGTATGAAAAAGCTGAAATGACCGGCGCAGATCTAGTAATCAGTGAGTACTGGATTCAATTTGAACAGTCAAAGCGAACCATACCAACGACGCTGTTAGCCGAGCGGTCTTCCGAAAAAACGAGTTTAATTGAAGCGTTATTGCACGGAGACATGACGGGGTTCTCATGGAATAAGCTGTATCGGCGTGCCTTTATTGAAGAACATCACATTCGATTTCCGCTTCGGGGAGAACTTGAGAACATAGAAGATCAATATGTGACGCTGCGCTGTTTTTCTTTAGCTCGCGGCATTGCCTTTGTCCATGAACCACTTTATTACTACCGGGTTCATCTGTCTTCTATTGTGCAGCGATATCAAAAGCAGTATTTTCATCATGGTCTAACCTTTTATCATGCGCAGCGCTTGTTTTTGACAGAATATGATGACATCTCTCTGTATGAGAAGGCACTTGATTTTTTTATTGTCAATCACACCCTTCATTGTATGCTCAACGAATGGAAGAGCCAAAATGCACTCTCTCTTCGGGAAAAGCTTGATCACATGCGGGAAATGGTGACACACGAAGCTTTTCAGCATGCCGTCAAACAAGTGGAACCATCGAAGCTCACTGCTCGAAAGCGAATGATTTTATTCCTTGCGAAGTGCCGGCTGGTCTATCCGCTTTCTGCCGCCGCTTCTAGCTATCAAAAATGGATCGAATATCAAACAAGGAAATAGGGGTGATGAGATTGACATTGCAGCAATTGAAGGCACACGCCGCAGAGTGGCTACTCTTAAAGGTGAAATATCCACTTGAATATCGACTGAGCCGCCAAAGCCTGCCAGAGCGAAGTCATCAGAAGAAAATCATTCTCACGCTGCTGCCAGGACATGATAATTTAGGGGATCATGCGATTGCCTATGCGAGTTATTGTTTTTTAAAAGAGCACTTTCCCGCCTATGACATCATGGAAGTGGACATGAAAGAGATCTATCGCCTCGCCCGTCCGTTAAAGCGTAGGCGGCATCCGGAAGACATCGTCTGTATCATAGGTGGGGGCAATATGGGGGACTTATACCGTTATGAAGAATGGACGAGACAATTTATTATGAAAACCTTCAAGTCCTATCCGGTGATTCAATTGCCGGCCACTGCCCATTTTACAGAAACAAAGAGAGGAAAAAGAGAGGAACGCCGCGCCATTCAAACATACAAACACCATCCAAGACTGCTTCTCATGGCAAGAGATCAAACAACCTACAATTGGATGAAGCAGCACTTCCCTGCTCAAGATGTGTGGAAACAGCCTGATATGGTGCTCACATTAGATGAATCGTCTAAGGAACAAAAACGTGAAGGGGTTCTCCTTTGTTTGCGAGAAGATAAGGAAGCGTATCTCACTGAAAAGGAGCGGCGGCAGCTAAAGCAGCATATTCAAGAGACGTATGATCAAGTCGGTTTGATCACTACGACAATTGGCAAACGAGTTGATCGAACGACGCGCTTAGATGAATTATCTGCCTTATGGACAGAGTTAAGTAAGGCACAGGTCGTCGTGACAGACCGGCTTCACGGCATGATTTTTTGTGCGATTACGCAAACACCGTGTGTTGTCCTCAGGTCATTTGATCATAAGGTGATGGAAGGGTATGAATGGGTGGCCCATCTTCCGTTTTTGACGCTATTGAAAGAACCGAATGAGGCGTCTGTGAAAGAGGCGATTCATCAGATGATGAAAACGAGCGGACAAAAGGGAGAGGAAGCTGGATGAAGGATTTTACACGCTGCGTGAAATCAAAATGAATCGAGCGTTTCTTTACAATGCCAGTGCAAACATCATGACGTTTGTCTTGATGATGCTTATGTCTGTTTGTTTAACACCGTATATCGTTCATACACTTGGAGTGGAAGCATTCGGCTTAATCCATCTGACGCAAAATATGATCAACTATTTATCGGTTATTACGGCTTCATTAAGTGCTGTGGTGGTGCGTTTTTTTTCTGTGGCGGCTCATAAAGGGGAAATGGAGAAGGCGCAGCGCTATCTCTCATCTTATTTCGTCAGTTCCATTTTTTTATCAATCAGTCTTTTTCTGTTTTGTCTCTTCATGTCCCGCCAGCTGGTAGAGTGGCTTCATGTGCCTGTTGATCTCGCAAAGGACACACAGACCGCCTTTATATTAGGGGGTCTTTTATTTATGCTCAATTTTGTCATGTCCGGCATTGGGGCTGCGCCGTTTTATGCGAATAAGTTATATGTCTCAAGTATTGGTCAGGCCATTCAGATGTTTTTGAGGGCACTGATGATTGTGCTGCTGTTTACATGGACGGCACCTGCCATCTGGCATATTCCACTTGCGGCTGTGATAGGAAGCTTGGCGGCTATGGGAATTGGCATCTATTATTTTAAAAAACTCATCCCTTGGTTTTCGTTTAAGTGGCGGCACGTTTCACTATCTTCTAGTCTCACACTTGTTCGATCAGGGGTCTGGCATTCTTTTGAGCAAATGGGGATTTTGCTATTTTTACAAATTGATTTATTGATGACGAATCTGCTCATTGGAGCGGAAGCGACGGGACAGTATGCGGCGATATTACAATTTCCATTATTATTACGCACACTAGCAGGAACATTGGCGGTTGTGTTTGCCCCAACGATTACGAAATTTTACTCAAATCAAGATGAAGAGGGTCTCATCCGATATGCAGCAAGTGCCATTAAGTGGAGCGGGTTATTTGTCGCGTTTCCAGCGGCTCTGCTAGGAGGACTTGCCGGTCCGCTCATGCTTTTGTGGCTTGGACCTGCCTTTGAAGAGCTGAAATGGCTCCTCATGATTCATGCTGCTTATTTATGCTTAACCTTGATGTTTTTACCGCTGACATATGTCCCGACCGCTTTTAATCGATTGAAGGTTCCGGCGGTGGTCACGCTCATATTAGGTGTATCCAATGTGCTTTTTGCCTATGGATTGACGCATACACTTCAGCTTGGTTTATACGGCATTGCATCAGCAGGAGCGATTGTTTTATTGATCAAAAATATCGTGTTTCTGCCATTTTATACGGCCCGCATCACGAATCAGAAACGCAACATCTTTTACAAACATACGATGGTTCCACTTGCAGGAGCGCTCATGATTTGGGGCGTCTGTGTAGGAATTCAAGCGATTTATGACGTGACGTCCTGGTGGGAGCTGTTTTGTATTGGGGGTCTATGTTTCTTTCTCTATATGGGCTACTTGTATCAATTTGCAGGAACAAAACGAGAGCGTCAGCAGCTGGTGCGTAAGGTAAAACAAGCTGTTTTCCGCTAGTGAGATAAGGAGATTTCATGATGAAAAGAATGTTAGATGTGGTGGTGGCATTGACGCTGCTCATCGCAGGCAGTCTTCTTTTTCTTGTGCTTTATGGACTGATTCGGTGGAAAATTGGGACGCCTGTGTTTTTTCGGCAGAAGCGGCCTGGTCTGTATGGCCGGCCATTTATGCTATATAAATTTCGGACGATGACCGATGAACGCGACGAGCACGGGGTGCTCCTGCCAGATCATCTACGATTAACTAAGACGGGCGCATTGATTCGCAAGCTCAGTCTTGATGAATTGCCGCAGCTAGTCAATGTTCTAAAAGGAGAGCTCAGTCTCGTTGGACCAAGGCCGCTTCTGATGGAATATTTGCCGATGTATACAGAGGAGCAAGCAAGGCGCCATCTTGTCAAGCCTGGCATTACTGGATGGGCACAGGTGAATGGAAGGAACACGATCTCCTGGGAGGAAAAATTCACCTATGATCTCTGGTATGTCGAGCATCAATCATTTTGGCTTGATATGAAAATTTTATGGATGACCTTGCTGAAAGTCATCAAAACAGAGGGGGTGCAGCAGCCGCATCATGCCACAGCTGAAAAATTCAAAGGAACCGATATATAAAGAGCAACCAATTGGTTTAATTGGGGCTGGTGGGCATAGCAAAGTCATTCAAGACATGATTGCTGCCCATCCCGATTACTCATTATGTGCTGTATTAGATGATCAATTTGAAGAGGCAGTCACTCAAAGCAGTATCTTGTATGGACCGATCTCCATGAGTCAAAAGCTGAGAGAGGCAATGCCACATATGAAATGGCTGATTGCGATTGGACAAAATGAGAGCAGACAGTTAGTAAAGGAACGCCTCTCTTTTGAAAACACGGCATTTGCCACACTCATCCATCCACGGGCGGTCGTAAGTCCATCAGCGGTCATTGGAAGGGGGACTGTCGTGATGGCAACGGCAGTAGTTCAAGCAGATGCAGCAATCGGTGAACATGCGATTATCAACACAGGATCTATCATAGAGCATGACTGTATACTCGAATCGTTTGTCCATCTGTCACCGGGAGCAGTGTTAACTGGCTGTGTGTCGGTACGAATGGGTACACATATTGGGGCAGGTGCTGTTGTGATACCCAGGACATCGATCGGAAGCTGGACAATCATTGGCGCAGGAGCCGCAGTAACAAGAGATATTGACGATCAGAAAGTCGCTGTAGGCATTCCTGCAATAGAAATCAAAGATCGGAGAGAGGGCGGGAGATGATGCAAGAAAGGAAACGAATTTACTTATCACCACCGCATATGAGCGGAAAAGAGTTTTTGAAAATAGAGGAAGCTTTCAAAAGTAACTGGATTGCACCGCTTGGACCTCTTGTAAATGAATTTGAGCAGGCAGTTGCGCGCTATGCAGGAGTGAATGCAGGAGCGGCTTTATCTTCTGGAACAGCAGCCATTCACCTCGCATTAAAGCTGATTGGCGTTGAAAAAGGGGACATTGTCTTTTGTTCCACCCTCACATTTGTGGCAACTGCAAATCCGATTTTATACGAACAAGCCACACCCGTTTTTATTGATTCTGAAAGGGATACATGGAATATGTGTCCGCTTGCTTTAGAGAAAGCCTTTGTGGAATCAAAACAGCTTGGAAAAATGCCCCGTGCTGTCATTGTCGTGCATTTATATGGACAAAGCGCAAAAATGGACGAGATCTTGGCGTTATGTGAAGCATATGATGTACCAGTCATTGAGGATGCGGCTGAATCGTTAGGCGCTCTTTATAAAGGAAAAAAAAGCGGCTCAATGGGCAGGTTCGGTGTCTATTCGTTTAATGGAAATAAAATCATTACAACATCAGGCGGCGGAATGCTTGTGAGTGATGATGAAGCTGCGATCGAACGCTGCCACTTTCTCGCTTCACAGGCTAGAGAACGCGCGATGCATTATGAGCATCAAGAGATAGGATACAACTATCGCATGAGCAACCTGCTAGCAGGCGTCGGGATCGCTCAAATGGAAATACTGGACGAGCGTGTTGAACAAAAGCGCCGCATTTTCAGGCGTTATCAGGATGCGTTATCTCATGTTGAGGGGCTTTATTTCATGCCAGAATATCAAAACACCAAGTCCAACCGCTGGCTGACGACATTGACGATTGATTGTGATAAGCAAACGTCTCCAGTGGACATCATTGCTGCACTAGAAAAAGAACAGATTGAAGCAAGGCGTGTATGGAAGCCGCTGCACCAGCAGCCGCTCTTTCGTGATTGTTCTTTTTATTCAGCGGCGAAAGGCACCCCCGTATCTGAGTTGTTATTTGAATCAGGGCTTTGTCTCCCCTCTGGAACAAGTATGACAGAAGCTGAACAGGATCGTATCATTGACATAATTCGTCATGCCCTGCGAGAAAAAACATTCACCTCTTCACAGGCTGCTCACTCGTAAGCAGCCTGCCTCTCTTTTTTATCAAATTCATCAATTAGTGGAATAAATAGGAATAAGTATTGCCAATTCGATTTAAATATGTTATTGACAACGGGGACCTTCCTCCTTAAAATGAAAATGATTATCAGCATCAATTAGGAGGAACATCTTATGTCGATTTGCATCCATTTTTTTCCGAAAATTAAAATAAATACAGTCATCCCTTTCCTGCTTATCTTTTTATTAGTAGGCTGCTCTCAAGCAAACAATGGAGCAGGTGGAGATAAGGATCATCCTGACATGATCACGATGGCCTGGCCGAGAGATATTGGCGAAATGAATCCGCACGTATACAACCCATCACAACTGTTCGCGCAATCAATGATTTATGAGCCATTGGTCAGCTATCAAAAGAATGGAAAGCTAAAACCTGAATTAGCGAAATCATGGGATGTGTCAAAGGATGGCAAGGTGTACACGTTCCATCTAAGAGACAATGTGACATTTTCAGATGGATCTGAGTTTAATGCAAACATTGTGAAAAAGAACTTTGATTCCATCTTAAAAAACAAGGACATACATAGCTGGTTAGGTGTGATAAAAAAAATCAAAAAGACAGAAGCAGTAGACAAGAAAACGTTTCAACTCACATTAACAGAGCCATATTATCCAACTGTTCAAGAATTAGCCGTTGTCCGCCCGGTTCGTTTCTTAGGCGAAGCAGGCTTCCCTAAAAACGGAGATACGTCAAAAGGAATTGAAAAACCAGTGGGGACAGGCCCTTGGGTATTAAAAACATATCAAAAAGATGACTATGCCATTTTCGAACGAAATGAACATTATTGGGGAGAAAAGCCAAAGGTCAAAGAAATCAAAGTCAAGGTCATCCCAGATGCGGAAACGAGAGTCATGGCATTTGAAAAAGGTGATGTAGATGTCCTTTACGGAGAAGGTACCATTAGCCTAGATGCCTACAAACAGTTAGAGGCGAGCGGTAAGTATGAAACAAAAATGTCAGAGCCTGTAGCAACGAGACAGCTTGTCATGAATACAAAAGTCGATCAGCTGTCAGATGAGAAAGTGCGACATGCCCTTCAATATGCGATCAATAAGAAACCAATGGTAGAGGGTGTCACCTCTGGCTTAGAGGATGAAGCAGATCACATATTGCCGACCAACATGCCTTACACATCTGATATTCATGTGAAGCCGTTCCAATATGATGTAGACAAAGCGAAAGCATTGCTGGATGAAGCAGGCTGGACACTTCCAAAAGGAAAAACCGTTCGTGAAAAAGATGGAAAAACGCTTGAATTTAGTATGATGTATGATTCAGCAGAATCGATTCAAAAAGCGATGGCTGAGACGCTTCAAGCAGAATGGGGTGCCATTGGCGTTGGCGTCAAACTTGAAGGTGTAGAGCTGGCAACACAGGTGCAGCGCTTTAAAGCCAACAAGTTTGATATGAACTTCTTTAGCAACTACGGAGCACCATATGATCCGCATACATTTATGAACGTCGTCTCATCAGATGGTTTTGGATTCAAAGAAGCCATCTCAGCCTATCCAAATAAGGACAAGCTGATCAAAGAAATGAGCGAAATTCCATCAACAACCAATGAAAACAAACGAAAAGCACTTTATTCGTCTGTCTTATCTTCATTACAGGATCAAGGGGCAATTGTGCCAATCTCTTATTTTAAAAAGACAGCCGTTTATCAAAAAAATGTGAAGGACTTTGAGTTCCCAGCAAATCGCGATGAACATCCATTCACAGGTATTAAGCTGAAGTAATAGAAGGAAGGTTAGGAAATGGGCCGCTATATCGTCAAACGCATGCTATCAATCATCCCTGTATTTTTATTAGCCACTCTTTTTACGACTGGTATGATTCACCTTTCGCCAGTTGACCCGGCTGAGGCATATTTAGCAGCGGCTCATATCCAGCCAACGGATGAAATATTAGCGCAAAAACGAAGTGAATTTGGTTTAGACCAACCGTTTTATATGCAGTATCTTCACACCATTGAAAAAGTCATTCATCTTGATTTTGGCAAGTCATATATGTCTAACCAGCCTGTGCTCAATGAGGTGATGTATAGAATACCAGCGACGATTCAATTGGCGCTGACTAGCCTGCTGATTGCTATCTGTGTCAGCATTCCACTCGGCTTTTTCAGCGGTATGAGGAAAAATGGCATCGTTGATCATGTGAGCCGGCTCATTTCTTTCTTAGGAGCATCGATCCCGACATTTGTCTTGGGGTATTTGCTCATCTTCTTTTTTTCAGTGAAGCTCGATCTTCTACCGGTTGAAGGGGTGGGAACATGGGAGCATCTCATTCTGCCATCGGTCACACTGGCTGTCCCTTTAATTGCAATGTATACAAGGCTATTACGCTCAAGTGTGAGTGAGGTGCTTCAAGAGCCGTTTGTTCAATATGCGAGAATTAGAGGATTAAAGGAACGGTCAATCATGTTCAAGCATGTATTGAGAATCGCGATATCGCCAATGCTGACAGGGCTTGGGGTGAATCTTGGCAAGCTGCTGACAGGAACTATTATCGTAGAGGCTGTTTTTTCATGGCCAGGGTTTGGGCGCTTCTTTATTGAAGCAATCTTTAACCGGGATCTGCCGGTCATTCAATTCTATGTCCTCATGGCAGCAGGTATCTTTATCTTGAGCAGCTTGATTGTGGACTTACTTCAGCTGATCATTGACCCCCGTATTTCCAGAAAGGAAGGCCGCCAGTCATGATGACAAAAGGAAAATATCTCTTCTCTCATCAAAAGATGATATCGATCTGCGTGGTGCTCCTTGGTCTATTGCTGATTGTGACAATATGTGCACCGTGGATCGCTCCACATGATCCGGCGGCTGTCAATCTAGCGATGAAGCTAAAGGGGTCTTCGTGGGAATATCCTCTTGGGACAGATCAATTAGGCCGATGCAATTTATCCCGAATTTTATATGGGGCACGTGTTTCGCTAGGCTGTGCGTTATTAATCTTTCTCTCTTCTTTATTGATTGGGTTAATCGTTGGTTTGTTGTCAGGTTACAAAGGCGGCTGGATCGATCACGTCTTAATGAGATTCTGCGACGGAATCATGGCATTCCCGAACCTAGTGCTGATCCTTGGATTAGTCGGCATCTTCGGTCCTGGACTTTCTCAAGTCGTGCTGGCCTTGATGCTTGTGCAATGGGTATACTATGCTCGCGTCTTCCGAGGAATGGTACTGAGTTTAAAAGAACAGAACTTTATTGCCGCTGCGAAAATTAGCGGGACATCCCACTGGAACATCATGAAAAAGCATATGATTCCAAATGTCCTGCCGCCACTGGCGGTCATTGGCACACTTGAAATGGGCTGGGCGATTATGGACATTTCAGCGATGTCATTTCTCGGATTAGGCGTTCAGCCTCCTATGTCTGAATGGGGAGCGATGATCCATGAAGGGAAGTCGTATATTCAAACGAATCCTCAATTGATGCTCTATCCAGGTCTTGTCATCATGGCTGTCGTCGTCCTCTTTAATTTACTAGGAGAAGCCCTTTCAGAGAAATATGGTATCAAACGCCGTGTGTAAAGGAATGATCAATGTGCAAGAGTCCATTTTACAAATAGAGAACCTGCATGTGCAGTCGAAAACGCCTCATGGGACAACCTCTCTTATTCAGGACGTATCGTTTGAAGTAGGGCGAGGTCAAATCGTTGGATTAATAGGTGAGAGCGGCTGCGGGAAAACGGTGACAAGTATGTCAATCTTACATATGCTTGACCGGAAAACAACGGATGTTACTGGCAGCATCACATTAAAAGGACGAGAATTGATCGGTCTGAGTGAAAGGGAGATGCGCTCTATTCGGGGCAAGGACATCTCATATATTATGCAAAATCCAATGAACAGCTTTACGCCAGTATGGACGATCGGTCATCAGCTGATTGAAACCATCCGCCAGCACACCTCTGTCAGTAAAAGGCAGGCAAAAGCGAAGGCAATGGATGCGCTAGCGCAAATGAATCTGCCGCAGCCAGACAAGCTGTTAAACAAGTATCCCTTTGAACTAAGCGGCGGCATGCTGCAGCGTGTCATGATTGCCATGGCTGCCTGTATGCACCCGCCTCTCCTCATAGCAGATGAACCAACAACTGCTTTAGATGTACACACGCAGAAGCTGGTGCTTGAGCATCTGAACCACATTCGTCATGAGTATGGAACCGCCATTTTGCTCATTACTCACGACCTTGGCGTCATTGCAGAAATGGCAGATGAGGTTGTTGTCATGAGGCAGGGAGAAATAGTAGAAAAAGCAGAAGTGCTTGAGCTTTTTGAAAACCCAAAGCATGATTATACAAAGAAACTATTAGCAGCTCGTCCATCCATCCCAGCTGTTTGTCCGATTTGAGGTGAGAAGGCCATTGCATTTATTAGAAGTGAAAGCAGTTAGTCATTCATACAACAGCCGGTCGTTTCTGATGAGAAAAAAAGGCGCAGACCAAGTCTTAAACGGCGTCAATTTGCTCGTTGAAGAAGGCACGTGCGTCGGATTGCTAGGGCAAAGCGGCGCAGGGAAAAGCACGCTAGGCCGTATCATACTTGGTCTAGAGAAGCCAAAAGCCGGTCAGGTTTTTTTTGAAGGCCAGGATATATATTGTGCAGACCAAAGAACACGCAAACATTATCGCCGGCATGTGCAAGCGGTGTTTCAAGATTCATACTCGGCGGTGAATCCAAGGTGGACCGTCGAACAAATTTTATCCGAACCGCTTGAAAACTATGAAACGATGAGCCGAAAAGAACGCAAAAGCGTGCTGATCCATTGGCTGGAAAGAGTCGGGCTCAGTGAAAAGGACTTGTCTAAATATCCGCATCAATTCAGCGGCGGCCAGCTGCAAAGGATCAACATTGCAAGAGCCTTATTGCTGCAGCCAAAGCTCGTCGTACTGGATGAATCCGTCAGCAGCTTAGATATGGTCACACAGGGTGTCATTTTAGATTTATTAGTAGAATTAAAGAAGGAACTGGGTGTCGCTTACTTATTTATTACACATGATATGACGGCAGCCTATCACTTAAGTGATCAATTGGCGATATTAGATCAAGGTGAACTTGTTGCACAATTTCGATCAAAGGATGATTTCTTTTCATCAGAAGAGAAAGCGGTGCAAAAGATGAGAGAGGCAATGCTCGCAGACCATCCTTTGTCCCGAACGATTGGCAGACCAGTTCGATAAATCGTCATTTCATCAATGCCTCTTTTAGAAGAGGCTATTTTTCATGAAAGGCAGGTAGCATCGTGAACCATCGAGCGTATTTAGCTTTAGCCATTCCTTTAACCATCTCAACGATGACGACACCATTACTTGGAGCTGTTGATACAGCCGTTGTCGGTCAGCTTGCCAATCCCGCGTATATTGGAGGCGTCGCAGTTGGCAGTCTCATTTTCAGTACACTCTATTGGCTCTTTGGTTTTTTGCGGGTGAGTACATCTGCTTTTGCTGCTCAGGCAAACGGGGCGCAGAGTGAAGAGCAGGGTGTACTTGCTTTTCTGAGACCATTTTTAATCGCCATCATTGTCGGTCTTTGTTTTATTGCCCTGCAATGGCCCATTATTCAATCTGCTTTTCTCGTGATCTCTCCCGCTGCGGATGTTCGGCAATTTGCAGCAGATTACTTTCATATTCGGATTTGGGGTGCACCGTTTACCTTGATGAATTATGTGATATTAGGCTGGCTGATGGGAATGGCAAAAATGAAGGAAGCCCTCTCTTTACAAATCTTGATCAATGTCATGAATATGGTCCTTGCTCTTCTGCTTGTTCATGTGTTTTCGTTTGCAGTTAAAGGGGTGGCGGCCGCGACATTGATCTCTGAATTAACTGCTTTTGTACTAGGCGCATGGATCATCATGAAGCATTCAAAAAACGGGTTCCAGATGCCGTCTATTAAGAAAATCATGGATACACGGGCAGTGCAGAAAATGTTTCATGTGAATAAAGATTTGTTTATTCGGACGATTTGTCTGCTTGTCGTGATTAACATGTTTACAGCAAAAGGCGCTTCTTTTGGAACAGAAATGTTGGCGGCCAATGCCATCTTATTTCAAATTCACTACATCATGGCTTATTTGTTCGATGGTTTTGCCAATGCATCCAGCATCCTTGTGGGCAGGTCAGTTGGTGCAAATGACCGCACCCTTTATGAGAGAACGTTAACCCTTTCGAGGCAGTGGGCGCTTGTCATGGCATGCCTCATTGCGTCGTTGTATTTTCTCTTAAAAGAGCCGATCTTGGGCTTGTTTACAAATCTCCCGCGTCTTCTAGATGTGACATTGGGCTATGCAGACTGGCTCGTTCTCTATCCGTTTGCCGCTTGTTTCGGTTTGGTCATATACGGCGTATTTACAGGTGCGACAGAAATTGCCCCTGTCAGAAATTCGATGCTGTTTGCGATGATCTTGTTTATCGTTGTTCAAGCAGCAGTTACGCCTATTTGGCACAATCACGGACTATGGTTTGCTTTTATCATCTATACTACCGGACGGTCTGGCTTTTTGATGATGTACAAATTAAGGCTCGATCAGAAGCTTTTCGCAAATGAAAAACACCCTTTGCCATCATGACAAAGGGTGTTCTTGTTCGTTCATTCGCTTTCTTTTTTCACCTTTTGATACGCCTCATCAAGGTGTTGAATTCGCTTCAAAACCACAGCATTTTTGGTCAGCTGATCTTGTACAAGCGTTGACACCACTGAGCGGTAATAGGCATTCATCGCATGAATCTTGTCTTCATTTTGATTCATGGTGATGTGCTGTTTCAAGTTGTCAACAAAGTATGGAACGGAAAAAAGTTCAGACATGGGAATCACTCCTATTTCGTATATACGGTCCGTCAATCTTCATGTAAAATGATGAGAGGGAGGGGAGACAATGAGCCTTAATCTGCAACAAGAACAAGTATTAAAGCAGGTGCTCACACAAGAACTCAGGCAGGCCATTACATTGCTCCAGCTGAATAGCACTGAGCTTGGCGAGTATCTTGACCAGTTAGCGCTTGAGAACCCTCTGATTGAGCGGAAAGACACGGACAGCTATCAACCAGTTTATCATAAAAAATCTCAAGACCGAATGACAGAGCCGTATCGAACGCATCAAAAAGAAAGCCTGCAAATGTATTTAAAGAAACAAGCCATTGATTTGAATCTAAGTGAAAAAAATCAAAGGATCTTTCACTTTATGATCGAGTCCATTGATTCCAATGGCTATTTAAATGAACCGGTTGACGAGATGGCAGCTGTCTTAAAGGTGTCAGCTGAAGAAGTAGAAGCCGTCCTTCATCAGCTTCAATCGCTAGAGCCTGCCGGTATAGGTGCAAGATCTTTACAAGAATGCATCCTGCTTCAGCTGAGAAGAAAAAAGGAGCGCTGGTATGAAGCCGAGCTGATCATCGATGAGCACTTCTTTCTCTTTGCAAGAAAGGCATGGAAGGAAATTGCGGCGAAAACAGGCATTTCTATGAAAACACTTCAAGCGGTACAAGATGAGGTGTCGCAGCTTGAGCCAAGACCAGGCATCCATTTCTCATACGAAGAAGACCATGTGTATATAGAGCCGGATGTGACGATTACTGTCGTGCAGGACCACATCACATTTGAGCTGAATCAGCGCGCTTTCCCAGATGTTGAAATGAATGAAGGATACTTCGCCATGATGCAAGACCAAAAGCGGCATGAAGCATATGTGTATTTAAAGGAAAAAGAGCAGCAGTACAATTGGCTAGTCCAAGCGTTGAAGCAAAGAAAACAAACGATGACTCATGTCGTTCGTGAGATTATCTTACATCAGACAGATTTTTTCCTTACAGGGAAACATAAAATGAAACCGCTTACGATGAAGCGTATCGCAGATATATTGCAAGTGCATGAGTCCACAGTCAGCCGAACGGTGAAAGGGAAAATGGTGCAAACCCCTTATGGCCTCATGGAAATGAAACAATTTTTCCAAGCAAAGCTAGAAGGACCCTCGCTGGAAGAGGCGTCCAGCTATACAGTCAAGACGTACATCGCAGAGCTGATCCAAACAGAAAATAAGAAAAAACCGTATTCAGATCAGCAAATGATGACGCAGCTTCAGCAAACCTTTGGCATCCGAGTGTCGCGCAGAACCATTGCGAAATATCGTGAACAAATGAATCTTCCATCATCTACACTGCGGAAGCGCTATGATTAAAAAGAAGTACTTGCCAGAAACATGGCAGGTGCTTTTTTTAATTGGAAGCAAGGCACACAGAAGATTTTTTGAAAATTAAATCGGGGAGACGTGTGAACGGAAATTTTGGGGTAAAGTATAAGATAGGGCATGAGCCGATAAGGGTAGACAACAGTGATGAGGTGAGACCAATTGAAATATAAACAAATCAAAACCAAAAAAATATATGAAGAAATTGCGGATGCATTAATTGAATCCATTCGCACTGGTGAGCTTCTTCCGGGAGAAAAATTAGATTCGGTTCAAGCGCTCTCAGAAAGCTTTCAAGTCAGCCGTTCCGCTGTGAGAGAGGCACTGTCTGCTCTCAAAGCGATCGGATTAATAGAGATGAAACAAGGGGAAGGCACATATGTGAAGCAGTTCGATCCTGAACAGCTCGCATTTTCTTTATCCCCTGCATTTTTAATGAAGCAGCATGATGTCAGGCAGCTCCTTGAAGTGAGAACCATTATTGAAATAGGTGCTGTCAAAAAGGCGGCGCTGTTTCGGACGGACGATGACCTTCATCAGCTGCGTGAAGCACTCGAACAAATGAGGCAGGCAGAAGCCCATGAAGAAATTGGTGAAGAGGCAGATCTTACCTTCCATCTTGCATTAGCCAAAGCCTCGAAGAATGACGTACTAAAGGTGTTAATGAATCAAGTCTCAACCTTGTTAGTAGAAACGATGCGGGAAACGAGAAAAGTCGTGTTATTCTCAACGAAAGCCTCCATTCAGAAGCTTTACGAAGAACATGAACAAATTTACAAAGCCGTCATGGCAAGGCAGCCAGAAGAAGCAGAGAAAGCGATGCTTACGCATTTAAAAAATGTAGAAAATCTGCTCGGTGATGTGCTGCAAAACCCAGCAGAACAGTCAGATACACAATAAGCTGTGCCGAATGATGGCACAGCTCTATTATTGAAGAGAAATATGTAGCTTTTTCATTCGATATTGCAGACTTTGCCTGCTCATGCCCAATAACTTTGCAGTCTGTGAAATATTATCGTCCATTTTTTCTAAGTAATGGACGATGTATTGTTTTTCGAACCGCTCCATTTGGGTTTGGAAATCAGTCGTCTGTTCAGGGCTTGTATACACAAAGGTGTCAGCAGCTGCGGTTTGCTGCAGAGAATTTGTTTGCAATTGCGCCTTAGGACGGCCTTCCCCGTGCTTAAATCTAAAATGATAGGGAAGGTGATGCATGCCTAAGTCGTCTTCATCCATCATCATATTCATCCCCGCCTCAATCACATGCTCCAGTTCTCTTACATTGCCTGGCCAATCATACGCCTTAAAAAGGGCAAGTACCTCTTCATCAGCCGCCTTCACCTTCATTTGAAACAGCTCATTATATTTTTGAATAAAATGATTCACAAACGTAGGAATGTCCTCTTTTCGCTCAGAAAGCGGCGGAATAAATAAGGTGACAATACCGAGACGATAAAATAAATCCTTGCGCATGCGACCGCCTGCGATTGCATCCACAGGGTCCTCGTTCATATTGGCAATCACTCTTACATCAACAGCGATTTCCTTTGTGCTGCCCAGCCTTCTCACGCGTTTCTCCTGTAAGACGCGCAGTAGTTTTGCTTGAAGATGAGGATTCAGTGAATTGATCTCATCTAAAAGCAAGGTTCCTCCTTGCGCCTGCTCAAATAAGCCAGGCTGATCAGCTGCCCCCGTAAAAGCCCCTTTTTGTGTACCAAAGAGCAGGCTTTCAATCAGATTATCAGGCAGTGCGGCACAATTTTGGGTAATAAATGGTCCAGATGCCCGGCTGCTGCCGTTATGAATGCTTTGAGCAAACAGTTCTTTCCCAGTCCCAGTTTCGCCAACAATGAGCACATAAGAAGAGGTGCGTGTCGCTCGTTTCGCATGCTCAATCACCTCTAAAAATGCAGGGCTTTGTCCAATAATAGAGTCGAAGGTAAAGCGAGTGCTTCCTTTCTTCTTCATATTGTGATGAATCAGCCGTTCCAGCTTGGTCACATCATTCGAAATTTCAACAGCCCCTTGAATGAGACCGTCTCGAACAAGCGGGTATGTATGGTTAATCGTTGTAATTTCTTTTCCATTGTAATTATGATACGTCTGCTTGGCATGTACAGTTTGTTTCCCGGTACGCAGCGCTTGGACAAGTGTACTGTGCATCTCATCTTGAAAGGCGAAGAAATCGAGCACATTTTTATGGAGAACATCAGAGCGTTTTAAAGACTCGATCTCCATCATTTTTTTATTATAAACAACCGTATGTCCATTCTCGTCAATTGCATGAACCCCGACATCAATTAAATCGAGCATTTGTTTATATAAATCAATCTCATTTTCAAGCTTTGCGGTATGCAGATCTTTTTTCACTTGCGCCACCTCCTGACGTTACCTCTATTTTACATGAAAAATTTTGCGGTTTCCTCTAAAAAATTTGGCACATGCAAATAAATTTTGCGGAATGAATGAGATAGCCCCCCGTGATCAAGCGGTCAGAAAGTTGGCACGATCCTTGCATAACATATGGATGAAGATGAACCCAATTGAAAAAAGCTACCTTACAGAAGGAGGAATAGATGATGACACAGACAAATGAATTGATTCAACAAACAGAGCAATATGGAGCGGCAAACTATCATCCGTTGCCAATTGTGATTTCAGAGGCTGAGGGGGTGTGGGTGACAGACCCTGAAGGTAATCGATATATGGATATGCTGAGTGCGTATTCCGCAGTGAACCAAGGACATCGCCATCCCCGCATTATTGAAGCGCTAAAAAAACAGGCAGACCGCGTGACACTCACGTCGAGAGCCTTTCATAATGATCAGCTTGGTCCTTGGTATGAAAAAATTTGCAAACTGACGAATAAAGACACGGCACTCCCAATGAATACAGGTGCTGAGGCTGTAGAAACCGCTGTAAAAGCAGCGAGACGCTGGGGCTATGATGTGAAGGGAATCGAAGAGAATCGTGCAGAAATCATTGCATGTGTTGGCAATTTCCATGGGAGAACGATGACGGCTGTGTCTCTTTCCTCAGAAGCAGAATACCAGAGAGGTTTCGGTCCAATGCTTCCTGGAATTAAGCTGATTCCTTACGGAGATATTGAAGCATTACGTGAAGCGATCTCACCACAGACAGCGGCTTTCCTCATTGAACCGATTCAAGGTGAAGCGGGTATTGTTATGCCGCCAGAAGGTTTCTTGAAAGATGCCAAAGCGCTTTGTGAACAAGAACATGTGCTGTTCATTGCGGATGAGATTCAAGTGGGGTTAGCACGAACAGGTAAGATGTTTGCGTGTGATTGGGAAGACATTGAGCCAGATATGCTGATTCTTGGGAAAGCTTTAGGCGGCGGAGTATTCCCAATCTCGTGTGTTGTAGCAAACCGCGATATTTTAGGCGTGTTTAACCCTGGTTCTCATGGGTCTACCTTCGGAGGAAATCCTCTTGCGTGTGCGGTGTCGCTTGCAGCACTGGATGTTTTAATTGACGAAAAGCTTGCAGCACGCTCGATGGAACTTGGCGAATACTTCAAAGACAAATTGTCACGCATTCAAAGTCCTGTGATTAAAGAAGTGCGCGGCCGCGGACTATTTATAGGCATGGAGCTGACAGAGGCAGCTAGACCTTATTGTGAAAAGCTGAAGCAAGCAGGATTGTTATGTAAGGAAACCCATGAAACAGTCATCCGTTTTGCACCACCACTGACCATTTCAAAAGAAGATTTAGACTGGGCGATTGGTCATATTGAAGCACTATTTCAAGCTTAAATGACAAAGGGGGAGGAAGCTTCACTTTCTCCCTTTCTTTTTCAATGAACAGCGAATTTTGTCAAAGGATGATGAATAGAAGAGGGAAAGTGGGGAAGTGGATTTGATGCAAGAACAGCATAATGAACTAGAGCGTTCCATGAAAAGCAGACATCTCTTTATGATTGCCTTAGGCGGCGTCATCGGTACGGGCCTTTTCCTTGGATCAGGATTGATTATTCATCAGGCAGGACCAGGGGGAGCCATTCTATCGTTTATCATTGGCGGATTTTTAATGTATTTGGTCATGCTGTGTCTTGGAGAATTAGCAGTGGCAATGCCGACAGCGGGTTCCTTTCAGGAATATGCAACCAAATATATCGGCCCGTCCACAGGCTTTATGATCGGCTGGCTGTATTGGTTTAGCTGGGCGTGTACGATTGGACTGGAGTTTACATCAGCAGGCATATTGCTCCAAAGGTGGTTTCCAGATATCCCGGTTTGGCTCTGGTGTCTAGCATTTAGTGTCATATTATTTGCCGTGAATGCCATCTCTGCTCGCAGCTTCGCTGAAACGGAGTTTTGGTTTTCAGCCATCAAGGTTGCGGCCATCCTATTGTTTATTATCATCGGAATTGGCGCAATTTTCGGAATGATCCATTTAAAAGGCGGAGAACCAGCCCCTTTATTTCGTCATTTGACGGATCATGGCGGACTATTTCCTAATGGTGTTTTTGCTATTTTATTAACCATGGTCACCGTCAATTTCTCCTTCCAAGGAACAGAACTTGTAGGGATCGCAGCAGGTGAGAGTGAAAGCCCTGAAAAAACATTGCCTCGATCAATACGAAATATTATTTGGAGAACAATGGTCTTTTTCGTTTTATCCATTGCGGTTTTAGCCGCACTTCTTCCATGGCAGACAGCAGGCGCTGTCGACAGTCCGTTTGTGGTCGTGCTGGACAAGGTCGGCATCCCATATGCTGCAGATATCATGAATTTTATTATTATCACAGCTGTCTTATCTGTAGCAAACTCTGGATTGTATGCATCATCACGTATGCTCTGGTCGCTTTCAAAGGACGGGAAAGGACCTGACTTTACGAAAAAGCTGTCCAAGCGTAAAATCCCAATCAATGCATTATTGGTGACAATGGGTGTATCCGCTCTATCTTTGCTCACAAGTGTTGTGGCGCCAAAAACGGTGTATGTGTGGCTTATTTCAATTTCTGGAATGGTTCTTGTTGTGGTGTGGATGTCCATTTGTTTGTCTCAATATTTCTTTAGAAAACAATTCATAAAAGACGGTGGAGATGTAAAGGATCTTGTTTTCCGTACGCCGCTTTATCCATTTGTCCCACTAGCAGGCTTCACCGCATTTGGCATCGTGCTCATCAGCCTATTCTTTATTGAGGATCAGCGGATTGGCCTTTATTGCGGCGTTCCGTTCATGGCAGCCTGCTACATCATTTATTATCTCAAAATCAAACCGAAGGAAGAGGCAAAGCGTTTCGCCGAAGAGGAAGGAGTCCCAAAAACATAAAAGACCGACTAGACCAAAAAATGTGCATGCGGACCTCTTACGCATGCACACTTTCATGGATGAATTCATTCAATATAGAAGAAAATAAAATATTTTGAAAAGAAATATCATAGCAAGAACCTTGATGACAAGCAGGTTATCGGTGAAAATGTGTCTATTTTTTGTCTAAATGTGTTTGTAAGAGTTGAAAATGCAAGATTATCCTGTTAAAATAATTAAAGAAAGCAGGGATTGATTTTTTTTGGCTGTGGCGGGACGTTTTTTGTCACAGTGGGACGTTTTTAGTCCAACGTGAAAAGAAAGGGTCGTTAGCCATGAATCGTTTATTAGAAGCTCAAAAAAAATTATTGCCAGATCTTCTCACAGTTATGCAAAAACGCTACGACATTTTGCAATACATCAGGCTAGCTGAACCAATCGGCCGCAGAAGCCTTGCGACGAGTCTAGGTCTCAGTGAACGCATCTTAAGAGCTGAAGTTCAGTTCTTAAAAGAACAAAATCTGCTGGATGTCAAAACGAGCGGTATGATGCTGACGACTGAAGGTCATGCTTTGCTTGAAATGCTTGAAGGAATGATGAAGGACGTTTTAGGCTTAACCTTTTTGGAAAATACATTAAAGAGGAAGTTAGGCCTAGAAGAAGTCATGATCGTTTCTGGTGACAGTGACGAATCCCCGTGGGTGAAGCAAGAAATGGGAAGAGCTGCTGTGCAGTGTATGAAAAAAAGGTTTACTGGAAATAATATCGTCGCCGTCACTGGCGGAACGACGATGGAAGCCGTTGCCGAAATGATGACCCCTGATGCCAAAAACAGAGACATGATGTTTGTCCCTGCAAGAGGCGGTCTTGGGGAGAATGTAAAAAATCAGGCAAACACCATTTGTGCCCACATGGCTGAAAAAGCTTCCGGTACTTACAAACTGCTGTTTGTTCCAGGACAGCTGTCAGAAGGTGCTTACTCTTCCATTATTGAAGAGCCATCAGTCAAAGAAGTGCTTCAAACGATTAAATCATCCACGATGCTCATTCATGGAATCGGTGAAGCAAAAACAATGGCGATGAGACGAAACACACCAGCTGAAGATTTAAAAAAGATTGATGAGCATGACGCAGTGACAGAGGCCTTTGGCTATTACTTTAACCGTGATGGTGAGGTCGTCCACAAAGTGCACTCCGTCGGCATGCAGCTAGATGATTTAGAAAGCATTCCACACATCATTGCTGTTGCAGGTGGATCATCAAAGACAGGGGCCATTGAAGCTTATTTCAAAAAACCCCGCCGAACGGTTCTCGTCACAGACGAAGGAGCCGCAAAAGAGTTATTAAGGGAGTCAATTGATCCCTCAATATAAAACATTGTGACCTATAAAAGGAGGAAACATCATGGCAGTAAAAGTCGGTATTAACGGATTTGGACGTATTGGACGTAACGTATTTCGTGCAGCATTAAACAATCCTGAAGTTGAGGTAGTAGCGGTTAACGATCTAACAGACGCTAACATGCTTGCACACCTTTTACAATATGACTCTGTTCACGGAAAACTAGATGCAGAGGTTTCTGTAGACGGTACGAACTTAGTAGTGAACGGTAAAACAATCGAAGTATCAGCTGAACGTGACCCTGCAAAATTAAGCTGGGGTAAACAAGGCGTAGAAATCGTTGTTGAATCTACTGGATTCTTCACAAAACGTGCAGACGCTGCAAAACACTTAGAAGCTGGCGCTAAAAAAGTCATCATCTCTGCTCCTGCTAACGAAGAAGATATCACAATCGTTATGGGTGTAAACGAAGACAAATACGATGCAGCTAGCCACGATGTCATCTCTAATGCATCTTGTACAACAAACTGCTTAGCTCCATTTGCAAAAGTACTTAACGATAAATTTGGCATTAAACGCGGTATGATGACAACTGTTCACTCATACACAAATGACCAACAAATTCTTGATCTTCCGCACAAAGACTACCGTCGTGCTCGTGCAGCTGCGGAAAACATCATCCCAACTTCTACAGGTGCTGCAAAAGCTGTTTCACTTGTATTGCCTGAACTTAAAGGTAAATTAAACGGTGGCGCTATGCGTGTTCCAACACCTAACGTTTCTTTAGTTGACCTTGTAGCTGAATTAAACCAAGATGTAACGGCTGAAGATGTAAATGCAGCACTTAAAGAAGCAGCTGAAGGAGAACTTAATGGAATCCTTGGCTACAGCGAAGAGCCATTAGTATCTGGTGACTACAATGGTAATGCAAACTCTTCAACAATCGATGCTCTTTCTACAATGGTAATGGAAGGCAGCATGGTGAAAGTCATTTCTTGGTACGATAACGAGAGTGGATATTCTCACCGCGTTGTTGACCTTGCAGCTTACATTGCAAAACAAGGTCTTTAATTTGTCACACTGAAGGAACTCACTTGGTTCTTTCCTAGAGACACGATATAATGAAGACGGACAAGGGAAGGGGAAGCATCCCTTTCCCTTTTTCTCTGTTTTTATCCGTTCTGCACGATTTCTCGTTTTGATGAGGGCAAAATGGGAAAAGGATAAAGAGAGACTTGTCCAATGCGTAAGGAAACCAGAATAAAGGAGGATCTCCTGACGAGCATGAATAAGAAATCAGTAAAAGACATTGACGTAAAAGGTAAAGTTGTGTTCTGCCGCGTAGATTTTAACGTTCCAATGAAAGACGGAAAAGTGACGGATGATACTCGTATTCGCGCAGCATTACCAACGATTGAGTATTTAACAGGACAAGGCGCAAAGGTACTGCTAGCTAGTCATTTGGGTCGTCCGAAGGGTCAAGTTACTGAAGAATTGCGTCTGACACCTGTAGCGAAACGTCTGCAAGAGCTTCTTGGACAAGAAGTGAAAAAAGCGGATGAAGCTTATGGCGACAACGTGAAAAAGCAAATCTCTGACTTAAAAGAAGGAGATGTGCTAGTGCTTGAAAACGTTCGTTTCTATCCTGGTGAAGAAAAGAACGATCCTGAACTATCAAAAGCATTTGCTGATTTAGCTGATGTGTATGTCAATGATGCGTTCGGTGCTGCACACCGTGCACATGCATCCACTGCTGGTATTGCAGCATATCTTCCGGCTGTTTCGGGCTTCCTCATGCAAAAAGAGCTTGAGGTTCTAGGAAAAGCCATTTCAAACCCTGATCGCCCATTTACAGCGATTATTGGTGGCGCAAAAGTAAAGGATAAAATCGGTGTCATTGAAAGTCTTCTTGATAAAGTGGACAACCTCATCATCGGCGGCGGACTTGCTTACACATTTGTGAAAGCACTAGGCCACGAAGTAGGAAAATCTTTATTAGAAGAAGACAAAGTTGATTTAGCAAAATCCTTTATGGACCGTGCAAAAGAAAAAGGCGTGAACTTCCTGATTCCAACAGATGTTCTGGTAGCCGACGACTTTTCAAATGATGCAAATACGAGCATTGTGCCAATCTCTGAAATTCCAAGTGATCTAGAAGCACTTGATATTGGAACAGAGACAATAGGCAAGTACGCTGATGTCATTAAAAACAGCAAACTTGTTGTTTGGAATGGACCAATGGGTGTATTTGAAATCGACGCATTCGCTAAAGGAACAAAAGCAATCGCAGAAGCACTGGCAGAAGCAAAAGATACATATTCTGTCATTGGTGGTGGAGACTCAGCAGCAGCTGTTGAGAAATTTGGTCTTGCTGATCAGATGAGCCATATTTCTACAGGCGGCGGCGCTTCACTTGAATTTATGGAAGGCAAAGAGCTTCCAGGTGTTACTGCATTAAACGATAAATAAGACCAAAACTGCTATAAGGAAGTGTCAATCATGAGAAAACCAATTATAGCTGGGAACTGGAAAATGAACAAAACACTTGGCGAAGCGGTTAGCTTCGTTGAAGAAGTCAAGTCATCCATTCCATCTCCTGACAAAGTGGAAGCAATTGTCTGTGCGCCAGCCCTTTTCCTTGAAAAGCTCAACAGCCTTTCTAACGGAACAGACCTTAAAATTGGTGCACAAAACATGCACTTTGAAGAAAATGGTGCATTCACTGGTGAAATCAGCCCTGCTGCGCTAAAAGATCTTGGCATTGGCTACTCAGTGATCGGTCATTCAGAGCGCCGTGAATTCTTTGCTGAAACAGATGAAACAGTGAACAAAAAAGCACATGCTGCATTCAAGCATGGCATCGTTCCAATTATCTGTGTAGGTGAAACGCTTGAAGAGCGTGAAGCTGGCAAAACAAATGAACTTGTTGCTGATCAAGTGAAGAAAGCACTAGCTGGTTTAACAACTCAGCAAGTCGCTGAATCTGTCATTGCATATGAGCCAATTTGGGCGATCGGTACAGGGAAATCTTCTACAGCGAAAGATGCAAACGACGTTTGTGCGCATATCCGTCAAACGGTTGCAAGTGAATATGGTCAAGAAGCGGCAGACAGCCTTCGCATTCAATATGGCGGAAGCGTGAAACCTGCGAATATTAAAGAATATATGGCAGAATCCGATATTGACGGTGCTTTGGTAGGCGGCGCAAGCTTAGAACCTCAGTCTTTCGTTCAATTATTGGAGGAAGGTCAATATGAGTAAGAAACCAGCTGCATTAATCATCTTAGATGGATTCGGTTTAAGAGGCGAAACAGTCGGTAACGCTGTTGCCCAAGCAAAGAAACCGAACTTCGACCGCTACTGGAACGAATTCCCGCATCAAACCTTAACGGCTTCAGGTGAGGCAGTAGGCCTCCCGCAAGGTCAAATGGGGAACTCAGAGGTTGGGCATTTGAACATCGGTGCAGGACGCATTGTGTATCAAAGCTTAACAAGAGTGAATGTTGCCATTCGTGATGGGGAATTTGAGAAAAACGAAACGTTCCTAGAGGCAATGACTTATGCAAAAGAGAATGACAAGGCCCTTCATTTATTCGGTCTCTTGTCAGACGGCGGTGTGCACAGCCACATCCAGCATCTTTTTGCCTTGCTGAAACTAGCGAAAAAAGAAGGCTTAACAAAAGTATACATTCATGGCTTCTTGGATGGACGTGATGTTGGTCAGAAGACAGCCAAAGTGTACTTAAAACAGCTTGAAGAACAAATCAAAGAAATCGGTGTCGGAGAAGTAGCAACACTTTCTGGACGCTATTACTCAATGGACCGTGACAAACGCTGGGATCGTGTGGAGAAAGCATATCGCGCGATGGCGTATGGTGAAGGCCCAAGTTATCAAAACATCTATGATGTCGTTGATGACTCCTATGAAAATGGAATCTACGATGAATTCGTTATTCCATCTGTCATCACGAGAGAAAACGGTGAGCCAGTTGCTAAAGTAAACGACGGCGATTCTGTGATTTTCTATAACTTCCGCCCAGACCGTGCGATCCAAATTTCGAACACCTTCACAAATGAAGATTTCCGCTCATTTGACCGCGGGGAAGCACATCCGAAGAATTTACACTTCGTCTGCTTCACACACTTCAGTGAAACGGTTGATGGCTATGTTGCTTTCAAACCAGTGAATTTGGATAACACAGTAGGAGAAGTGCTAGCGCAAAATGGATTGAAACAGCTGCGGATTGCTGAAACAGAGAAATATCCTCACGTGACGTTCTTTATGAGCGGTGGACGTGAAGAAGAATTTCCTGGTGAAGACCGCATCTTGATCAATTCGCCAGATGTGGCAACCTATGACCTCAAGCCAGAAATGAGCGCTTATGAGGTAAAGGATGCACTTGTTGCAGACATCAATGCTGACAAGCATGATGCGATCATCCTGAACTTTGCTAACCCGGATATGGTTGGTCACTCAGGTATGCTCGAGCCAACAATCAAAGCCATTGAAGCAGTAGATGAGTGCTTAGGAGCTGTTGTCGACGCAATCCTAGCAAAAGGCGGACATGCCATCATCACGGCAGACCACGGTAACGCAGACGTGCTGATTACCGAAGAAGGAAAGCCGCATACTGCACATACGACAAACCCTGTTCCAGTCATCGTAACGAAAAAAGGTGCAACGCTTAGAGAAGGCGGCATTCTAGCCGATCTATCTCCAACCCTTTTAGACTTACTTGGTGTTGAAAAACCAAAAGAGATGACAGGAACATCATTGATTCAGAAATAACAAATTGATTCAAAAGGAGAGAAATAACAATGCCATACATTGTTGACGTATATGCACGCGAAGTATTAGACTCTCGCGGTAACCCAACAGTTGAAGTAGAAGTTTACACAGAATCTGGCGGCTTTGGCCGTGCACTAGTACCAAGTGGTGCTTCTACAGGTGAATATGAAGCAGTAGAACTACGTGACGGAGACAAAGACCGTTACCTTGGAAAAGGTGTTCTGACAGCTGTAAACAACGTAAACGAAATCATTGCACCAGAGCTTTTAGGCTTTGATGTCACTGAACAAGTAGCAATTGACAAAATGTTAATCGAACTTGATGGAACAGAAAACAAAGGGAAATTAGGCGCAAACGCAATCCTTGGCGTATCTATCGCTGTAGCACGTGCGGCTGCTGATTTCTTACAAATTCCACTTTACCAATACCTTGGTGGATTCAACTCCAAAACGCTTCCAGTGCCAATGATGAACATCGTCAACGGCGGAGAGCATGCGGATAACAACGTAGACATTCAAGAATTCATGATTATGCCTGTAGGTGCCCCAAACTTCCGTGAAGCACTTCGCATGGGCGCACAAATCTTCCATAGCCTGAAATCTGTATTAAGTGCAAAAGGCTTAAACACAGCTGTAGGTGACGAAGGTGGATTCGCTCCAAACCTTGGTTCTAACGAAGAAGCACTTCAAACAATCGTAGAAGCGATTGAAAAAGCTGGTTTCAAACCAGGTGAAGAAGTGAAACTTGCAATGGATGCTGCATCTTCTGAGTTCTACAACAAAGAAGACGGTAAATATCATTTATCAGGTGAAGGTGTTGTGAAAACATCTGCTGAAATGGTTGACTGGTATGAAGATATGGTATCGAAATACCCAATCATCTCGATCGAAGACGGCCTTGATGAAAACGACTGGGAAGGTCACAAACTATTAACTGAGCGCCTTGGCAGCAAGGTTCAGCTAGTAGGAGATGACTTATTCGTGACAAACACGAAGAAGCTTTCTGAAGGAATCAAAAACGGCGTTGGTAACTCAATCCTAATCAAAGTAAACCAAATCGGTACATTAACTGAAACATTTGATGCAATCGAAATGGCAAAACGTGCAGGATACACAGCTGTGATCTCTCACCGCTCTGGTGAAACAGAAGACAGCACAATTGCAGACATCGCTGTTGCAACAAACGCTGGACAAATCAAAACAGGTGCTCCGTCTCGTACGGACCGTGTGGCGAAATACAACCAATTACTTCGCATCGAAGATCAATTGGCTGAAACAGCTCAATACCACGGCATTGAAACATTCTATAACTTGAATAAATAATGTAATGCCACGCGCTGCGTTCCGCTCTTATATAAGAGTGGGCGCAGCGTTTTTTTGTTGAATGAGATCCCGCAGCTGTTTCAATAGTCGCATCCTATTTTTGTAAAAAGTCGTCCTTCGGTCAGAGGGAAAGCGCGCAGCTCGACTATTTATAAGCAATAGATCATGAAAAATCGACTAAAAATATGATCTGAAATGAACTTATGTTTTCTGTATGGGGGATGGTATCATTTTACATATATTGGGGGGTGATGAGATGCTGAATCCTTTTAGCCTTCGTTTTCCAGTAGGAGTATATATGTATGTCCTTCACCTACTGGCGGCCTATGATGAAAGGAAGCAACGAATTCTAACTTCTAAGAACGTACAGAAAAATGCATTTTGGATTTATGTCCTTGCCGCTATTTTAGGTATTGTGACAGTCGCAGCATTGATTTGGGCATGCAAGACCTTTGGAAAAGGCTCTAAATTTTTAGGCGAATTCAAGTTCTTAGGCATGTACGTGAAAATCAAATGCGGTTTCTAACAGGGATGAGAACAGATGCGAAGCCATCTGTTCCATCTGAAACAAACGGAGGAATATGATGCTGACATTACAATTACAAGAAAAAACGTATAGCCGCACCTTCTCTCTCCGCCATATACAAATGAACGTGGAGAAAGGCCGGATGATGCTTCTTTTAGGACACAATGGGGCAGGAAAGACAACAATGATCCAAGCTATGTTTGGGCTGACGCCATTTACTGGCTGCGTTTCCTTACATGGTGAACAGCTGAACCTTCAATCCTCAGCACATATTTCCCTTTTGAAAAAACATGTTTCCTATATTCCTGATGATCATGCGTTGTTCGATTATTTAACACCGAGGGAATACTTTCAATTACTTCAGCTGCCACATGAGCAAGATGTCACACGTGAAGAGACATTCATCGATTTGTTTGAGCTGAGTCCGTATATGGATCAACCAATCGCTCAGCTGTCCCATGGCAATCAAAAGAAAACACAGATCATTTCGCAGCTCCTCAGACCGTGTGATTATTATGTGTTCGACGAGCCAACGAACGGACTTGATCCAGATATGATGATCATCTTAAAAAAGGTGCTCATGAAGCTGAGAGATCAAGGCGCTGGCATTCTGATTTCAACTCATCATTTGAGCTTTGGTGATACATTATATGATCATCTCATGATCTTAAGAAATGGTGACGTCAAGCTGAATATGTCCCGCCAAGAAACGAATCAGACATATCCTCATCAGGCACTTGAAGAGATTTATAAAGAAGTAAATCGAGATTACTATATGCAGGTGGAGAGGTTACTCAATGATTTGGACACGACACGTTCTTCATAAAATCGAATGGGGTATGCTGACAACGAAAGGAAAGCAGCTTGGAAAAAAGTATCCTTTGCAGCTTCTCACAGCCGCCGTTTTTCTCTTGCTCATCTATGCGATATACATTGTCATCAGCCTGCGTTTTTACATGCAGGCAGGTGAAAGTGAGCCGGCTGCGCTATACATCCAATTTGTCAAAATGTCGCTCTTACTATTAGGAGCAGGGATTGTGTTATCCCGAAATAAACTGAAGCGCCAAGAATATCAATTCTACTTTTTGAACAGTGCGATACAAAGTGCACCCTTTGTCCTTTGTGCGTATTTCTTTCCAGTGCTTTTTTGCTTCCTCATGGCTGGACTGCTTTTTTTACCGATTGTATTAGGTCTTTTAATCACGGGTGTCATCCCATCTTTGTATTGGATCATCGTTGTCTGCATCACATGCGGGATCTTGGCACTTTATACGCTCTCTTCATGGATGCTGTTGCGGATCGGTGTAAGTCATTTCGTATCAAAAACAAAGGAGCATTTACTGCTGCAAACGATCGGCTTTGCGGCACTTCAAGTACTCATATTTCTTCTTTTTCAAAAAGCGGTGGAGATGATCCGTGTATGGCCGGCTGTCTATCTGACGTTGCTGGTGATCCTTCTAAGCGCTGGATGGCTATGGGTAAAAGGTTTAGCAGCTTGCTATGTTCATCAAATGTTTTTGCAGCTGAAAACAGAGATAAAGTCGTTTTCTTACCAGAAAATCAGGACGTATTCTTCCTTTCTGACGCACCTGCGGCAGGAAATGGTCTATTTCATTCGATCAGCTGTTTTTAAAGAACAAGGCATTTTGTTCCTCTTTCTCGTTTGTTTGACGGCTGGACTGCCATTTGTTTTTACACCTGAAGAAACTGGCTGGCTGTATGCCTTTATTGTGCAGTTTGCGTTAAAGGAAATATTGATCATGCTTCCACTGATGATTGGCAGAGAATATCATCTCAATCAACGGGCCATCTTTATGTTAAATACATCAAAGGGCGCGTATATATTGTCGAGAATTTTATTTTATTACACAATCAATTTACTCATTTATTTTGTCTATATTAGCCTTGCTTATTTGGTGATTGGAATTGAAAGTGAAGGTCATGGCTTGGCGAGTTTGTCCATTTTATTCATGACCGTCATGGCAGCCTGTACAGGTTTTGTCGTGAAAATCAGTGATTTTAATAAACTATTTGTCATCGTGATGATGATAGCTGTATTCAGCTTCATCGATATGCTTTTATTAGAGTGGCTGTCAGCTAATATGTTTCTTCTTGCCACTGCTTATCTGCTTGGTTCACTTGTCTTTTTCAGTTGTATATATGCTGTGATGTTAAAAAGGCCGATATTGCGATGATGGGGCTTGTCATTAGTTTACTAGCGGTTGTGCTCATACATGAACTCGGTCATATGCTGATGATCATGGTATGTAACAAAGTCGAAAAAAGGCCGCTCTTTGATTTTGTGGTAACGATTGATTGGAAGCATGTGGCGATCATTCATGAGACATTTGCCCGGCCGAGCTTTAATTTGATGGTGGCACTTGCAGGTCCGCTGTTTCCGGTACTCTGCTCGATTGTGCTTTTTTTGATGTGGAAGCATCCGGTGAGTCATCAGCTGCTGTTTTTTTCTTTACTGAACACTGTGATGCTGCATCCAGCTTGCCCAGACGGGAAAAATATCACAGCCAGTTTAAAAGAGATGAAGGAGAGAAAGAGATGATCAAAGTATTTCATTCGTTTTCTAGCGGCTTAACACTTGCGATGCTGTATATATTTGCTGTGTTTATGACCCCTGTCTTTTTACTACTGTTAGAGGTCAATCATATCGAATCAAGTCCAACGCTGTTTGGCATGCCATTTTATATCATGAAAATTGAAGAGTATCAATTCAGCTCTGAGGCGACGCTTTTTGGATGCGTTGTCTGCTTTTTAACTGGCACTGTGCTTTACTTATTCATTCAATATGTGATTCATGCTGTGAAAAAGCGAAGAGCATAAAAAAAGCAGGCTGAACAAAAAGTCAGTCTGCTTGAAATGTGAGTGACAGCCGTACCATATCTATACACTGAATCCCGTTTTCATAAATTGGTTCATCATAATGCTTAAGGAAGAAATCTCGATCGATCGACGTTAGACGAAAACCGCATTTTTGATAAAGTGCGAGCTGCTGAATACTCGAGTTGCCTGTGCCGATTTCAATCGTATGAAAACCAGCGACTTTCGCTTCAGCGATTGCATGGCGGACCAGCTGCTTCCCAATTCCCCTTCCTTGCCATGACTCCTTCACAGCCACATTCATGATTTCCACTGTATGCTGAGAGAGCGATGTCAGTACGTAGACACCAATCACATCCTCTTCATGAAAGGCGGCATAACAAGAACCAGATTGTACATAAGCAAGAACCTTTTTCTTTGAAGGATCAGCTAATAGTAAAAGATCCATTGGCAGAGGTTGATCATGAGATAATCGCCGAATCTGTATCACATTTTTTCATCCTTTCTATTCTTTAATATACCCTTGTTTCACGCCCCAATCGTATTGGTCCTGTACCCACTGTGAGGGAGGATGATGAGTGACATTCGGGTCTTTTTTGACAGTTGGTTTCCTTGTAGACTGAGTGGTTTGCTTATTTGCTTGAGCAGTAGCTTTTGCTGCCGTCAGCTCTTTTTGAAGCTGGCCGACTTTTACCTCAAGCGCTTTACGCTGTTTGACCTCTTTTTCATAGGCTTTCTTTTCTTTTTTGAGCTTTTTTGTGACGGTGGCTATTTGCTTTTTTTGTTCATCATTTTTATGCTTCATATCTGTTTGATCTGATGTTAACTGCGAGAGCTTCAGATCGCTCGTTTTGCTTTCTTGCTGATGAGTTTTCTCTGCTTCTTCGATGGTCTGCTGCTGCCAAACAATCCAGCCACCTGAGGCTATAACTGCTACAGAAAGAAGAATGATCGTTATTGTTTTCTTCATGTGTGAACCCCTTTCTTTAAACCTCTATTATCATCGGTTAAAGATATACAGGTTTTAACATCATAAGGGAATATTCACATCAGAATGGCAGACACTATGAAAAAAGGAGGGTGTCTGTTGATTTCCTTTATGATTCATGTGGTCGTCTCATTATTTGCTGTATCAAACCCCATAGGAAACGTACCTCTTTTCATCACCTTAACAGAGGGCTATACAGAGAAAGAGCGCTCCCAGACAGCCAAAAAAGCCGTTGTGGTCTCTTTTATTATTTTGATCGCCTTTTTATTGGCAGGCAGGCTTATTTTCAAATTGTTTGGGATCGATATTCATGCACTCCGCATCGCTGGCGGTATTTTTATTTTTGGTATCGCTTACAATTTGCTGAATGCAAAAGAATCACACGTCCAAAATCCTCATTCGGAGGAGAAGGCAGAAAGCAAAGAGAAGGCAGATATCTCCGTTACGCCGCTCGCCATTCCGATCATCGCTGGTCCCGGTACAATCGCTACAGTCATGAGTTTAACCCCTGGAAGTCAAGGGATGCTCCACATGTTTTCGATTCTAATTGGCATTGTCATCGTTCTTGCTATGACGTATTATGCGTTTCATTATTCAAGTTTTATTATGCGAAAAATGGGGAAAACAGAGATGAATGTTGTGACGCGTTTGATGGGATTAATTCTGGCTGTAGTGGCAGTTGAAATGATCGGCGCAGGCTTAAAAGGGATGTTTCCGATGTTTATGTCATAAGTGTATATAAAAAAGCTGTTTTTTTCTACAAAGATGTAAAATAAAACAGCTTTTTTTAAGGTTTCGGCACATGCTTAAATACTTCTTCACTTTCAAAGAACTCAATTAAGCGGCTAATCCAATCATAGTAATCAAGACTTTCCTTGATTTCTGAAAGAAGCAGATTGATTTTATCCTCTGTTTCTTCTGGTAAATCTTCCTGTTCAAGCAGCTCTTGCAATTCCTTGCACGTTTTCTTATGTGCTTTACGGTTTTTACTGACAACACGTGTCCAATTGGCTGCAAACAATGAAATAAACGTTTGGTATTGATCTTGCTCAACGTCATAAAGATCTTTACGTATTCCTTTTTCATAAACCTTTTCCGCAATATTTAAATCGAGCATTTCTCGAACGACTTGACTCATCCTCGTTTTGCTCATGCCGGTCGCCTCTGATAGCTCTTCCAGCGTCATTGGTTTACGGTTCATGTGAATGATACCAAGCACTCTACCCACTGTAGAAGAAAGACCAAAGGCATTCATGTTCTCTGCAGCTTTTTCAATATAATGATCCTGTGCTTTTTGAATGGCGCCTAGCGCTTGCTTGTCCACTCCCCGCTTCATCCCTTCACGACTGACAATTTGTAACACAATATATCATATACCTGTTTGTTGATGAAAACAATAAATATTGAGTAATTGCTAGTAATTTGGAGGAAAAAGGAGAGATCTCTAGATATTACAGCGTTAACTGAAAATTTTATATAAATGTTGTGCAATACAAACACATCATAAACTTTTTATTTTATAAAGTTTGCACTATAATTAATAAGGTGTAAATTTTCTGAATATATAGATCCAACTAATTGGAGGTGTCTCATTTGCTGAAACTAGAGAATGTATCTAAGACGTATAAAGGCGGAAAAAAAGCTGTCAAAAATATTGATTTAGACATAGCAAAAGGAGAATTTATTTGTTTTATTGGACCGAGTGGCTGTGGTAAGACTACAACCATGAAGATGATCAACCGACTCATCGAACCTTCCTCAGGAAACATTTTTATAGAGGGAGAAAATATCATGAAAAAAGATCCAGTTCAATTAAGAAGAGAAATCGGTTATGTGATTCAGCAAATTGGACTGTTCCCCCATATGACCATCGCGCAAAACATCTCACTTGTGCCGAAGCTGTTAAAATGGCCGGAAGAAAAACGGAAAGAACGAGCACGTGAACTGCTGAAGCTCGTCGACATGGGCCCGGAATTTTTAGAGCGCTATCCTCATGAACTTAGTGGAGGACAGCAGCAGCGTATCGGAGTTCTTCGCGCACTAGCAGCAGAACCCCCTCTGATCCTCATGGACGAACCATTTGGTGCACTTGATCCAATTACACGAGATACACTGCAGGAAGAATTTAAGAAGCTGCAAAAAACGTTAAATAAAACCATCGTATTCGTCACACATGACATGGATGAAGCAATTAAACTGGCTGACCGAATTGTGATTTTAAAAGATGGAGAGATTGTTCAAGTAGGCACACCAGAAGATATTTTACGTAACCCAGCCAACGAGTTCGTAGAAGAATTCATCGGAAAAGAACGCCTGCTTCAGTCAAATCCGAATATGGAACGTGTAGAACAAATGATGAACACGTCACCAGTTACCATTACAGTCGAACAAACGTTGACTGATGCCATCTACATCATGAGAGAAAAGCGGGTCGATTCCTTGCTTGTAGTAGATGAACATGATGTGTTAAAAGGCTATATCGATATTGAAACTATTGATGCGAACCGCAGAAAAGCGGCTTTCGTTGGTGAGATCTTAAATACAGAGTTCTATACTGTACAAGAAGGCGCACTTCTCAGAGACACCGTTCGGAAAATCTTAATACGCGGTATTAAATATGTACCAGTTGTCGATGCCAAAGGGCATTTAAAAGGCATTGTGACACGGGCAAGTCTTGTAGATGTTGTGTACGACTCCATTTGGGGAGACGATACGCCAGCGTCTGCCATTGAAATGAACTAAGGGAGGTGGACACATGGATCAAATCATCGATTTTCTAGAGAAAAATGGTGGGGAACTCCTCACAAAAATGTGGGAGCATTTATATATTTCCTTAATTGCTGTCGTGCTAGGAATTATCGTTGCCGTTCCTTTAGGCGTCGTTCTCACACGAATGAAACGAGGCGCAGGTTTTGTCATCGGTGTCGTAAATATCTTTCAAACACTCCCTAGTTTAGCGATTCTTGCATTTTTTATTCCTATTTTGGGAGTTGGGAAAATACCTGCAATCGTTGCTCTCTTTTTCTATTCGGTATTGCCTATTTTGAGAAATACGTATGCTGGCGTCCAAGGGGTGAACAAAAACCTTCTTGAATCCGGTAAAGGGATCGGCATGACGACATGGGAGCAAATTCGACTTGTGGAACTTCCGCTTGCTGTACCGATCATTATGGCAGGTGTCCGTACGTCAACGATTTATTTAATTGGCTGGACAACACTTGCTGCTTTTATTGGTGGAGGCGGTCTTGGTGACTACATTTTGATTGGACTTCAGCTATACCAGCCGGAATACATTATTGCAGGTGCCATCCCAGTCACTATTTTAGCGGTCATCATCGACTTTACATTGATGAAGCTGGAGAAAAAAGTAACACCAGAAGCCTTAAAAGGATTGAAGGAAGTTTCATAAGGAGTTGACTTATGTGAAGAATCGAAAAACAAAATGGATCAGTGCACTGCTTGCCGGTTGCTTGTTATTGATAAGCGGCTGTTCACTTCCTGGACTAGCCGGCTCCTCAGGCAATACGCTGCGGGTGGGAGCACAAAACTTTACCGAATCAGAAATAATGGCCTATATGGTGAGCGAGATCATCGAACATTACACAGATAAAAAGACAACCATTGTGAAAAACCTAGGCTCCAATACCGTACAGCAGAAAGCAATGGAAAATGGAGATATCGACATTTCTGCGACAAGATATACAGGGACAGATTTGACGAGTACGCTTGGAATGGATGCGGAAAAAGATCCGGAGCGTGCAATGGAAATCGTTCAAAAAGAATTTAAGAAACGCTATGATTACAAATGGTTTGATTCCTATGGCTTTGATAATACGTATGCCTTTGCCGTGACGCAAAAGATGGCGAAGGAAAACAAGTTAGAAACGGTCTCTGACTTGAAAAAGAATGCGAAGAATTACCGGTTCGGTGTCGATAATATTTGGCTTAAAAAGAAAGGCGACGGTTATGAAGGATTCGTGAAAACATACGGAATTGAATTTGGAAGCACGTATCCAATGCAGATTGGTTTAGTCTACGATGCATTAAAAAATGAAAAAATGGATATTGTGCTTGCCTATTCAACAGATGGACGAATCAAAGCCTATGACCTCAAAATTTTAAAAGATGATAAGCGGTTTTTCCCGCCATATGACGCATCGCCTGTTGTCCCGGAAAAAGTCTTAAAAGAGAATCCAGGGCTAGATAAGGTGATCAACAGACTGATCGGAAAAATCGATACAGAGCAAATGCAAGAGCTGAACTATCAAGTCGACGGGGAGCTTCAAGAACCAGCCACCGTTGCGAAGAATTTCCTGAAAAAGAACAATTACTTTGAGTAAGTTGGGGAGGTGTCACGTCTGATGGACACACTGCAGCAATTATGGACGTATTATCAGCAGAACGGTTCATATGTGTTAGAAGAATTTTATCGGCATTTTCTCATGTCAGCGTATGGGGTGCTGTTTGCGGCAATAGTCGGAATTCCAGTAGGCATCTTTGTGGCGCATTACCGTAAGCTAAGCAATTGGATATTCGCCATTACCAACGTCATTCAAACCATACCGGCGTTGGCGATGCTTTCCGTGTTAATGCTTGTGTTAGGACTTGGCGCCAATACAGTCATCTTATCACTCTTTCTGTATTCGCTTCTGCCGATCATCCGCAACACGTATACAGGGATTGTCAGCATTGAACATGCTTATTTAGAATCGGGTAAAGCGATGGGCATGACGAAATGGCAAGTGCTGAGAATGGTTGAATTACCGCTTGCTTTATCGGTCATTATGGCTGGTTTAAGAACGGCACTGGTCATCGCCATCGGCATTACAGCGATTGGGACATTTGTTGGTGCAGGAGGTCTAGGTGATATCATCATCAGAGGATCAAACGCCACAAATGGAACAGCCATCATTTTAGCAGGTGCTATTCCAACTGCACTCATGGCCATTATCGCTGACCTAGTCATGGGCTGGCTCGAACGCTATTTAAGCCCAACGAACAAGAAAAAAGAAAGAAAAGCATTAGCTGAAAAAAACATGACATCTGCTTAAGTGGTTGAAATGACAAAACCTCCCTTACGTCTGTAAGGGAGGTTTTTTTATGATGATCAGGCAGTTCACATGCGGGGATTTTATGATTCAAGCGTGATCCATTCAGTAGACCACTTCGAAATTTCCTCAAAAACGGGTGCAAGGGAACGCCCCATATCAGTTAAAGAATACTCAATACGCACGGGTGTTTCAGCAAAAACCTCCCGTTTTACAATGCCTGTTGCTTCTAGCTCTTTTAATCTCTCAGATAATACTCTTCCGCTTAAATTTGTCAGAGCGGCCTCAATTTCACTAAAACGCTGCGGACCTGAGAGAAGCTGAAAAACAATCAGTGCAACCCAGCGTTTACTCAATAACTCAACTGCTTTTTCAAACCGCGGGCACATATCAGATTGATTCATCTTTCTTCACTCCAATCTGAACCCATTATACCGTAAATTTGTCATAAATCAGCTCAAAAAGCTTGTCAATGATCAAAACATTCTATGACGAACGGCTGTTTATTATAAATAACAGATAGCGGTTAAGATCCTCTATTTCTTTTTTCGAAAGAGTTGACCAAATGTCTCCATCAAATAGTTCGAGATCACCAAGTTCGTATTGCGCTGCGGCTTCCTTTATTTTGGATAGTGCCATTTCCTCTTCCTTCAACTGATGGACAGAAAAGACTTCCTCAATATAGCCCGCAGCCTGCATCATTTCCTCATAGGGAACCTTTAATGCACCGGCTAGTTTTTTTATCGTAGGAGGCTTCGGAATGCCGCGTTTCCCATTTTCAATACGAGAAATACCAGCAGCACTGACCTCTGAATACATCGCTAATTGGTTCACTGACAGCTTCTTTTCCTCACGTAATGCTCTTAAATATGCACCAAATTTCATTAAGGCAAAACCTCACATGGTTATAGATTAGATATATCTATTTTACTTGATTTGTTGACTATTGGCAACAAGTATACCATGAAAATATTGACATTAGTTAATAGTGAATGTATCTTAAGGTTATGCCCCGCTATTTGTTCGTCTTTTTTTGGTTGATGAGCGTGAGAAAGTATTCATTCAGCTGGCTGATGTCTTGTGCGGATAGCCTTTCCCATAGGTCACCGTCAAAAATGGGAAGATGTTCTACATCCTTTTGAAGCGCCGTTTGATAGATTTTCAACACGGATTCATATTTTGGTTTCATTTCATGAACTTGTTCCTGTTCAATATGACCGGCAAGCAGCATTAAATCCTCATAAGGCACCTTCAAAGCGTGTGCTAATTTTTTTATGGTTAAAGGCTTCGGCACACCACGCTTTCCATTTTCAATACGAGAAATACCAGCAGCGCTTACACCTGAATACATGGCGAGTTGATTGACAGACATTTTTCTATTTTCTCTTAAAATGCGTAATTGTTCACCAAAGTGATTCATGACATCGAACCTCACATTTCAGTATATGACTTATTTTAGTATGATCATTGACCAAAGGAAATAGCAGAGGGGTAAAAGTGTTGACTTAAGTTAATAGATCTGGTTCATATGAGCACCTACACGTTGTACATATTGATTCCATAGGAGGTTGTAATGATGGTCGAAAAGATTCAGATCAGGCGGACTTTTGTCATGCAGTATATGATCGAAAACGATATGTCTTTAAATCAGCTCGCTGATGAAATTGGCATTTCTCCTGCTACACTTAGCAGGGTATTAAATGGTCACCGGAAACCAGGCCAGCTTGTCATTGGCAAAATGATTCATTACTTTGATAAAAAATTTGAAGATCTATTTTACTATGAAAATGTTGACAAAAGTCAATGAATGAAATGATCAAGGAGGCAATGTCGTTGAAAAGAACTGGGATGGTCAGACATATTGATTCACTAGGCAGAATTGTTCTGCCTTCAGAAATGCGCAAGGTGCTCAATATTAAAGAAGAGCAGCTGTTAGAAATTTTCATTGAAGATCAAACCATCATGCTGAAAAAATATGATGCTGATAAGAGCTGCCTGTTAACTGGACAAGTGACGAAGTATAACAAAAGCTATGGAAATGGGAAAGTGATGCTGAGTCCTGAAGGAGCTGAACGTTTGTTAGTAGAATTAAAACAGCTATTGAAAGAAGAAGCAACCCGTTAAAAACGTGTTTTTAACCGAAAATTGCATATGAAAAATGCTGCATACTACTCTTTGGAATGAAATTGAATCAAAATAACGAATAAAGTCGAGAATATAGAGGGAATCTTTATTTTGATGTTTCGTGACATGCACCTTGTTTTCATGTAAAATAAAGTTATGTGTACCAGTTTGTCTGGAGGTGTTTTCATGCACGCATTTGTTATTACATTACTCGTAATTGTCAGTATCGCACTTATCATCGTTGTATTGTTACAATCTAGTAAAAGTGCTGGACTGTCAGGCGCTATTTCAGGTGGAGCCGAGCAGCTTTTCGGTAAGCAAAAAGCGAGAGGTCTTGACTTGATACTTCACCGTTTAACGGTTATTTTGTCAGTGCTTTTCTTCATTTTAACACTTGCATTGGCATATTTAGGCGTGTAAAGCGCGAGTAACAGAAGGTCTGATCTTTTTTCAGACCTTTTTTTATTATCAGCACTCTTTAGTGTTTGTTTCATACATACAAGTGGAAAATATAAACCATATCAGAAGGAAAGGAAGTCACATCATGAAAGTTGTTACACCAAAACCATTTACGTTTAAAGGTGGAGAAAAGGCAGTGCTTCTTCTTCACGGTTTTACTGGGAATACAGCCGATGTTCGAATGCTGGGCCGTTATTTGAACGAAAGAGGGTATACGTGTCATGCACCACAATATAAAGGACACGGTGTGCCGCCAGAAGAGCTTGTCCATTTTGGACCGGATGACTGGTGGAAGGATGTACAAGAAGGCTATCAATTCTTAAAGGATGAAGGCTATGAGGAAATCGCGGTTTGCGGCCTATCCCTCGGAGGAGTTTTTTCATTGAAATTAGGTTACACTGTACCTGTAAAGGGAATTGTACCTATGTGTGCACCTATGTACATAAAAAGTGAAGAAGTCATGTACCAGGGTGTACTAGAATATGCCCGTAACTATAAGAAATTCGAGGGTAAGACAGAGGACCAAATTGAACAGGAAATGGAAGAGTTCAAGAAAACGCCAATGGATACACTTAAGAGCCTGCAAGAACTCATTGCAGATGTTAGAAACAATGTCGACATGATTTATTCACCTACTTTTGTTGTTCAGGCACGTCACGATCATATGATTAATACAGACAGTGCGAATATCATTTACAACGAAGTAGAGACAGATCAAAAGCATTTGACATGGTATGAAGAATCAGGCCATGCGATCACGCTTGATAAAGAGCGCGAGAAGGTTCATCAGGATGTATATGCATTCCTAGAATCACTTGATTGGTCAATTTAAATATATAGGGGGTTAGAGTGTGCAAAAAGAAGAATTTATGAATGAACTACTCGCTTTTATGAAAGATGAAGCGTATAAACCGTTAACCGTTCAAGAGCTGGAAGTGATGATGGAGATTACCAATCCAGATGATTATAAAGAGCTCGTCAAAGCGCTTGTGATTCTGGAAGATCAAGGACTCATCGTTCGCACGCGCAGCGATCGCTACGGTGTACCAGAAAAAATGAACTTGGTAAAAGGAAAGCTGTCTGCTCATGCAAAAGGCTTTGCATTTGTGACACCAGAAGAGTTTGGACAGGATGATATTTTCATTCCGCCTAATGAGCTAGGCACAGCGATGAATGGTGATACGGTCATGGTTCGTGTCAGCCACAAATCAAACGGCACAAAAAAAGAAGGAACGGTCATCCGAATTCTGGAGCGTAATACTCAGACGGTTGTCGGTACCTACACAGAAACGAAAAGCTTTGGCTTTGTCATTCCTGATGATAAAAAAATCACAACCGATATCTTCATTCCGAAATCCGCTAAAAATGGAGCGGTCGAAGGGCATAAAGTGGTCGTGACGCTGACTAGCTACCCAGAAGGAAGAATGAGTGCAGAGGGCGAAGTGACTGAAATCCTCGGTCATAAAAATGACCCTGGCATTGATATACTATCAATCATTCATAAACACGGCCTGCCAGGGGAGTTCCCAGAAGAAGCGCTCCAGCAGGCAGTAGACACACCTGAAACGATTGATGAAAAAGACCTCGAAGGCAGGCGAGATCTGCGCAACGAAACGATTGTCACCATTGACGGAGCAGATGCGAAGGACTTAGATGATGCCGTTACGGTGCAAAAGCTGGATGATGGCAAATATAAGCTAGGGGTGCATATTGCAGATGTCTCTCATTATGTCACTGAGAACTCCCCGATTGATCAGGAAGCTTATGAGCGTGGAACGAGTGTGTATCTCGTAGACCGTGTCATTCCGATGATCCCGCACCGCCTGTCAAACGGTATTTGCTCATTGAATCCGAAGGTCGATCGTCTCACACTGTCTTGTGAAATGGTCATTGATCGAAATGGGAAGGTTGTCAAACACGAGATTTTCCAAAGTGTGATCAAAACGACGGAAAGAATGACCTATACTGATGTGAATAAGATTTTAGTCGATCAAGACGAAGAGCTTATAGACAAATACGAGCCGCTTGTCCCAATGTTCCAAGAGATGGAGAAGCTTGCAGAGATCCTTCGTGAAAAACGGATGGAGCGCGGGGCAGTAGACTTTGACTTCAAGGAAGCAAAAGTGCTTGTAGATGATGAAGGCGCAGCAAAAGACGTTGTCGTTCGCGAGCGTTCAGTCGCAGAGAAATTAATTGAAGAATTCATGCTTGTTGCTAACGAAACAGTTGCAGAGCATTTCCACTGGTTGAATGTACCTTTCATCTATCGAATTCACGAAGAACCAAATCCTGAAAAGCTTCAGCGCTTTTTAGAGTTCGTGACAACGTTTGGTTACATTGTGAAAGGAACGTCGACAAACATCCACCCGCGTGCACTTCAAAGTGTACTTGATGCTGTGAGGGATCAACCAGAAGAAGTTGTGATACAAACCGTGATGCTTCGTTCGATGAAACAGGCGAAATATGATCCGGAAAGCATCGGCCATTTTGGTTTATCAACGGAATTCTATACACATTTCACATCACCGATCCGCCGTTATCCGGATTTAATCGTGCATAGACTGATTAGAACCTATTTGATTCAGAAAAAGACAGACGAAGCAACCCTAGAAAAGTGGGGCCAGCTGCTTCCTGAAATTGCAGATCATGCGTCTACAATGGAGCGCCGCTCAGTTGATGCAGAACGTGAAACAGATGATCTCAAGAAGGCAGAATTTATGCTTGATAAAATCGGTGAAGAATTTGATGGCATGATTAGTTCCGTGACGAACTTCGGACTATTCGTTGAACTGCCGAATACAATTGAAGGCCTTGTCCATGTCAGCTATATGACAGACGACTACTATCGCTTTGATGAGCAGCACTTTGCCATGATCGGTGAACGCACAGGAAATGTCTACCGTATCGGTGATGAAATCACAGTCAAAGTGGTGAATGTCAATAAAGATGAGCACTCGATTGATTTTGAAATCGTCGGCATGAAAGGCACCCGCCGAAAATCGCCAAAAGATTTTAAGTTTAAAAAACGAACAGATTCACCAGCGAAAAAAGGGCGCGGAGGTCAAAATGCCTCTGGTGATAAAGCCAAAGAGGATAAAGGCGGAAGTGACTGGTTCACAGGCCGTAAAAAGAAGAAAAAGAAAAAACGTGTATTTGATAACGCGCCAAAACAAAAGCGTAAAAAGAAAAAGTAACGTGACAAAAAGCAAATAGGGCATCACGCTCTATTTGCTTTTTGACCACATAGCGTCATCATTGTCGAAAGCTGGATTGTTTGATAAAATAATCCGTACGATTTGGACCGTGTTTGTGTCAAAAGGAGGGTGTACGCCAATGCCAAAGGGAGAGGGAAAGGTTGTTTCCCAAAACAAAAAAGCAAATCATGACTATTTTATAGAAGAAACATATGAAGCCGGCCTTGTGTTACAAGGAACTGAAATCAAATCGATTCGTGCAGGAAAAGTGAATTTAAAAGATTCCTTTGCCAAAATCGAGCGGGGAGAAGTGTTTCTTCATAACATGCACGTGAGCCCATACGAGCAGGGGAACCGTTATAACCATGATCCGCTGAGAACGAGAAAGCTGCTGCTTCATCGCAAGCAAATCAGCAAATTGATTGGTGTGACAAAGGAAGAAGGCTACTCACTCGTACCGCTGAAACTCTATTTAAAAAATGGTTTCGCCAAAGTGTTGATCGGAATTGGTAAAGGGAAAAAGAAATACGATAAACGTGAAGATCTAAAGAAAAAAGATGCAAAACGCGAAATCGACCGTGCCTTCCGTGATCGTCAAAAGCAATTCTAGCCTGATGCAGATGGCTTGCTGAGAGCGGAAGCATTATGCTACAATATGTTATGCAGTAAACAATCACCGCTTTTCTTACAGAAACCACCAGTTGTTTCAAGCGATGAGATTGTTATAATAGTTATATACGGAAGCAGTTAAGCTGAACTTCCATCCCGTATATCCCTTTTACAAGGGGACGTTACGGATTCGACAGGGGCGGTTCGAGCTTGAGCTGCGAGCCGAGAGGCGATCTCGTTAACACGCACTAAATGTAACTGGCAAAACTAAAAGTTTTAACCAAAACTTAGCACTAGCTGCCTAATAAGCGCAGCGAGCTCTTCCTGACATCGCCTATGTGTCTGTGAGGAGCCCAATGAAGTAGGCTACGCTTACGTTTTCGTCTGAGGACGTAAGAAGAGATCCATCAGACTAGCTCTCCAAGCGCCCGTCAGCAGGCATGCGGATGAGTGAACACCAAATATGTTGACTACGCTCGTAGACGCTTAAGTAATCGATGTCTCTGGACGTGGGTTCGACTCCCACCGTCTCCATCAAAACTTTTAGAATGCAGTCGTATCAAGGGTTTGAAAGCCCTTGGTACGGGACTGGCAACATTTTGGCAACATGGTGTTCTAAACGATTGGTTAACACAAAAGGATTTTATTAAAAACTTTAAGAATAAAAAAGACGCTATTTTAAGCGTCTTTTTTTTATTCCGTAGTATTATAACCTAAATTATTATTCGGGGTATCAATGAGAACTTAGCATTTGCTAAAGAGGTGTTTGCTTCTTCCTTTGGGGTTAAAGAAGTTGAAGCTGCTAAAAAGAAAAAATCATCAGGTATAAAGGTTGGTGTATCTGTTAGGTTTGCAGGTGCAGTTTTCAATGCTGTAATTGGTTTTGCTGTCGCAATTGCTCTAAATTATTTGGATATTGGAACCCAAATTGCTAAACAATTGGATAAAAGAGATAAGCGCCCTAATAATGGTTGGGTGGATATTTATTAGGAGGAATTTTGTGAAGAATATAATGAAGTATGCTGTTATGATTCTGTTTATCAGCGTATTTTTCTATTATTACAATATGTTTGTACCTAAAAATTTTCTGTACATTATCATCGCATTTCCTATTTGTCTTATTGCTATTAACATTATTGATAAGTTTTTTACTAATAAGCGATGATGGAAATAATCAAGCTCCATGCTTGCTTATTTTGGTTATTCCAAAGAATATAACTCTATTGACCAGGTACACTTAGCTTTGACCTTTGTTGTATATTTGGCTTTACTTTTTAATTTATAAAATATTAATCTAGGTTCAATTTTTTATAGTTTTCAAGAATGTTTCCTCAAAGAAGACTGCACCAATCGAAAAAATAAAGGACAAACCACAATCACTGCCATCATCATCAACAAACCATTCGATACAATTTTCACAAAAGTTGTTTGAACCACATATACTGCAATCAGCAGTAAATAACTCACCAAAAATATCAATCCAGATGCTCTCTTCTCAAAAGGCTTCTCCAAAAGAATCAGCATAAACAGCCCCACCATTATAAGCAAAAAAGTCATATACCTTGCAAGCCTCCTCTTCATTGATTTCCCAATCCCCACATTGTACAGATATTTCTCCGAACGCAACATATCTCTCCCTCAAATTAAGCAAAAAGTAGCGGAAATATAAGGTCTCTTGGAGAAAAGTCGACCGAAACTTTACAAAAAACCCCCAACCAATTCAAAATCACATCTTCCCATTTGTGACTTCCTCATATATAGTAAGATTAGACTAGTTCTAAATAACTGAAATTGGGGCGTTTACATGGATTCGATTGTTTTACATTTTATTGTGATCATGAGTGTTTCTGGCATTCTGTCCGTGATATTATCAATCATTGCTCATGCGAACCGCTACCGGTATATTGGCTGTCAATTGTTTATGTACATGTCTGGAGCAACTGCGATTTATATCTTTGGGCACACGTTTGAATTATTGGCAAGTACACCTAGGGAGATTATGTTCTGGGTTTGTTTTCAATACATAGGTCTTCCGTTCATCGCGCCATTCAGTCTGATGATTGTGCTGCAATTTACGGGATTCCATCAATATTTCACAAAGCGCCGCGTGCTTCTCATCTTACTGATTCCAACTCTCACCACCATTATGGTGTTCACCAACTCTTTTCATTCACTCTTTTATCGAAGCATTACGATGAATCCAGTAGACGGATTTTTATTGGCTGACTTTACGATTGGCTATTGGTATATCATTCATGGCGTCTATACATTTGGCTGTTCGATGCTCGCTATTTTTATGCTGGTTTGGTTTTTGCGTGTCACAAAAAAGGAATATTTAAAGCAGATCCTTATTTTGCTAGTGGGCATGTTACTGCCAATTACGACATCTTTTATCTATTTATTAGGTGTGACACCTCTTCATATTGACCCGGTCCCTGTGGTGATGTTTTTAACCAATGCGCTCTACTTATGGGCGATTATGTCGTTCCAGCTCTTTAAGCTCTCTCCCATTGCGATGGAGCGTGTGTTTGAGCATATGTCTGAAGGGGTTCTCATTTTAGATCGATACCGAACACTCATCGATTACAACCCCGCTGCTGCATCGATCATTCCAGCCCTTTCTAATAAAAAGGGGATTGGTTTTAAAATAGACGATATATTCTCAGGGATCATCAAAGATACTGACTTCATTCAATGGCTGCGTTCTCCGCAGGATCATTCGCAATATGATCTAATGTTGAAAAAGGAAAAAGATCATTCCAGCTATTATCACTTGACCGCATCGTCCCTATTTAATAGAAGAGGAGAGATTGAGGGCAGGCAAATTGTGATCAGTGATGTAACAGAGCAGCGTTTATTGCAGGAAGAGCTGGAGCGCCGTGCATATATTGATGGATTGACGAATATCTTCAATCGGTCTTCATTCATTGAACGAACGCAGATGATCCTAGAAGAGGATGCGCAGGATACGGCTGTTATGCTGTTTGATATTGATTTCTTTAAACAAATTAATGACACGCACGGACATCATATTGGTGACGAGGCACTGCGTCATGTTGTCACCATTTGTCAGCAGCATTTACAAATGGACGATTTATTCGGACGATATGGCGGAGAAGAGTTTGCTATTTGTCTGCCGCATCATTCTTTTGAAGAGGCATGTCATATTGCGGAGCGAATTAGACATTCGTTTGAGATGAGTTTCTTTGAGAATGATGAGGAAAAAGTGCGAGTGACAGCGAGCTTTGGAATTGCTCACACAGCTTATGATCCAAATGTATTAGAAACTCTTCTATTTGAAGCGGACCAAGCCTTGTATATGTCAAAACGCCAAGGACGCAACCGGATTTATGCGTCAACTGGAGCAGACTATATGCTTTATGAAGAGAAGAATTGACATGCCGCTAGCTTCTCATTGACGGTTGTCCTGACATTCGATATGATAAACATAACATTTGAACGGTTTCCTAAAAGGGGAGTAGCTTTTACGGTTTGGTCGTCATTACAGAAACATCCGTTGTTTCTCGGCCATTCCGGCATGAACAATGTTAGCCAGACCTTTGCCTATCACACATGAGGCAAAGGTCTGGCTATTTTTAAGGTCTTTTTAAGTCTGTGTGATAGGGAAGCAGAACAAATGATGCGTTTAATCCCACAGATGAAAGGATGATCGATCTTGAAAAAATATGCGATAGCTTTCCTATTTTCCGGAACACTTGTATTAAGCGGGTGCTCCAGCTTACTTGATCAAGTCAACGATACAACGACATATGTCACTGAGGCCAATGACTATGTCACAGACATTCAGCAATTTACAGAGGACTTTCCAAAACTTGCTGAAGAAGCTGTGAAAAACGCTGCCAAAAAAGCAGAATTAACCAAGCAGTTAGAATCATTGAAGGCAGACATTCAGGCATTTAATGAAGTCAAAGCACCCCAAATAGCAGAAGACCTGCATGCACAGATCATTGAAAAAAATAAGGTGCTGTCAGAGGAAATTCAAACGTATTTACAGCAATTGAAGGCAGATAACATCGACGTTGCCGCCATGCTTGAGGACCAGCAAGGGTTGATCAAGCAGCTTCAGCAGTCCGTGAATCTATTGCAGGACATTGAACAATTAACAAACTAAAGCAAACACTATAAAGTGAATTCAGCATATCTTTGCCTTTTCCGGTGGAGATATGCTTTAATTTAAGGAAAGACAAGTCATAATGGAAAAAGGTGATCACATGACAGAACATGAAGAAAGACATATGGCTTCGCCTAGAGCCGAGAAGGAAAAAGATCAATTGATTAATCGGCTGAAACGAGTGGAAGGACAAGTGCGCGGAATTCAGCAAATGATTGAAAACGATCGTTACTGTATAGATGTTGTCAATCAAATCTCCGCAGTCAATGCGGCTTTGAAAAAGGTCAGCCTTCATTTGATGGAAAAGCATACACATCACTGCGTAGCGGATGCGATTAAGAGCGGCAATGGAGATGAAGCCATTGAAGAGCTAATGACGGTTTTTACGAAACTGACAAAATCGTAGCATTTATATGTTTACAATGATACCCTACTAGGGTATAGTAAGTGTAGAAAATGATTGATGGAGGCGATGAGAAGTGGAACAAGCAACACTTCAAGTGCAGGGCATGTCTTGCGGACATTGCGTGAAAGCAGTCGAAGGAAATGTAGGAGAACTAGCAGGTGTTGAATCTGTGAAAGTCCATTTAGACAAAGGAGAGGTGGAAGTTTCATTTCACCCAGATCAAGTCACGTTGCACCGTATCTCTGATGTAATTGAAGAACAGGGATATGATGTCGTATAAATGAACATACGTGCTGCATAACAGCACGTATTTTTTTCAAAATATAATACCCCCATGGTGTATATGGAGAGGTGAGGTCAATGAAGAAGGAAATCGACTTTCAAATTACGGGGATGACCTGTGCTGCCTGTGCAGGACGAATCGAAAAGGGATTGAACAGGCTGGAAGGTGTGGATGATGCCAATGTGAATTTGGCGCTGGAAACATCTCATATTGTGTATGAAGCAGAACAACTCACACCAGATGATCTCAAGCAAAAAATTCAATCCCTCGGCTACGATGTGGTGATGGAGCAAGCGGAATTTGATATAGAGGGAATGACGTGTGCAGCGTGTGCCAACCGAATCGAGAAAAAAATCAATCGGATGGATGGTGTTGATCACGGATCTGTGAACTTTGCGCTGGAGACCCTTCAGGTCACATATCACCCAGGGCAAACGTCTACAAGTGATATAAAGGAAGCGGTTCAGTCTATTGGGTATTCTTTAATTGAACCAGCTGTAGATGATGCAGAGGAAGGAAAGAAAGATCATCGCCAAGCAGCAATAGAGAAGCAGACGGCACGCTTTTTATTTTCAATGATTCTGTCACTGCCGCTTCTTTGGGCAATGGTCAGTCATTTTTCTTTCACGTCTTTTATTTGGCTCCCTGAAGCGTTCATGAATCCTTGGGTTCAGCTGGCGTTAGCAGCGCCCGTTCAGTTCATTGTTGGCTGGCCCTTCTATGTAGGTGCGTATAAAGCGTTACGTAATAAAAGTGCCAACATGGATGTTCTTGTCGCACTTGGGACATCAGCTGCGTTTTTCTATAGTTTATATGAAAGCATTCAGTCAGCGGTTCAAGGTACACATGAGGCAGCCCTCTATTACGAAACAAGTGCTGTACTCATTACGTTGATCGTTCTCGGAAAATTAATGGAAGCAAGAGCAAAAGGGAGATCATCAGAAGCGATTCAAAAGCTGATAGGTCTACAAGCGAAAGAAGCGGTCATCGAGCGAGATGGGAAAGAGATGACAGTCTCTATTTCCGAAGTGAAAGTGAATGATCTTGTGTTTGTCAAACCGGGAGAGAAAGTGCCGGTAGATGGAGAAATTGTGGAGGGAACAACCGCAATTGATGAGTCCATGATTACGGGCGAAAGTCTGCCTGTTGATAAAACGGCTGGTGATGCGGTCATCGGGGCAACCATCAATAAAAATGGGTTTGTGAAAGTGAAAGCGACAAAGGTTGGGAAAGAGACCGCCCTTTCACAGATTATTAAAGTCGTAGAACAAGCACAGGGCTCAAAAGCACCGATTCAAAGGATGGCAGATCAAATTTCAGGGATATTCGTTCCCATTGTTGTAGGAATTGCAGTGCTCACCTTCCTGATCTGGTTTTTCTTTGTTGATCCAGGAAATGTGACAGCAGCACTTGAAACCTTTATAGCGGTCATCGTCATCGCATGTCCGTGTGCGCTTGGCCTTGCTACACCAACCTCAATTATGGCTGGGAGCGGCCGTGCAGCTGAATCAGGCATTCTGTTTAAAGGCGGTGAGCATTTAGAAGTGACTCAATCACTCGACACGGTGGTGTTAGATAAAACAGGAACTGTGACAAAAGGGGAACCGAGTCTGACAGATGTGCAGGCATATGCTAATTGGACAGAAAATGTTTTGCTTCAGTTAGTAGGATCAGCTGAACAGCAGTCGGAACACCCGCTTGCTAGAGCCATCACAGATGGAATGAAGGAACAAGGTCTTGAAGCGGTCGAGATTGAAGCCTTCCAAGCTGACCCAGGTCATGGGATTGAAGCAAAGGCAGCAGGACACAAGCTTTTGGTTGGAACGCGTAAGCTATTACAGAAACACCAAATCCCATATGATCAAGTCGAAGCATCCGTCACAACACTGGAGCAGCAGGGAAAAACGGCTATGCTTGTCGCAATTGACGGCGAATTCGCTGGTATTGTTGCGGTCGCAGATACGATCAAATCATCCTCCCCTCAAGCAATCAAGCGTCTGAAGGAGCAAGGGATTCACGTCGTGATGATGACAGGTGATAACAAGATGACAGCAGAGGCAATTGCGAAACAGGCGGGCATTGATCATGTCATTGCTGAAGTCCTGCCTGAGGAAAAGGCTGCTCACATTGCGGCGCTTCAGGAACAAGGAAAGAAAGTCGCCATGGTCGGAGATGGTATTAATGATGCCCCAGCTCTTGCGACAGCGAATATTGGGATGGCAGTTGGAACTGGGACAGATGTCGCCATGGAAGCAGCAGATATCACACTCATGACAGGAGACCTCCATGCCATTGCTGATGCGCTTGTATTTAGTCAAAAAACGATGAGAAACATCAAGCAAAATCTATTTTGGGCGCTTGCTTATAATTGTATTGGGATACCGATAGCAGCTTTAGGACTTCTTGCGCCATGGCTTGCAGGAGCAGCAATGGCCTTTAGCTCCGTGTCGGTTGTATTGAATGCGCTCAGATTGCAGCGATTGAAACCGGTGAGAGAGGGAGTGGCACAATGAAACTGAATGTCAAATGGATTTGGACGATTAGTGCATTGTTCTATGTTGCTCTTGTCCTCATTGGATATGCGATGTACGATCAATTTTATCCACAACAAGATACACCAAGTGAACAAATGCAAAATCATTAGGACTTCGCCCAAAAGCGAAGTCTTTTTTTAACAATTTTGTGGAAAAACCCACCTTTTAAAAGATTTTTCATAAAAAATTCACTTCTTTTTGTTCCTTTTTGTCGTTTTTTGTAGGTTCATCGTTAAGATGCGATTAAGCAACAAAGAAAGCGTTATCAAAAAAAGGGGGTTCACGTATGAAAAAGTTAGGGTTAGCTTCTCAAATACTCATTGCACTTGTTCTGGGTGTTATCGTGGGAGCGCTGTTTTATCAAAATGAAACCGTTATTAATGTGTTAACGCCGATTGGCGATATATTCATCCATTTAATTAAAATGATCGTTCTGCCAATTGTTATTGCTGCGTTGATTGTAGCAGTGGCTGGAGTAGGGGATATGAAAACCATCGGAAGACTCGGTGGGAAAACGATTCTTTACTTCGAAATTGTGACAACGATTGCATTAGCAGTAGGACTGCTTGCAGCAAACGTTTTCCATCCTGGTACAGGAATTGACATGAGCAACATGGAAAAGGGCGATATCTCTAAATATGAAGAGACATCGAAAGCTTCTTCCGAAAAAGCAAGTTTCTCTGAAACGATTGTGCATCTAGTGCCAACAAACGTTTTCCAATCCATTGCAGAAGGTGATCTATTACCAACGATCTTCTTTACCGTCTTATTCGGATTAGGAATTGCCGCAGTAGGAGACAAAGGGAAACCAGTGTTAGGGTTCTTTGAGGGGATACTCGAAGCCATGTTCTGGGTGACCAATAAAGTGATGAAGTTTGCACCATTTGGTGTATTCGCGCTCATCAGTGTGACGGTGATCAAATTCGGGGTCGGAGCGCTTCTCCCGCTAGGTAAACTGGTACTTGTCGTTTACGGCACAATGGCATTCTTCGTGATTGTCGTACTTGGCATTATCGCAAAATTAGCTGGAACAAGCGTCTTTACACTATTTAGAGTGCTAAAAGAAGAAATCATTCTTGCATTCTCAACAGCAAGTTCAGAAGCTGTACTGCCTAGACTAATGGATAAAATGGAGAAGTTCGGCTGCCCGAAAGCGATCACGTCGTTCGTTATCCCAACAGGCTACACCTTTAACTTAGATGGAAGTGCCATCTATCAATCCATTGCCGCCATATTTGTTGCACAAATGTACGGCATGCCACTTTCCATCTATGAGCAAATTACGTTACTATTAATCTTGATGCTGACATCAAAAGGAATGGCTGGTGTACCAGGTGCATCAATCGTTGTTGTTATCACAACACTTGGTGCAATGGGACTGCCGCTTGAAGGACTTGCCTTCATCGTTGGGATCGACCGTATTCTTGACATGGTTCGTACAACTGTTAACGTATTTGGTAACTCACTTGCAGCCATTGTCATGTCTAAGTGGGAAAAAGTTTTTGATCAAGAGAAATCGAAGAAGTATATTGAGGAATTAAAACAACAAACAAAAGCAGCGTAAAAGGAGATCTTTTCAAATGACGAAGCTACAGGACAAGCAAGTTCGAATCGAACGAGACTTTCTAGGTGAAAAGGAAGTAGACACTCAAGCGTATTATGGAATTCAAACATTACGTGCAGTAGAGAACTTTCCAATTACTGGCTACCATGTTCATGAGGAACTCATCAAAGCATTAGGGATTGTCAAAAAGGCAGCCGCACTTGCAAATATGGATACAAAGCGACTATATTCTGGTCTTGGAGAAAAAATTGTTCAAGCCGCAGACGAGGTTATTGAAGGAAAATGGAACAATCAATTTATTGTCGATCCAATTCAAGGCGGGGCTGGCACTTCAATGAATATGAATGCCAATGAAGTCATTGCAAACAGAGCGCTTGAACTACTAGGAAAGGAAAAAGGCGCTTATACTGAGCTAAGTCCAAACACGCATGTGAACATGTCGCAGTCAACAAACGACGTTTTCCCAACAGCGATTCATATTTCAACATTGAATATGATTGAAAAACTACTTTATACGATGGAAAACATGCATCAAGTCATGACAGAAAAAGCACAAGAATTTGATCATGTCATCAAAATGGGACGTACGCATCTTCAGGACGCTGTTCCAATCAGACTTGGTCAAGAGTTTAATGCTTATGCAAAGGTTCTTGCTCGTGATATTAAACGTATCAAGCAGTCTAGACAGCATTTATATGAAGTCAATATGGGAGCAACAGCAGTCGGAACTGGCTTGAATGCTGATCCTAAATATATTCGCCAGGTGGTTGGCTATCTATCTGATATTAGCGGATTACCTTTAGTTGGAGCAGAAGACTTAGTCGATGCTACGCAAAATACGGATGCTTATACAGAAGTATCAGCTGCACTGAAAGTATGTATGATGAATATGTCCAAAATGGCAAACGATATTCGCTTAATGGCATCAGGTCCAAGAGCAGGCTTTGGTGAGCTTCACTTGCCGCCGAGACAGCCAGGTTCATCTATCATGCCAGGGAAAGTTAACCCAGTGATGCCTGAGGTCATGAACCAAGTGGCATTCCAAGTCATCGGAAATGACCACACGATCTGTCTTGCATCAGAGGCTGGTCAGCTTGAGCTGAACGTGATGGAGCCGGTGCTTGTGTTCAACCTGCTTCAATCTCTCAGCATTATGAAGAATGTATTTGAGTCCTTCGTAGACAACTGCTTGCGTGACCTAAAAGCAGATGAATCTAGATTAAAAGAATATGTAGAAAAGAGTGCTGGTGTCATGACGGCGGTCAATCCGCATATTGGTTATGAAGCTGCTGCACGAATTGCAAGAGAAGCGATTCTTACAGGCGTATCTGTACGTGAGCTTTGTCTGCAAAATGATGTGTTATCAGTGGAAGAGCTTGATATTATCTTAAATCCTTTTGAAATGACGAAACCAGGTATTGCTGGCGCATCACTTTTAGAAAAGGATCGTTTAGAAGATTAAGCGGCATCATGAGAAGCGCACACCGACAAATGTTCGGTGTGCGTTTTTTCATGGACTGTTTGTTTTTCTGAAGCTCACATAGTATACTATCGTCAATTATTAGGGATGTGACTGCGCTTGAATCTACTAAAAAAATGGTTGAATACAGAGCCTTATTTGATTGTCATGCTCATTGTACTGACACCGATTGGCGGAGAGTTCAAATTTTATCCATTTGAGGACAGCTTTCGGGTCAGCTTTGGAACCGTTGTCTTTTTCTTTATCCTGCTTCAAATGAAAAAATTCCCGGCATGGGCAAGCGGTATCATTGCAGGGGTTTCTGTTTTTGTATTTCGCGTGCTTCTTGATACAGCCGTCACAGGTCATCTTCCGCTGGAAGAGGCGGTTTCATTAAGATTTCCTCCCCTGCTTTATTATGTCGTCTACGGAACGCTCTTTTATTTATTAAAGGTCAGACGTTTTCGCGATCAGCCTTGGCTGATTGGAGCGACAGGTATCATCATGGAGCTGTGTGCGAGCGTTGTTGAAATGATTGCACTTCGTGGTACCATCGATGAAATTTTAACGATGCGTACGCTGTTTCAACTTTTCGTTTTAGCTATTTTCAGAAGCTTTTTCGTGTTGGCTTGTTATACAATGATTCGTTTATATGAAGAGCAGGCGAGAGAGCGTCAGATGAAAAAGGAAAAGGAACATCTGCTCATGCTCCTGTCTAACCTTTATACGGAATCTACATACTTTCATAAAACACTTGCACATGCTGAACACATTACAGCGACATCCTACCAATTGTATCAATCCTTGCATCACGCAAAGGATGCGGATTCATTGGATTTGAAAAAGCTCGGAAAAACAGCCCTGCAAATCGCAGGAGAGGTGCATGAGATCAAAAAGGATAATCAGCGGATTTTTTCTGCCTTATCAAAGCTGATTCATGAAGAAAATTTTCAGGCTTATGCAAGTCCCGCGCATATTGCTGGGCTCGTGATTCGTATTCATGAAAATTACGCAGAATCTCTTAAAAAAAACATTGTCTTTCATTATGATGAAGATGGGCAGCATCCCGTCTATCATGTGTATACCATTCTATCTTTGTTAAATAATATCGTTTCCAATGCTGTCGAAGCCATTCCGGTGGATGGAGAGGTGTCACTCTCTATTTCCCAGAAAGAGAACCATGTGATCTTTCAAATTAGTGACAACGGGCCTGGCATTAAAGAGCGTAATCATCATGTGATTTTTAAACCCGGTTTTACTTTAAAATATGATCAGGCTGGAAATCCATCAAGCGGTATCGGGCTTTCCTATGTGAAGGATACAGCGGAGAAGCTTGGCGGAAGTGTTGAGATGAAGAGTATCCCAAATAAACAAACGATTTTCACGTTAACGATACCAATGGATCAAGTCAGTAGAAAAGAGGGGATTGGGAGATGAGATTTTTTATTGTGGATGACGATGAAGCCGTGCGTTCTTCACTGGCTCAGCTCATTGAAGATGAAGAGCTTGGCATTGTCGCAGGGGAAGCAGAGGATGGCGCAGAGTTAACAGCAAGCTACTTAAATGATTTGCACATTGATATCTTATGTATTGATCTATTGATGCCGGAAAGAGATGGTCTTGAAACGATTCGAGCCATTAAGGATGAGTTTCATGGGAAATACTTAATGCTGTCACAGGTAGAAACAAAGGAATTAATCGGCCAGGCGTATACGCTTGGTGTCGAGTATTATGTGACAAAGCCAATCAATCGTGTAGAGGTGTTAAGTGTGCTCCACCTCATGATTGAGCGGCTTCATTTGGAGCATTCAATTGAAAATATTCAGCACTCACTCAAATCTGTCATGCAGTTTCAGCAGCGAGGTCAGACCAAAACGAAGCAGCGTGGGAAAACTCTTGCAGAGGCAGGTCAGTTCTTGCTGGCAGAGCTTGGGATTGTGGGAGAAAAGGGGTCTAAAGATTTATTAGATATGATCCTCTTCACAGATCAGTATTTAGCGCTGCATACTGAACATCATGATTCCTTTCCTTCTTTAAAGGTCATTTTCAATGGTGTCACGGAGGATAAATTAAATGAGCCTTACACATCTGCAGACATTGCAAGAGAAGCGAAGGCAGCGGAACAGCGGGTGAGGCGTGCAATCAACCAATCCTTGAAACACATCGCATCACTTGGGTTAACTGATTTTTCTCATCCGACTTTTGAAAATTACGCTTCTAAATTCTTTGATTTCACCATCGTGCGAAAGAAAATGAGTGAATTAACAAAAGAGACGAACGGTAGAGAAGAACATACCCGTATCAATGTGAAGAAATTTGTGCAGGTGCTCTACTACGAAGCAAAACGTATTTTTATGGAAGATTAAAAAAAGGCATGCTCCCTCATGAGGGAGACATGTCTTTTTTGGTGATGGATTGCAGGTGCATCTGCAGCACGGAGCGTATGAGCTGAGGCGGTAAACGATGAGGCTGCAAGATTCCATTCAATGCAAGCCCATTGATGACCGCATAAAGGCGCTCAGTTTCGACTAAAAGATCGATATGATCGAGCAAAAGCCCATCTTCTTTTAATTTCATTAAACAATATTGGGTCATTTGGAAAAGCTCGTCATACATCTTTGCATTGAGCGGCTGTAAATCAGGTTCAGTCATCGACTTGACTGTAAAAGCCTGCCACACCTCCATTTCAAATCTTCGTTCTTCATCAAGTGGAAGAACCTGCTCCAATAACGCGAGAACATTTTCTTCCGTTGAACCTTTCAGCTGAAGTGCTGTCAACCGCTCTTTGACCCTTTCCTGAATCAATGTCATAGAGAAAAGAAATAGCTCCTGCTGTGTGGAGAAATAATGACGCATAGAGCCCGCTGAAATGCCAGCTTCTACCGCTACTTTTCGGACAGAAGCGTTTTCCAATCCATCTTGTTTAATCACTCTCATGGCAGCTTGAGCGACTTTTTGTTTTTGTTTATGGTGATCGACGATTTTTGGCATACATTGATTTTAGCACAGCTATTGTTTTTTTAATACAGTTGTGTTATTTTTTATTTAATACAATTGTGTTAAAAAGGAGTGGGGAATATTGGTTGGGTTATTGATTGTCGCATGTGAAATTGGCTTTTGGCTGTTTATTCTGGTGGGGTTAACACTGCGTTATGTGTTTAAACAGAAAAAGTGGGGCGCCTTCTTTCTCATTTGTACACCGATTTTGGATCTCATTCTTCTGGCAGCGACGTATTTGGATTTAAGACAGGGGGCTGTGGCGAGTGTCATTCATGGGCTCGCGGCTGTTTATATTGGGGTGAGTCTCGCTTTTGGTCATCAAATGGTGAAATGGGCAGATGTCCGGTTTGCTTATCGATTTGCAGGAGGTCCGAGGCCAAAAGGAAAACCCAAGTACGGTAAAGAGCGTTCTGTATATGAACTGGTCGGCTGGACGCGGCATTTAATCTCTTATGTCATCGGAGCGGGACTGTTATATGGATTGACCTATCTCATCCAAGCACCAGAACGAACGGAAGCGTTGGTACAGCTTGTCAGTATGTGGGGGATGGTCTTAGCCATTGATTTCGTCATTAGCATCAGCTACGTCATTTGGCCGAAAAAACACCCAGAAAATATAGCAGGCTAACAAAAAAGACAGGCGGGTTCACTCCACCTGTCTTTTCTTATGATGACAATCCCTTGTAAATGGTGTCAATATTCCATTTCATCATCTTATAATAGCTGTCTCCATCTTCACCTTTCTTACCAATGGAGTCAGTGAATACTTTTCCTTTAATCGGAACACCGGTTTCCTCAGATAGACTTTCGAGACTGCGTTGATCGACACTTGTTTCGAGAAAGAGCGCAGGAACTTGATGATCTTTGACAAAATGAATGATGCGCTTCATTTGTCCAGGTGTACCTTCATTTTCTGTGTTGATCTCCCAAATGTAGCCTGCCTCTAGTCCATAGGCATCTGCAAAATACTTGAAGGCTCCCTCACTTGTGACAAGACGCTTTTTATCTTTTGGCAGCTGGTCGAACTTGTCTTTTGCATCATCGTGAAGGGCTTGAAGCTTTTTAATATAAGCTTCCGCATTTTTCTCATAATCCTCTCTGTGCTCAGGGTCCGCTTGAATAAGTACATCTCTGGCATTTTTAGCATAGAGAATCCCATTTTCAACATTTAGCCAAGCATGGGGGTCCTGCTGGCTTTCGAGGCCTTTTGAAGATAAATGTTTTACTTTGACGCCTTTACTCATTTCGGCTACAGGTGCATCATCCCCGTCCTTGCCACTCGATTCGAGCAGCTTTTGAAACCAGCCATTCCCTGTTTCAAGGTTTAAACCATTATATAGAACAAGGTCTGCATCCGTTGTATGCTGAACATCCTTTGGCAGTGGATCAAATTCATGCGGGTCTGTACCAATGGGAACAATGCTGTGAATAGAGACGTGCTCTCCGCCTACTTCCTTCACAATGTCATAAAGAATGGAGTAGGTCGTGACGACTTTTAATGTGCCGTCATCTTTGCCGGAATTATTTTGCTTAGTAGAACAGCCTGTGATGATCATAAGGGCAATGAATACTGCGGTCAAACGGATTGCAAATACCTTCTTCATATATGTCCTCCTTTTACATAGACGCTTCCTTTTTTAGCTGCGTTCGTTTTCGTTTAGATTTTAATGATCTCCATAGAATTCCTTGCTTTGGTGAAAGGATAAAGGCACTCCCGAATAAAATGGTCGCGACCAGTACGATAGAAGCACCAGACGACAAGTTATACGTAAAACTAAGCCCAAGACCGGCAACGGCAGAAACTGCCCCGAAAAAAGCAGATAAATAGATCATGATCCATAACCGGTCTGTTAAGAGATACGCAGTGGCTGCCGGTGTAATAAGCATGGCAACGACAAGAATAATCCCAACAGTTTGCAGTGAAGCAACGGTCACAAGGGTCAACAGCGTCATGAGAAAATAATGGATCATTCGATTCGGTAAACCGTAAACCGAAGAAATGACCGGATCAAATGAACTAATGAGTAATTCCTTGTAGAAAACGATGACGGCCAGCAGGATAAAAATGCCGATGCCAAACGTAATCCACATATCAGATGATCGAACAGCTAGAACGTTTCCAAACAAGATATGATATAAATCACTGGAACTTTTCAAAAATGTGATCAAAATGATTCCGATTGAAAAAAAAGCGGTGAAGACAATGCCAATCGCAGAGTCATTTTTGATTCGGCTGTTTTGACTCACATATCCAATGCCAATCGCTGTTAATACACCAGTTAAGACGGCACCGAAGAAAAAGTTAATTCCCAGCATATAAGAGATGGCGACACCTGGCAGCACAGCATGCGATATGGCGTCTCCCATCAAGGCCATGCCCCGTAAAATGATAAAGCAGCCAATGACCCCGCAAATAATGCCTACCATCACGGACGTAAATAACGCTTTTTGTAAAAATGCATATTCAAAGAGTCCGGTTAAAAATTCCATTACGCGTCTCCTCCTGCTGATTTTAAGAATGGCAGCTGCGTTTCATATGCCTCCAGCATGACCTCTGGGCGAAGGATGTCGTGTACAGGTCCAGCTTTGATGAGTTTTTTATTTAACAAAACGAGATGGCTGAAGTAATCATCGGCTTTACTTAAATCATGATGGACCACTAAAATGGTTTTTCCTTCATCCCGTAATTCCTTCAAAATGCGAACCATCGTCTCTTCACTTGCCATATCAATCCCAACAAACGGTTCATCCAAACAGAAGAGCTGTGCATTTTGCGCAAGTGCTCTTGCAAGGAAGACACGCTGCTGCTGACCTCCGGATAACTCACCAATCTGTCTTTTAGTAAAGTCCTGCATGCCGACCTTTTCTAAACAGTGGTACGCATATGCCCGGTCTTCTTTTTTCGGACGTTTGATCAGGCCAAGCTTCGGATATGTTCCAAGTAGGACGGTATCCAGCACATGAATAGGAAACGTCCAGTCTAGATCATTTCTCTGGGGTACATAGGCGATCTGTTTTCTAACTTGTTTAAAGGGCTGGTCAAAAAAGCGAATATCCCCTTGGTCTTTTTCAATTAAATCCAAGCATGCCTTGAGTAAAGTTGATTTACCGGCACCATTTGGACCTATGATTCCTGTCATCGTTCCTTCCTGTATGGAAAGAGAGATGTTTTCTAAAGCATCCTGTCCATGATATGAGACATGAAGACGGTCAATTGTTAAAGCATTTGGCATCTCTTGCGGCCCCTTTCAATCATCATTGCACTTCCTAAAGATATATGCATACATTAAATAATTTTGACTAAAGGATGAAATGATTCTCTAATGCTAATTTGTTTCCTTAGGGAAACTTTTATTTTATTCTAAGCGTATGTCCTTCTTTTGTAAAGAGAAAAGCTGTACTTATTCTGTCGGAGGGCAAACGATCGTTTTTATGTTATGCGCAGAGCGGGGGACATGAGCTTGGTTTATTGAAAATCCGTGTGACAGAATGGGATATAAAAAACCAATTATTTCTTCATAAATGATTGACAGAAGATAAGAAATCCTCATATAATAAGGATAATCTAATATATGAATATATGCTCATATATAAAGTTTTTAATTTTTAATAGGTTGAATCGATCCAGGGAACGTTACTTATCATATAGAAAAAGGTGAGAACATGAAAAAGATGAAGGATGAATACGTATTAAGCGGTCTTGATTGCGGCAACTGTGCACGTAAAATAGAAACAGGCGTCAGCAAAATGGATGGAGTGGAAGCTTGCTCTGTTAACTTTGCGACAGGCACCTTGACTGTGACGCATGCAGATAAGCAAGAATCGATGTCGAAGCGAATTGAAAAAACTGTTCAGTCCATTGAACCTCATGTGAGTGTATCACCGAAAGAAGATGGTCATCATCACGATCATGATCATGGGACGAAAAATTTAAAAACGATCGTGCTGAAATTAATTGGCGGTGCAGTCATTGGAACAGCCGCTTTCTTTATACCTGAAGATGGTGTATTAAAGTTCCTTATGTTCTTCGCAGCATATTTACTAGTCGGCGGTGATGTGGTTTTTAAAGCGCTGAAAAATATCGTGCGCGGCCAAGTGTTTGATGAGAACTTTTTAATGACCATTGCAACAGTTGGCGCTTTTGTTATTCAGCAATATCCAGAGGCACTGGCAGTGATGCTCTTTTACCAAATTGGAGAGCTCTTCCAAGGGGCGGCAGTGAACCGTTCAAGACGTTCAATTAGTGAATTAATGAATATACGTCCAGAATACGCGAATCTAAAAGTCGGAATTGAAACGAAAAAAGTAAATCCAGAAGAAGTAAAAGCCGGTGACCATATTGTCGTGAAGCCTGGTGAAAAAATACCGCTGGATGGGCTTGTTACTGAAGGCTTCTCGCTTGTTGATACATCCGCATTAACAGGGGAGTCGGTGCCGCGGGATGTAGAAGCGGGAAAAGAAGTTCTTGCAGGATTTGTGAATCAAAACGGTATACTTGAAATTGAAGTGCAAAAAGAGTTAAGCGAATCGGCAGTGACGAAAATTTTAGATTTGGTTGAGAATGCAAGCAGCCGAAAAGCACAGACAGAAAATTTCATCACAAAGTTTGCAAAATATTATACACCGGCTGTCGTCGTGCTCGCCTTATTGCTTGCCTTTGTGCCGCCTCTTCTTATTCCATCAGCACAATTGTCTGATTGGGTATACCGGGCACTTGTCTTTCTCGTGATCTCTTGTCCTTGTGCTCTTGTTGTATCCATTCCATTAGGATTTTTCGGGGGAATTGGGGCAGCGTCTAAGCGAGGCATCCTTGTCAAAGGCAGTAACTATTTAGAAGCATTGAATGCTGTGAAATACGCGGTATTTGATAAGACGGGCACGCTTACAAAAGGAAACTTTACAGTGACCAATATTGCCACAGCAAGTGATAAGTGGTCAGAAGAAGAGCTGCTTTCTTTTGCAGCACTAGCAGAAGCCCATTCCTCTCACCCTATTGCAGAATCAATTAAAGCGGCATACAGTTCACCGCTTGATGAAAGCCAGATCGAAGCATACGAGGATATCGCGGGACATGGAATTAAGGCGACCATCAGCGGTTCTCACGTCTTAGCGGGAAATCATCGCTTGATGGAGCGAGAAGGCATTGCGTATGAAAAAGAAAAAAGAAGCGGAACCGTTGTGTACATGGCGATTAACGGTGAGTTTGCCGGTTCAATTTTGATCGCAGATGAATTAAAGGACGATGCCATTGAAGCCGTATCTGCTCTAAAAGCGTCTGGTATTCAAACCGTCATGCTCACTGGTGATGCTAAGCAAGTTGGAACTGCGGTCGCTAAGCAAATTGGCATTGATGAAGTACATGCAGAATTATTACCGCAGGATAAAGTAACGAAATTAGAAGAAATTGATCAGAAAAAATCGCCTCAAGAAAAGCTATTATTTGTTGGGGACGGAATTAATGATACACCGGTATTAGCAAGAGCGGACATAGGAATTGCGATGGGCGGGCTTGGTTCAGATGCAGCTGTCGAAGCAGCTGATATCGTCATCATGACGGATCAGCCATCAAAGGTAGCAGAGGCTATTGCTGTCGCAAAACGAACAAGAAGGATTGTCTGGCAGAATATCGCATTTGCTCTTGGTGTCAAAGGCATTTTCCTATTACTCGGTGCATTCGGTATTGCGACGATGTGGGAAGCTGTCTTCTCAGATGTCGGTGTCACCGTACTCGCTGTTTTAAATGCGATGAGGGTCATGAAATAAAATTGTAAGGAAAATTTCATGAATACCATCTTTCATAATGAGCCCCCTCTTGTTAAAATAGAAGAAGTTGGATAATGGCATTTCCCTGAGCTATTATCCTTTTTCTTTTTAAAAAGATAAGGTAGGTGCTTATGTGAGTAAGAAAAATAATCAATCTTCATCCATTAAATTTGCTGTCATTTTAACCATCATCGCAGCTCTTCTCATCGGTTTATTTGTTGTGATTGGAAACAAGAACAGCCAAGAAGCACAAACAGTTGACAGTAAGCCTTCGATTAAAGGACAGCCTGTCTTAGGAGACAAAAACGCAGCGGTGCAAATTGTCGAGTTTGGGGACTACAAATGTCCGTCATGTAAATCATTCGAAACAGACATTTTCCCAAAACTGAAAGCAGACTACATAGATAAAGGCGATGTATCATTTTCATTTATTAACTTGCCACTGCCTGTTCATGGAGATGGCGCAGTGTTAGCAGCACTAGCTTCTGAAGAAGTATGGAAAGAAGATCCAAAAAACTTCTGGGCATTCCATGAAGCTGTCTATCAAGCACAGCCAGATAGTGAAGCAGAATGGGTGACGCCTGCTAAGCTGACTGAACTGGCGAAAAAGACAACAAAAATTGATACGGACAAACTCAAAGATAACTTATCAAAGAAAACGTATCAGCCGCAGCTGAACACAGACGATCAGCTTGTGAACAAATACAAAGTGAATTCAACACCAACGATTTTCATTAACAATAAACAAGTTCAAAACTTCTATGACTATGATGAAATCAAAGAATTAATTGATCAAGAGCTGAAAGGGAAGAAATCATGAAGAATAAGCTTATTTACTTGTACAGTGCTTGGATTGTCTCGATCGTTGCAACGATGAGCAGCCTGTATTTAAGTGAAATTAAAAAGTTTATTCCATGCGATATGTGCTGGTTTCAGCGCATTTTCATGTACCCGCTCGTGCTTTTACTTGGAATTGCTACGTTCCGGGGTGATGTCAAAGTGAAGTATTACGTACTGCCTTTGGCTGTGATCGGTGCTTGCTTTTCCATCTATCATTATATGGAACAAAAGATTCCAGGCTTTGCGTCGATTCGCCCTTGCCTGAGCGGCATTCCTTGTTCTGTTGATTATTTGAACTGGTTTGGTTTTATCACCATTCCGCTGTTAGCACTTATTGCATTTATTCTGATTATCATCAGTATGCTGCTCTTAAATGCAAAAGAAAATTGAGAGATAGCCTGCTTTTAAGCAGGCTATCTTTTATTTTTGCAAAAAGATAAAATTTAAAGAAAATTTGTATTGCTTTTCGCTTATGTCAGATATACATTAAGGGAGTAGTATGAGATGATCAGATCATGTAAGGAGATAAGCGGAAAATGGCATGGGAAGTCTTAAGTATCATTGGTATTATCGCATTCGCCATTAGTGGTGCGATAGTGGCAATGGAGGAAGAGTACGATATTCTTGGTGTGTACATTTTAGGGATTGTGACAGCATTTGGCGGTGGAGCGATTCGGAATCTATTAATTGGTCTTCCGGTGTCTGCTTTATGGTCACAGGGCAAGATGTTTACCATTGCTCTTGTATCCATTACGATTGTGTTTCTTTTTCCAAAGCTTTTGCTCAAGCACTGGAGCACATGGGGGAATTTCTCGGATGCGATTGGCTTAGCAGCGTTTGCGATCCAAGGTGCATTATTTGCTGTGCAAAGAGAGCTCCCGCTCAGTGCGGTCATTGTGGCAGCCATTTTGACTGGAAGCGGAGGCGGAATTGTGCGTGATTTATTGGCAGGGCGAAAGCCGCTTGTGCTAAAAGCGGAGATTTACGCAGTCTGGGCAGCACTTGGGGGCTTACTCGTAGGACTCGGTTTAGCACAAGGAGAGATTGCTTTGTATTTGCTGTTTCTCATCCTCGTCGTATGCAGAGTGTGTTCCTACCTATTCAAATGGCGGCTTCCCGCTAGGTCTTATTTTTTAAATAAAGGGTAAAACGAGAAAAGAGCGATTTCGCTCTTTTTTTGTGTTTAATACGAGCTGGATGTCAGCAGGTAAGAGAGTTTTCGTGTAAAATAAAAACAGGATCTTTTTGTTCATCATTAGAACAATGCATGTGATGAAAATTTTGTCAGCTGGCTGAATATGTGGATTCAGTCTTTTTTTGCCTAGATGGATTGTTATGTGTTGGTTTCTCTTTTTGCGGAATACTAAGAAGGCATATATCTTTGAACGGATGAATTCTTGAAATGAACACATCACTGCATGTAAGCAAAAATGGACGAAAACATGAATTAAGGAGGGACACGTATTAGTGGAGATTTTTTTAGCAGTGCTCGTACTACTAGCACTCATTGCATCATCTAATATTATCAATCGTTTTGTCCCCTTTATTCCAGTCCCGTTAATTCAAGTGGGCTTAGGAATACTGGTGGCAGCTTTTCCTTCAGGTTTACATATTTCTTTAAATCCTGAACTATTCTTCGTTTTATTCATTGCGCCGCTGTTATTTAATGACGGGAAGCGTACTCCAAGGGACGAGCTGTGGAAATTAAGAGCGCCGATTCTTCTGTTAGCCTTAGGGTTAGTCTTTGCGACAGTCATTGTCGCGGGATATACCATCCATTGGATGATCCCAAGCATTCCGCTTCCAGCCGCATTTGCACTTGCAGCAATTTTATCACCGACAGATGTGGTAGCAGTCAGTGCTCTTTCCAGCCGTGTGAATATGCCAAAGGGCATCATGAGACTTTTGGAAGGCGAGGGATTGATGAACGATGCATCAGGACTTGTTGCCTTTAAATTTGCCATTGCAGCAACAGTGACTGGCGCTTTTTCAATTGCTGAGGCATCCTTTAGCTTTGTCCTGATTGCCGCAGGTGGTTTATTGACTGGATTTATTCTATCCTTTTTTATCATTCGTTTTCGCTATTTTCTCCGCCGTTTAGGAATGGACGATGTCACGATGCACATCATCCTGCAAATCCTTACACCATTTGTTATCTATTTAGCAGCTGAAGAAATTGGTGTATCCGGCATTTTAGCCGTTGTTGCTGGTGGTGTGACACATGCCATTGAGCAGGATCGAATGGAAGCAAATTTAGCCAAACTGCAAATTGCTTCATCAAACACATGGAATATTATTTTATTTATTTTAAACGGACTTGTTTTCGTTATTCTAGGATTGCAGATTCCTGATGTATCGACAGTTATTTTCCAGGATGAAGCGTTTAATAATATGCAGGTCATCAGTTACATCTTAATCATTACGCTATGTCTCATGATTCTGAGATTTTTATGGGTATGGCTTTTCTGGGCAGGGAAATGGAGCGCAACAAAAAAGCAAAACGTGAAAAAACCGAAGCTTCGTGCCTCGATGCTCATGACATTCTCTGGTGTGCGCGGGGCCGTGACATTAGCCGGTGCCTTCTCCATCCCATTTACACTTGCGGACGGTTCACCGTTTCCTGAACGGCATTTGATTATCTTCCTCGCAGCAGGCGTCATTTTATGTACACTCATTTTAGCTAGTGTGTTACTGCCTCTTCTATCTGAGAAAAAAGACAAACAAATCGCTGTGGATTTGGATACAAAGATTCAGCATGCGAAACGGAAGCTGCTGAGAAGTGCCATTAAAACGCTAAGAGAAGGAATGAATGAAGACAACAGAGAAGTGTCTCTTGCGCTCATCAATGATTACCGAATGAAGCTGCGTAATATCCAGCGTGAACCGTACCAATTCGGGATGAGAAGACAAGAGAAAAAGATCAGGCTGCATGGAATAAAAGCGGAGCAGATGAAGCTCCAACAGCTCATTGAGGAAGAGAAAATCGATAAACAAGAAGCCTATGAGCTGCAAGAAAGATTTCATGAGCTCGAAATGCTGTATTCAAACTCCTTCAAAATTCGTTTCTCAAAAGTGAAGTTTCTACGCTTGCTTCAATGGCTCCAATTATGGCGGCCGAATCAGCTCGTTTCCAGCGGTATTTTAGAAAACGAGGACTCGTACAAGCAAATCCGTAAGAAAACGGCAGAGGCTGCTGTGGACTCGATCAAACAGCATATGACCGATGAAAATAAACAAACGTGTCATCAAGTGATTGGCTTTTACAACCAAGTCATTTATCGCTGTGAACAAGGTCCAAGCTTCTTTCAGCAAAAAGACCGTTCGTTTGACCGGAAGAAAAAAGAGCTTAACTTCCAAGCTGTACAGACGATTCGAAATGAAATTCAAACTTTGTATGAAAATGGTGAAATCAATCGTGATATTGCCCATCATCTAAGGGAGTATATCAATGATATGGAAGCTGTTCTTCTGACCAATACGTAATGTTGTCATCTCCTCCCCTATGTTTTATGATGAGGAAAGAGAACAAGCAGGGGGGAGATCAATGATGGCGTATTATGGAGCAATTGAAGCTGGCGGTACAAAGTTTTGTTGTGCAATCGGCAATGAGCACGGGGACATTCTCGAAGAAATGACGATACCTACAGAGCACCCAGAAAAAACATTACAAAAGCTCATCCCATTTTTCAAGCAGCATGACATTGAAGCTTTAGGGGTCGGCTCCTTTGGACCGATTTGTGTCCAAAAGGACGACCCTTCCTATGGTTATATCATGAACACGCCGAAAGTAGAGTGGAAGCATTACCCGTTCATCCCAGAGCTAGAGAAGCAATTAGAAGTCCCAGTATCTTTTACAACAGATGTAAATGCGGCTGCTTTAGGTGAATTAACAAAAGGAGCAGCCAAAGGGCTGAATAGCTGTATGTATATCACGGTCGGTACGGGAATCGGTGCTGGCGCTGTTGTAAAAAATGAGCTTCTTCACGGTCATTCGCATCCAGAAATGGGGCACATTCTTGTCAGGCAGCATGAATCAGACCCGTTTGAAGGAGTCTGCCCAGCGCATGGGACGTGCTTAGAAGGACTGGCCGCTGGACCAGCGATTGAGAAAAGGTGGGGGAAATCTGCTAAAGAGTTAACAGAGGAAGAATCAGTTTGGACACTTGAAGCCGACTATTTGGCGCAGGCGCTGATGCAGTACTCGCTTATTTTAAGCCCAGAGCGCATCATTATGGGCGGGGGCATCATGAAGCAAAAACAATTGTTTCCACTAATTCGAGAGAAGCTTGCTGCTTATCTCAATGATTATGTAGACCTGCCGCCGCTTGATTCATATATTGTCTCTCCTGGACTTGAAGACAAGGCCGGCATGACAGGTGCTTTGCTGTTAGCCATCGAAGCGAAGAAAAACGTCTGATAATAGAGTTTTAATGGACAACGTGAGATAATGAAAAAGATGGAATCTATGAAAAAGGTGGTTGTTAAAATGGTTAAAAGCTTGAATGATACCGTAACACTGAATAACGGAGTGGAAATGCCTTGGTTTGGTTTAGGTGTATTCAAAGTGGAGGACGGCAATCAAGTGGTAGATGCCGTAAAAGCAGCCATACGAAACGGATACCGCAGTATTGATACGGCTGCCGTTTATAAAAATGAGACAGGCGTAGGCAAAGCAATTAAAGAATCTGGCGTGAAACGAGAAGATTTGTTCATTACGTCTAAAGTATGGAATACGGATCAAGGCTATGACAAAGCGCTGGCTGCATTTGACGCAAGCTTAAATCGATTAGGCCTTGATTACTTAGACCTCTATTTGATTCATTGGCCTGGCCCAAATGCAGAAACATTTAAAGACACATGGCGTGCGCTTGAGAAGCTTTACAAGGATGGGAAAGTGAGAGCCATTGGCGTCAGCAACTTCTACATTCAGCATTTAGAAGAGCTATTAAAGGATGCTGAAGTTGTTCCAGCCGTGAACCAAGTTGAATTTCATCCGAAACTGACACTTGTCGAACTGCGTCAATACGCAAAAGAAAAAGGCATTCAAATTGAAGCGTGGTCTCCGCTTATGCAAGGAAAGCTATTGGATCATGACGTATTAAAGGACATTGCTGCACGCTACAACAAATCCGTTGCGCAAGTCATCTTACGCTGGGATCTGCAAAGCGGCGTCGTGACGATTCCTAAATCAATCAACGAAGAACGCATTAAACAAAATGCAGATATTTTTGATTTCGAACTTTCAAAAGAAGACATGGAAAAAATCGATGCATTAAACAATAACGAGCGCGTCGGCTCGAATCCAGAGACGATGACGGTTGGGTTTGAATAAATAAAAAAATCCTCTTTCTCATGTGAGAAAGGGGTTTTTTTATGTACTGCTTCTACGAACAGCCAAAAGCATCATAAAAGATAAGATCACAATACAGATCGTCCATGCCCAAGCAAGTTCCATACGCCCAGAATCAATCGCCACATAGATAGCGGTTGGGAGTGTTTGGGTTTTTCCTGGGATGTTGCCGGCAAACATTAAAGTCGCTCCGAATTCTCCAAGGGCTCTTGCAAAGCTAAGGATGCTGCCTGACAAGAGGGACGGCAGGGCAAGAGGTACAGTAATATAGGCAAAGACTTGGAATGAATGAGCACCATCTACTTTTGCAGCCCCTTCAATATCTGACTCAATTGTAGAAAAGCCCGCCTTTGCTGATTGATACATGAGCGGAAATGCCACGACAGTCGATGCAATGACCGCCGCCCACCATGTGAAGATTACCGGCTGATGGAAGATCCATTCAACCGCGTCCCCTATTACACTATGCTTTCCGAATACGATGAGCAATAAAAAGCCAACGACAGTTGGCGGGAGAACGAGCGGCATCATCAGGAGCGTTTCCACAATCATTTTCCCTTTAAAAGTAATTCGCGCCATCCAAAAGCCAATCGTTGTGCCAAAGACAGTGGCCAACAGTCCGCTAACGATGGCCACTTGAACGGACAGCCAAATGGGTGATAGAAAGTCTTCAGTCAGCATAGGCATTACGACACTTGAAAGCCGTATTTCTTAAAAATTGATTTGGCTTTATCAGATTGAAGAAATTCAAAAAAGGCCTTGGCTTCTGTTAGATGTTTTGTCCCTTTGACAATCCCTACTGGATATATAACCGGGGAGTGCATGTCCGAATGTGCCTCAGCTGCAATCTTTACCTTTTTGGAGACGAGGGCGTCTGTTTTATACACAACACCAGCGTCAACATTTCCTGTTTCGACGTAGCTTAGAACTTGCCGCACATCCTTGCCGTAGACTGCATTCTTTTTCACTTGGTCCCATATGTTCAGTTTTGTGAAGATCTCTTTGCCATATGTACCTGCAGGAACCGATTCAGGTGTGCCAAGAGCAATCTTTCCTTTTATGTGCTGGACGTCTTGAAAGCTTTTAATAGAGGAAGAGCCATCTTTTGGCACAATAAGGACTAGCTCGTTTTGTATGGCGTCCTTGATATAATCTTGATCAATGTCTCCGGATTGAACAAGTTCATCAAAAGGCTCCTCAGCTGCTGAGAAAAAGAGATCCGCTTTTGCTCCTTGAGCGATTTGCTGCTTCAATGCGCCGGATGACCCGAAGTTATTCGTTAATGTCACATGTGGATGCTGTTTGTGAAAGGAGGCTTCAATTTCCTTTAGTGCATCCTGAAGACTTGCCGCTGCTGAAATCACAAGCTCTGTTTCTTTATTCGAATTAGATCGCTTCATCTCTGTTTGGCATCCACTCAGAAGCAAACATAGGGAGATGAGGGCTAAGAATGTATACTTCATGTTCACACCTCTTATCATTCAATATCATGTAGTTCCCTTTATTATAAGCAAACTTATTTGAGCATTCATAGGCTTTCAGCAAAAAGAGAGAAGAAAAAGCCGCCTAATGGCGACTTTTAGCGTGACGACAAAGGAGATCGTTTTATCCTGTTTACTGCTGATAAAAACGCAGCAAATTCCCATTGATCACCTTGTCTGATAAGGAGAGCTCTTTGTTGGCTTTTTCTATATAGGGCTGACATACCTCATCCTGCTTCACGGGTTCTTTTGTTTTTTGATCATAGCAGGTGTTCTTTGTATAGAGATAATCATCTGTAATAAAGTTCCCGTTTCTCAATACAGCGAAAGGCGTCCGTTCATTTGAAAATAAATCATTGCCAAATTGAATGGAATCCTTCGTTTCGATCCCTAGCAAGTGAAGTAGTGTCGGCTTGACGTCCATTTGACCAGCTGTTTCAGAAATCGTCTGCGGTGCTTGATCCGTGACACCAGGAATGTAAATCAAAAATGGAACACGCTGCAGTTTGACCGCATCAAACGGTGTGATTTCCTCTTGATTGAGCAGCTGTGCCATTGCCTCATGATGTGCCTCAGAGATGCCATAATGGTCACCCATGAGGACAAACATCGTATTGTGATACAATCCTTCTTCTTTCATACGATCAAAAAACATCTTAATCGCTTCATCTTGATAGCGGACGGTCGTCACATAGCGGTTTAAAATGGTGCTGGACGAATCATATTCATCAATAAACTGATCCTGCGGGTCAATTTCAAATGGAAAATGATTGGTCAAAGTAATAAATGTACTGTAATAAGGCTGCTTCAACTTTTTTAAATGATCAACGGATTGATCAAAGAAGTCGATATCCTTTAAACCCCAGCCAGTGGAATTCCGTTCATTGACATCATATGAATCGACATCGTAAAAACGATCAATTCCTAGAGATTCATACATCACATCACGATTCCAAAACGTTTTATTATTCGCATGAAATTGGACGGATTGATAGTTTTCTTTTTTCAACTGCTTGTATAATGTGTCATATTCATTGTCACTCGCTGTGAAAAAAACAGCGCCGCTACTAGAAGGATAGAGAGAATTAGCGACAATAAACTCTGAATCGGACGTCTTCCCCTGCTCTGTCTGCTGATAAAATTCATCAAAATAAAAACTCTTTTTAGTCAATTGATTTAAAAAGGGAGTGATATATTGTCCATTTACCTTTTGATTCATGACAAATTGCTGCGTCGATTCAAGTGAAATGAACACAACGTTCTTGCCTTTAGCTAGTCCGAAGTACTCTTCATTTGGTGCGCTGTAATCAGCCTTTGTGTAGTTTGCTACAGTAGAAAGCGTATCTTCATCTGCAAAAGCTTTTTGTCCAATGCGTGCCGTTTGGGCAGCACCGTCGTACAGATGAAATTGGAACAGCCCGAGGTTTCTAACAATGACTTCACGATCATAAGAGCTTGTCAGAAATCGAGGGTGATCCATCATAGCTGAGCTGACATGAAACAATAGGAAGCTGCAACAGATCGCATAATATGTTTTGATCGTCTTGTATGACGCTTTTGGGGCTAATGGTCTGCGCTTGAGCAGCCAAGCAAGTACGACAAAATCAACGAGCATCAGCACAAAAAGCGGGTGGAATAATTCCGTCATACTGCTGCCCATATCTCCCATGTTCTTCGCTTGGAATAGCACGGGAATGGTAATGAAATCAATATAAAAACCGTAAAAGATCGTATTCGATATAAGAATCGCCGTGAGAATAAAATTTGCAGTCAATAAAAAAACCTTTTGTTTGGTTTCATTTAAAAAAAGAGCTATCCCAAACAAAGGGAGTATAAAGCTAAGTGGATTGATCAAAAGCAGCCATTCATGAAACAGATTGGCTGTTCGTATGTGAAAACCTAGTTGATAAATGATGTATGTTTTCATCCACATGAAGAGGATGGAATACACTAAAAACCAGTGATTTTTGAAAAACGCTTTCATCTATGTATCTCCTCACCATTCTGTATTCAGCTGCAAGGCAAAAACACTTATCTTAAACCTACTAAAAAAATGAGGAATGATCAATTCATATCTTATCTTTTTCGCAAAACTCTTTTTATTCTGTTAGAACTGGATGGGGATAGACATGCCGCAGATGACTGCGATGTAATAGCAGGTGACGACAGTGAGAGCAGCTAGTACAAATTGTTCTCCTGTGCTGCCTGTTTTGACATAGAAGGGGAGACGCACTTTAATGGAAGCTGGAAATAAAAATTTAATGCCGTTTACTGTTCCAGCATCAAGGATAAGATGGCTCGCCATTCCAACTAATAAACCAATACTTAGGCTGTCATTTGGAATGTATGTTGTTGCGAGAAAATAAATGATCAGCAGAAATAATAAACTGTGAGTAAACGTGCGATGACCGAACACGCTGCTGATCAGGGCCGAGAGCAGCGGAAATTTTCTACCGATTTTACTTTTTGTATGGCAAAGATCGGGGATCAAAGCACCTGCTGATCCAGCTGCAGCCATGATGACTGGGTCAAATCCGTAGTAGTAGGCGACGGCCGTTGAGGCGGCGATTCCGCCCATAATGTGTGTTTTTCCTGTCATGATGCGTACTCCTGTTCTATTTTTTGTTCAAGTATTCACTATATCAAGGGTGAATTCATTCAGCAAGGCTTATTTCTAAAGAAAAAAAGGACAAAAGGGTTGGCTGATTGGTAAAACATTCTATAATAAGGAGGAAGTCAAGTTGATACTAACGATAAGGATGCGATTCGGATGGGTAATGCAGACATTTTAAAAGAAATTGTTCTTGTACATTATGAAGTCAGCCGTAAATTAAACCGCAAGTTACTTGAGTTAGAAAAAGACATCACGCCTCCGCAGATATATGCTCTTACTATTTTGATACAAGGCAAAGTATCACATGCCGAAGAGCTGAAACAAAGGCTCTCTTTAAACCCAGGTGCAGCCTCCATTGCACTCAATAAATTATGTGAGCAGGGCTATATTCAGAGAGAACGGGACAAAGACGACCCCTCGCTCGTCCGATTAGAAGCCACCGAAAAAGGTCAGGCGATTTATGAAAAGCATACACGTCTTTTCGGAAAGGTGATTCAGCATATGATGTCAGACTTCACAAAGGAAGATTTAAAGACCTTTTTGACATATCTGCAAAAAATGAGACAGACCTTTCATGATGATTGAGCCTTTCCACTTTGTATAATGCGGCGAACTGTAGCACAAATTAAACAGGCAACCGCATTTTATGAAAAGGGAGGAAACAGCGATGTCATTTTTCCAAAAGGATAAAAAGGCGAAAAGTGAGAAAGACCACAAGCAAGTAGATCAGCTGTTAGAAGAAGCAAGCAAAGAGCTAGCAGGCGATCCGCTTCAGGAAGCTGTACAAAAGAAGAAAAACAACGATCAATAAGCAGGTATAGGGCAGAGAAAAAGATCTCTGCCCTTTTTCTATGTTTTTCCCTTTGACAGAAGTGAGAATGTTTGATAACCTTCGTGTAGTAAAAATGAATAGAAATCCTCACGCTATGTCTCAGTGAGGTAGAGGTTGCGCGGATGATGAGTCACTCATGGGAGAGATGGAATCGAAGATCATGAGAAAAAAGGCATCAGCGCCGAAGTGTAGAGAGAGCTCCAACTTTCTTTATGCTGGGTCTGCATTGAATAAATGCAGGACTGCCACGTCTTTGAAGCGTGGAGGGCTATCCGGAGATCAAGGTGTATGTTTTGAAAAGCATGGACTGTTGTTCAGGCTTTTTTTTATGTTCTGAGTACCGAAGATAAGGGTATGCTGTTAAGAAAGTGACCCATTATGAACATAAAGAATACAAGTCATTGCTTCACAAATATATCAATGAAGATACTGCCGGGTCTGGTCCGAAGTGAATATAACGGAGGTACGGAAATGGAACAGACAAAAAAATGGGGTTTTTGGTTATTGACGGCTTTTGTCGTCGGAAATATGGTAGGTTCAGGCATCTTTATGCTGCCAAGTACGCTTGCCCAGCATGCGAGTCCTTTAGGTGTGACGATGGCATGGCTTGTCACAGGTGGCGGTGTGCTGATGATTGCACTTGTTTTTGGGCATTTGTCCATTCATAAGCCGCAGCTGACGGCTGGACCACAAAGTTATGCAAGAGCGCTTTTTAATGATCCGAAAAAAGGGAAAGCGGCCGGTTTTACAATGGTTTGGGGATATTGGGTAGCAAGCTGGATTAGTAATGTCGCGATTATTACGAGTCTTGCCGGTTATTTAACGACATTTTTCCCAATTCTCACCGTAAAGACGGAAATATTCACCTTTGGTAAAGAAGCGATCACACTAGGTCAGCTGACAACGTTTATTGTATGTACCATTCTTCTTTGGGGAACACATACGATCTTAATTACAAGCTTAAGTGCTGCAAGTAAATTAAACTTTATTACGACCTTTTCAAAGGTACTTGGATTCGTCCTTTTTATTGTTGCAGGGTTATTTGCATTCCAAACGGCATTATTTGAACATTATTACTTCCCAGTTGCAGCAGAGGGCGAAGGAATGCTCGGACTTGGGGGCCAAATTCATCATGCGGCCATTTCCACACTATGGGCATTTATTGGCATCGAGTCTGCTGTCATTTTATCAGGAAGAGCGTCCTCGCAGCGCGATGTGAAACGTGCAACGATTACAGGACTTTTAATTGCACTTTCTATCTACATGATTATTACTTTGATTACAATGGGCGTCCTGCCGCACGATCAGTTGCAAGGCTCAGATAAACCATTCGTTGACGTGCTTCAGCTTATTATTGGGCCGGCTGGCGGAATTGTAATGGCATTGCTTGCGATTATTTGTTTATTTGGCTCGATGCTTGGCTGGATCTTACTTGGTTCAGAAGTACCGTATCAAGCAGCAAAGGCTGGCGATTTCCCGGCAGTATTTGCAAAAACAAACAAAAAAGGCAGTCCTGTTTTTGCTTTAACGGTTACAAACATTATGTCACAGCTGTTTATTTTCTCAGTGATGTCTCGTACGATTAATGAAGCTTTTACCTTTTTAACGACATCAGCGACACTTGCGTATCTCATTCCGTATATTGTGTCTTCGATCTATAGCTTTAAAGTCATCATGCAAGGTGACACGTATGATCTTCAAAAAGGGAAGCGAACAAGAGACGGAATCATTGCGCTTGTTGCGATGGGGTATTCCGCTTGGGTCATTATTTCAGGAACAGCTGATTTTAAAACATTTGGACTTGGCATCGGTCTGTTCTTAGTAGGTATTTTGCTTTATCCATTGATGTCAAAAGGATTTGCCAAAGGAACGGTATAAGGGAAACGTTTCTCCGTATATGGAGAAACGTTTTTTTATGATTCAGATGTTAAACGGTCCACAATAAACTCAAGCTGTCCTTCTAGTGACACTGGGTCATTAAAGAAGTAACCGACAGGATCGATTTCAAATACGTGTTTATTTTGTACAGCAGGAAGTGATGCCCAAATGCTGCTTTCATATACCTGGTCTCCTTTACTTTTTGAACCGCTCCATGGACTAGTGAAAATATAGTCGCCTGCGTATTCTGGCAGCTTTTCAAGGGAAATGTTTGCATAGCCGACGCCGCTGTCGATGGCATCTTTTTTAACTGCCTTTGGCGCACGTAATTTCAGCTCGTCATAAATAATTTCGCCTCCGCGTGCAAAGGTGTTTCCAAAGATATAGATACCTTTATCAAAGGGTGACACGATTGAAACGGTTTTGCTACCGACCGCTTTTGTTACTTTAGGCTTTACCTCAGCTATTTTTGTATCCCATTTTGTGATCCATTCTGCTGCTTTTTTCGGTGTACCTGTCATTTTACCGAATTCTTTCAGCTGATCTTTAAAGGAATATTGATTGTATTTAATGGCAACGGTTGGCGCAATTTTTTTGTATTGATCAAATTTCTCGTCTTCTCCCCAAGCAATAATCATATCTGGCTTCAAAGCGGCGACCTTTTCAACAGAAGGGGATGTTCCAAGGTTTTTGACACCATCTGTTTTGCCTTTATAGAAAGGGTTTTTAAAGATGGGGGCAGTTGTAGCAATCGGCGTCTTGCCAAGTGTCACGAGGTCACCGTAGTAGCTTTCTGCCAAAAGCACAATTCGTTTTGGATCTTTAGGGATTTTGACTTCACCTTTCACGTCCTGATAGGTGATTGTGTCATCCTGGTTGGCGCCAGATTTTTTATTTGAAGTGCCGCTGCAAGCAGCTGTAAAAAGCATGAGAAAGGCTAAGGATATCAAAAGAAATCCAGATCGTTTTTTCACAAAGATTCTCTCCTATTCACGTTATTGTGATAATGATTCTCAATTTCAATTATATCGTAACATGATGGAATGAAAAATGCATCGGCTATGTTAGGACCTAAAGAAAAATGGTGAATTTCTCCCGGTTTTTTGATGAAAATAAAGAAAATGTTCAGAACAATGATTTCAAAAAGGAAAGAAAATGATATACTAGACTTCGAGATTGATAATCATTATCACTGATAAGGAATAGATATGAACGGAAAGGAAGAGACTGGTTTTGGGCTCACAATCGAATAAGCAGCTGCCAGCCAAGGACGATGCAATGGATATTGTCACAAAGCCTTTTGGAACAGCAGCTGTTGTCATCATAGGAATCATCGCTTTAGCATTTGGTCTTTTTTTATCGGTATCATTAGGAGCAGCAAATATTCATCTACACACGGTATGGGAAGCCATTTTTCATTTTGATCCACAACAAACTTCACATCAAATCATTCGGGAATTGAGGCTGCCGCGTACAGTTGGGGCTGCACTCGTCGGTGCCTTTTTAGCTGTATCTGGTGCCATTATGCAAGGGATGACAAGAAATGCGCTTGCGTCTCCTGAAATTATGGGTGTGACAAATGGCTCTGCATTTGCGATTGCGATAGCATTTGCATTTTTCCCAGGCCAATCATCTTTCACATTAATTCTTTGGTCATTTGCTGGAGCCGCACTCGGTGCATCTATTGTGTTTGGTGTCGGTACCCTGTCTAAGGGAGGACTAACCCCAGTGAAGCTCGCACTAGCGGGTACGGCGGTTGGAGCTCTTTTAAGCTCGATCTCTTCAGCAATTGCCATTCGGTTTGACGTCGCTCAAGACATGAGTTTTTGGTACGCAGGCGGCGTGGCAGGCTTGAATTGGAGCAACATTCAGGTCGTTATTCCAGTCGCCATCGTAGGGCTTGTGATTGCGATGATGCTTGCTCGCTCGATCACTGTACTGAGCTTAGGTGATGAATTGGCTAAAGGGCTCGGGCAGTATACGAAAACGGTCAAGGTGCTAGGAATATTGGTCGTGATTCTTTTAACCGGTGCTGCTGTGTCAGTGGCAGGCTCAATTGGCTTTATCGGGCTTGTCATTCCCCATGTCACTCGATTCTTGGTCGGAGTGGACTACCGGTGGATCATCCCTTGCTCAGCTATTTTAGGGGCCATCTTGTTAATTTATGCAGACGTTGCTGCAAGACTGGTCAATGCTCCATTTGAAACACCAGTTGGTGCCATTACTGCGATTATAGGCGTTCCTTTCTTCTTATACTTAGTTAGACGTGAAAGGAGCGGAATTTAAATGGAAATGGTGCAGCAGGCAAAGAAAAAGAAATATAAACGAACGATGCTGATGATCTTTTTAGCCATCGTCGTCGTATTTTTGATTAGTTTAAATACCGGAGAAATTCGTATTTCTCCGATAGATACATTGAAAACATTTTTTGGACTCGGAAGTGAAATGGATGAGCTGGTGCTGTTCGAATTTAGACTTCCAAGAATGATCATCGCTTTACTTGTTGGTGCTTCTATTGCTGTTTCAGGAGCTATCTGGCAAGGTGTTTCTCAAAACGGCTTAGCTGATCCTGGTATTCTTGGTGTGAATGCGGGCGCAGGGTTTGCTGTTGTGCTTTTTATCTTTGCATTTCAAGGCACGATGTCGAACTTAGGTCATTTGACGATTTTTGTACTGCCGCTTTTCGCATTTGCCGGTGCAGCCTTTGCTGCATTTCTCATCTATGTGTTAGCGTGGAAAAAAGGCATCACACCTGTTCGCTTGATTTTAACGGGTATTGGCGTCAATGCTGCGTTTTCAGCAGCAATTGTGGTCATTCAATTAAAAATGAGCCCAAATGATTTTAACCAAGCCATTGTGTGGTTATCAGGAAGCATTTGGGGCTCAAGCTGGACGTATGTCCTATCAGTTCTGCCATGGATGCTTATTTTCCTTGTGTTAGCGCTTGTGAGAGCACGCTACTTAAATATCATGAATTTAGGTGACCAGCTGTCCTATGGATTAGGGATTTCAGTTCATAAAGAAAGAAGCTTTATGATGCTGATTGCCGTTGCATTAGCAGGTGCAAGTGTCGCTGTTGCAGGTAGTATCTCTTTCTTAGGGTTAGCCGCACCGCACTTGGCGAGAAAGCTTGTTGGACCAAAGCACCAAGGAATGATACCAGCCTCCGCGTTGATTGGCGCACTGTTATTATTACTGGCAGATACACTCGGTCGTATCATACTTGCACCATCAGAGGTGCCAGTTGGTCTCGTCGTTTCTGCTTTAGGTGCACCTTACTTCATTTACTTATTGATGAAAACGAACTAATGAGGGAGGAGAAAAACATATGAAATCGCTTGAAACAGAAAAGCTATGTATCGGTTATCAGGACCGTTTGATTGTAGAGGATTTAAATATCAGTATCCCAAAAGGCAAGGTGACAACATTGATCGGACCGAATGGGTGCGGGAAATCAACGATTTTAAAAACAATGTCCCGTATCATGAAGTCCAATCAAGGCGCTGTTTACTTAAATGGTCAGGCTATTCATCAAACGCCTACAAAAGAAATTTCAAAACAAATGGCGATCCTACCGCAAACACCCGAAGCACCAAGCGGACTGACAGTGTATGAGCTGGTGTCATATGGACGTTTCCCACATCAAAATGGATTTGGTCGCTTATCAAATGAAGATAAACGAATCATCAGATGGGCACTCGAGGAAACGGGCATGATTGCTTTTCATGACAGGCCAATTGAAGCACTTTCTGGTGGACAGCGTCAGCGTGTATGGATTGCAATGGCACTTGCCCAGGAAACAGAACTGCTTCTATTGGATGAGCCGACGACGTATTTGGATCTGGCACATCAGCTCGAGATTCTTCAGCTGCTAGAACGGTTAAATAGAGAACAGGGACGAACTGTGTTGATGGTCATTCATGATTTGAATCATGCGGCACGTTTTTCTCATTACATGATTGCTCTCAATCAAGGAAAAGTCATCAAAGATGGGTCGCCTCATGAGGTCATGACCAAAGAGGTGCTTGGTCAGGTATTCCACATTGATGCAGAAATCGTACTTGATCCTAGAACGAATAAGCCGATCTGTTTAACATATGATTTGGTGAACCATGAAAGAAAGCTAGAAGCTGTGAATGGATAATAGCAGTAAAAGGAACTCGGTGGAATAGCCGAGTTTTTTTTGCGTCTCTGAAACTTCCTAGTACCACCATTTTTCCCAGTTGATATTTTTTCGCTTTTATGCAGAAAAGAGGTACTTTTTTACTTTAGACAATGGTAATATACGGTTAGAGATCATAGCTAGAAAGGAAAGAGATGCGTGGAAACAGCAAAAATATTGATTGCAGATGACGAAGAAGCAATTGTCAAAATGGTTGAACGCGTATTAAAAAAAGAAGGCTTCAAGCATATATATAAAGCCTACCATGCAGATGAAGCATTAGATGTTGTCAAAAACGAGGACATCCACCTCTTACTTCTAGATGTGATGATGCCCGGTAAGTCTGGTTTTGATGTTCTTCCTGAAATGAGAAAATATACGAAAGCACCCATTTTCTATTTAACTGCAAGAACGTCTGATGTAGATAAACTGACCGGTTTTGCTCAAGGGGCAGATGATTACATCACAAAGCCATTTAATCCGCTAGAGCTTGTGGCTAGAATTAAGGCTCACTTAAACCGAACTTATATCTCTTTAAAGGAAGAGCAAGAAGAGGCTCAAAGTCAATATGAATATGCTCATTTCTCTTATCATCCTCATTCAGCTGAATTGAAAGTAAGAGGAGAGGTGACTGCATGCTCTGCTCAGCTTCTCTCTTTGCTAAAGTACTTTTGTGATCATCCGAATGTGGTTCTTTCAAAAGATCAAATCTATGAGAAAGTATGGGGCGTTCCATCATATGGTGATAACAACACCGTGATGGTTCATATTCGAAAGCTGAGAGAAAAGATCGAGTTAGATCCGAGTCAGCCCGAATATATTGTGACGATCCGTGGAATGGGATATAAATTTATACCACACCCAGTAAAGGTTCATCATTAATTCATGAATTTACGAGCAAAACTTTTCTTTCACTTTGTCGGACAAATGTTTATTGTGATTGCTGTTTTTATCATCGGAAATACGTTCTCTGATAATTTATATTTAAAAAAATACTACGAGAACATGGCTGAAACCGGTTTAACAAAAGCTGATGGAGATACACTCATGAGCTGGCTTTATTTTAACGAGGATGGAGAAATGGAAGCCGATGATCAGCTCAAGCAAGCAGTGAGAAAACGAGACGGCTGGTTGCAAGTGATTGATTCAAAAAAACATAACGTCTATAGCTATCATCGCCCTAAGTCCATTCCAACATCCTATCAAAAGGATGAAATGATCAAGATCTTTGAAAAAAGGCAATATAAAGATTACAAGATGTACTTCTGGCCCATTGAGATTGATCAAAAAAGCTTTATCGTGCTATATGGGTTCAAAACGAACAGCACAAAGGTCACCAATTATTTGAAGCAGCACGAGAAAGACTTGGCTGCATTATCTCAATATTCGGTTGAAACGAAAGAATTTTTGAAGAGAATGAATGGATCGGTTCATCTGTTCAATGATGAAGGGAAATATTTAAAAGGCATTCGAGCCAATACCAATTTGAAAAATGATGTAACAGATGTTGAACTGCTCAAGTATCAATCGAAACCTTGGGAGTTTAGAAGTGATCTATCTTATATCAGAGTGAATAAAAACCGGTATATCATTATTTCTGTACCAAATAAAGTATATAGCCCAGACGGATTATACGATAAAGAAACAGACGCTTTAAATCAATATACAACCATCTTAACTGCAGGTCTCGCGCTTACGATTATTATCGTCATGACAATATGGTACTCGTATCGCTATGGTCTGCCGATCTATCACATTATCCGCTGGCTGATTTTCTTATCTAGAAATAAATTACAGGAACCAACAAATAGAAAAGGGATTCCAATCAGTAAAAATAAAAAAGGTCGTATTAAGCGGGAATACCGATTATTTGAGGATATCCTAAAAACAATGGATCAGCTCACGCTTACATTAAAAGAGAATGAAGCAAACCGAAGAAAAATTCAAACCACAAGAGAAGAATGGATTGCAGGATTGTCTCATGATTTGAAAACACCTCTTAGTACCATTTACGGCTACGGGCTCATGCTTGAATCTGATCAATATCAATGGTCCAAGGAAGAAGTCATGGAAATGGGACAGGTGATTCGTGAGAAATCAGAATACATGTCGACCTTGATTGAAGATTTAAACCTCACGTATCGATTGAAAAATGGTGCCTTGCCTATTAATCGAAAGCCGGTCGAGCTGGATGAGTTTTTAGGCTCTATAATGGACGAGTTTTCAAGAAGCTCTTTTTCTGAGGATTTTGCAACCTCTTTTGAAAATCAAACAAACGGTGTCATCTTTGAGATAGACAAAGCTTGGTTCAGACGAGTGATTGAGAACCTGCTGGCGAATGCAGTCAAGCATAACCCAAAGGGCACGCATATTACAGCTGTTTTGTCTGAAACAGATGAAGAAGTTCGAATCGAAATGAAAGACAACGGATGCGGAATGGCACAAGAAACGGTCGATCACTTATTTAACCGCTACTATAGAGGGACAAATACAAATGACCCAACGAATGGAACAGGACTTGGTCTGGCAATAGCAAAAGAGCTTGTCTTACTGCATGACGGTGATATTCAAGTAGAAAGTGAACCTGGTGCTGGAACAACTATTGCGATTATCCTAAAAAAATCACCCCCTGTAAAATAGCCAAAAAACGATTTTCCTTTCTGAAGGAGATCGTTTTTTCCTATTTTAGGATTGAAATCAACTTTGTAAACGATTACAATTAAATTGTTAACGTGAACAAATCATTTTCATACGATAAGAGGGATGGGGGAATTTGATGAAAGCCTTTTTAGATGAGCAGTTTTTACTAAACAGTCCAACGGCGGAAAAGTTATACCATGAGTTTGCAAAGGACCTTCCAATCATAGATTACCATTGCCATTTAAGTCCTAAAGACATCTATGAAAATAAAACCTTCCGAAATATCACTGAGGCATGGCTTTATGGAGATCATTACAAATGGCGGGCCATGAGAGCAAATGGCATTCCTGAAACGCACGTCACGGGTGATGCATCTGATGATGATAAATTTTTGGCGTGGGCGAAGACCGTCCCTATGACCATAGGAAATCCGCTCTATCACTGGACCCATCTAGAGCTGAGAAGGTATTTCGAAGTCGAAGACCTATTAAATGAAAAAAATGCAGATATCATTTGGCAGAAAGTCAATGAAAAGCTGCAAGGAGAGGGATTTGGGGCGAGAGACTTCATCATGAAATCAAACGTTGAAACCGTTGTGACAACAGATGATCCGGTCGATTCACTTCAATATCATCAAAAACTGCGGGAAGAGGGATTCTCTGTACAAGTGCTTCCGGGGTTTCGACCTGATAAAGCTCTAGATATAGCGAATGATCTGTTTGAAAAATATGTTCATGAGCTGGCAGAGGCTTCAGCTATTCCAATACAATCCTACCAAGACTTCTTACATGCCCTCAGAGCGAGAATTGATTTTTTCCATGAACACGGCTGCTTGATCTCGGATCATGCTATTAATGAAATGACATATGAAGAAACGACACAAGAAGAAGTGGAGACTATCTTTCATAAAAGAATGTCTGGTCATCCATTGACGGAAAAAGAGAAGATCAAATTTAAAACAGAGACATTCATTATGCTAGGTCAGGCTTACTGTGAGCGTGGCTGGGCAATGCAGCTTCATATCAATGCACTTAGAAATAACAATACGAAAATGTTTGAGCGGCTCGGACCAGATACGGGGTACGATGCGATGAATGACGAAGACATTGCAAAGCCGCTTTGCCGCATATTAGATCGTTTAGAACAAAAAGATGCATTGCCAAACACGATTCTGTATTCCTTGAATCCAAGGGACAATGTCGTGATATCAACATTGGCTGGAAGCTTTCAAGACGGGAAGACACCGGGGAAGATGCAGCACGGCACAGCCTGGTGGTTTAATGATACGAAACAAGGAATGACAGAGCAGATGATGGCTCTTTCCAGTATCGGACTGATCAGCCGTTTTATCGGAATGCTGACTGATTCAAGAAGCTTTTTGTCCTATACAAGGCATGAATATTTCCGAAGGCTGCTTTGTGATATTATCGGGGATTGGGTAGAAAAAGGAGAAGTCCCCTATGACCTTGAGCTGCTAGGGGGCATTGTGAAAGGTATCAGCTATGAAAATGCCAAGCAATATTTTCAATTTGACCGGGCAAAGCAGCTCTATCATCAAAGTAAAACCACATGAAGAGAAAGGCAAGAAAATGAAAGCGGTTTTATGATAAGATGGAAAAAAATCATAAAAGGCGGAATAGCATGACAGTCACAATTAAAGACATAGCAAAATTGGCAAATGTCTCTCATACCACAGTATCAAGGGCTTTGAATAACAGTCCTTTTATTAAAGAGAAGACAAAACAAAAGATTTTGTCGATTGCAAAACAGCTGAATTATTCACCAAATGTCCATGCCAGAGGCCTTGTATCACAAAAATCGTTTACAATCGGTCTGTTTTTTACGAGTTTAACAGAAGGCACATCCTCAAGCTTCTTTGTGGATGCCTTAAAAGGCGTCAATAGCGTCATGACAGAGCATTACAATTTGTTTGTTAGGGGTATTGACGATTTTCACGATTACACAACCATTCATAAGCAGCGCTACGATGGCATTTTGCTGATGAGCCAAAGTGAGCACGATGAAGCGTTTATCCATCATGTCAAGAAACAGGGCATTCCAATCATTGTGCTGAACCGCCGTGTAGAAAGTAATGAAGTGATGAATATATTAGCAGATGATAGTCAAGGAGCATACCAGGCAGCGCACTATTTCATTCAGCAAGGCCATCAACAAATCGCCATCATTGAAGGAAAAGAAGGCTTTAAATCGACTCAGGAGAGAAAAGCTGGTTTTCTCCAAGCGTTAATTGATCACCATATTCCTATGAAAAAAGAATATATGATCGCGGGTGACTACCATATGAAAAGCGGCTATGAATCAATGGAATCCCTGCTGACCCTTGATCATCCGCCAACAGCGCTTTTTTGCTCTAATGATGACATGGCCATTGGTGCGATGAATGCTTTATATGCAAAGGGCAAGACGTGCCCAGGTGATGTCTCTATTATCGGTTTTGATGATATTGCATTTTCATCCTATACCACGCCTGCACTGACAACGGTGAAAAAGCCAATCGAAAAAATGTGTGCACTTGGAGCAGAGGCCATCCTATCCGTCATTAACGGTGAAAAGCAAGAAGAAGATCATATGGAAAAAGTGTATGTCCACACAGAGCTGATGATTAGAGATTCAGTCAAAAAGATGCAGTAATCAGCATCTTTTATAGAGAAATGTTCACGTGTGCATAAATTACAGAGAGGAGAATCCATTTGAAACGTTTATCAAAAACGATATATCCGGTGCCTGAGTATCCGGAAACGATTTTGCAGATCGGTGAAGGGAATTTTATGCGAGGCTTTATTAATTGGCACATTCAAAAGCTGAACGACTGCACAGATTTTAAAGGAAGAGCTGTAGTTGTTCCTCCGAGAAAAGGATCTGTTGCAGCTTTAAATGAACAAGATGGCTTATACACTTTATGTATACAGGGCTATCATGACCAGCAAGAAATGAATGAGCGCATGATCATTCAATCGATCAGCAGAGGAATCAGTACGTATACGGATTATGATGTTTTTTTACAAGTAGCTGAAAACCCCGATCTTCGCTTTGTCTTCTCAAACACGACAGAGGCAGGACTTATGTTCAGCAAGGCCGATCGCTTGGAGGATCGACCGCAAGCTAGTTTTCCAGGAAAGCTGACGGCGTTCCTATATCACAGGTTTAAAGCATTTGCTGGTGATGAACAAAAAGGGCTGATCATCCTTCCATGTGAACTGGTCGAACATAACGGTGATCGCTTGAAGGAATATGTGATAGACATGGCAGCTGAGTGGGATCTGCCGCTTGCGTTTATCACATGGATCAAGGAAGCCAATACGTTTTGTAATACGCTTGTTGATCGGATTGTTCCTGGGTTTTCTAAGGAAGCAGCTGAAATTGTCCAAAAGGAAGAGGGATACATCGACGAGTTGCTTGTCACGGCAGAATACTATCACCTTTTTGTTATTGAAGCACCTGCCTTCGTACAAAAAGAGCTTCCCTTTCAAGAAGCAGGTTTAAATGTCCTTTTTGTAGAGGATATTGCGCCTTATCGCATGAGCAAGGTACGGATTTTAAATGGTGCTCATACAGCAATGGTGCCAATCGCTTACTCATGCGGGGTAGAAACTGTAAAAGAAGCTGTGGATGATGAGGATGTCGGCACGTTCATCCGGCGGCTGCTGGAGGAGGAAGTACTGCCAGGGCTTGAGCTTTCTCGAGATGAGCTTCTTCTTTATACACAATCGGTTTGGGATCGCTTTTGCAATCCATTTGTGAAGCATCAATTGCTGGATATTGCGCTTAATGGTGTATCTAAGTTTCGAACCCGTATTCTTCCGTCATTGCTCGATTATGTTGAGCAAAAGAAACAGCTGCCAATGAAACTCGTGTTTTCACTCAGCAGCCTCATTTATTTTTACAGAGCACATGCAGAAAAGATAAAGGATGATGAGACTTTACTGTCATTCATGAAGGAAGCCTTTGAAGAAGAGAACCAATCTAATGAAACGATCGCAGCAAAGATTCTATCATGTGAGAAATTATGGGGGAGAAATTTAACGGATATAAATGATTTGGTTCACGCTGTAGCTGACCAGCTTACCCTCATAAGGGAGCAAGGGATGAGAGCGGCTGTTCAACGAATGCTACAACATCAATATGAAAGTCAGGGGGAGAAGGCATGAAAGATTTTATTGTGATTCACCCTTCAGATAATGTCGGTATTGCTTTAAAAGTACTTGAACAAGGGGAGGAGCTACATCATCAAGATCATTCCGTTATTTTAAAAGAGACCATCGCCAAAGGTCATAAGTTTGCATTGGCTGATATCAAGCAAAGAGAGAATGTCATGAAATACGGTTACCCTATTGGGCATGCAACGACTGCCATTTCTGCTGGAGAGTGGGTGCATACACATAACATCAAAACCAATTTATCAGGCAAGCTCGATTATGAATACGAGCCTTCTTTTACAAATAACCCCTATGAAAAAAAGAACCTTACATTTAAAGGATATAAACGAAAAAATGGGGAAAGCGGGATTCGAAATGAGCTTTGGATTGTCCCAACCGTTGGATGCGTAAATGGCATCGCCGATCAAATCATTCAAATTTTTACCGCTGAAATGGGCGGAAGCATCCATCCGTTTGAAACAGCTCTCGTGTTAAAGCACAATTACGGATGCTCACAGCTTGGGGACGATCATGAGAATACAAAAACCATTTTACAAAATGCCGTGAAGCATCCCAATGCTGGAGGAGTGCTTGTCCTCGGACTTGGTTGTGAAAATAACGATATTGACCATTTTCAGTCTACATTAGGTGAATATGACCGTGAGAGAGTGAAATTTTTAAGAAGCCAAGAAGTAGGAGATGAGATTGAGACGGGAGTTGCTTTACTCAAGGAAATTTATGAGGCAGCGAAAGAAGATCACCGTGAAGAAATCCCGTTATCTGAGCTGAAAATCGGCTTGAAGTGCGGGGGATCAGATGGATTCTCCGGAATTACCGCAAATCCGCTTTTAGGAAGGCTGTCCGATTTTATTGTTGCTCAAGGCGGCACGACAGTGTTAACTGAAGTGCCCGAAATGTTTGGAGCAGAAACGATTTTAATGGAGAGAGCGGAATCAGAAGCGACTTTCGACAATATTGTGCAAATGATCAATGACTTTAAACAATACTTCATGGATCATCGACAGCCAGTATATGAAAATCCTTCCCCGGGAAATAAAGCAGGTGGAATTTCGACATTAGAGGATAAATCTCTCGGTTGTACACAAAAAGCAGGAACTTCTGACATTCAAGATGTATTGAAATATGGGGAATTGCTGAAGCGAAAGGGTTTAAATTTGTTAAGTGCCCCGGGAAATGATTTGGTTGCTTCATCTGCTCTTGCCGCTTCTGGCTGTCAGTTGGTTCTTTTTACAACAGGTAGAGGGACACCATTCGGCACGTTTGTCCCAACAATGAAAGTCTCGACGAATACAGCCTTATATGAAACAAAAAAACATTGGATTGACTTTAATGCGGGAGAATTGCTTGAAGATGTACCAGAAGATATTGTGTTAGAAAAATTCATTTCAACGGTCATTGATGTGGCGAGCGGAAAGCTATTAAATCATGAAAAAAACAATTTTAGAGAGCTGGCTATTTTCAAAACAGGTGTCACACTTTAAGGCGACTGGGGGATCATAATGTGTCTAGAAAACGGGATTTGATGTATATCACAGCAGGAACGGTACTTACGGGAATTGGACTCACTCGTTTAGCAAGGCAAGGGAAGAAAGACAAAGAGGCAAACGGAATCCATCAAGTGTTAAAACAGATAAAAGCACCGCTGTTCCCTGATCGTGAATTTAATGTGGTTCATTATGGTGCAGATGCAAAAGGAATCGAGCTTTCAACAGATGCGATCCAGTCTGCCATTGATGATGCGCACCGTTTGAAAGGGGGACGTGTGCTGATTCCGGAAGGGACGTTTGTGACAGGTGCGCTAGAATTGAAGAGTCATGTAGAATTGCATTTGCATGAGAAAGCGTATGTGACATTCAGCCAAAACCCAAAGGATTATCTGCCGCTTGTCCTGACAAGATATGAAGGGGTTGAGCTTTATAATTATTCACCTCTCATTTATGCACACCATGCAGAAAACATCGCCATTACTGGAGCTGGAACGCTTGATGGCGGAGGGGATGAGCATCATTGGTGGCCTTGGAAATATGGCACGAATGGCCAGCCTTCTCAAGATAGGGATCGTCAGCTTCTATTTGAGATGGCTGAAAAGAGAATACCAGTAGAAGAAAGAGAGTTTGGAGAAGGGCATTATTTAAGATCAAGCTTTATCCAGCCCTACCAATGTCAGCAAGTTCTTATTGAGGGAGTGACAGTGAAGGATTCACCGATGTGGCAAATTCACCCTGTACTGAGTGAACATGTGATTGTCCGTGGAATCCATATTATTGGGCATGGACCAAACACAGATGGTGTCAATCCGGAATCTTGCCGGAATGTGCTCATTGAAGATTGTTATTTTGATAATGGCGACGATTGTATTGCCATTAAATCTGGAAGGAACGAGGACGGACGGAGAATAGGGGTTCCGTCTGAAAACATTGTCATTCGTAGAAATGAGATGCGTGATGGACACGGCGGAGTGACGATTGGGAGTGAAATCTCTGGCGGGGTAAGATATGTCTATGCAGAGAATAATGTAATGGATAGTCCGAACCTTGACCGGGCACTGCGGATTAAAACCAACTCTGTCAGAGGCGGGACCATTGAACATATTTACTTTAAAAACAACACAGTCAAAAGCCTAAAGCATGAAGTGATCTGTATCGACATGATGTATGAGGAAGGGGATGCGGGTCCACATCGTCCTGTTGTACGTCATATTGAAGTAGAAGGATTGAAAAGCAGCGGCGGAAGATATGGTGTGAAAATAGCCGCCTATCCACATTCTCCTGTGACCCATTTCAATATGAAAAATTGTGTCATAGATCATGTGACGTATCCGCTTTCTTTGGAGCATGCAGTAGCGCCTTCTTTTCAGAAAGTCGTCATCAATGGGGAACAAATTAATAAATAGATGGGTGAAAAACAGTCTTTTTAAAGGCTGTTTTTCTTATATCAGAACGAAAAAGACGCTTTTAGAAATCACATATACAACCTATCTGCACTGTAGTATAATATTCCCGAAATTAGAAAAGAATTGACGGAAGAGATTTCGTCAAGCAGTACATAAATCAGGGGGTTCATTCATGAAAAAGTTAACGGCCATTTGGCTATCGCTCCTGCTTGTGATGGGTGTTTTAGCAGGATGTGCAGGTGCTGAAACAGACCATAAAGCAAAGAGTTCACAAAATAACGAAACAGCGGCTGCGGCATTTCCTGTCTCGATTAAAGATGCAGCTGGTAAAACAGTCGACATCAAAGAACAGCCTAAACGAATTGTTTCATTAATTCCAAGTAATACAGAAGTTGCCTATGCGCTTGGTCTTGGAGATAAAATGGTTGGACGATCTGATTTTGACAATTATCCAAAGGAAGTTGAAAAGGTAGAGAAAATTGGCGGACTTGAATTCAATGTCGAGAAGGTGATTTCCTTAAAACCTGATCTGGTACTAGCTCATGCCTCGCAGATGGGATCAAAAGATGGATTTAAACAGCTAGAGGATGCAGGGATTCAAGTACTGACTGTAAATGATGCCACTTCCTTTAAGGATGTGTACAAATCGATCAATATGATTGGTGAAGCAACAGGTGCAAAAGAAGCATCAACAAAGCTTGTAGACGAGATGAAAGCAAAATTGAATAACATCAAGAAACAAGCAGAGGCGATCTCTAAAGACAAACAAAAAACAGTCTTTGTTGAGGTATCAGGTACTCCTGAAATTTATACAACAGGAACTCATACATTTATGGACGAAATGCTTTCTGTGATCCATGCGAAAAATGCTGCTGGTGATCAAACTGGCTGGGTGCAAATGACAGAAGAATCGATTATCAAACGAAACCCCGACGTAATCGTCACAATTGATGGTACCAGTTTAGCTGATCTGAAAAAGAGAGACGGCTGGAATGCGATCAAAGCAGTGAAGGAAAAACAAGTCTTTCAATTGAATACGGATCTCGCATCAAGACCGGGACCGCGATTGGTTGAAGGAGTCGAGGCTCTTGCGAAAAGCATCTATCCTGACACATTCAAATAAATTCATCATCGCATACACACTAAGTGCTTTACTTCTTGTGGTGAGCATTGGAATGGGAATCTCTTTTGGAAGCTTAGGGATTCCCATTCCTTCTATTCTCCGTATATTTGTTCACGAACTATTCGGTGTGCAGATAGGCACAATAGATTCAATTGATCGCAATATTATGATGAATATCCGGCTGCCAAGAGTGATATTAGCGGCGCTAGTCGGAGCAGCGCTGGCGTTATCTGGAGCAGCTTTTCAAGGCTTATTAAAAAATCCTCTTGCTGACCCATATACACTGGGGGTATCTCAAGGTGCATCAGTTGGAGCTGTCGCGACCCTATTTTTCAGTTTGCAGCTCCCTTTGCTCGGCAGTTTCACACTGCCTTTTTTCAGTATGACAACAGCACTTGTGACCTTATGTCTCGTCCTCTTTTTTGCACGTCTTGTTCATCGGGGGATGAGCATCTCCTCGTTAATTTTAACAGGGGTGATTTTCAGTTCTTTTTTGGGCGCGCTTATTTCATTGATGATTGCTTTAACGGGTGATGATCTAAAAGAGATTATTCATTGGCTTCTTGGCAGTGTGTCCATGAGGGGCTGGCGCTATATTGTGCTTTTCCTTCCTTTCTTTCTGATTGGGACCTTTGCATTAATGCTGATGGGGAGAGATTTGAATGTTATGACGTATGGCGAGGAGAAGGCAAAGTTATTAGGTGTACATGTGAAAAGGAGCAAATATATCGTGCTGCTTGCTGGATCAATTCTGACTGGAAGTGCGGTAGCGGTATCAGGAACGATCGGATTTGTGGGACTTGTGATTCCGCATTTTATTCGCCTCTTAGCTATCACAGACCACCGGCACCTCCTGCCTTTGTCTATGCTGAATGGCGCTTCCTTTCTTGTTTTAGCAGATGTGTTATCGCGTACGATCATTGAGCCGACTGAATTACCGATCGGCATCATCACAGCGTTAATTGGTGCCCCTGTATTCGGCATCATCCTCATTCGTAAATATAGAGGAGGGACTCATCTATGATTCAAGTGAAGGAAATTAAAGGTGGATATGGAGAGAAAGAGGTCATACGCGGCATCAGTCTTGAGGTAAAGCAAGGCGAATTTCTCGGTATTCTTGGTCCAAATGGAAGCGGGAAGTCGACTTTGCTTAAAATGATCTCTGGGCTGCTGGAACCTGACAGTGGTGAGGTACGCCTGAGCGGTCAACTGATTCAATCTTACCGTCCAAAGGCACTTGCACAAAAAATGGCTGTTCTACCGCAGAAAACGGACCAAGCCTTCTCATTTACAGTGGAAGAAACGGTTCAATTCGGTCGTTATCCATATCAAAAAGGATGGCTGCAATCTGTTACACGAGAAGATATGCAGATCATCAACAAAGTAATGGAACAAACGGATGTTGCACAATTTAAGGATCAATCCATTCATGAGCTAAGCGGGGGAGAACAGCAGCGTGTGTACTTGGCACAGGCATTAGCCCAGCAGCCTGACTATTTATTGCTGGATGAACCAACCAGTTTTCTTGATTTGGCTTATCAAAAAGACTTGCTTGATTTAATTAAAGAAGAGACCACTTCCTCTAGGCTGACGGTAATCGGTGTGTTTCATGATGTGAACATCGCCAGTTTGTATTGTGATCGGCTGCTCCTGCTTGATGAAGGAAAGGCAGAGATGGCAGGGCTGCCGCATCACGTCTTGACGCCTGCGCGAATCAACCGTGTATATGAAACAAATGTAACACCGCTCCAACATCCGCGAAGGGCAAACCCTCAGGTGATCATTGAGCCTGCGGGGGCTTCTGTAGCATCAAATGCAAAGTTAGCGGATGGCTGGAAAACGCATGGCGGAGAAGGAATGACGTTTTCCCTCAAACAGCCGCTTCGCATCCTTTCCTCACATCAGAAAAAGGGCGGCTTCTTTTGGAAAAGGTCTCTTGGAACGGGAAGTGAGATGCTTCGAGATGAGCTGGAAGATCGGGAAGGACTATTGTTTTACGACCAAGCAAGTGGACCAAAACAATTTGCTGCTGAAGACACAGACGACGACATGGTGCTTTACGGCATGCGTCATCAAGGAGAGCTGACCATTTGGCTTGTACTGAAAGAGTCTATATCAGACGGAGCGTCTGTTCAGCTTGTGGGGCAGCTTGTCCATATGATGAAACAGGAGACGAGCATGTCCATTCATCATCTTTGTATCGCTGCTGCGGGTATGCAAGAAACAGAAGATGATGAGCATTTACACGAAAGATTAAAGCAGAAAGTGCACCGTCTTCTTTATTCATTAAATGCCATTTGAAAGTGAACCAAAGGGTTCGCTTTTTTTGTTTATGATGCGATGAACATCACAGTGCTTTAGTTAAACAAATACATCCTTTTCACTTCAGGTTATACTAAAAGGACAAAGCAATAGAGAAGGAGGAACACCAATGAAACTTTATACAAAAACAGGGGATCAAGGTCAAACAGGCTTGATCGGCGGGAGAGCCGATAAGGATGATGTGAGAGTAGAGGCTTACGGCACGTTAGATGAGGCGAATAGCTTTATTGGACTCGCACATGCAAAATTACGTCAGCATGGCGAATTGTTTCAAGACATTTTGTCAGAGCTGATTGTGATACAGCACGAGCTGTTTGACTGCGGCGGTGATTTAGCAGCAGTGAAACCACCGAAAGAAGGTAAATTAACGGAAGCGTCTGTAGCAGTCCTTGAGCAAAGAATGGATGTCTATGTAGAAGAAGCCGCGCCGCTCACGAAGTTTATTTTACCGGGCGGTCAGGAAGGCGCAGCTCTCTTACATGTGGCGCGGACAGTCGTCAGAAGAGCAGAGCGGCATATGGTGACGCTTGCGAAGCAGGAGAAGATTCCATCAGTTGCGCTCACATATGTAAACCGGCTATCTGACTATTTATTTGCAGCCGCCCGAATCGTGAATCATCGACTCGGTGAAGCGGATGTTGAATATGAACGAAGTGCAAACGTATTTCGGTCTAAATAAAGAAAAGCACTCTTCTCATTGAAGAGTGCTTTTTTATTGGATTCTACCGCTCAGTCTGAGCGAAGTTACGACTCTGGTCGCAATGAAAGATCAATCTGCGACACGTTTTGCCAGCTTTCTTTTTTGACTATAGTAAAAGCAAGGAGCAAGAAAGGAGGCATGAAGATGAAAATAACAAGTAAAACCATCATCGGTTCGATTTTAATGTTTGTCGGTCTATCCATCTTCTTCGGTGGTTCACTAGGAGGGCTGATCCCGATTCTGATTGGGGCGTGGCTCATCTATGTAGGTGTAAAGAAATATGAGCAAGGCAGTAAAACCTTCGGCGTCATTCTAGCAGTCATTGGTGTCATGATCGTTGTGCAAGCTCTGCCATTTATCCTTGGAATCGCACTAGCTGGGGGGCTTCTCTACTTCGGCTGGACGATGATCAATGGTGAAGTGGCAAAAGGATCATCAAGCAGATCATATATGGAGCCAAACACGTCCCCGAAAATGGAAGAACCTATGCATACGTCATTTGATCAAGAATGGGAAGACTTTTTAAAGAAAAAATAAGAGGAGGAAATTCAAATGGTATTTAGAAGAATGAGAGATATGTTTGTTGCAACGGTCAATGAGGGCTTAGATAAAATGGAGAACCCGCGTGTCATGCTAAATCAGTACGTTCGTGATATGGAGGACGATATTGCCAAAGCGAAACATGCGATCATCAAACAGCAAACGATTCAACAAGGTTTCCTGCGCAAAGCAGAAGAGACGGAAGCATTTGCTGAAAAAAGAAAGAAGCAGGCTGAGCTGGCATTTCACGCAGGAGAAGAAGAGTTAGCTCGAAAAGCGCTCACAGAAATGAAGTATTTTGAAGAAAAGCATTTGGAATATCAGGAAGCTTATCAGCAATCTGTGAAACAACTAAAGGAGCTAAAAGAGCAATTGCAGCAGTTAGAAACGAAGCTGCGTGATATTAAAGACAAGAAGCAGGCGCTCATAGCAAGAGCAAATGCCGCACAGGCAAAGCAGCATATGAACGAATCTATGAATAAAGTAGATAGTGAAAGTGCATATAAAGAATTTCTTCGAATGGAGAACCGTATCGAAGAAATGGAGACAAAAGCAGGCAGCTATGCACAATTTGCAGATCAAGGGGCATATGCTCACCTAGACTATGCAGATGAGGTTGAAAAAGAATGGCAAAAGCTCAAGCTGGAGAAGAAGCCTGAGCAGCAGCAAGCAAACTAAGAAATCAGAGACAGGTCGGAAGAAAAGCAGGATTTTTCTTCCGATATTTGATTTCTTTCTGTTTCGCTTTTCCTTATAATGAAAAGGTCAGAAGATAAAGGGATGGTATGAATGAAGCGATTAATTGGTCTAATTTGTATACTCGTAGGTGTCTTTTTAATGATTGGGATGCTTTTCAAAAACGAAAATCTCTTTCATTTGAGTTTCTCCCGTGAAAAACCAGTCACAACAGCTTCAGCGAAAAAAGATGAAATTGATCAATTAGATATTTCTCTTTCTGGATTTCGCGTGAAGGTACAGCCTGAAAATCGTTCCGATATTTCCGTGATGGTCGTAGGTGGAAAAGGGAAAATGTATGCGGAACAAACAGGCAGTACATTTAACATCCGTGCTGAAAATAAAGGATTCTTGTTTTTCACTTCATTTGAAAAAGGAGAACTCTTAGTCAAAATGCCAACAGATTATCATAAAAATGTGAAGATTACGGGTGGAAGCGGGGTCAGTGAGATTGACGGCGAAGGGAAGCTGGCACTTGAAGATGTGATCCTAAAATCAACAAGCGGAAACCTCAATGCCGAGAATTTCTCAGCAAACAATGTCGAAATCAAAGCGACATCTGGCAGACTCTCTGTGTCTCACATCGATGCGAAAAATAGCGATATTGGAGCAACCTCAGGGCGTGCCGATATTAAAGATGTCAAAGGCGAAATGCAGCTAGAAATGACGAGTGGTAGATTGACGGCAAGCTTTGATACCATTGAATCACCGGTCTCCTTTCACATGACATCAGGCAGCGCAAAATTTAACCTGCCGGATGAAGGAGATTTTAATGTCCAAGTGAAAAAAACAAGTGGAAGTGTCGATCACACCTATCACTTTGATCAAGCAGATAGTGAAGGTCGAGGCTTTACAGGCACGCGGGGAAAAGGGACACACTTAGTCGATATTGAAATGACAAGTGGAAACTTAAAGCTGCGGTAATGAACGAAACAAAGGAAGGAGGCGAGTCAACTGCGTTTTTCAAGGAATCAAATTTTAGGCATCATTGTCGTGATTTTTGGTATTAATCTATTTCTCAAAATTATTGGGATCGGAGCCGATTTGTTTTGGCCTGTGTTTTTTGCGCTTGCGGGCTATTGGCTGCACTCAAGATCCAAACGTTGGCTCGGTTCAGTTTCCTATATTTTTGCCGGCTTTCTCTTTTTAAAATTCCTGCTCAATATTACGTTTAGTCTCACAGGATATTTATTTGCGGCCTTTTTGATATATGCCGGCTATCGCTTATTGAAAAACAAACCCGTTTTTGATGTCGATAAAAAGGAAGCACCGGAGAGCGATAAGCCTTCTCTGAAAGTCAATCTTGAAAAAGAGGGCGAGCAAAAGAAAACAAAAAGCCAGACAAAGCCGCGCAAGGAGCATGACTTCTTTATCGGTGAAGTCAGACTGATGAAAAAGCCGTTTCAATTAAGTGATCTGACGATTTCAGGGTTTATCGGCGATGTCAAAATCGACTTATCAAAGGCCATCATCGCAGAAGAAGAGAGCACGATCGTAATAAGCGGGCTCATCGGAGATGTGGATATTTTCGTGCCGCAGGATATTGAAGTATGTGTGAGTGCTTCGGCTGCCATTGGTGATATGAAGATTATTGATGAAAAAAGAAGCGGATTCGGCAGTAAAGTGTATGTGATGACCGACAATTACGATGAGAGCAAACGAAAAGTGAAAATCTCCATCTCTTTACTGATCGGAGATGTGGATGTGAGATACTTATGAGAAAACTCCATCTAGGTATCCAGTGGCAATCTATTCGTCTTGGAGTAGGGATCTCGCTTGGAGTTGTCATCATGACGATGCTGCCCATGTTTTTTTATTATCAGCTTGATCCGATGATTCTCCTCTCTACCCGCTGGTTCGGCATCCCGTTTTTTTGTATTTTACTGATCATTAGTCTTGCCATTGGGGTTTCTGCCTCACATGTATTTGGCTATCAGCATAAAAAGCGTCTTGATCAGCTTGTAGAGTCGATTTTAAAGTTTGAAAATGGGAACTTTGCATACAGACTGCCGTCTCTTGGCGACGATGAAATTGGCTTAGCGGCAGACCAATTAAATGAAATGGCGAAACGAGTAGAAGGTCAAGTAGCCTCTTTGCAAAAGCTCTCGAATGAGCGGGCAGAATGGCAGGTGCAAATGAAAAAATCGGTCGTCTCCGAAGAACGTCAGCGTCTAGCACGAGAACTGCATGATGCGGTCAGCCAGCAGTTGTTTGCAATTTCAATGATGACCTCTGCGATTCTTGAAGGCATGAAGGAAAAGGATGAAAAGATTTTAAAGCAGATGCGCTTAGTCGAACGAATGGCTGGCGATGCACAGAATGAAATGCGTGCGCTTTTGCTACATCTCAGACCGATCACCCTTGAAGGAAAAGACTTGAAAAAAGGCTTGATTGAACTCCTAAATGAATTTCAAGCAAAGCAGCCGATTGATATTGATTGGGAAATAGAAGATGATGTACCGCTCTCAAAAGGAGTAGAGGATCACCTCTTCCGAATTGTACAGGAAGCCCTGTCAAATGTGTTCAGGCATGCAAAGGCGACAAAGGTGACGGTGCGTCTGCTCATTCGAAATCGGCAGGTGCAGCTGAAGATTATCGACAATGGGATCGGCTTTCAAACCGATCATGTGAAGACGGCCTCCTACGGACTGGAATCAATTCGTGAAAGAACAAGTGAAGTAGGCGGTGTCGCAGAGATTATGTCATTTGAAGGAAAAGGAACACAAATTGATGTGAAGGTTCCCATTTTTGATGAAGGAAAAGGAGAGAACGTTCGATGATTCGAGTGCTTTTAATTGACGATCACGAAATGGTGAGAATGGGGCTTGCTGCTTTTTTAGAGGCACAGGCTGATATTGAAGTCATTGGTGAAGCGTCAGATGGACAAAAAGGTGTAGAGCTAGCAGTTGAATTACGGCCAGATGTCATTTTAATGGATCTTGTCATGGAAGGCATGGATGGCATCGAAGCAACGAAAAGAATTTGTCAGGAAATTGAAGATGCTAGAATTATCGTTCTGACGAGCTTTATTGACGATGATAAAGTTTATCCAGTGATTGAGGCAGGTGCGTTAAGTTATTTATTAAAAACATCCAAGGCAGGAGAAATTGCAGATGCCATTCGGTCTGCAAGTATCGGCGAACCAAGACTAGAATCAAAAGTAGCTGGAAAGGTGATGAATAAACTTCGTCATTCCTCAAATGGATCGATCCTTCATGATGCATTAACAGCAAGGGAAATGGAAATCTTGAAGCTGATTGCCGATGGTAAATCGAATAAGGTCATCGCTGAGGAACTATTTATTACAATTAAAACAGTGAAGACACATATTACGAACATTCTTTCCAAACTCGATGTAGAAGACCGGACGCAAGCGGCTGTGTATGCACATCGTCATAAGCTGATCCAATAAAATAAAAAAACAGCTTTCAAAAGAAAGCTGCTAGAACATGCGTAAGTTTAGTCCTTCTGTCCTGTGATCGGACGTTCGGATAGTTGATGGAGCTCAGGAACTGGAAAAGCCTCCTGCTCCTCGGCCGATTTGTCTTCTAGGGCTTTCTTCATCTCGGATAATAGCTTTACGCTCTCCTTTGCCAAAGCTGCCTTTTTCTCTTGCAAACCAATGATCTGTGAAAGTCCGACGAATATACCGCCTCCAATAAGAAGGAGCGCAGGGGTTTGTCCATAATAGATCACGATCAAAAATGTGCTTGAAAAGCTGTCGGCTTCAATGAAGAAATCTTCTTTTGATTGCATGAATACAACGATTAACAGGAGTATTCCTAGAATCAAAAATAGAATGCCGGCCGAAAGTAAAGCTCGTTTCATGATTGACACCCTTTTTTTCTTACCATTTTAACATACTCTATAAGGATTGTGTTGCGCCCTTAGTCCCGAAGTCACGGATTTTCACATTTGCTTTGTAACGAATATCTGATTCACTAAAAATCTCATCCCAATGTTTTGCATCTTTTCGAAAATCCTTCGGGTAAGCAATACTTGCCTTTTGATAGAACCCGCAAATATCAGCTTTGATCTCATGCTGTAATTCCTCGATGAAATCTTTTGCATCTTCCTCTAATCGACGCTCCACTGCACGCTCAATTTCTTGAAGATACTTTTCATTAAATGCGTTCTCTCGCTCATTCCAATCCTCAGACAATCTTCCATCAAGCTCCACTGACACATTAAATTGATAATTCCCACTGGCTGTTTTATTCGTTTCAATGTTGTGTTTCAGTTTAAATATCTCAAAAGAATAGATGCTCTGATCATATTTAAATTCAACGACTCCGCCTTTACCGTCCCCAGTCAACAGATTGTATGACTGCACGGCTAACGGAGAGATATTGGTGAGAAAACGTTTGTTTTTAATAATAGAGGCACCGTCGATTATTAATTTCCCTTGATCCACACTGACTTTCGGAACAGCAAAAGATACGTTGTTTTGCATAGCAGAAGAAATATCTCCTAATGAAACGGGCTTGAGCATACGTATAGTCGATTTAGTATTCCCAGAAATATCATATAATGTAGAAGAAGCTGGCTGTCCATCGTCATTGATTTTCAGGATGTTCCCAGGTTTCTCAGGGGTCATAAAGACAAGGCTTCCTCTCCGCGCTTCATTGTCGCGAATAAATTCATTAATGACGAGGTCGAAATTATTCTCATTGATGAGCTCCTCAGAAAATAAATACACCCTTAGCTGCTGCGCGAAAATACGGTGACTTTTAAGTGTTGTTGTTCGGAATATTTGATGTACGGAATCTCCGCTCGTTTCAATAATCTTTGTTGGGTCTTTTACGCTGGATTCTTGCTCAATTTTTTGAGGAACAAGGACTTGCATAGATATTTTAAGCTTATGACCGTCATCTCCTTTATCTAAGCCATAACCAATCGCCATGTTCAGCTCCTCAATATTGGTACTATCCCAGCATCCACTTAATAGAACAAGGATCAGAATTGCAAAGGTTGCGTTCTTTTTCATGCAGCTTTCCGCCTCCTTTTAAAAAACACGATGATAAATAAGAGAAACGGGAGGATACCGAATAAAAGGAAAAATAAATCATTCACATAAGTTAAATAATCACGTACTGTGTCAACATCCTTTGGGAAAATAGCAGCAAAGTAAATGACAATTCCCATTAAAACGAGGACCACCTTTTTAGGAAACTTAGTCAGTTTAGATACACCGATCGCAGCAAAAAATGTATACCCGACAAAGCTTGTATACAGCTGAACAAGCCAAACGATCAGCAAAAAGGATTCAATCCGTTCAATAAAAATTCCCTGTATATCAAATGATTGAAATAAGGCAATTGTCGGCCAAGTCAAAGTCGCTGTTTCTTTCACCGTGAACGCACCAACCACAAGAATATAGGTGAAAATATAGATGATCGCAGGAATCAAAAAGCCGACTGTACCATAAGCGAAGGTGTGTTTTTGCGTGTTCAAATAGGCAGGCATAAACAGCATCATTTCAATGCCTACAAACGAAATGGCTGATGCGTTCAAGGATTTGAAGACAGGGGTGAATCCCTCTCCTAAAACGGGACGAAGGTTATCTAGCTTAAATTCTTGCACGCTCAGTCCGTAAGCGACAAATAAGATGATGAGCGTCACAATCAGAATAAAAGGAAATAGCCTGGCTAAATCACCGATTCCTCCAATGGCAAGATAAAAACCAACCAAAATAAAGCTGATCATTGTCATCGCTACAGGTGTGTTTTGAAGCAGGAAGAACTTCACCATCTCCGACATAGCCCGTACTTCATAGCTGGCAACGCCAAGAAAATAAATAATAATCAAGAGGTTGGCAAGCGCGCCAATCCATTTTCCAAGTCCCTCATTCGTATAATCATAATATGAGGAGAAAGGTACTTTTTTCATCATCAGGACATTTGCAAAAATAAACACAATGTAAATGACACTCATGAGTAAGAGTGCAATCCAGCCGTCAGGTGTAGCCGCAGCCTGAGCCATTGAACGTGGCAGAATCATCATACTTGCGCCTAGTGTTGTATTTGCAATAATGGCACTTGCCTGATAGCTTGATATCGACTCTTTATGATTGACCATCTCGTTCTCCTTTCTGTTGATTTTTTAAGGGCAATCGAATAATGGAATTGTCCTCGTTTTTATAGCTGAACACAAAATCTGGTGAGAAATACGGTGTGCCAAAACTTTTTTGACGTGTGAGATGGGTAAGGAGTACGAGCATAAACAGCACAATCCCGTATAAACCAAAGGTAGCCGCAGCAAACATGGACACAAAACGGAGCACGCGAAAGGACATGCCCATTCCATATTGAGGAACAGTAAAGGATGCAAGTGCAATGACACTCACGATAATCACCATAATCGAGCTGACAATATGTGCCTGAACGGCAGCCTGACCAATAACAACCCCGCCAACAAGTCCAATCGTTTGACCGAGCGGATTTGGCAGCCTTAAACCGGCTTCCCGCAGCAGTTCAATTGTGATCTCCATGATAAGCGCCTCCACAATAGGCGGAAAGGGGACATTTTCTCTCGTACTTGAGATTGAAATAGCAAGAGTTGTTGGTAAAAGCCCTTGATGGAAGGACACAAGCGCAATATAAATGGCTGATAAAAATAATGTCAGAAAGATCGAGGTGAACCGCAGCATCCGAATGAGAGAGGCAGCGATCCACCTTTCATAATAATCATCAGGTGATTGCATAATTGTGGCGAGCGAAGCAGGTACAATTAACACAAAAGGTGAGTGATCGACAAAAATGGCGACCCGGCCATTGTTTAAAGCAGACGCGACTTTATCCGGCCGTTCTGTGTTTTGAATTTGTGGAAAAGGAGAGTACACATTGTCTTCAATGAGCTCCTCAAGAACACCAGAGTCCTGTATATCATCAATGGTGACTTGCTTGAGCCGCTTTTTGACTTCCTTTAAAACGGGTACTTGTACGATACCGTCGATGTACATGATGGTCACCTGTGTGTATTTCTGTAAACCAATCTTCATATCGACGGTTTTGACATCAGGATTTTTTAAGCGCTGTCTTACAAGCGCTAAATTCGTATTTAAATCTTCAATAAAGCCAATTTTGGGTCCTCTTACGACTGTTTCAGAGGTAGAATCCCCTAAATTGCGTTTCTTCGTTCCGTTTGTTTCTAATATATAAGCATGCTGAAATCCGTTAATCAGCACCACGCAGTGACCTTCAAAAATCGCATCAATCAATTCTTCAGAGGTCTTAACCGAACGAGTGGTCATCATGGATAAATTAGATTCCAACTTTTCTTTTGTAAGAGACGCATGATCTTGGAGAAGCAGCTTTAAAAAGGTTTGAATCTCCATCTTTTTGTTCATTTCTTTTATGTATAAATAGTAAACAACTTGCCCGTGAGGCAGCGTTTTTTTCTCATGAATCAAATCGTCCATATCCTTTAACTGCGGGAGGATGACAGAGAGATTATCGTATAAGTGCTCTTTCAGTGGAGTTTGATTCAAATGGATCACCCGCCTCAAATAACTTTTTCTTAGCATTACCTGCTTGAAAAAACAATATTCTGTGTTACATTATTTTGTGGTAAAAGAAAGAATGAGGGTTTTGGAGGACACAAGATGGCACAAATTCGTTTAGCAGGAACAAAAGAGGAGATTGACCGTATTCTACAGTCGTTTGACAAGCATTATGAAGTGACATATACATCAAAAGATTACGGAAAAACGAACCCAAAATACAAATATTCGAAAGATGTCCGCGTTTATATTGAACTAAAATTAAAATAAAGATAAAATTTTAATTGAAAACGCTTAAAGGATTTTCGTTTTTTGTATAGAATAGAGTTGAGTGTATAGAAGCTATGGAGGGATACATAATGACAGAATTTAGAATCGAAAAAGATACAATGGGCGAAATCAAGGTGCCAAAGGACAAGTTCTGGGGTGCACAAACACAACGAAGCAAAGAAAATTTCAAAATCGGTTCTGAGAAAATGCCAAAGGAAGTTGTGAATGCGTTTGCAATTTTGAAACGTAGCACAGCGATTGCCAACGAACGTCTTGGCAACCTTGAGAGCGAAAAAGCAGAAGCAATTGCTGCTGTATGTGATGACATCATCAGCGGAAAGTATGACGAGCATTTCCCGCTTGTTGTATGGCAGACAGGTAGTGGAACACAAAGTAACATGAATATGAACGAAGTCGTTGCAAATAGAGCAACTGCTTACTTGAAAGATAAAAATAGTGAGTTCAGCATTCACCCGAATGATGACGTCAACCGCAGTCAAAGCTCAAATGACACATTCCCAACTGCTATGCACGTGGCAGCTGTTTTAGCTGTGTACAAAAAGCTATTGCCTGCGATTGATCAATTGAGAGCGACTCTTGATGAGAAAGCAAAAGCATATCAAGAAATTGTGAAAATTGGTCGTACGCATTTGCAAGACGCAACACCACTGACAGTAGGTCAAGAAATTAGCGGCTGGGTGTACATGCTAGACCGTTCAAAAGAAATGATTCTAGAATCAACTGAAAAAATGAGAGAGCTTGCGATTGGCGGCACAGCTGTTGGTACAGGAATTAACGCACATCCTGAGTTTGGTCAATATGTCGCTGAGGAAATCAGCAAGCTGACAGGTCAAAATTTCAATTCTTCACCAAACAAATTCCATGCGCTGACAAGCCATGATGAAATTACGTATGCACACGGTGCCCTAAAAGCACTTGCAGCTGATTTAATGAAAATTGCCAACGATGTGAGATGGCTGGCAAGTGGTCCTCGCTGTGGAATTGGTGAATTGATCATTCCTGAAAATGAACCAGGAAGCTCCATTATGCCAGGTAAAGTGAACCCAACTCAAAGTGAAGCTTTAACAATGATTGCAGCACAAATTATGGGGAATGATGCAACGATCGGTTTTGCTGCCAGCCAAGGAAATTTTGAGCTGAACGTATTCAAGCCGGTCATCATCTATAACTTCTTGCAATCAGTTGAATTACTTGCTGATGGCATGAACTCATTCCATGACAAATGTGCCATTGGAATCGAACCAAACCTAGAAACAATCGAGAAAAACTTGAACAATTCATTGATGCTTGTGACGGCACTTAACCCGCACATCGGATATGAAAATGCAGCGAAAATTGCAAAGCTTGCTCACAAAGAAGGTTTAACGTTAAAAGAAGCAGCACTTCAATTAGAGCTGTTAACAGAAGAGCAGTTTGAAGAGTTTGTGAAACCAGAAGAAATGGTGACACCGAAAGCAAAATAAGAAGCCAGGGGCGGCTGCCCCTGGTTTTTTTCATTGAATGTGATGTGAACAAAAATGAAACCCAAGGAATGCCTTGGGTTCTACAAATGGTCCTCTTTCAAAATACGCAAAAGTGATTCGGAGTGGGTTTGGAGTGGTGTGTATAATTTTAATTGAAGCAGCATGCCTTTCACGATGACTTGTCTAGGTTTCTGTTTGTTTAATTCATTTTCTAAAATGCCAAGTGCTTCGAATAAATCAGGCTCGTTTTTCACTTCATAGTGTGCCTCAGCCTGCTCTCTTAGTTCTTTTAAAAGAGATTCTGTCAGTGGGTCGAATGACCGTTCATAAATAGGACCAAACCAATCGCTCGCTTGATCTACAGAGATGAGCGGAAGATCATGTCGCTTCATCATACCGCCCATCAAATCATCAATACGGTGAATCATCGTTGCGGCTAGCTCCTCAGCCTCCAGCTGAAAATCATATAAAATCGCAAGCTCGAAATATACGTGGCTCATGCCCTCAATCGTCAAACAAAGATCAGCCATATATGGAATCGCTGCATCTCCATATACCTGTTTAATGTTATCAATGTGAAGCTGAATGGTGGCAAGTCTGATTTGTTTTGCGAGCTGCTGCGTATCTTCATTCATTGGCAATGCTCGATCACTTAGCTGCATTTTAATAAAATCCTTTTGCTGCAAAATATTATCGTAGTAGACAGTGAGCTGTTTACGGTAGGCTTCCTTTGGTGTGCCGCCCTCTGTTTGAACCTCATGAATCCGGGTAAATACCTTATCATAATAGTAATGTAAGATTGAAATGAGCAGTGCTTCCTTTGATTTAAAATAAAGATAAAAAGCACCCTTTGACATGTGGCATTCATCCGCAATTTCCTGAACAGACGTTGTATTGTAGCCTTTGCTGGCAAACAATTTCATACCAGCCTCAATGATCATTTTCTCTTTCTTTTTCAATATGATTGTCATCCTTTCTTACCGAGAGACAAATGTCTTAGGAAACGTGCGCAAAGAGATGTGACTTATCGGTCATAAACGACGAAAGTTTTCAAAAATTAATCAGATTGTAACTTGTTTTTTACAGTGTAATTCTTTATATTATAAAGTAAGGTGACCAACTGGTCAAAATATGTGAAAGGATGATGTTCCATGAGAGAAATCGATGATATGATAAGACGCTTGCGAACAAAAGGAATTCAAGTAGAAAAAGTCAAAATGCCGAAAGAGACAACCATTGAAAAGAAATGGATGTATCAAGCTGGCAAGAAAATTAAAGCCACATACCGTGATTTTAATGGGTATTCATTCATCTAAAAAAGACTGCGGTCAAAAACCTACAGTCTCTTCTTTGGAACCGTGATCGTATAACGTACACCTAGTTCATCATTTTCAATAGATATAGACGCTTGATGCATGGAGAGAATTTTTTTGACAATGCTTAATCCAATACCGAATTCGCCCTTTTTTCCCTTACTAAAAGGTTCGTATAGGTTGGATAGCATATGTTCTTCAATTGGAGGACCGTCATTACGAATGACAATGCGTATTTGATCCTCTTCCTGTTTCATATGAATATCAATTTTACTTTTTGCGTAGCGAAGTTGATTTTCTAGTACATTCTCAAATAATTTGCTCCATTGTTCTGGATCGCCTTCAAGAGCAGCCTCATCATCTAAGTCCACGTTCCACTGCAATTCATTTTTCGACCAGCGTATCCGGTCGACCACTTCCAGCATCGTATTACTGAGTAGGAAGGAAGCATGTGCAGGGTGTTGATTTGATAAATAATCAAGCTTTGTTAAGTACAGCAAATCCTTGATTTTCTTCTCAAGCTTTTCCGCTTCACCTTCAATGACTTCCACCGTTTGTTCAAGATCTCCCTTAGGAAAAATACCATCTTTAATCGACTGCGTATAGCCGCGGATGACCATGACAGGTGTCTTTAAGTCATGTGATATATTTTGCAAAAGAGTCCGTTCTGTTTCATCCTTTTGAATGAGTTTTTGTCTCATTTCTTCAATGGTGTGACCAAGCTTTCCGATCTCATCTTGCCGGTCAACGATGACAGGGTCGTCCCAGTCTTCTTGTGCAATCCGCTTCACGTGCTTTTCAAATGCAACGATTGGACGGGATAAGTAGCGGGCAAGCCAAATCGATGGAATCCAGCTTAATAAAATAACGGTGCCCAAGATAAAGATCAGCTGTTTAAACAGCGTAAAGGACAGGTCATCTCGATAAGAGTCTGGCGCATAAGACAAAAGAATATATTGTGTATTGCCTGTTGATACTTTTTTGATGACAAAAAAGATGTGCTGGCCATTCACCTCTTCAGAATAGCGTTTCGTTGCGCTTTTTTGTTTTTTCACAAAGGCTTGGATTTTCTCTATAAAAGCGTGCGGGAAAAACTGCGCCATTTGGTTTAATTCATCTGACGGAATCAGAATGTGCTGCACCGAGCGGTTTTCCGGTGTCGACTTTGGTGAGCCGTCTCGGTTCAACGGATATTCTGTGAGCACCTGTTGTTCATTTTCGATATTTTTATAAATTTCATTCGTGAAAAAGTTACGTAATGTATTGGAAAATAGGATGATCAGGACAATCGAGATGGTGAGTAAAATACCAGAGATGACGATCCAAATTTGAAAAGCGAGTGGTTTGTTCTTCATCCTTTTAGCATCCTATAGCCAAATCCATAGATGGTCTCGACCTTTAAGTCGGGCATTTTTTTGCGCAATCGTCTGACAAGGTCATCCACCACACGATCTGTCCCAAAGTAATCGTGTCCCCAAATTTTGACGAGAATATCTTCACGAGAAAAAGCATGTCCTTGATGATGTGTAAATAAAAGCAGCAAGTCAAATTCCTTAGAAGTTAAGTTAATAAGCTGATCTCCTTCATACACCTCTCTTACATTCTCATGAATGACATAAGAGGAAACGGGTGTAACACTTTGCTGCTGCGGAGTATCGCTGTTTTTATACACAAGCTCAAGCAGCTTTTGCACCCGAATGATCAGCTCGCGCGGGAGAAATGGTTTCGCAATATAATCACTGCTTCCCAGCTCTAAACCGAGGACACGATCAATATCAGCGTCGCGTGCTGAAATGAAAATGACCGGTACGTCAGGTGATGCGGCTTTGATTTCTTTAATCAGTGTGTAGCCATCTGTATCAGGCAGCATGATATCTAAAATCCATAGATGCGGCGGCTTATTCATTGCTTCGCGTGCCGCTTCTCCGGTTAAAAAAGAGGAGACATTCCAATTTTCACTTTCTAAATATTTGGTTAAAAGTTCGTTTAAGTTTTGTTCATCTTCCACTAAATAAATGGTGTACGACAAAGTCTTCCACATCCTCTCAACGTCATTATAACGGGATATAAAGGCGGCATGTCAACAATCTCATGCATTTTTCACAATTTCACATATTCTTCTCATTATTATCCCATAATGTTTGTTTATGATAAGCTCAAGGGAAAAAAGGGCATAGACAAAAGGCAGATCAATAGGTGCTTTTCACGAATGTGCGCACCTTGCTTTTTTTCTATGTATAAGTATTATATAATTTGACTTATTGTCATGTAGTATCTTCAATGATGTTGCCATTAAGAGGACATGAGTCCTATCTACACATATGAATCAAGCAAGTCATGAACATGATGTAAAGGAGTGTAAGCGATGGATTTTCGAAGAGAAGATGAAGAGAAGAAGTTGAATCAAGAAGAAGATGTACATCAAGAGAATGAGAAACAAATAGACGAACCTGAAAAAGAAAAGGAAGTCGTTTTTCAACCTCATGAAAACGAAGCTTCTGCCACTCATGAGAGTGTGACAAACCATTCTCCTCAAATGGGGGATGACCGTGCGTCGAAAAAGGAGAAAAAGCGGAAAGCAGCATGGCTCAGTCCGATCCTTGGCGGAATTATTGGCGGCGGCCTTGTGCTTGGCATTACACCGCTTTTGCCGCAGTCACAGGACACAGCAGCAAACAATCAAACGCAAACAGCGTCAAGTGAACCAGCGGCCTCTGAAAATTTCTCAACAAAACAAATCACCAATGCCACGAATGTTTCTGATATGGTAGAAGATTTAGAGCCAACCATTGTGGGAGTCTCAAACTATCAATCTACCCAAAATTCGTTTGGCCTTAGCGGTGATTCAACAGAAGCTGAAGCTGGAACGGGTTCTGGTGTCATCTTTAAAAAGGATGGGAAAAAAGCGTACATTATTACAAATAACCACGTAGTCGAGGGTGCCAATAAATTGAAGGTCACACTTTATGACGGAAAAACAAAAGACGCGAAGCTCGTAGGCAGTGACGTGATGACAGATTTAGCGGTTGTAGAAATCAATGCAGACGGCATTGATAAAGTGGCGAGCTTTGGTGATTCTTCTAAGCTTCGTGCTGGAGACAAAGTGATCGCAATTGGAAACCCGCTTGGTGCCCAGTTCTCTGGTACTGTAACAGAAGGGATTATTAGTGGTCTTGATCGTACAGTTGAAGCGAACACGTCATCTGGTACGGTGGAAATGAATGTACTGCAAACAGATGCAGCGATCAATCCAGGAAACAGCGGTGGACCGCTTATCAATACAGATGGTCAAGTCATCGGTATCAACAGCTTAAAAATTAGCGAAAGCGGTGTCGAATCACTCGGCTTTGCGATTCCAAGTAACGATGTCAAACCGATAGTAGATGAGCTGTTGAAAAACGGAAAGGTTGAACGTCCTTACCTTGGCGTACAAATGATTGATCTTGAGCAAGTGCCTGAAACATATCAAGAAAATACGCTCGGCCTATTTGATAAACAAATCGGCAAAGGGATTTACGTAAAGGATGTATCAAAAGGATCACCTGCACAAAAAGCAGGCTTGAAGTCTGGAGATGTCATCATCAAGTTTAAAGGGAAAAACGTGGCGAACAGCTCTCAGCTGAAAGAAATTTTGTACAAAGAAACAAAAGTCGGCGATAAAACAACAATGACTGTCATTCGTGAAGGGAAAAACAAAAATCTAGACATTACCCTTGGACAGTCTGAAACTGAATAAATGAAAAAACAGGTGGACGTTAAAGGTCTACCTGTTTTTTTATGCTTATTTTTTTGAAGAGAGTGTACGTAATATGATCTTTTCCCACATGCTCCAAGGCAGAAGCTGCTTTGCGGTAAATGAAAGTCGCACTCCTTTCCCAATCGGATATCTCAGCTTTTTCAGCCGCTTCTTCTCAGCTAATCGAATCACAAGGTCTGCGACTTCACGCGGGTCCCCGTAGTTTGATTTCTGGGCATTGATATGAGCCATCATCTTTTGATAAATGTGTATGTATTTCGAGCCTTCCTCTGGCTGCAACATGTGCTCGTTCATAGACGTGTTCCAAATATTCGTTTGGAAAGAGCCTGGCTCGATCAAGGCTGCCTGTATACCGAACGAGGCTAGTTCAATGCGCAAGCTCTCTGTGTAGCCCTCTAAAGCAAACTTGGAAGATACATAAGGAGAAAGTGCGGGCATTCCCATTAATCCGCTGATGCTGCTCATATTGAATATCTTTGCACCATTTGTCATAAACGGAAGGACGGCTTGTGTCACTTCCATGACTCCGAAAACATTGACATCAAATTGCTGGCGGTACGTGTCAACAGGAACCTCTTCAGCAAAACCCGCATAGGCTGTTCCTGCATTGTTGACAAGCAGGGTAATAGGGGCGTAAGCATGTAGTTTTTTCTGAAATGCTTGAATCGACTGCGTGTCTGTCACATCTAATGCTTCAATATGTATCGCTTCGGATAACGAGACTTGCTCGATTTCTTCAGCAAGCTTTTTCGCATTGGCTTCCTGCCTGACGCCTGCAATCACTGTATAGCCTTGCTTGGCGAGACCTATCGTGATGAGCTTGCCAAAGCCGCTATTGGCACCAGATACAATGGCTGTCCTTTTCATCATCTCGTACCTCCTTTTTGTTTCAATTTACCATAGCCCGCTCTTTTATTGAATAACGAAAAGAAGGATGGAGAAGAATAAAAAGCGATGATAAGAAATAGGAGGAAGCACATGATGTGTTGGAAGAAGGCGGGACAAATAGGAGTGCTGCTTTTTATGCTGTCTGGCTGCCAATCAATCGAGCCGCTCCAGCAAACAAAGGAAGCAGAAGCAGAGAGTCTTTCAGCGGTTCAAATGAAGGAACTTCCATTTGAGCATCTCCACCTGCATGTTCAATACGGGCAGAAAAGCGAATTATACGAAGCCACCTATCGTCAGGCGAAAGGCAAAGAAGAAGCACTTATTCGTGATCATATGAACGGTGTCCGCTATGAAGGTGAAGAAGCATTACGGGAGATGAAGATGAAGCTAAATGATATGTCTATTCCTAGTGCGAAGATCAATGAAACGTATGTAAATGAGCTATTAGCTGCTTTTAATTTAGACGATGATTATCAGCGAATTCAGGTCGATATTAAGCTTGAAGATGGGACCAAACGTACATTCCAAAAGAAGAAGTAAAACGGAACTTTCTCATTTTTTAATTGAAAATGATTTTCAAGATCACTTAAATCTGATACACTAAATTGAGATAAGTGATCTTTTGCGTCTATATATAGACGATATTTCATATAAAAAATTTGCATGAGAAAAGGAGCGTTTGAGCGGAATGAGTGCCATTTCTACTGAAGGTTTAAGCTTAGGCTACGGAGAAACAATGATCATAGATGAACTAAATGTATCAATCCCTAAGGGTGAAATCACAGTATTTATTGGCAGCAATGGATGCGGTAAATCCACGCTACTTCGCTCTTTGGCCCGTCTCATGAAGCCAATGGGTGGTTCTGTCCTGCTTGAAGGTCATTCCATTGCCAAATTACCAACAAAGGAAGTAGCGAAACAGCTCGCCATTCTTCCGCAAGGACCAGAAGCGCCAGAAGGATTAACCGTGCATCAATTAGTGAAGCAAGGCAGATATCCTTATCAAAATTGGCTGAAGCAGTGGTCAAAGCAGGACGAGGAAGCAGTGAATCGTGCACTGAAGTCAACGAAGATGGAAGACCTTGCTGATCGAACGGTCGATTCATTATCAGGTGGACAAAGGCAGCGTGCATGGATTGCGATGACGTTAGCGCAGGAAACGGATATCATTTTGTTAGATGAGCCGACGACATATTTAGACATGACGCATCAAATTGAAATTCTCGACCTTCTGTTTGACTTAAATGAAAAAGAGCAGCGCACGATCGTCATGGTTCTTCATGACCTGAATCTCGCTTGTAGATATGCTCATCACCTTGTAGCGATTAAAGACAAGACGATTTATGCAGAAGGAAGACCAGAAACGGTCATTAATTGTGATCTTGTGAAAAATGTCTTTGATATGAACTGCCAAGTGACAACAGATCCTTTATTCGGAACGCCATTATGTATTCCGCATGGCAGAGGACGCTGTATTGTGCAGCAAGCGCAAGCGGAGACATTTCTCGCTGCAAGATAATCGTATGTCAAAAGCCTGACATCTGTTACGTACAGAGTCAGGCTTTTTTCTGAAAAAAGGAGCGGAAGATCAAAATGGGAAATGAACTAGACGAAAAGCTGGAAGGCTTGCTTGAGAAATATACAGAGCTGCTGCTCGGTGAATCAACAGACGAGCTGAAACAAGATGTGAAACAGTGGGTCATCTATTCTCATATTGCAAAAAGTATGCCGTCTCTAGCAAAGCACTTTAATGAAACGTATCCAGAGGCTAAGGAAGAAATCAAAGAAACCATTCAGCGGATCAAACAAATGAACGAAGCTCATCGATCCAATCAAGACCGTTAAAAAAACTGCCAGCTCCATACTGGCAGTTTTTCTTTATGACATCTGTGATGGTCCGTATGGAGATTGTTCTGTCAGTGTTTGCTGAAATTTCTGGTGTGCCTGCTGAAGCTTTTGCTGCTCAGCGGCTTCAACTGAATACCACCCATATCGGAACATGACATCATATAAATGTCTTTGTGTTTTCTGAGTTTCTAGCGCGATTCGCTGAATATCCTGATAAAGAGATTCATGACTGAATTCATTGAGCGCTGTGTTGTATCCGCTTGTCATATATTTTTCAGTCGACAAGAGATCTGTGACAAAATCACGATCATTCATGTTTGTTGTTGTGGGAACCGGGGTTTGAGGATTCTCGATTTTTTGTTGGTTTTGCTGTTCCATGTTTTTTCCTCCTATTGCATAAAGCCAGTAGACTGGCCTTGCCCTGAGCTGCCTAAATGCTGAAGAATTTGTGTGTAATGCTGATGGTGCATTTGGCCCACTTGATTTAATTCTTGTTTCAATGTTTGGTCCTGGCAATGCTCAGCCATAAAGTGAGCCTTTTTCATAGCGATCAAGTTCCAATTCAGCATATCCTCTAAGTACAAGGAATCCTTCACTGAAATGACTTGCGGGGGCATATTCATTTGCTGATTGTTCAAGGTGTGTTCCTCCTTACGATTTTGTTTCCTTACTGATTCTTTTTATATTGCTGATTTTGACTAGTCTTTTTGCCGCCTAGGTCTGCTTCCTGTGATGGACCTGCGTTTCCTTTTACACTTGCAGCACTTACGCCTGCTTTCGATGGGTTTTTCTTCAAACGAGACATGTGGACATCACCTCCATTCTTACAATGCCCTCTCGTCTTTAATTCATACGCCGCAAAGTAAGGCACATGAGAATGTGTAAATTTTTGAAATCCGTACTTGAACTGTTTCGGAAAATCTTTTAAGATAAAGAAAGAGGCATTGCTTTTTTTTGGACAAAAAATGAATGATTGTTCATTCAAAATGTTTAGGGGGATATTTATGGGCAAACATATTCGCAAGGCGGCTGTCATTGGTTCAGGTGTCATGGGCTCAGGCATTGCTGCGCATCTAGCCAATATCGGGATACCAGTAACATTGCTAGATATTGTGCCAAACGAACTGACAAAGGAAGAAACGGCAAAAAAGCGAACGCTTGATCACCCTAGTGTTCGGAATAGATTAAGTCAAGAAGCGATGAAAAAATTGTTAAAGCAAAAGCCAGCACCTCTTACTTCAGCAAAAAACCTTTCATACATCACACCAGGAAATCTCACAGATCACCTTTCCTTATTACAAGATGCTGACTGGATCATTGAAGTCGTCACTGAAAAGCTCAGCATCAAAAAGCACGTATTCTCGCTCATCGACGAACACCGCAAAGAAGGCAGCATCGTATCAAGTAACACATCGGGAATTTCGGTTGAAAAAATGGCAGAAGGCCGATCAGAGGATTTTAAACGCCACTTTTTAGGCACACATTTTTTTAACCCCGCTCGTTATTTAAAGCTTTTAGAAATCATTCCTATTCAAGAAACAGATCCAGAAGTACTCCAATTTATGAAAACGTTTGGCGAGGATGTACTTGGTAAAGGCGTCGTGGAAGCGAAAGATACGCCGAACTTTATTGCCAATCGTATTGGTACTTATGGACTCCTTGTGACAGTGCGTGAAATGCTTGAAAACAAATACACCATTGGAGAGGTGGATTCAGTCACAGGACCCCTCATTGGAAGACCGAAAAGTGCGACCTTCCGTACACTTGATGTCGTAGGACTCGACACGTTTTTCCATGTAGCCCGCAACGTATATGACCAAGTAGAAGGTAAAGAAAAAGATATTTTCCAGCTTCCTGAGTTTATTGAAAGAATGCTTGAAAAGGGATGGATTGGCAGCAAGGCAGGGCAAGGGTTTTATCAAAAGAATGGAAAGGCCATTTTAGAACTTGATCCTGTGACGCTCACATATGGAGAACGAACGAAGCTGAAAGATCCAGGCATTGAGATGGCGAAGCAGCAAAAGGGAACGAAAGCGAAATTGAAAGCGCTTATTTATCAAGATGGGCGTGCAGGACAATTGCTCTGGAACATGACGGCACCTGTGCTCCTTTATTCGGCTCAGTTAACAGGCGAAATTGCGGATGACATTCAGTCCATCGATAACGCAATGAAATGGGGGTTTGGCTGGCAGCACGGTCCATTTGAGCTATGGGATGCAATCGGTGTGAAAAAAGCAGTCGAGCGCATGGAAGCAGAAGGTCACAGCATCCCGCAGTGGGTGCAAGACATGCTTTCAGAAGGACACGATACATTCTATCAAGAGAATGCTGATGGAGAGCGTGCGTTTTATCATAATGGGACTTATGAACAGGAAAAAGGAAACGAAAAGAATATTTCCTTAGCGAGATTGAAAAAGAAGCACGGCGTTATTTTTAAAAATGCTGGTGCGAGCTTGATCGATATCGGTGATGATGTCGCCTTGCTCGAATTTCACTCCAAAAGCAATGCCATTGGACTAGATGTCATTGACATGATCAATCGCGCTGTCGATGAGGTGGAACAAAATTATAGAGGGCTTGTCATCGGAAACCAAGGCAAGAACTTCTGTGTTGGTGCCAACCTTGCTTTGATTTTAATGGAAGCTCAGGACGATAATTTCTTTGAAATTGACTTTGTGATCCGCCGCTTCCAGCAGGCAATGATGAAGGTGAAATATAGCGACCGTCCAATCGTTGCTGCACCGTTTGGTATGACACTCGGAGGCGGAACAGAGGTTTGTCTGCCGGCAGCAGCTATTCAGGCGTCGAGTGAAGCATACATGGGTCTTGTCGAAGCGGGAGTTGGACTGATTCCAGGCGGCGGTGGAAACAAAGAATTATACCTTCGCCATCTACAAGGATCAGCGAAGCCATCGCAGACCGCTATACAAGACGCCACGATGAAAACATTTGAAACAATTGCAATGGCGAAAGTATCCACTTCGGCAGAGGAAGCGCGGGATATGAACATGCTTCGCGCGAGTGACCGAATCAGTATGAACGGAGATCACTTGATCTATGATGCGAAACAACTTGTGCTCTCTCTTGATGAAGCGGGTTATCGTGCGCCGCTCAAGCAAAAGGTGCCCGTCATGGGCGAAACAGGCTATGCAGCAATGATATTGGCGGCTGAAAATATGAGATTGTCTGGATACATTTCAGAGCATGACATGACCATTGTTAAAAAATTAGCTCATGTTATTTCCGGCGGAAAACTGCCATTTGGAACAGAAGTAGAGGAGCAATACTTATTAGAGCTTGAAAGGGAAGCCTTTTTAAGTCTTGTAGGAGAAGTGAAATCACAAGCACGCATGCAGCACATGCTCGTCAAAGGAAAACCTTTACGTAACTAAGGGGGAGTCAAAATGAGAGAAGCAGTCATTGTCGCTGGCGCGAGAACACCAGTAGGGAAGGCGAAAAAAGGATCGTTAAAACATGTTCGACCTGATGATATGGGCGCATTGTGTGTAAAAGAAACATTAAAGCGTGCCGGTGATTACGACGGACAGATAGATGATTTGATTATCGGATGTGCAACACCAGAAGCAGAGCAGGGGTTAAATGTGGCTCGGAATATTGGAGCATTAGCAGGGCTTCCGTATACAGTCCCTGCCATCACCATTAACCGCTACTGCTCATCTGGTCTTCAGTCCATCGCTTATGCGGGTGAACGAATCATGCTCGGTCAGGCAGAAACAATCTTAGCTGGTGGCGTCGAATCGATGTCACAGGTGCCGATGATGGGTCACTCCATTCGTCCGAATGCTCATTTGGCAGAACAAGCGCCTGAATACTACATGAGCATGGGACACACGGCAGAGCAGGTGGCGCAAAAGTATCAGGTCACACGTCAAGATCAGGACGCCTTTGCGGTAAGAAGTCATCAAAAGGCAGCCAAAGCATTACAGGAAGGAAAGTTTTCAGATGAAATTGTCTCCGTTGATGTAACAGAGCGGCGGGTAGGAGAGCAATATCAATTAGAAGAACATCAATTCACGTTCTCACAGGATGAAGGCGTAAGAGCAGGGACAACGGAAGAGATTCTTTCCACTTTGCGTCCGGCTTTTTCAACAAAGGGCACGGTAACCGCAGGAAACTCTTCACAAACAAGTGACGGCGCTGCGTGTGTGATGATGATGGATCGTGAGAAAGCATCCTCACTTTCCCTTCAGCCACTCGCCAAGTTCCGGGCGTTTGCTGTTGGCGGTGTACCGCCTGAGGTGATGGGAATCGGTCCAATTGAAGCCATTCCGCGTGCGCTGAAAATCGCTGGACTTGAGCTGAAAGATATCGGGCTGTTTGAATTAAACGAAGCGTTTGCCTCTCAGGCCATTCAAGTCATTCGTCATTTAGGGATTGATGAAGAGAAAGTAAATGTGAATGGCGGGGCAATTGCGCTCGGACATCCGCTCGGCTGTACAGGAACGAAACTGACACTGTCACTTATTCATGAAATGAAACGTCGAAACGAGCAATTTGGTATCGTCACAATGTGTATCGGCGGGGGCATGGGAGCAGCAGGAATTTTTGAATTGATCTAAAGGGGGAAATCAGGATGAAAGCAATGGAAGAGGTAAAAAAGGGTGGAAGCTTCTTAATTGATGAGACGAATTATGAGCATATCTTTACACCAGAGGATTTCACTGATGAGCATCAAATGATTGGAAAGACAACAGAGGATTATATTTTACAAGACGTTGTTCCATATATAGATCAAATTGAAAAGCATGAATTTGAGCATTCTGTCAGGCTTCTCAAAAAGGCTGGAGAGCTTGGACTGCTAGGAGCTGACGTGCCTGAAGAATTCGGCGGGCTCGGATTAGATAAAATCAGTTCAGCCATTATTACCGAGAAATTCTCTAGAGCAGGGAGCTTCTCACTTTCCTATGGTGCCCATGTCGGCATTGGATCTTTGCCCATCGTACTGTTCGGAAATCAAGCGCAAAAGGAAACATACCTGCCAGGACTTGCTTCTGGAGAAACGATTGCGGCGTACGCCCTAACTGAGCCAGGATCAGGCTCTGACGCTCTTGGAGCAAAGACAACTGCGGTCTTAAATGAAGCCGGAACTCATTATGTGTTGAATGGGGAAAAACAATGGATCACAAACTCCGCATTTGCCGACGTCTTTGTCGTATATGCGAAAATTGATGGTGAACACTTCTCTGCTTTTATCGTAGAAAAGGATTTTCCTGGTGTCAAAACGGGACCTGAAGAGAAAAAGATGGGCATTAAAGGGTCCTCGACGAGAACGTTAATCCTTGAAGATGCTCAAGTGCCAAAAGAGAATTTACTAGGTGAGGCTGGCAGAGGTCATGTCATTGCCTTTAATATTTTAAATATCGGACGCTATAAGCTTGCTGTCGGGACAGTTGGCGCGTCAAAACGTGTCATTCAATTATCAGCAGAATACGCAAACCAGCGTAAGCAATTCCAAACGCCAATTTCTCGATTTAGCTTAATTGGTGAAAAAGTAGCCAACATGTCGGCAAAGCTCTATGCGATGGAAAGTGCTGTTTACCGCACAGTTGGATTATTTGAACAGCGCATGGGTCTATTAAGTGAAGAAGAGCAAAAGGACGGCAAACAAATTGCCCAGTCCATTGCAGAATATGCAATTGAATGCTCTCTTTGTAAAGTGCTTGGCTCTGAAACTTTAGACTATATTGCGGATGAGGGCGTGCAGATTCACGGCGGATATGGATTCATGCAAGAATACGAGGTCGAAAGAGCCTATCGTGACTCGCGGATTAACCGTATTTTTGAAGGGACAAACGAAATCAACCGTCTGCTTGTACCAGGCACATTCTTGAAGAAAGCGATGAAGGGAGAGCTTCCGCTTCTTCAAAAGGCGCAAACCTTACAGGAAGAGCTCATGATGATGATGCCGGAAGAGCCGGGTGATCAGCCGCTCGATCAAGAAAAATACTTGCTCACCCATGCGAAAAAGATCGCCTTAATGGTATCTGGAATGGCGGCGATGAAGTATGGAAAAGCATTAGACAAAGAGCAAGAGATTCTTGTGAACATAGCGGATATCGTCAATGAAATTTTTGCGGCTGAATCGGCGATTCTGCGTACTGAAAAGGCAATCGCTGCATCAGGGCTTGATAAGAATACTCAAAAGCTTGCTTACACACAAATTTTCACGCAGGAAGCCTTCTTAAAAATTGAAGCCCATGCAAAAGAATCCTTGATCGCGATGGAAGAAGGAGATGCACTCCGCATGAGTCTGTCAGCTCTTCGCAAACTGACAAGATTCACCCCGATTAATGTCATCGCCAAAAAGCGCGAAGTGGCGAAACGAATCTTTGAAGCAGAGAAATATATCGTATAAGACGGCTTAAAAGGTGCGGATATCACTCCGTACCTCAGATTGTTGACAAAGGGCTAAAATGATCTTTATTTTAGCCCTTTGTCTTCTTTTCAGCGTGATAGAAAACCTTTGAAGTCTAGGAAGGACGAGCACCGGAGCGGAGCGAATTTGACATTCGTGAGCACCGAAGCGCAGACCTGACACCGAATGCGAGGGTTTGTCTACACGCTGAGGTGCGGATATCATTCCGCACCTTTTTGTAAGCATACATTTAGGTTTTTAAAATATTTTGTGATAAAATGTTGTCACTATTTGCAGGAGGTGAAAATGGTGGCTTTAGATTTTTATGAATACCCATCTTGCAGTACATGCCGAAAAGCAAAAAAATGGCTGGAAGAACACAATAAAGACATCAACAGCATACATATCGTCGAAGAGACGCCTGATAAAGAAACATTAAAAGCCCTTTATGAAAAAAGCGGCTTAGAGCTGAAGAAATTCTTTAATACAAGCGGACAGAAATACCGAGAGCTGCAGCTGAAAGATCAACTTCCTGCAATGTCAGAGGACGAGCAGCTAGAATTACTCGCATCTAACGGAATGCTGATCAAGCGTCCGATTACAACAGACGGTAAACGAGTCACAGTTGGATTTAATGAAGATACATTTAAAAGCGTCTGGAAATGATGTAACTTTCATTCAGATTGTGGTATCTTCAATATAGATTGAAAGAAAAGACTGGAGGGGTATTGAATGAGCACACCAAAAGATTTACGTTATTCAGAAGAACATGAATGGGTCAAAGTAGAAGGAGATAAGGTGCGTATCGGTATTACGCATTTTGCTCAATCTGAGCTAGGCGATATCGTGTTCGTTGAGCTTCCTGAAGTAGGAGACAAAATTACAGCGGACGAGCCTTTCGGAAGTGTAGAATCAGTGAAAACAGTTTCTGAGCTTTACGCACCGATCAACGGCACAATCGTCGAAGTGAACGATGAGCTGGATGACAGCCCTGAATTCGTCAATGACTCTCCATACGAAAAAGCATGGATGATCGTGGTAGAGCCAGCTGATACATCTGAAATTGAGAACTTGATGACTGCTGAGCAATATGAAGAAATGACAAAAGAAGACTAATTCACGTGAAATTGGACACTCTACCTTTATGGGGGGTGTCCAATTTGTCTTTTCAAAAAGAACAGGTGGATATAACAGATCATGTCACTGGACGATTCAAAGAAAGCGGCATGGTGCTGTATCATCAAAATGAAGAGATTGGCACGATGATTAGTGAAAACCAATATGAGTTAAAATCAGGTTATTCCTATGATCAAAATCGTTTTTATCGTCTGACGGATACATTGACCCACGGGACAGAAAAATATGTAGACTGTGATGATGAAAATGGCTGGTGCTAATCACAGATAAGGCTGCAGTGAGCATAAGCTGCAGTCTTTTTAGTGCAAGCCCCAATCTTTACAACCTCGATGAAAGATTGTAATCTAAGGGAGAAGTGAACAACGTCAAAAGGGCCGGGTGATCGTGATGAATGTAGAGGTAGAAAAGGTCATCATTGTAGAAGGTAAAACAGACAAACAAAAGCTAAAAGAAGTCATAAGTGAACCTGTTACCATCATTTGCACCAATGGCACGATCAGTACATCGAAGCTGGATCAGCTCGTAGACGAATTATTGGGGAAAGACGTTTACATATTAGCAGACAGTGACGATGCAGGCGACAAACTGCGGAAGCAATTTCGAAAAGAATTCCCTGAAGCACTTCATCTTTTTGTCGACAGAACGTACCGCGAAGTGGCCGCTTCACCGTCAGCCCACATTGCATCTATCCTATTAGCTGCAAACATTGATGTTCATTCGAAATATGTATGAGGGTGGACGTATATGAAAGAGATTGAAGAACACGAATTCAAGGAGATAAAGGACGATTTATTTCTTTTATACTTATATACACCGTTTTGCGGGACATGTCAGCTGGCAAAGAAAATGCTGGCTGTCGTTGACACCATGCAGCCGGATGTACCATTTTACGAAAATAACTTAAACTACTCACCAGGCTTTGCGAAAGCTTTTGAGATCGAAAGCGTTCCTTGCTTTCTACTGTTTAAAAAAGGTGAGCTAGTGCAAAAAGGCTATGCCTTTCACTCTGTTCCATATCTTCACGAAATGATTGAAACCGCTAAATAAAGCGGTTTTTTGTCATATTTCAAGCAATTCATCTGAAAATTTGTCGAGTTATTTATAAAGGACAAGCCAATGTTTGTAGAGAAATGTTATGTATAACCAAATGACAGGGAGGTTATACATGTGGAAAAAGTGAAAACCCATGGTAACACAACAGGGCAGCGATTATTGCTAAAGCCGCTGCTCTCATCATCATCCTTGAAGATTACATTTGAGGCGGAAACTGACTCTTGTACATTGATTGTGGATGAGCGTGGTGAAGTGAAGAAACTACCTGCAATTGAGTTATCGGATCTCATCTTTTATGGTGAGAGAAAAGAAATACTTCAATTATTAGATGGAGATATGTCCTTACAGCAGTTAATTAGCAGGGGACAAGTGAAAGTAAAAGGGTCATTCCGTGCGCTCCTAAGACTAGAGGCGGTGCTTTGGCTGACGAACGGTTTTTTTCGAAAAATGATAACGTAGTCGTTTACTAGGAAATTAGCGATTTACAGCGTTGACATATCTCGGGTAGCATGATATTCTACGTTAGTAAAAACATGAACATCACATAAAACAACATATTTTCTCTTATTAAGAGAGGTGGAGGGACGTGCCCTATGAAACCCGGCAACCGTCAGCATAGCTGAAATTGGTGCCAATTCACTCAAAGCCGCAATGCTTTGAAAGATGAGAGAAAGGCGTATTGAACATAAAAGGCCTTTCTGCTTGCATTGCAGTTAGGTCTTTTTTACTGACCTCAAGCCAGGCGCGAAGCATGGCAGCAGGAAGAATAAATAATGTATGTGATGGCAACCTATAGATTCAGCAAGAAAGCAGGTGAACAGACTGTGATCCATTTACAGAATGTATCAAAAACGTATCATTCAAAAAGCGGAAATGTTGATGCCGTGAAAGACGTCAACTTGGATATTGGTAAAGGTGAAATATTCGGAATTATCGGGTATAGCGGTGCCGGGAAAAGCTCGCTTATTCGCCTATTAAACGGTCTGGAGCTGCCAACAACAGGAATTGTTGAAGTGGCAGGCAACCGGATCAATGAAGTATCGAATGCGAAACTTCGGATAGCAAGACAAGAAATCAGCATGATTTTCCAGCACTTTAACCTACTTTGGTCGAGAACGGTGAGACAAAATATTATGTTCCCGCTTGAGATCGCAGGTGTAAAGGCATCAAAACGAAGAGAACGTGCGAATGAACTGATTAAATTAGTCGGTTTAGAAGGAAAAGAAAATGCGTATCCGTCTCAGCTTAGCGGCGGACAAAAACAGCGTGTGGGGATTGCGAGAGCATTAGCAAATGATCCAAAGGTTCTTCTTTGTGACGAAGCAACATCAGCGCTAGATCCACAAACAACGGATTCTATCCTTGATCTTTTAGCAGATATCAATAAACGACTAGGGCTCACGATTGTGCTGATTACACACGAAATGCATGTCATTCGCAAAATTTGTCATCGCGTGGCAGTGATGGAGAACGGACGAATTGTCGAAGAAGGCGAGGTATTACGCGTCTTCAGACAGCCGAAGGAAGAAATGACGAAGCGATTCGTCCAGCAGCTTGCTGAACCAGAGGAAGCGAAAGAAACAATCGAGCACGTCTTAGAGCGTGTAAAAGAAGGTCAGGTCGTACGGTTGTCCTTTATTGGTGATTCTGCCGAGCAGCCGCTCATCACTGAAATCATTCGATCCTTCAAGGTCGATGTAAACATCCTACAAGGAAAGATTTCTCAAACGCAGGAAGGCGCGTTTGGAACACTCTTTATCCATATTAATGGAGAAGAGACTGAGGTAGAAAAAGCCATCGCCTATATCCAAAGCAAACAGGTTGAAATTGAGGTGATGACACATGTTTGAGAAATGGTTTCCGAACGTTGATTTAGAAGTCATTTGGAATGCAACGGGTGAAACGGTCTATATGACACTCATTTCATTGGCATTTGCCTTTGTGATCGGAATTATTCTTGGACTCCTGCTTTTCCTTACAGGAAAAGGCGGTCTTTGGGAAAATAAACCGATCAATGCTGTCATCGGGGCAGTCGTCAACATTTTCAGATCGATTCCTTTTATCATTTTAATTATTCTTTTATTAGGGTTCACGAAATTCTTAATGCATACAATTCTAGGTCCAAATGCAGCACTCCCTGCCCTTGTCATTGGTTCAGCTCCTTTCTACGCACGTCTTGTCGAAATTGCACTGCGTGAAGTTGACAAAGGAGTCATTGAAGCAGCACGATCAATGGGAGCGAAAACGTCGACCATCATTTTCAAAGTATTGCTGCCAGAATCATTGCCAGCCCTCATTTCAGGTATTACCGTAACTGCGATTGCTTTAATTGGCTCAACTGCGATTGCAGGTGCAATTGGAGCAGGCGGACTTGGTGACCTTGCCTATGTGGAAGGATACCAATCTGGTAATACCGATGTCACACTTGTTGCCACTGTGTTTATTCTCATCATCGTCTTTATTATTCAAATAATCGGTGATTTGATTACAAATAAAATTGATAAAAGATAAGGGAGGATTTATTCATGAAGAAATTGATTTTAAGTGCACTATTCCTAGCATTTGCAGGCATTTTAGCTGCGTGCGGTTCATCTAATAACGCAAGTGATAGCAAAACCATTACGGTTGCTGCTTCAAAAACACCACATGCCGAGATTCTTGAAGAAGCAAAACCACTTCTAAAAGAAAAAGGCTACGACCTCAAAGTGAAAGTGCTTAGCGATTACAAAATGTACAACAAAGCGTTATCTGAAAAAGAAGTGGATGCGAACTTTTTCCAACATATCCCTTACTTAAACGAAGAAAATAAATCAAACAAAGATTACAACCTAGTGAGTGCAGGTGCAGTTCACCTTGAGCCATTCGGTATCTACTCTAAGAAATACAAATCAGTAAAAGATATTCCAAACGGCGGCACGATCATCATGACAAACAACGTAGCTGAGCAAGGACGTATGCTTGCCCTATTACAAAATGCTGGTGTCATCAAACTTGATCCAAAGGTTGATACAATCAACGCTACTGTAAAGAACATCAAAGAAAATCCAAAGAACCTAAAGTTCAAAAAAATCGCTCCTGAACTAACAGCGAAAGCTTATGAAAACAGTGAAGGCGATGCTGTGTTTATCAACGTCAACTATGCGATCCAAAATAAATTGAATCCGAAAAACGATTCAATCGAACTTGAGCAAACAAAGAACAACCCATACGCAAACATCGTGGCGGTTCGCAAAGGTGAGGAAAAATCAGATAAGATCAAGACTTTAATGGAAGTTCTTCACTCTGATAAAATCAAAGAATTCATCGACAAAAAATATGACGGTGCTGTACTACCGGTATCTGAATAACCATGTGTTAACCTCGCTTTCATCGAAGCGAGGTTTCAGCGTGTAGACAAACCCTCGCATTCGGTGTCAGTCCTGCGTGCTGGTGCTCACGAATGTCGGATTCGCTCCGCTCCAGTACTCGTCCTTCCTACACTGCAAAGGTTTTCTATCACGCTGAAAGGAAGACAAAGGTCTAAAATTAAGTTCATTTTAGACCTTTGTCAACAATCTGTAACCTCGCTTTCGTCAAAGCGAGGTTTTTTTGTGTATTTTTTCAAATCTCGCTCATAATAAAAATGTACAAATGACCTGAAGGGATGGAATGAAGATGAATGAACAGCATATGAGCGGATCCATGCAGCAATCACTGACTGATTATAAAACCGCAATGGGTGAATTTCAGAAGAAAATGCCGGTGTTTGGGAAGAAATTCAATGAATTCACGGAGCAGTGCTTTCAGAGCGATTCATTAACGCAAAAGGAAAAACAAATGATTGCTCTTGGCATCAGTATTCATGCACAGGATGAATACTGCATGATTTATCATACAAAGGGGGCGCTCGATCAAGGCGCGACAGAGGAGAATTTGCTGGAGGTTGTCAGCGTGGCGGCAGCATTTGGCGGCGGGGCAGCACTGAGCCAAGGGATTACTGTCGTTCAGCAATGTATTGACGAATTTGGAGGACAGACGCATTAAGGGAAGGATAAGATGGTATTTATCCATCTCAGGGAGTTGAGTCGTTCTCAGCCTTTTGTGTGAGAAAATATGCCAGCATAGCGCGCTATATCCCTTTTGAGTGAAGCCGCATGTCTTTGATACAATAAAGCTACACTCAAAGAAGGGAATGGTTTATTATTTGTTCGGACCATAGTACACTGGGATTGGATTATACCGCCGAGATGGAAAAGGCCATGCATAAGGCTCATGGCATGAGCTATGCAGAGTACGAAAGAGACCATGACTTACGGATGAAAGTGGAATATAAACGAGAGCAGTCCTATCGAGATGAGAAAAGACAGCTTTCAAAAATGAATATACGAGGCTATTAAATAGCTTAGGGACGGGAGAACAGTTTCCCGTCCTTTCTTTATGAAAACAGTCTTTTCGACATAAATCCTTTTATCTACCGGCTTTTTTTGTTAGAATTTTGAGAGCATCCTCTCACGCTTATCGTGAATGTGTTGTATTCACTTTTAATTTGTTATAAAATTAGAATGAGAATAAATTGAGAATAATGATTATTTTGGAGGTATCGATATATGACTGCTTCGACATTAACAATTAAGGACTTGCACGTTGAGATTGAAGGGAAAGAAATCTTAAAGGGTGTAAACCTCGAGATAAAAGGTGGAGAATTCCACGCAGTAATGGGACCAAACGGTACAGGTAAATCAACTTTATCTGCTGCAATTATGGGTCACCCTAAATATGAAGTAACAAAAGGCAGCATTTTGCTTGATGGCGAAGATGTACTTGAAATGGAAGTAGATGAGCGCGCTCAAGCAGGTCTTTTCCTTGCAATGCAATACCCATCTGAAATTAGTGGTGTGACAAATGCGGACTTCCTTCGTTCTGCTATTAACGCTCGCAGAGAAGAAGGCGATGAAATCTCTCTCATGAAATTTATCCGCAAAATGGACGAAAACATGGAGTTCCTTGAAATGGACCCAGACATGGCGCAGCGCTACCTAAACGAAGGTTTCTCAGGCGGGGAGAAAAAACGCAACGAAATTCTTCAATTAATGATGATTGAACCAAAAATCGCCATTCTTGACGAAATCGATTCTGGTCTTGATATCGATGCGTTGAAAGTGGTTTCTAAAGGAATTAACAGAATGCGCGGCGAAAGCTTCGGCTGCTTAATGATCACTCACTATCAGCGTCTACTGAACTACATCACACCAGATCATGTTCATGTCATGATGCAAGGACGTATCGTGAAATCTGGCGGACCAGAGCTTGCACAGCGTCTAGAAGCAGAAGGCTATGACTGGATTAAAAAAGAGTTAGGAATTGAAGACGAAACTGTTGGTCAAGAAGCGTAAGCGTTAGGAGGATTATTGATGACATTAGAAACGAAATTATCAGTAGATCAAGATTATGTCAAAAGCTTCTCCGAGAAGCATCAGGAACCGGCATGGATGAGTTCCCTTCGCTTACAGGCTCTTGAAAAAGCAGAAGACCTTCCAATGCCAAAGCCTGACAAAACGAATATTTCTAAATGGAATTTAACCAATTTCAAACAGCATACAGTCGAAAGTGCGCCATTTGGATCATTAGAAGAGCTTCCTGAAGAAGTGAAATCTCTCATTGATTTAGAGGACACGGATAAGACAGTCTATATTCAGCGTGATCAAACGCCAGCCTACTTGTCTCTTTCAACAGAAGCGAAAGACAAAGGCGTGATCTTCACTGATCTTCATACAGCGCTTCGCGAACATGGTGATCTAGTGAAGAAATACTTCATGACGGATGCAGTGAAAGTAGATGAGCATAAACTAACAGCTTTACATGCTGCTTTAGTGAATGGCGGAGCTTTCCTCTATGTACCGAAAAATGTAGAACTTGAAGCGCCAATTCAAGCCGTCTACCTGCATGAAAATGACGACACGACTTTGTTCAACCATGTTATCGTCGTAGCAGACGATCATAGTGCAGTGACATATGTAGAAAACTACATCAGTACAGCAAAACCTGAAGAAGCAATCTTCAATATCGTGTCCGAAGTGTTCACGGGTGCTAATGCTCGCGTTACTTACGGCGCAGTAGACAACCTTTCTGAAGGTGTCACAGTCTATGTGAATAGACGCGGTATGGCAAGTGGCCGTGACAGTAAAATCGAATGGGCGCTTGGCTTGATGAATGATGGAGACGTCGTGTCTGAAAACATCACAAAGCTTATGGGCGACGGTACATTTGGTGATACAAAATCAGTTGTTGTCGGCCGCGGGAATCAAACGGAAAACTTTACAACAAGCATCATTCACTTCGGTAAAAACTCTGAAGGGTATATCTTGAAGCATGGTGTGATGAAGGATCAAGCATCCTCTATCTTTAACGGAATTGGTAAAATCGAGCATGGCGCAACGAAGTCAAATGCCGAGCAGGAATCACGTGTTCTCATGCTGAGTGAGAAAGCACGCGGTGATGCAAACCCAATTCTATTAATTGATGAAGATGATGTAACAGCAGGGCACGCTGCTTCTGTTGGGCGTGTTGATCCAATTCAACTCTATTACCTCATGAGCCGTGGGATTTCCAAAGAAGATGCAGAAAGACTTGTCATTTATGGCTTCTTAAATCCAGTCGTCAAAGAACTGCCGATTGAAGGAGTTAAAAAGCAGCTCGTTTCTGTGATTGAAAGGAAAGTAAAATAATGAATATCAAAGACGTTCGTGAGCAGTTTCCAATCCTTCATCAGCAAGTGAACGGACATGATTTGGTGTATTTGGACAGTGCAGCGACATCTCAAAAACCACGAGTTGTCATTGATGTAATGAATGAGTATTACCGGTCTTACAACTCGAACGTCCACCGGGGTGTTCATACCCTTGGCACAAAAGCAACGGACGCATACGAGGGTGCAAGAGAGAAAGTTCGTGCATTCATCCGTGCTTCATCTGTCCAGGAGATTATTTTTACTAGAGGTACAACAACTGCACTAAACACAGTGGCGATCAGCTATGCTAGAGCAAACCTCAAAGAAGGCGATGAGATTGTCATTACGCACATGGAGCACCATGCGAATATCATCCCTTGGCAGCAAGCAGCAAAAGCAACTGGCGCCACATTGAAATACATTCCGTTACAGGAAGACGGCACGCTATCGCTTGAAGATGTGAAGCAAACGATCACACATCAAACGAAAATCGTCGCTGTCACACATGTCTCAAACGTATTAGGAACCATCAACCCGATTAAAGAAATCGCAAAGATTGCCCACGATCACGGTGCTATTATCGTTGTCGATGGTGCGCAGAGCACACCGCATATGCAAATTGATGTTCAGGATCTAGATTGTGACTTTTTCGCATTCTCTGGACATAAAATGTGTGGACCGACTGGCATTGGTGTACTTTACGGGAAGAAGGACCTTTTGAATAATATGGAGCCTGCTGAGTTTGGCGGTGAAATGATCGACTTTGTGGATCTGTATGATTCTACTTGGAAAGAGCTTCCGTGGAAATTTGAAGCGGGAACACCGATTATTGCCGGAGCAATTGGACTCGGAAAAGCCATTGATTTCTTAAATGACATTGGTATGCAGGAAGTCAGCCGTTACGAGCATCAGCTTGCCACTTATGCACTTGAGCGCTTCAAAGAGCTTGACGGTGCGACTGTTTATGGACCGCAGCACCGAGCTGGGCTTGTGACGTTTAACTTAGATGACGTCCATCCGCATGATGCGTCTACTGTTCTAGATACGGAAGGTGTCGCCATTCGTGCTGGACACCACTGTGCACAGCCGCTCATGAAATGGCTTGGTGTATCAGCGACTGCAAGAGCAAGCTTTTATCTGTATAATACAGAAGAAGAGATTGACCAACTTATTGCAGCGCTCCGTAAGACAAAGGAGTATTTTACGAATGTCTTTTAATGTAAACTTAGACACACTGTACAGACAAGTGATTATGGATCATTATAAAAATCCGAGAAACAAAGGTGTGTTAAACGACAGCATTGTCGTCGATATGAACAACCCAACGTGTGGTGACCGCATTCGTCTCACGATGAAAATCGAAAACGAAAAAGTCACCGATGCGAAATTTGAAGGAGAAGGATGCTCGATTTCAATGGCATCTGCCTCTATGATGACGCAGGCGATTAAAGGGAAAGATATTGAAACAGCTTTGAAAATGTCTCAGATTTTCTCCGATATGATGCTAGGAAAAGAATACGACGATTCCATTGATCTTGGTGACATTGAGGCGCTGCAGGGAGTAGCAAAATTCCCTGCCCGTATCAAATGTGCAACATTATCTTGGAAGGCGCTTGAAAAAGGCGCATCTGCCGAAGATAACGGCAAATCATAAGATTGGAGTGAAAATGGATGGCTAAAAAAATGCCAGATGTTGGTGAATATAAATACGGCTTTTCTGATAAAGACGTTTCCATTTTCCGTTCAGAGCGCGGACTGACAAAAGAGATCGTTGAAGAAATTTCTCGTATGAAAGAAGAGCCTCAATGGATGCTCGACTTTCGATTGAAATCTCTTGAGCACTTTTACAACATGCCGATGCCACAATGGGGCGGAGATTTAAATGCATTAAACTTTGATGAAATTACGTACTACGTAAAGCCATCAGAGCGCTCTGAGCGTTCTTGGGATGAAGTACCAGAAGAAATCAAACAAACCTTTGATAAGCTTGGGATCCCAGAAGCAGAGCAAAAGTACTTAGCAGGTGTATCTGCTCAGTATGAATCTGAAGTTGTGTATCACAACATGAAGCAAGACCTTGAAGATCTAGGCATTGTGTTTAAAGATACAGACAGCGCATTAAAAGAAAACGAAGACATCTTCCGTGAGCACTGGGCAAAGGTCATTCCTCCGACTGACAACAAATTTGCTGCGCTTAACTCGGCTGTATGGTCTGGTGGTTCATTTATCTACGTACCAAAAGGGATAAAAGTAGATACTCCACTTCAAGCATACTTCCGTATCAACTCTGAAAACATGGGTCAGTTCGAGCGTACACTGATTATCGTTGATGAAGGCGCACATGTGCATTACGTAGAAGGCTGTACAGCTCCAGTTTACACAACAAACTCACTTCACAGTGCGGTTGTTGAAATCATCGTGAAAAAAGGCGGCTACTGTCGTTATACAACGATTCAAAACTGGGCAAACAACGTCTTCAACCTTGTGACGAAACGTACAGTATGTGAAGAAAATGCAACGATGGAATGGATTGATGGAAACATCGGTTCTAAGCTGACAATGAAATACCCAGCGGTCATCCTAAAAGGTGAAGGCGCTCGTGGGATGACATTAAGTATTGCCCTAGCAGGTAAAGGTCAGCACCAAGATGCAGGTGCGAAAATGATTCACCTTGCACCAAACACTTCTTCAACGATCGTATCGAAATCAATTTCGAAACAAGGCGGTAAAGTCACATACCGTGGAATCGTTCATTTCGGACGTAAAGCAGAGGGTGCACGCTCAAACATCGAGTGTGACACACTCATCATGGATAACAAATCAACATCTGATACGATTCCTTACAATGAAATCCTAAACGACAACATTTCATTAGAGCACGAAGCGAAGGTATCAAAAGTATCAGAAGAGCAGCTATTCTACTTGATGAGCCGCGGAATTTCTGAAGAAGAAGCAACAGAAATGATCGTCATGGGCTTCATCGAGCCATTCACAAAAGAACTACCAATGGAATACGCCGTTGAAATGAACCGTTTGATTAAGTTTGAGATGGAAGGTAGTATAGGTTAACCGTTGATATACCGGGGATTAAAGGTGTTTAGGCATTACATTTTTATCAAGCACCCACAAAACACCCACAAAATTTAATTATTTAACATACCGCAGATACATTTCCATTGCTTGGTCTTCAATTTTTTTGTGACATGGAAATACGTATCTGCGGTTGTTTTTATGCTAATATGTCCTAACCACCGTTCCGATACATATTTAATATTCATGCCTGCTTCTAAAAGGTGTATAGTGTGAGCTGAAACTAGCCAAGATAGTTCACCCGCTGCTTTTACTTTCAATTCTTTAAGAGTATTTGTTCGTTTTCTTGTTTTAAAAACGCATAAGTAAACTATATGAAGTCTCTATATATCACAGTCCAAACCACAGCAAACAAAGCCAAAGAAGCAGACGCAGCAAGTCACTTAGTTTTCGCAAACTGATTTAGTACAGGTTTAAGCTGGCACTCTACTGTGAATAAGAATGTCATTTATCAGCGTTTACCACTAAACGAAAATGAATGGCATGTAGGGAATGACAGAGGAACGGGCTACATGAAGTCGATCGGCATGGAACTTTGGGATATTAATTTCCGAAATATGGTTTAAAATGCTTAATTGTTGATTCGCAGTTAACGCAGGAGTAAGGTATTTCACTTTCAAACATTACCGAGTGTTAAACAAATAAAATCAGCACCATCCAAAATAGAAACTTCCAAGCCTGCTAAATAGTCAACTGGTATTTTAAAAGTTATAAAGCCTCTAAAAAAAGATCAGCACTAAAAGCCGTACAGCAAACCTTCGCTACTGCATACTACTACCCTAATAAAAACAACAGTAGTGATGGCTATTCGAATGTGATTAATGTTTCAGGATGTTACATGGGTTTGTAGTAGACGGCATATGTTGTCCAAGACAAGATCAATGTTAGAAAGATTGTTGAAATAGAAGACCCCTCTAAAGAGGGGTCTTGCTGTCGAGAAAATCGACAGTCTTTTTTTATTGGTCAGCTTGACTTTTTTTATATTTTTTTATTGCAAACATTGTAAATCCTATTAAAAATAAAGCTGGTATACCATAAACAAATGCTTTGTATACAATATCTCCCACTGCCACTCAATAACCCCCAAGTGATCTTAGTAGTAAGTGTTGCCCTGTGCCTTAGCTTTATTTTTACCTACGATAAGTGAAACACTTCGTGTTATACTGCCTATTCCTCCGCCGATAACCAATGTAGCTGAAAGTCTAGCTTCTGCTTTTTTGAAATCAGTTTCTTTCTTTCTGATGATTCTCATCTTTGGATTACTGTAACTACCCGTTACTGTCCAAATATTCCATTTTCCAGCACTAGTGATTGATCCAAATCCACCCTGAATAAGTGAATAGTTGGCTTTAAAACTCAATGAAAATGTACCACTATTATTGTAATAAATTTTCCTTCCAGAGCAGTTAACATAACCTGATCCACCTTGGCACTTTCCCTTCTCAATGCCTACACCTGCAACAGAGAAACCGGGTTCATCAACAGCCGATTTGGAATAGGATCCATCTGCAAAAATGTAAGTTATTTCATAACCGTCACCTGTTTCTTTTTTAATAGTATTAACAGCTTTTTCTTCTGGTAAAACAAAAGAATCCAAGGCTTCTCCTTTAGCAAGCTTCTTCAATAGCTTATCCTGAGTCTCAGAAGATACTACTCCTTCAATCTCCATGTTTTGCTTCACTTTATCTAGTTGCTCCTTAGTAAAACCAATTTGGTCTTTGGAACTATCGTTTTGAGTTTCTTGGGCAGATACTTGTTGTGGTAAAGATAAACCAATTGTCGTAAAAATAACCACAAATAAAAGAACCAATTTTTTCATTTTTCCCTCTCCCTTAACAATTCTTGTTTTCCTAGAATTTATACCTTCACAACCAACTCTCTAATCAGATTGCAATAAGTCTATAAGCACACCTCCCTAAGACAAATATTAACATGTAAAATATGAAAAAATAAATGTTTTTATACTTAAATGGTAAAATATTACTACATTATTTGGGATAAATTAATTATAAAGTTCCTTCAGATATTTTTTTGATTTGTAAAGAATACAATTAATTTTTTTATCGAAGTTATATAATAATAGAATACTTGTTCGTATGTGGGTGGTTTGCCTGTCTTATTATATTTTTGTTTTGAAAGAACATAGCTTACATCCCGCTAGGTGAGTAAAACGCATCAAAGGCTTTAGACAAATCGTCAGCTGCAGATGTCAAGATCGTTTCCTCTTCTAAAATCGCTGTTCCTTGTGCTCGGACAATATGAAATTGTTGAAAGCCCATTAAGTTTTGGAATATTTCTTTTAGGTAGTAATGTGAAAATTCCAGAGGTGTGTATCGATCGTTATTTGTGAAAATTGAGCCGCTTGCTTGAAGCAAAAGTACACGATAATCGTCTGTCATCAGACCAACTGAACCATCTTCTGTATATTTAAACGTTTCTCTAGCAATCAAGATATTATCTATATAATCTTTCATACGTGACGTCACATTGAAATTATGAACAGGTGATACAATCACGATTCGATGATGTGCTTTGAATTGAGCCAATAAAGCAGATGAAGCAGCAGCGATTTTATCTTCGGCAGTTGTTAATGTTTGTTCGGATGCTTGCTTATCCCAAATACGTAGGAGCTGGTCTTTTTCGATACGAGGAATTTCAGTTTCATGTAAATGTAAAATTGTTGGTTCTTCATGAGGGAATCTTTCTTTAAGCTGTTCTAAAAATAGTGTTTGCAGTTTGTGTGAATAACTTTCTTGATGAGTGAAATCAGGGTGTGTGTTAATGATTAATGTTTGCATATACATGCTCCTTTTCTTTTGATAAACTGAGTATAAAATATAAAGGTGACAAAATATGTCACCTTTTTCAAAAGGAAAATCAAATGAAAAAATCAGAACGATTAAATCAGGAACTTATTTTTTTAAGTGATAAGTACTCTTTTCAATTAAAGGATTTAGAAATCGAATTTGGCATATCGAAACGTACGGCGTTGAGAGATATGGAAGAACTAGAGTCCATGGGTTTAGCTTTTTATGTTGAAAATGGCAGACATGGAGGATATCGACTGGTGAAACAATCTCCAATGGTCCCTATTTATTTCAATATCGATGAAGTTCAAGCTATTTTTTTCGCACTTAAAGCGCTAGATCTGGTGTCAGCCACACCATTTAAAAAGTCCTACTCACAAATTCGGCAAAAGCTGTTTGCCACAATGTCTGATGAGAGAAAACAAATGATTACAGAGACTTTGGAAGTGATTCATTACTATAATGTCGAACCAGTTAGTGAACAAAATCATTTGGAATTGATTTTACAGGCGATGATGGAAGATCAAATCGTGAAGATGACGTACACTCAATATGAAAATAAAAGGATCAGGCTGCAATTTCTTGAGTTATTTTATCGAAATGGGATTTGGTTCACCAAAGCATATGATGTTCAAAGTAAAAAGTGGGGCATCTATAGATGTGATTTTATGAAGGACTTGATCATTGAAGAAGAAGGCGGAGGCACCTTTACGAAGGAAGAATTAAAAGCAATGCAGGTCGAGTACGAAAAAACTTATCATGATATCTCATTTAAATGTCGATTAACGGAACAAGGGAAAGAAAAGTTTCTGAAGAATCATTATCCGAATATGAGATTGGAGATCATTGATGATACTCCTTATATTATGGGTGGGTACAATCAAGAAGAATTATCGTATATGACTCACTATTTGATCTCATTTGGGAAACATGTGAAAATTGAATACCCAGATGAATTAAAAAAGAGTTATTTGACTCAATTGCAAGAAATGATGGATCAGTATTGAAAGTGAACGAATTGTCTCTGAATAAAACTTCACATATTAAAAAAGGCGAACTATAGCCATTCGCCTTTTTTCTTTTACTTCGCCTCATGAAATGTATTGGTTTTCGATCTGTCATTGACCTTCCCATACGTCAGCTGACGCCAAATAAATTCCATCGGTCCATACTTAAAGCGCTTTAACCAAATCGTACTGAAAAGCGCAAGGAAGACATACACGCCAATAGCTATAAAGAACGTACCAGCCGGCTGGAGATGATCGACAAGCCCTGCTCCATACTTTAGAAATAGCATCGTTCCAATGATCGAGTGAAGCAAATAACAGGTCAGGGACATCCGTCCGACTTTTGTAAAGACCATTAAAGCACCTCGCAGCTGAGGAACGTGCAGAAACAGCATCGCAAGTGTACTCATATAAAACATACTGCCAGTTAATCCTCCGTTTTGTTCCAGAGTAGTGGCAATGCTCACCCAGGGTGTATTTTCAAAAGGATTGATTGCTACAATGATCGTACTGCTTTGAGTGATGAGAAAAGCGATTGTACAAATGATCCAAATGCGATTCCAAATCGCTTTTTTCGCCTCCATGTTTTTGAAAAACGCCATTTTCACAAAATACACACCTAGTAAAAACATGAAGAACATGGAATAGACAGTAGAAAAAGAACTGGAAGCCATCGTGACCATATCTGTCCACCGATCACCGATAGATGCTAAATAAGTCAGGCTGTTGTGGCTGATTAATTCAAAATCAGCCAAGTCCTGCTTGCCTGATGAACCTGAACTGACGGTATTGAGCAGCATCGTGAAAAAGGGCGTGAGAAATTGAATGACAAAGAGTGCGATCAACCAGTATCCGATGGTTTTGGCTGTGCGTTTGTAAAAGAAAAGCAATAAAAAGCCAGCGACTGCATAATAGGCCAAAATATCACCAATCCAAACAAAAGTTAAATGCAGAAGGCCAAATCCTAAGAGAATGGTTAGTCTGCGGGCAAACAGCTTGTTCGGACTGTCCACCTTCTGAGCGGCTCGATCCATAAAAATCATAAAACCAACGCCGAATAGGAAGGAGAACAACGTAATGAATTTCCCTGAGGCGAACCAATTCACCAAGTTATGAAAGACATCATTTGCTCCCATATCGAACCCCTTCGCCGAATCCACAATCAAAAAGTAATTCACCAGAATAATTCCCATTAGGGCAAATCCCCGTACGATGTCTAAGAAATGGATCCGATCTTTCAAACTCATCGCGTGTGCTACTTTGTTTGCATTCATATCCATGCTCCTTTTCTTGTTATGATAAATGTCATTCGGATCAGTTCAACGATCCTTACAATGAATCAATATACGTCCCAATTCTTAACAATTTATGAAGATCCAATTATTTAAATATAAATGTGACAAATTGATGGAGGATGGTCAAATTCATAAACTGTTAAGATTTATGCTGTATCTTTTCACATAGCTAGATGATATATAGTAAAGGCATAATAGAAAGTACATCACGTATCTTGAGGTGAGAGAGACATGACACATCGAATATTAGTCGTAGAAGATGATCAGGATATTGGAGACCTTTTGCAGGAATCCCTTATACGTGCTGGATATGAGGTGCAAAGAGCGATGAATGGCGAGCAAGCATTGAAGTTTGTAGACGAATCGCTCGATTTGGTGATTTTGGATGTGATGATGCCAGGCATATCAGGCATTGAAACGTGCCAGCAGATGAGAGCCTCTTCTAATGTCCCGATTCTGTTTCTAACAGCCAAATCAGGTACATTCGATAAAACCGAAGGCTTACTTGCCGGCGGGGATGATTATATGACAAAACCTTTTTCACAAGAGGAGCTTCATGCTAGAGTGATTGCACAATTACGCAGGTACACCGTCTATCAGGAAAAGAAGGAACAGGAAGAAACTTTTCTTGTTGGGGGCAAGCTGAGGGTGAGCGAAGAATTCAATGAAGTGTGGAAAGAAAATCAACAAATCAAGCTGTCTGATTTAGAATATCGTGTGCTCAAGCTGCTCATGAGCAGGCGAAACAAAATCTTTTCAGCCCAAAATATTTATGAGAGCGTGTGGGGACAGCCTTATTTCTATTGTTCCAACAATACGGTGATGGTGCATATTCGAAAGCTGCGTGCCAAAATTGAAGATGATCCGGCACGTCCTTTATATATCAAAACCGAATGGGGAAGAGGATACCGATTTGGCACATCGTAAATATACACTAGCCAAAAAGCTGGCACTGCTGATTTTGACAGCTACGGTTGTGAGTGGACTTGTCTTTTTGACGCTGCAAAAGATCACCGATGACCTCATTGAAGGATATTTGAGTTCAGACGAGTATTACGAGGCGGAGTCAGCTAGATATATTCAAAAATTCAGCCGCTATGTGTCTGACAATGAGCTGTCTTCTACAGATCGACAAGCGTTTGGTGAATGGGTGAAAAAAGAGAATTACATTAATTTGACCATCTTCAAGGATGAAGTGCTGCAATATGACTCCATCTATTCGGCTGCTGATGAATCGGCTTACGGAAAAGAAAAGGTGACCCAGTATGCTGAGCATCATTCGTATCCGGTTCAGTTTAGCGACGGTGAAGGTCGGGTCATGGTGGATGGTTTCTATTCATCTCGTTACCACGATCTTGCCTTTACACTTGAGCTGCTCGGGTCGACGCTTATTTTTCTCCTCATTGTTCTGCTTGGCATTCGCAAAAGCTTACGCTACCTGCAAACGATTCACCAAGACATTCATATTCTTGAAGGCGGCGAGCTGGCTTACGAGATGACGGTGAAAGGGCATGATGAATTAGCGATGATTGCCAAAAGTATTGAGGATCTTCGTAAAGCTTTTCTGGACAAGCTTCAAGCCATCGATGAGCTGCAAGAAGAGAGCCGCAGCTTAGTTACTGAAATGTCGCACGATATGAGAACACCGCTGACATCGCTAATGATGAATTTAGAGTTTGCGAAAAAAGAGGCAGCTGGGGCGGATACACGTAAAGATCAATATATAGCAAGTGCTTATGAAAAAGCACTGCAATTGAAAAATCTGTCCGATAATCTGTTTGCCTATTTTCTGCTTGATAAAGAACATGAACCTGAGCTTGAGACCGTTGCAGTCAAAGAGGTCATTTACGATCTCCTATCAGATCAGGTGGCGATCTTGCAGCAAGAGACATTCAAGGTTCATCTTTTAGGAGAGCTGCCTGACAGCTATATCAACGTGAATGTCGAGGAGCTGGGCCGAGTGTTTGATAATCTAATGTCGAACATACTAAAATACGCCGATCCGAAAAAAGACATCAATCTCACGTTTCTATCCGATCAAGAAATCTTTGAGATCCATGTCAGCAATGCGATAAAAGAGACAAATGACACGCAGGAAAGCACTGGACTTGGTGAACGAAGCATTAAACGAATGATGTCCCGCATGCACGGGCAGTTTGAGAAGATGGAAAAGAACGGCGTTTACTACACCGTGCTGCGATTCTGGCACATCAAAATATAGATGACAAATGAATAATATGGAATGGAGAGACAATCTCATGAAACGATTCAACAATTTCCAAAAGGTACCCGATCTCTTGCAAGGTCTGCTGAATATTTGTCTATTCTTTCTAGCCCTTGCTTTAAGCGTTCTCTTAATTAGTGAAACGTGGTATATTGTCCAATTTGTCTACAAGAATGTGGTCAACAAAGGAGAAAGCTATTATGAAATGCTTGGTGAGCTGCTGATCTTCTTTATGTACTTTGAGTTCATTGCCTTAATTATTAAGTACTTTAAATCAAACTTTCATTTTCCGCTTCGCTATTTTATTTATATTGGCATCACAGCCGTCATCCGTTTGATTATCATCGATCATAAGGAGGCTGTATCGACCTTCTGGTGGGCGCTGACTATTTTAGCTATGACTGTTGCACTTTTTATCGCTAGTAAACGACATACGGTTCAGGAGAATGAAGAAGTGAAGTGAGGGAAGAAGACGAACGATGACCGTTCGTCTTTTTTCATGTCTGGAGATTGACGAAATGAACACTCAGTCGTCATCTGTCTATTAATGAACGGTTAGGATCAGATTGATAATTGATTGTCATGCGTCTAAAAAGTAGAATATGAGTAACAATAAATAAACAGTTGTTCATTAATGAATATCTGTTTGTGATGATGAGTGATCATCAGGATAAAAAGGTTTTTTCAAAAGTGGTTTACCTGATGTGCGTATTCTTATGGTATGCTTTAGAAGCCTTTTCTTTCCAAGAGACATCGAACATCATGATTCTATGAACAGGGGTCGATCAGATGCGAAGTATTCAAAGCTTTTTAGTAGAAAAGCTGCTTGTTTTGACGAAAAAGAAACTCAATGTAAATGATTATCTAGAAGAACGAAGAAGGGCAAATGAATTACCTTATGAATTGCCTGAAAAAATTAAGAATAAGTACAAAATCACTAAAAATCACTCGTTTCCAGTCGATACGTATATGTTGAAATCAAATGTCCAGCCGGATGACCATCAAGTGTTGTTTATACACGGTGGCGGCTATATTGAACAGCCTTTGACTTGGCATTGGCGTTTTTTAGACCGATTGACGAAGCAATTAAATAGTACGGTGTATGTGCCGGTTTATCCAAAAGCACCAAACCATCAGTATATGGATGCGATCGAGAGTGTCCTTCCTGTGTACCAAGCTCTTTTAGAGAAAGGAACACCTGAAAATATCGTCATCATGGGTGATTCTGCTGGCGGAGGTTTATCGTTAGCTTTTGCTCAATACTTGGCAAAAAAGGGCTTGCCGCAGCCTGGGAATATCATTCTTTTATCACCATGGCTAGATGTTACATTAAGCAACCCAGATATCGCTGCGATGGTTCCAAAAGAACCAATGCTCAATCTAGCCTTATTAATTGAAGCAGGAAAAAGATATGCGGGTGACATGGATGAAACACACCACTTAGTCAGTCCAATTTATGGAGAGATCAAAGCATTGGGACGAATTTCTGTTTTTATAGGCACTCACGAATTCTTCCTCCCAGATGCCCGTAAATTCAAAGAGATAGCAGAGAAGCAGGGGGTTCCAATAAACTATATAGAATATCCTAAAATGAATCATGTGTTTCCTGTTTTCCCTATACCAGAAGCAAAAAAAGCGTTAAACCAAATTGTCGAGATTATTGAAAGTAATACCTTCCCTTTGAAAGAATGCAATGAATAAGATATAGGAATGAGGATGACTAGCGAGGCTGGCCATTCTCGTTTCTGTTTGAAGGAGCGAAACATTGACAGACACCAAGAACGAACCATTCTCATTTGCAAGTATGCAGCAGGTAGCCCCTGTTCATATTCCAGAAAGACAATTCATGCCATCACACGACGGCACAAGCCTTGCGTATTATTCATTTTTAGCAGAAAAGCAGAACGAGGCAAATGTCATCTTGATCCATGGCGGAGGCGCTCACAGCCTAGCTGGTTACGAGCATATCGCTCATACGCTGCAGCATGATTTTCATGTGAATACGTTTTTGCTCGATTTAAGAGGTCACGGCCATTAGGAAGGAGAAAGCTATTATGGAATGCTTGGGGAACTGCTGATCTTCTTTATGTACTTTGAGTTTATTGCCTTAATTATTAAATACTTTAAATCCAACTTTCATTTTCCGCTTCGCTATTTGATTTATATAGGGATCACAGCTGTCATTCGTTTGATTATCATTGATCATGAAGAGGCGGTATCGACGTTCTGGTTGGCGCTGGCTATACTTGCTATGACCTGTGCACTCTTTTTCGTTTGATAATTGAAGATGGTCTATCTGCATTTGATCAGTCCGATAGATGGAGAGATCAAATCATTAGGACGGATTTCTATTTTGATTGGTGCTCTTGAATTCTTTCTCCTACACACCTTTGTCTGCTAATTCAAAGAGATAGCAGACAAGCCAGATTTTTGCGGGATATCAGTCACATAATAATTCCTATCTAAAAGAAACACCAATAAATGAATGCTGCTAAAGATCACAACATTCACTTATCGGTGTTTTTTACTTTATGGATTATACATTACCCTCATAATAAGCATAGAGTCCAGAGCTTCCTTTGAAATACCATTTTATTCCGTATGCTGTGAAAGAGTTTGCAAAAATAGCTGTGTCGGAGTACATACATAAAAAAGGCTTGTCTGAGTTGCGAAATTTCCGTAAGATATCTGCGGGACAGGGCGTCTCGAAATTGCTTGTATGAGCAACGCCATCTGAACTTTTTGCTGGTGAAGATGAAGTAGCATTTGCTGCTGGAACATACGAAGAAAGAAGTAACCCAAAAGAAAGAGCGACGCCAGTCATTGTTTTTTTCCATTTCATTGTGATATTCCTCTTCCAAAAATTGTATTTGTTGCAACTTCATTATAGGAAAATAGATAGCGGCAAAAAAGAGACGAAAGAATTATATTTTCCACAATATGTTATTTTGTCATTAGGAGATTATCATCTGTTATTTTTATATTTTACATTGACACCAACTTTTTCTATGATAAAATCAAATTGTGATAATGAGAATCGTTATCAAACGATATGACTACATATAGAATGGATAGGTGAGGTACATGTTCAAAAAATCTTTTTGGTCGCTATTAGTTGTGCTCTCCATCGTTTTACTTGCAGCTTGCGGCAGCAATAGCAGTGAAGGCAAGTCAAATAGTAAAGAAAAAGCAAGAACCGTTGAAAGCGCTATCGGTTCAACTGAAATTAAAGGATCGCCTAAACGTGTGGTGACGCTGTACCAAGGAGCAACCGATGCAGCAGTCGCGATGGGTATTAAACCAGTGGGTGTTGTTGAATCATGGCTTGAAGCACCTACGTATAAATATTTAAGAGATGACTTAAAGGATGTCAAAATTGTTGGGCAGGAAATACAGCCAAACCTAGAGGAAATTGAAAAGCTTAACCCAGATTTGATCATTGCATCAAAAGTCCGCCACGAGCAAATTTTTGATCAGCTGAAAGAAATCGCTCCAACTGTTGCAACTGAAACAGTGTTCACATTTAAAGATACAGTGAAATTAATGGGTGAAGCGTTAAATCAGCAAGACAAATCAAAAGAATTGCTGACGAAGTGGGATGACCGCGTCGCTGACTTCAAAGAAAAAGCGAAAAAAGACATCAAAAACTGGCCAATGAGTGTGTCTGTAGTGAACTTCCGTGCAGATCATGCTAGAATTTATCAAACTGGATTCGCAGGGTCCATTTTAACAGAGCTAGGCTTTGAAGGACCTAAGAATGTCAAAGATAAAAAGCAAGACATTATTACACTTACAGACAAAGAGAGCATTCCGCAAATGGATGCAGATGTGATCTATTACTTCATGGATGACCAGGATAAAGCGGTTGAAAAAGCATATAAAGAGTGGACGAGTCATCCTTTATGGAAGCAGCTTGACGCAGTGAAAGCGAAACAAGTGCATAAAGTCGATGAAATCACTTGGAACATGGGCGGCGGTATTATTGCTGCAAACATGATGCTTGATGATATTTATGATCGTCTCGGCATTGATAAATAAGGATAACAGAGGAGAAAATGTGAAAAACCATTTTCTCCTTTTTCCATAACAGATTGAAAGCGGGAATCAGATGAGAAGTTTATTAAAAAAGGATTCGAGCAAGGCGCTGCTGTTTGCTGGATTCGTCGTATTGATGTTGGTCTTTTTTATGCTCAGCATTTCTCTTGGGCAAACCTCCATTTCCCTCAAAGCCACCATCCATGCGTTTCTTCAATTTGATGAATCGGATCCAAACAGTGTCATTGTCATGACATCCAGATTATCAAGAGCTTTAATTGCAACAGTTGTTGGATCAAGTCTAGCCATTTCAGGTGCACTGATGCAGGCATTAACGAGAAACCCGCTTGCAGCACCAGATTTGTTAGGAATTAATGCAGGTGGACTATTTTTTATCGTCATTTCGATTGTTTTCTTTTCAACAGAGTCATTAACAGGCTATATGTGGACAGCCTTTCTAGGTGCGGCAATTGCAGGGATGCTTGTTTTTCTTTTGGGTTCCATTGGAAGAGATGGATTGACACCGGTCAAAATTGTCCTTGCGGGAGCGGCAATATCTGCACTGTTTGCGTCCTTTACACAAGGTCTTTTAATCGTGAATGAACAGTCGATTCAAAGCATCCTGTTCTGGATGGCGGGTTCAGTGTCTGGAAGAAGCATTGATATGCTGCTGCCTGTTTTGCCTTATATTTTAGGTGCGACAGTTGTGGCGCTGCTTCTTGGACGTTCCATCAACGTCCTTTTGTCAGGAGATGATATTGCGAAGGGACTTGGCCAGCGTACGCTGATGCTGAAAATCACGATGGGAGTTCTCGTCGTCTTTTTAGCGGGTGGTTCCGTCGCTGTTGCTGGTTCAATTGGCTTTGTTGGTTTTCTAGTGCCGCATATTGTGAAAAAGCTTGTCGGACCTGACCACCGCTGGGTACTGCCGTATTGTGCCGTAGTGGGGGCGTCTCTATTACTTGTCGCAGACCTTGCGGCTCGTTTTCTGATCATGCCGCAGGAAGTACCGATTGGTGTCATGACGGCAGTAGCAGGAGCGCCTCTGTTTGTTTATCTCGTGCGCAAGGGGTTGAAGACAGGTGGTTAAAACATATACAGTGCGTTCAAAGGACGGACGCATTTCATTTCAATTTTCAAAGCGGACGTTTTTAATTTTACTTTTATTGACGACCATTGCTTTTGGGTTATTTATTCTCAGTCTCTGTATGGGCAGCCGATTTATTTCGCCTGTGGATGTGCTTCTTCATTTAATCGGTCAGGGAGAGGGAAATACCTTTGTGCTCAATACACTGAGGATTCCAAGAACATTGCTGGCTGTCTTAGTGGGAGCCGCACTTGCGGTATCAGGGCTTATTTTGCAAGGGTTAATCCGAAATCCGCTTGCATCACCTGACATCATTGGGATTACGAGTGGTGCTTCGTTCGGTGCGATTATGTTTATTGTTTTTTGGATGGGCACTGTGCCTATTGCGTATCAATCCTTGTGGGCGATTGCGGGGGCGTTTGCCGTCTCGTGTCTGATTTATTTGCTTTCATGGAAAAAAGGAGTCAAGCCGATCACACTTGTCCTAATGGGCATCGGGATTTCTGCCATCATGAAGGCGTGTGTGACGTTTACTCTTGTTCTTAGTGATACGATGACGACGACAAAATCATATATTTGGCTGACAGGCAGTTTATATGGTTCTACGATGAAGGACGTCACGTCGATGCTTCCTTGGATCATGGTCATTTTACCGATTGTCATGGTGTTAGCAAGAACGATGAATGTGAAAGAGCTTGGAGATGATCTTGCAACAGGCCTCGGGGTGAAAGTACAGGCAAAAAGGTTATTCTTTCTACTGATGAGTGTGACATTGGCGGGGATTGCCGTTGCCTTTGCAGGCGGTATTGAATTTGTTGGACTGATGGCGCCGCATGTCGCACGGATGATCATCGGTCGTTCCTTCATTGCGCTTGTCCCAGCATCTGCACTTGTTGGCAGTATTCTCGTGATGCTCGCAGATTTAGTCGCTAGAACGGCTTTTCTACCGTTAGATGTACCAGCAGGTGTATTCACAGCTGCAATTGGGGCACCGTTCTTTATTTATTTGTTATACCAGCAGAGAAATCGATAAACGAAAGATGGAGGTTTTGATATGAGGCCAGAGTGGGTTGAGAGAGAGTTACTTGATTTCGGCGTACACATCACACATGGACCAATGACATCTGATCGCACACTTGCTGCGCTTTTTTCAGAAGCATCTGTCCTGCGTTTATTAGAGGCTGAAAAGGAAGCAATGCATGCACCGAATTTAGCTGTAGCGTCGTCGATGTTTTCAAAGCGTTATGCCTACTTAGCCGTCAGTTCCACTTTGTACATGATGACGCTGTATGACGGTGTCTATCAGTTTCCACCAGAGGCATGTGTCTTTAGAGAGGATCGGAAAATCGAAATTGATGAGTCATTGTGTTCGTTTGTTTCATTAGAAGGAGATCGGAATGAATGGAGAGAGCAGGTTGTGCATGCGCTGTTTACGGAGTGTGTTACACCTCTTTTAGATGTATTAAAGCGCACGTCAAGACTTCCATATTCTATTTTATGGGAGAATGTAGCAGTTCGTATCAATTCTCTTTATCGCAGCATGATGCGGGAGGCTGAAGACCCTGCTGTGAAGCAGCGCGTACAGGAGGACTATCTGTATCTGAAGCAAGCAGCGGGTAATGTATTCGGAGCAAAACAAAATCCATTTCATCACAGCTTAAACTTAGATGACAGTTTACTAGAAACATCCAATCGAAAGACTTGCTGTATGTATTATAAGCTCGAGAAAAAATCGGAGAGTCTCGATTATTGTCTTGTCTGTCCACTTGATAAAAAGAAAGGCACTGCTTGTTCGTAGCAGTGCCTTTCTTTTTTATTCCCAAATCGCACTTGCCCATTCTGGGTGATCGATAAAGGGATTGCGGTTGTTCTGGTATGTTTGATAAATGATCTCGTTGCGGTTTCGTTCGATTTGATCGACAGGATCTTGTTTGTGCCACTTGAGGAGTACGGACATTTTGCCATGGAGAGGGGCGCTGCCATTATTCACTTTTTCGTTTAATTCTAAATCTGGAAAGCGGTCATCCCCTTCGTATCGCACTGCCATATAAAAGAGCATTCTTGCCACATCCCCTTTCACCCGGCTATGAGGTTCGAATGAGTCGCTATCGTAGAAATTGCCCGGTGCTGCCTTGTATTCATTTCCGCCCATATCAAAATCTAAATTTCCACGTGTGCTATTCGTTTGTACGTCTGTTGCCCGCAGGTGATGGAGATCTGTACCTGGGCCTTGGCTTGTCCCAAAATTGCCGTGTGACTTAGCCCACACATGCTCCCGGTTCCACTGACCAACATTTCCGCCATTCGCTTGCTTTGAGCGAGAGACACCGCTATAGAGCAAGAGCACATTGCTTGGATTCTTTGGATCTTCATCTGTTTTCTTTAAGGCATCCCAAACCTGGCTGTAGGATAGCTGCTTATGATCATCAATAATGTCGTGTAAAGCTTTCTTTAGAGCGGGTCCTGATTTGCCATTAGCAGTTTGATAATAGGAATCGATTTGACTTGTAGCTGTTGTTTTCGTTTGTTGTGCAGATGTTTCGTTTTGAAGCTGTAACGGGGAAAATGTGATGGTTTGGCTCGGTTCATTCAGAGTAAAGCTTTGAGCATTCGCAGCTTGCGGCAGCGGGGCGGCTAACGTACCGAATATCATGATTCCGGCAGCCACAGTTCCAAATAAGGTTCTCTTCATTCGATTTCCTCCTTAATAGGGAATGTATTCTCTTTATTTCTATCATAATGTCGGAAAGAAATAAATGGATTTATCGTAAATTTTATGTAATAAATTCGCAGGAAAAGAGATTGCTATTTTATCAGCATTACTGTATAAGTGGGCATATAGGATGACAGCAAGGGAAAGGATGGATAACGTGAAAGAACTACAAATACCTTCAAGAACGATTATGACACCAGGACCTGTTGAAGTAGATCCCAGGGTACTCCGTGTGATGAGTACGCCAATTCTCGGTCAATTTGATCCAGCATTTACACATATCATGAATGAGACGATGACTTTATTGCGTTCCCTTTTTCAAACAGAAAATGAATGGGCTTTTCCAATTGATGGCACGTCTCGTTCAGGGCTTGAAGCTGTGCTTGCCAGTGTCATTGAGCCGGGAGATTCGATGCTTGTGCCTGTCTTTGGCCGGTTCGGTCATCTTCTCATTGAAATAGGACAGCGCTATGGGGCTGATGTACATACAATGGAATGTGAATGGGGAACGGTTTTTGACCCTAGTGATATCATTCAGAAAATGAAGCAGGTTAAGCCTAAAATCGTTGCGATGGTCCATGGTGAAACATCCACCGGTCGATTGCAGCCGCTTGAGCAAATCGGTGAAGCGTGCCGAGCACTGGATGCGTTGTTCATTGTAGACGCTGTAGCAACCATTGGCGGGGTCCAGGTGAAAGTGGACGAATGGAAGATTGATGCGGCGATTGGCGGTACGCAGAAGTGCTTGTCAGTTCCATCAGGTATGTCCCCTATCACGTATAATGAACGGGTGGCAGCTGTCGTTGAGTCGAGAAAGAAAGTGGAAAAGGGTATTGCGACACAGGATGAATTGCAGGAGCAAATGGATATTTCGCCAATTAAAAGCAATTACTTTGATCTCAGCCAGCTCCAGGATTATTGGAGCCCTAGGCGATTAAATCATCATACAGAAGCGACAACGATGCTCTATGCACTTCGTGAAGGGGTTCGTGTTGTGCTGGAAGAAGGTCTGTCTGAGCGTTTTCAAAGGCACGCATATCACGAGAAAGCCTTGATGAAAGGTCTTGAAGCGATGGGACTTCAATTGTTCGGTGATCCACATTGTAAAATGCCAGTTGTGACATGTATTGAGATTCCAAGTGGTATGGATGGAGAAGCGGTACGTGCCGATCTGCTTAAGCATTTTGGTATTGAAATTGCCAGCTCCTTTGGACCGCTAGCCGGACGTATATGGAGAATTGGTACAATGGGCTATAGCTGCCGAAAAGAAAATGTGCTCTTTGTGTTAGCAGGGCTAGAAGCAATTCTAATCAAGCATGGTGCATCTATCCATTGCGGTGCAGGGCTTCAGGCGGCTCTTTCTATCTATGAACAAGGTGAATAAAGTCATAAGGATACTCGCTATTTGCGGGTATTTTTTATTTGGAAAAGAAAACTAAATTTTGAAAAACTAGACTTATAGACAGTGATATCGCTATACTGAAGAAGTTCTGATCATTTTTGTCATCATTTTCATTTATTTAGCAGAAAGAGGTTTTTTGATATGAAAAAAATGGGCAGATTATACATTTTGATGCTCAATATTTTTATTGCCATGCTTGGCTTTGGCCTCATTGTCCCTGTCATGCCAAGTTACATTGAGGCCTTTGGCGCAACAGGAAAAACACTCGGTTTTCTTGTCGCTGCAACAGGTCTCACACAGTTTGCTTTATCGCCGGTCGCAGGCGCACTGACCGATCGATTTGGACGTAGAAAATTGATCATTGCCGGGATCGCCGGCTTTACGATTGCCCAGTTTATTTTTGCATTTGCTGATCAGCTTTGGATGCTGTTTGTGTCTCGGTTTTTAGGTGGTGCTGCCGGAGCTTTACTCATGCCAGCCATGTTTGCATATATCGCTGATATCACAAGTGAGAAGGATCGAGGGAAAGGAATGGGGCTATTTAGTGCAGCAATGACGTTAGGCTTTGTCATTGGACCAGGCGTAGGCGGCTATTTGGTCGAGTACGGAATCGCTTTTCCTTTTCTCATCGCAGGTTCCTTTGCAGCTCTTTCAACCCTATTGTCCATCCTGTTTTTACCTGAAACATTAACAAAGGAAAAGCAGGAAGAAGCGCGGTTAAACAAAGACATTCATTTCAACCCATTTATACAAATGATGCAAGCTTTAAAGACATCCTACGGTTTTTTGTTTATATTGGCGTTTGTCCTCAATTTTGGCATCATTCACTTTGAATCGATTTTCGGCTTATATGTAGATCAAAAACATGGATTTACACCGAAGGATATTGCGTTTGTGATTACAGTTGCGGGTCTTGCTGGCGTGCTTGTCCAAGGTGCGTTGGTGAATGCCTCTGTGAAACGATTTGGTGAAATGCGCGTCGTGCGTTATGCCCTGCTGGGAGCGGCTTTGATGCTCATCGTCTGCCGTGTTGCGCCGTCATTTTGGCTGATCTTTGCAGGCTCTATTTTATTTTTGTCGGCTACATCATTTGTTCGTCCAGCCCTCAATACATTGCTGTCCAAAATGGCAGGTAATCAGCAAGGAGTAGCGGGAGGCCTCAATACATCCTTTATGAGCCTTGCCAATATTGTTGGACCGAGCCTTGCGGGCATTTTATTTGATGTGAATATTGAGTTCCCTTTTATGCTCGGAACACTGGTGCTTTGCATAAGCTTCATTGCATCCATCGTGTGGGGGAAAAAAGTGCAGCAGCGTTCTGCAATTTCTTAAAATTCAATTATAAAAAACCGATCAGCACAAATGGATCGGTTTTTTTATGGTCATCACCTTTTATATGTCACGACAGGTGATTTTTCTTTATGAAGCGCACGAATCATGGCATCACCTACATGCAAATGCTCTTTCACTAATTGAGGAGGGGTTAAGGCCATCCACTGATTCAACGAAATATCTGCAAAGCGGTCACTTTTAAACATTTCTAAAAACCAAAGGCTCGTTTGACCGATATTTTGGATGTAATGTCCCATACCAAAAGGAACATATCCGACATCACCTGCTCTGTAATTAAAGGTGCGGGCAGTGCCACCGGCTCCAAAGACCGTCATTTTGGCTGTACCTGTTAAATAGTATTGCCACTCATCATTATTAGGATGCCAGTGCATTTCTCTCATGCCGCCAGGCTTTACTTCAACAAGCGCAGCTGCAATGGTTTTTGAAACAGGGAAATTCCGTGAATCGACAATGCGGACAGTTCCTCCAGAGGTCATCAGCGGTTTTTGGCGAAGCAGCTGGTACGTAAATGGTGGCTCGATGCTTCCGTATGGATCAGATACCGTTTGGCTTTCTAATGATGCTGGTGGAGAGCCTTGAAACATGTAGCGCTGCTTATTCGGAATATTATCAAACAGCTTCTCAGGAACGCCAAAATTTTCAGAGAGAATGTTTTTCGGTGTATGGGCAAACCAGTCTGTGATGGTGAACGTATCAAATTCAGAAAAAGCGCCATCATCAAAGACTAAAAGAAATTCACACCCGTCCTCAAGTCCTTGAATGGAGTGCGGAATACCTGGCGGGAAATACCATAAATCTCCTTCTGCTACATCAGCGATCATATTTCGCCCTTCTGCATCTACAGAGGTGATACGGGCTTTTCCTAAAATCATATACGCCCATTCAGCCTGCTTATGCCAATGGAGTTCTCGCACTCCGCCTCGAGTCAGCCGCATGTTGACACCCGCAATCGTTGTGGAAACAGGCAGCTCTCGCTTCGTAATTTCTCTTGACCAGCCGCCAGGATTCAAATGCATATGTGTATCGGAATATGAAAATTTCAAGTTTGGAATGGTTCCGGCATCGGTTTTAGGTGGAACAAGCATATCGGGGTTCTCGATGTCTCGAAGGACGTCCCGCGGGCCTAGATCGGTGGCACCAGCACCATCCTCTCGAATTGGCTGCGGGATGTGACCCAGCTCACCATCCATTGATCATCCCTCCTCTTGTATCACTTTTCTCCTCCAAACTATATGAAGCTTCGGAAGAAAACATTCAATCAGGATGGGGTGAAAGAAGCATCTGAATACGTAATGCTAAGCGCAGCCTTAATGTGGCTTCAGGGTCTTTTAAGCTGATTTGAAGCAGCTCTTCACACTTTTCCAATCGATAAATGACCGTGTTGCGATGAATTGACAAACGTTTCGCTGTTTCTGAAATGTGGCAATGTGTTTCTAAATAGACAGATATGGTGTGGAGGAGGTTTTGACCAGCTTCATATAACGGATGAAGGTGCATTTGGTAAAACGTGATTAAATCCTTTCTTGGAATAAGCTTCAATAAATCTGGCACATCCTTTGCTTGATAGAAGTGTATATATTCCGGCTGTGCCGAGAGATGTCCGGCTTGAAGTGCGTCTAATGCTTCACTGTAGCCCTCAAACAGATGGGTGATGCGACAACTAGTCAAGCTCACGCCGAAGGAAATGGTGTGATTCACTTGTATGCTAACGAGCATCTGCAGCTGTTTTAAAAAAGAGAGGAGTCTGTCACTCATCTCAGACCAACTGCCCGTCTCTTCCATTAATAGAATGCCCATATCACCTTTGACAAATAAAAAGGAAGGGAAAGGAGAGCTTGGCAGTGCGCTGTCGAGCAGATCAACGACTTGATCTAATATTAGTTGCTGCTTCAAAAAATGAGTGGTCTCATGACACTGATCAAGCTGATAGATCATGCATAGATAGCTGCTATCTACATTTAATCCAAACGCCTTCGCAACGTATGCAGCGTCTTGCTGAGAAGACGATAAACCCTCTATCCATCTGCGAAACGCTTCATTTCTGGCACGCTTGGCTGTTTGCTGGGCAGTATATTGTCTCATTCGCGCAATCGAGATTTCGTGTACGGCTTGTTCAATGATGACTTGCAGTGTTTCATTCAGCGGAAGAATGAAGGAAGGGATGACCACATACTCACATGTTTGTTCGGCTAGATCAATCGGAAAGACAGAAAAGGTTTGCTTCGTATCGATTATCGAAAAATAATGGGGTGCCATGCTTTGGAAAAAGGGAAGAATGCGAATCCAATCTGGGCGCGTGATGGGCGAGTTGCCGAGAAGACGCCCATGCTGGTTACACAAATAGACAGGTTTGTGAATCTTTTCGGCGATTTTTTGCAATGTTTCAAATTGGTTATCGTCTATGTTCATATCCACTAAGTCTCCTTTATTGAGAACTAAAGTTCTTGGTGAAGATGAATAAATAAATGGACAATCACTGTTCATTTCTCTGATATATAGTATGTTATCAGCTCACATCATTTTAGATAGAATATTGTCAACTAACATGACAAACAAACAGAAATCATGATAAAATCACGCACCATCAGTCATCTTCATTCAGAATTACCGGCAAATATGATATGTTGTAGACAGAAGAATTTCTTTCAGAAAGATGGGTATGACAAGAGAAAAAGGCTTTCATGTGAGGAAGCCGTCTATACATGAAAGTGGCAAGAGGTGAGAAACATGATTTATATCGGATTAACTGGCTGGGGAGACCATGACAGTCTTTATCCGCCGAAAATCGGCAGCGCGCAAAAGCTGTTTCACTATTCGTCTACGTTTCCCATTGTGGAGCTGGATGCCAGCTTTTATGCAGTTCAGCCTGAACGTAATCATGAAAAGTGGATCAAGGATACGCCAGACACCTTTCAATTTGTCGTAAAAGCATATCAAGGAATGACCGGTCATCAGAGGGGCGAAATTCCGTTTGCTTCAAAGGAAGAGATGTTTGACGCATTTATTCTTTCATTGACTCCGCTCATTCGTGCAGGGAAATTAGCCATGGTTCTATTTCAATTTCCACCATGGTTTGATTGCAAAAAAGAGCACGTCCTTTATTTAAGATGGTGTAAAGAGAAGATGGGCGACATTCCATGTGCCCTCGAATTCCGTAACCGCACATGGTTCTCAGATGAATTTTATGAGCAGACCTTGTCCTTTATGGAAAAAGAAGGCTGGATTCATTCTGTTTGTGATGAGCCGCAAGTGGGAGAAGGCTCCATTCCGCCAGTCATACAAGCTACGCACCGTGATAAAACATTGGTTCGTTTTCACGGGAGAAATAAACAGGGCTGGCTTCACCCAGCGGATCATGAAAATTGGCGTGAAGTGCGATACTTATATTTATATAATGAAGCTGAATTAAAAGAGTGGAAAAAGAATCTCGACATTCTGCATCAGCAATCAAAAGATGTCTATGTCGTATTTAATAATAACTCCGGCGGAGATGCAGCGGCGAATGGCCAGCAGATGATTGATTTGCTGGATATTACGTATTCAAGCCTTTCTCCGAAGCAGTTAGATTTATTTAGTTAAATGAGAGCTGCGGCTTTCAACCTGAATGAGATGGTTCAGTGACAACTTGAGGGAGAGATCAACATGCTGCAGAAGCTATGGTTATATCATACAAACGACTTGCACAGCCACTTTGAGAACTGGCCAAAAATCGCAGCTTATATTGAGGAAAAGCGTCAAGTTCACGATCAGATGCTCTTGTTTGATATTGGCGACCATATGGACCGAGTGAACCTTGTGTCAGAAGCTGATTATGGAAAAGTAAATGTCAAGCTTCTCAATCAACTTGGCTATGATGGGGTCACGATTGGGAATAATGAAGGCATTACACTGCCTCATGATCAGCTCGATCAATTGTATGAGCATGCACAATTTCCAGTGATCCTGTCTAATTTATTTGAGAAAGGCAAAAGACCATCGTGGGCAAAGCCTTATCATATAATCCAAATGGAAAATGGACTGAAAATATGTCTCTTAGGCGTGACCATTGCGTATACACCTGTCTATGAAAAGCTGGGCTGGGAGATTACAGATCCGTTTGACAGCATACGGGACATGCTGCAGGAAGTGAAGGGAAAAGCGGATGTCATTGTGCTCTTATCCCATCTAGGTATCATCCATGATCGGGAGGTAGCCCGTGATTTTCCTGACATCGATATTATCCTAGGTTCACACACGCATCATTTGTTAGAACAGGGTGAAATGGACAATGGAGTGCTGCTTGCATGCGCTGAAAAGTATGGGCATTATATTGGCTGTGTCGAGCTGACCATTGATACAGCGAGCAAAGAGCTCATCGAGAAAAAAGCAACGGTGCAGTCAGTGGATCAGCTGATCAGTGAATCAGATGAAGCCATCACTACTTTACAGCAAGCAGAGAGAAGAGCGAAAGCCCTCATGCAGGAAAAAGTAACCGCGATTGAGTCAGGGTTAGAAACGAAGTGGTTTGATGAATCCCCGCTTCCGCAGCTCTTAACAGATGCCATTAAAGATTGGTGCGGGGCAGATATCGGCATGATGAATGCTGGGATGGTGCTTGATTCATTAGAGGCAGGAATTGTGACTAGAGAAGAAGTCCATCGAATCTGCCCGCATCCCATTAACCCTATTCGTGTGACGCTTTCGGGTCAACAGCTCATCGAAACCGTTCGGCGTGCATGTGAAGAAAAAATGGAACAGCTGCGCATCAAGGGCTTCGGCTTTAGAGGTGAACTGATGGGCAAAATGCTGTATAGTGGTCTCACCTATACATTAGAAGAAGGCGAAACCAAACGGGTGAAGGATGTTTTTGTGCATGATCAATCGATCAATAAAGACGCTTCCTATACGGTTGGAACAGTCGATATGTATACATTAGGCTCTCTATTTCCTCATATTCGTGACCATGAACACATTGAATATTTCATGCCGGAATTTTTACGTGATGTGCTTACTTGGCGCCTGAAGGAAGCCACATGAAATCCGCTTTTGCCTAACAACACTCGCCCTCTTGTCACATAGATTGTGATGAGAGGAGTGAAGGGATTTGGTGAATTTAACACCTATTAATATTGATGGACATTCCTTTACAGCCGTCACCGTCAAACTGCCGAAGACGAATTTTATGGCAGTGACAAATGAACATGGGTATATTATGTGCGGTGCACTGGATGTCGGGCTCTTAAATGAAAAGCTTGCAGATAGAGGCATTATCGCAGGGAGAGCAGTTGGAGTGAGAACGATAGAGCAATTGCTTGATGCCCCATTAGAATCTGTGACATACGCTGCAGAAGCGTTAGGCATTACAGTTGGAACCATTGGAAGAGACGCCTTATTAAAAATGATGAAATAAAATGGAGAGATGATTCCTATCCCCCCGCCTGTCTGCATACACTTGTAATGGAGAAGGGGGGATTTTTTATTGAGAATGAACCGCCGCTATCGCCCCTATAAAAAGGGCCCTTTGCCATTCCGATACGTCATGCTGCTTGCGATCTTATTCTTTGTACTCTCAACTGTCATCAGTCTATTTTTTATTAACCGTTCCATTAAACCAACCCTTATTCACATTGCTGAACTAGAAACAGAGCGTATCGCCAATCATCTGATTCAATATTCCGTTCAAGACTTTGCAGAAGATCAGGAGAATATGAAAGATATGGTGGTCATGAATACAAGTGAGAACGGAAAAGTAACGACCATCGATTTTAATGCGCAAGCAACATCGAAAGCAATGGCTGATCTGTCACGTCATCTTCAAAAAAATTTAGAGGACATTGAAAAGGGGAATTTTCAAAAAGAGGCAAAAGAAGCATTAAAGGATCAAACAGATGGACATGACGGCATTATATATAACATTCCGCTTGGGCAAGCGTCCGGAAATGCACTCATCGCCAACCTAGGACCAAAAGTACCTGTACGCTTCAGTGTTATTGGTGACCCGCATACGGACGTTGAAAAAAACATTAAGCCTTATGGCATCAACAATGCCTTGATTGATATTAGTGTTCTGATCGAGGTCAAGGTAAGAGTCATCATCCCGTTTGCATCTGAAACAATCGTGGTTAAAAACTCAGTTCCCGTCTCCATCCAAGCCGTTCAAGGGGACGTACCAGATTATTACAATGGCAGCGGAACGAACTCTGGCGCTCCATCGATTGTTCTTCCTGAGAAAAAGGAGAAGAAAGAATAACAGCCCAAGGAATGATTGGGCTGTTTTTTGATGTGCAGTCATTGTAAATGTGAACTGTTAATAAAAACCTCATTTACTGCTTGATTCCATATGGATGAATGTGTCATGATCAATTTTAATTGCTATTAGGGGGGAGCTTTATGAAGAAACTTTATGTAAGTGGTATTTGTTTTTTGGTTTTTGCTATAGTATTTAGTGCTAAATATATCACAGCATCCATTTTACTGGTCAGAAATGAAAGTTTAAGTATCGATATTTTTAGAGGTATGTTTGACATGATTCCATTGGAAGTAACAGTTGTGTATTTCATTTTTCTCATCATGGGAATTCTATTTTTAATTTTAGGTTTGAAGGAGAAAAATGAGCAGTAACTTGCTTAAACATGAAAAAGGAGAAGAATGCAAAAACGCTAAACTTCTCCTTTTCGTTAATGTCGTTTCCGTTCAGCCCTTTCCCATGCCCTTAAATGAGGGTATGGATCAAAAGACCATTCAGTTCTGCCGTTGTCTTTATACATGCCATAGTGAAGATGAGGCGGAAATTTTCCTGCTGTGCCTGGAGGGCCATAACCGGAGCTTCCGACAGATCCAATGACCTGTCCGGGTTCAACAATTTGACCTGTTTTGAGTCCTTTTGCAAAGCCATTCAAATGAGCGAAGTAATGATAATGGTTATGAATATCTCGAATACCAATCCGCCAGCCGCCAAAGCGGTTCCAGCCCTTCATTTCAATCACACCATATGATGTCGCACGAACAGGAAGTCCATAATGGGCAAATAAATCCGTACCCTCATGAATTCTTCTGCCTCCAAATCCTCTTGCATCTCCCCATGTGCTCCGGTAGCTGTAGTCAGCTCCAACCGGAAGAGGGAAAGCGTGCTTTCCGAGGTCAAGATGACCATAGTGCTGATATAGCTTCATAAAAGATGAAATGATTCCAACGGTTTGATCTCGTCCATAATAGTCCCATAAAGCAATTTTTAATTGATCAATGCTGTTGCCGTAATGAAGCAAGTATTGAGCAAACGTGAATAATACATCCTCATCGTCATCGCTGCTTGCTTTTCCATCCCCGTTTCCATCAAGTCCAATTCCATCAAACACTTTAATGCTTAAAGGAGAGGTATCCTGCTTATTCGGGTTTTCAGGGCCGATCCACATTTCCCGGGGAATGTAGATGCCAATGATGCCTTTTTGTTTTGGTAAATCTCTTCTGCTTTTTCGAATATTGTGCTCATACTGATCAACCGCAGCAAGTACATACCATGGAACTTGTGTCGTGATGGCGACTTTTTCGTATAGTGCCATTCGCTGCTTCAGTACATCTGGCTGCTTGCCTTCCCCTTGTGCATGAACAGGTAAAGGGAGCATTGAAAGAGCGATCATGATGGCTAAAACCACTTTCACAAACGTCCATCTCCTTTCATCAAGCATCGTCTTCTACCGTTTAGTGTGGTTAGATCACCCTATTTCATAAGAAGAAAATGTTAGTAATTTTCTTGTGATTTTTTTAGGAGGCTTTTGGGTATTTTTGCAGCTCATTCCCTTGTTGTTCAATCTGTACTATGTTAAAGTGTCTAAAGAAAAGGCTTTAGGCCGAAGATTCAATTTTTTGCAGCTTCTTAGCTGCATCCATCGTATATAGCAGGAAGATTTTTGTAGATGCACCTTTAACGAATTCATATGGAGATGATGGAATTGGCAAAGAAGGAAGAGCACGTAAGAAAACCGGACTGGCTTAAAATTAAGCTGAATACGAATGAAAACTATACCGGTTTGAAAAAAATGATGCGGGAAAACAACCTGAATACCGTTTGTGAGGAAGCAAAATGTCCGAATATTCATGAATGCTGGGCAGTGAGAAGAACCGCTACATTTATGATCCTTGGATCTGTTTGTACGCGCGCATGCCGTTTCTGTGCGGTGAAAACTGGACTTCCAACTGAGCTTGACCTGCAAGAACCAGAACGCGTGGCAGATTCAGTAGCGTTAATGAACTTAAAACATGCTGTGATAACAGCGGTTGCAAGGGATGACCAAAAGGATGGCGGAGCAGGTGTGTTTGCTGAAACCGTTCGTGCCATTAGAAGAAAAAGCCCATTTACGACAATTGAAGTTCTCCCTTCAGATATGGGCGGCAATTACGATAATTTGAAGACGTTAATGGACACACGTCCTGATATTTTAAATCACAATATTGAAACAGTTCGCAGATTAACGCCAAGGGTTCGTGCGCGTGCTACATATGATCGTTCATTAGAATTCTTGCGCCGTGCAAAAGAAATGCAGCCCGACATTCCAACGAAATCAAGCATTATGATTGGACTCGGTGAAACGAAGGAAGAAATAATTGAAGTCATGGATGATCTTCTTGCTAACAACGTCGATATTATGGCGATTGGTCAGTATTTACAGCCTTCGAAAAAACATCTAAAAGTTCAAAAATACTATCATCCGGATGAGTTTGCAGAGCTGAAAGAAATTGCGATGTCAAAAGGCTTTAGTCATTGTGAAGCTGGACCGCTTGTGCGCTCTTCCTACCATGCAGATGAACAAGTAAACGAAGCGTCTAAAAAGCGTCAGGCGCAAGCATAACAAAGAAAACGCCAGATCTCTCTGGCGTTTTTTCTCTTGTTAATTTTGTCCGTAAGGGGCGTTTCTTCTCATGGTACGGTCGGAATTCGTCATACCATTTGCATCTTCTTTCGTAGAAATATCTCCGCCTTGAGGGGAATATTTCATTTGTTGAATTGTTTTGGTTAAGATTTGATCAAAATCACGTGAATTGGTTTGAAGACGTGAAAAATTGGCAATGGATTGAAAGTGCTCTGGATTATCAGAGACGTATACATGATAATAACGAGGGAGAACAGAAACCGCCGTCTTCTTTACTTGATCGGCAGATTCATCCCGGTTTTTGTTTCCTGTACGATACACAATGAGTGCATCCTCATCTGTCACAAGTGTTGCTGCATCTTTGATGTTTGGCAGCTGCACAGTTAAACTTGTAATAACGTGGGCAAGATGTTCGCGATTTAAAGCAGGTGTTCTTTCTTTCTGATCCGTTACTTGCTGGCGCTGATAACGAACATACCCTGCTCTGTTTGTGTCTGCTTCTGGCATGTTGGAATTATTTCCTTCATGACGATCCGACAGACGGATGGTTTTACTTGAAGAATCTTCATCCACTTGCCGGTTCATACCTGATTGAAAGCCGCACCCGCCTAAAAGCATGCTGAGGAGAATCGCGGCTGTCAGTTGTTTCTTCATAAATGTGACCTCCTTTTTTCTTTAGCTTCGGCTAAATCGGAAAAAACATGCTTTAGCAATTGATGGAGTTCTTCCAATGAATTATCATTAAAGATGGATCGTTTAAAAAGAGGTGAGAAGATGATCGTCATTCAGAATGCTACTTTTGATCTTGTAAGAGAGATTAAAGACGGTTTTGATGAAGAAGCGTTTAAAGCAAGGTACTCAGATATTTTAAATAAGTACGATTATATTGTGGGGGACTGGGGCTACAATCAGCTGAGATTGAAGGGGTTCTTTGATGACCAAAACCAAAAGGCCACATTTGATACAAAAATCAGCACACTCGATGAATACATTTATGAATACTGTAATTTTGGCTGTGCCTATTTTGTCTTAAAACGAATCAGAAAATAACGCAAAGGGGAGCGTCATGATGTATTTCGTAGACAGAAAAAAGATTGAAGAGACATTACGTTTTTTCGAGGAGCAATATGAGCTGATGCAGAGTCATCAAACATGGACAAGTCCACTAGAGAAAAAAGCGCTGGAACGAATTGTTCATTTGCTTGTCGAATGTATTCTTGATACGGGAAATGACATGATTGATGGCTTTATTATGCGTGATCCAGGAAGCTATGATGACATCATGGATATTCTTGTTGATGAAAAGGTTGTACCAGAAGAGGAAGGCAGTCAGCTGAAAAAGCTTGTCTCGTGCCGCAAAACACTTGTACAGCAATACCAAGAAGTGGTTCATCACGACTTGCTGCAGGTGATCAGCGAGGTTGAGCATGCGCTACAGGTTTTCCCAAACCGCATCCGTACCTACTTGGAGCAAGAGCTTGGCCCAGTATCAGCGTTTAAATAATCCATTGGAGTTGTGAGCATCATGAAATACAAAGGCTATTTAATTGATTTAGACGGAACAATGTATAAAGGAACAGAAAAGATCGAAGAAGCAGGTCAATTTGTTCAAAAGTTAAATGAGCTGAACATTCCCTACTTGTTTGTCACGAATAACTCGTCACGCACGCCAAAGCAGGTAGCGGAAAAACTCGTTTCATTCGATATCCCAGCAACAGAAGAACAAGTCTTTACAACAAGCATGGCAACAGCCAACTATATTGCCGAACAAAAGAAAGACGCGTCTGTTTACGTCATCGGTGAAGAAGGAATCAAGCAGGCCATTGAAGAAAAAGGGCTGACGTTTGGTCAGGAGGACGCTGATTTCGTAGTTGTTGGAATTGATCGCAGCATTACATATGAAAAATTCGCAGTAGGTGCGATTGCCATCCGTCAAGGCGCACAATTTGTCTCAACAAATGGAGACATTGCCATTCCAACTGAAAGAGGGCTTCTGCCAGGGAACGGCTCGTTAACATCTGTATTGACCGTGACCACTACCGTCAAGCCAACATTTATCGGGAAGCCAGAATCGATCATCATGGAACAAGCCATGCGGGTGCTCGGGACTGATGTGTCCGAGACGCTCATGGTGGGTGATAACTATGATACAGATATTATGGCAGGGATGAATGCAGGAATGGACACATTGCTCGTTCATACAGGCGTGACAACAAAAGAGCTGCTTCAGAAATATGATAAACAGCCAACCTATGTCATTGATTCATTATCAGAGTGGATTGAGCGATTATCATAAAAAAAGAGGACAAGCGCGTTATGCGCGCGTCCTCTTTTTTGCTTCATTCCACATTTCTCGCACTATGTGCCAGCCTGCTTGATGCTGCAGCAGCAATGGCGCCGACAATGTCATCTAAAAAGGTATGGCACTGCCCTGTGGATTTATCGTTCAGTGTCTCGAGAATTCCTGGTTTTTCTTTATCGATATATCCGTAATTCGTAAAGCCGATCGAACCATAAATGTTGACGATAGCAAATGATAAAATTTCATCAACGCCATACAGGCTTTCGTCTGTTTCTAGAATAGACTGAAGCGGCTCGGTCAGTTTTTTTTGCTCGGCTAGTACGTCTAGTTCGACACCAGTTAATATCGCATTTTGGACTTCTCGTTTTGCGATGACACGCTCCACATTGTGGATGCATTCTGTCATGTCTAAGCCAGGATGATATTTTTCCTGTAAAAAGTAGACAAGGTCTGCTATATCTTGAATGGATACGCCTCGTTCTTGTAAACGGCGTCTTGCTGTTTTTTCTACTTCGTTCATCTCATGATGATGCGGCATATATTCCTCACCCAATCCTCGTAATTTGTCCACAACGTGTAAAAAGCTTCGGATAGTAAATAGTATTCATAAATCCCTCAACCTGCGACTACGATATGATAAGAGATCGATCATATGAACGCAGGTGAAAACATGAAAGAAACCATTTATCACACATTTGGTATTGATGTGCGTCAACTTATGCCATATGGCAGTTATCAGAGCTTTCAAACGTCGGAGGCTCTCTTTATCATTGTTCCTGTGTCTCATTTGCGAGAAGAAGAACTCACAGAGCTGTTTCATATCAGTCAGTATTTACTGAATGCCGGAGACCCATACGTCGCTGTGTTTGAATTAACAAATGAAGAGAAGCCCACCTTTACTCATGGAAAGGAGCTGTATGCCTTATTGAAGGCAGCACCGCCGATCTCAAGCCGCTCGTTTCAACAGGCGTCAGAGCTGGCGGCCTTTCATGTCAGAGGAAGAGGATTTCCATATGAGGTGTCTGAAACAAAACGTGTGGGAGCCTGGAAGGAATTATGGGCAAAACGGTTAGATCAGCTTGAAGGCTTTTGGATGCAGCAAATGCATCAAAAACCACTAGAACGGTTTGAAAAAAAATTTATCGAATCCTTTCCGTATTATCTTGGATTAACGGAAAACGCCATTCAATATTTAGTGGATACTGAGCTAGATGATGAACCGAAAGAATGTGACTCAGGCACTGTCTGCCACCAGCGTTTTTCGCGGAGGACATGGCCGGATGAGCAGCCGCTTCGTTTACCTGTAGATTGGGTCTTTGATCATCCAACCCGGGATATTGCCGAATATTTAAGAGAAACCTTTGTCCAGCATAAGGAAGATTTAATTGAAGAGGGCTTCTCCTTTCTTCAGCAATATGAGCAGGTAACACCACTTTCTTCTTTTTCTAAGCGTTTGCTATACAGCCGCTTGTTGTTTCCGCTTCATTATTTTGAAATTGTGGAAGGCTACTACATGTCGGGAGAAAATGAAAAATCATATTATGAAGAACGGCTAGATTACGTCTTAAATGATGCCAATCGCTATGAATACTTTCTCAAGGTCTTTCAAGAAATGAGTGCCATGCGAAGCGGCGGGAGCCTCATTCCACCTGTTGGCTGGATCACAGGTCCACTGATTTGAAGTTTCAGTGAACAGATGAAACGTCTCTTTTCTCTTGAGGCGTTTTTCGTTATGCTTAAAGAAATCAATCAAAGGAGTGTTCTTCTTGACGAAACCTTATGTCTATATCACAAGAAAGCTGGATGAAGCATCACTTACACCACTAAAAGAAGTCGCTCATATCGAGATGTGGCCGAGCGAAGAGGAGCCATGTCCACGAGAAGAATTAGAAAAACAAGCAGCGAAAGCGGATGCGCTTCTCACCATGCTGTCAGATCAAGTAGATGAAGCCCTTTTATCAAAGGCTCCACATGTTAAGGTCATCGCAAACCTTGCTGTGGGTTATGACAATATTGATCTTGAAGCCGCTAAAAAGCGCAACATCACCATTTGTCATACGCCTGATGTATTAACAGAATCCACGGCTGATTTAGCCTTTGCCCTTCTAATGGCGTCAGCTAGACGGATTGTCGAGGCGAGTGATTGGGTGAAGGACGGAAACTGGACAGGCTGGGGACCGCTTCTTCTTGCAGGAGCTGATATCCATCATAAAACCCTTGGAATTGTCGGCATGGGCAGCATCGGAACAGCGCTTGCCAAGCGGGCAGCAGGCTTTGACATGAAGGTGCTGTATCATAACCGGTCAAGAAAGCCAGAGGCAGAAGCGCAGTTCGGCGTGACCTACGCGGCTTTTGAGGATTTGCTCACGCAGTCTGATTTCATCGTCTGCCTGACACCGTTAACCCCAGAAACGAAAGATATGTTTAATGAAAAGGCATTCGATCTGATGAAGAACTCTGCTTATTTTATTAACGTATCAAGAGGACAAACTGTGGACGAGGATGCTTTATATGAGGCAGTCACGACAGGAAAAATTGCCGGCGCTGGCCTGGATGTATTTAGACAGGAACCTGTCAGCCCATCTCATCCGTTAACAACATTACCTAACGTCACGGTTCTCCCTCATATTGGAAGTGCAAGTGTTGAAACGAGAAAAACGATGATGCGTTTATGTGCTGAAAATATTGCGCTTGTCCTACAAGGTCAGCAAGCTAAAACGCCGGTTCGCTCATCATATTAGGCTCCCTGAGTTTCGGGAGTTTTTCCGACAAAAATATTTTGAAAATATAGAATCTTGATATAAATAGCTGTTAAGCGGTTTCATTCTAACAATCTCTTATTTTATTACCTTGTCAAAACGAGGATACCCCTTTATAATGTGTGTACATTGAATGTCTGTGTTAGGTTAACAAATGTCTTTTTAGAGAGGACATTGACGGAGAAAGGTGGAATTTCAGGTGAAGGCAATTCGAGTTGGACTATTAGGATTAGGAACAGTGGGGAGCGGTGTCGTCAAGATTATCCAAGATCATCAGGATAAATTAATGCACCAGATCGGCTGTCCGGTATTAATACAAAAAGTGCTTGTGAGCAATCCCGATAAAAAGAGAGATGTGGATGTGGCAAGAGAGGTCTTCACAACTGAAGTATACGATGTGATTAGAGATCCAGAGGTCGACGTCATTATTGAAGTGATGGGCGGCATTGAAGAGACAAAACAATATTTAATAGATGCTTTAAATGAAAAGAAGCATGTCATTACCGCCAATAAAGATTTAATGGCACTTTACGGAACAGAGCTTTTACATGTGGCGAAAGAAAATGGCTGTGATCTTTATTATGAAGCAAGTGTCGCCGGAGGAATTCCGATTCTGCGTACGCTGGAGGAAGGATTAGCCTCTGACCGAATTACGAAGATGATGGGGATTGTGAACGGCACAACGAATTTTATTTTAACGAAAATGAACGTCGATAAAAGTGCATATGAAGATGTCTTAAAAGAAGCGCAGGATCTAGGCTTTGCAGAAGCAGATCCAACAGCTGATGTAGAAGGACTAGATGCGGCAAGGAAAATGGCGATTCTTGCAAGACTTGGATTTTCCATGAATGTGGAATTAGAGGATGTAAAGGTCAGTGGCATCTCTGACGTTTCTGATGAAGACATTAATTTCAGTAAACGATTCGGCTACACAATGAAGCTAATCGGAATTGCCCAGCGGGACGGAGAAAAAGTAGAAGTCAGTGTCCAGCCAACGTTACTTCCTGATCACCATCCGCTTTCATCGGTCAACAATGAATTCAATGCGGTGTATGTCTATGGAAGTGCTGTGGGAGAAACGATGTTTTATGGACCAGGAGCTGGAAGTTTGCCAACGGCAACCGCTGTGGTATCAGACTTAGTCGCAGTCATGAAAAACATGCGCCTTGGCGTGAACGGAAGCGGATTTATTGCACCGCAGTTTGAGAAAAAGATCAAATCACCATCGGAAGTATTTGCTCAGCAATTTTTAAGAATTCATGTGAGAGATCAAGTCGGGGCATTTTCCCGCATTACATCTATTTTTTCTGAAAGAGGTATCAGCTTTGAAAAGATCCTTCAGCTTCCTGTGAAAGGGCATGATGAGCTGGCTGAAATTGTGATTATTACACACCGGACCTCAGAAGAAGATTTCTCAAATATCCTGCAAAAATTAAACGATCTCGACGTGGTGGTTCAAGTGAAGAGCACGTACCGAGTAGAAGGGAACGGTTTAAGCTGATGAAGTGGAATGGACTTATTGAAGAATTCCAAGAATTCTTACCAGTAAACGAATCAACACCAAAACTAACATTAAATGAAGGGAATACACCGCTAATCCACCTCTCCAAGCTTTCGGAAAAGCTAGGGATTGAGCTTCATGTAAAAACAGAAGGCGTCAACCCAACAGGTTCTTTCAAGGACCGCGGGATGGTCATGGCTGTTGCAAAGGCAAAAGAAGAAGGCAATGATACGGTCATGTGTGCTTCGACAGGGAATACTTCTGCAGCGGCAGCCGCTTATGCAGCCCGTGCTGATATGAAATGTATCGTCATCATTCCAGACGGAAAAATTGCCTTTGGCAAGCTTGCACAGGCGGTGATGTACGGAGCAGAGATCATTGCGATTGACGGTAACTTTGATGATGCACTGAAAATCGTCCGCAGCATCTGTGAAAAATCGCCGATTGCCCTTGTGAACTCTGTCAATCCGTATCGAATTGAAGGACAGAAAACGGCGGCATTTGAAATCTGTGAGCAGCTAGGTTCGGCCCCGGACGTACTGGCGATTCCTGTTGGAAATGCGGGGAATATTACCGCCTACTGGAAAGGCTTCAAGGAATACCATGAGAAAAAAGGAACTGGACTGCCTGTCATGCGCGGCTTTGAAGCAGAGGGCGCAGCTGCGATCGTGAGAAATGAAGTGATTGAGCAGCCAGAAACAGTGGCAACGGCTATCCGTATCGGAAATCCAGCAAGCTGGAAACAAGCTGTGGCAGCGGCAGATGAATCAAACGGAAAGATTGATGAAGTGACAGACGAAGAAATTCTCCATGCATATCAATTGATTGCTCGTGAAGAAGGCGTGTTTGCAGAGCCAGGCTCATGTGCGTCTATCGCAGGTGTGCTAAAGCAGGTGAAATCCGGAGAGATCAAGCCAGGCAGTAAAGTTGTTGCAGTATTAACAGGCAACGGATTGAAAGATCCGAATACGGCCATTGATATTTCACAAATCAAGCCGGTCACACTCGATGCAGATGAAGATCAAATTCTTGAACACTTGGAAAAGGCCGCGCGCGTATGAGTAAAGCCTCCATGCTTTTTTCAATCACAGTACCGGGAAGCACTGCCAATTTAGGACCAGGCTTTGATTCAGTTGGAATGGCGCTCAGCCGTTATTTAAAGCTATCGGTCTATGACCATGATAGCTGGCTGTTTGAAGCAGAATCAGAAGTCGTGTCTGGGATTCCATCTGGCACCGACAACCTCATTTATCAAACAGCCAAAAAGGTCGCAGATCACTTTGGAAAAACACTCCCGCCTGTTTATGTCAAAGTGTGGAGTGATATTCCATTGGCACGGGGGCTGGGAAGCAGTGCTGCTGCAATTGTGGCAGCCATTGAGCTAGCCAATCAGCTTCTTGAATTAAATATGCCGGATGATCAAAAGCTCTTTTTTGCAAGTGAGGTAGAAGGTCATCCAGATAATGCGGGTGCCTCTTTATTCGGAGGTTTACTGATTGGTCTTCATGAAGAAGACAAGACACATGCTGTCAAAGTGCAGCATGTGGATATAGATGTTGTCGTCGTGATTCCTTTTTATGAAGTACTGACAAAGGATGCCCGTGATGTCCTGCCAGAGGATTTTTCCTATAAACATGCCGTCAGTGCGAGTGCTGTGAGCAACGTGCTTGTTGCGGCATTAATGACGCAAAACTGGCCGCTTGTTGGAGAAATGATGAATAAGGATTTATTTCATCAGCCTTACCGCACAATGCTCGTCCCAGAGCTGTCGAAGGTAGAGCATGTCGCTTCGCTAAAAGGGGCGTATGGAACGGCATTAAGCGGTGCTGGTCCGACAATCTTAACCTTAGTTGAAAAAGGGAAGGGAGAAGCGCTGAAAAAGCAGCTTGCCCAAAACTTCCCGCATTGCGAAGTAGATTTGCTGACGGTACCAGTAGAAGGTGTTGTCGTGGAGCATGATCCAGTCAATCAAGTAAAGAACGTGCTGTAAAAAATGCACGTTCTTTTTTTATTCTTGTTTTTATAAAATGAAGCAGGGATTATTATTTAGAGGATCGAACTATTTTTTATGCATAAAAGGAGGAGATACATTCATGAAGAAATTGATGACAGCAGAAGATTTAACGAAAATTGTTTCTGTTTCTCATCCGGTTTATTCACCAGATGGAAAAAAGGCGGTTTTTACAAAGGTCACGGTGAATGACAACAAAGACGATTATAATATCCATTTATGGGTTCGAGATGAAGAGACAGAGGAGCTGTCACAATGGACATTTGAGGATGGAAAGCATCATCAGCCAGTGTGGTCAAAAGACAGCAGGCAGCTTGCGTTTATTTTGCAAAAGCCAAAGGAAGCTCCTCAGCTTGCACTCATTCAGAGCAAGGGAGGCGGTGTGCGCACCTTAACGGCGATTCCTTACGGGGTATCTCATCCTGTCTTTTCACTAGATGGAGCTTTCATTTATGCGGCTGTGTCACTGAAACCATCAGAATCTGTTCATGATGAAAAGAAGGAAGAGCGAGATGAGTTCGCTCCTGCGGTATATGATGATTTAACCTATAAAGCAGATGGTAGAGGCTTTTTAGATGGACGTTTTACGCAGATCATTCAAGTGGATGTTCATTCAGGAGAGGCCAGGGCAGTTACGAGCGGAGAGCATCATCATGTGAATCACACGCTCTCTCCGTGCGGGAAATGGCTTGCCTATATTCAATCAAATCCTCAGAAACCTTACATAAGTGACGTGTACCTCCAATCATTAGAGGACGGTACGACAAAGAAAATGACACAATCTGCTGGCGCTTATTCCGCCGTGTCTTTTGCTCCTAATGGAGAGAGCCTCGTGTATATTGGACATGAGCGTGAATTTCAAAATGCGACCTTCCCAGCATTATGGCTGTATGATCTGAAGGAGCAAAAAGTCATTCAGCTGTCAGAAATGCTCGATATGTATGTGGGCAACTGTATGGCAGGGGATAGCGTTATGGGCGAAGCCAATCAGCTTCCGCAGTGGACAAAGGACAGCCAGGGATTTTATTCGCTTGTTTCTGATCAAGGCAGTACAGGGATTTATTATTTCTCCGTTGAAGGCTTAGCCTATCCTGTTCGTTTAGAGGCAGAACATATCACAAACTTCAGCCTTCATCCGAATGAATCCAAAATGCTGCTGAGCCGGCTGTCACCCGTTTCACCAAGTGAGCTGTATGAGCTGACATTAGGAGAGGCAGATCTAAAGAAAATCACGTTTGAGCATGATGAATTCCTCAAGGAGCATGTCCTATCGGTACCAGAGCCATTTTCGTTTCAGTCAAAAGAAGGCGGCGAGGTGCATGGCTGGTTGATGAAGCCTTCCCAGATGGAAGAGGGGAAGACTTATCCGCTTATTTTAGAAATTCATGGCGGACCGCATGCCATGTATGGTTATACGTATTTTCATGAATTTCAAATGCTCGCTTCTGAAGGCTATGCCATCGTATATATCAATCCTCATGGCAGTCATGGATACGGACAAATGTTTACCGACCGTGTGAGAGGGAGCTATGGTGACGTTGATTATGAGGATGTCATGCAAGCTGTTGATCATGTGCTGAAAGCCTATGATTTCCTTGATGAAACAAGACTTGGAGTGACAGGCGGCAGCTATGGCGGTTTTATGACCAACTGGATTGTCGGACAGACCAGCCGTTTTCGCGCAGCCGTCACACAGCGGTCCATTTCAAACTGGATTAGCTTTTATGGCATCAGTGATATCGGTTATTACTTCACAAGATGGCAGATGGATGGGGATATTTATGATTCAGCCGATAAGCTATGGGATCGTTCGCCGCTAAAGTATGTGAAGCAGGTAAATACGCCACTTCTCATCCTGCATAGCGATGAAGACTATCGCTGCCCAGTCGATCAAGCAGAACAGCTTTTTGTAGCACTGAAGGAGCTTGGGAAAGACACAAGGCTCGTCAAATTCCCGAAAGCATCTCATGATTTATCCAGAAGCGGCCATCCGGGGCAGCGTATTCAAAGACTGACCTTTATAAAGGATTGGTTTAGAGAGAAGTTAAACTAAAAAAAACGACCCAAATTCGGGTCGTTTTCATGTCATATATGAATTAGAAAACCTGTTCAACTTCTACAACGCCAGGCACTTCTTCTAATAATGCGCGCTCAATACCGGCTTTTAATGTAATGGTTGAACTTGGGCAGCTGCCGCATGCACCAAGAAGACGTAATTTCACAATGCCATCTTCAATGTCTACAAGCTCACAGTCTCCACCATCACGTAATAGAAATGGACGAAGTTTGTCCAGTACTTCCTGTACTTGGTCTTTCATTTCGACTTCAGTCATTGGATATAATCGCTCCTTTCACAACATATCACCATTATATTCATCTGGACGATAAAAATCTATTGATTGGTTTCAAAGTTTCCTTCTCATTATAGCACAATCTCATCTTGAAACAAAAAGTGATTTTGACTTTTTTCATACAGAAAATTCAGCTAAAATAAAGAAAGAATAGGGGGCTTGTCAAATGAATCAAACCGTTGATCTTTATGTATATGGAAGAGATGTACTCTGTGCTAGCTGCGTCAATCTGCCTTCTTCAAAAGACACATTTGAGTGGTTAGATGCAGCGTTAAAACGAAAATATCCGAATCAGCCGTTTCGCATCACATATATTGATATTGAGCACCCGCCAGAAAACGAACACCAAAAGGAATTGTCTGAACGAATTCTTGAGGATGAATTCTTTTATCCACTTGTCTTAGTGGAGGATCAAATTGTTGGAGAGGGTAATCCAAAATTAAAAGACATTTATCAAGAAATGGAGAAATACGGTTACACGGAGAGCAGTGAATAAACTGTTCTCTTTTTGAGAAAATAAACAGAACAAACGTTCCTTTCTAGGTTGAAAGAGAACGTTTGTTCGATTATAATAAAATGAAAGGAGCGTGAGCATCATGAATTATTTACTGAAACAATCTCTTCATCAGCAAATACCAATTGAGATGATTTATATGAAGAAGAACGGAGAGTGCACGAAGCGTAAAATTATTGTTCACCGTCAAACAGACCAACTCATCCAAGCGTATTGTTTATCAAAAAAGACGATGAGAACATTTCGTAAAGATTGCATCCTTGCCCTTGCTCCAATCAAATTGACCCGTTCATCGGCACATGCCGTTTCATAGAAAAAAGCTCCCTCGACGAGAAGGAGCTTTGAGATAAAATTCACATGATGTTAGCCATTGTGGTGCTTATACATCCAAAGGAGTCCGGATTTTAGAAGTCTTGGTACACGGCCAACAAGTGGACGATCTGCTACTAAGCCAAAGCCAGCTTTTTTCCCTAAAGATCCTAAGACACCTTTTAGCTTAAACTGAGGATAAGCCTCAGGAAGCGGCTCGTTTTTCCAGCGTTTTTGCAGAGATTGGACAATTTGTTCTGCCTGCGCCTCGGCAAGCTGTGCACTTGGAGCATGCGGAAGACTTGCGCAATCACCCACGACATAGACGTGCTCATCTCCAGGGAGATTGTGATGAGGTGTTAATATGACGCGGCCTTGTACGTCCTTTTCAACATCCATCTCTCGTATCACTTTGCTTGGCTGAATGCCTGCTGTCCATACGATGACCTCTGCTTCAATGGCATCATCATGGTTATAAACAATACCTTCTTCAACCTTCGTAATATTCGCACAGTTAATGATCTTTACATCATTTTCTTCAAACCACTTTTGCACATATAAACTTAATCTTTTTGGGAAGCTTGATAAAATCAACTCTCCGCGGTCGAAAAGAATAATGTTTAAATCAGCACGGCTTTCTCTTAATTCACTGGCTAGCTCTACCCCGCTAAGTCCAGCACCGACGATGCCAACCGTTGCACCTGCACTCAAATTGTTTAATTTGTTATACGTGTGTCTTGACTGATCAATGGTTTGAATGCTGTATGTATGTTCTTTCGCACCAGGGACATTATGATACTTGTCCTCACAGCCGAGCCCAATCACCGTGTCGTCATAAGGAATGGGTTCACGGTCGCTGAATAAGATCTGTTTGTTTTCAATATCAATTTTTTCTACTTCCCCATATTGAATATCCAGCTTCGGATGCTCTGGAAATGATACTCGAATGTGATGATCAGAGATCGTTCCAGCAGCGAGTGCATAATATTCTGTTTTTAAACAGTGGTAAGGATTTCGATCAATTAATGTGATGGTAACATCATCAGGTAATTGATTTGGCAATAAGCGGTGGAGAACCCGCATATTCCCGTAACCTCCGCCGATCAAGACTAAATTTTTCATGACGATTCTCCTTTTCCCCGTAGACATTGAAAAACACTTATACTAAAAAACTTTAAGTTAAAATACCAAATAAAATTATATCGAATTTACTGTGAAACCACAATAATTGTTTCAAAATAACCTACATATTCATTAGTTAGTCCTAAATAGTAAAACATTTTACGAGGAATAGGCGTAACGATACAGGTGAAGCTCATGTTTTGACTAATAGAAGGAATTTCGGTAGGATGGTAAAGCAATGTGAGGTGAAGCAAAGTGTTCCCACTGATCGAATTTTGTGTAAGTAATCTTGCGCAAGGGTCTCAAGAAGCAAAAGAGAAGCTTGATAAAGACCCAAACCTAGACGTTATGGAATACGGCTGTTTAAGCTATTGCGGCAAATGTATGGACTCCCCATTTGCACTCGTGAATGGAGAATTTGTTTCCGGAGAAAATGCAGAGCAGCTAGTCGAGCGTATTTATGCTTTTATAGAGGAAAATGAGATGTTTTAAATGCACCACATGGGTCATGAGGTGCATTTTTTTCATATTTTTAGTTTCCATTTTCAAGGAGAATCAATAGAAAGCGCATCCAATATGTTATGCTAATAAAATATCATCAAAATGAAGCATCACACGAGAGAAAATGAGGCATATGCATAATAAAAGCCCCTTGCCATGGCAGCAAAGAGCTTTTATGTATGAAAAACGGGGGATGATAAGATTGTCTCCTGAACCGACTCCTTTTATACTATAAAGAAACAACATTTTTGGAGGAAGCTCATGACATCATTTCAATTCACGAAAATGCACGGGTTAGGAAATAATTATATATACGTCAATCAGATGAAGGAACAGCTTCCAGAAGAGCAGCTATCAGAGATCGCGATCCGGGTTTCTTCTGTTTACACAGGAATCGGTTCAGACGGAATGATTCTTATTTGCCCATCAGATGTTGCACCTGTGAAAATGCGCATTTTTAACAATGATGGTTCAGAGGGGAAAAACTGCGGTAACGGTCTGCGCTGCGTGGCTAAATATGTGTATGAGCATCAAATCGTAACAGACACAACCTTCCAGATTGAGACATTGTCAGGACTCGTTGAAGCGACCGTTCATGTGCAGAATGGTACCGTACATTTAGTGACAGTAGATATGGGAAAGCCTCGTTTTGAAAAAGAAGAGATGCCGATGCTTGGCGAACCAGCAAGCACAACGATTAATGAACCGATTGATTTTGGCACGATGACCTTAAATGGAACGGCTGTTTCAATGGGAAATCCGCACATCGTTTTTTATCTGGAGGACATCGAAAAGGCACCGCTAGATACAATTGGGCCAATCATCGAAAAACACGACATGTTCCCAGAAGGCGTCAATGTAGAATTTGTAGAAGTGGTGAGTGAAACAGAGCTGCATTTTCGTGTGTGGGAAAGAGGATCTGGCATTACTCAAGCCTGCGGAACGGGAGCTTGCGCCGCGGCCGTATCCACGATTGTGAATGGACAGGCGAAAAGAGAAACAGACATGACGGTTCACTTAGCTGGCGGAGATCTCATCATTCGCTGGAAAGACAATGAGCATGTGCTTATGACAGGACCTGCTGAAACGATTTGTGACGGCACATTTTATCTGTAAACCATTTATTTGAGAAAAGGCACCATCACGTTTATAATTGAAAAGAAACATCCAGTCAAAAGGAGGGATGATCATGAGTACACCAGTAACCATTACAGAAGCTGCTGCACTGCAGATTAAAGATATGATGAAAGAACATGAAGAAGAAAATGCGTTCCTACGAGTGGGCGTAAAAGGCGGCGGCTGCAGCGGTCTTTCATACGGAATGGGCTTTGACCATGAAGTTTCAGAGAAAGACACGCAGTTCGAACAGCAAGGCATAAAGGTCCTTGTCGACTCCGAAAGCCTTGATATCATGAACGGCACCATCATTGACTTCAAACAATCACTAATGGGCGGCGGTTTCACGATTGACAATCCGAACGCGATTGCGTCATGCGGATGCGGTTCTTCGTTCAGAACAGCGACGAATACCGGTACACCGGAAGAGTGTTAACAACTGATCGTGAATTAAGATAAGCCTTCTTGTTCGTTTGTTTTTGTAAACAACACGATCGAGGAGGCTTTTTTGATGAAGAAAACCAACCATAAAAAAAGAGACACTCATTCAGTGTCTCTTTCTATATTGCTTCTTCTATTTTCAACAGCTCTTTATCCAAGACATCCACCAGCTCTTGGGTGCTAAACATATAGATGACCACTTCTTTATTGTCATCTTCCACATGGACTTCAATCACCATTTTAATCTTTGCTGGTTTTTCGTGGTACACCACTTCAAATGTACCCATTTTTTCCGTTTCATTGTTTTTATTCATTTTTTGAACTTTGGAGAGTATCTGTTTGATTTCTTGATCACTCAATCCAGAATCTAAAATTGAAGTGGACACACGATTTAAAAATGGTTCTAGTTGATCAACATCAATATTCAATCCTGCTGCGAACTGAGCATAATGTTTATTATAGTCTTTTGCAAACAGTTCAACTGAGCCACCAATCATCAGTAATAAGCCCAAACTGATTATGAAACGTTTTAACATCTTTCCACCTATCCTTCATTAAGATCTTCTTCTTTTCCTATATCGGTTGATCAGATGAAACCTTCATTCTCACTTCAACCATTTATAAATCGCTCAATTTTGTTACAGCTTGCTCTCACAACTGGCTATTTCCACCCGAAAAGAGTATCATGAGAACCAAACATAAACTGTAGGTAGAAAAGAGGTTGCTGAGGTTTGAGTGAACAAATCAATTGCAGGAACTGTCATGAACTGATTCCGTATCGGTCCAAAACGTGTCCAGCTTGCGGGATTGAGAAGCCGCTTCCGAAAAAGGAACGTGTGAAGGATCGGGTAATTTTGGTTGTGGCAGGGATTGTTGTGGTGCTGCTTGCTGCAATGGTACTTGGAATGGCGAATGCCTATATTGGGGTTTTTAAATAAACGAAAAAGGAGTTCCGCTAGTGGGAACTCCTTTTTTTGATCTCGCTTATTTGTTTTCAAATAAGCTTGTGGAATGAAGAGGCTGTACACGGGCTTTCGGGTCCATGTAGGCTTTCGCATTGTTGACAGCCGTTGGTGCTTCACCAAAACCGCTGGCAATCAATTTGACTTTTCCTTCATACGTACAGATATCTCCTGCCGCATAGAAGCCTTCAATGTTTGTTTCCATTGTGGATTTCACAACGATCGAGTTCTTTTCGATTTCAAGCCCCCATTGCTTAATTGGTCCGAGGGAGGAAACAAAACCGAAGTTGACGATCACATCGTCCACATCAAGTACTTGTTTTTTGTCGCCTTTGACTTCTTCCAGCACAATCTGTTCAATGCGATCTTCACCAACGAGCTCCGTTGGGACAAATGGCGTCACGACATTGACTTTCGAGTTGTGCAGGTTTTCTACACTGTGCTCATGTGCGCGGAATTTATCGCGGCGGTGAATAATGGATACTTCTTTTGCGATTGGTTCAAGCATCAGTGCCCAGTCCACCGCAGAGTCTCCGCCGCCAAGAACGGCCACACGTCTGCCAGCAAATTGGTTCAAATCATTAATGAAGTAATGCAGGTTGCTACCTTCAAATGATTCTGCTGCACTTAGCTCAAGCTTTCTCGGTTGGAATGCCCCATTACCAGCTGTGATGATGATCGTTTTAGAATAATGAATCTCTTGATTTGTCACAAGTTTAAAGATCCCATCTGCCTGTTTTTCAACCGTTTCAACTGCTTGCTCTAAGCAAATGGTTTGATCAAATTTATCCATTTGTTCCTTTAAGTTATCAACTAATTCTTGTGCGCGGATTTTTGGAAAACCAGCCACATCATAAATATATTTTTCAGGGTAAAGAGCGGATAATTGACCGCCGAGCTGAGGAAGGCTCTCAATAATTTTCACACTTGCCTGTCTCATGCCGCCGTAAAAAGCAGTAAACAATCCTACTGGGCCGCCCCCGATAACGGTAATGTCATATACCTTAGAATCTTCTTGCATTCCTTTAATCCTCCCAAATGAAAATTGTTATCACTATATCATATCATACCACACATCGTCGTTTGACTTGTTTTGAAAAACTTGTCGTTTTTTGATGCCGAAGCTTTGAAAAAGAGGAAAAAGTGAGAAAGACCGTTTATCATAAGGATTTTCAGTTTAAAGCCTTGAAAATTGGATCAGAACTCGCTATTATTGTTAAGGGAACTAAATATTAATTTTTTATGAATTTTTGTCGGATACGGTCAAATGCTTTCGTTTTATGTAGGTGAAAGTTCAGATTTTCACATACTTATTTTTTTGTTTAAATTTCATAAAATGCCGGAAAGCGGTTGAGAATAACGATATGTAATTCTTTTATCCGTTTTACAGCAAATTTAAAAAAGGTGGATGTGATTCCAGTGAATAAACCGAAAATCGTTGTATTAGGTGCAGGTTATGGCGGATTAATGACTGTAACAAGATTAACAAAACAGCTTGGCACAAATGATGCGGACATTACTCTTGTGAACAAGCATAATTATCATTACGAAACAACATGGTTACATGAAGCAAGTGCAGGTACTCTTCATCATGACCGTTGTCGTTATCAAATCAAAGATGTGATTAACAGTTCCCGTGTCAACTTTGTACAAGCAACAGTTGAAAGCATTAATAAGGAAGAGAAGAAAGTTGTGACATCAGATGGCGAACTTTCTTATGACTACCTTGTTGTTGCGCTTGGTGCTGTTCCTGAAACATTTGGTATTGCAGGACTGAAAGAATATGCATTCTCAATCTCTAACATCAACTCTGCTCGTCAGCTTCGTGAGCACATTGAGCTTCAATTTGCGACATATAATACGGAAGCTGAAAAACGTCCAGAGCGCTTGACAATCGTTGTCGGCGGTGCGGGCTTCACAGGTATTGAGTTCCTTGGTGAGCTTGGAAACCGTGTACCTGAGCTTTGCAAAGAGTATGATATTGATCAAAAAGACGTGCGCATTATCTGTGTAGAAGCTGCACCAACAGCTCTTCCAGGATTCGATCCTGAATTGATCGACTATGCAATGAACTACCTTCAAGGAAAAGGCGTTGAGTTCAAAATTGGTACAGCGATCAAAGAATGTACGCCTGAAGGCATCATTGTTGGAAAAGACGATGATACCGAAGAAATCAAAGCTGAAACTGTTGTTTGGGCTGCTGGTGTACGCGGTAACCCAATCGTAGAAGAAGCTGGATTTGAAAACATGCGCGGCCGCGTAAAAGTATCTCCAGATCTTCGTGTACCAGAAAATGATGATGTATTCATCATCGGTGACTGTTCATTGATCATCAATGAAGAAATCAACCGTCCATACCCACCAACTGCACAAATTGCGATGCAGCAAGGTGAAACAGTAGCGAAAAACCTTGCAGCACTAGTGAAAGGTGGTTCTCTTGAAAGCTTTAAGCCAGACATCAAAGGAACAGTTGCTTCTCTTGGTGAACATGACGCTGTAGGTGTTGCGTTTGGTAAAAAACTTCAAGGAACAAAAGCTTCAGCAATGAAGAAAATCATCGACAACCGTTCTTTATTCATGGTTGGCGGACCAGGACTTGTTCTGAAAAAAGGAAAATTCAAGTTCTTCTAAACCGATATAGACAAAAACGTGTATCCTCGTGATACACGTTTTTTTTTGGCATATTTTCTTACTTGGTCATTGGCAGTAAAGTATGGTATGATGAATTATCAGAAAATTTAGATTAAGGGAGTGAACAATATGAATGCACATACAAAAGAAAAAAAGTCTACTTGTCAATATTGTTCGGGGAAAGGATATTTTCAGTTATTGCTCGGCGGATCTGAAACATGTGAGGAATGTAAAGGGACAGGAAAGAAGCTTTAATTCATCTGCTTTTTCCATTGATTGACTTCATCTCTATTTCCAAGTTAAACTAATGATGGGATATTTGGGGGTGGAGATGAAGTGATCAGTTTACCAGTCGTTATTATTTCCGTTATTTTATTTTTCGTGTTATTCTTCGGCATTGGCTTTTTGCTCAATATGCTGCTGAGAATGTCATGGATTATGGCTATTTTATATCCAATTGTATGCCTTTTCATTATCAATAATCAAAAGATGATCGCTTATGTCAGAGAACCGGGCATCGCTTTTTCAGGAATAGGGGACCGCATAGTCTCTCTCGCTGCGGCTGATATCATAATCTTGTTAAGTGGTCTGATTGGTGCAATTGCATCAGGTTTTGTCATTAATGCACTTCGAAAAAGAGGATATCAAATGTTTTAACTCACTTGTGGATAGGCAAGTGAGTTTTTTTGTTTCTCCTTTGCATAGTTTCCATTTCGTTTGGAAACAAATAGATGGGTAGAGGAGTGACAAATAAAGATGAAAACATGGATGAAACGATTGTTCATGACAGCCCTTTTTATGCTTGCTCTTTTGACAAGCTTTACGGGCATATCTGGCGTTGAACCAAGTGATGTAGCTGCCTGGGTGAAAGAGACTGATCCTGGCAAGCAAGTATCTTCTTTTTTCCAACAGCAAAAAAGAGAAACGATGGCACTCAAAAGCGATGACTTGCGGGCTATTTCTCTCGAAGAAGCGTTTAATTGGAACGATTACCCGAAGCAAAAGGTTGTTGCCACAGGCTATACAGCAGGTGTTGAATCAACAGGTAAAACGAAGGAACACCATGCATATGGCATTACATATTCAGGCGTCAAAGTGAAACGTGATTTATATTCAACTGTGGCTGCTGACCCATCAGTCTTTCCAATTGGAACGGTGCTCTTTATCCCAAACTACGGCTACGGAGTGGTCGCAGATACGGGAAAAGCTATTAAAGGTCATAAGCTGGATTTATACTATGAAACGGTAGATGATGTGTATAGAGAATGGGGTAAAAAAGTACTCGATGTGTATATCATCAAAAAGGGAGAAGGAACGTTAACGGAAAAAGACTTAAACCAGCTGAATGAAGCAAAATCCATGCAAGTATTCCGTCAGCAGTTTCAAGCCAATAAAGAATAAAAAAAGCTTTGGACAAGTTTTAGGTCCAAAGCTTTTTTCGCTTCTACATGAAGTAATAATCTAAGATGAGTGTCAGTAAGATCCCTGTTAAGCCGCCAAAGAAGACTTCAATCGGCTTATGACCAAGAAGCTCTTTCAATTTTTTTTGCTTTTCTTTTTCTTCCGCACTCGGGAAATTCTTTGCTTCAGAAACAAATCGGTTAAAATCTGTTACCAGTTTGTTCAGTACAGTCGCCTGTTCTCCTGCCTGTCTGCGTACACCTGTTGCATCGAACATGGTAATAATCGCAAAGATGGCGGAAATCGCAAAGATCGATGTATTTAGCCCGTGCTCTAAAGCCACTGCTGTTGAGAGTGCTGTTACGGCTGCGGAGTGTGAACTTGGCATTCCGCCTGTGCTTGTAATGAGCGACCAATCTAGTCGTCTAGAAATGATAAATTGAATCGGTACTTTTACAAATTGAGCAAAAAAGATGGCTGCAAGGCTGGCAAGCAGCGGAAAATTCGTCAGTACGCTCATGAACAAGAAACATCCTCTCTGTAAGAAAAAATATCGTGCAAAATGATGGACTGTGTACCCTAGTATGATGAAAAAATGATAGCAGATTCAAAAAGCTGCCAAGTCCATGTTCAATTATAACATTAAAGAAAGTAGATGTGGAACGAGGAGAGTGCAGGGGGGCTGTACAAGTTTTCATCGCTTTTTCATGATGCCCTTCCGCGTGTGAAAATATAAATGTTCATCAAGAAAAGACAGATTGGCAATGATCGTATAGACTCGCAAATTTTGATATAATAGAAGTTCCAATGTGAAAAATGGAGTTCATTGAAGGAGCGTGTGATAAATATGTTTTTCTCGACAAATGAATGGCAACATAAAGATACACTGGCGATTGGACTTTTTCAAAAGAGCCAATTATCAGGAAAAGCAAAAGAAATGGATGAATTACTTGAAGGACGAATCACTGAATTATTAAAAGAAGGCGATATCTCATCTAAACGAAATCAACTTTCGAAGTTTTTCCCGTCCCCTGAAACAGGCATCAAACGCGTTTATTTTGTCGGGCTTGGGAAGGAATCAGATTACACGTTTGAAGAGGCAAAAGAAGCGTTTGCCCATTTATTTAAAAAGCTTCATCAAGATAAAAAGCAAGCGGTTTCTGTCTTACTGGATACGTTTATTGGAAAGGATCTGCCTGCCCAAGATGCAGCCCATGCCCTTTCTGAAAACTGCCTTTTAGCTACATATGAATTACAAGATTTTAAACATAAAACAAATGAACCGGATCGCTTCATCGAGTTTGTTTATGCAACGACGGATCATGATACAGCAGAAATTCAGGCAAGTCTGAAAGTGGGCGAAGTCTACGGACAGTCCGTCAATTCAGCCCGTACCCTTGTGAATATGCCGCCGAATATGCTCACATCCTCTGATCTGGCTTCGTACGCGGCAGAGCTTGCGTATAAATACGAATTTGAGATTGAAATTTTAGATAAAGAACAAATGGAAGAGCTCGGGATGGGCGGGATTCTAGCTGTCAATAGAGGCTCAACAGAACCACCAAAGCTCATCGTTCTGAAATATCAAGGCAAGGAAGACTGGACGGACGTGATTGGGCTTGTCGGTAAAGGCATCACGTATGATACTGGTGGCTATTCATTAAAGCCAAGAGCCGGTATGGTTGGAATGAAAACTGATATGGGCGGCTCAGCCTCTGTTTTAGGTGCCATGGAAATCATCGGTGAACTGCGCCCAGAAAAAAATGTCATTGCTGTCATTGCCTCAACCGATAATATGATCTCGGCTGATGCTATGAAACCGGATGACGTCATTGTGTCGCTTAGCGGTAAAACAATCGAAGTACTGAATACGGATGCAGAGGGGCGTCTTGTTTTAGCAGATGGGGTGACATATGCGAAGCAGCACGGTGCCTCTGTTCTTATAGACGTGGCGACATTAACAGGCGGAGTCATTGTGGCACTTGGAAATGAGACAACAGGCGTCATGACAAATAACGATGAACTGTATGCCCAGTTTAAAGAGGCATCAGAAGAATGCGGTGAAATGATTTGGCAGCTGCCAATCACCGAAAAAGATAAAAAGCGCGTACGAAACAGCAAAATGGCGGATCTCAATAACTCACCAGGACGTGATGGACATGCGATCATGGCAGGTGCATTCATTGGTGAATTCGCTGAGGATACGCCTTGGGTTCACTTGGATATTGCAGGAACAGCTACAACAGAAAAGCCTTCATGCTTTGGGCCAACAGGAGCGACAGGTGTGATGGTGCGGTCATTGGCCACATTTGTGGAACGATTTGAAGGAAAGAAATAAAGGATGAGGCTCTGCCAACTGGCAGGGCCTTTTTTATGTAGGCCATACGCCATTTGACGAAGAAAATTTTCTATGGTAACATACGTTGGTACTTTAATTATCTACTACATTAGTAAACTAAAGGATTTCGGAGGTTTCATCATGAATGCAGTTGTGATAGCGGTTCTTTTAATGTTGATATTAAGCTTGCTGCGGGTCAATGTGGTCATTGCCCTCGCACTTGGTGCTTTAGCTGGCGGACTTGCAGGTGGATTAGGCCTTGGAGGAACAGTTGAAGCCTTTACTGATGGGCTCGGAGGAAATGCGACAGTGGCAATTAGTTATGCGCTTTTAGGGGCATTTGCTGCGGCGCTGACGAAAACAGGCCTTCCAGATGCCATGGTTGAAGGAGCAGTGAAACTTTTAGGAAAAGAAGGCGACTCAAGAAGAAAAACATTATCAAAAGTACTGATCATTCTTGTGATTTTGATCGTATCTTGTTTTTCACAAAACGTCGTTCCGGTTCACATTGCCTTTATTCCAGTCTTAATTCCGCCATTATTAAAAGTGTTTAACGAGCTTCAAATTGACCGCAGACTGCTAGCGTGTGTCATGACCTTCGGACTCACTGCACCATATATTTTACTTCCAGTCGGTTTTGGACAGATTTTCCACGGAATGCTTCGTGATAACATGAAAGAGGCAGGATTAACTGTACAATTATCAGATGTTCCACTAGCCATGCTTATTCCTGTAGGGGGCATGGTACTCGGGCTGCTTGTTTCACTTTTCGTGTATCGGAAACCAAGGGTATATGAGGATCGAGATATCACGGACGTAGAAAAATCAGCTTATACGAAAAAGAGCTTATTGCTTGCAGTGCTGGCTATCCTTGTCTCACTTATTGTCCAGCTTTATTTATCTCAAAGCCTTGGTGTGGAAGGAATGATCTTCGGTGCACTGGCAGGTCTTCTTGTTCTGTTTGCCACAGGCATGATGAAACGAGATGAAGCGGATGCGCTGATTACTTCCGGTATGAATATGATGGCATTTATCGGCTTTGTCATGCTTGTAGCGGCTGGATTTGCCAACGTATTAACGAAAACAGGAGATATTGAACAACTAGTGAAAGCATCTTCTCAGTTCATTGGAAACAATCAAAGCGTTGCGGCCATTTTAATGCTATTAGTTGGTTTACTTGTGACAATGGGGATCGGTTCATCCTTTGCGACGATTCCAATCATTACAACCATTTTTGTTCCGTTATGTATGCACTTAGGATTTAGCCCACTAGCCACCATTGCTATTATTGGTTCAGCTGCGGCTGTTGGCGATGCAGGTTCACCTGCAAGTGACAGTACGCTTGGACCGACATCTGGATTGAATATGGATGGACAGCATCACCACATTTGGGGTACTTGTGTTCCAACCTTCGTATTTTATAATGTTCCGCTTGTCCTCTTCGGCTGGCTTGCGGCAATTATTCTTTAACATGAAAGCTTGTAGAGAAAACGTTGTTTTTTCTATAAGCTTTTTTTGTGATGTTTTATCCATTTGTTCACTTTCTGAAGGTGAAAAATAATTAGGTCTAAAGTATGAATTAAATGAATCTTTCTTTCTCTTTCTTACGTATATATGCTGATAAAAATGAAAAGGGGAAGATGAGAGATGTCATTTTTTAAAAAGCTAGCGGCAAGTGCTGGGATTGGTGCAGCGAAAGTAGATACCATTTTGGAGAAAAACGCCTATTATCCATGACAAGAAGTAAGGGGAACCGTCCATGTAAAGGGCGGGAAAATCTCTCAGGACATCCGCTATATCAATGTCAAGATTCAAACACAGTATGTGATTGTGAAAGATGATGAAGAGCATAGAAAATATGTGAATATCTTTACTTTACGGGTGACGGATTCTTTTATCATCCAGCCTGGAGAAAAGCATGAATTTCCGTTTTCATTTATTCTTCCTATCGATACCCCGATGACGATCGGAAAAGTAGAAATTGCAGTAATGACAGACCTTGATATCCAAGGAGGAATCGATAAATCTGACTATGACCGCATTTTCGTTGAAGCACATCCTTGGGTGAGAAATGTACTGGAGGCCACTAGAAATCTTGGCTTCCACCTGACCGAAGCGGACTGTGAACAAGCACCTTACTTTCAGCGTCGTCTGCCATTTGTTCAAGAATTTGAGTTTATTCCGACATCAGACGACTATCGTTATATGCTTGATGAGTTAGAGCTGATTTTTCTGATAGATGAAGGCGGGTTAGACATTGTTTTCGAAGTCGACCGCAGAGCAAGAGGACTCAGAGGGTGGCTTGAGGAGATGTATCATGATGGAGAACAGCTTGTGCGCTACCGCTTCAGTCCATCAGATCTTGAAGATGTAGAAGTGCTTGAAGGGATGCTAGAAGGAATCATCGACCAATACGCGGAATAATACGGAATAATGATGAAAAAAGAGCCTGAATGAAGACAGGCTCTTTTCTATGCGACTTGTAGATGATGTCTGCAATTATGATGCGGCTTGTTGTTTTCGAAAGGACGTGGCTTTTGAAACAGAGCGATAAATTTTAGGGGCCAGCATTGCAAGCAATATCGTCAATGCGTAGTCTTTCACCATAAACCAGATCATAAAGAACCACGTGGTTTGATAGGAAATAGGTGCATTCAGCCACACATTTAATGCGAGGTACGTATAAGTCGTTCCGATCATATACATGACGGTCGTACCTGCAATAGCTGCAAGCAAAAAGCGGCCAAAGCCAGGATTTTTTCTTTTTTCTAAAATGAATCCAGCTAGCCAGGCAGCAGGAATATACGATAAGACAAAACCACCGCTTTTGCCTAAAATCACTCCAAAGCCTGCTGAGAACTGTGCGAATACAGGTGCGCCAGCAATTCCAACCAAGGCATATACAATCATCGCTAATGCACCAAGCCGTCTACCAAGCAAAAGACCAGCAAGTACACAAAAAAAAGGCTGCATCGTAAGTGGAATTCCGCCGACCTGCAAAAACGGCACAATGGATGTGATATTGGCTCCAATCGCCATGAGTGCAGCAAACATTCCGACTAGCACAAAATCAGCGGTTCTTGTTTTCTGTTGCATGATGTTTCCCCCTGTCTTATCTGTACAAATAGATTAAGGGGATGAAGGTTGTTTGTCAACCTGTTTTTAATATTGGTTAACAATAAAACCCACCCATCAAAAGGGCGGGTCTGTATTAAGCTTCTGTCATAGAAGACGCATCGATCGCTTGATGAACTGGTACATAATCATAGCCGAGATCACGAGCGACGGCTTCATATGTGATATGTCCGTTCATGACATTGACACCTTCTGCGATGGCTTTGTTTTCTTGAATGGCTTTTGCAGCGCCTTTATTAGCAATTTGTAGTGCGTAGGGAACGGTGACATTTGTTAAAGCAACAGTCGATGTCCGTGGAACGGCTCCAGGCATATTGGCGACAGCATAATGTAAAATACCGTGTTTTTCATAAGTAGGTTGATCATGTGTTGTGATATGATCAATTGTTTCGACAATGCCGCCTTGGTCAATGGCTACGTCTACGATGACGGAACCGGGCTTCATTTGCTTCACCATTTCTTCCGTCACAAGCGTCGGTGCTTTGGCACCTGGGATCAATACCGCACAAATGAGAAGGTCAGCCTCACTGACTGAATCGGCGATGTTGACAGGGTTAGACATTAACGTTTTCATTTGATGACCAAATTGATCGTCCAGCTGACGTAAGCGTTCTGCGTTTACGTCAATCAGAGTGACATCTGCGCCAAGTCCAATCGCCATTTTCGCTGCGTTTGTTCCAACAACACCGCCGCCTATAATGGTGACCTTCCCTCTTGATACCCCTGGTACGCCTGCGAGTAAGATGCCTTTACCGCCTTTTGGTTTTTCTAAAAATTGTGCACCGATTTGAGCGGCCATTCTGCCTGCCACTTCAGACATAGGTGTTAAGAGAGGGAGTGATTTTCCGTCCGTTACTGTTTCATAAGCAATAGCTGTGACGCCTTTTTGTTTTAAAGCTTCAGCCAAGGAGGGCTCTGCCGCAAGATGCAGGTACGTAAATAAGATGAGTCCTTCTCTGAAAAATGAATATTCCTCAGGTAATGGTTCTTTTACCTTCATGATCATATCAGAAGATGCCCACACATCTTTCGCTTGATCAAGAATTTCTGCACCAACAGATACATAATCGTCATCAGTGAATCCGCTTCCAAAACCAGCGTTTGTTTCAATCAAAATCTGATGTCCAGCTGAAAGTAATTGAGAAGCTGCTCCTGGTGTTAATGCCACTCGGTTTTCATTGTTCTTAATCTCTTTCGGAATGCCGATGATCATGTTTATTCCTCCCATGCTTATCTATTCATATTGTATGTCTAGTGTATCCTGAATGTTTAAAAAATGCTTCGGTTGAAATAAAAAATAAAAAAACGCCTCTTTGTGAAATTTCACAAATGGACGTTTTTTAGCTTCATATCAAGGTATATGGTCATTTTCTCATTCATGTTTTTTAAATCGATTTCTGCAATGTCAGTAATGCGTTTTAATCTGTAATTCAATGTATTGATGTGGATGTTTAATTGCTTTGCCGCAATATTGGCATTGCTGTCACAGTCAATAAACCGTTCAAGGGTTTCAACTAGGTTGGAATGATGCCTCAGGTCGTAATCTTCCAGCTTTGATAAGGAGTAACTGGAGTAAGATGAGCCCCTTCGTTTTTCAGCGAGAACATCTAAATATTGATAAATACCGAGTTCAGAAAAACTGTGTAAACGTTCGGTTTCAACAGGGAAGCGTTCTTTTGTTTTTAATACAGCGAGTGCTTCTTTATAGGATGGCTGAATATGAGAGATGTTATCGTAAATTCCACCAATCGCCGCTTGAACGTGATGGATATGATAACGGTCAGACAGCTGTTGCAGCATGCCGCTTGTGAATTGTTTAATATCCTGCAACGGGTGCTCTGTTTTTGGTGAGACAAGAATAATGAATTCGTGAAAATCAACAGTCGTTAACAACACTTGGACTTGCTGCGTTGTTTCAAGCAGATAAGATAGCTTTTTTTCTGTGTCCTCTGTGAGTTCATCACGAAGTCGGAAGATGATGATGGCATACGTGTCTGGACATCTGATGCCGAGTCTTAAAAATAGGTCGAGCATCTCATCCTTTTCATGAATATGACCTGTGAGCATCTTCCAAAAAAGCTCCTGATTGCGTTCTTCTGTTTTCGTTTTGCGAATTTGTAAGTTAAGTAATTTGTTTTTAACAGCATGTGCTGCCATCTTCAGAAGGTCCATGTCTTCTTCTGAAAAAGGCTGTGTGGATTCAATCGCCCAGATAAATCCGAGTACTTCTTTGTCCTTCCAGATTGAAATGGCCACCCTGCTAGATAAACCCACCTCTGCAATTTGAGGGACACGAAGCGGTTCGTCTGTTTTAAGGAGTGTAGGAATGATGCCGTCTTTCCAAAGCCGATTAATGACTTTTTCCGGTACACGGCGGGAGATAATGGTTGAAGTTCTGGCGGGATCAGTAAAATCATTATGTGTGCTATAAGCCAGCAATCGATGATGCGTATCTTCTATAGTAATAGGGCAATTGAGCACATCACTAATTTGGTCTGCCACATCCTCTAAACGATCAAGACTATACTTAAATGGATCTGTCTTTTTTGTCATAAAAACCCCTGCTTTTTCGAATATTTCACGTACTTACATTATGAAGAGAAAACGGTACGTAAATCAATAACAAAATGCCATAAATTTAAAAAAGAGATCGCTGTGAGAAGCGAGCGTATCATGCTGAAAGAAGGCGAAAAAGAAATAGTACAATAATAACGTAGTAATAAATCAATAGGCGGAAAGATTCAGTGAAGTGTGTCTACACTTATTGAGAATATATGACCAAAAAAATGTTAAATACTAGATAAAAAGCGAAAATACAGTAATTCTATAGACTCATTTTGTAAAATAAAAACAGATTTGTTTGACTGTGTATCATTTCTGTTTTTATAATAATAACGTCAAAAAATAAGTGGATTAGCCCATTATATGGCGGCTATGCACGGGAGGTAATGAGGAATATGTCAGGAATTATTCGCGTAACCCCAGAAGAACTAAGAGCGACCGCTAAGCAATATGGTGTTGAAAGTCAAGAAGTGTTAAACCAAGTTGATCGTCTAAATAGAATGATCTCAGATTTAAAAGGAATGTGGGAAGGTGCTTCTAGTGAAGCATTTGCTGATCAATACGAGCAGTTAAAGCCTTCATTCATCAAAATGTCTGATCTATTAACAGATGTCAGCAATCAGCTTGATCAAACGGCAAATACACTTGAAAGCACTGACCAAGACATCGCCAGCCAAATCCGCGGCTAATCAAAGGGATTTCCTTTCTAAGTGTGAAAAGCAGAAAAAGCGCCGAGTCTGTCAATGGATGCCGGCGCTCTTTCTATTTTGTGAGGTGGAAATTTGTGTATATCGATATTACCATCGACTTAAAAAATTATGATGGCAGTGTGTTTGATTTGAGACTATCAAATTATTTACATATTAAACAAGTCATCCATATCGCCTGGCAGGCAAAACAAATCTCACTTCCTAAGCGAGAAGGCGGCTGGGTGCGAGTTGTCAATAAGAAAGCTGTGTTTTCAGGCGAATATAAGCTGTCAGACTGTGGAATCACCACAGGAGACAGGCTGGAAATACTATGAAAGGACTTTTGTAAATGGCAGATAAAAAGAGTTCCTATTTAGAAGAACAATTAGAAGCAGTGATGAAAAAAGAGGGCGGCACCTACAGCTTCATTTTTCAAAGAGAGACCATTAAACTCTTAGACGGTTTAGAAGCGGCACCGATCAAAGACATCAATCCTTCATTCAAAAAAGAGATTCAACTTACTGAAGATGAAGTCATCATTTCTATTCAACCGCCTCCTGCCTATCAGGAATTTCGTTTCATCCATGCGAAGGATGAAAAAAGCAAATGGATTTTTTCATACCAGCTTGTCGATGCAGTTTGCAAACACGACGTGAAGCGGCTGCATCCTATTGTTTCTCCTGAAAACATTGTTTTTCATCAAGGCTTAGCTCCTGCATTTTTGCATTACGGCGTCAAAGAAAGCATCCCGCCATATGAAACAGAGGAACATCGTTTATTAAAAGAAGTCAAAGCCGTCATTCTTCGAGTGGTGGACCATGAATATCAGTTTCAAGAATATGTGGCTTACAGCGAAACGCTGAAACTATCTGAACTGGCAAAAGAAATCAGCGAAACGCAGTCTTTGGAAGAATTGTCTGCCCTGATTCAGCAAAAAATCGAAGCGATTGAAACGAAAGAGAAAACGCTATTGACCATTCCGAAAAAGAAGTGGAAGGTCGAACGATATGTCGGACTAGGTCTGCTTGTCCTATTAATCCCTGCTTTGGTGTACACCATTTACACCTTCTTTTTTGCGATGCCAAAACAAGAAGCGTATGTCGAGGCAAACAAATATTATCTCAACAAACAGTACAGCCAAGTGGTGGATACGTTAGAAAAATATTCAGCCAATCAAATGCCGGTCTCTCTTCAATATGAACTGGCCATTTCATATGTACAAACAAATCAAGGCAATCTGTTACTCGATCAGCATAAAAAAGAAATCACAGATACATACACATTACAGACTGATCCGCAATATTTCCTTTTCTGGATTCATATTGGACAAGGCAATAGCAAGGAAGCACTTGATATTGCACGTGTACTTGGAGACGACCGGTACATATTTACAGCACTCGTCGCCTACCGCAATGACATTCAAAACGATGACAGTCTTTCTGCAGAAGAAAAACAAAAACAGCTAGATCCAATTATTAAGGAAATGGCGAAATATGAAGAAAAAGAAACAACGGAGACAAGCACCAATGACTCCTCGGGCGCAAGCCAAACAGATGAAACAGCTGAACAAAAAGAAGAGTCAAAAGCCGATCAAGAGAAAAAAGAGAAAGAATCTGAAGCGAAAAAGAAAACCTCTCAGACGAAAAAAGATGAGAAAAAATAATTCTTTCGATACAACTGACAGTTGGTGCTGTCCCATGAGGAGGTGGAGCGTTTGAGTCTTCTTTGGGTATTTTATGAGGAGGATTATCAAACCGTCCGTTTAGACGAGCAGTTCAATCGAGAAGCTGTGATTGGACCTGAAATAGAGCATACGGTGACAATCCCTTCACTTTCGTTTGATGAAGGGATCATCCGTTTATCTCCCGATGAACCGAATGATGGCTTTTCCATTTATCAGGGTGAAGAGAAGAAAGGCACATTACTTCTACATGAACCGTATAAGCTTGGTACACTGACACTTATTTTAATGGAAGCACATCATGATCAACACATTTATTACCTAGGAAATAGAGTCGAGCTGTCTTTTTCACGTGAGAACAAAGATGATATCGATGTGTGGAAAGAACAAGCGCATTCCATGTTTCAAGATGCGAGCCAGTTTACTTTGGAGAAAATTGAAGGAACTTGGTATGTCATGCCTCAGGACGAAACGATTTATGTGAACGGGAAAAAAATTCACGGTCCAGAGACAATTGATGCTGGAGATGAGCTGTTTTGGAACTTTCTAACGGTGACATTGAAAGATGATGATTTATTGCAGGTGACTGCATATGAACCATTTCAAACACGTTTGGAAAAAACAAGAGCACCTAGCACAGAAACAAAACAAAAATATCCTTTATATAGACGAACACCGCGTTTAATTTATGATCTGCCAGATGACCGGGTTTCCTTTAGCTTTCCTTCTCAGGAAAGTGAAAATAACAGCAGAGGGCTTTGGCTTGTTGTCCTCCCGCCGCTTGTGATGCTTCTCGTAATGGGAATTGTCGCTCTGATCCAGCCCCGCGGGATCTTTATTGTCGTGTCGATGGCGATGTTTATCATGACGTTAATCACATCGTCTGTTCAATACTTTAAAGAGAAATCACAACGCAAAAGACGGGAAGAGAAACGGCAGCGAGTCTATTCTCTTTACTTAGAAAATAAACGAAAAGAGCTGCAAGAGCTCTACGACCGCCAGCAATATATTTTGACGTATCATTATCCGTCATTTGAACAAATGAAGTATTTAACATCAGAAATTAGCGGCCGAATTTGGGAAAAAACACTTGTGAGTGATGATTTCTTGCAGCTGCGTCTTGGGACGGGCGCAGTCCCATCAAGCTATGAACTATCGATGAGCGGCGGCGATATGGCCAATCGTGACATTGATGATTTAATGGAACAAACGCAGCATATGCAACAGGTTTATCGTGAAGTGAAGGATGTACCCATCACATTCGGTCTTGCCGATGGCCCAACTGGATTGATTGGAAAGCCAGCCATTGTGAAAAAGGAGCTTCATCAGCTTGTCGGACAGCTTGCCTTCTCGCACAGCTATCATGATTTAAGATTTGTGTTTATTTTTCATGAGCAGGAGTATGAGAATTGGGAATGGATGAAATGGCTTCCGCATTTCCAGCTACCTCATACATACGGCAAAGGGTTTATTTATAACGAACAAACACGCGATCAGCTGTTGTCCTCGATTTATGAGATTTTACGTGAGCGTGATCTAGAAGAAGAAAAAGAGAAGAAGATCTTTACGCCTCACTTTGTGTTTATCGTGACAAATCATGAGCTCATTGCTGAACATGTGATTTTAGAATATTTAGAAGGCAGCCGAACGGACCTTGGCATCTCCATTATTTTTGCTGCTGAAACAAAGGAAAGCTTAGCTGAAAATATCTCGACGCTTGTCCGTTATATTAACGAAGAAGAAGGAGATATTCTCATTCAGCACAAGAAAGCCGTCCGAATTCCATTTCAGCTTGATACACATGAGCGCGTGGACAATGAGCTGTTTGCCAGAACGCTGAGAACATTAGATCATCAAGTTGGCATGACCAATTCGATTCCTGAAACGGTTTCCTTCCTTGATCTTTTTCATGCCAAACAGGTAGACGAGATTGGTATTCGTGAAAAATGGCTCACATCAGAAACGGCTAAATCACTCTCTGTGCCAATCGGTTATAAAGGGAAAAATGACATTGTGGATCTGAACTTGCACGAAAAAGCACACGGTCCACACGGCCTGTTGGCGGGAACAACAGGGTCAGGGAAAAGTGAATTTTTACAGACGTACATTTTATCGCTCGCTGTACACTTTCATCCGCATGAAGTCGCTTTCCTATTGATTGACTATAAAGGAGGCGGAATGGCGCAGCCGTTCCGGAATATTCCTCATTTACTTGGCACGATCACCAATATTGAAGGCAGTAAGAATTTTAGTGAAAGAGCGCTTGCCTCAATTAAAAGTGAATTGAAGAAAAGACAACGTTTGTTTGATCAATATCATGTGAATCACATCAATGATTATACGAAGCTCTATAAGGAGAAAAAGGCTGAACAGGCAATGCCTCATTTATTCTTAATCTCTGATGAGTTTGCAGAATTAAAAAGTGAAGAGCCGGACTTTATTAGAGAGCTTGTCAGTGCTGCGCGTATCGGCCGAAGCCTCGGGGTTCATCTCATTTTGGCTACCCAAAAGCCAGGCGGAGTCATCGATGATCAGATTTGGAGTAACTCCCGCTTTAAGGTCGCACTAAAAGTACAAGATGCGTCAGACAGTAAGGAAATATTGAAAAATAGTGATGCGGCGTCCATTACCGTTACAGGCCGCGGCTACCTACAAGTGGGGAACAATGAAATCTATGAATTGTTCCAATCAGCTTGGAGCGGTGCGCCGTATATGGAAGATGGCTACGGATCAGAAGATGATATTGCCATTGTGACTGATACTGGACTTATTCCGTTATCAGGGGTGAGCACAGAGCCGGCTGTGAAAAAAGAGACAGTGTCGGAGATTTCTGCTGTTGTGGATGAAATAGAACGTATGCAGCAGGAGCTTGGGATTGAGAAGCTCCCAAGTCCATGGCTTCCACCGCTCGAAGAACGGATTCCAAAATCACGTTACGCGTCAAGTGAAGAGCATGTCTTCCATTTTGCGCTTGTCGATGAGCCAGATCAACAAAGCCAGCATCCACTTTCTTATCAAATGATGGAGGATGGAAACATTGGGATCTTTGGTTCCTCCGGCTACGGAAAATCGCTTGCTGCAACAACACTGCTCATGAGCTTTGCGGAGAGATATTCACCGGAAGAATGGCATGCGTATATTTATGACTTTGGAAACGGAACATTGCTTCCGTTAGCCAAACTGCCGCACACGGCGGATTATTTCTTAATGGATCAAATGAGAAAGATTCAAAAGTCGATGACGCGTCTGCGGGAAGAGGTTGAATACCGCAAGCGATTATTCAGACAGCAAGAAATGAGTCATATCAAAATGTACAACGCCTTAAATGAGAAAAAGCTCCCATTCATTTTCATCGTGATTGACAACTTTGACATTGTCAAAGACGAAATGCATGAACTTGAATCTGAATTTATCCAGCTGAGCCGTGATGGGCAATCATTAGGAATTTACTTCTTGATTACAGCGACTCGGGTAAACGCAGTCCGTCAATCTCTTATGAACAACTTGAAAACAAAGGTCGTCCATTACTTAATGGATCAAGGAGAGGCGTACTCGATTATTGGCAGACCGAAATTTAGCTTAGAGCCGATTCCAGGACGAGTCATTATCAACAAAGAAGAGCTTTACTTTGCACAAATGTTCCTGCCAGTTGAAGGAGAGAACGATCTTGAGCTGTTTGAGCATTTGAAACAAGAGATCCAGCTTCTTCATGATCGCTTTGAATCAGCTGAAAAACCAAAACCTGTACCAATGCTTCCTGATAAACTAACCATTTGGGAGCTAGAGAGTCGCTTAGAAGAACAAAAACAGCCGTATGACATTCCAGTCGGACTAGATGAGGAATCTGTTGCTCCTGTTTACTTTGACTTGAAGAAGAATAAACACTGCCTCATCATCGGTCAAACGCAGCGAGGGAAAACAAATGTGACAAAACTGATGCTTGATCAGCTATTAGCAGCAAAACCTGAGAAGCTGGCCGTCTTTGATTCGATTGATCGGGGGCTCTCTCATTATGCAAAAGAAGAGAACATTGATTATCTTGAAACAAAGGATGATATCACCGAATGGGCCGAGGAAATAGATCGTTTATTCAAGGTGCGTGAAGAGATGTACGTCGAAGCTGTGCGCCGGGGAGAGACTGATCAGTTGTCGTTCTCTCAAATTGTGCTTGTGATTGATGGCATTACGCGTTTTCAGCAGACAATCGACCCGCGTCTTCAAGATCAATTGGCTGATTTCATGAAGTCATATGCACACCTAGGCTTTAGCCTGATTGCGTCAGGAAATCATACCGAATTCAGTAAAGGCTATGATGCACTCACAAATGAAATCAAACAAGTTCGTCATGCTATGTTACTCATGAAAAAATCAGAGCAAAACATCATACCGCTTCCGTATGCAAGACAAGAACCAGATATTCAGCCAGGCTTCGGGTATTTGGTTGAAAACGGGAAAGAGAAGAAAATCCAGGTTCCTTTATGTGCGGTAGAAAGGAAGAGTGTTCAATGACAGAGCAGCAAAAAAGCTCCATCAAAATCGTATCGACGATGATATTGATTCTGGTTCTGCCGGTTTTATTTTTCCACCTCATTGGAGATGACCCGGCAAAACAGAAAAAGAATGCCACACGTAATATTGCTGTGGTCAATGAGGATATGGGAGCGAGCGAAAGTGAAAACACCGCTCGCTTCGGGCAGGATGTTGTCGCCGCATTATCAGAGCGTCCAGATTATACATGGACCGTAGTGAATCGGAGTGCGGCAGAAAATGGACTGAAAAGCAGAAAGTATGACGCTGTCCTCTATATTCCGTCTGATTTCTCTAAAAATGTGCTGAGCTATGATAAAGACCATCCTGAAAAGGCATCCATTCAATTTTCCATTCAAGATCAGCTCAATTCAGTCAATAAAGAGAAAGTGCAAAGAGAGCTGGAAAATGCGCAAAAGAAAATGAATGAACAGATGTCGACGTTATACTGGAGTTTTGTATCACAGGAAATCGGCAATGTCAGAGAAGAGTTTGAACATATTGTCGGGAAAGAAGTCGAATTCCAAAACACAATGTATAACTTCTATAAGCCGAATTCAAACAAACTATCAGACGCCGTTCAGCAGCAGAAGAAACAAATAGAAGAATTAAAAAATGCGATGACTGACTCGCAGAAACAGTATAAAGACGGTCTGACTACAACAGAAGAAGCAAAGAACCAGTTAAAGGACTTTGTAAAAGTAGTCGATCAATACCAGCAGTATCAAGACAAACAAAAGGACCTCTTGATCAAAGCGCAATCGACAAACCAAAAACAAATCCAGCAGGGACTCAAACAGCTCGCTGATATCCAAAACCAAAATGCCCGCAGCTTTAGTGATCAAATGGGTGGACTCAAAACAGATATCAACGGAGTACAAAGTCAGCTAAACACAACGGACAGCGCCATCCAATCTGTTCAAAAGTCAAGAGAGGACGCTATTCCTAAGCAATCAACGGGGTTAACGGAACTTGTGATAGCGTCTCAGAAGGAACTAATTAAAAACTATGAAGACCGTTATTTAGAAGACTATCGAAATAAGATATCAGCCTTGCAAACGAAGCTATTGGCAAAAAGGCAAGAGTTGATGAACGAGCCTGAGCCGCCAGTTGATTCTGAAGATGACGGGCAATCAGATCAAGATAATGAAAACCCAGAAGAGATTGGGATTAACCTAGATGAAGAAACAAATGAGCTCTCTCAAATTTCAATAGAAATGAACGACCTGGCGGATCAATTAGGAGAACAGGAGACACCGCCTTCGACCGAAGATGGGGAAGAAGGAGAGAACGTTGAAAATCCTGCTCAGCCAGATACCGGCAGCAAGGATTCATCGCAGGATGACCTAAAAGCACTATCAACTCGCTTAGATGAAGTGAAAAAGAAAATTCAAGAAAAAGCGGCTGCTCATAATGACGAATTGAAAGACAAAGTAAGTCAAATGAGTAAAGAGCTTGAGAGTCTGACGAAAAAAGTAGATAAACTTGAAAAGATGATTCTATGGTTACAAGATCGATATAATGTGATTCCAAATGAAATCAAAAGTCAGGAATCCGCTATTTTAAGCAAAGTAAAAGAGCTGAAGCGCAGAAACTCACCGATTGGTGAAGCATTTAAGGACAATCTTTTTGAGAAAAAATTTGAAACAAAATCAATCAGAACTAAAAAATTAATGGAGTATTCTAATCAGCTCTCTCAGCTAGAGCTGATGATCGCAAATGTCTATCAACCATCTAATAACTCTTCTTTATATGACGCAAAAGAAGAGAATATCCAGTCCATCCTCTCCATCAAAAAAGAGGAAACAGAAAACTGGGATACGCTCAAAAAACAAATGCTGACGTCAAACGAGGATGTGTCTACTTTTATTGATGAGATGCAGAAGTTTTCAGATGGCTATGCAGAATACATTTCGACTCAGCAGGCAAGCATGGAACAGGAATTAAACACAATTTCTGAAAGTGCGGACAATGTTGCGGAGCAAATGGCTGATCAAGGAGATGTAGTGTATACGGCAGACCTTGCAGGCAGTTCAATTGTTGTCAGTGCGCAGGATTCAATTGGTCAGGAAGTGCTTCGACTTTCTGAAAATATGAGTTCGTTAACCGACCGCCAAAAAGGGGTGGCGGATTATACGAATAACATTGAAGAGAGTGTGACGACGGTCCAAGAAAAAGCGGATACGCTGAATGAAAACTGGAGCAAGAATGTTCATTCCACGAAGCTTGTTCAGCAAGATTTAAAAGGTATTTTAGGAAACACATTAAGTGATCAAGGCAATAGCAACTATGTGTATAATCACTTAGCCAATCCGCTGAAAATCAGTGGTGATGTACCAGAAGAAAAAACGCAGACTGTACCGCCAGTGGTCATTTTGGTCATTGTGATGATCAGTAGTTTGTTAATTGGCTTTTTCAGCTCGTATTATGCGGCAGCTCCGATGCTGGTGAAAGGTGCACTGTTTGGCATCTTAAATCTATTAGTCGGACTTATGATCAGCTTGTTCGGACTGAACATTTACAAGCTTGCAGATGATCAAGCGATTCAGTGGTCCATTTTCACGATTTTACTATTAGTGGCTTGTTCCGCCTTTATTCGCACGGCGTTCCATTTCGGCTCCATTGCCGGATGGATGGCAGCAACAGCGCTTATTTTCTTCTTTGTCGCACCATTAATTGATTTGGTGATGCCGAATTTCCATTTCACAAATCCAGTGACAGACGTGTACTTGTCCATCCAATATGGAAATGGAGATCACTTTGGAATGGGTGTGATAGGATTAGTGATTTTAACTGTCCTATTCATGGTCATCCCTCTTGTGACAAAGCTATGGAAAGATAAAACAGAGGAACGTGATGTCACTCATGAGGCTTAATCTGTTCGTGAAAGGGATGGCACTTGGTGTCATGTCCCTTTTTCTTCTCATTCCTGCTGCTTTCGCTGCTGGTGAAGATACGGATACAAATGTCAAGCCGAATGAATATCAAGAAAAAGAACTCAATATTAACTCAAGTATATTGAGGGATCAAACGAAATACGAACAAAGCAAAAAGACATCAACAGTTAAAACAGACATTCATTTTGCTGAACCTCCTAAAACTCCGGGAGGGTCTCTTTCTCCGCAGCTTTTCAGTGATCTAAAAGAGAACCCGCCCAAAACATCAGTTCACATGATGGAAGAGATGAATATCTCTTTTCGAGATGCCGCTGTATCGGCACCTTCTGGCGATGATCACAAGAAGCAGTCATCCCCACTGCTTCCGATCATCTTTGGTTTCTTGATCGTCTTTGGCATCGTTGTGATGTTCATTCTGATTCCGAAGGTGAATGTGAAGGCTGAAAAGAAATAGCCTGTCTCTTTAAAAAGAGGCAGGTTTTTCTTTATGCAGATTGCTTGAAGTCATACCGTTTCACTACGTAAAATAAGGTTATCAAGGGAGGAGATTGTCATTCGAATTTCAATCGTTACAGGCGGATCAAAAGGATTTGGCCTAGCACTTGTGAACCGGCTGCTCTCATGCGGAGATCATGTGTACACAGCAGCAAGAAGCGCATCACCAATTTCTCATTCGAAGCTCACACATACACAGGTCGACCTGACAGATGAGAAAGCAGCAGCCCAATGGCTTCAAGATTGTCTCACGCCGCAAACACTGACAGCAGCTGATGACATCTTATTCGTCAATAATGCTGGCATGGTGACACCAATCAAGCGTGTGGGGCAAGGCGGACAGGATACGCTTCATCAGCATTATACGCTGAATCTTGTGATTCCTGTTTTGCTGAGCCATGTGTTTGTTAAACAGACTCAATCGTTTAATGGAAAGAAAACGATCGTTCATCTTTCTTCTGGAGCGGCGAAAAATCCTTATAAAGGCTGGAGTGCGTATTGCAGCTCAAAGGCAGGGCTTGATATGTTTATGAGGACTTTGCATGAGGAACAGCAGGACGAGGCGTATCCAATCAACACGTTTTCATTTTCCCCAGGCACGATTGATACAGATATGCAGGGAGAGATTCGAAAATCTTCAAAACAGGACTTCGAACAAATTGATCGTTTTCAGCAATTATATGAAACAGGCACCCTGAAGAGTCCAGATGAAGTCGCATGTATTTTGCTCGATCTTATAGCGGATGATCCAGCTGGAGGCTGCGTATATGATGCACGAGAGTATGGAAAAAAGCAGTCATAACGACTGCTTTTTTCCGTCTTGTACAAGCAAAACCGGCTGATTTGACATAAGCTAATCTTGAGACTCATAGAAAATATAACAGAACATTTGAGTTTCTTTTCAGAATATGTTAGGATGCTAAAAATATAGATAAGGAGGGGTTTCCATGAGAAAGGTTACATTAATGGATGTTTACACCCATCCAGTTGCTCAAAAATATTTAAATCGTTCAGGAAAAGCCCATGCGATTGCTTGTGCTTATCACGCATTCAAGCTGGCAATGAAGGCTGGAATTAACCCAGATCTCGCTGTGAAAGCAGCACTCTTGCATGACATCGGCCACTATGAATGGTATACAGCCGGCGGAGAATGGGATTACGAGACATATAGACGAAATGATATTCATGCCATTAAAGGTGCAGAGCGGGCACATAAACTGCTCATACGGCTCGGGGAGGAACCAAAAGCAGCTAAAGATATTGCACTTGCGATTCTGCTTCATACAGATTCATATTTGCCAGAGGGCGACCTTCATAAGGACACACTCCAACAAATTGTGAAGAAAGCAGATGAAATGGATGAAGAGCCAGGCGGACACCACCATTACAGACAAATTGACGAATCACTGGCAATGAAGAAAATTGCCGATTTGGATCAGAAAGTGCAGCAGGCACTTCAGCCCATGAAACGCTCTGTTTAATATGGAATGTCTCCATGAATCGTTCCGTGCTGATCAACATACAATGTGCGAATAACGGTACGGTTAAACGCAGATGTCCCTGACGTAGTGAGTCCAGTGTATTGTACCGTGACGGAATAAGTACCTTCTTTTTTCAATTGAATAGCTGATGAGCTACTTGTTTTCACTGGATGATCCTTTTGTGCGTCTTTAAAGTAATTGGTTTCCACAGATTTGCTTAACCGTTTAATTAGACCGCTTGAATGGGTCGATGCACCTCCTGACTTCGAAGCAGCTTCTTTAATTTCTTCATTTAATGGTGAATCAAAAGATACAAGCAGCAGATAAGGAGCTCTTTTTCCAGAGTTCGATTGAATCGTCCATTTTCCAGGAACAGGTTTATTGATTTTCACATGGTGTGAATATGCGCCTTCATATGGGAAAGAAGCTTCCGATGTCTTAAGATTTGTTAAGACGTCTCCATTTGGGGCAATGATTTCGGGCTGCGACTCCTGCCTTTCATTTAACCACTGGATCGATAAGCCATTCGTTCCTTCCTCTACATAGAACGCTTCTGTTTTATCCTTTTCACTTTCTCCACCTGTCACATAAACATCTGTATTGAGCTCAGTAGAGACGGGCTCTTGTTCCTCTTTATGTTTATTTTCAGCGCTCGAGGCATTTGCCAGCAGCTGATGCTGGAACACAGGAAACATACTTGTTCCGTTTTTGATTGAATAGTGATCCCATTTTCCTGTTAAAATATTGTTTGCATAGGATAGTTTTGTGCTGTTTACTGTGACGGCACCATCATTTGTACCAAAGCTCTTTAAATACATGCCGCCTAAATACAGCGCACCGCCAAATGTTCCCCATTCCGAACCAGAGTAGGTGACATATTTATTGGGGAACGCCTCTAGCTGATCGGTTTCACTTCGAAAAGCTGCCATCAGACCAGTTTGCAAAGAATAAAGCGCTTCGCTTTTTTGTCCAAGAATTTGCGCGAGCCAGCTCCCACCTTTGCTATATGCTAGATCCGCAAGCGGTGTCCCGTTATGAGGAGAGCCAAGAGTAATGACCTTTTCCACATAGGGATGCGCTTTGAAATACACTAGGGCGGCCTGTGTATCGACCCCTCCTTTACTATGACCAATCACTATTAGTTTTCTACCAAACGCGTCATAGATTTCTTTGAGCTTTTCTGCTAATAGTTTGCCGTTCTTTTTCATGTCCTGATCTGGGTGCAAATCTATGAATGCGCTTTCGTATCCGTTCTGAACAGCCTGCTTTGCCATATCGTTTCGGTTGGACCAAGTGTAGGAGGAGCTGTTAATACCATGAACAAAAACAAGTGGTGGTTTTGACCCGTCTTTTTGAATGGGCTCTTCTCCTTTAAACCACTTTCCTGGCGTCCCTGGGGGATCTCCAATTGTCCCTGCATACGCAAAGCTTGCAGAGGATAGAAAGAGCATGACAGCAACAATACAAATGAGTTTTTTCAAGAAAATTCACCTCTTCAAATGATTTAAATTGTTGGCAGCACCAATCTATTATACTTCTAAAAAATGTAAAAACGAACTAAATGTTAAAATATGGTATTAATGTTGTGGGGTTGCCATGAGTGACATTCACATGGGTTCATGCATACGCTGTGGGTAAATACACAAGTAAAGGGGCGGGTAGTATGGCACAACAAGGAAGTCCACAGCTTGTTTCATTAGTTGATCCATATGTTTATCAAACATTGCAGAAAGTGGTCGGTATGAGATTAATTGTGCAAACAGTGAAAGATACGGTCCGTGGGAAATTGAAGGAAGTCATGCCGGATCATATTGTCATAGAAGCGGGGGCGAAATCAGTTTTTTATGTGCGGATCCAGCAAATCGTGTCGGTGATGCCTGATCACAGTGAAAGAGTGTAACAAGCAGACGCATAGGTGTCTGCTTTTTTCATGCTTATAGAATGTATATCTGGAAAAAGTGCATGATATACCAATTGTTCTTTTTTTTTCAAAAAATGAGGTTCTAAAAACAAGAAGCAGTTGACAGAAGGGGGGTTGAATAGTAGTTTTTTAATAAGATCAATACGTAACAGGAGGAGCATCTTTGTTAAAATCTAAAGTTCATTTTTGGACATTCCAAATATTACTTGTTTTACTCATTGTGTATGTATCAACAAAGGTTTCGTTTTTATTTCAGCCGATTATTTTATTTGCATCAACACTTTTTGTCCCCATCTTGCTGGCGGGTATTCTCTTTTTCATCTTTAATCCAATTGTTCAATTTTTGTCCAAGAAAATACCTAGAACTCTCGCTATCCTGATCATTTATCTCCTGTTCATTGGACTCATCACGTTTATCGTCAATGCTGCTGGACCGGTGATTATCTCGCAGGTTGGTGGACTTGTCAAAAGCTTCCCTGGTTATGTGACGGACATGCAGAAATTTATCAATGACTTTTCGCATTCTAAAACATTTACTTGGATGATGAGTCAAGATTATGTATCTGTCTCAAAGTTTGAACAGACGGTCGTTTCGACATTAAAGGCATTACCGGAAAACATTGCTTCAAGCATGTCTGCGGTGTTTGGCGTGATTGCGAATATTGCCTTAGCCGTCATCACAGTTCCATTTATTTTATTTTATATGCTGAAAGACGGGCATAAGTTTCCGGACAAGCTCGTACAGTTCTTGCCAATGCCTTACCGCAAGGAAGGGCTGAAGATCTTCAAAGAATTAAATGACACACTCGCAGCTTACATCCAGGGCCAGATTATTGTCTGTTTGTTTGTCGGAGTCGCTTGTTTTATTGGATACTTATTAATAGGTGTAAAATATGCGCTTATTCTCGGTATTATCATTGCGGTCACAAATGTGATTCCATACCTTGGACCATATCTTGGAGCAGCACCAGCTGTGCTGATTGCTTTTCTTGATTCGCCTGGAAAAGCAGTGGTGACAGTGATTGTGATTCTTGTCGTGCAGCAAATTGACGGAAATGTCATTTCTCCATTGATCATTGGGAAACGCCTGAACACACATCCTTTGACCATTATCCTGTTATTAATTGGGGCAGGAAGCTTTGGCGGCATCCTTGGCATGATCTTTGCGGTTCCTGTCTATGCACTGCTCAAAGCCATCACTCTGAATATTGTCAGATTGGTTCAGTTACGTCAGCGCTCTCGCAAAGAGCAGCACTTAAACGTCTAGGGCAGATGCACAACTTTTCCCTTTTTGCATAAGATGATTGTCATAAGCAGATAGGGGGAGATTCTGATGCCTGCAATCGTTGGACCTATTCATATTGAGTCATTAGGAGGCAATGGTGCAGCTACTTTCGGTGATGTACTGGCCATTGCCCCATTAGCTGTAGACCACTCGACTGGCGGGGCAGGAGCCTTTAATTCAGGTGATTATATGTCGCTTACAAGTGATCCGAATGCGACGATGCTATGGGATTTCACATTGTTTGGCCAGCCTCAATCATTTAATGCATAGAAAGACAGCTGATGCTCACATATCAGCTGTCTTTTTTATATTGGATAGACACATATTTTCCTCATAGGCATATGATGAGGGGAGTAAAGGTGGTGGAAAGATGCCAGCGATTGTTGGGCCTATTCATATTGACCGTGTAATTGGAAATGGTTCTGCACATTTCGGTGATGTTTTTGCCATTTCGCCAAAAAGTGTCGATCACTCTGCCGGTGGATCAGGTACGTATAATGCAGGTGACTTCGTCCAATTTTTTAACAGTCCAAATGTCACATTTGTTTGGGATTCAAATCTTATTAGTCAGCAGAAGAGCTTCAATGCGTAGCCAGCTTTGAAAGGGAATTCCTTTTCTGAAGCTGTCTTTTTTTATGGTACAATGGATATGGAAGTAAGAAGGAAAAAGAGGTGTGAACAGAGCCAAATGAAAATTAGAAAAGCACACATCACAAGCGGACAACCAAAGACCTACAATGTATATTTACATGAAAATAAAAAAGAATATAAAACGCTTGTTGCCGTACCTGATATTGAATGGAGTATTTCCATTGCGTACGAGGACGAAAAAGAGCAGCTGATCCATACACTCGAGCAATCCTTAATGGAAAGAGCAGAAACAGACGAAGCCCGTGAACTTGCACTAAAGATTGTGCACTGGGTCACAGAAATGCAAATATGAAAACCAGGAGTGAAAACAGCGATGAAAGAAGAATCCGTAGACTTTTATTTGCAGCAAGGGATATTTGGACATGCTGAAACAAAACCCGATGAACGCAGAATGTTTCTCGGTTCATTAAGAGAACGAGCGCTTCTTGCCCTGACAAAGGGACAGGTCTCACGAAATAAACCGTATCAAGAGGTCGAACAAGTATTAAAGGCCAACCGTCAGGCCACTGTTCTTTTAAATGGTGAGTTGTCCTATGCTTCTTATTCTCAATATGTGAAAATGGCTAATACCGCGGGATGTTCCTTTAAAGTGGTGAATCATCATGAGGCACATTCTCCTTTTGGTCTTGTGATAGAGCTGCCAAATGCGGTCAATCAAGAGCACATCTATATAGAAGATGAGCTGTTTCAAAAGGCTTTTTCTCACGAATCTGTTGAATAGGTTTCCCTAGTGAAATGAATAAGCTATAATGAGTCAAAAGAGCATATGGGAGAGATGCGGATGGGCAAAGCATTGATTTGTATTGATTATACCGTTGATTTTGTTGCAGACGATGGAAAATTGACATGCGGAAAGCCTGGACAGGCGATTGAGCCTAAGATCACAGAGATCACTTCTTCGTTTATTGATGAAGGGCACTTTGTCGTCTTTGCAGTCGATCATCATGAGGAGCAAGACCTTTATCATCCAGAGACAAAGTTATTTCCGCCCCATAATATTCGCGGGACAAAGGGAATTGAACTTTATGGCAAACTAAGTTCACTATTTCACACGTCAAAGCATTTAAAACATGTCTACTATATGGAAAAAACAAGATACTCTGCTTTTGCAGGCACTCAATTAGAAATGAAACTGCGCGAGCGTGGCATCACTGAACTTCATTTAGCCGGCGTATGTACCGATATTTGTGTACTTCATACAGCTGTTGATGCGTACAATAAAGGCTTTGAAATTGTGATTCACGAGAATGCTGTAGCGAGTTTTAATGAAGCGGGGCACGAGTGGGCACTTTCTCACTTTGAGCAGTCGCTTGGTGCGAAAGTGGTTAAGTAAGGGAAGGAGAATGGAAGTTGGAGCATCGGTTTATTGACGACAGTTTATCACTACATACAGACCTTTATCAAATTAACATGGCAGAAACGTATTGGAGAGACGGCATTCATGAGAAGAAGGCAGTGTTTGAACTCTTCTTCAGAAAGCTTCCATTTGACAATGGCTTCGCTGTATTTGCTGGTTTAGAGAAAGCGATTGAATATTTATCGGACTTTTCCTTCACTGAAAGTGATCTAGCGTATTTAAAAGACGAACTCGGTTATAAAAGCGATTTCATTGATTATTTAAGCGGGTTGTCCTTTACAGGCTCCCTTCATTCAATGCGGGAAGGCGAAATTGTCTTTGCAAATGAGCCAATTATGCGTATCGAGGCAACGCTTGTAGAAGCGCAGCTCATTGAAACCGCCTTGCTGAATATTGTGAACTTCCAGACGCTGATTGCAACAAAGGCAGCTCGGATTAAAGGAATCATTGAAGATGAGACAGCATTAGAATTTGGAACAAGACGTGCACATGAAATGGATGCTGCGATGTGGGGAGCAAGAGCGGCACTCATCGGCGGCTTTCAGGCGACAAGTAATGTTCGTGCTGGGAAGCGTTTCAACATCCCAGTGTCAGGAACACATGCTCACGCACTTGTACAAGCATACCGCGATGAATATACGGCATTTAAAAAATACGCTGAAACCCATACAGACTGTGTCTTTTTAGTTGATACGTATGATACCGTAAGATCCGGTATTCCAAATGCCATTAAGGTAGCGAAAGAATTTGGAGACAAGATCAACTTTATTGGTGTCAGACTTGATAGTGGTGACCTTGCCTACTTGTCTAAAAAAGCTAGAACGATGCTGGATGAAGCTGGATTCCATGACGCAAAAATCATTGCATCAAGTGATCTCGATGAACATACCATCATGAATTTAAAAGCACAGGGTGCCAAAATTGATGTGTGGGGTGTTGGGACAAAACTGATCACAGCATTTGACCAGCCAGCTCTCGGTGCAGTGTATAAGCTTGTGTCGATTGAAGAGAATGGTAAGATGAATGATACCATCAAAATTTCATCCAACCCAGAGAAAGTGACAACACCTGGACGTAAACGTGTGTACCGCATTATCAATCAATTGAATCATCACTCTGAGGGTGACTACATTGCGCTCGAAGAGGAAGATGTTCATAGTGAGGATAAGCTGAAAATGTTCCATCCTGTGCATACATTTATCAGCAAATTTGTCACAAACTTTGTGGCGAAGGATCTACATGTCCCGATTTTTGAACAAGGAAAACTTGTATATGACAATCCGGATATTCAAACGATTCAAGCCTATGTGCAGGAGAGCCTCGGACTTTTCTGGGAGGAATATAAACGAATCAGCAAACCAGAAGAATATCCAGTCGATTTGAGTCAAAAATGCTGGGATAACAAGATGCAGTTTATCCATGACGTGAAAAATAAAATTAAACTAGAGCTTTATGAAAGCTAATGTTGGAAGAAAGGAGATCATCAAGTCAGGTGATCTCTTTTTTTATTTTTTGACCGATTCAAAATGAACCATAAGCACAATCATTTGGTATACTGAAAGCACATCTTGTTTGTCATTGCATAAAGGAGGATTGGAGCAGTTGAGGGTGTTTGTTGCGAGACAGCCTATTTTTAACAGAAAAGAACAAGTCGTATCATACGAGCTGCTTTATAGAGATAGTGAAACCAATACATATAGCGCTGAAGATGGTGACCAAGCGACAACGGACCTCATTATTAACAGTTTTTTAAATATCGGCATCGAAACATTGACAGAAGGCAAAAGATGCTACATTAATTTCACCGAAAGCTTACTTTCGTCTGATCTGCTCACCTATTTTGATCCGCATCAGCTTGTGATCGAGATATTAGAAAATGTCCCGATTACCCCGGCACTTATTATGAGATGTAAGGAATTAAAAAAATGGGGATATACGATTGCACTTGATGATTTTTTTCTAAGCGGATCACATTTCAGTGACAAGTTGCTTGAGGAACTCCTCTATTGCATTGATATTTTAAAAATTGACTTTCTAAAGACCACATCGGAAGAACGTAGAAAAATTCTACATACCTATAAAAAATATCGACTTCGTTTCCTTGCAGAAAAGGTGGAAACGCGAAGAGAATATGAAGAAGCGCTAGAAGCCGGCTTCCATTTGTTTCAAGGGTATTTCTTTAGTGAGCCGCATGTTATATCAGGACGAGCATTATCAACCAGCTTCCATGCGTATCACCAGCTATTAAATGAGCTGAGCAAGGAACAGCCGAATATCCAGGTTGTGACCCATTTTATTGAAAGTGACCTTTCGCTATCATACCAATTATTAAAAATGCTCAATTCAGGCGGCATGAGACGTCTTTATCAAATCAAAAGTATCCGGCAGGCGATTATTCTGCTTGGTTTTAATGAAATTAGGCGGTGGATCTTTATTCTTTCATTTAAAGAATTGAATGTTCAAGCCAACTCAAGCCAAAAAGAAATTATTAAAATGTCCTTCATTCGGGCAAAAACGTGTGAACTGATTGCAAGTCGTACCGAACGAGAGCACCCAGCCTCTTATATGCTGACAGGCATGTTTTCTCTCATTGATACACTTGTCAGGGCAGATATCACAGAACTTGTAAAAGAGTTGCCACTTTCTGATGAAGTTGGTGAGGCACTGCTTGGCTATGAAAATGATTATTCATTTGTGCTAGATGTCGCCAAACGGATTGAACGAAATGAATGGGATCATGAGATGTTAGATGGGAATCTCCCGAAGCAAGAAGCCTACGGATGTTATATAGAAGCCATTGAATGGTGTCATAAAATGTTTGAATCATAAAAGCCGCCCACGCTGAGAGCGGCTTTTTTTGTTATGCCCACTGTAAAAGGAGAAAAAGTCTGCTAGAGGCAAGAGACAAGTAGATACGAATGCCTTCTGGACTAAAGCGGATGTCAATACCACTTTTCACACCGATTTGTTTCAGCATTCGGATGACACTTGTCGAATCAGAGCGCTCAGCAGCCTCCATAATCCGCTGTGCAAACGAAAGGGAGCTGGAAATCTGCTGTGTAATAAGTGAAGCATCAGCAACAAGTCGGGCTGATTCCTTTGCGGCTCGTTGAAATGAGTGGGCATCTACTGGAGGAAAAGTCATAGGCGTGCGCGGATATGCACGGCTCATTGCGGGACCCTGCAAAGCAGGATAAGGAACATAGTAAAACACATGGTCACCTCTTCTCTCATTGACGTGAAATTGGACGGATATCTGTTCTAAATGTATGTAGAAAATCAGAATAAAGAATCAAAATGATCTTTCTATCTTTATAAATCCAACATAAAAATAGGTACTTTTGCGGTCAATTTCGGTGAATGTCGCCAAAAAATTGCGGTGTCCACAAAGGGGCCTGTCGTCTGACCTATAACACGCAAAACCGAGGTTACAGGAGGGATCGTATGTTCTGTTGTGAGAGAAGTGTGACGAATGATGCCTATTCTTGTCGCAAAAATGACGGAGTTCCTTTGAAATTAAGATAAAAGTATGATTTGAAAAGTCAGAAAATGATGAAAAAAGACCTATTGAATTTTGCGGTATCACGCACACATTTTGTGCATACTTTTCGGTGAAAAAATACTCAATTACATTTACACTGTTAGTAACAGATCAAATACTTATGACCCAATCACCATACACAAATACATTGATCTTCCAAAAAAGGAGAGTGGAATCGATGGAAAAGTATGAAATCGAAGAACTTAAACAATTATTATGGAAACTTGAAAACGAAATTAGAGAAACAACGGCTTCTCTTCATAACATTAACAAAAGCATTGATCAGTACGACAAATATGAATATGTGAAAATTTCTTAAAGACTTGATAATCATCAAGTCTTTTTTTTATCCAAATACATACAAAAAAAGGATATATTATTATATAATTGTTAAATAGTGATGTCAGTGGACATTTGCTCATGTCTTTTTAGTAAAATAAAAGGCGGAAGGGTGAGGGACAAGATCGAGTATGCTAAACTATCTAGAGAATACGAAAATCAAGCAGAATATGTCTGATTTTATTCAACATGCGGTCAGGCAGAAGGATTTACAAAAGCTGCTTCTAGAATTTACAGATAGAAAAAAAGAATTTCCTCTTGGTCAATTAGCTTACCAGCATTATGAGGCATTTGGCGGACAAGGCAAGCAAGCGATTACACAATTGGCAGCAGGGATTGAACTTCTTATCTTATCTGCCGATATATTAGATGATATTGAAGATCAGGACAATGATTCGTATCCTTGGATGAACGTCGACCAAGGAGTGGCCATCAATGCTTCTACGTATTTATATACGGTGAGTATCCAATTCATTGCATCAATATGTGAAAATAATTCTCAACTAGTAGAGAAGCTGTTCCATTTCATTAAAATGTCAATGGAAGGGCAGCACGAGGATTTGCGTCATTTGCATGGAACAGAAGAAGAGTGTGTAGAGGTTTTAAGGAAAAAATCAGGATCATTAACAGCTCTTTCTAGTGTACTGGGTGCTTATTTAGCGACGGGGAAAATCAACGCAACTGTGGAATCTTATTCAATATGTTATGGTGTTGCTGAACAGATCAGTAACGATTTTTTTGCGTTATTTTCAAAATCAAACGGAGATTTTGAAAAAAAACAAACACTGGCATTCAGTTATTTGCAAAGACGTTTTAACGATGCCAGTCAAGAGCTTCTTTCCTTCTTTTCTAACCGGCTGGATGAGTCAGAGCAAAAGCGGTTTCAACTGAAGCAGAAGTTACTTGAAGCTGGTTTGACTCAGTACATGGTATCGATGAGAGAGATTATGCTGTTAAAAATGAAGCGTGAAATGGAACAACTTGATTTACCTAAAACGAAGAAGGAACAATTATATGCATTTATGACAAAGGAGGGCAATGATTGAACATTCAAAATGTTATTGCATATTTAGTGAAAAATCCTGGTGTTGTGAATGAATTGGACTTAGGGAATGCAAGTTTAATTCATACAGATGAGCAAACGATGAAAGCAATCATTCAAGGTATTAAGAAAGGGCAAATGTCTGCAGAGTATATATGGTACTATAAATGATACGATTCATTTAAAAATGATTTAAAAGTTCTCCAGTTAAGGATGTTTTATACATGAAGATAACTTATACGAAACTATCTGCTTTTTTGGTTTTTCTATCTTTTTTATTTGTGATCTATGTTTCATATATTTATGTATTTGATATTTTTAATGGAGCACGTGTAGCGGAGAACAAGAACGGTCAAGCAGAAGTTGTCAAAGTTGAATATCTTTCTTTAGCCTACACATCAGGATTAGAAGAAGGAGATATTATACTTAAAATCAATGGGGAACCTGCTAACAACAAAGATCATTTGATCAATGGTGAGCTTAGGAATGTGCAAAGAATTGATATTCAAAGAGGCAACCAAATGATCACCCTAAAAAATAAGACATTGATTGGTCAAGAAAGTTTATTTGTCTATTTAATTCCTCTCATCCTGTATTCAATTTGTTTATTTTGTATCTTCTTTATCATTCGAATTAACAAAGAGGCCCAACGAAAATCAGCATTTCTATTAGTTTTATTTTTATTAACAATTTGTATCGGATATCTAAGTGCAGGTACTTCAGGGATTGGTGAGAGATTTAGCCATTATGTGATCGTATTTTGTTTATCAAGTGTATTTATCTTTTATATTCATTTCATTTATCAATATTTCAAAGAGTTTGACCTGCATATAACGACTCAAAAAACAATTCGCTTTTTATATAGTCTTCCTATAATTAATCTAGTAATAGAGTTATTTGTTCCGATTGATTCGGCGATAGCCAGATACATGCCAAGTTTAAATCTTTTATTCTTTTTCGCTTCTATTATCATGTCATTCAAAGTGATTATCAATGGAATGCGGAAATATAAAGAGACAGAGCAGGGGTCTGTTTTAAAGTTTTTTGTCATGATAAATATCATAGCATTTTGTCCTTTTATATTTTTATTTGCAATTCCATATGTTTTGTTTCGTATTTATGTGGTAGATCCCTTTTTCTTAACTTCTTTTGTCTTGCTCATTCCTTTTTCACTCGTGTATCAATTTATGACGAACAAGCTTTACAACATGGATTTTTTGATAAGCAGACTGAAATACTATGGCTTTCTAGCCATCACACCGACCATTTTTGTTGTCGTCACGTTTTACATTTTGCAGAAACCAGAAGATTTGAAGTACACCCTGAAGCTCGCATTAATCACCTATGCGCTTATGCTTGCTGTCTTTTATTTTAAAGAAATTCTAGATTTCCGCTTCCGGCTGAAACGTTTTTCAGAGAAGCATAATTATCAGGACAGTGTGTTTAAATTTACTCAGCTCATCCGTGAGGCGTCATCACTTCACCAAGTGTTATATCATTTGAAATACACCATTTTAGAAGTGCTGGTTGTGAATAAAGCCTTTGTGCTTGAAGTGAAGCCAGATGGACAGATTGAAGAGATTGATGAATCTTCAGGTGATAGCAATCTATGGAAAGAGTATGTGGATCAATTTCAGGATATTTTAGGGGAAGTCGGGAAAATCATTGAGCTTGATAAAGGGTTCATGATGAAAATTGGCGAGCGGGGCGGTCACTCATTTGTGATTTGCTGTTTATCCAATTTACAGACACCAAAATTGACGCGTGATGAGATTTCTTGGCTGAAAACATTGGCATTTTACACAAGTGTCAGTTTAGAAAATGTCGTCAAGATTGAAGAATTGATGGAGCATCTTGAAGATTTGAAGCAGCGTGAAGCGAACCCTGCTTGGCTGAAAAAAGTCATGTTTGCGATGGAGGAAAAACAGCGCTCCGATTTAGCGAGGGATCTTCATGATTCCGTGTTGCAGGATTTGATATCGCTGAAAAGACAGTCAGAGATGTTTTTAACGAATTTCCAAAACGATCAATGCCCAACGTCTATTGAACAATCGCTTATCTCATGGAATGAACAAATGTCTAAGGTGATTCAAACGACGAGAGAAACATGTCATGAACTTCGGCCGCAGCTACTGTACGATTTAGGTTTAGTGAAGGCGATATCGAAGCTGACTTCTCAAATTCAAGAGGAAGCGCCGTTTCATATTCGGCTGAATACGACACGCTTTGATAAGGAGCTGGACATTGACATTGACTCCCAGCTTAATATTTACCGAATTGTTCAGGAGCTGTTATCCAATGCCTTGAAACATTCTCAAGCCAGCCAAGTGCTCGTAATGCTGATTTGTATTAAAGATCAGGTTGTTCTTCACTACGAGGATGATGGAGTTGGTTTTGACGCAAGCCATCTTGATCAGCACACCATGAGCATGGGCCTCTCTGGAATCAGAGAACGAGTCAAGGCGTTAAATGGGAAGCTTCACATTCACACAGCACCTGAAAAAGGGCTGAAGGTGAAAATTGAAATGGAATTGTAACGATTTATTAAGGAATAAGACTTGGCATCTGCCAAGTCTTTTATATAAAATGGAAGTGAGTGATTTAAAGGGAGGAAGACATGAAGAAGATATTGGTCATTGATGATCATCCGGCTGTCATGGAAGGGACAAAAAGCATATTAGAATCAGATCAACAGCTATCAGTCGATTGTTTAAGTCCTGATGCAGAAGCCGCCTTTTTAAAGACGCATGACTTTTCCATCTATGATGTGATTTTGATGGATTTAAATCTCGGGGATATCAATGGAATGGACATTGCGAAACAAATTCTAGAAACCAACCAACAAGTGAAAATCATCATTTATACAGGGTATGAAGTAGATGATTATTTTGAAGAGGCCATTCGGGCTGGATTGCACGGTGCAATTAGTAAAACAGAGACAAAAGACAAAATTATTGAATACATACACCGCACATTGCAAGGAGAAGTTGTCATTCAGCTATCCTATTTAAAGAAATTAATTTCACAGCAGCAAGAAAAGCCAGAACAGGCGCAGCAGACTGATCACGAGCTGTTAACAGAGCGAGAGTGTTTGATCCTGAGAGAAGTGGAAAAAGGATACACGAACCAAGAGATTGCCGATGTGCTGCATTTGAGCAAACGCTCAATTGAATACAGCTTGACATCCATCTTTAATAAGCTGAATGTTGGCTCTCGAACCGAAGCGGTGTTAATTGCAAAATCTGAAAGTGTGTTGTAAACGTGTGAAGGGAGAGAACCCTGATGGAAGTGAGTGGATCAAATACACTGCTTGAGGCACTGGGAATTGAGATTGTAGAGTGTAATGAGTCACGATGTGTAGCAACAATGCCAGTTGATCACAGAACAAAACAGCCATTTGGACTGCTGCACGGAGGAGCATCTGCTGCTCTAGCAGAAACAGTGGCAAGCATGGGGGCTGCGGCTCATTTAGACTTAACTCAGCAAGTTTGCTCAGGGATTGAAATTAATGCCAATCACTTAAAATCTGTACGAGATGGAGTAGTGACAGCGACGGCTGTTCCGGTACATGTAGGGCGCCGTACAATGGTATTTCAAATTGATATTAAAGATGATCGAGACCGGCACATCTGTACGTCAAGATGCACACTTGCTGTCATTGATCGCATATAAAAAAGCTCCCGGTGCAGCGGAAGCTTTTTTTTAGGTTGGATTGATTCATAAAAAGAAGATCCCCGCATGTGAGGATCTTCTTTCGGTTTATAAGTACGAGTCTTCTTTGCGTTTAATCACGAAGTTACGAAAACCACCATAATCATCTTGTACACTTCGTTTGTCCATCTTGACACCAGTATTGTAGGCGGCTCTTCCGATCAAGTGTGCGCCGACCGGAGCTGTTAAAAAGATAAAGACAATCCCAAGTAGAATCTTCGCAGAAATAATACCTGCAAGAAACCATTCGTGAAAGAATACCCCAACTAATATGAGGACAACACCAAGTGTCGATGCTTTTGATGCAGCATGCATACGTGTATAAACATCCGGCAGGCGAAGAACGCCAATGGCTGAAATGAGACAAAGGATGGCGCCGAGCAGGATAAAGAAAATGACAATAGCTTTAGCGATGACGATCATTTTCAATCACTTCCCCTTTCTCAAGGAATTTGGAAAAAGCGACAGTGCCGATAAAGGCAAGGATACCGAGCAGTAAAATAATTTCAAAAAACGTTGTCGTTTTCAGCAAAATAGAAACGATAGCTGTCATCCCAATTAAATTGATTCCTATCGCATCAAGTGCACTTACACGATCAGGAATAGAGGGACCTTTGATCACTCGAATAACAAACAGAAGGGTGGACAGGGCAAGAATACCAAGTGAAATTTGTAAGATGATCTCCATTACTTGCCACTCACCTCCTGAATCGCTTTTTCAAATGAAACCCGGATATCATGAATGGCTTTTTCCGCATCTTCAATATCCATTGCATGAATGTACAAAATCGAACGATCATCAGAAATATCTATGACCAGTGTACCTGGTGTCAATGTAATCATGTTAGAAAGGATGCTAATTTCCCAATCCGTTTTCAAGTCCGTACGAAAGGCAAAAATACCGGGCTTTATTGTGAGCTTTGGAGATAATACGGTCTTTAATACACTTAAATTGGCAAGAAGCAGCTCCCGAATAAAAATCAATAAGAGCTTGAAAATTGCATAAAGGGCATACCCGTAAAAACGCTGTGGGAAAAATCGCCGAAGCATAAAAATTGCGACCATCCCTAGTGCAAAGCCTGATACAAAGTCTGCTGCTCTGTATGTATCATTCATAAACATCCAGGTAAAGGCGAGGAGAGCGTTTAATAATATTTGAAAGGCCATGTTCATCTACTCCTTCAGCACAGCTTGAATATATTTTTCTGGTGTTGAGAGCATTTCCGCTGCTTGATTAATATAAGGGGAAATGAACTCTGTCCCTAACCCAATGGCAAGTGACAAGATCACAAGCATTACACCAGGGTACACCATTCCTTTAACCGACGGTTTCCTTCTTCGCGTATCTTGTTCCTCACCCCAAAATGCGAGTATGAAAATTCTCATGATCGAATAAAGGACAAGAAGGCTGGACAGTAAGACAAGGATAGAAAAGGTCATGTGACCAGCCGAAAAGCCGCCTTCTACAATCTTTAGCTTTCCAACAAAACCACTCAGAGGCGGGATTCCTGCTAGTGATAAAGCCGATATGAAAAACATCCACCCTAATAAGGGCTGAGATTGAATTAGCCCGCCCATCTTTTTCAAGTGATTTGTGCCAGCATACACAAAGAGTGCACCTGCCAGCATAAATAAAGCGCCTTTAATCACCATGTCATGAATGAGATAATAAATGGCCCCTTGGAGTGAGGCGGGTGTATTGGCTGCAATCCCAAACAAAATGACCCCAACGGCTGTAACAATGTTATAGATCACAATCTTTTGCACATCCGAATAAGCAATCGAGCCTATCACACCAAATATCACCGTCAGTGCGGCCAGCCATGCCATAAGTGTATGGGTGAACCCTGTATCGTGTATAAAAATTAACGTAAAGACTCTGGCAATCGCATATAAACCAACCTTTGTGAGCAAAGCGCCAAATAGAGCGGAAATCGCTGCTGGTGGTGCATGATATGATCCTGGAAGCCAGAAATAAAGCGGGAAGATCCCAGCTTTTAAGCCAAATACAATCATGAACAAAATGGAAATGACAGTGATTAATCCTGTTTGCCCTGATTCAGCAATCTTTACACTTAAATCAGCCATATTCAGTGTACCAGTGACTGCATATAAACAAGCGACACCGACGATAAATAAAGCCGATGAGATGATATTAAACACAATGTATTTGAGTGATTCTCGAAGCTGCGGTTTTGATCCGCCCAGCACAATAAGCATGTATGATGCCATCAGCAGTAATTCAAAGAATACAAACAGGTTGAAAATATCGCCTGTTAAGAAGGCACCACTTACGCCAGCTAACAAAAATTGCACGCCAGAGTAATAGAACAGCCGCTCCTTTTCCTTCCCAATCGTTTGAAAGGAGAAAAGAACTGTCACTAGTCCAACGACGGAAGCGGTCAGTACAAGGAGCGCAGCAAATTGATCGGCCACAAGGGCAATTCCAAATGGTGCTTTCCAACCTCCTAAATAGAGGGTTTGAATCCCATTAGTAAAGATGGTTTGGACTAAATACACATTGCAGACAATGGCTGAGAGTGAAGCAAACACACTAAAGCTTCTTGAAAGCATGATGTTCTTATTCATAAAGATCAAGAGTGTAGCAGCTAATAATGGTATTAAAATTGGCAGGATCACGAGATTATTCATGCTGATCATTTCCTCTCATTTGATCCATGTCATCTGTTCGCAGCTCTTGGAAGGCACGGAAGGCCATGACAAGTAAAAAGGATGTCACACCAAAAGCAATGACAATGGCTGTTAAAATTAATGCTTGTGGTAATGGGTCTACATAGGATGTGATTCCCTCAGTTAAAATGGGAGGGGCTCCTTTTTTTAAGCCACCCATTGTTAAAAGAAGCAAATGGACGCCGTGGCTCAAAACAGCAGTGCCGACGATGACCCGCAGTAGGCTTTTTGAAAGCATTAAATAGGTCGCCGTCATAAAAATAATACCGACGATAATAGACATTAGAAATTCCATTATTCCTTCTCTCCAATCGTTTGAATAATGGTCATGGTGACACCGACAACAACCAAATATACACCGATATCAAACAGTACGGCTGTTGCCAGTTCTGTTTTCCCTAAAAACGGCAGTTGAAAATAATCAAATGCATGGGATAGAAAAGGTGCACCGAATAGAAATGATCCCATACCCGTCAGGATCGCGACGAGCAGCCCAGTCGCTGCAACATAGATAAAGTTGAACGGCAGAATGCGTCTAACTGTTTTCAGATCGTAGGCTAAGAGCAGAAGAACGACAGCACTGGCACTCATTAATCCGCCAATAAATCCTCCGCCTGGGTTATTATGTCCCGCAAGAAACAGGTGAAGGGAGAAGAGCAGGATGATGAATGCAGTGATTTTAGTTGTGACTTGTAAAAGCATATCATTCGTATCAATTTTTCTCATCGACGCACTCCTCTCTTCCGTTTTCCTTGTGTCTTTAATAATCCATAAATACCAAGTGCCGCAATCGCCAGCACGGTAATTTCAAACAGTGTATCAAAGCCCCTGAAATCAACAAGGATGACATTGACAATGTTGTTTCCGCCTGCAAGCTTGTAGCTGTTTTCAATAAAGTAAGACGCAATCGTATCAAGTGACTGATTGCTTGTGGAAGCGAAAGCAAGGCATGTCACAATGACTCCAACACCTACTGAAATGATGAGATTGGTCATTTTAAATTTCCTCGTTTTTTGCTTCATGCTTAGTTGTGGCAAGTGATAGAAGCAAAGTAAAAACAGTGCAACAGAAATTGTTTCAATAATTAACTGGGTGAGGGCAAGGTCAGGTGCCCTGAAAATAACAAAAAATAGTGACAGCGTATACCCCATGACACCTAACCCGATAATGGCTGTTAAGCGAGAACGAGCAAACACAGTCGTGAGGGTTGCTGCTATCATGACTAATGATAGAATGACCTCGTATGTGCCGACTGGAGCAGCATGCTCCATATTAAATGAAAAGGCATTCTGATAAAACATCACGCCCCCAAGCACGATAATCATGAATCCAAACACATAGACAAGGTAATCACGAAGGAAACCGGTCATATAACTGTTTGTTAGCCGATAGGAGCCCTTTTCTAAGCCGATCAGTGACCGGTCATATAATGAGTTGAATGACCATTTTTCTTTGAAGATATTGTAGATTGGACGCCATTTTGACAACGTCAAATATCCGATAATCCCTAAAGCGACAACACCCATTGTCATATAGAGCTCTGGCTGAAAGCCGTGCCATGCTTCAATTTTGACCACAAACCGTTTTTCTGGATCAATCGCATCCGGAATAATGGCTGCAATTGCAGGTTCAATGACAGAATAAGCTAGAATATTTGGGAAGAAGAAAAAGGTGACCACAAGTGCAGCAAGGATAATTGGCGGAATGAGCATACCAATCGGTGCTTCATGCGGCTTTTTCTCTAATTGATCTAACTGAAGATTGCCTCTAAATGTTTTAAAGAGAAGCATCATACTGTAAATGAACGTAAAGACACTAGCGAGCCAAGCAACGGCTGGGAAAATAGCGCTCCATGTCGAAATATCTGTAAAGCTGATTTCAGAAATGCGCAGCATACTTGTGAAAAACAGCTCTTTACTTAAGAAACCGTTAAATGGCGGTAGACCAGCCATTGAAAATGTACCGATTAACGTAATCGTAAAGGTAATCGGCATAATGGTCATTAAACCGCCTAACTTCCGAATGTCCCGAGTGCCGGTTTCGTGATCAATGATACCAGCCGCCATAAAGAGACTGCCTTTAAACGTGGCATGGTTAATTAAATGGAAAATCGCAGCGAGAACGGCCGCGCCGAAAAAGGCGGGGTCATTTTCATGAATTGCAGCTGCTCCAACACCAAGCATAAGCATAATCATCCCGAGCTGACTAACGGTAGAAAAGGCAAGGATAGCTTTTAAATCGTTTTGACGAACGGCGTGGAATGATCCCCAAAATAACGTCACAAGTCCAACGATGGATATGGTCCAAAACCATACCTCTGATATAGCAAAGATGGGACTAAAGCGGGCTACAAGGTAGATACCGGCTTTGACCATTGTGGCAGAATGCAGATAACTGCTCACAGGGGTAGGTGCTTCCATTGCATCAGGCAGCCAGATATAGAATGGGAACTGCGCTGATTTTGTAAAGGCACCTAGTAAGATCAGGATCATGGCAGGGATAAAGTAAGGTGATGCCATAATGAGCTGAAGCTGATTAACTGCTTCACGAATACTAAATGAATCAGTAATCAGATAGAGGAGGATAAAACCACCGAGCATAGCCAATCCGCCAAAAACGGTAATAAGCAGTGATTTTGTCGCTCCATAACGTGAGCGATCCCGTTTATACCAATATCCAATAAGTAGAAAAGAAGAGATACTTGTCAGCTCCCAAAACAAGTAAAGAACCACCATATTGTCAGATAGAACAACACCGAGCATAGCGGTCATAAACATTAACAAATACGTATAAAAAGAGCCGAGCTGTTCTTTTTCCTTCGATAAGTAGAAAATACTGTACAAGACGACAAGTGCACCAATACCTGTAATCAATAGCGCAAATAACAAACTAAGACCGTCTACATACACAGTGAAATTCATTCCTAGAGAAGGAATCCACTCCATCTGTGAAAATAACGTTCGTCCATTTGATGTCATCGTCATCATTTGGACAAAATAGCTAAATAATAGAATAGGCAAGATAAGAACAAACCACCCTGTATGTATACGCTTTACGTATTTAAAAAGAAAAGGCACAACAAACGCAAGCAAAAAAGGCGATAGGATGGCGAAGTGAATAAGCTGCAAGAAAATAAACCTCCTTCAATCAATATAAATTCACGTTCTAAAGAACTGGTAAATAAAATTATAGCGTAAATACAGACATAGTGCATTGGTTTGAACTGAATTACAGCAAACTGTATTTGTTTTGAGTTCTTTTGACCACAAAAAATATTTTATCAAAAATAAAACTCATTGTATATTGTTTTGTATTTCGTACATGCTTTTCTTAAAGGAGCTGATTACATGAAACTAAAAGCGGGCATCAGCTTAAGCATATTCTGCACGATTTTAGGAGGAGCATTCTTCATAGAACGAAATGATCAAAAAAGGTGGCAGGCGGAAAGTGAATGGCCGTTGTTTTCAGAACATCTTCTCTATATGACCTATCAAGAAGCAAGACAATATCCATTTCAGCCAAGAGAATATATACGTGTAGTCTCTGCTGAAGAATAAATCCTTATAGGAGAAAAGAAATATAAAAAAAGCATGTGCCCATAATAGAGCCCATGCTTTTTATTGTTTGATTAAGTAAACATTCTAAGTAAGATTGTTGCGCAGATCACGGTTGCTGCTCCGCCTAGACGTGTAGAAACTTGTGCGAAAGGCATGAGACCCATTCTTCCGGAAGCTGAAAGGATCGCAACGTCACCAGTACCGCCAAGACCACTGTGACAGCCTGTCACAATCGCAGATTCTACTGGGTACATGTTCATCAATTTCCCAACGAAGTAACCAGAACCAACCATTCCAAGAACGACAGCGATACATACACAAACGAATGGAATAGAAATCACTGTTGCTACATCATCAAGTGGAATGTATAGAATCCCTAGACCGACCATAAGTGGCCATGTGAAGCTTCTTGATACAAACTTGTAGAACTGCTGTGAGCCATCTTGCAAATGCTGAGGCATCACGTTTAAGTATTTGATTAAAGCGGCAAGGACAATCATTAAGATTGGACCTGGAATATGAACAAAGCTTTCTAACAAACCACCAAAAATGAACGTTGTACAAGCAACAAGTACACCAGCACCCATTAACCCAAAATCAACTTTTGGATCCATATCAGGCTGTTCAAAAATTTCATTTGCTTCTTTAGACTTTACAAGACGACCATTCCCGTTTAGTTCAGGACGTTTTTCACCAAGCTTCTTCATTGCGCCAGCACAGATAATGGCAATGACGTTCCCAATGACGGCAGCAGGAATTAATTGAGAAATTAATGACTCTGCTGATACACCAAGAATTTGTGAATAAGCAATAGATAATGGCAAAATCCCTTCTCCAACACCACCAGCAATAATTGGAACAATAATAAAGAAGAACGAATGATGCGGTGTGTAACCAACTAAAAGACCAACAAGAATTCCGGCAGTCACAGCTGCAATTGTTCCTGCAACAAGAGGAACAAACATACGAATAAGGCCTTGTACTAAAACAGTTCGCTGCATCCCAAGAATACTACCTACTACAAGAGCAGAAATATAGAAGTAAAGGAAGTTCGACGTTTTCATAAGAGACGTAACCGCTTCCAACGAGTTCGGATTCAGAACATGAAAAAAGACCAGGAACGATGGTACGAATAAAGAAAGAATCGCCGGTCCACCAATATCTTTTAATATCGGAATACGTTGTCCTATATCTCCAAGGAAAATCCCCAAAATCATAATAACAGCGAAACCACCAAGCATATTTGCTGGAATTTTATTAAAATAAGCGGCAGTTAAAATAATCGCTGCAAGTACTAAATACACAGGTAAGTCAATAACACCAATTTTCCAAGACATGATCTTACGGAAAACGCTTTTATTATTGTCAGAATCGTCTGTAATCGATTTCAATTGTTGTGTATTAGCCACATAAACACCCCCAAATGCTATTTGTCTCAATTGTAGAAGATTCTGTGACACTCATCTATTTATTAAACTAAATTAAGTGTAATAAAAGTAAAATAAACAGGAGTTTTTATGTTTTTATCATACAAAAATCCCCTGAAGGTAGTTTATCCTTCAGGGGACTGATCATACATCGTAATTATCGTTTTCCTTTTAAATAAGGTGTCCCAAGTGCTTTCGGTGCATCTGCCCGGCCGATGAAGCCAGTGAGTGCTAAGATGGTCAGCACATATGGTGCAATGAGCATGTACACGTTCGGTATATCTTGGAATAGCGGCAGGAGAGAGCCAATAATGCTTAAACTTTGAGCAAATCCAAAGAATAAAGCAGCGCCCATTGCGCCGAATGGGTGCCATTTACCGAAGACTAGAGCAGCTAGTGCGATGAAGCCTTGTCCAGTAATGGTCGCATGTGAGAAATCAAGCGCGATGGTCGACGCATAAACAGCTCCGCCAAGACCTCCAAACAGTCCACTAATAAAGACGCCGATATAGCGCATCCGGTACACTTTGATTCCCATTGTATCAGCAGCCATTGGATGTTCTCCGACTGCACGAAGACGAAGACCAAACGGCATTTTAAATAAAACAAACCAAGCAACAACCGCAAGCGCTAATGCGAGTATGGACGTATAATAAACATCTTTAAAGAAGATATCGCCAATAATCGGAATGTCACTTAAAAGGGGAATATCACCTTTATAGAAAGGCTCTGTAATTTTATCTGTTTGAGCTTTCCCGTAAATGAGTTTCACAACAAACAGTGTAGCACCAAGTGCCAGCATGTTAATCGCAACACCACTGACCGTTTGATCAGCACGGAATGTAATGGTCGCAACTGCATGAATCAAAGAGAACAATCCGCCAATCGCCATTCCGACGAGGAGCCCAAGCCATGGGGTCAAGGCGCCAAACGTATCAGCAAACAACAAGTTAAAAATAATACTGGAAAATGCTCCGACGACCATCAAACCTTCAAGACCGATATTCACAACACCTGATCTTTCTGAAAAGACGCCTCCAAGAGCGGTTAAAATAAGTGGTGCAGCATAGACAAGTGTTGCTGGGACGATGATTTCAAGAATTTGCAGAAATCCCACTTATTTTCCCCCCTTTTTCTTCATTTGGTTCATCACAAGGCGGATAATATAGCTTGAGGCGACGAAAAGAATAATGATCGCAATGACAATATCAACGACCTCAGTCGGCACACCAGATTCAAGCGGCATGTTTAAAGCACCGACCTTCAATCCACCAAGCAATAATGCGGCTAATACGACACCAATGGCTGTGTTACCGCCTAATAAAGCAACAGCGATTCCATCAAAACCGACGCCAGTGAAGGCATCTTTTATTGAAGCATATTCGAAGGTTCCTAATCCCTCCATTGCCCCTGCTAAACCTGCAAAAGCACCAGAAATTAGCATTGAATATATAATATTTTTTCTCACATTCATTCCTGCATATTGGGAGGCGTGTGGATTCATACCAACAGCTCGCAATTCAAAACCTTTAGAGGTTTTTTGGATAATGATCCACATAATAACGGCAGATATAATAGCTACAATAATTCCGTTATGCATGCTTGAGAAATCAGTTATTTTTTCAAAAAAGTCAGAGTGCAAAGAGGCTGTGGATTTGATATTATCTGTTTTATCTTTATGATCTGTAAGAACATTTGTAATAATAAAATTTGTCACATGAAGGGCAATATAGTTCATCATAATGGTGACGATCACTTCATGAACATAAAAACGAGCTTTTAAAAAACCAGGAATAAAGCCCCATAATGCACCAGCAGCAGCTGCAGTGATGAGTGCAAGCGGCAGATGAATATACATAGGTGCATGGACAGTTGTTCCGATCCAAACAGCAGCTATCCATCCAATGAGCATTTGACCTTCTACACCGATATTAAATAGGCCTGTCCGAAATGCAAAGGCAACCGCAAGACCTGATAAAATATAAGGTGTCACTTGCCTGATGGTTTCTCCCATATAATAGGTTTCCCCGAAAACGCCATTCCAAAGGGCGCTATATCCTTCAATGACACTATAACCGCTTGCCAGCATAATAATGGCCCCAACTAAAAGGCCAAGTACAATGGCTATAAGCGGAATCAGCATATTTGTTAAGCGATTAGACATTTGCTTCTTTCCCCACTTCCTGTTGCGTACTTCCAGCCATTAATAGACCAAGTTCTTGCTCTGTTGTTTTTTTTGGATCAACGATAGCAATAATGCTGCCTTCAAAAATAACAGCAATTTTATCACTGACATTCATAATTTCATCAAGCTCAAATGAGATGAGCAGGACGGCTTTGCCTGTGTCCCTTTGCTCAATGAGGCGCTTATGAACAAATTCAATCGCACCAACATCAAGTCCACGTGTCGGCTGAGCGGCAATTAATAAATCAGGATTGCGGTCAACTTCACGGCCAATAATGGCTTTTTGCTGATTCCCGCCTGATAGGGCGCGCGCCTCTGTATATTCACTCGGTGTTCTGACATCATACTCGGCAATGATTCGCTTTGCCTTTTGGTAAATATTTTTCATATTCATCAAGCCGAATTTTGAGTATGGGCGCTGATAATACGTTTGTAAGGAAATATTTTCTCCTATTGAAAAATCAAGCACGAGTCCGTGTTTATGACGATCTTGAGGAATATGTCCAATTCCAGATTCGGTCACCTTACGAGGCGGAAGATTTTGAATGGCTTTCCCGTTTAGCATGATCGTGCCAGATTCTGATTTTTTTAGACCAGTGATGGCTTCAATTAATTCAGATTGACCATTGCCATCGACTCCAGCAATACCGACAATTTCTCCAGCCTTTACTGAGAGGTTGAGCTGTTTCACCGCTTCAATACCTCGCGCGTCTTTTACCGTAAGGTCTTGAATTTGAAGTACTTCCTCAGCAGGAGAGGCTTCTTTTTTGTCTGTCTTAAATGAAACTTCACGACCGACCATGAGGCTTGCAAGCTCATCTTTGTTTGTGCTTTCCACATCAAGTGTACGAATGCCTTGGCCTTTTCGAATAATGGTGACGCGGTGACAGGCATCCATAATTTCTTTCAGTTTATGCGTAATTAAAATAATGGATTTGCCTTCATTGATTAAGTTTTTCATAATTTGTATGAGTTCTTTAATCTCTTGAGGTGTTAAGACGGCTGTTGGTTCGTCGAAGATCAAAATATCAGCGCCGCGATAAAGTGTTTTTAAAATTTCTGCACGCTGCTGCATGCCGACAGAGATGTCAGATACTTTTGCGGCAGGGTCTATTTTTAAGCCATAGCGGTCAGAAAGCTCTTGTACTTGCTGTATGGCTTGTTCTTTGTCGATCTTTCCAAATTTCTTGGGCTCTTTTCCTAAGATGATGTTTTCAGCGACGGTGAAGGTATCGACAAGCATAAAGTGTTGATGCACCATACCGATACCTAAATCACTTGCATCATTCGGGCTAGAGATGGTCACAGGTTTTCCATGAACCTTGATTTCACCTTTTTCAGGCTGGTAAAGACCGAAAAGCACGTTCATGAGCGTTGATTTTCCAGCGCCGTTTTCACCAAGCAGCGCATGAATTTCGCCCTTTTTTAGCTGCAGCGTAATGTTGTCGTTTGCTACAATGCCAGGGAATTCTTTGCGTATATTCAACATTTCAATGACATAATCCACAGGTTTAACCGCTCCTTTTTTAGGGTGCTGATGAAGATAAAAACTAGCAAAAGAAAAGCTGCAAAACGAGGCTGCAGCTTTTCTTTTACCACCTTTTACGAATAAAGAGGAGGTAAAGGAGAGGCAAGGGGATAAGATACGCTTATCCCGATGCTCAAATTAAGCTTTGAAATCTTTTAGTTCATCACGTGTTGCAGGGATTTTAACTTCTCCCTTGATGATTTTTTGTTTCCATTCTTCAATTTTCTTTAACACATCTTTATTAAGGTTGTCCTGAGATGGAGAGATGTCAACGCCGCCTTCTTTCAGACCGTATGTGATCACTTCACCGCCAGGGAATTTACCTTCTTTTGCTTTTGTTGTTAAGTCTTGTACTGCTGTGTCAACCTTTTTAATCATAGAAGTAAGGGTGACACTTTGTTTTGTTCCAGGTACTTTTCCTTCGTCATACTGATCTTTATCAACACCGATGACCCAGACATTCCGATTTGGATCTGCCTTTTTTAAATTAGTTGCTTCTGTGAAGACACCATTTCCAGTGCCGCCAGCAGCATGATAGATGATGTCGACGCCAGATTTGTACATGCTTTCAGCTGTTGCTTTTCCGATGTCAGCTTTATCGAATGCACCAGCATATTTCACTTCCACTTTTGCTTTCGGATTAGCTGCTTCAACGCCTGCACGGAAGCCAACTTCGAATTTTCTGACTAATTCAGAGTCAACTCCGCCGACAAAACCAATTTTGTTCGATTTTGTTGTAAGTGCAGCCGCAACACCCACAAGGAAGGATCCTTCGTTTTCGTTAAACATTATGCTTGCTACATTGTCTTTTTTTACAACTGCATCAACGATAGCAAAGTGGTTTTTCTTACGTTGATCGGCTATTTTTGAAATGGCGCTCTCCATTTTATAACCGATACCATAAATGAGGTTGAATTTTTGCCTGACAAGTGTATTTAAATTTGTTGGATAATCTGCATCGGTTTTGGATAGTAGATAATCAAAGCCGTTTTTACCTTTTTTAAGATTGTTGTCTTTTCCAAATGCTTGTAAACCTTCCCAAGCTGATTGGTTAAACGATTTGTCATCGACACCACCGACATCAGTTACCATTGCAACAGTGAATTGATCTTTATCTTTTTTGCTTTCACCGCTGTTTGAGCCAGAGTTGCCGCATGCTCCAAGGATGGTTCCTGCTGCTACGACTAAGGACAATGCTAGTCCAATTTTGCGCTTCTTCAAAACATAACCCCCTATAAAATTTAAAAGTTTCAGAAAAGTCTCGCGAAAAAAGACCGATCTACCTCTTCTCACCCTTCTGAATAGGGTATTTTATCCTGTTTTCTCCTGAAACTTATGGAGGACATGAGAGAAGATGTAAGACATCAGACTTATATCTCGGTTAACTAATCAATCATAATTTATCATTTCCAATCGAATAAATAAATAGAAATTTGTTTTATTTTTAAAAAAATGTTAAAAGGCGAAATTCGATGTCTTTTTATGTGCTGAAATATGATATAATGCCGCTTTTGCGATGTGCTCTACTACAGTGGAACCACTGATATCAAGGGGTTTGTCACATCGTGTTTCATAAAAAAACATCTGGCCTTTGTATAAGGTCAGATGTGTCAAATTATAGATATTGCTGAATTAAATTCATATTAGTTGTATTGAGTTTATATTGGAAAACAGGACGTCCAATTGTCCCATATGCCATTTCAACATCAACTACTTCGATGTCCTCAAGGAATTTCAAGTATTTTCTAATGGAGACTTGAGAAATTTCTGTATGATTCGCTAGGTCTTCGGTCGTGAAAGCATGATGACCGAATGATTGAATACTTGTCCAGATGAGTTTGAGTGTGCTTTTGGTCAGGCCTTTTGGCAGAAGGACTTTTTCCGTCTCTGCTTTTTTATGAAAGAGCTTCGCATCTAAATCATTTTGCGAGATGCTGTTCATTGTTTGGTACAAGGCGTGTTTCCGTTTATATTCTGAGAGCGCTGATTGGAAACGTTCAAATTCAAACGGCTTGATTAAATAATCAACAGCTCCGTTGCGCATCGTTTGCTGGACTACGTCGACTTCATTGGCGGCTGAAATGACAATGACATCAACCGAATGATTTTGCTTGCGAATTTCTGATAATAATGCCAGTCCATTTTGTCCAGGCATATAAATATCGAGCAGTACGAGGTGAATGGCTTCTGTTTTTAAGATCTCCAGTGCCTGCTGAAAAGAAGTGGCAATCCCTTTTAATTCAAAGCCCTCGATTTGGGTCAGATAACGTTTGTTCAGCTCCCCAACCATTGGATCATCTTCTACTATTAACACATTAATCATGTGAATCCTCCTTTTGTTTGTACGGAATACGGAGACTAAAGGTCGTTCCTTCTCCTTTTTCACTCGTGACAATCAGATGTCCGTTCAATTTTTTGATGCTTTGGTCAACGAAGTAGAGACCGAATCCTCTGTCTTCTCCTTTAGTTGAAAAGCCTTGATCAAACATGATGTCTTGTTCTTCTTTTGTGAGACCAACACCTGTGTCTGTAATCTCAATATGAAGCTGCTCCTGAACGTATCGGAATGAAATCGAGATATTTTTCGTCTCAGTATGAGAAACAGCATCGAGTGCGTTATTTAACAGGTTGCCAATGACGGTGATGAGATCATGCGTCACTGCTGGGTCCTCTGAATTTGGGACTTGTGTGCTGCATATAACTTCTAAGGTCGCGCCTTGTTCCCTGATATAGCTTTGTTTTCCTAGTAAAAATCCTGCTAAAACAGAGTTTTTCACATGGTTGATGATTTCATTTGTCTCCGTCTGCTGATAGATCGCAATATCTTTGATATAAGTGCCAAGGTCATCGTAGTTTTTGAGCTGAACCAATCCTAAAATGACATGAAGCTTGTTCATAAATTCATGCGACTGAGCACGGAGGGCATTTGCATACATTTTGACTCCGCTCAGCTGCTCAGCCAAGTGTTTGACTTCTGTTTTGTCACGGAAGGTGGCGATTGCCCCGACAATTTCATCTTTTACTGTAATCGGGACTTCGTTAAAGACGAGCTCCAGTCCGTTCATTCTCACGTCGCGGTCAAGCAGCGGCTTGCGTGTTTCAATGACTTGCTTTAAGCCGCTTGAAGGGAGGAGCACCTGAACATCTTGTTCTCTAGGATCAACCATAATGCCCATATTATGAAAGAGTCGTTTGGCTTCAGCATTGGCGAGCTTGATTTTACCGTGCTGATCGACGGCAAGTATCCCTTCTTTAGTTGATTCTAGCATGGCGCTTCGTTCTTTTAATAATGTAGCAATCTCATCTGGCTCTAGTCCAAACATAATTTTCTTCACTTTTCTTGCCACAATGAGTGCTCCGATGATACCAGAAAGAAGACTGAGCGATGTGACGAAGTAGAGTGGAAGTAAGCTTTGATGAATGATCAAGTCAATTTCCTTTAACGTAATCCCTACTGCCACAGCCCCGAGCTGCTTCCCATTTTGATCATAAACCGGAACAAAAGCACGCATGGATCTGCCAAGTGTTCCAGAAGCCGTACTAATATGTTCTTTACCCTGTAATGCTGGCTCTTCATCACCACCAGCAAATCGCTTCCCGATCTTCTGCGGATTTGGATGGGTTTTGCGAATGCCGTTCATATCCATTACGACAACGAATTCGGTTTTGGTGATTCGCTGAACACTTGTTGTATATTGACGCAGTGCTGAATACGATTGATTTTCTTTTAATGATTTCGCTGTGATCGGAGCCTCTGCGACCATTTTGGCAGTGGAGAGGGCGATGTCACGTTCCTGCTGATGAATATTCTTAGCTGTTTCTGACCAGATCGTAAAGAAAGTGATACAAAGGGAGATCAGGACAACGATACAAACAAAAATCGTCAGCCGAGTTTGCAATCTTAATGTTTTTTTCACGAGTATACCCCTAACGCACGATTTTTTCGTAATAGTAATACTTTAACGGGAAAATGTAAGTTTGTGAAGGAATGTACGTGCAAAATCACAAATTTGATTTTGCTGCCAGTTTACTTTGAAAGCATCTTGTCAATCCGTTTTAAGTGAGCCATAATAAATGTGAGCTTATGAGAAAGGATCTATTTATGAAAAATACATATTTGACTGGATATTTTCCGCTGATTTCGATTTTACTATTCAGCTCTGCTTTTTCAATTTTCACAGTAGGGATTACGACTGATTTCTTGACTCAAGCAGGCATTTTAAAAGGGATGCTGGAATTTTTCTCGGAACAGGGCATCAGGCTTGCTCTTTTTGCTGCTTTTGCACTTGTTTATTTTATGATTTTATCTGCCTTGAAACTGATTGCAGATACGGTGTTAGAGCTGGCACTACTCTTTTTCGCGAAAGATCCTGAAGGAGAGAACTTAAAGAAAATTAGGATTGCATCCGTTGTTTATTTATTTGCCAGCTTGCTTGCATTTCTGCTGACGCAGCAGCTGATTCTGCTTGTCGGACTCTTTGTTTTAGCAGGTCTTGTCTATTTTATCTGGGTTGTGGTCCGCATTTATCAATCGCTTTCCATGCTGAATTTAATTGGATTTATGATGTTTATTTTGCTGTTTTGGGCCACGTTTTTAATCGGCATTTTGTACTTATTTATTAAGCTTTATAACAGTGTTATGGCTAGTCTGCCTTCATAAACAGACAAAGAAAGCATCCTCCGATAGTGGAGGATGCTTTTTTTATGATAGAAACCGTTTTTGAATATCAGGTGTAGGCATCATACAAGATGTTTTTTGACCGAACCATTTGTAGCGATTTTTCGCTATCCGCTCATAAAACCAATCACGGATAGGGCGCGGAATGGCAAGGAATAAATAACTCCATCTGTAGATTCCTTTTAAATGCCGCATGGCTTTTAAGATGCCTGTCGACTTCGTATAAAGGGTGCCTTTTTCAATATAAATGAATGAATTGAATTCATCTAGAGGCAAACCGTTTTCTTTTAAAATGCGCTGCCCTGTCTCTGATTGTAATGAAGCAAACATCATTCGCTCATTTGGATCACGCTTAATCACAAACTGAACAGCGCCGCTGCACACGTTGCAGACACCATCAAATAAAATTAAATGGGGTGGATGTGTTGAATGCATGGCAATCAAACCTCCTGTTTATCTGGCGTATTGCATCGTATTTTTCCAAATACGTAAGTGCGGACTTGAGCTGTAAATAGATTCAACCGTTCCTCTATCTCTTCCAACCCATACACCCATTGTATATTGATCTGTCAGTCCAACAAACCAAATGTCTTTGTAGTCATTGGATGTTCCTGTTTTACCACCAATGTAAGGGGAACTGAAATTCGCTTTTTTCCCTGTTCCGCTTTTTACAACAGAGGCAAGCAGTTTACGCATGGTGTCATTTGTCCGCTGAGAATACACTTGCTTCGGTGACTCTTTCCACTTGTAAAGGGTCTTGCCGTTTAAGTCTGTCACCTTTGTAATTGAATGACTTTGCGTGTAAGCTCCTTGATTACCAAAGACGGTATACGCATCTGTTATTTCTAGCGGCGAAAATCCCTTCGTAAATCCACCAAGTGCAGAAGGAAGGCGATAATCATCCGCTACGATATGTTCGAATGAGAATTTCTCTAAATAGCTAAAGCCCTTTTTGACACCAACTGTATCCAGCATTCGGATCGCAGGGGTATTGTAAGAGTTCTTAAAGGCTGTTTCAAGTGTGACGGTTCCATACGTTTTATGACTATAGTTCTGCGGACAGTATCCGCTGCTGCAAAACTTGCCGGCACTGATTTTGCTTGAAGCTGTTGCACCCGTTTGGTCGATGTAAGGACCATAGTCTAAAAGCGGCTTAATCGCAGAACCAGGCTGTCTTTGTGCTTGATAGGCGTAGTTGAAATCAAATTTTTTATAATTCTTCCCGCCAGCAAGTGCGACAATTTGATGTGTTTCATGATTTATGACCGCTGATCCGCCTTCTACACCTTGGTAAGGTAATTGCGCATTGAGCTGATAGACGGCTCGTTGCTGTAAGGAAGGATCAAGTGCCGTATAAATTTTGACACCATCTTGAAGTAGGGCACTGACCTTTTCAGATAATTCTTTTTGAATGGCTTTTTTTGCTCCATCTGTTTTGGCCTTCTTCAAGCGTTTTGTAAAGCCTTCCTGATCTGACACAAGATCGGTAAATTCCTCATTGGCATATGTCACATAGTCAGGGTAAAGGTTTTTCTTTTCACTCAAGGACAGGCTGATTTTTTGTTTGACGGCTTTTTTGTATTGCTTTTTGGTGATGACGCCGTCTTTCTTTAAAATACCAAGCAGACGTTCTTGTCGTTTCTTTGTGTGTTTGAATTGCTTCAATGGGTCATACAGTGTTGGGTTGTTTGGAATCGCAGAGATAAATGCCATCTGTGCAAGCGTTAAAGAACTAAGCGGCTTATCAAAATAGTAATTAGCCGCAGAACCGACACCGTAAACACCATTACTGAAATAAATCGTATTTAAATAGCTTTCGAGTATTTCATCTTTCGAGAATTTCCGCTCTAATTCATAGGAATAGAGCAGCTCTGTAAACTTTCGGGTGAACGAACGTTCATGGCTTAAATATAAATTACGAGATAATTGCTGTGTGATCGTACTTGCGCCTTGGCTGATGCCATGGTTTTTCACATTTGAGGCAAGGGCACGAACAACTCCCATAAAGTCAATGCCTTTATGGTCATAAAAGTTCCGGTCCTCTGAGCGGAGGAACAGCTCCTTCACATGATCAGGAATTTTATCATACGTGACGAACACTCGGTTTTCATCGTTTGATACGATTTCGGAGATGAGGGAACCATCCCGGTCATACATATAACTGTTTTGGGAAAAATCTATCTTTTCCAGCTTGATTTTTTGATCAAGCACTTCGTTCACAGGCTTCACACTTGCAGCTTCTTCCTTTGATAGATAAAAAGTCAGAATAAATAATGGAATGAGGGCAGCAAGTAATAACCAACCAATCATTGTACGAAACATGAGGTCACTCACTTTCTTCAATTTTCTAGCCATATCGTACCATTCTTTTGCGAATACGAGAAGGTTATTTTTAGAAAAGAATGGGCTTGAAGTCTAGTGAATAAGGCTTCTACACAAGAAAAAAGAGCATCTGATGTTGGGTCAGACACTCCTTTCTTTTGCCTTCGACTGTGAGCGGACTGCCCATAAAAATAATGCGCCAAATAGAAAAATACCGGCGGTGACATAAAAGACAGCTGGAATCCCGTAATGACTCGCAACAATGCCGCCAATCACCGGACCGACAACATTCCCAAGAAAGCGGAAGCTGACATTATATCCGAGCACTTCCCCTTGCATAGAGGCAGGGGCTTTGATCCGAATATACGCCGTCGTACATGGAATAATCCCGCCAAGTGCCATCCCGTATAGAAAACGGAAAAGTACTAACATCGCATAGGAATCCGCCATTGCTTGCGGGATGAATAAAATAGAGGAGAGAATGAGAAGGGCAAGCAGCACCTTGTCGTGACCAATTCGGTCTCCGAGATCTCCCCATTTTCGTGTAAAGAGCAAATTGCCAAGTCCAGTTGCAGAGAATGCAAGACCCGCATAAAATGCGAGATTAACAGGACCGTGTAAATCATGAATGTATAAAGCCAAAAGCGGCTGAATGCTAAAGTTCCCTACTTGTGTAATAAAGGTTAATAGCATCGTGACGACAAGCAAAGGCTGTTTGAAAATATGAACGAGCACATCCTTCCGTGAGTAAGAAACGCGCCTCGCTTCTTTTGAACGGATGGGCTGTTCTTTCACTCCGAAAATAATCACAATTGCTGACGCATAAATGACAGCCGCTGTGAGGAAAAACGTATAAATAAATCCGACGCTGTCTGCCATGAATCCGCCCATTAATGGGCCAAACAATCCTCCGGCGACATTACTCATCTGCATCGTGCCAAGGGTTTTACCCGCAGTTGCTTTTTCTGTCTGTGCAGAGATGAGTGCCATTGAAGTCGAGATAAAGCCCGTGACAAGCCCCATGAAGAGCCGCAGGGCGAATAGCTGATAAACAGTTTGCACAAGCCCCATTAATAGAATACTTGTTGCTATCCCAATCCCGTTAATGAGCAAAATCTTTTTATAGCCATGCCGGTCTCCAATCCGCCCCCAAATCGGAGAAATCAGAAAGGCTGTTAAAAACGTGACCCCAAAGACATATCCGCTCCACCTCTGGACAAATTCATTTGAATAGCTACTATCAAGAGATTCTATGTAAAGTGATAAAAAAGGGACGATCATTGTAATGCTGGCAGATACAAAAAAGTTCACAAACCACATGATGTACAAGTTTTTCTTCCTGTTTGTGATAGAGACCACCTTCTTTATTTATTTCGTGTTCCTTAATAATTATAAAGGAAAATAAACGATCTTTCATCTGATGGATAGGTTGGGCATAGTGAATCTGCATTATTTTCAAGAAAATGAAGTGATTTCAAGGTCCGTCTTAATATAATGGTATCAGAATGTAAAACTGACGAAAAAGTGAGGTGAGACTTGTGGAACAGAAGACGGTGCTTGTGGTCGATTTTGAATTTACGATGCCTGATGGAAAGTATCATCCGCAAAATTTTTTTCCTGAAATTATTGAAGCTGGGGTAGTGAAAGCGGCAAGTGAAAAGATCATAGACACGTTCTCTAGCTACGTCAAACCAAAAAAGTTCCCGAAGCTGACGAAGCGCTGTAAATCGTTCCTCGGTATTACGCAGCAGGATGTAGAGAGCGGAATTTCCTTTGAGGCGTTTATCGAGAAGCTTGTGTCGCTTGATGGGGGAGAGGATTGTGAGATTATTACATGGGGCAATATGGACATGAAAGTGCTGAAGCAAAACTGTATGCTCAATCACATTGCCTTTCCTTTTAAGGGGAAGCTGAGGGACCTTGCCTTTGAATATAAAACCTTTTTTGGTGATCGCACACTGACAGGGCTTCGCAAGGCGGCAAAGGAGTACGGCAGTGAAGGAGCTGGTAAGCATCATAAAGCACTTGATGATGCCATGACGACTTATCAGCTGTTAACCCTTTTTGAAAAAGATAGAGCCTATGTGGAAAATCCACAAACCACCAAAATTGGTGAGCTGATCGATTTCTCACACTTTTTTGATTCGGCTGATTAGCGGGCGTCTTCTGGAAAATAATCTTTTTCGAGAGAAGATAGGCATGCTCTTGATTTTTCCGCCCATTTTGAATCATCTGCATGGAGCGCTTGTTTTAATTTTTCTACAGCTTCTTTTAGTGATACTTGATAATCTGGTATAACGCCATCATAAGGCTTCACCATATGATGAGGGATATTCGTCTGTTCACGATAAGCCAAAGCCCGTCTTTCTTGGAAAAAAGGCACGTCTGCTTCTTTTGGGTGATGCAGGTCGCCTTGAGTGGGATGTGTCAGAATGGCTTTTACTTGAACGAGATAGGCCGATGGTTTCACTGCTGTCACTTCCCCAACGTAAACACCTGTTTTATAAAATCCTTTCACAACTTGTCCAATTTGAATGTCTGTCATGTGAAATTCCTCCATTTCCTTCTCGCAGGAAGGTATTTCATTTCTTTTAGCTAATATAGTGAAGTAAACGAGCAAAAGGGGGAATGGCGAATGCTGTCGTTCATCGCACTCTTTCTACTGTATTTTCCTGAAGATAAAAGGGAGTACATCCCAGCGGCAATCACCACGGTAATTTTCTTTATGGCTGCATTTATTTGCTTTCGTCTGATCGTTCGTGCGTCTAAGAAGCAGGAGCGGATAGATGAAAAAAGGACAAAAAAAATGGAATGATCATTTTCTTCTTGTATCTTCAGGAAACTTCACGGTGACGGTTGTACCAGACTGCAGTGAGCTTTTGAAACGAATGGTTCCATGGTGATTTTCAATGATAGAAAATGTCACGGTCAGCCCAAGTCCAGTCCCTTTATTTTTTAGGGTGTAATATGGTTCGCCAAGCTTTTTCATTTGGCTTTCTGTCATTCCTACACCGTTATCCACGAAACAAAGGCATATTTTATGATTTTCTTTTGAAGCAAAAAGTTCAATTTCCCCTTCGTGTTCTGGGGCTGCTTCAATCGCATTTTTGATTAAATTAATCATGACTTGCTTAATCTTCGTTTCATCACCTTGAATGTATAAGTCTGGTTCAATGGATTGATGAATTGTGACCGATTTAAAATTCGCATAGGATGTCATCAGTGATGCACATTCCTCGAGTAATTTAGATAGATTGAGAGATTCAATTTGATAATAATTTTGTTTCGCAATGTCAAGATAACTCGTAATAATATCCTGCGCCCTGTCTAACTCGGACAGAACGAGATTTTTATAATCTTTATTGGTTGACGTCTCTTTTGTATTGTCACTAGAAAAGAGTAATTGAATAAAGCCTCTCACCACTGTCAGCGGATTGCGCACTTCATGGGCAACGCTTGCAGCGAGTTCACTTACAATGGTCAGCTTTTCTGATTGGACGAGCTGTGTTCTCATTTGCGCATTTTCTTTGACGAATTCAATGGAATAGATACTTAGCACGAGAAAGAATATGTAGTAAAGAGTTGAGAAAAATAACTCAAGTAACTTCTGCTGCATAATAAAGGCCGGGCTGTATTCCATTAAGCTGACCGCAAATAGTCCAATGTAAATAAAGAATCCTTTGGATAAACCGATAAGCACTCCATACATCAGCTTTTTCAGCTTCGAATATTGACGCCATTTCCGGTAGAACAGAAATGGGATGAAAAAGTAAATCGGTACGACAATGAGTCCAACCCATAAAAAAGAGCCATACATCACGAATTTGACTATGGAACTTATCAAGATGGCGACGATCCCAGCTGTGTACCCTCCGTATAAAATGGCAAGTACAAGAGGGATGGATTGAAGGCCAGTCTGCAAGTCTAAAATCGAACCAACTGGATACATAATACATAGTGCTGAAGAGATGGATGCGAATACTGTGATGAGCAGTTTATTCGTTTTTGGGAAATGAGCAGGGGTCCGGCTTAGCCATAGCGCATGATATAAAAAGATTGGAAATAGAATAAAAGATACATGGAGCAGAAAATCCTTGAACATTTCCATTTAAATGCTCTCCTCGTAAATAATTGTAATTCCTCTCATTATATCATTTCATTTACAAAGTAGATATGATAAAAGGAGGGTTTTTTTCTTTAAAAAGAACACCCGTTAGGATGTTCTTTCAATCATATAGATCTTAATCAGATGATTGCGTAAACGCTTGATGAAGGCGTTTTAATCCTTCTTTGACTGTTGAAGCAGGACAGCCGAGATTCATTCGAATAAAGCCGTCTCCTTCGAGTCCGTACACTTGACCAAGCTCTAAGATCACTTTGCCCTTTTTCAGCAAATTTCGTTTCAACTCCGCTTGACTGAATTGATAATCCCGAATGTCCAGCCACAATAAATAAGAAGCATCTGGTTTCATATAACGCATGTTTGGAAGATGTTCGTCAATATAGTCCATTGCCATTTTCATATTGTTTTCGAGATAAAGAACAAGTGCATCAAGCCACTCGTCTCCATAGCGGTATGCTGCTTCCATCGCAGGGATTGCAAATGCATTCAGTTTGGCCAGTCCGTTTCTTTGCATTTCATTGTTGAAAAGGGTTCTTTTTTCTTCATCGGAAATAATAATGGCAGATGCTTGGAGGCCAGCTAAATTAAATGTTTTACTTGGTGCAATGCACGTCACTGTGATATGTGCTATGTCGTCAGAAAGACTAGCAAAAGGTACATGGGGCTTTCCGTATAGCATCAAATCAGAATGAATCTCATCTGAAACGACTGTGACACCGTGCTTGATACAGAGGTCTCCTACTCGCTTTAATTCCTCTTTTGACCACGCTCTTCCGGACGGATTATGCGGATGACAGAGGAACATGAGCTTCGCTTCTGGTCTGCTTAATTTTTTCTCTAAATCATCAAAATCCATGACATAGCGGTTATTTTCTATTTTTAAAGGATTGGTTGAGACTGTTCGTCCATTTCGTTCAATCATTTGATAAAAAGGTGTGTACACAGGAGACTGTATGACGACTTCGTCACTTGGTTCTGTATAGGCTTGGACTGCAAAACTAAGTGCCGTGACAATCCCAGGTGTGAAGGTGACGTCTTCTGTTTGGATCGACCACCCGTGTCTTCGTTTGAGCCATTCTGCTACTGCCTGCTGCGTATCCTGATCCTGAAAGGCATAGCCAAATACGCCATGATCCAATCGCGTTTTCAATGCATCAAGGACGACCTGTGGCGCTTTAAAATCCATATCTGCTACCCACATTGGCAGCGCATCTTTTGTTAGGAATAAAGACTCTGCTTGATCCCATTTCACTGATTTTGAACCTTTACGTATGATCTGTTCGTCGAAATTCATGAAACCCACCTCTAGCCGTTTTTCAACCATTGTTGGTTGTGCTAAAATAAACATCACAAAATTTATTATAAGCGGTGATACCGATGAAAGATAGTCAAGCTGTAGAAGAGATGATTCAACTCATTAAGGCATGGGACCCTTTTCAATATGGAGAGGACTTCTATGAAACGGAGCCTGCTGACGTCATCAGTGCATTATACGACGCAGAAGACTCTTTATCTTTAGCAAAAAACATTCAAGCCATTTATCAACACTCATTTGAGCAGCTCCTGCCATTCGAGAGCTGTCAACATATAGCGAATCAGCTTTTCGTCATACGAGACAGCAGCTCCTGCACACGTTAAGACAGGCTGAAATGTCCGATTTGATCAGACACAAAGACCGGATTTTCCTCAGGAACGAGGTGCCCGGTTTTTTTTAATGCATGCAAGGTCGAGTTTGGCAGATCCTTGTGCAGCCTTTCTCCTATTTGGATGGGAACGATTCGATCTTCCTCGCCCCAAATGAGCAGAACGGGTGTCTCCATTTTCTTTAGCACATCCGAGGTCAAATCCCCTTCCCGGTGCCGAATCAAACGGAAAATCCCTCGGAAAATTTGATCATCAGAAAAAGGCTTTAAATATCCGTCCACCATCTCTTGATCAATGATGGAATGATCATGCACAACAGCCGTTAAATTTTTCATGATGCCTTGCTTCAAGAGCTTTCTTTTAAGATAGAGATAAAAATAAGGAATATATGTGCTGTAAACAAGCGATCTCTTTGATTTATTTAAATATCCTGAGCTGCATAAAAGGACCGCCTTTTCAAATAGGTCTGGCCGTTCAGATGCTGCATATAAAGCGATTTGGCCGCCCATCGAATGACCCACAAGGATCGCATGCTGAATCTGTAAGTAACCAGCTAGCTCGATAATGATCTTTGCCATGTTGCGATAGCTGTAAATAAACGTATTCGACTTCTCAGACTGTCCAAATGGAGGAAGATCGATCGCGATTAAATGGAAGTCTTGTTTCAGAAGCGGGATGAGCTTTCGATAGCTGAAGGTAGAAGAGAAAAGACCATGAATTAAGATCAATGTTTTCTTCCCCTGATTTGGATAGTGCTCGTAATAGATGTCTAAACCGAATTTACTTTTCATATAAGCTGGCTGAACAATGTCCACACTCATCACTCCGATACTTGATACTCTCTCTGTTAGGTGACAGTATTGTACCCTAAAAAGTGGATTTTAAGCTATGATTAGCATCTTTTCCCTGCTTAGCATAATGGGAAAAACGTGCTATAATGTTCAGAAGATTTTTTAAAACTAGCTTTTTACAATCTGAGGTGTGAAATCAAATGAAACTAACAGAAAAAGAAACTGAAATATTAGAGATTTTAGATGAAAACAGCCGTGCCGATTTAAATACAATTGCAAAAATGGCAGGCGTGACAACAGAAGAAGCAGAAGCGATTATTCAAAAACTTGAAGATCAAAAAGTCATTATTGATTACTCAACTATGATTGACTGGCGTAAAGTAGATGGTCACGAAGGCGTCACAGCAATGATTGATGTCAAAGTGACACCAAAAAGAGGCGTCGGATTTGATGAAATTGCTGAACGTATTTACCGCTTTCAGGAAGTAGAGTCTGTCTATCTCATGTCAGGTGTTTACGATCTATCTGTTGTGATCCGCGGAAGATCTATGTCTGATATTGCCCGCTTCGTGTCTGAAAAATTATCGACACTTGATTCCGTTGTTTCAACAACTACCCACTTTATTTTGAAGAGATATAAACATGATGGGAAAGTGTTTGAAACAGGAGACGATGACAAAAGAATCGTGGTGTCACCTTAAATGAAAAAGTCTTATTTATCTGAAACGGTACAAAGCATTCAGCCGTCAGGTATACGGAAATTCTTTGATTTGGCAGCCACAATGGAAGGGGTCATTTCCCTTGGTGTCGGCGAGCCAGATTTCGTGACAGCTTGGAATGTCAGAGAAGCAAGTATTATGTCATTAGAACAAGGGCTTACCTCTTATACGGCGAATGCTGGGTTGTTATCTTTGCGAAAAGAATTGAGCGGCTATTTATATAAGCGGTTTCACATTGACTACAGTCCTGAAGAAGAACTGATTATCACAGTTGGCGGAAGCCAGGCACTTGATTTGGCGTTTCGTGCGATTTTAAACAGCGGGGATGAAGTGATCATTCCAGAGCCTTGCTTCGTAGCATATGGGGCTCTCACGACACTTGCAGGCGGAGTGCCTGTTTATTTAAGTACATCGGCTGAAAAAGATTTCAAAGCAGACTCTGCGGATCTTCGCACGAAGCTGACGCCGAAGACAAAAGCTATTTTGCTTTGCTCGCCATCAAATCCAACTGGGTCTGTTTATTCAAAGGAAGAGCTTGAAGATATTGCTCAATTTGCGAAAGAGCATGACCTGCTCATTATTACGGATGAGATTTATGCAGAGCTGACGTACGATGAAGCTTTTACAAGCGTCGCGGCCATTCAAGATATGAAGGAAAGAACGATCCTCATTTCAGGCTTTTCAAAAGGGTTTGCTATGACAGGATGGCGCTTAGGATATGTGGCAGCACCACCTGTACTGCGCGATGCCATGCTGAAAATACACCAATATTCTATGATGTGTGCGCCCGCTATGGCACAATATGCAGCAGAAGAAGCGTTGAAAAATGGGCTTGAAGATGTAGAGAAAATGAAGAAAAGCTACAGAAGGCGGCGAAATTTGTTTGTCGGCTCTTTGAATGAACTGGGGCTCGCATGTCACCAGCCAAACGGCGCATTTTATGCTTTCCCGTCCATTAAAAGCACCGGCATGACGTCGGAACAATTTGCTGAGGAGCTGCTGCTTAGTGAAAAAGTAGCCGTAGTCCCTGGTAATGTCTTCGGACCGAGTGGTGAAGGTCATATTCGTTGTTCATATGCTTCGTCTCTTGACCATCTTCAGGAATCACTTTCAAGAATCCAGCGCTTTTTGCAAGAACGACAAGTGAAAGAAGAAGCACCTGCCATTATTAAATAAAAAAAGGCATCAATCCATTAGGACTGATGCCTCTCAAATTAGGGGGGAATACTAGAAAGCATTCTTGTTTTCAGGTATTCCCCCTTTTGAACTGATCTAAACCCAATTAAAAAATATTTTGCGTAAAAGAGCGTTCTGTGATATAGTTTTTAATTGCGTATAAACGAATATTAAAACATTTATTTAGGAGTTGTTATCATGGCGACAAAGTTTGAAGTAGGCAGTGTTTACACTGGTAAAGTAACAGGATTACAAGCGTATGGTGCGTTTGTTGCATTAGATGAAGAAACTCAAGGACTTGTGCATATTTCTGAAGTAACACATGGCTTTGTAAAAGACATCAACGAGCACCTTTCAATTGGTGACGAAGTACAAGTGAAAGTTCTTTCTGTTGATGAAAATGCAGGTAAAATCAGCCTTTCTATCCGTGCGACACAAGATGCGCCAGAAAGAAAAGAAAGCAAACCAAAGAAACAAAGACCACAGCAAGCGAAAGAAGAAGCTGCTGCACCACAAGGTTTCAATACACTTAAAGATAAACTTGAAGAGTGGATTGAGCAATCTAACCGTAAAGACCTTATCAAGAAATAAAAAAAGCACCGTTTCAAACGGTGCCTTAGGCTGCCTCGTATAGGCGGCCTTTTTTATGTCTTTTTGTTTAGCGAACCTCTGGATTCGGCTCGTCACGGCGAACAGCTTCTTCGCTTGGCTTAAATAGCAGACCAAGGTTAACAAGACCTGCAATTCCAACAAGACCATAAATAATACGTGATAATGCAGAGCCTTGTCCGCCAAAGATCGCTGCTACTAAGTCAAATTGAAAAAAGCCGATTAGTCCCCAGTTAATAGCACCGATAATCGTGAGCACGAGGGCAATACGCTGAATAGCACTCATCGTGATTCCTCCTTTCGCTACAGCATCAATACATTTATATTTTGCAGATTTTTAGCCAAACTATGCGTAAGAAAATGGATTAAAGCAAATTACTTTACTTTTGGAATGATTGAGGCGCATAATGTAGCGCGAGGAGGAGATCACATGGATCGATTTACTTATTGGAACCCAACGAAATTAATCTTTGGAAAGGGAGAAGTTTCAGCCCTTTCAGATGAACTCAAACACTACGGAAAAAACGTATTGCTTGTATATGGTGGAGGCAGCATTAAACGAAATGGTCTTTATGACCAAGTTGTCAGCATTTTAAAAGAATCAGGAGCTACAATGACTGAGCTTGCTGGTGTTGAGCCAAACCCGCGCTTAACAACGGTCAGAAAAGGGGTTGAGCTTTGCAAAGAGAACCAAATTGACTTTATATTGGCAGTCGGCGGCGGCAGTGTCATTGATGCAACCAAAGCGATCGCAGCTGGTGCGAAATACGATGGAGATGCTTGGGATATTGTCACTCGTAAGCATGTCCCAATGGAAGCCATCCCATTTGGTACGGTATTAACACTTGCCGCAACAGGTTCTGAAATGAACTCTGGTTCTGTCATCACAAACTGGGAAACAAATGAGAAATACGGATGGGGCAGTCCAGCCGTCTTCCCTAAATTCTCTATTCTTGACCCAGTGAACACATTTACTGTGCCAAAAAACCACACGATTTATGGCATGGTTGACATGATGTCTCACGTGTTTGAACAATATTTCCATCACACGGAGAATACACCTTACCAAGATCGTATGTGTGAAGGACTTCTTCGTACTGTCATTGAAACAGCACCGAAGCTGATCAATGATTTGGAAAACTACGAGCTTCGTGAAACGATTTTATTCACAGGCACCATTGCACTTAATGGAATGCTTTCAATGGGCGCACGCGGTGACTGGGCATCTCATAATATTGAGCATGCGGTATCCGCTGTGTATGACATCCCGCATGCAGGCGGTCTTGCGATCTTGTTCCCGAACTGGATGAAGCATGTCATTCAAGAAAACCCAGGCCGCTTCAAGCAATTAGCAGTGCGTGTATTCGATGTTGACCCTGCTGGCAAAACAGACGAAGAAGTTGGCTTAGAAGGCATTGAAAAACTATCTGCTTTCTGGATAAGTCTAGGCGCACCAAGCCGTTTAGCTGACTATGACATCAACGATGAGAAAATTGACTTGATTGCAGACCGTGCAATGGCACGTGGTGAATTTGGCCAATTTAAAAAGCTGAACAAAGAAGATGTTCTAGCTATTTTAAACGCTTCTTTATAATCGAACATGGAAAAGATAGCTGCTTTTAAGCAGTTATCTTTTTTGAGTTCTGCATGTACATATGTTACAGTAGTCTTTCATGTTTTTGGATATAAATGTTTTAAGGAGATGTAGAACAGATGGAAAACTTTATTTACTATAATCCAACGAAATTGATGTTTGGAAAAGGACAACTAGACGGACTAAAAAGCGAACTCGCTCGTTATGGAAAGCGAGTGCTTCTTGTATATGGTGGAGGCAGTATTAAGAAAAATGGTCTTTATGATAAGGTCATCAGCGCTTTAAATGAAGCAGAGGCTGACGTATTTGAACTGTCAGGAGTTGAACCGAACCCTCGTCTCACTACAGTGCAAAAAGGGATCGACATTTGCCAAAATGAGAACATTGATTTCTTATTAGCAGTTGGTGGGGGAAGTGTTATCGACTGTACAAAGGCCATTGCAGCTGGAGCTGAATATGACGGGAATGTTTGGGATATTATTTCAAAGAAAACGACCGCTCAAAAAGCACTGCCATTTGGCACAGTACTGACACTTGCAGCGACAGGCTCAGAAATGAACCCGGATTCTGTGATCACGAACTGGGAAACAAATGAAAAGTACGTGTGGGGCAGTTCAGTCACGCACCCTGCTTTTTCAATTTTAGATCCTGAGCACACATATTCTGTGCCAGAGAATCAAACGGTGTATGGCATGGTTGATATGATGAGCCATGTATTTGAACAATACTTCCATAATGTCAAAAACACGCCTCTACAAGATCGGATGTGTTTTGCTGTTCTTCAAACAGTCATTGAGACAGCACCAAAACTGCTCGAAGACTTACAAAACTATGAACACCGTGAAACCATCCTTTATGCAGGAACAATTGCTTTAAATGGCACGCTGCAAATGGGTTACTTTGGCGACTGGGCGTCCCATACGATTGAGCATGCAGTATCGGCTGTCTATGACATTCCGCATGCAGGCGGACTTGCGATCCTTTTCCCAAATTGGATGCGTCATACACTCGATCACAATGTGGATCGCTTTAAAAATCTTATGCTGAACATGTTTGACATCGAGACAGAAGGAAAGTCTGATCGTGATATCGCATTAGAAGGAATCGACAAGCTGTCAGCCTTCTGGACAAGCCTCGGTGCACCAAGCCGTTTAGCCGATTATGATATTGGTGAAGAACAACTGGACAAAATTGCTGACATCGCAGCAAAAGAAATGGAATATGGCGGCTTTGGTAACTTTATGAAACTTGGCCGTGATGACATTTTAGCGATTTTAAAAGCCTCTCTATAATTTGGATGGCCGCTTCTCTTCATGGGGAGTGGCTTTTTGCTGCACCAATGACGATTACTTGATTTCAATAGCTAGTTCCGCTAAAGTGAAAGGGATAGAACTAACGTAATGGAGGGCTTACAAGCGATGACACATATTCAATTTGACTACTCGAAAGCGTTACCTTTCTTTCAAGAACATGAGCTTACATATTTAAAAGATTTTGTGAAGGTGGCCCATCATAATATTCATGAACAAACGGGTACTGGCAGTGATTATTTAGGCTGGGTTGACTTACCGAAGCAATATGATCGCGAAGAATTTGCCCGCATTAAAAAAAGTGCAGATAAAATTAAGTCAGACTCTGATGTCTTGCTTGTTGTCGGAATCGGCGGCTCGTATCTTGGCGCACGTGCGGCGATTGAATTTTTGAACCACTCTTTCTATAACACGCTGCCAAAAGGCAAACGCAAGACGCCGCAAATCATCTTTATTGGAAACAACATCAGTTCTTCTTATTTAACTGATGTGATGGATCTATTGGAAGATGCAGATTTTTCTATTAACGTCATTTCAAAATCTGGTACGACAACAGAGCCAGCGATTGCGTTCCGCATCTTTAAAAAGCTCCTTATTGAAAAATACGGTGCTGAAGAAGCGAAAAAACGTATTTATGCAACAACTGACAAGGCACGCGGTGCATTGAAAACATTAGCAACGGAAGAAGGCTACGAATCATTTATCATTCCTGATGATGTAGGTGGACGTTATTCAGTCTTAACAGCAGTGGGTCTATTGCCAATCGCTGTGAGCGGTGCAGACATTGATCAGATGATGGAAGGTGCGGCAAAAGCAAGCGAAGACTTCGCTTCATCTGAGCTTTCTGAGAATGCGGCATACCAATATGCTGTCGTCCGTAATGTCCTTTACAATAAAGGCAGAACGATTGAAATGCTCATTAACTATGAGCCAGGACTGCAATACTTTGCAGAATGGTGGAAACAATTATTCGGTGAAAGTGAAGGGAAAGATGAAAAAGGAATCTACCCTTCATCTGCGAACTTCTCAACAGATCTTCATTCACTTGGTCAATATGTTCAAGAAGGAAGAAGAGACTTGTTTGAAACCATCGTTAATGTAGACAAGCCTCGTCATGAGCTTGTCATTGAAGCAGAAGAACAAGACCTTGATGGCTTGAACTATCTAGCAGGAAAAACGGTTGATTTCGTTAATAAAAAAGCATTTGAAGGAACGATGCTTGCTCATACTGATGGAAAAGTACCGAACCTGATTGTGACAATTCCTGAAATGGATGCTTATACATTTGGATATCTCGTGTACTTCTTCGAGAAAGCATGTGCGATGTCTGGGTATTTACTAGGCGTCAATCCATTTGACCAGCCTGGAGTAGAAGCGTATAAAGTGAACATGTTTGCTTTATTAGGAAAACCGGGCTTCGAAGAGAAAAAGGCAGAACTTGAGAGCCGTCTAAAACAATCATAAGAATAAAAAGGCACATCTTTTCATAAGATGTGCCTTTTTTTATGTTCTCATGGTGTCAGTGCAAGCCTCCCTAAGCTCTGTACATAGAATAATCAATGGAGGAGGTTGATGAAGCGATGAGAACAAATCATATTTATATCCATGACATTTCAGGACAGGCGATTGTTAACTTTGGGAATGTCGGACGAATTTGTCCAATGAGTGCTGTAAAGGACACATCTGGAGCGGGCAGTGCGAACGAGACAAATGCATCATCCAGCCAGACCTTATTTGATGCCGCATTTACAAACAATGTGCAAATCACGAAAGGCAAATGTATGAATTCCTCTCTTTAACGAACCCTATACAAAAAGGAGGGTTTCATATGATTCATGTACCATCTAGGCTGCCTGGTGAAAGCTTTTCACTTTACCATTTAGAAGAGACGATGAAGCCGCTCGGTTATGTCATTAATGGTAACTGGGATTACGATCACGGATACTTTGATTATAAAATTGATAATCGTGATGGCTATACTTTTCTCAGAGTTCCTTTTACAGCTGAAAAGGGCCAGCTGGATCAGCCAGGCGTTGTGGTGAAACTGGGAGATCCATTTCTCTTAAAGCATGTCTATCAAGATAAGTTAGATGATCATGCGATGGTTGGAAATGTGGGCGCATCCTTTAACCAATTCCAAGAACCAAAAGAGAAAGATGGAGATGTATCAAAAGCTTATACTGAGATTGGCTTTTCGCTCGTCAAGGAATTAGAAGACGCACTGCTTTAAAGGCTGATCAGTTCATCCTCTGGATGAAGCTCATAATCAAAGGGAGGATTCATCATGGGTCCTTCTTTTTTTTGTACACCGACAACGATCACATGATGCTCTAAAAAGTGATGGAGTGCTGTTAAGAATGTTTCTCCAGCTAACGAAGCTGGAACCGGTATGATGGTGACCTGTTTATGCAAGGTCATATGACGTTTTTTCTTTAACGCTTTGAACTGTTCTTTTAAAAGAAAATGCTCGACCATTAAATGATTGACTGCATCAGAGGTATGAATGACTTGATTGGCGCCAGCACGCTCGGCATTTTTCACGTAACGATCTGTTAAAATTTCAATTAAACAGTATAGAGAAGGGTTTAATCCTTTTGCTGCAAGTAATGTTAAAACACTCTGCATATCAGCTGTCACTTCATTCTCGTGCTGATCTGCGGTAATCATCAGTGCATCTGCACCTGAAATATTGGCTTTGCGAAGTGTGCCATCATCGGTGCCATGCCCTTTAATAAAATGAACATTCTCTAGAAGCGGCCCTTCCTTCAAAGAATCATCAATCAGCACAATCGGCATAGCGGGATCAATCGTTTGAAACGATTGAAGCAGTTTGTTCGTTTTTTCATTCCAACCGATGATAATGAGATGTCCTTTTCCTTTAAACGCGACCTTCCCTTCTACATAATGGTGCTGCTTGCTGAACACAGCGGCAGCGAGTGTGGCAAAATAAGCCGTGACAAAGCTTGCCCCGATCAGAATCAGCGCCATACCTGCGATTTGTCCGGGCATGGTTTGCGGCACAAAATCACCATAGCCGACCGTCGCGACTGTAATGAGAGCCCACCAGATCCCATCAAAGATCGTATGATACTGCTTCGGTTCAAGCAAGACAATTAATTGTCCGAAAAAAAGAAGCAAGAAACAGATGATGACGGCAATTCGAAGATAGAGAGGCCACCTTAGCCAAGCGATAAAGATACGGTTTGATTTCATCGGACTCTTCCTTTCAGGAAACTGCTAATATCAGTATGCCCGATTGAGGAAACATTTTTTCATCATCGTCATGTAGTTCCCATATCTTAAAATAAGAGAGAAGAAGGAGGGAATGCGAATGTCGTTCGTTCAAAAGACCGTACTTCTTTTTATCGGCGCTCACTTTTTATCATCAGCTATGATCTTACTTGTGTTTGACTTAAATGCGGTGAATCATTTTATGAATGATTTTTCATGGCTGCACTTTTTTCAAAACCTATACGGAACGGTGACCTTTTATACAGCATGCTTAGGTGTGTTCTTCTTTTTCATTGGCGCGGTGATCCCCCTTAAAAAGACCTAGTGCTTTTTTCTGTACACGTTACATAAAAGTCATTAAAATTGTAAATAAATATATAAAATAAAAAGGAAGCTGATGAGCATGCTGTTTTTTTATTTTTTAACTTTTGCCGCATTGGGATTATCATTTTGGGCACAATTTAAAGTAAAGAATAATTTTGAAAAATATTCAAAGGTTGAAGCATCCAGTATGAAAACAGGTGCGGAAACCGCTCGACATATTTTAGATCGCAACGGGTTATACGACGTGCCTGTTGAACCGGTAAGAGGAACTTTGACTGATCATTACGACCCGACGCAGCGTGTGGTTCGCTTATCTGAACCTGTGTACTATGGCCATTCCATTTCGGCCATTTCAGTCGCATCACACGAGGTTGGACATGCCTTGCAGCATCAGGAATCCTATGGTGCGCTTGTCTTGAGACATAAGATCTTTCCTGTCGTGAACTTTGCATCTGGTGTTGCCCCGCTTCTTTTCCTTGGTGGAATCTTACTTGGCAGCCTTAACTTAATCGGGCTTGGGATCATTTTGTTCTCAGCGGCTGTGTTCTTTCAGCTTGTGACATTGCCTGTCGAGTTTAATGCAAGTTCTCGTGCGAAAGACATCATTGTTTCAGAAGGAATCATTAGAAGCAGTGAAGAAAGAGGCGTGAACAAGGTGTTAAATGCTGCCGCTCTTACGTACGTCGCAGCGGCCCTTGTCTCCTTGTTTGAATTGCTCCGTTTTGTAATGATCTTCCTAAATGGCCGTAATGATTAATTGATGCCAGAGGAGGTGAGCCCTTACCGTTGTTAGGTAAGGGTTTTTTTGTATATTTTAAACGTATTTTTAGTCATATTACTCATTGCTGCGACAGCATTTTTTGTTGTCACTGAATTTGCGATTGTGAAAATTAGAGGCTCTAAAATCAATCAGCTGATTGAAAGCGGTGATAAGAGAGCCATTCACGTACAAAAGCTTATATCAAATCTCGACGAATATTTATCCGCCTGTCAGCTCGGCATTACCATCACGGCTTTAGGCTTAGGGTGGTTGGGCGAGCCGACGGTGGAGCATTTTCTGCACCCACTATTTGAGGAGCTGGGGCTTCATTCCGCATTAACCGACATCCTATCGTTTATCATCGCATTTGTGATCATTACGTTTTTACATGTCGTTGTGGGAGAACTTGCGCCTAAAACGATTGCCATTCAAAAGGCAGAGGCGGTCAGCCTTGTGACAGCAAAGCCACTTATCTTTTTCTATAGAGTCATGTACCCGTTTATTAAAGCATTAAATGGGGCGGCACGAGGCATTGTGAAATTATTCGGTTTTCATTCTGTCAAAGAACATGAAGTGGCGATCAGTGAGGAAGAGTTGCGCCTTATTTTATCTGAAAGCTATGAGAAGGGCGAGATTAACCAGTCTGAGTACAAATATGTGAATAAAATTTTTGAATTTGATAATCGAGTGGCGAGAGAGATCATGATCCCTCGTACAGAAATTTCAGCTATAGAGATTGAACAGACGCTTGAAGACGTGACGCATTATATGCTAAACGAAAGATACACACGCTACCCCGTCATTAAAGAAGATAAAGATCATGTGGTTGGTGTTATCAATAGCAAAGATGTGTTTAAAGCGAGTTTCCTGAATCAAGATGTGACGATTGAAGACTTAATGCGTCCGGTCATTCGTGTGATTGAAAGTACACCTGTTCAAGAATTGCTTATTTTGATGCAAAAGGAACGCATTCATATGTCAGTGCTCGTAGACGAATACGGAGGAACAGCCGGGCTTGTCACAGTAGAGGACATATTAGAGGAAATCGTGGGCGAAATTCGAGATGAATATGATCAGGACGAAACACCTCATATCGTTAAAAAAGGTGACTTCCACTATGTAATGGATGGAAAAGCCTTGATTGATGAAGTAAATGATTTATTGGATTTAGCTATAGAGAATGATGATGTTGATACAATTGCTGGCTGGATGATGACACATAAATTTGATATTGAGATTGGAGATACGATTGAAGCAGAAGGCTGTGAATTTACCATCATAGATGCGGAAGACCATCATATTCGGACCATTGAAATCAAAAAGGTCCACTTTTCTTAAAAACCTCGTCACGCTTGACGAGGTTTTTTTACTTGGTAAACTTTAGGTGGGAGAATGTCTTCCACCGATCAACAGTGATTGATTCCACATAAAAAGGGTATGGTTTTATAGAAATGACAAAAAGGAGCCGTTCATATGAAAAAAATCAATGTACAAACAAATAGACGCGATGAGATGATCGACGTGACGAATGAGGTCCATCAATATGTTAAGGAAACAGGTATTCAAAACGGAAGTGTCATCGTCTACTGTCCCCATACGACAGCAGGGATGACCATTAATGAAAATGCAGACCCAGATGTGAAACGAGATATGCTCCGGAGGCTTGACGAAGTCTTTCCGTGGGAACATCCGAAGGACCGCCATATGGAAGGAAATACAGCCGCTCATATGAAAGCGAGCTATATGGGTGCTCCGCAGCATGTTCTCATCCATCATGGTGATCTTGTCCTTGGCACATGGCAGGGAATTTATTTCTGTGAGTTTGACGGGCCGAGACATCGCCATTTTTATATACAGGTGTCATCAAACGAGTAAGAGATGGGGGAAATAAATGGGGGATTTCACGAAATTACTGCAAATCAAATATGGGATTATCCAAGCACCAATGGCAGGAGGTGCCGTGACACCGCAGCTAGCAGCTGCTGTTTCGCAATGCGGGGGACTTGGCAGTTTGGCAAGTGGATATGTGCAGCCTGACCATTTGAGGCAGCAGATCAAACAGGTCAAACAGCTGACAACTCGCCAGTTCAAGGTCAATGTATTTGTACCAGAGCCAATTTCTGAAGTCAAAAAAGAGGATGTGGCATTTTGGGAGAAGAGACTGCCAGCACGACCAGTAGCTGATAGTCTGCCGAGCGAAGAGGAATTGTGGCATGATTTTGAACAGAAAATCAACATTCTTTTGGAACAAGACGTACCGGTCGTTTCCTTTACCTTCTCTTGTCCAAATGAACAAACGATAGAACGTTTAAAACAAAAGGGGATCTTTTTAATCGGAACCGCCACTACAAAAGAGGAAGCACTGCTTTTAGAGGAAAAAGGAATGGATGCCATTGTTCTGCAAGGAAGTGAAGCAGGAGGTCACCGCGGTACCTTTTTACCTGCAAAAGGAGATGCCCTAGTGGGACTCTTTAGCCTGATCTCTGACGTCAAGCTGCTCTGTCATGTGCCATTGATCGCCGCAGGCGGGATTACAGATCGAGCAGGTGTAGAAGCCGCTCTAGCGCTTGGAGCAGATGCCGTTCAAATCGGCACACGATTTTTAGCCAGTCAGGAAAGTGCTGCGGCAGACGTATACAAAAAGGCGATTTTACAGGCAGAAAGCAGTGAAACAAAGATCACGAGGCTTTTCTCAGGGAAAAGAGCAAGAGGTATTGTGAATCAGTGGATGGAGGAAGAAAGACAGAATGAAGATAGGGTTCTTCCTTATCCGGTTCAGCATGTATGGACAACACCGATGCGAAAAGCAGCCGCTGCGGCGGGAAACCCTGATCAAATGGCTCTTTGGGCAGGACAGGGCGTTGGCCGTATTCACTCGATTTTAACCGTTGAGGAGATCATGCATGAACTGACGCACATATAAAATCATGTTGGGTGGTGTGAAAGGGTGGACATTTTAAAACATTCATACCGAAAAAAAGGCCAAATTGAATTTTGGTTTGATGAATTTCCGCACTCTCCTGCCGTCCTTACGCCCATTCGTCATTACTATTTTGTTCGTTATGTAAAATGGAGCTGGCATGATCCGCCGGTCACAAGAAAAGACTTAGAAAAAATGGAGATCCTTGCGAACACGATGCTTGGCACGCTGCAAGATTATCGAAATCGCAAGGCATACAAAAGCCCCTTGTCATAACCACTAGACAAGAGGCTTTTTTTAGCTGCCAAACATTTGCCTGAGATAAATCACATCCATCCGGGTGGTCTGCGGCAATAAATAAGCAGATTGAACAGCACCTGGCCGCCTTCTCTTATTTAATTTATCGATAATTTCGGCCGCTGTTAAAATCCCAAGTCCATGTCCGTAATATTGATCTTCTCCTAAGTAAATCACATTTTCCCCACGCCACTGTGACTGCTGATAGCTAAACTCTGGATTCTCGAAATATAAGCAATCTCCATAGATAAAGTCATTCCCGCGCTCAGTATAAATCGACAATGTATCATAATGCCAGTCATACAGGGTTAAACTGCGAAGCCTTCGGTTAAACTTCTCGTCTCCTACCGTTTGCAAGACGCCCATATAAAACACGATGACAATGGCGGTGGCACATTCAAAGGCATATTGTGAGCCATTTTCAAAAATGTCTTTAATGCCTCTAGATGGTTCGACTTGATAGCGCAGCTCTAGTGCTCCTGCTTCAGATACGCGCCAAAAGGCGTCATTTGCACGAGACCTTTGAAAGATGGCAAATGAGGCACCACTTTTATGCAAATCTCTTGCAGCATTCATAATGTTCGATCTCAAAGTGACCTCAAATAACAAATCAGATGCTTGCCTGAAGCGGAATGTATCATTTGAGGCTTGTAACTGCATCAAAATGATCCGCTTTTGTCCTTCTAGCTGAAATGAAGCCAGCTGCTCATTTGTCACTGGCTGTCCTGAAAGGATAATCATATGAAAAGCGCCCCCTTTTGTATTAGCGTATGCAGGGTGCTTGGGCAAGGAATCAATTTGTGGAAATAAACAAAAATGCATCCTTTTTATTTGAAAAACATGAAAATAATATGAAGATGTCCGATATATAACATATCGTTTAAAAGGAGGAAAAACATGAAAAATGCAATAAAATGGTTGAAAAAACCATCGATTTCTAAGAGGCTGATTATTTCATTCACTCTCGTTCTTGTCTTGCCAATTATTACACTCAGTACGATTTCATATCAGATTGCCAAAGAAGAATTAGATCATGAAATTATGTACGGAGCAAATGCAAGAGTCAATGAACTGAATGACATGATCGAGCAAAAGCTTTTGAATAAGGAAAATGCAGTCAAACTATTTACCGAAACATCCAGTGCTGCAGATTTTAAAAAGAAAAACCAGGACGAACTGTATGAGCATTTTGAAATATACAGCAAAATCAATGAAGATGATGTGGTTGGGTTTTATGCAGCAAGTAAAAAACGTGACTTTATTCAGTTCCCTAAAGTAGACATGCCAAAAGGCTATGATCCAACGACTCGTGACTGGTATAAAGCAGCAATGCAGGACGAAAAAGGTGAACCTGTGGTCACCAATCCATATATCTCTGCCACAACAAATGGAATGGTTGTCACAATCGCTCAGCGTCTGAAGGACGGATCGGGAGCCATTGGGATTGATATTGATGTACAGGATATTGTCGATAAAATCAAAGACATTAAAATTGGACGAGAAGGATATCCAATTATTGCAAATAGAAATAAGCAAATTGTAGCTCATCCAGAAGAAAAATCAGGCTCTGCAGTTACAGGGAACATTTCATCAATCCTTTACAGCAGCAAAGAAGGAACATCAACTTATGAGAATAAAGGAGAACAAAAACGCCTCGTTTTTGTGACAAATGATTTAACAGGTTGGAAAATTGCTGGAACGATGTTTGTATCAGAAACAGAAGAAGCAGCACAGCCAGTTTGGAATTCTGCCATTATTCTTTTAATTTCTTCTTTTATCCTTGGCGGTATTGCGATCTTCTTTATCGTTCGCTCCATCACAATTGGACTTCGAAAGCTTGTTGATTTCTCAGAAAAGGTGAGCGAGGGTGATTTAACCGAAACCCTTGAAACCAAATCGAAGGATGAAATTGGAGATCTCACAAGAAGCTTTAGCAAGATGAGTGAATCTTTACGTGAAGTCATTCGAGCGGTTCAGCAGTCTGTCGACAATGTGGCATCCGCTTCCGAGGAGCTGACGGCAAGTGCCAGCCAAACAAGTCAAGCAACCGAGCATATCACAATGTCGATTGAACAATTCTCAAATGGAAATGAAGCACAAAACGAGAAAGTCGAATCTAGTACGAATCAGCTTGTGGCAATGAATGAAGGATTACAAGGCATGTCACAAACGTCATCAGAAGTGGCTTCTGTCTCACTTCAATCGACAGAGGCAGCTGGTCAAGGCGGCCGGATTGTTGAAAGCGCAGCGAGCCAAATGAAACATATTGATACATCTGTACAAGAGGCAGAACAAGTCATGAAGCAATTAGAATATAAGTCTAAAGATATTACGAGCATTTTAAATGTCATTAACGGCATTGCAGATCAAACGAATCTTCTTGCGTTAAATGCAGCCATCGAAGCAGCTAGAGCAGGCGAATCAGGACGCGGCTTCTCTGTCGTGGCAGAAGAAGTGAGAAAACTAGCTGTTCAATCGGCAGACTCAGCGAAAGAAATAGAAAAGCTCATTCAAGAAATTGTGTTAGAAATTGCTAAATCTCAAGATATGTTCAAAACGGTCAATCGAGAAGTACATGCAGGACTTGGTATGACAGAAGAAGCAAAAGAAAGCTTCCAGAACATTTATGAGGCGGCAGAAGGAATGTCGAAAAAACTGACGCAATTAAACGATACAGCCATTGATCTATCGAGCGGTTCGAAGCTGGTTTCACAAGCTATGCAGGAGATGCGCCAAGTCTCTAGAGAAAGTGCGGCAAACATTCAAGATATTGCGGCTTCTGCTGAAGAGCAGCTGGCCTCTATGGAAGAAATATCATCTTCTTCAGTGACTCTTGCAAACATGGCAGAGGAACTAAAAGAGCTCACAAGTCAATTCAAAATTGATTAAAAAACGATGAAAAAATACCCAGAATTGTCTGGGTATTTTTTTATGTTTAAACAGCATGTCTAGCCTGTAAAATTAAACCTTTCATCCGATAATAACTTTAGAGAAGTAAAGGGGGAAAGAGAAAATGGGGAAAATGATCCAATGGTTAAAAAAACCATCCATTTCAAAAAAATTAATTATTGCTTTTTTGGTAGTCCTTATCCTACCAACCACTGCACTGACAATTAGTGCGTTTTTTACATCAAAGACAGAGTTAGACAAACAGATTATGGGCAGTGCAATGAGTCAAGTCAATGCATTTGATACTTTAATCAATGAGAATATAGGGAATAAAGCAGATGCTGTGGCTCTGTTTACAGACTCACTCAAAGCGTCTAATCTTCAAGAAAAAAATAGAAATACGACCATTAAAGAATTGCAGCAATTTGGAAAAATTAATGAAAAAGATGTTTCTGCTATCTATGCAGGCTCCGAAAAGGGACTGTTTATGCAATATCCTGTTCAAAAGATGCCTGATGGCTACGATCCGAGAGAGCGTCCATGGTATCAAGAAGCACTCAATGCAGAAAACGGCAAACAAGTCATCACAAAACCATATGTAGCAGCCTCCACAGGCAAAATGGTTATCACGATTACTCAAAAAATGAAAGATGGTTCAGGTGTTATTGGACTTGATATGGAAATTGACACCTTGATTCAAAAGTTAAAAGAAATCAAAATTGGGCAAAAAGGCTATGCTTTCATCATGGAGAAAGATAAAACAGTGTTAGCAGATCCGACCCAAAAGTCAGGAAGTCAGGTCAATGAGAATCTGGCAAATATTATTTTTAAAAACAAAGAAGGAAGCGGCAGTTACACACTCAAAGGAATAGATAAAAAGGTTGCGTATGTGACCAATGAATTAACCGGCTGGAAAATCGGTGGAACGATGCTCGTATCAGAAGTAGAAGATGCAGCAAAGCCCGTTTTCAATACAGCCCTTATTGTGTTCAGTGTGACACTTATCGTAGCAGGTACCCTCATCTTCTTTATCGTCCGCTCTATATCGAAAAGATTATCCAACCTTGCCCGCTTCTCGAAAAAAGTCAGCGAAGGTGATTTGCGAGAGAAGCTTCAGATCCAATCAGATGACGAAATTGGTCAAGTTGGAAAAGGCTTTAATACAATGATAGACTCATTAAGAACCCTAATTGGTGCCGTACAAACCTCAGTTGAAAATGTCGCTTCTTCCTCAGAAGAACTGACAGCCAGCGCAGGGCAAACAAGTAAAGCAACAGAGCATATTACACTAGCCATTGAACAATTCTCAAATGGAAATGAAAGTCAAAATGAAAAAGTCGAATCTAGCTCAGACGAGTTAGAGGAAATGAACCGTGGCCTTCAGCACATGAATGAGTCGGCTGAATCCATTACTGCTTCATCGATCAAATCAACAGATATCGCAGGGGAAGGCGGACAGCTTGTCGAAAAAACCGCTTCTCAAATGAATGTCATTGATCAGTCCGTGAAAAAAGCAGAGAATGTCATCAGCGCTCTTGAAAGTAAATCAAAAGACATTACACAAATTCTAGGTGTCATCAATGGTATCGCCGACCAAACAAATCTACTTGCGCTAAATGCAGCGATTGAGGCAGCAAGAGCTGGGGAATCTGGCAGAGGCTTCTCCGTTGTAGCAGAAGAAGTAAGAAAACTGGCTGTTCAATCAGCCAATTCGGCGAAAGAAATCGAGAATTTGATTAAAGAAATCGTTCAAGACATCGATGTATCACAGGAAGTATTCACTGCGGTGAATCGAGAAGTTCAATCAGGCTTAAGCTTCACTGAACAAACAAGAGTCAGCTTCCACAATATTTTCGAAATGACAAAAGAAATTTCTGACCAGCTTCAAACCATGAATCAAACAGTTGTCCAGCTTTCAAATGGCTCTGCACATGTGTCAGAGGCTGTCCGTGAGATTGCAGACGTCTCACGTGAAAGCTCCGCAAACATTCAAGACATTGCGGCTTCAGCGGAAGAACAGCTCGCATCTATGGAAGAAATCAGCTCCTCCTCTGCTACGCTTTCATCAATGGCAGAAGAATTGCGTGATTTGATCAGCAAATTTAAAGTCGAATAGACAAAATGAAAAGAGCCCTTCAGCTAAAGGGCTCTTTTTCAATTGAATAAATCAAAAGAAATAGGTAAATTTACTCATTTTAATTGAATTTCGAACATTATCCCTTGAAAAATAATTCGTATTACCTAAGAATAGAAGGGGAAGACCACAAATCATAATTCAAAAGGAGTAGAGTCATGAAAAAAATCAACTTTTTTAAGCATTTTACAATGTCCAAGAAATTAATTACTGCATTCTTAGCGATTCTCCTAGTGCCAATTCTCGTATTGGCAGCATTTTCTTATGAAGTGGCATCAAAGTCTCTCAATGATGAGATTATGTCTAGTGCTGCAAATGGTGTTCAGCAATTAAACGAACTCATTAATAAAGATGTACAGCCTAAAATTGATATCGTTTCTTATTTATCTAAATCGGTGAAAAAGAGTGAATTGACTTCTAAAAACAAGGATTTACTTAAGGTGAAATTAGAGCAATTATCGGAAACAGACGAAGATGTTGTGGAAGTATTCATTGCAGATCAAAATGGTAAACTAACCGAATATTCCGAGATTCATAAAGGGAATGGAGCGAGCGCAAAAAACGAACCATGGTTTCAACAATCGATGGGAGATAAGAAACTCATCATTTCAGATCCTTTTGTCGACAAGTCATCAGATGACCTGCTCATCACAATATCAGAACAGTTAGCAGATGGATCTGGTGTAATTGGGATCAACATGCGCTTGAACACGATCATAAAAGATACAAACAGTATCAAAATTGGTAAAGAGGGCTATGCGTTTGTCGCGACTCCAGATCAGCATTATATTGCCCATAAAACAGACAAGCCTGGGGAGAAATTGACAGGTGATTTCATCACGAAATTGTATGATAAAAAACAAGGCAACTTTAAATATGAATACAATGGACAGCCGAAGCAAATGTTTTTTGACACAAATGAAGCAACAGGCTGGAAGCTTGCTGGAACAATGTATGTTGGCGAAATTCAAGAAGCTGCACAGCCAGTTCTCGACTTAACAATGATCATACTGGCAGTTGCGATTGCCATAGGCGGAATCGCGATTTATTTTATTATTAAATCGATCCGAAAGCCACTGATAGCGCTCTCTGAATCGGCTGAAAAAATCAGTCAGGGTGATCTGACACAGCATATTGAAGTTCGTACGCACGATGAAATCGGCAAGCTTGCGCATAGCTTTAACGAGATGTCATCAAAGCTGAAACAAGTCATTCAAGCTGTTCAAAATTCCATTGAAAATGTGGCCGCCTCCTCTCAAGAGTTAACAGCTAGTGCGGGACAGACCGCTCAAGCGACTGAGCATATCACATCATCTATTGAACAGTTCTCAAACAGCAATGAACATCAAAATGATATGATCGAAAAAAGCTCAGTCCAGTTGAATGAAATGGATCGCAGCTTATCCCATATGGTCGATACGACCTCTCATATGATGGAATCGTCGATTGATTCGAGCAAAACGGCTCAGGCCGGTGGAGAGCTTGTTCAAAAAACAGCAGGGCAAATGCAAACCATCGAGCAGGCAGTGAAAGAAGCAGAGCTTGTGATTCAAGGCTTAGAGCAGAAATCAAAAGATATTACGAACATTCTGGGTGTCATTAACGGCATTGCTGACCAGACCAATCTCTTAGCTTTAAATGCTGCGATAGAAGCTGCTCGGGCAGGAGAAGCAGGCAGAGGTTTTTCTGTTGTTGCAGAAGAAGTTCGTAAGCTGGCAGAGCAATCAGGAAGCTCTTCAAAGGAAATTGAAAGCTTGACGAACGAGATTGTAGAGGAAATTGAAAAATCACAGAACATGTTTAAACAAGTAGCAGGTGAAGTACAATCTGGATTAAATATTACAGATGAAACGAAAGTCAGCTTTGAGAAAATTACCGATAAAACATTAGAAATGACAGAACAAATGAAACAAATGAACGGAACAGCCAAAGAACTTTCGCATGGCTCAAATGATATTTCACATGCGGTGAATCAAATCAAAGAGCTTTCACGAGAAAGCTCTGCAGGCTTCCAAGATATCGCAGCATCCGCAGAAGAACAGCTGGCATCTATGGAAGAGATCAGCTCATCCTCTGCTACGTTATCTCAGATGGCAGAAGAGCTAAGAGAGCTCATTAAACAATTTAAAATATAAGAGTATAGGGAAACACCTGACGTTTTGGCGTCAGGTGTTTTTCCATTCAATACATATAATTTGGGTAATTTGGTCTTATTTAGACTTTAATAAGTTAAAAAAGTTAACAACCTAGTAGTTCTTCCGATATATATACTATCTTACTAAAAGGAGTTTTCTTTTTTATGAAATTCATACAGTATTTCAGGAAGCCATCTATTTCAAAAAAGCTCGTATTCTCTTTCTTATTTATTCTCTTATGCCCAATCATTGTGTTGGCATTCTCTTCATATCATACGGCCAGCACTTCCTTAAATGATCAAATCATGCAAAGTGCAAAGGAGAACGTCGAGCAGCTAGATAAAAATATTACGAAGGTTATGAAAGTGAAAACAGACGCAGCTGATTTCTTTAGCAAATGGATCACGGAGAAAAAGCTTAAGCAAAAAGACACGACAGATATTCAAGGACGCTTTGAGCAGTTCATGAGTATGAATGATGACACAGAAGGCATTTTTGTCGCTTCAAGTGATGGCAAAGTGTTTTCGAGATATCCTAACAAAAAAATGCCTGCTGATTATGTCGCAACGGAGCGGGATTGGTATAAAGACGGCTGGGAGAAAAACGGAGAGCTGTCTGTTTCAGCACCGTATCCAACAGCTTCTACAGGTACGCTTGTGGTCACCATCTCTAAAAAGTTAGAGGACGGATCAGGAGTCATTGCAATGAACTTAGACATTGCGAATCTAGTAAAAGAATCAAATAGCATAAACATTGGGAAACAAGGCTATGCCTTTATCGGAAGTCCGGATCGTACCTTTGTTGCCCATCCTACGAAAAAAGCTGGAACAAAATTATCTGGTGAATGGCTAGAAAAGCTTTATTCACAAGATGAAGGTTCTATGAGTTATATGTTCGAAGGAAAAGAAAAGCAAATGGAATTCACCACAAACAAAGCGACGGGCTGGAAAATTGTCGGTACGATGTTTGTGACGGAAGTCGAAGAAGCTGCACAGCCAGTCTTTAACATGGCCGCTATCATTTTAGCTGGTGCGCTTATCATTGGTGGGATACTGATCTTCTTAATCATCCGTTCTATTACAAAACCACTTTCTATACTTGTTTCTTCTTCAAAGAAAATCAGTGAGGGAGATTTAACAGAAAAAATTGATGTCCGGTCAAAAGATGAAATTGGACAGCTAGGCACAAGCTTTAATGAAATGAGTGAATCATTAAGAGATGTCATTCAAGCAGTACAAACATCTGTAGAAAACGTGGCTTCTTCATCTGAAGAACTGACGGCAAGCGCAGGCCAAACAACAAAAGCAACTGAACATATTACATCATCTATTGAAACATTCTCAAACGGCAACGAAAATCAAAGCGAAATGGTGGAGCAAAGTGCGGCTCATTTAAAACAAATGAATGAGGGACTGAACGAAGTCGCAGAAACATCTGATGTCATCACAGCGTCATCTATTCAATCAAGAACAGCCGCGGAATCAGGCGGACAGCTTGTGGAACAAACCGTTGGCCAAATGAAGACGATCGACCATTCAGTGAAAGAAGCTGAAGGGGTGATCAATGGACTAGAGCATAAATCAAAAGACATCACAAACATCCTAGGCGTGATTAACGGCATTGCGGATCAAACGAATTTACTTGCACTCAATGCAGCCATTGAAGCAGCACGTGCAGGTGAGTCAGGCAGAGGCTTCTCTGTTGTTGCAGAGGAAGTGCGTAAACTTGCAGTTCAATCATCAGATTCAGCAAAAGAGATTGAAAAGCTTGTGAAAGAAATCGTATCTGAAATCGAAACATCTCAAAATATGTTCAAATCAGTAAATGAAGAAGTGAAGAATGGTCTTTCCATTACAGATCAAACGAAAGAAAGCTTCTCACAAATTAATCAGCAAACAGCCGAAATCGCTACAAGAATTAATGAAATGAATACAACAGTACGCGAGCTTTCAAAAGGATCTGAGCAAATTTCTAAAGCAGTGAATGAAATTGCAGATGTATCACGGGAGAGTTCAGCAAGCATCCAAGATATCGCTGCATCTGCTGAAGAGCAGCTTGCTTCTATGGAAGAGATTAGTTCTTCCTCTACGACTCTTTCCCAAATGGCGGAAGAATTACGTGATTTAATTAAAAAATTCAAGATCAGTGAATAAGATCAAGTGGTTCTCCTCAAGGGGAACCGCTTTTCTTTTTAAGCGGTCATCTCGTACAATAGAGGAAATCGAAAGAATAGGAGAGATGTTATGCGTTTATCAAATAAGAAGGTCATTGCGTTTGTCAGTGATGATTTTGAAGATTTAGAGCTATGGTATCCGGTTCTGCGTTTAAGAGAAGAAGGGGCAACTGTGCACCTTGTAGGAGAAAAAGCAAATCATGAGTACACTGGGAAGTATGGTGTGCCGGCTGTATCTGATGCAGATTTTTATTCCATTCAAGCGGATGAATATGATGCTGTGCTTGTCCCTGGAGGGTGGGCGCCAGATAAACTGCGCCGTTTTCCAGAAGTGTTAAATATCGTACGTTCATTTGATGAAAAGGCAAAACCAATCGGGCAAATTTGCCACGCTGGGTGGGTATTGATTTCAGCAGGAATCCTGCAAGGAAAAAAAGTGACAAGTACACCTGGTATTAAAGATGATATGACAAATGCTGGAGCAGACTGGTTTGATGAAGCAGTCGTCACAGATGGTCACCTCGTCTCGAGCAGACGTCCACCGGATCTTCCTCCCTATGTGAAAGCATTTGCGGATGTATTAGCGGCAACATAAACTATGGATCCAAAATAAACAAAGGGCGAATTTGCATCTCATGTTCGCCCTTTGTTCATCATTTCATGCCCCATTCATTTTATCTATCGGCAGGAAACCTCACGCCCATTTGTTTTCTCGCCTCGTCCATAACGGACATAGTTTGAACAGATAAGGCAAATGTATTGACCGGAGACTGACTCATTCCTTGCTGAATACACTCAATAAAATGACAGATTTCATAATACATGGCTGGCTGATCATCTTTGAGAGAGATGTCGGTTTGGTGTCCTTGCCGATCATGGATCGTGATATGTGAAGGACGGTGGAATTGATCAATCACCATCGTCGCATCCTCTCCTTGAATTTCCGCAGATAAATGAGATGTTGAAATTTTAGAATGAAAAAGGAGTGCTTGATGTCCGTCATATTGCATAAGGACAGAGCCGCTTCCATCTACACCAGAAGAAAGCTTATAGCCTCTCGCGGTGATTTGATTCGGCAGACCAAATAAATAGATCGCCGGGTAGACGAGATACACACCAATATCCATTAAAGAACCATTGGATAATTCAGGCTTAAAAGCATTTGGAATCTCGCCATTTCGGTAGGCATCGTATCTTGAGGAATATTTACAGTAATGAGCGACCACTTGCCGAATGGGTCCAAGCTGATCAAGATGCTGTTTGATTTGAAGGAAGTTGGGCAGAAATGTCGTTTTCATCGCTTCCATTAAACAAACTTGATGTTTTTTCGCTGTAGCAATCATTTCTTCTACTTCTTTTCGGTGAGAGGCAAATGGTTTTTCGCATAATACGTGCTTTTGGTGCTCCATCATCAACATGGCCTGCTCTTTATGAAGGGCATTTGGACTCGCAATATACACGGCATCAAACGCATCACTTTCTGCCATTTGATGTAAGTTCGTAAAAACTGTATCAATACCGTATTTTTCGGCAAATGCCTGGCCTTTTTCAGCGGATCGTGAATAGACGGCTGTACATGTAAAATCAGCTATTCCTTCACCGGCCTGTAAGAATCGATCTGTAATCCAGTTCGTTCCGATGACAGCAAATCGAATCATGTCGTTCCCTCCTTCTGCTTTTCTCTGATTATACATCCTTTGAAAGCGTTTGTAAGAAAGAACATTCTTTTTATTGAAAAGCGGATGAAACCTTTATATAGGCTGATGCGTCTTACATAAAGGATATAAATGTACGAGAAGTGGGTAGTTTCTTCCTTCATTCGGGTAATACTCTGATAGAAGGGAGAGGAGGAAACGATCATGAAGCGCGTCCTGCATATAGGAAGTACATACGTCTTTGCGCTTTTATTCATAGCAGCCGGTATTTTTCATGTGATAGAGCCGAGCAGCTTTGCCCGTATGATGCCAGGCTGGCCATATCCATATGTAATGGTCTATGCGACGGCATGCCTAGAATGGCTGCTGGCTGTCTTGCTGCTTTTGCCAAATGTCAGGGTCGCAGCAGCAAAAATCATTGCTGTCTATCTTGTCCTCATTTTCCCTGCAAACTTATTTGCTGCACGAGAGGGAATTCCATTTCCAGGTCAAGAAAGCACAGAGCAGTTTTTGCTATGGATAAGACTGATAGGACAGCCCATTCTGATTGTATGGGTGATATCCATTGCGAAATGGGAAAAAAGCTGAAACAATGACCACTATATCATGATCAGGTAGTGTACAATTTATTTATAAAATAGCCCGAGTTTGGAGGAACGATATGAATTCTATGCAAATGTGGAGCAGTCGATTTAGAAAATTTTTTCTTGATAACAAGTTTGTTCTCTTTTTACTCGTCCTGCTATTAATCGGATTGAATATCCTTGTTTTCATGAAAACATCCTTTATTTTCACACCGCTCATTGTACTCGTCAAAACGATTGCCTTACCGATTATTTTAACGGGGGTCGTGTATTATTTATTAAATCCGATTGTCAATTTGTTAGAGAGGTTTAGAGTTAAACGAATCTTTTCGATTTTGCTTTTATATATAGTCATTATTGGCATTATAACAGTGACGATTGTGTCTATTATTCCTTTTTTACAAGCACAAATGATGAGCCTGTTTCATAACCTTCCGAAATATGTTGATACGGTAGAAGATCAGATAAGACAACTAACGGGAAGCAACTTCATTAATCAAGCGCAAAAAAACATGAATTTTAACGTCTCTGAATTGGTGAGCAAAGCGTCAAGTCAAGCGACGAAAATTTTGGAAAGTACCTTTACCGGAGTGGGGACGTTCTTAGGGGCGCTCACTGAAATCATCATCTCGATCGTGACCGTTCCGTTCATTCTGTTTTATTTATTAAAAGACGGCAAAAAATTACCTGACTATTTCTTGAAATTTATTCCGAATAAGTTTAGAGAACATACTCATATCGTGCTTCACGAAATGAACCATCGCCTGAGCTCTTATATTCTCGGACAGATCATTGTCAGCTTCTGTATTGGTGTTCTTCTTCTAATTGGCTATCTGATTATTGGACTTGACTATGCGTTGCTGCTAGCAATCATTGCGGCATGTACAAGTGTGGTGCCATACCTTGGTCCAACGATTGCGATTACACCAGCGATTGTGATTGCACTTGTGACATCACCAGTGATGCTTTTAAAACTGATCATTGTCTGGACAGTGGTTCAGCTCATTGAAGGGAAATTTATTTCACCTCAGGTCATGGGGAAAAACCTTCATATTCATCCGATCACGATTATCTTTGTTCTCTTAACAGCAGGTAAATTGTTCAGCGTAGTCGGTATCATTGTTGCGATTCCGACATATGCCGTCCTGAAGGTCATCACGACCCACTTGTTTGATTGGTTCAAAATGCGATCCAATTTGTATAAAGAAGAAAAGGTTTAATGTCATAATCTTTTTTTGAAAAAAATATAGTATCATAAAGACGAGCTTTCGATGAAGGAAGCTTGTCTTTATGTGGACATAGATGGTTGCCTGTTCAAAAGATCAGAATTGAAAGGAAAGAAAATCATGAATCTATGGGATTTATTCGTGGCACTGGTTTTAGGAATTGTCGAAGGATTAACAGAGTATGCACCTGTCTCGTCTACAGGTCACATGATCATTGTCGATGATCTATGGTTAAAATCAAAGGAAATCATTACGCCAGAGGCGGCAAACACATTTAAAGTCGTGATTCAGTTAGGCTCTATTTTAGCTGTCATGATTGTGTTCAAGGATCGGATTTTGAACTTGTTAGGATTAAAGAAAAATATCACTGAAGAACAAAAGCGCAGCGGGCATAAACTGACCATTGCTCAAATCGCAGTAGGACTCGTCCCAGCCGTCATTTTAGGATTCTTATTTGAAGATTATATTGATAAATACTTGTTTGATGTGAGAACAGTTGCAGTCGGTTTGATTTTAGGCGCAGTGCTGATGCTTGTCGCTGACTGGATCAATAAACGTAAAACAGAAACAAGCTCTGTCGATAACATGACGTACAAACAGGCGCTTTATATCGGACTGTTTCAATGTTTGGCGTTATGGCCAGGCTTCTCTCGCTCGGGTTCGACGATCGCAGGTGGGGTTATTCTTGGTTTGAATCACCGTGCGGCAGCTGACTTTACATTTATCATGGCGATGCCGATTATGGCGGGCGCAAGCTTTTTAACACTTGTGAAAAATGCCGAATATTTAACAACAGACATGCTGCCATTCTTTATCGTCGGGTTTGTGAGTGCATTTGTTGTGGCTCTCTTCGTTGTTCGATTCTTCCTAAAACTGATCAATAAAATCAAACTGGTGCCTTTTGCAATATACCGAATAATCCTAGGTGTGATTTTATTTATCCTATTCATGTAATGCTGAAAACTACTCTTATTAAAGAGTAGTTTTTTGTTGTTTTAACTCTTTTAAACAGTAAAATCAACCTCTTAATTGGTAGAAAAAGAAGTTTTTTTCATAAATTAGTGTTTAAGAGACAGGAGAAGGGGTAGTACATAAACATACCAATTAAAGGAGGAGTTAGAAGTAATGAGAAAAACAAGAAAATTTTTTGTTAGTTCTGTGATCGCTACGTCAATGGTTGCTGCCCCTCTATCTCTTACGACTTTTGGTCAAACGGCTGAAGCTGCAACGACAACAGGTGTTGATGGAAGTGTCTCGATTGATCCAGTAGCCATTGCCGATAAAATTGAACAAGCAGTAAAATCATCTCAAAATCGTGATGGATTCGTAAAAAATGCGGCGTACAGCGCCTTCTATGAAGCAGGTCAAAACTATAACGTCGTTGTCCAAAACTTAAGCCAAGATCATGACTTTAGCGGACTGAACAATGTGGTTTACTATGATAGTGTTGAATATGATGGGATTACGTTTGGTATTTGGGTATTTGAAGATGGGACGTTCGTCAATAATGGTGACGGCGGCTATATTAACTGGACATTTGTTGGCAGCTTTGACCGTGAGGAAGGAAGCGGCACTGTTGATTTCCATAAAAGATTCTAATCTTATTGTCAAAAGTCTGCCGATTCACCGGCAGACTTTTTTTATAACGCACATTCTTCTATGTCAAAACCTAAATCTTCAATGATGTGATGATCCGTTTGAACCTGCTGACCTTTTGTTGTTAAATAATCGCCTACGAAAATGGAATTTGCGGCATAAAGGGCAAGCGGCTGAAGCGTCCGTAAATTGAACTCTCTGCCTCCAGATACTCGAATTTCCTTGGTTGGATTGACAAACCTCATGAGTGCCAACACTTTCAATGCTTTGATCGGATGTGTTCGTTCTTGATGCTCAAGTGGTGTTCCTTCGATTGCATGAAGAAAGTTGACTGGAATGGAATCCGCATCAATGGCTCTGAGCGCAAAAGCCATTTCAACAATTTGCTGGTTGGTTTCACCCATTCCAATGATAACCCCTGAGCAAGGAGACATGCCCGACTGTTTGACCTCCTCAAGGGTCGACAAACGGTCATGATATGTATGAGTTGTCGTAATGTGAGCATGATGATCTTGATGTGTATTGATATTGTGATTGTACCGATGAACCCCTGCTTCCTTCAGCCGCTTTGCTTTTTCTTCATTTAATAACCCAAGACATGCACACACCTTCAAAGGCATGGTCTCAGTGATCTCTTTTACTGCTGCGGTCACCTCATCTAATTCTCTGTGAGAAGGTGCTCTCCCGCTCGCGACAATACAATAAGTCCCCGCTTTTCTCTTGAGCGCCTCACGCGCGCCAGCCACAATCGTTTTTTGATCAAGCATTGTATATCGTTCAACCGGTGCTTTTGAAATGATCGACTGTGAACAATAACCGCAGTTTTCAGGGCAATAACCACTTTTTGCATTAAAAATCATATTTAATTTCACCTTATTTTGAAAAAAATGAAATCGTACTTGGTAGGCTGCATGCATGATAGATAATAATTCTCTATCGTCAGTTTCAAGAATATCTAGACCTTCTTGCAGCGTGATCCGTTCATTTTTCAGCGCTTTCTCTGCTATCGCTTCCCAAGACAAAGATATGTGTTTTCCCATCATAAGCTCCTCTCATTATGTTAACTTATTTTTATTAAAAGTTAACATAATAGATAGTCATTGGCAAGCATTGGATAAATGAAGTCTACAAAAATACTTGAAGACATATAAAAAGGCGATGATCATGAAATCATCGCCTTTTTATATGTAAAACTTTATAGCTTATCGAACAGTAATATAGTTAATCACAAGCTCGCCTAGTGAATTATAGTAAGAAACTGTGACAGATCCGCGTTGTACCGCACGAATCCAAGTGAAGTTCGGAGCTGTTTGATCTAATTGAATGGCATATGTTGCGCCAGACACAGAAATTTGGCTGGCTGGAAGAGAGACGGCGATTGACGAACCTACAGTAAGCGTGCGGTTCACTGTAATCACTTTATTCATAATAGGAGCTTTTGCTATGACTGGTTCTTTTGGCTGGGCAGCTGCATGAGCACCTTCAGTTTGGAAGAACGTAAGAGCACCTAGAGCAGCTAAAGCAGCTAAAGACAATGTACAAGCTTTCATTAATTTTTTCATCGGTAACACTCCTTTTTTTGGTATATACATATATTAATAATAATAGTATTATATGTCAATTAAAATATATGAAAAAAAGAGTATTTATGGTGAAGATTGTCACATATTATTCATGAGGTCTCTCTTTTTTAGGGGGAAAAGAGGCATAAAAAAAGCTGGGTGCATCCCAGCAATGTAAAGCTTTATGAAAAGAGATGTTCAATCGTCGTCTCGCTGTTTTGGCTGACGGCCCTTTTGTTTCTCTTTTTCTTTAATGTAGTGAATAAAATCGATGGTTTGTCTTCGTGCTTCTTCGGAAAAATCGGAGGCAGCCTTAAACGCAATTTGCAAATCTGGATCGTCTGCAAGGTCGGCATCAGTTCCGCCTTTGTCCTTACCTGTGAGAAGATAATCCGTTGAGACCCCATATAATTCGGCGATTTTCACAATCATTTCACCGTCGGGCTTTCTCAAGCCATATTCCCAATTTGCATAAGTGGACATCGCCTTTAATCCGAGTTTTTTAGCAACCGTAGACTTGCTCCATCCATGCTTCTCTCTTAATTCAGTTAAAATCTTTCCAGTCAAATTATCCATTGGAAACACCTTTTTTCATGTTATGAGTAAATTTTATCATGAATTACACGGAAAAGATAAATAATTACACAAAAAGAATAAAAAATGATTGACTTACTCGTTTTGTGTATATTATCATAATGAATATAACTTACACATATTGAGTAAGAGGTGGAAAGATGAAGCTTGAAAATTTACGAGAAGAACGCATTTTACAAGGGAAAACACAAACCTATATGGCAAAAAAGTTAGGGTATAAGTACACGAGCGGCTACGCAAATATAGAAATGGGCAGAACGAAGCCCAGCTTAGAAATAGCAAAGCATATTGTGGATTTGCTAAATAGGGGTGTTCAAGAGCTTTTTTTTGATCAAAAGTTACACAAAATGAGTAATTCTTTGAAGGAAGAGCAATTATTTGAAAAGGGGAGACGAACAAAATGAATATTGAACATCCAATGGTAGCGCAGATAAATGACTTTGGATATCCAAAAAGCTTCTGGTCATATGACATGACACGTTATGGGTATCAAGCAGAGACTGAGGAGAGTGTGGAGGGATTTGAAGCAGATGAAACATCAGATGACGTTTGATGCCAGAAAGGAAGCGCAGCTTTGTTTAGTCCAAGCCGGTGGCTGGATGACCTTTCATCACCAGAAACCGGTGTTTGTTTTTTCCACATCAGAAGACAAGCAAACATACATGACCCTCTTGGCGGAAAAGCTCGCTGAAGCAAAAAAGGAGGAATCAAGACGACATGAAACGATGGAAGAAAATCATGGGAATCCTCAAATGCTTGCTAAAAGCGAGTAAAAACGAACAAGACATTCGTCAGTGGGAAAAGGATGACGGGAGATCATAACATGGTCATCCATTTCATCATTGAGACAGAGTTATTGTTCATAAAAGATACATTGATAAAAAGAATACGAGCAGCTGCAAAAGCGCAATGCCCGCAGAAAATAAAAGGCGCACTATCACTCGAGATTCGTTTATTTGACGACATGCCGCTTGACATAGCTGACTGTCAAATCAAGCGTACATACGCAGAAAAAGGTTTGATACGCCCAGTGAACGTCAGCATCTTTCAGCCACGGCTACACCATATTCAAGAAGCACTTCATTCTATTGCGGATAGGGCCCCTCTACAGATCGTTGATTTAAGAGTTTCCCAGTTTTATAGTATGCGTCCAAGAATTGAAATCATTTTAAATACGATAGGTGATGGCACGAAGTCCTCACCAATTAAGGAGACAAGCATATGAACGAGCCAAAACAATTATTCATTCAAGAAAACCAGACATTTGTCGGTGAGATGGAAACAGGAAAAATCCAAGTCATCGTGTTAGATGGGAATGTAGGAACGGCTTATCAGATAGATGTACCTGAACATGGAAAAACCATTATACAAACGGCAAAAGGTCATTTTGCAAGAGTAGATCACGAGATTGGTTTTAAAATCAGCTAGATTACTGGATAGATCACAACATCATACGTCCAAGACGGAAAGCCTGCGGACACTGATCAAGACCCTATGAAAAGGGGACTGATTGGTGTCCGTTTTTTATTTTCTTAAAAAAGGGAGAGAGCCAGCATGCAAGATTTACTCATCGAATACAAACGAGCTTTAAAGGATGCTAGAAAAAGATATGAACCATTTAGAGAAAAAGAAGACAAACAGCTGTCAGATCAAGAGAAGCATGATAAAAAAATTATCGCTAGTATGGTCAGCGATCTCGAATATGTCGTGGAATGGCTTCAAATTGGCAGGCAGCCAGGCGCACGCAGAGGATTAGACAGACGTTCAGTCTATCAGCGTACCATCCTGGCAAATCCAGAAGTGTTAGAGGCTTTATCACATGAATATACACTTATCCAAGAAAATGAAAGAGAATTCAGTGAGCGGGACAAGAAACGAATTGATGAAGCCTTGTCCGTTTTAACGGACCGAGAAAAGGACGTATTCTTCATGCACACAACGCAAGGATTATCGTTTAGCGAGATTGCGATTATGCTGGATGTGAAAAAAGGAACTGTCCAAAAACATATGGAGAGAGCTCGGACAAAGATGTCCAAAAAAGTACAAGAACGCCTATTCGAAGCAGCTGAATAGGCGTTTTTTCTTTTACAAAATAAATGGAGCAGCACTTGTCTTACAGTTGCCACCTATAGTTAGAAAGACCAAACGGATGTTTGCTAGCCCTACACAAATGATTCCTTCACAGGAAATCGTTCGAATTAAAAGGAGGCGGCAGGTGAATGTAAATGAAAGATAAACGGATAGGAGCCAAGCAAGATTATATGAAAGGGATGACGTACCAGCAAATTGCTGATTATTACAATGTCTCAATCCATACCGTGAAATCATGGAAAAGACGATACGGATGGCAAAGGCAAAAAGGTTCGTCAAAGCAGGCACACTCGATCTTCAATCAGTTTCTTTCAGATGAAACAATTGAAATCATGGAGAAAATGGGCGGGCGTACATCCCTTGATTTAATCTGGGATCAAATTCAAATTCAATATGCTGCCATTATTCGGGCACAGCGAATCATGTATGTGTCAGATCAAGATGACATGATCAAAGAGCTGAAAAAGGCGGCATACATGCCTTCTTCATTAGAAGAAACAGTAGAAGGCATTCAGTCAGAACAAGAAATCAGCACAGAAGAATATTCGTTTCAATTTTCATGGGATCGGCATGCTACCTTTTTAAATGCCCAATCTCGTGCAATGGGAGAGCTCAGGCGTCTCATTAAACAGTTTGAAGAGCTTGCACATGCGAAGGATGAACGAAGATTAAGACTAAAGCAAATTGAACTGACCATCGAAAAAACAAAAAAAGCAGTGCGCGAAGAAAAAGAGGAAGATCTTCACATCATGATCAAGCGAAAAGAGGATAACTCATGACGTCATTGATTGAAAAAGAAGTCAATCCTCACTTTGAACATTTTCTATTCGATTGGAATCAGAAGTTTCAATTTTTAGTAGGCGGTTACGGCTCCTCTAAAAGCTATCACATTGCATTAAAACTCATTTTAAAGCTGCTGGAAGAAAAACGGACAGCACTTGTCATTCGAGAAGTCTATGATACGCACCGCGAATCAACCTTTTCTCTATTACAAGAGATCGTCAGCGATCTTGGCATCGATCATGTGGTGAAGTGCCGCAGTTCGCCGCTTGCCTTGACGTTTCGAAATGGCAGCAGCATCTTATTCAAAGGGCTGGACAAGCCTGAGAAATTAAAATCGATTAACAACATCTCGATTATTTGGATTGAGGAGTGTTCAGAGGTTTCTTATGAAGGCTTTAAAGAGCTGCTTGGAAGGCTGAGGCACCCGTCTTTACCGCTTTATATGATGTTATCGACCAATCCTGTTGGTCAAGATAATTGGACGTACAGACATTTTTTTCGAGATGAACAGCTGAAGCGATTTGTCCTAGATGACGAAACCTTATACAAAAAGCGCACCGTTGTGATCAAGGATACGTACTATCATCACTCCACAGCGGAAGATAACCTATTTCTCCCTAAAAGCTATGTGAAGCAGCTGGATGAGCTGAAAGAATACGACCCAGACCTCTATCGAATTGCGAGGAAGGGCTATTTTGGGATCAATGGAACAAAGGTTTTTCCTCAATTTGAGGTAAGAAATCATGCTGATGTATTAGAAGCGATTCAGCAGATGGACCGGCCGCTAAAACGAGCAGGCATGGATTTTGGATTTGTTGAATCATACAATGCGCTCATTCGATTAGCCGTCGACCATGAAAAAAAGTACTTATATATTTACTGGGAATATTACGATCGCGGGAAAACAGATGATGAAACAGCTGTTGACCTAAAAGAGTTCATTGAATCAAAGGAACTCATCAAAGCCGATGCAGCAGAGCCTAAAACCATTCACTATTTTCGGCAGCGTGGATTTCAAATGGTGGCAGCACATAAGTTCCAAGGCTCGCGTTTGCAGTATACAAAAAAGATCAAACGGTTTAAGAAAATCATTTGCTCTGATGCTTGTCCGTACACAATCTATGAACTTCAATCACTGACCTATAAGGCAGATAAGGATGGACGTTTAGAGGAAGATGCATTTCAAATCGACCCACACACATTATCAGCCATCTGGTATGCGCTGGATGACTATGAAGTGACGGATTTGAAACAGACCGCCTCAGAGCGTGTCCGTCCAAACAGAGAGAGGAGGTCCGTACAATGAAACAATTGAAAGCAACGATTATGAAGGCAAACATGTCTGATCATACAAAACAAATGTATGCAGATGAATTTTCCTATGAAAAAGATGACATTGTTCCCCCGCCATACAACATCAATGAATTAAAAAGCATGGCAGAGTATTCAACCATTCTTCAGCAATGTATTGATGCGTACAAAACGAATATTTTAGGCTTTGGATTTGGGGTGGAATACGCCTTTGACTTTAATGCAGAAGGTGTAAAACCGGCAAAAAAGAAAGCCGCAGAAAAGGAATGGACAAGACTTGAAGAGTTTACGAAGTACATGAACTATGATGAGTCCGCTGATGTGATTCTTGGCTATGTCCTGGAAGACCGAGAGAAAACGGGCAATGGTTTTTTAGAGGTGCTGAGAGATGGACAAGGAAAGCCAGCTGGAATTGAGTATTTAGATGCGCTTCATATCCGCATTTGCAAGCTTAGTGAGCCAGTCGATGTCGAATTCAGCTACACAGAAAATGGCGAATTAAAGACAATGAATCGAAAGAAAAGATTCCGCAAATATGTGCAGGTGATCAACGAAAAGAAAGTCTTCTTTAAGGAGTATGGTGATCCGCGCATTTTGAACTGTGAAACAGGCAAGTACGATGACACCACACCAGAGCCGCTTCGCGCAACAGAAGTGATTCATTTCAAAATTGGCAGTGGAACGTATGGGATTCCCCGCTGGATTGGCAACATCGTCAATATGTACGGAGCACGCAAGGCAGAGGAACTGAACTATCTTTATTTTAAACAAGGGCGGCATGTACCAGGTGCCATCATTGTCGAAAATGGCATGTTGTCAGAATCCTCTTATCAGCAGCTTCAAGACTATATGGATGATATTGAAGGATCTGATCACGCGCATAAATTTCTATTGCTTGAAGTTGAAGGTCTGCCGACAGAAAAAGGGTTAACGGGAGAAGAAGATGTCTCAAATGTCAAAGTAAACTTCAAATCTCTAGCCGAGATCCTGCAAGAAGATGCGCTCTTTTTAGAATACGATGAAAAAACAAGAAACAAAATCCGTTCTGCGTTTCGTCTGCCGCCAATTTACACAGGTGAGTCTCAAGACTATAACAAAGCGACGGCAGATACAGCGCGTAAAACAACAGAAGAGCAGGTATTTCAGCCAGAACGGCACCTCATCACAGGAAAACTCAATACTCTTTTCCTGCCAGATCTTGATATGTGGCATGTCCGTTTTCTATTAAATGGTCCTGATTTTAGAGACCCATTAGAGATTGCGAAGGTACTGACGCCATTTATTCAGGCGGGGGCAGTGTCACCTAACGATTTGCGCGATCTAGCAGGAAGAATTCTTGGGAAAACGCTAGAGGAATGGCCTGAGGAACTGTATCACCGACCTTTAGAAAGCCGCATGAAATCAGCTGAAGAAAAGCCTCAACCAGAGCCGGACCAGCTGACGAAATAAACAGAAGCGGGTGCGCTTTTTTGAAAGGGGGTGAACATATGCCAAGAGAACTAAAAAACGCTAAAATTACGCATGTTTCCTACGTGGACAAAGCAGCGAACAAGAAGAAATTCTTTTTGATGAAAGCAAAGAAAAAGCGGCCTGACTTTCAAAAGGAGGTCAGTGTCCTGACAAAGGCAGAAGATGCTCATCGCCTCGTGTACGGTGTCGTGTATGAGCCGAATACGCCTGATGCACATCAAGACTTTATGACAGCCAAGGAAATTGAAAGAGCAGCACACGGCTTTATGAAGGATGCACGTCATATTGACAAGCAGCATGATTTTCAGGATGGTGTTGGCGAAGTGGTTGAATCATATATTGCTCCGGCTGATGTTGAAGTGGGCGGGGAGCTGATTCGCAAAGGATCTTGGGTGCTTGTGACAAAGGCTTCCCAAGAGATTTGGGATCAAATTCAAAAAGGCCACATTACAGGCTATTCCATGGCTGGAACGGCGGACATCGTCGCCATAGAAGAACAAGATCAGCTTCTATCTCAAGACACAAATGAGAGAGGGCTTTTTTCTTTGCTGAAAAATTTCTTTTTAAAAGAGGAAGGTGCAAACATGTCACAACCATTTTGGAACGTTTTAGACCATCTGCTGGAAACCTTACAGTCAAGTGATGGTGATGAGGCGGATGTAAGAGCGGCCTTAGAACAGCTCATTCCAATCGTGCAGGACATCCTGAAGACAGAGGATGTACTTCAAACGATTGGTGAAAGGCCAGAAGATGTACAAAAAGAAGAGGCCACTTTGACGACGGATCAAGTGCGAGAGCTCGAAAAAGCAAAAAAGGCCATCGAAAACGTCTTACAGCAGGCTGAACAACAGGAAACAGAACAAACAGGGGAAGAACCTGTCCAAAAAGTGCTCGAACAAGTCGTTGCACCGATTCAACATCAGCTCTCTTCCTTAGAGAAATCAGCCAGCAGAGAAAAAGCAGCGATGCAGGAAGTGCTTGAGCAGCAGCTTTTGCCTATTTCAGAGCGGATTCACATGCTCGAAAAGGCAAGGGGCATATCAAAACAAACAATCCACGATACACAAAACAACACGACAAAACCCATATGGGATGGCTTACTATAAGCCGAAATAAGGAGGAAACAGTGTGAGAAATCAAGAGTTGATTCGCAAGGCTGAAATGACACTTGCCAGCTTAAAAACCGGCGGTCTCATGAACGCAACCCAATCCAACACATTCATTAGAATGATGCAAAACACACCAACCGTTTTAAATGATGCACGCATCATTCCGATGGAAAGTGATTCACAAAAAATTGAAAAAATTGGTTTTGGACAGCGTATTTTGCGTCCAGCAGAAGAAGGCCAAGCGCTTGATGCGAAAGACCGTGTTGTCCCAGCGACAAGCACTGTCCAGCTCAATGCAAAAGAGGTCATTGCAGAAATTCATATGACCTACGACAGCATTGAAAACAATATTGAAAAAGACGGAATTCAGCAGACAATTATGCAAATGCTGGCTGAACGAGCAGCAGTTGATATTGAAGAGCTCATCGTCAATGGGGATACGACTTCAACAGACCCGTTTTTAGCCCAAATGGATGGCGTGAGAAAACAAGCAGTATCTCATATTGTGGATGCAAATGGAGCGGAAATTAGCCGCCAAATGTTGAAGCAAGCCTATAAAGCGATGCCGTCAAAATATTTACGTGTACCTCAGGATTTCCGTTTCTACACATCCCCAAGTTTAGAGGTGGAGTGGAAGGATCAAGTAGCAAACCGTCAGACAACTCTCGGAGATGCGGTGATTCAAGGCGGACTTTCTTCTGCATTCGGTGTGCCGGTCAAAGGCCTTGCCAATATGCAGCCATATGACGAAGCGGGAACAGACGTATCAGATATTTTGCTGACGCACCCTAAAAATATTATCGTAGGTTTTTCTCGTCATATTCGAATTGAAGTAGAAAAAGATATTCGCAGCCGGAAATTTATTATTGTTCTGACAGCGAAGCTAGACAGCAAATTTGAGGAAGAGGATGCTGTAGCAAAAGTAATGAAAGTGAAAGAGTAGGTGACGGCAGGCCATGATTATTTCTCCTGAAGAACTGCAAGCCTATTCTGTATTTGAGCGTGTGAAAAATCGATCATTAGAAAGACTGACAGCAGATATTATCGAAGCAGAAGCTGCGGTATTTCAGATCGTAGGTCATGATTTCTCAAGCGGAAAATATCAGCCCCTCCCTGAAAAAGCAAGAATCGCTTTATTAAAAATGGCCCAATATTTTGCCATGCTGAATGATGATGAATCTATGATGAAAGGCTTTACGTCAGAGAAAATGGGTGATTATTCATATGCGAAGGCAGCTGATCAAGTGAAAGGCAAACCTTACGTATATGCCCTGCTTGTCGATTACATTGAACCATCATTAACTCGCGGCAGTACCAAATTAAAGGTGAGATCATTATGAGTTATCAATCTCTCTTAACAGACCGCTGTGATCTTTTTCACATTGAACATCAGGAGGCTTCACGAGGAAAATTCGGGATTCCAGCTGATGACTTACAAATGACTCTTTCCTATCCTGATGCACCTAGCCTGACAGAACTGGCTTGTTATGTCATAGAAAAGAATCAGTCACTTGTGCAAGAAGAGCCGAATACAGTGATTTATCAGTCCTATCTTGTCCATTTTCCTTTAGCGAGTGATATTCGCCTGCATGACAAAATGGTGTGGAACGGCGTCTCACTTAAATTGCAGCAGCCCAAAATAGTGAAAAAACATCACATTGAAGTGATGGCAGTCAGGAAGGAAAATCTATGAAAATTGATGGACTTGACCGGCTGCTTTCACAGCTGGAAACAGCGTGTTCCGGCGGCTTAAAGGCAGAATATCAAGATTGGCTAGAGGACATGGGTTTAGAGCTTTTGGACATCATTCAGGATGAGCTAATCAAGGAGAATGCTGTCGATACAGGCCGGCTTCTAAGCTCCTTTACGCAAGGAGACAAGGAGAATCACTTTCTCATGTCAAAAGGTGGTCTCACGCTTGAAGTGGGAACCCAGCTTGAGTATGCCTCCTATGTCAATGATGGACATGCTACTTCTTCAAGTGGAGAGCGAAGATGGGTGCCTGGCAGGTGGGCTGGCAGCCGCTTTGAATATGATCCGAATGCAAAGACAGGAATGATGCTTGCTTCTCAATGGATAGATGGAAATGGCTACTGGGATCATGCTGTCATGCTCTATGAGCAAATGTTTGAGCAGTCGCTGGATCGAAAGCTTCAAAGCTGGTTCGATCGACATTTTGGGAGGTGATGAAATGAATCAAGAAGTCGGGGCAATCATGCATTATATTTACACACACTTTCCTGTAACAATGTATGATCGACTTTTGCCAGAGCATTTTCAAGTACCATCTGTTTATGTGCCGCCCGTAACAGTGATCAGCGGTCCAGATACGGTATCTACGTTTATGAAATCTTATTCGCTGCAAGTGAAAGTGTTTCATATAAATTCAGAAAAAGCGCATGACGCGGCAGAAATCATTGTTGATGCATTGCTTGCTGATCGTCAAATGATTCAGATGATGAGTGCAGATGGAGAGGTGCTTGATGATTATGTCCGCATAAAAAGAGTGGAAACCAGAATGTTAGATCAAGGCGTAGCAGCGATTGTCCTGACGTGGGATAGCAGTTATTGGTACAACCGAGACAAACAACCGAGCCTTGAAGACATCAATTTTTCAGATGGGGTGATCAAACGTGAGCAAGACTAAAAAAGCAGAGCCTGCCCAAACAGCTGGCGAAGAAAAAGAATTTGGCTTTTCATTTGAAGCCTTAAAGGAGCACAGTAAGGATCTTTTTGGGGTTAAACCAGAAATCCTTGAAGGTGCTCTTTTTTATATCAAACATCAACCAATTACAAAAACAGAAGCGAAAAAGCACATTGATGCTTTTTTGTCCAAGGAGGTTTAAAGGATGAACGGAGGCACATTTACACCAGGTACAGAGAAAAAGCGTCCTGGCATTTACTTTAATTTTAAAACAACAGCAGAGCAGCGAATTACTTTAGGTGATCGAGGTACGGTGGCACTTCCTCTTGTGATGAGCTGGGGAGAACCAAAAAACTTTATTTCCGTTTCCAATATGGAAGACTTAAATAAAAAGGTTGGACTCAATATTGATGACAAGTCGCTTCTTCTTTTCCGTGAAGCAAAGAAAAAAGCGCAAACGGTCTTGCTTTACCGTCTAAACGAAGGGGAGCCAGCCAAAGCTGAAATCTCAGAAAACTTTGTGGCCACAGCCAATTATGGAGGGCTAAAGGGAAATGAGATCACCATCCAAGTGGCAGAAAATGTACTCGACAGCACAAAACGTGACGTCATTACTTATCTTGGCATAGATATTGTGGATAAGCAGATTGTGACGGATGTCAAAGATCTTGTGAAAAACAAATATGTTCAATTTTCTGGTGAAGGTGAAGCAGTTATCACAGCTGGTGTGGCACTAAGCGGCGGGAAAAACGGTGTGGCAAGTGTCGCAGATTATACAGCTTTTCTAGAAGCAGCAGAAACAGAATACTTTGATGTCATTGCGCTCCCAGTCGATAATAGTGAGCAATTAAAAGCAACCTTCGCTTCATTTATCGAGCGTCTACGTGATAAGCAAGGACGTAAGGTGCAAGGCGTTGTCGCGAACTATGCAGCTGACCAAGAAGGCATTATCAATGTGACAAGTGGTGTTGTGCTGGAAGATGGAACAGAACTAACACCTGCTCAAACAACAGCTTGGGTTGCAGGAGCAAGTGCAGGTGCAAACTTCAATCAGTCACTCACCTTTGTTGAATACGAAGGAGCAGTAGATACATTAGAACGCCTTGATAATGATCAAGTAGAATACCGATTATCCCAAGGGGAGTTCCTCTTCACATTTGATGCGAGAGACCGCACGGTGAGTGTTGAAAAAGATATTAACTCTTTAACAAGCTTCACAGCTGAAAAGAATCAGCAAATGGCGAAAAATAAAATCATTCGTGTGCTTGATGCCATCAACAATGATTTAACGTTTGAATTAAAAAATCTGATTAAATTACGCAAAGCCAATGGCAATGACATTCCAGCATCTGATGATGGAGTACAGCTTGTGAAAACACTGATTACACAGTATCTCACACAGCTTCAAGATGGCAGCGGCATTACAGGCTTTAACTCAGAAACAGATATTGTCATCGGTCTCAATGAAGATCGTGATGGTTTTATCATCGATCTAGCTGTTCAACCAGTAGATGCAGCAGAAAAATTCTATTTCAATGTGGAGGTGAAGTAAGATGGCTTTTAAAGCGCAAAATACAATTTCAGGTAAAGAGGGTCGTCTTTTCTTAGAAGGTGAGGAGCTTGCCTTTATCAAAACGTTTGAAGCAAACGTGGAGAAAAACAAATCAGAAGTCAACGTGATGGGCCGCCGAATGACTGGTCATAAAACAACAGGAGCAAATGGAACAGGAACGGCCACATTCTATAAAGTTACATCTCGTTTCGTTCAATTAATGCTCAACTATGTGAGAAAAGGGGAAGATCCTTATTTCACTCTTCAAGCGGTGATTGACGATAAATCATCAGGCCGAGGTACTGAGCGCGTAACATTATTTGATGTCAACTTCGATTCAGCTAAAATTGCTGGACTGGATGTCGATTCAGAAGCACTTGAAGAAGAAGTGCCGTTTACGTTCGAGGACTTTGATCTTCCTGAAAAGCTGAAGAATTCCTTTTAATGAACAAAAGGCAGACAAGTGACGAAAATATATGTTGTTTTTATTTTATTCAACGGTATGGTATAATTTTTCATAGTTACAGGGTAGCTACAAAAGAGTTACTGTGTAACCCCAAAAAGTTTCTTAGAAATATGTTTACATGCAAAGTACTTTGCATAAAATAAAAAGAAGCCAGGATGCGTCAACATCCCGGCAATGTACAATTTGGCCCTCAAGGGGCTGGCTAATCGAATAGGATACTTTAGGATAGACTTCCCTTTTACCTACCAAAGCTCAAGGGGGAGTCTATTTTTTGTCTATATACGTCAACAGGGTTATGATAAATGACCCGAAAGCAAGCATTAACATTAGTGCTTGAAATGTTGACATGAGCATCACCCCCTTCCTATCGGGGGATGAGCCAGACACCCTTGAGCTAGCCGTTCAATTGTACAATTTAAATTATACATGAAAAGATTGGAAAGCACATTCAAAAATGGATGTGCTTTTTTGCATTAAAAAAACATAACAAAGGGAGTTTTTAAACATGAGCGAAAAACAAACATTTGATCTTTCATTTTTTATGCCAGGACAAACAGTAGAAGCGGAAGAGGTCAAAGTGCCAATCTCTAAGCGTTTTGTTGATAAAAAAGGGAATGTCATTCCTTTTGTCTTTAAAGCCATTACAACTGAACGCATTGATGAACTGGAAAAAGAAAACACGACCTTCAAAAATGTCAAAGGAAGAGGCCGTGTGAAAGACTTAGACAGCCAGCGCTTCTACGCACGTATTGCCATTGAATCGACTATTTATCCAGATTTCCGCTCGAAGGAACTAAGAGAAGCCTACAGCACACAAGATCCAGTTGAAGTCGCAAAACGTGTATTATCTGTCGGGGGTGAATACGCAAACTGGTTAAACAAGGCCATTGAAATCAACGGATTTGAAGACGAAATTGAAGATTTAGAAGAAGCAGCAAAAAACTAATAAAAGATGGGGATAAAGAAGCCGTGTTTTTATATTACGCCATGCACGAGCTTCACTACTCCCCATCTGAACTCCTAGATTTATACGAATCACCAAGACCGTTCAAAGCACTCCTATTCGGACTCATCAGCTACAAGCTAGACATGCTAGAAAAAGAAGCAAAGAAAGGAGGGAAATAATTGGCGAAACTCACTGCACGATTTGAATTAGAAGACAAAGTATCGATGAAGCTGCTGCGAATACAAAAACGATTTCAAACGTTTGAGAAGCAGCTCAAACCATTTAGAAAACCGGTGAAAATAAACCTGGATATAGATGACAAGAAATTAAAAAACTTCAGTTTATCGCTTCGGGAAATGTCAATGATTTCCATGAGACTGGATCAAGGAATCTTTCGTGATCTTAAAGCGTTAAACAATCAGTTAAATATGCTCCCAAATCACTTGGTCATATCCATTCAAGCGAAGGGGCTAGATGTCATGAAATCCAGTTTAAATCGTTTAAAGCAAGCGGGAACAAACCCCATTATGCTGACGTTTAAGCTAAACGATCAATTGTCAGGTAAAATGTCAGAGGTAAAAAAATCTATCTATCAGCTCATGAACAGAACGTACTATATGAGATTAAACATGGTTGACCAAGCCACCGCTGCAATTCAACGAATCAAAAAGACACTCAAAAGTTTGACGATGTCTAAACACGAAATCAGAGTGTCTGTTCAAGACAATGCAAAGAGTAAGTTGAAAAAACGAGATCAAGCAGAGTCAGTTGTGAAAGAACAAAACATAAAAAAAGAACCTGAGGCTGTTAGTCCGTCAGTGAAAACGGAAGATCCTAAACAGAGCTGGATCCAGAACCTTGCCAATAAGGGATTAAGTGAAATTCAAAAATATGCAGGTGACGTTGCAGATAAAGTGAAGGAAAAATTGAGTCCTAGAAAGTTTTGGGATGAAAAGGCACTTCCTTGGGTTGAAAATAAAATAGAAGAGTACAAGCAAGATGTGATCGGAAGAATTAAAGAGAAAATTAAATTTAATCCTGAAAAAAAACTAGATCAATTGGTGACTAATGTATTAGATCGGTTCTTAGGTGCAAGTGATCAATCAAGTGAAAGTACCACTCAGGCACCAACAACAGCACCAACAACAGCACCAACAACAGCGCCAACATCAACACCTTCAAATCCAGCTCCCAAAACGAAACCTCAGTCACGAGGTGGAAAAGGCTTGTTTCGCAATAGTTGTTGCCCCTGTTGTGCAAGAGGTTTAAGCAGGGGAGGTTCTACGAAAACTAAAAATCGAAATGGTCGCTCACCAAGACAGACAAGTAATCCAAATGCTGCATCAAGAGCCGAATTGAATAGAAGACCTCAAAGTAGATTAGGGAAATTGAAAACTAATGCAGGTAAATTATTTGGAAAAATCCCTAATGGACTAAAGAAAGGTGCGGGTATCGCAGCTTCAGCTGGTGGACTGACGGGTTTAGTGAAAGGTAGCAAGGGGTTAAGTGGATTAGGGAAAGCGATGAAAAGTATAGGGAAAGGAAGCGGCAAGTTATTAAAGAAAGTACCTATTCTAGGAAGTGCACTTAGTGCAACAAATCTAATCGGTATGAACAAAGATAATGCTGGTGAAAAGATTGGTACGACTGGAGGCGGCATCGCCGGCGGAATGGCAGGTGCTGCAGCAGGTGCAGCTATTGGAAGCGTAGTCCCGGGGATAGGTACAGCCATCGGCGGTCTAGTAGGCGGCATCGCGGGAAGTATGGGCGGAGAATCTATCGGTGAAACAATTGGAAAATGGTTTGATGGCGGCGGATTTGAAAAGATTGGCCAAAAAGCCATTGAAATCAAAAATCAAATTGTCGAAGTTTGGTCAACAGTCGCGGCTTGGTTCACAGAAAATGTATGGACACCATTAAGCAGTACGGTTGTCACAGTAGCGTCATCCATTTGGTCAAGTTTAGTCAATGCATGGACATGGATCCAAGAAACCTTCAGTGCAGTAGCGGGCTGGTTTATCGAAAACGTTTGGACACCGCTCAGCGACACAGTCGTTACGGTAGCAACGACCATCTGGTCAAGCCTAGTCAATGCATGGACATGGATTCAAGAAACATTTAGTGCAGTAGCAGGCTGGTTTATCGAAAACGTTTGGACACCGCTCAGCGACACAGTCGTTACGGTAGCAACGACCATCTGGTCAAGCCTAGTCAATGCATGGACATGGATTCAAGAAACGTTCAGTGCAGTGGCGGGTTGGTTTATTGAAAACGTTTGGACACCACTGAGCAGTGCAGTTGTTACAGTCGCTACAGGGATTTGGACAGCATTATCAAATGCATGGAAAAAGATACAATTAATCTTTGGAGCTGTATCGACATGGTTTATGGAAAATGTGTGGAATCCACTTGTAGATACGGTAGGAACCATTAAAGACAGTTTCGGTAAAAAGTTTGAAGAAGCGTATAAATTGGTGACAGATATATGGGATGGATTATCCAAATGGTTTGAGGACAACATTCAAAAGCCGATTGTAAAAGTAGCAGAAGCTATTGGTGATGGGTTTTCTGCAGCGTTTGGTTGGGTTAAAAAGATTTTTGACAAAGCAGGCGGTATTGTAGATGTAGTCATCAATTGGATTGTTGGGAAGAAAAAACCCGATAACAATGCCACAGGCGGCTATATCACCCAGCCAACCCTATCATGGGTCGGTGAAGCAGGTAACGAATTTGTCATTCCAACTCAAAATAACCGAGGACGCGGGAAGATGCTGCTTGCTCAGGCTGCTTCTCATCTTGGAATGTCTGTTATGCCAAGCGGAGCAGCTGGAAATCAAGTATCAAGTTCTCCAGCTCCTACAGCAGTAGCTTCATCATCTTCTGTCGGTTCAATAGACGGATCGGTCTCGATGACTGGTAACATTCAAGCCTCCAGCATAGGCGAGCAATTTAATAAGGATTTTGAACAAGGATTAAATCAAAAAGTGATTACACTTGATCAATGGAAACAAAAGAATATTCAGCAGCCTTTTGGTCAATTGACCTCAGACTCAGGTAAGTATGGTCAGCAAACAGTTGCTGCTTTTGCGAATGGTCAGCAGGTGACACCAACAGGAACAGACAGCTTTTTGCAAAGTCGTGTAAAAGCACCATACCAACAAGTGATGACAGCATCACCAACTTGGGGTTCTGGAACGGTTAGTGGTTTTTCCACAGGTCAAAATGCCACATCAGTTGGTACTAGCCAATACGTAGATCAGCACATCAAACAACCATTTCTACAAGCAAAACAAGAATCACCGGGCTGGGGCTCAGGAATGATCGATGCCTTTAACAACGGCATGCGTTCAAAAGCAAGTGAAGTCACACAAGCTGCCAAAGAAATGGCGAAGAAAGTAGAGCAGGCGTTTAGAGAGGAATTAGACATTCATTCCCCTTCACGCGTCATGATGAGTCTTGGGAAATTCGCATCGATCGGTGTCGTCAAAGGACTCGACTCAGTGGATGTGAAAAAATTTGCTGAAAATCAGGCTGGTTCATTAATTGGCGCTTTCAGCGGTATGGGGGCTTCAGGTCTTAGTGTTCAGCAATGGCTCATGGCAGCTCTCATGGCAACTGGCACATCGATGAACTGGCTTCCAGGTCTGATGACCATTGCGCAGCATGAATCGAATGGAAATCCGAGAGCAATTAACTTATGGGATTCAAACGCCAAGAAGGGAACGCCTTCTAAAGGCTTAATGCAAACCATTGGACCAACGTTTAACTCCAATAAAGGCAAAGGCATGAATGACATTTGGAACCCAATTCATAATGCCGTAGCAGCCATTAACTACATTAAGGGCAGATATGGAACAGTCTTCAATACACCGGGATTACGAAGTATGAGAAGAGGCGGGCCTTATAAGGGCTACGCAAATGGCGGACTGATTACTCAGGAGCAGGTTGCTAGAGTCGGTGAAGGAAACAAACGCGAATGGATCATACCTGAAGAAAGAGGCATTCGCGGAAGGTATTTATTAGCGCAGGCAGCCAAGGCACTTGGGATGCAAGTATATGATCCAGCAAATGCATCTGCTCCTTTACCAGAATCACAGATGCAGCAAGTCACCTCAGCTCAGTCTTCTAGTCGTACTGCATCGCCAGGTAATAAACAAATCACGATTCAATTCAATGGAGACCAGCATTTCCATAATGGACAAGATCAGCAATCGCTTGTCGAAAAAATTAGACAAATGCTCGTAGATGAACTGGAAGTAGAGCTTCATACAGGAACGAAGGGGGTCGTGATTGATGGGTAAATCAGTGTATCAATTGTGGATTTCCCAAGGAAAGGACAAGTTGCGATTCCCTGTCCTTCCATCCGAACTTGAAATCACAAATAACGTACAAAATGAAACGGTAAAGGTTGCCTCTTTTGGAGAACTAACCTTTATTGATGTCCCATCGGCTAAGCAAGTATCATTCACTTCATTATTTCCTAAGAAATATTCGCCAATTGCTGAATATAAAAGCATTCCATCACCGGAGAATGCGATAGCGAAAATAGAACGAATGATGCGTTCAAAGAAGTCTGTGCGGCTGATTGTAACGGGGACAAAAATCAATATGACGTGCAGCATTGAAAGCTTCACCCATAAAGAAGGGTCATATGATATTGGCGATCGTGAATTTACGATCGAGTTAAAGGAATACAAAACCGCATCGCCTAGGAAAATCAAACGAAAGAAAAAAGCAAAACAAACGAAAAAGAAACGGCCTTCAAAAACACCACCAAAAATGTACACCGTCAAAAAAGGGGATACGCTATGGGCCATATCAGGAAGGTTTTATGGCGACAGTACAAAATGGCGGCGTATTTGGAATGCCAACAAATTAGCGATGATTAAACGGAGCAAACGCAATATTAAGCAGCCGGGGCATTGGATTTTCCCTGGACAAAGGTTAAAAATACCACAATAGGGGGGCTGGCATTGATCGAGCTTTTTGCCATCAGAAGCGGCACCATGTATGAGCTTGTCACAGAGAGTGTGACACTTCAGGGGCAAAGGTATCAAGCCCCTCGCTCTATTCAAGCAAATATTATCACTAAGCAAGGCAGTCAAACATATTACCGTGTCTCAGAAGGGGACACGGTTCTTTTTAAATGGAAAGGAAAAGAGTTGTTCAGAGGCATTGTGTTTTCTCGGACGCCTGTTGAAGGGAAACTGACCTTTACCGCATACGACATGCTTCAATATTTGGTGAAAAACCAAGATGTCTATGTTTTTTCAAAACAAAGAGCAGATCAAATCTTGAGACGGATTGGGGCTGACTTTCAAATCCCAATGACCTCTATCGCCAATACAGGTCATGTCATCAAATCACTAGTGTTTAAAAATGATACGAGCCTATATGACATGATTCTGAAAGCATTAAAAGAAACAAAGCGGCAAACGGGCAGAAACTATCAAATCTATTCTGCTAAAGGAAAGATGGGGCTGAGAGCTTGGCCAGATCCAGAGGACGTATGGGTCATTGAATCAGGTGTCAATCTCATTGGCTATCAGTACAGCACCTCGATTGAAGAAACAGCCACTCGTGTCAAGCTGCGCACGTCTGCAGATGAACAGGGGAAAAATAAGAAAAAAGGCAGCAAATCAGAGATTGTAGTGGTCGAACAGGATAAAGCAGGTCAGAGTAAATACGGCATTTTACAGCATGTTGAGACGGTTACAGGGCAAATTAACCAGCCGCAGCTGCAAAAAAGAGCCGAAGTACGGCTGGCAGAGAAAAAAGGTGTGAAACAAGAAGTCAAAAGCATCCAAGCGCTAGGCATTCCTGAACTGCAAAGCGGTCTTCCAATCTATTTAAAAATCCCTGAAATCGACGTGAAAAAAACGTACTGGATCGATCAAGACAAACATGAATTTAGTGGAGTGAAACACACCATGACAATTGATGTCGTTGAGAAAAACTCCATTCCAAAGGGTGATCAAGCGTGAGGTTAAGTGAAGCGATTAAACGATTAGCAGTGAATGCTGTAGACGCTGCCTCTCCAATTGATCTGGTGGTTGGAGAAGTCACGGCAGTTTCTCCTGTAAGCATCCGGTTAAATGAAAACCATAAACTGATCATTCCGGAAGAATTACTGATTTGGCCAAAGCGCCTAAATAAGGGTGAGGAAGATGAACTGAAAAGGGGTGACAGCATTATGGTGCTGGCAATGGCAGGAGGGCAATCCTTCTACATCATCGACAAATTGTAAGGGAGGTGATGAACGTGACACTTTCACCAGAGGAAGAAATTGAGGAAACAGAAGAAGATGAAGAGGTGGAAACCTCGACGACTTATCGAATAGATGTCGAAACTGGCAGATTGACAGGTGAAACCATTTCAGGCATTGAAGCAATTCGTCAATTCGTTTATATGACACTTAGGACAGAGCGGTATGCACATCCTATCTACAGCCACGACATTGGCACTGAAATTCAGGAGCTTTTAACGGATACAGAAGCCACGGATGAATACAAAGAAATGGAGATTCCGAGGCTGCTAGAGGAAGCATTAATTGTCGACGAACGGATTGATCATATTGAAGAGATAGAGGTTACAAAGGAAAATGACTCGTTTCATGTCAAGCTAGCTATTGTCACAGATGAAGGCACATTAGAAATAGAGGAGGTGATGGAGAGCGATGTTTGAGGAACAAACGTACGAAGCATTAATGGAAAGAATGCTAGACAGACTGCCGGATGACATAGATAAAAGAGAAAACAGTGTCATTTGGAATGCCTTGGCACCTGCTGCCGCTGAATTGGCCCAGTCCTATATTTGGCTTGATCAAGTATTCGAGCTGGTCTTTGCAGATACAGCTCAAGGAGAATTTCTAGATCGGCGGGCTGCTGAAGTAGGAATTGAAAGAAAACCAGCGACTAAAGCGGTTTGGTCCGTAGCTATTCAGCCAGAGGATATCAACATCCCCGCTCGCTCACGTTTTTTTATTGAAGACGTCTATTTCCAATATTCGATTGATGGCACACTAGAATGCGAGACACTTGGCAGGGTCGGCAATGGTCAATTAACAGATCAGCCGCTACTTTCACTTGATACAATCCCGGGGCTAGAATCAATTATCATGAAAGATTTGGTGATACCCGGACAAGAGGAAGAAGATGACGCTTCGTTATACGATCGTTACTTAATACGTGCTAGGCGGGAGGCTGTCAGTGCCAACAAGGCGCATTATAAAAAATGGGCTGAGGAAGTGACAGGAGTTGGCAGAGCGAAGGTATTCCCGCTTTGGAATGGAGAAGGAACGGTTAAAATTGTCATCACAGACGGCAATCTAGATGTTGCATCAGATCTTCTTGTTAAAAGAGTACAGGAATACATCGACCCAGTACCAGGCGAAGGAGAAGGACAAGCGCCTATCGGTTCAAAAGCGACCGTCGAAAGTGCCAAATGGCTGGATATTGACATAGAAGTATCCGTCGAACTTCAAATGGACTGGACCCTTGAAGGAGCGCAGAAAGAAATAGAAGAAAAGGTCAAAGCGCTGTTGAAATCAATCGCATTTGAAAAGAGTACCATTCGAATGTCCGCATTAAATGACATTCTGTACCATTCAGAGAGTGTATCAGATTATGCAAACGTGTTATTGAATGGAGAGTCAAAAAACTTAGTGTTACAGGACATTGAGATACCGCGTCTGAGGCAGGTGAAGGTAATTGAGCAAACAGGATGAAATGAAAGACTACTTGCCGCCATATTTTACAGAGATTTATGAAGTCGATCACCTGCTCAAAACAGAAGCGCCAGAGTTTGAGCAATTGGATGAATCCATTTTCGATTTAACGGATCAGTTCTTCCCTTTGACAGCAACATGGGGATTGAATAGATGGGAAAGAATGCTGAAGGTGCAGCGAGAATCAGATGATTCCATTGAACTTCGCAGAGCACGCTTACTCAATATGATGTCAAACATTCCACCGATCACGTATCTTTCTTTAGAGAAATCGGTGAATCGCTTTCTCAAAAATCCAAGTGCCATCATCCGTCTGACCACCAATCGCTATCATTTCGCCTTACGTGTGAACCTAGATGATCTGCAAAACACTAGATATATTGTAGAAATACTTGAAACGTTAAAGCCAGCTCATTTGGCTTATACATTCACTGCATTTCATCATACTGATGTACATGAAAAAAATGATCATCACGGGAGGCTCACACTGCGAAGCAGAGTGGGTTTTTTCGATCATATCCCGATTTTACTCAATGGTGAATTTGTATTAAATGGTACGTTTTATCTGAGCGGAACACGAGGGACAACAGAAGTTCCGGCTCGTTTCCGGCATTCGTTGAAGTTGAGAATGCCCCATCAGCATAAGTCAGAGAACACATACCGAATGAATTATGTCATGACTGGAGCGGTACATGAAACAAGGCAAAAAGCGGCACTGACATTACGCACAAAAAGCCAGCTGTCACATCAAACCAAAAAGAAAATGACGTTCCGATTGCCAGTACATGTCCAAACTGAACAGGGCGGCAGCTTACTGATTAAGGATCATTACTGGATTCTCGATGGATCTGTTCCGCTGGACGGATCAAAAATGCTAGCAGCTACTTCTCAAAAAATAGAGCTATAAGGAGGATCACAATGGCTGATCAATTAACCGTAACAACATTATATGCACGTCAACAAATGGCAAAGGCAAGAGCAGAAGGAACAAAACTCACAAAAGTCGTTAAAATGGCATTTGGAAATGGCGGAACGAAGGATGGCAAACCGATTTCACTAGACGGCACTGAACAAAAACTCAAAAAAGAACTCGTCCAAAAAGAGATTGATTCGTTTATCTTCATGGAACCAGCCAAAATCCGCTACACCTGCACGATCGCCGAAGGAGAACTTGCAGGAGAAGTCATCAACGAACTAGCACTTGTCGACGAAGCCGGCAAATTCACCGCCATCCGCACCATGACAGACAAACAAAAAGACGGCGACATCGAATTTGTTTTTGAGATTGATGATATTTATTAATGGAGGGGAATGAAATGGACATCAAATCACCTTTACCGTTTGAAACCTCAGACAAAGCACATGCCAGCTTATTTAACCGGATGGTCGACACACTAGTAGAGAATGACAATGCGCTCAGGCTGCAAATAGAAGGAATCACCAATGAAAGCTTATTTAAACTAACAGGCGATCAAGCCATTCAAGATGCATCAGTCAGTGGTGAGGAATATCCTAATGGCATTACGTTCATGGATATTGGACAAGCGAATGATACCGGATATCCTACGAGATTTGGCTTTGTGAAAAATGAAAAATATAGTAACTTTCGATTTGTTCAATATTACTATGGGACTGGAAATGAAGCGGGAAGTTATTTTGATAGCACAGGTACGTGGTGCCGTCATTGGTGGACTGGATCGGGTTGGACCGACTGGCATAAACTCTCTGGTTTTCTTCACACAAACATTGGTACAACCGGGAAGCAGTTATTAACCAAAGGTGAGTATCAAAAAATTCTTTTTAATCGAAAGATAAAAGACAGTCATAATAATTTTGATATCAAAAATAATCGTTTCATCTGCCCTGAAAACGGAATGTATTCAGTGAATGCAGGTGTTTATATTGAAACCTTTCAACGATACGCAAACTTTGAATTATCGATCTATTTAAATGGAAGAAGGTATAAAAATATTGCACATCAAAGACAGAGTCCGACAAGCCCGTCTGATACGTTGAGCTTTAGTATGGGACTTTATGGTGCTGCGAATGTACCGGCTAATAAAGGGGATTATTTAGAAATTTACATGTATGTAGGATATGACGGAGATGTAAGTCGTTATGTATCAGATAATTCAGGCTGGTACAACTATTTTGATATTACAGAAGTAGGCGGCAGAAATTTCCCGAGAGAATAGGAGGATTCTATGATTTTATATGAAGCCATTAAGTATAAATACCCCGATGCTGATCCGCAAAAGGACTTTGAACTTAGAAATGACGGGGACGGTTCGTATATCAACGAGTGGCATTTAGGTGTGCCAAAGCCAACGGCAGAAGAATTGAAGGAATGGTGGGACGAATCTCAAATCAATCCAAGGTATCAACCACCTCTTCCGCTTGATTATCTAGCACAAGAAGTAGCCAAAGAAAAGCTCATGAGAAAACAGCTTGAACATCAATGTGAGCATTTAACCAATGAAATAACAGCGCTAAAAAATGAGATCCTTTTATATAAAGGAGAGCGTGAATCATGAATTATTGGGTGATGGCATTGTATTTTAAATGGGTGACCCCTGAATTGGTCAAACAAGCAGTGGAACTAGGCGATTGTTCAATGGAGGATTTAAAAACAGGATATGAGCAAAGGATGCTTACTCTAGAGCAGCTGCAAGAAATGGAACCAAGCATCAAAGCTAGGGAGTGAAAACTGAATGGAAATAAAAGAACCAAAGCCTTTTGAAGTAAATGATAAAGCACATGCTGATTTGTTTAATGACATGGTCAAAGTACTTCTTGAAAATGATCATGGATTAATAGAGCAGTTCTTAAAACATACAAATGATGCAAAAGTACACGCATCTGAAACAGAAAAGAAGAAATGGAATAATTCACAAAACTATAAGATCACAGCAGATAGTGGAAGACAGCTGATTAATGTATCTGCTGACGGCAGAATATTTGATGCGATAAAAGATAAAGGAACATGTACTTTTTATGCAGCTGCTGGTGTGGAGGATTCTCCGGCTTCACCAAATGTCTCAATCAGAGGGCTGCAGACAGTAGGTCAAGATAATGTGGGCTCTGGTTTTGCGGTTGATAGTTCAGGTAATGCTTATTTTTTCTATTACGAAGCCGGACATATGTCGATTACTTGGACAAAGCTGCCTACGGTAAGAGATAGAAATAGATGGGATAATGGTCAATTAGTAAAAATCACCCAAGATAATGGAAAGCCCTTTTATCATGGGTTTGCTAGCGAGACAGACTACAATACTCTTACTGAGACAGGAATGTACCTTATATATAATACTGGAGTAAACGGTCCATCGCCTTCTTATGATCGAGTGTTTTTGTTGGTGATTAGTTATGGCACTACATTGGTGCAAATAGCATACGAATCTGTTTATGGAAAAAACACATACTTTAGAGTTCTTAGACACAATGCACAATCATGGACACCATGGGAGAAGCAAATCACGCTATCAGATCTATTAGAAGGTTCTTGGGAAACACCTAAAGAGATTAAAGGCGATTGGAAGGAATATGACCCTATTAATTTGCCAGTGAAATATCGAAAGAATCTGTTGGGGGAAGTTGAGATAATAGGTGCTATCAAAGGTGGGGTTTTAGGAAATAACCCAGTGTTTATTTTGCCTGAAGGATATCGACCACAGCAGGCGATGCATTTTGTGGGTATCGCTTCGAGTATAGGGACACCAGGAGTACCTCAATTCCATCGAACCTTAATAGATAAGAATGGGAATGTAAGTGTGCAATCTTCTTCAAATAATGCCAATCCTACTGAGTTTATTACATTTGGATTTAAGTTCAGTACAAGATAATTTCATAAACAATGTGAAAGGAGAATCACATGGAGATAAAGACACCACTTACTTTCAAAACAAGTGATAAAGCCCATGCAGATCTGTTTAATGACATGGTAAAGGTTATTCTTGAAAATGATGCAGGACTATTAGAACAAATCAATCAACACGAAAATGATGCAAATTCTCATGCATCTAAAGCGGAAAAGCAGAAATGGAACCAATCTCAGTTATATAAAATGACAAATGATAACGGATCCCAGCTGGTCAATATTCCAGCTGGAGGCAGTATTTATAACGTGATTAAATCGTTAGGTGCATGCTCCTTCTATGCCCCCGGCGGTTCTGGCGTAGTTGATTCTCCTGCTATAGGTAATGCTGCCTTAAGAGGTTTTCAGCTTGTTGGTCAAAATAATATTGGCGTAGGAATCGCAATTGACACATCAGGCAATGCATTTTGTTTTTCCTATCATGTGAATGACATTGCGATGAACTGGCTGCAAATGCCTAGTCAAAACGAAAAAAACAAATGGAACGCAGGACAACTATCTAAAATTACCGCTGACGATGGAAAAGCATACGAAAGAATTAATGCGAACGATCCTAGTATTTTGGATAAACTCATCAAATTACCGGGCGTGCATTCTTGGTATATCCATGAAGCACACCCCGACCTTCCGACAAGAAGTTCAATGAGAGCCTTATCAGTCTTTAGTGAAAATACCTATGGCTGGATTATTGGGGCAAATAATACAGGTGATGTGTACATCAATCGTTCCACGACAGATGTTTCGGGTACTCAGCAAGAATGGAGCGGCTGGAAGAGGTTGAACGAGCATCCGTTATTGAAGGCGAATGGAAATAGAATGCTTATTCCTACTGGTACAGATATACTCACCCTGCCCTCTGGTTTTTATTATGTCTCTGGAACGAATGCAGTGAATATGCCAACGACGACCGATGCTTCGTGGTTTAATGTAGATATTGTAGAAACGGGAAATAACCGCAAAACATTTCATGTGAGTCGAAGCTACGATAACAGCCATTGGTACGGAACGACTCATACAGATGGGATTTTCAGAGGCTGGAAACAGCTAGTGACCAATGCTGAGTTTGAAAATGTCACGTGGCTTAGTGTGACCTTAGACAAAAGTTCTTCTATAGGGGATAGACCAGTTGAATATGTGAAATGGGGAAATTTATTATTGATGAGGGGTCACCTAAAAGCAAACAGAGAAGTCATTTGTGGATGGATTCCAGCTGGGGGTTTACCAGATAAAGGCCTAGTAGTATCAGTTCCTGTATCAGGTACAACGGGTCATAGTAAATTACTTATATACAAGACAGGAGAGCTAAAGCTAACTGGTTTACTATCAGCAAATGATAGTGCGGTAACTGGCTACTACTTAGACACGGTCATCCCATTAAATTAAGGAAGTGATAATATGATACAAGCCTATGAATACAATCATCAAAATGAATTGGTCAGACCTATCGAAGTGTTCGAAAGGGATGATGAAGGCAATTATGTCATTCCAGATCAATGCACAACAATTGCACCACCCAATAATCCTTCTTTTTATAAAGCTGCATTTGATGTGGAAAAACAACAATGGTATGAATCAGCGACACAGGAGTATATTGATAGCGTAAAACCAGCATCTCTCCCACCAAGTGATATTGAGCTTTTAAAGAAACAAAATGCTTTATTATCAAAACAACTAACGCAGCTATTAACTATGCAAAAAGTAGGTGCTTCAGAATGATGTTTCCGACTGTAGCGGATATCAAACAATTCTGGGACTGGCAGTGTTACGACTCAGAGGACATTGCATTTTATGTAAGCATTGGCTGGATCTCGGCAGATGACTATCAAAATATAACTGGAGAAATATACGAAGCCTAATGGCTTTATTTTTTTGCAGGAAAGAAGGTGATTCCAATGGAAGTAGATGTCGTTCAAAACTTAATGACACAGGGCCCATTTGCTGTTCTCTTTTGCTGGATTCTGTTTTATGTTCTCAACACAACAAAAGAACGAGAAAACAAGCTCAACGAACAAATCGAGGCGCAAAATGATGTGTTAGCAAAGTTTAGTGAAAAGTATGACGTCGTCATTGACAAACTCGACAAAATTGAACGGAATTTAAAATAGGAGGAAACATCATGAAAACATTCGACAAAGGCACTGTCATTCGCACAGTGCTTCTTTTTATTGCACTCATCAATCAAACGCTTGTCATGTTTGGACAGACGGTGCTGCCGATTAGTGAGGAGCAAGTACAAACCACTGGTGAGGCACTATATGTAGCAGGTTCCACCATTTTTACGATGGTGACAGCCATTATCGCTTGGTTTAAAAACAATTATGTGACCTACAAAGGTCAATTACAAAAAGATACCCTGAAACAAAGAGGGCTAACCAAATAATCATTGAAGGAGAAACAATATGGTCAATATCATTCAAGCCTATATTCCAAAACACAACCGCAACAGACCAGGAAATACGATGAAGCCGCTCTATATTACGGTGCATAATACCTCTAACACGGAAAAAGGTGCAAATGCGGGGAGTCACGCTGCGTTTGTTGCGCGTTCAAGTACTGGGGTCAGCTGGCATTACACTGTCGACGATCAGGTCATTTATCAGCATTTACCGTTAACCGAGAATGGATGGCATGCAGGAGATGGAAGAGGCAATGGCAATATGAAATCAATCGGAATTGAAATTTGCGAAAATACAGACGGCAACTTTGAACAAGCAGTCGAAAACGCCCAATGGCTCATTCGAAAGCTAATGGGCGATTTACGGATTCCTTTATCAAATGTAGTGCCACATAAACATTGGAGCGGGAAAGAATGTCCAAGGAAATTGCTCGGACGGTGGGATCAATTTAAAGCTGGAATAGCCACAGCCCATACCGGCAGCAAAAGGACAAGAAAGCCAGTTCGAACAGAGAGCTTGAGTCACAAAGCATCAGTTTCCAAACAGAAATCGTCAAATCTGCCATCTGGCATCTTAAAAATAACCACGCCCCTAACAAAAGGAGCACAAGTCACAGCTGTGCAAAAAGCCTTATCTTCCCTCTATTTTTACCCAGACAAAGGGGCAAAAAACAACGGTGTTGATGGCTATTATGGACCAAAAACAGCGAATGCGGTCAAGCGGTTCCAGCTCATGAATAGTCTAGCGGCAGATGGGGTTTATGGTCCGAAGACGAAGAACAAAATGGAACAATTGCTGAAAAAGTGATCATTCAAAAAGGGCTATCAGCAGGTGAATAGATTTTCCCCTTGCTGATAGCTAACAAAAAATGACATCATTTGTGATATAATCGACCAAATCACGATCATGAGGGGAGAGTAAAGTGAAAAAGGAACTGTTTCAAGTAATCATGCTGTCAGTGCTGTTCATCTATTTCATTTATCACGGAATGACGAGCGATTTTCCTGTGTCTTACACAATCATTCTCATCACAGCTTATGTCTCTGTGATTACGTACCGCATCATAAAGATATTAGGCTTAAGAAAAAACAAAGAACAAACAGAGCTGTAAGAAATATATACATAAAAAAACCATCCTTGATTTCACAAGAATGGTTTTTCGTATGGAGCATAGCGGGATCGAACCGCTGACCTCTACGCTGCCAGCGTAGCGCTCTCCCAGCTGAGCTAATGCCCCGATGTATTACGACATAATTTATTATAATCAATCCTCCTGTAAAATTCAAGCTTTAAAACGCACACACATTGTCTATTTATCTTTCTGATCAATCGGGATATAGTCAAAGATTTCCCCTGAATGAACAGAGTCTGCTAAGCGTCTCAGCCAGTCATAGTAGGCTTTTGAACTTTCAAGCTGCTCAATGAGCTGCTGCGCTTCCTCTCTTATATGTTCCTCCAGCTGATCATCACGAGCCACCTCTTGAAGCCGCACTTGTGCTTCTTCAATCGCCGCTAAATTGACCTCGACCTCTCGTTCCCATTTTTGCGGAAAGAAGTTCATGAAAAACTTAAAAAAGTCCTTTTCAGCAACAAAGCTATGTTTTCTTCGTCCTCGGTGAAAGGTCTTTTTGACAATATTCATGTCTTGCAGTTTTTTCACACCTGTACTCATACTTGGTTTGCTCATTTGCAGCTCTTCACGCATTTCATCCAGCGTCATTTCTTCATTTAAATACATGGTCCCATAAAGAATACCAGCACTTCGTGTAATTCCATAGAGATCCATCGTTTCAGCTATGGAATCAATGACTAGATCTTTAGCAGCTAAAATACGCTCTTCTGCTTGCGGCTGTTCCTGCTTTTTCATCTTGTCCCTGCTTTCTATTAAGAAAATTCAATACGTTCAAAAAAATCTTTATGGACTATATGTTAACGAAAGAATGCAAAATGTCAAAAGAAAATGAAGCATATCTCCCTTTGACAGAAAAATTTGAACATGATACGTTAATTATGTTCAAAACGTTAAATTTTTATTTAACAAACTTATCAAAGAGAATCAGAGGAGGTTCCTTCTATGAGTCAAACACTATTTATAGATGGACAATGGGTTGGCGCCAAAAGTGGCGACACGCGGGATATCATTAATCCATTTAATCAAGAAGTGATCGCGACAGTTAGTGAAGGATCAAGAAATGACGCGCAGCTAGCCATTAAAGCAGCGAGAAAAGCCTTCGATCAAGGTGATTGGGCAAACTTGCCTGGACTTGAAAGAGGAAATATGGTGTTTAAGATTGCTGAATTGATTAGGCGTGATCTTGATGAACTAGCCAAATTAGAATCGCTTGATACTGGAAAAACAGTAGAGGAAAGCAAAGCTGATATGGACGATATTGCGAACGTGTTCCAATATTATGCAGGGCTTGCAGACAAAGATGGCGGGGAAATCATTGCATCGCCAATTCAGAACTCTAAAAGCGAATTGGTCAGAGAGCCTGTCGGTGTATGCGGGCAAATTACTCCATGGAACTATCCATTGCTTCAAGCAAGCTGGAAAATCGCACCTGCTCTTGCAGCGGGGAACACAATCGTATTAAAACCAAGTGAAATCACACCACTTACTACGATCAAAGTATTCAAACTCATGGAAGAAGCAGGCATTCCAGCAGGGGTTGCGAACCTAGTCCTTGGACCAGGTGCAACGGTTGGTGATGAGCTTGCTGTGAATGATCATGTCGATTTGATTTCATTTACAGGCGGTATTGAAACAGGTAAGAAAATCATGCAGGGAGCCAGTGGGAATGTGAAGAAAATCGCCCTTGAGCTCGGCGGGAAAAATCCGAATATTGTGTTTCAAGATGCTGATTTAGACGTAGCGGTTGACCAGGCAATGAATGCTGTGTTTTTCCATGCGGGACAAGTGTGTTCAGCAGGTTCACGTTTGCTAGTGGAAGAATCCATTCATGATGAATTTTTAGAAGAACTGGTGAAGCGCACGAAAAAAATCAAGCTAGGCAACGGCTTTGATGAAGAAACCCAGAGCGGACCGCTCATCTCAGCTGAGCATCGAGAAAAAGTAGAAAAATACGTCAGCATTGGGTTAGATGAAGGCGCCAAATTAGAAACAGGCGGAAAAAGACCTGACGCTGAGGAGCTTTCAAATGGGTTCTTCTACTTGCCAACGATTTTCTCAGGCTGCACGTCAGAGATGCGGATTGTTCAGGAAGAAGTCTTTGGCCCAGTATTGACAGTTGAATCCTTCCGTACAGAGGAAGAAGTGATTGAACTGGCAAACGATACGATTTATGGTTTAGCAGGAGCCGTGTGGTCTACTGATATCAGCAAGGCTGAAAGAGTCGCTCGTCAATTAAGATTAGGCACAGTTTGGATCAATGATTTCCATCCTTATTTTGCTCAAGCTCCTTGGGGTGGATATAAGCAATCAGGTCTAGGACGTGAATTAGGACGCACCGGGCTCGAGGAATATACGGAGCTGAAGCATGTATATCGTAATACAAAACCTGAAGCAATTCGCTGGTTTCAATAAAAATCACACATTTGGAGGAGATTCTTTATGACATTAAATATGAAAATTGAAAGCATGCAAAAATTCCATACGTTTGAAATTCCGACTGTCATTAAACATGGCATCGGTGCAGTGAAACATGTTGGGGAAGAAGTAAAAGCATACGGTGTTTCAAAGGTATTGCTTGTAACAGACCCAGGTATTTACCAAGCGGGTGTGGTAGAGCCAGTGATTGCTTCATTAAAAGAAGCACAAATCGATGTGGTGCTATTTGATAAAGTAGAGCCAAACCCGCCAGTCCGTTTAGTGAATGAAGGCTCTGCGTTATATGAAAAAGAAGGCTGTAATGGATTAGTCGCAGTAGGCGGCGGAAGCTCAATGGATACAGCAAAGGCGATCGGTGTAGAAGCGACGCATGAAGGCTCAGTCCTTGATTACGAAGCGGCAGAGGGGAAAAAAACGCTTGAAAAGAGAATCCCGCCTTTAACTACTATTCCAACAACGGCTGGTACAGGTTCAGAAGTGACGCAGTGGGCAGTAATTACAGATGAAGAAAGAGAATTCAAATTCAACACAGGTGGCCCCCTCATTGCAGCTCACCTCACCGTCATTGATCCAGAGCTTCATGTATCCATGCCGCCTCATGTGACAGCAATGACTGGAATTGATGCACTTGCACACGCCATTGAATGCTATACAATGAAATTTGCTCAGCCCATTACAGATGCGGTCGCGCTCATGGCCATTGAATATGCAGCTCATTACATTCGCCGTGCCTTTGCTGATGGCGAAGACTTAGAAGCCAGATATGGAATGGCACAAGCTGCAATGCTTGCCGGGCTTTCTTATGGAAGCGAATCAGCAGGTGCTGCACATGCGATGAGTCAAACACTCGGAGGCATTATTCCTGTAGCCCACGGCCAGTGTGTTGCAGCAATGATGGGACCGGTGATGGAGTATAACTGGAAAGGGTATCCCGAAAAATTTGCTCGTATTGCGCAAGCATTTGGGATTGATATTAGCCGAATGTCAACAGAGGAAGCAGCCAAAGCTGCTGTGAACTGGATGTATGATTTAGTGGAAGACCTAGAAGTTCCTTCATTAGAAGAACAAGGTGTATCAAAAGATATGATTGACCGCTTATCTAAAGAAGCAATGAAAGATCCGCAAACAATTGGAAACCCAAGAGATCTAAACGAAAAAGCATACAACTGGATTTATGCTCGCTGTTTTGATCTAACGCCTAAAACAGTGTAACAATGAAAAAAGGCTCCCAAAAGGGAGTCTTTTTATGTCTTATAGCTGTTCTTTAATTTCTTTGATTTGATGAATATGGCGTTTTTCATGTGCGCCGATAAAATCAAGATATTGCTTAAGGGATAATTCTTCAAACACAGGATGTGCAATCACGCGCTTGAAATCATCCTCAGTAAATGTTGATAAAATTTGATTGAGCTTCTCACGTGCTGTATCGAGCTCATCCTTTAAATGTGTAGGTGTCACATGCTTGCGCTCAGGCTCAACAATACTAGGCGCAGTGGCTTTTTTCGAACGATCCTCTGCCATTTCCACCGGTTTTGGTTCATATTCTTTGATCGGTGCTTTTTTCCCCTCAGCAGCTAGATGTTTTGCTGCCACGAGGTCCATCTTCTTTAAATGATCTGCCACCTCTTGAATACTCCAAGTATCATCAGATAATTTTTGATTCAATTGTTCTTCGTTCAAACCTTGCAGCTCTTGCCACAATTCTTGTCTTGCATCATGTAATAAACTCATTTTCATCACCTCAAGATCAAATTTTAACATACTGGTACATGACAATCATTCTTGAGCTATCGGTGAATTCCTGTGAAGAATTGTGAGGAAATTTGAAACCTTTACAAAAGTGGTTCGTATTACCTGTTAGAAGGAATACATTGGAGGTGAGCTTGGTCTAAATGAAACAAAGACTGTTCATTTCATGAAGAAAGGGTGAGGAAGATGGATGTGTTCGGGCTGCCACTTCAGACGCTATATTTATACATATTGATGATATCAGGAATCCTGACACTTGTTTTCGTCTTTTTCGGCGATGTATTTGATGGATTGTTTGAAGCGATTCCTGTTCCATTCCTTCAACCAACATTAATCCTCGCATTTCTTACCTTTTTCTCGGCTGGAGGGTTTATCTCTGAAAAGACAGCAATTGTAGGGAGTGGACTTGGTGCAGTTTTATCTGCCATCCTCGCAGTGGTTCTTGTGACCTGTTTGAATGTATTTGTCTTAGTCCCGCTTTCCTCTGCTGAAGAATCTCTCTCATATACGGAGGCCGACTTAAAAGGAAGAACTGGGGAGATCATTGTATCTGTTCCAAAAGACGGGTTTGGAGAAGTGCTGTTAATTAGTAATAGCGGGAAAATCTCAAAGCCTGCCGTCAGTTTCGACGAAGAGGAGATTCCATATGGAACCCGGGTGCTGGTCGTTGAAGTGAACAAAGGCGTCTTATCAGTTATACCAAATGAAGAAATCTAGGAGGGAATGCTATGCCAGGAACAACCATTTTAATTATCATTGGAATTGTGCTTGTGATTCTAATTGCACTTATTGGTGTATTTGTTTCGAAATACCGGACAGCTGGTCCAGATGAAGCATTAATCGTCACAGGAAGCTATCTCGGAAGTAAAAATGTCCACGTGGATGAAGGTGGAAACAAGATTAAGATTGTAAGAGGCGGAGGTACCTTTGTACTCCCTGTTTTTCAACAAGCAGAGCCGCTCAGCTTACTATCTAGCAAGCTAGATGTTTCAACACCTGAAGTCTATACTGAACAAGGTGTACCAGTCATGGCGGACGGAACGGCCATCATTAAAATTGGCGGATCGATTGAAGAAATTGCTACTGCTGCAGAGCAATTTTTAGGTAAAACAAAAGAAGACCGCGAAAACGAAGCGAGAGAAGTACTAGAAGGACACCTTCGCTCCATTTTAGGATCAATGACAGTTGAAGAGATTTATAAAAACAGAGAGAAATTTTCTCAAGAAGTACAGCGTGTCGCTTCTCAAGATCTAGCGAAAATGGGTCTTGTCATTGTATCGTTTACCATCAAAGATGTCCGTGATAAAAATGGCTATTTAGAATCACTAGGTAAACCTAGAATTGCCCAAGTGAAACGCGATGCAGATATCGCAACAGCAGAAGCAGATAAAGAAACACGTATCAAACGTGCAGAAGCAGATAAAGATGCGAAGAAATCTGAGCTTGAGCGTGCCACTGAAATCGCTGAAGCAGAAAAGATCAATGAACTGAAAAGAGCAGAATTCAGACGTGAACAAGATACAGCAAAAGCAAGTGCCGACCAAGCGTACGATCTTGAAACAGCTCGTAATCGTCAGCACGTAACTGAACAAGAAATGCAAGTAAAAATCATTGAACGTCAGAAGCAAATTGAATTAGAAGAAAAAGAGATTCAGCGTCGTGAGCGTCAATACGATTCTGAAGTGAAAAAGAAAGCAGATGCGGATCGTTATGCGGTTGAGCAGTCAGCTGCGGCGGAAAAAGCGAAACGCCTCGCAGAAGCAGATGCCAAGAAATACAGCATTGAAGCAATGGCAAAAGCAGAAGCTGAGAAAGTCCGAATTGACGGGCTTGCTAAAGCGGAAGCTGATCGTGCAAAAGGGGAAACGGAAGCCGAAGTCATTAGACTGAAAGGACTTGCGGAAGCCGAAGCGAAAGAGAAAATCGCTGAAGCATTCGAACAGTATGGTCAGGCAGCAATTCTTGATATGATTGTGAAAATGCTTCCTGAATATGCGAAGCAAGTATCTGCACCACTTTCTAACATTGATAAAATTACGGTTGTGGATACGGGAGGTAACGGAGAAGGCAGCGGTGCCAATAAAGTCACTGGCTATGCTACAAACCTCATGTCCAGTCTGCAAGAAAGTCTGAAAGCATCCTCTGGAATTGATGTCAAAGAAATTATTGAGAACTTTTCCGGCAAAGGTAATGTGAAGCAAAGCATTCAAGAACTAACGAATGAAATCAAACAGCCAAGAAAAAAAGAGATCGCTGATACTCAAATAGAAGAATAAAATCAATAGACACCTTCCATCAGAAGGTGTCTATTTGGCATACGCTCGATATGGATGCCTTTTTACATATGAAGAAAGATTTACGAGAATACCAGCAGATATCATCATGAACACTAGGGAGGAGCCGCCATAACTAATGAAGGGAAGCGGAATGCCTGTGATCGGAAGAAGACCAAAGACAGCGCCTAAATTAAAGACTGCTTGGAGCATGATTTGAAACGTAAGCCCAATCGTTAACAGTTTTCCAAAAGGGTCATGTAAAGCCTGCACAATTCGCAATGCGCGATACATGATGAGTAGATATGCGCCCATCACAATCAAAATCCCCATAATGCCCAGCTCTTCACTGATAATGGCCATAATAAAATCCGTATGCGCTTCAGGAAGAAAGCCTAGCTTTTGAATGCTCCCACCTAAGCCATTCCCTGTCAGCCCGCCTGAATTCATTGCGAGATAAGAATGAATCAGCTGATAGCCATCTCCATCTTCATACTGAAAAGGATCACGAAAAGAAGTCAGCCGCTTCAAACGGTAAGGAGCTGTCACTGCAAAAAAAGTGATGCCCGCTGCGGCAGTCGATCCTAGCAAAATGAGATGGCGTGTTTTCAGCCCAGCGCACAATAAAATAATGCCGCAGCTCAACAAAATAGACACAGCTGTGCCTAAATCAGGCTGTTTCAAGATTAATAAAAATACAAGACTTAAAAGGATGAGTGGCGGCAGTACGCCTTTTTTAAAAGATGTAATGTACGCCTGTTTTTTCGCGTACACATAGGCAAAATAAATCACCATCACTAGTTTCACAGCTTCAGATGGTTGGAGCATTAGAGAACCCAGCTGAATCCACCGCTGTGAATTGTTTTTGACAACACCGATTCCAGGAATCAGGACTAGGATGAGACATAGCAATGACAGCATGACAAGCCATTTCATCCATTTACGATAAATCTGATAAGGGAAAAGAGCAGCAATGAAGAAAAAGAATCCCCCAATCAGGAGCCATTGCCATTGTTTGATAAAGAAATAGCTGCCCTTCTCATACTTCACTTCTCCTAAAGGATAACTTGCACTGTACACCATCAGTAAGCCAAATAAACTGAGGAATACAATTGTTCCAACAAGAACGAGGTCGACTCTTTTGAGATGAGATAGAAGAAATGCCACCATCTTCAATTCCAATTGTCTCCAAACATATAGGATGATGACCTGATATTGACACTAAACACGAGGCCAATGGCGATCATGTTAGTCAATAGCGCACTGCCTCCATAGCTGATAAAAGGAAGCGCGAGTCCCGTCACAGGCATTAAACCGACTGTCATCCCTACGTTTTGGAAAACTTGAAACACGATCAGCCCAACGACTCCTGCACATATGTACAAGCCATAAAGCGTATTCGCGTGCATAGCGACATGAATGATTCGATAAATCATCGTTAAGTACAAACACATCAAAAGGGAAGCGCCGATAAAACCAAACTCCTCACCAATGACGGCAAATATAAAATCCGTATGCGCTTCGGGGATATTACCGCCTTGTACTTGATGCCCCTTTTTAAAACCGCTTCCTGATAATTGACCTGATCCAATGCCGAGCATCGATTGTTTCAGCTGATACCCGTATGTCGAATCAAATTCATCGGGAGAGAGCCAGCCATAAATGCGATCAAGCTGGTGAGGCTTAATGATTTTTGTGAAATGCTCAAAGTGCTCGTTGTGTAAGTAGACCAAAAATGAAAGAAGTGCCAGAAAAGAAGCCGTTAATGCGGCCATCATCTTGCTAGAAATCCCTGACACAAGCATCAGTGTAAAGGCGATAGATAATATCACGAGCGCTGTCCCTAAATCAGGCTGAATTAAGATGAGGAAAAAAGGGACAACGGTCCAGCAAACGACTTTACTTGTAGGAATGATGCTTTCTTTAAACGAAAAGCGCCGGTGCTTGTATTGGTTCAGCACAGCCGCTAGAAGCAATATCATAAAAATTTTCATGAACTCTGATGGCTGAACTTTGATTGAACCGAAGCTGATCCACCTTTGCGATCCGTTTTGACTCGTTCCAAAAAAGTGCACAAGAATAATGAGGAAAATACCACCTGCAAATAACCGAAAAGATAACCGCTCAAGCAATTCATAATCAAAGTATGCAGCTATTGCCATGAGACCAAAGCCGACGATATACCAGAAGATTTGTCTTTTGACGAAATAAAACAAGTCCTGCGTTTCATACTGGCCCGATCCGCTATATACAGCTATCAGGCTGATGACAAATAAACAAATCACAGTGAGTAAAAGGATGAAGTCAATGCTGTACTGTTTTTTCATAGCTTCTTTTCCTGTTACCTATTTGTCAGCTGCTCTATGACTATTTTCACAGCCGCAGCATCATCAATGTAGCCGATCGGAAAAATATAATCTGGTATTAAGTCAACAGGCATAATGAAATAAAGGAGTGCGCCCCCCATCAGCATTAATTCTCGAGAAGTACCTCGTCTGGTCATAAATAAGCTGTACATGTCATTCAAATGCTGAAGGAATGGCCCGACGCCGTTTAGCGCCTCCATCTTTTTCTCAAACTTTGCCGATATCGTTTCTTTTCCCTCGTTTGTTTGGCTATAGGTCTCATATTCGTTTAGCTTTTGTTTCAATTTGGTCTGACTAAATGTACCGTCGTAGACCTCCTGATCTTTCAGTGTTGTTTCGATCTCTACGACCGTTTGTATGAACGTATCACTATGTACCTTTTCGTTTTTGGTTGGAAACCCAGCAGCAGCTAATAGTTGATCTAATGATAGGTTCAGAGAATCTGAAAGTCGTTGCAGATGATTCAAAGTTGGTTTTCTTTTTCCATTCATGATTCGAGACAGTGTCGCTTTATCAATTTCTGTGTATGTGCTGAGCTCTCTTAAAGATAGAGATCGTTGTTGTAATCTTTCCTTTAAGAGAGGCCCAAGCTCAGTTGTTTTAGTATCCATTTTACGCCATCCTTTGTATGATGTATCAACTCTTCTATAGAAGAAGTCGTACCCAATATAAAGGCGTGTTGACAAAATGTCAACAGATATCAATTATTGATTGAATTTTAGGAAATAGGAATTTATCATAATAAAGATAGAATGAAAACAGTGAGAAGGAGTGGCGCGGATGAAGGTGAGACATGCTGTACAACAAGATATTCCTAAAATCGCCGAAATACATGTGAAGAGCTGGCAGACGACTTATCAAGGCATTATTAATCAGGATTATTTGGATGGTTTACAGATAGAAGATAAGGAAGAGAGCTGGAGAAGAAGGTCACTTGAAGGGACGTTTGTCGCAGAAGATGACGAGGGGGTATTTGGTTTTGCTTCTTTTGGAAAACAACGTGATGAGCGCTATCCAACATATGATGGAGAACTTTATGCGATCTATCTATTGCAAGAGAAACAGAAATCAGGAGCAGGTATTGCTTTAATTTCAGAAGGAGTGCGTTATTTAATAGAGAAAGGATATCAGAATATAATGCTGTGGGTGTTTGAACAAAATTCGGCAAAGCATTTTTATCAAAAGCTTCAACCTCATTTTGTCGTTACCAGCCAGTTCGAGCTGGCTGGCGAGAAGCATAATGAAATAGGGTATGGGTGGGAGCTGCCGGTATTAAATGACCATGTACACCGAATTAAATCGTCAGCTTCCAATAATAATGAGAGAAAAAAGTGAAAAGCACAGCTAGCAGCATATAAGAGATAAGAGGAGAAGCTTCTACTTTTCCTTTTATTCCTGCTATTTTTAAAGCTTCATAGAAACCTGCTAAAAAATAAGCAAGACTGAGAATATAACAGCACAGCATAATGGAGTAAGGGTTCATTGGCGTACCTCCAACATGAAATCTTCTACTATTAATAGATTCCATAGAGCGGCAAATTATGCATAAAAAAATAACCAGCTGAAATCAGCCAGTTATTTTTTGTGAGGGAAAACCAAACGAGATGCACTTGGTATGAGTATGCAAAGAACAATACTGCAAATAATAAATGAAGGAACCATATATGTGCTGTTATAAATTAAAGAATAAACCCAACCCGGTGTTCCTTTTGGTGCATACTGAGAAAAGAAAACAACACCAGAAATAAAGAACGTCAACAGTCTGAAGAAACTTGCAACAAATACGGATAAGGTAATATAGAAGAATTGCTGCTTTCGCTTTTGATCCTGAATGGCTTTTTTAATCAATCCAGCAAAGAGGCCGCTTAGGGAAATGACAACAGATGCGACGAAATAATCGAGAAATCCTTGAACTGGTGTAGCGATAATAGGGCCATTCATCAGCTGAAGGCCTGCAATAAGCACACCAATGATAAACCCGGTTGATATTCCCCATCTAATAGACATAAGAATGACGGGTATCATAATCAGCGCAAGAGATCCGCCGTTCGGCATTCTTAAAAAGAGACTTGATAAGTAATCTAATACTAGTGCAAGTGAAGTCATAATTGCGATTTCCATCAGTCGTACCAATTGATTTGATTGCTGCATAAAAAAATCTCCCTTTTCATGAATTGAGCAAGGAGAGACCGTGTAAGGATGAGTATGTTATTCATAGAAAAACATATCGAGTTGAATACACCACATGTATTCAATAGAATCCACATTCCTACTTCAGTATTAACTGACAGGTTCAAAGGGTCAGAACAACGAGTGTTCACTCTCAGCACAAAGCTCCCCCTGCGGTTATTTAGTTTTCTTCTATTATAAATATACTAAAGACCTTCAGGATCAACAATAGAGAATTCCTGTGACAATCAATTTTTGTATGATTATATAGGAAGAGATAAGGAAAAATAAATTATTTAGAAAAAATACTTGTTTCCTCTCTCAAAAGGTGTTATATTTGTATTCGCCGCTAAAACAGCGCGGTTATTAAATAACATAAAGAAAAAAGTTGTTGACTTCAACTTGATAGAATGTTATATTAATAAAGTCGCCTCTTAGAGACGACGAAGATGATCTTTGAAAACTAAACAAGACAAAACAAAACGTACCTGTTAATTCGAGTTTTTATAAAAAAATCCTATGTAATATCATAGGTAGTCAGTCAAACGCTGACGAGGCAGGAAATGATCACATGCTAAGTTCGCTACATCGTGTAGCAACGCATGTGTGATATGCATCCTGCATACCTCGGAGAGTTTGATCCTGGCTCAGGACGAACGCTGGCGGCGTGCCTAATACATGCAAGTCGAGCGAACAGAAGGGAGCTTGCTCCCGGATGTTAGCGGCGGACGGGTGAGTAACACGTGGGTAACCTGCCTGTAAGACTGGGATAACTCCGGGAAACCGGAGCTAATACCGGATAGTTCCTTGAACCGCATGGTTCAAGGATGAAAGACGGTTTCGGCTGTCACTTACAGATGGACCCGCGGCGCATTAGCTAGTTGGTGGGGTAATGGCTCACCAAGGCGACGATGCGTAGCCGACCTGAGAGGGTGATCGGCCACACTGGGACTGAGACACGGCCCAGACTCCTACGGGAGGCAGCAGTAGGGAATCTTCCGCAATGGACGAAAGTCTGACGGAGCAACGCCGCGTGAGTGATGAAGGTTTTCGGATCGTAAAGCTCTGTTGTTAGGGAAGAACAAGTGCGAGAGTAACTGCTCGCACCTTGACGGTACCTAACCAGAAAGCCACGGCTAACTACGTGCCAGCAGCCGCGGTAATACGTAGGTGGCAAGCGTTGTCCGGAATTATTGGGCGTAAAGGGCTCGCAGGCGGTTTCTTAAGTCTGATGTGAAAGCCCCCGGCTCAACCGGGGAGGGTCATTGGAAACTGGGAAACTTGAGTGCAGAAGAGGAGAGTGGAATTCCACGTGTAGCGGTGAAATGCGTAGAGATGTGGAGGAACACCAGTGGCGAAGGCGACTCTCTGGTCTGTAACTGACGCTGAGGAGCGAAAGCGTGGGGAGCGAACAGGATTAGATACCCTGGTAGTCCACGCCGTAAACGATGAGTGCTAAGTGTTAGGGGGTTTCCGCCCCTTAGTGCTGCAGCTAACGCATTAAGCACTCCGCCTGGGGAGTACGGTCGCAAGACTGAAACTCAAAGGAATTGACGGGGGCCCGCACAAGCGGTGGAGCATGTGGTTTAATTCGAAGCAACGCGAAGAACCTTACCAGGTCTTGACATCCTCTGACAACCCTAGAGATAGGGCTTTCCCTTCGGGGACAGAGTGACAGGTGGTGCATGGTTGTCGTCAGCTCGTGTCGTGAGATGTTGGGTTAAGTCCCGCAACGAGCGCAACCCTTGATCTTAGTTGCCAGCATTTAGTTGGGCACTCTAAGGTGACTGCCGGTGACAAACCGGAGGAAGGTGGGGATGACGTCAAATCATCATGCCCCTTATGACCTGGGCTACACACGTGCTACAATGGACAGAACAAAGGGCTGCGAGACCGCAAGGTTTAGCCAATCCCATAAATCTGTTCTCAGTTCGGATCGCAGTCTGCAACTCGACTGCGTGAAGCTGGAATCGCTAGTAATCGCGGATCAGCATGCCGCGGTGAATACGTTCCCGGGCCTTGTACACACCGCCCGTCACACCACGAGAGTTTGCAACACCCGAAGTCGGTGAGGTAACCTTTATGGAGCCAGCCGCCGAAGGTGGGGCAGATGATTGGGGTGAAGTCGTAACAAGGTAGCCGTATCGGAAGGTGCGGCTGGATCACCTCCTTTCTAAGGATATATGGAGCAGCGTGCGTTTTCGTCTTGTTTAGTTTTGAAGGATCATTCCTTCAAGACATGTCTCTAGCGAGACAGGATTGTTCTTTGAAAACTAGATAACAATAAGTAATACATTCACATTGAATGCAATGCAAAGTTCATCACACATAGTGATTCTTTCTAAAGTAAGAAATGGTTAAGTTAGAAAGGGCGCACGGTGGATGCCTTGGCACTAGGAGCCGATGAAGGACGGGACGAACACCGATATGCTTCGGGGAGCTGTAAGCAAGCTTTGATCCGGAGATTTCCGAATGGGGAAACCCACTGCTCGTAATGGAGTAGTATCCATACTTGAATACATAGAGTATGAGAAGGCATACCCGGGGAACTGAAACATCTAAGTACCCGGAGGAAGAGAAAGCAAATGCGATTCCCTGAGTAGCGGCGAGCGAAACGGGAACAGCCCAAACCAAGAGGCTTGCCTCTTGGGGTTGTAGGACACTCTATACGGAGTTACAAAGGAACGATATAAGCGAAGAGGTCTGGAAAGGCCCGCCAAAGAAGGTAACAGCCCTGTAACTGAAATGTTGTTCTCTCCAGAGTGGATCCTGAGTACGGCGGAACACGTGAAATTCCGTCGGAATCCGGGAGGACCATCTCCCAAGGCTAAATACTCCCTAGTGACCGATAGTGAACCAGTACCGTGAGGGAAAGGTGAAAAGCACCCCGGAAGGGGAGTGAAATAGATCCTGAAACCGTGTGCCTACAAGTAGTCAGAGCCCGTTAAAGGGTGATGGCGTGCCTTTTGTAGAATGAACCGGCGAGTTACGATCCCGTGCAAGGTTAAGCAGAAGATGCGGAGCCGCAGCGAAAGCGAGTCTGAATAGGGCGCATGAGTACGTGGTCGTAGACCCGAAACCAGGTGATCTACCCATGTCCAGGGTGAAGTTCAGGTAACACTGAATGGAGGCCCGAACCCACGCACGTTGAAAAGTGCGGGGATGAGGTGTGGGTAGGGGTGAAATGCCAATCGAACCTGGAGATAGCTGGTTCTCTCCGAAATAGCTTTAGGGCTAGCCTCAAGGTAAGAGTCTCGGAGGTAGAGCACTGATTGGACTAGGGGCCCCTACCGGGTTACCGAATTCAGTCAAACTCCGAATGCCGATGACTTATCCTTGGGAGTCAGACTGCGAGTGATAAGATCCGTAGTCGAAAGGGAAACAGCCCAGACCGCCAGCTAAGGTCCCAAAGTATACGTTAAGTGGAAAAGGATGTGGAGTTGCTTAGACAACCAGGATGTTGGCTTAGAAGCAGCCACCATTTAAAGAGTGCGTAATAGCTCACTGGTCGAGTGACTCTGCGCCGAAAATGTACCGGGGCTAAACGTATCACCGAAGCTGCGGACTGTTCTTACGAACAGTGGTAGGAGAGCGTTCTAAGTGCTGTGAAGTCAGACCGGAAGGACTGGTGGAGCGCTTAGAAGTGAGAATGCCGGTATGAGTAGCGAAAGACGGGTGAGAATCCCGTCCACCGAATGCCTAAGGTTTCCTGAGGAAGGCTCGTCCGCTCAGGGTTAGTCGGGACCTAAGCCGAGGCCGAAAGGCGTAGGCGATGGACAACAGGTTGATATTCCTGTACCACCTCCTCACCATTTGAGCAATGGGGGGACGCAGGAGGATAGGGTAAGCGCGGTATTGGATATCCGCGTCCAAGCAGTTAGGCTGGGAAATAGGCAAATCCGTTTCCCGTGAAGGCTGAGCTGTGATGGCGAGCGAAATTTAGTAGCGAAGTTCCTGATTCCACACTGCCAAGAAAAGCCTCTAGCGAGGTGAGAGGTGCCCGTACCGCAAACCGACACAGGTAGGCGAGGAGAGAATCCTAAGGTGATCGAGAGAACTCTCGTTAAGGAACTCGGCAAAATGACCCCGTAACTTCGGGAGAAGGGGTGCTTCTTAGGGTGTTAAAGCCCCGAGAAGCCGCAGTGAATAGGCCCAGGCGACTGTTTAGCAAAAACACAGGTCTCTGCGAAGCCGTAAGGCGAAGTATAGGGGCTGACGCCTGCCCGGTGCTGGAAGGTTAAGAGGAGCGCTTAGCGTAAGCGAAGGTGCGAATTGAAGCCCCAGTAAACGGCGGCCGTAACTATAACGGTCCTAAGGTAGCGAAATTCCTTGTCGGGTAAGTTCCGACCCGCACGAAAGGCGCAACGATCTGGGCACTGTCTCAACGAGAGACTCGGTGAAATTATAGTACCTGTGAAGATGCAGGTTACCCGCGACAGGACGGAAAGACCCCGTGGAGCTTTACTGCAGCCTGATATTGAATGTTGGTACAGCTTGTACAGGATAGGTAGGAGCCTTGGAAACCGGAGCGCTAGCTTCGGTGGAGGCATCGGTGGGATACTACCCTGGCTGTATTGACCTTCTAACCCGCTGCCCTTATCGGGCAGGGAGACAGTGTCAGGTGGGCAGTTTGACTGGGGCGGTCGCCTCCTAAAATGTAACGGAGGCGCCCAAAGGTTCCCTCAGAATGGTTGGAAATCATTCGCAGAGTGTAAAGGCACAAGGGAGCTTGACTGCGAGACCTACAAGTCGAGCAGGGACGAAAGTCGGGCTTAGTGATCCGGTGGTTCCGCATGGAAGGGCCATCGCTCAACGGATAAAAGCTACCCCGGGGATAACAGGCTTATCTCCCCCAAGAGTCCACATCGACGGGGAGGTTTGGCACCTCGATGTCGGCTCATCGCATCCTGGGGCTGTAGTCGGTCCCAAGGGTTGGGCTGTTCGCCCATTAAAGCGGTACGCGAGCTGGGTTCAGAACGTCGTGAGACAGTTCGGTCCCTATCCGTCGCGGGCGCAGGAAATTTGAGAGGAGCTGTCCTTAGTACGAGAGGACCGGGATGGACGCACCGCTGGTGTACCAGTTGTTCTGCCAAGGGCATCGCTGGGTAGCTATGTGCGGACGGGATAAGTGCTGAAAGCATCTAAGCATGAAGCCCCCCTCAAGATGAGATTTCCCATTCCGCAAGGAAGTAAGATCCCTGAAAGATGATCAGGTTGATAGGTCTGAGGTGGAAGCGTGGTGACACGTGGAGCTGACAGATACTAATAGATCGAGGACTTAACCTATATTCTAATGTGAAGTTTGAACATTGTTATCTAGTTTTGAGAGAACATTCTCTCCATCAGGTTTGGTGGCGATAGCGAAGAGGTCACACCCGTTCCCATACCGAACACGGAAGTTAAGCTCTTCAGCGCCGATGGTAGTTGGGGGTCTCCCCCTGTGAGAGTAGGACGCCGCCAAGCTTGTCTAAGGATCAGTTCCATTAGGAACTGATCCTTTTTGTGTTTCTTGAGGAAATTTTCTAAGGATACCGTACAAGTATCTGTTAAACATCATTTTAAATAAAACAAGTGGAACAAGAGATAGGCGATCCTTTATTCTCACTATAATACAGTGTTATTTTATAATCTATAAATGAAAATTCAATGTGCTGATCAAATTATAAAGTAAGTGATTCTCTTCGACAAGTTGGTCTAGTAATACAAATTTAGCTTCAGGTTGAGAAAAGTAAAGTTGAAAAAGGTGATAACGAACAATTTAAGCCTATGGATAAAAAATCTATAAAGTTTATTGGAGTGTGATTAACCTTTAAGAGTTTAGAATGTGAATATACCTAATAAATTTTGCTTTAAATTCCCTTTAGAGTTATAATTAATAAAAAATGGAGATTACTATGATGAATCAAGATGAAATTTTAAAATTACAGAATGTTGTTAATTTTATAGAAGAAAATATAAGAAATTCCACAAAAACAGATTTGAGCTATGTTGATCTTAGAAATCAAAAAAATAGACTTTTAACAAAGCAAAATCATGTTATTTTTGGGAGAAGAGGTGCTGGTAAATCAAGTTTGTTAAATGAGTTAAAAGATGGCTCAATGAATAATGGTGTCATAATTAAATTAAATATGGAAGACTTTAAAGATATTGCCTTTCCTAATATTTTAACTCACATTTTAATAAATGTATTTGAGAAATTTGAATTCCCATCTAAAAAGACTAAATGGTATAAATTAAAGAAAAATAAATTATTTAAAAAGCGTAGAAAAGAATTAAAGAAAAAAGTGGAACAAACAATCGAGGAATTAAAAGAATTACTGGAGCAACCAGAGAAGTATACACTAACCGAGATGAGCCAAAACAACCATCAAACAAATACAAAAGCTAAAGGAGAATTAAAAGGTATTAGTCAACTTAATTTAGCGGGGGAAAGGGAAAGCATAAATCGCGAAAAAAAAGAATCAACTAGAACATACGAGAAAGATAAACTCTTAAATTTGAAGGATAAAATCACAAATTATAAAGAAATATTAAATAGCTATTCAAACTTCTACGAAATAGATCATATATTTTTAGTGTTGGATGATTTTTATTTTATTCCACGGGCAATACAAAGTAAATTTATAGATTATTTGCATAGACTTACAAAGGACACTGCATTATTTTTAAAAGTTGCATCAATCAAATTTAGAACCAAATTATATGAAGAAGATAAAGATACTTATGTAGGTATGGAAATTAATCATGATGTAATGGCTATTGAATTAGATTATACTCTAGGAGATTTTAAATCAACCGCACTATTTATGAAAGATATTTTAAATCATATTAATTCAAAACATGATGCTCAATTCATTAATAATTTGTTTGCTGGTGAAGGATTTGATCAACTGTGTTATGCCTCCGGAGGGATACCAAGGGATTTTTTAAGTTTGTTAACCGGATTATTGAATAAAATTATTTCTAATGATATTGCTAGAATAAAAAAGCCCGATGTAACTAAAATGGCAATTGAACAGATTAGCAATAAGATCGATTCTATTAAATCTGAAAATGAAGAAGAATTCATGAGTTTGGAAGATACCCTCTATTATATTAAATATGAAATCATTGAAAACAAGAAACGAAATACTTTCTTAGTAGAAAAAGATGAAATAGAAACTAATCCTGAAGAATATAATTTAATAAAACAACTAATGGATTTGAGGTTAATCCACCTCGTTAATTTAAATGTTAGTGATAAGAATGTTGGAAAACGATATAATGCTTATATGGTAGACATTGGGCTATATCCGAATTCAAGTCCAAGAAATTTCAAACAAACGGACTTAAAGAAAACAGACGATAAGCATCGAAAAGATGAAATTAGAATGTCACCTAAATTAAGTTTAAAAAAATTAAAATCGAAATTAAGAAGATGTTACATTATATAGTGAAATATGTAGTTTATAACAAGAAAAACTTAGTCGGATACTTTTTATGTTGTGGACTAAGTTTTTCTTGTTTTTTTAAAAAAATATATTTACAATGGATTTAAAATCCTATATAATAATCTTTGTCGGATCGAGAGATTCCTACATAGTGGAGGATTAGCTCAGCTGGGAGAGCATCTGCCTTACAAGCAGAGGGTCGGCGGTTCGAGCCCGTCATCCTCCACCATATTTATTCTTACATAATGTTAGGATAGATAAAGCCGGTGTAGCTCAACTGGTAGAGCAACTGACTTGTAATCAGTAGGTTGGGGGTTCAAGTCCTCTTGCCGGCACCACTTTCATATGGTAAGATAGACAAGTCGCTTTTAAAGCGAGCCATTAGCTCAGTTGGTAGAGCATCTGACTTTTAATCAGAGGGTCGAAGGTTCGAGTCCTTCATGGCTCACCATGTTTCATGCGGGTGTGGCGGAATTGGCAGACGCGCTAGACTTAGGATCTAGTGTCTTTATGACGTGGGGGTTCAAGTCCCTTCACCCGCATTGCCAAATAAAATAAAGAAATCCTGTAATGCGGAAGTAGTTCAGTGGTAGAACACCACCTTGCCAAGGTGGGGGTCGCGGGTTCGAATCCCGTCTTCCGCTTATACCATCCACGCCGGGGTGGTGGAATTGGCAGACACACAGGACTTAAAATCCTGCGGTAGGTGACTACCGTGCCGGTTCAAGTCCGGCCCTCGGCATTATAAAATAAGCGCCCGTAGCTCAATTGGATAGAGCGTTTGACTACGGATCAAAAGGTTAGGGGTTCGACTCCTCTCGGGCGCGCCATTAAGATCGGGAAGTAGCTCAGCTTGGTAGAGCACTTGGTTTGGGACCAAGGGGTCGCAGGTTCGAATCCTGTCTTCCCGACCATCTTTATGGGGCCTTAGCTCAGCTGGGAGAGCGCCTGCCTTGCACGCAGGAGGTCAGCGGTTCGATCCCGCTAGGCTCCACTTTTAAAAGATTATTTTGATCATGGCGGTGTAGCTCAGCTGGCTAGAGCGTACGGTTCATACCCGTGAGGTCGGGGGTTCGATCCCCTCCGCCGCTATAAAGGACCTTTAGCTCAGTTGGTTAGAGCAGACGGCTCATAACCGTCCGGTCGTAGGTTCGAGTCCTACAAGGTCCACCATCTATACGGAGGAATACCCAAGTCCGGCTGAAGGGATCGGTCTTGAAAACCGACAGGGGTGTCAAAGCCCGCGGGGGTTCGAATCCCTCTTCCTCCGCCATATTTTTTAAAACCTTATATCATCGCGGGGTGGAGCAGTTCGGTAGCTCGTCGGGCTCATAACCCGAAGGTCGCAGGTTCAAATCCTGCCCCCGCAACCAAATTATTTTATACACCAATAGGGAGTGCTCATTGAGTGCAACCAAAATGGTCCGGTAGTTCAGTTGGTTAGAATGCCTGCCTGTCACGCAGGAGGTCGCGGGTTCGAGTCCCGTCCGGACCGCCATTTTTAAAATGAATACATGGCTCGGTAGCTCAGTTGGTAGAGCAACGGACTGAAAATCCGTGTGTCGGCGGTTCGATTCCGTCCCGAGCCACTTTTATAAAAAAATATTGATAGTATGGCGGTTGTGGCGAAGTGGTTAACGCACCAGATTGTGGCTCTGGCACTCGTGGGTTCGATTCCCATCAATCGCCCCATACATATTTTTGCGGGTGTAGTTTAGTGGTAAAACCTCAGCCTTCCAAGCTGATGTCGTGGGTTCGATTCCCATCACCCGCTCCATTTGTATATCCATTCATGGGCCTGTAGCTCAGCTGGTTAGAGCGCACGCCTGATAAGCGTGAGGTCGGTGGTTCGAGTCCACTCAGGCCCACCATGATATTCCGCAGTAGCTCAGTGGTAGAGCTATCGGCTGTTAACCGATCGGTCGTAGGTTCGAGTCCTACCTGCGGAGCCAAATGGAGAAGTACTCAAGTGGCTGAAGAGGCGCCCCTGCTAAGGGTGTAGGTCGCGCAAGCGGCGCGAGGGTTCAAATCCCTCCTTCTCCGCCATTTATCTGGCCCGTTGGTCAAGCGGTTAAGACACCGCCCTTTCACGGCGGTAACACGGGTTCGAATCCCGTACGGGTCATATTTAAAAGAGATCTTGTCAAAGATCTCTTTTTTTATTTTCTTCAAAAAAAGAAAGACCGCCATTATAGCGGTCCTTTTTTACATGTTCATGGAATAGATCGTATAAGACAAGTAAGTTGCAAAGAAGCCCCATAAGACATAAGGAATTAGTAAAATCGGAACGACTTTGCTTAGTTTACGCGAGACGATGACAAGAGCAAGTGCTGTCAGTGCTACAAGAAGGCAATCGATTGTAGCAGCAAATAAATCTTTTTGTGTAAATTGAAAAAAACTAAAGGCTTGATTAAATACATAATTTAAAAGAAAAAGAATCCAAAATGGTAAGGTGATTTTTTGAAATCCGTACTTTCCATAAATGATCGCTGCGGACAACGAGATAAGAGCAAATAAGATAGCCCATACAGCACCAATTACACCACCACTTGGTGTCCATTCAGGTTTATTTAATGCATCATACCACTCTCTGTCAATCGGGAACAAGAATCCGGCAATAGAGAATAATGCGTATGTAATAAAAAAGACAACCACTGCCCAAATGATACTTTTTCTCGCCATTAAGAATCTCCTCCAATCAAATTCACTCTTAAAGTGATTTCCCAATCATTACATGATATAAACATTAAGCCCCCATTATGAGGGGACTAATGATTTTCTTCTGTATAAGGTTCCTCTTCGTACGGCTTCAAATCACCAAATACGGTCATGACGCCTTCTTCGTCCAATGCTTTTTCATAGGCTTCATGGGCTTTATTTGGATACACCATACTTGCCTTGCCCTCAATATCAGCAGCTGCAAATCCTTCATAGTCTTCGACATAATCTTCATCTTCTGATTGAGTGTACACATCATCGTATGTCAATGGAGGAAATTCCATATCGGACGGCGTATCAGAGTTTCCGTAGCGTTCTACGTCTTGATATGCATCCTCTCCATCGTAGGCTGCACTTTCTTCATTTTCGAATTGCCCTGATGGCGGACTTAATAAATCCTCTTCAATTGGACGGTTTTGTGAAACGGTTTGTTCTTTTGAATGCTCTGTGCATGTGACGGCACTAGGCAAGGCTTCTAAACGTTCCTTTGGGATAGGGGCTTTACAGACCTTGCAAAGTCCATAAGAGCCGTCAGTGATGGCTTGAAGTGCTTCATTGATGTCTAACAGATGTTCATGTTCTAAACTATTTAACGCAATATCTTTCCCGCGTTCGAACAGCTCTGTTCCTTGATCACCTGGATGATTATCATAGGCTGACAGATCTCCGACAGAATCATAAGGAAATGATACTTTTTGTTCATCGTCATGGCTTTTGGCTTCGAGTTTGTGTTTTTCATCGAGAAGTCGCTGCTTCAAATGATGTAATTCGTCTTTAGACAACAAAGCGATCATCCTTTCATATCAAACATAATGTTAGTATGAGCAATTTTATCTGTAAGACTAGTTCCAATTTGAAGCAATTCCTCATGAAAAAACGCCTGCGGCTGGGGCAGGCGTTCTTTGTTAAGCAATATAGTACTGTAAAATCAAAGCGATTGTTAGCAGGAAACCGAAAAATGTATTGGTTTGTGCTGTAGATTTCATGGCATTCATTAATTCAATTGGTTTTTCTTTTTGCTTAAATTCTTTGATAGCTGTATATGCTTTTGGGCCACTGAGTAAAACAAGAAGGCTCCAAAGGCCGACAATATCTGTGAAGATATAAACAAAAATAAGTACATAAGAGAGCAAAAACATGGAAAGTAAAATGTTCACTGCAGCTTTTCGCCCAGCAAGGATAGCAAGTGTTTTTCGTCCATTTTCTTTATCGCCGTCTAAATCGCGGATATTGTTCGATAGTAAGATGGCACCAACTAAAATAGAAATTGGTAATGAGACGAGAACCGCTTTAGACGTCAGTGTGCCTGTTTGAATATAGAAACTGATCAGGATGATTCCTAATCCCATAAACGCACCTGATACAAGTTCTCCAAACGGTGTATATGCAATAGGAACAGGACCGCCAGTATAGAAATAGCCTGCTGCCATACAAATGAGCCCTATCAGTGCAATCCACCAGCTAGACATCATGCAAATGTACACCCCTAGTAGTAAAGAAAGCGCAAATAGTGCATAAGCAAGGGCGAGAACGGTTTTAGGCTTCACGCCATTTCTGACAATGGCGCCGCCGATGCCGACAGATTTCTCGTTGTCCAATCCGCGAACATAATCAAAGTACTCATTAAACATGTTTGTTGCGATTTGGATAAACATAGATGCAAACAGCATAGCTAAAAATAGCCCAACATGTATTTGACCACTTGGAAGTGCGAGAACAGTTCCTAAAGTAACGGGAATAAATGCTGCTGTTAATGTATGCGGTCGTAGTAAATTCCACCAAATCCGCCAGTTCTTATCAGGCTTAATCGGTGAAAGCTGATCTGATATCGATTGATGCTGCATAAAATATACTCCTTTAAATAAAAAAATACGTACACGTCCAAATTCCAGTTTAGCAAAGTTCAAAAGGGTGTCAATATATTGATGCGATGAAACCTGAAAAAGATGTTTGCTAATCGTTGCCATATCGAGAGAAAGCTTGATCTTAGAACAAGACTTTCCATTTTTCTTATAGATGCTCTCGTTTCAAGAAGTAGGAGCGAAAAAATCTAGAAAGCGTGATATAATAAGGATTCGAGGTTTTAAAAGCTGTTTTCTTTACTAAGTTCATCTGTTAAGGTTTATAATAGAAAAGCAGGTCATTCGACATACTCGAATGTTCACGTATTTTTTCATTTTGGTTTTATTTTTTTATGTTATTTCATGGATTTTGGAGGAATGTATCATGGTGACAACAGTGCAAAGTACTTTCTGGCAGGAAGCGCTTGCGACATTAGAAGAAGCGAATAACGTCAACCATGCTGTTTTGATAAGCTACTCCAGAAGAGTTGACGATCTGGATCCTCTTGCCTTTTTCCAAAGCGGCGAAGCGGATTTTTTAGGCGAGCGTTTTTTTTGGTCTGATCCAGAAAGCCAAATGATATTTTCTGGACTTGGCAGAGCGGCCGTTATTAAATCATCTGAACAAGGCAAGGAACGATTTGATACAGTCCATCAAGAATGGGAACAGCTGAAGCAGCACATGTTCCATTTTCATGATGAGAAGGAGTTAAGGCAAGCGGCTGTTGGTCCGCTTTTATTTGGAGGATTCTCATTTGATCCGTTTGAAGAGAAGGCGCGTCACTGGGAAGCTTTTGGCGAGGCTCATTTTTTTGTGCCATCGATGATGCTCACTGTCTCGAAAGAAGGGACGTTTCTTACGATTAATGAATGGAAGCAGGTGGACGGGAATGTTCATCAGCTCATTCAAGAATTAGAACAAAAAGCCTCTCATTTCGAAACATTACCGCTCAGACATGATGGACAAGCCGAACTTGTTCATATGGAAGAACGAGATGTGACGGAATGGATGAAGGCGATCCAAGAAGCGACAGACCACATTCGTGCAAACGAATATGAAAAGGTTGTTTTAGCAAGAGAAGTCTTGCTTCACTATAAAAATCAAATTGAACTCGCTCCACTGTTATCAGAATTATTAAAGCATCAAACAACGAGTTATGTATTTGCGGTTGAACAGGGGAGACAAGCATTTGTCGGAGCTACGCCGGAACGCTTAGTGAAAAAAAGCGGCGGAGAGGTCTTTTCATCTTGTTTAGCAGGTTCGATTGTTCGTGGAAAAAATGAAGCGGAAGATCGAGCATTAGGCGAGGAGCTACTGCATGATGAGAAGAATTTGATTGAACATCAAATTGTCGTCAATATGATTGAGCAAGCATTTGAGGCCAATTGCCTTCGCGTGCATAAACCAAATCAACCTAGTCTTTATAAAACAAAAAACATTCAGCATTTGTTTACACCGATTGTGGGAGAAATTAAAAGCAGCTGTTCTCTCTTCTCATTAATTGAACAGCTCCATCCGACGCCAGCATTAGGTGGATATCCGAAGGAAAAGGCAGTTGAGGTCATTCGTGAAATCGAACCGTTGAAACGTGGCTGGTACGCAGCGCCGGTAGGGTGGATTGACTCTCAGGATAATGGAGAATTTGCTGTTGCCATTCGGTCAGGTCTTATTGAGGAAGACCATGTTCGTTTGTTCGCTGGCTGCGGCATTGTAGAGGATTCCCTTGCAAAGCAGGAGTACGAGGAAACGCAAGTGAAATTAAGACCAATGCTATCTGCCCTTGGAGGTCGTCCTATTGAATAATCAAATCATGACAACATATATTGGCAGATTGATGGATGAATTTGTCCAAGGCGGCGTACAAGAGGCCGTTGTCTGTCCAGGTTCTCGTTCGACCCCGCTTGCAATGCTGGCTCTAGCCCACCAAAACATCAATGTCCATGTATTAGTGGATGAACGGTCTGCTGCTTTTTATGCGCTTGGTCTTGCAAAAGCAAGTCAAAAATCAGTGCTGCTTATTTGTACATCAGGTACAGCAGCAGCTAACTTTTACCCAGCCATTGTAGAGGCACATTATTCCCATGTCCCACTTATTGTTTTAACTGCTGATCGGCCGCACGAATTGAGGGAAGTTGGGGCACCTCAAGCGATTGATCAGCAATTCTTATTCGGTAAGTTTGTTAAATGGTTCACAGACTTAGCATTGCCAGAAGAAAGTCAGACGATGTTGCGCTATGTTCAGACGGCTGCGGCAAGAGCAAATCATATGTCGATGCAAGAGCCGAAAGGACCTGTACAAATCAATGTCCCTCTGAGAGAACCATTGCTTCCTGATTTGTCTATTGATCCTTTCGAGAGAGAAGAAACAGACCGGAAAAAAGTATTAGCTACAGGACAGGCTTTCCCAAATTGTGATGCGATATCTGAAATTGTGACGGGCATGAACCGTTCCAAAAAGGGACTGATTGTGTGTGGTGAGCTTCATACTCAGAAAGAAAAAGAGGCAGTGTTACGTCTTTCAAAAGCCTTGCATATGCCGATTTTAGCGGACCCGCTTTCTCATTTACGAAATGGTCATGAGCATGCAGGTCTTATTATTGATGCGTATGATTCTTTATTGAAAGATGAAGCATTGCAGCAGCACCTATTGCCGGATATGGTCATTCGTTTTGGACCGATGCCTGTGTCTAAGCCTTTATTCAAGTGGTTGGAAAAACATGTGGAAGTCAATCAGATTGTTGTTGATGCTGCTGGAGGTTTTCGAGATCCTGGGCTGAGTGCTTCATACGTCATTGAAAGTGATGTGGCAGCTTTTGTAGATGAAGTAGTCAATAGAGCGGATCAACGTGAGGATACAAGTTTTCTAAAGCGCTGGCAGGATGCTAATTCATCATTCAGAACGCATGCTGCCCATTATTCTGATGAGGATCTGTCATTTGAGGGGAATGTGTACCGTCAGCTTCAGCATCTATTGCCGAAGGAGAGTGTCCTTTTTATCGGAAATAGTATGCCGATTCGTGATGTGGATACATTTTTTGAAGCGCAATTGAAGCCTTTTCGAATGATGGCGAATCGAGGAGCAAATGGTATTGATGGCGTTGTGTCTACAGCACTTGGCACGTATGCAGCTTTGAAACAGCCGGTCACCTTAGTGATTGGAGATTTATCATTTTACCATGATATGAATGGTCTCCTTGCAGCGAAGTTGATGGACATTCCACTAACGGTTGTGCTTTTAAACAATGATGGAGGAGGCATCTTTTCTTTCCTTCCGCAGGCGTCTGAGGAACCGTATTATGAAAAACTCTTTGGTACACCGACTGGACTGAATTTTGAGTATGCTTCGAAGCTGTATGGGGGAACCTATGCGAAACCGTCAACGAAACAAGAATTCCATGATGTATACAAGGCGCATATAGAAGAGCCTGGACTTCATTTAATTGAAATTGAAACAGATCGGCATTCTCGTGCAAGCAAGCATCGTCAAATGATGGATGACATATTGAAAGAAGTGAAAAAAGAATGTCTTCTTTCATAATACGGATGCGTGATGGTGTGGCGTACGAGGTGGTGGATCAAAATCCATCAGGTGAGAATGCCACGTTATGCCTACATGGCTTCACTGGAAGCGCGGCTTCTTGGACGTTCTTGAATGCTTATATGGAGAATACGAGATTGATTCAAGTCAGTTTGCTTGGACATGGCCGCACGGACTCACCAGAAAGTATAAGAAGATATGCGATGTCGCATCAACTGGCAGATCTTGCAGAGATTTTAAATCAATTAAAGCTTCACAAAGTGAATATTCTCGGATATTCTATGGGAGGACGTATTGCTTTATCATTTGCCACTCGTTATTCAGAGCGAGTCAACAAATTGATTCTAGAGAGTACCTCTCCAGGGCTTCGCACGTTTAAAGAGCGGATGGCAAGACTCAAGCAGGATCATCAGCTTGCTCAGAAAATGAGACATGAAGGTTTAGTGAAGTTTGTGGATTTTTGGGAGAGTATTCCACTGTTTGCTTCGCAAAGAACTTTATCAGCTGACACGCAGGCTCAACTAAGAGAGGGAAGGCTGAAAGCCAATCCACTTGGACTGGCTCGCAGCTTAGAAGGCATAGGAACAGGTTCGCAGCCCTCTATTTGGAAGGCATTAAAGCATATAAAATTACCTGTTTTGTTGATTTGCGGAGCGCTTGATGAAAAGTTCTGCAATATCGCCGCACGTATGCAGCAGGAGCTTGAAGGCAGTCAATTTATATTGGCTGAGCAGGCTGGGCATACAGTTCATGTGGAACAACCACATTTTTTTGGTAAAATAGTAAGTGAGTTTATTACGCAAGATTAGAGGAGGAACTATTGATGGCTATTGAATGGCAAACTGAGCGTCAATATGACGAAATTTTATATGAAACGTACAATGGGATCGCAAAGATCACGATTAATCGTCCACATGTACATAACGCGTTTACACCAAAAACTGTGAGTGAATTAATTGATGCATTTTCACGTGCTCGTGATAATTCGAATGTAGGTGTGATCGTACTTGCAGGTGCTGGCGGCAAAGCATTCTGTTCTGGTGGAGATCAAAAAGTACGCGGTCATGGCGGTTATGTAGGAGACGATCAAATTCCGCGTCTAAATGTTCTGGACTTACAGCGTTTGATTCGTGTGATTCCAAAACCTGTTGTTGCGATGGTTGCTGGTTATGCAATCGGCGGCGGGCACGTTCTTCATATTGTGTGTGACCTGACAATTGCAGCAGATAATGCGATTTTTGGACAAACTGGTCCAAAAGTAGGTAGCTTTGATGCTGGGTATGGTTCAGGCTACCTTGCACGTATTGTAGGTCATAAGAAAGCGAGAGAGATCTGGTACTTATGCCGTCAATACAATGCACAAGAAGCGCTTGATATGGGACTTGTCAATACAGTTGTACCATTAGAGCAGCTTGAAGAGGAAACCGTGAAGTGGTGTGAGGAGATGCTAGAAAAGAGCCCGACTGCTTTACGATTCTTGAAGGCTGCATTTAATGCAGATACGGATGGATTAGCTGGAATTCAACAATTTGCAGGAGATGCGACACTTCTTTATTACACAACAGATGAAGCAAAAGAAGGACGCGATTCCTTTAAGGAAAAACGCAAGCCGGACTTCGGTCAGTTCCCGCGTTTCCCTTGATTCAATGATATCGATGAAAAACAGCTTAGTGCATCAGACTAAGCTGTTTTCTTTTACAAAAAGGAGGTGTCATGATGAAGCAACCAAATTGGCTGCTGCACCGTGCTTATTTAACACCAGAAAGAGTCGCGATCATTTATCAGGATAAAAAGTGGACATTTCGCGATTTAGCTGATGAAGTCAATGAGCTTTCCAATAGACTTGCACAAACATCATTAAAAAAAGGGGAAACGGTCGGTCTTCTGATGAACAACCATCCTCAAATGGTGATGCTTGTTCATGCTTGTTTGTCATTAGGATTCAAAATCGTGCTATTGAACAATAAGTTAACAAAAGCCGAAAGACGCTATCAACTTGAAGATGCAAAAGCAGCCGCTTTATTTACTGAACCTGTTTATGCCAGTGATCATAAGGGTGAACTACCCGTTTATACAATGGAGACTTTACCTGAAGAAGGGCAAGAGAATGTAACTAAAATCGAAAGCGAATTTGATTTAAATGAAACAGCGACGATCATGTATACATCTGGTACAACAGGACGCCCAAAAGGGGTTGAGCAAACGTTTGGCAATCATTTCCATAGTGCTGTTTCCTCTGTACTCAATATGGGCATCAGAGAGGATGACCGCTGGCTTATTGCACTGCCTCTTTTTCATATTAGCGGATTATCCGCTTTATTTAAGTCTGTGATTTATGGGATGACTGTCGTACTCCATCAGAAGTTTGATGTCGATGAAGTAAAAGGTTCTATTGAACAGCATCGTGTGACGATGATATCTGTTGTTCAAACGATGTTATCCCGTTTATTAAGCAGACTGGAAGAATGTCCGTCTTCTTTGCGCTGTCTTTTATTAGGCGGAGGGCCTGCGCCTTTTGCGATGCTTCAAGAAAGCAAAGAGAAAGGCTTCCCTGTGTTTCAATCGTATGGCATGACAGAGACCTGTTCACAAATTGTGACCCTTGCGCCTGAATTTAGTGTAGAGAAACTTGGATCAGCGGGAAAACCCCTTTTTGGGTGTGAGCTGAAAATTCAAGATGGTACACGCATTTGTCGTCCTTTTGAGCATGGCGAAATTATGGTGAAAGGGGCAAATGTCATGAAAGGGTACCTTTACCGTGAAGAGGCGACCGCGGCTGCCTTTGATCAAGGCTGGCTGAAAACGGGTGATATTGGCTATGTGGATGAGGAGGGATTTTTATTTGTGCTTGACCGCCGTTCAGATTTAATTATTTCTGGCGGTGAGAATATTTATCCTGCTGAAATTGAAGCGGTCCTGTTAGCACATCCGCATGTAAAGGAAGCCGGAGTGACGGGTATGTATGATGATAGATGGGGAGAGGTACCGGCTGCCTTTCTTGTCACAGACCATAAAATACCGGAGAGTGAGCTCTATGCTTTATGTGAGTCGCATCTAGCAAAATATAAATGGCCTGCCGCTTTTCACTTTGTGGACGAGCTGCCAAGAAATGCGTCGAATAAATTGCAGAGGCACAGACTCAGAGTCAAAAGGGGTTTTTAGATGATTCAAATTGAACGAGTGATTTTATATCATGTCACGATGAAGCTCAAGCAGCCATTTACCACAAGTCTTGGGACCATATCGGAGCGTGAGTTTATTATTGTCGAGGTAAAAGATCAAACGGGATTGACTGGTTGGGGAGAGGTGTCAGCTTTTTCTTCTCCTTGGTATACAGAAGAAACCATTGAAACTTGTTACCATATGCTGAGAGCTTTCTTTATACCAAATGTGCTGACACGCACCTTTACACACCCTTCAGAAATACCAGACAGCCTGTATCAATTTAAAGGGAATAAGATGGCGAAAGCGGGAATTGAAGCGGCTGTTTGGGATATTTATGCGAAGCGTGAGAATAAATCGTTACGAGATGTATTAGGCGGCACCAAGGATAGAATACCTTCTGGTGTTGTGGCGGGGTTAGGACCCGTTGATGATATGCTGAAGCAAATACAACAATTTGTGGACCAAGGCTATCAGCGGGTGAAGGTGAAAATTAAGCCGGGACAGGATATTGGTCTCCTTAAAAAAATTAGAGAGTCTTTCCCTCACCTTCCATTAATGGCAGATGCAAACTCTGCTTATGAGTTAAAGGATATTAGCAAGCTCAAGCAGCTCGATGACATTCGTTTATTAATGATTGAACAGCCATTAGCTGCAGATGATATCGTCGACCATCGCCATTTGCAAAAGCATTTAAAAACACCGATATGTTTGGATGAAAGTATTTGTTCTTTAGATGATGCTAGAAAAGCTGTAGAGCTTGGCAGCTGTCAAATTATTAATGTGAAGCCTTCACGAGTTGGAGGGCTGACAGAAGCACTTAAAATCCATACATTCAGTAAGGAGCATCAAATTCCGCTATGGTGCGGAGGAATGATTGAAACAGGCATTTCCCGCGCCCAGAACGTGGCACTTGCTTCACTTCCGCAATTTACAATTCCAGGTGATATTTCAGCTTCGTCAAAATATTGGGAGCAGGATATCATTTTTCCTGAAATCAAGGTTGAAAATGGGTTTATTGAGGTACCTCGTTCCCCAGGAATGGGCGTAGAAGTGGATTATCAAGCGCTTCGTTCTTTTTCAGATAAAATTGACGTGTTTACAAAACATGATTTTGTGATGTGAAAATGAGGTATTCACCTTTTGCACATCCGATAAAATCTATATATAGTGAGAGAAAGTTTTTCCTTCCTGTCTCAAAAAAAAGAAAGAGCGGTGACCCGCTCTTTCTTACTCTTCTACCAGTTCGCTGTCATAAGCAAGCTGTCCAATATAGTGATTCATTTCAGTTGGCATGTCTGCTGCAGGGCCATATTCATAATCCCAAAGGTTTAAAAAGGAGTGAGCTGCTTGATAAAATGCGGCTTCGTCCGCGTCATGAATTTCGTCAAAAAACGTTTGAAGCAGCCGATCGTATTTCAATGTGAAGCGCCTCCTTAAATGAGACTTAAAGATCTTGTGGTTTAAACGTTTTACAATCCGTTTCTTCACTTTTTTCAGCCGTATTTCCTGTGTGGCTGACGACATAGATTGCATCTGCCCCACAGCGGTTTCCAGCATTCCAATAGGAACAGTTATTAACTTCACAAAGGATTTTTTGACTCATACAGATGACCTCCTTTTGAGTATGTCTTTCTTCTATAATGTAACCGAAATGAACCTCATCCATTCACGTTAATCTTCCTGGCGAATATAGCGCTTATCCTTCATAAACAATTTCCAGAAGAAATAGAACCCAGGAAATAAGATGATAAAACCTACAATATACGTGATAAATAATGCTCTAAATGTCACAGGGTCAGTAAAACCAGACATGATTGTAATATCTGGATAGGCCATATAAGGCAAATGGGCACGTCCGTACACGTAGCTTGCTAAAAAATATTGAATGGTAATCGCAATGACAGCTAAACGCGGCCGGCCTTTTCGATGCTTAAACCGGCTATTTGGTAAATATAGAGCCAGCCCTGCTAGCAAAAACATCAGGAGTGATACAAGAAGAATAGGGATGTTCTGCATCATTTTTGTGAACAGCCAATTTGCCTCGCTTCTTAATGTCAGCATGATGAAAAAGGCCATCATGAGTGAAAGCGGACCCGTAATGAGCGCTCCTCTTCTATAAATACTGTAAGCTTCATCTTCATCAGCCACATTCGAGAAATCAGCTAAAAGCAATGACGAAAGAAAAAGGGTGCTGAAAATGGCAAAGCCGACAAAAGAATAGACATTTGCACTCGTAAAGACCAGTCCAAGATCTAATGAGTAATTGTTGTTCTCCTCAAAGATAAATCCACCATGAGTAATCGGAAGAACCATGATCAGGATCGATGGAATGATAAAGCCGCTAATCCCTGAAATGTAAGTCACTGCTTTTCGGTATTTTTTAGGTAGAGAATGAGAAAACACAAGAAACCCGCTTCGCAGTGCAAGAAGTAATAATATGATGCTGCCGGGTATTAATAAAACAGTACCAAGGACAAAGGTCGCTCCTGGAAACATGCTAAACAACGCAACAACAATTGCCACAATAAATACGTTAGTTACTTCCCATGTTGGAGAAAGATACTTATTTGCGATATTAGCGGCCTTTGTTTGTTCTTTATTCATATAAATCATGGACCAAAATCCTGCGCCGAAATCCATTGATGCCATCACTGCATAGATAAAAACGAACCCCCATAAGATGGTGATTGCAATGAGTGCATCAGTTGTCACATCCATTTGCATCTAGATCGCTCCTTTTTAAGATTCTGTTAACCGTAGGTCTTCTTCAATCGAATGTTTTCTAAAGTAGTACGTCAGCACAATCACAGTTGCTATGCCTAAGATGAGGTAGACAATGGCAAAAAGGATAAAGAGCGTACCGATTGAGCCTGATGATGTGACGACCTCTGAGGTTTTGAGCATTCGATAAATGACCCATGGCTGACGGCCTGTACATGCAAAGATCCAGCCAAACTCAATAGCCAAAAGACTAAGGGGCCCGCCGAATAAGTAAAGAAAAAGGAGCCACTTCGGATAATGTTCGCGTTTCAAAATTTTACGGTAAAGCAGTGCTAATACCGCAAACAAAATGAGGACTGAGCCAATAATGACCATGCCATTAAATAATGTGTGAATAAATAAAGGCGGCCACTCGTCACGTGGGAAATCATTTAAGCCCTTGACCACCGTATCAAAGCTATTTCCTGCCAAAAAGCTAAGCGCCCAAGGGATTTCAATTGCTCCTTTAATTTCCTTTGAATCGGCATCAGTAAAACCACCTATTGCGAGAGGTGCATGTGATTGTGTTTCAAATAAACCTTCAGCACCAGCTAACTTTTCAGGCTGATATTCATACAGAAGCTGAGCAGACTCATGACCATTTATGGCCGTAAGAAATGAGAAGAGGCCTCCTACAATAAGTCCAAGAAAAAGAGCTTTTCGATGAAACGTATAGAGCTTCTCATTCTTTCTTGTTTTAAGCATTTTAAAAGCTGCCACTGATGCAATCACAAAAGCACCTGTTGTAAAAGCAGACAGCACAACATGTGTTGCAGTTACGACAAAGCTTGGATTGAAAAAGGCCTTCCAAGGCTCGATATTCGTAATTTCTCCATTGACCATTTGAAAGCCAGCAGGGGTACCTTCAAATGCATGTACGTTTGTGATCAGAATCGCTGAAGCGGCTGCGCCAATCACAACAAAAATAACGGTAATGATGCGCATAGCAGGTGATAGGCGGTCCGCTGCGTACACATAAATAGACATAAATAATGCTTCAATAAAGAACGCATAAATCTCAATCTGAAATGGCAGTGACATGACCTTTCCGATGACCTCCATAAAACCTGGCCATAGAAGAGCGAGCTGGGTGCCGGCAATCGTGCCTGTTGGAATGGCGACACCTAACAAGACAGCCTGCGCTTTCGTCCACCGTTTCGCCATGACAGCATAGTGAGGGTCCTTCGTTTTTTGGAAGATGAGTTCAGCTAACAAAATCATTAGCGGGATGCCGACGCCAAGCGAGGCATAAATAATATGAAAGCCCATGGTTGTGCCGAACAGGCTTCTAGCTAAAACGAGATCAGTCAATTTTTTCTCCGCCTTTCTTATCGCTTCTCTTTTTCATGATGTTATTATTCTCCACCATTTTTAGATTATTCTTCCTGACTAAGAAAGCTTGATTTTTGACATGTTGTAAAAGAGGGAGTAGAATATAAGTATAAAGCGTAATCATTACGTTTTGATAACGAAAGGAGTTTTGACATTGAAAAGAGATATTCATCCAACCTCACATGAAGTTGTATTTATGGACGTAAACAGCGGTTACCGCTTTTTGAGTAAATCGACAAAGTCATCCAATGAGACAGTAGAATGGGAAGATGGGAAAACGTATCCTGTCATTAAAGTAGAAACAAGCTCTGATACGCATCCTTTTTATACAGGACGCCAAAAATTCGGAGAAAAAGGCGGAAGAGCCGAGTTGTTTAAGAAAAAGTATCAAATGTAATAAGAAAAGCACACCCTACAATGGTGTGCTTTTTTACAGCAAAAAACCCGGGAGATCACCCGGGCCTAACAATTAATCATTTAAAGCGGTTTTTAAGGTCTTTAGATTTTGTTTCATTAAGCTGACGTAGCTTTCACCTTTTTTTGCATCATCTTCAGTAATAGATTCTAAATTTTTAAGTGTGAGGCTTTTTGCCCCAATTTCACTGCGGATCGTATCTGAGACTTTGCTGCTGACGTTGTTTTCAAAAATCACATATTGAATGTGATGCTTTTCAGCTTTTTCGACAATGCTTTCGAGCTGCTTTTGTGAAGGCTCTTCAGAAGCGGATAACCCTAATACACTGATTTGTTCAATGCCGTAGCGCTTTTCCCAATAACCGTAGGCTGCATGCGAAACAAGGATTTCTTTATGTTTTGCTTTAGATAACGTTGTGTTGAACTCTTGATCTAGCGATTGCAAATCTTTTTTTAGTTTTTCATAGTTTTTTGTGTATTCGTCTTTATGATCTGGATCTAATGAAACGAGTGTATCTTTAATGTTTTTCGCCATTTGCTGTGCATAAACAGGGTCTAACCATGCATGAGGATCTTTATCTCCGTGATCGTGTCCATCATGATCTTCCTCTTCATGATCATGATCTTCACCTTCTTCATGTGAATGCTCTTCTTTTGTCGATAACAATTTGATGCCTTCGGCTGCTTTGACTGTTTTCACGCCTTGGTCTTTTAACGTAGAAGCGGTTTTGTCAGCGAATGCTTCAGCGCCTGTGCCGCTGTAGATGAAGGCGTCTCCTTCAGCCATTTCAACCATCGTTTTTGAACTTGGTTCAAAGCTGTGTGCATCTGCATTGGCAGGGTACACGCTTTGCGCATGAACATGAGAACCGCCAATTTTTTCAGTGAAATCTTGAATCGGGAAAATGGTGGTGTAAACGGTCAGCTTTCCGTCTGCTTTTCCTTTTGAAGCATTTGTCCCCGCACTGCTTGAGCAAGCGGCAAGACCGATCGCAAATAAAGCAGCTGTTAACATATAAAAGATTTTTTTCATGTGGAAAATGTCTCCTCTCAATCTATTAGATAGAAATGATTACGATTTAATGTCCTGAGTTATTGTATCGTAATAATTACGATTTGAAAAGAGGAAAATAAAAAAATTTCATCAGCAGATGTTTCCTTTTAAAAAAATGTGCTGCAAAACGTGACGAAATTTCTCACATTGTGCTATATTTATTTTTAAAAAAAGATAAAGGAATGGACAACGTATGAAACTTTTAGAAGAAATCATCGAATATAATCAACAATTTATTGAAGAAAAGAAATACGAAGAATTTACAACAACGAAGTTTCCACAGAAAAAAGCTGTCATTCTGTCATGTATGGATACAAGGCTTGTCGAGCTGCTTCCACGTGCAATGAACATGAAAAATGGAGATATCAAGATCGTTAAAAGTGCTGGGGCTCTTGTTTCTCATCCATTTGGAAGTATTATGCGAAGCATTTTAGTGGCTGTTTACGAATTAAATGCTGACGAGGTTTATGTCATCGGGCATCATGATTGCGGTATGAGCAAAATAGACAGCCAGACACTTTTAAACAAAGCCATTGAGCGTGGTATCCCAGAAAAACGGATTGAAGTACTGGAATACTCAGGAATCGATTTTAAACAGTGGCTCAAAAGCTTTAGTTCGGTTGAAGAGAGCGTGAAGGACAGTGTGTCCGTTGTGAAAAATCACCCGCTTCTCCCATCAAATGTGCCTGTGCACGGTCTTGTAATTGATCCTGGAACTGGCAAGCTTGACGTAGTCGTCAACGGATATGAAAAAAAGTAAGTTATGTTTCCTTTTTCGGCGGGACAGGATCGATGCCTCCAGGATGGAGCGGATGACATTTTAATATCCGTTTGATGGTGAGCCAGCCGCCTTTTAAAGCGCCATGCGTTTTGATCGCTTCTAGCCCATAGTTTGAGCATGTTGGGTAAAACCGGCAGCTAGGCGGTGTAAGAGGGGAAATACATTTTTGATAAAAGCGTATGATGCCGATAAAAATTTGTTTCATAAAGGTTCCTCCTTGTCTGTCTTTCACAGTATAAGAAAAAAGGACAAGGAAGGAAAGTTTTATAAACTAAACTGGTCGGAGAAATATGTTATAATATAGGAAATTGCAATTATAGGAGTGGTGATTATGCCTTCAGTAGAAAGCTTTGAACTTGATCATAATGCTGTAAAAGCGCCATACGTTCGTCATTGTGGCGTTCATAAAGTGGGATCAGATGGAGAAGTCAATAAATTTGATATTCGTTTTTGTCAGCCAAACAAGCAAGCGATGAAACCTGATACGATTCATACATTAGAGCATTTACTTGCGTTTAACATTAGAACACACTCAGAGAAATACGACCATTTTGATATCATTGATATATCTCCAATGGGCTGTCAGACAGGCTACTATTTAGTGGTCAGTGGTGCACCAACTCCAAAAGAAATCGTTGAGCTTCTTGATGCAACATTCAAGGATGCAGTTGAAGTAACAGAAATTCCTGCGGCAAACGAAGAGCAATGCGGTCAAGCGAAGCTTCATGACCTTGAAGGGGCAAAACGTTTGATGCGTTTCTGGCTTTCTCAAGATCAAGAAGAGCTTCTCAAAGTATTTGGTTAATCAATCATAAACCGGACATGATGATGTCCGGTTTTTTTTGTATTCGATCATGAGATGTCAAAATAGGGGATATTTGTTAAAATGGACATGTCAGTAAAAGAAGGGGGAACTCGGGATGCGAAAAATGTTGGGAATGATATTGATGCTCTTGTTACTAAGTGCATGTGGGAACTCTGCAGCAAATAGTGAAAAAGGGGAGGTACCTGAGCTATTAGAAGTGAAGCTTACAGGACCTGAACAAGTGGAGAAAAATGAAAGCGTTATAGTAAAAGCAGCTGTCACATATGGTGATACGCCTGTCGATGATGCAGACGAAGTTCAATTTGAAGTGTGGAAAGATGGCGATAAGGATAACAGCCAGATGATTCAGCCAAAGAAAGAGAATAAAGGTGTATATGAATTGCATACAGCCTTTAAAAAAGATGGCCTTTATATCATACAAGTCCATGTGACAGCTAAACAGCAGCATAATATGCCAAAGACGAACATTCAAGTAGGTGATGTGAAAAAAGAGAGTTCATCTACTGAAGAAGAAACTTCACATCATTAAGTGGCATTTTATTTCGGGTTAGGACGTTGGTTTGGTTCAGCATCCTGTGGTGTATCGATTTTATGCTTATATTCATAAGCCTTCGATGTTGTCCACAGCGATAAAAAGACAACGATTGAGATAATGATAAAGCTGATAATCCCAAGTAGCAGCATCTAACTCCCTCCTTATTTCCATATTAACATATATTTCATGCAGCCAAAATAGAAGAAATTCATCGCAGGTTTCAGTATAATAGGAAAAGGGTATTCTCATACTAAACGCAATTACATAAGGAGGAATAAACATGTCTGAAAAATTATTACACGTCGTCAATAAACAAGTAGCAGATTGGACTGTGCTTTACGTAAAATTACATAACTATCACTGGTACGTAAAGGGAAAAGACTTCTTTACACTCCATGAGAAATTTGAGGAACTTTATACAGAAACAGCGACATACATTGATGATTTGGCTGAGCGTATGCTTGCTTTAAATGGACAGCCTGTTGCAACAATGAAAGAATGCTTAGAAATTTCTAGCATTCAAGAAGCTGAAGGTAATGAATCAGCGGAGCAAATGGTGAAAAATCTATATGATGATTTCTCCAATATCGCTGAGGAATTAAAACAAGGAATGGAGCTGGCTGGAGAAGTTGGCGATGAAACAACAGGTGATATGTTACTTGCGATTCATCAATCTATCGAAAAACACAACTGGATGCTTAAAGCATTTTTAGGATAATACGTATGTGGAAGGAATGTCGATCGTTAAGAGATCGACATTCCTTTTTTGTTGGAATCGTGACAGACAGCCCATTGAAATCATAGGGCTTTCAGCCGAAGAGAAAAGAGAAGGGAGGGGAGAAGATGTCTTCTATTGCAGGAATGATGAGTCAGCAAGTCGCGAGCATTCAAAAAACACTTAATATTAGTTTGTTGAATTCACAGCTTGCTACGAATACAGCACAAGCCATGGTCATGCTGGATCAAGTTCAGCAGCAGCCTCAAGCTGTTCAGCCAAAGGATTCAGACGCTCGCTTTATTGATGTGAGAGTCTAAAGATGGAAGCCGCCACACAAGGCGGCTTTTTTTCTTGTCATCACTCTGTCTGATTGAAAAGGCGACGCCTTTATTTTTTGTCGTCCAAGCTATTGCGAAGATCTGGCATATACTATTGAGGTAAGGAGTTCCACTTTGAAAGGATGTTGATGCCAAGTGAGCAAGGATTTAGGCATCTTTTCGTTGTTTACAGTCAGTTTGTCAGCGATGGGCTTTCTGTTTGGTGGAGCAGGATATTTACTGATGATATTAGTAACACTCATGGCCATTGAATTAATTTGTTCAAGCCTAAGAGAATCTTTGACAGGACAGCTCACAATGAAACGTTTTTCTACGCGGCTTGTTCGAAAGATTGTGACGGTCTCTCTAATATCCATGGCGCATTTCTTCGATGTCATGCTGAAGACAAATGGGATGATTAAGGATTTAGCGATCATCTTTTATATTATTTATGAATCTTACCAAATCGTCTCGACAGCCAATGCCCTCGGAATTCCCATTCCACAGTTGTTTATTGATGTGTTGGACATGTTAAAAAATAAATTGCGCAAGAAGCCGTAATTTCTTCATATCTGGTCATACTAAAGGAAAAAGGATGAATCAGATGACGAGACACACATATTATGTATCTGTACAGGATGGATCGATATCGCAGCATAGAGATGCTGCGGCTTGGCAATTTCAAATAGAAGCAGACGATGATCAAATTTTGCAGCTGAGAGACTATTTTGATGAACAGTATATGACAGATTGGAAAGGCTTCTTTCGAGCGCATGTTCCGTATCTTGAATATCATTATGACAGTCCGAATGATGAAATGGATCGAAAAAGAAAAGAGATATACTCAATGATTTTCGAGCTCGGAAATGAAGAGACAAAGAACTTTATTGAAACAAATGGATTAATGAATTGAAAAAGCATGTAGAGATTTTCTACATGCTTTTATTTTCGCGGTTGTAAGATGCCTCCGATCAGGTCACTAAGCCCGCTTCTATTCTCTTGCTGAGATGTCTGTGAATTCGTGAATTCATGAGAGGAGCTCTGGCTCTGAGGCTTGTAACGGTTATCATCTAAACCAACCCGTAAGCCGGATGTCCGCTCAGATGGCTGGATAATGACAATTTGGTCTTGTTCTTGGAACTCAAATAAGTAGGATTCACCAGATGTTTGTCCGATGAGGGTCTTCCAGTTCACATCTAATTTGACCTTCGGTGCTTTACCAGTCCAAGCGACAATGGCGTCAGGATCTACACGGCAAGGGGCTTTTAAAATGAGCGGGTTTCCATTTGTTTTAATGGCGACCTGCGCCCCGTGGCCTTGATAGGAGAGCTTTGATGTAAACAGTCCTTTCTGTGATAAAATCCCTACGCCTACTGGTGTCACGCCGTAATGACATTCCTCAGTAAAGGCAAGTAAATCCTCACTTTCTACACTTACATGCTGCCAAGGACCGCTCGGCTCAAGATTAATCACTGTCACGTGCTCGCTGGAATCAGCTAAATAACAAGTACCTTGTCCACTGACCTCCATCACTTCAAGGTTTTCACCTGTCAATTTCCTGCTGATATGGTTAAATACTTGACTGACCATATTTCCTTTGTTTGTTCCGAGGAGTCGTTTGCGGTATTGAAACGTACCTTGATCGGCAATCATTGCGCCTTTTTTCGCAAAAAAGATTCCGCTACCTTCTGCTTGTAAAGTAAGTTCTTCTATTGTGGTGAAATGAAATCCCATTGGTGCCGGCTCCTTTCTGCGTCAAGATGTGAATCCGTAGATGCGGCATAAATCATTTAAATCTAGCGTAGTTCCTTGCCCGGTTGCGATGATTTTCCATTCTTCCTCATCTCTTATGAGTTGAGCGCAAATGATGGAGGTACAATACGAATAATCTTCTGTTAATTGAAAGGTACAAATCTCTTGTTGTGAGATTTGATCAGTCAGATGCACGTAAGCGTTCGTCACTTGTCCAAAATGATGCTTGCGCTCGTGTGCATCATGTATCGTAGCTGTAACAACGATTTTATGAATATCAGGAGAGACTCTGCTTAATTGCATAATGATCATTTCATTGTCTCGATACCCGCCGCCAACTTGATGATCACCAAGTTGGCGAACAGCTCCGTCTAAGCTTTGCTGCTGATGATAATAGATCAGATGGCTTGGAGACAACAGTTTGTCCTCTTCATTTAAGAGAAACACTTGCGTATCTAAATCAATTGGCTGGCCAGCCAAATCCCAGCCAAGCCCGATTTGAATTTGGTCTATATTTGGATTGTTTTTTGTTAAATCTAGCTTTTGCCCTTTGATGAGGTGTTTGTTGATCACCTCATGAGGTGCGTCTTCTTTTTTGATTTTACTGGGTGTAAGCGCTTGGTCTTTCTCTTGTTTTGACCCATTTGTTATCCTCATGCTGTTTTCCTCCTCGTCGTAATAGGACAAACACTCATTGATTTACGTCATCAAGGGATAAAAGGTTTCATGATTAAAATAGGGTGAAGTTGGGGATGATAAAAAGGTTTTAGCAACAATACCTTATATTAAATACAGACGAAATGAAACCACTCGTTTGTTTCACTTTTGATAAAAATTCTTCAGAGAAATGTGATCTGTGGTATGATGTTTTACAAGAAGCAAGGACAGGATATGAGGGATTTCACATGCATGTATTTAAAGACTATTATCATAATACGGTCAAGCTCTCCTTTGAAGAGAAGCCTTTTTCAAGTCATCCAAAGCATGTCTGGGCCATATGCCGTTACCAGGGGAAATGGCTGCTCACTGAACATGAGGATCGGGGCTATGAGTTTCCAGGAGGGAAAGTTGAGCCAAATGAAGAAGCGGATCAAGCCGCTATACGTGAGATTCAAGAAGAGACGGGTGCTGTTGTTCGTGAATTAACGTATATTGGCCAATATCAGGTGCTAGGCAGAGAAAAGGTCATCGTAAAAAATATTTATTTCGCTGATATTGAAAGGCTAGTGAAGCAAGACACGTATTTTGAAACAAAAGGACCTGTTCTTTTCGCAGACTTGCCAAGATCCATCGCAAAAAATAAGAATTTCAGTTTTATTATGAAAGATGATGTGTTAAGACAAAGTCTTGCTTATTTAGAAAAGAACGGTTTGATTCGTTAAAAAAAGCGCAGGGAGATCTCCCTGTGCTTTTTTTATTTTTGGAGAAAACGGCGTTCGAGCCATTCCACAAGCTGGTACATGATGGTCGCAAACACAGCAATAATGAAAAGACTTAAGAACACGAGTGTAAAGTTGAAGACTTGAAAGCCGTAAATAATCATGTAGCCGAGCCCTTTTGAGGATACAAGAAATTCCCCTACAATGACTCCAACCCAAGAAAGACCGACATTCACTTTGATGGCAGAAATCATTGTTGGAATACTAGCTGGCAAAATGACCTCACGAAAGACGACGCTTTTGTTCGCGCCAAAGGTTTTCATCACCTTTAAATAATTCTCATCGACCTCTTGAAAGGCAGTGTAAATGACGATCGTCGTAATGATCACACTAATGATCGCACCCATGGCGACGATGCTGATCATACCAGGTCCAAGGGCAACAATTAAAATGGGGGCGAGGGCAACTTTCGGCATGGCATTTAAAATGACTAAATAAGGGTCAAGAACGTTTGCTAATCGAGTAGACCACCATAAGGCGGCAGCGAGCAAAATGCCGCAAAAGGTACCAAGTAGAAAACCGAGCACCGTTTCAAATAATGTAATACTCATATGATTCATTAAAGAACCATCTTGAATTTTTTGCACAAACAAATGGCAGACCGCAGATGGTGAACTGAAAATGAGCGGATCAATGAATCTGAAATGACTGGCAAGCTCCCAAAGCGAAAAGAAGCTGGCGAATATGATGAGCTGATAGATACGTGTGATCCGTTTTTCCATTCGGTATTTTTTGCGATAGGCTTCATGTAAAAGGTCACTGTGTTTCAACTGTTTTCAGCTCCTTCCAAATCGTTTGAAAGAGCTCTTGGAAATGCGGGGTCTGTCTCGCTTCAAAAGGAGAGAGAGCCCTTATGTCGTCTGGAACGGTAAAGATTCGCTGGATAGAGCCTGGATGCTTTGAGAATAAGAAAATGCGGTCACTCATTGCAATGGCTTCACCGATGTCATGTGTCACAAGGACTGCTGTTTTTTGATAGTCTTTTAATGTGTGAAAGACGAGATCTTCTAATGTGAGTTTGGTTTGGTAGTCTAGGGCTGAAAATGGCTCATCTAGTAAAAGCAGACCGGGATCAACTGCAAGTGTTCGGGCGAGAGCCGCACGCTGCCTCATTCCGCCAGACAGCTCCTTCGGATATTTTTCCTCGACTTCATGCAGTCCAAGCTTTGGCAGTAAATCAAGGGCAGCTGAGACGGACTCATGTGAATCTTGTTTCGCAATTTTTAACCCGAGAATCACATTTTCCTTGATGGTCTTCCAAGGAAATAAATAATCTTGCTGGAGCATGTAGCCGATTTGATGCTCCTGTTGATTTGGTTCTTTTCCTTCGATTAAAATTCGACCTTCAGAGGGCGGTGTAATTCCTGCGATGATAGACAGCAAGGTGGTTTTCCCGCATCCGCTGGGACCAATAAATGAGATGAATTCACCTTGGTCTATCTCCATATTGATGTGCTGTATAGCCGTTGTTTTTTCTTTTAAAGAGAAGTACGTATGGGTCACATGGTCAATTTGAAGGAAAGACATGTGCTACCTCCTATTCTATTTGTGATCTGTGACCTTCTTTGCAATGGATGAATCGACAAGTTGTTTGTACGGGATAAATTCCGGCAATTCTCCGCTCTCCTTCATGATTTCCTGCAATTTGTTCCATTCCTCTTCATTTAGAAAAGGATCTGTTGCATAGGAATCTTGTTGTTTGTAGCGTTTGATGGCAGTTGATAAGACATCAAGATCTGTATCAGGAAAATGAGATTGAATGGCCTTTGCGATCTCCTCAGGCTGCTTGGTTTCTACCCATTTCTGCGCTTTGTAAATGGCTCGGGTGAAGGCTTCGGCGGTCTCTTTGTTTTCCTCTAAGTAACTCTTCTTTGCCATGAAGGTGGTATATGGCACCTTGCCAGAAGCTTCTCCAAAGGAGGCGGTAATGTACCCTTTGCCTTCTTTTTCAAGTAAGGAAGCGGTCGGTTCGAATAACTGCACAAAATCGCCAGTTCCAGAGGAGAACGCACCTGAAATGTTGGCAAAATCAATATTTTGAATCATACGAAGATCCTTTTTTACATCAATGCCTTCTTTTTTCAAGACATATTCACCGACCATTTGCGGCATGCCGCCTTTCCGCTGTCCTAAGAAGTCTTTTCCTTTCAATTGATCCCAAGAGAACTGGTTTACTTTCTCCCTTGAAACAAGAAATGTGCCGTCTGTTTGTGTCAGCTGTGCAAAGTTCATGACAGAATCCTTTGTGTCTTGAGCCTCTACATAGATAGAGGATTCAGACCCGGTCAAGGCGATATCAGCACCGCCTGATAAGAGAGCTGTCATCGTTTTATCGCCGCCCCAAGTAGTTTTTAGTTCAACCTCTAGGCCTTCTTCTTTGAAGAAATCCTTTGATAAGGCGACATATAACGGAGCATAAAAGACCGAATGGGTCACCTCGGCTACTTGTACGGTCTGCTCTTGTTCTTTTTTACAGGCGACAAATGGAATAAAGAGCAGGACGACGACGATGAATGCCAGTCTGACTTTGATGGAACGATTCAAGAGTAATTCGCCTCCTTTGTTCTAGATCACTATTAAAGTATGTGAAAAGGGATTTTTGGTGAGTGCCTAGACGAAAATAAGAAGCGCATTGTTTATTTATAGAACGCGTCTTTTTTTCTATACTAGAGGCATGAAGGCTTTCTTGAATTTGGCAGAAATAAAGGAGCGGTTTCGTGTATAGATTGAGTTGGGTATTTGTTGGATGGTATGTAGTAGGTCTGATCTTAATGGTCTTTTTTGAAGTGCCAGCATGGCTTCAGTTTGCAAACGGAATCTTTCTTGTACTGTATGCTTGCTGCGTCATCGAGATTGGACGACAGATTTATGGCTCATGGGGGTTTGTCATCAAAAGGGCAGCCATTGTCGGAGTGCTTACATTTACGGTGGAGTGGATAGGGATCACAACGGGATTTCCGTTTGGGGCCTATGACTATTATCCGACGCTAGGCTTTCTAGTGGCGGGGGTGCCGTTAACTATTGCGTTTGCTTGGGTTGGCGTGTTTTTAAACAGCCTTTTTTTATCCAGTCAGCAGTCAAAGTGGAGACGAGCCGTCGAAACGGGGATATGGATTGTGTTGCTTGACCTCATATTAGATCCAGTAGCAGCTGAGCGGAGGTTTTGGGTATGGTATGACGGCGGTGGGTTTTATGGTATTCCTTTTGAGAATTTTGTAAGCTGGGGTATGATTGGAGCAGGTCTTTCATTTCTTTTCCCGCTTGTCTCAATTGATCAAAAGGCACTCAGCTGGACGAGCCGTATTTATCAGGCGATGGTGTTCTTTTTTGGTCTTTTGGCATTAAAGGGCGGACTCGATGTCATTTTTTATTTAGCACTGATCATTGTCATTTTGTGTGAAGGAAGGGTTCGATTTGAAAGAAAGCGACAAAAGCCGATCGTTTAGACGTCTATTTTCACTTTATCTTGAGCGATATTTACTCCATAAGCATTTCCGCTGTGTCATGATGAAAGGCTCGGTGGACCCGAAGGGAAACCTGCCTGTTCTTTATCTCGCCAATCATAGCTCATGGTGGGATGGACTAATCATTTTTCTTTTAACAGAAAAAGCGTCTGAGCTTAATCACTACATGATGATGGAAGAGAAGCAGCTGAAGCAATATACTTTTTTCCGTAAGCTTGGGGCGTTTCCGGTTCATAAAGAGAATTTGAGAAGCGTGAAGCAAGCTTTAATGACAGCAAAAGAGAACATGCAGAACGGCGGAGCGGTATGGCTTTTTCCACAGGGGAAAATTATGCATCAGGACGTGAGACCGCTTGAACTGGAAGGCGGGGCTTCTTTTTTAGTGAGACAATTTGAACAAGTCGTGGTGAAGCCTGTAACCTTGCAGTATACATTTAATCAATATCAAAAGCCGATAGTTTCTGTTGTGTTCGGTGATGATGCCATCGTATCTGGAAGCTCCCTGCGAAGCAAGGATATGACGCGTATGCTTGGCGATCTGCTTGAAACGCAGTTAAACAGACATCAATCACAGATCATTGCAGATCCTGATTTTTCAATAAACGAAGAATTTAAACAGATCACAAGGACAAGTCAGTCAACAAGTGATGCGTTTGATTCTTTTAAAAAGTGGGTGAGAACATGGCGTTCTTCTTAACTGTGATCAGTGTGCTGCTGCTTTGTCAGTTTCTATTTACGATATGGAATATGAAGCAGTTTCCCGTGTTAAAGCCCGCTTCCTTTTCGCCAGATGAACGTATTTCGTTATCGATACTGATTCCGGCTAGAAATGAGGAGAAACGGATAGAAGCCTGTCTTCAGTCGATCGTTGATCAACGTCTTTATCCGAAAGAGGTTGTTGTACTTGATGATCATTCGACAGATCAGACAAGAGCGATTGTGGAGCGCTTCTCACAAACATATCCATGGATTCGTGTGCAGTCAGGCCGGATGTTAAAGCAAGGCTGGCTAGGGAAATCATACGCTTGTTCTCAGCTTGCTGAGGCAACGGCTTCTGATTGGCTGTTATTTTTAGATGCGGATGTCCGGTTGAAACGGGGAGCAATTGAAGCTGTGTACGAGCAGTTATGCACGCAAAAAACGGGCATGCTGTCAGGCTTCCCCGAACAAAAAACAGGTACATTTTTTGAGCATCTTGTCGTTCCCATGATGATGTTTACCATTGGCTGTCATCTGCCTGTGAAGTGGGTCAGAAAATCAAAGAATCCTGCTTTTGCCGCTGCACATGGAGGCTTTATTGCCATTGAAAAGAATTGCTATCACGACATCGGCGGGCATGAAGCGATTAAGGATTCGCTAGTGGATGATATGGCATTGGCTAAACGGGTGAAGGAACAAGGCTTTCCGTTCACACTAGCAAGCATTCATCCATTTGTGTATATGAGAATGTATGAGAGTGGACAAGAGGTTTGGGAAGGCTACCGGAAAAATTTATTCCCAGGTGTCAATCGAAGCATTGCTTTGTTAAGCAGTGTCTTTTGTTTATACACCCTGCTTTATTTGGCTCCTGTCATTTGCTTGATGGTGGCTTTGCTAAAGCTGGATGTGCTGAGTATATGCTTAGCGATTCTTTGTTATGGACTAGGTGTGTCGATCAAAGCGGCAATTGATATTGAGAACGGAAGAACATCTGCAATGGCCTTTTTATTACCGGTCAGCATTTTGAGTCTGATCGCCATTGGCTTTTCTTCTATGAAAATCGGTCTGAAAAAAGAAGGGTATGAATGGAAAGGGAGAAGGTACGAATGAAAAAAGTGATCATCATCGGCGGCGGGCTTGGCGGATTATCAGCAGCGATCCGCTTACAGTCACGCGGGGTTCAGGTCACCATATTAGAAAAAGAAGCGGCTTTAGGCGGGAAATTGCAGCGCCATCAGGAGGCTGGTTATTCTTTTGATCTAGGACCGAGTACCATTACAATGAAGTCATACTTTGAGGAAGTATTTGCTTCCTGTCATAGACGGATGGAGGATTACGTCACATTTTATCCGATCTCTCCCCTGACCAAAAATGTTTTTTCAGATGGACATACGGTTGAATTTACACCGAATATTGAGCAGATGGAATCACAAATTGCAGCATTCAGTCCTGAAGATGCAAAGCAATACCGTGCATTTTTACAGGAATCAAAGATGCTTTTTGAACAGGCTGAGGATCAGTTTTTAAATCGTTTGTTATTGACGTGGAAGGATAAGGTGGATGTAAAGCTCGTGAAAGCACTTCTCTCTGTCAAACCGTTTACAACCGTTCAACGCTTGCTGCGACAATATTTCCGTCATCCGCATACATTGGCGATGTTTGGACGGTATGCGACATACATCGGCTCTTCTCCCTATGAGGCACCGGCTATTTTTAATATGATGGCGTATTTAGAAGGGGAGAAAGGAATTTATGGCATAAAGGGCGGTACATATCGTTTAGTTGAAGCATTTGAGACTTTGGCAAAGGAATTAGGTGTACAGATTCACCTGAATGAACAAGTCAACAAGATTCATGTGAAGGACCGGCGAATCAAAGGAGTAGAAACGGCTCACCAGATGTATGAAGCTGATCATGTCATTGCAGGAGCGGATGCGCTTACTGTCTACCGCCATCTGATTGATGAAAAAGACCGCCCAAGCTTTTTAAATCAAAAGCTTGCTGCCATTGAACCGTCATTATCTGGCTTTGTTCTCTTATTAGGTGTACCTAAGGTCTATGAACAGCTGTCCCATCACAATGTGTTTTTCCCAGAGAATTATGAGCAAGAATTCAAGGATATTTTTCAGAAAAAACAACTGCCTCAGGATCCGACACTTTACATATGTTATTCAGGTCATTCAGAACCAGCTTTAAGCGGAGGACCGGGAAGAAGCAACTTGTTTGTCCTGGCGAATGCGCCTTATGTGACAAAAGAGCAAGATTGGGACATGCTAAGGGAGACATACTCGCAGCATGTGAAAACAAAATTAAAGGAAAAGGGCCTCTTTGATTTAGATAAGGTGGCCGAATATGAAGCGATTCAAACTCCGCTTGATCTGCAGCAGAAAACAGGCGCATATCATGGAGCCATTTATGGTATGTCTTCCAACTCGTTCAAGCAGGCGTTCTTCCGTATCAATAATCAGTCAAAGGACATTGAAGGACTTTGGTTTGTTGGAGGAACAAGTCATCCAGGCGGAGGCACGCCAATGGTGACTAAATCGGGTCAGCTTGTCGCAGAAGCAATCATCAAGCAATTGACGTAAGAACAGATGAAAAGGAGAGAAATCAAGTGATTGTGGAAAAAAGAAGGTTTCCGTCCCCCCATCCGCATATTCACTTATTTACAGTGACCTATGAGGCAGATGGACTTCGGATCAAAGGGCTGCTCGCTGAACCGGCCGAAGAAGGTCGTTATGACGGCTTTTTGTATTTAAGAGGCGGCATAAAAAATGTGGGAATGGTGAGACCAGGCCGGATTGTGCAATTTGCCGCACAGGGATTTGTTGTATTTGCGCCCTTTTACAGAGGAAATCAAGGAGGCGAAGGGAACGAAGACTTTGCTGGAGAGGACCGGAAAGATGCTTTTGCTGCCTTTCAATTGTTAAAGCATCACAAAAAGGTGAAGCAGGATCGTATTCATATCTTTGGTTTTTCACGCGGAGGTATTATGGGCATTTGGACCGCTGTCGAAATGAAGCAAGAGGCGGCTTCATTTGTGACATGGGGAGGTGTCAGTGATATGAAACTCACCTATGAAGAACGTGTGGATATGAGAAGGATGATGAAACGTGTGATTGGCGGTCCCCCGCACAAGGTGCCAGAGGCTTATGAGGATAGAACGCCTTTAAACGATGTGGACAAAATTGAAGCGCCTGTTCTCATCATCCACGGAGAAGAGGATCAGAATGTATCCATTGAGCATGCGTATTTATTAGAAGATGCGCTGCGCCAGCACGGAAAGTCAGTGGAGACTTGGTATTTTCATGGATACAACCATTATTTTCCGCCACAGCATAATCGGGAAATTGTCAGAAGGCTGACGACGTGGATGCACAGCCGGAAAAGCGGAAATGTGGTAAAATAAGCAGTATAACGAAATTTAGAAAGTAGGGGGATTTTCAATATGGGAATGCCTGTTGAATTTAATACAATGATTGTCACGAAGGGAAAAGAGACAAGAATTGAAGAGAATGTATTTGAACTCATGAAGGAAGGATACCGCATTTATCCATTAAATATTCCGCTTGAGGTGCGTAAAACGAAAGACGGAGAAAAAACAGGGACAGCACACGTTGAAAAGCTGGAGCTTACAGAAAATGTGACAAAGGTCACTTACCGACTCGTTTCATTGCATTCAACAAACTAACCAAAAAAGCTGAGGGAATGATTCCCCTCAGCTTTTGTCATTTGATTATACGAGTGGTCCGCCTTTGGCTTCAATGTCACTTGCTGCGTGGCTGAATTTTTGGAAGTTCTTTTTAAATTCATTGGCAAGGAAGTGTGCTTTTTCTTGATAAGCCTCTTGGTCATCCCATGTTTTAGAAGGTTGAAGCACTTCATCTGGTACGCCAGGAATATGAAGCGGGATGTGTAATCCAAAGATGTCATCAGTGATCATTTCGGCGTTGTCGAGGTCACCTTCGATCGCTGCTTGCACCATTGCTCTTGTATGCGCTAGGTTCATACGTTTGCCTGTACCATAGCCTCCGCCAGTCCAGCCTGTATTCACAAGGAATACTTTTGCGCCGTGCTCATCAATTTTCTTGCCAAGCATTTCAGCATAGACATGAGCTGGAAGGGGCAAGAATGGTGAACCGAAGCAAGTAGAGAATGTCGTTTCTGGTGATGTGACACCGCGCTCAGTTCCAGCTAATTTACTTGTGTAACCGCTCAAGAAATGGTACATCGCCTGTTCTTTTGTTAAACGGCTGATTGGAGGTAAAACGCCAAATGCATCAGCTGTTAAGAAGACAATGGCAGATGGGTGTCCTGCGATACTTGGCTTCACGATGTTATCAATCATTTCGATTGGGTAAGCAGCTCGTGTGTTTTCAGTAAAGAATGTGTCATCATAATCCGCTTCACGTGTTTCTTCATCAAGTACAACATTTTCAAGAACTGATCCGAAGCTGATGGCTTTGTAGATTTGCGGTTCTTTTTCTTCGCTTAAGTTCACACATTTCGCATAGCATCCGCCCTCAATATTGAAGACTCCTGAGCCAGACCAGCCATGTTCATCATCACCGATCAGCTTGCGGCTTGCGCTTGCAGAAAGCGTCGTTTTCCCAGTACCTGAAAGGCCGAAGAATAGTGCGACATCGCCTTCTTGACCAACGTTTGCTGAGCAGTGCATAGATAAAATATCTTGCTCAGGAAGCAGGTAGTTCATGACAGAGAAAATGGACTTTTTCATCTCTCCAGCATATTCTGTTCCACCGATCAGAATGGTGCGTTTTTCAAAAGAAACGATAATAAACGTTTCAGAGTTTGTGCCATCTGTTTCAGGATCTGCTTTAAAATGCGGTGCAGATAAGATGGTGAAAGGTTTTTCGTTTGAAGAAGGTGTTGATCCGTCAGGTCTGATGAATAGCTGTTTTGCAAAGAGATTGTGCCATGCAAATTCGTTTACCACTGTAATTGGCATACGGTATCTTTCATCTGCGCCGGCAAATCCTTCAAAGACGAATAGTTCATCACGTTCTTTTAAGTATGACACAACCTTTGTATATAAACGGTCAAATGCTTCTTTAGAAATCGGCTGGTTGACTTGACCCCAATCAATTTTATGTTCAGAGCTTTCTTCTTTCACGATAAATTTATCTTTAGGCGAACGTCCTGTGTAGGCACCCGTTGTAGCACGGACAGCTCCTGTTGATGTTAAAACGCCTTCATCACGTGCCAAAATCTTTTCAACAAGTTTCGGAACAGATAAATTTTGGTGCGTATTTTCTAATGAGAGCAATGACTGCAAATCTTCTTTTAAATCCACTGAGTTCATAAAAAAACCCTTCCTTTACCGTTGAATTTGTTTTGTTTCGATTAGTATAACACATTCATAATAATAGTCTATACTATTTAAATATTTTTGTGTGTGTTTTTTCATTTCTGCTATGAAAATATGCTTTTTGGTGATGCTAATATTGAGGTGAAAAAAAGGGAAGATAATTCTGATGAAGCATTGACATGACGCAAGTGTTTAAGATAAGATATCTTATTGAACGGATACTCTTATCCCGAGTTGGTGGAGGGACAGGCCCGATGAAGCCCAGCAACCGGTTTCTTATGAAAAGGCATGAATATGCTGAGAAACCAAGGTGCTAACCTGATGCAAGGTACAAGAACACCTTGAGCGATAAGAGTGAAAGGCATGCGATCTCAGACCCTTTCCTCGCAATGAAGGAAATGGTTTTTTTATTTTTGGGATATCATATGAACAAATTGCCAATAACATCTCTAATAGAAACGTTTTCAAATATAAGAGGGAACGAGTTCCGTATCATATTGGAGACCTCATCTTGGGATGATGTGGTCTTGTACAGGAGGAAATAGCCATTATGAGTCAAAATCGTCGTTTATTTACTTCAGAATCAGTGACGGAAGGACATCCGGATAAAATCTGTGATCAAATTTCAGACAGCATTTTGGATGAAATTTTAAAGAAAGATCCAAATGCACGTGTTGCCTGTGAAACTTCTGTTACAACGGGTCTCGTATTAGTAAGCGGAGAAATTACAACGTCTACTTATGTCGATATTCCAAAGACGGTGCGTGACACGATTAAGGAAATTGGCTACACACGTGCGAAATATGGTTTTGATGCGGAAACATGTGCAGTGCTCACATCCATTGATGAACAGTCTGCTGATATTGCGCAAGGTGTAGACAAAGCGCTTGAAGCACGTGAAGGCACAATGACTGAAGAAGAACTTGATGCGATCGGTGCAGGTGACCAAGGATTGATGTTTGGTTTTGCCAACAACGAAACCGAAGAACTTATGCCGCTACCGATTTCACTAGCACATAAATTATCTCTTCGTTTAACTGAAGTTCGCAAGGATCAAACACTTGCTTATCTACGTCCAGATGGAAAAACCCAAGTAACAGTAGAATATGATGATCAAAATAAACCTGTTCGTATTGATACAGTGGTTATTTCTACACAGCATGCACCAGAAGTGACGCTTGAACAAATTCAAAGCGACTTAAAAGAGCATGTCATCAACCCTGTCGTTCCAAGTGAACTAATTGATGAACAGACAAAATACTTTATTAACCCAACTGGTCGTTTCGTGATCGGTGGACCTCAAGGGGATGCTGGTTTAACTGGACGTAAAATCATCGTTGATACGTATGGCGGATACGCTCGTCATGGCGGCGGTGCTTTCTCTGGGAAGGACGCTACAAAGGTTGACCGTTCAGCGGCATACGCTGCTCGTTACGTAGCGAAAAACATCGTAGCTGCAGGCCTTGCTGATTCTTGTGAAGTACAACTTGCTTATGCAATTGGTGTTGCACAGCCTGTCTCGATTTCAATTGATACTTTCGGAACAGGAAAAGCTTCTGAAGAAAAATTAATTGAAGTGGTTCGTGCGAACTTTGATCTTCGTCCAGCTGGCATTATTAAAATGCTTGACCTGCGTCGTCCGATCTACAAACAAACAGCTGCATACGGACATTTCGGCCGTCATGATTTAGATCTTCCGTGGGAAAAAACGGATAAGGCCGATACACTTCGTAAAGAAGCATTAGGACAATAACAACATATAAAACCGCTTATTTTAAGCGGTTTTCCTTTTGATTAAAAAAAATTCTACAAAAAGCGAAAAAATGTGAAACAAAATCGGACAAATAACTGTCTAATTATAGGTCTACTTTTAAGAAATAACATAACGTGGAGGCAATAATATGTGTGGGTTTGTTGGTGTGTTTAATCACCGTCCATTGTCCGAAACTACTGAGCAGGAAGAGTTAATTAAACAAATGAATCGTCTCATCGTTCACCGTGGTCCGGATGATGAGGGTTACTTTCATGATGAGCATGTAGGATTTGGATTTAGACGTTTAAGTATTATAGATGTTGAGCATGGAAAGCAGCCGCTTTCTTATGAAGATGAAAAGTATTGGATTATTTTTAACGGAGAAATTTATAACTATGTGGAGCTGAAGGAAGAGCTTGTGAAAAAAGGCTATACGTTCAGCACAGATTCTGATACGGAAGTACTGCTTGCCACATACCGTCATTATAAAGAAGAGGCGGCTTCTAAGCTTCGCGGGATGTTTGCCTTTTTAATTTGGGATAAAGAAGTGCAGCAATTATATGGCGCAAGAGATCCTTTTGGCATTAAACCGCTTTATTTTACACAAATGGAAGAGCAAGTGTACTTTGCGTCTGAGCGTAAAAGCTTGATGGCTGTGAACGAGAACATTTTATTTGATGAGACTTCATTGCAGCAGTACATGTCGTTCCAATTCGTTCCTGAGCCAAATACGCTTGATCAAAAGGTGCATAAAGTTGAGCCTGGTCATCAGTTTATTTTACGCCCAGGACAGGAGATCGAATTTAAGACATACTGGAAAGTTCAATTCAAACCTGAGCAAACACAAGAACAGAAGTTAATTGAAGAAGTACGTGATGCCATCTATGATTCTGTGAAAGTTCACATGAGAAGTGATGTACCTGTTGGTTCATTCCTGTCAGGTGGTATTGATTCTTCCTTCATCGTGTCTGTCGCAAAGGAATTGCACCCTGAGCTAAAGACATTCTCTGTTGGATTCCAGCAGGATGGCTTTAGTGAAGTTGATGTTGCGAAGGAAACAGCTGATAAGCTAGGCTTACAAAACTTCAGCGCCGTTATTACTCCAGAGGAATATATGAATGAGCTTCCGAAGATTGTCTGGCATTTAGACGATCCATTAGCTGATCCGGCGGCGATTCCATTGTATTTCGTGGCAAAAGAAGCGAAGAAACAAGTGACGGTAGTTCTTTCAGGTGAAGGAGCGGACGAGCTGTTCGGTGGATATAATATTTACCGTGAGCCTCTTTCTCTTAAACCATTTGAATCTGTTCCATCTATGCTGAAAAAGCTTCTTCTTCGTCTGGCTCGTTTAATGCCAGAAGGAATGAAAGGGAAGAGCTTTATCGTTCGCGGCTGTACGCCATTAGAGGAACGTTATATCGGTAATGCGAAAATCTTTGAAGAGCCAGTGAAGAAAAACCTCTTAAAGCATTATGATCCAAGCATCACGTATCGTGACGTAACGAAGACATACTTTGAGGAAAGCGCAGGCTACAGTGATATTAACAAAATGCAATATGTTGATATCCATACGTGGATGCGCGGAGACATCTTATTGAAAGCAGACAAGATGACGATGGCGAATTCTCTTGAGCTTCGTGTTCCATTCCTTGATAAGGTCGTTTTTGAAGCGGCTTCTAAAATTCCAGAAGAGCTGAAAACAAAAGATGGCACAACGAAATATTTATTGCGTAAAGCAGCAGAAGGCATTGTGCCTGACCACGTGTTAAACCGTAAAAAGCTTGGTTTCCCTGTGCCAATTCGTCATTGGCTGAAAAATGAGATGAATGCTTGGGCGAAAGACATCATCAAAAACAGTCAAACAGATGAATACATTAACAAAGAGTATGTGCTTGATTTATTAAATGAGCATTGTGCTGGTAAAGCAGATCATAGCCGTAAAATTTGGACCGTCCTTATCTTTATGATTTGGCACAGCATTTATGTAGAGCGCAGCATTGATCCAGAGCAGTTGAATCACCAACCGAAAGAAGTCATCTTTAGTTAATAAAAAAGGTTTTCAGCACAGAGCTGAAAACCTTTTTTGTCATGATAGAAAGCAGTGGAAAAGGGTAAAATAACAAGCGGTTCATAGTTATTGCTTAATATCCTGAAAAAAACATGATAAAGTGAAGATACGCGTATGATGTTAACGGGATATAAGGGAACGATAGTATTGTCCTTTTTCTACATATTCTCTACGGATTCTGTCCATGTCTTGGATATCTTCATCTGTTAATTGACGGACGACCTTGGCTGGACGGCCGAAAGCGAGTGACCCTTTTGGAATAACCTTTCCTTGAGGGACAAGACTACCTGCACCGATAAAGGCACCTTCGCCAATTTCTGCACCATCGAGAATGATAGACCCCATACCTATGAGGGCATTTTTTCGAATGATTGAGCTATGTAATGTGACTTGGTGTCCAATGGTAGCACCATCTTCTATAAGAAGTGTTTTTCCAGGACTTTGATGCAGACAGGATAAATCTTGAATATTGACGTTTTTTCCAATTCTCACAGGAGCGACATCGCCTCTAATGACCGTTTGGAACCAAACGCTTGAATATTCTCCAATCGTGACATCTCCAGTAATGGTGGCGTTTTCTGCGACAAAGACCGATTCGTGAATCTCAGGTGTAAACTGATGATATGGATAAATCACTTTTTCGACTTCCCTTCTTAATACAACATTTGTGAGGTGTTTACTTTGTGGACTTGGCATGCTGAAAGACCAGTTGGTACAATTGTGATTGTACATGGTGCGAGCGAATATCACGGCCGCTATAAATGGCTGATCGAAATGTGGCGAAATGCCGGCTATCACGTCGTCATGGGTGACCTGCCTGGGCAAGGGACATCGACACGTGCGCGCGGCCACATTCGTTCGTTTCAAGAATACATTGATACAGTAGATGAATGGATCGAACATGCGAAATCATTCAGGCTTCCTACTTTTTTACTTGGTCACAGTATGGGCGGACTCGTTTCAATTGAGTGGGTCAAGCAGTATACCCATACGAAGATTGATGGCCTTATTTTATCATCACCTTGTTTAGGTCTGCAATTTAAACCAAAGAAGCTAATGGATTTTGCATCAAAAGGTCTAAATGTGCTGGCACCGTCCTTTAAAGTCGAGTCAGGACTGTCGATTGAACTTGCCACACGAAATCAGGCTGTGATTGAGGCAGACTCAAATGATTCCCTTTACGTAACAAAGGTGTCGGTTCGCTGGTACCGAGAGCTGATCAAAAATATTGATGCGGCCATGCAGCCAACGAATGTCTTTAAATCGATTCCGCTCCTTTTAATGCAGGCGGGCGATGATAAGATTGTCGATAAAACGAGGGTGATCAAATGGTTCAATGGCATTGAATCAACCAATAAGTCATATCGTGAATGGGAAGACCTGTATCACGAAATTTTTAATGAACCGGAAAGAGAAGATGTGTTTAAGGCAGCAAGAGCCTTTACAGATCAATATATTTGATAGTGAGCTTTAAGTTAGGGGTGGATTGATTTGTCAGTACCAGAGCGTCCTTTTGCACTGATGACCAAGGTGTATAAAGATATTTTTCCGCTTGTGCATCAGGAGCTGAAAAAGTGGCGGGCTCATGCAGAAATGATTGAAAATGAAGAACTGCGTACGCAGGCATTAGCGAGCATATCAAGTAAAACCTTTCACTGCGAAGGCGGAGGCATTTTATCTCTTCTAGCAGGTGAGGAGAAAGAAACGTGTATTGAATTCATTGTGGCGTATCAAACCATCAGTGATTACTTAGATAACCTATGTGACCGCAGTACGTCGCTTGATCCAAAAGATTTTCATATGCTGCATCAAGCAATGAGAGATGCGCTTGATATTCATGCTGAGCTCAAACCTTACTACCAATTCCGTGATGATCAAGAGGATCATGGGTATTTACACGCGCTTGTCCGCACATGTCAAGACGTACTGACGCGCCTTAAGCATTATCCGATCATTCAGCCATATTTACACACGCTGTGCGATTACTACAGTGATTTGCAAGTACATAAACACGTCGTTCCTCATGAGCGTGTGCCACGGCTAGAATCGTGGTTCCGCCAATATGAAAAGGATTTACCTAAGATGGAATGGTATGAATTTTCAGCTTGTGCAGGATCAACGTTAGGGATTTTCTGTCTTGTGGCGTACGCGCTGCAGCCGAACTTTACAGAAAAGCAGGCGAAGCAAATTTACGAAAGCTATTTCCCTTATATTCAAGGTCTGCACATTTTACTTGATTATTTAATTGACCAAGAAGAAGATAGGCTTGGGGGAGATCTGAACTTTTGCTCCTACTATGCTTCTCATCATGAGATGATGGATAGACTTCAGCATTTTATTGAAAAAGCGGATGAGCAGCTGAAAGGCATTCCGCACGAAAACTTTCACAAATTGATTAACAGAGGATTATTGGCAGTCTATTTGTCCGATGAAAAAGTAACAGCCCAAAAAGAGATGAATAAGCTGGCAAAACGGCTGATCAGATCAAGCGGGAAAACATCGTTCTTTTTCTATATCAACGGAAGAGCTTACCGGACCTATCAGAAAATGCCTTGGATGAAATCCTCATAAAAAAGCTCAAATCCATTAGGATTTGAGCTTTTTTTCAATGGCGACCACAAAAGGCGGGTCGTTTTGAATATTCATGTATTGATATGATAAAACTTGTACCTCTTCATGAGGAAGTGATCTGCAATAGTCGAGAAGCACTTCTTTTTCTCTTTTCCCTTCAGGGTGTCCATGATAGATCACAAGGACGATCAGACCTCCGGGTTTAAGCCAGTTGAGGAGCTGCTCAATGGCTTCAATGGTTGTATGAGCCTGAGTAGTGACAGCTTTATCGCCTCCGGGCAAGTACCCAAGGTTAAACACCGCACCTGAGATATGTTCATAAACATCTCTTGGCAGGTGATGAGCCAGTTTTTCATGACCATCGTGAATCAGATGAACATAAGGATATCCCTCGCCAAGCCTTTTGCGTGTTTGCTCTATGGCTTCTTCTTGTACGTCGAATGCGAAAACTTGTCCATCATGACCGACAAGATCAGCTAAATAGAGTGTATCGTGGCCATTTCCCATCGTTGCATCAATGACGACATCACCTTTTTGACAAGCCCGTTCTAATAGCTCTTTACTAAAAGGGAGCATGCGTTTCAAGATCATTTTGCTGCTTCTTCCAATCTGACGAAACGCTTGCCTTGGTAGCTGTTACGTCTTTCAAGCTCAGCATTAATGGCATTTAATACTTCCCACTTGTTTACACTCCACATTGGACCAACCATTAATTCAATCGGGCCATCGCCTGTAATACGATGAATAATCATTTCTGGCGGCAGGATCTCCAGCTGATCACAAACAAGCTGTACATATTCCTCCTGGCTGAGAAACTCCAATTTGCCTTTTTCGTATTGCTTGACCATTGGGGTTCCTTTTAAAAGGTGAAGCAAATGAATTTTAATTCCTTGCACATCTAAATCAGCTACAGCTTTTGCGGTCTCCATCATCATGTCACGGTTTTCAAGAGGCAAGCCGTTGATAATATGCGAGCAGACACGAATGCCGTGTTTTCGCAGTTTTTCTACACCTTCTACGTAGCATTCATAATCATGGGCACGGTTAATAAGCATCGCTGTCCGTTCATGAACCGTTTGAAGACCAAGCTCTACCCAAAGATAAGTGCGCTCATTTAATTCAGCTAAATACTCCACCACGTCATCTGGCAGGCAGTCAGGTCTTGTCGCAATTGATAAACCAACCACACCATCCAAATTCATCACGGTTTCAAATTTTTCCTTTAAAACAGGAAGCGGGGCGTGTGTGTTTGTATACGCCTGAAAATACGCCATATATTTTCCGTCTTTCCATTTTGTATGCATCCGGTCTTTGATTTCGTTAAATTGAGTGACGAGATCATCCGCCCGGTTTCCTGCAAAGTCACCAGATCCTGCGGCACTGCAAAATGTACAGCCTCCATGGGCTACAGTACCATCACGGTTTGGGCAGTCAAAGCCGCCATCTAAGGCCACTTTAAATACTTTATGGCCAAAGTGTTCTCGCAAATGATAGTTCCATGTGTGATAGCGTTTTTCGCTGTTTGAATATAAAAAAGGGTTATGCTGATCCAAGTCAGTAACCTCCTTGCGTAATAATAGGCATCCTTAAAGTTTAACAAAAATCATGAAGGAGGACAATTGAATCTGTCCAACATTTTCTTTAGTGAAAAAGCTTTACGTGGGCAAAATAGGCGGGAGCGATGATGAAATGGAGGGAATGCAGGATGGCAACAAGGCAGTCAATCGATGAATTTATCCAAAAAAGTACTGAAACCCTTGAGTTTGCAAATGAGCAATTTGATTTGAACTTACGTCAAGAGCATTATAATGAGGATGAATTTTCTAAGGCGCAGCTTATGCTGGAAGATGCGGTGAACGAATTAGAAAAATTAAAGGATGTCGCCAATGACCAGCAAAGAGAGCGGTTAGACAGAGCACGTGTTCAAATTCAAAGCTTACAAAATCAAATGATTTTAGGTATTTCTTACGACAACGAATGATGAACAGATCCTTTTTTAAGGGTCTGTTTTTTATTTTTTGAAAGGCTATTGACTTTTTATTTGAGTGTCTATATTGTATTAAGTGTACTACATCAACTAATACACTAAAGACACTTAAAAAGTGAAGAAAGGTGTTCAACCATGAAAAAAGAAAAAAAACCAATCAATTTAAAGTGGATGGTGCTGGCTGTTTTGTTAGCATGTACATTTTTTTTCGTTCTCGTTTTCATTGGTTTTGAAGTTCAAAAAGATTTGATACTTAATTCAATCCCTTTAATGCAAGGGCATGAACAAGCAATAGGACTGCAAAAGCATGAATGAGGAAAGAGGGAGCCATCATGATTCAAATAGATCCACGAAGCGCTGCGCCAATATATGAACAAATCATTGAGCAACTCAAAATTTTATGTCTAAAAGGTGTAATGAAACCTGGTGACAAACTGCCCTCTGTCAGAGAGCTCGCCACTATTATCATCGCCAATCCAAACACCGTCAGTAAAGCATATAAGGAGCTTGAGCGGGAAGGGATTATTGAAACACTAAGAGGCCGCGGTACGTATGTAACAGAAGAGGCTCAGTTAAAGCTGAATGAAGGGAAGGTATTGGAGATGAAGGAGCAATTAAGACAACTCATTATAGAAGCTCATTATGCCGGTATTGATATTCAACAACTGAAGGAATGGATAGAAGAGATCGGCTCAAGTCTTGAGGGAGGAAAAAAAGTTGATTGAGGTTAGAAATGTATCGAAGACATTAAACGGACGTGAAGTACTCAGTAACGTTTCCTTCAAATTAGGCGAAGGTGAGATCTTTGGTTTGCTTGGCAGGAATGGCTCTGGTAAAACAACACTTCTCCGCTTAATTCAGCAAATTCTTCTTCCGGATGAAGGAGAGATTTATTTTAAAGATGTGCTTGTGAAAGACCACCCGTTAGTGAAGCAAAATATTGTGTATATGCCAGTCGTCAATCCCTACTTTGACAGATACAATTACGGACAGCTTGTCCAGCTGTTAAAGCATATTTATCCGAAGTTTGACGTGACATATGCCAATGAGCTTGTGAATCGCTATGAAATTCCGGAAAAAGTAAAATACCGCGAACTATCGACAGGGTTAAAAAAACAGCTGTCATTAATTTTAAGCTTTGCGATCAAGCCAGCCGTGATTCTGTTAGATGAACCGACAGATGGTATTGATGCCGTCACAAGAAATGATGTTCTTCAGCTCATGATCGACGAGGTAGCGGAACGTGAAACGTCGATTCTCATCACATCGCACCGATTAGAGGATATTGAGCGTATGTGTAACCGAATCGGGTTTTTAGAAGGAAATCAACTCACAAGTGTCATGGATCTTGATGAATTAAAGAATGATTATGTCAAAATCCAGATGGCTTTTGAAGAAGATATGAACTTGAGTATACGAAAAAATGGTGTTGCTATATTAGATCAAGCGGGCATTTTTTATACAGCGCTTGTTCTTAAAACCGATGTAGAGGCTAAAGAGTACTTGAAGTCGCTGCAGCCAAAAGTATGGCATGAACTGCCTGTGAATTTAGAAGAAGTATTCATTGCAAAGTTTGGAGGGAAACGGAGATGGTAAAGCGGCAATTATTATATAAAGAGTGGAAGCAATCAGAGCTGACATTTATTTTAGTGATGCTGGTTGCAGTCTTTACGACGCCATTATCCTTTTTACTGGGATACTCGTCCTTTCAAACTTGTGTAAACGACCCCACATGTACAATCGGAGATCAATACTTTTATTATAATTTCAGTTCTGATATTTTTATCGCCCTCTCATGGCTTATGGGCTTGCTTTTTGCGATTATCCAGCTGGGATATGAAAGAAATAAAGGACAAATTGATTTTACTTTATCCTTGCCGTTTAGCAGAAGTACCATTTATCATACAAAGTTTTTCTTAGGTGCCGGAATCATAACGCTTGTTCATGTGTTGTCATATTTTCTCACTTACTTACTCATATTAGGCACTCAACCAAAAGAGACGTTTGACTTTAATAGTGGTTACTTCATTGCACTCGTATCAACCTTAATGATTTATAGTTTGTGTCTTGCAGCAGGTGCGTTAACAGGAAGCGCAATTAGTCAAGCCATTGTTACATTCAGTACAGCGATATTGCCATATTTATTAATTTGGCTTCCGATGTTTCATTTAGATTTTATTTTAAGAACGAATAGGCATTGGGTCGATGTCAGTTATGAATACTTTATTATGCCTATCGCCCCAATTACTTATATAACAGACCGTTTTCAATTTCGAGATATAGATAAATATCCACTTTGGTTCACTGGTGAAGAATTCATTATACCTATTGTGATGATGATTGTATTTTATCTCATTGGTTTGTTTAGCTTTATGAAGCATCCTATTGAACGAAATGGTCGTTTCTTCCTTTACTCAAAAATGGATAGACCGATTCAGATTTTGGTCATTGTCTTCGGTGTTCTAGGATTTGGATGGGTTGGATTTTCTTCTGACACTTCCATATTGGGTTATATTGTTGGCATGATCATCGGCGGCGTAGTAGGTGCATTAACAAGTTATTTCTTAATATATCGAAAAAGATAAACAGAGAGCAGGGGAGTAGAGATGATTCAGATTCAAGCGTTAGATCATGTGTTTAAAATTGGTAAAAAGGGCAGAGAGAATGAGATTCCTGTGCTGAAAGGGATTGACCTGTCCATCAAAAGAGGCGACATTGCTTGTATAGTGGGGCGAAGTGGCTCGGGGAAATCTACCCTATTGAATTTAATTTCAGGATATATTACGCCAACGAGCGGACAAATTGTCATTGATGGTACCGATGTGACTGGATTTAATGAAAAAGAATGGGCGGACTTCCGCTTAGATCACTTTGGTTTTATCTTTCAAAGCTTTCAATTGATCGGGAGCTTAACGACGTATGAGAATGTTGAACTTCCGCTCACTTTAAAAGGTGTAAAGCCGTCTGAACGAAAGGCGAAAGTAAAAGAAATGCTGAAACGAGTAGGTCTAGAACATCATGCAGGGCATTATCCGAATGAGTTGTCGGGCGGGCAGCAGCAGCGTGTGAGTATTGCAAGAGCCTTGATTTTAAATCCATCTATTATTTTAGCGGATGAACCAACAGGCAGTTTAGATTCAGAAACCGAAGGAGAAATCTTAGCCTTTATCCAGCAGCTCAATCGTGAAAAAGGAATCACATTTGTCATCATTACACATGACGATGAAGTGGCCTCCATCGCAGATACAACGTTCCAGCTCCATGATGGTGTATTAAAGAAAGGGGAACAATCCATTGAAATTTAGAGATCAGGTCAAATTCATTAGAAGAAACATGAAGAAAAATAGATTGCGTGTGTTTATGACCATTCTTGCGACGACAATGGCATGCTCTTTCTTAATCGTTTTAGCATCTGTCGGTTTTGGTCTGCAAAAATCAGCGCAAGATGAAATCATGAAACAGCAAATCATCACAGAAGTGAAAGTGTTAGGCAAGGAAAAAGGTGACGTCAATACAGATGATTTAAAGAAATATGATCATGTGAAATCTGTCGTTTCAAGAACGGCGCTCACTCCATCGGTAAAGATCGAGCTCGATGACCGCTCAGGTGAAACGCAGGTTGCTTTGACCGATATGAAAGAAGAAAAAGAAGCAGGGCTTGAGCTAGACCGAGGTAAAGTCCCAACATCAGCGAACGAAATTGTGGTCGGGTATCATATGGCTGAACAACTGTGGACAAAAAAAGAACGCGAAGCCTATGAAAAAGAATTAAATCAGACATCAAATGGTGAAGAAATGCCAAAAGAGCCTAAAGGCTACACGAAGGATATTTTAAATAAAGTGATCCAAATCAAAGTGCCAAAATTAAATGAAGAAAATGAAGTTGTCAAAGAAAAAACATTTGATTTCCGCGTAGTAGGTGTCATGAAAAAGCCAAATCTGGAGTGGCAAGAGGATCATAAAATTCTCATTCCGAATGCGTATGAAAAAGAATTTGGTCAAATACTCGATCTATCTCCTGAAGCAGGAAATGTCGAGAAAATGACCTCTGTCTATGCAGATAAATTCGACAATGTTGGTGCGCTTACGAATAAGCTGACAGATGAGGGATACCAAGTCATCTCTGTGACGAATCAGCTCGAAGGAATGGATATGTTCTTTACAGTCTTCAAAATTGGACTTATTTTTGTTGGATGTATTGCGGTCATTATTTCTGCGATCGGGATTTTCAATACGATGACAATGGCTGTAACAGAGAGGACACAAGAAATTGGGATTATGAAAGCCATTGGCGCGAATCCATCCATTATTAAGCGAATGTTCCTCATGGAAAGTGCTTATATTGGGGTGATTGGGTCGATCATCGGTATTATCATCTCATATATCATTAGTTTCGCTGTCAATTTAATCATTCCAGCTATTTTGACGTCCATGTCAGAGGGAGGGGCAAGTGATCAATTCTCGATCACCTTCTCCTACATTCCACTCAGCCTTGTGATTACGGCAACAGTGATTAGTGCAGGGGTAGCGATCCTTTCAGGGCTCAACCCAGCACGTAAAGCAACAAAAACGAATGTATTATCAGCATTAAGAAGAGAAATCTAATAAAAGAACCTCCTAAGACACCCTATGGGGCTGACAGGAGGTTCTTTTTTTCGTGACACATGGCTATTGCTTAGGTGCCCGGTACCCTGCACGCTCTGCTTCTTCTACGGAGCAAAACATTTTGGTTACATTTTTGGTTCTAGAGTAGTATCTGCTGCTCGGTGTGTGATAAATACCGTTGACACTACCTTTGATGTTACAGGCTGCGGATTCTTTTTTTGTTTCCTTCTGTGATTCATGACCGCCTGTACTTTTTCCTTCATCTTTAGGAGCGGAGCGCTGAACGGTAGAAGACTCTGTATCGCTGCTACTTTTCTTGTTCTCTTTTTTGAGCGTTTCGTTGCTTGAGGCAAGCTTGTCTATTTTCTCTTCAAGCGCTTGAATAGTCTTTTCTTGCTTTTTGACTGTTTCTTTTTCTGAGGTGATGGTTTCTAGCTTTTTCGCTAGCTCTTCTTTATCCTTTGTTACGTCCTCTAAAGAAGCGGTAAGTTCCTCTTTATCAGCTTTTAAGCGCGTTATGTCAGATGTGAGCTGCTTTTGATCCTTTAACAGCTGTTCTGAAGATGGATCTGCTTGTGCTTTCGGTGCATCTGTGGCAGCAAACGGTAATGACATAATGGAAAAGATGAGACCTAAGATTAAGAAAGGATAAAATAGTTTCTTTGAAAAGATCTGCGCGTTTTGGTGTTTGAGTAATAAGAAATTGACGGCATATCCGATGGCAAAACAAACACATAAAAGACCTATGATGAGTAACATCATCATCTAGAAGCCCCCCTATATCTTTCATTACACCAATTATACCTCATATTTCCATTTTTAGGGGGTGTTTTAACTAAAAAAGCCCTGTTTTACACAGGGTTTTCAGCTAATGGTAATCCTTTGATAGCTTCCTTAACCGTCAAATAAGTGATTGTATCCTGGAAATCTGTATCCAAGTCTTTCATTTTCATGGCAAGCTGCGGTTTGATCCCTGTGATGATCAGTTCGGTTCCAGTTAAATTGAGAAGATGGTGCAGCTTGAAAATACGTGCTGCAACGGAATCATCAACATCGATTAAACCAGAAAGGTCAACAATTAAATAATCATCCTTTGAATCATCTAATATACAAGTTAACTTCGCAACAATGGCATCAAAGCGTTCTTCAGATAGTTTTCCAATGAGAGGCAGAGCAGATACACCATTTTTGATTGGGACGATTGGCGTCGAAAGAGAGGTGACTTCCTGTAAGGAATCTTCTAGGAGCTGTTCATATTCTTTCTGTTTCGTAATATCTTTTTGAAAGCCAATGAAAAAAGTTTTATCATCTTGTTCAATGTATAGTGGATCTATATTGAGTTCATTCCAAAAAAAAGTACCGTCTTTTTTATAATTTTTTAGCTGTGTGGTAATAGGTGTTTTATTCTGTATTCCATGACGTATTAAATCGATCTGTTCTTGATCTGTGTCTTTCCCTTGAAGGAATCGACAATTACGCCCGAGAATCTCATCTGGTTTGTATCCAGTCATGTGTGTAAAACCATGATTCACATAAACGATAGGGTTATCTTCTAAAGAAGGGTCTGTAATGATAACACCGATCCGCGCATGATCTAGCGCTTTTTTTATAAGTTCAAGCTGTTTTTGTAAGCCGAAGATGTTCGAGCTGACCATATTACCCTCCTTTGTTGCTGCTATGAGACATATCAAATGGTTGTCTTTTCAACCAAAGATACTCCTTACTAACGTAACATAACATATGTTCTGTTTCAACGATTGCAATGGCTTTGTTAAATTTGTCATCATAGTTTGTCCTCCATTAGAATATAGTAAGTAAGGAGACTTTTCTTTAGAAAAAGAAGGAATCAATTGCTCATAATTCATAAAATGACAAAAATAGTTAATATGGATTAGGCAAAAATGATTCCAATGCATCAAGATTGTTTTGGGTCATTCACATATAATGGAAGAAACAAGCTTTTTTTCTTCGTTAGAGAGAATAGACCTTTTACATGGATTATGACGGAACAGCAGAATGGCATTACAGGGGGCTGGACAGCCTGAAGTCGCTTTACTATTCTAAGGGCTTTAGGAAGGTGATGAAAATGCTGCAACAAGTCATTATTGCTTGCGCCATTGGAGGGGTCATGGGCATTCTCGGTCACGTAAAGAAAAAAGGCAGGCTAGAGAAGCCCAGAATGACAAAAAAGTTTATTTATTTAGGGTTTATTGAAGATTGGCTCGTTGGGATGATTGCCGCTACACTGCTTGTCTTATCCTCAAATCCCGATTCTAGTCTGCACTTGGTCATCTTATCAATTATTTCAGGTTACGGAGGAGAAGCAGTTCTGCGAAGCTTTGATTTTGTAAGAGAACAGCATTCACAGAATGCAGACTCCAACCGTCATAACCGATCTCCACACGAATAATTTCCTCTACTTTACCCTGATCTAGGGTACATTCCCATTGTATACAAACCTGCTTGCACTTATGATCATAATTCTATAAAATACTACTTAGATGACGGTTACGATAAGAACAGTGAAGAGGAGTAGTAGGAAAGCAGTATTTGTCTTTAGAGAATTGACGGCTGGTGAAAGTCAATCAAATCTGCTTCTGAACTCGCCTCAGAGTTGCAGTTGCGTTAAAGCTTCTGTCGCATGTCTGCGTTAAAGATATTAAGTGAGCGTACAAACAGAAAGTTACGCTAACAAGGGTGGTACCGCGGGAACCAAAAAATCTCTCGTCCCTTTCCAGGGATGAGGGTTTTTTGTTGATTTTAGAAAAATCTGAATTCTTGCAGTGGTCATCTGAGCAGATACAGCCGTACATATTAAAGGAGGTTTTCACATTGAGTTTTCAGCATCGGGAAATTGAAAAGAAGTGGCAGGATTATTGGCTGACACATAAAACATTCGCCACATCTGACTCGGAAGATAAACCAAAGTTCTATGCACTTGATATGTTTCCATACCCATCAGGAGCAGGACTTCATGTCGGGCACCCTGAGGGCTACACAGCAACGGATATTTTATCACGCATGAAACGTATGCAGGGATATGATGTTCTTCATCCAATGGGATGGGACGCATTTGGTCTTCCAGCAGAACAGTATGCACTAGATACAGGGAATGATCCCGCGGTCTTTACAGAAGAGAACATCAATAACTTCCGCCGCCAAATTCAATCACTAGGGTTCTCGTATGATTGGGATCGAGAAATCAACACGACTGATCCGAATTATTATAAATGGACACAATGGATTTTCTTGAAGTTGTACGAAAAGGGATTGGCGTATATCGATGAAGTACCAGTGAACTGGTGTCCGGCGCTTGGCACAGTCCTTGCAAATGAAGAAGTCATTGATGGAAAAAGTGAACGCGGAGGGCATCCAGTTGAAAGACGTCCAATGAAGCAATGGATGCTAAAGATTACGGCATATGCGGACAGGCTGTTAGAAGATTTAGAAGATATTGATTGGCCTGAAAGCATTAAGGACATGCAGCGTAACTGGATCGGACGTTCAGAAGGTGCACATGTTCATTTCGAAGTAGAAGGACATGATGAACAGTTTACTGTATTCACAACGCGTCCTGATACATTGTTTGGTGCGACCTATGCGGTACTTGCACCAGAACATGCACTTGTTGAAAAAATTACAACAGCTGCTCAAAAAGAAGCAGTCGAAGCATATATGAAAGAAATTCAATCTAAGAGCGACTTAGAGCGGACGGATCTTGCAAAAACGAAGACGGGTACTTTCACAGGCGCTTATGCCATCAATCCATTAAATGGTGAAAAGATGCCGATCTGGATTGCAGATTACGTGCTGGCTACTTATGGAACAGGCGCGATTATGGCGGTACCTGCCCATGATGAGCGTGACTATGAATTCGCCAAAACATTTGATCTTCCAATCAAGGAAGTTGTCGAAGGCGGAGACATTGAAAAAGAAGCTTACACAGGTGATGGAAAACACATTAACTCTGATTTCCTCGATGGATTAGGAAAAGAAGAAGCGATTGAAAAAGCCATTGCATGGCTGGAAGAACATCAAAAAGGCGAAAAGAAAGTCACTTATCGTTTAAGAGACTGGCTATTTAGCCGCCAGCGTTATTGGGGTGAGCCAATTCCAATTATTCATTGGGAGGACGGAACGTCTTCAGCTGTTTCTGAGGAAGAGCTTCCATTGATTTTGCCTAAGACGACTGAGATTAAGCCAAGTGGTACAGGTGAATCACCTTTAGCCAATATCAAAGATTGGGTTGAGGTTGTCGATCCTGTTACAGGTAAAAAAGGACGCCGTGAAACCAATACAATGCCGCAATGGGCAGGCAGCTGCTGGTATTTCTTACGTTATATTGACCCGCATAACTCAGAAGAGCTTGCATCTCCTGAAAAGCTGAAGAAATGGCTCCCTGTTGATGTATATATTGGCGGAGCAGAACATGCTGTACTTCATCTTCTATATGCGCGCTTCTGGCATAAGTTCTTGTATGATATCGGCGTTGTTCCGACAAAAGAACCTTTCATGAAATTGTTCAACCAAGGAATGATTCTTGGGGAAAATAATGAAAAAATGAGTAAATCAAAAGGAAATGTTGTCAATCCAGATGATATCGTAGAATCTCATGGTGCGGATACATTGCGCCTTTATGAAATGTTCATGGGACCTTTAGATGCATCAATCGCTTGGTCTGAAACAGGACTTGATGGTGCTCGCCGCTTCCTTGATCGTGTATGGCGTCTATTCACAAACGAAGATGGCACAATCAGTGATAAAATAACAGAGCAAACTGGAGGCGCATTAGAACGCAGCTATCATGAAACCGTGATGAAGGTAACAGACCATTATGAAGGTCTGCGCTTCAATACAGGGATTTCACAATTAATGGTGTTTATCAATGATGCCTACAAGGCTGATACACTGCCGAAAGAATATGCAGAAGGCTTTGTGAAACTTCTTTCTCCAATTGCTCCGCATGTAGCGGAAGAGCTTTGGAATAAGCTTGGTCATGAAGGGTCTATTTCTTATGAAGCATGGCCGCAATATGACGAGTCAAAGCTTGTCGACGATGAAGTAGAAATTGTCGTACAGTTGAATGGAAAAGTGAAAGCAAAATTAACTGTCCCTGCTGATGCAACAAAAGAACAGTTAGAAGAGCTTGCGAAAAATGATGCACGTGTAAAAGAACAGCTTGAAGGGAAAACCATTCGCAAAGTGATTGCGGTTCCTGGGAAGCTTGTCAATATTGTTGCGAATTAATGATGACACCCATCGGTATGAACCGGTGGGTGTTCTTTATTTCCCGGGACATAATTTTGTCGAAAACAAGGTGATTGGACTATCGATCTCGTATGTTAACAGATGATCAACAAAAGGAGGAGTGATGTCAATGGAAAAGGGAAACAAACGAGAACAACTGCTCAGTCTATTAGGAGAAATGCCAGAACGCCATCGCGTCGAGGCATATACGTTAAAGATTGAGGATCGTGAATCGTATGTAGTCGAAACACTCATTCTTTCAATCCATGGTGTGGAGGAAGTGCCCGCTTATTTTGTGAAGCCGAAGGATACAGTGAAAAAAAGACCCGTTGTGCTGTTTCAGCACTCTCATGGCGGGAACTACGTCGATGGGAAGGAAGAGCTCATCAAGGGTGCTCATTATTTGCAAGAGCCTTCATATGCGAAAGAGTTCACCTCAAAAGGCTATAGTGTCCTGGCTATTGATCATGCAGGATTTGGTGAGAGAAGAGGAAGAACCGAAAGTGAAATTTTTAAGGAAATGCTTTTAACAGGGAAAGTGATGTGGGGCATGATGCTGTATGAAAGCATGTGTGCCATTGATTATGTACTATCTCGACCTGATGTGCTGCCGGACCGGTTAGCTGTTTTTGGAATGTCCATGGGCGGGCTTCTTTCCTGGTGGACGGCTGCGCTTGATGAGAGGGTCAGTGTGTGTATTGATCTTTGCGCACAGGTCGATCACCACACATTAATTGAAACGAACAATTTAGACAGGCATGGCTTTTATTACTATGTACCAAGCTTAGCAAAGCACTTTACGGCAGCTGATATTCAGGAAATGATTTTTCCAAGGCCGCATTTAAGCTTAGTTGGAAAACTTGATCCACTCACCCCCGCTGAAGGCGTAGCACGTATTCAAAAGGGATTGAGTCAAGCATATCAAGCGGCTTCATTAAAAGAACGTTATCAGCTTGTTGGTCTTCATGCAGGTCATTTTGAAACAGCCGCTATGCGTCACGAGGCCACTCGATTCTTAAAAAAATGGCTGTAATCTATAAAGGCTGGGACATACTACGTCATTAGAAAGGAGGAGACCGATGAAAAAGATCACGATCATTGGCGGGTGTGGTGTGATCGGCCGTATTTTAACAAAAGAGCTCTCTTCTGAGTACGAGATCATCATCATTGATCAAACGGGCTGTGAAAAAGGAGTCATTTTGGCAGATGCAACGAATGAACAGGAATTATATAAGGCAATTCCGCGAGATACAGATGTTATCATACACCTTTTAAACATGGAGATGACGTATGATGTGATGAATCGTGAGGAGTTTGAAAAAATGAGTGATATTTTTTGGAGGAGCTCTTATTCTATGTTTCGATCAGCTGCAAGACTCGGCATTCGAAAAGTCATTTTTGCAAGCAGCAATCACGTGACCGATCGTTATGAAAAAGATGGACGCTCCTTACTAGGAAGACATATTACAACAGACGATGTACCTGCGACTCAAAATGTCTATGGCATTTTAAAATTTGCTTCTGAACAGCTAGGTCGTTTGTTCCATGATCAAACGGGAATGTCTGTTATCAATTTACGGATTGGAACGGTTGTGACGGATGAGATGGAGGCATTACACGAGAAAGATCGAACAAAACGAACACTTCTTTCACATGAAGATCTAGCAGGGATGATAAAGGCAGCGATTGAAACGGCCGTTCCCTTTGGCACATATTATGCCGTATCAGAAAACGAAGAAAAGCCTTGGTCTATGGAAAACACGAAGCAGGAGTTAGGCTACATACCCGATGTGAATACGACGGAAATCCTTGAAGAAAATGATCAGGCATAGGGCATAATCATGTCATTAGCTGATGATCTTATTCTTTTGTTTCATGAGCATAAAAGCACGACTGACAGGATCGATCCAGTTGGTCTGTCAAGATGATTATAGACGCTTTCTTCCCCCGTTTGTTACATTTTAATCACGATATCGTCACAGGCTGCAGCTCATTTTTAGATAAAATGATAACGCTTTCAAAGGAAGGGTGTGATGAACATAGATCGTTCTATTAAAGACCGATTGTTCAACTTATTTAATTACTCTTTTCTACTCATGTTCGCATTAATATGTGTGCTTCCGTTCATCCATGTCATTGCTGCCTCTTTTGCTACAGTAGAAGAGGTCATCACGAAGAAATTTATCTTGTTCCCGACCACGTTTTCTTTAGAGGCCTATCGGTATATTTTCTCAACGGATATTGTGTACCGCAGCCTTATTGTGTCCATTCTTGTGACACTCGTTGGAACAGTTGTCAGCATGTTTTTGTCTTCACTCATGGCATATGGGCTGTCTCGTCAGGAGCTAAAAGGCCGGAGAACATTGATGTTTCTCGTTGTCTTCACGATGCTGTTTAGCGGTGGGATGATTCCGACGTTTATTGTGGTGAAAACTCTTGGTCTGCTTGATACCTATTGGTCACTAATTCTACCGGTTGCGATCAATGCGTTCAATTTGATTATTTTGAAAAACTTCTTTCAAAACATTCCGGCAAGCCTTGAGGAATCAGCGAAGATGGATGGCTGTAACGATTTAGGGATTTTCTTTAAAATTGTGCTGCCACTTTCTTTGCCTGCCATTGCGACCATTTCACTTTTTTATGCCGTGACGTATTGGAATACGTACATGACCGCCATCCTGTATTTAAATGATTCAGTGAAATGGCCGATTCAGGTGCTTCTAAGGCAGATTGTCATTGTTTCGAGCGGAATGCAAGGAGATATGTCGGAGATGGGATCATCCACACCACCGCCAGACCAAACGATTAAAATGGCTGTCATTGTGGTAGCCACCATTCCCGTTCTGCTTGTTTATCCATTTATTCAAAAGCATTTCAACAAAGGGGCATTACTAGGTTCTGTAAAAGGTTAAAAAGAAGGAACAACGGAGGGATCTTATGGGGAGAAAGAAAGTATGGCTGATTGCGTTTGTTCTGTTATTTGCAGCAAGCGGTATTTTATCCGCATGTTCAAGCAAAGGAAGTTCATCGGATGAAAAAGTTGATTTAGACAAAAAAGTGAAACTGACATGGATGGCCATTTTGTATCACCAGCAGCCGCCGAAAGATTCGGTTTTAAAGGAGATTGAGAAGCTCACAAATACAGAACTTGATATTACGTGGGTGCCTGATGCTGTGAAGGAAGACCGGTTAAATTCTGCCCTTGCTGCAGGGAATCTGCCGCAGATTGTGACGATTCAAGACATTAAGAATTCGTCTGCTATTAATGCATTCAGATCAGGTATGTTCTGGGAAGTCGGTCCGTACTTAAAGGATTATCCAAATTTAAGTAAGATGAACAAACTGATTAATAAAAACGCCTCTATAGACGGTAAGCTTTATGGCATTTATAGAGAGAGACCACTTTCAAGACAAGGAATTGTCATTCGAAAGGATTGGCTTGAAAATTTAAATTTGGATACACCAAAAACGTTGGATGATCTTTATAAGGTAGCGAAAGCCTTTACTGAAAAAGATCCGAATCAAAACGGAAAAGCGGATACAATTGGCTTTACGGATCGGAACGATTTGATTTATGGAGCATTTAAAACACTTGGTTCATATGAGGGAATGCCAACAGACTGGAAAGAAGAAAACGGCAAATTCACGCCAGAATTTATGACAGATGAGTATATGAATACGATGAAATATATGAAGAAACTGCGTGATAATGGCTATATCAACAAAGACTTCCCTGTAACAAGCAAAACACAGCAGCAGGAATTATTCTCACAAGGAAAAGCAGGGATCTATGTTGGAAATATGGTTGATGCTGTGAACTTGAGAGATGATGCGACAGATAAAAACATGAAAGTCGATATTTTAAACCGAATCAAAGGCCCAGATGGCAAAGAACGGGTGTGGGCATCAGGTGGTCATAATGGCATCTTCGCATTCCCTAAAACAAGCGTGAAATCAGAGGCAGAATTAAAGCGAATTTTGGCCTTCTTTGATCGCATTGCGGAAGAAGATGTCTATGGTCTCATGACGTACGGTATAGATGGTGAGCATTATAAGAAAGAGGAAGGAAATACATTTGTGAGGGAAGAAAGCCAAGTGAAAAGCTGGCAGACAGATGTACAGCCGCTTGTCAGTCTAGTAGGCATTGATAAACGGTACTTGAAAAATAAAGGGGATGCGGTTCGTACAAAATATGAAGAGCTGGAAGAAGACAATCAAAAGATCATCGTCGCCAACCCTGCTGAAAGCCTGTATTCAGAAACAGCCTCAGAACGAGGAAATGAATTGAAAAAAATCATCGATGATGCGACCTATAAGTTCATTCTTGGAGACATCAGTGAAGATCAATTTAAGAAAGATGTAGAGAAGTGGAAATCAAATGGTGGCAATAAAATCATTGAAGAATATGAAGCTTCCTTTAAAAAATCAAAATAATCAACATAAACACCCCCGCACAGTTAAAAAGCGGGGGTGTTTTCATTAAAAGTCAAAGTTGTCTGGGTCTGGTCCGATACGTTTGTTTTCATTTAAATCAGACAGGCGTTTCATATCCTCATCTGATAAGGCAAAATCAAATATGTCTGCATTTTCTTTTAAACGATGCGCTTTCGTTGATTTTGGGATGGTGATAACGCCTTTTTGCACATCCCAGCGCAAAATAATTTGAGCAGGTGTTTTGCCGTATGTGTCCGAGAGTTCTTTGATCACCGGATGATGCAGCAGTTCACCCTGCATGAGCGGTGACCAAGATTCCATTTGAATGCCGCGAGAGTTCAAATACGTATAGAGAGTTTCCTGCGTAAGCTTTGGGTGAAACTCCACTTGATTGATAGCTGGTATGATGTCTGCATCTTTTAATAGTTCGTCTAGATGATGCGGCTGGAAGTTGCTCACACCAATGGCTCTAACCTTTCCTTCTCGATACAAGGTTTCCAGCGCACGCCAAGCGTCTTTATATTTGCCCTCAACCGGCCAATGGATTAAATATAGATCAAGGTAGTCAAGCTGAAGTTTTTTCAAACTTTCCTCATATGCTTTTAGAGTGGATTCATATCCTAAATCGGCATTCCACACTTTTGATGTCACAAAGAGGTCTTCGCGGCGCAGTCCTGTTTCTGCAAGACCAAGTTGTATGCCTCGTCCAACCCCTTCCTCATTGCCATAAATAGCCGCTGTATCAATACTGCGATAGCCTATTTGAATGGCTGTTTTGACGGCGTCTATTAATTCTGCGCCATCTTCAACCTTGAATACCCCAAGACCAAATCCGGGCATGTGGACTCCATTGTTTAATGTTTTTGTACATTGTAAATGATTCATATTGAACACTCCTTAGATGGTTTGATTTTGTTCTTGTTGTTCCATTCGAAAACTAATCATCGTGAGAATGGCTGCGATAAGGACCATGATACCGCCGACCCAGCCTGTATGCACAAGCCCAAGGGTATCTGTCACGATGCCGCCTAAAAATGAGCCGATGGCGATACCAGCATTAAAGGCAGCAATATTCATAGCGGAAGCGACGTCGACTGCTCCTGGTGTGTATCTTTCTGCAAAGTCAACGACAGCTACTTGCAATCCAGGGACATTCATGAAAGCAAAAAGTCCCATCAGCATGACAGTTGCAATGCCTAGCACTGTAAATCCAGCAGTCCAGCTAAGGATAAACAAAATGATGCTTTGGATGATAAACATGTAAATGAGTGCTTTCATTGGCTGCTCATTAGCAGCCTTTCCGCCAATGACATTTCCAGCTGCGATCGTGATTCCGTATAAAAGCAGGATCAATGCCACCGCCCCTGGCGCAAGGCCTGTCACATGCTGTAAAAGAGGAGATAAATACGTAAAGACGACAAAGGTTCCTCCGTATCCTGTTGCTGTAATGACAAATAGAAGCAAGATTCTTTTTGTTTTTAATAAAACAGCTTGATCCTTAAATGATGTTTTCACGCCTTGCTTTAATTGAGATGGAACAAGAAAATAGTTAGATATTAGTGCGATTAGACCAATGATCACAATCACACCAAATGATGTCCGCCAGCCGAGCTCATGACCAAGAAATGTCCCAAATGGCACACCTGTCACAGTCGCTACTGTTAAACCAGTGAACATAAAGGCAATCGCGCTTGCCCGTTTTTCTTTCACTACAAGGCTTGCAGCAATTGTAGAACCGATGGACATAAAGATTCCATGGGATAGGGCTGAAATGACCCGTCCGATTAATAGGACTGAAAAGGTCGGAGCCATCGTGGCAAGTGTATTTCCAATCAAAAAGACGAGCATAATGAGCAAAAGCAATGTTTTCCTTTTCATCGTTGAAGTCAAAGAAGTCAAAATAGGCGCGCCGAATGTCACCCCAAGTGCATATAAAGAGACGGTCCAGCCAGCCTGACTGACGCTCACTCCAAAGTCCTCTGAAATCATCGGCAAAAGACCGACACTAATAAACTCAGTGGTTCCTATAGCAAAAGCACTAATAGCTAGTGCGAGAAGGGCAAAGTGGTTTTGTTTTTTCTTCATGAATCAGTTCACATCCTTCTGTGATGACATTTTGATAGACGAAGCCGATCGGCAAGAGTTATTATCTAACATAGATGACGAAAAAAAAAGTACGTACTTTTTTGTAATATAGGTACTAAAAAGTGCCTATTCGTATAAAGAGGAGTGAGGATTTAATGGAAAAGAAAAAATATAATATCTCCGTGGAAGCGACTCTTGAGGTCATTGGCGGGAAGTGGAAGTGCGTGATTTTATGTCATTTAACACATGGGAAAAAACGTACAAGTGAATTGAAGCGGCTCATGCCAAACATCACACAAAAAATGCTTACACAACAGCTGAGAGAGCTTGAAAGTGATGGGGTGATTAACCGAATCGTGTATGAGCAAGTACCGCCTAAAGTGGAATATGAATTAAGTGAATACGGTCAGTCGCTCGAAAGAATTCTGAATGCGCTATGTGACTGGGGAGCAGCTCATATTGAACGCGTGTACGGAGAGCCGCTTTCAGTGCTGGAAGACAGCATTTTAAATGAACAATTTAAATAAAAAAGTCCCGCTTCCTATGAGAGCGGGACTTTTTGTCTTATATGCCTTTTTTCTGGTCGCGGTATTTGCCGGGGGTCGTGCCTTCTAGTTTTTTGAAGGAACGGATGAAGTTTTGCGGGTTTTTATATTTCAGCTTTTCCGAAATTTCTTTGACGGACATATCGGTCTCCACGAGCCAGTTTTTGGCGACATGGTGTCTGTAGGATGAGAGATATTCACTAAAGGAAATATCCATTTCCTTTCTAAAGATACTGCTTAAATAATTTGGGTTGTAATGCAGGCGTGTAGCGATTTCATCCAATGTGAGATCTGAGTCGAATTCTTGATGAATGATATGAATGATCTTTTCTGAGATGTTTTTGTATTGTGATTCCTCGCGTGCACCTAGCTGGTCAATAATCGGCCGAATGATCTCATGTTTTAGCCATGCTTCGGTATCTTCAAATGTTTTAAATTCAAAAATCGTATCATACAGCATTTTATTGTCTTCGACCTCAAATAATTCAATGCCAAGCAAATGCATCAGCTCAATCAAATTGTTTAAAAAACGGGCGAGGGCGATATGGTACTCGTGCGGTCCTGCATTTTTAGAGAAAATGGATTGCAGGAGCACATGTAAATAGTGATCTGCCTTCCCTTGATCACCTGCTTTCATCGCATCAAATAAATCATGCTGCAGCTGCTTTGGAAAATGGGTTTTAAACGTTTTTCCTTGCTGGATATGTTCATATAAGATAATGGACTTTTTCTCTGCTTTGAGCCTGTATTTTAAGGCCTCTTTTCCTTCAATGTAAGCCTGTTTTGCCATCGTAAGCTCCTGAAACTGGCGGCTGATCCCGATGCTGATCGATAAACCGAGCTCTTCCTCGATACGCAGCTGAATCGTTTCTGCTAATTGGTTTAAATATTCAGTAAACTCTTCATCTGACTTTGAGTGATTTAGGATAATCGTCGTTTGATGCTGATTGACAACTGTTGGCTGCAGATGCTCCTCTTGCGGAATAATCTGCTCAATGAGTCCATTGATCGCAAATAAAAGTAAGTCAGCATCCTTTTTTTCATAAGGTGTTCCTTTTAGCGTATCAATTTGGGTCACAAGCATGGATAAGTGAGACCAGTCCTGAGGGAATCCTAAACTTTGGAACCGGTTGTTAATCTCTTCTTCTGTCAGCTTTCCGAGCAATAGCCGCACCATAAAGTATTGCTGAAGGTGCGTGACTTGTTGCTCAATACGTTCCTCTAAATCATTGTTTTGATCCTTCATTTGTTTAATACTCGACTCAATCAACTCAAATTCATTTTGAAAAGGCTGCTTTTGCAAAAAGGATTCATTGCGTGCAAAGGACTCGTATAACAAGCGGATTGGTTTATAAAAGTGTCTGGACCCAAACCATGAAAATAACAATGAAAGCGCTAACAAAACAAAGCAGATAATAAAGGTGATCCACCCAATTGATTTCGTTTGTGCCTTAAGTTCTGGAATAGAAACAAAGGATAGGTACGTCCATTCGTTATAGTCTGATTTTTGAAACGTAATTTGATAGTTTAGTTCCTCGATCTTCATGTTAAATTGACCTGATCGTTCTTCACGTGATAGGACATGCTTGACGAACTCTTGATTTTTCAGGGATTCACCAATTTGTTCTTGGCGGTTATGTAACAGCACTTTTCCGTTAGTATCAATGACAAACATACTGTCAGATTGAGAGAAGTCCGGCATATTGTCAGCAATCGTACAGCTCGGAATGCTGGCGACAGCGATCCCTTTTTTCTGGACACTGTTCATAGGGAGTTGTTTGATTAAGTTCACATTGTATTTGCAAAAGGAGGCCTTTCCTTCTTTTGTCGCAACAAGTGGATTATTCTCTTCAAGTGCCCAGCTGGAATGACTCGGAATATTGAGGTAAGAGGTGAGCGCTTCCTCTTGGTCTCCGCTTGTGACATGATAAAGCCCCGAATTGTTCATGTACCAGTCTTCCATTTTACTGACGAGTGTAATATTGGACAGATCGGTGTCAAAGGTTTGCAGGTAGTTGAGTTCCTGCTGTACTTGATTATAAAGCTGGAATTGGTCTGGATTTAAAGGTTCTGCCAGTGTTTGAAGGAGAGGCGGCGAACTGACATAGTGAGTGAGAGAATGATCAACAGTCTTTAAAATATGCTCAATATTGGATTGCGTTTGTTTAACGCTGTCCAGCTTTTCATTTGAGATATTTTCGAGTGCTGTTTTTTGTGAATGCTGATAAGAAAAAATACCGACAATGATGACAGGAATCGTACTAAGCATGAAAAAAAACGTGACGAGCTTGTAATAAAATTTATATTGCCTTCTTTTCATAAAACCCCCCATTTCAAACGGAACAATCTTTTCCTCTTTATTTATTAATCCAAAAATTTGGTAGGTTTGTCAATAATCATTTTCTGAGATTAGGATCATTTTCTCATGTTTTATGTAACGTTTTGAGTAGCTTCCCCTAAGTAAATATGATCTGATGATATGATTGTAGACGGATTTTTCATCCTTAAGATACAGTTAACACATGCATCAGCATGAGGGGAGGCTTTATCTATGAAAACAGAGGATGTCACTGCCAAGGGTGTGCCTGCGGCAGCTTTGAAAAAAGAAAGAAGAAAGCGCTTACTTGATCAAATGCTTAGTCAAAAGTTTTTGTATCTCATGATTTTGCCAGGGCTCATTTATTTTCTTGTCTTTAAATATGTGCCGATGTGGGGGCTGATCATTGCCTTTCAAGATTACCAGCCGTTTCTCGGTATTCTCGGCAGTGAGTGGGTTGGCTTCAAACACTTTATTCGTTTGTTTACAGAACCAACATTTTTCATCTTATTAAAAAATACACTGATTTTATTTGCCATGAATGTTGTGATTTTCTTTCCAATTCCGATCTTATTGGCCCTGCTTTTAAACGAGGTCAGATTGGCATTGTTTAAGAAATTTGTGCAGACGATGATATACATTCCTCACTTCATGTCATGGGTGATTGTCGTGTCCTTATCCTTTGTTTTGTTAACAGTAGATGGCGGGTTAATCAATGAATTAATTGCTTTCTTTGGAGGGGAAAAGATTAACTTCCTTCTTAGTCAGGAATGGTTCAGGCCGATGTACATTTTACAAGTGATCTGGCGGGAAGCAGGGTGGTCGACGATCATTTACCTAGCGGCGATTACAGCGGTAGATCCGCAGCTATATGAAGCAGCGAAAATGGATGGAGCCGGCAGACTGAGACAAATGTGGCACATCACGCTTCCTGCCATTAAAAGTGTGATTGTCGTTCTGCTTATTTTGAAAATAGGTGACACATTAGAGCTTGGCTTTGAGCATGTCTATTTATTACTCAATGCAACGAACCGGGAAGTAGCAGAAATCTTTGATACGTATGTTTATACAGCTGGTCTTAAGCAAGGGCAATTCAGCTATAGTACAGCTGTTGGTTTATTTAAAGCAGCGGTTGGACTCATTTTGGTCATGCTGGCGAACCGTTTAGCGAAGAAATTTGGGGAAGAAGGTATTTACTAAAAAGGAGATGAAGAAAAATGACATTATCGACTAAAAAGGGATCACCACTTGAGCATGCAGAGAAATTAGCACAAACAATTATGAAAGCGCATACACCGATTGAGCTGCCTCCAGCTGGAAGATGGCATTATCATCAAGGCGTTTTTCTTTGCGGTGTGATGAAGTTATATGAGTCAACAGGGAACGAGACGTATTTCAATTATGTGAAAAGCTACGCAGATTCGCTCATTGATGAGTATGGAAACCTGCTATTTCGAAGAGATGAGCTTGATGCGATCCAAGCAGGGCTCATTTTATTCCCTCTTTATGAACGAACAGGAGAGAAGCGGTATGTGCTGGCAGCAGAGAAGCTCCGCGGGCTTTATCGCACATTGAATCGCACATCTGAGGGCGGATTTTGGCATAAAGACAATTATGCTTATCAAATGTGGCTGGATGGTCTCTACATGGGAGGACCTTTTGCTTTAAAGTATGCAAAGCTGAAAGGTGAAGAGGAACTGGTGGATATGGTGATCCAGCAAGAGCATCTCATGAGAAAGCATACAAAAGATGAAAAAACAGGTTTGTATTATCACGCGTGGGACGAACGAAAAGTGATGCCATGGGCTGATCAAAAGACAGGCTGTTCTCCCGAGTTTTGGGCAAGATCATTCGGCTGGTATGTCCTTGCATTAGCAGACATGATCGAGGATCTGCCAAAGCAGCATGAGGGGCGAAAGGTGTGGAAGGAAACGCTGACAGACATGCTGGAGAGTGTAGCTAGGTACCAGGATCAAGACACAGGTCTCTGGCATCAAATCATTGATAAAGGGACTCATAGCGACAATTGGCTTGAAAGCTCTGGATCGTGTTTATTCATGTACGCCATGGCAAAAGCCATGAACGAAGGGTATGTCAGCCCCCGCTACACAGATCATGTGGTGAAAGCTTACCAAGGCTTAATTCAGCATAAGACGGTTGTGACAGAAAACGGTGATTTTACCATCAATGATATATGTATCGGAACATCCGCTGGATTTTATGATTACTACGTCGGTAGAGAAAGAAGCACAAATGACTTGCACGGGGCAGGCGCTTTTATTATGGCGTTAACTGAGCTAGAGAAGCTGCCTGTTTTTCAAAAGGCATGAAGAGGCAAAAAAGGGCTGCGGCATGGTTGATCAGCTTCATCGCTGCCTTTTGTTTGTCAGCCTGTCATGGGAAAACAAACGGTATCGATGTTCTGATTTTTTCTGATATGTCAAAGGGGATGAAGGATCAATTAGTCGAGAAGGCTTTTCAAACGGAACAAGAAACGTATAGCGTCCACATCTTTCCGGCGATTCCTGAAAAACTTCTTGTTGAAATTACCGCAAAAGAGGGGGACATCATGCTTGTCCCGGAAGAAATGTTTCGAACGTATGATGATCCTGAAAGCTTTCAATTGCTTGAAGAGATGGGTATAGATGGTCAAGCGGCAGGGCCATATACGACCGAGGATCAAAGGACAGGGAACACGGTCGATTATGCGGTTCAAGTTCATAAAGGCACGAAAAAGCTAAATGGCTATACCTTTCGTTTACATCGAGATATGGTCGCTTTTATTCCCGTGTATGCAGACAAGTCCAAAGAGGCGCTGTCTCTCATGAAACAGCTTCGTGAAAATCGATAGAAATAGGGGTGGGGACTGTGAAACGGGTCGTAATTTGCGGACTCAGTCAGCGTGCGTTCAATATGTTTATTAAACCGCTCACAGAGGATTTCAATGAGCAATACAGGATTACAGGGCTTTTAGATATAGATCATCATCGGTATACACTTTGTCAGGAGCGTTTTCCATCGCTGCGGGGCGTCTCGTTTTTTCATGAAGAGGCATTTGATCAAATGGTGAAGGAAGCAAAGCCAGATATCGTCATTGTGGCAGGCAGGGATGACACACATGTCACCTATATTTTGCAAGCACTTGACCATGACCTCGATGTCATCACTGAAAAGCCGATGGTTACAACAGCAAAAGACGCCAAAAAAGTAATGGAAAAAGAAAAGGAAAGTAAAGGAAAGGTCACAGTCACTTTCAATTATCGCTACAATCCATTTCACCGAAAGATCAAAGAACTCATTTTAGAAGGAAAGATTGGGAGGGTCACATCTGTTGAATTGAGCTGGCTCATTGATACGTATCATGGCGCTAGTTATTTCAAAAGATGGAACCGCACGCGGCAATTCTCTGGCGGACTATCCATTCATAAATCGACGCATCATTTTGATTTGGTCAATTGGTGGATCAATCAAAAGCCGAAGCAAGTATTTGCCTATGGGGCGCTGAATTATTACGGAGATAAAAGTCCTTGGAATCCTTTGCAGGGAGAAGAAAACAGGTATTGCGGAACATGTCATGTGAAGGATACATGTCATTATGAAGCAAGATGGAATCCAAGAGTAGTAAGCTCAAAGGTCGAGGACGATCATATCGAATCGGGTCAGAGTCAAACGCAGCAATACGCCAATTACCGCCCAGACGCCTGTATTTTTGATGAGGAAATTAACATTGAGGATACATATGTGGCATCAGTGGCATATGACCAAGGGGCCCTCTTCAGTTACTCGATTCAATTCTCAGCACCCTACGAAGGATACCGGCTTGCTATTAATGGGACGAAGGGGCGTATTGAAACAAATGAGTTTCATGTGCCATCCAGAATTCCTTTTCAATTCCCAGAACAGACGATTTCTTATTATCCGATGTTTGGGGCAAAAGAGACAATTGAAGTCGTGAAGCAGCCAGGAGGACATGGCGGCGGAGATCCTCTGCTTTTGGCCGATTTATTTATCGGGAAAGATCCTTTAATTCACTATGATATTTCGGCAGGAGCAGAGGCTGGTGCTTATTCAATTGCACTTGGGGAAGGCATGTGGCGGTCTGTTGCAGAGAAGCGTCCAATTGACATAGAAGAGTTGCTTCATAAAGAGACGGTGTCATAAGAAAGAGAGGAGGGGAAAGAGATGGATCATGATGGTTCAATGAGCAGAATGCTGCGAATGTGTGAGTGGGTGATGAGACTCGCCTATACGAATTTGCTATGGCTGCTGTTCACCATGCTGGGGCTTGGGATCTTTGGATTGATGCCTGCGACCACTGCGTTATTTTCGGTGATGAGAAAGTGGATACAAGGGCATGAGCAAGTGAGCGTTTTCCGGACTTTTTGGAAGGTGTACCGTGAGGAGTTTGTACGCTCTAACTTGATTGGAGTGGCGCTACTGATCATAGGAACGATTATATATGTAGACCTTGCGTTTATTTATCCAACGAGCTGGTTTTTGCATGTGCTTCGTTTTGCCATTTATATCTTTGGTTTTCTCTTTGTTGTGAGCTTGTTTTATATTTTTCCGCTGCTGGCTCATTATGATTGGAAAAAACGTCTCTATCTGAAATTCTCTCTTTTGCTCGGTATCTCATATTTGCAATATACACTCTGTATGCTCGTTTTCTCGGCTCTGCTGTTTGTTCTCTTTGCTTATTTGCCGGGAATTGTGCCGTTCTTTAGTGTGAGTATACTCGCCTATGGCCATATGTGGCTGGCCTATCAAGTATTCAAAAAAGTAGAGTTTGAAAGTGAGCAGCAGACTGCCGAAGTGAAGAAACGCCTGCCGTCTTTCCTTCAATCGAAGCGGGTGAATACACAGTGATGCGGTTCATTTGCTATAATGGTGTCACCGTGATTAAAAGGAGAGATGAGCGCCGTGTCAGTAAAAGAAATCTCAATAGAAGAATTAAAACAAAAGCTAGAGCAAGAAGAAGCGATTCAGCTTGTTGATGTGCGTGAGGACGAGGAAGTAGCAGAAGGAATGATTCCAGAAGCGGTCCATATTCGAATGGGAGATATCCCCGAGAAACTGGATGCATTCGATCAAACGCAGGAGTATTATATTATTTGCCGCTCTGGTAAACGTAGTGAAAATGTCTGCTATTTCCTAGAAGACCAAGGCTATCAAGCGACCAATGTCGTTGGTGGAATGCTTGCTTGGACAGGAGAAACAAAACCGAAGCTGTAAACAGAAGTCCTTTCATCTCACAGATGAAAGGCTTTTTTTGTTCATATGCCCGCCCTAATGTGCATAAAAATAGAGTAGCGAGAGAAGGGAGAGTGGCATATGTGCTAAAGGTAGCTGTATTTGATGAAGAGCACGAAAAAGATTTGCAGAGTGAAATCAATCTTTTTTTAAAAGGAATGGATGACGATCAAATCATTGACATCAAGTACAATGTAGCGGTGATCTGTGAGCAAGGAGGAGAACAGCTCTACTGTTTTTCTGCCCTCATTTTATATAAAAAATAGATGGCCACAAAAAAGTACCTGTTTGAAGGGTTCTTTTACTTTGTTTAACTAGCGTCAATATATAAACGATGCTTGTTGCAGTGAACACATTGAAAGAGGTAGCCTTGCAGATCTCCGCCGTTGACGAGCCATTGTTTTAGGTTCTCTTTCGTTAATCCTCCGCCGCTGCAAATGTCTTCAATATCTTCTGTGAGTTCTTCCTCTAAATGTTCTATCTCTTTCCATCCGACATACTGGACGATCGCGCAAAAATCTCCGCAATGGCTTAACCAATATTCCTGCTGCCAGCCGCGATAACCTGGTGTTCTATAGATCAGTTCATCTATATATTCCTCTTGCTCAACGTCGTCACAGCTTGCATCGTCTTGAAACATGCCATCGTATTTCTTAGCGGCTGAACCATCTTTAATGCACCAAGGGCAAATTCCTTTCACATCTTCAACAGAATAAAATGGACCATGATACACATATTCTCTTTCTTTCTCGCAAACAGGACATGTCGTAGGCTCTTTTTTGATTACGTTTAACGAAACTGGATCTGGGTTGTACTTGAATGTAGGCAGCGTCATATAAACCTCCATGTTGTGAATCATTTTATCCTATTATTTTAAAGGACTGTGGAAGAGCATGACAATCTTAAATTGTTTGTATAGAAAAAAGCCGTTCACATGAGGAACGGCTTTTTTCATACACGTTTATGCTTTTTTTACTCTTGGACTTCTTGGTTTATTGACTTTGTTAGCTTGTTTGATTGCTCTTCGTTCAGCATTTAATGATTTGTACAGTGACACAACCATCAATATAATGACAATGGAGAACGGCAAGGCGGCGAGTTTTGCTGTATTTTGCAAGGCTTGAAGGCCGCCTGAAAATAATAGCACTGCCGCAACAGCTGATTGGATAATGCCCCAGCTGATCTTTACACTATTCGCAGGATTTAATGAGCCATAGGTTGTCTGCATTCCCAGAACAAATGTGGCTGAATCTGCTGATGTGATAAAGAATACAGCAATTAAAATAAGTGCCAAAATTGACGTAATCATGGCAAGCGGGTATTGATTTAAAACACCAAACAGCATCGTTTCAGTCGGCATACCAGCTACATCTATAATATTTTTTTGTTGTAAATCCATAGCTGATACTCCGAAGATAGAGAACCATAGGAACACGAGGATTGAAGGAGCCACTAAGACACCAATTAAAAATTCTCGAATGGTTCTTCCGCGCGAAACTCTAGCAATGAAAATACCGACGAATGGAGACCAAGAGATCCACCATGCCCAATAAAAGATCGTCCAACCATTAATCCATTCTCTCTTTTCTGGATCATTTGGTGATAATCTAAAGCTCATTTGTACAATATTCGATAAGTATTGTCCGATCGAATCTGTAAATGAATTTAAAATAAAAACAGTTGGTCCAGCAAAGAGTAAAAAGATCATGAGTATAGCAGCAAATATCATATTAGCATTACTTAAATATTTAATACCTTTACCAATTCCGCTCCAAGCAGAGATCAAGAACAGAACAGTCACGATCGCAATAATAATGAGCTGAGTCAAAAAGTTATTTGGAATGCCGAATAGATAGGTTAATCCACCATTAATTTGTGCGGCACCTAGCCCTAAACTTGTTGCTACGCCAACTACTGTTGCAAACACTGCGATACAATCGATCGTTTTTCCAATCCATCCATGAATTCTGTTTCCGAATACTGGGTATAAGGTGGAACTAATTAATCCAGGCGCATCTTTTCTAAATTTAAAGTATGCGATGCATAATGCGACAATCGCATAAATGGCCCATGCATGAAGTCCCCAGTGGAAAAATGTATAACGAAGGGAATCGCGGAAGGCTTGTGCCGTTTCAGTCTCACCTGTTGGTGATTGAATTGCATAGTGACTGATTGGTTCAGCGGCCCCATAAAAGACAAGACCAATTCCCATACCGGCACTAAATAGCATCGCAAACCAAGAAAAAAGGCCAAATTCAGGCTCTTCACCTGGTTTTCCTAACGTAATTTTTCCGATTGGACTAAAAATAAAGAATAGACAAAAGCCGACAAGTAGTGAAATCACTATCAAATAATACCAGCCAAAGTCGTTTGTAATGTAAGTTTGAATCTGATCTGTGACATTTTGTAATGTATCTGGAGAAAAAGCTCCCCACATAACGGCAACAAATGTGATCGCAATCACAATCCAAAATACACTTGATACGTTTTTCACACCATCTCACTCTCCTGTTGTTCTACACGTTTAAGCAGAGGATTTTGTTTAATATCCCCTATCTCAACTATTTTCAAACAAAAAGAGTCGAGTTTCTCACTCGACCTCTACTTTACCGTAACATGTTTTGCTTCCATTAATCAACTATCGATATTGTGAAGATGATTTTTCTTCAATTCGTTTGCGAAGCCGGTAGACGTATTCTTTTAAACAAACAGCGAAGATGGTAAACGCCAACACAATGGCGATTTTTAACGGGGTAATAGACAGTTTTAAGAAGACAGCGGCTGTCAAACTAATCACAACTGCTAGGATAATCGGAAGTGCACGTCTTATCATGAAAATCTCTCCTTTGCTTCAAGTGCAGCATTCATACCGGCAAGCCTGCCAGTTACAAGTGCTGAGGTGATATTGTATCCGCCTGTATAACCATGAATGTCTAGAATTTCTCCGCAGAAATAAAGACCGGGCATTTTTTTAGATGCCATTTTTTTTGGTTCAATTTCTTTCACAGAAACGCCGCCTCCTGTAACAAACGCTTTGTCCAAAGAGAGGGTCCCGTTCGCATGAACGATAAAATGTTTGCAATCATGGACGAATGCGCGCAGTTTGTCCTTAGCAAGACCAGAAAATGTGTCTTGCGGATCAATACCATTTCTTTCTAACAAAAACAATAAATAGCGTTCTTGCATCCAAGACTTCAGAACATTTTTAATGGCCTTTTTCGGTTCTTCTTTTAAGTCTCGATGTAGCTTTTGGAAAAGCTCCTCATCATTAAGTTTTGGATATAAGTCTATTTGCAGACGGACAGTCGGCTGTTTTTTTAATTCTTTCACCACAAATCCGCTGCATCTAAGAACAGCTGGGCCGGATAAGCCAAAGTGTGTAAAGATCATATCCATGACATGTGTGACGACGGGTTTCCCTTTTTTATTTAAAACACTGACAGCCACACTTCTTAAAGAAAGCCCTTGGAGCACTTTTTCTTTTATAAAACGCTCATCTGATGTGACCGGTACTTCTGTTGGGAAGAGCTCTGTAATCGTATGACCAGCAGCTTCTGCCCATGCGTAGCCGTCACCAGTAGAACCAGTATGAGGCACACTTTTTCCGCCAACAGCAATCACAACGGCATGACTTGAAATTTTTTCATCATTATTTGTAACAATTCCGGCTGCTTGTCCGTCTTGATACAGAACTGTTTTAATCTTCTCATTCGTTCGAATGGTCACATTGAGGTTGCGGAGCCTGTCTAAAAGGGCATCCACAACAGATTGTGCTTTGTTTGAGACAGGGAACATACGTCCATGGTCTTCTTCTTTAAGTTCAATGCCGAGGTTTTCAAAAAACGAAATAATATCCTCGTTATTGAACTCAGAAAATGCACTATATAAAAAACGGCCGTTTCCGGGAATATGCTTGATGATTTCTTCTACTGGAAGGCGATTGGTGACGTTACAGCGTCCACCGCCAGAAATGGCGAGCTTTCTGCCAAGTTTGGTTCCTTTGTCAATTAACAGAACAGTTGCACCGTGCTCTGCTGATGCAATCGCGGCCATCAGTCCAGAAGGTCCACCGCCAATGACAATGACATCATAATGTTTCATGTTACATTCCTCTTTCTGCTTTCAGTCATTCATCTATTATAACGAAAATTTGGTAAGGCTGAAATATGAATTGATTGGTTTTGTGCCTTCTGTATTGGATTTGTTACCTGTGCATCGAAATGATGTGGTAAAATAGTTGAGTTGAATATTCATTAGAAAAATGGTGGTTAAGCGCATGTCTAATAAACTGCTTCGTGGTACGTTGGTTTTAACGATAGGGACTTATCTCTCTCGTATTCTTGGTATGATTTACTTAATTCCATTTAGCGCAATGGTTGGAGCTACTGGTGGAGCGCTATTTCAATATGGATACAATCAGTATACGATCTTTTTAAGTATTGCTACGCTTGGTTTCCCAACAGCGGTATCAAAATTTGTTTCTAAATATAATGCAATTGGCGATTATGAGACAACAAGAAAAATGTTCAGGGCGGGTATGTCGGTCATGCTTGTCACCGGGATTATCGCCTTTTCTATTTTATATTTAACCGCACCGATTTTTGCCAAGATTCAGCTTGGCGGATCGAATGAAACAGGTGGTTTGACTGTCGATCAAGTAGTATATGTAATTCGGATGGTCAGTTTAGGTCTTTTGGTTGTACCTATTATGAGTCTTGTGCGAGGGTACTTCCAAGGGCACTCTATGATGGGACCGACAGCTGTTTCTCAAGTCATTGAGCAGCTTGTCAGAATCATCTTCCTATTAACGGCAACGTTTATTATTTTAAAAGTGCTTGACGGCGGTCTTGTCATTGCTGTCGGTTATGCAACATTTGCAGCACTTATCGGCGCATTTGGCGGGTTATTCACGCTTTATTTATATTGGCTGAAGCGCAAGGATCGGCTCTTATCGATGCAGCCGAATACAGGTGCTTCCTCCGACTTATCTTATAAGCAAATGTTTACAGAGCTGTTTAGCTATGCGGCACCGTATGTGTTTGTTGGACTGGCGATTCCAATTTATTCTTATATTGATACAAATACGATTAACAGAGCCATGATTGCATCAGGACATCAGGATATTAGTACAGCGGTATTGTCTATTGTGACGTTATATTTACCGAAGCTCGTGATGATTCCTGTGTCGCTTGCAACAGCGTTTGGCTTAACCTTGATTCCAACGATTACGGAATCATTTACAGCTCGTAACTACAAGCTGCTCAATAGACAAATTGATCAGACAATGCAGGTCATCTTATTTTTCGTGCTGCCTGCTTCATTTGGTATTTCGGCATTGGCTGGACCGGTTTATTGGTTTTTCTATCCGTCTGTTCATCCTGAGATTGGGATGTCAATTTTGTTCTGGTACGCACCTGTTGCGTTATTGTTTTCTTTATTCACCATTAATGCAGCGATTTTGCAGGGAATTAACAAGCAAAAATTTGCCATTGTCAGTCTGTTGTTAGGGATCATTATTAAAACGGTTCTGAACATTCCGCTAATCAGCTGGCTACAAGGAAATGGTTCTGTGCTTGCGACTGCGTTAGGCTATAGTGCGTCCATCTTGTATATGTTTATCATGATTAAGCGCCATGCAGGCTATTCGTTCCGCAGGATTTTCAAACGATTTATTCTCATTGGTATTTTAACTGCGATTATGGCTGTAGTGGCGTATGTGACATGTCAGCTTGTGAGCCAAGTGATTTCGTATGAAGGTGGAATTGTTAATGCGGGTATCGTCATTTTGATTTCAATGATCACTGGTGGCGGTGTGTATCTGTTCCTATCTTATAAGGTAGGATTACTTGAGCGTGTACTCGGCAGCCGTATGCCGAAATTTTTAAGAAAAAAGAGTTAAGAAGAGGTGGAGTTTCATGAGGCTTGATAAATTGCTTGCTAGCAGCGGCTTTGGTTCAAGAAAAGATGTAAAGAAGCTGGTCAAGGCACGGGCAGTCACCGTGAATGGGGAACTGGCGAAGCAGGTGAAAGATCATGTTGATCCATCGAATGATGAAGTGCTCGTACACGGAGAGCGTGTAGAGTATAAAGAATTCATTTACTTAATGATGAACAAACCAGATGGGGTCATCTCAGCAACAGAAGATCTGCGGGATGAAACGGTCGTCGATTTACTTGAGCCGGAGGATATCGCAAGGGAGCCATTTCCTGTGGGCAGACTGGATAAGGATACAGTCGGTCTTCTCCTCCTCACAAATGATGGACAGCTTGCACATCAATTACTTTCTCCAAAAAAGCATGTGCCAAAAACGTACGAGGTTCATTTGAAATATCCATTAGGAGATCAAGACATCAAGCGTCTTGAAGAGGGTGTTGTGATTTTAGATGATTACCGCACGAAGCCGGCGAAGGTTGAAGTAGATACGAATGAAAGTGAAGATACACGCATCCGTTTAACAATTACTGAAGGAAAGTACCATCAAGTGAAGCTGATGGCGCAAGCAGTGGGAAATGAAGTCATCTTTTTAAAAAGACGCTCGATGGGGGCTGTCTCATTAGATGAAGATCTAGCGCCTGGGGAGTACCGTGAATTGACGGATGAAGAATTAGACAGCTTAATCAATCGACCATAGATGTGGAACAAAAGAAAAGAACCGGCGATAGGCCGGTTCTTTTTGTTATATGGACAGTTCATTATACGCTTAAGATGATATTTTTACTTTTTTTCTTGTTGTTTCCCATTTGCCCCTGCTTGGACTATGAACAAGATCGTTATAGGCAAGCACGTTTAAGTCTCTTTGAATGGTTCTAGGTGTGATCCCGAATTCATCAACCAGCTCTTGTGTCGTCACAAGACCTTTCTCTTGAATGAACATATAGACTGATTTTATTCGAGTCATCATACGGTTTGTTGAAGGTTTCAAAAAACCACTCCCTATCAATAAGATCGGATGGACTTGACTAACCACAACTTACTACACTAAAACTGCGAAATAAGGACATGCAACAATGGTAAATGTTCGTGTTTCTTAATGTTTTATTCTATTATACACGTTATTATGCATCTAGTTCCACCAAAAAGTCAACTTTACGTGTTTTTTAACTTGTCTTCATGAATCGAAATATGGTATATACCATGTTTTGAATTCGGTTACAACCCAATGGGAGTAAGGGATTTAGAGAATGCTGTTACATTCAAACGTCCAAAAATGAAACACAGAAAATTTACAAAATAAAAATTCACTGATTTCAAAAAGACACATCCCTTGTTAGAATGTGCCTTTTTTGTTTCTGTTATCCTTCTAAGAAAAAGAGCTGAATGAAAAATAAAATGGCAAAGATAAGGACAAGAACATGTACTTCTCTCCATTTCCCTTTTGCCAGTTTCACAAGTGGATATGAAATGAATCCAAGTGAAATTCCGGTTGAAATACTAGATGTCAGCGGCATGGAAAGAATCACAAGAAAAGCAGGAAATGCTTCGTCTAGCTCATTCCAGCGAATGCGTGACACGGAGTTCATCATCAAGCACCCGACAATGATGAGAACAGGTGATGTGATGGATGGTAAAGAAGAAATAGCCTGAACGAGCGGGCCGAAAAACAATGCCACAATAAACAGTGCAGCGACCGTTAAAGACGTTAGCCCGGTTCTTCCGCCAGCAGCAACCCCAGATGATGATTCGATATAAGCTGTCGTTGGGCTTGTTCCAAACATAGAACCAATCGTCGTTGCAGCAGAGTCAGCGAGCAGGGCTCTTCGTACCTTTGGCAGCTGGCCTTTTTTCATGAGTCCTGCTTGTTCAGCCACTCCGATCATTGTGCCCGTTGTATCAAAAATCGTTACTAGTAAGAAGGAAAAGACGACCGCATATAAATGATGAGAGAATACATCACCAAAGGCAGCGAATGGATTTGTAATCAGCATACCTTCTGGCAGTGCAGGGATGTCCATCAGCATTTTAGGGAAATGAAGCTGTCCTGTTACAAGGGCAATCAATGTCGTCGCTAACATGCCGATAAACAGAGCGCCATTGATTTGAAGTACCATTAAAATAACAGAGATCATTAAGCCGACAAGCGTTAAAATGACAACAGGCGAGCTTAAGTTGCCAAGCTTCACTAGATTTTCCGGGTCAGCTGCGATAATTCCAGACTGACGGAGGCCGATAAAGGCAATAAAAAGCCCGATTCCGGCTGTAATGCCGTATTTTAAATTATCTGGAATGGCTTGAATCAGTTGTTTTCTAAGGGATGTTAACGATAAAATAATAAAGAGTATACCAGCAACAAATACCGCACTGAATGCTGTTTGATAGCTGATGCCGCCACCACCGACAACTGTAAAGGTGAAATAGACATTCAGCCCCATACCTGGCGCAATCGCAATCGGATAGTTTGCAAATAATGCCATCCAGAGTGTACCGACGACAGCAGCGATAATTGTTGCAGTGAAGACTTGGTCAAAAGGAATGCCTGCTTTTGAAAGAATTCCTGGGTTAACGGCAACAATATAGACCATGGTAAAGAATGTCGTCATACCAGCGATTAATTCTCTCTTTATGTTGGTTTGGTTTTCTTTTAACTGAAACATAAAATCCTCCATTTACGAACATTAATACAAAACAATTAATATAATATTCGTTTTATGGGTGGAATGCAACCTTTTTTCAAGGAGGAATGGAAAAAATGAATTGGGAAGCTGAAGTCATACGAAAAAAAGACGATTTGATTGAGGACACACAATCTTTTTTACAAATTGAAAGTGTCCTTGATGAAGAAGGTGGAAAAGAAGGAAAGCCATTTGGTGAAAAAGTCGATCAGGCCCTTCAGTATATGCTGAAAAAAGGGGAAGACGAAGGCTTCACAGTCAAGAATGTGGATGGCTATGCAGGTCATATTGAATATGGAGAAGGCGAAGACATTGTAGGTGTGCTCTGCCATGTGGACGTTGTGCCTGCTGGTGACGGCTGGACAACCCCGCCATTTTCAGCAGATATAAGAGAAAATAAAATATTTGCACGAGGCGCCATTGATGATAAAGGGCCAACTATGGCGGCTTTCTATGCACTGAAGATGTTAAAAGATACAGGGATGAAGCTGTCAAAAAAGATTCGAATGATCATTGGAACAGATGAAGAAAGTGATTGGCGATGTGTGGACCATTATTTCAAGCATGAGGCGATGCCGCAAATTGGATTTGCGCCAGATGCTGATTTTCCGATTATTCATGCTGAAAAAGGGATCATTGATGCCATTGTGTCATTTACATATCAACATACAGAACAACATCAGCGCTATACACTCAAGCAATTCACATCGGGTATGCGGCTGAATATGGTGCCGGATGAGGCAGCTGCCACTGTGACAGCGGCACAAGAACACGATGCTGAATCATTAAAAACAGCTTTTGAAGCTTATCTTGCCGATAATCAATTATTAGGTGAGGTAAAGAATGCAGCGGATGGACAGCATTTCACATTAAAAGGTGAATCAGTTCATGCCATGGAGCCTGCGCATGGCATCAATGCGGGCATTCATATGGCCAATTTCCTAAGTGGACAAGAATTAGATGAAGATGGGCTTGCGTTTACCTCTCAAATCAATGCTTTATTTGATCAGGATACAAGAGGGAAAAAGCTAGGAATTGCTTGCAAAGATGACATTAGCGGAGATTTAACTTTAAATGTTGGCACAATCCGCTATACACAAGGCGAAGAAGCGAAGCTAGGATTAAACGTCCGCTATCCAGTGACAGCAGACGGCAAGGACGTTAAAAAAGGGATCGAAGGCATCAAAGGGGCTACCCTTCTGAAATTTGACGACAGCCCTCCGCATCACGTCTCAAAAGATCATCCGCTTGTGAAAACATTGCAGCGGGTATATGAGGAACAAACTGGAAATCATGCTCATCTGATTGCGATTGGTGGGGGAACGTATGCGAGATCTTTAGAAGCGGGTGTTGCCTTTGGTCCTCTCTTCCCTGGCAGACCAGATTGTGCACATCAGAAGGATGAATATATCGAAATCGACGATCTACTAAGAGCAACCGCACTATATGCACAAGCCATGTATGAATTGGCAAAATAGGAAAAGAGAAGAGGGATTCACAGTGAAAAAAATGTTCTTATGCTCTTCATTCAAAGACAGCTATTCTCTCTTGTCTGATTTTACGGGTGAATCGTTAAAAGGAAAACGTGTGACATTTTTCCCAACAGCCAGTGCCGTGGAAGAAGTCACACACTATGTGGATGCAGCGAAAGAAGCCTTTCATCAACTCTGTATGCAGCTAGAAATCGTTCAGATAGCTGAGCAGTCTACCGAAGAAATCGCAAAGATGATGAAACAAAATGATGTGGTGTACGTATCAGGAGGCAATACTTTTTATTTGCTGCAGGAATTGAGAAAGCACGGTCTCGATGACGTGCTGAAAGAAGAAATCAATAAAGGTAAGCTGTACATCGGCGAATCCGCAGGGAGTATCATCATGGCGCCAAGCATTGAATATATCTCCTTGATGGATGAGTGGCAGAAGGCACCAGAGCTTTCATCCTATCAAGGCTTCAATGAGGTAAGCCGCTATCCAGTACCGCATGTGCACAATACCTATTTAGGCGATGCTGCGCAGCAAATCCTAAAGAAGTATGAGCAGACGCTCGATTTATGCCCGCTTACTGATGAACAGGCTTTACTCATCACAGGGGAGCAGACTGTGATAAACACTGCTAAATCGTCCTAACCGCAAAACGAAGAAAAAGGAACAGGGATTCATTGCCCTGTTCCTTTTTTAATCTTGAAAAACATCACTTGATAAGTATCGTTCGCCTGTATCTGCTGTCATACAGATCACAATTTGATTTGACGGCAATTGCTTGGCTGTTTCAATTGCAGCATAGCAGGCTGCACCAGATGATGGACCAACTAAAATTCCTTCAAGCCGGGCAAGCTGACGTGTGATTGTGTACGCATCTTCATCGCTTACTTGCACGATCTCATCATAGACATGCTCGTTTAAAATATGGGGAATAAATCCCGGGCTCGTGCCAACGAGTTTATGTTTGCCAGGTTTCCCGCCAGATAAGACTGGAGACCCCTTCGGCTCTGCCACACGTATGGTCAAATGAGGGAATGCTTTCTTTAATTCCTCACCAGTGCCTGTAATGGTTCCGCCAGTTCCTGCTGTTGCGACAAAGGCTCCAAGGGGCTTTCCAAGTTGCTTGACAGCTTCTATGATTTCAACAGCCGTTGTGCCTCTATGTGCATCTGGATTCGCTCTATTATCAAATTGCATCGGGATAAAGCTATGAGGAATTTGAGCTGCCAGTTCCTCTGCTTTACGAATACAGCCTGGCATTTTTTCTTCTCCTGGGGTTAAAATGACCTCCGCCCCGTAAGCCTTCAAAATATTGATTCGTTCCTTTGTCATCGTATCAGGCATCACAAGGATGGCTTGATACCCTCTAGCTGCTGCGTTCATGGCTAAACCAATCCCTGTATTCCCACTCGTCGGTTCAATAATGGTCGCTCCTTTTGTCAGCTTCCCTTGTCTTTCAGCCTCGACGATCATATTGTAAGCAGCGCGGTCCTTCACACTGCCGCTAGGATTGAACGATTCCAGCTTTAAATAAACAGCTGCTGCATTGTCTGGCTGAAGCCTCTGTAATTGAACAAGTGGTGTATCGCCAATTAGCTCAGCTATATTTTGTGCAACCTTCATCATGTGACACCCTTTCTTCTCATTCCGCATTTCTTTAGTTATACTATCATCAATGGGGATTCGTAAAGTTTGTTAAAAAAGGACAGGTGATATTGTGTCAGAAAACCGTCATTATTTTATTGGGATTCATATCCCTGAACAGCTTGCGCATCAAATCAAAAAAGACATTGATCAAAGAAGCGGACTGTCTTTTCAAAAATGGACAGCACCTCATGATTATCATGTGACCTTGATCTTTTTAGGGGCCATTCCAGATGACCGCTTAAAGAAGATCATCGAGCTGCTTGAGATCCTCTCAAAGGAAGCTGCTGCATTTTCAATCGAGCTGAATGAGGTCGGACAGTTTGGCACAAAGGAGCGCCCGAGAGTCTTTTTTGCAAAACCTGTTGAAAGTGAACCGCTCATGCAATTAAGAGAAAAGGTGAAAAAAGCCGTATTGTCAGCAGGACATCCTGTTGAAAAGAGACCGTTTCATCCGCATATGACGATTGCACGCAAATGGAACGCGGATCACTCTTTTGCAGAACAAGCGCCTTTACGCAAAGAGCCATACGTGATAGAGGTTTCTTATATGACTTTATATGAAATACGTCCGAGTGAAACCCCGCGTTATCACGCAATCAAACAATTTGCACTACATAAATGATTCTAAAAGTTGGAGTGAGCAGCAGATGGCGCAAATTATTAAAATTCAAGATTATATATCACGATATGAACAAGACCCGCATCACTACATCAATCAATTCATTCGCTTGAAAAAGCAAAGGTGGGACGAGTTAAAAAAAGCTTCTAAAGAGAAGACGCAGCATTCATTTGACCAAATCTCTGAACAAGTGCCTGAACAAGAGGAGGAAAAGAGAAAGAAATTCTCCTTAAAGAGAAAGCCGAAAGCAGCCGATATGAAGAAGGAACGGGACCTGAGTCTTTTTAACGAGCCAACAGATATAGAGCAAGGTGTCTTTACAAACGTTCCTACAGATGAAACGAAGCTCATTCATTTTTTTAAAGATCATCTATATGATGTTCAATTAAAATGGGCGAGCTCGACGATTTCCCACATTTCGACTGTTTCTCATCATATTCGGTATGATGAAAAGCTGCGCATGCTTGCTAGACAGCTTCCGGATTCATATTTTGTGATGTACAAACCGGTGCTGCTCATTCAAAAAGCAGAGATGGAATTATGTCCAGTTCTCATTACGCCGCTGGAAGTGATTTGTTTATCCTTCTTAGAGGCAGAGCCTGACAGCGTATATATCGGAACGAAGGAACGTTTTTGGGAAAAGCGGGCGAATGGGAAAGCGGTTCAGTCCGTTTTGAATCCTTGTGCAGGCCTTCTACGCTCTGGCACCGTCGTGTCAAAGATTTTACAGCAAAGCGGAGTCGATCTTCCTGTGAAAAAAATCCTGATCAGCCGTACCTCTTATATTGACTTACCGGAAGTTCCATACGGGATGGAGGTTGTCGATAAGAAGAAGGCGGAAGATTGGTTTGAAAAGCAGCGGAAAAATACCGCGCCGACAAAGCATCAGCAATTTAAGGCGACAAAGGCATTGCTTGCTTATGGTGAATCAGACAGCAAAAGAAGGCAGGAATGGCTCGATTAAAGGCATAATGGATGGTCACGAAAAACGAGACCTGAGTGGAGCTAATATATGAATGAATGGTACTTTATCGTTAATCCAGCAGCAGGACATGGAAAAGGACTTCGTACATGGAGGAGCATAGAGAAAGAACTACAAAAGGTGGAAATCTCATATCGATCGTTTCTCACCCAGCATGAAGGTCATGCAGAAGTATTGGCAAGACAAATTAGCGCCATGCAAGATGACAGGCTGAAGCGCCTGATTGTCATTGGCGGTGACGGAACCATTCATGAAGTCCTGAATGGCTTAAAGGAAATGGAACATGTGCAGCTAAGCTTTGTTCCCGCCGGTCATTGGAATGATGCGGCGAAGGGTCTTGGCATCCATCGTCAAGATGTCCTAAAAGAAGTGAGAAAGCAAAAGAGAATGCTGACCAAAACATTTTCTCTCGGCTCCTTTCAAGATCACGCAGAAAGCGCGCAATCCGTTCTCTTTCTCAATCATATCGGTGCCGGGTTTGATGCGCATGTGCTAAGGAAAACAGTGCATTTTAGAGGGGGGAAGTGGCTGAAACGGCTGGGGCTGGGGTTTATCATCTACCCGCTGTCATTTCTCCATTCTTTATGGTCCTTTAAGCCGTTCGACCTTGCACTGTTTATTGAAAACGAGAAAAAGGTCTTTCGCCAAGTGTGGTTTGTGATTGTTTGTAATCACCCCTATTACGGAGGCGGGCTGGAAGCAGCACCAGAAGCGAGCGCGAGACAGCCAGGCTTTCAAACGCTCGTTGTCACAGATTTGAATCCATTCAAAGTGCTCTTGTTTCTAAGTGCGATGGTGTTTCGTAAGCACCTTGGAATGAAGGGGGTTACCCTGTTTCAGCACGAGGAAGCGTACTTGGAGGCAGACGGAAAAATCTTATTTCATGCAGATGGAGAAGTGATCGGTGCAACGCCTGTTTTTGTGAAGGCGAGTGATCGCTCTTTAAAATTACGTGCTTAAACCATGTCTCATGAATGTCCTAGTCATAAGGTTCTTGTCCTGATTTTCTAGTTTTGCTTGACGAGTATAAGAAGGTAACGATAAAATCTATAGGACGGCTATTGTTTAGCATCTCATTCTCAATAGCTGTCCTTTTTGTTTTTATGATCATATAAATAAAAAAAGAAACAGCCTATTGACCTTCAATCGGCTGAATTTTGTCGACTAAAAAAGCACGATTTAAAATATTTTAAGAAATGATGGGTTGAAAATTGATATGAACTGGTTGGGACAAATATTAGGTAGCGAATGGCACATCTCTCCTGCTGGAGGCGCTACGGGAGATGCGTACTTCGCAACACACAATGACCAAAAGCTATTTTTAAAACGCAATACGTCACCGTTTCTTGCGGTTTTGTCAGCTGAAGGCATTGTGCCGAAGCTTGTCTGGACAAAACGGATGGAAAATGGGGATGTCATCACTGCGCAGCACTGGCTGAGCGGCAGAGAGCTGAAGCCAAAGGACATGAATGACCGTCCTGTCGCAGAGCAGCTAAGAAAAATTCATACATCGAAAGAATTGCTTGATATGCTGAAACGATTAGAGAAGCACTCTCTAGACCCAGCATCCATTCTGAAGCATTTAAAACAGTCCATATTAAAAGAGCAAATTGATTCTTCGGACATCACACGTGCCATCCAGTACTTAGAGAAGCATGTGGAGGCAGTTCAATTTGAAGACAAGGTCGTGTGTCATTGTGACCTCAATCATAATAATTGGCTGCTGACAGATGAAAACCAGCTTTACTTGATCGATTGGGATGGGGCGATGATTGCTGACCCAGCCATTGATCTTGGACCACTTTTATACCATTATGTTGAAGAAGAGAACTGGGAAAGCTGGCTCTCAATGTACGGTGCCCCGCTGACGGACAATTTGCGAAAACGTATGGCTTGGTACGTCCTCGCTGAAACTGTATCGTTTGTCGTGTGGCATAAAAGAAAAGGGAATGAAAAAGCGCAGCAAGAAGTGCAAGCGGAGCTGAGCGCACTTTTACAGCGGTTAAACATTCATTAAGAGAGAGGAATATTCTCGACCCACTCTGACAAATGCGATTGATGCGCCTCAATATGTGCATCAATTGAACTGACAGAGGTGCCCTTTTGGCTGTAATCATAAATATCTGTTAATAATTGACGAATATCGGCATCAAGGTCTTCTTTTGCCAGCATTAATTGAATCACGCGTCCCACCTGTTCATATTCTGCAACAGTCCCGCAGCAATCCAGCTGGTGATCGGTTAAAATATCTTTGATTAATTGAAGCTGATGTTGACGGTTTAATCCCATACGTATGCTCCTTTTCTGCGTGTCATTTATGTGGTTAAACTGTGCATTCAGCGCCCAATTTATACATGCGGCAGACCAGCTCAAGCGAAGGGCTGGTCTTTTTCGTATGCGCATAAAGATGCCGTCTTGCGGGTCTTTATGTTTCATGGTATCTTGATAAAATGTAAAGAAAATAGAGGTGTATCAAATTGAGAATGCGACATAAACCATGGGCTGATGATTACTTAGCTGAAAATGCTCATATTGCCTTAGCTAGCCCCGAGCAATATAAAGGGAAATGGCATGAGCTGTTTGGAAATGATCATCCAATCCATATCGAAGTTGGCACAGGAAAAGGGAGCTTTATCGCTGGAATGGGCAAGCTTCATCCTGATATCAACTATATTGGCATTGAATTATTTAAAAGTGTCATTGTGACAGCAGTAGATAAAATCAAAGAGACAGATGTTGAAAATGTAAAGCTTTTGAACATTAATGCGGAAACGCTGACAGATGTGTTTGCGGAAAATGAGATTGACCGGGTGTATTTGAATTTCTCTGACCCGTGGCCAAAAGCAAGGCATGAAAAGCGCAGATTGACGTTTAAAGCCTTTTTAGAGCGATATGAACATATTCTCCGTCCAAGCGGTGAGTTGCATTTCAAAACAGATAACCGCGGGTTATTTGAATATTCCTTAAAGAGCTTTTCTGCATATGGACTTCTTTTAACGTATGTAAGCTTAGATTTACATAAGGACGGACTAGAAGGAAATGTGATGACGGAATACGAAGAGAAATTCTCGTCTATGGGACAACCTATCTATCGATCAGAAGTGAAATTTCCAGAATAACAAGTGACATCAAGCTGGCTGCAAAAAAATTGCAGTCAGCTTTTTTCATGAAAAGATTGATGCATGCGATTTTCAGCTGTATTTGCTACGATAGAAAAAGGAGGGATGACAGCAATGGAGACAATGAAAATAGGTGACATGGAACTGTTTTGGTTAAACGGGGGAGATACACACATGGACGGCGGTGCGATGTTTGGTGTGGTGCCAAAGCCGTTATGGTCAAAAAAATACCCGGTGAACGATCGCAATCAAATTGAACTGCGGTGTGACCCGATCCTCATACGGTGGAATGGTCTCCATTTTTTAGTGGATTCCGGCATCGGATCAGGTAAGCTGACGGATAAACAAAAACGCAATTACGGCGTAACAGAAGAGACGAAATTGGAAGAGTCACTCGCGGCACTCGGTCTGCAAACAGCAGATATTGATTACGTCTTAATGACGCATCTTCACTTCGATCATGCAAGCGGATTAACAAAACGTGAAGGAGAAAAACTCGTGTCTGTTTTTCCGCAAGCAAAAATCATCACATCCAAAATTGAATGGGATGAAATGAGGGCACCTAACATCCGTTCAAGAAATACATATTGGAAAGAAAACTGGGAGCCAATCGCAGATCAAGTGGTGCCATTTGAAGAAAGCATCGAAGTAGTAGAAGGCATTGAGCTGCATCATACAGGCGGTCATAGCAATGGCCATAGCATCTTAACGCTCACAAGTCAGGGCGAAACAGCGATTCATTTAGCTGACATCATGCCAACGCACGCTCATAAAAATCCATTATGGGTCTTGGCTTATGATGATTATCCAATGACCTCGATTCCAGCTAAGCAAAAATGGCAGGCATTTGCAGAAGAAAAAAATGCGTGGTACTTGTTTTATCATGATGCGATTTACCGCGCTGTTAAGTGGGATGAAGATGGGCAAATCGCACATGAAGTTAAAAGAGAAACAGGAAGATAAAAGATCATCTGCATGTTTTTTCGCCTTTCACACAAAATAACGACAAAATGAACTTGTGAAAGGAAGAGTGCAGGTGAACCAATCTTATCGTGTACATGGTGATGTCATTGAAACACCATTAAGAGGGATGGAAGTCATGTCCGTCCCTTATTTAAACAAAGGGGTTGCATTTACGAAAGAAGAGCGGGAAGAGCTTGGTTTAAAGGGGTTTCTACCGCCTAAAGTTTTAACATTAGAGGATCAGGCAAAGCGTGCGTATGAGCAGTTCAAGGCACAGCCGGATGAGCTTGGAAAAAATGTGTATTTAACATCACTTCACGACAGAAACGAAGTGCTTTTTTACAAATTACTAAATGAGCACTTGGCAGAGATGCTGCCGATTGTCTATACACCGACGGTTGGAACAGCCATTCAGCGTTATAGCCACGAGTATCGAAAGCCAAGAGGGCTTTATTTATCAATTGATGACTTGGAAGGCATGGAAGAGATATTTGCCTCTTACGGTGTGGATGAATCCATTGACTTAATCGTTGCGACAGATGCAGAAGGCATTTTAGGTATTGGAGACTGGGGTGTTGGCGGTATTGCCATTTCAGTCGGGAAACTTGCTGTTTATACAGCTGCAGCAGGCATTGATCCTAGCCGCGTACTGGCCGTTGTGCTTGATGCGGGGACGAACCAAGAAAGTCTCTTGAATGATCCGCTTTATGTTGGAAATCAGCATTCTCGCGTTCGAGGAGAGCGTTATGATCAGTTCATCGATCAATATGTAGAGCTTGCCCGCGCAACCTTTCCAAATGCACTCCTACACTGGGAAGACTTTGGGACAAAAAATGCACGAGCTATATTGGAAAAATATAAGGAACGAATTTGTACATTTAATGATGACATTCAAGGGACTGGAGCTGTTTCACTTGCTGCGGTTCTGGCATGTGCAAAAGCTTCAAAGGTTCCGCTGAAAGACCACCGAATCATCATTTTCGGAGCGGGTACTGCAGGGATTGGCATAGCGGAGCAGATCCGTGATGCGATCGTCAGAGACGGAGTCAAAGAAGAGGAATCATATGATCATTTCTGGTGTATTGATAAAACAGGATTGCTTACAGATGATTCGCCTGATATTCAGCCATTTCAAAAGCCATATGCAAGACGTTCTGACGAAGTAAAGGATTATGCCCGTAATGGCCCTAAGCATTCCATTGATTTATTAGAGGTCGTCAAACAGGCAAAACCAACGATCTTAATTGGCACCTCGACAGTAGGGGGAGCATTTACAGAGGAAATTGTAAAAGAAATGGCGTCGCACGTAGAGCGCCCAGCGATTTTACCGATGTCGAACCCAACACCTCTTTCAGAAGCAAAGCCAGAAGATCTCATTGAGTGGACAGAAGGACGCGCCCTCGTGACAACAGGAAGCCCATTTGATCCTGTCGAATATGGCGGCGTCACATATGAAATTGGGCAAGCGAATAATGCTCTAGTGTTCCCAGGGCTTGGTCTTGGAACGATTGTGTCTAAAGCACGCCTCATGACAGACAGCATGTTTGTTGCGAGTGCTGAAGCGATTGCCAGCATGGTCAATGTCGGAAAGCCGGGTGCAGCGATGCTGCCGAGTGTTGATCAGCTTCGAACCGTTTCAGCGACAGTAGCTGTCCGTGTGGCGCAAGCAGCGATTGATGAAGGAATTGCAGAGGAAACGCCTGAGGACCTTATTCAGGCTGTACAGGACGCTATGTGGCATCCTGTGTACAAAAAAATCAAAGCCATATAAAAAAGAAGCTTCGCAAGGACACACCTTTGCGAAGCTTTCTTTATCAAGCCACAGAATCAATGACATCCACAATCATGCCTGTTTTGGCATCAATCATGACTTCGTACTGTTCAAGCTCCCCAAAGGCTGAGCGAGTAATGCCAGATTTGTACACATCAATCGTTTCACCATTTACGGTATACGGTTCTGGTACAGTATAAATCCAAGAGCCATCAATCGGGCCGCGCTGTTTAAAAGCGGATTTCACAATTTTTAATGCTTTTTCAGACGAGATATACGTAGGGAAAAATACTTTCTTTGCAACAATTGCAGCGGCTACGCCAATACTCGCACCAATCAGAACATGTTTTAACTTCAACGTGCTGCACCTCCGTATTGCTGTTTTTTCCATTATACAAAACTTGTCCATTGATGTTAAGGAATCCGAATAGTTGAAAGCATATTCAAAATTTCTGGAGAGATACTTGGAAAACCGAAAGAATTCTTATAGTATAAAGTGAGTGTTATTTTTATAGGAATATATATGGTCATTACATAGAAACGAGGTAAATCGTAGAATGAATGAAGAAACGTTGTCGCTTTTCCGAAATTTAACAGAATTACAAGGCACCCCAGGTAATGAACACCATGTGCGTGCTTTTATGAAAAAGGAACTTGAGAAATATTCTGACGAACTCATTCAGGATCGTCTTGGCGGTGTGTTTGGGGTACGCAAGGGACCAGAGAACGCACCTAAAATCATGGTGGCTGGTCATATGGATGAAGTGGGATTCATGGTTTCATCCATTACGAAGAATGGGATGATACGCTTCCAAACACTCGGCGGCTGGTGGAGTCAAGTCATGCTGGCACAGCGTGTCGACGTTCATACCGATCACGGGCCAATTCCTGGTGTCGTCTCTAGTACACCGCCTCATCTTCTGACTCCAGAACAAAAAAGCAAACCTGTGAAACCATCAGACATGCTCATTGATATTGGGGCAGACAGTGAAGAAGAGGCAAAAGAACTTGGCATTCGCCCAGGACAGCAAATCGTGCCTGCAACAGTCTTTACCCCTATGGCGAATCCTAAAAAGATCCTAGCAAAAGCTTGGGATAACCGCTATGGCTGCGGACTTGCGATTGAATTATTAAAAGAAATAAAAGACGAACCACTTTCCTGTCATCTGTATTCAGGTGCAACGGTTCAGGAAGAAGTAGGGCTTAGAGGGGCAGAAGCAGCTGCGAATATGATTCAGCCAGATCTGTTCTTTGCTTTAGATGCAAGCCCTGCAAACGATGTGACAGGTGACAAAACACAATTCGGCCAGCTTGGCAAAGGTGCACTTCTGCGTATTTTTGATCGAACCATGATTACGCACCGCGGGATGAGAGACTTTGTGCTCGATACGGCTGAGTCAAACAGTATTCCATACCAATACTTCGTATCACCAGGTGGTACGGACGCTGGACGTGTGCATATTTCAAACCAAGGCGTGCCTTCTGCTGTCATTGGAGTGTGTGCTCGCTACATTCACACAAGTCATTCAGTATTGCATGTGGATGATTATGCAGCGGCAAAAGAATTAATCGTCCGTCTTGTGAAAAACTGTGATCAAAGTACAGTGGATTCTATATATCAACAAGTTTAAATGTAAACAAAAGGCTGCCTCTTTCAAGAGAGCAGCCTTTTTTTATTGCTGTTCAAACACGTAAGATAATGCTTTGATCGCTTGGTTCACGGTTTCCACAGTGATATTCGCTTTATTTGATAGTTCCTTTAACGGATGGTGCAGTTCTTTTGGACGGATCAAAATGAGAGGTTTCCCTTTAGCGATGGCAGCAGATGCATCCATTGCCGTGTTCCACTGTTTATATTTCTCACCAAAGCGGGCAATGACGATGTCTGCTTTGTTTAATAGGATCTCAGTACGGAAATTATTCAAATCAGAAGCAGCATCATCTTTGAAAATGGCATTTGGCTGCTCACCTAAAATGTCCTCACCAATGTGATCGGAGCGGTCATGATTCTCCATTGGACCAACAAATGTTACTGGCAGTTTCAATGATTGGCTTTTCTCCTTGATTTCATCGCGCCACTGGCTATGAATTTCTCCTGCTAAATAGACGGTTAGTTGCATAACAATCTCCTCCTTTTGTACAAACTTAGTAAAGGTTTGCCCTGTTTCTTTTCATGTTACACAAGAAGTGCTTGATAAAGCAAAAAAAATATGATTATGATATTCATGGTAGAGACTATTTTTCATCGTAAGAATACTACATATAATGGGAAGGACAGGCCTCTTCGTCTTTCCTATGAGAAAGCAGGAAGACGACGTTGATGACTTATTTGAAAAGAAAGGGAATCTCCCTTTCGCCAAAAGTGTACTTCATTGATGCACTCTCTTATATGGCTTTAGGTCTATTTGCTACACTAGTAGTAGGTCTGATTTTAAAAACAGCAGGCGGTCTGTTATCACTTCCGCTCATCATCAAAATGGGAACACTCGCCATGGGGCTCATGGGACCAGCGATCGGTGTAGCCGTTGCGTACCGGTTACAGGCATCTCCTCTGATCATTTTTGCAAGTGTTGTCTCAGGTGCTGCAGGAGCAGAGCTTGGTGGACCTGCTGGAAGCTTTGCCGCAGCATTAATTGGTGTGGAAATCGGTAAGCTGGTCAGTGGTGAGACAAAAATTGATATCATTTTGACACCGCTTGTTACCATCATCACTGGTTTTTCCACCGCTGCTTTGATCGGTCCTGGGATTGAAGCCATGATGACAGGGCTTGGCAGGCTCATCATGTGGGGGACTGACCAAAGTCCGCTGATCATGGGCATGCTAGTCGCAACCATTGTTGGACTTGCCCTCAGCTCACCGATTTCAAGTGCTGCGCTTGCGCTCATGCTTGACTTAAACGGTCTTGCTGCTGGTGCTGCAACAATCGGCTGCTGCGCTCAAATGGTCGGCTTTGCCGCTGCGGGCTTTAGAGAAAATCGTTTTGGCGGTCTTGCCGCTGTCGGTATTGGCACATCAAAATTGCAGCTGCCGAACATTGTGAAAAATCCCCTTATCCTTATTCCGCCGACGATAGCGGGCCTCATTCTCGCGCCAATTGGTATCATTGGCTTTGGGATGGTCAATAATGCGGCAGGGGCAGGAATGGGAACGAGCGGCCTCGTTGGACAGCTCATGACACTGACCGTTATGGGATTTCATCCATCCGTTTTTCTGGCGATCGCTCTTTTGCATATCGTTGGCCCAGCAGTGATTAGTTTGGTAGTATCAGAATGGATGAGAAAGAAAGGCTATATACAATTCGGAGATTTAACCATACAAACTGGAGGAATGAAACATGAAAAAAATTGAATCAAATGAAGAATTACAAAAAGTGATTCAAGAAGACTTAACAGTATTGCTATTTTCAGCGGACTGGTGCCCGGACTGCACCTTTATCGAACCATTCTTGCCAGAGCTTGAAGCAAACTACCCAGAATTTGAGTACTTCTATGTGGATAGAGATCAATTTATTGACACTTGCGCAGAGTGGGAAATTTACGGCATTCCAAGCTTTTTAGTATTTAAAAATGGACAAGAGATTAACCGCTTTGTCAGCAAGGATCGTAAAACGAAGGAAGAGATTGAAGCATTTTTAACAGATTCTCTTTCTAAATAATGAAAGGAGAGTCTAAATCATGGCAAAAATGACATCAAGACAGCTTGCGAACGAACTCAAAAGTCGTCTGACAAATGACAGCTGGTTACACCAGTTTGACCGAGAAAAAGATACGCTTCGTATTGAAGATAAACAAACAGGTAAAGGAATCACACTAGAGCTCCCGCCAATCATTGCAAAGTGGGAAGTAAAGCCTGATGAAACATTGGATGAGATCGTTTATTATGTGAAAGAGGCGCTAAGTGCCATGAAAGGCGAAGCGCAGCACATCTCAGGAAAAGAAAAGCAAATTTATCCGGTCATTCGATCCACATCCTTTCCGGAGACATCAAGTGATGGCATTCCGCTCGTTTTTGATGAGCATACAGCTGAAACGAGAATCTACTATGCACTTGACCTTGGAAGCACCTACAGATTAATTGATGAAAAGATGCTTCAAAAGGAAAACTGGACAAAAGAACGAATTAGGGAAACTGCAAGCTTCAATGTCCGCTCACTTGAAACTGTGGTGAAAATGGATGAAGTGGCAGGCAACCGGTTTTATTTCTTCCGTGCAAATGACGGATATGATGCCAGCAGACTTTTAAATGAATCGATTTTACAAGAGTATGCGCAAAAAATAGAAGGACAGATGGCCATTTCTGTCCCCCATCAAGATGTATTCATCATTGCAGATGTTCGCAATGAATCAGGCTATGATATTTTAGGACAGATGTCGATGAGCTTCTTCGCCAGCGGCACGGTTCCGATTACCGCATTGTCATTTTTATATGATGAGGGCAAACTTGAACCGATCTTTATTCTTGCTAAAAGCAGACCAAAACAGCAGTAGAAGGGAATTTTGAAGAATGAACGTTTTTTATAATGCAGAAGGTGTAGGCGACACACTCCTTATTTCCTTGAAAGATGTGACGAGAGAAGAAGTAGGTCATGAGACGTTTGGAGATGTCGTAAGAATCTTCAATCAAGAAACAAAAGAAACAACAGGCTTTAATATCTTCAATGCATCTACTTACATGAAAATTGAAGAAAACGGATCTGTACCGCTTTCTGAAACACTTGTTCAAGATATCAACGAAATTTTAAACCGCAACGGTGTCAGTGAAACGTTGACTGTCGATCTATCACCAAAATTTGTTGTCGGTTATGTAAAGGAAAAAGAAAAGCATCCGAATGCAGATAAATTAAACATTTGCCAAGTGGATGTTGGCGATGAAACATTACAAATCGTGTGCGGTGCACCAAACGTTGATCAAGGGCAATATGTCGTGGTTGCGAAGGTTGGGGCAGTGATGCCAAGCGGTTTAATCATCAAAGATGCTGAGCTAAGAGGTGTTCCATCAAGCGGTATGATTTGTTCAGCAAAAGAACTAGATCTTCCAGACGCGCCTGCTGAAAAAGGGATTCTTGTTCTAGAGGGAAGCCATCAAGCTGGCGAACCCTTTCAAGCATAACCTCCCATAAACGGGCACATCAGAGCGAAGAATGTGTTATACCAAAAGTCACTAAGTACGTACTTAGTGACTTTTTTTCATCTACAGACAGTACAAATAGCAAGGAGCGGCACTTTTCTCGCTTTTCTGCATGAAAAAGCAATGGTATACTAAAAATCGCCCAAGAAAACGTAAGGGGAGTTAAAGTGAGTGATAAATGATGAGTTGGTTAGATAAATTTTTTAGTGTATTTTTAGGAGAAGAAAAGAAAGAAGAAAAAGCTGTGAGACCTGAGGAAGGTCCAGTTGCACCAAAGCAACCAGTTTTTGAACAGCATAAAGAATATAAAAAAATTGAAGATACAAAAGTCTATTATGAATATCCAGCAGGAAACTTCCGCTTTCCGCTCGTTCCAGATGAACCTCAGCGAGACGGAGTAAAGCAGGAAAGAAGACGCCCGAAGCAAGGCCACCCAAAGGCCAAGCAGAAGACCTATGAGTCAAAACAAACGGTGCAGCCTGACATTCATAAAAAGCCATTCAAACCAGAGCAAATTCCGTCACCAATCTATGGCTATCATCAGGATATGCGTCCGAAACGAACAGAGACGAAAGAAGAATCATCTTCTGTTCAAATGAAAGCAGTAGAAACAGCGCAGCGAGTCACCCTGTTATCAGAAGAGGCAGAGCGTGAACGAAATGTCAGACAGCAAATGAACATTCCGTCAATACGGAAAGAAAATCGTATGGAAGAAACAGTTCCAGCCCCAGCCCCAGCAGAAGAAAGAGTGGACATGCAAACAGACGTGACCCCGCTTACTTTGCAAGAGGAACTCGCTTATCAGGATCACGTTCAATCGACGATGGAGCGTTTAAATGACGAGTCTTTCATTCAAACAGAGGAAAAAGAGCCAGTCTTTTCTGAGTCTCAAGACCATATTGAAGCTGACTTACATAATCAGCAAGCCGAAGTGTATCACGAACCGCCGGTAGAGTCTGAGCTGATACAGGATGTTTCCAGTGAAGACGAAGAAATAAAAGATGAGCCAGTAGAACAGTTTGTCGATCATACAAAGGAAATAGAACCGTTGACATTCGAAACAGCGGAAGATACGCATCCAGCAATTGAAATGGAAGTAGACATGCCGGCAGAAAAAGTAGAGGTACTAGACGACATCTCAGCAGAACCGGTCGAGGAAATAGAAACTGATTCCACCAAAGACCATCAAGAAGAAGTGCCAGCGGCAGCATTGGAAGAAACTGAGCCAGCTGCCGAGCATGATCTGCAAGAAGATCAAATGTTAGAAGAAGCGGAAATAGTAGAAGATCAAGTGATGCCAATAGAACAAGCAGCAGACGAACAGACCGCTGCTGAACGAGTAGAACCTGTCATAGAGCAGCAAGAAAAGCCAGAACAATTGCATGAAGTGATGGAAGAAAAACCGAAACAGACATCTCCTCAGACAGAGCGTGCAAGCGGACAAACCTCAACGGTTCCTTTTAACGTCATGATGTTAAAAAGTGATCAGCGTGTGCAAGGACAAAAGAAAGCAGCAGATGCCCAAGGTTATGTGTTTCCAAGCCTCGCCCTATTAGACGTACCTCCAGCTCAAAAAGAAGAGGACGGGACATGGGTGAAAGAGCGGGCAGAGCTGCTCAATGCCACGCTGAAAAATTTCAATGTCAGAGCAAGTGTCGTTCATGTCACGCAAGGCCCTTCTGTGACGAGGTTTGAAGTACATCCAGAACCAGGTGTCAAAGTGAACAAAATCACGAACCTGTCAGATGATATTAAACTCAGTTTGTCCGCAAAGGATATTCGAATTGAAGCACCGATTCCAGGAAAGAACACGATTGGGATCGAAGTGCCGAACCTTCACAGTAAAATGGTTTTCTTACGAGAGATGATCAGAAGCAGTGCGTTTAGAGACAATCCATCTCCTTTAACAGCAGCACTCGGATTAGATATCTCAGGACAGCCTGTTGTCGTTGATCTGCAAAAAATGCCGCATGGCTTAATTGCTGGAGCAACCGGTTCAGGAAAAAGTGTCTGCATCAATACCATTTTAGTGAGCTTAATGTTTAAAGCGTCACCAGATGAAGTGAAAATGCTGTTAATTGACCCTAAAATGGTCGAATTAGCGCCTTATAATCATATTCCGCATCTTGTGAGTCCTGTTATTACCGATGCCAAGACAGCGACAGCTGCTCTGAAATGGGTAGTGGATGAAATGGAAAGACGCTACGAACTGTTTGCGCATTCTGGTGTGAGAGAAATCAAACGATTTAATGAGCTTGTCAAAGAAAAACAAATGGGTGAAAAACTACCTTATCTTGTCGTGGTGATCGATGAGCTCGCTGATTTAATGATGGTCGCACCAAACGAAGTCGAAGAAAGCATTTGCCGAATTGCGCAAAAAGCAAGGGCGTGCGGCATTCACTTATTGATTGCCACACAAAGACCTTCTGTTGATGTCATCACAGGTCTGATTAAAGCCAATATTCCAACAAGAATTGCTTTCTCTGTCTCAAGTCAGGTAGATTCTAGAACGATCATCGACATGGCAGGTGCAGAAAAGCTTCTCGGAAAAGGAGACATGCTCTTCTTAGAAAATGGCTCTGGCAAGCCGACGAGGCTGCAAGGAAACTTTGTATCAGACCGCGAGATCGATCAAGTAGTGGCACATGTTAGAAAACAGCGTAAGCCAGTATTCCTTTTCGAACAGGAGGAATTAATGCTCCAAGGCTCTGCGATTACAGATGAAGACGAATTGTTTATGGATGCCTGCCGTTTTGCCATTGAGCAAAATAGCGCTAGTACATCGAGTTTGCAGAGAAGATTTAGAATTGGCTACAATCGTGCAGCCAGATTGATCGACATGATGGAACGCGAGGGCATGATCTCTGGTGCAAAAGGCAGTAAGCCAAGGGAAGTCCTTATGACACTGAGTGACTTAGAACAGCTGATCTAAACAAAATCACTTCATTTTTTTCATAAACATGGTATGATAGCACATAGGTGCAATTTTGGAATTGGACGCTTTTCGCATGCCTGTCAAAACGCTTTTTTATGTAAAATGAGCGAAAGCAGGTGTTAGAAATAGGAAAGTTGTCGGATACTAATCATAGTTAATATTGATTAGAATAGGAAGATCGGAAAAAATCTTTATTTGGAGCTGCGATCTGTGACCCGCTAGAGGCGAAAATCACAAGTTGCAAATTGAAATGAGCGTCATATACTGTAAGTCAGATAGACGTTTGTTGGAGGTGCAATTATGACTGTTTATCATTTTGTTGGAATAAAAGGGACAGGTATGAGTCCACTGGCCCAAATTCTTCATGATACTGGGTATACTGTCCAAGGATCGGATATCGAAAAACATATCTTTACACAAAAAGCATTAGAAGAACGAAATATTAAAATTCTTCCTTTTGACCCAGATAATATTCAGCCAGGGATGACCGTCATTGCAGGTAATGCATTTCCTGATACACACCCTGAGATTGAACGTGCCCTTTCTGAAGGGATTCCTGTCATTCGTTACCATAAATTCCTTGGAGAATACATGGATTCATTCACAAACGTTGCGATTACTGGTGCTCATGGTAAAACGTCAACAACAGGACTGCTTGCCCATGTGATGCAATCAGCGAAACCAACTTCATACTTAATCGGTGATGGATCTGGTATGGGGAAAGAAAACAGCGAGTATTTTGTATTTGAAGCATGCGAATACCGCAGACACTTCCTCAGCTATCATCCAGACTATGCGATCATGACCAATATTGATTTTGACCATCCTGATTATTTCTCGGACATTGACGACGTGTTTGATGCGTTTCAAAACATGGCGCTTCAAGTGAAAAAAGCCATTATCGCTTGCGGTGATGACGAGCATCTGCCTAAGATTCAAGCGAAGGTACCTGTTGTGTACTACGGTTTCAATGAAGAAAATGATTTCCAAGCACGCAATGTTGTAAAAAACACGGAAGGTACTACATTTGATGTGTTCGTGCGCAATACGTTTTATGATACCTTCTACATTCCTGCCTATGGAAATCATAATGTCCTTAATTCATTAGCTGTCATTGCATTATGTCACTATGAAGCCATTGATGTAGAGCTCATCAAAGGGGCACTAACGACATTTGGCGGAGTCAAACGCCGCTTTAATGAAAAAGTAGTCGGTGAGCAGGTTTTAATTGACGACTATGCCCATCACCCAACGGAGATTGAAGTCACAATTGAAGCAGCACGCCAAAAGTATCCAGACCGTGAGATTGTGGCTGTTTTCCAGCCTCATACGTTCACTCGTACACAGCAATTCTTAAGTGAATTTGCTGACAGTCTAAAGAAAGCGGACTATGTATACCTATGCGATATTTTCGGTTCAGCCCGTGAAAACATTGGGAAGCTGAGCATTGAAGATTTACGAGAAAAAATTCCGCAGGCCCAATTGATTGCAGAAGAAGACACATCTGTGCTGAAAGCGCACGAAGATGCGATTCTGATCTTTATGGGAGCAGGAGACATTCAAAAATATTTGCGTGCTTATGAAAAAGTCGCTGTATAAATACTTAAACGAAAAGTGCCGTTTTGATCGGCACTTTTTTTATTTTGAATAAAATGTGACAAAGGGGCTAATTGTGTCAACATCTGCCGCATTTTTTCGTTCGCTGTGGACAGGAATCGGCGAATAAGTGTAGAATTATTATTCAAACGGTCATTCTAGGCGATGTTTGAATGATACAACGAGAGGGTATTGAATTGAATATGCCCGCAGCAAAGGAGGTATCAGATGATTATTATTCTATATCTAAGCGTTGCACTGATCGCAATTGCTTTCCTCATTCTTGTCATCTACTTGTCCAAAACATTAAAATCCTTACAGCTGACATTAAAGAATGTCGCATCAACTTTAGAAGGTCTTGAAGGTCAGATGCAAGGGATCACCACAGAGACAGCACAGTTGCTACATAAGACGAATCAGCTTGCTGAAGATATCCAAGACAAATCGGCAAAACTCAACACAGTTGTGGATGCGGTGCAGGGAATTGGCGGCTCGATTAACCAATTTAATTCAAGCATAAAGCAGGCAGCTGGTGCGGTTTCTTCATCCGTTGAACGAAATCAAGAAAAAGTCACGGATGTGGTAAGCTGGAGTAACGCAGCACTTGAAATTTATAAAAAGTGGAAACAACGAAAACACCAAAAATAAACCATTTTCGCATAGGAGGAATAATCATGAGCAAAGACGGAATCAATAGCAAAGACTTTTTGATCGGAACACTTATTGGTGGCATTGTGGGTGCAACAACAGCCTTATTTTTAGCACCGAAGTCAGGGAAAGAGCTTCGCGATGATTTGAACACCCAAGCGAATGTTTTAAAAGAAAAAACAGATCGACTCACAACAGATGCAAAAGAAAGAGGCACTGAATATGTGACGATTGCGAAAGATAAAACGTCTGAATTGTCCCAACTGGTGGCAGAACAGTCAAACCAAATTTTAGACAAAGTGAAAGACATAAAAGAGCGTGCAGCTGGAAAAGCTAATCATGTGAAAAGTGAAGCAGAAGATGCGGCAGCTGACCTAGCAAGTGAAGCATCAGATGTAGCAGATGAAGCAAAAGTACGAGCACAAGAAGCGAAATCAGAAATTGAAGATGGCATAAAAGATGTCAAAGAAAAAGTAGAACAATCGACTAAAGGCTAACTCTTACTGCACAGAGTGAAGAAGGAGAACATCATGTCAAAACAACTCATTGAAACAGAAGAACAGTTTGATCAACTAACGAATCAAGATGGGACCTTTGTCTTTTTTAAGCACAGTTTGACATGTCCGATCAGTCAAGCGGCTTTTCAAGAGTTTGAAGCATTTGCGTCTGCACATGAAGACGTGCCAACTTATTTCTTGCAAATTCAAAACACAAGGGAGCTTTCATCCTATGTGACAGAAAAGTCGGGGGTAAAGCACGAAAGTCCTCAGGCACTCGTCTTTAGCGGTGGAAAAGTAAAATGGCATGCATCTCACTCAAGCATTACAAAAGAAGCGCTTGAACATAATGTGTAAAAGAAACGTCAGCAATTGCTGACGTTTTTTTTATAAAAAAAGGTTTACTTCAATCAAAACTATGCTATAATCTTACACATAATACTTTATCACTTAAAAGCGTTTGGGTAATAAAGAAAATTTTCGTGACAATTCCGAAATCTTTGTTTATAATAAACCCTATCATGAGAGAATGAAATAATAAAAAGCGAGAGCGGGCAGAGGAAAGGATGACAAAAATGAGCAACAATGAACTAGAACAATTGAGACAGCAAGCAGATGAACTAAATCTCCAAATTTTAAAACTGATCAATGAAAGAGGAAACATTGTAAAAGAAATTGGAAAAGCGAAAGAAGCGCAAGGTGTCAACCGTTATGATCCTGTCAGAGAGCGCACAATGCTAAACCAAATTCTTGAAGAAAATGATGGACCATTCGAAAACTCAACGATTCAGCATATTTTCAAAGAGATTTTCAAAGCAGGTCTAGAACTTCAAGAAGATGATCACAGCAAAGCACTTCTTGTTTCTCGTAAGAAAAAACCAGAAAATACAATCGTAAATATAAATGGAGAAGCGATCGGAGATGGGAAACAGCGCTTCATCGTTGGACCATGTGCTGTTGAAAGCTACGAGCAAGTCGCAGAAGTGGCGGCAGCAGCGAAACAGCAAGGACTAAAACTTCTTCGCGGAGGAGCATTTAAACCTCGCACAAGTCCATACGACTTCCAAGGACTTGGTGTAGATGGTCTAAAAATTCTAAAGCGTGTAGCGGATGAATACGGTCTTGCTGTCATTAGTGAAATCGTCAATCCTGCTCACATTGAAGAAGCGATTGAGCATATCGATGTTATCCAAATCGGTGCACGAAACATGCAAAACTTCGAACTTTTAAAAGAAGCTGGATCTGTGAAAAAACCTGTTCTTTTAAAACGCGGTCTTGCAGCGACGATTTCAGAATTCATCAATGCAGCTGAATACATCATCGCCCAAGGAAATGATCAAATCATCCTTTGCGAGCGCGGTATCCGCACATACGAAACAGCGACAAGAAATACACTAGATATTTCTGCTGTGCCAATCTTGAAACAAGAGACACATTTACCAGTCTTCGTTGATGTGACGCACTCAACTGGACGTAGAGATCTTCTCCTTCCAACAGCGAAAGCAGCTCTTGCGATTGGAGCAGACGGTGTCATGGCAGAAGTGCATCCAGATCCATCTGTTGCTCTATCTGACTCAGCACAGCAAATGGACATTCCACAATTCGAAAAATGGTTAGATGCGTTAAGACCACTTGTTAACATTCACGCATAATCATAGATAGAAAAGCCGCCGGATGACTGCCCGGCGGTTTTTCTATGGAGTAAATAGGATAAAGATTGGGAATGAAAGGAAAAGAGCACATTGCAAGCCTCAAACGTGCTTGTTCACAATGTTTTCATTTTTAAAATTCAATACAATCTGCTAAGATCATTGTCATAGCTAACGTTCTCGACGGTTTTTCATGAAATATGATTCAATTTACAGGTAACAAGCTCATTAAAGTTTGTTTAATTTAGTTATAAAAAGAAAGGGAACGTTTTCATATGATGAAAAAACGTGTATAATTTCATAAAAGAATGTCATTTTGATGTAGATTGAAAAATTATGTGTCTCTTTTCATCGTTTTAATGACAAATAGGATATTATTTTCCTCGTATCTGACATGTCTCTATCCAATTGGTGAATGCTATAGATATGAAGTGTATTTGAAGGAGTGATTTATGTGAATAATGTTACAATATATGATGTAGCAAGAGAAGCAAATGTAAGTATGGCAACGGTATCACGAGTAGTGAATGGGAATCCGAATGTAAAACCAACAACAAGAAAAAAGGTACTTGAAGCGATTGATCGTCTTGGCTACCGTCCGAATGCTGTGGCACGAGGCCTTGCAAGTAAAAAAACAACAACGGTCGGGGTCATCATCCCTGATATTTCTAGTATCTTCTATTCGGAGCTTGCTCGCGGAATTGAAGATATCGCCACAATGTATAAGTACAACATCATTTTGAGCAACTCAGATCAAAATACCGATAAAGAGCTTCATCTATTAAATACTATGCTAGGTAAACAAGTAGATGGGATTGTCTTTATGGGCGGAAACATCACAGATGTGCTTGTTGAAGAATTTAAGCGCTCTCCTGTGCCAATTGTTCTTGCAGCATCTGTTGAAGAGCAGGCTCAAACACCATCTGTCAACATCAACTATGAGCAAGCGATTTATGATTCAGTACAACTTTTAGTTGAAAAAGGACATAAGCGAATTGCCTTCGTATCTGGCCCAATGTCAGAACCGATTAACTCTATGAGAAAGCTTGCAGGTTATAAACGTGCGCTTGAAGAAGCAGGCATCGCATTTGACGATGCGCTCGTCGCTGAAGGCGATTACTCTTATGATTCTGGAATTGAATCACTTGCTCATCTACTTGAGCAGTCTGATAAGCCGACAGCTGTTATTGCGGCTACAGATGAAATGGCGTTAGGTGTCATTCATGGAGCACAAGATAGAGGCGTATCGATTCCTGAGGATTTAGAAGTGATTGGCTTTGATAACACGAGACTTTCTCTCATGGTGCGTCCTCAGCTGACAACTGTTGTTCAGCCGACGTATGATATTGGCGCTGTCGCAATGAGACTGCTGACGAAGCTGATGAACAAAGAGCAAGTGGATGAACAAATTGTGGAACTTCCACACCGAATTGAAGAAAGACAATCAACAAAATAAAACGAAAAAGCAGGCTTACACATCAGTGAATGCCTGCTTTTCTTATGCATTTTTCTTTTCTCTTCTAACGGGCATCAGTGCTTTTTCTACAGTTTGAGCATTTTTTTCTGTGATTTCAGCTTTTCTTGGGATCGGTGGATATAAATCGTCAGGATCTCCCCATGTGGATGGCAGAGTGACGGGCGATTGTTTATGCCAAGCCTGAACCCAGTCCTGAGGCAGTTCATCAGGGGGTATAATGCCTTTCATTTCAAGCCAAATTCGGCTCCATGCCCTTGGCACGACCCGCCAAATATCATATCCTCCTCCGCCGACAGCGATCCATTTGCCATCACAATATTGATGCGCTAAATCATGGGCAAGTTTAGGAATTTCCTCATATATTTTCATGGTAGCAGATAAATGGGTTAACGGATCATAGTAATGTGCATCTGCACCATTTTGCGTCAAAATCACATCTGGTTTAAAAAAAGCAGCAATTTCAGTCACTGCTGTTCGGTATGCTTCAAGGAACGATTCGTCTTCTGTAAATGCATCAAGCGGAATATTGTAGGCGTAGCCATAGCCTTTATCGTGACCTCTTTCCTGTACTTGTCCAGTTCCAGGGAACAAATAGCGTCCCGTTTCATGAATCGAGACCGTACAAATCTCAGGGTCGTCATAAAAGCTGAATTGTACACCATCTCCGTGATGGGCATCCGTATCAATATACAAAATTCTTGCACCGTATGTCTTTTGAATATATTGAATCGCCACTGAGCTGTCATTATAAATACAGAAGCCGGATGCACGTCCTTTAAACCCGTGATGAAGTCCACCGCCAAGATTCAGTGCATGCTGCGTGTGTCCCATCATCACTTGGTCAACGGCTGTGAGTGTCCCGCCAACAAGGAGAGAAGCTGCTTCATGCATACCTGCAAACATCGGTGTATCCTCCGTGCCAAGACCGTAGCGCTCACCCTCTGCTGTAGAGAGCTTTCCTTCACTAGCCCGCTGCACAGCTTGAATATAATCGGCTGTATGGACGAGCTTTAATTCATCAAGGGTCGCCATACGCGGTGCGACGATCTCATCATCTGTTAACGCCTTCATTTTTTGAAGCAGGTCATATGTTAAGTAGACACGAAGCTGATTGAAGGGATGGTCTTGGTGAAACTGGTACGTTTGAAAAGAGGGTGAAAAAACAAAGGTCGCTTCCTTCATTTGATCGTCTGCTCCATTGGCCACAGCACCTTATATCCTTTTGCGCGAATCAGCTTCGTCACATGATCTGCATGCATGGTTTGAAGGCGGAAGACGAGCACTTTAGACGATTCATTTGCATGCGGATACACAAGCACACTCAACATTTGAATATGCTGTTCCTTTAAAATGGCCGTGATGTCTGCAAGACCTTCTGTCATTTGGTCCACTTCAACCTCTAAGTGTGACCCAGGCTGATCTGCACCTGTCAGTCTGACAAACGTACGAAGCAAATCAGTCTTTGTGATAATACCTACAAGCTTGCCGCGTCTCACCACTGGAAGGCAACCAATTCCGTGCTCAAAAAAGACACTTGAAATCTCTTCAACGAAATCAAGCGGATGAGCAGTAATCGTCTCTAATACCATGATCTCCTCAACAGGACGCTGAATAAAGAGCTGTCTTTTTTCTGTTTCAAATATACTTGGACTGGCATTTTTAATATCTCGATCTGTCACCATCCCAATGACAGAACCTTGATCAGATACGATCGGAATATGCCGGATGTGATGTGCACTCATTTTTTTTACAGCCTCTTCAATCGTATCGGTTTTTCGCAGCGTGATCACATCACGCTCCATAATTTGTTCAATCATCATTGTTTACCAATCCCCTTTGCCAAAAAAACGAATTGAACGTTAATACATAAAGCGTTGATGGAAGCGAAGACGATCGAAACGCTCAATCGAATCAGGACTCACATTTTTCCCGATTCTGGCCATTAAACAATTGGCTGGATGTGAGCTGATCTCTGGCTCGTCTGTTGCAAACCAAACAAGACCGCCTGCGTTCATCATTTTCTCCATCATCTTGCGGTACTCCCACACGTTTTTCTTTGTCCCCTTTAAATCCCAATGCCAGTAATATTCAGTTGTAATGACGATATAATTCTCCATTTGCTCATCCATCATGCTCACATCAAGTAAATGCTTGCCAAGTGAGCAGCCTCTAAATGGAGGAGCGACCTCAATCGCGCCAAGCTCGATTAAATTGTCCATGTTGCCCTCTGACCAGCGCTCAAGCGGATCAGGATATAAATACGTGACATAGCCGACAACAAGCTCATCCACTCTTGCAATGATAATACGTCCTTCTGGAAGATCTGCTATTTCAACAAGTGCCTGTTTCTGTTCCTCTGGCGTGCGAAATGCCGTTAGGCCTTCATGAAATGTATAGTTCGCAAGCTCTGATGCAGGTACCGGACCTTCAATAAGGATGGAACCTGTTTCTCGCTCAATGATTTTTGAATAATAAGTTTTAGGATGCTCCACGTATCCACCGCCTCAAATTCTAGTGAGTCGTCTCTATTTTATCTTAAAACCTGCAAGAATTAAAACGGTTTCACTATAAGTTTTTTAAAAATTGAGAAAAAAAGTCATCTATACTATAATGGTCATTGTAAACGTATGCAAAGGGGGACTGTTTGATGAAAGTGGAAACGCTACCATCAGTAAAAGGGGACTATCATTTAAATGATTATGAGCAGGCATACAAAGAATTTTCATGGGAAGAAGCAAGAAAAAACTTCTCATGGTATGAAACAGGAAACATAAATGCAGCCTATGAAGCGATTGACAGACATGCGGACTCGTTTCGCAAGAACAAGGTGGCGCTTCATTACAAAGATTCACAGCGGGATGAAAAGTATACGTTCAGAGATATGAAAATCAACACAAATAAAGCGGGCAATCTATTCAGAGAAAAGGCGCATGTGCAAAAAGGAGATCGCGTATTTATCTTTATGCCTAGATCCCCTGAGCTCTATTTTCTTCTGCTTGGCGCAGTTAAAATTGGTGCGATCGTTGGCCCGTTATTTGAGGCATTTATGGAAGGTGCGGTCAAAGACCGTTTAGAAAATAGCGAGGCGAAGGTCATTGTGACAACGCCAGATCTGCTTGAACGAATTCCGTTTGCAGAGCTTCCGAAACTTGAATCTGTCATTATTGTCGGCGGTGAAAAGGAAGATATCGATGGCGTTCGGACCATCCATTATGAAGAAGCCTTTGACCAGGCGGCGAAGGATCTTGAAATCGAATGGATGGATGAAAAAGACGGCTTTCTGCTTCATTACACGTCAGGGTCGACAGGTACGCCAAAAGGTGTGCTACATGTCCATGGTGCAATGGTGCAGCAGGATCAGACCGGTAAATGGGTGCTTGATCTGAAAGAAGACGATGTCTACTGGTGTACAGCTGACCCGGGCTGGGTAACAGGCACAGTGTACGGCATTTTTTCACCGTGGTTAAACGGGGCAACAAATGTCATTTTAGGCGGCAGATTTAACCCTGATACGTGGTATGAAACGATTGAATCACTAGGTGTGACCGTTTGGTACAGTGCACCGACCGCCTTTAGAATGCTAATGGGGGCAGGAGATGACCTCATTCAAAAATATGATCTCAGCTCGCTTCGTCATGTGTTAAGTGTAGGTGAGCCTCTTAATCCAGAAGTCATTCGCTGGGGAGACGCTGTATTTGGCAAACGAATTCATGACACTTGGTGGATGACGGAAACCGGTGCACAGCTGATTTGTAATTATCCATGCATGGACATTAAACCAGGTTCAATGGGGAAACCGATTCCAGGTGTAGAAGCTGCGATTGTGGATAATGCCGGAAATGAACTTCCGCCATATCGGATGGGCAACCTTGCCATCAAAAAAGGCTGGCCGTCTATGATGCATACGATCTGGAACAATCCTGAAAAATATGAATCTTACTTTATGCCGGGAGATTGGTATGTTTCAGGAGATTCAGCTTATATGGACGAAGACGGATACTTTTGGTTCCAGGGACGTGTCGATGATGTGATCATGACATCAGGAGAGCGGGTTGGTCCTTTTGAGGTGGAAAGCAAACTGGTTGAACATCCGGCCATTGCAGAGGCTGGTGTCATTGGAAAACCAGATCCGGTCCGCGGTGAAATTATTAAGGCATTCATTGCGCTTAGAAGCGGATATGAGCCGACAGATGAGCTGAAAGAAGAGATTCGTACGTTTGTGAAAAAAGGACTCGCTGCACATGCGGCACCGAGAGAAATCGAGTTTAAAGACAAACTCCCTAAAACGCGAAGCGGAAAAATTATGAGACGTGTGCTAAAGGCGTGGGAACTGAATTTACCGGCTGGCGACCTATCGACAATGGAAGATTAATTTTTTCATCAGTTGACTTGATATCAAAAATATGTTTAAAATGACATTAGTTGAATATGTAAAGGTTTTGACTGAGATTCAGTAGAATCATCTTTCCCTGTCCAAGAGAGCTGACGGCTGGTGCGAGTCAGTGCAAAGAGATATTCGAATTACCCTCACGAACCGCTTTTACGAAAAGGAGCATGCACGCTGTCCTGATTAGTGAAAGAACGGATCTGTCCGTTATCAGTGTAAGTGAAAAGACGTGATGTATTGTCTTTTAAGCAGGGTGGTACCGCGATATATATCGTCCCTTCGTTCATTCGAAGGGGCGTTTTTTATGTTGAATTGTAAAAAAGGAGAATGAGATATGAGTCAATTGATGGAAGAGTTATCGTTTAGAGGATTAATTCAGCAGCAAACAGATGAAGAAGGTTTAACAAAATTATTAGCAGAAGAAAAAATCAAGCTATACTCCGGTTTTGACCCAACAGCGGACAGCTTACACATTGGTCACCTATTGCCAATTTTAACATTACGCAGATTCCAGGAAGCAGGTCATCACCCGATTGCTCTTGTTGGCGGTGCAACTGGACTAATCGGTGATCCTAGCTTCAAAAAAGCAGAACGTTCACTAAACCCAGCAGAAATCGTCGAACAGTGGTCAGATAAAATCAAAGGACAGCTTTCTCAATTTCTTGATTTTGAAGCAGGCGAGAACCCAGCCGTTATCGTGAATAACTACGACTGGATCAGCCAAATGAATGTGATCACATTCCTTCGTGATATTGGGAAGAACTTCGGTGTGAACTTCATGCTGGCAAAAGATATCGTCAGCTCACGGATTGAGACAGGTATTTCGTACACAGAGTTCAGCTACGTCATCCTGCAATCTTTAGACTTTTTAAACCTTTACAGAAATGAAAACTGTAAACTGCAAATTGGCGGAAGCGACCAGTGGGGAAATATTACATCTGGACTTGAGCTGATCCGTAAGTCTGAAGCAGAAGGGGCAAAAGCATTTGGTTTAACGATGCCGCTTGTCACGAAAGCAGACGGCACGAAGTTTGGTAAAACAGAAGGCGGCGCCATTTGGTTAGATAAAGAAAAAACATCTCCATATGAGTTCTACCAATTCTGGATCAACACAGATGACCGTGACGTTGTGAAATACTTAAAATACTTTACGTTCTTATCGAAAGAAGAGATCGCATCTTACGAAGAAAAAGTGCAAACAGCACCTGAAAAACGTGAAGCACAGCGCCGTCTAGCAGAGGAAGTCACAACACTCGTACATGGCCGTGAATCACTAGAACAGGCAGTCAACATCTCAAATGCCCTATTTAAAGGTGAGATTAAATCTCTTTCAGCCGAAGAAGTCAAAGTAGGCTTTAAAGATGTTCCATCAATGGAGAAAAGCAGCACAGAAGAGTTGACACTTGTCGATGTCCTTGTGGAATCGAAGCTGTCACCATCAAAACGTCAAGCACGTGAAGACATCACAAATGGTGCAGTTTCCATCAACGGAGAGAGACAAACCGATAAAGACTACGTCCTTTCAGCGGAAGATAGAATTGAAAACCAATTTACCGTCTTAAGAAGAGGGAAAAAGAAATACTTCCTTGTGAATTACAAATAAGAACGATGTGCAGCCGGCTGTGATAACCGGCTGCTTTTTTTATTTAAAATGTGAGACGGGTGCTCAGTTAAGAGTCTATTAGACTGTTCATAGAGACTTTGTCTAGTCTTTTGGCATTGGCGCTGAGAAAGTCAAAGGTGCTTTTTCAGTAATTATTTTCTGTGAAATAAAGCAACAAACAGTGCCTTGTTCACTTTTCTGACATATTTTTCTTGTATAAAATAGAGTCGAATAAGATGAATAAGGGGGAATGAAAGTGATTCGATTTAAGAAAAAGAGTTTGCAAATTCTTGTTGCCCTTGCCTTAGTGCTAGGTTCAATGGCTTTCATCCAGCCGAAAGAAATCAAAGCGGCTGAGCATAATCCGGTAGTGATGGTGCATGGTATGGGAGGAGCGTCTTATAACTTCGCTTCGATTAAAAGTTATTTGGTTACACAAGGCTGGGATCGAAACCAATTATTTGCTATCGATTTCATAGACAAAACAGGTAATAACCGCAACAATGGTCCTCGTCTATCCAGATTCGTCAAAGATGTGCTAGACAAAACGGGTGCCAAAAAAGTAGATATTGTGGCGCATAGTATGGGCGGGGCGAACACGTTATACTATATTAAGAATCTAGACGGCGGCGATAAAATTGAAAACGTCGTCACACTTGGAGGAGCGAATGGACTCGTATCACTCAGAGCATTACCAGGCACTGATCCAAATCAAAAAATTCTTTACACATCTGTCTATAGCTCAGCAGATATGATTGTTGTCAACAGCCTCTCTCGTTTAATTGGCGCAAGAAATGTCCTGATCCACGGCGTTGGACATATCGGTCTATTAACCTCTAGCCAAGTGAAAGGGTATGTGAAAGAAGGATTGAATGGCGGAGGACAGAATACGAATTAAAACATGAAAAAGACAGCGACTTGTGCTGTCTTTTTTGATGTCATCGCCATATGGCAGGAGCTAGTTGGTGTAGGGGAATAAGGAGGCCACACGTTGACACACAGACTCAAACAATATTTCTTCGGATACTTTCTCTATTTTCCATGCTCATTTCTCATTATCTATTTTATTTGGATGAAGTTCGTCAAATCAGTTCAAATGGGCGAGGTGATGTCTAATTATACATCGATTATCGGTATCTATTATATCATCACTAGTGTGTGGTTTATTTTTTTAATGCAAAAACAGGCAAAACAGCAGTAAAGGCATGTACAAATGGATCACCATTACGTACACTACATGTAGTGAATAAGAATCTTCGGAGGTGAGCGTTTGTGCAAACGAGTCAAAAAGCTTTAATCATTGTAGATGTACAGAAGGCGTTCGAGCATGAAAAATGGGGAGAACGAAATAATCTAGAGGCAGAGGAAAATATCAGCCGCCTATTGAGGTTTTGGAGAGAGAAAGGCTGGAAAGTCATTCATATTCAGCATACAGCCGACAATCCAGACTCTGTGTTTCATCCAGCAAATGAAGGACATCTGTTCAAAGATATTGCCAGACCGTTAGAGGAAGAAACGGTGATCCAAAAGAAAGTGAACAGCAGTTTCATTGGTACGAACTTGGAAGAACAACTAAGATCAAACCATGTTGACTCAGTCGTGATCGCAGGATTAACAACACCGCACTGCGTATCCACAACTACAAGAATGAGCGGAAACCTGGGCTTTGATACGTATCTGATTTCGGACGCAACAGCTGCCTTTGGGCTAACAGATCAAACTGGTACATATTTTGACCCAGAAACAATCCATCGGCTCTCACTTGCCACACTCCATGATGAATTTGCGACTGTGCTGACAACAGATCAATTGATTAGTAATTGGATGGTAAAATAAAAAATATCGCTATACGCTTAATAATACTTGATGAACCATGGAACAAAAAAATCCTCTAGAATTCTAGGGGATTTTTTTTCATGATAGATTATATAGTTTTGAATAGCTTCTTGAGACTGGCTAGTCATCATGAAAAAACAATAGACAAATTTAGCGCAAAATACAATCAAATCTTCACAACTTAATCGCACCTATTTACTGATGTAACATAAGAATAATGATAAAGGAGATGAACAACTGATGGGTTGTGATAAGTATAAAAAATGCCCTTGTTGTAAACAGAAACTATCAAAATCAAACTGCTGCATCATTTGTGAAACAAAAGTAATTGTAGGACGACGAGGATTACGAGGACTACGAGGACTACGAGGGATTCGAGGAGCCACCGGAGCCACTGGTCCAACAGGAGCCACAGGAGATACCGGAGCGATCGGTCCAACAGGAGCCACGGGAGATACCGGAGCGATCGGTCCAACGGGTGCCACAGGAGATATCGGAGCCACGGGAGCAACGGGTGCCACGGGAGATACCGGAGCCACGGGAGCAACGGGTGCCACGGGAGATACCGGAGCGATTGGTCCAACAGGAGCCACTGGAGATACCGGAGCCACCGGAGCCACGGGTGCCACAGGAGATATCGGAGCGATTGGTCCAACAGGAGCCACGGGAGATACCGGAGCCACTGGAGTCACTGGAGCCACGGGAGATACCGGAGCCACCGGAGCCACAGGAGCCACGGGAGATACCGGAGCCACCGGAGCCACGGGTGCCACGGGAGATACCGGAGCCACTGGAGTCACTGGAGCAACGGGTGCCACGGGAGATACCGGAGCCACCGGAGCAACGGGTGCCACGGGAGATACCGGAGCCACTGGAGTCACTGGAGCAACGGGAGCCACGGGAGATACCGGAGCCACCGGAGCCACAGGAGCCACGGGAGATACCGGAGCCACCGGAGCCACGGGTGCCACGGGAGATACCGGAGCCACTGGAGTCACTGGAGCAACGGGTGCCACGGGAGATACCGGAGCCACCGGAGCAACGGGTGCCACGGGAGATACCGGAGCCACTGGAGTCACTGGAGCAACGGGTGCCACGGGAGATACCGGAGCCACCGGAGCAACGGGTGCCACGGGAGATACCGGAGCCACTGGAGTCACTGGAGCAACGGGAGCCACGGGAGATACCGGAGCAATTGGTCCAACAGGAGCCACGGGAGATACCGGAGCCACCGGAGCAACGGGTGCCACAGGAGATACCGGAGCCACTGGAGTCACTGGAGCCACTGGAGCCACCGGAGCCACAGGAGATACCGGAGCAACAGGAGTCACAGGTGCAGGGCTAGCTGAATTTGCATATGTATACAATCTAAGTGCTGAAACAGTAGCTTTAGAGGCCCCAGTGATTTTTGACTCAACTGGAATTACTACTGCTGGTATTACCCATGCCCCTGGAACTTCTCAAATTATAGTCACCAACCCAGGAAACTACGAGGTTACTTTTTCAGTTTCTGGTGTAGAACCAAATCAATTCACTCTATTTGTAAATGGAGCTCCTGTGACGAACACAGTTTATGGTTCAGGAGCTGGTACTCAACAGAACAACGGTCAGGCCATCCTCGCTCTAGCAGCAGGTGACACGCTTACTCTTGTAAACCATACTTCCACAGCAGCAGTTACTCTTCAAACTTTAGCAGGAGGGACCCAAACAAACGTGAACGCTTCTATTATTATTAAAAAGTTAGACTAACTTAAATGTGTAGAGATGCTTTTAGAAGCTTTGCCTGGTGCTCATCTTGTGCATAGTCTGTTTTCTATCTATGTTTTAAATTCATTTGTTCATAGGAGAAAGCAAACAAAAAACCCTAGAAATCCTTGAATAATCAAGGGATCTAGGGTTTTTTTGATCTCTCTTTGGAGAGTCATGAAATTAACGAGAGTAGAACTCAACGATTAGTTGTTCGCTGATTTCAGGCGCTAATTCAGAACGCTCTGGAAGACGAGTGAAAGTTCCTTCAAGCTTTTCAGCATCGAAAGTAAGGTATTCAGGAACGAAGCTGTTCACTTCAACTGATTCTTTCACAACTGCAAGGTTTTGAGATTTCTCACGAAGAGCAATCGTTTGACCTGGTTTCACAGAGAAAGATGGGATGTCTACACGGCTTCCATCAACAAGGATGTGACCATGGTTGACTAACTGACGAGCTTGGCGGCGAGTACGAGCAAGGCCAAGACGGTATACTAGGTTGTCAAGGCGAGTTTCAAGAAGAATCATGAAGTTTTCACCTTGTTTACCAGGAATTTTAGCAGCTTTGTCAAATAGTGTACGGAATTGACGTTCGTTGACACCGTACATGTGACGAAGCTTTTGCTTCTCTTGTAATTGTAAACCGTATTCAGATAGTTTTTTGCGTTGTCCTGGACCATGTGGGCCTGGAGCGTAAGGGCGTTTTTCAAGTTCCTTACCTGTTCCGCTTAATGAAATGCCTAAACGGCGGGAAATCTTCCAACTTGGACCTGTATAGCGAGCCATAATGTGACTCCTCCTTATTTGTTTTTATTTGTGAAAAATAAAAACCGTCTGTTCTTTGTCTTTTCCGTCATTATGTTTTCATGCATCCTCGCTCCAGCAGCAGGGAGTTACAAGATGCACCTTCATATAGAAGGAACAAAATGATACAAAAAAGCCGAACAAAAAGGCTGCCATATTTCACACAAACTCTATTATAGGACGCTGGATAGGAGAAGTCAACCTATTTAGAAGCAATGGCGGTGCCTTGCGTCTGCGAAGAAAAATAAAAAAGCAGACAATATGTCTGCTTTTTGTAAGATTACGCATTTGTAGAGGCGGATAACGCATTCTGGAGTACCTCGGTAAATTGAATTAAGTAGGTTTCATCTACTTCACTGAAACGGTCTTTCACAGGGCTGTCAATGTCGAGTACTCCAATGATCTCTCCATTTACCTTGAGCGGAACGACAATTTCAGATTGTGATGCTGCATCACATGCGATATGTCCAGGGAATGCGTGAACATCAGCGATACGCTGGACTTCACCTTTTGCAAACGCAGTACCGCAAACACCTTTTCCAGATGGGATACGCACACATGCAGGCAGTCCGTTAAACGGTCCGAGCACAAGCTCGCCGCCTTTAGCTAAATAAAACCCTGCCCAATTAACCTCTGGGAGTGAATGATACAATAGCGCCGCAGCATTTGCCAGGTTGGCAATTAGATCAGGCTCACCATCTGTAATGGCTTCGACCTGTTTAACGAGCAATTGATAGTCTTTTGATGGATCGCCAGACTGTTTTTCGACATGAAACATGAAAATCTCCTACTTTCTATCTCAAAAATACATAACTTGCGTCTCGCATGTGGGATTTGTCGAGCAATTGTAAAAGGAACTTCCACCTTCATCTTGAAGTATGTACACATGAAGAGGGGTGAGCGGATGAAAACATCAACAACCATGCAAACAAAAGACCGTATTATTGAAGCTGCCATCAGACTTTTTAACCAAAAAGGATTTTCTGGAACCTCTGTCCGTGAGATTGCGAAGGAAGCAAACGTCAACGTTGCCCACATTTCTTATTACTTTCAAGGAAAAGGAGGGCTGCTTGAGCAGCTCGTATCCGATTTTTATGAAGGCTATATTCACATGATTGAATCACATATCCATCACATGGAAACTCGTCATGCAAAAGAATGTTTACTACATGTGGTTTTTGATATTTTATCTTATCAGCACGAGCACCGTCAATTAACCCGTTTCGTTTATCGAGAGGTAACGATTGATTCGACGCTCATTAGAGAAATTATGTCGACCTATTTAACGAAAGAAAAATATTTGTTTCAGCTCATCATTGAAAAAGGAAAAAACACCCATGTGATTTGTGAGCAGCTCTCCATCTCATCTTTTATGATTCAGCTGAAATCACTACTCATGATGCCCTATTTACAGACGCAATATTTAATGGAGGTGCTTTATCTAAATCCAAATGAGCCTTATTTCTATCAAACGTATTTTAAGGAACTGAGCCGCTCTCTTCATCATTTACTAGAACCAAAAAAGCCGGCATTAGATTCTCATTTAAAACTCATGATGTCTTCGAATTGATCATAAGCATATCCGAGATCTTCCGCTTGATGGGCATCAGACCCAAATATGAGCGGGATTTTTTTCTGTTTTGCAAGATCAATCATCCATTGATCTAAATAGATACTTCTGGCATATGTTTTACGAAGACCTGATGTATTAAAATCTAAGGACATGCCTTTTTTTGCCGTTTCTTCAAGACAAAGGGTGACCTTTTGACAAAGTGCAGGTGTCATCTCAAATGGGAAAAGCTGTTTGAATTTCTGCACAAGGGTGATATGACCGATTCTATTTGGCTTATAACGACCTAAAGATGATAGAATAGAAGAATGAATTTGGTCATAGTAGCTCTGATAGACCTGTTCGATGGTGCCATAGAGGCTTATTAGCTGCTGGAAGGCATTCTCGTCAAAATCAAGGCAAATATAATCATCGCCAGCAGGAAGAAAGTGAACAGATAAAATGCTATCGTCTAGTTCTGGACCATAGCAGTCTAAAAAGGCACTTGTTTCCTCTTCATACTCTTTGATATAGTCAACCTCAAGCCCAGTTTTTACTATTAATTGGCCTGTGTATTCCAGTTTCAGCTGATCCAATTTCGTTATATACGATTCAAGTTCTTGGAGCTTCATGGCACTATCCTGCTCTGGTGTTGGATCATGGAACGATGGAGGCAGAGGGGCATGCTCGGTAAAGGTTATGGAATCAAATCCCTTTTTGATGGCTTTTTCAATATAAGAATGAAATGAATCAAGCGAGCCGTGCGGGCAAAACGGTGTATGTAGATGTGCATCTTGCTTCAGCATGTCGTCACCTCTTGTCGATATTTTGAAAAACGTCATGTTTATCAGCGAAAATAATGAAAAATCATGACCAAAAATGCTGGTTACATGGTATCATAATAACAATGAAAACGACAGCTTCCGCATACATAAAAGCAGGTCACATGGATACGTGTGATCAAATGATAGAAAGCGCTCAAATACTTTCTTGAAAAACATACATAAAACCGTGAATGGATGGTATTGGAAAACATACGATCCTGTTTATAAAAAGACAAATGCAAAGCGGACACGAAAGGGTTCTCAGGTCTACTCGGGACACTTTTACCCTGACATCACTTAGATCACAACAAGGGGGCTCATTATGGAGTTTATCATCGGTTTAATTGTCATTTTGCTTGCTTTGTTTTCAGTCGGTTATTTCCTCAGAAAAAATATATATAAAGAGATTGACCGATTGGAAGCATGGAAAATTGAAATTTTAAACAGATCAATTGTAGAAGAAATTTCAAAAATCAAACACTTAAAAATGACCGGAGAAACAGAGCAATTTTTTGAAAGATGGCGTGCAGAGTGGGACGATATCGTGACAGCCCATCTTCCAAAGGTAGAGGAGCTATTATATGACGCAGAAGAGTATTCTGATAAATATCGATTCTCCAAAGCCAAGCAGGTTCTTGCACATATTGAGGACTTGCTGAGTGCTGCTGATTCGAACATTGAAGACATTTTAAAAGAAATTGCAGACCTTGTCACAAGCGAGGAGCAAAATCGCAAGGAAATTGAAAAGGTCAAGGAGCAATATCAAACGGTTCGAAAAAATCTGCTTGCGTACAGCCATTTATATGGCACCCTTTATGACAAAATGGAGCAGGACTTAGATGAGGCCTGGGAAGGGATCAAGCAGTACGAGGAAGAAACAGAAAACGGAAACTACATGAAAGCAAGAAAAATTTTGCTTGAGCAAGACCGCAGACTCGACCAGCTTCAACTATATATCAATGATGTACCAAAGCTTATTGCAGACTGCAAACAAACCGTACCAGGTCAGCTGACGAAGCTGAAAGACGGATATCAGGAAATGTCGGAAAAAGGTTACAAGCTGGAGCACATCCAGATCACGAAAGAGCTGGAGACTTTAAACAAACAGCTTGCGAGAGCGGAAAAATTGCTCATTGATGAACTCAATTTAGAAGAGGCATCAAGCATTTTGCAAATGATCGATGATGCGATTGAGACGCTTTATGATCAGCTGGAGGCAGAAGTAGAGGCAGGTCAGGAAATCAAAAGCAGAATGCCTGAGCTCACAGAAGCATTCGAAAAGCTCGAGCAAGATCACACACAAACAAAGGCAGAAACGGCTCTTGTGAAAGAAAGCTACAAGCTGACAGCAGGAGAACTCGATCAACAGAAAGCATTCGAAAAACGTATAGAAGAAATTGAAAAGCTGATGAAACAAATCCGCGAGAAGCTTGATCGTGATCACGTGGCATATTCATTATTAATGGATGAAATCAATCAGCTGGAGACCTTCATCGAAGATGCAAAAGCATTGCATGACACATTTAAAGGTCATCTTCAATCATTAAGAAAAGAAGAATTACAAGCGAGAGAAACACTGGCTGAGCTTAAAACGATGCTGACAGATACAGTACGCCAGCTGCATAAAAGTAATATTCCAGGTGTACCTGCTGAGATGAAAGAGAGCGCTGAAAAAGCACAGGAGATGATTCATCAAGTGCACGAGCAGCTAGAAAACCTGCCACTCAACATGCCGGCAGTAAATCAGCAATTAAAAGATGCCTCTGACACAGTCAAAAATGTTGTGGATGAGACAGAAGAAATGCTCAGTAAAGTGGATCAAATTGAACGAATCATTCAATACGGCAATCGTTTTAGAAGTCAAAACCATATTCTTTCAGAACAATTAAAAGAGGCAGAACGAAGATTTTACGCCTATGATTACAACGGATCATTTGATATAGCAGCAGCGGCTGTTGAAAAAGCATCACCAGGCGCTGTACAAAAGCTGTTAGCTCAGCAAGAAAAAGAGTATCAGCATCAATAAAAAAGCTGAAGTCCATTTACAGGACTTCAGCTTTTTTCTGTTAAGATGCTTGTTTCTCCCGCTTTTGGGAAGCAGAAGAAGTGAAATGAGAAAGAATGAACCCAATGACCACTCCGAAAATAGCAGGAACAACCCATCCAATACCAAGATCATATAAAGGTAATATCGTTTGAAAGAGATCCTCCACTGGTCCAATCGGGAGTTTCGCTGCTACTAAGCCGTCAAACAAACTGACGCAGCCTGTTAAAATCAAAGTAAGGACATATACAGGTCTTCTTTGACCAATCCATTTATCTGCTAGCGACAAAACAATGATGACAATCGCTAGCGGGTATATGGCAGTTAAAACTGGTACAGAGAAAGCGATAATATGAGTAAGTCCAAAATTTGAAATAATAAAACTGAATAATGTCACGAGTGTAACGACCATTTTATAAGAAAGTTTAGGTAATAAATTCGAGAAATACTCTCCGCATGATGTAACGAGACCGATACTTGTCGTTAAACAAGCAACCGTAATCGCAGCACCCAACACAATATTTCCTAAACTGCCAAATAAAAATTGAGAAGACTGAGCCAAGATTTTACTGCCATCTCCAACAAAACCAATGGCGTGTGTACTTGAAGCGCCTAAATAAGCAAGAGATAGATAAACAAATGTTAATCCGCAAGCTGCAATCAGACCCGCTTTGATACAAGCAGAAGTCAGTGCCTTTTTACTTGTCACACCGCGTCCTTTAATGGCGTTGATGACAACAACCCCAAACACAATAGAAGCAAGAGCATCCATGGTTTTATAGCCCTCTAAAAATCCTTTGAAAAATGACCCATTGCTATAGGATACATCAGGTGTGCCAATGACGCCCATCGGCGTTAAAATGGCTTTGACAATAATGATAAAAATAATCGTAAATTTAATTGGTGTTAATACTTTCCCTACACGATCCACAATCTTCGTTGGATTTAGAGCAAGATAATACGTAATACCAAAAAAGACAAGTGTGAATAAAAGAAGTGAGAGCCAAGCTGGTACACCTGCTAAAAAGGGTAATGCACCAATTTCATATGAAACCGTTCCTGTCCGAGGAATAGCGAAAAGTGGCCCAATAGATAAATATAAAATGACGGTAAACGCTGTTCCAAAAGCTGGGTGAGCTTTATCAGCTAATCCTTTCGCATCTCGACCTGTCAGAGCGATTGCAATAATCCCTAGAAGAGGTAAACCGACACCTGTTAATAAAAATCCGCCCATTGCTTTCCACACATTTTGCCCAGCATATTGCCCAAGCTCTGGTGGATAAATCATATTACCGGCGCCGAAGAATAGAGCAAACAGCATAAAACCTATGATAACCGTATCTTTCGTCGACAAAGTTGCCTTCATTGCATTTAAAGCCTCCATTATTATGTTGAAATATTCTGTTAATTAGTTGCTAGGTAACCGTTCATCATTAACAATCACTAATTATAAAGGATGTACGCCTGATGTCAACATGTGTTTACGTACAAAAGTCATGAATTTTTCTATTTTAGTATATGAAGAACAATAAAAAAACATCCCCTTCTTCTTTGGAAGGGGATGTTTTAGCTTGCGATGATTATGAGACAAGCTGCTTTGGCGGGCTGGTAAACATCGAAATAAGTAAACCAACCACAGCACCGATAACAGCTGGTATGATCCAGCCAATGCCTAAATCGTAAAACGGAACAATTGATTTCAAGATGCCAGGCAAGCCGCCTAGATTAACTTCGGCAGCTAATAATCCATCAATGATGGCGAAGAAACCAGTAAAGATAAGAGATACGATATAAATGAGTCTTCTTCCGTTAATCCAGCGATCAAGGAATGACAATAAAATAATGACAATGGCTAGTGGATAGATCGTTACAAGAACTGGAACAGATAGAGAGATAATTTGTGCCAGTCCAAGGTTTGCAACCAGTGTACTAAATAAAGATACGATCAGAACGACTGTGCGATAAGACAGGCTAGGGAAGAGCTTTGAAAAATATTCTCCACAAGATGAAATAAGTCCAACACTAGTCGTTAAACAAGCGAATAAAATGGCTGCGCCAAGAACAATGTTACCAGCAGAACCGAATAAAAAGTTTGCAGAAAGTGAAAGCAGTTTGCCGCCATCATTTGCTCCAACCATTCCCGTCGCATCGGGACTTGAAGCACCCACATAAGCAAGTGAAATGTATACGAGTGCCAGCCCAACAGCTGCCACGAGTCCTGCTTTAATACAAGCTGCTGCAAGAGATTTACGCTCTGTGATGCCTCTGTCCTTAACAGCTGTCACCACGACGATTCCAAATACGATAGAAGCAAGAGCATCCATTGTTTTATAGCCTTCTAAAAATCCAGTAAAGAGCGGGTTTGCTTTATAGGTTGCATCAGGAGCACCGATCATTCCCATTGGCGTAGCAATGGCTTTAATGACAATAATAGCAATTACAGTTAATAAGATCGGTGTCAAAATTTTACCAATTCGATCAACCAGCTTTGAAGGATTTAAAGCAAGCAAGTATGAAATAGTGAAAAATACTACAGTAAAGATGAATAGTGGTACCCATGAAGTGGATTGGGCACCTGAAAGAAATGGAGCTAATCCTATCTCATACGAAACCGTACCAGTTCGTGGAATAGCGAAAAATGGCCCGATAGATAAATACAAAATAACGGTAAAGATGGTCCCGAATTTTGGGTGTGCTTTATCTGCAAGGCCTTTTGCACCGGTACCTGTAAGGGCGACTGCAATCACTCCAAGAAGCGGAAGACCTACTCCTGTGAGTAAAAATCCACCGATGGCAAGCCATACATTCTCACCCGCATATTGTCCAAGAACAGGTGGGAAAATCATATTTCCTGCGCCAAAGAATAATGCAAAAAGCATTAGGCCAATGGCTAGCGTCTCCTTTATACTTAAACTATTTTTCAAAATAGTTCCTCCTTAATCAGTGTAGTGTGCCAAATTAAAATATTCTGACAATTAAAATGTTTATGTGCCAATGGCACTATGGATGATATAGTGAAAATGAAAAGTTGTCAACTGCCATTTTCAGAAAATTCTATGTCTGACTTCATTATGGTAACATATAAATGCATTTATTTTTTAAGTTTTTTGTAAGGAGTTACAATATGATCTATCTTGATAATAGTGCAACAACCAAGCCTTACCCAGAGGTTTTACAAGTATATCAGCAAGTGAGTGAACGTTTTTTTGGTAATCCGTCATCGCTTCATCAGCTAGGAATTGATGCAAGCCGGCTGCTAAATGAAACGAGAAAACAAATGCTTCACTATACAGGCTTGAAACAATATGAGATTATCTTTACTTCTGGTGCAACAGAAGCGAACAACATTGCCATTAAAGGAGCAGCTCTCGCCAAAATGAACCGGGGGAAACATATTGTGACAACAGCCGTTGAACATCCCTCTGTCATCGAATCGTTTGAACAGCTGAAGGCTTTATTTGGTTTTGATATCTCCTATATTCAAGTAAATGAGCATGGTCATGCAGATATGAATCATTTAAAAGAAGTGCTTCGCCCTGATACAGTTCTTGTCAGTATGATGCACGTTAATAACGAAACGGGTGCCATCCAGCCGATTGTAGAAGCTGCTGGCATGATTCGTGAGCATGCTGAAAATGCCCTTTTTCATGTCGATGGGGTGCAGGGGATGTGCAGAGTAGCACTTGATAAACAACTGGATGTGGATCTTTTGACGATATCTGGTCATAAAATTCATGGCTTAAAAGGCACAGGAGCGCTCTTTTTAAAAAAAGGTGTAGTGCTTGCCCCTTTTATCACAGGAGGAGAGCAGGAATTAGGCCTGCGTTCAGGTACTGAAAACCCTGCTGGTGCTGTCAGCCTAGCAAAAGCCATGAAACAATCATTCGAGCTGCTGAAAAAACATCATGATGAAATGCTCAACATAAAAATGCAGCTGCTAAAGCAGCTTGGAGAAATAGAAGGTATTGTCATCAACACACCGCTGACGCAAAGTGCGCCGCATATTGTGAATTTTTCAGTGCCAGGTATTCAGATCGAGGTCCTTCTCCATATGCTTGAAAAAGAAGGGATATATGTTTCGACAACCTCTGCCTGCTCAGCTAAGAAAAAGGAGCCAAGCCAAGTTCTCCTAGCGATGGGGAAACCGGAAGAAGTGGCAAAAAGCAGTATGAGAATCAGCTTGACGTATGGACAAGGACCAGAGCTAGCACCGCAAATCATCACATCGATCGCACAAAGTGTGAAAAAATTAAAAGGAATGAGATAACAACATGAAATATGATCATATTTTAGTCCGTTTTGGTGAAATTTCAACAAAAGGGAAAAATAGAAAGAAATTTATTGAAAAACTAAGGCAGCATATCCGGTTTGTATTGAAAGACTTTGCAGCATTAAAGTATGCATCTGATAGAGACCGCATTACGATTATGCTGAACGGAGAAGACCCTGAACCGATTTCAGAACAGCTTAAAGGTGTATTTGGCATTCAAAGCTTTAGTCTTGCGGTGAAATGTGAGACAAATCTCGATGCCATCAAAGAAGCGGCACTCACAGCTGTACAGGAAGTATATGAACAAGGAAATACATTTAAGGTCTCAACGAAACGCTCTTATAAACAATTTGAACTTGATTCAAATGAAATGAACCGCGAAATTGGCGGACATGTGCTGAGGAATACAGAAAACTTAACGGTCAATGTCAAACAGCCGGATGTGCATTTGCGTATTGAAATAAGGGAACATGCGACATATATTACATTCAAAGATGTCAAAGGTGCAGGCGGACTGCCGGTTGGTTCAAGTGGAAGAGCGATGCTCATGCTTTCAGGCGGCTTTGACAGCCCAGTTGCCGGCTATCAAGCGATGAAACGCGGGATTCAAATTGAGGCTGTCCATTTCTTTAGTCCCCCATATACAAGTGAACGTGCCAAGCAAAAGGTCATTGACCTGACAGAATGCTTAGCTGCATATGGAGGCGAAGTGAAGCTTCACATTGTCCCTTTTACAAAAATTCAAGAGCTGATCCACAAACAAGTACCTGAAAACTATACGATGACATCAACAAGGAGAATGATGCTGAAAATTGCAGATAAAATAAGAGAGAAGCGTGATGCTCTTGCGATTATTACGGGTGAAAGCCTTGGACAAGTCGCAAGTCAAACACTTGAAAGCATGTATGCCATTAACCATGTAACCAATACACCAATCATTCGCCCGCTCATTGCGGTTGATAAGAATGACATTATTGATGAAGCGAGACGAATTGGCACATACGAGACAAGCATTCAGCCTTTCGAGGACTGCTGCACAATCTTTACGCCGCCATCTCCTAAAACAAAACCAAAGCTTGAGAAAGTAGAACGATACGAAAGCTTTGCTGATTTCGAGCCAATGCTCGATGAGGCAGTGGAGCAAATCGAAACGATCATCGTCACAAAAGAGAAGAAAGCGGCAGACGAATTCGCTGATTTATTCTAAAATAAAAATTTCATAATAATTACCATAAAAACAATCGCATGAAGTCATGTGTTTCTACACATTCTATATTCACAAGGAGGTGAGAACACATGGCTCAACAAAACAGACAAAGCAGTTCTAACCAATTACTAGTACCAGGCGCTGCACAAGCAATCGACCAAATGAAGTACGAAATCGCTTCTGAATTCGGAGTAAACCTTGGTGCAGAAACAACTTCTCGTGCTAACGGATCAGTTGGTGGAGAAATCACTAAGCGTCTTGTATCTTACGCTCAACAACATATGGGTGGCGGATCTTTCTAAGACACACAATTAAAAAGCTATGGCTTAGGAGCGGGATCATTCCCGCTCTTTTCTATTTGTACATAAAAATAGTTTGAATATTTACAAAAAAGAAGACGGAATGAAAAAATTATGGCATAATACTAGGAGTAGGTCCTAATCCAAGCATTTTTCAGTTATGAGTGTTAGAATAGGTAAATTGAAACATGTTTCGTTTCATAGAAAGAGGCTAAAAGGAGCTGTACCATGAAAAGAGAAGACTTAATTGCACCAGAACAATATAACTTAGTCAGTGAGATTGAAGCGTTCAGTCATGACAAGGAGAAAAAGGCCCTGCACTGGCAGGATGGAAATGGCTACGAAGCACATGTGACGTATGCATCTTTAGTGGAAGAAGCAAATAAAATTGGTCATGTATTATTAAATGCAGGCTTTAAAAAAGGCGATAAAATCATTGTGATGGTGCCGCGCATGCTAGAAGCATATAGCATTTATTTAGCGATCTTGAAAACAGGAATGGTCGTCATTCCTTGTTCAGAAATGCTGCGTGCAAAAGACTTAGATTACCGAATTGAACATGCAGAAGCAAAGGGAGCGATCGTTTACTCTTCATTCATTCAATCGTTCGACGGAACCAACCAGCCAAACGATTTTAAAACATTCTCAATCGGTGAAAACGATCATGGGTGGACAAACATTCTTGCGCAAAAGGAAGAGCAATCAAGCGAGCTGCAAATGGCTCCGACAACACGTACAGATATGGCGTTCTTATCCTATACATCTGGTACAACAGGCAACCCAAAAGGGGTTGTTCATACACATGGCTGGGCATATGCACATTTACGCACTGCTGCCAAAGCATGGCTCTCCATTAATGAAGGGGATAAAGTATGGGCGACAGCAGGACCAGGCTGGCAAAAATGGGTATGGAGCCCTCTCTTATCTGTGTTAGGAAGCGGGGCAGAAGGCTTTGTATACGGAGGGAAGTTCAATCCAAATACGTACTTAGAGCTGCTTCAAAAAAATGAAATCAATGTCCTATGCTGTACGCCGACAGAATACCGATTTATGGCGAAAGTAGATGACTTAAGTCAGTACGAGCTTCCAAAGCTACATAGTGCCGTGTCTGCGGGAGAGCCGCTCAACCGTGAAGTCATTGATACATTCAAAAAGCATTTCGATATAGAAGTACGAGACGGCTATGGCCAAACAGAAAGCACACTGCTCGTAGGGGTGCTAAAAGGAATGGACATCAAGCCTGGCAGTATGGGGAAACCCACACCTGGCAACGAAGTCGAGATCATTGATGAGGACGGCAGCGTGTGCGCTCCTGGAGAAGTTGGTGACATTGCGGTCCATCTCGAAACGCCGGCTTTATTTAAGGAATACTACAAAGATGAAGAGCGTACAAAGACGCAGCGCCGCGGGAATTACTTTATTACCGGTGACCGTGCGAAAAAGGATGAAGATGGGTACTTTTGGTTTGAAAGCCGCAGAGATGATATCATCGTCAGCTCAGGCTATACCATTGGGCCGTTTGAAGTAGAAGATGCACTGATTAAACACCCAGCAGTTAAAGAATGTGCGGTTGTGGCGAGTCCAGATGAAATCAGAGGATCCATCGTGAAGGCATATGTTGTCCTGCGTGATGAATCAGCGCAAAGTGATGAGCTGATCAAAGAGCTGCAAACTCATGTGAAAAACACAACAGCACCTTACAAATACCCAAGAGAAATTGAATTCATTGACGAACTGCCAAAAACACCGTCAGCGAAAATCCGTCGTGTCGAGCTGAGAGAAAGAGAGCTTGCACGAAAAGGATCATGATGAATAAACGAAAAGCGTTTGGATGAAAGCATCCAGCGCTTTTTTTATGGAAAAACAAATCTGCTGGAAGCGATCATGATGTTTTATGTTAAAATGTGTAGGAATTGCTGGAAAAGGAGAATGTTAGAAGATGTTCATTGCCATCATTCATGGAATTGTGCTTGCCTTTGGCCTCATTTTACCATTAGGCGCACAAAATGTATTTGTGTTTCAGCAAGGAGCCCTTCAGCCGCGATTATATCAGGCTTTACCTGTCGTGATTACTGCTGCTCTTTGTGACACACTTTTAATTGCGTTAGCTGTCATTGGGGTTTCTGTTGTGGTGTTCACCATTCCTATGCTACAAATGTGTCTTTATCTCATTGGATTTTGTTTTTTAGTTTATATGGGATGGTCCGTATGGAACACAAGCTCATCAACAGATGCTAAAGAGAAGCAGGAATTCATGCCTGCGAGAAAACAAATTCTCTTTGCCTGTTCAGTTTCACTTTTAAATCCCCACGCCATTCTTGATACCATTGGCGTGATTGGCACAAATTCGCTTCAATATAGCGGGGCAGAAAAATGGGCATTTACACTCGCTTGTATCATCGTGTCCTGGTTATGGTTTATTGGGCTCGCTCTTTTAGGGAAGATGCTAGGGAAGTTAGATACAAACGGCAAGTGGATGAACCGTATCAATAAAGCTTCAGCGGTCATGATCTGGCTTGTCGCGTTATACATTGCGTATCAATTGATTGTATAAAGGTACATAGAGAAAATAGAGAGGAGCGTTTGGGCAGATGAGAGGCCTGCGCTTTTTTGTATTTTCTTTGCATGAGCGATACGCTCATGCTTTTTTAGGTTCTTTTTTGAAAATCGTTTGATTTAAAAGGCGGAGAGCTTGTACGATATCATCCATTTGTTCTATATCGGAGGAAGATAGGCTGTCTAATAGCACCCCTTCGATATGTTGGAAGGCTTCATTCATACAAGTACGGCCTTTGTCAGATAGCTTAATGACGTGTTTTCGTTTGTCATCACGGTCTTCTTCTTTATCAATGAATTGTTTCTCGTGTAGTTTTTTCAGTTCTCTGCTGACATTCGGAAGAGACATGTGCTGACAGTCGGCAATTTCACTTGGCGTAAGCGGCTCGCTGACAGCTAGCTGCTCTAGTATCAAGTATTGTAAGGTCGTTAAGTTAGCTGGTTTGACTTTGTACATTAGGTCATGTTTTAGTTCTGAAAAAGTAGAAGCAAATGCTACGAATTCCTTGAAGAAATGGGGATGTTTCATGTTTATCACCTCCTACGTAACATACCAAAATTATTATCAAAAAACAATTATCATTTGACAACTATCCAACAGGGGTATATCATTTAGTTATCAAATGATAATAAAAGGAGCTCATACATGAATGTACTCATTATTTATACTCACCCCCATCACAATAGTTTAAATGGTGCTTTCTTAAAAGAAATCATGAAAGGCAGTGAAGAAAATCCACTAGTTCATGAAGTGAAAATCATCGATTTATACAAAGAAGAATTTGACCCTGTGCTGATTTTTAATAAAGAGAAAAAAAGGCGTGACATGCATAAGGACCCTGACATTCGGGTGTATCAGGAGAAGATCAAATGGGCGGACAAAATCGTGTTCGTATATCCTATTTGGTGGGGAAGACCGCCAGCCATGCTGCTTGGCTTTATTGACCGCATGTTTGCTGCGAATTTTGCTTATCGTCAAACAGGCGGGCTGCTTCCAGAAGGACTGTTAAAAGGAAAAAGTGCTGTTTGTGTATCGACGATGCAAGGGCCAACCAACTACCCTCTCTTCTTTTTGCAAAATGCACACAAGGTGTTAATGAAACGAGCCCTCTTACAATATGTCGGAATCAAACCTGTGAAGTTCTTTGAGTTCGGCATGATGGAAAGCCCAAAAGGAAAACATGACGTCAAATTAAAACGAATCTATAACTATTTCAGAAAAATCAGCTCATAAAACAGTTAGTGAAGTCACTTTTCTTCTAATTGGATCCTTTTATGTTTTAAAATGACAGTGAGGGTGGGAGAACTCTTCCTCGTCATTTGAAAAGGGGGATATGGATGAAGAAAACATTGTTTAAAGATGCGGCGCTTTTAACACTTGATCCAACTTTAGGTTTTTTAGAAAAAGGAGATTTATTAATTGCAGGGACACACATTTTAGAGGTTGGACCTTTCATTGAAGCAAATGATGCTGACATTGTCGATGCGTCCGATATGGTGATCATGCCAGGGCTTGTGGATACACATCGTCATGTGTGGCAGTCAGTCATTCGAGGCATAGGCACAGATTGGTCTTTGCAGACATATTTGAGCAAAATCTATTACGGAAACTATGGTGCGATGAGACGCCCATCCGATGATCGAATCGCGAATTATTTAGGGGCATTAGAGGCATTAGATGCAGGAGTGACCACATGTTTAGACTGGACGATGATCAATTCAATGGATCATACAGAAGAGCTCATCGGAGGATTAAAGGATGCGGGCATTCGAGCTGTTTTTGCTTTCGGTTCCTCTGGAGATGCTGAGTATTGGGATAGGGAGAGCACGCTCACCAATATGGAGGACGCAGCACGCGTGAAAAAAACGCATTTTCAATCGTCAGATCAGCTTTTGACAATGGGGCTTGCGATTCGTGGACCAGAGTTTTCTTCATGGGAAACTTCAGTATTTGAAATTGAGACAGCCCGGTCTCTAGATGCTCTATGCAGTATGCATATTGGCTTTGGGAACTGGGGAGCGGAGGATCGTTCGATTGAGCGGCTTCACAAAGCAGGGTTACTTGGACCTGACCTCAACATGGTGCATATCAATGCAATCGATGCAGATCAAATGAAGATGCTGGCAGACAGCGGAAGCTCCATATCCATTACACCTGAAATTGAAATGATGATGGGTCACGGTTATCCTGTGACAGGACTTGCGATTGAACAAGGTGTTCTTCCAACGCTCGGTGTAGACGTGGTTACAGCGACAGGCGGAGATTTGTTTGCTCAAATGAAATTCGGACTTCAGGCAGAGCGCGCGCTCCAAAATCAAGCATTGCTGATGGAGGGAATCATGCCGGGGCCTGAACTTGGAATTTCTGCTCAACAAATGCTTGAGGCTGCGACGATCAATGGGGCTCGTGCATTACAGCTTGATCATAAAATTGGCTCGCTCACACCTGGAAAAGAAGCTGATTTCATCCTAATCGACCGGACAAGCATGAATCTTCTGCCGATGACAGATCCGGCTGGAGCGGTTGTACAAACGGCACACCCTTCAAATGTTGATTCTGTTTATGTGGCTGGAAAAGCAGTGAAACGAAACGGAAAACTTGTCGGTGTGAACCTAGAAGAGGTCAAACGGAAAGCTTATGCGGCAAGAGATCATATTCTATCGCACAAGTTTGAATCAACTCCATCATAAACAAACAATCCCCATAGGCAGCTGCCTATGGGGATTAGATTACAAGGATTCTTTAATGACCTTTTTATAATATTGGACAGACAGGAATCCAAAGATAGAATATAAAACCGTATAAATCGACATGACGATGAGCATTGGAGTCCACAATTCACCGCCGAATAAAAACCAGCCTGACTGTACAGCAAAGTAGCTGTGCAGCAATCCAATGATGAGCGGAATCCCAAAGTTAAACAGTTGTTTGAGTCGGATGCCTTTTAATAGGTCTTTCTCTGTAAAGCCAAGCTTACGTAAGATCGTGTAAGAGCTTTGTTCTTCTTCACTTTCATTCATCTGTTTGAAGTATAAAATACAGCCTGATGTGACAAGGAAGCTTAGACCTAGAAATCCAACCACAAACATCATCAGTCCTATTGTTTGCTTTTGCTGCTGAGCTGAAGCTAATTGAGACATGCTGTTGTCACCTAGTTTTAAAGAGGTAAACACATCATTCGCTTGTTCAAGGTTTTGATCATCTTTTATATTGACCGCATTATATTGGTTATTCTCAAGTTGCAGCTTAAGATCTTTCTGCTGGTCAAGCTGCTCAAAGACACTTTGACTGACGACGGCAACAGGCAGACCACCAGAAGTGAATTTGTAAGAGATGAGGTAATCTTTCTTCATATCAATGACCTTTAAATCAAGGGGTTTCTTGATAAGTAGTTTCACATCACCTGAGTTTTGAATCGGCATGAATTTCTTCAATATATCACTGTAGCCGCTTAAGATGACTTCGTTGCTTTCCACATGAATATTTGGTGCGTTTTTCTCACTGATCACAGCCAGTGTTAAGACGCCTGGATCATTATTCATATTTTTTATCTCTGAATCCATGATCTTCTTTGCGTCAAACTTCGCTTGAATGACCTTGAACTGTTTTGTTTCATACGCAATATGTTTGTCAGAAAGTGCACGAGTGAAGGTATCGGCTTCTTTCTCTGAGCCCATGACGAAATGGGATGGAATCTGTTGTTCAGCGGTTTTTTCTGCTGAGTAATAGGAAATGTAGCTTAAAGATAACAACCCGATGGCAAGTGCAGATACAGTTGTAATAATCGTTAAAAGCAGTGCATTTGATTTTAACCGAAACATAATAGATGAGAGAGACAGGACTTCATGAATGGCGAGATAGCCATTTTTTCTTTTACGTACGATATTGGCAATGAATGAAACAGAACCTTTATAGAAAAGAAAGGTACCAATAATGACAGAGGCTAGAATATAGATCATGGCTAACAATAACTCAAGCATGGACGTATATGAGCCGGTAAAAAGCTGAGAAGAAATATAATAGCCTGAGCTGATCAAGACAATACCTAGAACCCCAATGATAATTTCAAACACAGAGATTTTTTTCACACGCTGCTCTGTAGAAGACGTAGTTCTAAACAAAGATAAAATGGTCTGTCTATTAATAAACCATCTATTTCTTAACATGATTAATCCATAGATGATGAAAAAGACGATCAGTGTCTGCAAAAGGGCCATGCCTGAAAAGTGCAGATTGGCGATGGCGCTGACGCCGGATACTTTAAATAGCACCATCAGCATGAGTTTGGAACCGATAAATCCAGCTATGATGCCAACAGCCATGGAGAATACGTATAGAATAAAATTTTCTGCATTAAGCAGTTTGGCAATTTTTTGTTTCGTCATGCCAATGAGCTGCAGGAGGCCTATTTCTCTCCCTCTGCGTTTAATAAAAATGCTGTTCGCATATAACAGGAAGATCCCAACAATGGCGATGAGCAGTACAGAAGCGGCTTTGATCGCCGCACCGCCCTTAATGGACCCTTTTACATCATCAAGTGCTGGTGAATACTGCAAGGTGACAAAAGAAAAGTAAAGCGCCACACTAAACATGAGAGCAAACACATATAAATAGTAATTTTTAAAATTTTTCTTCAAGTTACGGAAGATGAGCTGATTAATGTTCATGCTTCACACCGCCTAAAACACCTTGCGTTTTCATAATATCCTCGAAAAACATCTTTCTCTCTAAAGCACCTTTATTCAACTGAGTATAAATCTGCCCGTCCTTGATAAAAATGACGCGTCTTGAATAGCTCGCTGCGACAGGATCATGTGTCACCATGACAATGGTCGCTTTTCTTTTTCGATTGAAATCTTGCAGCTTATTGAGTAAATCAGATGCAGATTTTGAATCAAGCGCTCCGGTAGGTTCATCTGCGAAAATAAGACTCGGCTCATGAATGAAGGCACGAACCGCTGATGTCCGCTGCTTTTGTCCGCCAGAGAGTTCGTTTGGATATTTGTCTCTTAGTTCATAGATACCCATGTCCTCAGCAAGCTGTTGAAAACGTTCAAAAGCTTCTTTTTTCGGCGTTTTGGAGATGGATAAGGGCAAGAGGATGTTCTCTTTGACCGTGAGTGTATCAAGTAAGTTATAATCCTGAAAAACAAAGCCAAGCTGCTTTTTTCTGAATTCTGCAAGCTGCTGATCCTTCATTTGTGTCATCTCAGCATCTGCGATACGAATGGATCCGCTGGACACATGATCAATAGAGGACAATACGTTCAAAAGAGTTGTTTTCCCCGAGCCCGATGGCCCCATGATGCTGACGAATTCTCCAGCTTCAATGGTCAAATCAATGCCACTCAGCACCTCTTGTTTGTTGAATTTATTTCCGTAGCTTTTATATACTTTGCGAGCTTCTAAAATGTTCATTTGTCGATCCCCTTTTCTATTTAATTGATATCTCTAGTATAAAAAGAAGCCCGCCGCACTTCCTTCGATTTGGCGAACAAAACAGACGAGCATGTGACATTGTTGTCACATGCTTGTTTTTTAAAACAGTTCACATGTTTTGTTTAAGTTTGTTTCTGATTCTCACACATTCATTTTATCTGTTTTTCATTGTAATGTATCAATCTTCTTGGATTTTTCTTGGTATTAAGACGTTTAGGAGTTTACATGGTCATTTTAATCATGTATGATATGCATATTAAATATATGCATAGTAAATCTATGTATTGGGAGTGACCAGAAATGAAAGTAAGTAAAGAGCTTTTAAAGGGAAGTACAGCTACCCTAATATTAAGCTTGTTAAGTGAAAAGCCAATGTATGGATATGAAATGATCAAAGCATTGGAGGAGAAGTCGGAAGGTATTTTCAGCTTTAAAGAAGGAACAATCTATCCTATTTTGCACAACTTAGAGGGGAAAGAATTCATTATCTCTTACTGGGGCGAAGGGAATGGCAACCGGAAAAGAAAATATTACAAAATAAATGAACAAGGAAAAGCATTTATGAAGGAAAAGAAAGAAGAATGGGATGTTTTCAAAAATGCAGTGGATGGCGTGTTGAATGGAGAGAAAATCGCATGGGATTAGAGAAAAAGTTTGAAAAGTATATGAAGAATGTATGTAAACGAGTCAAAAATAAAGATGTCCATTCGGAAATCAAGCTTGAACTTATGGATCATTTATATACGCTAAAAGAGGAAGCGATGAATGCTGGGATGTCTGAAGAAGAGGCGGTGGATCAAGCGCTAGAACAAATTGGGGAAGCGGCCATTCTTGGAGCGCAACTTCATGAAACACATAAAACTCAAATGGATTTTAAAATGATTTTTCTTGTGTTAGCCGCCTGTTCTTTTGGGCTGCTTGTCATGTACTTTTTGCAGTTTCATTCAGGGTTTACAAATCTTCAAGATATGAATATTTTTTATAAAAGTCTCACCTATTATTTAGTTGGACTAGTGCTTATGTTTGTTTTATTTTCCTTCGATTACCGGCGCTTATTGTCATACTCTTGGCATTTATACATAGGAACGCTTGGAATGGTGCTTCTGACGATGATTTTTGGCATAAGAGTAAACGGTGTTCTGTTTTTAAGATTAAGCGATATCTCAATCAATTTGACAGAGGTCGTACCATTTCTTGTGACTGTATCTTTAGCAGGTATTTTTCATTCATGGAATTGGGAGAATGGTTTTAAAGCTTGGCTTGGAGTAGGATTGATGGCTTTACCAGTTATGTTAATCAGTACAATCGGTTTTCTTCCTGCAACTGTCATCTGTTTTGTCATGTGCCTAACGATGATGTATGTGTCTAGTGCACGTTTAAGACAAATCATTCCGCTGGCAGCAGCAGGTGGTTTATATCTAATGTTTGAATTATTTTTTCATTTACAAGCAGGTAGGCACCTTTACACAGTCCATGAATTTAGCCCAAACGGACTTCATGTCATTCCTTCTGCAATGTCGGAGGTTCACACTGATTGGATGTTTACATATGTCATTTTTTCATTTGGCTGGCTAGCAGGAGCCGTTGTACTCATGTTGTTTGTCATTTTTATTTACCGACTCTTTCATACAACAAAACGCGTAAAAATGGCTTATGGAAAAATGCTGATGACAGGTTTTGCAGCTGTGTTTGCAGCAAAATTAATTTTAAGCATTGCTAATAATTTCGGCTTGCTGCTTTTTTCTGGATTGGCCATGCCTTTCATGAGCTATGGCGGTTCTCATATTCTGTTAGAATTGATGGCTGTTGGGATGATTTTAAGTATTTATAGACGTAGAAAGATGGGAGATGTTATGCGTCAAGAGGCAGAGAGCATTTTTTAAATAAAAGAATGAAATCTCTTCGCACTTGCTTGGGAACCAAATGCGAAGAGATTTTGATTGGTCTATTTTGTCACATGCTCGCAATATGCACAAAATCATTCTTTTTCGGAAAGATGAAGGTGAAGGTTGTGCCTTGATCTATCGTGGAGTTGACCTCGATTTTGATATGAAGAGCGTCTGCTCCTTTTTTCGTTAAATAAAGCCCCATTCCTGTTGAGGCGGTGTCATTGTGATGTCTCGTTGAGGTAAAGCCTTTTTCAAAAATACGAGACAGGTCTCTTGGATCTATTCCTCTGCCTTGATCTGTGATCGTCAGCATCACTTGCTCATTGATTTGCTTGCTTTCAATGGCAATATCAGACGAATGACTATACTTGACTGCATTTGTAAGCACCTGTCTGATCATAAAGGATAGCCATTTTGCATCACTTAATACGTGACGTGCTTCTAGCGTGAGTTCAAACCCTATCCCTTTTTGCATGCACCATGATTGGAGCGCTTTGATTTCCTTTGCTAGGATGCTTTGCAGGTCCAGCTGTTCAATAAATAAATCATTTTCGATATGACGTATTCTGCTTCGGTGCAGCTGGGCATCGAGTAATAAATGAATTCTGAGCCATTCGTACGTCATATTCGATTTCAGCGGCTGCTCTGTTAAGCGGTCAATCATTAAGTGCATCGCTGTGAGAGGTGTTTTCACTTCATGTATCCATGAGAGCAATTCATCTTTCTCTTCTTCAAGGGCGATTTGTTGTTCTACCGCCATTTTCCGGTAGCGGTCAATTTGCTCAGACGTCGCATCATGTACAAGCTGCTCAAATGGGGAAGATGGAGTAAGCCGCATTTGATGATCAATATGATCATCCCATTCTTTCAGACGCTCATAATACGCCGTTTCTTTACGGTATCGGAAAAAGAGAAAGACGCTCATGAAAAACGTAGATAATAATACAATATAAAAAAGAGACGCCATTGGAATGGTCGTATCCAAAAAAGCAACAAACAGAATGAGGAGCTGCAAACTAAGAAAGAACAGAATCCAGCTTCTTCGTTCTTTTAAAAATGCTTGCAGCATCATTGATCATCCTTTTCTTTTGCAAGATAACCTTGGCCTACTTTTGTCTCAATGTAGGTACCAAGGGAGATCTCATCTAGTTTTTTTCTAAGGCGATTGACGTTCACAGTAAGTGTATTGTCACTGACAAACCGTTCATCCTCCCACAATGCTTGAATGAGTGATTCCCGGCTGACAATATGATTTTTATGCTGAATCAATTCCTTGAGAATAAACAGTTCATTTTTCGTTAATTCCACTTCACCGTGATCATTTGTCACGGTGTTTTTTTCTAAATCAATCGTAGCGCCGCACCATACCTTTAAGCTGGCAGGTTCTGCATTATAATCATGCACTCTGCGAAGAACGGCACTGACTTTGGCAATGAGCACGTCAAAGTGAAAGGGCTTTTGTACAAAATCATCGGCACCGAGCTGCATTGACATGACCATATCAGCAGGATGGTCACGAGAGGAGAGGAAGATGATCGGTACATTTGAATGATGCCGAATCATCCGGCACCAGTGAAAACCATCGTATTTTGGAAGCTGTATATCAATAATGACGAGATCAGGCTGAACAGAAGTGAATTCCAGCATCACCTGTTGAAAATCGTGAATCCCATATACATCATAGGACCAGTTCACTAGACGTTCTTTGATTTCTTGGAAGAGGGTTGTATCGTCCTCAATCAGTAAAATTTTAAACAAAACCAGCACCACACTTTTTGTATTCGCTTGTATGTAATTGTAGCGGAAAAAAGACGCTGCCGCTAGAAGCAGACAAGAAAAAAGCAAGGGAAGGGCTCCCTTGCTTCAGTTTATTTACCTAAGAAGTGCTTTTTAAAGAATGATAGTTGATATTCGAGTGTGAGGGGGTCATTAAAATAGAATTCTTCTGCATTTGCCTCATACACACGATGTTTTTTCACAGCTGGGATGGACTTGTAAATTTCACTGTTTTGATAGGAATTGTCCATTTCGCTGTTTTTACTAATGATCATATAGTCTCCAGCAAATTCAGGAATGACCTCCTGTGAAACGGCATAGTAGCCAGCTTTTAATGCTTTTTCTTTTACTTTTTCAGGCATTTTTAGTTTCATTGCTTGGTAGAGAATTTCTGTGCCGCGGCCCCATGCATCTCCAAACACGTAAAGATCTTTTGTGCCGCTTTCAAATACAGAAACGGTCGCATCCTTACCGATTTTTGCTTTAATTTCTTTTCCTGCTTCAGCTGCGCGTTCTTTAAAATCTTTTACCCATGCTTTGGCTTCTTTTTCTTTGTTTAATACTTTTCCAATTTCAATATGCTGCTGAAGGTAATCGACTTTGTTATACGTAAACAAGACGGTTGGTGCGATTTTTTTAAGTTTTTCTACATTTTTTGTGTTGCTTAAGCCAATGATGACATCAGGCTTTAGCTTCATGATTTTTTCGACATTGGCATCTGACACTTCTTCCACATTTTTTAATTCTTTTTGGAAGCGAGGGTTCTTTTTTGACCAAGAGTCGACGCCGACCAGGTTCACACCAAGTGACATGACATTACCTGTGTAGGAACCAAGTACAACGACACGTTTTGGGTGCGCTGGCAGCTTCACAGGGCCATTTTCAGATTCGTATGTAATTTTGTCTGATGATGTTGATTGATTTCCTGTATTTGAGGAAGAGCTGCTGCTATTGCCACATGCGCTCAATGCAATTACAAAGATGAGCATCAGAGGGAACAATATTTTCTTCATGAATGTAGACTCCTTTGAAATCGGCACATAAGCCGGGTATTTGATTGTATGAGTGATAATGATAATTATTATCACTTGGATATCATATCATAGAAGGGCGGTCTGTTGTCAATTACATTTTGATCGTTGGTGATAAAAAATAGGAGAGGAGATTTTTGGTAGAAAAAAAGATCAAGGCAGCATGTGTCCTGATCTTTTTTCTTATTTAAACCAGCCTTTTTCTTTTGAGCGTGTAATGGCTTCAATGCGGTTTTTCACTTCTAGCTTATCTAAAATAATGGAAATGTAGTTTCGGACAGTGCCGCTTTTAATGCTGAGCTCCTTAGCAATTTCTTTTGTGTTTTTGCCGTCGGCGACGAGTTCAAGTACGGATTTCTCTCGATCTGTTAAAGGGTTTTCGTCACTATATAAGTCTTCCATTAATTCAGGGGCGTACACCTTTTTCCCTTTCATCACACTGCGAATGGCACTTGCCAGATCTTCACTTGGACTATCTTTCAGCATATAGCCGCTGACGCCAGCTTTGAGCGCCCTTTGGAAATAACCAGAGCGGGCAAAGGTCGTTAAAATGATGATTTTTACATCTGTTCCTTTGAGCTCTTCCGCTGCATCAAGTCCCGTTTTTCCTGGCATTTCAATATCCATTAAGCAAATATCAACAGGGTGTTTTTTGGCAAAATCGATGGCGTCCTGGCCGTTCGTACCTTTTCCAACAACCGTCATATCGTCTTCTAAATCAAGAAGTGAACCGAGCGCACCGAGCAGCATTTGCTGATCTTCTGCGATAAAAATGTTGATCATTTCATCCCCTCCTTGTCTTTTGCTGCTGAATCATTTGGAATGCTCATGATCAGCTTTGTTCCGTCCTTTGTCTCAATACGCAGGCGCCCATTTGCAAATTCCAATCTTTCTCTAATTCCTAAAAGGCCATGCCCCTTCATTGGAGAGAGTGGATCATCGCCTTTAAATGTCCCGTCATCCTCGACTGTGATGATAGCTTCCTTTGATTTTTGATGAATGGTGATTTTGCAAACGGTCGCATCACTATGTTTGACGACATTTGTCACGGCCTCTTTGATGCACATGCTCACAATGTTTTCGTTAAGAAGAGAGATGCGTTTTGGCGCTTCCTTTTCATCATAAATCAATTCAATCCCCGCTGCTTCGAGAATTTGCTCGATGTTCGACAGTTCATCTTTGATTCGAATGCCTTTCATGGAAGAAACAATCTTGCGGACTTCATTAAGAGACGTTCTGGCTGTCTGCTGGACGCTTTTCAGTTCGGCGCGAGCTTGTTCAGGATCTTTATAGACGAGTTTACGGGCAAGATCACTTTTTAAGCCAATGAGAGAAAGCTTTTGTCCAAGGGTGTCATGCAGATCACGTGCGATGCGCTGCCTTTCTTCAAGCTTTACAAGATCGGCGATCCGTTCATTGGCATTTTCTAATTTCTCTTCAAGGCGTTCACGTTCTTTTCGGCTTCGAATGCTGAGAGGAAGGAGAATGGCACTAATGAGTGTGATCACAACAAAAGGAATTTGTGTGAGAAACCATCCCTTTTTTAAAATCAAGCTAAAGTTCACTGCTACGGCGGCGCTCCCTAGATGAATATAGTATAAAATATAAAAAGGGACTTTTCTTTTAATGTGCCCATTGAAATAGGCGATGCAAAAAGCGAAATAAATATAGCTGTAGAGCATCACATAGCCTGTAGAAATCGCAATCAATAAAAGACCGAGTACATATAAAGCCCATCCTTTTGCGACAAAGGCAAAACGATACACTCCGAAAAAAACCACATTCAAAATAATGCCAATGACAATACCTAAAGTCGTAGGCGTCTTTAAAATAAAATAGAAGGGCAGGATGAAAAAAATGGCCCATATATAGGGAGAAATCCCATGCAATTTTTGAATTTTAAACTGTTTTTTCATCCGTGTGTCACCTTTTCCGTTTTCGTTCTTTTCCTTACTTTATCAAATTCAACATATGGTTGCATCCTGTAAATGGCAACAAGCTCCTTCTAGTGTAAGAAAGAGCTTGCACCAATTATGCATTTTTCTTCAGAATGTCTCCTTTAATGACAGGTGCGGGCATCTTCTTAGATTGCCGTGCTTCTTTAAAGGTAACGAATGCTTTCGTTTCTTCATCCCAAAGTCTAAATTTCATTGATTCGATACTTGTTTTTAAAGTGATGGTTGGAACATTTTGAAGCGGCTCACTATGATCATGTGCATGCTCCAAGTGATAATTTGGTACCCTCGGGCTTAAATGGTGGACATGGTGATAGCCGATATTGCCTGTTAACCACTGAAGAAGCTTTGGCAATTTGTAAAAAGAACTGCCTTCTACAGCTGCCTGCACATAATTCCAATGTTCATCTTCTTCAAAGTAAGAATCCTCAAATGTATGCTGCACATAAAACAGCCATACACCGATTGATCCTGAGATCAGGAAGATTGGACCTTGGACAAGCAGGAACTCCTGCCAGCCAAAAAGTAGACACGTTGCAGCTGCTAGCGCAATGATGCTCACGTTTGTGAAATACGTGTTCCAGCGCTCTTTTTTACGAGCATTTTTGACGTTGAAACGGTTTTTTAAGAGAAAAACAAAGATCGGTCCTAAAATAAACATCACAAAAGGATTACGATAAAATCTGTAGCGGAATTTCGTCCAAGCTGATGCTTCTTGATATTCTTTGACTGTCAGGAGCCAAATGTCGCCAGTACCTCGTTTGTCTAGATTACTGCTTGTGGCATGGTGAATTGAATGATCTCTTTGCCATTGAAGATAAGGGAAAAGGGTGAGTACGCCCGTTACAAAACCGAACAGGTGATTCAGTGGCTTCTGTTTGAAAAAGGATTGATGGCAGCAGTCGTGAAAAATAATAAAGACACGTACTAAAAAACCAGCTGCAATAACCGCAAAGAAGAGGGTTAAAAGGTAGGAGATGTTCAGGCTATAATAGGCAAGAAACCAAAGCCCCAAAAATGGAATGAATGTATTAAAGAGTTGAGTGATACTTTTTTTTGAATTAGCACCAGAGAATTGGCCAACTTGTTTTCTTAAAGTGGCTTGCTGCTGTGTGTTTGTTGAAGTCGTCATGAACGTTCAAGTCCTTTCCGTTTCTTTCTACTTCAAAGTATAGATGGAAAGGTGTCATGCTCATAGTAGCACCCATCATGTATTCAATATGACATTTGTCATGTTGGACGCAGGAAAGGCTGATGGTTCAAGGGTTGTAAGCTTATTTTATTTTAAATAAAAAAGTAAAGGCGCTTAGCCTTCACTTTTTATTGACGTGCTTCATGAACTTTTAACTGCTTGCCTTTAATGGTTGTGTGGCGTATGGCGTTCAGCACAAGAGGGCCTTTGCCGTTTAAAATATCGACGTATGTTTTCGTATCTTGAATGGTAATAATCCCAATGTCATCAAAGGCAACGCCTTCTATTTTGGCAATGGTCCCAACGAAATCAACAGCCCGCAGCTTCTTTTTCTTCCCGCCGTTAAAATAAAGCTTCATAATATCCTTTTCAACGCCTGCCTGTTTATTTTCCTTTTGAATCGGCGTTTCAATCTTTTCTTCAAAGCTTTCTACATGCTGCTCTGCGTCTTCCTTTGTTGGGTATGGCTGCGTCTTGAAATCAATACCTGCTTCCTCTTTTAATTCATCAATCAGAGGCTTTGCATTTCTCGTCATAAACGCAATGGTTTTTCCGCTTTTTCCCGCTCTGCCCGTTCTTCCTGTTCGGTGAATATAGCGCTCTTTTTCATAGGGAAGGTCATAATGAATCACATGTGTCATATCACTGACATCAATACCCCGGGCTGCTATATCGGTTGCGATCAAATAACGGAACTCACCGTTTTTGAATTCATCCATGACAGCGAAGCGGTCTTCTTGTCTCATGCCTCCATGAATTTTGTCGCAAGGCACATCCCATTCATCCAGCTTCATTGTGAGTTCGTTCACTCGGTCCTGTGTATTACAGAAAATAATGCAGCTATCTGGATTTTCAATCACGATCGTACGCTGAAGAAGAGAGAATTTCGCTTCTTCCTCCGTTTCAATCACGGTGTGAGTGATTTGTGGTACAGACGTTTCTTCCCGTGCAATTTCAATTACTTTTGGTGAATGTAAAAACTGTTCACTTAATTTCTTCATCTCATCAGACATGGTCGCTGAAAACAGCATTGACATGCGCTTTGGCGGCAGATACTGAATAATAGAAGAGACTTGATCAATAAACCCCATGTTCAGCATTTCATCCGCTTCATCTAATACAAAAAATTTAAGGTTTTCTAAGGAAAGAGTACCTTTCTCAAGGTGATCCAAGACTCGCCCCGGTGTTCCGCACACAATGTGGTTTTTTTGTGCAAGCTCTACTTTTTGAGCTTGAAAAGGGGCTTTTCCATAAATGGCTGCGGCTTTAATTCGTTTTAATCGTCCAAGGCTTGTGAGATCCTGTTTGACCTGCATGGCGAGTTCTCGCGTTGGAACGAGGATGAGGGCTTGAGGTTTATTTTCAGCCCAATCGACCATTTCACAAATCGGCAAACCATAGGCTGCCGTCTTGCCGCTGCCTGTTTGAGATTTGACGATCAGATCCTGCTTTGAAAAAGCAACGGATAATGTCTCGTGCTGAACAGGTGTAGGTGTATGGAAGTGAAGTGCTTTTAGCGCTTGTTTTAAATCATCGCTTAATGGATATTGATCAAATTGTTGTAATGTCATCGTGTTCTCCTTTTCGTACATTCATACTTGTGACATCATACCATAATCATGACCGTGAATGAAAAGACACGAAAAAAACCCCCGTAAAGGAGCTTTCAGCGTGTAGACAAACCCTCGCATTCGGTGTCAGATTTGCGCTCCGGTACTCACGAATGTCAAATTCGCTCCGTTCCGGTGCTCACTCTTCCTAGACTTCAAAGGTTTTCTATCACGCTGAAAAGAAAACAAAAGCCCCATAAAGGAGCTTTTTGATTAAAGGAATCTGCGTTTTACTTTTTCCCAGTAGGAGTTGTCTTTTAATTTCACCGTTTTAATGACTTTTCCTGAAAGGCCGATGTCGATTTGTTTGACGTGTTTTGTGCCAAGTGCTTCGTTATCAAGCCCGATAATCGGATGGTCGTTTCCGTCCTGCACAACCTTCAGTGTTAGCTTGCGGTCACTGCTTAAGATGAAAGGAGCACCGAGTGTACGGTACGAGTTGTTGTTTAGCGAAGCGAGCTCTGTGACTTGCATACAAGGGAGCATCGGGTCAACCACTGCACCGTTTACCGATTTGTTGTAGGCTGTTGAGCCAGTCGGAGTAGAAATAATCATTCCGTCTCCTCTAAATGTTTCAAAGTGGAAATCATCTATATACACATCGATCACAAATGTCTTAATAATGCTTGAGCGGATCGACAGTTCGTTTAAGCAATGGAACTGGTTTGTACTGTCAACGCTTACATCAATGATCGGATATTTTCTCACTTCAATCTGTTCAGTGTTCATGGCATCAATCATTTTATCAAAATGTTCTAATGAAAAATCGCAGTATAAATGCGAATTCTCTGTTTTTGATACCCCTACATATAAGCAGTCATCCCGGAAGTTCGTTTTACGGACTGCTTGAAGAAATGTGCCATCTCCGCCAATTGAAGCAATAATATGGGCATCCTCTGCACGCTTGACGACTTGAAAGCCTTGATCGGTAGCGAGCTTCTCCAGAGAAGAAATGTGTCCATCCAATTCATGATCTTTTTTGTAAAAGAAAAATACATTGCGACGATTGTCTGTCATTGACGTTCTCCCCTTCGTTGTCAAAAGTAGATTTAAAGTAATAAAGGGCTTACATATGAAGCCTTGTTCACATTTTACACTTTTTTCATATGAAAGTAAAAATATTAGAAAAACCTCCGTGATAATGGCATTCATTTTGAGAAATGAGTCAATGTAAGGGATTTGAAAAGGGCAGAATTTGAGCATAATTGAATAGCTGTTTTCTCATGAAAGAGTGGTTTAGGTGTTTCGTTGTGGTGAAGCTCTAGCCTATTAGGTGCAGAGAGAGGAGAAAAAAGCCAATTTTTCGTCATGCGTATTACTTGGCAGACGATGTAAAGTTGATCGTGAATTAAGAGAGGTGCTATCATATGATGAAATGAAATGTAAAAAAACCACAATTCCTGTGAAACATTTCATGTGAATATTCGTATCAATGAAGAGAGACAAAAAGGAGGAGAAAAAGATGAATGCGAAAAGATGGGTAGCGTTAATCATTGCACTTGGAGTTTTCGGATTTTCAATTGTGATTAGTGTCACGACCGCTTTGTATGAAAGCTTCAATGACAATAAAATGAGCTATCAATTTGGGGATGAAATAGAAGAGAAGGTACTAGAGGATGGAAGCGGTGCTGGAAAAATTGCGGTTCTTGAGATTAATGGAACCATTCAAGATAATGGCGGCGCATCAAGTCTGTTAGGCGGAGAAGGTTATGATCATCGTGCATTCCTCAAGGAACTAGAAAAAGCGAAAGATGATGCTTCAGTAAAAGGTGTACTGCTGCGCGTTAACTCTCCTGGCGGCGGTGTCTATGAAAGTGCAGAAATACATAAAAAATTAGAAGAAGTGAAAAAAGCGAAGAAGCCGATTTACGTCTCCATGGGCTCAATGGCAGCGTCTGGCGGCTACTATGTATCAACTCCAGCCAAGAAAATCTTTGCTTCACCTGAAACATTAACAGGGTCGTTAGGTGTGATCATGCAAAGTTTGAATTATTCAAAGCTGGCAGATAATTTAGGTATTAAATACGAAACAATTAAGAGCGGAAAATTCAAAGACATCATGTCACCAAATCGTGATATGACAAAAGATGAGCGAGACATCATGCAAAGCATGGTTGATAACTCGTATGAAGGATTTGTCAAAGTGATCTCTGAAGGACGCGGCATGTCAAAACAAGACGTGAAGAAAATTGCTGACGGCCGGGTCTATGACGGAACACAGGCAAAATCGAACGGATTAGTTGATGAGCTTGGATATTATGAAGATGCAATCAAAGCAATGAAGAAAAATGAAAAAGGGTTAAAAGGAGCGACAGTGATCAGCTATTCTCAAAGCTTCGGCTGGAACTCTCTCTTCAATATGAGCGCAAGCAAACTCTTTAAAAGTGAAATTGATTTTCTCAATCTAAAAGAAACACTGGCTGGCTCAAATGGGTCTAAACCGATGTATCTCTATTCAAAATAAAGGAGGGATCATAGATGGATTCTACATTCGATGAAGTAACCGAAAGCCGAAGCCAAGAAGAATCGAATCCGGCTCTTGCGAAACGTGCAATGATTGAAGCACAGGCGTTTGCAGGATTTTGGATTAGGTTTTGGGCGTTTATTCTTGATTGGCTCGTCGTCTGGGGTGTCAACCATTTGACGGTTTCTCCAATCTTTAGTCTGTTTGGCTGGTCCAAAGGAGGAGGATGGTTTTCTCCATTCTCTGTCACAACGACGATTGTATTCCTGCTTTATTTCGCCATCATGACGAAAATCTTTCAACAAACGCTTGGAAAAATGGTGTTTGGGATCAAAGTGGTCTCACTTCAGCCTGAGAAGAAACTGGCATGGGATGTCATTTTCTTTAGAGAGATTGTGGGACGCTATATTAATACGCTTTTTGTACTCTATGCTGTTGTTGGGTTCACACCGAAAAAGCAAGGGGTTCATGATTACTTTGCCGATACGGTGGTCGTCCATGAACACCTATATGAAAAAACAGAAGCAAACGTATAATCAGAGGAGTTTGGCCGGGTACCGGTCAAACTCTTTTTTTATGATTGGGTATAAAATCCAGAATGAGAGCCATAATCGTAGAGGAAGCATCATTTGTTATAGAGGAAGTGAGCACAGTGCTTTACGTTTGGATCGCAGCTTTTTTGTTCCTTGGGATCTTATTGATCTTCATGAAAGTGACCATTTCACTGGATTATTCACATGCAAATGACAATGACCACCTTGCACTGAAGATCATCACTTTATATGGAATCATCAGACTCAAAAAAGACATTCCGATGGTGAGGATCAATCCAGAAGATCAAACGATTGATATACGTGAAAAGAAGATGGCGAGCGCCAAAACCCCTAGTCACGAAAAAGAATCCATACATAAAAAAGTGGGAAAGCGTGATATGAAGCAAATCCTTCATCAAATGGAGCGCATCACAAAAGAGATCGTCGATTTAAACCGGATCATGCGTAAATTCTTCATTCACATGAGGGTTGTATCGTTTCACTGGTCAACATGGATCGGTTTTCATGACGCCGCTTTAACAGGTGTAGCAGCCGGCGGGGTGTGGTCAGTCAAAGGAGCATTGCTCGCCTTTATGCAGGAGCATCTCACCTTTAAGCATAAACCGGTATATGAAGTTATTCCTGCCTTTCAACACAATGTGTCACAGACCCAGTTTACATGTATAGCTTATTTTCGTATTGGACATGCTATGCTTGCAGCCATTCGTTTACTTGTCCATTGGTTAAAAGGAAGAAAGGCGAGAAAAAGTGCCTCTCTTCAAGCAACGAAGAATGAATCATCTGTTTAAGGAGGAACCCGAAAATGGCAGATCATCCAATCCAAGGTCTTATGAAGACAGCGATGGAAAACTTAAAAGAAATGATAGATGTGAATACGATCATCGGCGATCCAGTCGAAACCCCTGATGGCAGTGTCATTCTTACTGTGTCAAAGGTTGGTTTTGGATTTGCAGCCGGCGGTAGTGAATTTAACGGGAACCAAAAGAAAGAAAAACGTTCTGATGATCAAGAACGAAAAGAACCGAGACTCCCATTTGGCGGAGGAAGCGGCGGAGGTGTGTCTATTACACCAATCGCCTTCTTAATTGTCGGAACAAATGGCGTTCGAATGCTTCATTTGGATGAACATACACATCTGCTTGATAAAATATTGGATTCTGCTCCTCAAGCAATTGAACGTCTTCAGCACATGTTTAAGAAGGATGAACGGGAGAACCGTCATAAAGAACGAAAACTAGATGACATAGACCTTTAAAAAGTTAGCTGCGCTGCAGTTAACTTTTTTTTCAAAAGCGACGATTAGGCTTTGCAGTTTTTTGCTTTCTCTACTATGATAGAACCATACATTTGATAAGGGAGGAATTATTTTGGCATCGATCACATTTAAAGGGAGTTCTGTCACGCTTGTAGGAAATGAAGTAAAAGTAGGCGAGCAGGCTCCAGATTTCACGGTATTAACGAATTCACTAGGGGAAGTTTCACTTTCAGATTTAACAGGAAAAGTGACGATCATCTCAGTGATTCCTTCTATTGATACAGGTGTGTGTGACGCACAAACAAGACGTTTCAATGAAGAGGCAGCCGGTTTAGGTCCGGTCAATATTTATACAATTAGTGCAGACCTTCCATTTGCACAAGCACGCTGGTGCGGAGCAAACGGAATTGAAAATGTCGAAACATTATCTGATCACAAAGATATGTCATTTGGTGAAGCATTCGGTGTATATATGAAAGAATTGCGTTTATTGGCGCGTGCAGTTTTCGTATTAGACCCTAATGGGAAAGTGGTTTACACTGAATACGTAAGCGAAGCAACGAATCACCCAAATTATGAAAAAGCCATTGAAGCTGCAAAATCACTGTTATAAAAGCAGCATCGACAAGAGCTCCGGCTTCATACTGGGGCTCTTTTCAATGAGAACATATAGCTTTTAACAAAGCGAGGAGAGAAAAGCATTGCAGAAAGATCAAGTAAGTACGATTTTTGAGCTGCTCGATACAGCTTCTATTCGATTAAAAAAGGCACAAAGTATTTCCTATATTGAGGCATTGGCTGAAGCAGGAGAAGCCTTTTTCCAAGCAAATGATCGAGACGGTTTACTAAAGGATGTAATAGAGAAAGCAGATTTTGCCTCTTATGATCATGAGCAGATTCGTAAAGCGTTTCAGCTCGCCGTATTGAAAGGACAAAAGGATATTTCCCATCCAAATCGTCAGATGACCCCAGATACGATCGGGCTGTTTGTCAGCTATTTGGTGAATAAATTTTTAGAAGGTCAAAAAGAGCTAGTTGTCTTTGATCCAGCAGCAGGAACAGGGAACTTATTGCTTGCTGTCTTAAATAATCTGACTGCAGAAACAAAGCGCGGCTTTGCGTCTGAAATTGATGATGTCCTCATTAAAATTGCATGGGCACAGGCGAATTTGGAAGAGAAGGAAGTCGAGCTTTTCCATCAAGACAGCCTTGAGCCGCTTTTGATCTCTCCAGTAGATGTCACTGTATGCAGTCTGCCAGTTGGTTATTATCCAAATGATGAACGTGCAGCAGACTATGAATTAAAGGCAAAAGAAGGACATGCCTTTGCGCATTATTTATTTATTGAACAAAGCCTTCGTTATACAAAAGAAGGCGGCTTCTTGTTCTTCATCATTCCAAACGATTTGTTTGAAGGAAAAGAAAGCGTGCAATTAAAGGACTTTATCAAAGATCAGGCATATATGAATGCATTAATTCAGTTGCCGGTTTCCATGTTCAAAGACAAAAAGCACGCCAAAAGCTTGTTTGTGATGCAAAAGAAAAAGGAAGGGCTCGAAGCACCAAAACGGATGCTGTTTGCCAATCTGCCGTCTTTCTCACAAAAAGAATCAATGGTGGGTGTCATGAGAAAATTAGACCAATGGTTTATAGAAGAAAAAGAAACGAAAGAATAGCCAGAGTGATGTCTGGCTTTTTTATTATTCAGAAAATAACGACTTATCGATGTAAGCGGTAACAGTTCAAAGGTGCACTTGAAATGCAAAGTTTTCAATGTTTAAATGAAAAAGTCAGATATTTTTCGGACTTATCGTTAAACTATAAAAGACCCGTCATACAGGTTGAATATAGCACCGGAAAAAACGTGAAACCTTATATAACAACTGAGTAAAAGGAGCGACAAGAATGTCTAAAATTATCGCAATCAACGCAGGAAGCTCATCTCTTAAATTCCAATTGTTCGACATGCCAGAAGAAACCGTTTTAACAAAAGGTCTTGTTGAAAGAATCGGAATGGACAACAGTATCTTCACGATTTCTGTAGATGGAGAAAAGAAAACAGAAGTCACAGATATTCCAGATCATGCAGTAGCGGTTAAAATGCTGCTTGAAAAACTAATTGAATTTAACATCATCAAAGACTTTAATGAAATTGATGGCGTAGGACACCGTGTTGTTCACGGCGGAGAGAAATTCAGCGACTCTGTTCTTTTAACAGATGAAGTCATTAATGACATTGATCAGCTTTCAGAGCTAGCACCACTGCACAACCCTGCAAACGTTGTAGGAATCAAAGCATTCAAACAAATTCTGCCTGACGTACCAGCGATTGCTGTGTTCGATACAGCTTTCCACCAAACAATGCCAGAGCAGTCTTACCTATACAGCCTTCCGTACGACTACTACAAAAACTTTGGTATTCGTAAATACGGATTCCACGGGACAAGCCATAAGTTCGTAACAGAGCGTGCATCAGAGCTATTAGGTCGTCCTCTTGAAGAACTTCGTTTGATCTCTTGTCACCTTGGAAATGGTGCGAGTATCGCAGCAGTTGAAGGCGGAAGATCAATTGATACTTCAATGGGCTTCACGCCGCTTGCGGGTGTTGCGATGGGTACACGTTCAGGTAACATTGACCCTGCTCTTATTCCATTTATTATGGAGAAAACAGGACATACAGCTGAAGAAGTACTTTCTACTTTGAATAAGAAGAGTGGTCTTTTAGGTGTGTCTGGTCTATCAAGTGATCTTCGTGATATCGAAGAAGCAACAGAAGAAGGAAACGACCGTGCAGAAGTAGCTCTTGATATTTTTGCAAGCCGTATTCATAAATACATCGGTTCTTATGCAGCGAGAATGAATGGCGTAGATGCGATCATCTTCACAGCTGGAATCGGTGAAAACAGTTCAGAAGTTAGAGCGCGTGTCCTTCGTGGTCTTGAATTCATGGGCGTTTACTGGGATCCTTCTCTTAACAACATGAGAGGCGAAGAAGCATTCATCAGCTACCCGCACTCTCCTGTAAAAGTAATCGTGATTCCAACGAACGAAGAAGTTATGATTGCAAGAGACGTTATGCGTTTAGCGTAACATCCTTTTGAAGCTCTTTTCCTCAGCGGAAAAGGGCTTTTTTCTATTGAAATCAGCATGCTATAATGTGAGGCAATATGAAAGGAGCGGTGCGAAAAATGAGCGTGACAGAACATAAACGTGAGGCGAAAGCGAGGCTTTATGTGAAAGTCATTACGGTCAGTGACACAAGAACGAAAGAAACAGATAAAAGCGGCCGTCTAATGATTGATTTGCTTAAAGAACAGGGACATCTCATTCTTGCATACGATATTGTAAAAGATGACATTGGAGCGATCCAAGACGCTGTACTAGAGGGAACAGGCGAACCAAAAATAGATGCCGTCTTGTTAAACGGGGGCACAGGAATTGCCGCAAGGGATGTCACCATTGAAGCGATCACCCCGCTTTTCTCGAAGGAGCTGCCTGGCTTTGGCGAAATCTTCCGCATGCTGAGCTATACAGAAGACATTGGTTCAGCCGCTATCTTGTCCCGTGCCGCGGCTGGGATCGTCAATCAAAAAGCCGTCTTTGCCACACCAGGTTCTACTGGAGCTGTTCGTTTAGCCATGACAAAACTCATCATTCCAGAGCTTCCTCACGTCTTACGAGAGCTTGAAAAGGATCAAAAATAGCCCAAAATGACTCTGCCAAGAAAATTTGGCGGAGTTTTTTTCATAAAGGGGTTGAAAAAACAATTTTTCCTTGTTACAGTGTATACATACTAAATGCATGTTTATAAATTAAAACTTATTTTTATGCAAAAAACATTCACAGAATCAAAACAAGTGAGAGGAGCTTTTCAATCATGTCACAAAATAAAAAAGTCGTATTAGCATATTCCGGAGGTCTTGATACCTCTGTTGCAGTTAAATGGTTACAAGAGCAAGGGTACGAAGTCGTAGCTTGCTGCCTAGACGTAGGTGAGGGAAAAGACTTAGCATTCGTTCAACAAAAAGCACTTCAAGTCGGAGCGGTTCAGTCTTACATGATTGACACAAAAGAAGAGTTCGCAGAGGAATTTGCACTAACTGCCTTACAAGCACACACGATGTATGAAGGAAAATATCCGCTAGTATCTGCATTATCTCGTCCGCTTATTGCGAAAAAATTAGTGGAAGTCGCAGAAAAAGAAAATGCAGTAGCGGTTGCGCACGGATGTACTGGAAAAGGAAACGACCAAGTCCGTTTTGAAGTCTCCATTAAAGCATTGAATCCAGACCTAGAAGTTCTTGCACCAGTGCGTGAATGGAAATGGTCTCGTGATGAAGAAATCGACTATGCTCAAAAGCACGGTATTCCAATTCCAATTAACTTAGACAGCCCATATTCAATCGACCAAAACCTTTGGGGCAGAAGTAACGAGTGCGGCATTTTAGAAGATCCTTGGGCTGCACCGCCAGAAGGAGCGTATGATTTAACGACGCCACTTGAGAAAACACCTGACACACCTGAGATCATTGAAATCACGTTTGAAAAAGGAAAACCAACAGCTATTGATGGTATTCAGTATTCCTTATCTGATCTCATTCTTCATTTAAATGAAGTCGCTGGTCAGCATGGGGTTGGCAGAATCGACCACGTTGAAAACCGTCTTGTTGGCATTAAATCTCGTGAAGTGTACGAATGCCCAGGTGCTGTCACACTTCTAAAAGCGCATAAAGAGCTTGAAGACTTAACGCTAGTGAAGGAAGTTGCACACTTTAAGCCAATCGTTGAACAAAAAATGGCTGAATTAATATACAACGGATTATGGTTCTCACCACTTAAAGGAGCACTAGATGCTTTCTTACAAGAAACACAACAGAACGTAACAGGTGTCGTACGTGTGAAACTATTTAAAGGTCATGCGATTGTTGAAGGACGTAAATCACCATATTCACTTTATGATGAAAATCTAGCAACTTACACAAAAGCAGATGAATTCGATCATGATGCAGCGGTAGGATTTATTAACCTTTGGGGCTTACCAACAAAAGTAAACAGCATCGTGAATAAAAAGGAGCAGGTTAAAGCATGAAAAAGCTTTGGGGAGGCCGATTTCAAAAAACACCTGAAAAATGGGTCGATGAGTTTGGCGCGTCCATTCATTTCGACAAACAATTAGTCAAAGAAGATCTGACCGGCTCCCTTGCTCATGCAAGTATGCTGAATACATGCGGTATCCTAGATGATGAGGAGGCCGCTGCCATTAAAGATGGACTGAATACGCTCATGAAAAAGGCAGAGGCAGATGAACTCGAATTCTCAGTGGATTATGAGGACATCCATTTAAACCTTGAAAAAATGCTCATTGATGAGATTGGTCCGCTTGGCGGCAAATTGCACACAGCGAGAAGCCGGAATGATCAGGTTGCCACCGATATGCATTTATATTTGAATAACCAAGTAGAGCATATCATTGAACTGATCTCTTCCTTTCAAACAGTGCTTGTGGAAAAAGCAGAACAGCACGTTGAAACGATTTTTCCAGGGTATACGCACTTGCAGCGTGCACAGCCTATTTCCTTTGCGCATCATATGCTCGCCTATTTCTGGATGCTAGAACGTGACAAAGCGCGTTTTCAAGATTCTTTGAAGCGAATTAACGTGTCTCCACTTGGATGCGGAGCGTTAGCAGGAACGACATTCCCAATTGATCGTGAATATACAGCAGAGCTGCTTGGCTTTGATCATATTTACGAAAACAGCCTTGATGGCGTAAGTGATCGGGATTTCATTTTAGAGTTTTTGTCTAATAGCAGCCTTGTGATGATGCATCTCTCACGTCTTTGTGAGGAAATCATTTTATGGTGCTCTCAAGAATTCAAATTCATTGAGCTTGATGACACTTATGCAACAGGCAGCAGCATGATGCCGCAGAAGAAAAACCCGGATATGGCTGAATTAATCCGCGGGAAAACAGGCCGTGTGTATGGCAACCTGATGGGGCTTCTCACGATTATGAAAGGCTTGCCGCTTACGTATAACAAAGACTTGCAAGAAGATAAAGAAGGCATGTTTGATACAGTGAAAACCATCGCTGGCAGCCTGCAAATCTTCACAGGCATGATTCAAACAATGACAGTGAACGAAGATGTCATGAAAAAAGCAACGAAAGAAGATTTCTCAAATGCGACCGAAGTGGCAGACTACCTTGCGAAAAAAGGCATGCCATTCCGTGAAGCACACGAAATCGTTGGCAAGCTCGTGTATACATGCATTCAAAAAGGCATCTACTTAAGTGATCTTCCGTTTGAGACATTTACAGAAGCGAGCACTCTTTTTGAAGAAGACATTTACACCGTTCTTGATCCTTATGTTGCTGTTGAAAAAAGAACTAGCGCAGGTGGAACTGGATTTAAACAAATTCAGCTCGCTTTAGAAAAAGCAAAAGCCTGCCTAGCGTAACTGACCAAAACCATTCGTTGATACGGATGGTTTTTTGTCTTGGGAAAAGGAGATTGATCATCATTGGAGAAGTTGAAATCATACCAGTGTTAAGCTGAAGAGGGAGTGACAGCAGTTCATGAAGAGAACGCTTCAGGCTTTGTTTGACCAGCCCATCGTATCAGTTGAAACGTTAGGAGAACAGTACGACGGACGGGCTAATGATGTGTGGCTGATCTCCTTACAAGACAAAACGGAATATGTCGTGAAATCTCCTAAAATGACAAAAGTAGAAAGTGAGTTTGAATATGGGATCGACATAATCTATGGAGTAAATGCTCATATAGGACAAGAATATCTCGATCAAATCAATGAAAAGCTGGCTCTGACGAATTCCTTTCATATTCCGAAAGTTGTTCGTAAAGTGAAGAAGGCAGGGAAACATGATGATGTCATGGAATAAATTGAAGGGATCCCTTTAACATCTTTTGAGGGGCGCTCATCACATTTCTATAAAGATTACGGGAGGAAACTAGCGCTTCTTCATTCATATCGAACAAACTCTTTCGGTGCAGTATACGGTGCAGAAACGAGACATTTGAGAGGATTTCATGCTCTTTTAAAAAAGGCTGTCTCCAAACTTGTAAGCCGCTATTATGCTGATCAGCCTGAATTTCAGTGCTATGGAGAAATGGTGCAGCAAAAGCTGGATCACCTCAATCCTCCTGTTCAGCCAGTCTTATTTTAATTGATTTAGATCCATCGCAATATATTGAAAAAGATGATCAAGTGACGAGTCTAGTGGATACGGAATATATTGTGTTTGGACCAGCTGCGTTTGATTTTATTGCATTGGAATACCTTTTGACGAAAGAAGCTGCACACGATGTTCAATTGGGCTATGAAGAGATTTGCCCGCTTCCTCACCAGCTTCATGAGGTGAGAGAATGTTATCGTTTTGTTTCGCTGCTTCTTGATATTCATGGCTCGTGGGATATCCAAAAGTGGATGAATCACCCATCATTTTTTCATTCTAAATAGAAATAACAGAAAGGGTTCATAAGTGCGCCAGATGCAGGTTTATAGTAAAGTAAAGATAAGAAACATGTGAACTTGCAACCTTTGCTTTAGGAGGAGATTGTGTGCGACACGCATTAATAACAGCGGGTTCTAAGGGACTTGGCAGGAAAGTCACCGAGTCTTTACTGAATATGGGGTATTCTGTGACAGTCAATTATCGAAGTGATGATGAAGCTGTACGGCAGATGAAAGAAGAATTGCAGGAATATGAAGAAAAGCTTCAATTTGTCCAAGGTGATGTGACAAACAAAGAAGATTTAAAGAACATGGTCGAGCTGGCAGCCGAGCGATTTGGGCGAATCGATGCCTTGATTAACAATGCTGGACCTTATATTTTTGAACGAAAAAAACTAGCGGATTATTCCGAAGATGAATGGTATCAAATGATGGAAGGCAACCTATCTGCTGTGTTCCATTTGTTCCGTATGGTTATCCCAATGATGAGAAAGCAAGGCTTCGGCCGAATTGTCACATATGGCTTCCAAGGTGCAGACCATGCGCCGGGATGGATGCACAGATCAGCCTTCGGAGCAGCAAAAGTGGGGCTCGCGTCACTGACGAAAACCATTGCGATAGAAGAAGCCGAAAACGGCATCACGGCCAATATGGTTTGTCCAGGCAAAATCGTTGGAGACATGAAAGAATCGACAATAGAAGAAGCACGCCAGATGAAAGATGACGAAACGCCGATTGGCAGATCTGGTACTGGAGAAGATATCGGGCGCATCATTTCCTTTTTATGCGATGACCGCTCTGATCTGATTACAGGAACTGTTATTGAAGCAACAGGTGGTCTTAACGTCATTCACAGGCATTAAGTTTTTCAGTTTTTTATACAGGGAATAGATGAAATGAGATCAAATTCGAAAGGTGGATATACTCACATGAAAGCTACATATCACGGACATTCAGTCGTACACATTGAAACAAACGGATACCATATTTGGATTGATCCATTTTTAAATGGAAATAAGCACACAGATATCAAACCGCAAGATGTCAAAGCGGATGCCATTTTGCTGACCCACGGGCATGGAGATCACGTCGGTGACACCATTGAAATCGCTAAAAACAATGATGCGCTCGTTATTGCGCCATTCGAGCTTGCCACTTATTTAAGCTGGCAAGGTGTGAAAACGCACCCGCTATCGATTGGGGGCGGACGTGAGTTTGAATTTGGTAAAGTGAAGCTCACTCAAGCGTTCCATGGTTCTGCTATCATTGATGAAGATGCAAAAACGATTACGTATACAGGCATGCCATCAGGTATTTTATTTACTGCAGAGGGCAAAACGATTTATCATGCCGGAGACACTGCACTCTTTTCAGATATGAAGCTGATCGGTGAGCTGAATCATATTGAGCTTGCATTCCTTCCGATCGGTGATAACTTCACGATGGGACCGGACGATGCAAGAATCGCAGCCGAATGGCTTCGGGCGAAGCAAGTCGTGCCAGTTCATTACAGCACATTCCCGCCGATTGAGCAGGACCCACATGCATTTGCAGACAGCCTGCATGGCGGCGTCGGTCATGTGTTAAACAGCGGAGAATCGATCGAGATTTAATCAACATAGCAAAAAGTCGGCACTCAAATGCCGGCTTTTTTTATTTACATGTATCGTGCTGAAAAAAGACAAATTGCTATTAAAAGCCTCCTGCCCTTATAATGAAAGTTAGATGAAAACGCTGAAAACAAAAAGGGTGAACGGGATTGGCGACAAAGCATGAACAAATTTTATCGTATATTGATTCATTAGATGTCGGAGAGAAAATTTCTGTCCGGCGTATTGCGAAAGAAATGAAAGTAAGTGAAGGCACGGCTTACCGGGCTATTAAGGATGCTGAAAATAAAGGGTTCGTGAGTACCATTGAACGAGTCGGCACCATTCGAATTGAACAGAAGAAAAAAGAAAATATTGAAAAACTGACATATGCAGAAGTGGTCAATGTGATTGACGGACAGGTGCTTGGAGGACGAGCGGGCTTACATAAAACATTAAACAAATTTGTCATCGGGGCGATGGAGCTTGATGCGATGATGCGCTATACGGCAGCTGGAAACCTGCTGATTGTCGGAAACCGGATCAATGCCCACAGACAAGCATTAGAGGCAGGGGCGGCTGTACTTGTTACAGGCGGATTCTCAACAGATGATGAAATCATTCAGCTCGCAGATGAGCTTGAACTGCCGATCTTATCGACAAGCTACGATACATTTACCGTAGCAGCTCTCATTAACCGGGCCATTTATGACCAACTCATAAAAAAAGAGATTGTACTTGTGGAAGATATTTTAACGCCGATAGAACGAACGGTGTATCTATCACCAGAGGATAAGCTTGAAAAATGGTATGAAAAAAATTATGAAACTGGCCACGGCCGCTTTCCAGTCGCAGACGACCAAATGAAGATTCACGGCATTCTCACCTCAAAGGATATCGCAGGTCATGACCGCTCCACACCGATTGAAAAGGTGATGACGAAAAACCCACTGACAGTCATTGGCAAAACCTCTGTCGCTTCTGCTGCTCAAATGATGGTATGGGAAGGCATTGAGGTGCTGCCAGTTGTAGATGATTATGCGAAACTGATTGGAATGATCAGCCGTCAGGACGTGCTGAAGGCGCTTCAAATGATTCAAAAGCAGCCGCAGGTCGGAGAAAAACTGGATGATGTCGTCTCAAGAGGGTTTAAAGAGACCGATACAGAAAAACCAAAGGCAGATGCAGTGTATCAATATGAGGTCACACCACAAATGACAAACCAGCTCGGAAACATTTCATATGGTGTGTTCACGCAAATTTTAATTGAATCCGCCAATCGCTTCTTAAAGTCTCATAAAAAAGGGGAGCTAATTGTCGAAAGTCTCTCTGTCTACTTCTTAAAACCGGTTCAAATGGAATCCACGATACAGATCAAGCCAAATATTTTAGAAGTAGGACGCAAGTTTGGAAAGCTGGAAGTGGAAGTTTATCATCAATCGAATATCGTCGGTAAAGCCATGCTGATGGTGCAGCTCATGGAGAGAGGATAATCTGCTGAAAAAGACAAAGGGCTAAAATAAACATCATTTTAGCCCTTCTCTCCTATTATGCGTGATCTTTTTCGCCTTCCTTTAAAAAGAGCGGAAGGTAATGCTTGTAGGCTTTATATCCAGCCCACGTACTGCCGATACCGACAGCAACAAAAATAAATCCAATGACAAATGCGAGTGACGAGCGGTTTAAAAATAATTGATTCACACCGAAGAGCAGGACAAAGCAGCCAAGTGCCATACTGGATTTCGCCGACCAGAATTTCTTTTCGACTGGGCGGTTCGTACGGACATTCTTTGCTTTGTAGTATAAATAAAACATGGCAGAACAAATAATAAACACAATCAAAACAAGCATGTGCCAAGCCTCCATTGTAAGTGGTTACAACCCTATTTTAAACGTAAATAGGCTTGCTTACTAGAATAAATTGTCTATTCCTCACTTTTCCGTCAGGATAGATTATGATTTAATAATAAAAAGAGTATCGGATAAGAAGGAGTTTTTATGAAAAAAGAACTGATTAGAACCATATCATTATATGACACCATCATCATTCATAGACATGTAAGACCAGATCCTGATGCGTATGGATCGCAGTGCGGCCTTACGGAAATCTTGCGTGCCACCTATCCAGAAAAAAATATTTATGCGACAGGAACCCCGGAGCCATCCCTTTCATTTTTATATGAACTTGATGAAGTACCGGATGACGTGTACAAAGATGCCCTTGTCATTGTCTGCGATACAGCCAATCAAGCAAGAATTGACGATCAGCGCTATTCAATGGGCGATAAGCTGATGAAAATTGACCATCATCCAAATGAAGATCCTTATGGTGATTTACTTTGGGTGGATACAGAGGCAAGCTCTGTGAGCGAAATGATTTATGAATTGTATTTAGAGGGGAAAGAAGAAGGATATCAGCTGAATACAAAGGCGGCTGAACTCATTTATGCCGGCATTGTAGGAGACACAGGCCGCTTCCTTTTCCCAAACACGACGAAAAAGACGCTCAAATATGCAGGAGAACTGATTGAATATCCATTTTCATCTTCAGACCTTTTCAATCAATTGTATGAGACGGATCTGAATGTCGTGAAATTAAATGGCTATATTTTTCAACATATTTCTTTGTCAGAGAATGGAGTCGCTTCTGTTTTCATTAAGCAGGATATTTTGGAATCGTTCCAAACGACAGCGCAGCAAGCCTCACAGCTTGTTGGAACACTTGGAAATATTGCAGGGATTAAGGCATGGGTCTTTTTTGTGGAAGAAAATGATCAGATTCGTGTTAGATTCCGTTCGAAAGGCGTCGTCATTAATACCATTGCGAAAAAATATCATGGCGGCGGCCACCCGCTTGCAGCTGGTGCATCTATTTATGATTGGGCCGTGGCAGATGAGATTTTGCGTGATTTAGAAGAAGTATGTAAATCATCATCATGAGAGAGGGGGGCTTCAAGTCCCCTCTCTCTTTTTTTGTCATGGAGAAAAGGGTTACTTGCATACAGGGATAAACCAGCAGCCGATGTCAGTTGAATCTTCATAGGCTTGGAGATTTTGATGCTTTAATTCTTTTTTAATTAAATGAGCCATCATTTCTGTCTCAGCATAAGCGCACATGCCGTCCTTGATCCGGCTTGCTTTGTCTCGTGCCATTTGACGATAGCTATAAACCTCCATTGTCCTCACCTCTTTCTATTGTAGATCTCGTTCTACTTTTAGTGTATAAAAATTAAGGGGGAAAAGCGATCATTGAGGGCAGAAATTCATAAAAATTCCACATGATCATTTATTCAGCAAATGAAATGCGCACTTCAAGTGAAAGCTTCGTATAAATTGTCAGCTCTGTCACTTTGGCGCGGTATGCCTTTTCCCGAATGGTATATTCTTTGTTTTCGACCGTGCGTTTTAATAATTCCTTTGTTTTATAGACACTTTCAATATCCTTTGTAATAACCTCTGAGATATCCTCCTTGACCTGATCTTCAAATTTTAGCGTGTCTGGCTCTGGGATTTTATACTGCTCACGATTGACGAGATGGACATCTACGCTTTGGATCAGCAGTCGCTTCTTATTATCCTCATTTAACTTATGCAAATCTTCCCGATAGAGTGTGATTTGTTCTTTCAGACTGTCCATATGGTGCTGCTGGCTTCTCAGCAGTGTCACCTGCTTTTCCTGAAAGGTTCCGTATGTAAAGAGGAAAATGAGCCAGCTCACAATCGCACCAAACATCATCCCCGCAAAAAAACGCTGCCAGCCTGGACGTTTGTAAAGCTCCGGCACCCTCATGATGACACATGCTCCTGTGTGAGCCACGTGATAATAAGATAACCCGTTTGCGCACCGCCCATGGCAGAGACAATTAATAAAATCTGCTTGAAAATATCACGCGTGTTCCCTTCAAAAATGCCTCGTTCAAAGCTATAAACAGCATCAAACGTTCCGCCGATGGCTGCGACAAGCGCCCAAATCTTTAATCGATTGGCAAGACTCGTAATAATGGATAAAGGCGGCTGACCAGACAAATAAGCACCAACACCGCCGATAATGGCACCACCCAAAATGACTCCAAGCGCAATAAAATAACAGCTAATAAAATTTGGAATAAAAGCTTCCTTCACATCCATTTTGTCCACCTCACTCTATTCAATATATGGTGCGTGCGGGACAAGTATGAACGGACAGAAAAGAAAGAACATTTGTTTCTCATCGCATCGCGTTTTATAATGAAAGAATGACTTTAGACGAAAGGAGTGGATTAAGCATGTCTTATGTTCATCTTCAGGTCCACAGTGGATACAGCTTATTAAGCAGTGCAGCAAAAGTAAAGGAGCTTGTGCTGAAAGCAAAAGAACTTGGCTGCAAGGCGCTCGCTCTTACCGATGACCATGTGATGTATGGAACGGTTGAATTTTATAAGGAATGTAAAAAACATGGCATCAAGCCGGTCATCGGTTTAACAGCTTCTGTCTTCATAGATGAACAAGAGACAGAGGCTTATCCCTTGGTGCTCCTTGCCAAAAACAATGAAGGCTACCAAAACTTGATCAAAATCAGCAGTGTGCTGAAATCAAAATCAAAAGCTGGACTGAAAGAGAAATGGCTGAAAAGCTATCACCGCGGGCTCATTGCCATCACACCAGGCGTTTCTGGCTACATTGAAACGCTGCTTCAGCACGATCAGATAGAAGAGGCGCATGATGCGGCGAAACAATTGAAACATATTTTCGGTGAGGGACATGTGTACATCGCACTTCAGCCATTTCAGCAAGACGAATCGCTTACAGGTAAACTGAGGGATGTCTCAAAAAGTGCGGACATTCCTCTTGTTGCGACAGGAGATGTCCACTACATCAACATGGAAGACAAAACGGCCTATACGTGTTTAAAGGCGATTAAAGCAGGGCAGCAGCTGCCTGAGGTTGAGGAAGACCAAGCAGAAAAGCATTTCAGAACCTTTGAAGAAATGAAGGAATGGTATACGCAGGATACGGAGCTGCTCACAAGAACGGTGGAGATCGCAGACCGCTGTGAAGTTGATTTAAATCTTGGGCAGACAAAACTCCCATCCTATCCGACCCCTGATCAATCAACAGCAGATCAGTTTTTACGCAAAGTGTGTGCGGAAGGGATGAAGCAAAGAAAGATTGCTTCAAATGAAGCGTATGTGAAAAGACTTGAGTACGAACTGAGCATTATCCAAAAAATGAATTTCAGTGATTATTTTCTCATCGTGTGGGATTTTATGAAGTATGCCCATGACCAAGGCATTGTCACAGGACCGGGCCGAGGATCGGCAGCAGGATCACTTGTTGCCTATGTACTGTTTATTACGGATGTTGATCCGCTCCGTCACGGTTTGTTATTTGAACGTTTCTTAAATCCTGAGCGAATCAGTATGCCTGATATTGATATAGATTTCCCTGATACGAGAAGAGATGAAATCATTTCTTATGTAAAAGACAAATACGGAGACATGCATGTGGCGCAAATTGTCACGTTTGGAACACTTGCAGCAAAAGCAGCTTTAAGAGATGTAGGACGTGTGATGGGGATTGATTCAAAGGCAGCGGATCGTCTTGCAAAGCTGATTCCGTCAAAGCCAGGAACGACGCTGAAAGAAGCGCTCACTGCATCTCCTGAATTAAAAACAATGCTCCAGCAGTCCGAAGAGCTCAGGCAAGTCTTTCAAACTGCTTTAAAGGTGGAAGGCTTGCCAAGACATACCTCGACACATGCAGCTGGCGTTGTGCTGAGCGAGGAGCCTCTGACAGAGGTCGTTCCGATTCAAGACGGCCATGATGGTGTGTATTTAACGCAGTATGCGATGAATTATTTAGAAGATCTCGGACTTTTAAAGATGGATTTCTTAGGACTTAGAAACTTAACCTTAATTGAATCCATTAAAAACCAGATTGAAAGACAGGAAAACGTCCACATTAACTTTAGTGACATTTCATATGAAGATCAGAAAACATTTGAATTGTTATCAGCGGGGGATACAACTGGGATTTTCCAGCTTGAATCACAAGGAATGCGTCAGGTGCTGAGACGCTTGAAGCCCTCTAGTTTAGAAGACATTGTGGCAGTCAATGCCCTCTACCGTCCAGGTCCAATGGAGAATATCCCGCTCTTTATCGACCGAAAGCACGGCAGAGTCAAGGTCTCTTACCCGCATCCTGATTTGTATGACATTTTAAAAGACACATATGGAGTCATCGTCTATCAGGAGCAAATCATGCTGATTGCAGCGAAGATGGCAGGATTTCAGCTTGGCGAGGCAGATCTATTAAGAAGAGCAGTTTCAAAGAAGGATAAAAAGGTTCTTGATGAAGAGCGGAGCCATTTTGTTGAAGGATGCCTAAAAAAGGAGTATCCTGTTAACATTGCAAATGACGTTTATGACTTAATCGTCAAATTTGCAAACTATGGTTTTAATAGAAGCCATGCTGTTGCATATAGCATGATTGGCTTTCAGCTTGCTTACTTAAAAGCGCATTATCCGTTATATTTTATGTGCGGACTTTTAACGAGTGTGATTGGAAATGATGACAAAGTTGCTCAATATTTCTATGAGGCAAAGGAAAAAGGGATATCTGTGTTGAAGCCTTCTATTAATAAGAGTGAATTTCCATTTACGGTTGAAAAAGGGGAGATCCGCTACAGCTTAAGAGCGATCAAAAATGTCGGAGTGTCAGCTGTAAAGGATATATACAGGGCAAGACAGGAAAAGCCGTTTGAAGATTTATTTGATTTTTGCGCAAGAGTATCAGCAAAGAGTGTCAACCGAAAAACGATTGAAGCGCTCATTTTTTCAGGGGCGATGGATGAGCTTTATCCAAATCGTGCTTCGTTATTGGCATCAATAGATATTGCATTAGACCACGTGTCATTTTTAAATCCAGATGATCAGCTTGACTTTCTGGGGGATACAACCTTCTCTATTAAGCCAAAATATGCAGAGATAGAAGAATTGCCGCTTGTCGATCTTCTGCAATTTGAAAAAGAGGCACTTGGACTATATTTATCAAATCATCCTGTACAAGCGTACCGAGATCGCTTAAGAGAGAATGGTGCAGTGGAAATCATCAGACTTTCTTCCTATATAAAGCGAAAGGTCTCAATGGGTGGTCTTTTGACAAAGGTGAAATCGATTCGAACAAAAAATGGACAATCGATGGCATTTGTCACATTTGGGGATGAAACGGGAGAAATGGAAGGCGTCGTCTTTCCAGAGCAATTTAGAAAGCTGTCCCCCTTACTTGAGGAGGGCGCCATGCTTTATGTTGAAGGCAGAATAGATGTCAGAAATGACAGCAGCCAGATCATCGTGCAAGAAGCCGTTCTGCTTGAAGAGATGGGCACACAAAGAAAAGAGTCTGTCTACATTCGGGTGAAAGAAGAAAATCATACGCAGGAGCTGCTAGAGCAAGTAAAGCGGGTGATCTCGATGCACAGTGGAGAAGCAGATGTCTATTTGTATTATGAGAAGCAAAAAAAGACAGTGAGACTTCCAGATGCATACAAAGTTCATGCAGATCATGCTGTCATTTTCCAGTTAAAAGAGCTGCTTGGTGAACAAAACGTTGTGATTAAATGATGACAAATCGCCTGAATATGTTTTACAAATTCACCTATTGTGTTATCATTTTAAAGATTCTGTGTATTTAAAACTGCCAGTATGTGCTTATCAACTTAGCAATTCATTAAATCATTTTCCACTTGAAGGAGTGTTCATCACATGTCATTAAGAGAAGAAGCATTACATATGCACAAAGAGAATCAAGGCAAACTTGAATCAAAATCAAAAGTACAAGTGAAAAATGCGAAAGACTTGAGCTTGGCTTACTCACCTGGTGTTGCAGAACCATGTAAAGATATTTATGACGACACAAGCAAAGTGTATGATTATACAATGAAAGGCAATATGGTCGCTGTTGTCACAGACGGAAGCGCTGTTTTAGGGCTTGGAAATATTGGTGCAGAAGCTTCTCTTCCAGTAATGGAAGGAAAAGCTGTACTATTCAAAAGCTTCGCTGGCGTTGATGCCTTCCCAATCGCACTTGCGACAAACGATGTAGACAAAATCGTTGAAACAGTAAAGCTTCTTGAGCCAACGTTTGGCGGTGTCAACCTTGAAGATATTGCAGCTCCAAACTGCTTTATTATCGAAGAGCGCTTGAAAAAAGAGACAAACATTCCAGTGTTCCATGATGATCAGCACGGAACAGCGATTGTGACAGTAGCAGGACTTGTAAATGCGCTGAAACTGTCTGGAAAATCAATGTCCTCTATCAAAGTGGTGGCAAACGGCGCTGGAGCAGCGGGAATTGCGATTATCAAGCTTCTATATCATTTCGGTGTACGTGATATTATCATGTGTGATACAAAAGGCGCAATTTATGAAGGCCGCCCGAACGGTATGAATGCAGTGAAAAATGAAGTGGCTAAATTCACGAACCAAGACCGTAAAGAAGGTTCATTAGAAGAAGTGATTGAAGGCGCTGACGTTTTCATCGGGGTCTCAGCAGCAGGCGCTCTAACAAAAGAAATGGTTGGCAAAATGGCAAAAGATCCTGTCATCTTCGCAATGGCGAATCCTAATCCAGAGATCATGCCAGAAGATGCACATGCAGCAGGCGCAAGTGTTGTAGGAACTGGCCGTTCTGACTTCCCGAACCAAGTAAACAACGTACTGGCATTCCCAGGAATTTTCCGCGGAGCATTAGATGTACGAGCAACCCACATTAACGAAGAAATGAAAATTGCAGCCGTAGAAGCAATTGCTTCTCTTGTTTCAGATGATAAATTGTCAGCTGAATACGTCATCCCTGAACCATTTGATGCACGTGTAGCACCAGCGGTAGCAAAAGCGGTAGCAAAAGCAGCAATGGAAACTGGTGTTGCAAGAATCCAAGTCGACCCAGAAGAAGTCGCTGAAAAAACAAGAAAATTAACGATTATCGGCGAATAATCAATTGGAAAAGTGTGCACGTTCTTTCTGAAATTGGAGGAAAGACGTGCACCATTTCCTCTCATATGCGAAAATTTTTTCATCCGGAATGATATTTTTTTGTAGACGTTCACAATTCACCTATATCAACTGCTCAGCGCCCCAAACACATACTCATTTCTCATCAATTCCCCACTGAAAAAATTGAATGAAGGATGACAGCGTTTGACAAAAAAAGTACAATAGTTTCGGTACAGTTATGACATGTCCTATAATAGTGGATGTGCGTGTAAAGAAAAAACCCTTCAAAAAGGGAGGTAGTCATTTGTCAATCAAAAATATTTTCAGTAAAAAGAAAAAATATGCATCTGTACCCTCTGAACAGGCAAGTCAAGATGTGCCTGAAGGCATCATGACCAAATGTCCGCAATGTAAAAAAATAATGCTCACCAAAGAACTAGATAAAAATTTACGTGTTTGCATGAATTGCGGCAGACATTTGCAAATGAATGCAAAACAGCGTATTGACAGCCTTGTTGACGAAGGCACATTTGAAGAATTTAACGGGCACCTGATCTCAGAAAACCCGCTCGGATTCCCAGGCTACGAAGAAAAGCTTGAGAAAGACAGAGAAAAAACATCTTTGAATGAAGCCATTGTCACAGGTCAAGGTGAAATTGAAGGCAAGCGTGCTGTGATCGCTGTCATGGATGCCACATTCCGTATGGGCAGCATGGGCTCGGTTGTTGGTGAAAAGATCACACTTGCGATCGAGAAAGCAAAAGCGGACAAGGTGCCATTTATCATCTTTACTGCATCAGGCGGAGCGAGAATGCAAGAGGGGATCCTCAGTCTTATGCAGATGGCAAAAACAAGCTCAGCATTAAAACTGTTCAGCGAGGACCAAGGTTTGATTATCTCTGTGATGACGAACCCAACAACTGGCGGTGTATCAGCTAGCTTCGCGTCTCTTGGTGATTACAACTTTGCAGAACCGGGTGCTTTAATTGGGTTTGCAGGTCGTAGAATCATAGAACAAACAATTCGTGAAGACCTGCCAGAGGACTTCCAAACGGCTGAATTTTTGTTAAAGCATGGACAGCTGGATGCTGTCATTCATCGTGCAGAGATGAAAGAAACACTAGGCCGAATCTTAGCGTTACACAGCACAGGAGGTGAACGAGAGTGGCTGGAGAACTAGAATTTGAAAAACCTGTCATTGAACTTCGAGCGAAAATTGATGAACTGAAAAAGTTCACACAAAACTCAGAAATGGATTTAAGTGCAGAAATTGAGCGTCTTGAAACACGTCTGAGCAAACTTGAAGCAGACATTTATACAAATTTAAAGCCATGGGACAGAGTACAGATTGCTCGTCATGCGATGCGTCCAACAACTCTCGATTACATTCAAGAGCTGTTTGACAACTTTTTCGAGTGTCACGGTGACCGTTTTTATGGCGATGATGAAGCGATCGTTGGAGGAATTGCCACGTTTAAAGGGCTTCCTGTCACGGTGATTGGCCACCAGCGCGGTAAAGATACAAAAGAAAACTTGCGCCGTAATTTCGGAATGCCTCATCCAGAAGGCTACCGTAAAGCGCTGCGCTTGATGAAACAAGCAGATAAATTTAATCGTCCGATCATTTGCTTTATTGATACAAAAGGAGCTTATCCTGGTAAAGCAGCTGAAGAACGCGGGCAAAGTGAAGCAATTGCGAAAAACCTATTCGAAATGGCAGGACTTCGTGTACCGGTTGTCTGTATTGTCATTGGAGAAGGCGGAAGTGGCGGCGCACTAGGCTTAGGCGTAGGAAACCACCTATACATGCTAGAGAATTCAACGTATTCAGTTATTTCACCTGAAGGTGCAGCAGCACTGCTCTGGAAGGACTCATCACTTGCGAAAAAAGCTGCAGAATCAATGAAAATTACGGCTCCAGACCTAAAAGAATTAGATATTATAGATGATGTTATTAAAGAAGTGCAAGGTGGAGCACACCGAGACGTGAAACAACAAGCAGCCTACATTGAAAAAATATTAAAACAGTCACTAACATCTTTGCTCAATCTAACACCTGAAGAACTAGTCGAACAAAGATATCAAAAATACAAAGCAATCGGGAAAGTATCGGTTGAAAATCAATATATTGGGGTAAACTAAATAAACGTACAGCCTTTTTGGCTGGCGTTTATTTTTTTTCATCTTTTTTCATGAAAACCTTCCTCGTGTAAGCGCTATTTGAAAATAATTTTCATTTGTTTTCATAAAATTTGAAACGTCTGAAAACCTTGATATGGTAGGCTTTAGAGGGGATGATCTTCCTCGTTTTTGAAAGAATTGCTTTCATACTTTCTTAACTTTTGTTTAAAAACGGTTTATTTAATTGTATAATAAGTACGGTTTTAGAAATACAAATTGAAAACATCCTGTTTTGCTCATGATTGTTTTCAAGCAGTGGAAATGGTATGTTTAATTCATATATGGTCTCTGAGGTGAAAAAGATGAAGCGTATAGGAGTTTTAACGAGCGGTGGGGATTCCCCAGGAATGAATGCAGCTGTGCGCGCAGTTGTAAGGAAAGCGATTTACCATAATGTTGAAGTTTACGGTATTTATAATGGATATTCAGGTCTAATTAACGGTAAAATTGAGAAACTTGAAATAGGTTCAGTTGGCGATATTATTCATCGTGGAGGAACAAAACTTTACACGGCAAGATGCCCTGAATTCAAGACAGTTGAAGGTCGTGAAAAAGGCATTGAAAACTTAAAAAAATTCGGTATTGAAGGACTTGTTGTGATCGGCGGAGACGGTTCATTCATGGGAGCAAAGAAATTAACTGAGCTTGGTTTTCCATGTGTAGGTGTCCCGGGTACAATCGACAACGATATTCCAGGTACTGATTTCACTATTGGCTTTGATACAGCACTGAATACAGTCATTGACGCCATTGATAAAATTCGTGATACAGCCACATCTCATGAACGTACATACGTAGTGGAAGTAATGGGAAGACATGCTGGTGATATTGCTCTTTGGTCAGGTCTTGCAGGCGGAGCCGAATCTATTTTGATTCCAGAAGCAGACTATGACATGGATGAAATTATCGCGAGGTTAAGAAGAGGGCACGAGCGCGGCAAGAAGCACAGTATCATCATCGTCGCAGAAGGCGTAGGCAGCGGTGTTGAATTTGGTAAGCGGATTGAAGAGGAGACAAGCCTTGAAACCCGTGTATCTGTCTTAGGACATATTCAGCGCGGAGGTTCTCCAAGTGCGTTTGACCGAGTACTCGCAAGCCGTTTAGGAGCATATGCAGTAGAACTTCTTCTTGAAGGAAAAGGCGGACGCTGTGTGGGTATTCAAAGCAACGACCTCGTTCACCACGATATTTTAGATATCTTAGATAAAAAACATACAGTCGATCAAAACATGTACCGACTTTCACAAGAGCTCTCTATATAAAACGAGAAGACCTTAGGAGGAACAGTAATGAGAAAGACAAAAATCGTTTGTACAATCGGTCCAGCAAGTGAAACCATTGAAAAGCTGACTGAATTGATTGAAGCAGGAATGAATGTAGCCAGACTAAACTTCTCTCATGGAGATTTTGAAGAGCATGGTGCACGCATTGAAAACATTCGTAAAGCAGGTAAAACATTAGGCAAGGACATTGCGATCCTTCTTGATACAAAAGGTCCAGAGATCCGTACACGTACAGTCGAAAACGGCTCAATTGAGCTAGTCGCTGGTGCAGATCTTATCGTAAGTATGGAAGACATTGTTGGAAATACGGAAAAAATTAGTGTGACATATGAAGATTTGATTCATGATGTAGAAGTGGGTTCAACAATCCTTTTAGATGATGGTCTTATTGGTTTAGAAGTCAAAGAACTGAACATGGACCGTAAAGAAATCGTCACAAAGGTCATGAATACAGGCACGCTCAAAAACAAAAAAGGTGTTAACGTACCAGGTGTAAGTGTGAACCTGCCAGGTATTACAGAAAAGGATGCCAATGATATTCTGTTCGGAGTTGAACAAGGCGTCGATTTCATCGCAGCTTCTTTTGTGAGACGAGCTTCTGATGTTCTTGAAATTCGTGAGCTTCTCGAAAAGAATAACGCGGCTGACATTCAAATCATCCCTAAGATTGAAAACCAAGAGGGTGTTGATAACATCGATGAAATCCTTGAGGTATCAGACGGTTTGATGGTTGCGCGTGGAGATCTTGGTGTAGAGATCCCGGCAGAAGAAGTACCGCTTGTACAAAAAATGCTGATCAAAAAATGCAATCGCTTAGGCAAACCAGTCATCACAGCGACCCAGATGCTTGACAGCATGCAGCGTAATCCTCGTCCAACTCGTGCGGAAGCAAGTGACGTGGCAAATGCCATTTTTGATGGCACAGATGCGATTATGCTTTCTGGTGAAACAGCAGCAGGAACGTATCCAGTGGAAGCTGTACAAACGATGCATAACATTGCATCACGCTCAGAAGATGCACTCAACTATAAAGCCATTCTTTCTCGCAGAAGCGAAGAAGTAGAAGTCAGCATTACAGATGCCATCGGTCAATCTGTTGCGCATACAGCGATGAAGCTTGACGTTGCAGCGATTGTGACACCTACAGAAAGCGGTCATACAGCGAGAATGATTTCAAAATATAGACCAAAAGCACCAATCGTAGCGGTCACAGCAAACGAATCAGTTGCAAGAAAGCTATCTCTTGTATTCGGTGTATTTGCAAAGAGCGGATCAAAAACGACGTCTACTGATGAAATGCTTGAGAATGCAGTCGAGAAATCGATTGAAACAGGCTACGTGAGACACGGCGATTTAATCGTCATTACAGCTGGTGTGCCAGTTGGTGAAACAGGTACAACAAACTTAATGAAAGTCTATGTTGTCGGTGACATCATTGCGAAAGGTCAAGGAATTGGCCGTAAATCTGCATTTGGACCGGTTGTTATTGCACAAAGCGGAAAAGAAGCAGATGAAAAAATGTACGATGGTGCGATTCTTGTCGCAAACTGTACAGACCGTGATATGATGGGTGCTTTAGAGAAAGCATCAGCCCTGATCACTGAAGAAGGCGGCTTAACAAGCCATGCAGCAGTCGTTGGACTCAGCCTTGGCATTCCAGTAATTGTAGGTCTTGATGGTGCAACAACATTGCTAAAAGAAGGCGAAGAGATTACAGTAGATCCGGCACGCGGAGCGATCTACAAAGGCCGTGCAAGCGTCCTTTAAATCATACACACGAGGGGAGTTGTCTGACTCCTCTCTTTTTTTATGTTACACTAAAAAAGTAAAACAGCTTTCGGGTGAAAGATACCCCATGAGGTGATATGGTTGAAAAAATATTTGCTACTATTATTGATTCTGTTCCCTGCAGTGGAAATCAGTTTATTTTTAATATCAAGTAAAATCATTGGCATTTTGCCAACGATGCTGATGATCGTACTCACGAGTGCACTAGGTGCTTATTTTGCAAGAAAACAAGGAATCGAAGCATTTCAAAAAGTGCAAAGAGATTTACAATATGGCAAAATGCCAGGGGTAACGATTGTCGATGGTTTTTGCATTCTTATCGGTGGTCTGCTCCTGCTCATTCCCGGCTTCTTATCAGATATCATCGGTGCGCTGCTGCTCATTCCGATGACGAGAAAGCAAATCAAGCCGCTCTTTGAACGTTGGCTCAGGAACATGTCTAATCGCAGTCGCTATACGATTATTCGCTAAAGAGACCTTGAACTGAAGGTCTCTTTTACTTTTGCATGCCGTACCGAATGTATTGATAGATATCTCTGAAAACACCTGCATTACGAAATGCTTGCCACACGACAAGGGAAGCAGGGCCAATGACGAGTCCGAGGAAACCGAGCCATTTTAACCCGACAAATAGCGCCACAAGTGTGGCTAAAGGATTAAGACCAATGGATTTGCTCAAGACTTTTGGCTCTGAAATTTGTCTTTGAATGAGCACGACAATATACAAAATGCCGAGCCCGATGGCGAGGGAAAGGTTTCCTGTCATGGCAGAGTAAATGATCCATGGCAGAAAAACAGTGCCGCTCCCGATATAAGGAAGTAAATCGACAAACCCAATACATAAAGCAATGACAAGGGCGTGCTCGACTTTTAAGATGATCAGACCAATGATGACAAGGCCGATGGTCATTGCAACAAGCAAAAGCTGCGCCTTCATAAAACCGGTAATGGCTTTTTTGATTTCAGATAAAATGGCTCGTGTATGCTGCATCCATTTTGCGGGAAAGATACGAGAACCATATTTTTTTAATGTAAACCAATCTTTCGTGATAAAAAAAGTTGCTAGTGCAGAAAACAAAAGGGTTGCGGCTGCATCAGGCAAAAGACCTAAAAAAGCTGGGATGAGCTCGAGTGTTTTTGAAAGAAAAGTCCCTATTTTGGCGGCAGCTTCATCGCCCAGTGCTTGGATTTGTCCCAAAATCGATTCCTTTTGCCCTGCTTGAAGCGTATTAAATTGGGCGGTTACATCATGGTACAAAGGCAGGATTTTATCAGTAAAAAACCGTTCAACAATCCCAATCATTTGATCAAGGTGACCAGGCAGAACCTTTGCCAAATAAGCACTTCCTGAAATGATTTCTGCTACTAAGAGTGTGATGAAACCGGCGGCTACTAATAAAAAGAGCAGTAATACAATGATTACAACAAATCCTCTTGGCATTCCGGTGATCTCTTCTATTTTGCATACGGCAGGGTGGATGAGGCAGGATACAATAAGTGCAATCCAAAAAGGATATAGAAAAGGAAAAGAGTGATATAAAAAGACAACCGCAAATACAGCAATGCTGATCATCATCAAACTTCGTAGAAAAATGGCCATATAGGTGTGATTCACACAATCCCCTCCAAAAAACAAGCATGTCCGATACTTCATTTTATTCAAAAAGATTAGTAATATGAAAAGGTCGCAATAAAAAGAAAGGAAGGGGCGGCGTATGTTTACTCAAGCAAATTTATTTTTGGTTCTTTTACTCGTTATTGCACTTATTGCAAAAAACAATTCATTAATTTTAGCGGTTTCTGTGCTCATTGGGATTAAGCTGATTGGTTTGGATCAAAAAATTTTCCCAGTTCTCCAATCAAAAGGCATCAATTGGGGGGTCACCGTTATTACAATTGCTGTGCTTGTCCCTATTGCAACAGGTGATATTGGATTTAAGCAGCTTGGAGAAGCCGTGAAATCTTCTTACGCTTGGATTGCACTTGGAGCGGGTATATTAGTAGCATTAATTGCAAAAAACGGTATTGTGCTACTCGAAAATGATCCGCATATCACGGCAGCGCTTGTGTTCGGGACGATTTTGGCAGTCAGCTTATTTAAAGGTGTAGCTGTCGGTCCGCTGATCGGAGCAGGAATTGCTTATTTAGCGATGCAGGCTGTGAAATTTTTCAGCGGTTGAAAAGAGAGTGGTTCATGCCACTTTCTTTTTTATTTTTTTCTTGTGTGAGCTTTTGCAAAAAAACATAATTAAATATAATAAAAGAAGCAAAATCCCTTTATTCCATGCCTTATATGGAAGACTGGAAAAAAAAATATCAAAAAAAATTATAGTTAAACATTTAACAAATGTCTGATTATTGTTTATAATGGGAATAGGCTTAATTTTGAACTCATTGATCACACAAGAGATATGAGGCTAAAAGCGCTCTAACCGTATAGGTAAATGTAAGCATTTTCTTTTCTGAACCTGCCGTCTTATTCGGATTGGATAGCGCTTTCAAAAAGCGAGAATTCTGCAACGAAGGGGAATCTTTTTAAAAAGGGGAGATTGAACATGACAGCAACAAGAGGTCTTGAAGGTATTGTGGCAACAACTTCATCCGTAAGCTCAATTATTGATGATACTCTTACTTATGTAGGGTACAATATCGATGATTTAACTGAAAAAGCTACATTCGAAGAAATTGTCTACCTGTTATGGCACTTAAAGCTGCCGAATGAGCAAGAGCTGAGTGAGTTAAAACAGCAGCTCAACGAAAATGCTCACATTCCGCAAGAAATCATTGAGCACTTTAAATCGTATTCGCTGGATGGGGTTCATCCAATGTCTGCGATTCGTACAGCGGTATCCTTACTAGGATTACTTGATAACGAATCAGAGATTATGGACAAAGAAGCGAATTACAGAAAAGCCATTCGCTTACAGGCGAAAATTTCTGGACTAGTCGCTGCATTTTCACGTATTCGTAAGGGACTTGAGCCTGTACAGCCAAAAGAAGAATACAGCTATGCTGCAAACTTCTTGTATATGCTAAATGGCGAAGAGCCGTCACCAGTAGAAATTGAGGCAATTGATAAGGCACTCATTCTACATGCGGATCACGAATTAAATGCATCGACATTTACAGCACGTGTATGTGTTGCTACACTATCAGATATCTACTCTGGTGTAACAGCGGCTATCGGTGCGCTGAAAGGACCACTTCATGGCGGAGCCAACGAAGGCGTGATGAAGATGCTTTCAGAAATTGGTGAAGTTGAAAACGTAGATTCCTATATTCATGGTAAGCTAGAGAAGAAAGAAAAAATTATGGGCTTTGGCCACCGCGTATACCGTCAAGGTGACCCGCGTGCAAAGCATCTAAAAGAAATGAGCCAGCGTTTAACAAACCTGACTGGCGAACCGAAATGGTATGAAATGTCTGTTCGCGCAGAGGAAATCGTGACATCAGAGAAAAATCTTCCACCAAATGTTGATTTTTATTCTGCATCTGTATATCACAGTCTTGGGATTGATCATGACTTGTTTACACCAATTTTCGTGATCAGCCGATTCTCTGGATGGATTGCTCACATTCTAGAGCAGTATGACAACAACCGTCTCATCCGTCCAAGAGCTGACTATATTGGACCTGATCTTCAAACGTTTGTTCCGATCAGTGAAAGAGACTAATGTTTATAGAATAAGCAGGGGCTGATCTCGGGAAGGCCAATCAGCCTCTATATCAACAAAAAACGAATCACGTGAAAAACTTCTTCGCTTGCAGACATCAAGCCAAGAAGTTTCAAATATTCACTACATAACCTGGGAGGTAATATCATTGTCACAAGGCGAAAAAATTACAGTTACTGGCGGCGTATTGAATGTACCAAATAATCCAATCATCCCGTTTATCGAAGGGGACGGAATCGGTCCTGACATTTGGAAAGCAGCATCAAGAGTACTTGAAGCAGCTGTAGAAAAAGCATATAAAGGAGAAAAGCAAATCACTTGGAAAGAAGTATATGCCGGTGAGAAAGCTTACAATAAAACTGGAGAATGGCTTCCTGAGCAAACACTTGAAGACATTCGTGAATACTTAATCGCGATCAAAGGACCACTGACAACACCAATCGGCGGAGGAATCCGTTCATTAAACGTGGCACTTAGACAAGAGCTTGATCTATTCACATGCTTACGTCCAGTTCGCTGGTTCAAAGGCGTACCGTCTCCTGTGAAACGTCCAGAAGACACAGATATGGTCATCTTCCGTGAGAATACAGAAGATATCTATGCTGGCATTGAGTATGCAAAAGGATCAGACGAAGTGAAGAAGTTAATTGACTTCTTGAAAAACGAATTAGGTGTTAACAAAATCCGTTTCCCAGAAACATCAGGTATCGGAATCAAGCCAGTTTCTGAAGAAGGAACTTCTCGCCTTGTCAGAGCGGCTATCCAATATGCAATTGACCAAGGCCGTAAGTCTGTGACGCTTGTTCACAAAGGAAACATCATGAAATTTACAGAAGGTGCCTTCAAAAACTGGGGCTACGAAGTGGCTGAAAAAGAGTTTGGCGACAAGGTCTTTACATGGGCACAATATGATCGTATTGTAGAACAAGATGGAAAAGATGCGGCAAACAAAGCGCAAAGTGAAGCAGAAGCTGCTGGCAAAATTATTGTCAAAGACAGCATTGCAGATATTTTCCTTCAACAAATCCTAACTCGTCCAGCTGAGTTCGATGTTGTTGCAACAATGAACTTAAACGGAGATTACATCTCTGATGCTCTTGCAGCACAAGTTGGTGGAATTGGTATCGCACCAGGTGCGAACATCAACTACGAAACAGGACACGCTATTTTTGAAGCGACTCACGGAACAGCACCTAAATATGCTGGTCTTGATAAAGTGAACCCATCTTCTGTTCTTCTATCAGGCGTGCTTTTACTTGAGCACCTAGGCTGGCAGGAAGCAGCTGATCTAGTGATTCAATCTGTTGAAAATACAATTGCATCAAAAGTCGTCACTTACGATTTTGCTAGATTAATGGATGGCGCAACAGAAGTGAAATGTTCTGAGTTTGCTGACGAGCTCATCAAAAACTTGTCTTGATTCTTAAACTTTAAAGTTAAAGGGGAAAAAGGAAATGGCAAACAAGCGTAAAAAAGTATCTGTTATCGGAGCGGGCTTTACTGGAGCAACTACAGCATTTCTAACGGCTCAAAAAGAATTAGCGGACGTCGTATTAGTCGATATCCCGCAGCTTGAGAACCCAACAAAAGGGAAAGCACTTGATATGCTGGAAGCAAGTCCTGTTCAAGGCTTCGATGCAAACATTACAGGAACTTCTAACTACGAAGATACAGCCGGTTCTGATGTCGTGGTCATTACGGCGGGAATTGCAAGAAAGCCGGGAATGAGCCGTGACGATCTCGTGTCAACAAATGAAAAAATCATGCGCAGCGTGACACGCGAAATCGTTAAATATTCTCCAGAAGCCATCATTGTTGTATTAACAAACCCTGTTGATGCAATGACGTATGCAGTTTATAAAGAATCAGGATTACCAAAAGAAAAAGTCATTGGACAATCGGGCATTCTTGATACAGCACGTTTCCGTACGTTCGTAGCTCAAGAATTAAACCTATCTGTTAAAGACGTGACGGGCTTTGTGCTTGGCGGACATGGCGATGACATGGTTCCTCTTGTTCGTTACTCTTATGCAGGCGGTATCCCGCTTGAAACATTGATTCCTAAAGAGCGAATTGATGCAATTGTTGAAAGAACAAGAAAAGGCGGCGGCGAAATCGTCAACCTATTAGGTAACGGTAGTGCATATTATGCTCCTGCTGCTTCACTAGTCGAAATGGTTGAGGCGATCCTTAAAGATCAGCGACGCGTCATGCCAACGATTGCTTACCTTGAAGGTGAATATGGCTACGAAGGCATTTACCTAGGTGTACCAACAATCGTAGGTGGAAATGGCCTTGAGCAGATCATCGAGCTTGAGCTGACAGAAGAAGAAAGAAGTCAGCTTGACCGTTCTGTTGAATCTGTTAAGAATGTCATGAAAGTATTGTCTTAGTATGAATAAAAAAGAAGGCTTCTCTGATGAGGAGTCTTCTTTTTGTTTACAAAACAAATCTTGTCGAAATTTTAAATTGTTCTCTTGTTAAGCTTTCGTTAAAATGAAAGAGAAAGCATGACTTCTCGCTTTTCACATAAGATACAAAAAAGGATGCAGGGGAAATCACTAATTGGAGGCACAACATGAATAAAAAAATATTAGTTGTGGATGATGAAGAATCGATTGTAACACTTCTAAGCTATAACCTTGAAAGAGCGGGCTATGATGTCGTCACAGCAAGAGACGGGGAAGAAGCGCTTGAAAAAGCAGCAAGTGAACAACCTGATCTCATTGTATTAGATTTAATGCTTCCGAAGATGGACGGCATTGAAGTGTGCAAACAACTGAGAATGCAAAAAATGATGTTCCCTATTTTAATGCTGACAGCAAAGGACGATGAATTTGATAAGGTGCTAGGTCTTGAGCTTGGGGCCGATGATTACATGACAAAGCCATTCAGTCCTAGAGAAGTAGGTGCTCGGGTAAAAGCCATCTTGAGAAGAGCACAGCAATCTCAGCCTGCCCCCACACAAGAGGAGAAGGAAGAGATGATTGCAGATCAAATCAAAATTGGTGAACTGCGTATTTTACCAGAACACTACGAGGTCTATTTCCAGGAAGAACGTCTAGAGCTGACGCCAAAAGAATTTGAACTGCTGCTTTATTTGGCGAAGCATAAAGGACGTGTCCTCACGCGTGATTTATTGCTAAGTGCCGTTTGGAATTATGACTTTGCAGGTGACACTCGTATTGTGGATGTTCATATTAGCCACTTGCGGGACAAAATTGAAAAGAACACGAAAAAACCAACATACATTAAAACGATTCGCGGCTTAGGCTACAAATTGGAGGAGCCAAAGCCAAATGAGTAAAATTAGAACCCGTCTGTTTTCGGGACTCATTTTTCTCCTTTTTATTGTGTTTGTGGCACTTGGTCTTTTTTTGGATCACATGTTCCATGTTTTCTATGAAACAAAATTAACGGAACGAATGGAAAAGGAATCGAGCTTTCTCCTGTCTTCTATGAATGGTGATGATCTAAAGGCGAAGCAAAACAAAGAGGTCCTCAACCAGGCAAAGCAGCATTTTGATATGAATGCGTCGATTGTGGATTTAAAGGGGAATATCATACATACAACGGGTCAAGCAGAACAAAAGGCCATCATTCAAAACACACTGAACAATGAACGTCTCCAAACAAAAGGGATCGTTATTGACGATGAGAAAGATGCGCTGTTCCATTATGCTGTCCCGATCTTAAAACAAAACGAACCGGCGGGTTATTTATTTCTCCATGCGTCATACGAGCCTTTAAATGAAATTGACGGCCAGCTTTGGCTTGCCTTAGCCTTTTGTCTTGGCTCGGCGATCATCATCATTGTTTTCTTCGGGTACCGCATGTCGATGAAATATGTGAAACCAATTGATTATGCGACAAAGGTAGCCAAACAGCTAGAACGCGGGAACTATGATACGAATAATTACGAAGAGCTGATGATTGAAACAAGTGAACTGAATACTTCCATGAAGCGTTTGGCGGGAAGTCTTCAAGAAATGACAAGTGCCGGTGAAATGCAGAGAGACCGGCTGCAAACGGTCATTGAAAATATTGGAGCGGGGATTATATTGATTGATAAGATGGGGTATATCCACCTCGTCAATCGAACCTTCCGCAAGCAGTTTAAGGTACAAAAGCACATTTACATGCACAAGCTGTATCACGAAGCGTTTACCCATGAAGAGATTATCGAATTAATTGACGAAATTTTCATGACAGAAACGAAGGTGCGGAAGTTTTTACGTCTAGCCGTTGACATTGAACGCCGCTACTTCCAAGTGGATGGTGTACCCATTTTAAGTGCAGACGATGAATGGAAAGGAATTGTCCTCGTGTTTCATGACGTGACAGAAACGAAGCAGCTGGAGCAGATGCGAAAAGACTTTGTCGCCAATGTGTCTCATGAGTTAAAAACACCGATTACGTCGATTAAAGGATTTTCTGAAACCCTTCTTGATGGCGCAATTGATGACAAAGAAGCACTGACAGAATTCCTTTCTATTATTTTAAAGGAGAGTGTCCGTCTAGAAACATTGATTCAAGACTTACTTGATCTTTCTAAAATTGAGCAGCAGCAATTCAAGCTGAATATTCAAGAAGCCAATGCGACAGAAATCATCCAAGAGATTCAAGTGCTGTTAAGTCAAAAGGCTACAGAAAAAGGCATTCAACTACATGTACGTGTCCCAAAAGAACCGGTCTATGTCATGGCAGATCCGCTAAGGTTAAAGCAAATCTTCCTCAATCTCGTTAATAATGCCCTTACCTATACACCAGAGGGAGGTAGTGTCACCATCACAGCAAGACCGCGAAAAGGTGCCTATGAATTTGATGTAGCAGATACAGGAATCGGCATGAAGAAAAGTGAGATTCCAAGAATATTTGAGAGATTTTATCGAATTGATAAAGATAGAAGCAGGAATTCAGGCGGTACAGGTCTTGGCCTTGCCATTGTCAAACACCTTGTGGAGGCGCATGAAGGAACAATTTCTGTCCGCAGCAAACAAGGTAAAGGAACGACTTTTACAGTGAGCCTGAAATAGACATAGAGAAAAAAGGAAAGTCACGTTAAAATTTACATGATCTTTACAATGAATTCATGTTTTGTTAAACATTCATTGATAGGATGAATAGGAACCCCTTCATCCAAGGAGCCAATTTTGGAAGGACGAAAACACTTGTTGTTTTCGTCCCTTTTTTATGCAGGCTCGACTATTTTCTTTTCAAAATAAACTTTGATAAAATGAAGATACAATGTGTGAAAGAGACGGCTGAGATGGCTCAGCCGATGGAGGATTAAAACATGACAGACAAAAAGAAATTAGTGTTAGTGGATGGAAACAGTCTCGCATATCGAGCCTTTTTTGCTTTGCCGCTATTATCAAATGATAAAGGCGTACATACAAATGCTATTTATGGGTTTGCGATGATCTTAATGAAAATGCTGGAGGACGAGAAGCCAACTCATATGCTCGTCGCATTTGATGCGGGAAAAACAACATTCCGCCATGAGACATTTAAAGAATATAAAGGCGGAAGACAAAAAACCCCGCCAGAGCTATCAGAACAAATGCCGTTCATCCGTGAACTATTAGATGCCTATCAGGTGAAAAGGTACGAGCTTCCTCAATATGAGGCAGATGATATTATCGGTACATTGGCTGTCGAGGCAGAAAAAGACGGCTTTGAAGTCAAAATCTTCTCAGGAGATAAAGACTTAACACAGCTCTCAACTGATCATACGACAGTGGCTATTACGAAAAAAGGCATCACAGAAGTAGAATACTATACACCTGCTCATATTGAAGAAAAATATGGTCTGCGACCAGATCAAATCATTGATATGAAAGGGCTGATGGGAGATTCATCAGATAATATCCCAGGCGTCCCAGGTGTAGGCGAAAAAACAGCCATTAAATTGTTAAAGCAGTTTGAAACAGTCGAGAACCTGCTTGAACATATTGATGAAGTGAGCGGGAAAAAGCTCAAAGAAAAGCTTGAAGAATATAAAGAGCAAGCAGTCATGAGTAAAGAGCTGGCAACCATTCTCGTAGAAGCACCTATCGATGTGTCGAGCAAAGATCTCGCCTACGAAGGTCCACACATGGATCAAGTGATTTCTCTTTATAAAGAACTAGGCTTTCAAACGCTGCTAGAGCGTCTAGGAGAAGCACCAGAAACAGATGAACAGGTTGAAGTAGATGCTTTAGAAGTGAAGAAAATGACAGCTGCAGGAGGCGACATGCTGACAGATCATGCAGCCCTTGTGGTAGAACAGCTTGGAGATAATTATCACGAAGCGGATTTGATCGGTTTTGCGATCCATAATGAAAATGGTGCGTTTTTTATGACGAAAGAAGATGCACTTCAATCAGATGCATTTAAAGAATGGGTACAGGATGAAACGAAGAAAAAATGGGTCTTTGATTCAAAAAGAGCAGTTGTCGCTCTCAGATGGCATGATGTAGACCTAAAAGGTGTCGACAATGATGTTCTGCTCGCTTCCTACGTCGTCAACCCGCAGAAATCATACGAAGACGTCGCAAGTGTAGCGAAGGAGTATGGTCTGAATATCGCTCTTTCTGATGAAAAAGTATACGGAAAAGGAGCAAAACAGGCGATTCCACCTGAAGATGAACTGAAAGAACATCTTGGACGAAAGGCAGCGGCGATCTCAGCCTTGCATGATTTAACACTAGAAGCATTAGAAAAAAATGATCAGCATGAACTATATGAAGATTTAGAGCTGCCGCTAGCACTCATCTTAGGTGAAATGGAATCTCTTGGAGTAAAGGTAGATATAAAACGCCTAGAGAAAATGGGTGAGGAATTAACGAAAAAGCTCAAAGAATATGAAGAAACCATTCACCGCTTAGCAGGAGAAACGTTTAACATCAATTCTCCTAAACAGCTTGGTGTCATCCTTTTTGAAAAATTAGGTCTCCCAGTTATTAAGAAGACAAAAACAGGCTACTCGACGTCTGCAGATGTGCTTGAAAAGCTTGAAGATAAGCATGAAATCATTCGGTCCATTCTGCACTACAGACAAATTGGAAAGCTGCAATCGACCTATGTAGAAGGGTTAATGAAAGTTACGCGTAAGGATACCCATAAAGTGCATACAAGATTTAATCAAGCACTCACGCAAACAGGAAGATTAAGCTCAACAGATCCAAATCTTCAAAACATCCCGATTCGTTTAGAAGAAGGACGGAAGATTCGTCAAGCATTCGTTCCTTCAAAAGAAGGCTGGCTCATGTTTGCAGCTGACTATTCACAAATCGAGCTGCGTGTACTTGCTCATATTTCACAAGATGAAAATTTGATCGAAGCATTTACGAGGGACATGGACATTCACACGAAAACAGCGATGGATGTGTTCCATGTCTCAGAAGAAGAAGTGACTTCCGCTATGAGAAGACAAGCCAAGGCAGTAAACTTCGGTATTGTATATGGAATCAGCGACTATGGACTTTCTCAAAACCTTGGGATCACAAGAAAAGAAGCAGCCGCATTTATCGAGCGCTATTTAACAAGCTTTAAAGGCGTGAAAACCTATATGGAAGAAATCGTCCAGGAAGCGAAACAAAAAGGCTACGTCACGACGCTTCTTAAACGCAGACGATATATCCCGGACATCACAAGCCGTAATTTTAATATTAAAAGCTTTGCAGAACGAACAGCCATGAACACACCAATCCAAGGCAGCGCCGCCGATATTATTAAAAAGGCGATGATTGATATGGCGCGAAGGCTCAAAGAAGAAAACCTGCAAACAAATCTTTTATTACAGGTGCACGATGAATTGATCTTCGAAGCGCCAAAAGAAGAAATTGCGATCCTTGAAAAGATTGTTCCTGAAGTCATGGAAAATGCACTTCAGCTTGATGTGCCACTAAAAGTTGATTTTGCTTCAGGTCCATCTTGGTACGATGCGAAATAAATCATAGAGAGAAAAAGGAGCGAGGAGCATGCCGGAATTACCAGAAGTTGAAACCGTCCGGCGCACTCTCAAGCGGTTAGTCGAAGGAAAGACGATTGAAACGGTCGATATCAAATGGCCAAACATCATCAAACGTCCTGGGGAGCCGGAAGAGTTCGCAAGAAGAATGGTAGGAGAAACCATACAAACCATTGAAAGAAGAGGGAAGTTCCTCCTCTTTCATTTAGAACATTATGTGATGGTCTCCCATTTAAGAATGGAAGGGAAATACCGTGTACATGAAGCGCATGAGCCTTATGATAAACACGTACACGTTGTCTTTACGTTTACAGATGGGACGGAGCTTCGGTACCATGATGTGCGTAAATTTGGCACAATGCACTTATTTCAGCCGGGTGAAGAGGAAAAGGAACTCCCGCTATCACAGCTAGGATATGAACCATTTGATAAACAGTTCACTCCTGAGTATTTATGGGAGCAATTGAAAAAAACAACCCGCGTGGTCAAAACAGCGCTGCTTGATCAAAAGATTGTCGTAGGACTTGGTAACATTTACGTAGATGAGGTCCTGTTTAAATCAGGGATTCATCCAGAAACGAAAGCGAATCAGCTCAGCCTGGAATCCTGCAAAGTGCTTCACAAACAGATCATCGATACGCTTCAAGTGGCGGTAGATGCGGGCGGAAGTACGATTCGTTCTTATATCAACTCACAAGGAGATATTGGCACATTTCAGCTGCAGCTTCTTGTGTATGACCGGCGGGGAGAGCCTTGCCAAACATGCGGAAGCATTATTGAGAAAACAGTAGTCGGAGGGCGCGGCACGCACTTTTGTGTGACCTGCCAAAAACGTCCCCAATAAAGCTTAACCATGGGCATGCTTCCTTTTTGCGATGCATACGATAAAAAACATTCATTTTTCAGCAAGGTGTAGACTGACACACAGCCCACCTGCTCTTCATATAGTGGAGAAGAGTCTAAGAACGCCTAGAGACTCTTGATCATCGTTGCATGAACAGAAAGGAAGAGTTCAGGTATGATTTCGATTTCGCTCCTGTTTTTAGCTATTGCAGTCAGCATTGACAGCTTTTCTGTAGGTTTTACGTATGGTCTTCGCAAAATGAGAATCCCATTTAAAGCCATCGTCATTATTGCATGCTGCTCAGGGATTGTGCTGCTCATTTCTATGCTGATTGGCAGCCTGCTGACGACATTTCTCCCTGTCTCAGTGACCGATAAACTGGGGGGAGGCATTTTAATTGCCATTGGTCTTTGGGTCCTGTATCAATTTTATAAACCAGCGAAAGAGCGCGATTTGCTTCTTCATGAAAAGACATTGCTTAATGTGGAAGTCCAATCGCTTGGGCTTGTCATTCACATTTTAAGAAAGCCGACAAGTGCAGATATTGACCGATCTGGGACGATTAATGGAATAGAAGCGTTACTTCTTGGAATTGCTTTATCCATTGATGCATTTGGCGCAGGGATTGGCGCAGCGATTCTAGGCTTTTCTCCCATTGTCATGAGTATCACGGTCGCAGTGATGAGCTCACTTTTTGTATGTATCGGGCTCCGAGCCGGTCATTACTTGGCAAATTGGCGCTGGATCGATAAACTCGCATGTTTACCAGGGCTTCTGCTCATATTAATTGGGGTTTGGAAGCTGTAAAAGGAGGAAATCAATTGACGCTTGTCATTGGATTAACAGGCGGGATTGCTAGCGGAAAAAGCACAGTCTCGCAGATGATAAAAGAGCATGGCATACGGGTTGTGGACGCAGATGTGATTGCAAAAGAAGCGGTCGCCAAAGGAACACCCGCCCTTCATCATATCGTTCAAACCTTTGGTGAGGGTGTCCTCCTCCCAAATGGAGAGCTGGACCGGCAGCAGCTGGGAGCCATTATCTTCTCTAATGAAGAGAAAAGAAAGCAGCTAAATGCAATCGTTCATCCAGAAGTGCGAAAGGAAATGCTCAGGCAGCGTGATGAAGGAATCGACAGCCAAGAAACATTTGTTGTCCTGGATATCCCGCTTTTATTTGAGAGTCAGCTGGAAAGTCTTGTCGATCGGATTATTGTGGTATATACAACACCAGAATTACAGCTATCACGACTCATGAATCGAAACGACCTTAGTGCGGAAGAAGCACTGAATCGGATTCACTCTCAGCACCCTCTTGAGGAAAAATGTAAGAAAGCAGACCGGGTGATTGAAAATACACAAGATCTCGCTTTTATCAGAAAGCAATTACAGAACATATTAAATGAATGGGAACATACAGATAAGTAAGAGTACATACACGTACTCTTCTTTTTTTATGCTTTATTCTGATTTCCTTTGAAAAGAACAGCCCTTTTTAGAAAATATACGTTTATATACTGGCAATTACATTCTAATGTGATATACTAATTTCATAAATAAATTTATTGAGTATAACACATAATAGAGGAGTGACCTGTTCATGAAGGTAAAAGCAGCGATCAATGGATTTGGCAGAATTGGACGCATGGTCTTCAGAAAAGCAATGCTTGATGATCAAATTCAAATTGTAGCGGTGAACGCAAGCTATCCTGCCGAAACGCTAGCACATTTAATTAAATATGACACAAATCATGGACGTTACGAATGCGATGTGACAGCAGAAGATGACGCCCTGATTGTAAATGGGAAAAGAGTTCTTTTGCTCAATAACAGAGACCCAAAGCAGCTTCCGTGGGGAGAGCTTGGGATTGATATCGTCATAGAAGCAACAGGAAAATTCAATTCAAAAGATCAAGCGATGGGCCATATAGATGCCGGAGCGAAAAAGGTCGTACTTACAGCTCCAGGTAAAAATGAAGACGTTACAATAGTAATGGGTGTCAATGAGGATGATCTTGATCCTGAAAAGCACGTCGTTATTTCAAACGCATCTTGTACAACAAACTGTTTAGCACCAGTTGTCAAATTGTTAGATGATGAATTCGGCATCGACAACGGTTTAATGACAACGGTTCATGCGTATACAAATGATCAAAAAAATATCGATAACCCGCATAAGGATTTGCGCCGGGCAAGAGCATGTGCCCAGTCCATTATTCCAACTACGACGGGTGCCGCTAAAGCGCTTTCTTTAGTGCTGCCGCACATGAAAGGGAAATTGCATGGACTTGCACTGCGCGTGCCAGTCTCCAACGTATCGATGGTTGATCTTGTCGTTGACTTGAAAAAAGATGTCACAGCAGAAGAAGTCAATGCAGCCTTCTCAAATGCATCAAAAACTTCTCTATCCGGTATTTTAGATTACACGGATGAGCCGCTTGTTTCTACAGACTTTAATACGAACCCTTATTCAGCTGTCGTAGATGGACTGACAACGATGGTGATGGGGGATAGAAAAGTAAAAGTTCTTGCATGGTATGACAATGAATGGGGTTATTCATGCAGAGTGGTGGATCTTGTGAAGTTTGTCGGATCGCAGATGAAAGAGCTTTCTGCTGTTTGAAATGAAGAAGACGAACGTCCCTTTTCAAGAAATGAGAGAAAATCCCATTGAAAACACAGCTTGCAAAATGGGTCTAAACAAAGTATACTATTTTTCGTGAACTTCTTGTTCGCAGACTCATTCGGGTATACTTAAAGGGTTAGGACCTCTTTGGACTAACTTTCCCCCGTGGTATATGTCCGGTCCGGCTGCTTAGAACTTCACTCTTTCATTCTTGTTTAAGGGGGGTCCATGATGGAAACAATCGGACGTCACGTTATCTCCGAGTTATGGGGATGCGACTGTGATAAACTGAACGACATGGATTTTATTGAAAAAACGTTTGTAAATGCAGCTTTGAAATCAGGAGCTGAAGTAAGAGAGGTTGCTTTTCACAAATTTGCACCTCAAGGAGTAAGTGGAGTTGTCATTATTTCTGAATCTCATCTGACAATTCACAGCTTTCCTGAACATGGTTATGCGAGCATAGATGTTTATACTTGCGGCGACCTAGATCCGAATATTGCAGCAGATCATATCGGAGATGAATTAGGCGCTGAAACAAGAGAAAACATTGAAATTCCTCGAGGCATGGGACCTGTACAAGTGAAACAGGCACAAGCCAAAGCACTGTAAACATAAAAAAAGATCGCAATGGGAGCTGGCCAAAAGCATTGAAATGCCTTTGTGTTATGCTCCTTTTTATATTTGTTTGATAGAGAAAATCCAACATTCCCCAACTTGCCTATACTTTTGTTCTAGGAAAACAAAGGTTTTTTTTATAAAATAAAGAAGAGGTATTATGGCAAAGGGGATACGTATATGACTTTAGGGCAAAAGTTCAAACGGTTCATGTCAAACCATACAGAAACATCTGACGAGCATCCACTATCAGAACTGAAAAGCCATTACTACAAATCGACGAATGCGCAAGTTTTTCAAGCGCTGGAAGCCATGCTTTCCGGGCACGCTTCCTATCAAGTGACATCTGTTTCAGCAGAACGAGGTGAAATCAGCGCCAACATCACAATGCCGAAAAAAGCCTTTCTCGTAGCGACTGTCATTTCAATTCGTCCTTTTGAAACAGCTGTCGATTTTAATGTGACAACAGAAACAGCACTGCCAACAGATTTTGGCTATAGTGAGAAAACGGTTTTTTCCCTTTATGATGAACTAGACAAACAACTTCCAAGAATAGATCGGAGCTGATGAAATGAAATGTCCCACATGTCAGCACCTTGGTACAAGGGTGCTTGATTCAAGACCAGTAGATGAAGGGAAATCCATCCGTCGTAGAAGAGAGTGCGAAAGCTGCCAATATCGCTTTACGACGTTTGAGAAATTAGAAGAATTACCACTGATTGTGGTGAAAAAAGAAGGAATTCGTGAAGAGTTCAGCCGCGAAAAGATGCTGAGAGGACTCATTAAAGCGTGTGAAAAGCGTCCAGTTGCTTTAAAGCAGCTGGAGGATGTCTGCTTTAATATCGAAAAAGAACTGCGTAATCAAGGTATGTCAGAAGTGAAAAGTGAGCTTGTAGGTGAAATGGTGATGGACGAGCTGGCAAAAATTGATGAAGTGTCTTACGTCAGGTTTGCCTCCGTTTACCGGCAGTTTAAAGATATCAATGTCTTTATTGATGAATTAAAAGATTTATTAAAGAAAGAACGCTAAAAAAGAGCTGAAGATTCTTCACGCTCTTTTTCCTGCGTAAAGCGTAAAACGTAAAAAGGGTGTACAATAGAAACAATTGCAATTCATGGGGAGGATCAGCATATGACAGAGCATTGGAAGGAAGTGCTAGCCGTCGATCCGTATGTCGTCAAAAGCGCTTCATTGCTCGGTGACATCGATAGACAGCTCATCACTCTTTTATATCAGCCGCTTATAGGCATGTCCGCTTTCAGCTTATATATGACGCTGTGGGGAGAGCTGGAACAAAATCGTATGTGGGGGAAACCCGCACCTCATCGGCAGCTCATGGTCATGCTGCAAACGAATTTGAATGATATTTTTGAGGAACGTTTAAAGCTTGAAGCGATTGGTTTACTGCGCACATATGAACAGGAAACGGAAGAAGGCAGACTGTTTACATATGAGCTTGTACCGCCGCTAAGACCAGATGAGTTTTTCCAAGATGGTATGCTGAATGTCCTGCTGTACCATCGTGTAGAGAAAGCGAAATATATGCAGCTTCGTGATTATTTCTCTTATCCTGGTGTTCCAGCAGAGGCAAGGAACATCTCGCGGTCGTTTGAAGAAGTCTTTCACGTATTGCAGCCAGGTGAACGCAGGATGACAGAAGAAATCAATCAGGCGTCATCACTTGATCAAGGCTATGAATATGTGACCGTTGGATCGAGTCAGCCTGCTCCGCTCTCAGACGATTCCTTTGATTTCGATCTATTGTTAGCAGGCATGTCTGATATGATGATTCCAAGAAAGGCTTTGACTAAGCAGGTGAAAGAAACCATTAAGAAGTTAGCGGTTGTATACGGCATCACCCCGCTTCAAATGCAAAATATTGTAGCAGGTGCCTGCGGTTCTGATCAAATGATCTCAACAGAAGAACTGAGAAAAGCAGCAAGAGACTGGTACCAAATTGAATACAGAGGCGAGCAGCCAAAACTCATTGATCAAAAACAGCCGAGACACTTGCGTCAAGATGCTTCAAAAGCGCCGGTATTAGATACGCCAGATGCAAAATTGATTGAAAAGCTTGATCATATTTCGCCTAGGGAGCTGCTAAAAGATATGGCTGACGGCATTGAGCCAACATATGCCGACTTAAGAATTGTCGAAGATATTATGCTTGAGCAGCAGCTGGAGCCAGGTGTCATGAACGTTTTGATCTACTATACATTACTGAAAACAGATATGAAGCTGTCGAAAACATATATGCAAAAAATTGCCGCTCATTGGGTGAGAAAGAAAATTAAAACCGTAGCGGCTGCCATGAAAATTGCCAAAGAAGAGAACAGGCAAATGACAGAGTGGGCGCAGCAGAAAAAGCAGCGCAGCACGTACGGATCAGGGAAAGTTGTCCGTGAAGAGAAGCTTCCTGACTGGATGAAAGAAACTGAAACGAAAGAACAGCCGGCAAAAGAACAAACAGACAGCCTATCGACAGAAGACCTCGAACGAGAAAAAGAAAAACTGTTAGATCAGTTTAAAAATATGAAAAAGTACAATGCACATTAAGATGAGGTGAGATGAGGATGAAACCGATCGGTCGTTCATTTGAACAGCTAAAAGGGCGCGTAGATTTTCGTGTGAGATACAATCAGATTAAAGAGAGTGTGTTATCTGATGAAAACGTAAAAGCCTTTTTACAGGAGCACCAAGAAGACATACACGAAGACATGATCAATCGCAGCTTGAACCGGCTTTTTGAATATGTGCAGCAGTCGAAGGGCTGTTCATATTGCTTAGATGAAGAGAACGTCAATGCGATTTTAGACGGTTATCACCCGAAGCTTGTGATCAAAGGTCAGAGTATTGATATTGAATATTCCCCTTGTCCAGTCAAGCTGCGGCTCGATAGACAGAAAAAACAGCAAGAGCTCATGAAAAGCATGTACATTCCGCAAAATGTTCTTCAAGCAACGTTTGCTGATCTGAACGTTGTGGGAAGACAGGAAGTCATTCAAAAAGTAGGACAATTTCTGCAAAGCTATGATGAGACGGGCAAAGGGAAGGGCTTATATTTACACGGGAAGTTTGGAGTAGGAAAAACGTATATTCTGGCAGCCATTGCGCAGCAGTTAGCGGAGAAGGAATATCCATCTCTCCTTGTGTACGTGCCTGAATTTGTGAGAGAGTTAAAAAATTCGTTAGCCGATCATACATTAGAATCAAAATTGAACATGGTCAAATCCACCCCTATTCTAATGCTTGATGATATTGGGGCAGAGTCGATGACAAGCTGGGTTCGTGATGAACTGCTCGGAACGATTTTACAATACCGTATGGCAGAGCAGCTGCCGACTTTCTTCTCTTCTAATTTCTCACCAAGTGAACTGAAGCATCACTTTACGTACTCACAGCGCGGGGAAAAAGAAGAGGTCAAAGCCGCTCGTTTAATGGAACGGATTCTCTATTTAGCAGAGGCAGTCTTGCTCGAAGGAGAAAACCGCCGTCATTTATAAAAACGTCTATCACGTGAAGGAGGAGCAAATGAAATGAACAAAAGAAAATGGCTGCTTTTTCTCGTGATTGCAGGTCTCGCTGTTTTACTTTGGTGGCTGAACAAACAGCATCTTCAGCTGGCACCGAAAGATGTGAAGAATTGGGTGCTTCAATTTGGATTGCTGGCCCCCTTTGTTTTTCTTTTCTTATCTCTTTTTCGCCCGTTTGTTCTCGTCCCACTTACGGTCTTTTCGCTGGCAGCGGGTTTGGCCTTTGGAAGTGTTCTTGGGACGATTTATGCTCTCGTCGGTGCTACCGCCGGGGCAACAGGCTCCTTCCTGCTTGCCACAACCTTTCGCTCCAAAAAGAAGGAAACAGAATCAAGTAGCCGGAAGCTGAGAGCGGTGACATCCCGCATTCAGGAGCATGGCTTTCTTTACATTTTGTTATTGCGTATTGCCCCAATCCATTTTGACTTTGTCAGCTATGCGGCAGCAGCTTCACGTGCGAATTATCGTGCATTTACGGCAGCTACCTTTTTAGGGTTAATACCGGGTACAGTGGCATTAAATGTCCTTGGATCAAGCTTTGTCAGCGGCAATTATGCCGCCTTAGCAATCGTTTGTTTGATTTATCTGATCTTTATCTCAGTTCCACTTATTTTAAAAAGAAAGAGGCCTGATTTATTTTAGGCGTCTATTTTTTATGTTCTCCCCATATATATGTAACAGATGTCGTTAGGGGGGACAAACATGCTTGAAATAATCTTTGAAGATGAATATGATACCGCCGCTTTTTTACATCTTGCTGAACACTTGGACAGTCGGCATCACATGTCAATTCAACAAGGGAAAGACCGGCTTCTCATAGAGGCGAAGGAATCAAAAGAAGGACTTGAGCCTATTGTGCGGCCATTACTGGTTCACTTTTTTTTGGAATGCAAAGAAAATGAGCGCATGCGCAGCATTCTTGAAAACACGTATTTATTTAAAGATCCTGAAGAGCAGCACCAAATTCTTTCCATCGCCCACAGCATCATGAATGGGGATTTAGATGATATTCCCGGCATTCATCAAGAACCGTCAAGAGAAGCCCTGTTAACAAAGGAGCTTGAGACGATTTCTTTACAGCAAGGTATTTTTTCAATTGGTTCATTTATGACATTCAGACTGTCAGAGTATGACAGGAGGCTGAAGAACTATGTTGAAGTCTCCATTGAAGAATACAAAATGGAACAAGAATATCAAAACTTCATTCAATCGCTTCGAGACTATGTGATGGCAAAAGAACCAAAGCTCGAAAAAGTACATGTTGTGCATCAGGATCGCCTGATGATTTGGGAATTTCGGTACGCTTCTGAGCGTGATCAAAAACAATACATAGACAGACAGTTTGTAAGAGAGCATCCAATGTATATTGATTCGCAGCTGATTGCACCACTCGTATCCATAGCGCCCCAAAAGATTGACCTGTTTACAAATGATACAGGTCACTCGATGGTACAGACCATTCAAAATATTTTTCAAGAAAGGGTTGAGGTATTCCCGGCTCATTCATTTCAAGAACACAATGTTCAATTTGTCCATGACCATTTGGAACAGAAAAGTGAAAAGCTTTCTTGATTTTCACGAAAAAACGTTTTATAATACGGTGTAACTTCATACAGAGACCGTATTGATAAGGACATGAACAAATGAACACCCGCTTAAAGAGAGGGAAGCCGCGGCTGAAAGCTTCCTAGCAGAGGACCATTTGCTTTACCACCTTTGAACATCAGCTGTGAACGTTTTAGTAATGGCTGACGGGAATTCCCGTTATCGAACCACAAGCCGTGTTTGCTTATGAAAAAGTAAGCTGCAAATACGGGAAAAAGGGTGGAACCACGATTCCGTTTTATTCAACCTCGTCCCTTTCCAGGGGGCGGGGTTTTTATATTGCCAAAAAAAGGAGTGACCAGAGATGTCAGAACAAATTCAACTTACATTTCCAGATGGAGCAGTCAAGGAGTTTGACAAAACAGCTACAACAGAAGACATCGCGGCATCAATTAGCCCAGGCCTAAAGAAAAAAGCGCTTGCCGGTAAATTGAACGGCAAAGAAATAGATCTGCGTACGCCGCTATTAGAAAGTGGAACAATTGAGATCATTACAGATAAAAGTGATGAAGCGCTCGACATTATGCGCCACAGCACAGCTCATTTGCTAGCACAGGCAATCAAACGCCTGTATGGAAAAGAGCATCACGTTCAGTTTGGCGTAGGTCCTGTGATTGAAAATGGCTTCTACTACGATGTGGACATCGATGTTGCCATCACACCGGAAGATTTACCAAAGATTGAAAAAGAAATGAAAAAAATCATTAACAGCAATCTGCCAATCGAGCGAATTGAAGTATCAAGAGAAGAAGCGAAAAAACGCTTTGAAGCGATTGGTGATCAATTAAAGCTTGAGCTGTTAGAGGCGATTCCAGAAGGTGAAGCTGTTACGATTTATGAGCAGGGTGAATTCTTTGACCTCTGCCGCGGCATTCACTTGCCATCAACAGGAAAAATCAAAGAGTTTAAGCTGTTAAGCCTTGCAGGTGCATACTGGAGAGGTGACAGCAACAATCAAATGCTTCAGCGTATTTACGGTACAGCTTTCTTCAGCAAAGATGATCTAAATGAGCATTTACGTCTGCTTGAAGAAGCGAAAGAACGAGATCATCGTAAACTAGGAAAAGAGTTGAAACTGTTTGCGAACTCTCAAAAGGTAGGTCAAGGTCTACCGCTTTGGCTGCCAAAAGGCGCAACGATCCGCCGCGTTATTGAGCGTTACATTGTTGATAAAGAAGTACGCCTTGGTTATGAGCATGTGTATACACCAGTTCTTGCAAATGTTGAATTGTATAAAACTTCAGGGCACTGGGCGCATTATCAAGAAGACATGTTCCCTGTGATGGAAATGGACAACGAAGATCTTGTTCTTCGTCCGATGAACTGTCCGCACCATATGATGATTTACAAAAACGAGCCGCATAGCTATCGCGAATTGCCAATTCGTATTGCAGAGCTTGGTACAATGCACCGTTATGAAATGTCAGGTGCTTTATCCGGCCTTCAACGTGTTCGAGGTATGACATTAAACGATGCACATATTTTTGTTCGTCCAGATCAAATCAAAGACGAATTCATTCGTACAGTTCGCCTAATTGAAGAAGTGTATCAAGACTTTGGCTTGAATGACTACACATTCCGCTTATCTTACCGTGATCCAGAAGATACTGAGAAGTATTTCGACGATGATGCCATGTGGAATAAAGCGCAATCGATGCTAAAGGATGCAATGGACGAGCTTGGTCATGACTATTATGAGGCAGAAGGCGAAGCGGCATTTTATGGTCCGAAGCTTGACGTTCAAGTGAAGACAGCTCTTGGAAAAGAAGAGACATTGTCTACTGTACAGCTTGATTTCTTACTTCCAGAGCGCTTTGATCTCACATATATCGGAGAAGATGGCAAGCACCATCGTCCAGTCGTGATTCATAGAGGTGTTGTTTCTACAATGGAGCGTTTTGTAGCCTTCTTAATTGAAGAATACAAAGGAGCCCTTCCAACTTGGCTGGCACCTGTACAATTCCAAGTCATCCCGGTTTCACCGTCTGTCCATTTAGACTATGCGAAAAAAGTACAAGAACGTTTGCAGCTTGAAGGTCTTCGTGTAGAGCTTGACAGCCGTGATGAAAAAATCGGATACAAAATTAGAGAATCGCAAATGCAAAAGATCCCGTACATGCTCGTCGTCGGAGATCAAGAAGCAGAAAATGGCGCTGTCAATGTTAGAAAATACGGAGAGCAAGATTCAGAAACGATGGATCTTGAAGCCTTTGTGAAACATGCAGTGGCAGAAGCGAAAAAATAATCTTTTTCAAACGAAGCAGTCAGTGATCTTTCTCTTTAGATCACTGGCTTTTTCTTGGGAAAAATCCTCCACTGGTGATCCAGTCCCTTGAATGATACGTTTAGATAGTACGAAAGTATGGGTAAGTATGTACTATTGGTTCGAGTTAGATTGGGGGAATGAAAGCGATGATGCAAACAACAAACACTTTATCATCACAAGTATTGGAGCGATCAGCAGTACTTCGTGCATTGGAACACTCACTGGCGATGATTGAATTTGATGTGACAGGAGAAGTCCTATGGGTCAATGATATTTTTGCAAAAGCCATGGGATATTCAAAGCAAGAGATGATTGGTTTAAAACATAGACAGTTTTGTCCTCGTCATATTGCAGAGCACGCAAGCTATCAAATGTTTTGGAAGCGTTTGAAAGAGGGGCAAGTCTTTCAGGAAAAGGTGCAGCGGATGACGAAGAATGGTGACAGCTTATGGCTTGAAGCAACCTATACACCTGTCCGTAATGAAGAGGGAAACATAGTGGGTGTTGTGAAAGTCGCAACAGACATAACAGAGAGAGAAAACACGATGAAACAGGTCGTAGACGATTTAAAGGAGATGTCTGCAAAATTAATGGAGCGAGCAGAAGTGGGCATCCAGCATAGTCAAAAAGTCAATGTCTCCTTTGATCATATAGCAAACGAAACAGATCAAAATATGAGCTTACTAAAAGGATTAACAGAGCAGGTAGAGTCCATCAGCTCCATCGCTACAACGATTAACAGCATTTCTTCACAAACCCAGCTCCTTGCATTAAATGCGGCGATCGAAGCAGCCCACGCAGGTTCCTATGGAAATGGCTTTAGTGTAGTGGCGGCAGAAATTCGAAAGCTTGCAACTAATTCAAAAGAAGCGATCGTCAAAGTAGATCAATATGTAAAGGCGATTCATGCGGAAGTAGAGAAGGTCAGCAGCGGAACGAGCCGGGCCAAAACAACGGTGTTTACAAATCGTGATCTTGTGAAGCAGGCAAACGAGGAATTTATCAATATAGGAGAAGCAGCCCGCAGTTTAGACAAGCAAGCGCAAAGTCTAGCAGGAATTGTGTAGTTTGAGCCCACAAAAAACACCCAATCTCGTCAGGAGAAGGGTGTTTTTTCATTTGTTCTATTTTAATATATCAAACAATTCATGTAAGTCTTTGATTTCATAATCTGGCGTTACATCTGTTTCATTCTTTTTACCATGTCGATTGATCCAAATGGTTTGAATACCAGCGCGAGATGCCCCAAGAATATCTGTTTTTGGATTGTCTCCAACCATGATCACATCGTCTTTTGTTAGATTTAACAGCTGAAGGCAGTGCTCAAAGATGCCAGGGTCAGGTTTGCCTTTTCCGTAATCTCCTGAAATCACAATTTCATTAAAATAAGGTGCAAGCTCAGGAACACCGGCCAGTTTTTCTTTTTGAAGACTAGGATCTCCGTTTGTTAAAAGGAGCAATTCATAGCTGCCTTTCAGGCGGTCTAAAACAGGGTACGTTTCTTCATAGACAAAGGGGCGTTTTCTCCGCTCGGCTGCAAAGAAATCAGCCAAATATTGTCCAAATGCCTCATCGTCAATTCCTGCTTCTTTTAAGCCATTGGTCCAAGCGTTCTTGCGGTACTCTGGAGCAAGGGCATTCAATTTTTGAAAGCCTTCGCTAATCGGTTCACTAAAATTGGACCACAGTCCTTCGAAAGGATTAATTCCGATCATGACAGTATAATCATATGTTTCATAGGACGAATACAGCTTTCTTGCTTCTTCACGAACAATCTGTTCAAATGTTTCTGGATTCAGTCCATATTTCTTTTCCGCTTCGCGGCATGTTTCCTGAAAAGTGGTGTGAATGCTTTTTTCATCCCAAAGCAAAGTATCATCTAAATCGAAAAATACGGCTTTCATGATCTTCTCCCTTGTTATGTATGTGTTACCTTCAATTGCAAGTGACGGCTCAAGTTCATTTTACAATAGAAGATGAGAGCAATAAAGAAAAGATTTGAGAGATATTTGAACATTGACCGCACATGATAAAATAGAAAGACAGTAAATAATACATACATCAATTGAGGTGGCAGGTTTGCTTCATTTAATTATTATGATGATCGAGCGTGTTGGGATCATCGTTATTTTAGGGTTTGTGCTTGCCCATGTGAAGGGTTTTCGCAATCTATTACTTCATAATGAAGGGTTTCGAAAAAAGGCAGTCCTTGTCTTTATTTTTGCTTCTTTTAGTATTATCAGCAATTACACAGGAATTGAAATCCAACAGCAGATGGTCATGAATCATGAGTTTTCCTATCATCTCGGCTCATCAAGTTCGATTGCCAATACGAGAATTATGGGGATCGAAATGGGCGGATTAATAGGAGGGCCATTTGTTGGCATTGGCGCAGGGCTTTTAGCTGGGATTCATCGCTATTCATTAGGAGGAAGCACGGCACTCAGCTGTGCGATTTCTTCGATTTTAGCCGGTGTGATTGCAGGCTATGTCGGCAGCAGGTTTAAGCGGAAGAATCGAATGGTGACACCTCGCCAAGCCGCACTTTTTGGTGTGGCAATGGAATCCTTGCAGATGATCATTATCCTTCTATTTGCAAAGCCATTTGCTGATGCTTGGGGGCTTGTAAGTATCATTGCTTTGCCGATGATTTTTGTGAATGGAATTGGCAGCTTTATCTTTTTATCGATTTTACAGTCAGTCATTCGGCAAGAAGAGCAGGCAAAGGCGATGCAGACACACCGTGTATTTTCAATCGCCGATCAAACGCTGCCTTTCTTCCGTCAAGGGTTAAATGAACAGTCATGTAAAAGTGTGGCGGAGATCATTCATCGATTAACAGAAACAGATGCGGTCTCCTTAACCGATACAGAAAAGATTTTAGCGCATGTTGGAGATGGGACGGATCATCATATTCCATCGAAAAGCCTGATTACAGGACTGTCGAAACAAGTATTGATGAGCGGCAAAATTATGAAGGCGCATTCGAAAGACGAAATCAATTGTTCAGTCACCCATTGCCCGCTCCAAGCGGCGATTGTGCTGCCCCTCACCTCTAATGGTCAAACGATCGGAACGTTAAAAATGTATTTTAATTCTCCGGTCGGATTAAGCAGGGTAGAGGAGGAGCTTGCAGAAGGCTTGGCGATGCTGTTTTCCACACAGCTTGAGCTTGGAGAGGCAGAAACCCAAAGCCGCCTGCTAAAAGATGCAGAGATCAAAGCGCTTCAAGCGCAAGTGAATCCGCACTTTTTATTTAATGCCATTAATACCATCTCTGTCTTGTGCAGAACGAATGTAGAGATGGCTAGGAAACTGCTGCTGCAGCTGAGTATTTATTTTCGATCCAATTTGCAAGGCGCCCGCCAGCTGCTTATTCCACTTCATAAAGAAATGCAGCATGTAGAAGCATATTTGTCACTTGAACAAGCAAGGTTTCCAAATAAATACCACGTGACCTTTCAAATTGAAAAGGAGCTTGAGCAGGTGATGATTCCGCCATTTGTGCTTCAGGTACTTGTTGAAAATGCAGTGAGACACGCTTTTCCTAAACATCAAACGAGCTGTGAAGTCATCGTATCCGCTGTGATGAAAGATGGGCATGTCAATATGAAAGTGACGGATAATGGACAAGGAATCGAGAATGACAAGATGGCTCAGCTATTAAAAGCACCTGTTGAATCCAAAGAAGGAACAGGTACCGCTCTTTTCAATTTAGATCAGCGGTTAAGAGGGATTTTTGGCAGACAAGCCGCTCTATCTATTCATAGCGGCCAAGGCACTGACATCTCATTCCGCATTCCAATGGACTATGTAAAAAAGGATGATTTTCGTTGATAAACGTATTAATCGTAGATGATGAAGTGTTAGCAAGAGACGAATTAAAATACTTATTACGCAGAACGAAAGAGGATGTTCAAATAGAGGAAGCAGAAAATATAGAATCTGCTTTTGACCGGATGGTGGATCATAAGCCGGACCTGCTCTTTTTAGACATTGATTTATCAGGTGAAAATGGATTTGATATTGCCAAAAGACTCAACCGGATGTCAGATCCGCCAGCGATTGTTTTTGCCACAGCCTTTGATCAATATGCGCTAAAGGCGTTTGAGGTCAGTGCGCTTGATTATTTAACAAAACCATTTGATGAAGAACGGCTATTGCAGACGATCCAAAAGTTTAAAAAGTGGAAGTCTGTTGAGACGCAAGACCATCAGCTGTCAGATGAGAAAATTCCCCATCAGCAAAAATTAGCCATCTCAGTCGATGATTCAATTGTCATTCTGCAAGTAGAAGAGATCATGTATGTAGGGCTTAGTGAGGGGAAAAAGGTTGTGAAAACAAAGGATCACATGTACGAGGTCACAGAACCGCTTGTGGTCATTGAAAAGAAACTCCCTGAGGCTTACTTTATGAGGGTTCATCGAAGCTATATCGTGAACACCTCTCATATGAAAGAAGTACAGCCGTGGTTTAATTCGACGTATAATCTGCATATGACAGACGGGTCGATTATTCCAGTCAGCCGTACTTACGCCAAGGAACTAAAGAAGTCGCTCCTGCTAGAATAGGACGGCTTTTTTTATTTGTATTTCAATACTCGTTTTCTGCATTTCATTCATTGAATCTGGCGAGTTTGATTGTAAACGCTTCATTCATTTATTTCATGCCTTATACTGAGGGCAGTCGAAGAAAGAGGTGAAGGGGCATGAGTGCCACTAAAGTATATGGATTTCTATCTCAAGCATTTATCTTTGCAACCGTAATGTTCGTTTCTAATCTCATTTCAATGTATTTACCAATTCCGATGCCTGCATCTGTGATTGGTCTAGTTCTATTATTTGTTTTGCTGACAACGAAAATCGTCAAACTGGAGCAAGTGGAGCAATTAGGTACATCATTGACAGGGCTCATTAGCTTTCTATTTGTTCCCTCTGGTATCTCGGTTATTCAATCACTAGGTGTCATGCAAGAAGTAGGTGTGCAAGTCGTTGGTGTCATCATCATTGCAACGATTATGTTACTTGCAGCGACAGGGCTATTCTCGCAGCTTCTCTTGCAATTATCAGAAAAACCACAGAAACGTAAAGAGACAAAGGAGAGCAAATCGACTCCTTCTCATTCTAATAAACCAGCTTCAAGTACGCATTAAAGGAGAGATGCAGGATGGGTACAAGTACGATGAGTCCTTATTTTGGTATAGTCGTCTCATTAGTCGCCTTTGGAATCGGTACATTCTTATTTAAAAAATCAAAAGGCTTCTTCTTATTTACACCACTTTTTGTGGCCATGGTGTTAGGTATTTTATTTTTAAAAATTGGCGGTTTTTCCTATGCAGATTATAATGAGGGCGGCAAGATTATTAAGTTTTTCTTAGAGCCCGCGACCATTGCTTTCGCTATCCCGCTTTATAAGCAGCGTGCATTGCTAAAAAAATATTGGTGGCAGATTTTATCCGCTATTTTTGTAGGATCACTTTGTTCCATTACAATTGTGTATGTCGTAGCAAAAGGAATTCATCTTGATGCAGCGGTAATGAAAAGTATGCTCCCGCAGGCAGCGACGACTGCGATTGCTCTTCCGATTGCAAAGGATATTGGCGGAATTGCAGATATCACAGCCTTTGCGGTCATATTTAATGCAGTCATCGTGTATGCACTAGGTGCTTTCTTCTTAAAATGGTTTCGAATTAAAAATCCAGTGGCAAAAGGGCTTGCACTCGGTACATCAGGACATGCACTTGGCGTCTCTGTTGGGATTGAGATGGGTGAAGTGGAGGCGGCCATGGCAAGTATCGCCGTTGTGGTCGTAGGAGTTGTGACCGTCATTGTCATCCCAATCTTTATGCAATTCATTCTTTGATGGCGTCATTGTTTTGAAAAAGCCTTGCCCTATTCGTTTAATCATGCTAAGATGAAAAAGTTGTTTCAAGAGTTCGGTTACTTGACGGACGAATGAAAATTGTGTAGAATAATTAACGAATTGAATAGATATCACAAGCAGAAGCACCCGCTTCTCACCTGATTGACACGTGTTTGTAGTTGACAGGTTGACCGTACATTTATTTTTTCATGCAAATGTTCGCAGTGTGGGTGTTTTATATGCCCACACTTTTTGTTTGCCTGTAAAACATACAACGAAATGGTCAAAATGAATTGTGAACTCAATTCAAAATCTCATGGAGGTGGCTCACTATTAGCAAAGATCAATTAGTTAATGAAGGTATTCGTGCGCGTGAAGTTCGTTTGATCGGACAAAATGGCGATCAGCTGGGGATTAAAACCCGCCAGGAAGCTCTGGAAATTGCTACGAAAGCCAATCTTGACCTTGTGTTAGTTGCTGCAAATGCAAAACCACCTGTTTGCCGAATCATGGACTACGGTAAGTTCCGATTCGAACAGCAGAAGAAGGATAAAGAGGCACGTAAGAATCAAAAAATCATTAGCTTAAAAGAAGTTCGGTTGAGCCCGACAATCGATGAACATGATTTTAACACGAAGCTCCGCAATGCAATCAAATTCCTTGAAAAGGGCGATAAAGTGAAAGCTTCTATCCGCTTTAAAGGCCGTGCGATTACGCATAAAGAAATCGGACAGCGCGTGTTAGACCGTTTCTCTGAAGCTTGCGCTGAAGTAGCAACAGTAGAAACAAAACCTAAGATGGACGGACGTAGCATGTTCCTCATGCTTGCACCAAAAGTCGAAAAGTAAAGTAACAGAGGGAGGAAACATCCAATGCCAAAAATGAAAACTCACCGCGGATCTGCTAAACGTTTCAAAAAAACAGGTTCTGGTAAACTTAAACGTTCTCATGCGTACACAAGTCACTTGTTCGCTAACAAATCTACAAAGCAAAAGCGTAAATTGCGTAAGAGCGCAATCGTAAGTGCTGGAGATTTCAAACGTATTAAACAACAACTTGCAAACATCAAGTAATCTGGAATAGGAATCATAGGAGGGAATTACAATGCCAAGAGTAAAAGGCGGAACTGTGTCGCGTCAGCGTCGTAAAAAGGTTCTTAAATTAGCAAAAGGTTATTTCGGTTCAAAACATAGATTATATAAAGTAGCAAACCAACAGGTGATGAAATCTGGAAACTACGCTTTCCGTGACCGTCGTCAGAAAAAACGTGACTTCCGTAAACTATGGATCACTCGTATCAATGCTGCAGCTCGTATGAACGGTCTTTCTTACAGCCGTTTAATGCATGGCCTAAAGCTTTCTGGTATCGAAGTAAACCGCAAAATGCTTGCTGACCTTGCTGTGAATGACCTAAGTGCATTCAATCAGCTTGCTGATGCTGCAAAAGCACAACTAGACAAGTAAGTCATATGAAAGATCATTCCGTTGAGGGGTGATCTTTTTTGCTCATCATGTGAGGTGAAATGAATGAATATCGCGTTGATTGTGCTGCTGATCTTGGTAAATGGCTATGGTTTCTTTCTCATGGGAGAGGACAAGCGCCGGGCAAAAGCGCATAAATGGAGAATTTCAGAGGCGCACTTATGGAGTGCTGCCGTGCTTTTTGGGGCTGCTGGATCGTATCTAGGGATGCAGTATTTTCGTCATAAAACAAAACATCCTGCCTTTCAAATTGGCATGCCAGTGTTAATCATGGTGCAGTTGATCATATTAGGATATATCAAGTTCATCTGAAAAAGGAGCAGACGCCATCAAGACGGCGTGTCTGCTCCTTTTTTTTGTTTGATTTTTTTAATGGGCTGATCCCAATCAATTTTTGTTTGAGGATAACGTTCGATGATGTTTTCCTCCAATTTTTCAAAGTCTTCTAATGTAAATTCACTTAGCTTCTCAGGTGACTCCGTCCAAACGTAAATGGAGTGGACAAACAGAGGATGATCCTTAGAAGGAACATGCTTTTCCCCTTCAAACAAGACACCTTTATAGACGAAATTAAAATTTTTACGTGCATTTTGCTGTTCGTCCATAAAATAAAAGCCTTCTTTTAATTGTGCTTGTTTCAGCTTTCTTCTCGGGTTTGAGAAGAATTTTACCGCCATGTAGAAGATGTAGACAAGCAGTGCAACAAGAGCTAGTCTAATGAGGATTACAAACATGACAGGATGCACCTCCAATACCGTTATCTGATGTACTACGAATGAAAAGGGCAAAAGGTTTCAACTTTTTTTTAAAAAATATTTCGGAAAACGAAAAAATATTCATAAAAAGATCGTATTGAACGAAAGAGGTTTTGTATAATAAGAATGCACCATGAAGATAAAGGAGGATATATGGAATGACAAAGCTAGATCAAACATTAACTATGCTGAAAGACCTAACGGATGCAAAAGGGATTCCAGGAAATGAACGTGATGTCAAAAAAGTCATGCAGACATACATAGAATCATATGCAGATGAAGTCTCTAGTGACCGCCTTGGCAGCTTAATCGCTAAAAAGGAAGGAAACGCAAACGGACCTAAAATTATGCTCGCTGGTCACTTAGATGAAGTAGGATTCATGGTGACAAAAATTGATGACAAGGGCTACATTCGCTTCCAAACTGTCGGCGGATGGTGGTCACAGGTCATGCTCGCGCAGCGTGTGACCATTGTAACGAAAAAGGGAGACATTACAGGTGTGATTGGCTCAAAGCCGCCGCACGTCTTGTCACCTGAAGCTCGAAAAAAATCGATTGAGATTACAGATATGTTTATTGATATCGGTGCATCAAGCAAAGAACAGGCAATGGAATGGGGCGTTCTGCCTGGAGATCAAATCGTCCCTTATTTTGAGTTTACAGTGATGAATGATGAAAAAATGCTCCTTGCAAAAGCATGGGACAACCGTATCGGCTGTGCAGTAGCGATTGATGTCATGAAGAACTTACACAATACTCAGCATGAGAATATTGCTTACAGTGTTGCAACTGTACAAGAGGAAGTTGGCCTGCGCGGGGCCAAAACAGCAGCGGCTACAATCCAGCCTGATATAGGGTTTGCCATTGATGTTGGTGTAGCAGGAGACACGCCGGGCATTACTGAAAAAGAAGCAACAAGCAAACTTGGCAAAGGGCCAACGATTGTTGTATTTGATGCTTCGATGGTATCTCATAAAGGGCTTCGAGATTTTGTTGTCCAAACAGCGGATGAATTGAACATCCCTTACCAATATGACTCCATGCCTGGCGGCGGGACAGATGCTGGCGGCATCCATTTAACTGGTCATGGTGTGCCATCACTATCGATCGGGATACCAAGCAGATATATTCATACCCATGCAGCGATGATTCACCGAGATGATTATGAAAATGCAGTGAAGCTTTTAACAGAAGTGATCAAAAGACTTGATCAAAAAACGGTTGAACAAATCACGTACGGTTCTTAAGAAAGAATGCCTTTCCTCAGTATAGGGGAAGGGCTTTTTTTATTTCTTTGAATTTCCCAGGAAATGAACGCTGTTTTATCATTACGTCAAAAGAACTGTTTTTGACAGAAGAAGAAAAAATATTCTAGTGAATAAGGCACATGTGATCTGGCTTTTATTTTTGTAAGATGAAAGCAATAAAAAGGACAGAGCCTAAAGAATGCCCTGTCAAAAGAGAGTTTATGGAAGTAGGTGAAGCTACCTCAAGAATAAACATATTATTCACATTTGTCAACTTGGTTTTAAAAGAAAGAAAAATCAATCAATTTATGTTATATTTGTAACAAATTGTTTGTGCAAAGGGGATGGTTAAATGAATGCGGTTACAATTGTCATAGCATCTATGTGTATTTTAGCGATTGCCTATCGTCTTTATGGCACATTTATGATGGTCAATGTCTTAAAGGTGACAGACGATCATTTTACACCTGCTCACACATTAGAGGACGGGAAAGATTATGTACCAACTAATAAATGGGTCACATTTGGGCATCACTTTGCTGCGATTGCAGCTGCCGGTCCGTTAGTGGGGCCGATTTTAGCTGCACAATTCGGGTATTTACCGGGTCTCCTGTGGCTGTTAATTGGCGCAGTGATTGGCGGAGCTGTACATGATCTTGTCGTCTTATTTGCGTCGATGCGAAAAAAGGGGAAATCGTTATCAGAGGTAGCGAAGGAAGAGCTAGGACCTGTCGCAGGATTTTGTACAGGGCTTGCGATGCTGTTTATCATTACGATCACAATGGCAGGTTTGTCTATGGTGGTGCTTCATGCATTAGAACGTAACCCTTGGGGGACATTTGCAGTCGGAATCACGATTCCAATTGCGATGGGAGTTGGTCTTTATTATAAAAAGACAGGCAATTTAAAACTAGCCACAACTGCGGGATTTATTTTGCTGATGGTTGGTGTATTCCTTGGGCCGAATATTCAAGGCACGGCACTTGGCGATCTTTTAACACTTGATACAAAAACGCTTGCCCTTGCTCTGCCGATCTATGCTTTTTTTGCTGCGGCATTGCCGGTATGGCTGCTGCTCGCACCGAGGGACTATTTAAGCAGCTTTATGAAAATAGGTGTTTTTATCGCCTTGATTGCTGGAATCTTTGTCGTCAATCCAACGATTCAATTCCCAGCCTTTACGGAGTTTGTGAATGGAGGAGGTCCTGTTTTAGCTGGTCCTGTCTGGCCTTTTATTTCAATTACCATTGCTTGCGGTGCCATATCTGGTTTCCACGCATTTGTTGGATCTGGGACAACGCCTAAGATGCTTGACCGCTGGAGTGATATGAAGCCTGTCGCGTTTGGCGCAATGCTAGTAGAATGTCTAGTTGGAATTATGGCGTTAATTGCCGCTACGGCTCTTCATCCAGGCGATTATTTTGCGATCAACAGTACGCCAGAAGTGTTCAGAACACTTGGGATGAGTGTCGAGAACCTTCCGCAGCTGAGTAAGGAAATTGGTCTTGATTTAGAAGGAAGAACAGGTGGAGCTGTGACATTAGCTGTAGGAATGGCGTATATCTTTACGGGAATTCCGTTCTTTGGTCATTTGGCGTCTTATTTCTTCCAATTCGTCATTATGTTTGAAGCCGTCTTTATTTTAACCGCTATTGATGCAGGGACACGTGTGGCACGCTATTTAATTCAAGACTTCTTTGGTGAAGCTTATAAACCGCTTAAACGAAATGACTGGGTCCCTGGGTCGGTGTTCGCAAGTGCGCTTGCTTGTTTTATGTGGGGGTACTTGCTTTACTCTGGAGACATCGGGTCGATTTGGGCGCTGTTTGGGGTGTCAAACCAATTAATGGCATCGGTCGGTCTTATTATCGGAGCAACCGTTGTATTAAAAATTGCAGATAAAAGGCGATATATGCTGACTTGTTTAATTCCACTTGCTTACTTATATGTGACAGTGAATTATGCGGGCTATTGGATGGTAGCAAATGTATATCTTAATCCCGAGGCATCAGGTTACAGCGTGCTGAATGCGGTGCTGTCGATCATTATGCTGATCTTAGGATTTGTGATTATTGTGTTTGCAATTAAAAAGTGGGTCGACATTTGGCGTGATCCAGCGCTTCGGATGGAAACACCGATCACTGGCTAAATGAAAAAGCCGGTTTGCTTATGATAGCAAACCGGCTTCTTTTATTGCTGCTGATGAGGCTTTAAGCCTTGCTCTAATGTTTCAAGAATCTCGTTTTTCTCGTTTTCTGATGCTTCTTGCCATAGCACTTCGAACAACACGCCAAGACCTGGCAGCATTTTTTCCTCACCGCTTTGAATGGCATCTAAAATCGTATGCTCAAGCTGCTCTTGATTATGGCCAGTGATGTTTTGAATGACTGCGCCTCTTAAATTAAAATCCATTGCCCACACTCCTTTTTTGATGGTAATAGCCCTATTCTGTCTCAAAGAACGGTTTATTATGTAGTGTGCATGAGATATAATAAATTCATGATATTTAAAGGAGTTAAAGTCGCTTGAAATATATAGAATCAGCAAAAAATACAAACATTAAACAGTGGAAAAAGCTCCATACAAAAAAAGAACGAATGAAAACGGGGCTGTTTCTCGTGGAGGGAATCCACTTAGTAGAAGAAGCATTGAAGAGCGGGGTTGTGAAAGAATTAATGGTCACATCGCCTGATAAGCTTCCTTCTCATATCGATCCTGACATTGAGCTTTATGAACTGAGCGAGGAAGCCTTTTCTGCCATGACCGAAACGGAAACGCCTCAGCACATCGCGGCAGTTTGTACAGTTCCTGTATTTGAAGAAAAGAAGTATGAACGACTTCTTCTGTTAGATGCAGTGCAGGACCCAGGGAATTTAGGCACACTCATTCGGACAGCAGATGCCGCTGGTCTTGATGCTGTGATCTTAGGCGATGGAACAGTTGATGCGTATAACGGAAAAACGCTCCGTTCCGCACAAGGGTCGCATTTCCACCTGCCAATTTTAAAGCAAAGCCTTCAGCAGATCATACCAGCATGTAAGGAGCAAGACATTCCTGTATACGGAAGTGCGCTAAACAATGCGAAAGCGTATAGAAGCGTAACGGCAGAAGGTCCGTTTGCATTGATTGTTGGCAATGAAGGAGCGGGTATAAACCCAGAGATTCTGCAAATGACAGACCACAATTTATATGTGCCAATGTATGGCCAGGCAGAATCATTAAATGTGGCTGTTGCAGCGGCTGTACTTGTTTATCATTTGCGTGGATAGTGTTGCAACATGCGCTCATTTTCACTATAATGAAACTAATATTTTAAAAACCATGATAGAGGAAGATTGTTTCAAGGAGCAGCCTTATAGGGAGAATGCATCGTAGACTGAAAGTGCATTTAAGGAATGCTGAAACAGGAATTCACCTCTGGAGTTGTCACCGGGACCGCAAGCTTTGCGTAAAGGTGAACCGGATTCGTTTGATTCCGTTATGTCAATGAAGCTTATTCGCACATATATTTGTGCTTAACAAGGGTGGTACCGCGACCACAACTCGTCCCTTCTTTTCTAGAGGGGACGGGTTTTTTTATTGTCTTCAAACGATCAAACAGCCGTTTATCCAGGCGGTTTTGTATATCAAAAGGAGGATTACACTCATGCAAGAAACGTTAAAACAGCTTGAATTAGAAGCGATAGCGAAGGTTGAAGCAGCTAGCTCGCTCAAAGAAGTCAATGACATTCGTGTTCAATATTTAGGGAAAAAAGGACCGATCACAGAAGTACTCCGCGGAATGGGCAAGCTCTCCGCAGAAGAAAGACCAAAAATGGGCGCACTCGCAAACGAAGTGAGAGAGCAGATTGCTGGTGCCATTGCTGAAAAAAATGAGCAGCTGGAAAAAGAAGAAGTGAAGAAGAAACTTGCGTCTCAAACGATCGATGTTACATTGCCAGCAAGCCCAATCAAAATAGGGGCAAGACATCCATTAACGATTGTTGTCGAAGATATTGAAGATTTATTTATTGGCATGGGCTATACCGTTGAGGAAGGTCCTGAGGTAGAAACGGATTATTATAACTTTGAGGCGCTGAATCTTCCAAAGGAGCATCCGGCACGTGATATGCAGGACAGCTTCTATATTACCGAGGATACACTGCTCAGAACACAAACGTCACCAGTTCAAGCACGTACACTTGAAAAATATAAAGGACAAGGTCCTGTGAAGATCATCTGCCCTGGGAAAGTATATAGACGAGACAGCGATGACGCGACTCATTCACATCAATTCATGCAGATTGAAGGGCTTGTTGTCGATCACAATATTAGCATGAGTGATCTAAAAGGTACGCTTGAGACAGTCGCAAGAAAAATGTTTGGTGAAGATCGTGAAATTAGACTGCGTCCAAGCTTTTTCCCATTCACAGAACCATCTGTTGAAGTGGATGTGTCCTGCTTTAAATGCGGAGGAAAAGGCTGTTCTGTATGTAAAGGAACAGGCTGGATTGAAATTTTAGGAGCTGGGATGGTTCATCCAAATGTTTTGAAAATGAGCGGATTTGATCCAGAAACTTACCAAGGCTTTGCTTTTGGAATGGGTGTTGAACGGATTGCAATGCTCAAATACGGCATTGATGATATTCGCCATTTCTACACAAATGATATTAGATTCACAAAGCAATTCAAGCAGGACTAAGAGGAGGAAATCAACATGTTTGTTTCATATAAATGGTTAGAAGACTATGTCGATTTAGAAGGCATTCAGCCGGATGAATTAGCAGAGAAAATCACAAGAAGCGGAATTGAAGTGGAAGCCGTTGAATATAAAGGCGAAGGCATTAAAGGAGTTGTCGTTGGACACGTCGTGGAGCGAGAACAGCACCCGAATGCCGACAAGTTAAATAAATGTCTCGTGGATATCGGAGAAGACGAACCGGTTCAAATTATTTGCGGGGCTCCGAATGTGGATAAAGGTCAATATGTGGCTGTCGCAACGGTTGGCGCAGTCCTTCCTGGGAACTTTAAAATTAAAAAAGCAAAGCTGCGCGGCGAAGAGTCTCATGGCATGATTTGTTCTCTGCAAGAATTAGGTGTCGAAAGCAAACTCGTACCAAAGGAATATGCAGAAGGTATTTTTGTTTTCCCAAATGACGTCAAACCCGGGGATGATGCCCTTCAGGCACTTCAATTAGACGATGCAGTACTTGAGCTTGGCTTAACACCAAACCGTGCGGATGCTCTGAATATGCTAGGTGTCGCCTATGAGGTTGCAGCCATCTTAGGGAAAGACACCAAACTTCCTGATACAGCACATGACACGTCTTCAGAAAAAGCAGCAGACTATATTTCGGTGAAAATTGAAGATCAAGAAGCGAATCCACTTTATGCAGCGAAGGTCATTAAAAATGTAAAGATTGGACCAGCACCGCTTTGGATTCAAACAAGATTGATGAATGCAGGCATTCGCCCAATTAACAACGTCGTCGATATTACGAACTTTGTACTGCTTGAATACGGTCAACCGCTTCATGCCTTTGATTATGACCGCTTTGGTTCAAAGCAAGTGGTCGTACGTAAAGCGACTGATAGCGAAAGCATTCAAACACTTGATGAGCAAGAGCGTACACTTTCATCAAAGCATCTTGTGATCACTAACGGAACGAAAGCGCACGCTGTCGCAGGCGTCATGGGCGGTCTTGAATCAGAGGTGCGTGATGAAACGACAACAATTCTTTTAGAAGCGGCATATTTCAACGGTCAAACAGTCCGTCAAGCATCTAGAGACTTAGGGCTTCGCAGTGAATCAAGCACACGATTTGAAAAAGGACTTGATCCGCAGCGTACGAAATCTGCAGCCGAAAGAGCGGCGCAATTGATCAGCATCTATGCTGGTGGTGAAGTGCTAAGCGGGACTGTGGAGGAAAACCACCTTGAAATAAATATGAATGTCATCCACGTATCTACTGAGCGTGTGAACAAGGTGCTTGGCATGAGCATTTCAAAAGAAGATATGATTCAAATTTTCAACAAACTGGGCTTTACAGTAGGCGAATCAAATGACGTTCTTGTCGTAACGGTTCCTTCTCGCAGAATGGATATCACGATTGAAGAAGATCTCATTGAAGAAGTTGCGAGATTATACGGCTACGATAATATTCCATCTACACTACCTGCGACAGCTGGTACAGTTGGCGGTCTCACGCCATATCAAGTGAAACGCAGAAAGGTGAGACGTTTCTTAGAAGGCGCAGGTCTTTCTCAAGCGATCACGTATTCATTGACAAATCAGCATAAGTCTACTGCCTTTGCATTGAATCCAGCTTATAAAACAAGACTTTCCCTGCCAATGAGTGAGGAACGAAGTGTGCTCAGACAAAGTCTTCTGCCAAACTTACTTGATTCAGTTGCATATAACTTGGCAAGACAAGCTGATTCCTTTGGTTTTTATGAAACGGGTTCTGTGTTCTTAGCAGAAGCTGAAGGGGCAAAACCGGTGGAAAAAGAACATGTCGCTGGTGCGCTGACAGGTTTATGGCATAAAAATCTTTGGCAGGTCGAGAAAAAAGCTGTCGATTTTTATGTAGCGAAAGGAATTGCAGAAGGTCTATTTGAAAAGCTTGGTGTATCAGACCAAATCACATATGTTCAAGCAGAGCGTGAAGGTCTTCACCCAGGTCGGACAGCAGATGTTCATTTAAATGGAAAAGTCATTGGGTTTGTTGCTGCACTTCATCCAGTCGTTGAAAAGGAATTAGATTTAAAAGAAACATATGTCTTCGAGTTTGATTTAACAGATGTGATGACGTCGGAATCGAAGGATATGAAATATACAGCGATTCCGAGATTCCCTGCTGTGACAAGAGATATTGCACTTGTTGTAGATCAGCATATCTCAAGCGGACAGCTGGAGCGTGTCATCTATGAGGCAGGCGGGGATTTACTGACTGATCTATCCGTCTTTGACGTGTATGAAGGTGAACACATGGAAGAAGGCAAGAAATCTGTTGCATTCTCTCTCCAATATTTAAATCCGGAACAAACTTTGACAGAGGAAGAAGTCACCGCAGTTCATACGAAAGTATTGAAAGCATTAGAAGATACGTATCAAGCCGTCTTGCGCGGTTAAAGAAAAAAGAGCTAAGGCCATATGGGCCTAGCTCTTTTTTATAACCATTTTTTTGCTTTTTGTGTGTTGGCAAAATGCAGTTTTGTAAATTGACGTAAAGCCTCTTCGCCGTGCAGCTTGATGAGCTTTGCAGCCGCCTTGTCTACATGAGGGCCGGCTCCTTTTGGAATGTCAAACCCTGCTGCTTTAGATAACTTATCCATTTCAATTAAAAAAGCGTACCTTGCAATAATGGAAGCCGCAGCAACTGACAAATGAATGCCTTCTGCTTTTGTGCTAAAGTACGTCCGTTCCCGAATAATTTTTTTTCCAGCAAGATGCTTGAAATAAATACCCGGTTCTGCAAATTGGTCAATTAAAATAGCTTCAGGCTGTTTCCCATCTAATTTCTCCAGCACAGAGGTGATGACTTGGTTGTGAAGGAGCGCCTTCATTTTTCCTTGGCTCATGCCCTTTTCCTGCATCGCATTATACTTTTCATTTCGGAGTACAAGAAGGCTGAACGGAATGGTTTTGATGAGATCTTTGGCAATGTTGATAATTTGCGGGTCTTTTAGGCCTTTTGAGTCTTTTACGCCAAGCTCTTTCATGAGAGCAAGCTTGCTTGAATCAACATAGGCGGCACAGACCGTTATCGGTCCAAAATAATCACCTGTTCCTACTTCATCTGAACCGATGACGGACATAGAAGCAATCCCTGACGGCGGACTATATTTTGTGACAGCAGGTGCTTTTGGACTTTTCGGATCAGCAGTTTGTAAATGGCTGAATTGACTGGCTTCAGCTTCTGCCTTTTGACCTTGAAACAGCACTTTTCCAGATCGATAGGCTGTAATCGTACAGCCAGGAACCTTTGCTTGAAAAAGGGCGCCTGGTGGTAACGTATCAGTTAAGTGGTGCGCATACGCGCTCTTCATCTTTTTAAGGTCTTCTGATGTTGCTTTTAAGACGGATTGTGGCACAGTGGATAACTCCTTTTTACCTTGATATCATTGATTTCTAAAGTGTACCATAACAGGGAAGGGCTCGTCTTTCCATTCAATGTCTAAACATGTTATGATAGAGACTAGGATTCTCGTGGAATGGAGGAGAAACGTTGTCTGACGGCGGTAAAACGAAAACAACAAAAACAACAGTTGAGATTTACGGACAGTCCTTTACGATCATCGGTCAAGAAACGAAGATGCATATGCGACACGTTGCTTCAATTGTTGATGATAAAATGAGAGAAATAAATGAAAAAAACCCATACCTTGATATAAACAAATTAGCTGTACTGACAGCAGTCAATGTCGTCCACGACTACTTGAAATTAAAAGAGCAATACGAAAAACTAGAGAATCAGCTTAGAGAAAAGGAATGAAATTACCGTGATCGATATCATCATTTTGTTTTTGCTTCTTATGGGAACGCTTGTCGGTCTAAAACGCGGGTTTATTCTTCAATTTATTAAATTGATCAGCTTTGTTGTTTCTATCTTAGTGGCTTCCATGTTTTATCAGTCACTTGCACCACAGCTTACGTGGATTCCAGCACCTAATTTTAGCGGCGGTCAAGCGCAGCTCGCTTTCTTTAGTGGGAATCTAGAAACAGCTTATTATAATACCATTGCGTTTATCATTCTGTTTATCTTGACCAAAATCCTGCTCGCCATCATTGGCGGATTGCTCACAACCATTGCAAGTATACCTGTGATTAAGCAGGTCAACAAACTGCTTGGCGGTGTTTTAGGATTTCTTGAAACCTATCTATTTGTTTTTATTCTTTTGTTTGTCGCTGCATTACTTCCAGTCGATGCACTGCAAACAATGTTGAGTAAATCCATATTAGCAGATGCGATCGTAAGCAACACCCCTTATCTGTCCGGTCTTGTCAAAGACTTATGGACGACGTATGGAGTTTAAAAACTTCTCCTTTCTTGGAGAAGTTTTTTCTCATTCCATGACAGAAAGTTGTAGGATGAAGGAAAAGTTTGTATATTTATAAAGGAAGATGCCAAAGCGGCTGGAGGATGAGAGATGAATAAAAAAGATATTATCAAACTTCTTGAAACAATTGCAGTATATATGGAGCTAAAAGGAGATAATCCTTTTAAAATTTCTGCCTTTCGTAAAGCAGCAGCGGCACTGGAACAAGATGACCGCAGCCTTTCTCAAATAGATGATCTATTAGCATTACCCGGCATTGGAAAAGGAACCTTTGCTGTGATAACTGAGTATATCGAAAAAGGACAATCAGAAACCCTCGAACAATTAAAAAAGGAAGTGCCTGAAGGACTTGTCCCGCTTTTGAAATTGCCAGGACTCGGCGGGAAGAAGATCGCTAAGCTTTACCAAGAGCTTGGCGTCCATGATGCACAGTCTCTAAAAGAAGCATGCGAAACGGAAAAGGTACAAGCGCTTGCTGGCTTCGGCAAAAAAACAGAAGAAAAGATTCTCGCAGCTCTTGAGGAAGCAGGAAAGCAGCCGGAACGACTGCCAATTGGATTTGCATTAGATGTGGCAGAGCGGATTGATCACGCGCTTGAAGAGATGAAAGGTATCATCCGTTTTTCAAGAGCCGGCAGCTTAAGACGTGCTCGCGAAACCGTCAAAGATTTAGATTATATCATTGCAACAGACAATCCTGAGCAAGTCAGAGAGCAGCTCGTTGCACTTGATGATGTGAAAGATCTGATCGCAAGCGGTGATACGAAGGTATCTGTTGTGCTTGCCCTTGATTTTGAGATCAGTGTCGACTTCCGGCTTGTGACAGAAGACCAATTCGCAACTACGCTGCACCATTTCACTGGCTCAAAAGATCACAATATTCGAATGCGTCAGCTTGCAAAGGAACGCGGAGAGCGCATTAGCGAATATGGTGTGGAAACGATTGAAACTGGAGATGTAAAAACGTTTGAAGACGAAAGCGCTTTTTATGCACATTTTCAACTTCCGCTCATTCCTCCAGAAATTCGTGAAACCGGAGCAGAGATTGATACGTATAAAGAAAGTATGCAGTTTGTAGAACTGAAAGATATCAAAGGCGACCTTCATATGCACTCGACATGGAGTGACGGAGCCTTCTCTATTCGTGAAATGGCGGAAGCATGTATCGCAAAAGGCTATGAATACATGGCGATTACAGACCACTCGCAATATTTAAAAGTAGCAAACGGCTTAACAAAAGAACGTTTGCGTCTGCAAGCAAAAGAAATTGATAAGCTTAATCAGGAATTCGAGCATTTTCACATTTTCAAAGGGGTCGAAATGGATATCCTGCCGGATGGATCGTTAGATTATGATGATGACTTTTTAAAAGACATGGATTTTGTCATTGCGTCTATTCATTCTAGCTTCTCTCAGCCGGAAGAAGTCATTATGGAACGCCTTGAAAATGCCTTGCGTAATCAGCATGTCGATTTAATTGCACATCCAACAGGCCGTTTGATCGGCAGACGGGATGGCTATGCCTTAAATATAGATCAGCTCATAGAACTTGCGAAGAAAACAGGCACTGCACTTGAACTCAACAGCAATCCGTCAAGACTTGATTTGAAAACAGAGCATTTAATCAAAGCAAATGAAGCGGGTGTGAACATCATGATCAATACAGATGCGCACAACATCGCCATGCTGGAACATATGGAAGTCGGTGTAACAGCTGCAAGAAAGGGCTGGACACCAAAAGCAAATGTCGTGAATACTTTTACTCTAAACGAGATCAAAAAGTTTTTAACGCGTGACAGGTAGTCGTTAGGAGGCTGGACCATGCTGCAACAAAAAGTGTTAGCATCATTAGAATTTCATAAAGTAAAAGAAAAAGTGATGTCTTATACCGCATCCACATTAGGAAAAGAAAGAGCGCAGGATTTAACACCTCTGACGGATATAGAAACCATTCAGCATTTGCTGGAAGAGGTAGCAGAAGCGCAAGATGTGATCCGTTTAAAGGGGTCAGCGCCATTTGGCGGGTTAACAGATATTAGACGCGCAGTGAAACGGGCAGAAATCGGAAGTACATTAAGCCCTTCTGAGCTGATGGAAATCGCAGGACTATTATATGCGGTGAAAAATATGAAGCACTTTCTCACGTCCATGTATGATGATGGAGTAGACATACCGCGCCTTCATACATATGCTGAGACGCTCATATTACTGCCTGAAATCAGAAAAGAAATCGAAAGCTGTATTGGTGATAATGGAGAAGTGCTTGATCATGCAACCCCAGCACTTCGTTCATTGCGCATTCAATTACGCTCACTAGAATCAAAGGTCCGTGATAAATTAGAAGCGATGATTCGTTCACAATCGGCTTCGAAAATGCTGTCAGACACAATTGTCACCATTCGTAATGACCGGTTTGTTATTCCTGTGAAACAAGAGTACCGCTCGAATTACGGCGGCATTGTTCATGACCAGTCTTCATCAGGGGCAACCCTTTTTATTGAGCCGCAAGTGGTCGTGGATGTAAATAACACCTTGCAGCAAACCCGTTTAAAAGAGAAGCAAGAGGTTGAAAAGATCCTGCAAATGCTGACAGAGAGTGTGTCAGAGCACATTGGGGAACTGCTTCACAATGTAAAGGAGCTGCAAACGCTAGATTTTATTTTTGCTAAAGCTAAATATGCAAAGGCAGAAAAAGCCACAAAACCTGCTGTGAATGATCAAGGAGAAATCTATTTAAAACGAGCAAGACATCCTCTATTGCCTCGGGATCAAGTTGTCGCAAATGATATTGAGCTCGGTAAAGATTTTTCAACAATCGTGATCACTGGACCAAATACAGGGGGAAAGACCGTTACCTTAAAAACGCTGGGTCTATTGACGCTGATGACACAGGCGGGCCTCCATATTCCAGTTGAAGAAGGCTCTGAAGTGGCTGTGTTCGACCAAGTTTTTGCTGATATTGGAGACGAACAATCCATCGAACAAAGCTTGAGTACGTTCTCATCTCATATGGTCAATATTGTCGATATCTTAAAGCATTTGACTTCTAACTCTCTCGTTTTATTTGATGAATTAGGGGCAGGAACAGACCCAGCTGAAGGTGCGGCACTTGCGATGAGCATATTAGATGAAGTGCATCAAACAAATGCACGTGTCATTGCAACGACTCATTACCCCGAGCTGAAGGCATATGGGTATAACCGGGAAGGCGTCACGAATGCAAGCGTGGAGTTTGATATCGAAACCTTATCACCAACGTACCGCCTGCTCATCGGTGTGCCTGGTCGAAGTAACGCATTTGAAATTTCAAAGCGTCTTGGTTTGCCAGATCACCTCATAGACCGGGCAAAAGCGGATATGCATGCAGAGCATAATGAAGTAGACCAAATGATTGCTTCATTAGAAGATAGCAAGAAACAAGCAGAAGAAGAACTGCATGAGACAGAAGTCTATAGAAAAGAAGCAGAAAAGCTTCATAAAGAATTGCAAAGACAAATTCTTGAATGGAATGAGCAAAAAGACAAACTGCTTGAAGAAGCTGAACAGAAAGCGAAAGAGAAAATTGATCAAGCATCAAAAGAAGCAGAAGATATCATTCAAGAGCTCCGTTCGATAAAAAGTGAACACCGCTCATTCAAAGAGCATGAACTCATCGATGCGCGAAAGCGTCTTGAAGAAGCTGTTCCTGAGTTTGACAGGAAGAAGAAGCCAGAGCCAGCGAAAAAAGCAGTAAGACAGCTGAAGTCAGGCGACGAAGTCAAAGTGCTTACCTTCGGACAAAAAGGAACACTGCTTGAACAAACAGGCGACAAAGAATGGAGTGTCCAAATGGGCATTCTAAAAATGAAGGTAAAAGAAAAAGACATGGAATTTATCAAATCAGCACCTGAATTTAAGCAAGAAAAAGCCATCACGGCAGTCAAAGGGAAAGATTATCATGTCTCGCTTGAACTCGATTTAAGAGGCGAGCGTTATGAAAATGCCTTAAGCAGAGTCGAAAAATATTTAGATGATGCTGTATTAGCTGGTTATCCTCGCGTGTCTATTATTCACGGTAAAGGAACTGGCGCCCTTAGAAAAGGGGTTCAGGAATTATTGAAACAGCACCGAAGTGTGAAAAATGCTCGTTTTGGCGAACAAGGTGAGGGAGGATCAGGCGTCACCATCGTCGAATTAAAGTAAAAAGGAGAAAACGCATGAAAGCCTTTTGGGAAAATGAACTTGTGGAAATTGCCGCCTATTATAGTGTGGCCGTCCTATGTCTCGTCTTATTTCTAACCATTTTTGAACTCGTCACTTCTTATAAGAACTGGGAAGAGATCCAGCGGGGGAACTTAGCTGTTGCCATGGCAACAGGCGGGAAGATCTTTGGGATTGCGAATGTGTTTCAGCATTCAATCGCACAGCACAATTCCCTTCTTCAAATGGTTGGATGGGGCGTATACGGCTTTGTGATGCTGCTTGTCAGCTATTTCATTTTTGAATTTTTAACACCGCGTTTTAAAGTAGACAAAGAGATTGAAAATGATAATAGAGCGGTCGGGTTTATTTCACTCATCATTTCAGTTGGGCTGTCTTACGTAGTCGCAGCCGGCATTTAAGGAGACGACATGGAAAAGCTAGCAAAAGTATTAATCGTAGTTGCCTGCACTTTTGCAGTCATTGGTGCCGTTTATCTGTTCCTGTGAAATGAAAAAAACAACGTTAGAAAGCTGTCAGGGAATCCCTTGGCAGCTTTTATCTCATCAAAGGCGGCGAATGACATGAAGCACATTCTGCAACAAGACGAACTGATCAAGCGCATTGATACTTGTCTTCAAATGACATCCCTTCCAAGAGACATATACGAACCATATATGGCACGTCCATTTCAAACGTCAGGATTTTTTGATGATTTGAGTCCCTATATTCAAATCGATTCGAGTGGTTATATCCTCATTCAATATGAACGAGGAATTCAAATGCTGCATAAAAGAACAAAAGTGGCAGATGAAGTCATTTACTGGATTTTAGAAGATACCATTTTTCTCACGGTTTACATCGACATGATGAAAAAGCATCAAGTCGACAACATCCAGACGCATTTACCGAATGATCCGAGTATCCATCAACAGATCGTGGATAGAGTGAACGAATCATTTCGTGCCATCGGCGGTTTATATGAACAGTGGCATCATGAAGGAAAAAGAGCTTCTATCGAAACACCGGCGAAAAAGTAAACATGTGCAATTGAACCAAGCTCTATTAGAAAAAAGCAAACTGCCCTAAGGAAAAGTTTGCTATAATATAATAGTACGAAAGTTCAGGAAGGAGGGTTTTTATGCAGTCAGATAAACGTTGGCTTCTGCATTACCCGAATCAAATTCCCCACGAACTCACCATCCCAAATGAAACATTACAATCTTACTTATTCAGCTCCGCAGAGGCTGCACCTGAGCATACAGCCATTCATTTTCTAGGAAAGAACATCACCTATGAACAGCTGCAAGAAGACGTATTGAAACTAGCCAGTCATCTGATGAAAATTGGCGTGAAAAAAGGCGACAGAGTAGCGATCATGCTGCCGAACTGTCCTCAATCGGTCATTTCTTATTATGCTGTTTTAATAGCAGGCGGCATCGTTGTTCAAACAAACCCGCTTTATACGGAGAAAGAACTGGCATACCAAATGGAAGACAGCGGCGCCAAAGTGCTGATCACGCTTGATCTGTTGTATCCAAAGGCTTATAAAATGAAAGCGCTGACAAGTGTGGAGCACTTAATCGTTACCAAACTACAAGATTATTTACCATTCCCGAAAAACATACTGTTTCCTATTGTGCAAAGAAGAAAAAATAAAATGGTCATCCAAGTCGAGAAAAATGACACCATTCATCACTTCGTGCAGATTATGAAAGAATCGGAAGGTGAACAGCAGATACCCGCACTTGCCTTTGATCCGAAAGAGGATATCGCTGTTTTGCAATATACAGGCGGAACGACCGGTTTACCAAAAGGGGTCATGCTCACACATGAAAATATTTTAGCGAATACTGAAATGTGCGCTTCCTGGATGTATAAAACAAACAGGGGGAAAGAACGCATCCTCGGCATCATTCCGTTTTTTCATGTCTACGGAATGACGACCGTCTTAAATCTTGCTGTCAAAGAAGGACATCAAATGATTCTTCTTCCACGCTTTGATGTCGCTGATACCCTCAAAACCATTGAAAAACAGAAGCCGACGCTATTTCCAGGCGCACCAACCATGTATATCGCCTTGCTGCATCATCCGAACATTGAAAAGTATGACCTGTCGTCCATCACTGCATGTCTAAGCGGCTCAGCGGCACTTCCTCTTGAAGTCAAACAAAGCTTTGAAAAATTAACCGGAGGACGCTTAGTGGAGGGGTATGGACTTTCAGAAACCTCACCTGTGACTCATTCTAACTTTTTATGGGGAGCGAACAAAACAGGCAGCATTGGCTGTCCTTGGCCTAATACAGATGCCGGTATTTATTGCGAGGAAACCGGAGGCCTGAAAGAACCATATGAGCATGGAGAAATTATTGTTAAAGGCCCTCAGATCATGAAAGGATACTGGAATCAGCCAGAGGAGACAGAGGCTGTATTACGAGATGGCTGGTTTTTCACCGGAGATATAGGGTATATGGATGAGGACGGTTTTTTCTATATCGTCGACCGGAAAAAAGATGTCATCATTGCGAGCGGCTATAATATTTACCCAAGAGAAGTCGAAGAAGCTCTTTATGAGCATGAGCTTGTACAAGAAGTCGTCGTCGCAGGTATTCCAGATCCGTACAGAGGAGAAACAGTGAAAGCATTTATTGTACCGAAAAAGAATGCCTACTTAACAGAGGACGAACTTGATCGCTTTGTCAGGACGAGAATTGCCTCATTTAAAGTACCGCGCGTGTATGAATTTAAAGAGTCACTGCCTAAAACAGCCGTCGGGAAGATTTTGCGCAGAGTATTAATTGAAGAAGAGAAAAGAAAGCACGCTTCATCATCTGAAACGCCTGCCGATCAACCGAAAACATAACGGCTGCATCATCCGGTCTACCGGCCGGATGATTTGAATGTTGACCGTCTGGTCTGTTATGCTAAAGGTGGAAAAGAAAGAAGAAGATTACTTGACAAATCGCCCGTTTCTTTTTAACATAAAGTTATGAATGAATACTCATTCAATCCAGAAAGGGACGAAGCACATTGAAGCAGAAAAGACCGAAGTACATGCAAATTATTGATGCAGCAGTTGTGGTGATTGCAGAGAATGGCTATCACCAATCACAAGTGTCAAAGATTGCGAAACAAGCAGGGGTAGCAGACGGAACCATTTATCTTTATTTCAAAAATAAAGAGGATATTTTGATTTCATTGTTCAAAGAAAAAATGGGACAATTCATCGAACGGATGGAAACAGATATTCAAAAGAAACCGTCGGCGAAAGAAAAGCTTCTACTACTCATTGAGGAGCATTTTCGTATGCTTGCGCAAAATCATCATTTGGCTCTTGTGACACAGCTTGAACTCAGGCAGTCAAACCTTGAGCTGCGGCAAAAAATCAATGAGGTGCTGAAAGGGTATTTAAATATGCTCGAATCCATTTTAGCAGAAGGAAAGAAAACAGGAGAATTTAGACAAAATCTAGATGTCCGCTTAGCGAGACAAATGGTATTTGGGACGATTGATGAAACCGCTACAACATGGGTCATGAATGATCAAAAATATGATCTTCCTGCACTCGCAGAAAACGTACGTGATCTACTCTTAAACGGAATACATCAATCTTAAAGACATTTTGAAAAAGGATGATTGACATGGAAAAGATACTCAGCTTACATCATGAAAGGCAGACAGCACTTATCACGATTCAGCATCCACCAGCAAACGCCTTATCTTCTCAGCTGCTCACCGAGCTTAATGACATGTTTGAACAGCTCGAACAAAATGAAGAAGTAAGAGCCATTGTGATCCACGGAGAAGGAAGATTTTTCTCAGCAGGTGCTGATATTAAGGAATTTACGACGTTACAGGAAGAGTCTGACTATTCAAGCCTTGCAGACAGAGGGCAGCAGGTCTTTGAGCGGATTGAACAATGTCCAAAACCGGTCATTGCTTCAATTCACGGAGCTGCATTAGGCGGGGGTCTTGAGCTTGCTATGTCTTGTGATATCCGGATCGCAACAAAAGATGCGAAGCTTGGACTGCCTGAACTAAACCTAGGTATCATTCCAGGATTCGGCGGTACGCAGCGCCTGCCGCGCTATGTTGGTTCTGCTAAAGCGCTAGAAATGATGGGTACAGCTGAACCGATTACAGGTGAAGAAGCATTCGCCTGTGGACTTGTGTCAAAGCTGGCAGAAACAGAGGAAGAGGCGCTCGAAGCTGCCAAAACACTTGCATCAAAATTTGCAACGAAAAGTCCAAAATCACTCGAGTATGTGCTGGATTTATTGAATGCGACAAAATTGTATTCATATGATGGCGGTATGAAGCTAGAAGCCAAAAAGTTCGGTGAAATTTTCCAATCGAATGACGCCAAAGAAGGCATCCAAGCCTTTATTGAAAAACGCAAACCGAATTTTAAAGGGGAATAAGGGATTCAAACGACACAAGGGGGAGAAATGAATGAATATATTTGTTTTGATGAAGCGTACGTTTGACACGGAAGAGAAGATTTCCATCCAGTCTGGTGCAATTCAAGAAGATGGGGCAGAGTTCATTATTAATCCTTATGACGAGTACGCCATAGAAGAAGCGATCCAGCTTCGCGACGAGCACGGGGGAGAAGTGACCGTTGTGACAGTTGGCAGTGAGGATGCGGAAAAGCAGCTGAGAACAGCGCTTGCTATGGGCTGCGATCAAGCCGTTTTATTAAATGTGGAAGACGACTTAGAAGAGTGGGATCAATATTCAGCTTCTACGATTCTTTACCATTATTTAAAAGACAAAGAGGCTTCCTTGATCTTAGCAGGGAATGTGGCAATTGACGGGGGCTCTGGTCAGGTTGCCCCGCGTCTTGCTGAATTACTTGGGTTTTCATATGTCACAACCATCACAAGTATTCAAATTGACGGCGGCTCTGCTTCGATTGAACGAGATGCAGAAGGTGATGTGGAAGTCATTTCTGCTGAGCTTCCGCTTGTCGTCACTGCGCAGCAAGGTCTCAATGAGCCTCGCTATCCATCATTACCTGGCATTATGAAGGCAAAGAAAAAGCCTTTAGAAGAGTTGGAACTTGATGATTTAGATCTCGATGAAGATGATGTCCCATATAAAATCAAAACAATTGAACGTTTCTTACCGGAGAAAAAAGAGGGTGGCAAGGTGCTGAGCGGTGAGCTTCAGGATCAAGTCAAAGAACTGACAGATTTACTAAGAAATGAAGCAAAGGTCATCTAAACATCCACTTTACGATATCACGAGAACAAGGGGGAACTTGAAAGATGAGTAAAAAAGTTGTTGTACTTGGAGAAAGTCGTGACGGTAAATTAAGAAATGTGACATTTGAAGCCATTGCTGCCGCTCATCAAGTGGCAGATGGCGGTGAAGTCATTGGCGTGTTAATAGGGGATGACGTCAAAGACCAAGCGAATGAACTGCTTTACTATGGAGCGGATCATGTCATGATTGTGGAGCATCCGCACCTTTCATATTATACGTCAGATGGTTTTACGCAGGCACTTCAAGCCATATTAGATCAGGTTGACCCAGATGCGGTCCTCTTTGGACATACGTCTATTGGAAAAGACTTGTCGCCGAAAATAGCTGCACGCTTGCAAACTGGTCTAATTTCAGATGCAATTGATGTAAGCGTTACCGGAGAACATCTTGTTTTCACAAGACCGATTTACTCTGGAAAAGCCTTCGAAAAAGTGATTTCAACAGATCGTCTGCTTTTGGCAACCATACGCCCAAACAACGTGGCACCTCTTGAGCGGGATGCCTCACGAAGCGGAGACATTACCCCGGTTTCTGTCGATATTCAGAACCTGCGAACGATCGTGAAGGAAGTCATTAAAAAAACGTCAGAAGGTGTAGATTTATCTGAAGCAAAGGTCATTGTTGCCGGGGGACGCGGGGTCAAGAGTAAGGAAGGGTTTGAACCGCTGAATGAACTCGCTGAGACGCTGGGCGCAGCAGTCGGTGCCTCGCGTGGCGCCTGTGACGCAGACTACTGTGATTATGCCCTGCAAATTGGGCAAACAGGCAAGGTCGTCACACCTGATCTCTATATTGCATGCGGGATATCAGGGGCGATTCAGCATTTAGCCGGAATGTCTAACAGTAAAGTCATTGTGGCGATTAACAAAGACCCAGAAGCCGAGATCTTCAAAATTGCCGATTACGGAATCGTCGGTGATTTGTTCGAAGTGGTACCGCTTTTGAATGAAGAGTTAAAAAAGATGAATATCCACTCGTAACGCTCATACACTCAGAATGCCTAGGTATTCTGGGTTTTTTTGTATGTAATCAATACACAAAGGAGCGGTTGACAAGTGAAGGGGACAGTAAAAGTCAATGACGTGATCGGACGTATTTCTAAACACATCTATGGACATTTTCAAGAGCATTTAGGAAGAGGGATTTATGACGGGATTTGGGTCGGAAAAGATTCTGAGATTGATCATATTGAGGGGATTCGTACCGATGTGCTAAAAGCCCTTCAAGCACTACATATTCCGGTGCTTAGGTGGCCGGGCGGCTGCTTCGCAGACGAGTATCATTGGGCAAATGGTGTGGGAGATATGAGCGAACGAAAGCCGATGGTGAACACTCATTGGGGTGGTACCGTTGAATCCAATGCATTTGGTACGCATGAGTTTATGAAATTGTGTGAGCTGCTTGAATGTGAGCCTTATATTTGCGGAAATGTGGGAAGTGGGACTGTTCAAGAATTAGCAGACTGGGTCGAGTACATCACATTTCCAAAGGGAACACCTATGTCTGATTGGCGCATTCAAAATGGAAAACAAGAACCTTGGGACCTGACCTATGTTGGTGTAGGCAACGAAAGCTGGGGATGCGGCGGGAATATGACGCCTGAATACTATGCAGATCTATATAAACGTTATCAAACGTATGTAAGAGAGTTTGCAGGTCAGACCATATACAAAATTGCATGCGGCGCCAATTCAAATGATGTGAATTGGACAAAAGTATTAATGGAGCGGGCCGCACCTTGGATGGATGGACTCAGTTTGCATTACTACACCGTACCTGGTACGTGGGAGAAGAAAGGGTCAGCGACTGAATTTGATGAAGATGAATGGTTTATCACATTGAAAAAAGCCTATGAGATGGAACGGCTTGTCGTGGATCATGGAGAGGTTATGGATCGTTATGATCCAGACAAGCGAATCGGGATGATCATTGATGAATGGGGAACATGGTATGACCCAGAACCAGGTACGAATCCAGGATTTTTGTATCAGCAAAACACACTAAGAGACGCACTTGTTTGTGCCCTTCATTTTCATATCTTTCATCGTCATTGCCAGCGGATTCATATGGCGAATATTGCCCAGACGGTCAATGTGCTGCAAGCAATGGTGTTAACGAAAGACGAAAAGATGCTTCTGACGCCTACTTATCATGTGTTTCACATGTTTCAAGTGCATCAAGAGGAGGAAGCACTTGAAGTGGAATTCGTGTCAACACCTTATGAACGAAGCGGTGAAAAAATACCTCAGGTTAGTGTGTCAGCTTCGCGTTCGTCCGATAAGATGCATATTAGCTTTTGTCACCTGAATCCGCATGAACAAAACGAAGTATCCCTTGCCATTGAAGGTTTGGATGCAAAAACGAAAGTTACGGGCCGTGTGCTGACAGCAGATCGCATGAATGCGCACAACACATTTGATGATCCTCATGCTGTCCAGCCAGCAGACTTTCAGCAATTTGCTGTAAAACCGGGTGAGTTGACCATAGATCTGCCGCCAATGTCTGTGGTGATGATCACGATCGATCTGGCTTGATCGCATATTTAGATGTTTGATGAGAAGGATGTTGGGGCATCATACATTGTAAACGAAGCGGAAAGGGAGTTATTTATATGCTTAGAACGATTCTCATGATTATCGGTGCAATTGTTGTCATTGGTGCGATTATACGGTTTGTTTTTTAATTCATTTCATAAAAAATGATTCGTAAGCATTTCATTCGCAAGTCACATTGGTAGATGCTATACTAAAAAGCATAATTTACATTGGAGGAATGAATAATGGCAATCGTAAAAGCTACTGACGCAACATTTTCACAAGAAACTGCAGAAGGTGTTGTTCTTGCGGACTTTTGGGCACCATGGTGCGGACCTTGTAAAATGATTGCTCCAGTTCTTGAAGAACTTGATCAAGAAATGGGCGATAAAATGAAAATTGTAAAAATTGATGTAGATGATAACCAAGAAACTGCTGGTAAATACGGCGTAATGAGTATCCCAACACTTCTTGTTTTAAAAGACGGTGAAGTGGTAGAAACTTCTGTTGGTTTCAAACCAAAAGAAGCACTTGCTGAGCTTGTTAACAAACATCTATAAACCTGTCTATGCCCGAGCGGCATACTCACTGAAGCGGTTCTCGTAAAGACGAGAGCCGCTTTTCTTTCAATATGGTATAAAACAAATGTTCGTGATACACTAGAAGGAGTGAAAGAGGAAAACAAGGACGGATGAAAATATGAACAAACTGATCAAAGAAAAGCTATCGGTCTTGCCAGATCAACCAGGCTGCTATTTAATGAAAGATCGACAAAATACAGTCATTTATGTGGGGAAGGCAAAGGTCTTAAAAAATAGAGTACGCTCTTATTTCACTGGATCTCATGACGCCAAAACGCAGCGTCTTGTCAGTGAAATTGAGGACTTTGAATACATTGTCACCTCTTCTAATATCGAGGCACTCATTTTAGAGCTAAATTTAATCAAAAAATACGACCCAAAATACAATGTCATGCTCAAGGATGACAAAACGTATCCTTTTATTAAAATTACGAATGAACGACATCCTAAATTGATCGTCACCCGTCATGTGAAAAAGGACAAAGGGAAATATTTCGGACCATACCCGAATGTACAGGCAGCACGTGAAACGAAAAAGCTGCTCGACCGTTTATATCCTCTCAGAAAATGTGCCACCCTCCCTGATCGCGTCTGTTTATATTATCATCTTGGACAATGTCTCGCGCCATGCGTGTATGACATTTCTGAAGAAACGAATAAGCAGCTCGTGGACGAAATCATAAGGTTTCTAAACGGAGGACATCAGCAAATCAAAAAGGAACTTACCGAAAAGATGGAAGAAGCCGCCGAACAATTAGAATTCGAACGCGCAAAAGAATTGAGAGATCAAATCGCATATATCGACTCTACGATGGAAAAGCAGAAAATGACGATGAGCGATTTATCAGATCGAGATGTTTTTGCATATGCCTATGACAAGGGCTGGATGTGTGTCCAAGTCTTCTTCATCAGGCAAGGAAAATTGATTGAACGCGATGTCAGCCTGTTTCCTATGTATCAAGACCCTGAGGAAGAGTTTCTCACCTTTATGGGGCAATTTTATGAAAAGAACAATCACTTTCTGCCGAAGGAAATTTTGGTGCCAGATAGCGTAGATCAAGAGATGATTGAACAATTGCTTGAGACGAACGTTCATCAGCCGAAAAAAGGAAAGAAAAAGGATTTGCTTTTACTTGCCCATCAAAATGCTAAAATCGCCTTGAAAGAAAAATTTTCGCTCATTGAGCGTGATGAAGAGCGGTCCATTGGTGCAGTGAAGCAGCTTGGAGATGCGCTGAATATTTATATGCCTTACCGGATTGAGGCATTTGATAACTCGAATATTCAAGGTGCAGACCCGGTTTCTGCCATGGTCGTCTTTCAGGACGGGAAGCCGTATAAAAAGGAATACCGAAAATACAAAATTAAAACCGTCACAGGTCCAGATGATTATGCATCGATGCGTGAAGTCATTAGAAGGCGATATACCCGCGTGTTAAAGGATGAGCTTCCGCTGCCAGATTTGATTTTAATTGACGGAGGAAAGGGACAGATCAATGCAGCGATAGATGTGCTTGAAAATGAATTGAATCTGTCTGTTCCAGTAGCAGGTCTAGTAAAAGATGAAAAGCACAGGACGTCGAATCTGATGATGGGCGATACACTGGAAATTGTTGCACTGGAGCGGAATAGCCAGGCCTTCTATTTATTGCAGCGCATTCAAGATGAAGTGCACCGGTTCGCGATTAGCTTTCACCGGCAGCTGCGAGGAAAAAATGCATTTCAATCTATTTTAGACGATGTGCCAGGTATCGGAGAAAAGCGTAAAAAACAGCTTCTTAAACATTTTGGCTCTGTCAAAAAGATGAAAGAAGCCTCTATCCAAGATTTTCAGGAGGCTGGCATCCCAAAACAAACGGCCGAGCTTTTAATGGAAGCTTTAAAAAAATAGATTGTACTTTTTCCAAAAGTCTGTTAAGATTGTGACTAAATTTAATAAATGAACGTGTTGTTTGTTGAAGATAGAGGTGCGAACTTCAAGAGTAAGCCTTCAGAGATCGATGGGATCTAGGAAGAGGGCTGAAAGGGGAGCGTCGCCGAAGTGAATAAAATCCACTCATTTTATTCGCTGGCTGTACATTGAAGAAATGTAGGGCTGTCAAGAATTTATTTCTTGGAGGGCTATCTCATTGTTTGCATCGTTTGATGATGATTATAAAGCAATGGGAGATCTGTTCTCTCATTGCTTTTTTTATTTGCAGTGAGCAGGCAGTCTCCAAAGCCGCTTCTTGCCTCTTCTCTCACACGTGATCTTTTGAAAAAGGGTGGTTGACATGGGACTAATTGTACAAAAATTTGGCGGAACGTCTGTTGGATCGACAGAAAAAATTCGCAATGCTGCAGAAAGGGTCATCGCTGAACGCGAGGCCGGACATGATGTGGTTGTGGTTGTGTCGGCAATGGGTAAATCAACGGATGTTCTAGTAGACCTAGCGAAAGAACTCACAGATCATCCGAGCAAAAGAGAAATGGATATGCTGCTCGCAACTGGAGAGCAAGTGACCATTTCCTTATTAACGATGGCGCTGCAAGCAAAAGGCTATGATGCCATTTCCTTTACAGGCTGGCAGGCTGGTATGAAAACAGAGCAAGTACATGGTAACGCAAGAATCGTCGATATTGATGAATCAAGAATAAAAGAGGAATTAAGTGCTGGGAAAGTGGTTGTTGTGGCTGGCTTCCAAGGAATTGCAGATGATTTGCATATCACAACGCTTGGACGCGGTGGATCAGATACAACAGCTGTGGCACTTGCTGCTGCACTAAAAGCGGATAAATGTGATATTTACACAGATGTACCAGGTGTGTTTACGACAGATCCGCGTTATGTACCGGCCGCGCGGAAACTTGCAGGTATTTCATATGATGAGATGCTAGAGCTGGCTAATTTAGGAGCTGGTGTCTTGCATCCGAGAGCTGTCGAATTTGCGAAAAATTATCAAGTCCCGCTAGAAGTCCGTTCTAGTATTGAAAATGAATCGGGTACGTTAATTGAGGAGGAATCATCCATGGAACAAAATTTAGTCGTCAGAGGCATTGCGTTTGAGGATCAAATTACACGCGTGACGGTGTGCGGTCTTTCAAGCGGTCTTACCACATTGTCGACCATCTTTACGACACTTGCGAAGCAAAATATCAATGTCGATATCATCATTCAGTCTGTCACAAGCACCAATCAGACGTCGATCTCTTTCTCTGTGAAAACGGATGATTTGTCTAAAACAGTTGAAGTGTTAGAAGAATATAAAGGAGCACTCGGCTACGAACAGATCGAGACAGAAAGCAAATTAGCCAAAGTATCCATCGTTGGATCTGGTATGGTTTCAAATCCAGGCGTAGCCGCTGAAATGTTTGCTGTGTTAGCAGAAAAAGACATCCAAGTGAAAATGGTCAGTACGTCTGAAATTAAAGTCTCAACAGTGGTTGGCCGAGACGATATGGTCAAAGCAGTTGAAGCATTGCATGATGCGTTTGATTTATCAAAGGTAGCTGCGCATTCTTAAAAAGGCGGGAGGTGTATCTCATGAAAGAGTGCACCTCTTTTTTATATTCGAAACCGCCGCAAACCCATTCACTAAGTATGCTATGATAGAAGAAGGCAAACAAAAAAAGGCGTGACCTGAAGTCTGCGCCTTTCATAAAGAGAGTTAGCTTGGGTCTCTTAAATCCCATTTAACGGTTAAAATGACTTTATCAGCACGCTTTTTCACTTGTTCATAAGATTCAGCCACGTACTCGTTGAGAAGCTGGATTTGTTCAGCAATAAAACCTGCTTCCATCTGAAAGCATGGCTCCTTTTGATAGGTGAGTCGATTTGATACAAGTGGACCTTCGAGCTCAAACTCAATTTCCTGTTTTTTCGAATGGACCATCGTGAGAGTTCCCCATCCGGCATCATGGAAAAATTCGGGGATCTTCTCCCATGACTCTTGAGGAAATTTACGAGCAAGCAGCTTACCCGCAAAATACATCATAGATGAATGATCCTGACCAAGAATATCAGGCAGCAGAACTTCGCGTATCAGCTCGTAGGCAAATCCATTGACTTCAATTTCTTTTAGCTGTTCTAAGTTAGATTCGAATTTATTCATTGTACGGCTCCCCTCTTTCAACAATTTATTATAGCTTATGTGAGCATATGATGACAGAGTTTTCCCTGAAGTCTAAGAAATTCTTATTGTAGTAAAACGAATTTTGATTTAAAACTTTTAAATTTCGGAAAATTTTAATTTATGTACGCGGTTTCTTGACGCTTTTTTGACATAGGAGTAAAATGAAATTGTCAATAAATTTGAATAAAGTGCTTACAATTGAAAGAAGCGGGGGTAAGACAATTTTCAGCAATTGCACTTTTTACTAGGGGGTAAAGTAATGTCGGGGAACAAAGAATTTTTTTATCGGAGATTGCATTCTTTGCTTGGCGTCATTCCGGTCGGTCTATTTTTAATTCAGCACTTAGTGGTGAACCACTTTGCGACGAATGGACCAGAGGCGTTTAACAAAGCTGCACACTTTATGGAACAGCTTCCATTCAGATATGCACTTGAGCTGTTCGTGATTTTCTTACCACTGATCTATCATGCTGTTTATGGGGTGTACATAGCCTTTACGGCACAAAACAACACGTCTCGCTTCAGTTACTTAAGAAACTGGTTGTTCAGACTGCAAAGGATTTCAGGTATCATCACATTGATTTTTGTGACTTGGCATGTATGGGAAACACGAATTCAAGCTCAGCTTGGAGCTGAAGTGAACTATGACATGATGGCGAATATTTTAAGCTCTCCATTTATGCTAGGCTTCTATATTGTCGGCGTTTTATCTACTATTTTCCACTTTGCTAATGGCTTGTGGTCATTTGCTGTCAGCTGGGGAATTACTGTTTCACCACGCTCACAAAGAATCTCCACATATGTGACATTAGGTATATTTATAGCGCTTTCATATGTAGGGCTAAGAGCAATTTTCGCTTTTGTTTAAGAGGAAATAGATTAGTAGAAGAGGGAGAGGGGCTACAATGAGTAATTCTAGCATCATCGTTGTCGGAGGCGGCTTAGCTGGTCTCATGGCAACTATTAAAGCAGCAGAAGCGGGAACAGCTGTTAAACTATTTTCAATCGTACCTGTAAAACGTTCGCATTCTGTATGTGCACAGGGCGGAATCAACGGAGCGGTGAATACAAAAGGTGAAGGGGATTCACCTTATGAACATTTTGATGACACGGTGTATGGCGGAGACTTCTTAGCCAACCAGCCGCCAGTAAAGGCAATGTGTGAAGCAGCGCCGTCCATTATCCATTTACTTGATCGGATGGGTGTAATGTTTAACAGAACACCAGAGGGATTATTGGACTTCCGCCGCTTCGGGGGAACACAGCACCACCGTACAGCATTTGCTGGAGCTACAACAGGTCAGCAGCTATTATATGCACTTGATGAGCAGGTTCGCCGCTATGAAGTAGCAGGACTTGTCACGAAAAATGAAGGCTGGGAATTCCTTGGCGCTGTGTTAGATGACGAGGAAGTATGCCGAGGCATTGTCGCGCAGAACTTGACGACAATGGAAATTGAATCCTTCCGTTCAGATGCAGTGATCATGGCAACAGGAGGTCCTGGAATCGTGTTCGGAAAATCAACGAACTCCATGATTAACACTGGATCTGCTGCATCCATCGTCTATCAGCAAGGGGCTCATTACGCAAATGGAGAATTCATTCAAATTCACCCAACAGCGATCCCTGGAGATGACAAGCTTCGTCTCATGAGTGAATCGGCTCGTGGTGAAGGCGGACGTGTTTGGACATATAAAGACGGGAAGCCTTGGTACTTCCTGGAAGAAAAATATCCAGCATACGGAAACCTTGTACCGCGTGATATCGCTACACGTGAAATTTTCGACGTATGTGTCGAGCAAAAGCTTGGCATCAACGGAGAGAACATGGTATATCTCGATCTTTCTCATAAAGATCCAAAAGAACTTGATATTAAACTTGGCGGTATCATTGAAATCTATGAAAAATTCATGGGTGATGACCCGCGTAAGCTTCCAATGAAAATTTTCCCTGCTGTTCATTACTCAATGGGCGGATTATGGGTTGATTATGATCAAATGACAAATATCAAAGGTCTATTTGCTGCCGGAGAATGTGATTACTCTATGCACGGCGGAAACAGACTTGGAGCAAACTCACTGCTTTCTGCCATTTACGGCGGAATGGTCGCTGGACCGAATGCTGTGAAGTACATTAGCGGTCTTGAAAAGTCTGCGGAAGACCTATCTTCTGCAACATTTGACAGCGCTGTGAAGAAAGAGCAGGAGAAATGGGACAACATCCTGAGCATGGACGGAACAGAAAATGCGTACGTGCTTCATAAAGAGCTTGGAGAATGGATGACGGATAACGTCACAGTCGTTCGTTACAATGACAAACTCTTAAAAACAGATCAGAAGATCGAAGAACTAATGGAGCGCTACAAAAAGATCAACATCAATGATACAGCTTCATGGAGCAACCAAGGCGCTGCCTTCACACGTCAGCTTGACAACATGCTTCAACTGGCAAGAGTCATTACGATCGGGGCTTACAACAGGAATGAAAGCCGAGGCGCACACTATAAACCGGACTTCCCAGAGAGAAACGATGAAGAGTTCCTAAAAACAACGATGGCTACGTTCAAAGGAAAAAATCAAAAGCCAGCATTCCACTATGAGGACGTCGATGTATCGTTAATTGCACCTCGTAAACGAGATTACTCGAAGAAAAAGGTGGAGAAATAAGATGAGTGAAAAAAACACGATTCAATTCATAATCACACGTCAAGATACAGCAGATGGAAAGCCTTATGATGAAGAATTTGAAATTCCTTACCGCCCAAATATGAACGTCATTTCCGCACTCATGGAAATTAGACGGAACCCGGTCAATAAACAAGGGGAAAAAACAACGGCAATCAACTGGGATATGAACTGTCTTGAAGAGGTGTGCGGAGCTTGTTCTATGGTCATTAATGGAAAACCGCGCCAGTCATGTACAGCCTTGATTGACAAGTTAGACCAGCCGATTCGTCTTCAGCCGATGAAGACATTCCCGGTTGTGAGAGACTTGCAGGTTGATAGAAGCCGGATGTTCAATTCCTTGAAAAAAGTGAAAGCATGGGTACCGATCGATGGCACGTATGACCTTGGTCCTGGACCAAGAATGCCTGAGAAAAAACGTCAATGGGCATACGAGCTTTCGAAATGTATGACATGTGGTGTCTGCCTTGAAGCTTGTCCAAACGTGAATGATAAGTCTTCCTTTATGGGCCCTGCACCGCTTTCGCAAGTTCGTTTATTTAACGCACATCCGACAGGTGCGATGAATAAGTCTGACCGTTTAGAAGAAATTATGGGAGACGGTGGTCTTGCGAACTGCGGGAACTCCCAAAACTGTGTGCAGTCTTGTCCGAAAGGAATCCCGCTGACAACGTCAATTGCTGCACTTAACCGAGATACAACTTTACAAGCATTCCGTAACTTCTTCGGAAGTGATCACGCAGAATAACATCACATTCAGTCCTCTTTGCCAATCATGATGAGTGTTTAAGAGGCTGGATGCAACATATAAACAAACGCCTCTTCCAATACGGGAGAGGCGTTTTGTTTCCAAATAAGGAGATGATCAAGTGAGATTGCCGTCATATATTGAAGAGCCGTTTGAAGAGTGGAGGGCATCCTTTCGATTTTATGTCGAAACCACTGTTCGTTTTTCAGAAACGGATATGTTTGGCCATATGAACAATGTCACCCCTTTTGTGTATTTTGAAGAGGCGCGCATTGCCTTTTTTCAAAAAACAGGTATTGTTGATAAACGGATGAAACGTGTGAGAGAGACCATGACAGTCGTCGCTAATCTGCAATGTGATTACATCAAGCAGGTAGAGATTGGAGAGAGGCTTCGTGTGTATGTCAAGCCGGAAAAGGTAGGCTCAAGCTCACTCATTCTTCATTACTTAGGAGAAAATGAGCGGCAGGAACCATGCTTTACAGGGTCAGTCACGATGGTGCAAATTAGTAAAGATACAGGCACATCTGTCCCATTTACTGAAGAAGAAAAAAAGACATTTCAGGCGCAGCGAAATGAGTAGCATGCTGCCTTATCAACGTGCACACTTCATTTTGTTATAATAAAAGCATCATATCAAGAAAAAACAAGAGGAGAACACATGAAGATTTTTCAATATGACACCATTGATAGTACAAATAATGAAGCGAAAAGGCTCATGCAGCAAGGAGAAAAGCCCTCATTTGCTATCTATGCACGCCAGCAGACAGCAGGAAGAGGCAGACTAGGCAGGCCATGGGAAACGCCTTTAGGGAATGTGGCGGTAACCATGACAGTCATGCCGCCAGAAGAACTCTCCACTCAATCAACGATCGCTCCGCTGACAGCACTAGCAATCTATGATGTGCTGAAACCACTCATAAGAGCGGACGATCAGCTGGCGATCAAATGGCCGAATGATATTCTCATTAATGAAGCAAAGGTATCCGGCACATTAATAGAAGCAGACCGCAGCGCCATTTATATTGGTGTCGGTATCAATGTAGAAACGAAGCCGGAGCATGTCCCGTACAAAACCATTTGCTTATCTGAACTGACAGAGGTAAAAGCCGATCAGCTTGTGAAGGACCTTGCCACGGCTTTTGAAAAATATCATACACGCTGGAAGAATGAAGGGTTTGAAGCACTCACTGCCCTCTATAACAAACGGTTATATCGACTCAATAAGCCGCTTCGCATTTCGTTAGATCGTGAAAAACAAACATGGAAAGAAGGCATTTGCAGCGGTGTTAACCGCTTTGGTCATCTTCAGCTAAAAGATGATAAAGGACAGATCAAAGCTCATTCTGCGGGAGATATTGATGCCCCGCTTCAACATTAAAAAAAGCAGACGTCTTCTCGTCTGCTTCCAGCGTGTAGACAAACCCTCGCATTCGTTGTCAGGTCTGCGCGCCGGTGCTCACGAATGTTTCATTCGCTCCGCTACTCGTCCTTCCTAGACTGCAAAGGTTTTCTATCACGCTGAAAAGAAGACAAAGGACTAAAATAAACATCATTTTAGCCCTTTGTCAACAATATCAAAGCAGACGATGTTCTCGTCTGCTTCAGGCTTCTCTTTTTATACGAGGCTGCACAATATAATCTTGTTTCGTAAAGACAACCCCGTCTAGAATTTCTCTTGCGGTTCGAATGACTTTGACTCTGTTTTGAGACACGTCAATGTCTGTTTTCATAATTCCGGCAGGATGCCCGATTCGAAGCGTATCATGTTGTCCATCATAAAGCTGTGCAGGGAGTGTTTGTTCCATAAAATAGCTGGCTGACACACAGACAGAGCCGGTAATGGCAAGCGCTTGGTGTGGTCTTTGCATTGATAGCATGCGTACGATGATGTCCATATCGGCTGCTCGTCTCATCACTCCATTTGTATCGACATAATCAGCAGGTTCGCTAATAATCGCAAGCTTCGGAACGGCTGGTGACTGTAATGTTGCCATGTCTTTTGGCGCAAAGTGACACATTTCAGCAGCGATGGAACGAATCTCTTCTAAATCATCCAGTAATGCGTCTGAAAATTCCTCAGGCAATTCGGTTCCTTTTAAATGAAGATCCTTCGCTCGGACAAAGGCAATGGGATTTGCGATGTCAACGATCGAGATCGGAATCTCTCCGAATTTTGTCTGAATCGTATCCATGCGGTTCCCTGTCGGAAAGGTTTTACCTGTTACAGCGCCTTCAGGTTTTTCAAATGATAGATAGATGGGAGATCCTGTCCCTTTTACTCCTGGAATTTCTACATCTCCCTCAAATTTCACTTCGCCGTTTTCAACCTCAACCTCTACTACAATGACTTTATTGGTGTTGGTATTGAGGATACGTACAGTCGTAATGGGCTCAACCGCTTGAACAAGTCCTTTAATGATGGCATATGGTCCAACCGCTGATGAGATATTCCCGCAGTTCCCTTTAAAGTCGACATATCTCTCATTGATGCTGACTTGTGCAAACGTATAGTTCACATCCACATCTGGACGTGTGGCTTTATCAATAATGGCTACTTTACTTGTTAAAGAATTACCGCCGCCGATCCCATCGACCTGCAGCCGGTCAGGACTGCCCATAATGTCTAAAAGAAATGCCTCGAGCTCATCGTGTTCATAGGGTGCATCGTTTGCTTGAATGAATACCCCTTTGCTTGTACCGCCTCGCATAATTGTGATTGGAACTTTTCTCATTGCTCTCACCCTCAATTTTTAATGAACTGTTTATCTAATCAAAATGGTAAAGTATAATAAGAAATAAGTTAAATACATTATTTTAAGAGGAATCAATAAAAATTTTTTATAACTAGTGAAAAAGGAGGGCACACAATGGATGAGAAAGACTGGCGGTTTTTAAAGGTGCTCTATGAAGAAAAGAACATCACAAAAGCGGCGGAAAAATTATTTGTCTCTCAGCCTGCCTTAAGCTATCGGTTGAAGCAGCTTGAAGAGGAGTTTGATATGAAGCTTTTCTTTAAAAGAAAACGAGGGATTGAATTTACGTCAGAAGGCGAGTACTTGGCTGCATATGCAAATGACATGCTCAAACAGCTTCAGCAAACAAAAGATGGCATGCTCAACATGCAAAAAAAGGTCAAAGGGACAATCCGGTTAGGGGTCTCAAGCAACTTTGCTCAGTATAAGCTGCCGGAAATTTTAAGAGAATTTTCTAAGCAGTATCCACATGTTCAATTCATGGTGAATACAGGCTGGAGCACGAAAGTCATGGATTTATTAGGCACATCAAGTGTCCATTTAGGGATTTTAAGAGGGGATTACGATTGGAATGGAGAGCGGTTTTTGCTTGATAAAGAGCGGCTTTGTATCATTTCAAAATCAGAAATCCAGCTAAAGGACCTCCCAAAGCTTCCGCTCATTGACTATCATACAGATAGTTCATTAAAACGATTGATTAACAGATGGTGGCAGGAAACGTTTACCATGCCTCCGCTTGTGACGATGGAGACAGACCGCCAGGATACATCAAAAGAGATGGTCAAGCACGGTTTAGGCTACGCCATTGTACCAGAAATTTGCCTCAGACCAAGTGATGAGCTATTTGTAAAAGGTCTTTCGTATAAAGATGGCCAGCCTGTTTTAAGAGATACATGGCTTATGTACCAGCCAGACTCCCTTCATTTATCTGTTGTGAAAGCATTCATAGAGTTTTTAAGAAGCCAGCAAGGTTGATTATAAAAGAAATTTATAGAATATACGAAAAAATCAATATTTTCATTATAAAAAGAGCTATTATATCCTTGAAATAGAAAGCGCTAACATTTAGGTCGCAAGTGCAAAGGGGCGCTTGCTGACTGCGCAAAGAAGAGGATGGAGGGATATAAAGTGCTAGCTATTTTAGGACTCTTAATGGTCGTAACTTTTACATTTCTTATTATGACAAAACGTATGCATCCGGTGGTGGCATTAACCGTTGTGCCGATCATTTTTGCATTGATCGGTGGGTTTTACAGTGGATTAGGGGATATGATGCTTGATGGACTCAAAACGGTTGCACCGTCTGCTGCTTTATTATTATTTGCCATTTTATTCTTTGGTGTCATGCTGGATGCAGGTCTGTTTGATCCACTGATTAAACTCATTTTACGTATTGTGAAAGGGGATCCTGTCAAAATTGCGTTTGGGGTAGCGATTTTGTCCATGCTTGTTGCATTAGATGGGGATGGGACGACAACGTACATGATTACCGTATCAGCTTTGCTGCCACTTTTCTTAAGAATTGGGATGAACCCGCTGATTTTAGGGACGATTTCATTATTATCATTAGGCATTATGAGCGGTATGACCCCATGGGGTGGTCCTGCTACTCGTGCAATTGCTGCACTTGGCTTGGATGCAGCTGAATTTTTTATTCCATTAATTCCAACGATGGTAGCTGGCGGTCTATTCATTCTTTTTACTGCCTATGTGCTCGGGAAAAAAGAGCGGAAACGAATTGGGATCGCAGAGATTCAGTACAAAGAAGAGATTTCGATCTCCCCTGAATTGGCAGCGTCAATTGAAGATGGCGTCGAAGACATGAAAAGACCAAACCTCATTTGGGTAAACTTCTTTTTGACAATTGCGGTGATGGCGACACTTGTTTTAGATATCGTACCGATTCCAGTTCTCTTCTTAATTGGATTTGTCATCGCGCTCATGATCAACTATCCAAAGGTTGAAGATCAGCGCGAGAGAATTTTATCGCACGCAGGAAATGCCTTAACGGTTATTACTCTTGTGTTTGCAGCTGGAATTTTCACAGGAATTTTTTCGGGAACAAAAATGGTGGAGTCCATTGCTAATTTGGTCATTTACATGATTCCGGATTCCTACAGCTCATTCTTTCCACTCATTGTCGCTTTAACGAGTATGCCATTTACATTTGTTCTTTCAAATGATGCTTATTATTTCGGTGTGCTGCCAATCTTAGCTGAAGCGGGTGCAGCATACGGGATTGATCCGGTGGAGATTGCGCGCGCTTCTATTATCGGACAGCCTGTCCACTTGCTGAGCCCTCTTGTGGCTTCAACGCTCCTTCTTGTCAGTATGCTGAACAAAGATATTGGCGATTTGCAAAGGTACGCCCTGCTATGGACCGTGTTAACTGCCCTTTTTACAACATTGATCGCTTTGTTAACAGGTGCCATTTCTATCTTTTAAATACGTGTATGAAAAGGACGATGTCTCGGGTAGGAGACTCGTCCTTTTTTTGTGCGGATAAAAGCGCACAAAATGGACGCTCATATGCGGGAATTCTCGATTTTAACGTCACCTACCTCGGGCAGCCGGCATATGATATCTCGACTATACAGAATCCCATTCTATAGAGACTAGAGCTCTCACCTTAGCAAGGAGGGTTACAATACTTGAAGGAGAAAGAGTTTCAATCCAAGCCGCTATTAACCAAAAGAGAAAGAGAAGTATTCGAATTGCTCGTCCAAGATAAAACAACAAAAGAAATTGCAAGCGAGCTTTTTATTAGCGAAAAGACTGTTCGAAATCATATTTCGAATGCCATGCAAAAGCTAGGAGTCAAAGGTCGTTCACAGGCCGTAGTCGAGCTTCTGCGTATGGGTGAGCTAGAGCTCTAAAGTCAGCCGGTTTTCCTTCCACACCAGGGAGGAACCGGTTATTTCTATATGGTTTCCATGAGTCTCTTCTTGCATTTTCTCTGAAAAACGAGGAAAATAGGAATGTACGTTTTAATCAAAGTGAGATGCTATAGTGAGGTATCAATGAAATGGAAACGAATGAGTTCGACCATGTAGCAGAGATTGAAAAATCATTGCGCCATATTGCGGCAATTATTAAGCAAAAAGGCAGAGAAATCCTGAATCAATATACGATTACACCTCCTCAATTTGTAGGGCTTCAGTGGCTTTATGAATTCGGAGATATGACAATAGGTGAGCTATCACAAAAGATGTATTTGGCTTGCAGTACAACCACCGACTTAATTGATCGAATGGAAAAAAGTGAACTTGTCGAACGAGTAAAAGATCCTTCTGACCGCCGCGTGGTTCGCATTCATTTATTGCCTGAAGGCGAGCGGATCATTCAAGAAGTGATTGTTAAACGCCAAGAATACGTCAGTGAACTTCTAGGGGCTTTCTCAGAAGAAGAAGCCATCGCTTTCAATCAATCCTTAACGAAACTACAGCAGCAAATGAAAAGAAAATGAGGCGATTTTGTTGGATCAACCAATCGGCGTCATTGATTCCGGCGTCGGCGGTTTAACCGTTGCAAAGGAAATCATGAGACAACTGCCAAAAGAAAAAATCATTTACGTAGGCGATACAAAACGGTGCCCGTATGGCCCTCGAAAAGAAGAAGAGGTTCTTCAATATACTTGGGAAATGGCACACTACTTATTAAGACATCATCATATTAAAATGCTCGTCATCGCATGCAACACAGCGACGGCGATCGCACTAGATGAAATCAAAGCAACGCTTGATATTCCGGTCATTGGCGTGATTCAGCCCGGTGCCCGCACAGCCATCAAGGTGACAAACAATCAGCAGATTGGTGTCATTGGTACGGCCAATACGATTAAAAGCGAGGCATACAAAGAAGCTCTGCTATCTCTAAAAGCAGGACTAGCGGTTCAAAGTCTGGCATGTCCGCTGCTTGTCCCATTTGTGGAAAGCGGTACATTTTTAGATCAAACAGCAGATGAAGTGGTGAAAGATTCCCTTGAACCGATGAAAGAAACAGGAATCGATACACTTATTCTTGGCTGCACGCACTACCCGATTTTAAAAGAGTCGATTCAGCGCTTTATGGGCAGTGATGTGAGCATCATTTCATCAGGGGATGAGACCGCTAGGGAAGCGAGTACAATTCTTTCCTATAAAGGGCTGTTAAACACGTCTCAAGAAGCACCTGTCCATACATTTTATACAACAGGGCAGCAGCAAAATTTTGAAAACATCGCTCGTGACTGGTTTGGCTACCTGCCAGGGAAAGTCGAAACCGTTTCACTCGAACACGTCTATCAGCAATAACCCGCTTCTTCTTGAGGTGGGTTATTTTTTTATGAAAAGGGTCTAATCCGCAGAGGGAGCTCGTATACATAGTAGTACAAACTACTAGAGGAGGGTGAAGTATGCTGAAAAAAGGATCTACAGCAGCTGTGACGTGTATCGCGTCAGCCATGCTTTTGTCAGGATGCGGATTGTTTCAAACAGACCAAGCGAAAACAGAGATTGACCCGCCACAAAACGTCACATATGTGAAAGATAATAAAGAAGATAAACAAACAGCGAAAGAAGGAAAAGAAGAGAAGAAGGCAGATACAGTCATGAGAGAATTATATTTAATTGATAAAAACGGGTATGTCGTCTCTCAATCCATTCCGCTGCCGAAAAATGAAGGAAGTGCCAAACAAACCCTTGAATACCTCGTGGACGGAGGACCGATTTCTAACCTTATGCCAAATGGATTCCGGGCTGTTTTGCCGGCCGACACGAGTGTCTCAGTCGACATTAAAGACGGAACGGCCGTAGTGGATTTTTCAAATGAATTCAAAAACTATAAAAAAGAAGATGAACAGCGCATCCTGCAATCGGTCACTTGGACGTTAACGCAGTTTGATTCCGTTGCCAAAGTCAAATTGAAAATGAATGGTCATGAACTAAAAGAAATGCCTGTGAATGGCACACCAATTTCAGAGGATTTAAGCAGAGAAGACGGTATTAATATTCAGCATGAGGCTGCCGCTGATATGACATCGACAAAGCCAGTGACGGTGTATTACTTAGCTGAATCTGATGAACAGACGTACTATGTTCCAGTGACCAAAAGAGCGCCAAAAGATGAGGATGATCAAATTACAGCAGCCATTCATGAGCTCGTCTCTGGCCCAAGCAAAAAAAGCCATTTGCTCACAGATTTTGATCAAGATGTAAAGCTGAATGATATCCCGAAAGTAAAAGACGGACATGTGACACTTGATTTCAACGAATCCATTTTCGGCAGCGCAGATGAAAAGAAAAAGGTGATTTCACAAAAAGTTCTTGATAGCATTGTGCTCACATTAACAGAGCTGCCTGACGTCAAAAGCGTATCCGTTAAGGTAAACGGCAAGGCTGAGCTTGTGAACGAAAAAGGAACAGAGCTGACAAAGCCGGTTTCACGACCAGAACAAGTGAATACAGGTAGTTTTTAACGGCACACATTGATATAATGGAGAAAAAGAGGCATGCATATTCGCTGCCTCTTTTTTATTCCAAGCGATTAGAACGAGCCGAGGTTGTCAAAGTTAGTAGGAGAACCCCGCTGGCATACGCGCGGAATGTATATTGTAACGGAGGTAAATCATGAGATTAGATGAAAGACACTATGACGAATTAAGAAAAATTGAAATAGAGGCAGGCTACATTACGCATCCAGAAGGCTCTGTCTTAATCTCAGCGGGAAATACGAAGGTGATTTGTAACGCATCCATCGAAGACCGCGTACCTCCTTTTTTAAGAGGAGAAGGAAAAGGCTGGATTACAGCAGAATATAGCATGCTTCCAAGAGCAACTGCTCAAAGAACCATTAGAGAATCATCTAAAGGAAAAGTGACAGGACGTACAATGGAAATTCAGCGATTAATTGGACGAGCACTCCGTGCAGTCGTTGACTTAGAAAAGCTTGGCGAACGCACGATTTGGATTGACTGTGATGTCATTCAAGCAGACGGCGGCACACGCACAGCATCCATTACAGGTGCTTTTGTTGCCATGACGCTTGCGATTCAAAAGCTTCGAGCAGAAGGTGTCATCAAACAAAACCCGATCACTGATTATTTAGCGGCGATATCCGTCGGAATTGATTCTCAGCAGGGTCTTCTGTTAGATTTAAATTATGAAGAAGATTCTTCAGCTGAAGTAGATATGAATGTCATCATGACAGGCGCTGGACGCTTTGTTGAACTTCAAGGGACAGGCGAAGAAGCGACATTCTCAAGAGAGCAGCTAAACGGACTGCTTGATTTAGCCGAAAAGGGCATCAAAGAATTAATTGAAAAGCAAAAAGCAGTGACAGGAGAAGTCATCGAATAAAAAGAAGGGTTTGATCAGGATGAAAACAGCCATCATTGCAACGCACAATGCGGGCAAAGCGAAAGAATTCAAAGCCATTCTTGAGCCAAAAGGATTCACGGTCAAAACACTAGTAGACATCGGCTTTACTGAAGAAATTGAAGAAACGGGACATACCTTTGAAGAAAATGCCATTATCAAAGCCGAGGCGATTCAAGCCAAAGCGGGTGAAATGGTCATTGCAGACGATTCCGGTTTGTCGATTGATTATCTTGGCGGAAAACCTGGCGTCTATTCAGCCAGATACGCTGGTGAACATAAAAATGATGCTGAGAATGTAGAAAAAGTGCTGAGCGAACTTCAAGGCATTGAAAAAGAAGACCGCACAGCTAGATTCAGATGTGCCCTAGCTGTCAGCATACCGGGTAAAGAAACAAAAACGGTAGAAGGATCAGTAGAAGGCTTTATCGCAGAGGAACCAATCGGCGAAAACGGCTTCGGATATGACCCGATTTTCATCGTCAAAGACAAAGACCAGACGATGGCCGAATTATCACCAGAGGAGAAAAACAAGATCAGCCATCGAGCGGTCGCGCTTCAAAAGCTTTCATCACTGCTAGACGCAAATGAATAAGGGGGAATGAAGCCATGAAGATACTCATCATTAGTGACAGTCATGGACTCACAGATGAACTTCAAACCATTGCCAAACGGCATGCAGCTGAAGTGGACATGATGATTCACTGCGGAGATTCAGAACTCGACACGAACCACCCAGCACTCGAAGGATACAAAGTCGTCAAAGGAAATTGTGACTTTATGGGCGATTTTGAAGAAGAGCTCCTGCTCCCACTTGATGGAGGCGGAAAACTATTTCTCACTCACGGACATCTGCATGGCATCAAACAATCCTTGCTTCAAGTCTACTACCGTGCAGAAGAGCTAGGCGCAGACATTATCTGCTTTGGCCACTCGCACATCCCAGGCAGTGAGCTGCTAAGAGGAAAACTGCTCATTAACCCAGGCAGCGTGCATCTACCAAGAGTGCGTAAAGAGCGCAGCTATGCTATACTGACACTAGATGGAAGCGAAGCGAACGTACAGTTTTTCACAGACGAAGGTGAGGCCATACAAGACCTCGAAAACACTGTCACATTGGAAGGTATTTCATAAGGGTGCAGCATTTGCCCCTTATGAAAAAACTTTCGAAAAACCGTTGACTTTAAAGAACAATAGTAATATAATAAATCTTGTCGGTGAGGTACTCACCAAAAAAACACTACATAACAACATGTCCCAGTAGCTCAGCTGGATAGAGCAACGCCCTTCTAAGGCGTCGGTCGGGAGTTCGAATCTCTCCTGGGACGTACTAAATTAAAAGCCTGAAATCCTTGATATGAAAGGATTTCAGGCTTTTTTGTTTCTTGGAACATAAGGTTGTTTATCGCTTCAAATTAAGGTTTTGGGAGCGGATTGGGGGCGAACTTGTTTTTAAGTATTTCCGTTCCCTATTTTTGTATCAAAGAAGCTATCAAGATGGGTGGCTGATTTTTGATTAGCTTCTTCAATGACTACGAACGTAAATGGATCAAAATCAAAAATGTATAAATTGAAAATGGGTTTATATGTAGGGTTACTACTAAATATATTGAGGTGAAGCAAAAACAAACGAAAAGCCCTTCCAATTTGGAGGGGCTTTCCTTTGTTAATTATCACTGTCCATTTCCCATAATTTTTGACCGTCTGCTAAATATACTGCATTTGGTGGCTCTTTATAAAGAGAAATTTCTACTAATGAGCTTTTTCCTGTACTAATCCAATCATATATACTGCTTTCATTATGAGTAGGCTGGGTCAAAACTTCTATTACCCTAAAAGCAACAGCATAGTATTCTGTATAATTTACATCATCGTCTTCTAAACCATTATCTGATTCATATAGTGTGTCTGGTTTACCAACGATCTTTAATCCATTTTTCCAATCTAATATAAGTTCTTTCCCTCCATTTTCATCTAATGTTTTAATTAAAGAGTTATATTCCATAGTTAATCATCCTTTTCATTCATTCTAATGGTTTTGAAGGGACTATATGAGCACCGTTTTTTGAATAATGTATAGTACCTCTTGTAGTCTCTATATATTTCCCAGTTTTTAAGTCATAGGTCTGTCCTATTTTTTGACCGAAATTGACAACTTCTCTACCGTTTTCCATCATTTCTCCTTTACCAGCATATTTATCAAGCAATTCTTGTGCTTTTTTATTGTCCCCGTAAAAGATGCTTTTTTTCTTTCCATTAGCTATCTCCTGTTTATAGTTAGGTGCATCAGGAATATGTTTTTCTTGAGCGCCTGGTTTTACTTTTACAGGGAAACCATTTACTTCACGATACGGACCTTTTGGTACGGAGTGTTTGCCGAAGGAAGGTGTTTTGACAATCTTCTTGGCTACTTTCTCTCCTTTCGTTACTTTAAATACGTATTTTCCAACTTTAGCGATTTTAGCTCCTGGTATCATGTACAAGCTTGATACTAGACGGTCCATGTCAGCGACTTTGTCACCTGTGACAGGGTCTCTCCCTGTGATGACTCGAATGGCATCATTTATTCCTGTAAATTCAACCGCTGTATTTAAGATGTTTGAGGTTTGTTTCAAGTCGGAAATCTTTGTGATGCTTTCAATCTTCACTTTGTTTTGATCCGATATTCGTAACCGATAGAGCATTCCATCTCGAATAACGTCAACTGTTTTGGCATTTGCGAAGTCAATCTTTTCATTTGTATTATATACTTTTCCATTTACGAACACGGCGTCTTGATTGATTTTATTAGACGGTTTCCTATTTAAAATCGTATCCACATTTGATCGCTCTTTATCATTCAGCTTCTTCAGCATGATCATCATTGGGTTTTCTTTAGGGTTGTCTATTTTTTCATTCAATCCGCTGATGTTGCTGCTGATTTTTTCTTCTTTTCCATCTTTGAAGATAGAGCCTTTTTGATAACTAGTAATTTCAATTTTCGGGCCAGTGAACATCTTGCTTAAAGTATCTATGTATTGCTTCATTATGTGAAGGGAACTTTTTGTTTCATTTAAAGCACTTGTTTGTTCTCTGTCAAATGCATGAAGTAGTCCAATGGTTTTGGACGTCTCAAGCCATGCTTTTTGATAGCTTTGTTGGAAAGCAGATTCGTCTACATGAGGCAAATGCTCAATATGGCTGATCCTGCTCAGGGCTTGATTCACATCTGATAAGATATCAGAAATGGTCCGTTCCGCTTTTTTTAACCCTTCGTCAAGCTCGTGTTCAATGAATGATTGAGAGATAAAACCATTCGGGTTTGATTCAAAAGCATGGAGTGCCTGTTTTGTCTTTTTTAGTTCGCCGCTGTATTCGTCAATGATGATCTGAAAGAATTGCAAAAAGGGAATGTGACACTCCATATAAAAATCTTTTATCGCTTGTCCAGCTTCTCCCTTTAATGCGCCATCTAAAGAGATGATTTGATTGATTTGTTTTTCTAGGGACTTAACATTATGTGATTGCTGCTTCAACTTGTTCAGCGTTTGGTCAATTCCATTCTTCAACTCAATGACATCAAGGGTTTTCATTCCGTTCTCCTTTACTTTCTGTTAGTACTCGAAGCAATTAAGCGTCCACATAAAGAAAGGGAGCTGCATAAACGACAGCTCCCAAGATGAGGAGTTAATTTTTCTTTTTTCTGTAGTCTTTTACTAAGCTTGAAACAACTAAACCCATCACACTAAAAGCCACAAGATAAAATAAAACATTTGTTACAGGTGTATCAATTTTCCCTAAGATCATCACAAGGGCAATAATAGCGCCGGGTAAAGTAATTAATAACATTTTGGATGGCGTGCTTTGCTGTGACACTTAATGACTTCCTGATCGATCCATTAAATAGATATTTTAGTTGATTTTAACATATGGAGATTGTGCGAACAACATAAGGGGGATAGCAATCTACTTTAAGAGCGGACAAATGAAACTTACTGATTTTATGGAAATAATTTCAATTAAACCTTTTGTGTAATAAAATGTATATGATTTATACAAAGGAGTGAGATGGCGGTGAAGCATTTTTTAACGGCAATCGTAGTGGCTATCATTGTGGGGATCATTGTATATGTTGCAAATGATCGTTTAAGCATGTTTCCATTGATGCTGATTTTAGCGGTTGCGATCTATATCGTAAGCAGGATTAGCGAAGCATTGATTAAGAAATACTCAAAAGAAAATAGTTAATAGCACAGCCCTCCATTGGAAGGGCATTTTTAAATTAACCTTCCTAATGAAAAAGGCATTGTAAAGCGGTAAATATGCAAAAGAGAGAATATTCTTTCGCCAACTAAAAAAAGTAAGGTGTATAGTAGAAGGAGAAGATGAATTGAGTTTTAAGTAAGAACTTGCATTATGGACGAGAATGGAGATGAAGCTTAACTCGTTACAGCTTTTTTATTGATGGATTAAATGGGGGGGAAATACATAATGCCAAACACCCCAGAAAAACAATGAAAGGAATGATCACTTGTACAACATCAATCCAACACACCTGTTATATAGAAATAGAGAGACAAGCAGTCAAGAGGGTCATCAATTATTTGCTAAACAGTTAGGCTATATCGAGATCACGGGCGGTCATATCGTTGCCTGTGATCCTTTTGATTCAGAAGGGGACCAATCGTTTACGAGGAAAGTTACTCTAGGAAAATATCCTATTATACTGGTAGTTAAGCGTTTGGAAAGCGGAGACGAACGAGTAGCCTATGCAATGATCAAGTTTCCAAACGAGCAAGCAATAAAATGGGAGCTTGCCACAAGAGTAGGACAGGATCTCAAAAATTTGAAAGAAGACGAGTTTTTCGGTTACGGTGTGAATACGGGAATGGGCTGTTTCATGGATGCGGAGGCAGCACTATATCTTCAAGCTTATGAGGATAAGCGATATAAAGAGGACAATGTTTTTTATCTTTACGAGGAATTTGCAGAAGCGCTTGAGCAAAACTACAAGCACACATGGGACTGGCTCGTCACCCGTTTTCATGACAAGGTGGACATTGCCATGTTTACCACAGGCTTCGGTGACGGGATGTATCCAAGCTTTGGGGGCTAGATGAAAACGGAGAACCCGCTTGCCTTTTAACGGATTTTCTAATAATGGACTGATGAGAAACTCATGAAATCATGGGTTTTTTTATTGTTCTTTGATTATAGACTTAGACAGTTTTTGATTGAACCTATTATTTAAGCGACTCTTTAGTAAGTCACTTTTCCGATGCTTTTTTCTATTAATTTCTCTTTAAAAAGATCAATTATTCTATAAAAATAAAAAAACGCTCCGATAATGAAGAAGTAAGATAATGAAAAGGGAGTGTTATTTTTGAAAAAATGGATCGTCATGATGTTACTAGTAATCCTTTCATTCACGCAGTCAATTCAAATGGTACATGCGGCTAAGGATGAATGGAATCAATTAGCTGATTTGCCAACAGCAAGAGTTGGAGCTGTAGCTAATGCTGTAGATGGGAAAATATACGTAATTGGTGGCTATAATGCTCTTAATGAAACAGTAGAATATGACCCTTCTACTAACCAATGGACGAAAAGGAAAGATATGCCTAGTGGGAGAGGGGGAGCAGCATCTGTTGTTGTGGGGTCTAAAATTTATGTTCTAGCAGGAAATCACCAAAATTCCTTCAATAAATTTGAAGTGTACGATACAAAAAAAGACGAGTGGGAAGTTTTAACTGATATTCCTTTTGAAAGTCCTTCTAAAGGTGCTTATAATGTTCAAGTTGGTGTTATGGGAGATAAAATTTATGTATTAGGTGGCAATGAATTTTTTAGTTATGATCTAACAGAAAACAAATGGAAAAAGGAAGCTTCACCATCATTTAAAACACAAAGAGCAATTGGTCTAGTTTTGAAAGGGAAGTTCTATATTATTGGAGAAAACAATAATAGTGAAATTTTTGAATTTGATGTTTCTAATGATAGTTGGTCTGCAAAAAAAGAAGGATTTAAAAAAGTATATCTGAGTGGAGTTACTTATAAAGATAATATGATTTTACCAGGCATTTCATCTAATAGATTGTATGTCTATAATGCTGAAAAAGAAGAAATGGTGAAAGTAGTTGTACCTAACAATGATATACGTGTTGGTGCTTCATCAGTTATTATAGGGGATATGTTATATGTAATAGGAGGACGTAAATATAATATAAACTTGAATTATACTGATATTGCTGATAAAAACTATAAATCAGTTATCTCTATTTCTTTAAAAGACTTGGAACTTCCATCAAACACACCCGGTGACAAAGATTCAGAACCGACAACACCACCAAAAGATGATTCTACAAATCCAGGAGACAAAGACCAAGAACCAACCACACCGCCTAAAGACGATGCAACAAATGAAGATGGCGATGCTCTCCTCATCATCACAATGGTCAATGGCTTACAGAAAGAGTATGACCTCTCCATGAAAGAAGTCAACGCTTTCCTATCATGGTACAAAAAGCGTGATGCAGGAGAAGGACCAGGGTTTTATGAAATTGACGAGCATGACAACAATAAAGGTCCCTTTGAAAGTAAAAAGGATTATGTGGTGTTCAAAAACATACTCATGTTCGAAGTCAATAAATATAAGAAGTAATTGAAATCAAAGCCATCTAGGTAAACTAGGTGGCTTTTGTGTTTATTCGACAGCTTTCAGCAATTTTAAGGCAAATTTAAGATCGAATTTCATTTCAAATACATTAAATCTTTGTTACAATAAGACAGCTTTGCGCAAAAGAGACGTTCTAAGGTTCGACATTTTTTAGCATTTTCTTAAAAATTTTATGGTTTGATATGAAACTCTTTTGATGATCCATGCGTCTCTATAAGTGTCAAAAGAAAAGAGGTTATCAATATGCTATTCAAAAAGCTATCAGAAAATAAGTCTGTAAAATGGATAGGATATACAAGCTTTTACTTACTTATTTTGCTATTATTGTTCTTTATTTACGGATTCCATACAGCAAATACGGGATCATTCATTTACAACGATTTTTAATTGGAGATTAAACTATGAAACTATTACACACGATTCATGAATACCAACAAACGAAACCAACACAGCCAGCATTTGTTTCTCAACATGCTTCGATCACATATGATGAGCTTTGGCATCTATCAGACCAAATGGCTGGTGCAATCGATTCGGTCGCTACAGATAGTGCACCTGTCATTGTATACGGTCATATGGAGCCAGAGATGCTGATTTCTTTTTTAGGCAGTGTGAAATCAGGTAGACCATACATTCCGGTCGACATTTCAATCCCTGCAGAGCGTATCGTCTCAATTATTGAAAGCTCAAAAGCCAGTCTATTGATTTGTGCAAATGAGCAGAATGTACTAGATGTAGAAGAACACATTGAGGTGAAAAGTGCGGCATCGCTTTTAGCTCTTGAAAAAGAAGCACCGCCATCATCGCAGTGGGTTCAACAGGATGATGTGTTTTACATCATTTATACGTCTGGCAGTACCGGAAAACCGAAAGGCGTTCAGGTAACAGCCAATAATTTAGAAAGCTTTACAGAGTGGATGTGTAGAGACTTCCCAATTGGTGAGGGGCGCACGTTCTTAAATCAAGCACCGTTTTCTTTTGACTTATCAGTGATGGATTTGTATCCAGCGCTTCAATCAGGCGGCACGCTTTACTGTTTAGTGAAAGATCTTGTGAATAAGCCGAAGGATATGTTTGCAGCACTTGGTCAATCTGACGTTGAAGTGTGGACATCAACACCTTCCTTTGTGCAAATGTGCTTAATGGATCCTTCCTTTACAGGGGAGCTTTTACCAGAGTTGAAAGTTTTCTTGTTCTGCGGAGAGGCACTTCCTGTATCTGTAGCAAGTGCACTCCTTGAGCGTTTTCCAAAGGCGCAGGTCTTTAATACGTATGGTCCGACTGAAGCAACTGTTGCGATTACATCGATTGAAGTCACGCAGGCCATTCTTGATCAGCACGATTCCTTACCAGTTGGCTATGCGAAGCCTGATACAGATATCGTCATTTTAGATGAAGAAGGCAAGAGCCTTCCTGATGGTGAAAAAGGGGAAATTGTCATCGTGGGGCCAAGCGTCACGAGAGGCTACTTAGGTGAACAAGCTTTAACGGAGAAAGTATTTTTTGAATACGAAGGGCGCCCTGCATACCGCACAGGTGACGCAGGTGTGGCGCAGGATGGTTTGATTACGTGCCACGGTCGTCTGGACTATCAAATAAAGCTGCACGGATACCGGATGGAGCTTGAAGAAATTGAATATCATGTGAGCGAGACAACGTATGTCAATGCTTGTGTGATTGTGCCGTTCCAGCCAAACGGTCATGTGGAGTACTTGATTGCAGCCATTGTTCCTGCAGCGCATTCTTTTGAAAAAGAATATCAGCTGACAAGTGCAATTAAGAAAGAAATGGCGGATTCACTGCCTGCGTACATGATTCCAAGAAAGTTTGTCTATCTTGAGCAGCTATACATGACGCCAAATGGGAAGGTTGACCGTAAAAGAATCGCGAAAGAGGTTCTTCTATGATTCCATTTAGTTCATTCTTTTTCTTCATTCTAATTGGTGTTCTTCTTTTGCCGACGATCATTCTTGGTCTACGCGGCAAAAGAATGCAGGGCTACAACATGTTTGCAACGGTTGTGGCACTCGCTCTTATTTTCTCAAAGGATGCACATGGCGCGCTGCTTCTCTTCTTATTTACAGTGTGGCAAGTCTTGATCATCCGGTTGTACCTTTCGTACCGGTTGAAAGCGAACAGGGCGTCTGTCTTCTATATGGCAGTGGTTGCATCGATTTTGCCGCTTGTACTATCAAAGGTTTTACCGTTCTTTTTAACTCATCAGCCGCATCAACCGCCGCCAATGAACTGGTTGAGCTTTTTAGGGATCTCGTACTTAACATTTAAAGGTGTTCAGTTAATTATCGAGACAAGAGACGGCTTGATTAAGAAGAAAATTCCGATTCATCGTTTGGTCTATTTCATTGTCTTTTTCCCGACGATTTCATCAGGTCCGATTGATCGTTACCGCCGGTTTGAAAAGGATATGGATACGCCGCCTGAAAAGGAAGCGTACAGTGATCTTTTATACGCGGGTATTCATAAAATTTTTATCGGCTTCTTATATAAGTTCATTATTGGTTATTTGATTCACACGTATATTCTGATGAATATTCATCACATTAGCAGCAGTCACTTTGTTCAACAGTTAACGTATATGTATGCGTACAGTATGTATTTGTTCTTTGACTTTGCTGGTTATACAGCGTTCGCTGTTGGTGTGAGTTATATCATGGGCATTAAATCACCAGAAAACTTTAACAAACCGTTTATCAGCCGGAATATTAAAGACTTCTGGAATCGCTGGCACATGTCCCTGTCTTTCTGGTTCAGAGACTACGTGTTTATGAGATTTGTGTTCTTTATGACAAAAAAGAAGTGGATCAAGAACCGTATGGCTGTATCAAATATTGGGTACTTTGTCCTCTTTCTATTGATGGGTGCTTGGCATGGTCTAGCACTTCAATATATTATTTACGGACTATATCACGCAGTTGTGATGTCCGGTTACAATTTATTTGAGAAATGGAATAAAAAACACAAGTGGTGGCCGGATAACAAGGTCACAATGGTTGTGTCGATCATTATTACATTCCATGTGATTTGTTTCGGATTTTACATTTTTTCAGGAAAACCATTTCATCATTAATGATTAAGGGAGTAGAAAATTATGGAATTTAAAAATCAAGTATACGGTATTATTGCAGAGGTTTGTCAGGACGACGTTGTAAAAGAAAATCCAGAGATTGCAATTTTTGACGAAGGTCTTCTAGATTCATTTGGTACAGTTGAATTACTTATGGCTATCGAAAGTCAACTTGGAATTACTGTTCCGATTACAGAGTTTGATCGTGATGTGTGGGATACACCGAATCACATTGCTGAGCAGCTGGCAGAGATGAAGTAATGAAAAAGCGTTTTTTTGGGCCGCTTATTTTAGCGGCTGTTCTATTCATTGGTGTTCTTCTTGTACCAAATGCATGGCTCTCACATCTGATCCCAAAAGACAAATTACAAAAGTCAGCCACAGAATTAGATCCGGGGATGTTCCAAGGGCTTTATTTACAAGATGAAATGCTAAAAGATCCAACTTATTTGCCGATCTATGGATCTTCTGAACTATCACGTTTTGATCCATATCACCCTTCAAATTTCTTTCATGAGAATCCTCAAGGGTTTACACCTTATCTTATTGGAAAAGGTGGATCGCAATCATTAATTCATGCGATGAACTTTGCAGCGCATATGGATGAACTAAAAGGGAAGAAGCTTGTATTTATCGTGTCTCCGCAGTGGTTTGTAAAGTGGGGATCAGACGAGAATCACTTTGCACCGAACTATTCAGCGCTTCAAGCGCTTAATCTCGCTTATAATAAAGAAATTGATCCAGCTGTGAAAAAAGAACTGATCAAGAGAATCATGACGTTTAAAGCAGTAAAGAACGACATGGTCATCACAGAGCTTTTTAAAGCAGAGCTTTCTGAGAACAAATTCGCTTATGGCGCGATTTCTCCTATTGCCAAAATGTATTATGGCATGCTTCAAAAGAAAGACATGTACTATACCATTGGATCGGGACATGAACGTAAGCTTCAACCATCTCCTTCAGTCAAAGGAAAAACATGGACTGAGCTTGAAAAAGAAGCGAGCGTTTTTGGTGCGAAAAGAGCAGGGGACAACCCGTTTTATATTAATCAAAAACTGTTTGACCGCAAGCTGAAACCGATCATGAAAAAGATGAAGGATTCCCGTGAAGATCACTCTTATGCGGAATCACCAGAGTACAAAGATTTTCAAATCATGCTGGATATTTTAAAACAGGCAGGGGCGAAGCCTTTGTTTGTGACGATTCCTGTTAACGGGAAATGGTATGATTATACTGGTTTCCCAAAAGAGGGGCGCACAGAGTATTATGAGAAAATCAATCGTCAAATTCGCGATAATGGGTATGAAGTTGCAGATTTGACTAAGCATGAGTACGATCCTTATTTCTTTAAAGATACGATTCATGTGTCTTATAAAGGATGGGTGTACATCGATAAGGCAATCGAAAAGTTTTACAAAGAGCAGTAGAATGCAGCAGCTTTCTGCTGCTTTTTGTTTTGTCGAAATGGCAGATATCTTGTATAACGAAGGGAAAAGGGCTATGCTGTAGATGGAGGCGATATGATGAATCGTTCTGAGAAAAAAGAACTATTGAAGCGTTCGAAAAAGCATTTTAATGATCATGCCTTTTGGGAAAAGTTAAAAAAGACGGCACAAAAAGCTGGTGTCTCTCTTGTCTATGCTGTGCTATTACTTTACTATACATTGCAAAAACCTGAAGTACCTGTCAAAGCAAAAACCCTTATTATTGGGGCGCTCGGATACTTTATCCTTCCAATTGACCTTATTCCCGATACATTGATTGGTGTCGGCTATACAGATGATTTAGGCGCGATCACATTTGCTCTGATTCAAGTAGCGGTCTACATTGATGATGATGTGAAAGGAAAAGCGAAGGACAGGCTGTCAAAATGGTTCGGTGAAAAAACCGATACGTCTCTGATTGATCAAAAACTTGAAGATGGCGGGATGCCGTCTGCATAAAGAAAAGCCTCCACAGTTGGAGGCTTTTTTTCATTATCCTAAAAATTTCACGCAAACTGGATGAGGGACTGAGATGTCTGATTGTAAGACAGTGAGTCGTCCTGTTTCTTTGTCGCGTTTGTATAACACTAGGTTGCTAGATTCTTGGTTTGAACCAACGAGGAATTCTTCAGTTGGATCAAGAACAAAGTCTCTAGGCCAGTTTCCTTCAGATGAAGCAATCTCGACAAGACTTAATTGGCCGCCAGTGTCTGCTTTAAAAATCGCAATGCTGTCGTGGCCGCGATTTCCTGCATAAACAAATTGGCCGTCTGAAGAGACGTGAATGGCACTGCCTTGATTGTTCTCTGTAAAGTCGCTTGGAATGGTTGCGATCGTTTGGATCTCTTCGAAATGACCATCTTCAAAGTAACGAAGCACAATCACCTCTGAGCTTAGCTCTGTCATCACATATGCCACAGGTTTCGTTGGATGGAATGTGATATGACGAGGACCGGTGCCTGGTTTTGTTTCAAATGTATGAGCAAGCTCGAGTTTGCCGTTTTCTTTCTTATACGTATAAATGCCATCTGTCCCAAGGTCAACAGCGACTGCAAATTGTTCATCTGGTGTCAGACCCATAAAGTGAGTGTGCGGTTTTTCCTGACGATCTTCGTTAGGGCCAGTACCTTCATGCTGCGCCTGGGACAGCGTGCGGATCACTGAGCCATTTTCAGCATCGATTTCATACATCTCTGCTGTTCCTTTATGATAGTTTGCTGTAAAAGCTGTTTTTGTTTGACTGTCCACGCTCACGTGACAAGGAGAAGCGCCTTCGGCAAGTTCTTGGTTGATGAAACGAAGTGTGCCGGTTTCTGCATCGATTTGATAAGCAGCCACGCCGCCCTGTGATCCTTCTTTTACCACAGCATACACAAATTTTTGAGAATCTGAGACGGTTAAATATGTAGGATTTTCAAGTTCAGCAGCTACTTCTACTTGCTCAATCTGCTGCTTGTCCGTATTTAATGTAAAAGTATAAATGCCTTTACTGTCTCCCTTTGTATACGTTCCGATATAACCTCTGATGTTAGCCATGTATTGCCCTCCTTCTATAAGATGCTCTCATTCTATCATAAATTCATAGGAAAACGCTTTAGAAAGGCATACCGAAAGAAAATCAAAAGCGTTGGAATCTACCAGTATTCATTCAAAACAATGTGAAAAAATATGACAAACGGTTTCTCAAATGAAAAGAGTTCAGGTAAAGTAAATAAATTGAAGAAAAAATACAAAAAATTTTAAGTTTTTTCATTCCTTGTCTAGCAAAGGTGTAAGCGTATACATTTAATTTTGATTAGTCTAAATTGTCTAATAATTTTAAAAATGCTGTTGACACTGTATGGAAAGCGGCGTAAGATGGGTTCAACAAAAGCTAAACAAACACGAAAGAGCAAGCGTGAGACACTTCATTATAAAGTGTCTGAAAATTCAACTACTTTTTGTTTGAAAGAGAGGGTGCTCACTGAAAATGGAAGACCAAAAGGAACAGTGGATCTTTTTAAACGATGAACTCGTGAAAAAAGAGGATGCGAAAATTTCAGTTTATGATCATGGCTTCTTATACGGTGACGGAGTGTTCGAAGGGATACGCGTGTATAACGGAAATATCTTTCGAATGAAAGAACATTTAGACCGCCTGTATGATTCCGCCAGATCGATTATGCTGAACATTCCATATTCACTTGAGGAACTCACGGAAAAAATGATTCATACAGTTGAAAGGAACGGACTGAAGGATGCCTATATCCGCCTTGTTGTCTCAAGAGGAGCTGGTGATCTTGGTTTAGATCCAAACAACTGCGGGAGAGCCAACACAGTGATCATTGTAGAGCCGCTGGCCATCTTTCCAAAGCACCTATATGAAACAGGTATTGATATTGTGACGGTGCCGACGAGACGAAATCGTCCCGATGTACTAAGTCCAAAAGTGAAATCATTAAATTATTTGAATAACATCCTTGTCCGAATCGAAGCCCATATGGCCGGTGTGAGTGAAGCGCTGATGCTGAACGATCAAGGGTACGTGGCAGAAGGTTCTGCAGACAATGTGTTTATTTATAAAAAAGGTAAGCTCTATACACCGCCAGGTTATATCGGCGCTCTTGAAGGCATCACAAGAAATGCCATCATGGAGATTGCAGAGGACTTAGGCTACGAAGTGAAAGAAGAACCATTCACAAGGCACGATGTGTATACAGCAGAAGAAGTCTTTCTAACAGGAACTGCAGCTGAAGTGATCGCCGTTGTAAAAGTTGACGGCCGTACAATAGGTGAAGGGAAACCTGGGATTCACACTAACAAACTTCTTGAACAATTCCGCAAGCGAGTGGTTGAAGAAGGAGAAAAAGTCGTTTTTACAGATGAAAACATTCACGCAAGCTAAATAGATATCGATAAACGTTGAAGAGGACTAGTAGCTTTAGAGTCAGTATCTACAGAGAGCCGGTGGTAGCTGGAAACCGGTGTTACTTTCTAAAGTGAACTCACCTCTGAGTGTCTGCTTGAAATGATAGTAGGGCAGACCGAGTGACATTGCTCACTCGTTACCAAAATGGATGAAAGATGTCCATGAGACGGCAGCTGAATTTGCCGTGAACAAGGGTGGTACCGCGAAAAACAAAGCTTTTTCGCCCCTTTGACCTAGTGAAAAGTAGTGTCATTGTGGGGTGAGAAGGCTTTTTTATATGGTCTAAAATCTCAATCTTGAATAGAAAAGGGTGAAAAGACTTGACTGAAGCAAGACAAAGAGGAGGAAATCAAATGGGGACAAATGTACAAGTGGAGACGGAAACATCTAAAGCACCACAAACGATGAACGGTGCACTCATGCTAATTGAAGCACTTAAAAGAGAAAAAGTAGAAGTCATTTTCGGATATCCAGGCGGAGCGGTTTTACCGATCTACGATAAAATTTATGATTCTGGGTTATTCCATGTCCTGCCAAGACATGAACAGGGAGCGATTCATGCAGCGGAAGGATACGCTAGAGTATCTGGTAAACCTGGTGTTGTCATTGCAACATCAGGACCAGGAGCGACAAACCTAGTCACAGGAATTGCAGATGCAATGATTGATTCACTTCCTCTTGTTGTCTTCACAGGACAGGTGGCAACCTCAGTCATTGGATCAGACGCTTTCCAGGAAGCAGACGTGCTCGGCATCACAATGCCTATCACAAAGCACAGCTATCAGGTGAGAAATCCAGAGGAATTACCGGGCGTCATTAAAGAAGCGTTCCACATTGCAACGACAGGAAGACCTGGTCCAGTCTTGATTGATATTCCAAAAGATGTGGCAGGTATTGAAGGAACGTTTGAATACGATCAGCCAATTGATTTACCTGGTTATCAGCCAAAAGTGGAGCCGAACTATTTGCAAATTCGCAAATTAGTAGAAGCTGTCAGCAGAGCGAAGAAACCGGTCATTCTAGCAGGAGCTGGCGTTCTTCATGGCAAAGCATCTGAAGAATTAAGGCAGTATGTAGAGCAGCAGCAAATCCCAGTCGCTCATACACTGCTAGGACTTGGCGGCTTCCCAGCAAAGCATCCTCTGTTCCTAGGAATGGCTGGTATGCATGGCACATATGCGGCGAACATGGCTCTACATCAATGTGACTTGCTCATTTCAATCGGTGCGAGATTCGATGACAGGGTAACTGGCAATCTCAATCACTTTGCAAAACATGCAAAAGTAGCACATATTGATATCGACCCAGCTGAAATTGGTAAGAACATTCATACGCATATCCCGGTTGTTGGAGACAGTAAGTTAGTCCTTGAAGAGCTGATTAAGCAAGACGGGAAGCAAGGAGAGTCAGACGAGTGGAAAAACCAACTAGATCAGTGGAAGGAAGAATATCCACTCTGGTACGTTGAAAACGAAGCAGAGGGCTTTAAACCTCAAAAGCTGATTGAATACATTCATCAATTCACAAAAGGTGAAGCCATTGTGGCAACAGATGTTGGACAGCATCAAATGTGGGCAGCACAGTTCTATCCATTTGAAAATGCAGATAAATGGGTCACATCTGGCGGCCTTGGGACGATGGGCTTCGGTTTACCGGCAGCCATTGGCGCTCAGTTAGCTGATCAAGAGGCAACGGTTGTGGCGATTTTAGGAGACGGAGGTTTCCAAATGACCCTGCAAGAACTTGCCGTTATCCGTGAGCTGAACCTTCCAGTGAAAGTGATTGTTCTAAATAATCACAGCCTTGGAATGGTAAGACAATGGCAAGAAATTTTCTACGAAGAACGCTACTCATATTCTAAATTTTCAGAGCAGCCGGACTTCGTTAAATTATCTGAAGCTTATGGCATTAAAGGAATCAGAATCTCATCAGACGAAGAGGCGAAAGAAAAGCTTGAAGAAGCGCTAACCTCTAGAGAGCCTGTTTTCATCGATGTCAATGTAGCGAGAGATGAAAAAGTATTCCCGATGGTAGCACCGGGGAAAGGACTTCATGAGATGGTGGGGGTGAAACCTTGAAAAGAATTATTGTGTTGACTGTATTAAATCGATCAGGCGTACTGAACCGAATCACTGGCCTTTTTACTAAACGACACTACAACATTGAAAGCATTACGGTCGGCCATTCTGAGATTCAAGATGTATCACGCATCACGTTCGTCGTCCATGTAGACCAAGAGAAAGACATCGAACAGCTGACAAAACAGCTGAACAAACAAATTGATGTTCTCAAAGTAACAGACATTACAAACCAATCAATCGTCCAGCGAGAGCTGGCTTTGATAAAAGTCGTTTCTGCACCAGCATCTAGAATGGAGATCACAGGGGTCATTGAACCGTTTAGAGCTTCTATTGTAGATGTGAGCAGAGAGAGTGTCGTCATTCAGGTGACAGGTGAGTCTTCAAAAATTGAAGCACTCATTGAATTACTTAAGCCATACGGCATTAAAGAAGTCGCCAGAACTGGCACCACGGCCTTTGCGAGAGATAATCAGCAAAAGCCGCAACAAAATAAAACAATTTCAATTGTCTAAACAAAAGGAGAGAGTCAAATGGTAAAAGTATATTATAACGGTGATATTCAAGAAAACGTATTAAACGGTCAAAAGGTTGCCGTCATTGGATATGGATCACAAGGTCATGCACATGCATTGAACTTAAAAGAAAGCGGCGTAGATGTCATCGTCGGCGTGAGAAAAGGCGGATCCTATACAAAAGCACAAGAAGACGGCCATCAAGTATTCCCAGTAAAAGAAGCGGCAGCACAAGCAGATGTCGTGATGGTATTACTACCAGATGAGCAGCAAAAGAAAGTATATGACGAAGAAATCAAAGATCAATTAGAAGCTGGCAACTCACTTGTTTTCGCACACGGATTCAACGTTCACTTCCATCAAATTGTTCCTCCAAGTGACGTAGATGTGTATCTTGTAGCGCCAAAAGGTCCAGGACATCTTGTGAGAAGAACATATGAGCAAGGCGCTGGTGTACCTGCACTATTTGCTATCTATCAAGATGTATCTGGTCAAGCGAAAGACAAAGCGCTTGCTTATGCAAAAGCAATCGGCGGAGCAAGAGCGGGCGTTCTTGAAACAACATTTAAAGAAGAAACGGAAACGGATCTATTCGGTGAGCAGGCAGTCCTTTGCGGAGGTCTTACTTCACTAGTAAAAGCAGGATTTGAAACATTAACAGAAGCTGGTTATCAGCCAGAGCTAGCATACTTCGAGTGTCTGCATGAATTAAAATTGATCGTTGACCTTATGTACGAAGAAGGATTAGAAGGCATGAGATATTCAATCTCTGATACAGCACAATGGGGAGACTTCGTATCAGGACCACGCGTTGTGGATGCAAACGTAAAAGAATCGATGAAAGCAGTCTTGACTGATATCCAAAACGGAACATTTGCAAAAGAATGGATTGTTGAAAACCAAGTGAATCGTCCACGTTTCAATGCGATCAATGCTAATGAAAATGAGCATCAAATTGAAGTTGTTGGAAGAAAGCTTCGTGAAATGATGCCTTTCGTCAAACAAGGAAAGAAAAAGGAAGCGGTGAGCGTCGGTGCGAAAAATTAATTTTTTTGACACAACACTTCGAGATGGAGAGCAATCACCCGGAGTGAACTTAAATGCACAAGAAAAGCTAATCATTGCAAAGCAGCTTGAGCGCCTTGGGGTTAATATCATTGAAGCGGGTTTTCCCGCTTCATCCCGAGGGGATTTCTTAGGCGTACAAGAAATAGCAAGAACGATTAAAAACTGTTCTGTTGCTGGTCTTGCACGATGTGTGAAAGGTGACATTGATGCTGCATGGGAAGCATTAAAAGATGGAGTGGAGCCAAGGCTTCATGTCTTTATTGCCACTTCTGACATTCACCTGAAGCATAAACTAAAGAAAACACGTGAAGAAGTCGTAGAACAAGCTGTCTCCATGGTGAAATATGCGAAAGAACGTTTTCCAGTTGTTCAATGGTCAGCAGAAGATGCGTGCCGTACAGATCTTGCTTTCTTGGCAGAAATTGTAGAAAAGGTCATTGACGCTGGAGCAAGTGTCATTAACTTGCCAGATACAGTTGGGTACCTAGCGCCAAAAGAATACGGTAATATCTTTAAATATATGAAGGAACACGTTCCAAATATCGACCGTGTCAACTTGTCCGCTCACTGTCATGATGATCTAGGGATGGCTGTAGCAAACTCACTTGCAGCCATTGAAAATGGAGCAGATCAAATTGAAACGGCTGTCAACGGAATTGGCGAACGCGCTGGAAATGCTGCTTTAGAAGAAATTGCAGTCGCTCTTCACATTCGAAAAGACTTCTATCAGGTCGAATCAACGATTCAATTGAATGAAATTAAGCGTACAAGTGATGTAGTGAGCAAATACTCAGGCATGATTGTGCCGCGTAATAAAGCAGTCGTTGGAAACAACGCATTTGCACATGAATCAGGTATTCACCAAGATGGTTTCCTCAAAGAAAAAACAACCTATGAAATTATTTCTCCAGAGCTTGTCGGCGTGACAACAGATGTACTTGTCCTCGGGAAACACTCCGGAAGACATGCGTTTAAAGACCGCATGAAAACTCTAGGATTTAAACTAACAGAAGAAGAAATCAATAAGTTCTTTGAGACTTTCAAGAACTTGACGGAGAAGAAAAAAGAAATTACAGATGATGATTTGATCTCTATTATATTAGAAGAAAAAGTAGCAGACCGAAAAATTGGCTACGAATTTGAAAGTCTTCAAGTGCATTATGGAACAGAACAGATGCCGACAGCCACGGTCTCTCTGAAAAATCAAGAAACGCAAGAAGTCATTCAAGAAGCAGCTACAGGCGCAGGCAGTGTAGAAGCTGTGTACAACACGCTGGAGCGCTGTATGGAGGAAAGAATTCATTTGCTAGACTACCGTATTCAATCAAATGGAAAAGGCAGAGATGCACTAGCCGAAGTATATGTCACTGTTTCAATAGAAGGAAAAGAAACAGCAGGACGCGGTGTAGCGCAAGATGTGCTGGAAGCATCGGCGAAAGCCTACGTCAATGCAGTAAACAGGCATTTAATCTTTAAATCAAATCTCATTGAAATTGAGAAACATCACGCGATCTCATAGGAAAGGAGGTAGGTCCTCATGAAAAAGAAAATTGCACTTTTGCCCGGCGATGGAATCGGACCGGAAGTTGTGACATCAGCTGTCGCTGTCCTCAAAGAGACAGCGGCTCAATTTAGGCACGAATTCGAATTCGAAACGGCGCTCATTGGCGGTATCGCAATAGATGAAAAAAACAATCCGCTCCCAAAAGAAACGGTTGATGTATGCAAGAGCGCTGATGCGATTTTATTAGGAGCAGTCGGCGGACCCAAATGGGATCAAAACCCACCAGAGCTTCGTCCGGAAAAAGGCTTACTCGCCATTCGTAAACAATTGGACTTATTTGCTAACATTCGTCCTGTCAAAGTGTTCGATAGCTTAAGCGAGGCGTCACCGTTAAAACAGGATCACATTAACGGAGTCGATTTTGTCATCGTTCGTGAATTAACAGGCGGTCTCTATTTTGGTGAACCAAGTGAGCGCTATACAGATGAAGAAGGAAAAGAAGCTGCGGTTGATACGCTTCTTTATACAAAGGAAGAGATTGTCCGTGTAGTAAAAGAAGCATTCGACATGGCGTTAACGAGACGGAAAAAAGTAACGTCTGTGGATAAAGCGAACGTTCTGGCTTCTAGTAAACTATGGCGGGATGCGGTAGAAGAAGTGGCTTCTCAATATCCAGACGTTGAATTTGAGCATATGCTCGTTGATAATGCCGCCATGCAGCTGATTTATAAGCCTGCACAATTTGATGTCATTGTGACAGAGAATATGTTTGGTGACATTTTAAGTGATGAGGCTTCAATGATTACTGGATCACTCGGTATGCTGCCATCTGCTAGTCTATCAAGCACCGGCCTTCATTTATATGAACCGATTCATGGATCAGCACCCGATATTGCGGGGCAAAACGTCGCAAACCCTCTGGCAACTATTTTATCGGCAGCAAGCTTGCTTAGAACTTCCTTTGCGTTAGAAGAAGAAGCGGCTGCTATAGAAGAAGCTGTAGAAACTGTTCTTGCCTCAGGCAAAAGAACAAAGGATTTATCGGCAAAAGAGGGAACGTATCAAACAACTGAAGACATCACTCACGCAGTTGTAGACGCACTTAAGCAGCGCGTGAAAACAATTGTATAAATAGAATCTTGTGGAATTAGGTAGAGGGAGGAAAAGGGTTATGCCTCGAACAATCATCGAAAAAATATGGGATCAGCACGTTGTCAAAAGCGGCGAGGGGAAACCAGACCTTTTATATATTGATCTGCACTTGGTGCATGAAGTGACATCGCCTCAAGCGTTTGAAGGATTAAGACAAAAAGGGCGCAAGGTGGGAAGACCTCAAAATACGTTTGCGACGATGGATCACAACATCCCGACTGTGAATCGATTTGTGATCAAAGATGAGATTGCTAAAAAACAAGTGAGTGCTCTAGAGCGTAACTGTGCTGAATTTGGTGTCCGCCTAGCTGACCTACACAGTGTAGACCAAGGAATTGTCCACGTCGTTGGACCAGAGCTTGGTTTGACACTTCCGGGGAAAACAATCGTTTGCGGAGATAGTCATACATCCACTCATGGCGCATTTGGCGCACTTGCTTTTGGAATCGGTACAAGTGAGGTCGAACATGTACTTTCCACACAAACACTTTGGCAGCAGCGTCCGAAAACATTAGAAATTAGAGTAGACGGAAAGCTGCAAAAAGGGGTAACGGCCAAAGATGTCATTTTAGCAGTCATTGGTGCGCATGGCGTGAAGTTTGGATCAGGTTATGTCATTGAATACACTGGGGAAGTATTCAGAAACATGACGATGGATGAACGTATGACCGTTTGTAATATGTCGATTGAAGCAGGCGCAAGAGCAGGATTGATTGCACCTGATGAAGTCACCTTTGAATATTGCCGCGGACGCAAATATGCACCGCAGGGAGAAGGCTTCGAAGCAGCGATTAAAGAATGGGAAGAACTTAAAACAGATCCGGGTGCAACCTATGATAAAACGATTGTTTTAGATGGGAATGAGATTTCACCAATGGTCACATGGGGAATTAACCCAGGAATGGTGCTGCCTGTAGATGCATCCATCCCAGGACCTGAAGATTTTGCGCAAGAAGATGATCAAAAAGAAGCGATTCGTGCGTACGAATACATGGGTGTTCACCCTCATCAGCGTATTGAAGATATTACGATTGAGCATGTGTTTATTGGCTCATGTACGAACTCAAGAATGACTGATTTACGCCAAGCAGCTTCTATGATAGAAGGACAAAAGGTAGCTGATCATGTCAGAGCGATTGTCGTGCCTGGCTCTCAAAGCGTCAAATTGCAGGCAGAAGAAGAAGGTCTTCATGAAATCTTCCTTGAAGCAGGATTTGAATGGAGAGAATCTGGCTGCAGTATGTGTCTCAGCATGAATAACGATGTGGTACCAGAAGGAGAACGCTGCGCATCTACATCAAACCGTAACTTTGAGGGGCGTCAAGGAAAAGGTGCGAGAACGCATCTTGTCAGCCCGGCAATGGCTGCAATGGCTGCAATACATGGCCGGTTTGTCGATGTCAGGAAGTTTAATCAAGAGAAAACAGTCGTGTAAGGAGTTGTCATAGATGGAGCCTTTAGTCACACACAAAGGAAAAGCCGCTGTGCTTAACCGTATCAACGTAGATACAGATCAAATTATTCCGAAGCAATTTTTGAAAAGAATTGAACGAACAGGATATGGCCGGTTTGCCTTTTTCGACTGGCGGTACTTAGCCGATGGCAGCCCTAATCCTGATTTCGAACTGAATCAGCCGATTTATGAAGGAGCATCCATTTTGATCGCAGGAGAAAACTTTGGCTGCGGATCATCAAGGGAACATGCCCCTTGGGCACTTGATGATTATGGTTTCAAAATTGTCATCGCACCATCATTCGCAGATATTTTTCACCAAAACTGCTTTAAAAATGGGATGCTTCCGATTCGTCTTGATTATGATGTGTGGAAAACATTCGCTGCGTCATATGAGAACAAAGGGTATGAGATGACGGTTGATCTTGAAAAACAGCAAATAGAAGATCACGAAGGGAATATCACTCCTTTTGATGTGGATCCTCACTGGAGAGAAATGCTCCTGAATGGCTATGATGAGATCTCATTAACTTTACTACTAGAAGATGACATTCAAGCATTTGAAGATAAGCGCAGCAGCTGGCTGCGTGCGTAAACAACAAGAAGCCGTCCGCCCGAGGTGTGACGGCTTCTTTTTTGCATGAAAACCTCTCGTTACTTGTGTTTACTAACCTTCGTTGGTAAACTGATAAAAAATATGCGCCCGAAAGGAACGTAAGCATGAAACATGACAAGAAGAAAGATAATGTCATTTTGTTTCCTGGTCTGAAAGAAAGACTGATTGAAAAAGGAATGGCAGCATTAAAAGATAAACAGTATCAAGAGGCGCTTCACTTGTTTTCAGAAGCAAAATCTTATGATGACGATGAAGAATCCGATATTCATCTCGGTATGGCGATTTGTTTTCTGGAGCTGGGCGAGCTGCAGGATGCAAAGCGTGTGTGTGAAAAGATGCTGCATGAGGGATATGGTCATTACTTCACCGTGCTTCAAGTGTATATGACAATCTTGATTCAGCTGAAAGAATATGAAGAAGTGAAGCAGACAATTGAGGCGGTACTTGAGGAAAACCATCTTCCAGCAGAAAGCGCAGAGCATTTTTACAAGCTGCTCGAATTTAGTAGAAAAATGATCGAATCGCCTGAACAGATTTTAGATGAAGATGAAGAGGACGGCGACGAAATCAATATAGATGATATGCTCGAGCGGCCAGAGGAGCAGGTGCAGTTCATCCATTCGCTGAAAGATCGAAACATTACGCCGCATATGGGTCTATTAAATACGATCCTACAAAAGCCTGATGGAAATCCTTTGGTCAAATCATTGATCCTGCAGCTTCTGTCAGATCATGATGTGGCAAAGCCGGTTCATGTGACGAAGTTCGGTGATTCGTTAACGCTTGTTCCTTCTGAGGCTGTTAAACCAGAGCAAATGCCGCTGCTTCAGCAAGTCCTTCGTAAGCTCGATGACACACTCGGCAATGAGAACCCAACCCTTTACCAAGGCGTGGAAGAGTTATGGCGCCGGCACTTATTTGTCCTATATCCATTTCTTCCTAAATACACAGATCCGAATCTCTGGGCAGCAGCACTTCATAAAGTCGGCTATGAAATGCATGGGATCGAGATTGAACTCGAAGAATTGCATCTATTGTATGAATTTGATGAACGAGAGCTGAGAGAAGCTTGCACAATGCTGAAAGATATTGAAGAAATTTCTTATTTGTAATTTGTCGATTTAGTTGAAAGACGGACTTGTTATGTTATAATATAATGGTTGTATTTGTGCATATATCGTGCAGTTGTCGATTCCAATGGTTGAAAGACGATATGTATAATCAAGTCAAATGTTGTATACATAATACCGCTTCTTTAGCGGCGTGCGTGGTTTTTAATTGGACGAAGTCTTTATGATGCTTTAGAATGTAACAACGCACAATCTGAATAGATTTTTGGAGGGAAACACACATGTCAGTAAAATGGGAAAAACAAGAAGGTAACGAAGGCGTCTTAACTGTAGAAGTTGATGCTGAAACATTTAACAAAGCACTTGATGATGCGTTTAAGAAAGTTGTTAAGCAAGTATCGATCCCTGGATTCCGTAAAGGGAAAGTACCACGTGGTCTTTTCGAACAGCGTTTTGGTGTAGAATCTCTTTATCAAGATGCATTAGATATTCTTCTTCCAGTTGAGTATCCAAAAGCAATCGACGAAGCTGGTATTGAGCCAGTTGATCGCCCTGAAATCGATGTTGAGAAAATCGAAAAAGGCGAAAGCTTAATCTTCACTGCAAAAGTAACAGTGAAGCCTGAAGTGAAACTTGGTGACTACAAAGGTCTTAACGTAGAAAAAGACGACGCTACTGTCACTGATGAAGATGTACAAGAAGAGTTAAAAGGCATGCAAAACCGTCAAGCTGAGCTTGTTGTCAAAGAAGAAGGCGCAATTGAAAACGGCGATACAGTTGTTCTTGATTTCGAAGGATTCGTTGATGGAGAAGCATTCGAAGGCGGAAAAGCTGAGAACTACTCTCTTGAAGTAGGTTCTGGTTCATTCATCCCTGGTTTCGAAGAGCAGTTAGTTGGTCTTGAAGCAGGCGCTGAAAAAGACGTAGAAGTCACTTTCCCAGAAGAATACCACGCTGAAGACCTTGCAGGTAAACCAGCTGTATTCAAAGTGAAAATTCACGAAATCAAAGCAAAAGAACTTCCAGCACTTGACGATGAGTTCGCGAAAGATGTTGATGAAGAAGTAGAAACTCTTGCTGAACTAACTGAAAAAACAAAGAAACGTCTTGAAGAAGCGAAAGAAAACGAAGCAGAAGGTAAACTTCGTGAAGAGCTAGTTGAGAAAGCTTCTGAAAATGCGGAAGTTGACATCCCACAAGCGATGGTTGACACAGAGCTAGACCGTATGATGAAAGAATTCGAACAACGCCTTCAAATGCAAGGAATGAACCTTGAGCTTTACTTCCAATTCTCAGGACAAGATGAAAATGCGCTGAAAGAGCAAATGAAAGAAGATGCTGCTAAACGCGTGAAATCTAACCTAACACTTGAAGCAATTGCTGCTGCAGAAAACTTACAAGTGTCTGATGAAGAAGTAGAAGAAGAGCTTTCAAAAATGGCTGAAGCATACAACATGCCAATTGAAAATATCAAACAAGCGATCGGATCTACTGACGCAATGAAAGAAGATCTAAAAGTTCGTAAAGCAATTGATTTTCTTGTAGAAAACCGTTAATATGGTGCATAATAATAAAACAGGGCGCGAGTGACTCGTGCCTTGTTTTGTACAATTTTTGACTTATCATCGCTTCTTTTGGAAACGATAGTGTAAGTCACATCTTTCTGTTATACATATCTCAATGTGCAGTGTTAGAAACACATCATTACCGTCTTTTAGGAAAGTATGGTAAAATGCATACATACTGGACCCAGAAAGGTAGCTGACTGTTAGCTACAGGCAAGTGAAGAAGAATAAGGGGTGAAAGAATGTTTAAATTCAACGAGGAAAAAGGTCAATTAAAATGCTCGTTTTGCGGAAAAACGCAAGATCAAGTGCGTAAACTGGTCGCAGGACCTGGCGTATATATATGTGATGAATGTATCGAGCTTTGCACGGAAATAGTTGAAGAAGAGCTCGGCACTGAGGAAGAAGTTGAATTCAAGGATGTTCCGAAGCCTCATGAAATTCGGGAGATTCTTGATGAATATGTCATCGGTCAAGAAAATGCGAAGAAATCCTTAGCTGTGGCGGTTTATAATCACTACAAACGGATCAATTCCAACAGCAAGATTGATGACGTTGAGCTTTCGAAAAGTAATATCTCTATGATTGGGCCAACAGGAAGCGGTAAAACATTACTTGCTCAAACGCTTGCTCGTATTTTAAATGTGCCATTTGCGATTGCAGATGCAACATCACTAACTGAAGCAGGTTATGTTGGTGAAGACGTAGAGAATATTTTACTAAAGCTGATCCAAGCAGCCGATTATGATGTAGAAAAAGCGGAAAAAGGCATTATCTACATCGATGAAATCGATAAAGTAGCAAGAAAATCAGAAAACCCTTCTATCACTCGTGATGTATCTGGGGAAGGTGTTCAGCAAGCACTATTGAAAATTCTTGAAGGAACTGTCGCTAGTGTACCGCCTCAAGGTGGACGTAAGCATCCTCATCAAGAATTCATTCAAATCGATACGACAAATATCCTCTTTATTTGTGGTGGAGCCTTTGACGGTATTGAGCAAATCATCAAACGCCGCCTAGGACAAAAAGTCATTGGATTCGGCGCAGAAAATAAAATCGAAGATCTTGAAAAAGAAGTTCTTTTATCAAAAGTACTCCCAGAAGACTTGCTTCGCTTCGGTTTAATCCCAGAATTCATCGGCCGCTTGCCGGTTATTGCAAGCCTAGAGCCTTTAGATGAAGAAGCGCTTGTAGAGATCTTGACGAAGCCTAAAAATGCACTCGTTAAGCAGTATACAAAAATGCTTGAGCTTGATGATGTAGAGCTGGAATTTGAAGAAGATGCTCTTAGCGAAATTGCGAAAAAAGCAATTGAGCGTAAAACAGGAGCTCGTGGTCTACGTTCAATTATTGAAGGCATCATGCTTGATGTGATGTTTGACCTTCCATCACGTGACGATATTGAAAAATGTGTCATCACTGGTGCAACGGTTGCTGATGGTGAGTCGCCGCGCCTTGTGTTAAAGGACGGCACAGTCGTCAATAAAGATACGAAAACATCTGCATAAGAGTAGTCTCACTCCTGAATCTTTTTGATTCAGGAGTTTTTTATTTATCGTGGGAAGTTGTGTTTATTCCGTCCAGCTCTAGGAAATACTAGCAGACAGAAACCAATACATACGATAGATGAAGGAGGGAGCACCGATTGAGCTGGACAGGAATCGTATTATTCATACAACTGTTCTTTGGTATCGTCATCGGGCTGTACTTTTGGAACTTACTGCGAAATCAGCGCACACAAAAGGTGACGATAGACAAGGAGTCAAAGAAAGAAATGGAAGCACTCAGAAAGATGCGGTCAATCAAGCTGAGTGAACCTTTATCAGAGAGAGTCCGGCCAAAGGGGTTTCAAGATATTGTGGGGCAGGAAGACGGCATTCGTGCACTAAAAGCGGCACTATGCGGGCCGAACCCACAGCATGTCATCGTCTACGGACCACCGGGAGTCGGTAAAACAGCCGCTGCCCGTCTTGTGATGGAAGAAGCGAAGCGTCACGCTGATTCTCCGTTTAAAAAAGATGCGGTCTTTGTAGAGCTCGATGCCACAACCGCGAGATTCGATGAACGAGGCATTGCAGATCCGCTTATTGGTTCTGTGCATGACCCCATTTACCAAGGGGCTGGAGCAATGGGGCAGGCAGGCATTCCGCAGCCAAAACAAGGAGCCGTCACACATGCTCATGGCGGTGTTTTATTTATCGATGAAATTGGCGAGCTGCATCCGATCCAAATGAACAAAATGCTCAAAGTGCTGGAAGATCGGAAAGTCTTTTTAGACAGTGCCTACTACAGTGAAGAAAATACCCAAATCCCGAATCACATTCATGATATTTTCCAAAATGGACTTCCGGCCGATTTTCGATTGATTGGTGCCACGACAAGAACACCTGACGAAATTCCACCAGCGATCCGGTCAAGATGTCTGGAGATTTTCTTTAAAGACCTTGACCAGCATGAACTGAAAATCGTCGCTGCAAAGGCTGTCCAAAAAATTCAAAAAGAATTAAGTGACGAAGGGCTCAACCTGTTAACCTCCTATGTGAAAAATGGACGTGAAGCGGTCAACATGGTGCAGATTGCCGCGGGTATGGCGGTCACAGAAAACCGGAATGACATTACGATTGAAGATGTCGAATGGGTCATTCATTCAAGCCAGCTGACACCAAGATATGAACAAAAAGTACCGGAAAAGCCAAAAGTCGGAGTAGTCAATGGACTGGCTGTGTATGGACCAAACAGCGGTGCCCTGCTTGAGATTGAAGTGAATATCTGTAAGGCGCTTGAAAAAGGCAGTATCAATATTACAGGGATTGCAGAAGAAGAAAGCATTGGCAATCAATCGAAATCCATTAGACGAAAAAGTATGGCCAAAGGGTCAGTTGAAAATGTATTAACGGTGCTTCGAAATTTAGGCATTCGGACAAATGAATATGACATCCATATTAATTTTCCAGGCGGTGCCCCAATTGATGGACCGTCTGCTGGAATTGCCATGGCGACCGCAATCTTTTCAGCCATACATCAAATTCCGATTGATCATTTGACAGCCATGACGGGTGAAATCGGATTGCAAGGTCAGGTGAAGCCGATCGGTGGTGTGATACCGAAGATTAAGGCAGCGAAGCAGGCTGGTGCCACAACTGTCATTATTCCTTATGACAACCAGCAGTCGATCTTAAAAGAGATTGAAGGGGTCACTATTGTGCCTGTGAAGCACTTCCAAGAGGTGCTGGATCAGTGTCTGGTCAACCCGCCAGACGAGAAGAAAGATGGACTAGAAGACGAAATGAAAAGAAAATCTGTTTAATCCCCATCATATATGGGGATTTTTTAGTGAAATAGATCTTTTTTTCTTTTTCAAGATAAAAAGAAAGGGTATACTACGGTAAGATCAACATTTCTCAAGTCTTTTACATTGTACAAGACTGAAACAGGTATATTATAATGATTCATACTAGTGACGGAGGTGTCAATCAACATGGCAGATGAAATCAAAAAGAATGTTCCGCTCCTTCCATTGCGAGGTTTGCTTGTTTATCCAACAATGGTCTTGCATTTGGACGTTGGACGCGAAAAGTCTGTTCAAGCATTAGAACAGGCGATGATGAACGATCATATGATTTTTCTAGCAACACAGCGGGAAATTTCAATAGATGAACCAGGTGAAGAGGAAATTTTCAAAGTCGGCACCTACACAAAAATTAAACAAATGCTGAAGCTGCCAAATGGAACGATTCGTGTACTCGTTGAAGGCTTAAATCGAGCGCAGATCGAATCATATGTGGAGCTTGAGGACTATACGTCTGTCGACATTAAAGAATTGGCAGAAGAAGAATTAAAGGACGCAGAAGCAGAAGCACTCATGCGTACATTGTTAGATCACTTTGATCAATACATAAAAATTTCTAAGAAAATCTCAGCTGAAACATATGCAACAGTGACAGATATTGAAGAACCTGGGAGAATGGCAGATATCGTTGCTTCCCACCTGCCGCTCAAATTAAAGGACAAACAAGAAGTGCTGGAAACAGTGGATGTCAAAAAACGGCTGAACCGGGTCATCAGCTTAATTCACAATGAAAAAGAAGTACTCGAGATTGAAAAGAAAATCGGGCAGCGCGTGAAACGTTCAATGGAACGGACGCAAAAAGAATATTATTTACGTGAACAAATGAAAGCTATTCAAAAAGAGCTTGGAGACAAAGAAGGGAAAACTGGGGAAGTCAGTTCTTTAATGTCTAAAATTGAAGAGTCGAGCATGCCAGATTCTGTTCGTGAAACGGCGCTCAAAGAATTGAATCGTTATGAAAAAATTCCTTCAAGCTCTGCTGAGAGCTCTGTGATTCGAAATTATATTGATTGGCTGATCGGCCTTCCGTGGGGCATCTATACAGAAGATCGTCTCGATTTAAAGCTTGCAAGTGAAATTTTAGATGATGAGCATCACGGGCTGGAAAAGGTCAAAGAACGGGTGCTTGAATATCTTGCTGTACAGAAGCTGACCAATTCACTAAAAGGACCGATTCTTTGTTTAGCAGGACCTCCTGGAGTAGGGAAAACGTCACTTGCTAAATCGATTGCCAAATCACTTGACCGAAAGTTTATTCGTGTTTCCCTTGGCGGTGTGCGCGATGAGTCTGAGATTCGTGGACATAGAAGAACGTATGTAGGTGCGATGCCAGGCCGTATTATTCGCGGAATGAGCAAGGCAGGAACGATGAATCCAGTCTTCCTTTTAGATGAAATCGATAAGATGTCCTCTGATTTTAGAGGTGATCCATCTTCTGCGATGCTCGAAGTCTTAGACCCAGAGCAAAATCATAACTTTAGCGATCACTATATTGAAGAAACATTTGATTTGTCTCAAGTGTTATTTATTGCTACTGCCAACAATTTAGCAACCATTCCAGGTCCACTTCGTGATAGAATGGAGATTATCACGATTGCAGGGTATACAGAGGTTGAAAAAGCAGAAATTGTGAAAGATCATCTTCTGCCGAAGCAGCTAAAGGAGCACGGATTAAAGAAAGGGAACTTGCAGCTTCGTGAAGCAGCGATTTATGATACGATTCGCTATTACACAAGAGAAGCGGGTGTTCGTGGATTAGAGCGTCAGCTTGCGGCGATATGCCGTAAAGTAGCAAGAGCAATTGTGGCTGAAGACCGCAAACGTATCACGGTGACGGAAAAGAACTTATCTGAATTTCTTGGAAAAAGACTTTACCGTTATGGTCAGGCTGAAACGACAGACCAAGTGGGAGTTGTCACAGGACTTGCGTATACCACTGTTGGCGGAGATACCTTGTCAATTGAGGTATCACTTTCTCCGGGTAAAGGCAAGCTGTTGTTAACAGGTAAGCTTGGTGATGTCATGAGAGAATCTGCACAGGCGGCATTCAGTTATATTCGTTCGAAGGCAGATGAACTGAACATTGATCCTAATTTTAATGAAAAGCATGATATTCATATCCATGTTCCAGAGGGTGCGGTTCCTAAGGACGGGCCATCAGCTGGTATCACCATTGCGACGGCTCTTGTATCAGCCCTCACAGGACGACCTGTGTCAAAAGAGGTAGGTATGACAGGAGAGATTACGTTAAGAGGAAGAGTGCTTCCAATTGGCGGACTAAAAGAAAAAGCATTAGGCGCACATCGTGCAGGACTGAAAACCATTATTCTTCCAAAGGACAATGAGAAGGATATTGATGATATTCCTGAAAGTGTGAGAGAAGGACTAACCTTTATTCCGGTCTCGCATTTAGATGAGGTGCTTGAGAAAGCGTTGGTAGGAGAGGGAAGATGAAAGTAACAAAATCAGATATCGTCATTAGTGCGGTAAAACCAGAGCAGTACCCAAGCGGGGGACTGCCTGAAATCGCTCTTGCTGGACGATCAAATGTTGGGAAGTCCTCGTTCATCAACTCATTGATTAATCGTAAAAATTTAGCGCGTACGTCTTCTAAACCAGGTAAGACTCAAACGCTTAATTTCTACATCATCAATGATATGCTCCATTTTGTGGACGTTCCAGGCTACGGCTTTGCTAAAGTGTCAAAAACAGAGCGTGAAGCCTGGGGTAGAATGATCGAAACGTATATTACAATGCGTGAAGAATTAAAAGCAGTCGTCCAAATTGTGGACCTGCGTCATAAGCCATCAGTAGATGATGTAAACATGTATGAATTCCTGAAATATTACGGAGTTCCTGTGATCGTCATCGCAACAAAGGCGGACAAAATTCCAAAAGGCAAATGGGAAAAACATGCGAAAGTCGTCAAACAGACGCTTGATATTGCCCCATCTGATGAACTAGTCCTATTCTCTTCTGAAACAAAAAAGGGAAAAGACGAAGCCTGGAATGCCATTCTTGCGAAGATTAATAACTAAAAAAAGGCATCTGTCATGAGCAGATGCCTTTTTGTTGTATAAGTTATTTCCTTTTTAAAAATAATAAGAGGAGACTGACAGCAATCAGTACATAAGGCCAGTACAATTCAAAACCGGAAGTAGGGATCGAAAAGGAACTTAGCTGCTTTGTAATTTGCTGAAAGAAATAAAGGAACAAACCGAGTGCAATGAGAACAACACTTTCAATACGATATTCTTTTTTCTGAGATGATTTCACAAAAAGAGCAAGTCCAACGATGAATACGATCATCGTAAATGTGTCTGGCCAGTAGTCCAATTTTGGCTGGAGAATAAAGTGTAGCGAGAGGCCCGTCATCAGCATACCGATAAACACATGAGCGCTTTCTTGCTCCTTCTTTCCTTGATATAAGAAAGCAAGGCCAAAAAGCAGTACGAGTGTATACCATTTCTCTTGATCCTTCCAAATGTCAAATTGACCTCCTGAGAGAATGGCATATAGCGCTACAGCCAGCAAAGTGAGCGGCAGCAAAATGGATTTCTTCTTCAAAGATGTCACCTTCTTTTAAGCAGATCATTTGTCCGCACGCGCCAAATCTGGTAAATTGCTTGAAGTGATGATATGGCATAATGGGTGTCGAACATTTTTCTACTATATCACAACATTTTTGAAATCTGTTCACAATTTTCATCCAGCTAAAAATGAATATATGTTATAATCATTATAAATAATAAATTCTATATTGTAATTATTATAAATTAGACAGGGCGTTGGGGGTGCAAGCTGAAGTTATGCATATTCTTGTTGTGGGTTTAGATTATAAAACAGCCCCTGTTGAGATACGGGAACAGCTGAGCTTTGAACCGAGCGAGCTCGGAACAGCGATGTCCAAGCTTAAAGAAGAAAAAAGCATTCTAGAGAATATCGTCATCTCAACATGTAATCGAACAGAGATCTACGCAGTGGTAGATCAGCTTCATACTGGACGGTTTTATATAAAAAGATTTTTAGCTGATTGGTTCGGTTTAGAAAAGGAAGATGTCTCGCCTTATTTGAAGTTCTATGAAAATGATGGAGCGGTCGAGCATTTATTCCGTGTGGCCTGTGGACTTGATTCCATGGTGATTGGCGAAACACAAATACTTGGTCAAGTGCGCTCTAGCTTTAAAGTAGCTCAAGAGGAGAAGACCATTGGTACCGTTTTCAATTATTTATTCAAACAGGCGGTCACCGTTGCAAAACGCTCTCATGCGGAAACAGACATTGCGTCTAATGCCGTGTCTGTCAGCTATGCAGCTGTCGAGCTTGCGAAAAAAATCTTTGGACGTCTTTCTGATAAACATGTCCTGATTCTTGGTGCGGGTAAAATGGGCGAACTAGCGGCTCAAAACCTTCAAGGTCAAGGGATTGGTCAAGTAACGGTTATCAATCGAACATATGAGAAAGCAAAAGAATTGGCAGGCCGTTTTTCAGGAGAGCCTAAAAGCTTAAACCAATTGGAAAAAACATTATCTGAAGCGGACATTTTAATTAGCTCCACTGGTGCGAAACAATTTGTCATTACAAAAGAAATGGTCGAAGGTGCGAATAAAAAGCGGAAAGGCAGACCACTATTTATGGTGGATATTGCTGTGCCCCGTGATTTAGATCCAGCCATTTCTGAAGTAGAAGGTGCTTTTTTGTATGACATTGATGACCTTGAGGGCATCGTGGCAGCTAACTTAAAAGAACGCCGTGCGGTGGCTGAGCAGGTTGAGCTCCTCATTGAAGCAGAAATTGTGGAATTTAAGCAATGGCTGAATACGCTTGGTGTGGTTCCTGTCATTTCTGCACTTAGAGAAAAGGCGCTGACGATTCAAGCGGATACGATGCAGAGTATTGAGCGAAAGCTTCCGAATCTCACACACCGTGAAATGAAGCTATTAAATAAACATACGAAAAGCATTATCAATCAAATGCTGAAAGATCCTATCTTAAAGGCAAAAGAAATTGCCGCAGAGCCGAATGCAGAGGAAAAACTTTTACTTTTCAAAGAAATCTTTGATTTACAGGTTGAAGATGAAGAGCAAAAGGTGGAGCTTGTGCAGGTGGAGCAAGGGTCATTTCAGCTGTTTAAACCAAATATGGCACAAGGCCTTGCTACAGTTGCTAGTGAGTGATTAAGCGATGATGGAATCCATTGTAGCGAGACTAGGCGAAGCGACGACCTTGATCTATGCACTAAGTGTCTTGTTCTATTTCATAGATTTTCTTCAACACAACCGGAAGGCTGGAAAAATAGCTTTCTGGTTGCTTTCTATTGTCTGGCTGCTGCAAACAGTCTACATGTTCTATATTATGATGGAAACAGACCGATTCCCTGTGTTGAATGTAGCAGAGGGGTTATATTTTTATACGTGGGTGCTTGTGACACTTTCACTTGTTCTCACAAAGGTCTTGCGTGTTGAATTTATCGTCTTTTTTACAAATGTCATCGGTTTTTCCTTGATGGCAATTCACACCTTTACACCATCTGATCTTCACTCAGCAGAACTAACGGGGAAGCTGACGAGTGAGTTGCTTGTGATTCATATTACGATGGCGATTTTATCATACGGTGCCTTTTCACTTTCATTTGCTTTCTCTCTTCTCTATCTCTTTCAATATCGTTTGCTGAAAAAGAAAAAATGGGGAAAATGGCTTCTAAGAATTGAAGATTTATCGAAGCTTGATCATATGGCATACGTATTAAACATTATTGGCGTGCCGATGCTCTTACTTAGTTTGATTCTTGGCATCATTTGGGCGTATATTTCGTATGATACGTTGTACTGGACAGATGCAAAGGTGCTTGGTTCGTTTATTATGCTGTTTTTATATGGTGTTTACTTATATATCAGATTGGTGAGAAATATGCAGGGCAAAGTCGTGGCACTGTGGAATGTCGGTTCATTCCTTGTGCTGATGATCAATTATTTTCTGCTTGGTAGCTTATCAACCTTTCATTGGTTTCAATAAATAATGATGAGTCTTAAGGGCATTGTCGGGAGGAAGACGAATTGCGTACAATTAAAGTAGGTTCTAGAAGAAGTAAGCTTGCAATTACACAAACAAAATGGGTCATTCAAAAGCTGTCTGAACTAAACCCTTCTTATTCTTTTGAAATAAAAGAGATTGTGACAAAGGGTGATAAAATTTTAGATGTAACCTTATCAAAGGTTGGCGGAAAAGGACTGTTTGTCAAAGAAATTGAACAGGCGATGCTGAATCACGACATCGATATGGCCGTTCACAGTATGAAGGATATGCCGGCTGCTCTTCCTGAAGGGTTAGTCATTGGCTGTATTCCTGAGCGTGAAGATGTAAGGGATGCTCTTATTTCGAAGGATCATCTGCGTCTTCACGAGCTGCCGAATGGTGCTATTGTGGGAACAAGCAGCTTGCGGCGCAGTGCCCAGCTTCTTCAAGAAAGACCAGATCTGAACATTAAATGGATTCGAGGAAACATTGATACACGATTGGAAAAGCTCAAAAATGAAGAATATGATGCCATTATTCTAGCGGCTGCCGGTCTGTCCAGAATGGGCTGGAGCAAAGAGGTCGTGTCTGAATTTTTATCTCCTGAGACTTGCCTGCCCGCAGTTGGCCAAGGCGCTTTGTCAATTGAGTGCCGCGGAGATGATGAAGAGCTATTGCAGCTCCTCGCTCAATTTACGAATGAATACACGAAGAAAACGGTTCTCGCTGAACGAGCCTTCCTCAAACAAATGGATGGCAGCTGTCAGGTGCCGATTGCTGGCTATGCAACGATGAATGAGCGTGATGAAATTGAACTGACGGGTCTTGTGGCATCTGCTGATGGACACACGATTATTCGAGAAACTGTATCAGGCACTGACCCTGAGGCAATTGGAACAGCATGTGCGAAGCAGATGGCTGATAAGGGAGCAAAGGATTTAATCGACAAGGTGAAAAAGGATCTGTCCTCCCAATGACCATAGGCCAATCGCTTCACGGACAGACGGTGCTTGTCACTCGAAATGAACGTCAAGCGGGTGTGTTTCAGCAGAAGATTGAAGAGCTGAACGGCCATGCTGTTTTAACCTCTCTTATACGGTTTGAACCTACGCTCACAAATGAAAAAGCGCAGGCCTTTTTAAAGGACTTAGAAAATAGCCAATGGCTTGTTTTCACGAGTGTAAATGGTGCGTCTTTTTTTCTGAGCTACATAGAGGACCATCATTTACATAAAAGTTTATCCCATTTGAAAGTGGCTGCGGTAGGTGAGAAAACCTCTGCCTATCTTGAGCAGCACGGCTTGAAGGTGGACGTAGTACCAGAACGATTCATAGCGGAAGAGCTCGCAGATGCGCTGCTTGACCATGTGCATCCGGGAGAGCGTGTGTTTGTAGCAAAAGGACACCTGTCTCGAGATGTCGTGAAGAAAACGCTTGTGCCACTTGGCATAGAAGTAAAGGAATGGATTTTATATGAAACGGTTAAGGATGAGGAAGGGATTGCCGCTCTTAAAACGGCAATGACGAAGCAATCATTTGATTTTATTACATTTACGAGCTCATCGACTGTCCATTCATTTATGCATGCCATGGAGGCAGATGCAGCGAAGCTGGCTGCTTCTGACACCTGTTTTGTGACGATCGGTCCTCTGACAAAAGAGGCACTGCTTCAATACGGGATTTCTTCTGAAACCCCAGATACTTATACGATAGACGGAATGCTTGAATTGATGTGCCGTTTATCTGAAAGGAAGTTGAATCAATGATGAAATTTAACAGACACCGCAGACTGCGGACAAGCGCAGGAATGAGAGAATTAGTCAGAGAAACCTTTTTAAGACCATCTGATTTCATTTATCCGATCTTTTTTGTAGAGGGCGAAAATGTCCGAAAAGAAGTCCCTTCAATGCCGGGTGTTTATCACATTTCAGTGGACCTTGTAAAAGAAGAAGTCCAAGAGCTTGTCGATCTAGGCATCAAATCAATTATCGTATTTGGTGTTCCAGATCATAAAGACCATGTGGGCAGTGAAGCATATCACGACCATGGCATTGTGCAAAGAGCAACGCTTGAGATCAAAAAGCATTTCCCAGAGCTTGTGGTCATTGCAGACACTTGCTTATGCCAATATACAGATCATGGACATTGCGGAATCGTTGAAGATGGTGAAATTTTAAATGATGAATCTCTTCAGCTATTAGCGAAAACTGCTGTTAGTCAAGCGCGCGCAGGTGCAGATATCATTGCGCCTTCAAATATGATGGATGGATTTGTGGTTGCCATTCGTGAGGCGCTTGATGAAGCTGGCTTTATTCATGTACCTGTCATGTCATATGCTGTGAAATATGCAAGTGCGTTTTACGGTCCGTTTCGTGATGCGGCGCATAGCACACCGCAGTTTGGAGATCGTAAAACATACCAAATGGACCCTGCAAACCGTTTAGAAGCATTAAGAGAAGCGCAATCTGACGTAGAAGAGGGAGCTGACTTCCTCATTGTGAAACCATCCCTTTCTTATTTAGATATTATGCGTGATGTCAAAAATGAATTTACACTGCCTGTTGTTGCTTACAATGTGAGCGGAGAATATGCAATGGTCAAAGCCGCTGCTCAAAATGGGTGGATTTCTGAAAAAGAGCTTGTTCTTGAAATGCTGACAAGCATGAAACGTGCAGGAGCAGAACTTATCATTACGTATCATGCAAAAGATGCAGCAAAATGGCTCTCAGAATAAAGAACGGATAGACAGGAGGACGTTGAAATGGGACGTAGCTATGAAAAATCAAAGCAAGCATTTGAAGAAGCGCAGCATTTAATGCCTGGTGGTGTCAACAGCCCTGTACGTGCATTTAAATCAGTGAACACAGATCCGATTTTTATGGAACGAGGCAAAGGCGCCAAGATCTATGATATTGATGGAAATGAATACATCGATTATGTCTTATCATGGGGACCGCTTATTTTAGGGCATACGAATGACCGTGTGGTTGAAAGCATTCAGCGAGTTGCAGAAAAGGGGACAAGCTTTGGTGCTTCGACATTAGTTGAAAATGAATTAGCTAAGCTTGTATCTGAGCGGGTTCCTTCTATCGAAGTCATTCGTATGGTCAGCTCTGGTACAGAGGCAACCATGAGTGCGCTTCGTCTAGCTCGAGGCTTTACAGGCAGAAATAAAATTGTGAAATTTGAAGGCTGCTATCATGGCCATGGCGACTCTTTGCTTATTAAAGCAGGTTCAGGTGTTGCAACGCTAGGACTTCCAGATAGCCCAGGGGTACCTGAAGGGACTGCAAGCAATACGATCACAGTGCCGTACAATGATTTAGAAAGCATTCAAGTTGCTTTTCAGGAGTTTGGAGACGATATTGCAGGTGTCATTGTCGAGCCAGTTGCAGGAAATATGGGCGTTGTCCCTCCGCAAGACGGTTTCTTACAAGGGCTGAGAGATATCACGGAGCAATACGGAGCTTTACTCATTTTTGATGAGGTCATGACAGGCTTCCGTGTGGATTATCACTGCGCACAAGGCTACTTTGGCATCACACCTGATCTGACGTGTCTTGGTAAAGTGATTGGAGGTGGTCTCCCAGTCGGTGCGTATGGCGGAAGAGCGGATATTATGAGACAAATTGCGCCAAGCGGCCCAATTTATCAAGCAGGAACGTTATCTGGTAACCCACTTGCGATGACAGCAGGCCTGGAAACCTTAAAACAGCTGACACCTGAGTCTTATGAAGAGTTTAGACGAAAAGGAGACCGGCTGGAAGAAGGCATTTCAAATGCAGCAAAAGCACACGGAATTCCATTAACGTTTAATCGTGCAGGTTCGATGATTGGATTCTTCTTTACAGATGAAGAAGTGGTCAATTATGACAAAGCTAAAAATGCTGATCTCGCTTTATTTGCTGAATTTTATAAGGAAATGGCCGATCACGGCATCTTCCTTCCACCTTCTCAATTCGAAGGATTGTTCCTATCAACAGCCCACACAGATGAAGACATCGAATATACGATTGAGACAGTGGAAAAAGTATTTCAAAAACTACGTTAATAAACGAAAGCCGATATGGAGATATATCGGCTTTTTTGTGTTGCTGAAAACCAATCATATTTTCACCGCCGCTCACATACATCTGTATTGACATCTAATTTTATTTTGAAGGATTAGATGAAAGGAGGACACCGACTTGTCTCAAAATAATCGATTACAGTTTTCAGTAGAAGAATCCATCTATTTCAAAAGCGGACAGGAAGTCAGTGAGCTGCTGTCTATTTCTCTCGATCCTGACATTCTCGTTCAAGAAGTGAATGATTATGTTTCGATTAGAGGTTCACTCGAGCTAACAGGAGAATACAACATAAATCAAGAGGAGCTATTGGGTGAATTGAGTTCCTATGCATCATACAGAGAAGCTGATGAGGTGAAGGTCAGAGAAGACGGGACGGCGGAGCTTCTGCATCAATTCCCAGTCGATATCACGATTCCTAAAAACAAAATCAGTCATTTAAATGATGTGTTTGTGTTTATTGATGCGTTTGATTACCAACTGACAGAAAATCGTTTGCTCACCATTCAAGCTGATCTAGCGATTGAGGGTCTTTTAGACGAGGAAACGCCTCAAGCGTCTGTAGAGGAGCCGTATGAATTTGTTCATCGTTCTGAAGAAGAATATGGCGACGTCACCTACGATTATCAGCTGCAGCCAGAAGATGAAGAGGAAGAAGAGCTGCAAGACTATGAACATGAGATTGAAGAGGATCAGGCTGTATTACAGCATGACACGCGCGCCGAAGAAGAGGAACAGGAAGAAGAAATTGAGATAGAGCTGGTGAGTAGGGAAGAAGAAACCGAAGAACTGGAAGAACAGGAGGAAACGGAGAGCCAAGAAGAAGTGGTGCTTGGTTATCGATCCTTGCCTGAAGCTCAGGTGCAAGAACCATCATTTTTTGAACCGCCTAAGCTCTTAGATGAAGAAGAACGGCAGGACACGTTTTTTGAAGTAGAAGTGAGAAAAGATCCGGAAATAACCGAAGAGCAGGAAGAAAAGGTTCAGCCGTATCCAGTATTTGAATCACCCGCTTATCACGTGGAAGAGGAAGAGGCGCGGGATGACACGTACCAGCTTGGACGGTTATATGAACGAGAAGCACCAAAAGTATATGAGTCAGCTCAAGAAGAAGAGGCATTTGAAGAAGACGTGAGAGAAACGTCGGGCAGTGAGAACTCTCTTTATTTAACAAAGCTGTTTGCTAAGCAGGAGGAGGAAGATTTTTCTCGCATGAAAATATGTATAGTTCAGCAAGAAGATACGGTCGATCGTATTTGTGAGCGATATCAGTTGAATGTGCAGCAGCTTCTTCGCACAAATTCATTATCGGTGGATGCGGAGCTTGAAGAAGGGCAGATTCTTTATATTCCTGAATATCAAAAAAGCAATGCATAACAAGAGATGACCGATCGAGAAAATGTGGTGAGTGAACGTGGATGAGATCCAATCTGTCCTATACGAATACGGGCTTGAGGCGGAATACGTTGAACCTGTCAGTCCTGCTGTCGTCAAAGTATATACAAAGCAGGGCGTGTTTGCCTTAAAGCGAGTAAAAGCCAGTCGACATATGCAGTTTACAGAGCAAATGCTTGAACTAGAATCAAAGGGCTATCGCTCTTTTGTGCCGATTTATCGGACGAAGAGCGGTTCTTTTTTCTCAAGTCATCGTGAAAGTCAGTACGCATACTATCTCATGCCTTGGCTGACGAATGAAAAGAGAGAAGAGCAGGACGATAAACATGAATATTTGTTTCAAGAGATTGCAAGACTTCATCAGCGGACTGAAGTGATGATGGATATCACAGAGCAAGAGATCGAAGCGCACTACACACAAATCAAGACCAAATGGGAAACAGAGAAAGACATGTATGAACGATTCATAGAGCGGGCAGAGCAGACTTGGTATATGTCGCCATTTGAACTGACTGCTGCGATGTATTTTTCAGAGGCGATGTCTGCCAGCGAATTTGCCCTCGAACGATTAGAAGATTGGCATGAAGAAATGAAAGATAAAGAAACAACACGTGTTGTCTTAAATCATGGGCAGCTGTCGATTCATCACTTTTTGTATAATGATGTAGGCACAGGACATTTCACCAATTTTGAGCGGTCTAAAAAAGCCGCCCCCATTTATGATCTTCTGACCTTTTACTTTCGGACATTCAAAACCTATCCCACGTCTTGTCCTGAATGCACTTCCTTGTTTTATACGTACCAAAAAGGAAATCCTCTTCGGGAGGAAGAGCTTCATCTGTTCCTTAGTTACCTTGCTTATCCGCAAGGTCTGTTTGATACAGTTAAAACCTATGAAGCAGGCGGGCAGGATGAGATGGAAAGCTGTCAACAGCTGTTAAGAGCGTATTGGCAGATGAAAAATTCAGAGCCGACCGTCATGAAGATACACGAGATTGAGCAGGCTAGACGGCTTGAAGAAGAACAAAGTGCCTCGTCATCAGCGGAATGACGAGGTTATTTTGTGTTCATATTGGCTGGTACATAAGCGCGAGTGTTTAAAACCAATCAAGGTGAAAGGCGCAGGCGAGAAAAATGAGAATACCTAAGATGAGGACGTCAAATGTTGTGGGGAAAATGATCGTACGAAACCCTTGAAATATCGCAATCGGGAGAACGACTTGGGAGGCCACTGCCCGAATTTGTCTCAGCCAGGGGGGAAGTGTGTAAGGATTGATCTTTTTCAAAGCAAACGCCCTCCTTCTTCATTTTGTTATTATCATATGGGCAAAGAGGCAAAGGGTGCTTGCCTAATTTGTATAAAGAAGAAGAAAAGCGGAAAAGATGATTGACGAAAACAAAAGGCATTTAGTAATATAAATAAAAGATGAGTATGTGCTGATGAACGTGATATATCGTAAGCGTGGATCAGGAAGAGTACGAGCAAGACCCTAAAGAGAGGGAGACCATGTGCTGAAAGGTTTCCTAGGATGTACTTGTTTGGAAGGTCGCCTGTGAGCTTAATTTCTTGAATGAACAAGTAGAGAAATTCGGGAGAACCCCGTTATCCTTTAGAGTGTATGGGACACGTCTATGTGTTCCATGAAAAAAGGTGGTACCGCGAAAAAGCTTTTTCGTCCTTTTATAAGGATGAAAAGGCTTTTTTTATGTTTCATCAGCCGAAAAAATGTGGAGGTTACATAAATGGAAACAAATAATCAAGAAATGCCAACAAAGTACGACCCAAATGCGATAGAAAAAGACCGCTATACGTACTGGCTTGAAGGGAAATTCTTCGAAGCACAAAATGACAAAACGAAAGATCCATATACAGTCGTCATTCCTCCACCAAACGTGACAGGAAAACTGCACCTTGGGCATGCATGGGATTCGACCCTTCAAGACATCGTGACACGTATGAAACGGATGCAGGGCTATGACGTTCTATGGCTTCCAGGAATGGATCATGCCGGTATTGCGACACAAGCAAAGGTCGAGGCAAAGCTTCGCGAAGAAGGCGTAAGCCGTTATGACCTTGGCCGGGAGAAATTTGTGGAAGAAACGTGGAAGTGGAAAGAAGAATATGCGGACTTTATTCGCAGCCAGTGGGCGAAAATGGGACTTGGTCTTGATTACTCGCGTGAACGTTTTACATTAGATGAGGGTCTGAATAAAGCGGTACGCCAAGTGTTTGTCCAGTTGTATGAAAAAGGGCTGATCTATCGCGGAGAGTATATCATTAACTGGGACCCAGCGACGAAAACGGCACTTTCTGATATTGAAGTCATTTATAAAGATGTTCAAGGCGCGTTTTATCACTTAAGATACCCACTTTCAGATGGCACAGGTTCAATTGAAATTGCGACGACAAGACCTGAAACAATGCTCGGAGATACAGCCGTTGCTGTGCATCCTGATGACGAACGTTATCAGCATTTGATTGGAAAAACAGTGGTCTTGCCAATTACAGGACGCGAGATTCCAATCGTTGCTGATGACTATGTCGATATGGAGTTTGGTTCAGGAGCTGTGAAAATTACACCTGCTCATGACCCGAATGACTTTGAACTTGGAAACCGCCATAACTTAGAGCGTATTCTTGTCATGAATGAAGATGGCACAATGAATGCAAATGCACTGCAATACAAAGGAATGGACCGCTTTGAATGCCGTAAACAGCTTGTTAAAGACTTGCAAGAAGAGGGGATTTTATTCAAAATTGAGGACCATATGCATTCAGTTGGTCATAGTGAGCGAAGCGGAGCTGTCGTTGAACCTTATTTATCAACACAATGGTTTGTAAAAATGCAGCCGCTGGCAGACGAAGCCATCAACCTTCAAAATGGAGATGACCAAGTTCAATTTGTTCCAGACCGCTTTGAAAAGACGTATTTACACTGGATGGAAAATATCCGTGACTGGTGTATTTCTCGTCAGCTATGGTGGGGACACCGCATTCCAGCTTGGTATCATAAAGAAACGAAAGAAGTATATGTTGGACTGGAAGCACCAAAAGATATAGAGAACTGGGAACAGGATAACGATGTGCTTGATACATGGTTTAGTTCAGCGCTTTGGCCTTTCTCTACAATGGGCTGGCCGGATGCAGATAGTGAAGACTTCAAGCGCTACTATCCAACAAACCTGCTTGTTACAGGCTATGACATCATTTTCTTCTGGGTCTCTCGCATGATCTTCCAAGGTCTTGAATTCACAGGAGAAAAACCGTTTAAAGACGTTCTTATTCATGGGCTGATCCGTGACGAGCAAGGACGTAAAATGAGTAAGTCGCTAGGAAACGGAATTGATCCAATGGAAGTCATCGACAAGTACGGAGCAGATTCATTAAGATATTTCTTAGCAACTGGAAGCTCACCAGGTCAGGATCTTCGCTTTAGCTTTGAAAAGGTTGAATCCACTTGGAACTTCGCGAACAAAATTTGGAACGCATCGCGTTTTGCTTTAATGAACATGGATGGCTTAACGTATGATGAGCTTGATTTGACTGGAGAAAAATCAGTGGCTGACCAATGGATTTTAACCCGCTTAAATGAAACGATTGAAAGTGTTACACAGCTAGCTGACAAGTATGAATTTGGTGAAGTGGGCAGACATTTATACAACTTCATTTGGGATGACTTCTGTGACTGGTACATTGAGATGGCGAAGCTTCCGCTTTATGGAGAAGATGAAGAAGCGAAGAAAACGACTCGTTCCATCCTTGCGTACGTATTAGATCAGACGATGAGACTTCTTCATCCGTTCATGCCATTCTTAACAGAAGAAATCTGGCAGCATCTTCCGCACGAAGGTGAATCGATTACTGTAGCGGCTTGGCCTGAGGTGAAACCGGAGCTTTCAAACGAACAAGCGTCTGCTGATATGAAACTGCTTGTGGAGCTCATCCGTTCTGTTCGTAACATCCGCAGTGAAGTGAATACGCCAATGAGCAAACAGGTAGAGCTTTACATTAAAGCCTCTACATCTGATGTGCAGGAACGCTTAGAGAAAAACCGTTCATATATCGAGCGCTTTACGAACCCAAGTGTACTTGAAATTGGCACAAACGTCCCAGCTAGTGATAAAGCGATGACGGCTGTTATTTCTGGAGCAGAGCTCATTCTGCCACTTGAAGGCTTAATCAACTTAGATGAGGAAATCGCTCGTCTGCAAAAAGAACTGGATAAGCTGACAAAAGAAGTTGAGCGCGTCCAGAAAAAGCTAGGCAACGAAGGCTTTATGAAAAAAGCACCTGAAAGTGTCGTAGAAGAAGAGCGTGCGAAAGAACGTGACTATGTCGCAAAACGCGAAGCTGTTCAAAAGCGTATTGAAGAGCTGAAAGCATAAGGTTGAAAAGACGGCTCCTAACAAAATGGAGTCGTCTTTTTTGAAAATTTCGGATGAAATGAGAGATGACATTGTTTACAACCTATCATGAAGCCATTGAGTGGATTCACAGTAGATTGGCCTTTGGTGTAAAACCGGGTCTTGAAAGAATGAAGTGGCTGATGAACAAACTAAGCCATCCGGAACAACGTATAAAAGCAGTACATGTTGCAGGTACAAACGGAAAAGGTTCAACGATTGCGTTTACTCGTTCCGTTTTACAGGCAGCAGGCTATTCAGTCGGCACCTTCACCTCCCCGTTTATTTTAACTTTCAATGAACGAATCAGCGTGAATGGAGCACCTATACAGGATGAAGAATGGCTGAGTTTGGTCAATAAAATCAAGCCTTTTGTTGATGAGTTAGATCAAACAGAGCTTGGCGCAGCAACAGAGTTTGAAATCATTACCGCATGTGCATTTACTTATTTTGCCGATGTGCAGCAAGTAGACTTTGTACTACTAGAGACAGGCCTTGGCGGAAGACTTGATTCAACAAATGTTGCCGTCCCTATCTTAACAGCGATTACGTCGATCGGTCATGATCATATGGCGATTTTAGGTGACACACTTGAACAAATTGCATCTGAAAAAGCGGGCATTATCAAAGAGGGTATTCCGATGATTACTGCTGTTCATCAACCGGAAGCACTTGCGGTCATTCAAAACATCGCAAAAGAAAAGAAGGCGGAATGTATTTCATTACAGGATATTTGTACCTTCAGTCATCAGCAGCCAACAGAAACAGGCGAACAGTTTACGTTAAGCACACCAAAAAGGCAGTATCCGCAGCTTGAAACAGGGTTAATCGGAACGCATCAACGGCAAAATGCTTCCCTTGCTGTTCTACTCATTGAATGGCTGGAGCAAGAAGGTTATATTAGCGTGGCAAAAGAGCAGATATATGAAGGTATTCGGTATGCAGTTTGGGCTGGAAGATTTGAAAAGGTTAAAGATCATCCACCAGTTTATTTAGACGGCGCTCATAATGAAGAAGGGATCGACCGTTTAATTGAAACGGTACAAGCTCATTTTTCTAGTAAACAAGTGCATGTCTGTTTTAGTGCTTTAAAAGATAAGCCGTACAAGCAAATGATTCAAAAACTTGAAGCCGTTAGTTCCTCTATCCATTTTGTTTCATTTGATTTTCCAAGAGCTGAATCAGCGGAAAAGCTTTATGCGTGCAGTCAGTTAGAGGCAAAATCGTATGACGATGACCCTCGTGCAGTGCTTGAGTTCATTCAGAAAAAAAGTGATGATCCTTTAGCGGTGATCCTTGTGACAGGCTCCCTTTATTTTATTTCAGATATACGAAATCGTATGATCGGGTAACGAAAAGACGCAAATGGCTTTGATGCCTCCTGCGTCTTTTTCTTTTTATATGTAGAAGAGGGGGAAAATCATATTTTCACTAGATGCTTTAGTGGATAGGGTCATGGTAAAATCCGGTCTATCTTATTCCCGGAAGGAGTTCCACATATGATTGAGATTTTTTTGTTTCTTGCAGGTATCACGATGGGTTCGTTCTTTCATCTCGTAGGCGAAAGGCTGCCGGTGAAGCGGTCTATTCTCTTCCCACGTTCTCACTGCACAGCCTGTAAACAGCCGCTATCCCTGCACGACATGATCCCGCTCGTTTCTTATGCTGTATGGAAGGGGTCTTGTAAACATTGCGGCATTCGTCTATCTTGGTTATACCCAATGGTTGAACTGCTGTCAGGCGGTCTTTTTTTATTTGTTTATAGCATCACAGGTTTTTCGTTTGAAGGTCTTTTTCTTGTGATTCTTTGTAGTTTATTCGTGATTGCTGTCGTGAGTGATCTTCTCTATATGAGGGTGCCGAACGAGCTGTTTCTCTTCTTTTTCCCTCTTTTCGTCATATACCGCACGCTGGAACCGCTTCTGATCTGGTGGGAAGGGGCGGCTTCTCTCATTTTTTGCATTCTTTTGTTTTCTAGTCTAGATTATTTTAAGCCAAATAGTATGGGCGGAGCTGATATGAAGCTGTTCAGTGTGCTTGCGTTTTGCTTTGGCTTCAAGCCGTTCCTTCTCATGCTTTTTCTCTCATGTATTGCTGGAATGGTTTATGCAAAGGTCTTTTCCTTTCGATTAAACGAGCCATTCCCTTTTGTTCCTTCGATCGCTTTTTCATTTCTGCTGTATCTCTGTGGTGCCCCTGTCTTGTTTCTATTTGGCTAGTCGAAGGGGTGAAAAAATTGGCGAACACTTTTTTGCCCTGCCGACAAAAGTCTTGTTCTTTTTTTTTCCTGCTATGTTAAAGTGTGAAACAGAAAGAAGGACGGGTTAAATTCGCACTGATTCATTGGACAGAAAGGTCTTTCTTACAAACATGTCAGAAAGCGGGGAATGACAGTGAAAAAGAGGCAGGCAAAAAAACAAGGGCTAAAGGTCAATATTAATGGCAAGGAAGAAATCGTACATGAAGATGATCATCAGCCGCCAAAACAGCAAGAAGATCAAGTGACGTTTTCGAATTGGGAAGAAAAGAGACATTCGGAACAGGAGACAGCAGCTTCTCAGGAAGATTCGTCTAAACCGAAAGAAGAAGATTTCCAGTGGGATGATGCTGCTGATCATATTTATCATTCTGATCCAAAAGTCGTCACACCTTATCAAAAGAAAAAAAGCTCCTTTGATCAGAAGTTCGGTAAAAATCGCGGTCCGTTTAAGAGAGTGATGACAACGATTGTGTTTGCGGTCGTTCTTGGGACAGGCCTTGGGGTATTTGCGCTTAGTTTAAGTCAAGATGGTACATCAAATCCTTCAGGTGGAGATATCAGTGTCTCGGCATCTGGTTCTGGAAATCAATCATCGATGAAAGCCGGCGGGGATGAGCCGAATGCAGGCACTACAGATGAATCAAAAGAGAACAAAGATGAAAAAAGTGCCTCTGGCAGTTTATCAACCTTTGTTGTACAGGCTGGGAAATTTTCTTCTGAAAAAGGAGCAGATGACTTAGTTGGCAGTTTAAAAGATGCAGGGTATGCAGGGAAAAAGGTTTCCATGGATGATGGATATTATGTCATTGCCGGGCTTGCGACAGAGCAGGGGATGACAAGCGCTGTAGGGAAGAAATTGATTGATCAGCACTTTGAGGCATGGGGAGGAAAGGAGCTCTCATTTCAAGTACCAGATGAGCTGACTAGTTTAATAGAAAAGGCATCTGTACTATCATCCAAAGTGATTGCAGGCGATGAAGTAGATCAAAAAGAAGTCACGCAGCTAATTTCTGAGCTTGAAAGTGCCAAAACAGAGGACGCACCGGCTAAAAGCGGTTTGCTGAAAGCTGTGCAGCTATTAAATGACCCAACTGCTGAAAACGGCTGGAAATCTCAGCAGGCATTGCTTGATCAATTAAATACGTAAAATCATTTTTTAAGAAACGAAACTAGTCAAAAAATGACTAGTTTTTTTCTTTTGCATCCAACATAATGATGAAGGTACATGAAAAATGAATTTTCGTAAATTGTCGGTAAGATGTACATTTGCTAGGATGAATGGGTATCTTACTTCTTAGGCTAAACCCTGAAAGGATGAACAAACATGAACCAATTGATTCTCGCATCGCAATCACCTAGAAGAAAAGAATTGCTTGATCTAGCAGGGTTTTCTTATGACATTCAAGCAAGTCATTTAAAAGAAGAAATAAATCGAAACCTTTCACCTGCTGAGAACGTCCAATGGTTGGCAGAACAAAAAGCAAATGATATTCAAAGATTAAACCCCAAAGCTGTGGTCATTGGTGCAGATACAATTGTTGCAATTCACGGCAAATGTCTTGGGAAACCAAAAGACAAGAAAGAAGCGGCTTTTATGCTTCAATTATTATCAGGAAAGACACATCAAGTCTTGACGGGTGTCACGGTTCAGTCAGAGAATAGAAAAGAAACATTTTATGAACAGACAGAAGTGACATTTTGGACGCTGACTCAAAATGAAATTGACCGCTATATCGAGACGGGCGAACCCCTTGATAAAGCGGGAAGCTATGGCATTCAAGGGAAAGGCGCACTGTTTGTTCAAAAAATAGATGGTGATTATTTTTCCGTTGTCGGTCTACCTATTGCGAAAACAGTCAGAGTGCTTGAAACCTTTGGAATCACCCCTTTTTGAAGACAGGAAGGAATTCTAAAAGGAGTGGTCATCCTGAACGATTTCCCTATGCTGCTAAAGCATTTCCCTCATGATGAAAAACCGAGAGAACGATTTATCAAATACGGGCCCAGCAGTTTGTCAAATCATGAACTTGTTGCGATCCTTCTAAGAACAGGCACGAAAAAAGAATCAGTTCTCCAAATTTCCGCAAGACTTTTGCAAACATTTGGCGGTCTTCGCTCTGTAAAAGAAGCCTCAATTGAAGAAATGTCGAAGATTCGAGGAGTTGGAAAGGCGAAGGCGATTTCTCTTTTAGCTGCTTTAGAACTCGGCACTAGATTACACCATCAAACGACGGATAACCGCTATGTGATCCGCACACCAGAAGACGGAGCGAACTTTGTGATGGAAGATATGAGGTTTTTGACACAGGAAAATTTCGTTTGTCTTTATCTTAATACAAAAAATCAAGTTCTTCATAAACATACCGTGTTTATTGGAAGCCTGAATTCATCGATCGTTCACCCGCGTGAAATTTTCAAAGAGGCCTTTAAACGTTCGGCCGCTTCATTTATATGTGTGCACAACCATCCATCTGGAGATCCGACGCCCAGCAGGGAAGATATTGAAGTGACACAGCGACTTTTTGAATGTGGAAAGCTGATTGGAATACAGCTGCTTGATCATCTAGTCATAGGTGATCAAAAATTTGTGAGTTTGAAGGAAAAAGGGTATTTGTAACACTTTTTTTTTCAATGTTTTACGATATAATAGAGTTTATGAGTTTTTCCCTAAAGGGAATTTTGGTTTAAGAAAGGAAGATACATACATATGTTTGGAATTGGTACAAAAGACCTTGGAATAGATCTTGGAACAGCGAATACGCTTGTTTTTATTAAAGGAAAAGGCATTGTTGTAAGAGAACCTTCGGTCGTAGCCTTGGAAACTGATACGAAGTCTATAGTGGCAGTCGGAAATGATGCTAGAAATATGATTGGCCGTACACCTGGTAATGTTGTGGCACTACGCCCGATGAAAGACGGAGTCATTGCAGATTACGAGACGACAGCAACAATGATGAAATATTACATTAATCAAGCATTAAAAGGCAAAGGTCTTTTTGCTCGTAAACCTTACGTGATGGTATGTGTACCATCTGGTATTACAGCTGTAGAAGAGCGTGCAGTCATTGATGCAACAAGACAAGCTGGTGCACGTGACGCATACCCGATTGAAGAGCCTTTTGCTGCGGCGATCGGTGCTAACCTGCCTGTATGGGAGCCAACAGGAAGTATGGTTGTAGACATTGGCGGCGGTACAACAGAGGTAGCCATTATTTCTCTTGGCGGCATTGTGACATCACAATCAATCCGCGTGGCAGGAGATGAAATGGATGATGCGATCAGCAGCTACATCCGTAAAACGTATAACCTGATGATCGGTGATCGTACGTCAGAAGCGATTAAAATGGAAATCGGTTCTGCGCAGCCTGATGTACATGACGAAATGGATATTCGCGGCCGTGACCTTTTAACAGGTCTGCCAAAAACGATCTCGATTACAGCAGATGAGATTGCAAAAGCGCTTCGCGATACAGTGGAAACAATTGTTGATGCGGTGAAAATGACACTTGAAAAAACTCCGCCTGAGCTGGCAGCAGATATTATGGACCGCGGAATCGTTTTAACTGGCGGCGGTGCATTGCTTCGTAATCTTGACAAAGTCATTAGTGATGAAACGAAGATGCCAGTCATTATTGCGGAAGACCCGCTTGACTGTGTGGCAATCGGAACAGGCAAAGCGTTAGAGCATATTCATTTGTTCAAAGGAAAATCAAAAGATAATCGATAATCGGGCGTAAATAAAGAGGTGTAAGACATGCCGCAGTTTTTTATGAATAAAAGATTAATGTTGCTCCTTGTCTGTGTCATCGTACTGGTGGCCATGATTGGTTTTTCAGTGAAAAGCGGCAGAGGTGCTTCATGGCCGGAAAAATTAGTGGGGGATACGACAGGCTTTTTTCAAGGTGTCTTTCATAAACCATCACAATTTATTGCCGGTATTTATGGAAATGTTCAAGATTTAAAGAACACATACGATGAAAACGAACGTCTTCGAAAAAAACTTGATGGACAAACCCAATATGAGGCGAAACTTCAAGAACTAGAAGATGAGAACAAAAAGCTTCGCAAGCAGCTCGGATATGTGAACTCTATTCGTGATTATACGCCAATTCTATCAACGGTTATCGCGAGAAACCCGTCCCTTTGGGATAGCTTTGTCATGATTGATAAAGGAAAAAAACAAGGCGTTGACAAAGATATGGCGGTCACAAATGAGAGTGGTGCGTTAATTGGGAAGATTGAAAGTGATAAGCTCAACAATTTTACTTCGACTGTAAGGTTGCTAAGCTCTACTGACCAAAATAATAGAATTTCAACGAAAATTTTTGCGAAAAAGGGCAAAGAAGAACTCAACGGAATTATTAACGGCTATGACAGTAAGAAAAAAATGCTGACAATGAATATTCTGAAATCTGATGCAGATGGAGATGTCAAAAAAGGAGATCTTGTTGAAACATCTGGGGCAGGGGGCGTATTCCCTCAAGGCTTGACGATTGGTAAGGTAAGTGAAATCGAGCCAGATCATTACGGCCTGACAAAAATCATTTATGTAGAACCAGCGGCTGAACTCAACAATTTAGACCGTGTGATTGTGGTGAATCGCAGCTCAAGTACGGGAGATGCATCTGAATTGACGAAGGAGGAAGGCTCGTGAGACGTGTCCTTCTTGCTTTCGTCATGTTGTTTATCTTCGTATTTGACAGTATTTTTGTCGATCTAGTGAAGCTCCCATTTGTTTCAGACAATCAAATTTTAGCTCCTCATTTCATCTTACTCGCACTTGTATTTATGACGGCTTTTGTGAATCAAAAATATGGTGTGATTTTCGGTTTTATCTTTGGACTTTTATATGATATTTCGTATACAGGCATACTTGGTGTTCATATGTTTGGCTTTGGAGCGCTCTGCTATTTGCTAGCGAAAGCCTTTAAAGTTTTGCAAACGAATATGTTAGTGGTCGTCTTTCTGTCGATTATTGCTGTTTCCGTGATGGAGTTTTATGTGTACGGCGTTCAAGCGACGATTCAACCAGGGATTATGCCGTTTAATACGTATGTCATCGAACGCTTTATTCCAACGATTCTTTTAAATACTGCTGCGTCTCTCATACTTGTTGTGCCGCTTAGGCTCTTTTTCATCAATATGAAACAAGGACTGATCGACGAATAAAAGCAGGAGTTTGTCCAATTACGGCGAAATGAGTATGTTGTTGAGGTGAGCATCTTGAAAACTCAAAAACAGCAATATGTGACGATAAAAGGTACAAAAAACGGATTAACATTACAGTTAAATGATGACTGTTCGTTTGATGACCTTCTTTCTGGCTTGCGAGAGGTTCTTTTACTTGAGCAATATACAGATGGAAGGGAAGGACATAAGGTTAATGTGCATATTAAGCTTGGTTTTCGGTATTTAACAGAGGATCAGGAAATGCGTTTGACTGAAGCAGTCTCTGAAAATGAACATCTCGTCATTCACTCTATTGAAAGTGACGTCATGTCTACTGAAGAGGCGAGACGATTAAAAGCAGAGGCCGAAATTACCTCTGTAGCGAAAATTGTACGCTCTGGACAGGTACTGTATGTTGAAGGAGATCTCTTATTAATAGGAGATGTTAATCCTGGCGGAACGATTCGTGCAGGGGGAAATATTTTTGTGCTCGGCGCTTTAAAAGGTGTGGCACATGCTGGATGTAATGGGAATAAACAAGCTGTCATTGCGGCATCTCGTATGATTCCAACACAGCTTCGCATCGCACAAGTGTTTAACCGTGCACCAGATCAAAAAGAAGATGGAAATGAAATGGAATGTGCTTATTTAGATATAGATGGCAACATGATCATTGAACGCCTGCAGCAATTGGCTCATATAAGACCTAATCTGACAAGGCTTGAGGGAGGAATGTGAAATTGGGCGAGGCTATTGTGATTACCTCAGGAAAAGGCGGCGTTGGCAAAACAACAACATCTGCAAACTTAGGCACAGCACTAGCAATTCAAGGGAAAAAAGTGTGTCTAGTTGATACCGATATTGGCCTTCGGAATTTAGATGTCGTGATGGGGCTTGAGAACCGCATTATTTATGATCTAGTCGATGTAGTAGAAGGAAGATGTAAAATTCATCAAGCGCTTGTAAAAGATAAGCGTTTCGAGGATCTTTTATATCTTTTACCCGCTGCTCAAACAAGCGATAAAACGGCTGTAGAGCCAGAGCAGATCAAAGAATTAATTCAATCATTGAAACAAGACTTTGATTATGTCGTCATTGATTGCCCTGCTGGAATTGAGCAAGGCTTTAAAAATGCTGTATCTGGTGCAGATAAGGCAATTGTCGTGACGACGCCTGAGATCTCAGCTGTAAGAGATGCCGACCGTATCATTGGCTTGTTAGAACAAGAAGATATCGAACCACCTCGTTTGATCGTCAACCGTATTCGTACACACATGGCGAAAAGTGGCGATTCAATGGATGTGGATGAAGTTGTCCATCACTTATCGATTGATCTTCTTGGCATTGTTGCTGATGATGATGACGTGATTAAGGCTTCAAACAATGGGGAACCGATTGTCATGGATGCTAAAAATAAAGTCTCGATTGCGTATCGTAATATTGCCCGCCGCGTACTAGGCGAATCTGTTCCACTTCAATCATTTGAAGATGAAAACAAAGGAATGTTTGCTAAGCTGAAAGCATTTTTTGGTGTAAGAGCTTAATAAGCAGTCAGGTAAGATAAGACCGATTCGATCAGAATCGGTCTTTTTGTTGCATATCAGATGAGGTCGCCACATAAAATGTACAAACTGTTTGTATGTAAAGGGTGATCTCATGAAAAGTGTGGACGAGTACCGAAAGAAAATCGCGCAGCGCCGCAAAACGAAGCAGTCAGCTGCTCCATCTAAGAAGACGACTTTCAAGAAAAAAGAGGATATCCCTCCATGGGTCATGCTGACAGAGGAAGAAAAGCATTCAGGGTCGTCTTCCTTTGAATCGTCGTCTCATCAGCCGAAGAAATATCAACATCCGCTATTTAACCCCAATGCCTTTGTGCTGAAATGTTTATTATCTGCATCCCTTGTGTTGATTACAGCCATTTCGTTTAAAGGTCAGGCAGGGCCGTTTCAGCAGCTGAAGCCGATCATTACGCAGACCTTTGAGCAAGATTTTCAATTTGCTGCTGCTAATCGCTGGTTTGAGAAAACAGTTGGAAACCCCCTTGCCTTTTTAACGGGCAAAAAGGAAGACCAAAAAGATGTACAAGCGAACCAAGAACTGGCTGTACCTGCTTCTGGAAAAGTTCAGGAATCCTTTACACAAAACGGAGCAGGTGTCAAAGTCGAAACAGCGGCTGAAGCGATTGACAGCATGAAGGAAGGCTATGTAGTAGAAGTGAAAAAGAAAAGTGACACAGGTCTGACAGTGGTCGTGCAGCATGCAGATAACAGCTATAGCTGGTACGGTCAATTAAAGAAAGCCGATGTGGCCTTATACGATTTTGTCGATAAGGGTGAGAAAATTGGCCAGATCTCACTCGATGATCAAGGAAAGGGCACATATTACTTTGCCATTAAGCAGAATGAACAGTTTATCGATCCTATTCAGGTGATGACCTTTGAATAGATGGCTGGTCATGCTGACGAAAATTCACATTCATCCGCTGCTGTGGATTGTGATGGCGTTTGCGATTCTCTCTGGTCAAATCAAGCCGCTGCTTTGTCTGCTCATTATCGTCTTTGTCCATGAGCTTGGACATGCAGCGGCTGCTTGCTATTATCATTGGCGCATTCGGCGGATTTTTCTACTCCCGTTTGGCGGGGCGGTAGAAGTAGAAGAGCATGGGAACCGCCCGCTAAAGGAAGAGCTGGCGGTCATTTTATGCGGGCCGCTTCAGCATGTACCGCTCCAGCTTATGGCATGGTTTTTCATGGAAGCTTCTTTTATTTCACACGACATTTTTACGATGTTCACTTTTTATAATATGGCAATTTTCCTTGTGAATCTTTTGCCTATTTGGCCGCTAGATGGCGGAAAATTATTCTTTTTGCTCTTATCAGCATATTACCCTTTCCAACGAGCACATGCCCTTACCATAAAAGGCTCCCTTGTCTTTTTCATTCTATTGACAGTCGGATTACTTTTGTTTGCGCCGCTACAATTCAACGGCTGGGTGCTGCTCACCTTTTTAGCCTATTCACTCGTGATGGAGCACCGGCAGCGGCATTATGTCAGGGTCCGCTTTTTACTAGAACGCTATTACGGTAAAAAAGAGCAAAAGGTAGAAAAGCTGATTCCGCTAAGAGCGAGCGCTGAGGAAAAAGTATATGAAGTCATGGCGCGATTCCAAAGAGGCTGTAAGCATCCGATTATTATTGAAAGAGATGGCGTGAAAATGAGCCAGCTTGACGAAAATGAACTGCTTCATGCGTATTTTTCAGATCGAAGAACCACCTCCTCCATGGAAGAGCTTCTTTTGCCGTACTAGTGATGAAAATACGTTGACATTCTGCGTCTAATTTGATATATTTTTTAATGTTATGGATATGTAGCACCCGTGCTACAACCGCGCGAAGCAGGTGTAAAGAGCCTAAGGCCCCCTGTATTCGGCGAGTCTGAGTTTATTAGGAGGTGCAGAGATGTACGCAATTATCGAAACTGGTGGTAAACAAGTAAAAGTTGAAGAAGGTCAAACTGTTTATGTTGAAAAACTAGCTGCTGAAGCAGGTGAAACAGTAACTTTTGAAAACGTATTGTTTGTCGGCGGAGACACTGTCAAAGTGGGTAACCCTTCAGTTGCTGGAGCAACAGTAACGGCTAAAGTTGAAAAACAAGGTCGCGGTAAGAAAATTACTGTGTTCAAGTACAAACCGAAGAAAAACAACCACAAGAAACAAGGTCATCGTCAACCTTACACTAAAGTTGTTATCGAAAAAATCAACGCTTAAGGCGGCTTAAGGCGTGTGAGTGATATGATCAAAGCAACCATTACTCGGTCGGCAGCAGATGAAAGCATTACGTCTTTTCAGATGACTGGACATGCCGAGTTTGCTGAAAAAGGTCAGGATCTCGTTTGTGCAGGAGTATCTGCTGTTGTTTTCGGCTCAGTCAATTCAATTATTGCACTGACAGGATTGGACCCTCTGCTCGATATTGGTGAGGAAGGTGGCTATTTCTCTTTTGAATTGCCAGCTGATACAGATCCAGTATCCTTTGAAAAAGCCCAGTTGCTTTTAGAAGGCATGGTCGTTTCCTTAGAAACAATTGAACGAGATTATCACGATTATGTGAGAATATCTACAAAAAAATAGGAGGTGAACTTCATGCTTAGATTAGATCTTCAATTTTTCGCATCTAAAAAAGGGGTAGGTTCTACAAAGAACGGACGTGACTCTGAGTCTAAACGTTTAGGCGCTAAACGTGCTGATGGTCAATTCGTAACTGGTGGTTCTATCCTTTATCGTCAACGTGGAACGAAAATCTATCCAGGTGAAAACGTTGGACGCGGAGGCGACGACACTCTTTTCGCTAAAATCGACGGAACAGTTAAATTCGAACGTTTCGGTCGTGACCGTAAAAAAGTGAGCGTATATCCTGCGGCACAATAATTGCTAAAAACTCCGGTCATTGACTGGAGTTTTTTTCACTTTTTACAAGTAGTATTGAAGATGAAAAAGAAGATGCACTCCATCAATATCAAAGAACGTTTGCTGACTTTGCCTCATTTTCTCCTATAGATCAGAAAAAACAACCTTTCCTCACATAACTAGTGTTTTTCTATGCTGTCTTCTCTGTTATAATTCAGGGAGACATAGTGATGATAAGACTCCTAAAAGAGAGACCAAACGATTGGGAGTGCGATAATGGAAGAGATATCAAGTAAACAAAACGAAAAATTAACTCACGTTGCATTAACAAATGAATTGATCTATCTGCTCAGTCGTTCAAGACATGACTGGATGAATAAATTGCAGCTGATCAAGGGCAACTTGACATTAGAAAAATATGACCGTGTGTTTGAAATTATAGAAGAAATGGTCATTGAAGCACAGCATGAATCCAAACTCTCAAATTTAAAAATTCCCCAATTGGCCTATTACTTTCTAACATTTAATTGGGAGTCGCATTTTATCACCCTAGAATATGAAGTGCTTGGTGAAACCCGAGACTTATCAGCATATGAATCGCAGCTGCTATCGGTATCACAGGAGTTGTTTTCGATATTCGATCAATCAGTTTGCCAAAAAACTGAAAATCATTTAACGGTCACGTTCCAAACAGATCATGAAGAGAATGATGTGGTCTTATATTTTGATTTCAAAGGAAAATTAACAAGTTTGGATGCGTTAAATGCGTTTCATGACGCAAACTATCCATGTATGAGTGTAGTTCAATTTCATGTGACAAGTCATGAGTCGATGATTGAGCTTTGTTTGAGGCAAGAATGAGATATGTGATGCAGAGAAACGGAGGAAGTTATGTTTGTAGATCAGGTTAAAGTGTATGTTAAAGGCGGTGACGGCGGAAACGGTATGGTGGCGTTCCGTCGTGAAAAATATGTGCCAAAAGGCGGGCCGGCTGGCGGCGACGGTGGAAATGGCGCAGATGTGGTATTTGAAGTAGACGAAGGACTCAGAACATTGATGGACTTTCGTTATAAGCGTCATTTTAAGGCGGATCGCGGCGAGCACGGAATGAGTAAAAACCAGCATGGCCGAAATGCGGAAGAAATGATTGTCAAAGTTCCGCCCGGTACGGTTGTGACGGATGCAGAGACGGAACAAGTACTCGCTGACTTAACAGAGCATGGACAGCGGGCTGTCATCGCAAAAGGCGGACGTGGAGGACGTGGAAATTCACGTTTCGCAACACCGGCAAACCCTGCACCACAGCTTTCTGAAAATGGCGAGCCAGGTAAAGAACGTGACGTCATCTTAGAATTAAAAGTACTTGCAGATGTTGGACTTGTTGGTTTCCCAAGTGTTGGAAAATCGACACTACTTTCAATTGTCTCTTCAGCGAAACCGAAAATTGCGGATTATCATTTCACAACGCTTGTGCCGAATCTAGGAGTTGTCGAAACAGATGATAATCGAAGCTTCGTCATGGCGGATCTGCCAGGACTGATCGAAGGCGCGCATGAAGGCGTTGGCTTAGGTCATCAATTTTTACGCCACATTGAGCGGACACGTGTCATTGTCCATGTCATTGATATGTCAGCACTTGAAGGACGTGACCCGTACGAAGATTATGTGACGATTAATGAAGAGCTTGAGCAGTACAATATGAGATTGACTGAGCGTCCGCAAATCATTGTAGCGAACAAAATGGACATGCCAGATGCAGCTGACAATCTAGCGGCATTTAAAGAAAAATTAACGGATGACTATAAAGTGTTCCCAATTAGTGCGATCACAAGAGAAGGGCTTCGTGAGCTTTTATTTGAAATCGCCAATCAGCTTGAAACAACACCGGAATTCCCGCTTTATAATGAAGAGGAACTGTCTGATAACCGCGTGATGTACAGGTTTGATGAGGGAGATGCACCATTTGAGATCACAAGAGATCCTGACGGTACATTTGTCATAACGGGTAAAGCACTTGAGCGGCTGTTTAAGATGACAGATTTCTCAAGAGATGAGTCCGTGAAACGATTCTCTAGACAGCTGCGCGGAATGGGCGTTGATGATGCCTTGCGTGAGCGTGGTGCACAAGACGGTGACATCATTCGCCTGCTTGAATTTGAATTTGAATTTATTGATTGATCAAAAGGAGGGTCCAGTCCATGGGCTCTCCCGTTTTTAAAAGGGGAGAAAACAGGTGAAAGAAGAAACGTTCTATTTAGTAAGAGAGGATGTCCTTCCAGATGCGATGCGGAAAACGCTTGAAGTCAAAAAGCTTCTCGATCGCAAAAAAGCGGATTCAGTTGCCGATGCTGTTCAACAAGCGGATTTAAGCCGCAGTGCTTTTTATAAATACAGAGATGCTGTTTTTCCATTTTATACGATGGTGAAAGAGCAGATCATCACATTGTTTTTCCACCTTGAGGATCGGTCTGGGGCTCTGTCAAGACTGCTGCAAATTGTGGCTGACTCTGGCTGTAATGTGCTATCCATTCACCAAACGATTCCGCTACAAGGAAGAGCGAATGTCACCCTATCCATTAGCACGGCTGGTATGGCAGATGATATCAATACAGTCATGAATCAATTAAGAAAACTTGAATTTGTCGAAAAAGTTGAAATTCTAGGTTCTGGGGCGTAAAAGGAGAGATCATAGCAGATGAAGCAATTAACTGTAGGTTATTTTGGACCAGAGGCAACATTTACTCATTTGGCCGTATGCTCTTGCTTTCCAGCAGATGCAGTGCAGCGTGCCTATGCAACGATTCCGCAATGTATGGATGCTGTATCAAAAGGCGAAGTCGATTTGGCGGTCGTTCCACTTGAAAATGCACTCGAAGGATCTGTGAACTTAACGATTGATTATTTAATTCATGAAGAAGCGCTGTCCATTGTTGGTGAAATGACAGCACCGATTCGACAGCATTTGCTTGTCCACCCATCAAGAGCGGAAAGCTGGGAGACATTAGATGTGATCCAATCACATCCGCATGCAATTGCCCAGTGTCATCAATTTCTGAAAAAGCAGTACCCAGATATTCCGCATCGTCCAGTTGAATCAACAGGTTATGCAGCGAAGTATATCAGTGAGCATCCGGATGAGGCTGCTGGGGCGATTGCCAATGAAATTGCCGCACAAACGTATGGTTTAACAATTGCAAAAAAAGATATTCATGATTATCCGCACAATCATACACGCTTTGTTATTTTACATAAAGATCCTAAAGCATCGTTCCCGATGAATGCTGGGTTCTCATCGAAGCCAAAAACGACCATTGTCGTCAGTCTGCCAAAGGATGACCAATCAGGTGCATTGCATCGCGTGTTATCTGCCTTTTCTTGGCGGAATCTCAACTTGTCAAAAATTGAATCTCGTCCAACAAAAACGGGTCTTGGACACTATTTGTTTATTATAGATATAGAAAAAGAAATGGATGAAGTCCTTGTCCCTGGTGCGATTCAGGAATTAGAAGCGATTGGCTGTGAAGTCAAATTGCTCGGCAGCTATCAAACATATGAACTAACGAATGAAAAATAGTGTCCCTTACAGGACACTATTTCAGCGTGTAGACAAACCCTCGCATTCGGTGTCAGTCCTGCGCGCTGGTACTCACGAATGTCAAATTCGCTCCGTGCCAGTGCTCGTCCTTCCTAGACTTCAAAGGTTTTCTATCACGCTGAAAAGAAGACAAAGGGCTAAAATCAAGTATATTTTAGCCCTTTGTCAACAATCTGAAATAGTGTCCCTTACAGGACACTATTTTTTTTAGTCTTTAATTAAAAAGCCAGCTTCATCAAGCGCTTGGATGGCTTGGTCAAGCTGCTTTTGACTGTAAGAAGTGAGTGTATGTAAATGCACGCCGTCTGTTAGTTCTGACAAGTAGGAGGCGCCCGTGTTAGAAATGTGATGAACGAAATCAGCTACTTGCTTGCGAGTGCTGACGCGAATAGAGGCCGTGAGTTCACCGTAAACAGGGTGCTCTATGATCACATCTTTTACCGTCACCCCAAAATCTACAATTAAAGTCAGTTCCTCTTCTGTCCGAACAGGATCATGCTTGCAGGCGATGATTTGTTCAATTTCTCTTTCTGGCGTATGCTGAGATGCCATATACACATAGCCTTGACTTGTGGCAATAATGGGTTCGTTTTTTGCTTTCAATAGTGAGATATCTTGTACAATGACTTGTCGAGAGACAGCCGCCTTTTTAGCCAAAAAGCTCCCGGTGAGTGGTGTATCTGTTTCTTTCAGCCACTCTAAAATGGCGTTTCTTCTCTCTTCGCCAATGAGTTTCCTCTCTTGCTCCACGTCTTATGCTCCTTTCTTCTCCTTTTGCAATTGTTCAAATGTATGCAAAAGCTGATTGATGTCCTCTTTTGATGACTTCGATCCAAATGATAGTCGAATGAATTGAAGAGCATCACGGTCTGATACGTGCAATGCCTTCACAGCCGGGGAAGGATGATGATAACCAGAAGCACATGCGCTTCCAGTCGATATACAAATCCCATGCCGGTTACATGCTAACATTACATATTGTCCTTCAAACCCTTCAAAAAAACAACCAATAATATGAGGCAGCATAAGGCGATTGCTATTGTTGTGAAGTGTACGAACAGGAAGCTGTCTCATTTTCAGCTGCTGAAGAAAATAATCACGAAGCTGCTCATTTTGCCGCTTTTGCTCATCTAGCTTAAGCATCAATTGCTCGCTCGCAGTAGCAAAAGCACCGATACATGGAACGTTCACTGTTCCAACGCGGAAGCCATTTTCCTGAACTGCACCTGAATATAAAGGCTTCCAAGGAACTTGAGTGCCCATATAGACAGCACCAGCGCCCTTAGGTGCATACACTTTATGGCTAGAGATGGATACAGCATCAACCCCAAGCTCCATGATGGACACACGAATTTTTCCGAAAGTTTGCACGGCATCTGTATGAAAAAGAATGTGCCTTTCTTTTAAAATGGGTGCTAATTCAGCGAGCGGCTGGATAATTCCTGTTTCTGAATTAGCATGCTGAATAGATACTAGTCCTGTTTCAGGTAATAATGCATTTTTGAGAATGTCCTGAGTGATGATCCCATCTTGATTCGGTTCAATGATTGTGACCTTCACACCAAGACGCTCTAAGCTTTTAACCGCATGATGAACAGAAGGATGCTCTACAGAAGTTGTGATGACATGCTGCTTGTGTGTTGGCAGACCATTTGCCATCGATTGAATCGCAAGAAGATTGGATTCCGTTCCGCCGCTTGTAAAGTAGATGCCGTCTGGTTCGCCCTCAAGAATGGCAGCGATTGATTGTCTGCTGTAGGTCAGTATGTCATTTGCTCTTCCGCCTGCATCATGAAGACTGCTTGCATTCCCGTAGCAATCTTTACTTAGCTGCTGAAAAACATGCAGTGCCTCCTCCGAAACAGGTGTAGAAGCTGCGTAATCTAAATAAACCAATCCATCCATCTCCTATGTGAAAATTTTTTCTTGTATTTATTGTAGTGTTGTGTAATGATATGTGTCAAGACAGGTGTAAATGACAGGAGGGGCAATGGTGTCATCAATTAAAAAAATCATTGTGGTGGGATCAGGTATTGCAGCACTTTCCTTTGCAAAAACCATTTCAGCAAGCTGCGAAGTCATCATGATGACAAAAAAACAATTTTCCTCTAGCAATTCCATGCTTGCACAAGGGGGGATCGCTGCTGCCTTTTCAGCACAAGATTCTGTTCATCAGCATGTACAAGACACATTAGCTGCCGGCTGTGATCACAATGATGAGATGGCGGTACAAGAGATCGTCAGTCTTGGAAAACATATGGTGGAGCAGCTCGTAGAAGAAGGCTGTCCATTTGATAAAACGGAGACAGGCGTGCCGCAATTAGGTAAAGAGGGGGCACATGCGACTCATCGCATTTTGCATGCAGGAGGAGATCAAACAGGCAAAACCCTCGTTCAGTATTTAAAAAATCAGCTTGGCTCACATATTCATTTATATGAATATCACCATGTCATTGATTTACTCGTTCATGAAGGAACCTGCATAGGTGTGGTATGGAGAGATGAGAAAGGTCACGTACATACCATGACCGCAGATGCCGTTGTCTTATCGACAGGCGGCTGCGGCTCCCTTTATGAAACAAACACAAATGACCCTTCTGTAACAGGAGACGGACTGATGATGGCTTATCGAGCCGGTGCACAATTAACTGATCTCGAATTTGTTCAATTTCATCCTACCCTCTTGACGATCGCTGGAAAAGCAGTCGGTCTCGTTTCAGAGGCAGTCCGAGGAGAGGGAGCCTATTTAGAAGATGAAACAGGCAGGAGAATCATGAAAGGCATTCACCCACAAGGTGATTTAGCGCCTAGAGATATCGTCTCTAGAGCTATTTTTCATGAGCAGCAATTAGGTCATGAGCTGTATCTCAATATCAGCGAAATTTCACATTTCTCAGTTCGTTTTCCAGCAATTGCTGGAATGTGTGAGCGGGCAGGTGTCGATATAGCAAGCGGCAGGCTCCCAGTTTCCCCTGGTATGCATTTTTTAATGGGCGGAATCTGCGTGAATGAATATGGAGAAACGACGGTTCCATCTCTTTTTGCTATCGGAGAAGCGGCCTGTACAGGCTTACACGGAGCGAACCGATTGGCGAGTAATTCTCTCTTGGAAGGTCTCGTTTTAGGAAACAAAGCGGCACGGAGAATTGAACAAGTACCTAAACAGAAAAAAACAATCCCCTCTTTCTCAATTCAAGAAATATGGCCTGTGCCAGCGATTTCAGAGGATCAGTTGAGACAATGGATGACGACATATGCCGCAATTGTAAGAGACGAAAAAGGGCTGAAGACCTTACTGCAAACATTACAGCAAGTCCCTTATCAGCAAATGAATGTGAAGGATATCACAAGTGAACAGATCGAATTAAGCAATCAATGGACATTAGCGATTTGTCTTGTGAAGTCTGCATTACTTCGTACAGAAAGCAGAGGTGGTCATTATCGAATGGATTGTCCAAAGCGGAATGATGCATTATGGCGGGGTGTGCAAATTGTCCATGAAAAAGGTCACATTCACATGATGAAAAATGAAAGGATCGGTGCTAAATGGAACGTTTACAGTTAAAACAAATGCTGACTCATTTTTTCGCAGAAGATATTGGTTTTGGAGATGTGTCAGCTGATGGCATTTTTGGAGAAAAGAAAGGAACAGCCTATATCATCGCAAAACAATCGGGTGTATTGGCTGGTTCTCAAGTCATTGACATAGGGTACCGCCTGCTGAATGAACAGATTGAGGCTGAGTTGTTTTTTGAAGAAGGTGATTGGATTCATTCAGGGGAAGTGCTGGCGAAAATAAAGGGACCAGTCAGCGACTTATTAAAAGGAGAACGGGTCATTTTAAATGTCTTGCAGCGCATGACAGGTATCGCCACTTTAACACATGAAGCAGTGGAGCGATTAGCGGACCCGTCGATTACAATTTGTGATACGAGAAAAACGACGCCCGGCTTGCGTATGTTAGAGAAATACGCTGTGAAAACAGGTGGGGGAAAGAATCATCGCTTTGGCTTATCAGATGGGGTGATGATCAAAGATAATCATATTGCCGCATGCGGCTCTATTCGTGAAGCTGTAGAGAAAGCAAGAGCATATGCCGGTCATATGGTGAAAATTGAAGTAGAAATTGAATCAGAAATGCAGCTAAAGGAAGCCATTGATGCAAAAGCCGATGTCATCATGTTTGACAACTGCTCTCCGGACGAAGTAAAACGTTTTAAACAAATGACGCCGGAGACAATTCTGACTGAGGCTTCAGGAGGCATCACGCTAGAGACATTGCCAAGTTACAGAGGGACAGGTGTCGACCTTATTTCGCTCGGTTTTCTGACACATTCTGCCCCAGCATTTGATTTTAGTATGAATATGGAATTCAGTCATAAAGGGGGAACCACTCATGTCACTGCTTGATGTACTCGCGAATCAACATGCAGCGATGATGCCAGAAGAATATAAACACCGGTCAGTTGATGAGATGGAGCAGCGTGTGGTAGACATTAAACGCGCCTTTGGATCAAAGCTTTTTATACCAGGGCATCATTATCAAAAGGATGAAGTCATCCAATTTGCTGATGCAACAGGAGATTCATTGCAGCTCGCACAAATAGCTGCAGACAATCAGGAAGCGGAGTACATTGTGTTCTGCGGTGTTCACTTCATGGCTGAAACAGCAGATATGCTATCAAAAAAAAATCAAAAGGTTCTTTTGCCAGATATGAGAGCTGGCTGTTCAATGGCAGATATGGCGAACATGAAACAAACGGATAGAGCATGGGAGCAGCTGACTGATCTGTTTGGGGAGACGATCCTTCCACTTACGTATGTCAACTCAACAGCTGATATTAAAGCATTTGTTGGCAAACATGGCGGAGCAACTGTGACATCATCAAACGCTAAGAAAATGCTGGAGTGGGCGCTCACACAAAAAGAGCGGATTCTGTTTCTCCCTGATCAGCATTTGGGGCGTAATACGGCCTTTGATTTAGGCATTTCACTTGAAGAAATGGCTGTCTGGGATCAAATAGAAGAAAGGCTCATCACCGATCAGCCGCTATCCCGCATCAAGATGATTTTATGGAAAGGCCACTGCTCTGTCCATGAGAAATTTACGTTGCGGAATATTGAAGAAACGAGAAAAAGAGACCGCGACATTCAAATCCTTGTCCATCCAGAGTGCACCCATGAGGTCGTCAGGGCTTCTGATCTTGCAGGTTCAACGAAATTTATTATTGATACGATCAAGGAAGCACCAGCAGGAAGCAAGTGGGCGATTGGAACAGAGATGAATTTGGTCAAGCGGATCATAGATCAGCATCCAGATAAACAAATTGAATCCCTTAATCCGGATATGTGTCCATGTTTGACGATGAATCGGATCGATCTCCCTCATTTGTTATGGTCACTAGAAAGCATAGAGAAAGGTGATCCGGTCGGTTTGATTCAAGTTAATGAAGACACAACAAAAGACGCTTTACTTGCACTGAATAAAATGCTCGCCATTAAATAATAAATCAGCCCCTCCTATCAGAAAACAAGTTTTTATCATATCGGCTTGTAAATAGGCATAAATTTATGGTGAAACATATTGTACTTCTGACATAACCGTTACGTTCACGTTTTGCATAGGAGGGGAAAACGTTGAAAATTCATATTGTGCAAAAAGGAGACTCCCTTTGGAAAATTTCAAAGAAATATGGAGTCGACTTTCAAGAATTGAAAAAACTAAATTCACAGCTCAGTAACCCAGATTTGATCATGCCGGGTATGAAGATCAAGATTCCATCAAGTGGTGTTCCTGTAAAAACAGATCATCACAAAGCAAAAGAAATGCCAAAACCAAAAGAAATGCCAAAACCAAAAGAACATCCGTATGTGAAAGAAAAGCCAAAAGATGTCGTGCAAGTGCAAGATACGAAGCCGAAAGAAAAGCCAAACGAACCTGTACCTTATGTACCGCCAGTGCCAAAGATCGAGCAGCCAGTTTTTCCGCAAGTCGATGTGAACTATTATCAGACCAATCTCTACCAGCCATTCACGCCTCCTCCTAAAAAAGAACATCATGAGAAAAAAGACCACGTTCATGAAAAGAAAGATCATGTTCATGACAAAAAGGATCATAAAGATCATCATGTTCATCATGAGAATAAGGAGCATAAAGATAACAAGGACCATTTCCATCATGAAAATAAAGGTCATTTAAAAGATGAAGTGGCAAAGGGATATGATCCGTTTATTCATATTCCGCATCAAAAGGAGGAGGGAAAAGATATGGAGCACAGCAATTACCCAAACCTTCCTAATTTCCCGCAAATGCCGAATGTAGGAGGCGCAGCGGTAGGGGGAATGGCTGAGAATAAGGAACATCATCACCATCACCAGCATCATGACGCATATGATCCTTATTATGGTCATGGGCATTACATGCCGGCAATGTATCCATATCCGCAGCAAATGGTGCCAGCATCGCCAATTTTACCAGGGTCAGGTCTTTGCTATCCTGTCCAGCCATATTATCACCATCACATGATGCCATATCCGTACCCAGCGCAGCCGTATTATCCTGCGTATCAAGCGCCAGCTTATTACGGAGAACATTATGAACATCATGCAAACGACGGGCATCACTGGCACCACCATATGCATCCAAATGCCAATGCCAACGCCAACGTCAATGCGAACGTGAATCAAGGCTTTTATCCAAATGTTTCAAATGAAGCTTATGGCAAGGAAGACTGCGGATGTGATGATGGCATGAAGCAGCATCAGCCGTGGCCAGGACATTACCCGAATCCTGTACCTTATGGCCAAATGGGAGCTTATCCAGCTCAGCCTTATATGCAGCCATATCCAGGTCAATCTGTTTTTGCAAGACCAGAGGAAGACGAAGAAGAGTAATAACAGAAGGAGCGATCTCAATCGTTCCTTTTTTTGTTTATAACTGACAGCTTGATTTTTCCCCAAACTGTACATGCTAAAACAGAGCCTGTTTCGCGCTCATGAGATTGAATTTGTACAGGGGGTTTTTCGTTTGAGACAAAAATGGCAAAAAACGATCGCATTAGTGCTTCTTCCTATTGGGTTAACGGCATGTGGTACAAATGACAATGCAGGTGTAGATACACGTCATAATCAATCAGGTCAGCCAGTGGGATATCATTCGAATAACCGAGCGGATGACAATCACCAAGATCATCAAGGGCCAGTTTCTGAACTCATGGAGGGAATGAACGGTGGGAATACAACGAATGTTGATTATCGCACCCGTCCTCAAGCAGATGATCGAACGCCTCTCGCAGGTGGAGATGGACGCTACAGTCATGGAGATATGAACTATCATAACCAAATGTCGTTCTCTGGCTACGATAAACAAGAGAACGTGCAGCGTTCAAGAAAAATTGCCAATCGCGTCAATAAAATGAACCACGTTGCAGACTCACAGGTGATGGTAACAGATGAAAATGTGTATATTGCCATTAAATCAGATGGACGTCTGACATCAGAGGGCGTATCACAAGTGGAAGAAGCAGCGACTCGTTATGCGGATGGAAGAGCTGTCCAAGTCATTAAAGACGAGGGGGCTTTCACACGCTTTAGAGATATGAGAAGAACACAATTTGAAACAGGTCAAACAGGCATGACTCGATAGGTTGGAGAATAAAAAAGGCTAAAGTTCCTCAAGAACTTTAGCCTTTTCTTAAAAAATAAACCTTAATGCCTATATAAAATTCGTAAAAGAAATAACAGCCAAACCCAAGTAATAAAATACCAGCAATAATGGATGTCCATTTAATCATCGTTCGATTCATCACTTTTCTTGTTAAGGATACAAGGGTGAGAAGACTGATGTCATGAAGGAGAATTCCTGCCAGAATACCACCTGATGCCAGCATAAATTCAGATGAATCTGTTTTTGTATATGCATCTGCCAGTACAACTCCGAATACAGAAACCCAGAACACAAGGTTTCCAGGAGAAACCGCAACAAGCAAGCCGTTTCTGTACGTTTTTGCGAAAGATTTATTGACTTTTTCGCCAGCTAAATGGATGTCTTGATCCGCATGCTTAATGGAATCGTATGCGAGAATCATTAAGAAGATAGCTCCGATCAGCCAGAGCGGGATTTGGACAAATGGCAGTGATAAAAACTGAGCAAATCCAGCATATAAAGCCAAAATAAGCAGGAGATCGATGGTCATGCCGCCTGCTCCTACAGTTAAACCATGAAAGAAGCCGTTTTTTAATCCCTGTTTTGTCATTTCAACCGTGATCGCTCCAACTGGCAGAGCAATTGAGAATCCTACGACGATAAATGTGAGAAATGTTTGCAATCGACTAGAACTTCCTTTTAAAAAGTTTGTATAAAAATTCTCCGTTTAGATTAATTATACATAATAGGAGAAAAGGATCAATGATTATTTCAGTTTTTATTTAAATGTTTGGGATGGATGATGTATATAAAGTTGTATATTAAGCTCGCTGTATCTCTTTTGTAGTGGAAAGGAACTATTTTCCTAAAACTTCTTTTTTTCATGGCATCTCTATGCTACACTGTTTTGGAAATAAATAAATGTGACTAGGGGTGCCCGCGGCTGGGCTGAGAGAGAAGTATAAGCTTCTTAACCCTTTGGACCTGATCTGGCTCGTACCAGCGTGGGGAAGTTGAAGATGATACATGTGTCATTTATGGATGACATTCATGTTTATTTCTAACGACGAAACCAGGTTCTTTTCATAGAGCCTGGTTTTTTGCTGGTGCTGATTCCATCCTGTCCGGTGACAAGAAGAGAAGGAGAGAACAGCAAATGAAAGAAAAGGAAAATACTCCAACAACTCAATCGTTATTATCAAGCTTTGATGGCAGCCGAAAGGTGTATGAGAAAGGGTCAAGACCTGACATTTTAGTGCCAAAAAGAGAAATTGCCCTCACGCAAACGGTGACGCAGGCGGGAAACATTCAAAATGAACCGATTCGTGTGTACGATACGAGTGGACCTTACACCGATGAGCGTGCCCATATCGATGTGACAAAGGGGCTTAACCGTCTGAGAGCAGCATGGATCGAAGAAAGAGGGGATATAGAAAGGTATGAAGGACGTCATGTGAAACCTGAAGATAACGGATATCGCTCCAAAGAGAAAGCGTCTCATCAACATGTTCATACTGATTTTCATCATGAGCCGCTTCGCGCAAAAAAAGGTGCCTGTGTAACGCAAATGCATTATGCAAAAAAAGGTATTGTAACGCCTGAAATGGAGTTCATCGCGTTAAGAGAAGAGCTAAGCCCTGAGTTCGTGAGAGAGGAAGTAGCGAGCGGAAGAGCCGTCATTCCAGCGAATATTAACCATCCTGAAAGTGAACCGATGATTATCGGAAGGCATTTTCATGTCAAAATCAATGCGAACATTGGCAATTCAGCTGTGACATCCTCCATTGATGAGGAAGTTGAAAAAATGACATGGGCGATCAGGTGGGGGGCAGACACCATGATGGATCTGTCTACAGGAAAGGACATTCATACAACGAGGGAATGGATCATACGAAATTGCCCGGTCCCAGTAGGAACTGTTCCCATTTATCAGGCGCTTGAAAAAGTGAATGGCGTGGCAGAAGATTTGACGTGGGACGTGTACAGAGACACGTTAATTGAACAAGCAGAGCAAGGAGTAGACTACTTCACGATTCATGCGGGTGTGCGTTTAAGGTATATTCCGCTGACAGTCGATCGAGTGACTGGTATTGTTTCAAGAGGCGGTGCCATTATGGCAAGGTGGTGTCTTGCTCATCATCAAGAGAATTTCCTTTATACCCACTTCGAAGATATTTGTGAGATTATGAAAACGTATGATATTGCCTTTTCACTTGGAGATGGGCTTAGACCAGGATCAATAGCTGATGCCAATGATGAAGCGCAGTTTGCAGAGCTGGAAACGTTAGGTGAATTGACAGAGATCGCTTGGAAACATGATGTTCAGGTGATGATTGAAGGACCTGGACATGTTCCGATGGATAAAATCAAAGAAAATGTGGACAAGCAAATGGAGATTTGCAAAGAGGCACCATTTTATACATTAGGGCCTCTTACAACTGATATTGCTCCGGGATATGATCATATTACATCTGCCATCGGCGCAGCTATGATCGGCTGGTATGGAACAGCGATGCTATGCTATGTGACGCCAAAAGAGCATTTAGGGCTGCCAAACAAAGAAGATGTAAGAGAAGGTGTGATTGCCTATAAAATTGCTGCACATGCTGCTGATCTAGCAAAAGGACATCCTGCTGCTCAAAAGCGCGATGATGCTTTATCGAAAGCAAGGTTTGAATTTAGATGGCGGGATCAATTCAACCTGTCACTTGATCCAGAAAGAGCGATGGCGTTCCATGATGAAACATTGCCTGCTGAAGGCGCTAAGACTGCCCATTTTTGCTCGATGTGTGGACCGAAGTTTTGCAGCATGAAAATTTCCCATGACATTCGCAATCAATCAGAAGAAGTGAAAAAAGAGATGGAGAAGAAGGCGAAGGAGTTTATCAGCCAAGGAAGTCAAATATATTCATCCTAAAAAGAACCTCGCACGCATGTTGTGCGGGGTTTTATCAGATCGCGGAAAAGGCTTTTCTTAAGAGGTGGAAAAATGCCTTTAATGCAGCCCCTATCATGTCCAGACTCGGAATGAGGGCATCTGTTAAATGAAACAAGACTGTTTGTTTTTCTGGAGATGTTCGTTTCTTTTTCCGTTTCATAAAGAAAACCTCCTTTTTAAAACAATATACTTCTTTGCAAAGAAGAGGGATAGAGATGTTGTTTGAATTTAAACAAAATTTAAACTTCTTGTGTTTGAAAGGAAAGAAGGAGGGGAAACGAGTTAAGTAGAGAATGAATGAAAAGAGCCGATCTATTCGGCCAGCTAACAAGAGAGAGTGGAAGGTGATCTTATGATGAAAGTATTTAAGGTAACATTTCATATGAACAATGGGGAAGTGCTTGATTTCGAGCTAAAACGTCCAGCTACCTATGATGTGTATAAGAAAATTGAAGAAGCCAATCATTGGTTTAAGCTGAATAATGAAATCATTAACTTATTAAATGTGAATAGCATCCATGTTGAAACAGATTGACACAGAAAAGCCGCTCGGTAAGAGCGGCTTTCATTATGCAGAAAAATCATTCCGATTATTAAGCTGACCGCGGGACAGCCAGTTCTTTTTATATAAATAAGCAATCACTTCAAGCCATAGACGCGGTGCTTTTTTCGGGAAGAAAGGTTTTTGATAATAAGCGTAAGCGGCTTTTAAGTCATCCCATTGGTGGCATGCTTTTGTTTGTGTGAAACGGGCAACGTCGATGACCCTGACCTGTCCTTCCTTCGTTAAGATTAGATTCCTTAGGTGGATATCAGAAGGGTTCAATCCTTTCTCGCGTGCTTCTTCTAGCGCATCATCGACTTGTTCAATCATTTGTTTTTTAATAGGAATCCCTTTTGTGAGGCATTCATAGAATGTATATCCTTTAATATATTCCATTAAAATATACTGATCCCCAGATTCATAAATCTCAGGGTAGTAAGACGAACCAGAGAGTTTTTCATAAATAGCGGCTTCTTTACGGGCAATATGCTGATAAGAAGGGAAAAAGACTTTTAACGCCATTTTCTTGCCGTTTTTTTTGTATGAAAAGACATAGGCACTTCTTCCTTTGCCGCACAGCTCAAGCTCTGCCGGTTTAAAGGCAAGCTTATGAAGACGTTTATCCTCATGATACTGAATCGATTCGGCTAATCTTTTGACTTCTGACATTGACTTCACCTTCTTTGGTTTCAGTTTATGCGGATGAAAAACGAATGATGAAAAAACCGAGCATTCGATAAAGCAATGGATTGTATAAAACATACCATTTACGAATGAAGGATACAACGAAAGACTCTTCCCATATATTCATGTCATCCATTTGGTTAATGTTTAGAAAAATGGGTCAAACTACATATGTCATGCATCGATCTCATGTTTTAAAGAGGTGTAAATAGTGAAAGTGAAGATGAAATGTTTCGTTACAGGACTTATCATGACAAGTGTGCTTTTTTTCGCTGCGGATATGGAAGGAAAAGAACACTTGCAAAAGCAGTCAAACTCGATCACCGTACAGCTTGAAAAAGTCTATCTAGACGGAGATGTGAGTATTGAAAGACACCGTGCATCATTAGAAGACAAAGACACATTCTGGTCGCAGTATAAAGGCTGGACGCTAGTAGAACAGAAAGAGGATTTTGCGCTTTTTAGAAAGCAAATTGATGATATCTCTCCATTAAGCAAAGCAAATGGATATATCGGATTATCAGAGGACGGTGTCATTTCTACGTTTCATGGAAGGCCTGACGGCTGGGCGGAGCCCATTCATCTCTTTTTTCAAATTGATACGTCCCGTTTAGAAAGTCATGTGGAGGAGCAGCTTGAGCAAGGCATTCCTTTTCGAACAAAGGATGAATTTGAGCATGTGCTTGAAGTCATGAAGCCTTACCGAAATGAAATATCTTTTTAAGCGTATAACAGCTTGCTGGTGTGAAAGCCGCAAGCTGTTTTTCGTGGTGTCATCGTAAAAATGGATTGAGCGAACGTATGTTAACTTTTATTGCGGTTTTCTACTCGATTTATGTTACAATGAAGAACAGTCAAAGAGGTGAAAACGGTGATAGAGTTTGTAAAAGGGACCATTGATTATGTGTGCCCGCAATATGTTGTCATAGAAAACGGCGGAGTAGGATATCAAGTCTATAGCCCAAACCCGTTTATCTATCAAATCAATAAACAAGAAACGATTTATACGTATCATTACATAAAGGAAGACGCTTTTTCGTTATATGGATTTCAAACACGAGAAGAAAAAGCGCTGTTCACAAAACTGTTAAATGTCACAGGGATTGGGCCGAAGGGGGCTCTAGCGATTCTTGCTTCCGGTGATCCTGGCGCTGTCATTTCAGCGATAGAACGTGAAGATGAAGCGTTCCTGATTAAGTTCCCTGGCGTTGGCAAAAAGACAGCTCGCCAAATCATTCTCGATCTAAAAGGAAAGCTGGCTGATGTCGTTCCGGAAATGATTGGCAATCTATTTAATCACGAGGACCATATTCAGGTCGAAACGCAGCAAACGGCATTAGACGAAGCGCTTGAAGCCTTAACTGTTCTCGGATACGGTGATCGTGAAATTAAAAAGGTTCTTCCGTTGTTAAAAGAAGAAAAGAATCTCACAACCGATCAATATGTGAAAAAAGCTTTACAAAAAATGTTGAAATAGGGTGATGTCTCATGGATGAACGGCTCGTCTCAACTGAAGCAGACAACCATGAATCAGCCATTGAGCAAAGTCTGCGGCCTCAGACACTTAGCCAATATATCGGACAGCAAAAAGTAAAGGATAACCTCAGCGTGTTTATTGAAGCTGCCCGTATGAGGCAGGAAACGCTCGATCACGTCCTTTTATACGGACCGCCCGGACTCGGGAAAACAACGCTTGCGTCGATTATTGCCAATGAAATGAATGTTCAGCTGCGTACGACATCTGGACCAGCGATTGAACGTCCTGGTGATTTGGCGGCTATTTTAACGTCCCTTGAGCCAGGTGATGTGCTGTTTATAGATGAAATTCATCGCTTACAGCGCTCAATTGAGGAAGTGCTTTATCCGGCGATGGAGGATTTTTGTTTAGATATCGTCATTGGCAAAGGAGATACAGCGCGCTCTGTACGGCTTGATTTACCGCCATTTACACTTGTAGGAGCCACGACCCGTGTCGGGCTTTTAACAGCGCCGCTTCGTGACAGGTTTGGGGTACATGCAAGATTGGAATACTATGAGCAAAGAGATTTGGCTCACATTGTCTCAAGAACAGCCGAGCTGTTCGAGATTGGGATCGATCTTCGCTCAGCAGAAGAGATCGCAAGACGTTCCCGCGGTACGCCGAGGGTTGCCAATCGTCTGCTCAGAAGAGTAAGAGATTTTGCGCAGGTGCTTGGGAATCATGCGATTACCGAGGACATTGCGGAAGATGCCCTTGAGCGCCTTCAAGTCGATAAGCTTGGTCTTGATCATATCGATCACAAGCTGCTTTTAAGTATGATCGAAAAATTTAGAGGCGGTCCTGTTGGGCTTGATACAATCTCAGCGACAATTGGAGAAGAATCACATACGATTGAGGATGTGTACGAACCGTATTTACTGCAAATTGGTTTCCTGCAAAGAACACCAAGAGGACGGGTCGTCACAAGAGAAGCGTATGAACATTTTCAAATGGAGGTTCCGATTCGTGACTGAATTCCCTAAAATATTGATGATTTTAGGTGGTGTCCTTTTTGCCGCAGGATTAGTATTTCAATTGGTTGGTAAGCTTCCAGGTGATATTTTTGTGAAAAAAGGAAATGTGACGTTCTTTTTCCCTGTGATCACATGCATTGTCATTAGCATCGTGCTCACGATATTACTGAATATCTTTGGACGGATGAAATAACGTTAACTAGTTAACTACAGAATAGGTGAAGGAAATGAAGTTAGAACTATTTGATTTTGATTTACCAGAAAGATTGATCGCACAAGTACCGCTTGAAAAACGAGACGCATCAAGATTGATGGTCTTAAACAAACAAACGGGTGAGATGACACACGATACATTCTCACAAATCACCGATTATTTTCAAACGGGTGATTGTCTCGTTTTAAATAATACACGCGTTCTGCCGGCACGGTTGTTTGGAATGAAAGAGGATACAGGTGCAAAAGTTGAACTGCTTCTCTTAAAACAAGAGGAAGGCGACAAATGGGAAACACTTGTAAAACCAGCCAAACGGGTGAAAAAAGGAACAGTGATCACATTTGGTGATGGACGGCTTCAAGCAGTATGTACAGAAGAATTAGAACATGGCGGAAGAAAAGTTGAGTTTCAGTATACCGGCATTTTTTATGAAGTACTTGAATCCCTTGGTGAAATGCCGCTGCCTCCTTATATTAAAGAACAGCTTGACGATCGTGAACGCTATCAAACCGTGTATTCGAAAGAAGTCGGCTCCGCTGCTGCTCCAACTGCTGGTCTTCACTTTACAAACGAGCTGCTGGATGCGCTGAAAGCAAAGGGAGTGCACATCGCATTCATTACACTGCACGTGGGGCTTGGTACTTTTCGTCCGGTCAGTGCAGATCGTATTGAAGAACACGAAATGCACGCAGAATTTTACGAAATGAATGAAGAAACAGCGGCAGAGCTTAATCGCGTTCGCAAGGAAGGCGGGCGGATTATTTCAGTGGGGACAACGTCAACGAGAACGCTAGAAACCATTGCAAGTGCGCATGATGGCGAATTCAAAGCGTCAAGCGGCTGGACGTCAATCTTTATTTACCCAGGCTATACATTCAAGGCAATTGATGGCATGATCACGAATTTCCATCTGCCCAAATCCTCGTTAATCATGCTTGTCAGCGCATTAGCTGGGCGAGAGCATGTCTTAAAGGCGTACAATGAGGCTGTAAAAGAGGAATACCGATTCTTCAGTTTTGGCGATGCCATGCTGATTCAATAACATCATACAACAAAGACAGGAGGGCTCATTTTGTCGCAATTACCGATACGTTATGAGTTCATTAAATCATGCAAACAAACAGGTGCAAGACTGGGGCGCGTTCATACACCGCACGGCTCCTTTGACACACCTGTATTTATGCCGGTAGGTACACTGGCTACAGTCAAAACGATGGCACCTGAAGAATTAAAGGCAATGGAAGCAGGGATCATCTTAAGCAATACGTACCACCTATGGCTCCGCCCGGGGCATGACATTGTGAAAGAAGCAGGCGGTCTGCACAAATTTATGAACTGGGATCGAGCGATTTTAACCGATTCAGGCGGATTCCAAGTATTCTCTTTGAGTGAGTTTAGAAAAATTGAAGAAGAAGGCGTCCACTTCCGTAATCACTTAAATGGAGATAAGCTGTTCCTTTCTCCTGAGAAGGCTATGGACATCCAAAATGCGCTTGGCTCTGATATTATGATGGCATTTGATGAATGCCCGCCATATCCAGCAGAATACGATTACATGAAACGTTCAGTAGAGCGGACAAGCAGATGGGCAGAACGCTGTCTAGAAGCGCATCAGCGTCCAGAGGATCAAGGGCTGTTTGGAATCATCCAAGGCGGAGAATACGAAGAGCTTCGTAAACAAAGTGCAAAAGATCTCGTGTCACTTGATTTCCCAGGCTACGCCATCGGTGGCTTATCTGTTGGGGAACCAAAAGATGTGATGAATCGTGTACTTGAGTTCACAACGCCATTGTTACCAGCAGACAAACCAAGGTACTTAATGGGTGTCGGCTCGCCAGATTCCTTAATTGACGGTGCCATTCGCGGTGTAGATATGTTTGACTGCGTGCTGCCAACGCGAATTGCCAGAAACGGTACGCTCATGACAAGCGAAGGACGTCTTGTTGTGAAAAATGCAAAATATGAGCGTGATTTCAGACCAATCGATGAAAATTGTGACTGTTACACATGTAAAAACTACACACGTGCTTATATTAGACATTTAATCAAAACAAATGAAACGTTCGGAATTCGATTAACAACTTATCATAATCTTCATTTTCTGTTAAAATTAATGGAGCAAGTGAGAGAAGCTATCCGTGAGGATCGTTTAGGTGATTTTAAAGAAGAGTTTTTTGAGCGTTACGGTTTTAACGAACCGAATGCGAAAAACTTTTAACGCATAAACGAAAAGGCTTTACAATGCATTAGAAAGGGGTGAAATAGAATGGATGGTGGTATGGGTTCAATCATTATGATTGTTGTCATGTTTGCTGTGCTTTACTTCTTATTAATCCGTCCACAGCAAAAGCAACAAAAAGCTGTGCGTCAGATGCAGCAATCTTTATCAAAAGGCGATAAAATCGTCACAATCGGTGGTTTACACGGTGAAATCGACTACATTGATGAATCAAAAGTGGTCATCAAAACTAGCGAGAACAACCGTTTAACTTTCGATCGTCGTGCTATTAGAGAATTAGCTGACAAAGGCTAATCCTCCGATACATAGCCATAAAAAAAAGAGCGATATAGATCCGCTCTTTTTTTATTTGCCTCGAAGATTGACGCCAATCATCCCGCCGAGCATACAAATTCCTAAAAATGCCCCATGATAGATGAACTGCTCTGGTGAAAAGGTTGCTCCAAATCCTAAATATTGAAACAAAAATACAGTGAGAGAAAAGATCAGCGAAGTGATCGCACCAATGAGCCAGCCGCGTTCCTTTGCTTTTCCTCCAGAAATGATCCCTCCTAATAAAAGTGCCACAAAGGACAAAATCATAATCATCCATTTAAACGATGATTCCTGCATACTTGTGAAGGTAAGCATGAGCGATACAAGTAAGCTTGTGACAATCATGACGATAAAAATGGCCATTAAGCCGGATAAAATCCCTTTTCCAATTTGTTTCGTTTCCTGCATGTGATTCGTCTCCTCTCAAATTGACCGAAGCTTGTCTTTTACTAAAATGTATTCAACGCGAAGAAAAAATAGACATGTTTCTCACGATAAAAGCAGAGGCTTTCTTTTCTACATAAATAAAGGGTTTTGACACAAGCTATGTGAGAGAAGGAGGGTTTACATCACATGCAGGATATCTGGATTATCTCCATGAGAACAATCATTTTATATTTTCTTATATGGTTTATTTTTCGGTTAATGGGCAAGAGAGAAATTGGCGAATTGAGCATTTTAGATCTTGTCATTTTTATGATGATCGCAGAAATTGCGGTTCTCGCTATAGAAGAAGTCGAGGATCATATGTTACATACGGTATGGCCGATTCTGCTGTTAACCTTCATTCAAATTACACTTGCCTACCTCTCATTGAAATTCCAAGGTGTCCGGCGCTTTCTTGATGGCAAACCGGTCCTGCTCATCATCAATGGGAAAATCGACGAAGGTGCGATGAGAAAACAGCGATACAATTTTGATGACCTGCTCATACAATTAAGAGAAAACAACATCGATAGCATTCAGGATGTCTCTTACGCCATTTTAGAGCCATCTGGAAAGCTCGCCGTCGTTGAAAAAGAAAACAAGCGCACACATGCTGCGCTTGAGCTGCCACTTATTGCAGATGGGGTTGTGCAGCATGATCACCTGAAGCAAATTAATCAAAATGAACAATGGTTGAAAGATGAGCTGACCAAAAGGGGCTATCATGATATAGAGCAGATTTCGTACTGCAGCTTTAATCAAAAGACATTTTATATTGATTTGAAAGATGAAGTGATCAAAAAAAGATGAGCTAGAGCAGCTTCCCAATAAACGGGATGCGGCGCAGCTCTTCTTTCTTCACTAGACCAAGACAGATTAATAGAATGACATACAGCGCGCACGTCACAAAAATCAGCATGACTAGCTCAATCGGGGCAGAAAAGAATCCGTTCATTTGAGATTTCAGCCAAAGGCTCACCACCCCAGTGCCGATGATCACAAGAACACATATCCCATATTCCTTCATTGGTAAATGAATAGGCAGTACTTTACCGACAGTTGCCGCATGAAGCAGCGTGACAAGGACGATGCCGATTAATATCGCAAGTGCTGCCCCCATAATGCCAAAGCCCGGCTGTGAAGCAAGAACAAAGATCATTCCTGTTTTCACAACAGCACCTATCAGACTATTCGTCATCGCCGCACCAGCCAAATTGAGTGCTTGCAAGACGGCTTGAAGCGGCCCTTGAAAATAATATAGAAGAAAAAATGGTGCCATGAATTTCACATAAATAGCCGCATGGGATGAACCATACATAAAGAGCGTTAAATCTTCTGCGTAAACGAAAAGAATAATACAGGAAATACCTCCGCTGAGTAGACAAAGACGCATTGCCTGCTTCAGCCGGTATTCGACCGTTTTGCGTTTGTTCTGCTCCATTCCTTCACTGATCGCCGGGACTAATGCCGTGGAGAGTGAATACGTAATGAAGCTTGGCAGTGTCAAAAGAGTCAGCGCAAGACCAGTCAATTCCCCGTACTGTCTTGTCGCCTCAACAGCCGCATATCCAGCAATGGCAAGACTCTGCGCGACAACTATCGGCTCTAAAAACCACGAAATATTGCCAATAAATCGGCTGCCTGTTGTTGGCAGGGCAATACTCATCAGCTGCTTAAACGTGTCCTTACCGTCATGAATCGCCTTGAAAAATCGTTTTCGAATACGAATGGTCTTTTTATAACGAAAGGCAATCAGTAAATAAGCAAGTGAAATCATCTCTCCAATGACAGATGAAATCATCGCTCCTGCTGCCGCATATTCAATTCCATAAGGAAGAAAAGCTGTTGTACATACGGCTACTAGAGAAATTCTTGCAACCTGTTCCAGCACTTGAGAAATGGCAAGTGGGCTCATTTGCTGTCTGCCTTGAAAATATCCTCTCAGCACACTAGAAATGGCGATGACTGGGACAACGGGCGTAATGGCAAGCAGTGGATAGACTGTTCTAGGATCTGTCAGCATATTTTCTGCCATGATGGGTGCAAACCATAAAAAGAGCGGCGTGAATATCAAACTGAGTGTCCCTGTTATCGCAAGAGACATGACAAGAATTCGTTTTGTTTTCTGTTTGTCTCCACGGGCTTCTGCTTCTGCGACAAGCTTGCTAATAGCGACAGGCAGTCCGAATTGTGTCAGTGTCACAGCGAGAAAAAAGGTAGGAGCAGCCATCATATAAAGCCCGACTCCTTCTTCGCCAATGAACCTTGCAATCACAATTCGATTGACAAAACCCAATATTCTCGTGATAAAACCTGCTAAAATTAAAATAATCGTGCCTTTTAAAAACGTTTGCTTCGTCAAATCAAAGATCACCTGCCTTCTCAAACGACATAGAATCATATACAATAAGATATGCGTGTATATCGTCCAAGCATGACAAGTCTCTCGATAAAAACTGAAAAGGGGGAGCATCCCATTGACACAACATCCGGCTGCAATTTACAAAGACCATTTAAAGCCTTTTCTGTTCAGTAAGCTTGAAGAATTCATCGTTTTGGGCTATAAAGATGTAGATTTAGAGGAATTATGGTCATACTTAGAGAATAAGAAGTGGAAGAAAAAACAAGAGTATCCGATTCATGAAATGGTTGCAGATATTTTATCTGTGAAAATTGGCGAATTTATGAACTATGCAACCGTTCAGTCGTTTAAAACGTCTGCTTTTTTGGACAGTGAAGATGGCAAGAATATGCTAGATGAACTGTTGAAATAAGCCATCTTAATGGATTCAGGTGTTTAAGGAGGAAATACATAATGAAAAAAGGGCGCATTCTTGCGTTTTTCTTAGTGGTTCTGTTAATCGGAACTGGCGTAGGCTTACTAACAAAGCCTGTTGCGAAAGATATGACGCTAGGGCTGGATTTACAGGGTGGATTTGAAGTCCTGTATGATGTACATCCAGTGAAAAAAGAGGACAAGATTACAAATAGTGTCCTCGTCAGTACGGTGGAGGCTTTAAACCGAAGAGCCAATGTGCTAGGTGTAAGTGAGCCGAACATCTCGATTGAAGGCAACAATCGTATCCGTGTGCAGCTTGCGGGGGTAAAAGATCAAAACAGAGCTAGGGAGATACTTTCCACTGAAGCACAGCTATCCTTCAGAGATACGAATGATAAAGAACTCCTAAACGGGGCTGACCTAGTCGAAAACAGTGCAAAACAAACATTCAGTCAAACGAATGAGCCAATTGTGACGGTTAAACTAAAGGATGCGAAAAAATTTGGTGACGTCACAAGAAAAGTAGCGGCGATGGCGCCGAATAACCAGCTTGTCATTTGGCTTGATTACCACAAAGGAGATTCCTTCAAAAAAGAAGTCTCAAAATCAAACCACAAGTATGTCTCTGCGCCGAATGTGAATCAAGAAATTAACAGCAGTGACGTGCAAATTGAAGGGAAATTTACTGTCCAAGAGGCAAAAGACCTTGCAAGTATTTTAAATGCTGGGGCATTGCCAGTGAAATTAACTGAAAAGTACTCCACATCAGTGAGTGCGCAATTCGGTGAACAGGCATTAAATGAAACTGTCTTTGCAGGGATTGTGGGAATTGCCCTCATTTTCTTATTCATGCTTTTTTATTACCGAATACCTGGTCTTATTGCTGTCATTACGTTATCAACGTATATCTATATTACCTTACAGGTGTTTGACTGGATGGGGGCTGTTCTGACACTTCCTGGAATTGCGGCACTGATTCTTGGAGTAGGGATGGCGGTTGATGCCAACATCATCACATATGAACGAATCAAAGAGGAGCTTAAGCTCGGTAAATCTGTCCGCTCTGCTTTCAGGTCAGGGAACCGCCGATCATTTGCGACCATCTTTGATGCAAACTTAACGAGTATTATTGCAGGGGGCGTCCTTTTCTTCTTCGGGACAAGTTCTGTAAAAGGGTTTGCGACGATGCTGATCCTTTCCATTTTAACAAGCTTTATTACAGCTGTATTCCTATCAAGATTCCTTCTTGGTCTGCTTGTGGAAAGCCGAGCGCTTGATCGCAAGAAAGGCTGGTTTGGTGTTCGTCAAAAAGACATCATCGATATTCATGAAACAACAGAAAATACGGAACCAAAAACACTATTTGATAAATGGGATTTTGTCAGCAAGCGAAAAGGTTTCATGATTTTCTCAGTAGCCATTACCATTGCGGGGATTATCGTCCTTTCGATTTTCAAACTCAATGCGGGTATTGACTTTGCAAGTGGTACAAGAGTAGACATTCAAAGTGACCACAAGCTGTCAACTGCTCAAATCGAGCAAGACTTTCAAAAATTAGATCTGGATACAGATAGTGTTGTGTTATCTGGCCAAAAAGAAAATCAAGCAGCGGCACGATTTGTTGGTGTGCCAAATAAAGAAAAAATTGCAGAAGTGAAAGATTACTTTAAAGATAAGTATGGAACAGAACCGAATGTCAGCACGGTGTCTCCTACTGTAGGAAAAGAACTTGCACGTAATGCTATATATGCCATCATCATTGCTTCGATTGGGATCATTATTTATGTTTCCATTCGTTTTGAATATAAAATGGCCATTGCAGCGATTGCCTCCCTTTTATATGATGCATTCTTCATTGTGGCATTCTTTAGTATCACACGATTAGAGGTAGATGTGACCTTCATTGCGGCGATCCTCACGGTGATCGGGTATTCGATCAATGACACGATCGTGACGTTCGATAGGGTTCGTGAGCAAATGAAGAAACGTAAACCAAAAACGGTAGAAGATCTATCTTACATCGTTAACTTGAGTTTACAGCAAACCTTTACACGATCTATCAATACGGTACTCACTGTCGTAATTGTTGTGATCGCACTGCTTATCTTCGGATCGGCATCGATTACAAACTTCTCCCTCGCCTTACTTGTCGGTCTGTTAACAGGGGTGTACTCATCTCTATATATCGCAGCGCAAATTTGGCTCATGTGGAAAGGCCGTGAGCTGAAAAAGCCGGCGAAGATTGATACTGAGCAAGATATTTAATTGAGAAAGGCTGCCTTTTTGGCAGTCTTTTTTCAATAGATTTCCCGAGAATAAGTCGATTCAAAAAAACATTTCGGGTATCATTGATCTTGAAATAGTCTTTTGCTATAATGACATACGTTTAGATCAGTATAGAAAGCAAGTGTCCGTTTGAGGCATTTGGCTTTATTCATTGGAGGGGCTGTTATGAAGGTTCGGGAAACTGAACTGCCAGGTATCGGTCACAAAGTCGAAATGATCACAAGAAATAATGAAAAGCTAGCCATCATTACACACGATGACGGCAGGAGAGAAATGTATCATTTTCAAGAGGACGATCATGAAGAATCTATTTCTGGTATCTTGCTAAACGATGAAGAAGCAAGACAAATTGCAGCAATCTTAGGCGGCATGGTATATAAGCCGAAAGCGCTTGAAACTGTTGAAGTAGCCATTGATGAACTGATGATTGAATGGTTTAAGATTGAAAAGAATGCACCAGCTATTCAGCAAACCATCGGAGACCTCAATGTCCGCCAAAACTATCAAGTAACAGTCATCGCTATCGTGAGGAAATCACATGAGAAAATGTTAAATCCAGGACCTGAAACGGTCATTGAAGAAGGGGATACCCTTGTTATTTCTGGAGAAAGACAAGAAATAAAGAACCTCATTAAAGAAAAACTCAGCAGCTAATTCATGCCCATGCTGATAGATTTTCTTCCGCTTTTTCTTTCTGGGTTTAAAAAGGACAATGAAAAGGGAAGAATACAAGAAAAAGCTTGGGGGATATGTAGATGAACAAACAACAATGGACCATCATACTCGCATTTATTTTCGTATTAATTGTCTCAGTATTTGCCGTAATCAATGTGCGGCCAGTGCAAGTTGACTACTTATTTGGATCGGCTGAATGGCCGCTCATCCTTGTCATTATTGGTTCTGTGCTCATGGGCGGACTCATTGTGGCTTTTGCAGGGATTTTCCAAATTGTGAAACTAAAACGTGAACTAAAGGCTTTAAAAGCTGAGCGTGCAGCCGCACCTGCACCTGCTGTTTCGAATAAAAAGATCGACAAAGACGTTCAAAAGAAACCGAATGTGACGCCTTTAAAAGAACAGCCAGCATCATTTGATCGGAAGGAAAAATAATCTTCCAGCACAATTTCATAAAATAAAAATTGAAACCCCTCAGGCCACTCTAGTATAATAGTGTGGTTGAGGGGTGAATTTATGTTATTATCCAAAATGCGCTGGGAATATGAACATCCAAGCGAAGAAAAAGTGAAATCACTCTCTGAAAATCTGAATATTTCAGCGCTGACTGCATCGCTTCTTGTAAAAAGAGGACTCGAAGAAGTAGAAGAAGCGAGGTCTTTTTTATTTGATCAAAAAGCCGAATTTCATGATCCATTTCTATTAAAAGGAATGAAAGAAGCAGTAGAGCGCATCAACAAAGCAATCGAACAGCAGGAATCGATTGTGATCTTCGGAGACTATGATGCGGATGGTGTGACAAGTACGTCTGTGCTTTTACATACATTAAAAGAGTTGTCTGCGAAAGTAGACTTTTATATTCCAGATCGATTTAAAGAAGGCTACGGGCCTAATGAACAGGCTTTTCGATATATCAAAGAGCAAGGCGCATCGCTTGTCATCACCGTCGATACAGGCATTGCAGCTGTAAATGAAGCGCGTATTGCAAAAGAAATAGGGTTAGACTTGATCATTACAGATCACCATGAACCAAGCGAAGAGCTGCCTGAAGCACTTGCGATTGTCCATCCTAAGCAGCCAGGCTGTGAGTATCCCTTTAAAGAACTTGCCGGTGTAGGCGTAGCATTTAAAGTGGCTCATGCTCTTCTTGGTAAGCTGCCAGCTCAGCTGCTAGATCTTGCGGCAATTGGGACAATAGCGGATCTTGTGCCGCTTCATGATGAGAATAGATGGCTCGCTAAAAAAGGGCTTATGCAGCTTCGGCAGTCGAATAGACCGGGACTGAAGGCGTTATTGAAAGAAGCAGGTGCTACTCTTGAAGAAGCAAATGAGGAAACGGTCGGCTTTCAAATTGCGCCAAGGCTGAATGCTGTAGGACGAATTGAACAGGCAGATCCAGCTGTTCATCTTCTCATGACAGAGGAGAAGGATGAAGCAGAAGAACTCGCTCGTTTTGTACAAGAACTGAATAAAGAACGTCAAAAAATTGTGAGTACGATCACAGAAGAAGCCATTCAAATGGTGGAAGAGACAGGTGATGACCAGTCTGCCATTGTTGTAGCGAAAGCTGGCTGGAATCCGGGTGTTGTTGGAATTGTTGCCTCTAAATTGACGGATACATTTTCTCGTCCGGCAATTGTGCTTGGAATAGATGAAGAGACGCAAATGGCAAAAGGTTCAGCACGGAGTATTCCCGGCTTCGATCTATTTTTCCATTTAAGCAAATGCCGCGACATTCTGCCGCATTTCGGCGGGCACCCGATGGCTGCGGGCATGACACTTCGAGCGGATGATGTCCCTTTACTAAGGGAAAGATTAAATCAATATGCGAATGAAACGTTGACAGAGGAAGACTTTATTCCGATTCAGCGGGTCGATGCTGTATGCAAGGTAGACGAATTGACGGTTGAAGCGATTGAAGAAGTGGGGATGCTGTCACCATTTGGCATGCAGAATCCAAAGCCGTTCATCATGATTGAAGATGCGAGACTTGAAGAAATCCGAACCATTGGAGCAAATCAAAATCATATCAAAATGTCTCTGAAAGATGAAGACAAACTGCTTGACTGTGTCGGTTTTCATCAAGGTCAATTGAAAGAAGAAATTGTCACAGGTAGCCGGATTTCCGTCATTGGTGAAATGTCCATCAATGAATGGAATAACCGGAAGAAACCACAGCTCATGCTAAAAGATGCCCGAGTAGATGAATGGCAGCTGTTTGATTTGCGCGGCAAAAAGGATTGGGAAAAGACAATCTCCACGCTTGACCCCGAAAAATATGTGGTGGTCTGTTTTGACGAAGAAACAAAAGAGGAAGTCAGCATCCCGATTCATCATGTCCATGCAGAAAATGTTTCAACACTCGATGTTGAAGGCAAGTATGTCGTCTTTGCAGATGTCCCTGCAGATGAACAGTTGCTAAGGCAGCTGTTAGAAAATCAAAAGCCAGCTAGAGTGTATACAGTTTTCCAAAGAAAAGAAGATCATTTCATGTCCTCTTTCCCTAGCCGTGATCAATTCAAATGGTTTTATGGATTCTTGTTAAAACGAGGAAGTTTCCCTCTCAAGGAACAAGGAATGGAGCTTGCGAAACATAGAGGCTGGACAAAAGATACAATGATTTTTATGACAAAGGTGTTTTTTGAACTCGGTTTTGTTAAAATAGAGAATGGTGTGCTGTCAATAGTACGTGATGCCCCTAAAAAAGATTTAACGGCATCAGCATCCTATACAGCAAAACAACGATTGATGGAACTCGATCAAACACTAACATATTCCTCAGCCAAAGAGCTGAAGGAATGGCTGAATAGCATGATGAGCGAAGTCTCACCTGTGCTTTGACGTACGAGGAGGAAAAGGAAAAGATGGATTTAAAACAATATGTGACAGTTGTACCTGACTACCCAAAGGAAGGTGTACAATTTAAAGATATTACAACGTTAATGGATAAAGGCGAAGTGTACCGTTATGCAACGGATCAAATCGTTGAATACGCGAAGGAAAGAGACATTGATCTTATTGTTGGACCTGAAGCGCGTGGATTCATTATTGGCTGTCCTGTAGCATACGCACTTGGTGTAGGTTTTGCACCGGTTCGTAAAGAAGGAAAGCTTCCTCGTGAAGTCGTTAAAGTCGAATACGGCTTAGAATATGGGAAAGATGTATTAACGATTCATAAAGATGCGATTCGTCCTGGTCAGCGTGTATTGATTACAGATGACTTACTTGCAACTGGTGGAACAATCGAAGCGTCCATCAAGCTTGTAGAGGAATTGGGCGGCGTTGTGGCAGGAATTGCATTCTTGATTGAGCTAACGTACCTGGACGGCAGAAAGAAGCTTGACGGTTACGACATCTTGACGTTAATGCAATACTAATGGAGTTTTACGCAAAAAGCACTCGGTAAGAAGGGTGCTTTTTTCCTATCAAAAATCTTTTAGCGGACTTCTTCTCTTTACATCTATCGAATTTTTCTTGATAATAAACTACAATACAGTTTTCATTTAAAAAGGTGATTCCATGGCGAACGAACAAGTTTTAACGGCGCAGCAGGTCATTGACAAGGCAAGAGAATACCTGTCCGCTGAACATATTCAATTTATAGAGCGAGCATATGAATATGCTGAAAATGCACATAAGGAGCAATACCGGAAATCTGGTGAGCCTTATATTATCCATCCAATTCAAGTGGCGGGGATTCTTGTTGACCTTGAAATGGACCCATCAACCATTGCAGGCGGTTTCCTGCACGATGTTGTCGAGGATACAGATGTGACATTACAGGATTTAAAAGAGCATTTTAACGAAGAAGTTGCGATGCTTGTTGATGGTGTAACAAAGCTCGGGAAGATTAAATATAAATCACAAGAAGAACAGCAGGCCGAAAACCATCGAAAAATGTTTGTGGCAATGGCGCAGGATATACGCGTCATCTTGATTAAACTGGCAGACCGTCTGCACAATATGAGAACGCTCAAACACCTTCCGCAGGAAAAGCAGCGTAGAATTTCAAATGAAACCCTTGAAATCTTTGCACCGCTTGCGCACAGATTAGGGATTTCAAAGATTAAGTGGGAGCTTGAAGATACAGCGCTCCGTTACTTAAATCCGCAGCAATATTACCGGATCGTGAATCTCATGAAGCGTAAACGAGCGGAACGTGAGGAATACTTGGACGAGGTTGTCAATGAAGTAAAAGATCGTGTGTCAGAGGTAAACATCAAGGCTGAATTTTCCGGAAGACCAAAGCATATTTATAGTATTTATCGCAAAATGGTCCTGCAAAATAAGCAGTTTAATGAAATTTATGATCTGCTGGCCGTCCGTATTTTGGTTGACAGCATTAAAGACTGCTATGCCGTGCTTGGGATTATCCATACTTGCTGGAAGCCGATGCCAGGCAGGTTTAAGGATTATATTGCAATGCCAAAGCCGAACATGTACCAATCGCTTCATACAACAGTGATTGGACCAAAAGGTGACCCGCTTGAAGTTCAGATCCGTACAGTGGAAATGCATGAAATCGCAGAGTACGGAATTGCTGCGCACTGGGCATATAAAGAAGGAAAAGAGTCAGCAGAATCAACGGAGGAAGCTGTTTTCCAGAAGAAGCTCTCTTGGTTTAGAGAAATCCTTGAATTCCAAAATGAATCGACAGATGCAGAAGAATTTATGGAATCGTTAAAAATTGATCTCTTCTCTGATATGGTGTTTGTCTTTACACCAAAAGGAGATGTCATTGAACTGCCATCGGGTTCCGTTCCGATTGACTTTTCTTACCGGATTCATTCGGAAATCGGGAACAAAACGATCGGTGCGAAGGTCAACGGAAAGATGGTCACGCTCGATCATAAATTGAAAACAGGTGACATTATTGAAATTCTGACATCAAAGCACAGCTATGGGCCAAGTCAGGATTGGGTCAAACTTGCCCAAACCTCCCAAGCGAAGCACAAGATCAGACAGTTTTTCAAAAAACAGCGCCGTGAAGAAAATGTCGAAAAAGGCCGAGAACTCGTGGAGAAAGAAATCAAAAATCTTGAGTTTGATGTCAAAGACATTCTGACAGCTGAAAACTTGCAAAAAGTGGCTGACAAATTTAATTTTTCAAACGAAGAGGACATGTATGCAGCGGTTGGTTATAACGGAATTACTGCACTCCAAGTCGCCAATCGTTTAACTGAAAAAGAAAGAAAACAAAGAGATCAAGAAGAACAAGAAAAAACGGTTCAAGAAGTGACTGTAGAGCCAAAGACATATCACGGGAAGAAACGAGAAGCAGGGGTAAGAGTCAAAGGGATAGATAACCTGCTTGTCCGCTTATCTAAGTGCTGTAATCCTGTTCCAGGTGATAGCATTGTTGGTTTTATTACGAAAGGCCGAGGCGTATCTGTTCACCGTGATGACTGTCCGAACGTGAAGACAGGAGAAGCGCAGGAACGTTTAATCCCGGTTGAGTGGGAGCATGAACAGCCTGCTCGAAACCGTAAAGAATACAATGTGGAAATTGAAATATTAGGATATGACAGACGCGGCTTACTTAATGAGGTGCTTCAAGCAGTCAACGAAACCAAAACGAACATCTCGTCGGTTTCTGGTAAGTCTGATCGTAACAAAGTGGCGACGATCCATATGGCGATCTTTATCCAAAATATTAACCATTTGCACAAAGTGGTAGAACGCATTAAACAAATCAAAGACATTTACTCTGTTCGCCGATTCATGAATTAGAAAGGAAGTATATCGTCTATGAGGCTTGTTGTGCAGCGTGTGACAAGTGCATCTGTGAAGGTAGAAGAAGAGATCACAGGTGCCATCAATGAAGGATATATGGTACTTGTTGGTGTCACACACGAAGATACAGAAGAAGATGTGCATTATTTAGCTGATAAGCTTGCACATTTACGTATTTTTGAAGATGAAAACGGGAAAATGAATCATTCGTTATTGGATGTAAAAGGAAGCGTGCTGTCTGTATCTCAGTTTACCCTTTATGGTGATACAAGAAAGGGCAGAAGGCCAAATTTTATGAAAGCAGCCAAGCCAGATGCTGCGAACGCCCTTTACGAATGTTTCAATAAAGCCCTTAGAGAAAAAGGTATTCATGTAGAAACTGGCCGCTTTGGCGCGATGATGGATGTGTCATTGACCAACTCAGGGCCTGTCACCATCTGGATGGATAGTAAAGAATAGATTCAATTTAGACTGTAGATAGACTCTTGCAGGAGTTTGTTTAGAGTCTTTTTCTTTTGCAATCAAACAAAAAAGAGGCACAGTGGCCTCTTTCTTTTAGCGGAAATATTGTTTTAATCCTTCTGTCATTCCTTCTGTGACTCGTTCTTGGTAAGAGGCGCTATAAATGATGGCTTCCTCCTGAGGATTGCTTAAATAGCCGAGTTCATATAAAAGAGAAGGACGTTTGTTTTCTCTTAACACAAAATAATCTCCGAATTTGACACCCTTATCAGGGATTTGAGAGCGTTTAGCAACTTCTGTATGAACATTTGTCGCTAATTGCTGGTCTTTTGCTGCTTGATAATAATACGCTGTACTTCCTCTGACGCTTGGGTCCATAAAACTATCATAATGAAGACTAATAAATGCATCTGCATTTCTGTAATGAGATGTCGCGACCCTCGATTGAAGGCTGATAAAAGTATCTTCACTTCTTGTTAAATAAACATTTGCTCCAGAAGCCCTTAATTTGCTTGCCAGTAAATTGGCGGTTTTGATGGTAATGTTCTTCTCAAAGGCTCCATCTGCGCCAATCGTGCCGCTGTCTTTTCCGCCATGACCTGGATCAAGAACAATCGTTTTTCCTTTTAAAGAACCAGTTCCTGACGATGAATCCTGCTGTGGTCTTGGTGCCTCGCTGCTATTTTTATTCGTTTGAACGACCCAGCTTGCCACATAACCAGTTCCGCCGTTTGATAATGTCACCTCGTACCAGTCACCTTGCGTGCGAACAATTTGATAGGCAGCGCCTTTTGTGGCTCTTTCTGCAATCTGAGCAGAGGTAGAAGCGCTTTTTCGAATGTTGGTGCCATCGTAGACAATGTACGCTTTCTTTTGGGAAGCCGAAGAAGATGAATTCTTTTCACCCGCCGAACTCGCTCCATTGCTTGTGACGATATAATAGCTTGCTGCCCAGCCTTTCACGCCTTTTGCCTCAATTTCATACCAGCCGTTCTGCTCGCGCAAAATGGTGATCTGTGTGTTGCGGGCAAGTGAAGCGACGACTTGTGCATTAGGTGCCGCCGATTGCCTTACATTTAAGCTTGATACGCCAACTGTGCCTGTCTGTTTAGAGCGAGAGGACTCGCCAGCGCTTGATTGAGAAGCTTTTTGGCCGCCTGACACATAATCAGAGTGAACCCAGCCTACTGCTTGTTTATACGAAATTTTTGTCCATTCGCCGCTTGTCTGCAGCTTTTTAGCGGAAGCGCCTTGCGGGAAAGTTCCGACGACTTGATAGGACGTCCCAGGGCCTGTCCGTATGCGAAGATCAGAGGCTGTCGATGTAATGGAACTGCTCTCTGCTGAGCTTTGATTTTGCGTCTTTGGCTTAGCAGACTTTTGGCCGCCAGATGATGTTGTAATCAGCCATGAGACGACCCAGCCTTTTTGGCCGTTCGATAGCCCGATCTGCACCCATTCTCCTTGTTTCGTGAGAATAGGATAGCTTTCTCCGCGCTTCACAACAGCTGCGATTCCATAGCTTAAGCCAGGACCTGTTCTCACATTGATTTCATCTGTAGCGACCACAGCTTGATCTGTTTGTGCTGTAGCATGTGTCATAGGCAAAGTACTTGCGATGAGAACAAAACAGGTAAGAAGCATCATGATTTGATTGTGTTTTTTTAGATTCAAAACGGTGTTTTCCCCTCCCTTGTAAAACCGATGAATGTAAATTCGTTATGTAATGGACTAATTCCTTGCAGTTTCCTAATAAAAATGAATCAATCTGTTTATACTAAATAAAAACGTGATAAAAGGATGTACAAACATGAGATTAAGCAGAAAATTAGGACGAGTGCAATATAATGGACATCGTGATATCGATCGCTGGCAGCACGACGAAATGGATCAACCAGGCTTCTTAGAAGAAACCGCATCTGAATACGGATGTACGTCAAAAGAAGAGCTGGAAAAGAAAAAGAGGCACGGCAAGGGTTGACAGAGTGGCAGCACCGACCTTATTATAATATAAATCAACACACTTGAAAATTTAAAATGTGGAACTGATGATAGAGAATAGTAGGGTAAATTGCGTGAGCAGAGAGGAATCGCCTTAGGCTGAAAGCGAATCCGCATGGCATTTATCACGAAAGAACACTCTGTAGGTTTCCTGCTGAACGCTCTAAAAATGAGTCAATAGGCGGAGAACGTGAATCTGCGTTAAGGATTTGAGCGGGAACATGGCTAGATTATGTTCCAACTAGGGTGGCACCACGGGTATAACTCTCGTCCCTACTATACACATAGTAGAGGCGGGGGTTTTTTATATGTCCACATAAAAAATGAATGATGGTCGTAGGAGGACGAAAAATGAGTTTTAATATTCCAAGAGGCACACAGGATATTTTACCTGGAGAGTCAGAACGCTGGCAGTATGTTGAACAAATTGCAAGAGATACATGTGCAGCCTTTCAATACAAAGAAATCCGCACACCGATTTTTGAGCATACAGAGCTGTTTGCACGGGGAGTAGGCGAATCAACCGATATCGTTCAAAAAGAGATGTATACATTTGAAGATAAAAAGGGACGCAGCATCACCCTTCGTCCAGAGGGAACGGCATCAACCGTACGTTCTTATGTTGAAAATAAATTATTTGCACAGCCGGCGCAGCCGACAAAGCTGTATTACATCGGACCGATGTTCCGCTATGAACGACCGCAAACGGGAAGATATCGTCAATTTTATCAGTTTGGAATTGAAGCGATCGGTTCAAAGGATCCAGCCATTGATGCAGAAGTGATATCCCTTGCGATGAGTGTTTATGAGAAAGCAGGTCTTTCTAACTTAAAGCTCGTCATTAACAGCCTTGGTGACAAAGAGAGCCGTGCAGACTACCGCGAGGCACTTGTTAAGCACTTTGAACCAAGAATCGATGAATTCTGTCATGACTGTCAAACTCGTTTACATCAAAATCCGCTTCGAATTCTTGATTGTAAAAAGGATCGTGACCACGAATTGATGGCAACAGCTCCATCCATTCAAGATTACTTAAATGATGAATCACGGACTTATTTTGAAAAGGTCAAACAATACTTAACAGATATAGGCGTTGAATATGTCGTCGATCCGAACTTAGTGCGTGGTCTTGATTACTACAATCACACAGCATTTGAGATCATGAGCAATGCTGAAGGCTTTGGTGCAATTACCACATTAGCCGGCGGAGGCCGATATGATGGACTTGTTGAAGGAATTGGCGGTCCTGAATCACCAGGAATCGGTTTTGCTATGAGTATTGAGCGCTTCCTATCAGCAATCGATGCTGAAGGGATTGATCTTCCACTGCAAGATGGCATTGATCTATACATTGCTGCACTCGGTGATGATGCGAAAGATTACGCTGTTGCATTATTAAATCGTCTGAGAAAAGAAGGCATTTCAAGTGAAATGGACTATACAGGGAAGAAATTAAAAGGACAATTTAAAGCGGCTGATCGATTAAAAGCCAAGTTTATTGCTGTCCTGGGTGAAGATGAGCTCGCGCAGCACATTGTGAATGTAAAAGATACGACAACGGGTGAACAAATTGAAGTGAAGCTTGATGAGCTGATTCAAATGATGAAGGCCCACAAGAAGGCGTAAAGAAGGAGTGGAATGTTTGTGTTTGGTAGAACTTTTTATTGTGGAGAAGTAACAGAAGACCAAATCGGTCAAACCGTTGTATTAAAAGGATGGGTTCAAAAAAGACGTGACCTTGGCGGATTAATCTTTATTGATCTGCGTGACCGTACAGGAATTGTACAAGCTGTTTTCAATCCAGACCTTTCAAAAGAGGCGCTTGAGACAGCAGAATCGATTCGTAATGAATATGTCCTTGATATTAAAGGAACGGTTGTGGCAAGAGAAGAAGCAACAATCAATCCAAATTTAAAAACAGGGAAAATTGAAATACAAGTCGAAACGGTCAGCGTGTTAAATGAAGCAAAGACTCCTCCTTTTGTGATTTCAGATCAAGCGGATGAGGTATCAGAAGATGTGCGCCTTAAATACCGTTACTTAGACCTTCGCCGTCCTGCTATGTTTGAAACGATGAAAATGCGACATGAAGTCACTAGAGCATTCCGCCATTTCCTAGATGATAACGGCTTCCTAGATATTGAAACACCGATTTTAACAAAAAGTACGCCAGAGGGTGCACGTGACTATCTTGTTCCAAGCCGTGTACACGAAGGAGAGTTCTATGCATTGCCTCAGTCCCCGCAATTATTTAAACAATTGCTAATGGTCTCAGGAATGGATCGTTACTATCAAATTGCGCGCTGCTTTAGGGATGAAGACTTGCGTGCTGACCGTCAGCCGGAATTCACACAAGTCGATATCGAAATGTCCTTTATGAGTCAAGAGGACATTATGACGCTTGCTGAAGAGATGATGGCAAAGGTGATGAAAGATGTCAAAGGTGTAGATCTGACATTGCCATTACCTCGTATGACATATGATGAAGCGATGAATTCTTATGGTTCTGATAAACCAGATACACGTTTTGAGATGAAGCTTGTTAACATCTCAGACACGGTAAAAGACTCTGATTTCAAAGTCTTTAGCGGAGCTGTGAAAAATGGTGGAGCTGTGAAAGCCATCAATGTCAAAGGAGCAGCAGCGAACTACTCAAGAAAAGACATTGATGCCCTTGGTGCATTTGCAGCGAACTACGGTGCAAAAGGTCTAGCTTGGCTTAAAGCAGAAGAGACAGAATTAAAAGGACCGATTGCTAAATTCTTTGACGAAACAAAGCAAGCAGAATTAAAAGAAGAGCTGCAAGTTGAAGAAGGCGACCTTCTACTTTTTGTTGCAGATAAGACGTCTGTTGTCCATGACGCACTTGGTGCCCTTCGCCTAAAACTCGGTAAAGAGCTTGGGCTCATCGATGAGTCTCTTTTCAACTTCTTATGGGTTGTTGATTGGCCGCTGCTTGAAAAAGATGAAGAAGAAGGCCGCTTCTATGCTGCCCATCATCCTTTCACAATGCCAGTGCGCGACGATCTTGAATTAATTGAGACAAGCCCAGAAGACATGAAAGCACAGGCTTACGATCTTGTCCTAAATGGCTATGAGCTTGGCGGAGGTTCGATTCGTATTTTCGAAAAGGATATTCAAGAAAAAATGTTTAGCTTACTTGGGTTTTCAAAAGAAGAGGCTTATGAACAATTCGGCTTCCTTCTAGATGCTTTTGAGCATGGTGTTCCTCCGCACGGCGGAATCGCACTTGGTCTTGACCGCTTAGTGATGCTGCTTGCCGGCCGCTCTAACTTAAGAGACACGATTGCATTTCCGAAAACAGCAAGTGCGAGCTGCGTGCTAACAGATGCACCAGGTCATGTGAGCGAGGCGCAGCTGGATGAGTTAAGTTTAGCCATTAAAACAAAAGTAAAACAGTAAAATAGACGCATGGATATAGGCATGTAAACGCTTGAAAAAGCGGCATGCCTATGATATGCTTTCTTCAATCAATAAATAAAGTCCTGATACGTACGGTGGTTACCTAGTTTTGACCGAACATTTTTTTATACGGGAGCTTGCCTTTCCTTTCTGCATAAATGCCTCTTTTGAGGACTTATAAAGTCAGGAAGAAAGCACCCACCTGCATGGTGCGGGGTTCAAAACGAAGGAAAAGCTGGCGGCGTTGTCGGGACTTTTTTGTGTTTTTTTCTTTTTCAGAAGGATGACGAAGAAGGTTGAATATGATATGATTCTTTCGATTCATTTTAAATAAAGGTGGAGTGAGGCACTTGTTACATCAGTTTTCAAGAAACGAGCTTGCCATTGGCAAGGAAGGCTTAGATATATTAAAAAACAGTACAGTTGCAGTGCTTGGTGTGGGCGGCGTTGGTTCATTTGCAGTTGAGGCACTCGCTCGTTCAGGCGTTGGCCGTATTGTTCTTGTTGATAAAGATGATATTGATATTACAAATGTAAACCGTCAGCTGCCAGCATTGCTTTCAACAGTTGGACAACCAAAGGTTGACTTAATGCAGGCGAGAATCGCTGATATTAATCCAGAATGTGAAGTTGTTGCGCTCAAGATATTTTATACAGAGGAAACCTATGAGCAATTTTTTGAATATCCACTTGATTATGTCATCGATGCGTCAGATACGATTCACTATAAAATTCATTTAATGAAAGAGTGTCTAAAACGCAACGTGAACATCATTTCGAGTATGGGAGCTGCAAACAAAACAGATCCGACCCGCTTCAAAATTGATGACATTTCAAAAACACATACCGATCCAATTGCAAAAGTCGTAAGAACGCGTCTGCGCAAAGAAGGGATTCGTAAAGGAATTGAAGTCATTTTCTCTGATGAAAGTCCGATTGTGATTCGCGAAGATGTTAGAAAAGAAGTTGGAAATGATGAAGCGAAGATTCGCAAGGCACAAATGCCGCCATCATCCAATGCCTTCGTCCCGTCTGTTGCAGGACTGATCATGGGTGGTCATGTCATTATGCAGCTTTTGAAAGATATTCCAATTACACGTGTGAAGGATAAATAAACAGCCCACCTGCTATTACGCAGGGGCCAGCGTGTAGACAAACCCTCGCATTCGGTGTCAGATCTGCGCTTCGGTGCTCACGAATGTTAAATTCGCTCCGCTCCGATGCTCGTCCTTCCTAGACTGCAAAGGTTTTCTATCACGCTGAAAAGAAGACAAAGGGCTAAAATCAAGATCATTTTAGCCCTTTGTCAACAATCTGACAGCCCACCTGCTATAACGCAGGGGGCTTTTTTTATTTTTGGCGTTTTAAATTCTCATATACTTGTTTTAGTGCGCCTTCAAATTTACCTGTTTGCTTCGGTTCATAGTATTGCTTGTTTTTCAGCGGATCAGGTAAGTACTGCTGCTTCACCCAGCCGTTTTCATAATCGTGAGGGTATAAGTAATCCACACCTCTGCCGAGAGCGGTAGCTCCTTTATAGTGAGCATCCTTTAAATGAACAGGGATTTCACCAATTTTCCCTGAACGAATGTCACCTAGTGCCGCATCGATCGCCTTATATGCTGAGTTGGATTTAGGAGAAAGACACAGTTCAATGACTGCATTAGCCAGCGGAATTCGTGCTTCCGGGAAGCCGACTCTTTCTGCTGTTTGAACTGCACTTAACACACGAGGGCCTGCCTGCGGACTAGCTAAGCCAATATCTTCGTAAGCCATTACGAGTAATCTCCTTGAAATGCTTTCAAGGTCTCCTGCTTCAATCAGTCTGGCAAGGTAATGCAGCGCCGCATCTGCGTCAGATCCTCTAATGGATTTTTGAAAAGCCGAGAGGACATCATAATGAGCATCACCATTCTTATCATGTGAGAAGCTCTTTTTTTGTAAACATTCTTCTGCTGCGGCAAGAGTGATCATTATATGCCCAGCCCCATCTGCTTTTGTCGATAAGACAGCTAGTTCTAACGCATTTAAAGCAGAGCGTACGTCTCCGCCGCATCCATTGGCAAAATGATTCATCGCTTCATCGTCCACTGTCACCTCATAACCGCCAAGTCCGCGATGTTCATCCTGTAACGCTCTTGTTAGCGCAGCTTTGATTTGCTCCGTTTCAAGCGGTTTCAGCTCAAATATTTGTGTTCGGCTTCGGATGGCGGGGTTGATCGCATGATAGGGGTTAGCCGTCGTTGCACCAATTAAAATGATCATGCCATTTTCTAAATAAGGAAGAAGGAAATCCTGCTTTCCTTTATCAAGCCTGTGAACCTCGTCTAAAATGAGGATGACCTGGCCGCTCATTTTCGCTTCAGCGGCGACAGCTTCCATATCCTTTTTGTTATGAATGACCGCATTCAACGTCCGAAACGCAATGCTTGTACTGCCAGCGATCGCCGTCGCAATCGATGTTTTGCCGATGCCCGGCGGTCCGTATAAAATCAACGAGGATAAATGTTTTGCCTCGACCATTCGTCTAATAATTTGACCTTCTCCAACGAGATGCTCCTGCCCAATGATGTCTTCAATATGACTTGGGCGCATCCGGTACGCTAAAGGTTTCATGATTATCTCTCCTAAAGCAATGTCTTGTTTGTATAGAGTACCGAAATTTCTTCAAATAGAAAAGGGATGCGTCCTCATTTTGAGCTTAGAACCCGCAAATGAAAGTTGGCTAAAAGTATGATATAATTGCTTTTGGTCTATATAAGCGTATATGAAATCAGAAAAATAATTGATGACATAGAAATAGAAAACGCAGAGGTGTTTAACTTGAAAATTTCTACTAAAGGCAGATATGGTCTGACGATCATGATCGAATTAGCCAAAAAACATGGCGAAGGCCCTACATCATTAAAATCAATTGCTCAAAACAATAATTTGTCTGAGCATTATTTAGAGCAGCTTGTATCACCACTTCGCAATGCTCGTCTTGTGAAAAGTATCCGCGGAGCATATGGCGGTTATGTGCTTGCCCATGAGCCAAGCGAGATTACAGCGGGTGATATTATTCGTGTATTAGAAGGACCGATTAGTCCTGTCGAAGTCATCGAAAACGAAGAACCAGCAAAACGTGCACTTTGGATTCGTATTCGTGATGCAGTAAAAGACGTACTAGACAATACAACTCTTGAAGACTTGGCAAGCTATAAAGGTGACGAGGATCAAGAGGCGTATATGTTCTATATTTAGATCAGAGGTGTACCGGAAATGGAACGTATCTATTTAGATCATGCAGCGACAACGCCTATGGATCAGCGGATTGTGGACAAGATGATGCCTTACTTTACAGAGATATTTGGCAATCCCTCTAGTATTCATTCATACGGGCGCGAGGCAAGAAAGTGGCTCGATGAAGCAAGGGAAGTCATTGCAGGAGAATTACACTGTAAGCCGCAGGAGATCATCCTCACAAGCGGAGGAACAGAGGCAGACAACTTGGCCATTACAGGTGTGGCGATGGCAAGGCAGCATGAAGGAAAACATATCATCACAGCAAAAACAGAGCATCATGCAGTGCTGCATACATGTGAACGCCTAGAGAAGCTAGGATTTGATGTGACATATTTAGATGTGGATGAAACGGGATTGATTCATCTTGAACAACTAAAGCAAGCACTAAGAGATGATACGATTCTTGTCACCATCATGTACGGCAACAATGAAACAGGTGTGATTCAGCCCATCAAAGACATTGGCGAGCTTTTACACCATCACACTGCTCATTTTCATACTGACGCCGTGCAGGCGTTTGGAACAATGCCGATCGATGTAGCAGACCTTCATATTGATCTTTTATCTGCTTCTGGCCATAAGCTAAATGGTCCAATGGGAACCGGCTTTTTATATGTAAACGAAGGCGTGAAACTTTCTCCGCAAATTTTCGGAGGAGAACAAGAAAGAAAACGCCGTGCTGGCACTGAGAATGTGGCAGGGATCGTGGGACTTGCAGAAGCTGTTCAATTAACGAAGCAAAATAGAAGAGAAAAAGCCATGCATTATGGTAAGCTCAAAGAAATCATGCTGCAAGTACTCGAAGAGGAATCACTTACTTTCTCTATCAATGGACACCCGAAAGAGACATTGCCTCATATTTTAAATGTTCATTTCCCGGGCGTTTCCATCGAATCGTTACTTGTGAATTTGGATATGGAAGGAATTGCTGTTTCAAGTGGATCTGCATGTACGGCTGGATCCGTCCTTCCTTCGCACGTGTTAAGCGCCATGTATGGCGAAGAAGCAGACAAGCTGACGTCCTCAGTCAGAATAAGCTTCGGTCTTGGGAATGAAGAGGATCATGTGAAGCAGGCGGCGCGCAAGATAGCAGCTGTTGTCAAACGCTTAGCCAAATAAACGTCCCTCTTTTGTTCGTGTGTGAAAAATGAAACAGCCAAGCACCTGAAGAACGAAACGCACATGCTGTTTCATTGAAAATGGAGTTGATGAAGATGACAAAAAGACCAGAAGACACAAGAGTTGTGGTCGGTATGTCCGGAGGAGTCGATTCATCAGTTGCCGCTCTTATGCTAAAAGAGCAAGGCTATGATGTAATCGGCATATTTATGAAAAACTGGGATGACACAGATGAAAATGGTGTATGTACAGCAACGGAGGATTATGAGGATGTCATCCGCGTGTGTAACCAAATTGGAATCCCTTATTATGCAGTGAATTTCGAGAAGCAATATTGGGACAAAGTGTTTCAATACTTCCTTGATGAATATAAAGCCGGCAGAACGCCAAACCCAGATGTCATGTGTAACAAAGAAATTAAGTTCAAAGCGTTCCTTGAGCATGCATTGTCACTCGGTGCGGATTATTTAGCAACAGGGCACTATGCGCGCGTCGACAGAACTGGCGATGAAGTCAAAATGCTAAGAGGTCTTGATGCCAACAAAGACCAGACGTATTTCTTAAATCAGCTGACTCAGGAACAGCTTGATAAAGTCATGTTCCCAATCGGTGATTTAGAGAAAAAAAGGGTTCGTGAATTGGCAAAAGAAGCAGAGCTCGCAACAGCAACGAAAAAAGATTCAACGGGTATTTGCTTTATTGGGGAAAGAAACTTTAAAACGTTCCTCAGTCAATATTTGCCTGCACAGCCTGGCGTGATGCAGACGATGGACGGAGAAGTCAAAGGGGAGCACGATGGACTGATGTATTACACGATCGGGCAGCGCCAAGGTCTAGGCATTGGCGGCAGCGGTGATCCTTGGTTTGTCGTTGGAAAAGACTTGGAACAAAATATCCTGTTTGTCGAACAAGGTTTCCACAATCCACTTTTATATTCTGAAAGCATTTCAGCCGTCAATATCAGCTGGACTCGTCCTCATATTGTCGGTGAAAACGGTGAATTAACATGCACAGCTAAATTCAGATATCGTCAAGAAGATCACCATGTAAAGGTTAAAATGACAGGTGAGCAAGAAGCGATGGTCATCTTTGATGAACCTGTTCGTGCTGTGACACCAGGACAAGCGGTTGTCTTTTATGATGGCGATGAATGTCTGGGCGGCGGAACAATTGACGATGTCTTTAAGGACGGCCAAAAACTGTCGTATGTGTAACATGTTTTCAAAACCTCAACGTCGCTGTTGAGGTTTTTTAATGAAAGGATGAGAGAGCGAATGAATCATAATGAAATCGGCATAGAAGCCTTAAATCAGGGGAACATCGAAAAAGCAGCGGAAGCTTTTACGAAAGCCATTGAAGAAAGCCCGAAAGACCCGGTTCCATATATTAACTTTGCGAACTTGCTGTCAAGCATCAATGAAATTGAACGTGCGTTAAATTTCTTTCAAAAAGCAATTGAGCTTGATCAAGCTGCAGCTGCAGCCTATTACGGGGCAGGAAATGTATACACATTAAAAGAAGACTTTATGAGAGCAAAAGACTATTTTGAAAAAGCACTAAAAGCGGGCATGGAAAATAGTGATTTGTTTTATATGCTGGGGCAGACGCTCATCAAATTAGAGCAGCCGAAGCTTGCGATGCCTTATCTTCAGCGTGCCATCGAACTGAATGAAGATGATAATGAAGCAAGATTCCAATTTGGCATGTGCTTAGCCAATGAACAATTGCTGGAAGAAGCGGTGACAACCTTTACTGAGGTGATTGCGCGTGATCCGGAGCATGCAGATGCCTTTTATAATTTAGGGGTTGCGTATGCATACTTAGAGAAAAAAGACGAAGCACTTGAGATGTTAGGAAAAGCGATTGATGTGCAGCCTGACCATATGCTGGCACTGCATGCGCAAAAGTTGATTCAAGAAGCAGAATAGACGGAAGGAGGGAAGACCTGTGCAGGAACATCCAGATCAAATGAAGCTTGAGGACGAACCGTTTTTAAAGGGGACAGTTCAAGCCGTTATTTTCCATAATGAAAGTAATTTATACTCGGTGTTAAAGGTGAAAGTCATTGAAACATCGGAAAACTTAGAGGAAAAAACAGCATCTGTCACAGGCTACTTCCCAGCACTTCATGAGGAAGAAACTTACACCTTCTATGGCAAAGTCACAAGCCACCCGAAGTTTGGTGAACAGTTTCAGGCAACTCATTTTCAAAAAGAAGTACCGACAACAAAGCAAGGAATTATTCATTATCTCTCAAGTGATTTATTTGAGGGGATAGGCAAAAAGACGGCGGAAGAAATTGTAGGACAGCTTGGCAGTCAGACGCTTCATAAAATTATGCGTGACCCAGCGGTTTTGTATGACGTTCCGCGCTTATCAAAAAAGAAGGCAGATAAGCTGGCCGCAGCGCTTCAGGAGCATCAAGGATTGGAACAAATTATGATCAGCCTCAATCAATACGGCTTTGGTCCGCAGCTCAGCATGAAGATTTATCAAGTGTACGAGAGTGAGACGCTGCAGAAGATTGAAGAAAACCCGTATCAGCTTGTCAAGGATGTCGAAGGGATCGGTTTTATTAAGGCAGATGAACTTGGCGCTAGAACTGGCATCTCAGGAAGTGACCCAGAGCGAATCCGTGCAGCCTTGCTTTATACAGTGGAGACAGCCAGTCTTCAGGACGGTCACACGTACATACAAACAAAGGATTTGATCGTCGAAACCCGCAAGCTACTCAATCAGACAGGCAATGAGTACAAAGTGACGGAAATGGACGTCGCCAATCAGATCATTGCACTTGGCGAAGGGAAAGAGATGATCATTGAAGATGAGCGCTGCTATCATCCGTCCTTATTTTATGCCGAGCAAAGTGTCGCCAAACGTATACAAAAAATCGTCTCCCAAACGGAATATGCAGATCAATTTCCTGAATCAGAATTCCTTCTAGCCCTTGGTGAGCTCGAGGAACGGCTGGGCGTCCAGTATGCGCCAACACAAAAGGAAGCGATTCAAAAGGCACTCATGTCCCCAATGCTGCTTTTAACAGGCGGACCTGGGACTGGGAAAACAACTGTCATTAAAGGGATTGTTGAGCTTTACAGCGACCTTCACGGTGTATCTCTTGATCCGAGTGATTACAAAAAAGATGAATCCTTTCCATTTGTGCTTGCGGCGCCAACTGGACGAGCAGCTAAACGAATGACAGAATCAACAGGGCTTCCAGCTGTGACGATTCACCGTCTGCTTGGTTGGAACGGATCTGAGGGCTTCTCGCATGATGAAGAACAGCCGATTGAAGGAAAGCTTGTCATCATTGATGAATCAAGTATGCTAGATATTTGGCTTGCGAATCACTTGTTTAAGGCCATTCCTGACCATACCCAAGTGATCATGGTGGGAGATGAACATCAGCTTCCGTCTGTCGGACCAGGCCAAGTGTTAAGAGACTTGATTGCATCACAAGCCGTACCAGCTGTTACCCTCACAGATATTTACCGGCAGGCAGACGGCTCCAGCATTGTTGAACTTGCACATGATATGAAAAATGGTGTCCTGCCAAAGGATATTACCGCACGTTCAAAGGATCGTTCCTTCATAAAATGCTCAGCTGATCAAATGAAAGAAGTCATTGAGAAAGTCGTCAGCAATGCTGCTCAAAAAGGCTATTCAGCTAAAGACATTCAGGTGCTTGCGCCCATGTATAAAGGAAAAGCAGGCATTAATGAGCTCAATAAAATGCTGCAGCACATTTTGAATCCTAAAAAACCAAAGGGCAGAGAAATCCCGTTTGGTGATGTGGTGTACCGGACCGGTGATAAAGTGCTTCAGCTTGTGAATCAGCCGGAGAACAATATTTTTAACGGTGATATTGGAGAAATTGTCTCGATTTTTTATGCGAAAGAAAACACGGAAAAAGAAGATATGGCTGTGATCTCCTTTGATGGGAATGAAATCACTTTTACTAAAAAGGATTTCCATCAATTTACACATGCCTATTGCTGCTCCATCCATAAATCACAAGGTAGTGAATTTCCCATTGTTGTACTGCCAGTCTTGAGAAGCTACTACAGAATGCTTCGGCGAAATCTGCTGTACACAGCCATTACACGAAGTAAAAAGTTTTTAATCCTGTGCGGCGAGGAATCAGCACTGGAGTGGGGCGTGAAAAACAATGAGGATTCGCTCAGACAAACGTCCTTAACGATGCGGCTCGTGCAAACAGGAGAGGTCATGGATGCGGAGCTTGCAGCACTTCAAAAAGAACTGCCGTTTAGCGTACATGATGCAAATATCGGTATGGAGGGAATCACTCCATTTGATTTTATGCATGAATAAAAGGCTTCCAGATGGAAGCCTTTTTTAGCATGAAAAGAAATTCGCATATTTCGTTCATGGAAGCCATTTCTTCGTATGAGTCTTGAAGCAAACGCACACGATAAGACTGTTCCGCAAAAGGTGGTTGAGCACATTTTGAGAACATGTCGAGAGCTTGAAGGAATGTCAATCTATACTGGTGAAACGTCTCATTCACTTGGTTCCATAAAAGATATTTGCTTATTAGCCGGAGGCAGCTGCGGAGGATATGTGTTAGATGGGAAAAAGAAAGACTGTGCACTCATTCCATTCTCGGCTGGGGATCAGCTGACAGACAAAGGCTTATATGTGAGCTGCCATGAGGGAGTAGGCATGGATTCCTCCGCCCCATCCCTCTTATTTTCGAAATTAAAAAAGAAAATGATGCAGTCGCCTGACGGTGAAAATTTAGGCATTTTGGAAGATGTATACTTTTGCACAAATTCGGGCACAATCGTAGCATATGAACTCTCGGACGGCTTCTTTACAGAGCTATCAGGGATTCGAAAACAGCTTCAGGCTGCCGGAACCTTGATCAACGTTCAAAAGGAAGCACTTGTTCTAAACCGAACGTAAAGAGGTGCTGATTATGCTCATTTGCCCAAATTGCAAATGTAAAGACATCGGAAAAATTGGGGTCAATCAATATTATTGCTGGGGCTGTTTTATTGAATTGACGCTGTCAAAAGGCAAAATATCTACACACCAAGTGGAAGAAGACGGAACACTAAGCAGCTTAGATGATCTGTTTAGTGATGATGAACGTTCAATTCAACTATAAGTGTTAAGGGGGAATTTCGAATGGGTAAAATGACTTCTTCACTATTAACGCTTGGTGCAGGCGCACTCGCATATCACTTTGCAAGCCGATATGATATGCCATCAAAGCGGGATATGAAAAAGCTAAGAAAACGCGTTATGAGAATGATGTAAACAAAAAGACATCCGCTAAGTGCCAAAAGCGGATGTCCTTTTTTATGCCTGCCTATATTCTAATCGGCGCGCCAGTAATGATAGGCTGAAATTGACGACAAAATACATCATTGCCGCTAATAGGAAAATGGGCAGTAAGTAAGATTGGCTCTGACCGTTTAATATTTGAGCGTGGTGCAGTAGTTCTGGAAGAGCAATGACAACAGCTAGTGACGTATCTTTTAAAAGAGAGATGAATTGACTGACAATTGGCGGCACCATTCGGCGTAAAGCCTGCGGCATAATAATCATTTTTAACGTTTGGATATAGGTTAAACCAGAAGATCTGGCTGCTTCAATCTGCCCTTTATCAATTGATTTTAAACCGCTTCGAATAATTTCTGACAGCATTGCTGATTCAAATACGGTTAAAGCTGCGATAGCCGAGGCTGTAATGCTCAGTTTAATGCCAATTTCGGGCAGTGCAAAATAGGTGAAAAAGATGATCAATAAGAGCGGCAAGTTTCGAATGGTTTCGACGACGACTGCAAGTATCTTTGATAAAACCGGAATTTGAGCGAACCGCAATGTGCCAATGACTAATCCAATGAGAAAGCTCAAAATGATGGAGATAAAAGCCACTTTTAAGGTGACAGCAAATCCTTCAAGTAAAAAGGCGAGATGATCAGGCTGGTAGGCACCAAGAAAATCCATAATGTGTCCTCCTTTCAGTGGCTTCTTGCTAATCTTTTTTCCAAATAACCAACGCCTAAACTGAGCGGAATCGTTAATAGCAGATAGAACATGGCAACAAAGATGTAGACATCAAATGTCACAAATGTTCTAGAAGCGATGAGGTCTCCTTGATACATGAGGTCAAACCCTGCAATGACTCCTAAAATAGAGGAGTTTTTGACAAGGTTAATAAATTGATTCCCAAGAGGGGGAATGACAATTTTAATCGCTTGCGGCAGAATGATATACCGCATTGTCCCGCTATAGGATAGACCTGAAGCACGGGCTGCTTCCATTTGTCCAAGCGGTACAGCTTGTATCCCTGCGCGAATGGCTTCAGCAATAAAGGCAGAAGTATAAATGGCAAGAGCAATTGTGCCAGCGGTGAAGCCATCTGCTACAATACCTAGCACGGGTAACCCAAAGAAAAAGACAAATGTAATCAATAATAACGGAATATTCCGAATAAATTCCACGTAAGCCGTTCCTAACCAGTTGAGCGGCCTGAGTGGCGCAATTCTCATAATGGCGATGAGTGTACCGATCAAAAAGCTTCCAATCAAAGCGATGACACTTGCGCCAATGGTATATTTAAAGCCTTCTACATAAAGATTGAAGTTTTCAGTGAGAATGGAAAACCGCAGCAATCAGTTCACTTCCTTCCTGATCAACAGGGGAGCCAATGAGCGGCTCACCCTGAGAAAATCATTCTTAACAAGTCAACCCATTATTCTTTGATCCATTTTTGATGAATCTTGTCATACTCCCCATTGTCTTTTAATGTCTTTAGGGCTTTATTAATGGCCGTTGTTAATTCCTTATCCCCTTTCTTGACAGCAATGCCATAAGGCTCATCTGTAAAGGTGCCGCCGACGACTTCGTAATTTGAATCCTCATCTGCCATACCAAATAAGATCGCATTATCAGTTGTCAGCACTTGCCCTTGGTTTGATTTTAAAGCTGTAAAAGCTTCCTGATAGTTCTCAAATTCTAATACAGACGCTTCAGGTGCTTTTTCGCGGATATTTTGAGAAGAAGTAGACCCTTTCACTGCAAGCACTTTCGTCCCTTTCTTCAAATCATCAATTGATTGAATGTCGCTTCCTTTTTTCACAAGCAGTGATTGTCCTGCTTCAAAATAAACATCTGAGAAATTGACTTCTTTTTTACGCTCTTCGGTAATCGTCATGGTTGCGACGATTGCATGAATATCTCCTTTTTGCAGTAGAGGAATTCTCGTTTTTGATGTCACTTCTTTGAATTCTGCTTTTCCTTCATCACCGAGCATTTCCTTTGCGATGGCTTTTGCAATATCGATATCAAACCCCTCAATATCTCCGCTGCTAGGATTTTTTAGACCGAAGAGACGTGTATCATTCTTGACCCCGAATATGATTTTTTTGTCTTTCTGAATGGTTTCTAAAGAGCTTCCTTTTTTTGCATCAGTCGAGCCTTTTTCAGCAGATCCGCAAGCTGCTAATGCGCCAATACAGCAAGTCATAAAGAGTAGTAGGCCAAAGCGTTTCATTTTTTTCATTAAAATCATTCCCCCTAGTGATTTAAAATACGGCTTAGAAAGAGCTGAGCGCGTTTCTCACGCGGTTTCTCATAAAATGCAGCCGGTGTTGATTCTTCAAGAACTCTGCCTTCATCAATAAAGACAATACGGTCAGCCACTTCTCTTGCAAATCCCATCTCATGTGTGACGACAACCATGGTCATTCCTTCTCGTGCGAGCTGCTTCATCACATCTAGTACCTCACCGATCATCTCTGGGTCAAGAGCTGATGTCGGTTCGTCGAACAGCATGACCTCCGGTTTCATCGCAAGCCCTCTTGCAATGGCAACACGCTGCTGCTGTCCGCCTGAGAGTTTTGAAGGGTAGGCGTCAGCTTTATCAGGAATACCGACTTTATGTAAATAAAATTCGGCTGTTTCCCTCGCTTCTTCCTTGCTCACCTTTTTCACCTTCATTGGCGCAAGCATAATGTTTTCAAGCACCGTCTTATGCGGATAGAGATGAAAATGCTGAAATACCATCCCGATATTTTGCCTGACAAGATTGATATTGGTTTTCGGATGCTGAACAGGCACTTCGTTGACAAGCACCTTTCCCTCATCAATGCTTTCAAGACGATTGATGCATCTGAGCATCGTGCTTTTACCTGATCCTGAAGGACCGATGATCACGACGACCTCACCTTTTTGAATATGTAGGTTAATGTCTTTCAGTACATGGAACTGGCCATAATGCTTATTGACTTCTTCGAATGTGATCATGAAGAACCTCCTCTTGTACATGGTGGAATTCAGTGGAGACATTTTAGTAACTTTGGATGGTGCTGTATGTTTCATGTGTATTCATTTTTAACAAAGTTAGGACAAATTTTATTTACATGGATAATTGCAGAAGATGGTTAAACAATAAGAAAAGAGGTGAAAAAGGTGAAGAAACGTCCGATCCAATTTCTGATATATGCTGCAGGGGTTCTGCTTGTCCTTGCATCCTTGCTCATTTTATTGCAGCTCGACGAGTTATGGATGCCTATTTTTTTGTTGTTAAAGGCAGTTCTGATTCCGCTGCTCATTGCTATTTTTATTTCTTATCTGCTTTATCCGATAGTGGAAAAACTGCACTCGAGGGGCTTACCAAGGACTCTAAGTCTCTTATTGATTTATGTCCTGTTTTTTGGAGGGATTGGGCTTGCGGTTTATAAAGGGGCGCCTGTCATGATCAAGCAGTTAAATGAGCTGTCAGAACAAATTCCTGTGCTTGCGGAAACGTATAATGGCGCTTTATCACATATTCATCATCATACAAGCCATTGGCCAGACGGACTTCACGACCGCTTGGACCGCTTAATTGTTCAATCGGAGACATATGCAGCGAACGGCGCGGAGCGGATGATTCTTAGCTGTAAAGTAATACTTGATTACGCATTAGTTGCAGCGCTCATCCCTTTTCTTGTTTTTTATATGGTGAAGGATATGAATACGATGAAGCGGGCTGCATGGTATTTGACGCCGCCCTCATTTCGGAAGAGGGGACATGCGTTTGTAAAGGCAGTTGATGAATCACTTGGTAATTATATTAGAGGACAGCTGCTTGTCTGTTCATTCATTGGGGGTGCAGCAGCCATTGTGCTCTGGCTGTTTCATATCCCGTACCCGCTTGTCCTTGGTATGCTAATTGGCGCAACGAATGTTATTCCGTATTTTGGACCGATTATTGGCGCGATTCCCGCTGTTTTTATTGCGTTTACCATCTCAGTGAAATCGGTTATTATTGTGCTGATTACAGTTGCCGTGCTGCAATTTTTAGAAAGTAACGTCCTCAGCCCGATTATCGTAGGGAGAAGTCTTCATATGCATCCTGTCGTCATTATGCTAGTCTTGCTTGCTGGTGGAGAGTTATTTGGTTTAATAGGCATGATTTTAGCCGTACCAACTGCCGCTATAATCAGGGTGATCATTGTGCAATATATCCTTATGAGGCGAAGCGTTCATTGACAAGAGGAGTCGAGTTGTCTATAATAATTTCGATTCATACTACATACTGAATTCAATGACGGACCCGAGTACGTTAAAAAGCTGTTTCAGAGAGAGGCTTTATTTTGCTGAGAAAAGCCTTATCAGACCTTTAACGGAAGCTAGTCCCGAGTGCAGATAAACACTGCCGCTCTCTTCCGGCGTTATCGGATGTGAAGGTGATAGACGAATTTGTCTATAATCAGGGTGGTACCGCGAGAACATCTCGTCCCTGTGTAAGTCGTTTTGTGCTTGCATAGGGCGGGATGTTTTTTCGTTTGTGTGGAGATTGATGAATGAAAAGGGAGGATTTTTGAATGAAAACTTTAACTTCAGCTCAAGTACGCCAAATGTTTTTAGACTTTTTTAAAGAAAAAGGACATGCTGTAGAACCGAGTGCATCACTCGTACCGCATGATGATCCGACACTTTTGTGGATCAACAGCGGCGTGGCAACATTAAAGAAATACTTTGATGGCCGCGTCGTACCTGACAATCCACGTATTTGCAACGCGCAAAAATCAATTCGTACAAATGATATTGAAAACGTAGGGAAAACAGCACGTCATCATACGTTCTTTGAAATGCTCGGCAACTTCTCGATTGGAGATTATTTTAAAGAAGAAGCGATCGAATGGGCGTGGGAATTCCTCACAAGTGACGAATGGATTGGCTTTGACCCGAATTTGTTATCTGTTACTGTCCATCCAGAGGACGAAGAAGCGTATGTTCTATGGAGAGATAAAATCGGTGTACCTGAAGAACGTATTATTCGCCTTGAAGGGAACTTCTGGGATATTGGAGAGGGCCCAAGTGGACCGAATACAGAAATTTTCTATGACCGCGGTGAATCATACGGTAACGATATGAACGATCCAGAATTATATCCTGGCGGAGAAAATGAGCGATATCTAGAAGTGTGGAACCTAGTGTTCTCTGAATTTAACCATAATCCAGATGGGTCATACACGCCGCTTCCGAAGAAAAACATAGATACAGGGATGGGTCTTGAACGAATGGTATCTGTCATTCAAAACGTGCCTACGAACTTTGATACTGATCTATTCATGCCAATTATTCGTGCCGTTGAAACCATTTCTGGAGAAAGCTATGGCGAGACAAAGGAAAAAGATACAGCATTCAAAGTCATTGCTGACCACATTAGAACGGTTGCCTTTGCTGTAAGTGATGGAGCGCTTCCTTCCAATGAAGGGCGCGGGTATGTGCTAAGACGTTTGCTTCGCCGTGCCGTGCGTTATGCAAAAACCATTCACATCCATCGCCCGTTTATGTTTGACCTAGTTCCAGTAGTGGCGGAAATCATGAAGGATTTCTACCCAGATGTACAAGCGAAAGAAGAATTTATTGCAAAAGTCATCAAGAATGAAGAAGAACGCTTCCATGAAACACTGAACGAAGGCTTAGCTATTTTGTCAGAAGTCATCAAAAAAGAAAGAGACAAAGGCAGCACACAGATTTCAGGTGAAGATGTATTTAAGCTGTATGACACGTATGGATTCCCTGTCGAGCTCACAGAAGAATACGCAGAAGATGAAAACATGACAGTGGATCGAGAAGGCTTCCAGGCTGAGATGGAAAAGCAACGTGAACGTGCAAGAAATGCGAGACAAGATGTCGGCAGTATGCAGGTTCAAGGCGGTGCTCTAGGAGATATTAAAGTAGAAAGCACATTTGTTGGCTACGAAAATCTAACGGCAGATGCCCATATTGTCGAATTGCTTCAAAATGGTGAAATTGTCACAGAAGCACATGAAGGCGATACAGTACAAATTTTGTTAGATGAAACACCTTTCTATGCGGAAAGCGGCGGACAAGTGGCTGATAAAGGGACATTGAAAAGCGCTGAAGTGATTATCGACATCAAAGACGTGAAAAAGGCGCCAAATGGTCAGCATGTTCATGAGGGTATCGTCGTAAGCGGTACAGCCAAAAAAGGACTTGAAGTCACTGCGGAAGTGGAATCAGCTCTTCGAAAAGGCATTGTGAAAAACCACACAGCGACACATCTTTTGCACCAGGCGCTAAAAGACGTTTTGGGCAGCCATGTGAACCAAGCAGGATCATTGGTGAATGAAAATAGACTTCGCTTTGACTTCTCTCACTTTGGACAAGTCACAAAAGAGGAATTGTCTCAGATAGAAAAAATTGTGAACGAAAAGATCTGGGAAGGCATCTCTGTTGCTATTGACCTGAAGCCGATTGCGGAAGCAAAAGAAATGGGTGCAATGGCGCTCTTCGGCGAGAAGTATGGCGATATTGTCCGAGTTGTCCAAGTAGGCGATTACAGCATCGAGCTATGCGGCGGCTGTCACGTTCAAAATACTGCGGAAATCGGGTTGTTTAAAATTGCCTCTGAATCGGGTATTGGTGCTGGAACACGCCGGATTGAGGCGGTGACTGGTAAAGGGGCATACGAAGAATTAAATGACCAGCTGGCGATTTTAGAGCAGGCAGCGAGTGAGCTGAAGTCAAATACGAAGGATGTACCAAAACGTATCGCTTCATTGCAGGCAGATTTAAAAGAGGTTCAAAGAGAAAACGAATCTCTTCTTGCAAAATTAAGCCAGGCTGAAGCAGGCTCTATTTTAGAGAAAGTGACAGAAATCGGCGGAGTGAAAGTGTTAACTGAAAAAGTAAACGCGAAAGACATGAACCATTTAAGAACAATGGTTGATGACTTAAAAGCCAAATTAGGCTCAGCTGTCATTGTGCTCGGAGCCGTTCAAAACGGAAAAGTAAACATTTCAGCAGGAGTGACAAAAGACGTCATCGAAAAAGGTCTGCATGCAGGGAAACTTGTGAAACAGGCAGCTGAAATCTGCGGCGGAGGCGGAGGCGGACGCCCAGACATGGCACAAGCAGGCGGAAAACAACCAGAAAAGCTAGAAGAAGCACTGGCAACTGTCGAAGAATCTGTTAAATCCGTTTTATAATCAGGCGATGTAGTGTAGAATAATGGTATTAGATGAGCGTTTAGAAAAAAGCTTGCTAGTAGAATGTTGGAAGAGAGGTGCAAGAAGCAGTGAGTTCATTTGATAAGACAATGAAGTTTAACTTCTCTGATGATTCAGCTGAAACCAATGTGAATGAAGTGCTCATTACAGTACATGACGCACTCCAAGAAAAAGGATACAACCCGATCAATCAAATTGTCGGATACTTGCTGTCAGGCGACCCTGCTTATATTCCAAGACATCAGGATGCTCGCAACCTAATTCGTAAAATAGAACGAGACGAATTAATTGAGGAATTGGTTAAATCGTACTTAGAGACACATAAAGAGGCGTAAAACATGAGAATTTTAGGCTTAGATTTAGGCACGAAAACCCTTGGTGTTGCGATCAGTGATGAAATGGGCTGGACAGCGCAGGGGATTGAAACAATTAAAATTGATGAAGCAGGCGGAGACTTCGGTCTCAGCCGCCTGTCTGAAATCGTCTCGCAATATGGAACGGATAAAATTGTACTTGGTTTTCCAAAAAATATGAATGGTACGGTCGGTCCTAGAGGTGAAGCCAGCCAATCATTTGCGAAAGTGCTAGAAAACACGTACAATGTTCCTGTTGTGCTTTGGGACGAGCGCCTGTCGACAATGGCAGCGGAAAAAATGCTCATCTCTGCAGATGTGAGCAGACAAAAGCGTAAAAAAGTCATTGATAAAATGGCGGCTGTTATGATCCTGCAAGGGTACTTAGACAGCTTAAATTAAAATGAGGTGAATCAAATGGAACACGGAGAAAAGCAAATTACAATCGTTGATGATAATGGAAATGAACAGCTTTGCGAAGTACTATTTACTTTTGAAAGCGACCATTTTAACAAATCATATGTTCTTTACTACCCAATTTCTGAGCAAGACAATGAAGAAATTGAAATTCATGCATCAAGCTTTACACCGAATGAAAACGGTGAAGATGGCGAGCTAGAGCCTATTGAAACGGATGAAGAGTGGGACATGATTGAAGAAACGTTAAATACGTTCTTAGATCAAGAAGAAGACGAAGAATAGAACGAATAAAAGGCCTGTGAACGGATCTTCGTGATCTTTCTTCACAGGTCTTTTTTTATGGTTTATATGTTAACTTTACTTTATTTCGTGTTGACATAATAGGCTGTACCTTTTACTCTATTTTTAACAATGAATTGAGTGAGGGGTATGGAAATTGAAAATTCAAGATATGATGCAAATGGCGCTAATGACTGCGGTGATCGGGATGTTAGGATTGATCCCGCCGATTTTACTTACATTTACACCTGTACCCATCACAATGCAAACGGCAGGTCTTTTGCTTGCTGGTGGGCTGTTAAAGCCAAAACAGGCACTGATCAGTTTACTTCTGTTTCTCTTGGTTGTGGCATCAGGCGCACCTCTTTTGTCAGGTGGCAGAGGCGGAATAGGGGTCTTTTTTGGACCAAGCGGTGGATTTTTACTTGCTTATCCAGTGGCTGCCCTCATGATTAGTTTGTGGATCAACCGTCTGAAAAAAGTGACCACTTTGCACCTTTTTATGATCTTTACGGTATGCAGTATCGGAATTTTGTATCTATGCGGCATTCCTTTTCAAGCGATGATGATGGATATCAAGGTCACTCAGGCTGCTCTCCTAAGTCTGATTTATATTCCAGGTGATCTCATCAAAGCGGGCATATGTGCTGTTCTCACGGTGAAAATCATTGCGGCTATGTCATATCGAAAAAGGGATGTGCATAAAGGGAGGCGTGCAGTTTGAACAGAATAACGGAAAGCTATGCATCACATGCAGAAATGAACCCAGATCATATCGCCATCATTGATGGACAAGAAAGGATCACTTATCAAGATTGGTATGAGCGTGTCCGGCTATCAGCGCAATGGTTACAACAAACGGCTCATGAGCAAAAAAGAGTTGCCTTTTTATTATCAAATGGTGCTTCTTTTCTCCAAATATTTGCTGGCGCTGCTTGTGCAGGGTGGACAGCTATCCCGCTTGACCCGAGATGGAGCCGTGAGGAATGTGCTAAAAAGCTTTTGTTAAGTGAGGCAGCTCTCGTCATTATCGAGGATCGATATTTAAATAGATTTGAAAAGTACAGCGAAGATTTGCAGGTTCTTTCTTTATCTGAATGGAAGGAAAAAATGAGCCTCATCACACAAGGTCCATCTAACAAATGCGACAGCGAGATCGACCCTATCTTTTATATGGGATTTACGTCAGGATCAACTGGTTCACCTAAAGCATTTATCAGGCGCCAGCAGTCATGGATCAAAAGCTTTCAAACAACAGCCGATACATTTGGAATCACTCATCAAGATCATGTTCTTATAGCTGGTACACTCTTATCCTCTCACTTTTTATATGGTGCCATCTGTACATTATACTTTGGCGGCACAGTGACGATTTTAGAAAAATTTACGCCAGTGAAAGCGAAAAAAGCCTTACAGGCAGGAGACATTACTGTGATGTATACTGTCCCTACGATGACAGAATCGTTGCTGAAAATAGACGCTTTTGAGAGAGACAATCCGCTTCTTGTCATATCATCTGGAGCAGATTGGGGCACTCCTTCAAAGAAACAACTCGTGACCAACTATCCGCATGTGACATTTTTTGATTTTTACGGCACATCAGAGTTAAGCTTTGTTTCCTACTTATCTTCAAATGACTTTTTGCAAAAGCCTTCATCTGTCGGACGGCCTTTTTCTCCCATTCAAATTGAAGTGAGGCGAGCTGATCAAACAGTCTGCCGACCAAATGAGACAGGAAGAATTTATGTGAAGAGCCCGATGTCTTTTGCAGGCTACTTACATGAGGAGAAACAGCCGAAGGAGTGGCTGACAGTTTATGATATGGGCTGGCTGGATGAAGACGGCTATTTGCATATGAGCGGCCGTGAAAATGGCATGATCGTCTATGGAGGGCTGAATATTTTCCCAGAGGAAATTGAGCGTGTGCTAAATGAACTGCCAGAAGTGAAGCGATCGGTTGTAGTTGGCGTTCCTGACCCATATTGGGGTGAAATCCCTGTTGCTATTATTGAACAAGGACAGCACACAAAGAGGATTCGGCAAGTTGTCAAAGAAAAACTGGCGGCCTACAAGGTGCCTAAAAAATGGCTTGTCATGGATCAAATAATTGAAACATCCGGAGGAAAAATAGCACGTGCCAGTATGAAAAAGTGGGCGGAGGGACAATTGTCATGCAAGCAGTAATTGTACAAGCAAAACGGACACCCTTCGGTGATAAAAATGGGATGCTGAAGGATTATCGTCCAGAGCAATTAGCCGCGCCTCTTATTCAGTATTTGTCTAAAGGGATGACGCCGGACGACATCATATTAGGAAATGTTGTAGGAGGCGGCGGGAATATGGCCCGTCTGTCCTCATTAGAAGCAGGGCTTTCTTTCTTGGTACCCGGGATGACGGTTGATAGGCAGTGTGCCTCAGGTCTAGAAGCAATCCGAACAGCTTGCGCCATGGTTCAATCAGGAGAAGGCTCAATGTATATCGCTGGCGGGACTGAGAGCATTTCAAGATCACCAATGAAAGAAAGAGCCCGCTTTTCACCGGAATGGATAGGAGATCCGGCTATGGGAGAAGCAGCAGAGCTGACCGCTACGAGATTCTCTGTGACAAGAAAAGAACAAGATGACTATGCGCAATTAAGCTGGGAAAGAAGTATAGATGCAATCAAACGTGGTACATATTCAGAAGAGATCGTTTCAATTGACGGACTGAGTATAGATGAAGCGGCCGCTAAAATAAGACCGATGGCAAAACTGATCCAGCGGGCAAAGCCTGTATTTTCACCGGGGAATGGATCAGTAACTGCCGCCAATAGCTGCAAAGAAGCAGATGGTGCAGCAGCGGTCGTTGTGATGGAAAAAGCGCTAGCGGAGGCAAATGGGTTTCAGCCAATGCTGCGATATGCCGGAAGTGCTGTGACGGCGATGCATCCCAATTTTCCAGCTGCTGCACCGATTGATGCGATGAAGAAACTTCTACATCAAGAGAAAATCAAGGCAGAGGATGTTGCACTGTTTGAAATCAATGAAGCTTTTGCTCTGAAAATAGCGCTGATTGCTCGTACGCTGGATATTCCTTATGACCGAATCAATAAAAGAGGCGGTGCACTCTGTCTTGGTCATCCATATAGCGCATCAGGGGCTGCGATGATGGTGAGACTGTTTTACGAAGCGCGCGCCTTACCGAATGGAAGCTATGTCATGGCTGCTATTGGGAGTGGTGGCGGCGTTGGTTTAGCCGTATTATGTCAAGTTCTGTCAAGACATGCATGAGCAAGTAATTGCCGAACTCCGTCGAATCATGTACTATAAAAGCTAGATGTGAGGAGGGCCATGCATGTTTTCAGAACAAAAGAAACGACCATTTTTCAAAAGAAAAATGGGGATCGTCCTGTTATCTGTCCTTGCTGTCATCATCATTGCAGCATTATCAGGCTTTTTATATGTTAAATCAGCACTTGGACCGGTCGATCAAAAAAGCAAACAAACGATTAATATTCATATTCCTAATGGGACATCTGTCCGTGAGATTGCGGGCATTTTAAAAGAAAATGGGCTCATTTCGAATGACACGATTTTCACTTATTATGCAAAATACAAAAATGCGTCCGGCTTTAAAGCGGGATACTTTCATTTGAAACAAACGATGGACGCAGACACGCTGATTCAAAAGCTGACATCTGGAGGGACAGACTATGCCTTTCAGCTTGTGATTCCAGAAGGAAAACAGCTGTCTGATATTGCGGCAGTGATTGCAAACCAGACGAATTTTTCAGCGAAAGAAGTGCAAGCGAAGCTGGATGATCCTGCGTTTATTCAAACGCTAATGAAAAAATATCCGAAAACGGTGACATCACAGGTAAATGGCAAACAGGTGAAACATCCGTTAGAAGGTTATTTATTCCCTGCGACGTATCCATTTTATCGTGAGGATGAATCACTCGAAACGATCATTGAAACGATGATTAAACAAACAGATCAATACGTGAGAACGTATGAAAAAGACATGAAAAAGAGAAACATGTCCATACATGATGTGTTAACGATGGCATCACTGATTGAAATGGAAGCAACGGAAAAGACGGATCGCGCAAAAATCTCCAGTGTTTTTTATAACCGGTTGAAAAAGGACATGCCGCTTCAAACCGATCCAACCGTTCTTTATGCACTGGGTGAACATAAATCCCGTGTTTATTACAAAGATCTCAAGGTGAAATCTCCTTATAATACGTATAACAACAAGGGGCTGCCGCCTGGACCTATTGCAAATGCTGGCGAATCTTCATGGAAAGCCGCACTGCACCCAGATAAAACGGATTATGTGTACTTCCTTGCGAAGAAAAATGGAGAAGTCGTCTTTACAAAAACGTTAAATGAGCACAACAAAGCGAAAGCCAAATACATCACAGGCAGCAATTAATGTACATGTGAATCGAAAAAGACTGTAGACAATTCAAGATTGCCTGCAGTTTTTTTCGTTGAAATATCCATTTTATAGGTTCGCAATGTCCACTTCTTTGTGGTAAAATATATCGGGTTGTTTTACTTAGATGAACGAAAGATTGACGAGAAAGAGAGCTGCAACAGGCAGGACTCTTCTTTTTCAGGTCATGAAGGAGCTAGACAAATAATGACTATCGAAGATGATCAAATGAATGATTATATTGAACATTTAATTCACCCAAGTCCTGATGCAATCGCTCAATTAGAGGCATATGCAAAAGAGCATCATGTGCCAATTATGGAAAAGGTGAGCATTGAACTTTTACTGCAGCTGCTGTCGATGAAAAAGCCGAAGAAAATTCTTGAGGTTGGGACAGCGATAGGCTACTCCGCCATTCGAATGGCGACAGCTCTACCAGATGCTGAAATTTTTACGATTGAGCGAAATGCAAAACGCTATGAAGAAGCGACACGGAACATTGAGGAATTAAAGTTAAAAGAAAGAATACACGTGTTCTTTGGTGATGCCATAGAATCGGCTAAAACAGTCCAAACGATGGCGCCCTATGATGTGATCTTTATTGATGCCGCAAAAGGGCAGTACAAACGTTTTTTTGAGCTGTTTGAACCGATGCTTGCTCATGACGGAATGATTATTACAGACAACGTATTATTTAAAGGTTTAGTGGCAACGAACTATGAAGAAGAAATAGAAGATAAAAGAAAAAAACAATTAATTGGAAAAATTGATCGATACAATCAATGGCTTATGTCAAACCCCGATTTCCAAACGTGTATTATTCCAGTTGGAGACGGGATCGCCATTAGTACTAAAAGAGGTGACCAATCATGAAAAAACCAGAATTGCTTGTGACGCCAAGCAAGGTGTCAGATGTACTGCCATTAATTGAGGCGGGAGCTGATGCATTCTTAATAGGCGAACAAACATACGGTATTCGTCTTGCAGGCGAGTTTTCAAGAGAAGATGTGAAACAGACGGTTGAGCTTGCACATAAGCATCACAAAAAAGTGTATGTGGCGATGAATGCGATTTTTCATAATGATCGTGTGCAGCTGCTTGGAGATTACTTAACCTTTCTCGATGCATTAAACGTAGATGGCGTCGTCTTTGGAGACCCAGCTGTGATCATGGCCGCTAAAGAAACAGGGGTAAGCCTGAATCTCCACTGGAGTACAGAAACGACTGGGACAAACTATTACACTTGTAACTACTGGGGCAGAAAAGGTGCAACGCGTGCTGTTCTTGCCAAAGAACTGAACATGGACAGTGTCATCGACATCAAAGAAAATGCCGAGGTGGAAATCGAAATTCAAGTCCATGGCATGACATGTATGTTCCAATCAAAACGTACGCTCATTGGCAACTACTTTGAATACCAGGGCAAACAAATGGACGTCGAAGGCAGAAATATGGAGGAAGGACTATTCCTTCATGACCAAGAGCGTCAAAACAAATACCCTATTTTCGAGGATGCAAACGGCACTCATATTATGAGTCCAAATGATGTGTGTATGATTGACGAATTAGAGGAATTTGTTGATGCAGGCATCGACTCATTTAAAATTGACGGAATTTTAAAGTCACTTTCTTATATGACAGAGGTGACGTCTTTATATAGAAAAGCAATTGATTTATTAGCGACTGACAAAGACGCGTATGAAGATCAGAAAGAGGACTGGGTGAAGCGGATTGAAGAGATTCAGCCAGTGAATCGTTCAATTGATACAGGGTTCTTCTTTAAAGAAACGGTTTATTAATATAAGAGGAGGCAGAGGAAATGGCACTATTGAAAGATGGTATTTCTGAAATGATTGACGGGAAACGTGTCATTACAAAAAAACCAGAACTGCTTGCACCAGCAGGAAATTTGGAAAAGCTGAAAATTGCTGTACATTACGGAGCAGACGCTGTCTTTATAGGCGGAAAAGAATTTGGACTTCGTTCAAATGCCGATAACTTTTCAATTGAAGAAATGGCTGAAGGTGTCGCATTTGCAAATAAATATGGTACACGAATCTATGTGACAACGAATATCTTTGCCCACAACGAAAACATGGACGGGCTGGAGGAATACCTTCAAGGGATTGAAGGCGCTGGAGTAGCGGGCATTATTGTGGCTGACCCGCTGATTATTGAAACGTGTAAACGTGTCGCACCTAAGCTTGAAGTTCATTTAAGCACACAGCAATCTCTTTCGAACTGGAAGGCTGTTCAGTTTTGGAAAGAAGAAGGGCTTGAGCGTGTGGTGCTTGCTCGCGAGACAAGTGCGCTGGAAATTAGAGAAATGAAAGAAAAGGTCGATATTGAAATTGAGACGTTCATTCACGGTGCGATGTGTATTGCTTACTCTGGCCGCTGCGTGCTCAGTAACCATATGACGGCAAGAGATTCTAACCGCGGGGGCTGCTGCCAATCCTGCCGCTGGGATTATGATCTTTATAAACTAGAAGGTTCTGAGGAAGCGCCATTATTTGGAGAGGAAGACGCACCATTTGCGATGAGTCCAAAAGACTTAAAGCTTGTCGAATCCATTCCTCAAATGATTGAAATGGGAATTGACAGCTTGAAAATCGAAGGACGAATGAAATCAATTCATTACGTAGCAACTGTCGTGAGTGTGTATCGCAAAGTCATCGACGCCTATTGTGCGGACCCGGACAATTTTGTCATTGAGCAGGAATGGTTAGATGAATTAGATAAATGTGCAAACCGTGACACAGCACCAGCCTTTTTCGAAGGTGTACCGGGAACGGATGAGCAAATGTTTGGCATTCATGGAAAGAAAACGACTTTTGATTTCGCAGGTCTCGTTCTTCATTATGATGAAAAAGAACAAATCGTCACATTGCAGCAGCGTAACTTCTTTAAAGCAGGGGACGAAGTCGAATTTTTCGGGCCAGAAATTGAGAATTTCACATGCAAAATTGAGACGATTTGGGATGAAAAAGGAAATGAACTAGATGCCGCTCGTCATCCGCTGCAAATCGTCAAATTCAAGCTCGATCAAAAAGTATACCCTAGCAACATGATGAGAAAGGGGAAATAACAGGCACATGAGGAGTAAACCAGTTGTCATTGGAATTGCTGGCGGCTCGGGTTCAGGTAAAACGAGCGTCACCAATTCAATTTATGAAAAATTTAAAGGACATTCCATCCTCATGCTTCAGCAAGATTTATATTACAAAAATCAAAGTCATATGCCATTTGAAGAGCGCCTGCTTACGAACTATGATCATCCGCTCGCATTCGACAATGACCTGATGTTTGAGCATTTGGAACAGCTCTTAAGGTACGAATCCATTGAAAAACCAATATATGATTTCAAGCTCAACACACGTTCAGAAGAGACTGTCCATGTTGAACCAAAGGATGTTATCATCGTAGAAGGCATCTTTGCACTAGAAGACGAACGCCTAAGAGATTTAATGGATATTAAACTGTATGTTGATACAGATGCAGATCTGCGCATCATTCGCCGCATTTTACGCGATACGAAAGAAAGAGGCCGTTCAATCGATTCTGTCATTGAACAGTATGTATCTGTTGTCAGACCGATGCATAATCAATTCATTGAACCGACTAAGCGATACGCCGATATCATCATCCCAGAAGGCGGCCAAAATCATGTGGCGATCGACTTAATGGTGACAAAAATTCAAACGATTCTTCAAAACCGAGCAGAGTAAATGGTGGAGAAGAAAAAGACCTTTACATTGTAAAGGTCTTTTCAACATCATATTAATAAACAGTCACGAAAACTTGTCCTAAGACAGATGATCCTTTATAAAGAGTGATAGTGGCTTTACCAGTTGAATGAGCGGTCACTAGTCCACTAGAGCTAACAGAAGCTACACTCTGGTTATCTGTCCAATAACGTGTAGCTGCAGAATCATAGACAGAGTAGCGCTCACCAACTCTTAAAGGTAAACTGTAATTTTGAATCGAAATCACATCTAAAGTTTGAAATCCAGAAGAACTGCTATTGACTGTGACATCCGCTGTTTCTTTGGCCGAAGCCATGCCCATTAGTGAAAAAGATAATGTAGAGATGGATAGAACAGAAACAATTGTTTTCTTCATGTTCATTTAAAACACTCCCTAGCATGTATTTGGTCTTGCATTGATAGAATTCAACAAAAACCAAATATTTCCTTGTTAATATTTGTTGATTATGTGTGAACTTTTATTAAAGCAGCATTCTCAGAAAGAATCTTAAGGGTTTGATATGATAATAAAACAATGAAGAAAAGAAGAGATGGAGAAATCACTACCACATAGCGAAAGAATGAAGTTAAAAAAGTATATTAAAAAAACGACAAACAAATCATCACAAATTTTCAAACAATTCTTGATCAAAAAGCAATTTTGTAATAATATAGCATAGACATATCGTACACTGACCATATTATGTATTGGAAGATGGAGAATGGATAAGCTATTCTTCTACATATGATCGAAATGGCGAACGAGGTACAGGAGCTTCCTGTGCCTTTCCACAGTTTGTGCGATGGAGATAGATCATCTTTGGACCACTGATAATGGTTCTGTCTGAAAAAAAGGCATAATAGTTGCATCTAAAAGGGACGCCATGTAAGATGGACTTTTACAAATATGGGACAGAAGGAATGAGGGCCTGAAAAAGTCCTCATTCTTGTATATTTCAGTCGTCACTCACGTGCAGAAAATATGTATGATGAGGATTAATAGAAGGAGTGAATGATTCATGGCACAAGAGAAAGTATTTCCAATGACAGAAGAAGGAAAACTTAAGTTAGAAGAAGAGCTTGAATATTTGAAAACGGTTAAACGTAAAGAGGTTGTAGAGCGTATTAAAATTGCGAGAAGCTTTGGAGACCTCTCTGAGAACTCGGAATATGATTCTGCTAAAGAAGAGCAAGCGTTTGTAGAAGGGCGTATCACTACGCTTGATAATATGATTCGCAATGCCAAAATTATCGAAGATGAAGGAAACTCAAATATTGTCTCACTTGGTAAAACAGTCACTTTCGTTGAATTACCAGACGGAGAAGAAGAGTCTTACACCATCGTTGGAAGTGCAGAAGCTGATCCGTTTGAAGGAAAGATTTCAAACGATTCACCAATTGCAAAAAGCCTGTTAGGCAAACAAGTAGACGACAAAGTAACCGTTCAAACACCTGGCGGAGAAATGTTCGTCCAAATTGTAAAAATTTCATAATAACGTTTATACGATAAACACCTCGTCCACAATAGGGACGAGGTGTTTTTATGCGCAAAAAACGTAGAATTCAATGGACAGGTGCTATTATTTTTATGCTGCTGCTCGGTCTTCTCATGAGACTGGCAGAAATTCAACTGTTTTTCACAGAATCTTTTTCAAAGCTTGATATCAATTTAATACAAGAAAGTGTCAAACAGCGTACAGAAGAAGTGGTCATTTCAGATGGCCGCGGTGAATTTTTAGATCGAAACGGCGAGGCGCTTCTCACAAAAGAACAGCCTGCGGTGATCTTATTTCCTTTCCTGCAATATGATCTTCCTCATTTAAAACAAACCGCCTCTATTCTTGAGATGGAAGAAGATGCACTCAAAAAACAGCTGACAGAAACCAAAAAACCTCTGATTCTCAAAGATGACATCACGAAAAAAAAGCTGAAAGACATCAATGATATGAAATATTCAGGTGTGTACGGCGTATATATGAAAGAGAAGGACAAAAAAAGACTTGCCCTCCACACATTAGGCTTCACGAGTGAGAATCCAGAATTGCTCAGAAAGCGTTATCCTGATAAAAAAGAGCTTTCCATCCGTACAGAAATCGGTACTTTTGGGCTGGAAAGCACCTTTGACGAATTTCTATTACCTGAGCAAGACACAAAATTGTTATATCATGTGGACGGAAGAGGAAACCCTTTGTTTGGGATGGACGTCAAATATACAGCAGAGGCTCATTCGTTTTATCCTCTTCAAGTTCAAACAACAATTGATGAAAACATGCAAGCTGAAATGGAGAAGGTTTTGAAAGACAAAGGCGTCGAAAAGGGCGGGGCTGTTCTGCTCGACATTGAAAGCAGCAGTGTGCTGGCAATGGCAAGTACGCCAAACGTCACAAGCAAAAACCGGCATGAAGCAAGAAATTACATGCTGACTGCCATGGCACCAGGCTCTGTTTTTAAAACCGCTGTCCTTGCCGCAGCAATTGAAAAAAACCTGGACCAGCCACAAACGATGTATGACTGTCGAAAGAATTTATATGGAGAGCCAGAAGGAACGCAGGAAGTGCTCAATCTGTCTGAGAGCTTTTCGCAGAGCTGTAATTATACCTTTGCAACACTTGCTGGCAAGCTGATCCAAACAGATGATCAAATCATCGAAAAGACGGCTGCAAAGCTTGGACTCATTGATCGAGCTGGCTGGGAAGGGGATGTTTATCATAAGCAGCATTTCAAACAGTTTGATCGTGAAGAAACCGGCAATGTGTGGGGGGATAAAAGAGACAAGCATGTCAAAAAAGCCATTGCTCAAACTGCAATAGGGCAAAAAAATGTCAAAACGACTCCTTTGCAAATGGCCAATATGATGGCGTCGATTGCAAGAGGCGGAGAACGAAAAGAAGTGAAAATCGCTGAAAAAGTGTTGTATCAAAACGGAACAACGATGCTAACCTTTCAAAACAAACGACCAGAAGGAGGCAGTATTGACCGCTATACAGCTCAAAAGCTGCAAAAGTACTTAAGGCAGGTGGTGACGTCTGACAAAGGAACAGGAAGAAGGTTTCAAGACCTTCCATTCGATGTGGCAGGGAAATCAGGCACTGCCCAAACCGGCAGTAAAGATAAAAAGGGGAATCCGCTTTATCATAAATGGTTTGCTGGATACTTTCCGGTGGAAAAACCAAAATACGCACTAGTCGTTGTTCACCTTGACGAGGCAAGTGGCCAGGCTAAGACAAATGATGCGTTTTATGATATTGTAAAAAAGGTCAACGAAATTGAAAAGAAACAGACATAGAACATCCCTTCATGTCATGTTAGAATAGTAACGACTTAGGGAACAGAGGCAAAGGAGTGCAGAGATTTTGAGTAGAAATTCTCGATTTGAACATCGTGATAAGCGCAGAAAGGCGAATATGGTGCTTAACATATTAATTGGTATCGTTGTGGTGCTTATTTTGGTGGTCGCAACGAGTTTGTTAATTTTTAATAAACCGAAAGACACAGATGTAGCGGATGCACCTTCTAAAACGGCGCCTGCAACAAGTGAAAATAAACAAAAATCAGATGAAGATGTGAAAGATCAAAAGAAAGACACATCCGATGATTCAGATGCAAAAAAAGATGACTCATCTGATCAAGACGACGATACGAAGAAGTCAGATGATGAAAAAGAGCCTCATAAAGATGCGTTAAAAGACGCCAAAGAAACAGATGGTGGCTCAACGAGTGACGTAGACAAAACATACGAAAGCGATGACTGGGAGCCTGTAGGAACAGAGCAATCCGGTTCACATACAGCAACTTATGATTCTAACTCAAAAGACTGGAAAGAAATGATGAAAGCCATGTCCTATGCGACGGGAATTTCAGAAGATCAAATGACAGTTCTTTGGTTAGGAAATAACGGAGGTCCTCAAGATGCAAAGGGAACCATCCGTGATAAATCAACAGGCGAACGCTACCGCGTGGAAATCACATGGGTAGATGAAAAAGGCTGGAAACCTGTAAAGGTTGAGAAATTAAAATAAACATGAAAAAAAGATAGCAGTCATGCTATCTTTTTTTAGATATTCGCCTTAAAATGAACAACCGCTGTATACAAAATCCGGTCATCGATCACAGTCGTTTGATGACTGACAGAATGAACGGTCAGCAGAATTGCCTGATTATATTCAATTTGTTTTTGGATCTTTTGTTCAAGTTCTTTTAAAGACGATGCTTCAAAGAATTCAATTTTATCCTTTAGAAAATCCAACTGAAAATCCATTTGATCCACTTCACCATACTCTTCATTCATCTTAATCTCTCTCCTCTAAAAGAGCAAATATTTTTCTACCCCTACCAGTATTTTTTAGTAGGAAAGAAACTGAAGATGTGGTAGGATAGGAACTGTTTGACGGATTAAAGCATACTATACGCATAGGAATAAATAGATAAAGTGGAGGGAAAGAAAATGGGACGTGAGTTTCTTTCTTTATTTGATCATTGGGCTGACTCTTATGATGACACGGTAAGTGGTCATGATGAGCAGTATGAAGAAGTGTTTCGCCGGTATCCGGTTATTTTAAAAGAAATAGTTCGCCGTGCAGGTCAAGATGTTCTTGAGTTTGGAAGCGGCACTGGGAATTTAACAGCGGCACTGCTCACAGCTGATAAGAACGTATTTGGCGTTGAACCATCAGACGCTATGAAGAAAGCGGCTCTTCAAAAGGGAATACCCGATGTGTTTCATGATGGGGATTTTTTATCATTTCCAGCGCCGCCATTTGAGCCGGATACAATTGTCAGTTCATATGCTTTCCACCATTTAACGGACGAAGAAAAAAAACAAGCCATTCACACCTATAGCAACATCCTTCACTCAGGTGGTAAAATAGTCTTTGCTGATACAATGTTTCAAAATCAAGCAGCACATCAAGCTGAAATCAACAAAGCGAAAGCGGCAGGATTCGATCAGCTTGCTGAGGATTTAGAAACGGAATATTATCCATCCATCGATGTGCTAAAGCAAATCTTTGAAGAAGAAGGTTTTAGTACGTCCTTTCATCAAATGAATGATTTTGTTTGGATCGTAGAAGCGAAGAAAAGGGAATGAAAGGATGTTTTTGATTTGAAAATCGCAGTCATAGGTGCAATGGAAGAAGAAGTGACGATATTAAGAGATCAACTAAAGAATGCTACACAAGAAAACATCGCTGGGTGTGAATTCACAACAGGTGTTTATGAAGATAAAGAAGTGATTTTATTAAAATCAGGGATTGGAAAAGTGAATGCAGCGGTCAGCACAACACTTCTGCTTGACCGCTTTCAGCCGGATTATGTGATCAATACAGGATCAGCTGGCGGTTTCCATCACACATTAAATGTAGGGGATATTGTCATCTCTACTGATGTTAGGCATCATGATGTGGATGTCACGATTTTTGATTATGAATACGGACAAGTACCAGGGTTGCCAGCTGCTTTTGCTGCAGACGAAAAGCTTGTGAAGCTGGCTGAGGAGTCGGCTTTAGAGATCGATCATATTCAAGTGGCAAAAGGAACGATTGCAACCGGAGATTCATTTATGAATGATCCGGATCGTGTAGCGTTTGTGAGAGAGAAGTTTCCAGAGTTATATGCGGTGGAAATGGAAGCTGCAGCTGTTGCACAAGTTTGCCAGCTCTTTGGAACGCCATTTGTTGTTGTTCGAGCGCTATCTGATATTGCAGGGAAAGAATCCAATGTCTCCTTTGATCAATTTCTTGAGCAAGCAGCGATTCACTCAACCGACCTTGTCTTGCGTATGATAAAGCAAACTCAATAAAAGAAGGGGATTCCCCCTTCTTTTCCATACAAAGGAAGGGAATCATATGGCTGTCATAAAGGATATTACAGAATTAATTGGCCGCACACCGCTTTTAAAACTGTCAGGGGTTGGCATCCCGGAAGGTGTAGAGGTATATGCAAAGCTTGAAATGATGAATCCGGGTGGAAGTATTAAAGATCGTTTAGGTGATATGCTCATAAGAGAAGCATTGGCATCTGGTAAATTGCGCCCTGGCGGAACCATCATTGAAGCAACTGCTGGAAACACAGGCATTGGGCTTGCCCTCAGTGCAAGAAAGCATCAATTGCGTACCATTTTTTGCGTACCAGAACATTTTAGTCAAGAAAAACAACAGCTCATGAAGGCGCTCGGTGCAGAGATCATTCATACACCAAGAAAAGAGGGCATGAAGGGTGCGATTGATCGAGCCCTTGAACTAGAGGCAAGCCTTGGCAATGCCTATTGCGTTTTACAATTTAAAAACCAAGTAAATCCATTGACTTACTATAAAACGCTTGGTCCAGAGTTATGGTCCGATTTGCAAGGAAACATCGATATATTCGTTTCAGGAGCGGGTTCTGGCGGAACTTTTCAAGGGTGTGCTGCCTATTTAAAAGAGCAGCATCCGGCGTTAAAAACAGTTGTTGTCGAACCTGAAGGATCGATTTTAAATGGAGGAGATCCGGGTCCGCATAGAACGGAAGGAATCGGCCTTGAATTTATCCCAGATTATATGGAATCTGCTTTATTCGATGAGATATATACCGTCAGTGATGATGATGCTTTTAAAATGGTGAAAGAAGCTGCTGAAAAAGAAGGCGTTCTCATCGGGAGTTCTTCGGGTGCAGCGTTGTTTGCCGCTTTAGAAGAAGCGAAGAAGGCAGCACCTGGGACAGTCATCGTCACCATTTTTCCTGACAGCAGTGAACGGTACTTAAGTAAAGGTATTTATGAGGGAGGAAAATAAAATGAAACGAAAAACAATGATGATACACAGCGGAACAACTGGTGATGAAAAAACAGGCGCTGTGTCTGTACCTATATACCAAGTGAGCACCTATAAGCAGCCGAAAGCAGGCGAGCATACAGGATATGAATATTCAAGAACAGCGAATCCAACAAGAACAGCACTAGAAACCGTCATTCGTGACCTTGAAGGAGGAGCAAACGGCTACGCATTTGGTTCAGGAATGGCTGCCATTACGGCAGTGATGATGCTGTTTAACAGCGGAGATCATATTATCCTGACAGATGACGTATACGGCGGAACGTACCGCGTCATCACAAAGGTACTCAATCGTATTGGTATTCAAGCGACCTTTGTTGACACAAGTGATCCTGAAGCAGTGAAAAAGGCGATTTTACCTGAAACAAAAGCGGTTTACATTGAATCACCAACCAATCCTTTACTCAAAATGACTGATCTCAAAGCGATCGGCCAATTGACAAAAGAAGCCAACATCTTAATGATTGTTGATAATACATTTTTCACACCTTATTTCCAAAGGCCGATTGAATATGGGGCGGACATTGTCCTGCATAGTGCCACTAAATATTTAGGCGGCCACAGCGATGTCGTAGGCGGGCTTGTGGTAACAGCGACAGAAGAGCTTGGAGAAGAACTGCATTTTGTTCAAAATTCTACAGGTGGAATTCTTGGACCGCAGGATTCATGGCTTCTCATGAGAGGAATCAAAACGCTTGGACTAAGAATGGAAGCACATCAGCAAAATGCACAGAAAATCGCTGAGTTTTTAGAGAAACATCCAGCAGTGACACGTGTTTATTACCCAGGTCTTGATGCTCATCCTGGATATGAACTTGCAAAAACGCAAGCATCAGGCTACGGCGGCATGATCTCTTTTGATATTGGAAAAGAAGAACATGTCGATGTCTTTTTAAGTCAGCTTAAGCTGTTTACGATCGCAGAAAGCCTTGGAGCGGTTGAAAGCTTAATCTCTGTTCCTGCTCGTATGACTCATGCGTCCATTCCAAAAGACCGCCGCGAGGAGCTTGGCATCACTGGTGGGTTAATTCGTATATCCGTCGGGATTGAAGATGTGGATGATTTACTGAATGATATGAATCAGGGACTAAATGCACTAGTGAATGGATAGATTTACATGCCACTACCTTTCTTTTACTATGTTAAGCTATCAATAGACATGTTAAACAGGAAGGTGATTCAAGTGAAGAAAAAGTGGAGTGGTTTAGTGACAGATTACAAGCAGTACGCTTTTATTTTGCTTGCTGTCAGCACCTTTTTATATATTGGTACGATCATACCAAACCAACACATCGAAGCATCTCCAAAAATGCTGATGATGGGAATTGATTGTGTTTTCTTATTAGCAGCTTTTCTTTGTGTGAGACGCGCGATCTTTTTTCAAAAGAAACTGCAAGAACTAGATGAAGATTAATTCGAAAAGTCTCCTCATATACGTGAGGAGGCTTTTTTTGATTGTATTGGACAATCGGACAAGAATCACTGTAGAAATTTAGTCAAACACACAAAATTCATCTATTTTACTAAAAACAGGTTTACAAAATGGTGCTTGCTGGATATACTAACAAAGTAATTAAAAACGTAAAGGAGGCTGAAGAATATGTTATTCGTATCTACTTGTGATCAATTCAACAACAATTTCATCATGTCATCAGCCTGTGGAAGAGCTCGTGTCCTTCCTTTACCTTATACGGTGCACACGCTTCAAAACTGTTAAAGTAAAAGAGGATTTTACGTATCATCCATTGCAGGTTGGAAGACACTGTCTTTTGATCTGCATTTTTGTGCCCGCAGGTCAACTGACAAAGAAGATCTGCGGGCTATTTCGCGTGCTGCGAACTGAAGGGAGGTGAGCGTATATGACGATCCATTTATTTTTTATCACATTGACGATCCGACGAAAATACAAAGACATTGAAACGGTTCTTTATGAACAACAAGTCGAAACATTTTATGAAGAAATGAAGCAGAAACAACTAAAGTATATGAACTAAAACACGAAAAGAAAAATTGGAAAAGGAGGAGATTGACATGTTTATGATGCTTGCAATGCTTGATTGTTATACGATGGAGAAGGACCAGGTTTAGACACGCTCCACATTGATCATCTGCACATATGATATCCGTAAAAGGAGATTGTGAGGTGATCAACGAATGTCGATGTCACCATATATGAGGTTTCCGTCAGTGGGGCACGGATATACATCCATTCCGCATTCCTTAAAGCATGGATACGGTAATCCGTACCGAATGCAAAGAGAGCAAGAGGAAATGCTCAGACAATATATGTATCAGTACCGAGCTTATTGGTATTAAAGAAAAGGAGCAGGAAACGTTATCGTTTCCTGCTCCTTTTACATTAGCAAATCCAGCTTGCACCGATGATGATCAACAAAATGAACAGTACAACAAGCAATGCGAATCCGCCTGCAAAGCCGCCACCGTAACCACCGCAGCCTCCAGCATAACCTCCACCAAAGCCCATAATCTAGCACCACCTTTATCTAATCAAGATACATTCATAAAATATGCAGCTCATGCAGAAAACGAAATCAATCTAAGCACAATTAATGAAAACGCCTATGTAGATGAAAATTTTTTAAAGTTCTGCGAAACATTTTCTGAAAAGGTGCCGTCTAATCAATAACAAATAATTAGGACTAGGTCTTAAACTTTGTTAGGTGAGAGCCGATATGAAAAGTAAGAAAATTCGTAAATAGTTTTATTTACTGGTGCAAAGCAGGTGTTAACATTGATTCAAAGCTGGATTGGAAAACAAATGAGGGAACCAAAAGGCTTGTTCTCAAAATGGGTTGCCCGCTATATGGAAAAAAATCATCATAATATCAATGAATGGACGATTCAACTCTTAAATATACAAGAAAATGACCGGATTTTAGAAATCGGTACTGGAAGAGGCGTGACATTATCGAAGGTAGCAGAGAAACTTGATCGCGGTAAAGTATATGGAGTGGATGCCTCTCGTCATATGATCAAATATGCAAAAAGAAAACATAAGAAGCTTGTGGAACAGGATAAAGCCGTCTTGACTCTTGGTAAAGCCGAGCATTTACCGTTTGAAGATAGATCTTTCAATAAATTATTTACGGTGCAGACCATTTATTACTTGAAGGATATTGAGCAAGTCATGAAGGAAGTGTACCGTGTTCTTCAAGTGGATGGAGAAGTATTCTTATCTTTCCAACAGCAGGAACTGATGAAGGAACAAAAGCGGTTACATTCTTTTTCATCGTATAGTGAACAAGAGATTAGCCGACTATTTTCAGCGTATCACTTTAGAGAAGTTTCGGTTTATCACTATGATACATACATCTGTATCAAAGCGTTAAAATGATGAAAATATTTCCCAGGTAATGAACAAGCATTCAAAAAAAGGCTCTTCGTGAGAGGAGCTTCTTTGCGTGTAATTGAATCATGTTTGAACGAATAAAAAAAGTCTCTTCACCGAAGAGACTTTTGTATATGATGTAGGCGCCAGCCAGGTGTGTAAGGAATGATAGTATATATAAGGAATTTGTTTGTCGATTAAGGATACCTGTCTGGCTTATTCCTTATATCGACACCGTTCTTCAAAAGTTTAGCTTTTTTTTCAATATTTTCTTTTTTATTTGACTAGAAAATACATTTTTCTCTCCGTGATAGACATTTTTCGCTTTTTTTTAATCAATTGTGCCATTTGAAGCAGGGAATTGCTTCAGAAGTAGAGAAAATTGTAGAGACTTCATTTTTAAACAAAAAGGGAGGAATGAAAAAATGTCGGGAAACAAAGGTGTCGTTTATAAAGGAGCAGGAAATGTAGCAGTTGAGGATATTGGATACCCTGATTTGATTTTAAGAGATGGCCCGGGTGTACCGAAAGCCAATGTGGGGCGCAAATGTGAGCATGGCGTCATTTTAAAAGTAGTGACGACGAATATTTGCGGAAGTGACCAGCACATGGTGAGAGGTCGTACGACTGCGCCTGCAGGACTCGTCCTTGGTCATGAAATTACAGGTGAAGTCGTTGAGGTAGGACGAGATGTGGAGTTTATTCAAAAAGGAGACCTTGTGTCCGTTCCCTTTAATATTGCTTGTGGACGATGCGTCATGTGTAAGGAACAAAAAACCCATGTGTGCTTAAATGTAAACCCGGACCGTCCCGGCTCTGCCTATGGGTATGTTGATATGGGTGGATGGGTTGGCGGCCAATCCGAGTACGTCATGGTACCATATGCAGATTTTCAGCTGCTGAAATTTCCAGACAAAGATCAAGCGATGGAAAAAATACTTGATCTGACGATGCTTTCCGATATTTTCCCGACAGGTTTTCACGGTGCGTATTCGGCTGGAGTAAAGCCTGGTTCAACTGTATATATTGCCGGTGCAGGGCCAGTAGGTCTTGCCGCAGCGCATTCCGCTCAGCTTCTTGGCGCTTCTACGGTCATTGTCGGTGATTTGAATGAACAAAGGCTGGAGCAGGCCAGAAGCTTTGGCTGCGAGACGATCAATTTACGAAAACATGATCGAATCGGAGAACAAATCACCAATATCTTAGGAGAGCCAGAAGTAGACTGTGCCGTCGATTGTGTTGGCTTTGAAGCTTCAGGTCATGGAGATCAAGGAGAAGCACCTGCAACCGTTTTAAATACAATTATGGATATTACCAAAGTTGGCGGTAAACTTGGAATTCCAGGGCTTTACGTCACAGAAGACCCAGGTGCAGTGGATGCTGATGCAAAAGTTGGATCACTGAAAGTGCGAATTGGACTCGGCTGGGCAAAAGCCCATACCTTTGTGACAGGCCAAACTCCTGTTATGCAATATCACCGCAGCCTAATGAAATCCATTTTAAGCGGACGAGCACAAATCGCCAAAGCAGTGAATGCAACCGTCATTAACCTTGATCAAGCCCCTCAAGGATACAGTGACTTTGATTCAGGTGTAGCGAAGAAATTTGTCATTGATCCGCATGGGATGATTTCTAAATAATGATTCAATGTAAAAAAATCGAAAAAACTTACGGGAGAGTATATCCTGTAAGTTTTTTTGTGTAAATAGTCTTTTAAGATTCAGAGGTTTCCATTCTAAATATAAGAAAGCTTTGTTTAGTTATTTAGAATGATCAATTTCTTCAGTAAGTGTTATAACAGTCCTTCTTTTATTTAATCTAGAGTTGATCCCTGCTAGCCGTTCATGAGTATATAATCCTCTGTTAAATCAACAAATGCCTTTAAAGCAGGGGACATCCATTTGTTTTTATGCCAAAATAGTTGAATTTTCGTTGAGAAACAAGGTTCCATCCAATTGATTTTGATGATATTGCCTTCTGAAATTTCTCTTTTCACAGAAATTTCAGGAAGTACAGCGATTCCTAAGCCTGCCATTACACATTTTTTTATGGCTTCTACATCTGCTAATTCTAGTTTACTTCGCGGTTTTGCTCCCGCCTGTGTTAATGAATGTTCAAAGGCGTAGCGATAATCACAGTCTTCCGTTAACAACAATCTTTGCTCGTTCAAATCAATTGGATATACTTTTTGTTTTTTGCTCAAAGGATTTGTTGGGCAGCATACAATGGCCATCGGTTCATCTTTTAATTCTTTTACAAGTAAATGCGAGGATACTACAGGATTCATGGATAATAAGGCGACATCAATTTGTCCTTCTAGTAATAGATTTAAAACATCTTTTTCCGCTATTCCTGGGCGGAAGATCAGTTCGACTTTTGGATACTTTGTTTGAAAGTCCGTTAAAATGTGAGGAAGCCGGTAGGTGCATTGTGTTTCAGATGCACATATTCTCAAAATGCCGCTTGGCTCATTCATCCCGCCAACAGCCTCTAATGCTTCCCCTGTTAAACCTAAAATTTTATCCGTATATTGTTGAAATTGTTTTCCAGCTTCTGTTAAGATCACCCTTTTTCCAAGCCTTTCAAATAGAGGGGTTCCTAGCTCTTCTTCCAATGCCACAATATTTGCTGTGATGCTAGATTGAGCATAACCAAGCATTTGTGCAGTTTTTGTAAAGTTTAATACTTTTGATGCTGTTTGGAACATCATTAGTTGTTTGATCTCCAACTTCAAGCCTCCCTACCTCTCTAAATCGGATGAGCCGATTGATATCATCAGAAAACCTCTATAGATTGATCATAACATTTTTACTATCATAAAAGTAAGCGCTTGCAAGTTATGTTATTTCAAATATTCAGATTCACAAAGGGGAGATGGCTTTGTTTGAAATGATTGTCAATTCAGTGAATGACTTTTTATGGACATATATTTTAGTGGTTATGTTATTAGGCATAGGAATCTACTTTACGGTGAGAATGAAATTCATGCAAATTGTTTTACTAAAAGAGGTCTTTCGTTCTATTTTTGAAAAATCTTCCAAAACAAAAGAGAATAGGAATGAAATTTCCTCTTTGCAAGCTTTTTTTATTGGAGCTGCTACAAGAATTGGTACTGGAAATATGGCAGGCGTTGCGATTGCTATCACTGTTGGTGGTCCTGGAGCTATTTTCTGGATGTGGTTTGCAGCCGTTTTAGGAGGAGCCTCTGCATTTGTCGAAAGTACACTGGCTCAAATTTATAAGGTGAGAACAAGTGACGGTTTTAAAGGAGGTCCTGGTTACTATATTCAAAAGCAATTCGGATTGAAATGGCCAAGCAGGATTTTTGCTTTTTCTGTCATTCTTAGTTTCGGCTTAATTTTTAATGCAGTACAAACGAATACAATTACAAATGCCTTTCAGTATTCATTTGGTATTAGTCCGATTGGCATGGGTCTCTTTGTCACCATTTTAACGGCTTTCATCATTTTTGGTGGAGTCAAGCGAATTGCTAACGTCACTCAAATCGTTGTTCCAGTGATGTCAGTGTTTTATATTATCTTAGCATTCTATGTGATTGTCACAAATATCACTGATGTACCCGCAGCATTAGCAAGTATTATGAAGAGTGCATTTGGATTAGAGCAAATCGTTGGAGGCGGGATTGGTGCTGCGATAATGAACGGTGTCAAACGTGGGCTTTTTTCAAATGAAGCAGGAATGGGAAGTGCCCCAAACGCCGCTGCTGCCGCCAATGTTTCGCATCCAGTAAAACAAGGGTTTGTTCAATTATTAGGTGTGTTTTTTGACACATTAGTTGTTTGCAGCTGTACAGCCTTTATTATTATGCTATCGACAGTAGAAACAACGGGTGAATTATCTGGTATCGAAATTACCCAAGCTGCGATGGCACAGCATTTTGGATCTTGGGCGAGTATCTTTTTAGCATTTGCTATATTTACTTTTGCTTTTAGTTCTATTGTAGGTGGCTACTATTATGGTGAAGCCAATATCGGTTTTATTCATAACAGTGCAACAGCGTTATTGGTGTACCGAATCATGGTATTAATGATGATGATGTTTGGCGCTGTTGCCAACTTACAAATCGTTTGGACTTTGGCGGATTTGTCAATGGCCATCATGGCAATCGTCAATTTGATTGCAATAGCTATCCTAGGAAAATATGCTTTTGCCGCTTTGGATGATTACATGCAACAAAGGCTGTTAGGCAAAAATCCTGTCTTTTATGCATCTAGCATTCCAGGTTTAAAAGAAATAGAGTGGTGGGGAGCAGAAAAACAAACGGCTCACTCAACAAATTTACATGAAGGAGTAGAAAAATCATGATGAATTTTGATTATCATTGCCAAACAAACATAATGATGGGGATTGGTCAGTCAAAAAAAATCGGATCTATAGTAGAGGATCTTGTATTGCCGGGTGCCACAGTGATGATTGTGACAGATTCTGGTGTGAGAAACGCAGGTCTAGTTCAGCCTATTGAAGTGTATTTGCAGGAAGCCGGTTATTCTGTTTTTATATTTGATCAAGTATCTCCAAACCCTAGAGATAATGAATGTCTAGCTGGTGCAGAGCTCTTTAGAAAAGAACAAGCATCAGCGGTCATTGCGATTGGTGGCGGAAGTCCAATGGATACAGCGAAAGCGATTGCTTTATTAGGGCCAAATGGCGGCATTCCTGAAGATTATATATCAGGGAAGAAGGCGTATGCTAATCTATCTCCATTAATTTGTATCCCAACAACGGCTGGTACTGGTTCTGAGGTGACCCGTTCATCTGTCATTACGTTAGCTGCTTCCCATAAAAAAATCACATTAAAACATGCCTTGCTTCGGCCAACCATTGCGATTTTAGATCCGGCTCTTACATTGACGGTGCCAAAAAGCATAACAGCCGCAACAGGTGTAGATGCATTGGTACATGCTATTGAAGGCTATTCATGTAAAGTAACAAATCCAATTTCGAAAGCAATGGGTGCAAGTGCAATGGAGACAATTGTGAAATACTTACCCAAGGCATACGAAAATGAATCTGATCTAGAAGCGAGATATAAAATGCAGGAAGGTAGTTTACTGGCCGGCTTATGCTTCGGTTCAGCCGATGTCGCAGCCGTTCATTGCTTAGCAGAAGCACTTGGCAGTCTTTATGATACACCTCATGGTATCGCAAACGCGGTATTTTTGCCTTATGTCATGCAATTCAATGCAGTTGAAAACAAGGTACTGCACGCAGAGCTTGCCAAAATCATGAGCTTGGCAGATAAAACGGATTCAGATGATGTGGCGATTCAAAAATTAATTGATGGCATGTATACTTTCACAAAAAATTTAGGTATTCCAGCACTAAAAGATCTATCTTATGTAAAAGAAGAGGATTTTGAAAAAATGGCTGAATTAGCAGAACAAAACGGCTCTACATCAAGCAATGTTCGTACTGTTACGAAAGCAGACTACTTAGACATTTTAAAGGCTGCTTTTGATCAATGAATTCCAAAGAAACACCCTCCTATGACACGATCACTTGGAGGGTGTTCTTTTATGTTTCATGTGGCTAGGTATCGCCTATATAAGAGTGGTATGATAGACGACAACATGTGATGGAGAAAGGAGTGGATAAACGATGAACTTTCACAATAAAACGGTCGTCATCACAGGCGCAGCCAATGGAATTGGTGAAATGATCGCATGGGGCTATGCAAAAGAAGGAGCGCGAGTGGTGCTTGCAGATATAGATGAAGAGAAGGGGAAGCGCTTGGAGGAAGAGCTGAAAAAAGAATCGTTAGAAGCTTATTTTAATAAAACAGATGTGACGCAAGAAAAGGATATTCAACACTTAATGTCGTTTGCGGCGGAGCGCTGTAAAACGATTGATATTCTCATTAATAATGCTGGTGTCATGTGCACAGTATCGCCTTATGAATTAACGGTCGATGAGTGGGATCGTGTGTTACAGACGAACCTAAGAGGAACTTTTTTATGTGCAAGAGAAGCAGCACGTTATATAAAAGAGAATCCAAAAGGCGGTTCTATTGTGAACATTTCATCCACCCGAGCGACCATGTCAGAGCCAAATACAGAAGCATATGTTGCATCAAAAGGCGGAATATCGGCGCTGACTCATGCCTTAGCGGCTTCTTTTAGTCCGGATCATATCACGGTGAATAGCATTTCACCTGGATGGATTGAAACGAAGGATGAGGAGAATCTTCGAGAGATTGACCACAAGCAGCATCTTTCCAATCGAGTGGGCACGCCAAAGGATATTGTGAAGGCTTGCTTTTATTTAACCGATGAGGAGAATCAATTTGTGACCGGCACAGATTTAGTCGTTGATGGCGGCATGACCAGAAAGATGATCTATGCTGATTAACTCGAAAAAAACATTGACGCTTTGATCAAGGCGCAGTACAATATGTAACAATTCAGCTGAAGATCGTGATGAAATAAAGACATGGCGCTCACAGAGATGAGTACATCATGAGCCGTCCCGCACAGAGAACTCCGTGAAGCTGAGAAGGAGCCGGGCAGCATGATGGAACCAAACCTCTTAGCTCTGCACCGGATTCCTTCGGATGGTGGTGCAGCGACATTCTCCCGTTACAGAGATGGGTTCATGATGACCTGCTAAGGTTCATCTGGCAACAGATGAATAAACTGAGGTGGCAACGCGGAGTAAATCCCGTCCTCAAGACAGAAATGTCTTGGGGGCGGGATTTTTTTTATGACAAATAGGGGGAAAAGTGATGAAAAAACATTGGCGGGATATGAGTTTGCTGCTTGGAGCTATCGGAATTGCAAATATAGGAGAATGGATTTATATGATTGCTCTCCATCTGCTCATTTTTCAAGAAACGGGCTCTGTGCTGGCTGTAACGGCTGTCTATATGCTGAGACCAGCTGCGGCTCTTTTGACAAACAGCTGGTCTGGTAGTTTGATTGACAGGCTGAATCAGCGGAAAGTGATGATCAGCTTAGATATCAGCCGGGCTATCTTGATCGCATGTATACCCTTTGCGTTATGTTCAGGACATCTGCTTACCCTGTATGTAATGGTGTTCCTCATTCAAATGGCACAAGCGATGTTTCATCCAGCTTCGATGGTCTATATGACAGCATTGATCCCAGCAGATAACCGAAAAAGGTTTAATGCCATTCGCTCATTATTACAATCGGGTGGATTTTTACTTGGACCCGCTGCAGCAGGTCTGCTTTTTTTAATAGGTACACCTGTTTTTTCCATTTATATAAATGCGATCTGCCTGTTGGTATCTGCTCTGTTCACGATGTGTTTACCGAATTTGCTCAAACAAGATGCTGTCCAAAAGGGTTTTACCTTTTCAATGTTAAAAGAGGATGCGAAGCTTGTTCTTCGGTTTAGTTTGACATCACGCCAAATGATGGCGGTGTATTTATTATTTAGTGCCGCTATCACGGTACTTCCTACTGCCATTGACTCTCTTGAAACAGCCTTTGCAAAAGAAGTGCTGCTGCTAACTGATACACAATATGGTCTTCTTGTTAGTATAGCTGGGGTAGGCATTATCGCAGGCGCAAGTCTCAATTCGGTCATTGTGGAGAAGCTGCCTGTTTCGATCATGCTCGGGATTGGCAGTTTGTTTGTGGCATGTGGCTATCTCATTTATGCTTTTTCCAGCACATTGTTTGCAGCCGCTGTTGGATTTTTTATACTAGCATTCTTTTTAGCATTTGCGAACACAGGTTTTATGACTTTCTATCAAACGAATATCCCGGTAGAGGTGATGGGGAGGGTAGCCAGTTTTTATGCTTTGGTTGAAGCCATTCTGACGATCATGCTGACAGGGGTCTCTGGTGGACTTGCACATGTTTTATCAATCCGAACCTCTGTTATCATCGGGTGTCTATGTATGCTTATTGTCTGTTTATTGCTATGTTTTGTCATCTTTCGTCCATTGAATGTCAAAAAGATAGTGCATCTTACTTAGAAAATTAAAAAAATTATGTTATGATTATTTAAGTAAGTTAATGAAATTGATGAGAAAAGGAGTCTTACACATGAAAGCACTACGCTGGCACGATCAAAAGGACATTCGACTAGAGGAAATTGATGAACCAAAAGTTGCTCCAGGAAAAGTGAAACTTAAAGTGAAATGGTGCGGCATTTGTGGTAGTGATTTACATGAATATCTAGGAGGACCTATCTTCATTCCAGTGAATGAACCTCATCCACTGACAAAAGAAAAAGCCCCTATTACACTGGGACATGAATTTTCTGGTGAGGTTGTTGAAGTAGGAGAAGACGTCAGCAATTACAAAGTAGGCGACCGAGTGGTTGTTGAGCCTATTTTTGCAACTCATGGACACCAAGGTGCTTACAACTTAGATGAAAACATGGGCTTTTTAGGACTTGCCGGAGGCGGCGGTGGATTCTCTGAATATGTATCTGTCGATGAAGAATTACTTCATTTATTACCAGACGAAATTTCATATGAGCAAGGGGCACTTGTAGAGCCTTCAGCAGTTGCTTTATATGCGGTTCGTTCTAGTAAAGTACAAGCTGGTGATACAGCGGCAGTGTTTGGCTGCGGCCCAATTGGCTTGCTTGTTATTGAAGCATTAAAAGCAGCTGGTGCTACTGATATTTACGCAGTAGAATTATCTAAAGAACGCCAAGAAAAAGCGAAAGAGCTTGGAGCGATCATTGTTGATCCTTCTCAATATGAAGATGTGGTTCAAGAAATTGCACGCCGTACAAACGGTGGCGTCGATGTTTCTTTTGAAGTGACAGGTGTACCTGTTGTATTGAAACAAGCAATCCAATCAACTAGAATTTCAGGTGAAACAGTCATTGTGAGTATTTGGGAAAAAGGCGCAGAAATTCTGCCAAATGACATTGTCATTAAAGAACGTACAGTCAAAGGAATTATCGGCTACAGAGACGTATTCCCATCTGTATTAAACTTAATGAGAAAAGGCTATTTCTCTGCTGATACGCTCGTCACAAAGAAAATCAAGTTGGACGATGTGATTGAAGAGGGTTTCCATGCATTAATCAATGAAAAAGATCAAGTGAAAATTCTAGTGAGTGCTGAATAAGTAGGATGATAAAGAGAATGGCAGAGGCCATTCTCTTTTTTTATGCACATGATTGCTCCTTTTCATAAAGAGGCATGCGGTTGAATAGTGATAAATGAAAAGATGTTTTTGATAAGGGAGATGACATCATGTTTTATCACATCAAAGAACTGCAATATGAAGCAAAGCCCTCAAAGCCTGATCCAGTTTATGCAAAAAAATTGCAGGAGGTATTAGGCGGTCAATATGGTGAGATCAGCGTCATGATGCAATATTTATTTCAAGGCTTTAATTGTCGAGCAGATCAAAAATATAGAGATTTATTGTTTGACATAGGGACAGAGGAAATTGGTCATGTGGAAATGCTTGCGACGATGATCGCTCGTTTACTTGATAAAGCACCTGTTAAAGAACAAGAACAGGCGTATGAAAGTGATCCAGCACTTGCAGCTGTTATGGGCGGAATGAATCCTCAGCATGCAATTGTTGCCGGTTTAGGAGCCATGGCAGCGGATAGTCAAGGATATCCGTGGAATGCTAAGTATATCATTGCAAGCGGAAATTTAATGGCTGATTTTAGAGCCAATTTAAATGCAGAATCACAAGGGAGACTTCAGGTCACAAGGCTCTACGAAATGACCGATGATCGAGGCGTGAAGGATATGCTTTCTTTTCTTATTGCTCGAGATACATATCATCAAAATATGTGGATTGCGGCGATTAAAGAATTAGAAGAACGAGAAGGGGATGTCGTCGTACCAACCACCTTCCCGCGCTCACTAGAAAAACAGCAAGTATCCTATGATCTGTTTAACTTCTCAAGAGGGGAAGCAAGTAAGGAAGGCAGATGGGCACATGGCCGAAGCATGGATGGAAAAGGGGAGTTTAGATATATTTCTGCACCAGTCGTGTTTGGTTCTGCACCAAAACTAAAACCCGCACCAAAGGAACTGTTTAACACACCGAAAAAAGGCGAATAAAAAAAGTCGATCAGGATTTGAGCCTGACCGGCTTTTTTAACGTCCGAGAGATCTTCCGTACACACTGACACGTTTCTCTAACAAGGCAAAAGCGAGTTCAAAGAAAATGCTCAGCAGCCAATAGATCATAGCAGAGACGAGATACGTTTCTAAAAACTGATAGCCGTCGTTCGCAATGATTCGGGAAATCCCCATGATTTCAAGTACTCCAATCGTAAACGAAAGAGAGGTGGCTTTTAATAGCTGAATGAGCTGATTGCCTAAGTTCGGCAGGGCTACCACAAATGCCTGCGGCAAAATAATGCGCATCATCGCTTGGCGTGTTGTCATCCCCACAATTTTTGCTGCTTCAAGCTGCCCTTTGTCTACCGCAAGAAGTGCACTCCGAACAACCTCTGTTAAATGGGCAGCTGAATGGAGGCTGAATGTAATAAGAGCAACAGCTAATGGGGAGACCATGTCTTGATGAAAAGTCAGCCCGAATGTACCGCTCATTTTGGTTAGAACAAAAGGAAGTCCATAAAAGAAAGCGAACAACTGAACAATAAGAGGCGTTCCTCTAAAAAAGGAGACATAGAGCGTCACAAGCTGTCTGAGTAAAGGAATGCGGAAGAGACGAATGAAAGCAAAAACAGATCCAATCATCAGACTTACAGCCATGGAAACGAGTGCAATCAATAAGGTGAAAGGAACGCCTTTTAAAATATGAGGTACTTGGTCAATCGCAAATGGAATATCGATGGTTTGCATCAAATCGCCTCCTTAACGTGACAGGCTGGTGCGGCCTTTTACAAATTTCCTTTCAAGCAGCATGGTGATCAGTTCAATACTCATGCAAATAAGCCAATACACAATCGCAATGATCACATACACCTCAAACATACCGATTCCGTAGTTATTTCCCAAAATGATCTTTACCTGTCCCATCATATCAATGAGTCCGATTGTAAAGGCAATTGCTGTGTCTTTCACAAGATCAATGGTGTAATTTCCGAGGTTCGGCAGTGCAATGAGAAAGGCCTGCGGGATAATGATCCTGATCAACGCCTGTGTATCTGTCATCCCAACAATGTAGGCGGCCTCCAGCTGATCCTTCCCGACAGATGAATACGCACTGCGAAAAACTTCAGATAAATAAGCCCCCGTATGTAAAGAAAACGTCATCATCACAAATAACACACGATCCCAGTGATTGATTTGAATCCCTGCCACAAGCAAAAGCTGAGGCAGTCCAAAATAAATCAAGAAAAGCTGAACAATTAAAGGCGTACTCCGTGTAAAAGATAAATAAATAACAGCCAATTGCTTCAGCACTGGGACTTGTTTAATACGAATACATGCAAATAGCAAGCCGATGATGATGGCAAAAAACAATGACACGATAATCATGAGAAAAGTAAGTGGCAGGCGTTCAATCACCTGTAAAAAAATGCCCAGCCAATCTCCAGCTGTAAACGTCATGACGCTTCCTTCCTTTCTTCATTTTGATCGCCTTGCTCTGAGATGTCATCAATATCTTGAAAGAAATCAACCCCAAACCACTTTTTCGCCAGTTTAGGTAGTGTTCCATCATCAATCATCTCTTGTGTGATCCGGTCCAAATCTTTTGCAAGCTTCTTCTCGCTTGGCTGAAAGACAAGATAGATAGGCTCCTTTGACACAATGCCTCCAACTTTGACCTTTAGATTTAAATGCTTTTGAATGGTATCAAAGGTTGAAATGTTCATAAATGCTGCATCTGACCGTCCACTTTCAACGCGCTTTAAGTTAAGCTCATTTGAAGGGCTCTCAATAGTCGTTAGCGGAATATCCGGATCATGTTCTTTATTATATTGATTTAAAATCGAACGCAAGCCTCCGCTAGGGCTGACAGGAGCCAGCTTTTTAGATGTCATATCATCAAGCGATCGAATCTCCTTGTCTGATTCATTCACAATTAAACCTGTCATCGAATAGCCATACGGAACCTTAGGGTAAAGGAAACGCTTTTCACGTTCAGGATTACTAAAAAACCAATTAGCCGCCATTTCAAACTTCCCTGCGCCTACACCAATTAAATTCGATTCTTCCTCGCCAAAAATGTAATCAAAATGTACGTGAGGAAGCCTCTTTTCCACTTCATTTAAATAATCAATGTTATAGCCAATTGGTTCGTTTCGGTCATTTGTTGCTAAAAAGGGTGGATTGACCTCTGCACTTAGTGCGACTTTTACAATTTTCCTACCATCATCTGTCGTGGTTTTCACACTGCTACAGCCCATCAGAAAAAGAAATAACAGAAAGACTCCGGACATCATGAATGCTGTTCTTTGCTTCATTTGTCTTTCTCCGATTCTTGCCACATGCCGCGATGAATTCTTGATAAAAATTGTTTCGTTCGTTCATGCTGTGGCTTCAATAGGACGTCTTCCGGTGAGCCTTTTTCAACGATTTCGCCATCTGCCATAAAGATCACCGTATCCGCCACGTCCTTTGCAAAAGAAATTTCATGCGTCACAATGACCATTGTCATCCCTTGGCTCGCAATATCTTTGATCATTTCAAGAATTTCTCCTACCATCTCTGGGTCCAGTGCCGACGTAGGTTCATCAAACAAGAGCACTGAAGGATTCATCGCAAGAGCGCGGGCTATGCCAATTCGCTGCTGCTGACCACCAGATAATTCACTCGGAAATGCATCCTTTTTATGAAGCAGTCCAATCCGCGTTAAAAATTGCTCTCCGACCTTTTCTGCTTCTTTTTTAGACATGTTTTGAGACACGATCAATCCTTCTGTAATATTTTCAAGTGCACGTTTATTCTGAAACAAGTGATAATGCTGAAACACCATGGAAGATTGCTGTCTGAGTTTTAGCAGATCTTTTTTATGATATCGTTCAAATTGAATCGTGGCTTCACCAACTGTCAGCTCTCCTTTGTCTGGAATATCAAGGCTGTTTAAGCTGCGGAGAAGTGTAGTTTTTCCTGATCCGCTCGGTCCAATAATGGCGACCACTTCACCTTCTTGTACGGTGAAATCAATGCCTTTTAACACATGGGTTGACCCATAGGATTTATGTAGATTAGTAGCTGAAATCATAAAAACATCACGTTCCTTTGACATATGTACTTAATATTGATAAAATTTAACACATTAAATCCTATAAGTAAAGTGTGTTTTATTTATTCCGATTGGAAAAATCAGATATGATAGATTGTGAGAAACAGAGGAGTTGGATACGTTTTGTCTAAAGCATTATTTGTCGATACCGATTTTCAAAAAACATGGCTCAATCAGCTGGAATCTCTTCGTGAAACGATCGAACAAGCGGCAAAAGAACATGATGAAGGTGCTTATTTTCCTGAAAAAAATATTGAATCATTAGTAGAGATGGGCTATACCACGTTGTCTCTTCCTGCTGAATACGGAGGCGGAGGTCAATCTGTGAAGGATATGGTTCTGTTTCAAGAAACGCTCGGCAGTATGGACGGAGCGACTGCCTTATCTATCGGCTGGCATCAAGGGGTTGTAGGCGAAATCTTCGAAAAGAAACAATGGAATGAGCAACAGCTGCAATTCTTTGCGAAAGAAGTGAAGAAGGGCGCCCTTGTCAACCGTGCTGTGAGCGAGGCGCAGACAGGCAGTCCAACAAGAGGCGGGAAGCCTGGGACAACAGCCACTAGATCAGGTAATGAGTGGATCATCAATGGACGTAAAATTTTCACAACGATGTCACCAGCACTTACATACTTTTTAGTCGGCGTATGGATTGAAGAAAAAGAGGCAATGGGCTTCTTCTTAATTCATCGCGAGACTGAAGGTGTTTCAATAGAAGAAACGTGGAATGTTGTGGGGATGAGAGGAACTGAAAGTCATGATTTAATTTTAGATCAGGTGAAGGTTTCAGATGACATGCTTGTTGAGGTGCAAAAAGGGCCGCGCGGTGGTACGCTAAATCCTTGGATTGCACATATTCCATCCTGCTATTTAGGCATTGCGCAAGCAGCAAGAGATTATGCTGTTCAATATGCCATCACCCATTCACCGAACAGCATCAACGGCACAATTAGTGACCTGCCAAATGTCCAAACGCTGATTGGTGAAATCGACTTACTATTAAAGCAAGCACGCCACGTCATCTACTCAACGACCACATTGTATGAAAAGCCAGAAAAAAGAGAGCTGTTAATTAATGAATTTGGTGCTGTGAAGCATACCGTCGTTAATCATAGTTTGCAAGTTGTCGATAAAGCTATGCGTTTAGTCGGTGCGAAAAGCTTAAGCCTAGATTGTCCACTGCAGCGTTACTATCGAGATATTCGTGCCGGGCTTCATAACCCGCCAATGGACGATATGACGATATCAAAAATGGCGAAACAGGCCATTCAAGAGAAAAAAGAGAGCTAATATACAGCAAAAAGTCGGATAAAAACCGGCTTTTTTTATTTGAAAGAAAAGAGGACAAGCGTACCTTATGTCCCATCGCTTAAGCATGCTACAATCATGGGAATCATGAGAAAAGGAGCGATTGTTTTGAAGAAAAATTATATAAAATGGCTGTTTTCTGGCATCATGCTGATGGCACTTTGGATCAGCCAGCCTTCATCAACTGAAGCAAGATCATCAGCGTGGTCAGTAGATGAATTCTTTAAAAATCGGAAAGGCACGTTTGTGATTCAAGAAGTAAAAGAAAAGTCCCCATGGGTGTATAACAAAAAAAGAGCGAAAGAGCGCTTTGCACCTCAATCGACATTTAAGATAGCAAATGCCTTAATCGGACTCCAAACAGGCGCAGTGAGAGATGAATACGACATCAAATATTGGGATGGTGTAAAAAGAGAGATTGACAGCTGGAATAGAGATCATACATTAGGCTCTGGAATGAGAGATTCAGTCGTCTGGTACTATCAAGCCATGGCACGTGACATTGGAGAAGAACGTATGAATCATTGGGTGAAGGCCATTCATTATGGGAACAAAGACATATCTGGCGGAATCGATCAATTTTGGTTAAGCAGCACCCTGCGAATTTCTCCTATCGAACAAGTTCGTTTCCTCAAACAGCTATATGAAGAGACTCTTCCATTTGACCTAAAGAACATGAGAACAGTTAAACGAATGATGGTGCAAGAAGAAGAGAAATACGCCACCCTATACGGAAAAACAGGCTCGGGATCAGGCATCGGCTGGTACGTAGGCTTTATCAAACATGAAAATAAAACCTACATTTTCGCCACAAATATCAAAGGCACCGGCATAGAAGCAAAAGACATCACCTATCGCATTTTGAAAAAATATCATTTGATGGAAGCATCCGTTTAGGGTGCTTTTTTAATGTGAAAAAGGGGATATATTGATAAGTTGATGATATATGGATTAGTTTGAAAGTATGGTATATTTATAGAAAAATATTGAAAAATTCCATGCGGATTGTAAAAAACAAATCATCAATAAAATTGTCCAATTGAAATTCAAACATTAAAAGAAGATATAGAGGAAGAATTAAAACCGATTATTTCAACAAGAGTGGAGGTAGTTGTTTGAAACGGCTTGAAGACTTATTTATTCGTTCAGAAAAAGAATTCAAATTCTATCAGAATTTAGTAGACCATGTGTTTGACACAAATAAAGAGCTACCACAACAAGTCTTCCGTAAGACATTTGATTGTTTTTTGTTTCAAGAGTTTGATTGGGCATTGAGTGATGATATTTTACCAACCATTAAAGAGTTATCAACTGTTACACAAGATAGAGAATTTTTAACTGCAGTCCTTCAACCAGATCCAGCCGAATATTATTTGAAGGAATTTGGGTATTATAATTGGCTGAAAACGAGTGTGAACATTTCAAGTGAGGATTATGTAAATGCACTGTGGACGCACCCAAAAGAGTCTATAGCGGATGATATCATAACGAATTCGTATATAGTGGTCTGGCTATCGCATTCTTTGAAGTGGGCGATTTGGGCAGATAGAGATATGGAAATTTGTATCATAGGAATGGTATCAACAAAAGATTCTGTGAAAAATAGGTTATTGAAAGAAAGATGGAAACCAATGGATCACCATGCTTTAGCAAATTGATTTGAAGGATTATTGAAGGATCAAAAAACTTTCGATGACTATATCACTCAAATGCTATCTCATTATGCGTCATGTTACAAGCGTTGAAATGGAGTATTAATGACTGACTGATGATAGTTCCACCCGAAGATATGAAAGGAGCATAAAAACATTTGTTTATATCCGATCCAAAAGAACTTGAACATGTTCTATCGTTTGTTGATTCGCTCGTTCACAGGACAAAGACATTCCCTAATCAAGTGTTGAAAACAAAAATCCCTCATTATTTATTCGAAGAATTCCATTGGTTGTTATCAGATGATAGCTGGGAAATGTTAAAAGGTTTAGCTTTGAATCATCATGATGACTATATACTCATGGCTGTATTAGATGAGCAGCAGAGCATGGATGATTATTATCATGATTTTGGTTATTATCCTTGGGTGAAAATTCCGTTAAACCTCACGCCAAGTGATTACCTCGATCTCTTAACGGATTATCCGATAGAGAGTGTAAATGATAGCATAATGGATATTGCTTCACGTGTGATATGGGTTTCTCCTTCTGCGAAATGGATCATTTATGGCGAAAGAGGTTATGAGATAGGAGTATTAGCGATTCATCAATTAGAACAGATGAATAAACAGTTGTTAAAAACGTGGAGAACTTTAGATGAGGTAGTATTAGGCTGGATTTCAGTTGTATTTCCGAATCAAAAACTTCCTGATGATTTTAAAAAAGAACTGATTCGAAATTATAAAACTAAATAATAAATTTTACATAAAACTACGTGTTCTGATTTTGATACTGTGGAATATTTTTAGTTTCGTCTGATGTTTTAAATCGGTGAGGTGGAGCAAGTAATGAGAATCGTATTAGCAAAAGAGAAAAATCTATTCGAAGTAAATGAATTAATAAAGAAAATCAATTTAAACGTAGAAGAGTATCATTGGGTCATAAGTGATGTGACACTCTCAATGCTTCATAAACGGAATAATCAATCTCATTCAGAAGTCATGCCGGATTACACGGATTTTTTATTTCTGAAGGGTGAACATTTTAAAAAATTCTTACATGACTATTCTTATTCTTTTATTTTCGCTGTTTTGACCGCATTGCCTCGTCATGTAGATCATTTGAATATCAGTTCAATACCTCAAATTGAAGATAATGAACGATATTGGAACGTGAATTATACACCCGTTATCCCTCAAGCCGTGTTTGAAATCGGTTTTTTTGATTCGACAGATGTTATTTTTACGGGAGATCAGAATATCTTAAGCGAATTTCGAAAAAAAGCGAACTTTATTTCATTTGAAGAATATTTACAAACTCCGTGACATGATAAGAATAGAGTTCATCCTGAAAAAATAGGAGAGTGAATGAGATGTTTAATAGTGTACAAAAATGGATCGATTATCTAGATGGTGGTTGTAATGTACTTGGAGTCACATTTGATTTGTTTCATAAAGAATTAATACTGAGCGTAAAAGTATCAGAATTAAATAAAGTTACTCAACATGAATTGCGATTTATGAATGTGGCGAGTCTTTATTATAATGGGGGTGAAGGTAATGATAGATTTGAAGAATTGATACAAGAAGAGATGAATTGGCAAATTTTCGAATGCAGCTACCACCCTCAAGGGATAGGGAACCTTAAAAATGTACTTCTTGAAGAATTTGATTCAAATGCAAATTTTCTATTTAACATCAATGGGATGTTACTCGCAATAGAATCGAAAAACGTATGTTTCGATTCACAAGAATTTATTTGCAGTGTATAGGAAGATCTCATTAGCGTCTAAATAAGAATTAAAAACAATGAGAGATTGGGGAAAATTCATGAAAATCAGCCGTGATAAACAAGGTTTATTCGATGATGTAAAACAACGTTATCAATACTTATTAGATTCATCTTATCCAGATGATATCATCTCTTTTGAAGAAGAAACTGGTATGTACTCAGATGATTTTTATATGTTTTTTTCACTTGTTGCAGGCAGCTTAAGTTATGTGATCGATCATAAACGAATACCGAAAAAACAGTTAAACGTGCTGCGTCAGTCATTTGAAGAGCAATATCCCCAAATCAAAACGTATCAACAGATCCTTGAATCTTATCCTTTATTGCATTCCTATGTTCAATACCATGAAGAAACAAGAAAACGAATCATTGTACTTATACAATAACCTCTTGGAGGATAAACGATGACATGGTTTTTAAATGAAAAAATCCAGAAACAAATCCCCGATTTCAATATCAACCATCTAAAGCAAATCAATGAATTTCACTACTTTAAAGAGTATAATGAACATTACGACTTGATCAACTGTATTGTTCTGCACATCCCATATGAATCCCCGAATCTACAAGCAGACATTCGTCTGAAATTCACTAATGTCTCTTCTGTTCAAATCAAAGATTTGGAGTTAACAAACGATGACCATATTATATTGAACATTCAACTTTTGGATAGAGGCTGGGAATATTTGAATTACTTTGTCGAAGATTATGAAGAACAGTATTTTTCTTTTTATTGTGAAACGGTTCAAGTCATACAAGTCGTATCAAATGAATCAGCCTAGTCTCTCTACATATGTGCGAATGATGCTTCCCCATCCCAACATAGAAAGGTGCAATGACATTGAATCGAATGATGAAGTGGCTTTTATTTGCGGCGGTCATCGCTGGATTATTGGTATGCGCATTCTTTGTGTTCCGTTTCAACCAGCCTAAGCCGACGACGAATATCCATTATGCAGACACACAAAACAAACAGCAAACACTCGATATGTATATGCCAAAGGGCAAAGATGAAGACAAAAAGAAAAAGCATCCAGTCATGATCTATCTCCATGGCGGCGGCTGGACAGGCGGCGATAAGAATAGAGTCGCTTCAAAAGCTGATTATTTTACGGGTCAAGGATATGTGTTTGTTTCAATGAATTACAGGCTTCACCCTGATGCCAACTATGAGCAGATGGCAGATGATACGGCAAACGCCATTAAGTGGGTGAAGGATCATGCGTATGAATATCAAATCGATTCATCAAAAATCAATGTCATGGGTCACTCAGCGGGCGGTCATTTGACGGCGCTGGTTGCCACAGATTCGACTTACTTAAAGCGTGTGGGGTTGTCGCCAAAAACGATTAATTCCATTGTGATTTTAGACGGACCGTTAAACCTCAATCAATTTATACAAGCCATCCCATCGTACAAAAAAGTCTTTGGAAAACAAGAGGAGAATTGGACAAAGGCATCACCTGTCACTTATATGAATCAAAAGAATGTACCTCCCGTCTATTTGGTTACAGGCTGGGAAAATCCTGAGGTGTACCGATTTGCAGAAAAACTAAATCATGATAAAGGCTCTCGGTTTGTTTTTCGGGTTCATACGTTAAGCCATAGTGATCTGAATAAATGGTTTGGATCAGACAGGGCGCCAAAAGAAGCGCAAGATATGACAAAGGCTGTGATGGCTTTTGTCAAAAAACAAAATCAATAACAAAGACCGTATGCTAGGCAATTCATTTTGCCGCAGTATATGATAAAGGGTAAATGGTTTGTAATGATAGGAGTGAATGTTGTTGTCATCACGTATGGAAAATAAAGTGTTCAATTGCGAAAAAGAGCTGACGCTGAATATTATCGGCGGTAAGTGGAAAATGCTGATTTTATGGCACCTTGGCAGAGAAGGGACAAAACGTTTTGGTGAGTTAAAGTCGTTAATGCCTGGGATTACGCAAAGAATGCTTGTCAATCAGCTAAGAGAATTAGAGGAAGATCACATTGTGCACCGGGAGGTTTATCCTGTCGTTCCGCCAAAGGTTGAGTATTCTCTCACAGAATTAGGAGAAAGCTTAATGCCGATTTTAGAGGCGATGTATGATTGGGGAAAACAATATCTCGACAGCAATTTTTTAAAGGATGATAAATAGAAAGATGACCGATGTAGACAAAGAGCTAAAATCACTTTATTTTAGCTCTTTGTCTTTTTTTTAGCGTGACTTGAAAACCTTTGCAGTCTAGGAAGGCCGAGTACCGGAGCGGCATCAGAACACAGACATGACACCGAATGCGAGGGTTTGTGCGCTCGCTGACATACTGGTCGAAAAGACAGTGTCTTTTTTGTAACCATATGCGAAAAAGTATAGTATGTAAAAAAAAAGTGCGTACTTGGATTGCTTCCATCCTGTTGTTATACTCATTTCATCGTGCAAGAAGCTCTATCCACGGAGCTCTTGAAGATGAGATGAAAAAATAGGAGTGAACGTTCATGAAATTACAATTAGCATTAGATTTAGTGAATATACCAGAAGCGATTGAGCTGATTAAAGAAGTAGAAGGATCGATCGATGTAGTCGAAATTGGAACACCTGTTGTGATCAACGAAGGCTTGCGTGCCGTTAAAGAAGTGAAACAGGCATTTCCAAACTTACGTGTACTCGCCGATCTGAAAATAATGGATGCTGCCGGCTATGAAGTGCAGCAGGCATCCGAAGCTGGAGCAGATATCGTCACCATTCTTGCAGCGGCAGAAGATATGTCCATTCAAGGAGCGGTGAAAGAAGCGAAAGCAAGAGGAAAACAAATTTTAGTTGATATGATTGGCATCAAAGATATCGCAGGCCGGGCAAAGGAGCTGGATGAACTTGGAGTCGATTATATTTGTGTGCACACGGGCTATGATCTGCAAGCGGTTGGTCAAAACTCATTTGCTGACCTTATGACCATTAAACAAGTCGTCAAACAAGCGAAAACAGCCATTGCAGGCGGAATTAAGCTTGATACGTTACCTGAAGTCGTGAAATTAAATCCTGATTTAATCATTGTCGGCGGTGGTATCGCAAGCCAGGACAATAAAGCAGAAGTGGCCGCACAAATGAAGCAGCTGATCGCACAATCATGAAAACCAGTGACTATGTGAAAGCCATTTTAAATGAGCTTTCTGAGCACTCGCCCGCTATTCAAGACGAACAAGCAGAGCGGCTTGTCTCAAGCATTTTAACTACAAGAAAGGTCTTTGTGACAGGGGCTGGCAGGTCTGGTTTGATGGGAAAATCATTTGCCATGAGACTCACGCATATTGGCGTCAAGGCGTATGTGATCGGTGAAACCAATACACCTTCCTTTACAGAAGAAGATCTCTTGATTGTCGGGAGCGGCTCTGGCCGTACAGAGACCTTGCTTGTCCTTGCAAAAAAAGCAAAAGCAATTGGCGGAAAAGTGGCAACTTTTACGCTTTCTGCTCAGTCACCTCTAGCTGATCTATCGGATGAAGTCATCTTACTGTCAGGTGCGCCGAAGGATCAACAGGAAGGAAGCCATCATACCATTCAGCCAATGGGCTCGCTATTTGAGCAGTCGCTTCTTCTGACATACGATGCGGTTATTTTGCGGTTAATGGAAATGAAAAAGCTCGACACACAGACAATGTATGGTCACCATGCCAATTTAGAATAGTCATTTTCAAAGCCTCTCCTTTCTTAAAAGGAGAGGCTTTTTCATTTCAATCAAGATCAGAATCTTGACATAACCGATTTGTTGTAACTATAATTGTTACATCGTCAAAGAAAAAGCGTAAACACGAAAGGAAGATGAACATGAAAGTACAAATCTGGTCAGATATCGCCTGTCCTTTTTGTTATATAGGAAAAAAACAACTAGAAACAGCGCTTGAACAATTCCCTCAAAAGGAACAGGTAGAAATCGAGTTTAAAAGCTTTGAGCTTGATCCACATGCACCTGCTGAGGTCAATTATGATGTTCATGATATGCTCGTTAAAAAATATGGGATGAGCCGCAGCCAGGCCATGGCGATGAATGAGCAGGTGAAGCAGGCCGGCAAAGAGAAAGGAATCGATTTTCAATTTGATCCACTCGTGTTGACAAACACCTTTGATGCCCATCGATTGGCGCAATATGCCGGTCAAATGGGGAAAGGTGATTTCGTCATGACTGAGCTGTTTCAAGCATACTTTACAGATGGAAAGCATGTTGGTGATCGTCAAACCCTTTTAGACATTGCAGAAAAAGCAGGTCTTGATTTGCAGGAAGTACAGCAAATTTTAGGTGGCGAAGAGTTTGCCGATCATGTCCGAAAAGACGAACAAGAAGCGAGACAGCTTGGTATCAATGCTGTTCCGTTTTTCTTGATCAATGACAAGTATTCAGTGGCAGGTGCACAGCCAGCCGATACATTCCTGCGTGCACTTGAAACGGCTTGGACAGAAGAAGCAGCTCAAGCTGATAAAGCGGCTTCTAATTCATTTGAAGCGGCATGTGCAGATGGTGTATGCGCAGTGCCTACTCCTAAAGAAGAGATCTAATCATATAAAAATGAGCCTCTTGCGGCAAGGGCTCATTTTTTTCTTGCATGCATTTGTTTGATCGTTTCTCCTGGAACCAATTCAGGTTCATAAAAGGTTTGATGAGGGAGATTCTTCTTCCCCTGCACCTTTTTAATCATCCAGTCTGCTGCATCCCGGCCCATTTGCTCCTGAGGGTGCGTCAGTGTTGTCAGCTTCACATGGGCATTTTTCTGGGCAATATATGAATTATCCTGCCCAATAATGGAGAGATCCTCTGGAATGGACAGCCCGATGTCACTGCATACATTGGCAACCTCTAATCCAACCTCATCGTTATAGCAAACAAGGGCAGTCAGCTCATGCTGATGCTTTAATAAGAAAGTTTTAATATCATCCCCCAAATGCTGCTTCGATTCTGTATCGAAAAAGAGGACGTGCTCAGGCAGAAAATTAAGCTTCGCTTCACCGAGCGCTTGAATATAGCCTTTCATTCGGTACTTTCCCTGTAAATCATCTGTTTTTGAAATGAACCCAATTTGCTGATGCCCCGAGGTAATCAGCTCTTTTGTGGCTAAATAACTGGACTTCACATCATCCAAGCAGAGAAAAGGAACCTCTAACTGCTCATAATAAGCATTGATCATAATGAGCGGTACATCCTGTTCTTTAAAAGATAAATAGTACGAGATGTTCGGATTATATAAATTACTTTTCGTCGGCTCGACAATAAGTCCGTCCACACCAAAGGACAGCATCATTTCGAGCGCTTTTTTCTCCTGTTCTACATCATTATTCGTACTCGCCAGTAACAAAGAATAGTTCTCTTCGTTTAATCGGCTTTCAATGCCTCGAATGATGGAAGGGAAAATGTAATCGGATATGTATGTCGTGATAACACCAATCGTTTTCATATGCGCATGTCCCGCAGGCTTTGTTTGATATTGATTGGTCACAAATGTGCCTGAACCCTTCTCACTTCGCAAAAAACCTTCGCTCGACAATTCTAAGATGGCCTTTCGAACTGTATGCCTGCTCACTTGATACATCTCCTGCAGGCTTGATTCAGTTGGAATACGTTCCCCGATCCGATAATCTCCTGTAAGTATTTTGCTTTTTATATCATCGATAATGATCTGGTACTTCTTTTTCATCGTTTCACTTCTTTCTCAGTTGATCATCTACTCGGATTGAGAAGAAATTGTATGGACATATTTTAACATGGTTGTCGAATCAAAAACAGGCGCTTTCCCTTTCTGTCGTCTCAGCTTTAGAAAAGTACGGTTTTTGTCACATTGTGTATGTACAACTATATTTATTATTGACATATGTACGTACAAATATTATATTGTGAATGTGCACAGAGAATCAATGAATCTAGAAAATTAAAATTGAAACCGCTATCAATCGTGGAGGTGAACGCAGAATGAATCATGAAGAGACGACCAAAGCCTTAAAAGAAGGACGTACATCTTTAGGGATTGAATTTGGTTCAACACGAATTAAAGCCATTTTAATAGATGAAGTGTTTCAGCCAATTGCCCAAGGTGCATTTGAATGGGAAAGTTCTCTTCAGGAAGGTATTTGGACGTACAACTTAATTGATATCATTACAGGTCTTCAAGTAGCGTACCGAGAGATGAAAGAGCAAGTCGAGCAAAGGTATGGCGTGACCATTCAAACCATTGGCTCAATTGGGGTATCAGCGATGATGCATGGCTATGTGGCATGTGATCATACAGGAGAGGTCCTCGTTCCATTTCGCACATGGCGGAATGCCACAACCATTGAGGCGAGTCAAAAACTGACGGATGTTTTCCAATTTCATATTCCAGAAAGATGGAGCATTGCCCATTTGTATCAAGCCATATTAGAAGAGGAAAAACATCTTTCCCGTTTAGAATATATGACCACCCTATCAGGATACATTCACTGGCTGTTAACAGGAAAGCAGGCCATTGGCATTGGGGATGCGTCAGGTATGTTCCCAATTGACGAACAAACGAAAGATTACAATGAAGAAATGCTCCATCAATTTGAAGACTTGATCGCAGAAAAAGGCTATCCATGGAGGCTTCGTCATCTTCTGCCGCGTGTTTATTTAGCAGGTGAGGAGGCTGGCGTGTTAACGGCAGCAGGAGCAGCCATTTTAGATCAAGGCAAACATTTGCGGCCAGGCATTCCATTTTGCCCCCCTGAAGGTGACGCCGGAACGGGAATGGTGGCAACAAACAGTGTAGAAAAACGAACAGGGAACATTTCAGTTGGGACATCTGTTTTTGCCATGATTGTGCTAGAGCAGGAGCTAAAGGGTGTATATCCAGAGGTGGATATGGTCACAACGCCGGACGGACTGCCAGTCGCAATGGTTCATGCGAACAACTGTACAAGTGACTTAAATGCTTGGATGAATATCTTTAGAGAGGCATTTGACGCATTGGGTATGCAAGTAGCATCAGAAAAGGTATACGAAGCTTTATTGCAGCAGGCGTTAGAAGCAGATCCAGATGGCGGCGGACTCTTAAGCTATGGCTATTATTCTGGTGAAAATATTACAAGACTGCCAGAAGGAAGACCTCTTTTTGTCAGATCAGCTGAAAGCCGCTTTAATCTGGCTAACTTCATGCGTACCCATCTTTTTTCTGCTTTTGGCGCAATGAAAATAGGGATGGATCGCTTAAAAGAACAAGAACATGTTGTGATTGATCGTTTATTAGCACATGGAGGGTTATTTAAAACACCGCTCGTTGGTCAAAAAATGGTGGCGGCAGCGCTTAATACACCTGTATCAGTCGTTTCCACCGCGGGAGAAGGTGGTGCGTTTGGAATGGCTGTCCTCGCTTCCTATATGATCCATCATCAAAACCAAACATTGGCTGAATTTCTCACGCATCAAGTGTTTGCCGATACATCAGAAGAAATGATAGAACCCGATCCGCTTGATGTCAAAGGCTTTGGTGAATTTTTAAAGCGCTATCAAGATGGCCTTCCGATTGAAGAGGCGGCAGTAGCACATCTGATGTCAAAGAAAGGAGTGATAACCGTATGCTAGAACGCTTAAAAGAAGAAGTATACGAAGCCAATTTAGATTTACCAAAATACGGACTTGTGAAATTCACATGGGGCAATGTCAGCGCGTGTGATCGTGACAGCGGTCTATTTGTTATTAAGCCTAGCGGGATAGCGTATGATCAATTATCAGCGAAAGACATGGTTGTGGTCGATTTTGACGGTGAAGTAGTGGAAGGGGAATACAGTCCTTCTTCAGATACAGCAACACATGCTGTCCTTTACAAACACTTTGAGGAAATTGGCGGTATTTCACATAGCCATTCCATGTGGGCAACCGTTTGGGCACAGGCAGGTCTCGATTTACAGGCAATGGGCACAACACATGCCGATACATTTTACGGCGCTGTTCCGTGTGCTCGATTTCTGACAGAAGAAGAAGTCAATCGCGGTTATGAGGTAGAAACGGGCCGGCTGATCATCGAAACGTTTGGGAAAAGAAACCTAGATGTGATGGCGGTGCCGGGTGTTTTGCTTCAAGGCCACGGCCCATTTACGTGGGGGAAAGATGCAAAAAGTGCGGTCACAAACAGTGTGATTTTAGATGAAGTCGCCAAAATGAATTTGTTCGCAAAGCAATTAAATGAATACGCGGAGCCTCTTCCGCAGCGAATTTTAGATAAACATTACTTAAGAAAACACGGAGAACATGCGTATTACGGACAAAAACCTTCAAGATAAAGAAAAGAGGGATATCTATGTTAACAAGTCAACATAAAGAATGCTGGTTTATTGTCGGATCACAGCATTTATACGGAGATGAAGCACTGCAGAAAGTAAAAGCAGATGCACAAAAGATGACGGATGCCTTAAATGAGAGCGGTTTACTTCCTTATCCAGTAATCTTGCAGGAGCTAGCTGTCAGCGCGGATCAAATCACAAAGCTGATGAAAGAGGTCAATTATCGTGATGAGGTTGTCGGCGTCATGACGTGGATGCATACATTTTCACCGGCAAAAATGTGGATACGCGGGACCAATCTTTTGCAGAAGCCTCTTTTGCATCTTGTCACACAGTATTATGAAAAGATTCCGTGGGACACGATCGACATGGACTATATGAATCTTCATCAATCGGCACATGGAGACAGAGAATATGGCTATATCAATGCACGTTTAAATAAAGAAAATCAAATTGTTGCCGGTCATTGGTCTAAGCCGGATGTGCAGCAGCAAATCGCTGATTGGATGGACGTGGCAGCTGCCTATCATGAAAGCTTTCAGATTAAAGTGGCTAGGTTTGGTGACAACATGCGCCACGTGGCTGTCACAGAAGGCGATAAAATCGAAGCCCAGATTCAGTTAGGGTGGACGGTTGATTACTTTGGTATAGGCGATCTCGTCAAATATGTGAATGCAGTAGAAGAAGCAGAGGTAGATGCATTATTTGCGGAGTATTTATCGCAATATGATGTGGATTATGGGACATATTCAGTCGAAGAATGGGAAAAAAGTGTGAAGGTGCAAGCGCGCTATGAAATCGCTATCAAACGCTTTTTAGATGAAGGCGGGTACAATGCCTTTACGACAAACTTTGAAGATTTACATGGAATGAAACAGTTGCCAGGACTTGCGGTACAGCGGCTAATGGCAAAGGGATATGGCTTTGCGGGTGAAGGCGATTGGAAAACGGCTGCGCTGGACCGGTTATTAAAAGTGATGAGTCATCATCAATCCACTGGTTTTATGGAGGACTACACGTATGAAATGACCTCTGGACAGGAAGCAGTGCTGCAATCTCATATGTTAGAAGTAGATCCGGCGCTCGCCCATACGAAACCTGTCATTGTCGTATCTCCGCTTGGAATTGGAAACAGGGAGGATCCAGCTCGTCTTGTGTTTGATGGCAAAGCAGGGGAAGGTGTTGTTGTTTCTATTGCTGACTTTGGGACTCATTTCAAATGGCTCATACAAGAAGTCGAAGCCTTTGAGCCGGAGGAAGCAGCACCTCATTTACCGGTTGCACGTGTGCTCTGGAAAATCAAGCCGAATTTTCAGGATGGCGTCAAAGCGTGGATTAAGCAAGGCGGGGGTCATCATACAGTCGTATCCCTCAATTTAACGGTTGATCAAATTGTTCATTTTGCAAAGCTTGTGAGTGCAGAATATGTGGTTTTATAGAAGGGTGAAAGGTCTTCTACTGATTACAGTAGAAGCACGGGATGAAATGAAAGCGGTTAATTAAGTGAGGGGGTCATCCACTTGGAGAAAAAAGTGTCAAGCAAATTTATCTTCTTTTTCGGGTCCTTTGCAGGCATCTTATTCGGATATGATATTGGGATTATTGCAGGGGCAGAAGGGCATATTCAGCAAGAATTTCAGCTCAGTCCATTATGGCTTGGAATTGTCGTTTCTTCATTAATGGGCGGGGCGATCATCGGCTCCATTTTAAGCGGTCTCTTAGGGGATAAATTTGGCCGCAGAAAGCTTATTTTGGTCTCATCTGTTATCTTTTTTGTCGGAGCGATCGGATCAGCTATCGCACCAGAAGAGATTTCATTAACCATTGCACGTATCTTTTTAGGAACAGCCGTTGGTACAGCCTCATCTTTGGTGCCGGCATACATGTCTGAAATTGCTCCTGCTAAAATTCGCGGGAAATTGTCTGGGCTCAATCAGCTCATGATCGTGAGCGGACTATTGCTGAGCTATATTGTCGCATTTGTGTTTGAACCTATTCCAGACAGCTGGCGCTGGATGCTCGGTAGTGCCGCTTTATTTGCCATCGTGCTTTATATTGGTATGCTGAAGCTTCCTGAATCTCCGAGATATTTAATTAAACACGGAATGGCTCATAAAGCACGGGAAGTATTAGGATCACTGCGCTCTTCTCATGAGGAAATCGAAGCAGAGATGCAGGAAATTTTAGAAGTCGCAAAAGAAGAACGCTCTGGTATTCGCGAGTTGTTCCAAAAGAAATTTAGAATGGCTCTTTTCATCGGGGTTGGGATGGCGACCCTTCAGCAAATTCAAGGGGCGAACTCTATTGTGTATTATGCAACGAGTATTGCTCGGAATGTAGGGCTTGCACCTCAGGTTGCCGCAGGTTTTACAGTCATTGTCGGTGTCATTTTTGTCGTCACCACCGTGATCTTTTTACAATTTGTCGACCGGTTCGACCGCCGAACGATTCTCACTGTAGGGGGAACGGGCATGGCCCTTTCTTTCTTTGCACCAGCCGCATTAGGTGCACTTGGCGTTAGTGAAGGGATTTTAAACTGGGTGACCTTAATTTCACTTTGCTGCTTTATCTTGTGCTACGCCTTTTCATGGGCACCGATCACGTGGATCATCATCGGCGAAATTTTCCCGCTTTCTGTCAGAGGTATCGGCGCAGGTATTTCATCTGCCTTTAACTGGACGGGATCGTTAGCCGTTGGACTCGTGTTCCCTATCCTGGCAGACAAATTCAGCTTCGGGGTCATTTTCTCCTCATTTGGTGTCATCTGCTTAATCGGACTATTGTTCACCCGCTTTGTACTAGTGGAAACAAAAGGAAGAAGCTTAGAACAAATCGAAACCGATATGGCAGCACGAGTATAAAGAAAACCCTCTATCCCATGTGGATAGAGGGTTTTTTACTCAAGCGTCTGTTTTAGCTCATCTGGCAATAAATCAATCAATTGATCATAAGAAGATAAATCCAGCACTTCAAGCAGTGCATAATATTTCGCATAAACCTCACTCAACTGATCAGGATGATTCGTTTCATATTGATTCAAATGCATTTGAGTCAGTTCAAGTGCAATGTCTAGCTTGTTTCGTTCGATTGGTTGTGTCGTATTGATCATATCGTTCACCTCGTGTTTGATGATGAGTGGGAAGGCTATGGGGCACATTTTCTTCTGCTACAATATATCATTTGTATAATATGTTAAAATTGCCCTTTTGTAAAGAAAGAGAAAACGAGATGAATAGCGGAATTTTTAAAAAATAGACAAGCATCTAATCACGAATGGCGTCTCTTACATACGATAGAGTGTAAGTGAAAGACAAATTGAAGGGGTGTTGAGATGAGCCGGAATCGATTAGATGATTTTTTCTTTGGACCTCGCAGAGGAAACCATGGAGGAGATGAAACGGTTGTTTTCCCCACACGTCAAATTGTCAACACAAGAACGAATGAACAAACCATCAGAAAAATTCATCCAACGCATATCACAAACGTCAACAAAAACATCAAAAGAATTGAAAACTACTATCCTGTCACTGAGTCGACTCATAACGAGTATATCGTGAAAGAATACGATTGCGGCAGTGATATCAAAAACCCTTGCTGCCGTCCAGTGAAACGCTGTAAGTGGTAATGGAGGGGGCATCCTTTTAGGGGATGCCTTTTTATTTTCAGGAGAAACATTTTGATCAAAACCTCCTTTCAAGATAAAATTGGACGTATTAATCATTCTGTTGGGGGCGATGTTCTGAATATTCGATTGTTAACACCAGATGATGCTGAAGAATATACCGCATTGAGACTAGAAGCACTGCGATTACATCCTGAGGGCTTTGCGATGAGTTATGAAGAAGAGCAAATCGGTACAATAGAAAAATACGCAGCTCGTTTTGCTTCTGTACAATTGATGTGGACCTTTGGCGCCTTTGATCAAGGGCAACTTGTGGGCATGGTCACGCTCACCCAAGAAAATTTGCAGAAATTAAAGCACCGAGCGAATGTAGCAGCGATGTATGTAACGGCGGGTGCCCGCGGAAAAGGAGTAGGCAAGGCCTTGATGACAGAAGTTCTTTCATTCGCCGGAGAACGACATGACATCGAGCAAATGTATTTATCAGTCGTGACGACCAATCACTCAGCCAAACGCCTGTATCGCTCTATTGGATTTGAGTCATACGCACTTGAAGAAAAAGCACTAAAATGGCCTGATCATACATATGCAGATGAGGAAAAAATGGTTTTATTTTTATCATAATCTGGAGGGGATAAAAGTGGATCAACAGACGATGCGCATCATGTTAGCAGCAGGACCAAATAGTGAGCTGGAATCTTTTGCGCTGCGTGCAGCACTTGAAAACTTCGGTGTGAAAGTCGATATGCAATGGATCGGAAGACCAAATGACCTGATCCATGTGTTATCTGGAAAAAATAGAGGAGAAATCGATTGCATTCTTCTATCGTTTCATGGGGAAGAAGGAGCATTTCTCATGCCGGAATTAGGGGAAGATGTATATGAAGATGGGGAGCCTAGAGGCGCTGCTTTTGGAGTGGATGAAATCAAGCGATATGCTTCGTTAGAAGGGGTTCACGTTATTTCTACAGGCTGCACACTAGGTGAGAAAAAACTAGCTGATGCATTTTTAGAAGCAGGTGCCATGTCCTATGTAGCGCCAGATGATTACATTGATGGGAATGCGGCATTTATCTTTGTATTGACTATGCTTTATGAGCGATTGAACAATACAAAGACGGTCAGAGCGGCTTTTGATCGAGCGAGTTCGATTGATGAAGAAACGAAATTATTTCAACTATATATGCAAAAATAATGTTAGGGCTGAGAAATCAAGCCCTTTTTCTATTCCTCTTTTAAAATGTGTCTAAAATGTGACGAGTTTGTTTTTTGAAAACTAAATGGGGTTCACGCAAAGTCTATCCTACAAACACACGTCATCAAGGCATGACGCCATCACGAGAGGGGAATTATTGTGTCAATGAAATGGAAGATTAGTCTCGTCCTATGCGGACTTGCAATCATCATCGGAATTGCTGCGTTTTATCATAATCAGCAGGCAAGCGGGACGGAGAAGAAGAAAGTAGAACAAGATGCGAGCTATAAAGAAGTGGAAATAGTCACCCTCGTGAATGACGGGAGATACATGAGATATGCTGTCAACTATCCGGTCTTTCATCAAGAAAAGCTAGATCAAGAGATGAAAAGATTTGCTGAAACAGCGCTAGATAAATTCAAAACATCATTCAGTGAAGCAAACGATGTCGATGAAGATCATCGATACGAATTAAACATAGATTACGAGATTACTCATTATGCCAAGCAAACCGCTGCGATCAAATTCAATACTTATGAATTAAAAGGCGGAGTAAAGGGCGAACATGAATCAAAGATATTCAATTTTGATTTCAAGAAACAGCATTTTTTATCAATAGATGATCTATTTTTATCAAAGAAAGAAGATCTGCAAAAACTGTCTCAAATGACATTTGATGAATTAAAAAAAGATCGCTCTCTTGCTGAAAATGAGCATTTGCTCAAACAAGGAACGTCTCCTGCAGCAGAGCATTATCAGTATTTTGCCATCAAAGATCGTTTTATAGAATTCTACTTTCCAGCAGGGCAAATCGCACCAAGCGAACAAGGGCCTCAAGTGCTGGCGATTAAAAAAACGCTGCTTAAAGGAAAGTTAAAGCCTGAATACATTCATAAAGAAAAGAACAAAAATGAGAAAAAAGAACCGATCTCAAAAAGAAAGCTCGTCAAACTGCCAAAACAAGCAACATTCAACCCGAGTCAAAAAGCTATTGCCCTGACATTTGATGATGGACCAAATCCATCCACGACCTCAAAAATTTTAAAAGCTTTAAAAGAAAACAAAGGACATGCGACATTTTTTGTATTAGGAAACAGGGTTCAATATTACCCTGATATGCTAGGTGAAATCAGAAAGGGTGGGAATGAAATCGGAAATCATTCCTATAGCCATCCTTTACTCACAAGACTTCCATTAAAACAAGCCGTCAAACAAGTGGAAGAGACCCAGCAAATCATTGAAAAAGCGGGTGGTTTCACACCGACTCACTTTAGACCGCCATATGGAGGAACAAACGGGCAAATTAACGCGGCTGTCAACATGAAAGTCACGCTTTGGGACGTAGATCCTGAAGACTGGAAATATCGCAACAGCCAGTACGTTGCCAACTACATTCTCACACATGCATCTAGCGGAGAAACTGTTTTAATGCACGACATCTACGACACCTCGGCAAACGCAGCTGTCACGATTATCAAGGAATTAACCAAACAAGGATATCAATTATTGACAGTGTCAGAGCTTGAGCAGTGGAAGGAAGCGCGGGCGAAGAAAGGTGAATTGAATACGTAATGATCATGCGAATCTTAGTGGATTCGCATTTTTTAAATCCAATTATAAAAATAAAGGAAATGATGTTAAAGTTGTAGAAAGGGAGGGCTTCGAATGGTATTGATGAGGTTGATCAGCCTTTATATGCTGACAGCGTTTTGTTTGGGTTTTATCGTCAACTATGTACCTAGTTTGATGCTGCCCATTTATATTCTTGCGATGATCGGGCTCATTTTATGTCTCGTTCATATTGCGCTGCATTATATTCGTCGAATCAGATATATGTTGCTTCATGAGAAACGGTAAGAATAATGGCTTACTCTAAAAAACCTCTCTCTAAAAGAGTGAGGTTTTTATTTTTTCGGTTTTTGCTGTTCTAACAGTTGTATAATTTTCTCGTTTGATTCTTTCATTTGTCTTAATAAAGAAACGATATTCCCTGTAAACCCAATGAGGACAATAAGTAAAATGATGATGATCCACATGCTGTGGCCTCCAATCTGCTCACGAAAGCTGTTTGCTTTCTTATCCATTCTCTTGTATCAAGGATACCGTATAATGATTGTATTGAAATGAACAGTTCGTGCTATTTATTCGATAATTGATGAGAAAAGAGAATGATTGAGGGGGATTCATTTGAAAAGAGTAGACGTAGTATCAGCTATTATGAATGATGAGGCAGAAAATATTTTAATGGTCAAAAACGTAAGGGGATATTGGGGGCTTCCTGGTGGTGCTGTAGAAAAAGGCGAACAACTGCATCAAGCCGTGATCCGTGAGGTGAAAGAAGAGACAGGGTATATTTGCAAAGTAAATGAACTTCATTCGGTTCGAGAAGCATTCTTTCAAGACAAAAAGCATCATGCACTGATGATCACCTTCTTTGCTGAAATCACCGGAGGACAAATGAGTATTCTCGATCCGGATCATGATATTGAAGAAGTAAAATGGGTCAGCAAGCAAACTTTTCAAAAGCTAAACCCAAAGCTATATCACTTGCTGAAATTAAACGAAGAACCACAAGCTTTTTATCAATTTGAAGGAAATAGAATAGTTGGTTAACAAGTTGATATAGGTATGAAGGAGAGATATAGATGTTTTTATACTACGGCCCCACAGGAGCTTCAGTAGCAACTCCAGGAGAAGAATTCATGAAAAGGATTTTCTTTCAGGAGGGTGAAGAATATTGGGAACAAGGTAACGGAGAATCTTCCATTGAGATAGAAGAAGATTGGGAAAGTGAAAGTCTAGTTTTCTTTTATACGGAACCGTATGGTTTCTTGATCATGAGGTATCCAAATTTTTTGGTTCCTTTTAAAAAGGGAGAAAAAATTGAAACGATCGAGCATTTGGTCGCAGGAATCCCATTGTATGTGCCGTCGTGCAGCTATGTCGATCGTAATCAAGCGTATCAAATCGTTCATCATTTTTTGACGACAAAAACAGTTCCTGACTTTGTTGAATGGGTTGAGTTGAGGGATATTGATTTTCAGAAGGATATGAAAAGTTAGGGGCGCAAGATGAAAGTGAGTACAGAAGAAAAATTACCTAGTTTAGACGATACTATGCTTTTACATGTAGGGTATTATGAACATGATTTTGATTATGAAGGTGTGTTTTTTTTAGAGTTTAGAGACAGGAAGATGGTAATTTCTTTGATTAAAATAGTTGCGCATTAACATCTTAAAAGAATATTACTAGTTTAAATTTTCGAGAACTCTGAATCATCTAAGTGCTGTTTTTAAACCAGAAGAGATAAAAGGTATACTAAATATCCATCAATCTAATCCAAATGGAGTTTGTAATAAATGTACAAAAGGTTTGTTTGATCGAGTTCCAAGTGAGGAAAGAGGAATATTCAAGCAACTGACAGATCACTATCCAGAATTGAAAATAAAAGTAACAACAGAACGAGAAGAAGCTAAAGTTGCACTAGGCTTAGCGATAGCCGAAAAAATGTATACATTCATAGGTAAAGAAGATGATGGTTACCACATAGGACAAAAAGCTTTAGATGATTGCTGGAAATGGCTTTCTGGCAAACAGTTAAGTGCAGATGATTTATGTAACTACATAGATAGTGAAGATTATATGGATGTAGCCGAGTTCGCAAATAAAGAAAAAGATGAACAAAAACAATATGGCTGGTATTCAGTATTAGATGCAGTTTCTTACACAGCGTATCAAGCGTATAGAAGAGAGAATAAAAAATTTGTTCCTCAAGTGCTAGAAGTAATAGACGATGAAACATTAATTGTAATGTGGGAAAATGCAATTGAGTCAAAAATGATTGAAATAGATGAATTAAATACCTTGAGACAATATTTAATTGACCATTATCCTAAAAAAGATCATGATAATAACCATTTATTTTTCATTAATAAAAAGGATATCGCAATCTTTTTAAATTAGATTTATGGGCGTTATGAATACAGAGCATCTATTTGAAAAGAAATGCAGAGAGACAGTAGCTTAGTGCTGAAAATAAAAACAGACCCAACAAGGTCTGTTTTTTATTAGTAGATGGAAGTAATTTATTTTCACTTCCCCTTCTCCCGCTTCCGTTTCTCCTTCTCCGCCCGGTAAAACTCATGAAACATCTTCATCAGAGCTCGCTTCTCAATCCGGGACACATAACTTCGCGATATCCCGAGCTCCTTGGCGATTTCCCGCTGCGTTTTTTCTTTCTTTAAATCAAGGCCGAACCGGCCGACGATCACTTCTTTTTCCCGGCCGTCGAGAATGTCGATATACTCTTTTACTTTTTCAAGCTCCATGTTGAGCTGAATCGTATCAATCACATCTTCATTTTCGGATTTTAAGACATCAATTAAAGAAATTTCATTGCCTTCTTTATCCTGACCAATGGGGTCATGCAAGGAGACATCCTTTTTTGTCTTTTTGAGCGCGCGTAAATGCATCAGGATTTCATTTTCAATACACCGCGCCGCATACGTTGCCAGCTTTGTTCCTTTTCCAGAGGAATAGCTTTCGATGGCTTTAATGAGTCCGATCGTCCCGATGGAGATGAGGTCTTCTGCGTCTTCCCCGGTATTTTCAAATTTCTTGACAATATGGGCGACGAGCCGAAGGTTATGTTCAATCAGCATATTTCTCGCGTGTTCATCGCCCTCTGCCATAAGGGCTAAGTATTTTTTTTCATCATCTCCCGAAAGGGGCTGTGGAAAGGCATTGTTTTTGACATAGGACACTAAGAACACCAATTCTTTGACCATCAATCCCATCGCTGTAAATACTCCTGCCACGATTTTCACCTCCACCATGTTTAGGCCACTGCCTATATCCTCAAATGTATGTGAAGGGGGGATTGTCTGTGTCTGTACGATGAAAAAATCATCTTTTTCGAAAAAAACGGGCTTCTGTTCGTCTTGTTTTGCTTCCCTTCTCATATGTTTGCGGTTTCTTTGCGGTGCTTGGCGGTCAAGAAGCGTGCTAAAATATGTAATATTAGACCGAAAAGGAAGGGGTTTTTTCGGAACATGGGGAAGGTTCTTTCTTCACATGTAGGTATGAAAATTAATGAATGGTATCGAATGATACGGCAGTTCAGTGTTCCAGATGCGGAAATCCTAAAAGCAGAAGTAGAAGCGGAAATTGAACGGATGGAAGAGGACCAGCATTTACTGATTTATTATCAGCTCATGTGTTTTCGGCACCAGATCATGCTTGACTATATACACCCTTCAAAATATCAACCTTTCTCAGTATCTAATCTTGTCGATAAAATCGAAAACTCCAATCATGAGTTATCTGATATGCTGCATTATTACCATGCATTTTTTCGTGGCATGCATGAGTTTAGTCAAAAAGAATATTTAGAAGCCGTCAAATATTACCGAGTGGCAGAAAAACAGCTTTCTATGGTATTTGATGATATTGAGCAGGCTGAATTTCATTTTAAAGTAGCAGAAGCCTACTATATTATGAAGCAAACGCATGTCTCGATGCATCATATTTTAAAGGCGCTGGAAATATACGATCAGCATGATGCTTATTCTATTCGCATCATTCAGTGCCTGTTTGTGATCTCAGGAAACTATCAAGATTTAAAACGAAAAGACCGAGCACTGCCTCATTTAAAAAAGGCAAAACAGCTCGCATCACAAATTGATCACCCGCGGATATACAGTTCAGCGCTTTATAATTTAGGGAAATGTTATGGGGAGCTGGGCTACCTTGAGGAAGCAGAACGCTATTTAACGGAATCGGCTGATATTGCCTGTAAAGAGCAGCTTCCCACGCTTCCGCATACGCTCTATACGCTGGCAAAACTGCTTTTTAGACAAAATGAACAAGTAGCTGCATGCCGCATATTAGAAGATGGAAAATTAGCTGCAAAGAAGCATGAAGACCAGCTGTTCTGTCATATGTTTGAGTATCTAGATGCTTTATATGTTCAAGAAATGAATGAAGAACAACTGCAAAAAACCATTGATTATTTGGAAAAACTTAGCCTATACTCTTATATAGAGGATATCTCACTAGAAATTGCGACAGCCTTAGAAGCCTCTCAACAATACCAGAAGTCCAACCAGTATTATCGGAAATTATTATGGGCTCAAAATCAAATCCAAGAAGGAGAGTGTCTGTATGAATTCTAAGCAACGTTCGACAGTTGAAGAGAGAAACCAAACGTGAAACAAAAAGCGGGCCTGATGGCCAGCTTTTTTTTATGTAAAAAAGAAGCCAGAGATGCGGATCGTGACCTTGAATGTTGAATGATTCATCAAAAAGCGGGCAATTTAATCTGTAAGAATGTTCTGTGGAGGCGGTCAAATGAGAGGGTCGCATGTCTTGATGTGTATATTAATGCTATGCACGTTTGTTCCTAATAAAATAGAAGCTCGAACATTAAAAAGAATCGACCTAGAAAAAACAGGACGAGCTTTTTGGGACATGAGACAGGAACGAAAAAAGATTGCACTGACCTTTGATGATGGACCTCATCCAGTGTACACGAATCAAGTATTAGATGTGCTGAAGGAGCATCAAGTGAATGCCAGCTTTTTTGCTATAGGCAGCCGGATTCATACATATCCAGAGATTGCGAAACGAATCGTAGGCGAGGGAAATGAGCTTGGCAACCACACGATGAATCATACGTATTTTGACCTGTTATCATCAAAGGAGATCAAGCAGGAGCTAAAAGAATCAGCGGCTCAAATCGCTTCACTCCAGCCAGGAGGACCCTTATTATTTCGCCCTCCTGGCGGCCGTTTAACGATGAAATCTTTCCGCATTTTGTCAAAGCAAGGATATGATGTGGTGATGTGGTCCTTTACGCAAGATCCGAAGGACTGGTCAAGACCAGGCTCACGCAAAATTGCGAGCCGGATTATTGATCACATTCAAGGCGGCGATATCATTCTTTTGCATGATGGCGGGGGAAACCGGAAGCAGACGGTCGAAGCACTGAAACAAGTGATACCTGAATTAAAGGATCGAGGCTATGAATTTGTCAAAGTGAGCGAACTGCTGCATCACGACAAAGCGTATGTACCTGTTCAACTGCACTAGGAAGTATTCGTCAAAAACAGTCATTCATTGAAACCAAAAGTCTTGTCGTTTACTATATGAAGAGGGCTTTTGGAGGTGAATGTTGTGAAGAAATATGTTGTCCTTTTCATCCTGCTATGTGTCGCTGCTGGGTGTTCAAAGCCAGAACAAGAAAGTGTCATTGCATTTGGCGACAGCAATACAAAGGGATCAAACTGGGACTTTCGAGATTATCCAACATCTGAAAAATGGGTGAATCTCATGAAAAACGTCGAGCGCGGTCAAATTCAAGTGAAGAACGCAGGGATTGGCGGGCAGACGACTGAAGATGCGAAGCTTCGCTTTGAGCAGGATATTTTAAAGCAGAAACCAACTTACGTCCTCATTATGTTCGGTACGAATGATGCGGCGATTTTAGACGGGAAACATCCCCGAGTGACGAAAAAAAGATTTAAAGAAAATATAACCTACTTCATTTCTGAAAGTAGAAAAGCAGGTATTACCCCGATTCTCATGACGTGCGTTCCTGTTGTAGAAGGCGGAAAAAAGGGCTTGTATTATTACTCTAGGTATAAGTCATCTTATTTTGCTGAGAGAGGCGGGGCAAGAGCTTGGCAAAATTCCTATAATGACATCACGAGAGAACTAGCTAAGGATCAGCAAGTACCGCTTGTCGACAACTGGAAAGCGTTCATCCGAGAAGCAGGCGAAGATAGTGACAATGCGCTGATTCAATCAGGTTTAATCGACCCTTCTGGCAATCATATGACGCCAAAAGGGGCAAGAATCATTTATAACGAAATCAAAGAGCGTGATGTCATTAAACATTTTTAAATGATGGCCATCTGCCTAAACAAGACCATCCATCCAGCATAGTCTAACAGTATATCTTCCTAGAAGGAGGTAACTGATATGTGGGGATGCCCTTATCCTTACCCTGCGTGTTCGCCTTATCCAGCTCAAGGAGCAGGAATCGGTTACGCTTTTCTTGTTGTGTTCCTTGTGGTCATTTTGGTCGTAGGTGGAGGGTTATGGTTTTGGAATGAACAGCCTTGCAAATAAGACACCTCTTCTTTGTTAAGAAGGGGTGTTTTTTACGGAAAATAGTAGTAAGCCTATAGCGCAAGTGATATAATATCAGTCACCTGAGTTTAAAAAAGGAGAGTGCTCGGGAGGCATGGTTCCTGTGATATGGAATTAAGAGGAAACAGAGAGCATATGCCCGAGCGAACGTCTTTTCATTTCTGTCTCAATTAATTCAATGAAGTCGCGATTTAAGTTCATTTCATTTGCTTTATAGTACGATTCTATAAGTAAATCATCTGACAGCTTTTTCATACTAGAAACCCATATGATGGGAAAAACACCTCCCCTGAAAAAGTTGGCATAAAACTTGAGGAAAAGACATATCATCATAGGTTGATCGAATGTCTCTGAAGTACCTTTAATCTACCATGAATGGGAAACAAGAACAATCGTTCTGTTATCCACATGGTGAAGTGGATAACTTGTGGGTAGAGTGTTTATAATTGAATGAAAGCGTGATGGAATATAGGTGGATAATGTGTGTAAAATTATCCACACCTGTTGAAGGTCCTCATCATATGTCGAAAACTTTTTCATTGTATTCGATAGACAGACAAATTGTGATTTGATTCGACACAATCGCTGAAAAACCAATGGAAGAAAGGGTGCAAATTGTGCTAAAGAAGTATTTCTTACCGGATGAATTTGTGAAAAGCATTTTCCACATTTCACCGCAAAAACTAAAAGAACGAAATGTAAAAGGAATTATTACCGATTTAGATAACACACTAGTAGAATGGGATCGTCCAAGTGCGACGCCCCGCTTAATTGAATGGTTTCAAGAAATGAAGGATCACGGGATACAAGTGACGATTGTATCGAACAATAATGAAAAAAGGGTCAAGCTTTTTTCTGAACCCGTTCATATCCCGTTTATTTATAAAGCGAAAAAGCCGATGGGAAGAGCTTTTAATAAGGCCGTCGCTGATATGCAATTGAAAAAAGAAGATGTGGTGGTCATTGGGGATCAGCTTATGACCGATGTTCTAGGCGGGAATCGTCACGGCTTCCATACGATTTTGGTCGTCCCTGTTGCTGCCTCAGACGGATTTTTCACTAAATTTAACAGGCAGATTGAACGCAGAATTTTAGGAGCCTTAAAGCGTAAGGGCCACATTCAGTGGGAGGAAGAGTAATAATGGAAAAGGTTGTTTGTATTGGCTGCGGTGTAGCCATTCAGACGGAAGATAAAGATCAATTAGGATATGCGCCGGCAGCATCTCTATTGAAAGAAGATGTGATCTGTCAGCGCTGTTTTAGGTTAAAGAACTACAATGAAATACAAGATGTTTCTTTAACGGAAGACGACTTTTTAAATATATTGCACAGCATCGGAGAGACAGATTCTCTGATTGTCAAGGTCGTTGATATTTTTGACTTTAACGGAAGCTGGATAAATGGGCTGAGTCGTATTGTCGGTGGTAACCCGATTTTACTCGTCGGCAACAAAGTAGATATTTTACCGAAATCCGTGAAAAAAGATCGTTTGATTCATTGGATGAAACGGGAAGCGAAAGAAAACGGATTGAACCCGATCGATGTGTTCTTAATCAGTGCAAGCAGAGGTCAGGGCGTAACTGAGGTGATGGAAGCGATCGATCATTATCGCGAGGGAAGAAATGTCTATGTCGTCGGCTGTACGAATGTTGGGAAATCTACATTTATCAATCGAATCATCAAAGAAGTATCTGGCGAAGAGAACGTGATTACCACATCACAATATCCAGGTACAACACTTGATGCCATTGAGATCCCGCTTGATGATGGATCTGCTCTATTTGATACGCCGGGCATTATCAATCGTCATCAGATGGCGCACTATGTCGGCAAAAATGACTTGAAGATCTTAACGCCGAAAAAAGAATTGAAACCGAGAACGTTCCAATTAAATGAAGCACAAACGCTTTATTTTGGCGGACTTGCTCGATTTGATTATGTAAAAGGCGGCAGAACGTCATTTGTCTGCTATATGCCAAATGAGCTGAACATACACAGAACAAAGTTAGAGAACGCAGATGATTTATATGAAAAACATGCAGGGGAACTGCTATCACCGCCATCAAAAGAGGGGATGGGAGATTTTCCAGCACTCGTTCCGCATACCTTTACCATTGATCAGCCCAAAATGGATATCGTTTTCTCAGGCTTAGGATGGATCACGGCAAATGATGCAGGTAAGCAAATTAAAGTCTATGCGCCAAAAGGCGTGCATGTGTTTATGAGACGTTCGTTAATATAATTGTTCAGAGGGGGAGAGACCTTGAAACCTTTATACGGAGTAATCGGTAACCCTGTTGGCCATTCAATGTCTCCGGATATTCATAATGCAGCATTAAAGGATGCTGGAATTGATGGACATTATCACGGCTTTCAAGTAGAAAATGATGACCTGAAAGATGCGATTAGCGGTATGAAAGCCTTAGGAATCAGCGGCTTTAACGTCACTGTTCCGCACAAGGTAGACATCATGCAGTACCTGGACAAAATTGATGTCACAGCTGAACGCCTGCGTGCCGTCAATACGGTGCGGCTCGAAGGAGGTCAGCTCGTTGGGTACAACACAGATGGAGAGGGCTTTCTTCATTCATTGCTTGAAGCCTTGGATCAGCCATTATCAGAGCTTTCATTTCTTCTAATTGGTGCTGGAGGAGCGGCAAGAGCAATTTATACGACAATTGCTCACTATGCACCGAAAAGATTTGATATCACCAACCGCACCATTGAAAAAGCTGAGGCTTTAATTGAAAGTGCAGATGGGAACATCACTTCTAGTGCCATTACATTAAAGACGGCGGAAGAGCAGCTTGGGGAATATGATGTCATCATCCATACAACCTCTATTGGTATGCATCCGAATGTTGAAGAAACCCCGATTTCTTTAGCAAACGCAAAAAAAACAGCGGTCGTTTGTGATATTGTGTATAATCCAATAGAAACAAAACTGCTCAGAGAAGCAGCCGGGTTAGGTTTGAAAACAGTAGATGGTGTCGGCATGTTTGTTGGACAAGCAGCTAGAGCCTTTGAACTATGGACAGGCATCACGCCTGACGTAAGAAAAATGAAGTCAATTGTGATACAGAAATTAGGAGGAACACCATGTTAAAAGGGAAACAAAAACGTTTTTTACGTGCAAAAGCACATCATTTATCGCCTATTTTTCAAGTAGGAAAAGGCGGGGTAAATGACAATATGATCAAGCAAATTTCCGAGGCGCTTGAAGTAAGAGAACTGTTAAAGGTCAGCGTATTACAAAACTGCGACGAGGACAAAACGGAAGTTGCGAAAGCACTTGTCAAAGGTGCAAAAGCTGAACTTGTTCAAACGATCGGAAATGTGATTGTCCTTTATAAAGAATCGAAGGAAAATAAACAAATTAAGCTGCCGTAAAGGTGGATGTGATATGAAAAAAATAGGGTTGTTCGGCGGTACGTTTGATCCTCCTCATAATGGGCATTTGCTGATGGCAAATGAGGTGCGTTTTCAAGTAGGGCTTGATGAAATTTGGTTTATCCCAAACCACAAGCCTCCTCATAAAACAGACCGGAAACGAGCTGATAGTCGTCACCGGGTGAAAATGGTGGAAGCGGCGATCCAGTCAAATCCACATTTTCGATTGGAGCTCATTGAAATGGAGCGAGAGGGTCCATCTTATACAGTAGATACGGTGGAGCTTTTAAAGAAGCGCCACCCTGAAGATGAGTTCTTTTTTATGATTGGAGCGGACATGGTCGAGTATTTGCCAAAATGGCATCGGATTGATGATTTGCTTCAGATGATTACTTTTATTGGGATGAAAAGACCGGGTTATACCGGAAATACGACATATCCTCTTTTATTTGCAGATGTTCCAGCTTTTGATGTATCATCGACATTGATTAGGCAGCGAATCTTGCAGGAAAAACCTGTCGATTATTTGATACCGAAACCTGTTGAGCGTTATATAAAGGAGCATCACTTATATGAATCGTGAAGAAGCATTGAACTGTGTCAAAGAGCAGTTAACAGAGCATAGATATACACATACACTCGGGGTTATGGAGACAGCCATTTCATTAGCGGAACGGTTCGGTGCAGATGTGAAAAAAGCAGAAATCGCTGCTATTTTTCATGATTATGCGAAATTTAGACCAAAGGATGAAATGAAGGGGATTATCCAAAAGGAGCAGATGGACCCTCTATTGCTGGAATATTCGCCCGAGCTTTGGCATGCCCCGGTCGGTGCCTATTTGGTTAAAAAGGAAGCAGCTATTCACGACCAAGACATTTTAACGGCTATTGAATTCCATACATCAGGTAGACCAAACATGACATTACTTGAAAAGGTCATTTATGTCGCTGATTATATCGAACCAGGACGTCATTTCCCTGGTGTTGAAGAAGTAAGAGAGTTGGCAGAGAAAGATCTAGATAGCGCACTGATTCAGTCACTAAAAAACACGATCAGCTTTTTATTGAAAAAGAACCAGCCAGTCTATCCAGATACGCTTGCGACTTACAACTCACTTGTGCTTAAGAACAATTAAGGAGGAATTTGGATGGATTCATCATCAATTTTAAACGTCGCGGCAGGAGCATGCGATGATAAACGGGCGGAGGATATTATTGCCCTTAATATGCAAGGAATCTCACTTGTTGCCGATTATTTTCTCATTTGTCATGGGAACTCTGATAAACAAGTTCAGGCCATTGCAAGAGAGGTAAAACATCTTGCAGAGGAAAGTGGAATTGAAGTGAAGAAGATGGAGGGCTTTGATGAAGCAAGATGGGTATTGATTGATCTTGGTGATGTCATTGCTCATGTGTTCCACAAAGAAGAAAGAGGATACTACAACCTAGAGAAGCTATGGGGAGATGCGCCGAGAGAAACGCTTTCACTTGGCATTAACTCATGATTTATCAAGGGTTTGCAGGTGTGTATGACGAGCTCATGACACATGCACCTTATGATGAATGGGTTCAGTGGATCCAGCAGAATATCAAACCGAATGCTGCCATTATTGATGTTGGCTGTGGAACTGGAGAGATTTCTCTTCGGTTAGCTGAAAAGGGTCATGCAGTCACAGGAATTGACCTCAGTGAAGAAATGCTGGCTTTCGCGCAGCAAAAAGCACAGGCGAAAAAGCAGTCCATTCAATTTTTACATCAAGATATGAGAGAGCTGACGGGTTTTGAGCAAGTCTTTCAGGCGGCGGTTATATGCTGTGATTCCTTGAATTACTTAAAAAACGAAAATGATGTCAAAAAAACCTTTCAAAACATGTTTCAGCTTTTAGAGGCAGATGGGGTTTTACTCTTTGATGTTCATACTCCTTATAAAATGGATAAGGTATTCCCAGGTTCGACTTATGCCGATCAAGATGAAGAGATCAGCTATATTTGGCAGAGTGATAAAGGGGATGACATGTATTCGGTCATTCACGATTTAAGCTTTTTTGTAAAGGACGGAGACGTGTATCAGCGTTATGATGAGACACATGAACAGCGTACATTTCCATTTGAGACGTATGCGGCGTTCCTTGAGTCCGCTGGCTTTGAACAAATAGAAGTGACTGCTGATTTTACAAATGAAGCGCCCGGGGAATTCGCCGAAAGATATTTCATTTCAGCTAAGAAACCAAAAACCATCGTTTAATGGAACGATGGTTTTTTAAAATCCTTTTTTCGCTTGTTGCAGAGTTGATTAATTTCTGTGATCATCAGTAAACACACTTGGCGGGTATTGATGCGCAACTGCTTCAAGATCTTCATCGAATTTTTCATGTGTGTTTTGAAAAAGGCGGTGAAACATATCTTGAACACCTGCTTCAAGTGCTTTAATCCCTTCACCAGTGACGCCGCCTTTTACACACACTTTGTCTTGCAGTGTCGGGAGGGTATAGACTCTTTTTTCGATCAAACGGCCAAGCCCTACAAGCATATCTTCTGATAAGGAGGTGGCTTCTTCTTTAGAAATATCCGTTTCTTCAACGGCTGCTTCAATCATTTTCTGAACGAGGAAGCTGATAAAGGCAGGACCGCAGCTGACGATATCTGACGCCGCTCTTGTAATCGAATGATGAATTTCGATAGGTGTTGAAATGCAGGAAGCTAATTGTCTTAACGCTGTTTTCGTTGTGACATTACATGACGATCCAAATGTTAAAAGTGACGCTCCTGATAAAGCGCGGTTCGTAATGCTTGGAATCAGCCTGGCTGTTTGACAAGGAACGACATCCTGAAGCTGCTCAGGATGAACCGGACTTGTGATGATGACAATGGTTTGCTGCTCTGTTAAGAGAGGGCTCACTTCCTTTAACAGAGGATAAATATCAAGCGGTTTGACACAAACAAAGATAAAATCTTTATTCGTGACAGCTCCTGTAAGCTGTTTCGTAACTTCAAGATCTGGGTGGTTCTTTTTTATATTGAACGCTTTTTCAATGGTCCGGTTTGTGATGGTGATGGATGAGGGATTGACTGCCTTTGATTCAATAAATGCCTCAGTAAGTATGGTACCCATGTTTCCTGTACCGATTATCCCGATATTCAAACGTTCTCCCTCCTTAGGCGCATAGGATCTGTTATCTTCTAAACAGTATGTTGAGCAATAGAAAAATATGATTGAAAGAAGCGTGAGCACTTGAAGCGATTCATTCCATTGAAAAAATACAGTCTTTATATCGGAGCTGGGCTCATGGGCGCGATCATCATCACTTTCTTCCTTTTGGTAGGAAATAAGGAGGGCACTAGAGAGCCAAGTGTATTGAAGGGCGATCAAGACAAACAAGTCACATTAGAAGACAAACAAGAAAAGACCGATAATGAATCATCCTCCATTTTTGTGGAGGTCAAAGGGGCTGTAAAAAAGCCAGGTGTTTATACGTTTCAGCCTGATGCGCGGGTAGAAGAAGCCATTCGAAGGGCAGGAGGCTTTACTAGTAAAGCAGACACGATTGAAATTAATCAAGCAGCAAAATTAGAAGACAGTATGATGATTTATGTCCGGAAGCAGGGAGAAGCAGAGAGAGAGACACAAACAGTAGGTGCAAGCGTTCCATCAGGTAATGAAAAGAGTCAAGGTGTCAATGTGAATCAGGCTGATGCGGCGGAATTGCAAACCATTAATGGAATAGGGCCAGCTAAAGCAGAAGCCATCATTACGTACAGAGAGGAACACGGAGAATTTCAACAAATTGAAGATTTGCGGAACATTTCAGGTTTTGGGGAGAAGACCATTGAACGGCTGAAAAATGAATTGACCGTTAAGTAGAATTGACGGTATAGAAGGAAGGCATGTACACTTAATACCAACCATCATTCTGGAGGGATCAGCTCGTGGAAAGAATTTCATGGAATCAATATTTTATGGCACAAAGCCATTTGCTTGCTTTACGAAGCACCTGTGAGCGGTTAGCTGTTGGGGCGACCATCGTCAGAGACAAGCGTATCATTGCGGGAGGATATAATGGTTCAATTGCTGGTGATGTCCATTGTGCAGATGTGGGATGCTATGTCATTGATCATCACTGCGTTCGCACCATCCATGCGGAAATGAATGCTATTTTACAATGTGCCAAATTTGGTGCACCTACATCCGATGCTGAAATATATGTCACACATTTTCCTTGTTTGCAGTGCTGTAAAGCCATTATTCAAGCAGGGATTCGAACCGTATACTATGCAAAGGATTATAAAAATCACCCATACGCCATTGATTTATTTGAGCAGGCAGGTGTTCAAACGGAACAAGTTGAACTTGATGAAATGATCATCGACTTAAAAAATCAAGAAAAATTAGCCTTTGTTGCAGATCTAATTGGCAAACTAAGTGAATCAGGACTTAGTGAATCAGAAATTCGCGATATGCATGAGAAGGCGAATCAATTATTTACTTCGTATGTTTAATTATTTGCCGTTTGGGGCAATTTCAGCAGCTGTTGGAATTGCTCTGGCTGCATATCATCTTCATATGTATTTCCTTCTCTTTCTTCTCATCATCTTCCTTCTCAGTCTACTGAAAAAAATTCCCAAACTCTTTCTTATGATCAGCCTATGTGGAGCTGTCTATATTCTTATTTTTATGGTTCATGAGTCTTTTGAAAAAGATCAACCTGTTCAAGAAAAATTCTTTTCCGGCTCCGTTGTGATTGAAACGATTCCGAAAACAGATGGCAATCGTTTTTCGGCGACTGTGTCAACAGAAGATGAGCGGCTAGCCGCTTTCTATACCATTCAAACAGAGCGTGAAAAAGAGGCGCTAAAAGATATAGAGCCAGGTATGAGCTGTCATATGACAGGTGATGTTCGACGACCGAAACACGCAACCATTCCTAACGGGTTTCAATACAATCAATTTCTAAAATCAAAGGGCATTCGCGCTATTTTCTTACCGCAGTCAATCAAAGGCTGTACAAAAAATGATCATCCTTCCTATTTACTTCAAAAGATGAGGCAAAAGGGCTTAAGATTCTTAGAAGATCATGTACCGAAAAACTCTGTAGGTATTGTACAGGCTCTTATTTTTGGAGAACGAGAATTGATAGATTCTGACACACTAAGAGACTATCAAATGCTCGGCATTATTCATCTGTTAGCGATCTCAGGACTCCATGTGCAAACGCTTCTTGCCTGTTTATTTTGGTGTCTGCTTCGTGCCGGTGTGACTAGAGAGACAGCGCGTCTTCTTCTATTATGCTTTCTTCCAGTTTATGCTTGTTTGACAGGTGCTGCACCATCAGTTTTAAGAGCTTGCCTTATGGCAGGAATCTATTTAGTGATGACAAGCCTGCCAAAAGAAATGAAACAGTCTTCTGCTGTCGTATTAAGCGCAGCGTTTTTATTCTTATTAGCGATTCATCCTCTATATCTATTCGATATCGGATTTCAGCTTTCATTCGTGGTGACGTTTTTTATTTTGTTATCGACCAGAATCTTATCACAAGCGAAAAGCGCAGTGATGCAGTTATTCCTGATCTCATTTGTGGCACAGCTTGCCTCGCTTCCTGTTCTTTTATATCATTTTCAGCTATTTTCTTTGCTGAGCATCCCATTGAATATGATATTTGTGCCTTTTTATACGACAGTTGTCCTGCCTCTGTCCTTACTCTTTTTTCTTTTGTCTATCATTTATCTTCCGCTTGGGCTAGCGTTGTTCCAGCTGCTTGATTCGGTCATCCAGCTAAGTCATCAGTTGTCAGCACATATGGCAGTTTTTGATGGGTTCAACTTAATTTTTATGAAATCGACTTGGTGGCATATTCTGCTTGAAATGAGTGCTATTGTTTTTCTGCTATTTATGATGGAGTGCAAAATGTCCGTTAAATCCTATGCCGTGCCGATTCTGTTACTCATTGGTGTCTTGAGTGTACACTATTTCACCCCGAATGTTCTCCAAAAAGGAGAGGTCACGATGCTGGATGTCGGACAAGGGGATAGTCTGTTTATTCAGCTCCCTTACCGAAAGGGACATCTACTTGTGGACACAGGTGGCAGACTTTCTTTTGATGATGAACCATGGAAAAAAAGACGTAAAGTATCTACGATCGGTGATCAAACGCTAATCCCGTTTTTCCATTCAAAAGGTATAGCAAAACTTGATGTGTTGATTCTCACGCATGCAGATCAAGACCACATGGGAGAAGCGGTTCATTTAATCAAGCGAAATAAAGTAAAGCGGCTGGCTATACCAAAAGGTTTTGCCCGAAGTCCAGAGGATGCAAAACTGTTAAAAGAAGCCGCTGAAAAAGGGATTATGATTGTTGAATTAGAAAGAGGAGATCAGCTCCAAGTTGGAGAGCACACATTTGAGGTTCTCCACCCTTCGCAACACCGGGTGACAAGTAAGAACAATGATTCACTTGTTCTAGCTTTTACTCTTGGTGGGAAAAGGTTTCTGTTCACTGGAGATCTTGAACATGAAGGGGAACGAGACATTATGGAAGCCTACCCTCACCTGCGAGCAGATATCTTAAAGGTTGGGCATCATGGGAGCAAAGGGTCAACAAGTGAGGAGTGGCTTCGGCATCTAGAGCCGTCGCATGCACTCATTTCGGCTGGTGAACGCAATCGTTATCAGCATCCTCATCAGGATGTCTTGAAAAAACTCATGGATCATCAAACGAAGGTGTACCGTACAGATCGAGACGGGAGTGTGACATATGAATTTCTTGAGGAGAAAGGAACGTTTTACACGCATCCTCCATATGATATCTTACAAAATCAATAAAAAAACTGCCAAAACGGCAGTCATGTAGCATTCATGAAGTTAAGATCCAACGAGGTGTATAATGGTGGCCAAAATAAACATTGAGGCGAAAAATCCGAATGTGACGATAAAACCAACGGCTGAGTCGGTCACATCATTCCGCTTGCTTTGAACATTTTTTTCAAATTCATTCATTTTCATCCCTCCTGGCTAATTTTAGTATACTTGAACTCATTTGGAATTGCTAGAAGGTAAAGTAACCGTTTTCCATTTTCATGATCATTTTATGAATATCGTCTGTGGCAAGCTGACCCGGGAGCTTGCACCAGACGTTTACTATAAATGAGGAGGCGGTACTTTCAGCTTCCTCTTTACTAATGTCTTCGCACACTTTAGGATAGAGGAGGAAGTGAAAGAGAGGGATTCAATTTATGGTCTTTGAGGTTTGGAACAATTTAAAAAGAGGGGATATCCATCCCGTTTATTGCTTATATGGAAAAGAAACGTATTTACTGCAAGAAACAGCAGCTAAATTAAGACAAACTGTAGTAGACGAGGAGACAAAGGATTTTAATTACTCCGTCTTTGATATGGAAGAGGTGCCGCTTGAACAGGCTGTGACAGATGCAGAAACCTTTCCGTTCATGGGAGAAAGGCGTCTTGTTGTGATTAAGAACCCTTATTTTCTTACAGCGGAAAAGAAAAAGGAGAAGATTGAGCATGAGCTTTCTCTGTTAGAAGCGTATTTAGAAAAGCCGGCGCCTTATACCATTCTCGTCTTATTGGCACCATATGAAAAGCTGGATGAACGAAAGAAAATCACCAAATTGCTAAAAAAGAAAGCGGCTATGGTTGAGGCAAAAGAGTTAAACCCAAAAGAAACAACGGATTTCACCATTACACTGGTGAAAACAGAAGGAAAGTCGATTTCCTCTGAAGCGGCTGAGCAGCTTGTGATGCTGTGCGGAGGGAGCCTATCCTCATTGTTTCAAGAGGTCAGGAAACTCAGTACATATATTGGAGAACGAGAAGAAATTGAATTAGCGGATGTTAATCAGCTTGTTGCAAGAAGCTTAGAGCAGAATATTTTTGAATTAATTAACCAAATTGTCAACAGACGCCGCTCTCAGGCCATGCAGATGTTTTATGATTTGCTGAAACAAAATGAGGAACCCATTAAAATATTAGCGCTTATATCCACTCAATTTCGTTTGATTTTGCAGACAAAATATTTCGCTCAGCAAGGATATGGGCAAAAACAAATTGCTTCAAATCTAAAAGTTCACCCATTCCGCGTCAAACTTGCTATGGATCAGGCAAGACTGTTTACAGAAGAAGAGCTCAAGCAGATTGTCAAAGAGCTGTCAACGATCGATTATGAAATGAAAACCGGTAAAAAGGACAAGCAGCTATTGCTAGAATTGTTTCTGCTTCGCCTATTAGGCGCTTGAACATACAAAAACGACCTTCTAAAAAGAAGGTCGTTTTTGTAGATGTATAATTGCCAGTCTGTCCTAATGGCTGAGCCGGTCAGGACGGACGTACAGTTAAACAGTTGCCTCATTACTGAGGCGTTGCAAGCATTATGCAGAAAGTCCGTTTACTTGTTTAGCAAGTCTTGACTTGTAACGCGCAGCTGCGTTTTTGTGTACAAGACCAGTTTTAACGGCTTTGTCAATGCGTTTTGCAGCAGAAGAAAGAGCAGCTTTTGCTTGCTCAGCATCGTTGTTAGCTACAGAAACTTCAACTTGTTTAATCGCAGTACGCATCGCAGACTTGATTGTCACGTTGTGTGCACGGCGTTCGTTATTCGTTTTTGTACGTTTGATCGCTGATTTAATATTTGGCATGTGTTTCACCTCCTAAGATACAACCTAAACACAATTGTCTTAAGGTTAAATCTTCACAATAGAACAAGTTGTATTCTATCAAACACACCTTTAGAATGCAATATAAATGTAAAGTATTTTTCATTGATGAAGCGCTCGAATGTTTCTTTCAAGAGATGGAAAGACTACTGTTAATTACTTGGTGGAAGGAGTCTTTTTATGGAGAAACAGAAACTTGATTTAAGTGCTTATCAAATTCGGACAGACCTGGCTGTTGAAACAAAAGAGATACTAGAACAAGAGAACGATCCGAATGTCGTCAAAAAGGACGGAATTCAAGGGATTGTCGAAAAGGAAAAAGAGGAGCACGGCATCCGTATACGCACGGTGGAGATCACGAAAGAAGGGGAGGCGCTGACCAGCAAAAAGGCAGGAACATACTTGACACTTGAGGCGCAAGGCATTCGGGAGAAAGATTCTGAGATGCAGGAAAAAGTTGTCGAAGTCTTTGCCCATCATTTTGCTCAGTTTTTAAAAGACCGAGGCATTCAGAGTGATGCGAGCTGTCTTGTAGTAGGACTAGGAAACTGGAATGTCACGCCAGATGCGCTAGGTCCGCTCACGGTTGAAAGTCTGCTTGTGACCCGGCATCTTTTTGAATTGCAGCCGGAAAATGTACAGGAAGGCTACCGCCCAGTGTCCTCTTTATCACCGGGAGTGATGGGACTGACCGGTATTGAAACAAGCGACATAATTCAAGGTGTCATCGAGAGGTCCAAACCCGATTTTGTCATTGCAATCGATGCCCTTGCTGCTCGTGCAGTGGAACGGGTGAATACGACGATTCAAATCTCTGATACAGGCATCCATCCCGGTTCAGGTGTAGGGAATAAGCGAAAAGAATTAAGCAAAGAAACGTTGGGAATCCCAGTGATTGCGATTGGCGTTCCGACAGTCGTAGATGCAGTCACCATTGCAAGTGACACAATTGATTATGTCTTAAAGCATTTTGGTAGAGAACTGAAAGATGACCGGCCGTCCCGCTCTCTTGTGCCGGCTGGTTTGACGTTTGGGAAGAAAAAAGTACTAAACGAAGAAGACTTACCAGATGAGGAAACGCGTCAATCATTCTTAGGTATCGTAGGAACTCTTACAGAAGAAGAGAAACGGCAGCTGATCCATGAAGTGCTTGCGCCGCTAGGGCAAAATTTAATGGTGACGCCTAAGGAAGTGGATACATTCATTGATGATATGGCAAACGTGCTCGCCAATGGATTGAACACAGCGCTTCATCAAAAAATCTCTCAAGATAACAAGGGTTCTTATAATCATTAATCGGTTCTACTTTCTCTAGCTCGCTCATAGTGTAATTACTAGAAAGCGTGCTGGAGGGAGTAAATCATGAAAAAAAGACCCCGCCGTCCTCGACAGTTGGTCGTTGCGATTAATGGAACGAAAGTAGTCAAAAGCATTTTCTTATTTATAGCCTCGCTTGTTGTAGTATTTGTGATGTCAGGGGCGCTGACATCTTTAAAGCCGGAGCTGAGGCCACAAGCCTCGCTATATGGTGTAGCAGATGAGCTTTCCGGGGCTTTTTTTGCCACATTAATGGGCATGGAAAACCAATATTTCGCCTCAGCCGTTCCGAAAGATCAAAAAGGGTTTCATTTCTCTGGACTGTCACTCAAGCTTGCGACCAGTATCAATTTAGAAGACCCGCGTAGTTTTCTAGGGAGAGAACTCCCGGGCTTTGAACATTTTGATACAAAAATCATTTTAGCGGGTGAAGGAACAGATTATACCAACATGCCAATGGAATCGCCGCCGCCAAGTGAAGTCATCCAAGATGAAAAAGAAGCAAATTTGGCAGAGCTGGACAAGCTCGACAAAGATGTGCCGAAAAAGCCTGCGAAAGAGCCAGACCGGTCGACAGGAAAACGAAAAGCAGTTTACATTTACCACACACATAATACGGAATCATATTTACCATTTTTAAAAGGAGAAACGAATCCAAACAATGCACGGCACTCAAAAGTGAATGTCACCCTTGTTGGCGACATGTTCGGAAAGGCGCTTGATCAGCAAGGAATCGGGAATACGGTCGACAAAACAGAAGTTGAAAAACGGCTTCTGCAAAAAGGACTAAAGTATCCCCAGTCTTATAATGAATCAAGACTGGTCGTAAAAGAAGCCTTAGCGAAAAATGATGATCTCGAATATTTAATCGATATCCACCGTGACTCAAGAAGAAAGAAAGACACCACTGTCGAGATCAAAGGAAAGAAATATGCGAGAATTGCGTTTGTTGTGGGGAAGAAGAATCAAAGCTATGAGAAAAACCTCAAGCTTGCGACGGAGTTCCACCATTTGATGGAGAAAAAATATAAAGGGCTCAGTGTCGGTGTGTTTGCCAAAGGCGAAATTGGTGATAATGGAATTTATAATCAAGATTTATCCGACAAAGCCCTTCTTTTAGAATTTGGCGGAGTGGATAATAATATGGAAGAATTGAAAAATGCATCCAATGCAGCAGCTGATGTCTTCAGCGACATTTTCTGGGACGCGGAAAAGGTAAACGGCAAAGCAAAGGATGAGAAAAAACGCTCTTAAGGTGGTGACGGTGCATGGGATCATTTATTGGAAAAACCATTATTTTAGGACTGGTCTTGCTATTTGGCGTCTTTTTAGGAATGCAGCAGGCAAATAATGGCATGCTGCAAATGAAGGGTTACCATGACCCGCAATTAAAAGGCGCTTTCTCCATCCAAATGAACGATGATGAAGAACGAGAAGCCTCTATCTTAGGAACGGCTGTTACAGAAAAGGATCTTGCCGAAAAACAAAAGCAGCTTGAGGAAATAGAGAGCTTTAATGCCTTCTCCAAGGCAGGGAAGGCGTTGTCTGATGGCATGACACATGCAGCTCGTTCTCTTTATGATTGGGTGAATGGGAAATAAACAAATCAACACCATATGACTAAAGCCGCTAATTGATGAGCGGCTTTTCTTGATTTCGATTGAATCTTTACAGCCCTATTGATATAATCTAACCTAGCGCAACCCGCGTTTTATAGTAGGAGTGATAGATTGTGACAGATAAAGAAAAACGATTAGAACGGCAATCAAGAATTCGAAATTTCTCCATTATCGCCCATATTGACCACGGGAAATCCACATTGGCCGACCGTATTTTAGAAAAAACAGCGGCGATTACGCAGCGAGAAATGAAAGAACAATTACTTGATTCCATGGACTTAGAGCGTGAACGCGGCATAACGATTAAATTAAACTCTGTCCAGCTGAAATATAAGGCGAAGGATGGAGAAGAATATATTATGCACCTGATTGATACACCAGGGCATGTCGACTTCACCTATGAGGTATCTCGAAGCCTTGCTGCCTGTGAAGGTGCGATTCTCGTAGTAGATGCAGCACAAGGAATTGAAGCACAGACACTTGCGAACGTTTATTTAGCTCTTGATAACAACTTAGAAATTCTTCCGATTATCAATAAAATCGATCTGCCAAGTGCAGAGCCTGAGCGTGTAAGAGGAGAAATTGAAGATGTCATCGGGTTGGATGCATCTGAAGCTGTTCTCACCTCTGCTAAGGCGGGTATTGGGATCGAAGATATTTTAGAACAAATCGTCGAAAAGGTGCCAGCACCTGCTGGAGACCCAGAAGCACCGCTTCAAGCTCTTATATTTGATTCTCTCTACGATGCGTATCGCGGCGTTATTGCGTACATACGAATTGTGGAAGGGACCGTCAAACCAGGTCAGAAAATCAAAATGATGGCGACGGGCAAAGAATTTGAAGTACTTGAAGTCGGCGTATTCACACCAAAAGCCATGCCGACAGATGAACTCACTGTTGGAGATGTTGGCTACTTAACAGCAGCGATTAAAAACGTCGGCGATACACGTGTGGGGGATACGATCACAAGTGCGGTGAACCCAGCGAAAGAAGCACTGCCAGGATACAGAAAGCTAAACCCAATGGTTTACTGCGGTCTTTATCCAATTGACACAGCGAAATATAACGATTTACGTGAAGCACTAGAAAAGCTTGAATTAAATGATTCTTCACTTCAATATGAGGCAGAGACGTCCCAAGCACTTGGCTTCGGTTTCCGCTGCGGCTTTCTTGGAATGCTTCATATGGAAATCATCCAAGAACGGATTGAACGTGAATTTAAAATCGATCTCATTACGACAGCACCAAGTGTTATTTACGATGTGTATATGACAGACGGAGAAAAAATCATCGTCGATAACCCGTCCAATCTGCCTGATCCGCAAAAGATTGAGAAAATTGAAGAACCATACGTGAAGGCAACAATGATGGTACCGAATGATTATGTAGGTTCTGTCATGGAGCTTTGCCAAGGGAAGCGCGGACATTTCATTGATATGCAATACCTTGATGCAAACCGAGTGAGCATTGTGTACGAAATTCCTTTGGCGGAGATCGTGTATGAATTCTTTGATATGCTCAAGTCCAATACAAAAGGCTATGCGTCCTTTGACTATGAGCTGATTGGCTATCGCCCATCTACTCTAGTGAAAATGGACATCATGCTGAATGGCGAAAAAATCGATGCCCTTTCCTTTATTGTTCACCGCGATTACGCTTATGAACGAGGCAAGATCATCGTAGAAAAGCTGAAAGAACTTATTCCGCGCCAGCATTTTGAAGTACCAGTTCAAGCAGCGATTGGACAAAAAATCGTGGCTCGCTCTACCATTAAAGCGATGCGTAAAAACGTACTTGCTAAATGTTATGGGGGAGACATTTCCCGGAAAAGAAAGCTTCTTGAGAAGCAAAAAGAAGGGAAAAAGCGCATGAAACAAGTGGGCTCTGTTGAAGTCCCGCAAGAAGCATTTATGGCTGTGCTGAAGATGGACGACAGCACACCGAAAAAATAACATCCTCCTCAAGGCAACCTGCTTTACAATGTCAGCCTTGGCGTTTATAGTCGAAAACAAACAAAGGTGCCGCAGCGATAAACTGCGGCTCTTTACCTGTAAAGAAGGTGTCATCAAATGAAAGCAGCATACATTCACATTCCATTTTGTGAGCACATTTGCCACTATTGTGATTTCAATAAATTTTTCATTAAAACGCAGCCAGTCGATGAATACTTAGCGGCTCTTGAAAAAGAGATGCAGCACACGATCGAGCAAAAGGGTGAGCAAGAACTAAAGACGATCTTTATTGGCGGGGGGACTCCGACATCATTGACCGTCAGCCAGCTAGACGAGCTCATGAACAGCATCCACCGTGTGTTAAAACCGTCAAAAAACTTGGTTGAATTTGCAGTGGAAGCGAACCCAGATGAATTATCACTCGAGAAGCTGCATGTGTTAAAAGAAGCCGGTGTCAATCGGTTAAGCTTTGGCGTCCAAACCTTTGAAGATGATTTGCTCAAAAAAATCGGACGAGTTCATCAAAAGAAAGATGTTCTCACATCTTTCGAACGAGCAAGAGATGTTGGATTTGACAACATTAGCCTTGACCTCATGTTTGGCTTGCCGCATCAAGAAAAGCATCATGTTATGAATTCACTTGAGACAGCTTTCTCTTTAGGAGCAGAGCATTATTCTGTCTACTCACTGATTGTGGAGCCGAAAACGGTGTTTTACAACTTAATGCAAAAAGGAAAACTGCATTTACCGCCGCAAGAACGGGAGGCTGAAATGTATGAGCTTGTGATGGATGAAATGGAGCGCCATGGATTACATCAATACGAAATCAGTAATTACGCCAAACCTGGTTTTGAAAGCCAGCATAACCTGACCTATTGGAGCAATGAAGACTACTTCGGTTTCGGTGCAGGGGCACACGGGTATGTAGATGGCATCCGAAATGTGAACGCAGGACCAGTGAAGCATTACTTGGAACTGATTGAGCAAACTGGGTTCCCGTATAAAGAAACTCATCAAGTCACAAAAGCAGAGCAGATAGAAGAAGAATTGTTTTTAGGCCTTCGAAAAATCGAAGGGGTAAAAAGTGCCGACTTCCAAGCCAAATATGGTGCTTCACCAGAAGCCCTTTTTCCCACGGTTCTTGAAGAATTAGCAGAAAAAGGTCTCATTGTAAAAAATGACATTGGAATTCGTTTAACAAGAAAAGGAAAATTGTTAGGAAATGAAGTATTTCAAGCGTTTCTCGGTGAGTTATAATTGACATTTTAATTTGAGTTTGGTAATTTTGTTTATACAATTAGCACTCGTTGAAAGAGAGTGCTAACAGGGGTGATGATGATGTTAACAAATCGTCAGCTTTTGATTCTGCAAGTCATCATTAATGACTTTATTCGTTCGGCGCAGCCAGTTGGGTCAAGGACTCTTTCTAAAAAAGAGGACATCACATTCAGCTCTGCGACGATTAGAAACGAAATGGCTGATTTGGAGGAACTTGGTTTTATTGAAAAGACCCATTCTTCATCAGGAAGAATTCCTTCAGAAAAAGGATATCGTTATTATGTAGATCATTTGCTCTCTCCGCGAAAACTGTCGTCTAAAGAGCTTGTGCTTATCCAGTCGGCTTTTCAGGAGAAAATTTTTGAGCTGGAAAAAACAGTTCAAAAATCGGCGGAAATTTTATCAGATCTCACAAACTATACATCGATCGTGCTTGGTCCAAAGCTGAGTGAAAATCGATTAAAGCAAATTCAGCTTGTCCCCGTTCAGCCAAACAAAGCAGTAGCGATCATGATTACAGACAGCGGACATGTTGAAAACAAAACCATTACCTTCTCTGAGCATCTCGATGTCTCCGATATTGAGAAGCTGATGAATATTTTGAATAGCCGCTTAGCTGGCGTACCAATGGATCAGTTGAAGGACAGGATGTATAAAGAAGTGGTCATGCTTCTGCGCACACATTTAAAAGATTATGATCACATTTTAGATGCGCTTGGTAACACATTTACATCGACACAAAATGAATCAAAACTTTTCTTTGGCGGGAAGATTAATATGTTGAATCAGCCTGAATTTCATGACATCGACCGCATTCGCTCACTCATGATGCTGATTGAGCAAAAGAATGATGTCATGCAGCTGTTTCATCCAAATCAGCAAGGTATCACCATTAAAATCGGTTCAGAAAACAATTTGGAAGCAATGGAGAACTGCAGTTTGATCACAGCGACTTATTCGATTGATCAAAAATCACTCGGCTCCATTGCCGTCATCGGACCAACCCGCATGGATTACGGGCGAGTCGTTAGTCTTTTGCATCATGTATCAAAAGACTTGTCAAACGCACTTTCCAATTTGTATGATGAGTAGGGTGATAAAAGGCGGGGGCACAGCCCCTTCGTATTCTTGAATCTTTTGAGGGAGGTGAACACAATGTCAGAAGAAAAACAGACACCTGAGCAAGAAGCAGAGGTTGAAGCACAAGAAGAAGCAGTTCAAGCAGATACTGAGGAAGTAACACAGGATGAACAGTCTGCCTTCCAAGAGAAAATCGATGAATTGCAGCAGCTTCTAGATGAAAAAGAAAACAAGATTCTGCGTGTTCAAGCAGATTTTGAAAACTATAAACGCCGTGCTCGAACTGAAGTGGAGACCGTGCAAAAATATCGTTCTCAACATGTTGTCAGCGATCTTCTCCCAGCTCTTGACAACTTTGAAAGAGCGCTTGGAATTGATCCAGACAATGAGCAGGCGAAAAGTTTGTTAGAAGGAATGCAAATGGTTTACCGCCAGCTGGTAGAAGCGTTGAAAAATGAAGGCGTTGAACCAATTGAAGCTGTCGGCAAAGAGTTCGATCCGAACCTTCATCAAGCCGTCATGCAAGTTGAAGATGAAAACTTCGATTCAAATATCGTAGTAGAAGAATTGCAAAAGGGCTATAAACTCAAAGACCGAGTTATTCGTCCATCAATGGTAAAAGTAAATCAATAACTACATAATGGGAGGTCATCGATTATGAGTAAAATCATTGGGATTGACTTAGGAACAACAAACTCATGTGTTGCAGTACTTGAAGGCGGAGAGCCAAAAGTCATTGCAAACGCTGAAGGAGCACGTACAACACCATCTGTTGTCGCTTTTAAAAATGGAGAGCGCCAAGTTGGTGAAGTAGCGAAACGCCAATCAATTACAAACCCGAACACAATCATGTCTGTTAAAAGACATATGGGTACAGATTATAAAGTAGAAGTTGAAGGCAAGAACTACACGCCGCAGGAAATCTCTGCAATCATTCTTCAACATCTTAAATCTTACGCTGAAGGTTACCTTGGCGAAGAAGTAACAAAAGCTGTTATCACAGTTCCTGCTTACTTCAACGATGCAGAACGTCAAGCTACAAAAGATGCTGGTAAAATTGCTGGTCTTGAAGTAGAACGTATCATCAACGAACCAACAGCAGCTGCACTTGCTTATGGTTTAGATAAAACAGATGAAGATCAAACGATTCTTGTATACGACCTTGGCGGCGGTACATTTGACGTATCAGTCCTTGAGCTTGGAGACGGCGTCTTTGAAGTACGCTCAACTGCTGGGGACAACCGTCTAGGTGGAGACGATTTTGACCAAGTGATCATTGATCACTTAGTGGCTGAATTCAAAAAAGAAAATGGCATTGACCTTTCAAAAGATAAAATGGCGCTTCAGCGTTTAAAAGATGCTGCTGAAAAAGCGAAAAAAGATCTTTCTGGTGTATCTTCTACACAAATCTCACTGCCATTTATCACAGCTGGAGATGCAGGTCCTCTTCACCTAGAATTAACGCTAACGCGTGCTAAATTCGAAGAGCTTTCTGCAGACCTTGTAGAGCGTACAATGACACCTGTACGTCAATCTTTGAAAGATGCTGGTTTATCTGCTAGCGAGATTGATAAAGTCATCCTTGTTGGTGGATCAACTCGTATTCCTGCAGTACAAGAAGCAATCAAAAAAGAAACAGGCAAAGAGCCTCATAAAGGTGTAAACCCTGATGAAGTGGTTGCTCTTGGTGCGGCGATCCAAGGTGGAGTCATCACAGGAGATGTCAAAGACGTTGTTCTTCTTGACGTAACACCACTTTCTTTAGGAATTGAAACAATGGGCGGCGTATTCACAAAGCTGATTGAACGTAATACAACAATTCCAACAAGTAAATCTCAAGTATTCTCAACGGCTGCTGACAACCAAACAGCGGTAGACATCCATGTCCTGCAAGGTGAGCGCCCAATGGCAGCAGATAACAAAACATTAGGTCGTTTCCAATTGACTGACATTCCGCCAGCACCACGCGGCGTACCACAAATCGAAGTATCTTTTGATATTGATAAAAACGGTATTGTCAACGTACGTGCGAAAGATATGGGTACAGGCAAAGAGCAAAACATCACAATCAAATCTTCTTCAGGTCTTTCTGATGATGAGATCGAAAAAATGGTCAAAGAAGCAGAAGAAAATGCTGAAGCAGATGCGAAGAAAAAAGAAGAAATCGAAGTGCGCAATGAAGCAGATCAATTAGTGTTTACAACTGAAAAAACATTAAAAGATCTAGAAGGCAAAATCGATGAAGAGCAAGTGAAAAAAGCAAACGACGCGAAAGATGCACTAAAAGCTGCGATCGAAAAAGGCGAGTTTGAAGACATCAAAGCGAAAAAAGATGAGCTGCAAACAATCGTTCAAGAACTAACGACAAAGCTCTATGAAGAAGCTGCAAAACAAGCACAAGCTCAGCAAGAAGGCGGCGCTGAAGGTGCTCAAAAAGCAGATGACAATGTAGTGGATGCAGAATACGAAGAAGTAAACGACGATCAAGAGAAAAAATAATCACCTTTACTTTTGAAAAAGACTGCTGAAACGTACTCGTCAGAAAGTCAAAGTCAGGATCTCTTGGCTTTGACTTTTTTTCTTTCCAACGATGAAAGCAATTGAAAAAGGTCAAATCAAAATGATACAATCGTATTTATGTGAGAAAATCGGGAGTGTGAAGAGATGAGTAAGCGTGATTACTATGAAGTGCTTGGCGTGAGTAAGAGCGCCTCAAAAGACGAGATCAAAAAGGCATACCGCAAGCTTTCAAAAAAGTATCACCCTGATATTAATAAAGAAGCTGGCTCAGATGAGAAATTCAAAGAAGTAAAAGAAGCCTATGAAACCCTTTCTGACGATCAAAAACGTTCGCAGTATGATCAGTTCGGTCATACGGATCCAAACCAAGGCTTTGGCGGCGGCGGTTTTGGCGGAGGAGGAGACTTTGGCGGCTTCGGCGGCTTTGATGACATCTTCTCTAGTATTTTTGGCGGCGGAGCCAGAAGAAGAGATCCAAATGCACCGCGTCAAGGAGCAGACTTGCAGTATACAATGACGCTTTCATTTGAAGAAGCAGCATTTGGAAAAGAAGCAACGATTGAAATTCCTCGTGAGGAATCATGTGAAACGTGTCATGGATCAGGGGCAAAGCCTGGAACAGATGCGAAGACTTGTTCACATTGCGGCGGCTCTGGTCAATTAAATGTTGAGCAGTCAACTCCGTTTGGTAAAGTGGTCAACCGCAGAGTATGTAACTACTGTAGCGGAACAGGAAAACAAATCGATCACAAATGTTCTACATGCGGCGGCTCTGGTAAAGTGCGTAAGCGTAAGAAAATCAATGTGACGATCCCAGCTGGTGTTGACGATGGTCAGCAGCTCAGAGTGTCTGGTCAAGGGGAGCCAGGTGTAAATGGAGGACCTCCAGGCGATTTATTTGTTGTGTTCCATGTGCGCTCGCATGAATTCTTCGAGCGTGACGGAGATGACATTTACTGCGAAATGCCGCTAACCTTTGCACAGGCTGCATTAGGTGACGAAATTGAAGTGCCGACATTACACGGTAAAGTAAAATTGAAAGTCCCTGCTGGCACGCAAACTGGCACGAAATTTAGACTCAAAGGAAAAGGTGTGAAAAATGTACGCGGCTATGGTCAAGGCGATCAGCATATCGTTGTACGAGTCGTCACACCAACAAATTTAACGGACAATCAAAAAGATATCATTAGAAAATTTGCTGAAGTGAGCGGAAATAAACCGGACGAACAAGAAATGAGCTTCTTCGATAAGGTAAAACGCGCATTTAAAGGCGAGTAAGACGGATAAGGAGTTGGTAGTATTGAAGTGGTCAGAAGTTAGCGTCCATACAACAAATGAAGCGGTGGAACCAATCACCAATATTTTGCATGAAGCAGGTGCGAGTGGTGTCGTGATTGAGGACCCGCTTGATTTAGTCAAGGAACGTGAAAATGTATACGGTGAGATCTACCAGCTCGATCCGAATGACTATCCTGAAGAAGGGGTCATCGTCAAAGCCTATCTTCCAATGAACAGCTTTTTAATGGAAACGGTAGATGAGATCAAAGAAGCCATCAACAATCTTCTTCTATACGATATTGACCTAGGAAGAAATACGCTGTCTATCTGTGAAGTAAATGAAGAAGAATGGGCCACCGCATGGAAGAAATACTATCACCCTGTGAAAATCTCTGAAAAATTCACCATCGTTCCAACATGGGAAGAATATACTCCGGTTCATTCTGATGAACTGATTATTGAAATGGACCCAGGAATGGCATTTGGAACAGGGACACATCCAACAACCGTTCTGTGTATTCAGGCGCTTGAGCGCTATGTGAAGGAAAACGATACGGTGATTGATGTTGGAACAGGCTCTGGGATTTTAAGTGTGGCAGCAGCGATGGTTGGTGCAAAGGACATTCAAGCCTTTGATCTCGACACCGTTGCGGTTGAAAGTGCGAAGCAAAACATTGAGCTAAATGGTGTAAGCGAACAAGTGACGGTCAAGCAAAATAACTTACTTGATGGGATTTCAGGTGAACGTGATGTGATCGTCGCCAACATTCTCGCAGAAGTGATTTTGCGCTTTACAGATCAAGCTTATGATTTATTGAAGAAAGATGGCTATTTCATTACATCGGGCATCATTGGACAAAAGAAATTACAAGTCAAAACAGCATTAGAAGAAGCAGGTTTTGACATAGTTGAAGTGCTGTCAATGGAAGATTGGTTCAGCATTATAGCGAAAAAATAAAGCGAGTAGGTGTCAGGACACGTATGCAACGATATTTTATCGACCTCACGAAAGAAGAAGTGATCGCAAAGGGATCTATCGTCATCAAAGGTGAAGATGTACATCATCTTTCCAACGTCATGCGCATGAAAGCAGGGCAGGAAATCCTTTGCTTAACGACAGACGGCTTTGAAGCGCTCAGTAAAATTGATACAATAACAAAGGAAGAAGTCATTTGTCACCTTGAAGGCTGGACAAATCAGGACAGAGAGCTTCCGGTAAGGGTAACAATTGCGAGCGGACTCCCAAAAGGAGATAAGCTTGAGCTGATTATCCAAAAAGGCACAGAGCTTGGTGCAAGTTCATTTATCCCGTTTCAAGCGGCTCGTTCTATTACAAAACTTGACCAAAAGAAGTCACATAAAAAACGTGAACGCTGGGAGAAAATTGCGAAAGAAGCAGCTGAGCAGTCCTACCGGAATATCATTCCTCATGTTTATCCAGTATCAACGTTTAAAGAGCTGACTCAATTAGCTGGTGAATTCGATAAATGTGTCGTTGCATACGAAGAATCATCGAAAGAAGGAGAGCAAAGCCGCTTTCAAACTGTGCTCCAACAGATGAAAGGCGGACAAACCTTGCTAGTGGTTTTTGGCCCTGAAGGCGGTTTGGCAGAAAAGGAGATTGAAGCGCTTGAAACGCTTGGTGCAGTCATTTGCGGGCTCGGACCACGCATTTTAAGAACGGAAACAGCTCCTCTTTACGCGCTTTCTGCTATATCTTATCAAACAGAGTTATTAAGAGGTGAATCATGATGGGAACAGTAGCGTTCCATACACTTGGCTGTAAGGTCAATCACTATGAAACAGAAGCGATCTGGCAGCTGTTTAAAGAAGCAGGCTATGAAAGAAAAGAGTACGAATCAAAAGCAGACGTATATGTCATTAATACATGTACGGTCACGAATACAGGCGATAAAAAAAGCCGCCAAGTCATTAGAAGAGCCATTCGTCATAACCCGGATGGTGTCATTTGTGTAACAGGCTGTTATGCGCAAACATCTCCAGCAGAAATCATGGCGATTCCTGGTGTAGATATTGTCGTCGGAACACAAGACAGACATAAATTGCTCGGTTACATTGAAGAATATCGCAGAGAAAGACAGCCGATTAATGGGGTTGGCAATATCATGAAGGCACGTGTGTTTGAAGAACTTGATGTTCCTGCTTTTACAGACAGAACACGTGCGTCATTAAAAATCCAAGAAGGCTGTAACAATTTCTGTACATTCTGCATTATTCCTTGGGCTCGCGGACTTCTTCGTTCTCGTGATCCAGAAGAGGTCATCAACCAAGCGCAGCAGCTTGTGGATGCCGGCTATAAAGAAATTGTATTAACAGGTATTCACACAGGCGGATACGGAGAAGACTTAAAAGATTATAACTTTGCAAAGCTTCTGAAAGAATTAGATGCACGTGTCAATGGCTTAAAACGAATTCGTATTTCATCTATCGAAGCAAGTCAAATTACAGATGAAGTGATAGAAGTGCTTGATCAGTCAGATAAGATTGTCAGACATCTTCATATCCCGCTTCAATCTGGCTCTAATACAGTGCTGAAAAGAATGCGCCGTAAATATACGATGGAATTCTTTGCAGAGCGTTTAACAAAGCTGAAAAAAGCATTGCCAGGTCTTGCTGTCACCTCTGATGTGATTGTAGGATTCCCTGGAGAAACAGAAGAAGAGTTTTTGGAAACATACAATTTTGTCAAAGACCATCAATTCTCTGAACTGCACGTATTCCCTTACAGTAAACGTACGGGTACGCCAGCTGCAAGAATGGATGATCAAGTGGATGAAAATGTGAAAAACGAACGTGTCCACCGCTTGATCGCTCTTTCTGACCAGCTTGCGAAAGAATACGCATCAGCTTATGAAGGAGATGTCCTAGAGATTATTCCGGAAGAATCCTTCAAAGAACAAGAAGGAAAGCACAATCTTTATGTGGGCTATACAGATAACTATATGAAGGTTGTTTTTGAAGGAACAGAGGACATGATCGGCCGTTTGGTCAAAGTGAAAATCACGAAAGCGGGTTATCCTTATAACGAAGGACAATTCGTTCGTATAAGCGATGAAGTACAAACAGACAAAGTGAGAATGACCTCATAATCAATAAAACACCGGCTGCCAAAAGGGTAAGCCGGTGTTTTATTTTGATTGATTCGGTAAAAGACATAAAATCAATGTGTGAAATGGACGGATGAATGGGAAGAAAAGCAAAGAGCTTGCCACATTAAACAGCAGGCTGAAGTGCGCAATTTGCTGAGCTGGAGCGTTTGCAAGAAGGGCGACAAATTCTGTCATTATGGCGAGAAACGGGAGACATAAAAGTACTCCGAGCACATTAAACAAAACGTGTGCATAAGCCGTTTGACGTGCTGCATAGCCGCCAGATATGGCAGCCATAACGGCTGTAATACATGTCCCGATATTGGATCCTAACACAAAGCTGATGCCTTCCTGAAGCCCAACCGTTCCTTCATTCATAAAGCCCATTAAAATGCCGATACAGACGGAGCTCGAATGAACAATTGCTGTGAAAATAGTACCCGAAAGCAGCGCCGTCCAGTCAGAATGCTGCATCATTTCGAGAAAGCGTAATGTCTCAGGCTGACTTGTCATCATACCTGCAATTTTAGAAAAGCCTTGAATACAAAAAAAGATCATCCCGAGTCCAAATATACTTTTTCCTGCATGCCGAAAAGATTTTCTGCCTAACATCATACATATGAGACCAGCTAGGATCAAGACCCACATGAAAACATCCATTTTAATGGCGATAAATTCTGTTGTAAACGTGGAGCCAATATTGGTACCAAGAATCATTGGAATGGATTTTTTAAAAGAGAGAATGCCTGTACTGACAAAGCCGATCACGATGACCATAAACGCCGAACTGCTTTGGAGAATCCCTGTAAATATAATGCTGACTAAGAATGCTTTTACTGGGTGATCTGTAAAGAGAAGAAGTGATTTCTCAATACGAGACGACGCAAGCGCCATTAATCCTTTTCTCAGCAAACCCATTGACCATAAAAAAATGAAAATAAGTGCACAAAAATAAATGATCGCCATCATAGAAAAGTCCTCCTCTTACCAATGAATATATGGACTTGTCTACCTGCTCATGACGAAAATATATTTCCAAATCACTTAGTTGACCTCACACTAGGCTTATATTATAATATCTAGGTACATGTTTCGCATGTATATCTTTTTTTAATGCAGTCGATTGGTGTATTCGGAGGGAGGGAAAGAGAATGTCAAAAACGGTCGTTAGAAAAAACGAATCGCTTGAAGATGCTCTTCGTCGCTTTAAACGCAGTGTATCCAAAACTGGAACATTGCAAGAAGCAAGAAAGCGTGAATTTTATGAAAAGCCTAGCGTAAAGCGCAAGAAAAAGTCTGAAGCTGCTAGAAAACGTAAATTCTAAAGAGGGTGGATTTTATGAGTCTTCTTGAGCAATTAAATTCTGATATGAAGCTTTTTATGAAAAACCGTGAGAAAGACAAGCTTGTTGTCATTCGGATGGTAAAGGCTTCACTCCAAAATGAAGCAATTAAGCTTAAGAAAGACAGTTTGACCGGCGATGAGGAACTAACCGTCCTTTCCCGCGAGATTAAGCAACGTAAAGACTCCCTCCATGAATTTTCGAAAGCTAATCGCTTAGATTTAGTAGATAAAGTTCAAAAAGAGATTGACATCTTAGACGTTTATTTACCTGAACAGTTTTCTGAAGAAGAACTGCAAACGATCGTGAAAGAGACGATCGCTGAAACAGGCGCTTCATCGAAGGCTGATATGGGTAAAGTCATGAGCGCTATTATGCCAAAAGTAAAAGGTAAAGCTGATGGAGCTGTCATTAACAGATTTGTCAGCGAGCAGCTGTCTCAATAAAAAAGTATCCTTCTATTGTTAGAAGGGTACTTTTTTTATACCCTCATCAATCTGTCATATAAAAATGAAACCTATGATACATTTGTAACGTATGTAAAGGAACGGTAAAATGGAAGATAGAGAGGAGGGATCACCAAATAGATGAAAAAAATAAAAATTTCTATTGCTCTCTTCAGCTGTTTTATAATATGCTTATTATTAGGGGTTCAATTGACCGCGAAATCAGCAGATCAGAAAGTTCATGTTATCCCAATTGAAGATACAGTAGAAAAAGGACTTTCTCAATTTATTGAGCGATCATTTGAGCAGGCAAAGTCTGAACGAGCGAAACATATCATTCTAGACATCAATACACCAGGTGGCGCAGTCGATGCGGCGCTTGAGATCGCAGATACCATTCGTGCGTCTGATATCCCTGTGACAGCGTTTGTGAATCATAGAGCGCTTTCAGCAGGGGCTTTCCTTGCGCTAAATGCCGACCAAATCTATATGACCCCAAATGGAAAGATGGGGGCTGCTGCGATCATTGACGGTGAAGGCAATGCTGCCGATCAAAAATCTGAATCGCTATGGCTTGCTGAAATGAGTGACGCTGCCGAAAAGCAGGGGCGTGATCCAAAGTATGCACTTGCAATGGCAGATGTAAATATAGACGCAAAAGAAGCTGGTGCACCAAAAGGAGAATTGCTTACCTTCAATACAGACCGTGCCCTTCAATTCGGTTATGCAGAAGGGGAAGCGAAAAATATGGATGACTTGCTTCAGAAGCTGAATTTAGCAGACGCTTCTATTCAATACGATGAAGTGAGCTTTGCTGAAAAGGTTGCGCGCTTTTTCACGCACCCAATTGTCATTCCAATCCTTTTATCCATCGCAAGCTTAGGGTTAATCGTTGAGCTCTATTCACCCGGCTTTGGGGTTCCAGGTACCATGGGAGTGACAGCGCTTCTTCTATTCTTTTATGGTCATCTTGTGGCAGGTTTTGCAGGTTATGAGACGTTGTTCCTGTTTTTAGCAGGGTTATTGCTCTTGATCCTGGAATTGTTTTTGCCGGGGGGAATCGTAGGTGTCATTGGACTGATCTGTGTGGTTGTCAGCTTATTTTTAGCAGCTGGAAGCTTTACAGAAATGGCGATTTCCATCTTGATTGCCACTGCTGTTTCAATCATAGCAGTTATTATATTGACAAAGGTGTTGGGGAAACGTATGAAATTTTTCAAAAAGTTCATTTTAACCGATTCAACCAATAAGGAAAGCGGTTATGTCTCAAATGAAACAAGAGAAGATCTTGTTGGGCAAATCGCGGTGACAGCAACCGCACTTCGTCCGTCAGGTACAATTGTATTTGGAGATGAACGCATTGATGTTGTGTCAGAAGGTGCATTCATCGATAAGGATGAAAAAGTAAAAATTGTGAAAGCGGAAGGCTCACGCATTGTCGTGAGGAAAGTATAGATAACTGATTTTATAGGAGGAATAAAATGGATCCATCTACTTTACTATTATTTGTGATTATCGCAGCAGGTCTGATCGTTCTATCGATCTTCTTCACCTTTGTACCGGTGATGCTGTGGATTTCTGCCCTAGCGGCTGGCGTAAGAGTGAGCATTTTTACACTTGTAGGAATGAGACTTCGCCGCGTTATTCCAAACCGAGTGGTCAATCCGCTCATCAAAGCACATAAAGCAGGTCTTGATGTGACGATTAACCAATTAGAAAGTCACTACCTTGCAGGTGGTAACGTTGACCGTGTTGTAAATGCATTGATCGCGGCTCAACGTGCGAATATCGAATTGAACTTTGCACGCTGTGCAGCGATCGACCTAGCAGGCCGTGACGTACTTGAAGCTGTACAAATGAGTGTAAACCCTAAAGTCATTGAAACACCATTTATCTCTGGTGTGGCAATGGACGGGATTGAAGTAAAAGCAAAAGCACGTATTACAGTTCGTGCAAACATCGAACGACTTGTCGGTGGTGCAGGGGAAGAAACAATCATTGCTCGTGTAGGTGAAGGAATTGTCTCTACAATTGGTTCATCAAATAATCATAAAAAGGTTCTAGAAAACCCAGATATGATTTCTCAAACGGTTCTTGGTAAAGGATTAGATTCAGGTACTGCGTTTGAAATTCTCTCGATTGATATCGCAGATGTGGATATCGGTAAGAACATCGGGGCAATTCTGCAAACAGACCAAGCAGAAGCAGATAAAAACATTGCACAGGCAAAAGCAGAAGAACGCCGCGCAATGGCTGTTGCCCAGGAGCAAGAAATGCGTGCAAGAGTTGAAGAAATGCGCGCGAAAGTCGTAGAAGCAGAGGCTGAAGTACCACTTGCCATGGCTGAAGCATTACGTGAAGGTAATATTGGAGTCATGGACTACATGAACATTAAGAATATCGATGCTGATACGGACATGAGAGATTCATTTGGTAAAATGACAAAAGGTCCATCTGATAATGAAAACAAATAAGCATCCTCTCACGCTTTAAGGAGGGAGCCCAATGGACATTCTATTTGAAAATCCGTTACTAATTGCGATTATCATCGGTATTATCTCTGCTGTATTTGGAAAAATCGGCAAACAAGAGGAGAAGGAACAAAACAACCGGCAACATAAGCCGGCTCCTCAGAATAAGCCTATGTCTCAAAAGAAAGCAGAACAAACGAGCCCAAACCCGGTCAAAACAGACCAGTTGGACGATTTCGGCGATGTACATGATCATGGCGGGATGAAGAAGCAAGGATCACAGTCCTTACAGGATCGTTATACCGCTACACTAGCTGAAATGGAAGAAAGAAAAAGTGAGCTGAATAAAGAGTTCCAATCTCTTGAAAGGCAGCTGACCAAGCCGAAAGCTTCTGCTGCGGAGATGAAGCCGCACATCATTGGCAAGCTTAATCAAAATACTGTTGTTCAAGGCATGCTTCTTGGAGAAGTATTTGGAGAGCCGCGCGCGAAAAAGCCGCACAGAACGATGAAACGGCCATATAACAGATAAACAAGAAAGTCCCTTTATATAAAAAGGGGCTTTTTTTATTTGACTTGAGGGAGACCTCTCGCAGTGAAAAATGATGAAATGGCTGTTTTGCGGGATTCATTAGCATGATCTGAACCGCTGAGGAATAAGATGACATAGAGGCTTTCTCATCAGTCTCACCATCTTTCAGTTTGATCTCATACACATGAGGTGGGAAGGGGTTCTTATTGAATGGGAAAAAGAAAAAATCGACTTAAAGCATGGCTGACAAGAACACTTGAAATCCCTCCAGACGTCATGATGGATCTTCCCCGTATTACGATGGTTGGTAGACTCCACATTTACATAGAGAACCATAAAGGGCTTTTGCTTTTCAGTGATCAAGAGGTAAGGCTGATGCTCAAACAAGGACAATGCATTATTTCAGGGAAAGATTTTGTGATTAAAACGATTTTGCCAGAAGAGATCTTATTAGAAGGGAAAATCGATGAGGTCCGTTATATTGATTCTTAACTGACGGAGGGGAGAAGTGTGAAGAATAAATGGTTTGCCTATTTTATTGGCAGAGTGGAAGTGGAGATCAAGGGAAGCGGCATTGAGCGGCTCATCAATGAGTGCACGAGACAGGGGATCACAATGTTTCAAGTGAGCCGCCGTCAAGACAGCGTGCGCTTATTTATTCGCTTATCAGATGTACATGCCTTCAGAAAAGTACAAAGACATCATGAGGTAACATGTTCATTTCATCAAAGGAAGGGATTTCCATTCCTTCTCCTATGGTCAAGAAAGAATATTGGGTTTACCTTTGGGATTGTGTTTTTTCTAGTGACGATATTGGCGCTTTCAAACATGGTGTGGAAAATAGATATTAAAGGAGCCAATCCAGAAACTGAACATCAGATGAGAAAGCATTTAGACGAGATTGGGGTGCAAAAAGGCCGTTTTCAGTTTCTAATGGGAACACCTGAAAAAATTCAAAAATCACTGACCGCCAATATTCAAAGCATTACATGGGTTGGCGTTGAACTAAACGGTACAACATTTCAAATGAAAGTTGTGGAAAAAAATGAGCCGGAGAAAGAGAAATATACGAGTCCTCAGCATATTGTGGCAAAGAAGAAGGCGGTCATCACAAGAATGTATGTGGAAAAAGGGGAACCGCTTGCCGCAGTTGATGAACATGTGAAGAAAGGACAAATGCTCGTCTCAGGCCTCATCGGCAGTGAAGACAAGCAAAAAACGGTCGGTGCTAAAGCGAAAATTTATGGAGAAACGTGGTACCGTTCTGAAGTTTCTGTCCCTCTTCGAACATCTTTTGATGTCTTTACGGGTAAAATGAAGACAAAGCACAAGCTCTCCGCATTTGGAGGTTCAATGCCATTTTGGGGCTTTTCCTTTAAAAAGGATGATTTTAAGCAGCCAAAAATCGAAACAGAAGTTCACCCACTCCATTTCTTACAGTTCCAGCTCCCATTTTCCTATGAAAAAGAAACGACACGCGAAAGTGAAAAAATTAACCGGACATACACAAATAAAGAAGCGGTTCAAGCAGGGATTAAAATGGGTAAAAAAGAATTAGAAGAGAAGCTAGGTCAAACAGGAGAGGTGAAAAGTGAAAAAGTTTTGCACGAGACAACAGGGAATGGTAAAGTTAAGTTAATCATCCTTTACCAAGTAATAGAAGATATTGTTCAACCAACACCTATTGTTCAGGGAGACTAGAGAATGACAGAACATTTACTTGAAATTCAACAAAAATTAGATAGCCCAAACGAAGCGATTGCTTTATTTGGAAATCAAGATGCTTATCTGAAACTGATGGAAAACGAGCTGAATGTCTCCATTATTACGCGCGGAGAAAAAGTGTATGTTTCTGGTCAGGAAGCATCAAGAGAAACAGCAAGCCGTCTGATGACATCTCTCTTACATCTCATCCGAAAAGGAATTGAGATTTCTGAACGGGATGTCGTATATGCCATCAAAATGGCGCAAAAAGACAAGCTCAATTATTTTGAAAATATGTATGAAGATGAAATTACGAAAAATGCTAAAGGAAAGTCAATCAGGGTAAAAACCATTGGCCAGCGGGAATATGCTGCGGCGATGAAAAAAGATGACTTGGTCTTTGGAATTGGACCAGCTGGAACAGGGAAAACGTATTTGGCAGTCGTCAACGCGGTACATGCACTGAAAAATGGACATGTGAAACGAATTATCTTGACAAGACCAGCTGTTGAAGCAGGAGAAAGTCTTGGTTTTTTACCAGGTGATCTAAAGGAAAAAGTAGATCCTTATTTAAGACCACTATATGATGCCTTGCATGATGTGCTTGGCAGTGATCATACGGAACGTTTAATTGAGCGCGGTGTGATTGAAATAGCGCCTCTTGCCTATATGAGAGGACGGACACTCGATGATGCATTTGTTATTTTAGATGAAGCGCAGAATACAACGCCCGCCCAAATGAAAATGTTTTTGACGAGACTTGGGTTTGGCTCTAAAATGGTCATTACAGGAGATATTACACAGATTGACCTGCCGAAGGGCATGCAGTCTGGTCTTGCAGCTGCAAAGGACATGCTTGCAGAGATCAAGGGCATCTCATTTATTGAGCTAGACCAGACAGATGTGGTCAGACACCCCCTTGTGGCAAAGATCATCGGAGCATACGAAAAGCAAAAATGACCTTAGTGACCCGATCGTCTACATCGGGTCATTTTGTTTCGATCGTGGTTTAAAGTAAAAAAGGAGGTACTTTCCTTGAGAAAGAATCAGAAAGACAGTAAGCGCAAAAGACTGCTGTCTAAAAAAGAACCTCAGAAAATGGAGCGCTCACGTTATTTAAATGTATTGCTATACGCTGGTTTAGCAGCCATTCTATTCGTGGTGCTCTTCTTCCATGTAAAGCCTGAATCGCTCGACTTAGATTTGTTTTCAGTGAGCGAACAGACCATCTATTCTCCATCAACCGTTGATGATCAAGAAGCGACAGAAGAAAAGAAGCAAGAAGCAACAGATCAAGTAGAGGATCAATATACACTCAAAAAAGCGTATTCTGACAATCGTGTTGACCTCATCTCCTCCCTTTTTGAAGCCATTAAAGAAGAGAAGAAAGCAGCTGATGAAAAAGAAAATCCACCATCAGATAAAGAAATGGTCAAGCGTGTCAAAGAAAAACTCACATCAGATATGCAGGAGGCTGTATCAGACCAATCTATTAAAGCACTGCTTCAGGCAAGTGACGAAAATCTCTCTTTTACTAAAGATTCCATCATCACAGTGGTGAATTCACTGATGAGTAAAGAAATCACAGCAGCGAAATTACAAGAAGAGAAAAAACAAGTGAAAACAGAGCTTGAAAATAACTCAATTCCATCCAAATACTTAAATGCAGCGAAAGAAATCGGTGAATTTGCGATCATTCCAAACTATGTATTTGATCCAGTGGCGACAGAGAAGAAAAGACAAGAAGCCGCAGATAATATTCAGCCGGTTCAGATTAAGCAAGGGCAAATCTTAGTCGAAGAAGGAGAACTTATTGACCGAGAAGTGTATCGTAAATTAGAACTGACAGGGCTCTTAAACAGCTCCAATTTGATTAAGCCTGTAAGCGGTCTTATGATATTGATAGGTCTGTTCTTAGCAGCGATTATTCATTCACTTGAATCGAGGAAAAAATCGCTTGTTCATAAGAATAAGTCGTTGCTGCTCTATTCGCTCATTTTTACCATTATTTTAGTTATCATGGAAGTATTCAGTCTCTTTCAGGAAACAAAGTATACGACAATAGGTTATGTGGTGCCAGTGGCACTTGGCACGATGCTGATCAAGCTCCTTATCAATGAGCGGCTGGCGATCTTCTCTGGTCTTGTATTTGCTCTTTGCGGCAGTATGATGTTTAATCAAGGAGTAACCGGCGTCTTTAACTATGTGATCTGCGCTTATTACCTTGTGAGCGGGATGGCGGGCATTTTATTTTTGAGAAAGCATAATGCACGTTCAAAAATATTGCAGGCAGGGCTTTGGGTCGCTTTGGTGAATGTCCTTGTGGTTCTATCCATTACGCTGATTCAAAACTCCTCACCATCAGGGCTTGAAATCGGTGTAAACCTTATGATGGCGATTGTGTCAGGGTTTGCATCATCTATTTTGGTCATTGGGTTAATGCCTGTGTTTGAGAGTATGTTCGGTATTCTTTCAACAATGAAGCTGATTGAACTATCAAACCCAAATCATCCGCTGCTTAAAAAGATTTTAACAGAGACACCAGGTACATATCATCATAGTGTCATGGTGGCAAATTTAGCGGATGCTGCATGTGAAGCAGTCGGAGCAAACGGTCTTTTAGCAAGGGTTGGCGCTTATTATCATGACATTGGCAAAACGAAAAGGCCGCAATACTTTATTGAAAACCAAATGAATATTGATAATCCGCATGACAAACTTTCCCCTCAGCTAAGTAAAAATATCATTATTGCCCATACGACAGATGGAGCTGATATGCTGAGAGAAAAGAAGTTTCCCGAAGAGCTTGTCGATATTGCTGAACAGCATCACGGCAAGTCACTGTTAAAGTTCTTTTACTATAAGGCAAAAGAGCGTGATGATCAGGTGACAGAAGAAGAATTCCGTTATCCTGGTCCAAAGCCGCAATCAAAAGAAGCGGCGATTATTTCTGTAGCGGATAGCGTGGAAGCAGCGGTACGATCGATGCATAATCCAAATCCAGAGCGGATCGAAAAGCTCGTCAAAGGCATTATTTCCGATAAAATGCAGAATGGGCAATTCAGCGAATGTGATCTGACATTTAAAGAGTTAAATATTATTAGTCAAACGATTTGTACAACATTAAAGGGGATTTTCCATTCTCGGATTGAATATCCAGATGCCCCGAAGCAGAAGGTGAAGTAAATGACATTGTTAATCGATTTAATAGATGAAACAGGACAAGTAACAAAAGAGCAGCTTGAAGAAGTGGAAAAGCTTCTTCAATTCGCTGCTGATGCCCTTGAGGTCAAAGATCAAGCGGAGGTATCAGTGACGATCGTCTCAAATGAAGAGATTCATCAAATTAATAAAGAATACCGCGGAAAAGACGCACCGACAGATGTGATCTCCTTTGCACTTGAGGAAGAAGGAGAAGGGGAAATTGAAATCATTGGTGCTGATGATATTCCGCCTGTACTCGGTGACATCATCATTAGTGTGGATCGTACAAAAGAGCAGGCAGAGGAATACGGACATTCCTTTATGAGAGAACTTGGATTTCTCACCATTCATGGGTTCCTTCATTTACTCGGGTTTGATCATATGACAGAGGAAGATGAAAAAGAAATGTTCGCCAAACAGACAAAAATCTTGGATGATTATGGCCTTTCAAGATCTTCGTAAGAAGAGAAGGCCGCTTGCCCGTTTTTTTCGGAGTTTTTATTATGCATTTAGAGGAATATGGCGAACTTTCTTGAATGAACGGAATTTTCGATTTCACACAGTCGCAGCCATCATCGTGGTGATCTGCGGCTTTTGGTTTCACATTGAACCATTTGAATGGATGATCGTATTGCTTTTGTGCGGGGGGATGTTTGCGCTTGAACTTGTCAATACAGCCATTGAACATACAGTGGACCTTATGACAGAAGAGAGACACCCGCTTGCTGAGAAAGCGAAAGACGCCGCAGCAGGCGCTGTTTGCGTTTACGCCGCGATTTCGGTTATGATTGGGTTGAGCATCTTCTTACCGAAGATCATGCAATAGAACAATATTACTATTTATTAACATTTTTAGAAATGGGCGTGAAAATGTCACGTGAATTATGTAAAATATAAATGTGACAGTGGTACCATTTCTTCTGAAAGTGGGAACTAGGAATGAACAAACAAGAGTTGATTTCAGAAGCAGTTAAAGCAAGAGATTTTGCATATGTACCCTATTCGAAATTCAAAGTCGGTGCAGCATTGTTGTCGAATGATGGAAAAGTGTATGGCGGCTGCAACATTGAAAATGCAGCATATGGTATGTGTAATTGTGCGGAAAGAACAGCACTTTTTAAAGCCTATTCAGAAGGCATCACATCGTTTCAAATGCTAGCGGTAGTAGCTGATACAGACCGGCCTGTTTCGCCGTGCGGCGCATGCAGACAGGTTATTTCAGAGCTATGTGCACCTGACATGCCAGTGATTCTAACGAACTTAAAAGGACAAATATACGAAACAACAGTAAACGAACTATTGCCAGGCGCATTTTCACCGGAGGATTTAAATGACTAACGAAAGCTTCAAATCAGGATTTGTATCAATTATTGGTAGACCAAATGTAGGAAAATCAACCTTTCTTAATCGTGTGATTGGACAAAAGATCGCCATCATGAGTGATAAGCCCCAAACAACGCGAAACAAAGTGCAAGGTGTCTTAACAACAAACACGTCACAAACGATCTTTATCGATACACCAGGGATTCATAAACCTAAGCATAAGCTTGGTGATTTTATGATGAAAGTGGCTCAAAATACACTGAAGGAAGTCGACCTGATCTTGTTTATGATCAATGCAAAGGAAGGCTATGGCAAGGGTGATGAATTCATCATTGAACGACTCAAGCAAACATCTACACCAGTATTCCTAGTCGTCAATAAAATCGACCAAATTCATCCAGATGAGCTGTTCCTTTTAATTGATGAATACCGCACACGTTATCCATTTAAGGAAATTGTGCCAATTTCAGCTCTTGAAGGAAACAACATTGACACGCTTCTTCAGCAGATTGAAGGTTATCTTCCTGAGGGCCCGCAATTTTATCCAGCAGATCAAGTAACAGATCATCCAGAGCGGTTTATTATTTCTGAATTAATTCGTGAAAAAGTGCTGCATTTAACGAGAGAAGAGATCCCGCACAGCATTGCAGTTGCGATCGAATCCATTAAGCCAGATGAAAATGGCAAGATCCATGTGGCGGCGACCATTGTCGTAGAACGTGATTCACAAAAAGGGATTGTCATTGGTAAACGAGGCAGCTTATTAAAAGAAGTGGGACAAAAAGCGCGCAGAGATATCGAAGCACTTCTCGGTTCAAAAGTGTATCTGGAGCTTTGGGTAAAGGTTCAGAAGGACTGGCGTAATAAATCCACTCACCTTCGTGACTTCGGATTTAGAGACGACGAATATTAAAAAATCGCTGCTGTTGTCATAAAACCTGACAATGGTGCGGTTCGATTAGTAAAAATTGTTTATCATGAAATGGAGGTAGTCTGGTCAAGATAAAATTAATATGTTGGATGTAGCGTTGCTGCTTCTAATAAAGAAAGGTGGGGTTTTTATGTTGAATTTTACATGGAACGTATTTTCACAAACAGGAAGCGTTGACACGTATCTGCTTTTCAAAGAGTTAGAAAAGGAGAACCTGGAAAGACCCGATGTACTTGAAGAAGAGATAGCACGATTTGATTTTCCAATCTTATAATTCTTGACCCCCTCCAATGCTCGGAGTGTAGACAAATGCTCATTAAAAGTGAAGGAATCGTCCTTAGAACAACAGATTATGGCGAAACAAACAAAATTGTCACGCTGCTCACTAGAGAACATGGGAAAATTGGTGTGATGGCAAGAGGCGCGAAAAAATCAAACAGCCGCCTGTCAGCCATAAGCCAGCCGTTTTTATACGGAACCTTCCTGATCCAATCATCAACAGGACTTGGAACGCTCCAGCAAGGCGAAATGATTGAAAGTATGCGAACCATTCGGGAGGATTTATTCTTGACCGCATATGCCGCATATATGACAGAGTTACTCGATAAAGGTACAGAAGAAAAAAAGCCAAACCCTTATTTGTTTGAGCTCCTGCTTCAATCTCTGCGTCATCTGAATGAAGGCACAGATGCTGATATTATCTTATTTATCGTAGAGGTCAAAATGTTATCAGTGATGGGAATGAAGCCCGAACTGGATCAATGTGTCCACTGTGGTCAAAAAGAAGGGCAGTTTCATTTCTCGATTAGAGACAACGGCTTTATTTGCCAAAATTGCTTTTCTAAAGATCCGTATAAACTGCCCTTATCCCCAGCAGCTGCAAGGCTGCTCCGTTTATTTCATTATTTTGATTTATCAAGGCTCGGTCAGGTGGATGTGAAACCGCAGACGAAACAAGAAATTCGTCAAGTGCTCGATCACTACTATGAAGAGTATTCAGGCCTTTATTTGAAATCAAAAAAATTCATGAATCAGATGGAATCCATGAAAAAGCTCATGGGCGGGGAAAACAAAAGTTGACATCTTCCATGACTTTTTGTAAGATCATCTAAGATAAAATATGTTGCATTGACAGAAAGAAGTACTTGCGCAGAACCCATAAAAGCGACCTTAGGGCGGTGTGAGCTAAGGATGGAGGCGTAACGAAAGGCATTCTTGAGCAACGTAAAACAAAGCGGCTGGTTGCTACGATACCAGCAAATAGGGTGGAACCGCGGGAAAAACTCTCGTCCCTATGTTTGCAAGGAGCCTTGCGAGCATAGAGACGGGAGTTTTTGTGTTTTTTGCGAGGTTCTAGACCCACCCGCCATACATAGCGATGGTGTAGAAAAGATGGAGGTGCGATCATTGAATATTCAAGACATGATTTTGACACTGCAAAAGCATTGGTCAAATGAAGGCTGCGTATTAATGCAGGCGTATGACACAGAAAAAGGTGCCGGAACGATGAGTCCATACACGTTCCTCAGAAGCATTGGTCCAGAGCCATGGAAGGTAGCGTATGTAGAGCCTTCAAGACGCCCGGCTGATGGCAGATATGGAGAAAACCCAAATAGATTGTATCAGCATCATCAATTCCAAGTAATCATTAAGCCGTCACCTGACAATATTCAAGAACTGTATCTTGAATCATTGAAAGCGCTTGGTATTGACCCGCTGAAACATGATATTCGTTTTGTCGAAGACAACTGGGAGAACCCATCTCTTGGCTGTGCAGGACTTGGCTGGGAAGTATGGCTTGATGGAATGGAAATCACCCAATTCACGTATTTCCAGCAAGTCGGCGGCTTAGAATGTAAGCCTGTTTCCGTTGAAATCACATACGGTATTGAACGTCTTGCTTCCTACATCCAGGACGAAGAAAATGTCTTCGATCTTGAATGGACTGACGGTTTTACGGTCAGAGATTTATTCTTAATGGCTGAATATGAGCACTCTGTTTATACATTTGAAACATCTAATACTGACATGCTGTTTGAGCTATTTACGACTTATGAGAAGGAAGCGCATAGCCAAATGGACAAAGGGCTTGTTCACCCAGCATACGATTACGTACTGAAATGCTCTCATACGTTTAACTTGCTCGATGCAAAGGGCGCAATTTCTGTTACTGAGCGAACTGGTTATATCGGAAGAGTGCGTCAGTTAGCAAGAAAAGTAGCCAAAACCTATTATGAAGAACGAGAAAAATTGGGATTCCCTATGCTAAAAGAGGAGGCGGCTTCTCATGAATAAACAAGATGTATTACTCGAAATCGGCTTAGAAGAGATGCCGGCTCGCTTCATGCCAGAAAGCACAAAGCAGCTAGGCGAAAAAGTAAAAGCGTGGTTTGAAGCGCAAAACATTTCATTTGAAGATGCTGCTCTATTTAACTCACCAAGACGTCTTGCTGTACTTGTGAAAGGTGTCGCAGAAAAACAAGAAGACATCAAAGAAGAAGCAAAAGGTCCGGCTAAAAAAATCGCGCAAGATTCGGAAGGCAATTGGACAAAAGCAGCGGAAGGTTTTGCCCGCGGACAAGGTGCTTCAACAGATGATCTCTATTTTAAAGAGATCAAAGGAGTGGATTATGTCCATGTCCAGAAGTTTCAAGAAGGAAAGCAAGTTAAAGACCTTCTGCCAGCATTAGGTGAGATCGCTGCTTCATTAAGTTTTCCAAAGAACATGAGATGGGGAAGTAAAGATTTACGCTACATCCGTCCGATTAAATGGATTGTTTGTTTATTTGGAGAGGAGATTGTACCTGTTGACATTGCTGGGGTGAAAAGCGGCCGTGAGACAAGAGGACACCGTTTCCTTGGTAAGGCAACTACCATCGACTCTCCTGCTTCTTATGAGCAAACGTTGCGCGATCAATTTGTCATTGCAGATTCAGATAAAAGAAAACAATCTATTACCGAGCAGCTAAATGCTCTATCTTCTGAAAAAGGCTGGGTGATTCCTGTTGATCCTGAGCTTCTAGAAGAGGTCAACAATCTTGTAGAATACCCAACGGTACTATCTGGTTCCTTTGAAGAAGAATTCCTTGCATTGCCGGAGGAAGTTTTGGTAACCACAATGAAAGAGCATCAGCGCTATTTCCCTGTGAAAAATGAGCAAGGAGAATTATTGCCTCACTTTATTACGGTGAGAAACGGAAACAGTGAGGCGCTTGAAAATGTCGCAAGAGGGAACGAAAAAGTCCTTCGTGCGCGTTTATCAGATGCTGCCTTCTTCTATAAAGAAGACGAAAAACTAGTCATTGAAGACAATATTAAGAAGCTTGATAAGGTTGTATTCCATGAGAAACTTGGCACAATTGGCGACAAGCTAAAGAGAGTGACAGACATTGCGACGCGTCTAGCGGCACATGTCGGTGCAGATGACGAAACGACAGAGCGTGTGGCAAGAGCCGCCAGTATTTCGAAGTTTGACCTTGTGACTCAAATGGTCTATGAATTCCCAGAATTACAAGGAATCATGGGCGAGAAATATGCAAAAGCACTTGGTGAACATGAAGAAGTGGCTAAAAGCATCAACGAGCACTATATGCCGCGCTTTGCCGGTGATGAGGCGCCTTCCACTTTAATTGGTGCGATTGTGGCAGTAGCCGATAAGCTGGATTCTATTTGTTCCTTCTTCTCAATTGATGTCATTCCAACGGGCTCTCAAGATCCTTATGGACTAAGAAGACAAGCGAGCGGTATCGTTCAAATTCTGCTTGATCGTCATTGGAACATTTCATTCAAAGAGCTTTTGGCACTTGCTCAAGTAGAAGCCGCACATGAAACTGCTCTCATTGAATTTTTAACATACCGTTTAAAATATGTCCTCCAAGCAGAGCATATCCGTCATGATGTTGTCGATGCAGTACTGGATGTTGAAAATATTGAACCTTATGCAGTTGTGAAAAAAGCAGCTGTTCTTGAAGAGAGTGTGAAACAAGAAAGCTTCAAAGAAACAGCAGAAGCATTAGGACGCGTCATTTCAATCAGTAAAAAAGGAGAAGACGCAGAGATTCAGCCTGAGCTGTTTGAAAATGAACATGAGCAAAAGCTCTATGAGGCGTATCAGCAAGTAGAGACAGCTGTCAATGAACATGTAGCAGCAGGGCAATACAGTGCAGCGCTTGAGGCGCTTGATACGTTAAAAACACCGATTGTTCATTATTTCGATCACACAATGGTTCATGCAGATGATGAAAAGCTGAAGCGAAATCGTTTGGCACAAATGGTGAAACTAGCTAAAGTCATTCAATCATTTGCGAATATGAACAATTTAATTGTAAAATAAATACCTAAGAACGGTTGCCTTTTTTTGAAGGGCAATCGTTTTTTACTCATTTAATTCACGGTTTTTGAGTGGATTTTTGTTTCATTCGGACAAAGATGCGCTATAATATGATGAGTTATGAAAATGATATACATAAAGTAAAGATTCGCTCTCTCTATTTAAAGGTGGTGAGTACAATCGAGTTAAATAAACGGCAAGAGCAGATTTTACAGATTGTCAAAGAGAATGGTCCGATCACTGGAGAGCATATCGCCGATCGGCTGAACTTAACTAGGGCGACCCTCAGACCGGATTTAGCCATATTAACGATGTCAGGCTTTTTAGAAGCAAGACCAAGAGTCGGCTACTTTTTCACAGGAAAAACAGGCACGCAGCTTTTAGCAGATAAGCTGAAAAAACTTCAAGTGAAAGATTTTCAATCCATTCCAGTGGTGATACATGAGAATGTTTCAGTTTATGATGCGATTTGTACGATGTTTTTAGAGGATGTGGGCACATTATTCGTTGTGGACGATCACTCTATTTTAACAGGGGTGTTGTCAAGGAAGGATCTCCTTCGCGCGAGTATTGGAAAACAGGAGCTTCCATCGATTCCTGTCCATATCATTATGACAAGAATGCCGAACATCACCGTTTGCCGCAAGGAAGATTTCATTATGGATGTGGCGAAGCACTTGATTGAAAAGCAGATAGACGCACTTCCTGTTATAAAAGATACGGATAAAGGCTTTGAAGTGGTCGGCAGAATTACAAAAACAAACATGACGAAAATACTTGTTAGCTTATCGGAGAACGAAATAATCTAATTTCAGAAGACTGCGAGGGGATGTTATGAGTAATCGCGTAATTTTTGTGGTATCAGATTCAGTAGGAGAAACGGCAGAGCTCGTAGTCAAAGCGGCACTTAGCCAATTTGATGGCGGCTCATCAGACCATTCAAATATTAGAAGAATCCCATATGTAGAGGATGTCGGTACGATTAAAGAAGTCATTTCACTGGCGAAAGCAGATAACGGAATCGTCTGCTTTACTCTTGTTGTGCCAGAAATGCGCCAATTCTTAATCGAAGAGGCAGAAGCAAACGGAGTTGTTTATTATGACATCATCGGACCACTGATCGACAAAATGGAGACTGCTTATGGAAATGAAGCGAAACATGAGCCGGGGCGTGTACGTCAATTAGATGAGGACTATTTTAAGAAGGTTGAAGCCATTGAGTTCGCAGTGAAGTATGATGACGGCAGAGACCCAAGAGGCATTCTAAAGGCTGATATTGTGCTCATCGGTGTATCACGTACATCTAAGACACCACTATCTCAATACTTGGCGCATAAACGGCTGAAGGTAGCGAACGTTCCAATTGTTCCTGAAGTAGATCCGCCAGAGGAGTTATTTTCAGTTGATCCAAAGAAATGCATCGGTCTGAAAATCAGTCCAGACAAACTAAATCATATTCGTAAAGAGCGTTTGAAATCTCTAGGTTTAAATGATCGCGCCATTTATGCGAACATTGAACGGATTAAAGAAGAGCTAGAGTATTTTGAAAAAGTGGTGGACCGCATTAACTGTCAAGTTGTTGATGTATCGAATAAAGCAGTTGAAGAAACGGCAAATGTTATTCATCAAATGCTGACCAAAAGAGGTTCCGAATAAACTCAGGATGCTCCTCCTGGGTTTTTCCTATGGTGGGAAACGGGTAAACAAAAACAATGGCATATTTGCTGTATTTGTATTATAATAAAAAATTGTGATAAAATGATTGATTTTAGGTTTAAGTTAAGTCAAGAACGAATAAACTAATATTGGCAGAAGTCAAGTGATTCTGAACATAACTTTTCGACAAAATGAGTTGTACTGTTGTTAGCTATATGGGGGAAAAGTATGGTCTTTTTGCTTCTCTAAAGCAGGAATAAGGTGGAGGGATGGAGAATTAGTCACCTGAATGAACATAAACAAGAGAGGACGATTTATGTCGATGCAGATGCTTGTCCTGTAAAAGACGAAATCCTTTCTGTCGCATCTCAATTTCAAGTACCTGTGACGTTCATTGCTTCATATGAGCATTTTCAAACCAAAAGATCTCCACTTGAAGATTGGCGGTTTGTAGATACACATAAGGAAGCAGCGGATTTAGTCATTGCGAACTCAGCTGCCGCGCATGATATTGTCGTCACCCAAGACATTGGTCTTGCCTCCTTACTGCTTCCAAGACAGGTCATTGTCCTGTCTGAAAGAGGACGGATGTACACGAACGAAACAATTGATTTTGATTTGGAACGCAGGCATGTTTCCAGTAAACAGCGAAGAAAAGGTGTATACGGAAAAGGTCCCAAAAAGCTTTTAGAAGAGGATAAAAAGCGATTTATTGCGCAACTACAAAAAATCCTGTCGAATCATGAAGGATTTTTGAATTAAAAGGCGAATAATGTACGACGGAGTGTTATTAGGATGAGCAAACGTATACCAGATGAACTTTTGGAGCAAATCCAAAAAAACGCAGACATTGTCGAAGTGATTGGAGAATACGTACAGCTTAGAAAGCAAGGTCGAAATTACTTCGGTCTTTGTCCATTCCATGGTGAAAATACTCCTTCATTCTCTGTTTCAGCAGATAAGCAAATCTTCCATTGTTTTGGCTGTGGTGCAGGAGGTAATGTATTTTCGTTCCTCAGACAAATGGAAGGCTACTCATTTATTGAAGCCGTTTCACATGTTGCTGATAAGTACCATATTGATTTGCCTGATCATGTAGCAAATGCTCAGATCAGCTCCTCACAGCAAGAGGACACTGCAGATCATAAAATGATTGAAGCGCATGAGCTTCTTAAGAAATTTTACCACCATTTGCTGGTAAATACAAAGGAAGGTCAAAACGCTCTCGATTATTTACGGGCGAGAGGCTTTACAGATGAAACAATTGCCAAGTTTGAGATCGGATATGCTCTTGACTCTTGGGATTTTGTGACCAAGTTTTTAGAAAAACGAGGGTTTGATCCTGCGATGATGGAGAAGGCCGGTCTTTTGATTCAACGTGAAAACGGAACAGGCTTTTTTGACCGCTTTAGGGATCGTGTGATGTTTCCCATTCATGATCATCATGGGACAGTCGTCGCTTTTTCCGGAAGATCGCTTGGTGATCAGCAGCCTAAATATATGAATAGTCCTGAAACGCCACTTTTTCATAAAAGTAAGCTGCTTTATCACTTTCATGACGCGCGTATGCATATTCGAAAACGCGAACGAGCGGTTCTTTTCGAAGGATTTGCTGACGTCATCTCAGCTGTCACATCAGGTGTCGGCGAAAGTGTTGCAACAATGGGTACGTCTCTAACAGAAGAGCACGTAAAACTTCTCAGACGGAACGTAGAAGAGATTATTCTTTGCTATGACTCTGATACGGCCGGTTATGAAGCCACCATGAAAGCATCAGATTTGCTTGGAAAAAGAGGATGTAAAGTTCGCGTTGCCATGATACCAGATGGACTTGATCCAGATGATTACATTCGTAAATATGGCGGCGAGAAATTTAGGAATGACATCATAGATGCAAGTGTGACATTAATGACTTTTAAGATGAACTTTTTCCGTAGGGGAAAGAATTTATCTGATGAAGGAGACCGGCTTACTTATATGAAGCAGGTACTCCGAGAAATTAGCCGGTTAAACGGTTCCTTGGAACAAGAGATTTACATGAAACAGCTTGCTGGAGAGTTCTCGATCTCACTTGATTCATTAAAGGAACAACTGGACCTGTTTGAAAAACAGCAGCGTCAAGAAGCTAAAAGCACGCAGGAAGAAAGCGGGCTTGAAAAACGGCGTGCACATCTGTCAACACAGGTACGGAGAAAGCGTCTGCGGCCAGCGTATGAAAATGCAGAGCGAATGCTGCTTGCTCATATGGTAAAAAGCGATGACGTGATCCGCAAAGTACTGGACAGAGTAGGGATTGAATTTAATATAGATTCTCACAGGGCGCTGGCCACGTACATTTATGCTTTGTATGAAGAAGGCAAAGAACCAACGCCGCAGCACCTGATGAACCGTATAGAAGATGATGTCATCAATCAGCTTCTGACGGATATATTCATGATTCAAGTTGGAGACGAACTAAGTGAAGCTGAATTAAGTGATTATGTAAAGAAAGTGTTGAATCATCGGAATTTGTCAATGATAAAGGAAAAAGAACTAGAACGTGCAGAAGCGGAGAGGCAAAAAGATTTCTTCAAAGCGGCAACACTTGCAAAAGAAATTATTCAGTTGAACCGTTCGCTGAAGTAATACGTCTAATATTTATGACAAGACTTACGGCTGGCAATGAATCCTTTACGGGAGGAGCATAAGACCGCAAGCATCTTGCCTTCATCATTATTTATTTTATTCCTATTTGCTCATCTGTTTGATAAAGAGAGAAAAGCAGGGCGGAAGCAAATCGCAAGTTACTTTAGAATTCGTTGCAAGCTTTGGAAGGAGGGATCCATAATGGCTGATAAACAAGCCCACGAAACCGAAACTGAACTAACCTTTGAACAGGTGAGAGATAAGCTCACTGAAACGGGTAAAAAACGGGGCGTTTTAACATACGAAGAAATTGCAGAGCGTATGTCTAGCTTTGAAATTGAATCAGACCAAATGGATGAATACTATGAATACTTAGGCGAACAGGGTGTAGAGCTCATTAGTGAAAACGAAGAGACAGAAGACCCAAATGTTCAGCAGCTGGCTAAAGCGGAAGAAGAATTTGACCTGAATGATTTAAGCGTACCACCAGGTGTCAAAATTAATGATCCTGTTCGTATGTACTTAAAAGAAATCGGACGCGTCAATTTGTTATCTGCTAAAGAAGAAATTACGTATGCTCAAAAGATCGAAGAAGGCGATGAGGAATCAAAAAGAAGATTAGCGGAAGCGAACCTTCGTCTCGTTGTCAGCATCGCGAAACGCTACGTCGGTCGTGGTATGCTGTTCCTAGACTTGATTCAAGAAGGAAACATGGGTCTTATGAAGGCAGTTGAGAAGTTTGATTACCGAAAAGGATACAAATTCTCAACATATGCGACTTGGTGGATTAGACAGGCGATCACGCGTGCGATTGCCGATCAGGCAAGAACAATCAGGATCCCGGTTCATATGGTGGAAACCATTAATAAATTGATCCGTGTTCAAAGACAGCTTCTGCAAGACCTAGGCAGAGAACCAACGCCAGAGGAAATTGCTGAAGACATGGATTTAACGCCAGAAAAGGTTAGAGAAATTCTTAAAATTGCGCAAGAGCCTGTATCTTTAGAAACACCTATTGGTGAAGAAGATGACTCGCACCTTGGTGATTTTATTGAAGACCAAGAGGCGACATCTCCATCTGATCATGCTGCATACGAATTGTTAAAAGAGCAGCTTGAAGATGTATTAGACACGCTAACGGACCGTGAAGAAAATGTACTAAGACTACGTTTCGGACTAGATGACGGAAGAACACGTACGTTAGAAGAGGTTGGAAAGGTGTTCGGCGTCACAAGAGAGCGTATCCGCCAAATTGAAGCGAAAGCTCTGCGTAAATTAAGACACCCAAGCAGAAGTAAACGATTAAAAGACTTCTTAGAGTAGAAACTGGACGGATCTTGAAAGAGATCCGTTCTTTCTTCATCAAAAATGAAAACGCTTTTTTCAATCTGATTATATTTTACTGAATAAATAATGAATTTGCAACGTTCTTAGAGAAAAGATGTATAAAAAATACATCAAAATGTGCTGAAGGCTTCATTTCTCATCTTTGCATCATTTTTGTCTAATCTGTGAACTTGACCAAAGTTTTGTATCATAATTCGTTTACTTTTTGTAAAATTAAAGTAGAATTAGAATTGTTTGTATAGTCTTAAAGGGGTTTTCACAAAGGGGAGGATGAAAGAAATGAAACGGAATCCACTTATACCATTCTTATTGATTGCCATTTTAGGTATTGGACTCACTTTTTTCTTATCAATGAAGGGGTTGAAAGATGAAGACAAAATCGCCTCTGGAGGCGAGGAGCAAAAGCAAGAAGAAACAGCAAATGCGACGCCGGAAGAATTGTATAAACAGAACTGTATTAGCTGTCATGGGGAAAACTATGAAGGCGGTGCTGGTCCTGCATTAAAAGGTGTTGGCGACAAGCTTGAAGTAGCAGACATCAAGAAGAAAATTCAAGAAGGCGGCAATGGGATGCCAGGCGGGCTGATTCCGAATGAAAAGCTTGATGAAATGTCAGAATGGGTATCCAAAATTAAATAATGTTACGCAAAAAGCTCTTTTTGATCAGAAGAGCTTTTTTCATTTGAAAACGACTTTTAATTTATATAAGATAGACAAGAATGAACATTAAAGAAAAGTAGTGATACGTATGAATGAAATGAATTTATCAAAACGATTAAAAAGAGTCGCAGACTTTTTACCACATGAGGCTGTCTTTGCTGATATCGGCTCAGATCATGCCTATTTGCCGTGTTATGCGATCCTGCATCAAAAAGCAGTAAAAGCGATTGCTGGTGAAATTACAGAAGGTCCGCTTCAATCAGCGAAGCAGCAAGTACATAGACTTGAATTAGATGACCAGATCTCGGTCAGAAAAGGAAATGGCCTTGAAGTCATTGAAAAGGGCGAAGTGAATGCTGTAACGATTGCAGGTATGGGCGGAGCACTCATCGCAAGCATTTTAAATGACGGCAAGCATAAGCTTACAGGCCTTGAAAGGCTCATTCTTCAGCCAAATATCCATGCTCATCACATTCGTTTATGGCTCTATCAAGAGGGGTATGAATTGATAGATGAAGTTATTTTAGAAGAGGATGGCAAAATATACGAAATCATCATCGCCGAAAAAGGCGACAAAGATAAAGCCTATGAAGGGATGTCAATTGAAACAGGCATGCTAGTTGGGCCGTTTCTTGCGAAAGAGCAAAATGACGTCTTCCGTCGCAAGTGGATGCAAGAGCTTCAGCATATGGAGAAGATAGAAAGTCAAATCCAGCAGGCAGCGCAAACAGAAGAGAACAACGATCGCCTTGAAGAGTTGCATGTGAAAATAAAGATTCTAAAGGAGGTTTTGACTGTTGGCTAAAACAGTAAACGGACATGAAATCATCCAATTATTTGAACAATTTTCACCAAAGGCATATGCCATGGAAGGTGACAAAATTGGTCTTCAGATCGGGACATTAAATAAAAAAGTAACCAATGTTATGATCACTTTGGATGTATTAGAGAATGTAGTAGATGAGGCGATCGAGCGAAAAGTGGATCTCATTATTGCTCACCATCCGCCGATTTTTCGTCCATTAAAACATGTAGCGACAGATCAGCCGGCTGGACGGATCATTGAGAAATGCATCAAACACGATATTGCAGTATATGTGGCACATACGAATTTAGATGTGGCTGACGGAGGAGTTAATGATTTGCTTGCTGAGGCTCTAGAGCTTGAAGAAACAAGTGTGCTAGTGCCGACATATGAAGATCCAATCAAACAGCTTGCCCTCTATGTCCCGCAGGAATTTGAAGAAGCCATCCGTACAGCTTTAGGAAATGCGGGTGCCGGTCATATTGGCAACTATAGCCATTGTGTGTTTTCAAATGAAGGGACAGGCAGTTTTTTGCCATCAGAAGATGCGGATCCGTTTATTGGTGAGACCGGTCAATTGGAATTTGTGAAAGAAGTGCGGATTGAAACCATTTTCCCAGCAAGTATTGAAAAACAAGTCATTCGTGAAATGATCAAGGCACATCCTTATGAAGAAGTCGCCTATAGTGTACACACGACAGATCTTCCTCCTATTCAAAAAGGTCTTGGCCGTATAGGGGAGCTAAGAGAGCCAATGCCCCTTGGAGACTTTACACGATTTGTGAAGACAAAGCTCGATGTAAATGGTGCTCGCTTTGTAGGTGATCAGGATGCTGTTGTGAAAAAAGTAGCTGTGCTTGGCGGAGACGGAAATAAATACATTCATCAAGCGAAAAGAATGGGTGCTGATGTGTATGTGACAGGGGATCTTTATTTCCATGTCGCCCATGATGCCATGATGCTCGGGCTGAATGTAGTGGACCCAGGGCATTATGCAGAAAAGATTATGAAAGAGGGCGTAAAGACGAAGCTTCAATCCCTATGTTCAGATAAAAAGTATGATGTACAGCTCTTTGTTTCTGAATCGAACACAAATCCATTTCAATTTATGTAAATAAAAAACGTCAGAGCTTCTATGCTCTGACGTTTTTTTATTTCTTTGTTTTCACGCGCGGTAGTATTTTCGAAAGAGGAACCGACCGTTCAATCTTCCAAGTTGATTCATCATCCGGCTCGTAGTTTTCTAAGAAACGGATCACTTCCTTTGTAATAGGTGTCGGTGTAGAAGCGCCAGCAGTAATGGCAACGGTTTTGACGCCTTGCAGCCACTCCAGCTTGAGTTCACTTAGGTCACCAATACGATAAGCCTGCGTTCCGGCAATCTCCATTGACACTTGTGCCAGACGGTTGGAGTTATTACTTTTTGGATCTCCGACAACAATGGTAAGGTCGGCTTGGCCAGCTTGCTGAGATACAGCTTCCTGACGTACTTGTGTCGCAAGACAAATTTCTTGGTGGTACTCGACGTGAGGATATTTCTCTTTTATGAGCTCCATCAGATCGTGGACATCCCACTGAGACATCGTTGTCTGATTGGTGATAAGCAATTTATCTGATGTTAAATCGAGCGCTTCAATGTCCGCTTCTGATTCGACAAGATGCACCTTGTCAGGGGCTACTCCGACAGCTCCCTCTGGCTCAGGATGACCTTTTTTTCCGATATAAATAATGTCATATCCATCGGCTGTTTTCTCTGAAATGAGTTCATGTGTTTTCGTTACATCGGGACAGGTTGCATCAATGGCGACAAGGCCTTTTTCTTCTGCAATTTGACGAACCTCAGGTGAAACGCCGTGAGCAGTGAAAATGACTGTTCCGCTTTCAACCTGCTTTAAAATGTCCAAGCGGTTTGGGCCGTCCAGTGTGTAGATCCCATCTTCTTCGAAGGCATCTGTCACGTGTTTGTTGTGCACAATCATACCTAATATATAAATTGGGCGTGGCAAATTTTTATCAAGTGCGGCATTTTTAGCAATGACCATTGCATCTACAACGCCATAGCAATAGCCACGCGGCGAAATTTTAATTACATTCATTTATTCGTCCTCCTGTAGGGAAGTGCTGCTAGAGAAGAACAATATAAAAAGCCGTGAAAAAACGGCTTTTTATCATTCTCTAGCTTCCATTATAGCCAAAGTAAGCGTATATATCAAAGATTGTTATACGCAGGGGACATTTCGCCATTAAAAGATCACTAGACATATAGTTTTGGAACAGAGCTGCCAGGTCTTTTTTTCGGTTTCACTTCAGGAGCAGGTGATGTGTGAGGAGCTGTTTTTTTGACGAGGATGTCTTCTGGTTCTTCGGTTTCTTCTATTTCATCATCTCCTGATGCAACCTCTTTTTGCACTTCTGTTTCCTCGCCGATTTCTTTAGGTTCTTCATCTGTACTAGTTTCATCATCATCCGCACTGCCAAGCTGGCTATATAGCTTAATCATCGCAGGCAGATTTCTGACTAAAGGACCGTATTGCTGAATCATTGGCGTAAATTGCTGCGCCATACCGAGCACCTTTTGAACATTTCCCAACATGCTTGAGAGGGTTGCAGGATTTGCGAAGCTCTGGATTCCTTGTAAACCCGCACCACCTCCAGAGACTCCTGCTCCCCCTGCGCCAGGAAGAAATTTAGCGAGCATGCCTTTCATTCCTGCTCCGCCGCCTAGTGCACGGCTTTCGCCTCCTGGAATTCCACCTATTCCGCGTACACCGCCTCCCTGTACAGACGGGGAGCGAGGCATCATTTGCTGAAATTGATTGCCTTGCCCTTGAAAAGGCTGTTCGATAGGAGCCTGCTGCCTCCTTTGAAAAATTCCGGGCTGTCCGCCATTTCCAAGATGCCGGCGTGAGGGACGGTGCGGCTGAAAATCGCCCATAGGCCTTTGCCCTAACATACTTGTACCTCCCTTACTGCATTCTCTTTCTCTTCATAGGTTATGCAACGAAGCATCAATTGGTTTCCTTTAAGAAAAGCGGACATGGTTTTTTTGCTGAAAATCAGCTATAATGAGGAGATGAGCAAAAAGGCATTGCCTTAAGGAGTGAAAACATGAACGAAACAAAATTTACGACATATGAATTAAAGTCTTTTATTATAGATGCTATTCATGAACTGGGCTTTTATGAGCCAACTGATATTCAAAAAAGAATCATCCCTGCTGTGTTAAAAGGAGAAAGCGTGATTGGTCAATCACAAACAGGAACAGGAAAAACCCACGCGTACTTATTGCCGCTTATTCATTCAATTGATCCAAGCAAAGAGCACGTACAAGTCGTGATTACTGCACCTACAAGAGAATTAGCTAATCAAATTTTCAAAGAAGCCCAAACGATTTTAAAAAATGCTTCTCCAGAAGAAGAGATTAAAGCGAAGCTTTACATTGGCGGAACGGACAAGCAAAAATCCATTCAAAAGCTAAAAAACCAGCCGCATTTGGTTGTCGGTACACCTGGACGTATTGCTGACCTCATTCATGAGCAGGCGCTGAACGTTTACAAAGCGACATCTCTTGTCATTGATGAAGCGGATTTAATGCTGGATATGGGATTTTTAGAAGATGTGGACCGTATTGGCTCACAAATGCCAGAACAGCTGCAAATGCTTGTGTTCTCAGCAACGATTCCAGAAAAACTAAAGCCATTCCTGAAAAAATATATGGACAATCCAAAATATGCCCATGTTGAACCAAAACGAATTACAGCTGAAAACATTCAGCATATTTTAGTCCCATCTAAACAGCGTGACAAGCTGAAATTGCTTCATGAAATGGTGACGAATGTACAGCCTTATTTAGGCATCATTTTTGCCAATACAAAAACAACCGTTGATGAAATCGCATCATTCCTACAAGAAAAAGGAATGAAGGTTGGGGTGCTGCACGGCGGATTAACACCGCGCGAACGTAAAAAAGTGATGAAGCAAATTGATGATTTAGAGTTCACTTATATAGTGGCATCAGATCTTGCAGCCCGCGGAATCGACATCAAAGGCATCAGCCATGTGATCAACTATGAACTGCCATCTGATCTTGATTTTTATGTTCACCGTGTTGGGAGAACAGCTCGAGCTGGTTCATCTGGAATTGCGATGACGATTTATGAGCTTGCTGATGAGGATGCACTTATTCAGATCGAGAAAATGGGCGTTGTGTTTGAAAACAAAACCATTGTTCATGGCGAATGGCGAGATGCAGATGACCGCTTGAAGCGTCAAAGACGTAAAAAAGCACCTAATGAAATTGAAGAAAAAGCAAAGCGTCTTGTGAGAAAACCGAAAGCCGTCAAACCTGGATATAAAAAGAAAATGACACGTGAGATGGACAAAATCAAAAGACAGGAACGTAGAAAGTCAAAGCGTAATGGAAAGTAGGGGGAAACATTGTTGAAGATTGGTTCACATGTATCCATGAGCGGAAAACATATGCTTCTTGCAGCGAGTCAAGAAGCTGCCTCTTATGGTTCAAATACGTTTATGATTTATACAGGTGCACCTCAAAATACGCGCCGTAAAAAAATTGAAGATCTCAATATTGAAGCTGGACAAGCGCATATGAAAGAGCATGGTATGACAGATATCGTCGTACATGCACCGTATATTATTAATATTGGGAATACCGTCAATCCAGCGACCTTTGAGCTTGGTGTGGACTTCCTTCGCTCTGAGATTGAACGTACAGAAGCGCTAGGTGCGAGGCAGATTGTTCTCCACCCAGGTGCACATGTCGGAGCAGGACCAGAAGCAGGAATCCAAAAAATCATTGAAGGTTTAAACGAAGTCATCGTAAAAGGGCAAAAGGTTCAAATTGCACTTGAAACAATGGCTGGCAAAGGTTCAGAGTGCGGAAGAAGCTTTGAAGAGCTTGCCCAAATTATCGACGGAGTGACACATAACGAAGCACTTTCTGTCTGCTTTGATACGTGTCACACACACGATGCTGGATATCCGATTGTGACTGACTTTGATGGGGTGTTAGAAGAATTTGATCGAATCGTTGGTATTGACCGAATCAAGGTTCTTCATATTAATGACAGTAAAAACGTACAAGGCGCAAGAAAAGACCGACATGAAAATATCGGCTTTGGTGAAATTGGCTTCGATGCACTGAACAATATTGTGCATCATCCGCAGCTTCAAGATGTGCCAAAAATCTTAGAAACGCCTTATGTAGGTGAAGATAAAAAGAACAAAAAACCACCTTACAAATTCGAAATTGCGATGCTAAAAGAAAAGCAATTTGACGGAGGCTTACTAGATAAAATTAAAGATCAGTAAAAAGCATACAACATCAGGAGGTGCCGCTAAATGCGGCCCTTTTTTTCTTAACTTGTAAACTGATTAAACAGATCATTGACAGTCTGAGCTGTCTGTTTAGATGTAATCGCCTCTACTTGCTTAAGAAGCCGGCTACGCTCTGCATCATTAAAAATATTGACGTTTTTCCCATTCATGAGTTTGGCCACCTCAGCAGCTTGGTTTGACGTTAAACTGACACCATACTGTTTCGCATACCTTAACAGATCATTTGCTGTGATCTGATTGAGCCGCTGCAGGACAATTTTTTGAATTAAAATCAATTCCATTCCTCCCCTCTGTAACAATGTATGGGCGAAAACGGAAAATGTGCAAAAAATTTTATTTTACCCTGTGAAATGATAAAATAGTAAAGTGAATAAAATGTTCATTGAAAATTTAACATGTGTAGAAGGGAGAACGTATGGCAAATAGTAAACAGCATAGAAAGGAATCAGTGCCTCATTTTATATTTAGAATTTTCCTAATTCTAGTAGGTGCTACATGCGCAGCAGTCAGCATTGAATTATTTTTAGTGCCAAACAATATTATCGATGGAGGCATCATCGGCATTTCGCTTATTTTGGATTATCTCTTTACAGATAACCCATTCATCAATTTTGCGACGATTGTTGTCATTTTAAATATTCCATTTATGATATCAGGATACAAACATATTGGGAAAACGTTCCTTATTTCCACTGTGATTGGGATTGTCAGCTTAGCCGTCATAGAATCTTCACTCCATCATGTAGAGGCATTTACCAATCAGCCGATCTTAGCTACTGTATTTGGCGGGCTATTACTTGGTTTTGGTGTTGGACTTGTCATCCGTAATGGAGGCTCAATGGATGGAACAGAGATCTTAGGCATTCTGCTAACGAAAAAAATTCCTTTTTCCGTCGGTGAGTTTGTCATGATCGTCAATGTGTTCATTTTTATTTGGGCAGGCTTTGTTTTCGGACCAGAGCAGGCTATGTATTCTGTCATGACATATTATTTGGCAATGAAAACAATTGATGCTGTCATTCAAGGGCTTGATGAAACAAAAGCTGTCATTATCGTATCAGATTATTATGATGAAATTTCAGATGCGATTCTTCATCGACTTGGCAGGGGAACGACAAAGCTGAGAGGGAAAGGCGGTTATACAGATGAAGAAAAAGATGTCATCTACGCCGTTGTCACAAGACTTGAAATTACAAAGCTAAAATCCATTGTATTTGAAATTGATAGTCAAGCATTTATTACAATTATGGATACGCATGAAACAAAAGGCGGTAAGTTCAAAACAGCCATTCATTAGCTTTTATTTTACTTTTTAATCTTTCTTTTATATAATGAAATGTATGTATGGACAGAGAAAATGGCAAAAGCCATTTTCTTTTTGTTGTATAAATCGTAATCATTCTTTTTATATTGATTAAAGGTGGAAAGATTCATGGCAAAGCCAATTATTGAAATGAAGGACATTTCGTACTCGTATGGACAGCGAAATGTCATAGATCACATTCATTTAACAGTAGAGGAAGGGAACTTTCTAGCACTTGTTGGACCGAATGGATCTGGTAAAACAACCTTATTAAAATGCCTGCTTGGGCTCATTAAACCACAGCAAGGCGAATTAAAACTATTTGGCACGCCTGCTTCTAAATTTAGAGACTGGGACCAAATTGGATTTGTTTCTCAAAAGGCGAATAGTTTTAATACAGGTTTCCCTGCTTCTGTTTACGAAGTCGTCGCAAGTGGATTGACGGCGAAAATAGGATTATTTAAACGAATGAGCAAGCAGGACAAATGGCAAGTTGAGGATGCCATTCGCTCAGTTGGGATACAAGATTTGAAGCATCAAAACATTGGGGAACTTTCAGGCGGTCAGCAGCAGCGTGCCTTTATTGCACGTGCGCTCGTCAGTCAGCCGAAACTGCTCATTTTAGATGAACCAACGGTTGGCGTAGACCAGCGGACAGTAGAAAGCTTTTATCAGCTGTTAGAAACATTGAACAAAGAAAAAGGAATGTCTTTAATTCTCGTCACACACGACGTGGGCACTGTTTCTGATAAAGTCACCCATGTGGCTTGCTTAAATCAGACACTTCATTTCCACGGAGATGCAGAAACGTTTGATTCAATGGATGATCAAGCGTTATCCCAATTTTACGGGCATGACATTCAAGTGATTCATCACGATCATCACCATCATGGGGGACATGAATAATGCTATTTCCATTTTTTCATTATGAGTTTTTACAAAATGCGTTTATCGCAGGAATGCTGATCGGCTTTATTGCGCCCTTGCTTGGTGTATTTATCGTCGTGAGAAGGCTCTCGCTGATTGCAGATGCCCTCAGTCACGTATCACTTGCCGGTATTGCAGCTAGTTTATTCCTTGATAAAAAGTTTGGCCTCTTGACAGGGGTGAGCCCGCTGTACTTAGGGATGGCGTTTTCTGTTGCCGGTTCGTTATTTATTGAACGCCTGCGTTCTGTGTATAAGCATTATCAGGAACTGGCGATACCTATTATTTTATCAGGCGGTATTGGGATTTCCGTCATCTTCATTTCACTAGCGAATGGCTTTAATACAGATTTGTTTAGTTATTTGTTCGGAAGTGTCAGTGCGGTGTCGAGATTAGATCTTTGGATTGTTGTTGGGATCTCACTCGTTGTTGTGTTAGTTGTGGTGCTTTTATATAAAGAATTATTTTTACTTTCTTTTGATGAAGAGCATGCAAAGGCTTCTGGTATTTCAGCGAAATGGATTCATTTTATTTTTATCTTAGTTGTCGCACTTGTCATTGCGGCGTCGATGCGTATCGTAGGTACACTGCTTGTCTCTGCGCTCATGACACTTCCTGTTGCGGCAAGTATCCGCATTGCCAAAGGATTCAAACAGGCGATCTTCCTTTCAATCTTGTTCGGTGAATTGTCTGTATTGGCGGGATTGATCTTAAGCTATTATCTAGATTTAGCACCAGGCGGAACCATTGTGATGCTGTCCATTTTGATTTTAATCGGATGTATTTTTATTGGAAAATTCAAAAGGGGGAATCATCATGAACGTACAAGAAGCGCTTGATTTATTAAAGGAAAAAGGCTACAAGTATACAAGCAAACGTGAAGACATGCTTCAACTGTTTTCTGATTCTGATAAATATTTGACTGCTAAAAATGTGCTGACGGCACTAAGTGAAGACTACCCAGGTCTTAGCTTTGATACGATTTATCGTAACCTGTCGCTATATGAAGACTTAGGTATATTAGAAACAACGGAATTGTCAGGGGAGAAGCTTTTTCGTTTTAAATGCTCATTTTCTCATCACCATCATCATTTTATTTGTCTGACATGCGGTAAAACAAAGGAGATCGATGCCTGCCCTATGGACAAGTTAGACGCCGATCTAGAGGATTATCACATTAGCGGACATAAATTCGAAATATACGGAACGTGTCCTTCCTGCGAACCGAAGGAAGTTCATTCATAAAACAGCCAGCCGCAGAGCTGGCTGTTTCTTTTATCTTTTTGAAAACGTTTTACAAAGGACGGCTGTTTCATTAAAATGAGAACAAGGTACTGAAGCAATTTGTGTCTTTTGGGGTAAAGGGAGGGTCAAAAATGGCGTATTATGTCGTGTTTGATGTAGGCGGGACGAGAACAAAACATGGTTTAATGGATCAGGATGGGGAACTTGTCACGAGCGGTGACTATGAAACGAACTGCCGGCAGCTTGAACCGTTTTTAGAAGCGATGGTGGATGTGGTCAAGCAATATCAGAGAACGTCGGATGTCAGCGGAATCGCGATTAGTCTTCCGGGCTTTGTGGACAGTGAAACAGGTTATACAGAATTTGCAGGAGCCATCATCGCCTTAAATGGTCAAAATGTAAAAACACTTTTAGAAGAGAAAACATCGCTTCGTGTGGAAGTGGAAAATGATGCGAACTGTGCAGCTCTTGCAGAAAAATATAGTGGTCATGCGAAAGAGTGTGACAGCTTTATTTGTATGACGCTTGGCACAGGTGTTGGGGGTGGTATTTTCGCTGGCGGTCAGCTTGTGCGCGGGGCTTCCTTTCGCGGCGGTGAATTTGGCATGATGCTGACAGAGACAGAAAATGGACAATTCACAACACTCAACAGCAGTGCTTCAACAGCTGGTTTAATTCGCAGCTATAAAGAAAAGCAAGGAATTCCGCAAAGTACGCAAATAGACGGTCAAGACATATTTGAAAAAGCAAAGCATGATCCGTCCATTGAAAAGCTGGTGGATCAGTGGTACAAGCGAATCGCCATTGGCATTTACAATGTAGCAACTGTCCTTAATCCAGAGAAAATTCTCATTGGCGGGGGCGTTAGTGCCAGACCAGATTTGCTATCAAACATTGAGAAACATTTACATACACTGCATGCGTGGAAGAACATTCAGGTGAAGCTGGAAACGTGCTACTACTTGAATCAGGCAGGCATGAAGGGAGCACTGTACCATTTTCTCATGAAAGAAGGGCAGTTTGTTTCATTAAAAAAGCCGATACATTAGAGTATCGGCTTTTCTGTATTAATAAGCAGTTTCCAAACGCTGCTCGTATTGTTTAATCCATTGAGACGCTTCCTGCCAGTTGTTGACGCGTATAATTCTGTCATCAATAGGCATTTGATTATATGGGGAGTTAAAAAGAATAACCGGGATGTCAGCCTCTTTTGCAATCATGGTGGCATTCCCATGATGATCCTCGAAAAACACATCAATCTTGTGCTTTTGAACTGCTTCGAGCTTATGATGACCGCCAACCAGTTCAATGTCATCATAGTGCACGTGATGTTTGTGAAACCACTCGTAGGTGATATCCGCATGATGCTGCCTTCTTGCTGTAATATAGATCAGCCTATGTTGATGTTTCATTTGATCAAGAATCTCTTTTGCATCCTTAGCAGGCTGTGCCTGTTTATATATAAGAGGCTCGTGCTGATTCATCCAGCCCCAAAACTCTTCTTGAGAAATATTTAAAAGCTTCGTCAAATCATATTCTGTCATATCATCTAGTGTCATGGCACATTGGAACGACTCATTTAAATAGGGAACAAAGGTGTCCTGTGCCGTCACTGTGCCATCTATATCAATTCCTAAACGTAACATGCCCACACTCCTCATTTTTATACTCTTAAAGTGTAACATAATCAATTCACAATTCCAGCAAGTTTTAGCAAACATGAAACAGACATTTTTGCTCATACTAAAAAAGCTCCTTTCTATTAACCAAAAGGGGGAATTGATCATGGAAAGAGACGAAGATTTCAGAAGAGATGATCGTGAAATCGATACACACTTTAGTAATGATGATGGCTATCTAGAGGAAACAGCTGCTGAAATTGCAGAGCCATATCAGGCTTCAAGAGATCGAGTAGACAGACGAGAACGTGACCAAGTAGGTGACGATTCAGGCAGTAAGGGGATAGGCTATACAGCACTCGCGATTGCGATTATCTCGTTATTTGTCTTGCCGGTGCTATTAGGAGTAGCGGCAATCGTCGTTGGTTATATTGCAAGAAGAAAAGGAGCACATGCGCTTGGCGCATGGTCAATTGGGATCGGAATTGTTTCCGTCATCCTTGGCATATTTATCACCCCGTTCTTTTAACAAGAACAGAAAAACGCCTGACAGTGACGTCAGGCGTTTTTTGTTATGCGTTGGCTTTTGCTTTTTCAGCTTCCATTTTTGCATAATGCTCTTCAGCAATTTTATCGATTTCTTTTTTCAGTTCTTCGACCATTGTTTCTTCTGGCACTTTACGAACAATTTCACCTTTACGGAACAATAGGCCTTCGCCTCTAGCGCCGGCAATTCCGATATCAGCTTCACGCGCTTCACCTGGACCATTTACAGCACAGCCAAGAACAGCTACTTTAATCGGTGCTTTAATCGTGGAGATATATTCCTCAACTTCATTTGCAATGCTAATGAGGTCAATTTCGATTCGGCCACAAGTTGGGCAAGAGATCAGTGTTGCTGCATTTGCTGCAAGACCAAATGATTTCAACAGTTCACGTGCTACTTTTACTTCCTCAACTGGATCAGCACTTAATGAGATGCGGAGTGTGTTCCCAATTCCCATATTCAAGATAGCGCCGAGGCCAGCTGCACTTTTGACCGTACCTGCAAATAATGTACCTGATTCCGTAATCCCAAGGTGAAGAGGGTAGTCAAATGCTTTTGCAGCTTTTTCGTACGCCTCAATCGCTAGGTTGACATCAGATGCTTTCATGCTGACGATGATATCATGAAAATCTAGATCTTCTAGAATTTTAATGTGGTGCAGTGCACTTTCGACCATACCATCTGCTGTTGGATAGCCATATTTATCAAGAATTTTTTTCTCTAATGAACCAGCGTTTACCCCAATACGGATTGGAATGCCTTTTTCTTTTGCTGCTTTTACAACCGCTTCGACTTTTTCTCGTCTTCCGATGTTTCCTGGGTTGATTCGAATTTTGTCTGCACCTGCTTCAATCGCTTTCAGTGCAAGCTTGTAGTCAAAATGAATATCGACAACTAGCGGGATGTTGATCTGTTTTTTTATGTCTGCAATCGCATTTGCTGCACGCTCGTCTGGGCATGCGACACGCACGATTTGACAGCCTGCTTCTTCAAGACGCTTAATTTCAGCTACTGTCGCTTCGACATCATGTGTTTTGGTTGTTGCCATACTTTGAATGACAACCTCATTATTTCCACCTATAGTTAAAGGTCCCACTTTGACGGGACGCGTTTTAGTACGATGTGTGACTTCACTCACTTGTCAATCGCTCCTTAGTGTACAAGCAATCATTTGCCATGTACGTCTTGTTTTACAGTTCATATTGTAACAGTCTCTTTGTATGAATGACAAGGAATTAACGTTTTATCTCTTATAGACCGGAAACTTATATGTGCTGCCTGCCCGAATTTCGTTTGCTTTGACGCCTTGATTCAGCTCTTCAAAATCTTCAATGACTTCATCAAGAGGCTTACTTGTATGGACGATAGAGACGACGGTTTCACCTTGTTTCACCGTGACCTTCTTATATGCTTTTTTCTCAGGTGTTTGAAAGGCATTTGCAGGAACAGCTGGACCTTCTTCAACGGGGATGGTGCCATTTTTTAAATCAAAAAAGATAATAAAGAGGACAAACAAACTGATTAGCAAAAAAATAATACGCCGCATTTCACTCACCGCTTTTAAGAGTTTACTTCAGTCTATGCATGTCCCGAAATGATAGAACCAACATGAGGAAAAAAGCTGGAAAGGGAGGTTCTAGTTCGTTCTAGTGAGTCTTGCATTGAATTTACGCTCGGCGGTGCTTTTTCAAGCTTCTATCACGATTATGATAAAATAAAAACAGGGGGGAGAGTTTATGAAGAAAATCAGTCAGCAGATCTATGTGAGAGCGCTAGCAGAAGAAGATGCACAATCACTACTTACACTTGAGCTTGAGAATCGCTCCTATTTTCAGCAATTTACACCTTTGGTCAAAGATGATTTTTTCACGTTACCTCGTCAAATTGAACGAATTCAGCGCAGTGTGAAAAAATGCGCACAGGATGAAGCCTACATGCACGGTATTTTCTTAAATGAAACAGATGCCTTAATTGGGACAATCTCATTAAGTTCTGTTGAAAGAGGTCCGATAGAAGGAGCTTGGCTAGGGTATGTACTTGATGAAAAGCATGGCGGGAAAGGGTATATGACAGAAGCCATTCAGTTAATCATCGATTATGCCTTTGAAGAGCTGCATCTGCATCGTATTGAAGCTGGAGTAAAGCCGAGTAATATAGGTTCCATTCGTGTGCTTGAAAAGTCAGGTTTTGAAAATGAGGGACTTAATCGTAAAAAAGTAAAGATTAATGACGTATGGGAAGATCATTATTTGTTTGCGATCATTCATCCGGATGAATCATAGGGCATGCACATACATAAAAAGCTCCTCCAAGTTGGGGGAGCTTTCGTATACTAAATTAATTTTTGGCAAGTGGTTTATGTTTAGCGGGTATTTCCTTTACGACAAGGTATAAGAAGATAAAGTTAATGACCCAATTTAATAAAAATGAATTCGCAACAGGTGTGTTTAATGCACTCATGATGGCGAAAAAGACGGTTGTTAATGTGAGTGAGTAAGCAGAGAGCTTCCATAGCATTTGGAAGGACAGCTCTTTTTGCTGCATGCGTTTAATAAATGTACCGAGCATCGCAAGGAAAGTTGCGCTAATGAACATGAGAGCCGCAGTTGATAGATATAGCAGCACGCAGATAACTGGGATAATAATCGCTTGATTCTGATTTGTAACGCGGGCAAGTTCGTCTTTTGTCAGCGTCCCACCAAGCAGCTGATACGGGATATCTGTCATTTGCCCATCAATGGCAATCACTGCTTTTTCTTTTAATAATGCGATGGCTGTTTGCTTTGATTCAAGCTCACTTGCTTTTATTTTTTCAGCTGGATCAAAAATGATCGTAATGCCGTTTTCTTCTTTTTCTATCGGTTCACTTTGATCCGCTTGAAGCTTTCCTTTTTCGATTGAGAAATCAGGTAAATCTTTTTTGATCACATGCTGAAATCCTGACATCGCATTCGAGATCTCTTGACTCATGTGGTAACCCTGAGGAACTGCTGCGATAATCGAAAGGATAAAAATGAATAAAATCGCTTTGCCAATCCCTGTAAACCGTGCTTTAGCAATATCTTTTGGTGAATAAATGCCTTTTAACAAAAGTTTAAATACGTTCAATCAATTCACTTCCTACATTCTTTTCTATTTCTCATATTGTATCAATGTCTATCTAACAAGTACAAGTATGGCCTTCATTGCTGGTTAAGATAGAGGGAATGAGGCATAATGTATACAGCAAATAAAAAGGAGGCGGCTGTGACTTGGATGTGTTGTATTGGATTCTCATTATTTGTGCATTTATCATTGCATTTGTTGGACTTGTTTATCCAATTATCCCTAGCGTGGTTTTTATGGTTCTCGGATTTATTCTATATGGTTTCTTTTTCAGCTTCGAGCCGCTGACACTGACGTTTTGGCTCATTCAAGCCGTATTTACTGCAGTATTATTTGCGGCAGATTATGTCTCGAATCTTATTGGGGTCAAGCGTTTTGGCGGCAGCCGTGCAGCTATTTGGGGAAGCACCATCGGGTTATTAGTCGGTCCTTTTGTCATTCCGATTGCAGGAATTATCATTGGTCCATTTATCGGAAGTGTTATTGCAGAGCTCCTTGTTCATCAAAAAGATGTGAAGACAAGTGTGAAAGTAGGATTAGGCTCATTAATCGGATTTATATCAGGTGTATTTGCCAAAGGATTGATCCAAGCGCTGATGCTGGGCATCTTTTTATTTTATGTCCTTCGATAAATAGAAAAAGGGCGTTTAAAACTTTTTCTAAAGGGCTAAATACAAAATAAACACTGAAATGTTTCAGATCATGAGCAATAACGTTGAAACAAGCCAATTCTTTTGATACTCTTTGAGTAGGGTGAATTGCTTGCTTATGAATTAAGGAAGCATTTCAGTACATACATTTCTAAGGAGGAATTTAACCATGGCTTTTAAACTTCCAGAATTACCATATGCTTACGATGCATTAGAACCACATATCGACAAGGAAACAATGACGATTCACCACACAAAACACCACAACACATACGTAACAAACTTAAACAAAGCAATCGAAGGTGTATCAGCTCTTGAAGATCAATCAATCGAAGAGCTAGTGGCTAACCTAAACTCTGTACCTGAAAACGTTCGTACAGCTGTACGTAACAATGGCGGAGGACATGCTAACCACTCATTATTCTGGACGCTTCTTTCACCAAACGGTGGCGGTGCACCAACTGGTGAACTTGCAGATGCAATCGAAAAAGAATTAGGCGGATTTGAAAAATTCAAATCTGATTTCGCTGCAGCAGCTGCAGGACGCTTTGGTTCTGGTTGGGCATGGCTTGTTGTGAACAATGGCAAACTTGAAATCACAAGCACGCCAAACCAAGATTCTCCTTTAACTGAAGGAAAAACACCAATTCTAGGACTAGACGTTTGGGAGCATGCTTACTACCTAAACTACCAAAACCGTCGTCCTGATTACATTTCAGCTTTCTGGAATGTTGTGAACTGGGATGAAGTAGCTCGCCTTTACAGCGAAGCTAAATAAATCATTTGACTTGAAAAGACCTGCTCTTTAGTGAAGCAGGTCTTTTTATATTTTCCCTCCTTTTTTTACATATCTGCCTTTTGATGAGACAGACTATTGTGTAGAAAAGGAGAATGAAATATATGAGCAGATTAAAGAAAATGTTCGGGGACATGGATGTTACAAGAGATTTAATGCTCCTCCTCACGATTGGCGGATTATATGCACTTGCCATTGCGCTTTCAAATACGTTTGTAAACGTGTATTTATGGAAACAGTCTGGGAAATTTACGGATCTTGCGATTTACAATCTGGCTATTGTTGTGCTTCAGCCCATTACATTTTTATTCGCAGGCCGGCTCGCTAAAAAAATAGACCGGGCGTTTGTTCTTCGTTTCGGCGTTATCTTCTTAGCCGCTTTTTACTTAATTGTCTTAATAGCAGGAGAACAAGCGGCCGCGCGGCTTGTTTTATTAGGAAGTGTCCTTGGGATCGGTTATGGTTTTTACTGGCTTGCTTTTAACGTACTTACCTTTGAGATCACCGAGCCTGAAACAAGAGATTTCTTTAATGGGTTTCTCGGTGTGCTGTCATCTACAGCTGGGATGATCGGTCCTCTTATTGCAGGGATTGTCATATCTCAATTAACGGATGATACAGGCTATACGGTGATTTTCACGTTATCGCTTTTTTTGTTCTCACTTGCGGTTGTAATGAGCTTTTTCCTCAAGAGAAGGCAGTCCAAAGGGAAATTTATCATCAAGCAAATATGGAAAGAACGCCATGCCGACGAGAATTGGCGTAAGATTACAACAGCTCACTTTTTTCAAGGGCTTCGTGAAGGGGTCTTTGTCTTCTTAATTAGTGTCTTTGTGTTTATTGCAACAAACAGTGAGCTTGCTCTCGGGACATTTGGTTTAGTGAACTCAGGTGTTGCCTTTTTCGCTTATTTTTTCGCTACACGTTTGATTAAGAAAAAGTGGCGTAAGAAAGCCATCATGCTTGGCGGGCTGATTTTATACGGCGCCTTGTTCTTAATCGTCTTTCACTTGTCCTATGTATCGCTTCTCATGTATGCGGTAGCCATCGCGATAGGATATCCGCTTCTGCTTGTTCCATATGTATCCTTAACATACGATGTCATCGGCCATGCAAGGTATGCAAGGAAGGCCCGAATTGAATATATTGTGGTCAGAGAGCTGTTTTTAAATGCAGGCCGTATTTGTTCCATTGTGTTGTTTCTTCTGTCTGTCACTTTACTTGGTGACGAGCTCGGGATACCTGCATCTCTTGTTGTGCTTGGAGCGGGACATACCCTCATTTATTTCTTTGTTAAAGATATTCATTTGAAAGAAAAAACTGCTGATATGAAAGAGGCAGACGGTCAAAAGCCAGTTTCTCAGAAGAACCTTATTAAGGGAGAAAGGTAAAATTTCTTACCAATGGAACATCAAATTTCTAGATAAATAATAGAAAAACCGCTAAAATGATGATGGCACCTTTTATACACAAAAAGGGGTGCCATTTCTTTCTTGATAGAAAAGGTGATGTGATGAGAAACAAGAAAAACAAAAAAGACGCGAAGGAAGGGCGCAAAACACTTCCACTCCGGCTGAATTTACTATTTTTAGCTGCGTTTATTATTTTTACTGGTGTTGTTGTAAGACTCGGGTTTGTACAAATTGTCAATGGAGAAGATTATAAAAAGCAGGCAGAAAAACAAGAGGATGTGAATGTCAGCTCATCTGCTCCGCGCGGAAAAATTTACGATCGAAACTATAATACGATTGTCAGCAATAAAGCGCTAAATGCCATTACATATACGAGAACCTCGACGACTTCACAAGAAGAGCGGCTCAAAGTGGCTACAAAATTAGCGGATATGATTCATGTGAGTACGAAAAAAATCACAGATCGGGACAAAAAAGATTTCTGGATTTTAACCCACCCGAACGAAGCGAAAAAGCTTGTTCAAAAGGAATCGGAATTAAAGGGTGACGATAAGGTCGCTGATGATAAATTATATGAGCTTCAGCTGAAGCGCATCACGGACAAGGAATTAAATCAACTGACGAAAAAAGACTTACAAGTGCTTGCGATTAAAAGACAAATGGATGCAGGTTATGCACTTACGCCTCAATTCATTAAAAATGATGATGTGAAGCCAAGCGAAATTGCTTACGTCTCTGAGCATTTGGACGAGCTGCCAGGTGTGGATGTCACAACAGACTGGTCACGCAGCTATCCGTATAAAGGACTGCTTCGCAGTATGCTCGGCAGCGTGTCCTCAAGTGATGAAGGACTTCCACAGTCACTTCTTGAACATTATTTATCGCTCGGCTACAGCCGAAATGACCGTGTAGGAAAAAGCTATCTAGAGTATCAATATGAAGATGTCCTGCAAGGACAAAAGGAAAAAGAACAGAGCACAACGGATAAAGAGGGTAATGTGACAAGTTCTAAAGTGCTAACAGAAGGAAAGAGCGGGAAAGACCTTGTGCTCACTATTGATATTCAGCTGCAAAAAGCGGTTGAAAAAATCATTGAAAAGAACTTGAAAAGTGCGAAACAAAGAGGCGGGACAGAGCTTCTTGATCGTGCGTTTGTTGTCATGATGGACCCTAGAAATGGAGAAGTTCTCTCTGTTGCGGGGAAACAGATTTCAAACAAAAACGGAAAATACAAATTTGATGACTACGCACTGGGAACAATGACATCATCCTATGCGATGGGCTCAGCCGTAAAAGGTGCCACTGTACTGACTGGCTATAAAACAGGCGTGATTCATATTGGAAGTACCCAGTACGATGAACCGCTGTACATCGCGCAGTCACCGCCTAAGAAATCCTATCAAAATATGGGACTCATTAATGATTTAACGGCACTTGAGCGTTCATCTAACGTGTATATGTTTAAAACAGCGATTGCCGTTGGAAAAGGGGAGTATCGTAAGAACCAGCCGCTCCCAATCGATCCGAAAGCTTTTGATACATTCCGTTATAATTTCAGTAAATTTGGTCTTGGGGTCAAAACAGGGATTGACCTGCCAAACGAAGCGACAGGCTACCGGGGAACGTCTACACAATCTGGGCTCCTGCTTGACTATGCAATTGGACAGTATGATACGTTTACACCGCTGCAAATGGCGCAATACGTTTCAACGGTTGCCAATGGCGGCTATCGTTTACGTCCGCAGCTTGTGAAAGAAGTGAGAGAGCCAGATCCGCAGCGCGGCATTGGTGCTGTAACAGAATCCGTCAAACCAGACGTATTGAATAAACTAGACATGACAAGTGATCAAATCAAGCGTGTTCAGCAAGGGTTCAAGCTTGTCATGCAGAACCCAAGAGGGACAGCCTACTCGAACTTTGGCAACAAAAAGTATAACCCAGCTGGCAAAACAGGGACCGCTCAATCATTCTATGACGGCCCAATTAAAAGCAAGCGCGGCACACCGACGTATAACACCACTCTTGTTGCGTATGCACCTGCTGATAACCCAGAAGTGGCCATTTCTGTTGTTGTACCATGGGTGTATCAAGACTACAATCAGCGCTATCCAATTACAAATGATATCGGTGAACAAGTATTAGACAAATACTTTGAGCTAAAATCAAAACAGGAAAGCAATGATACACAAGCGAAGAACAAAAATAAAATTGAAAATGAAGCAGAAACAAATGACTAGACTTTCTCTAGGTAAAAACGCTCACTTTTTGTGGGCGTTTTTTTACGTTTTCTTCAAAAACTTCGAGATAAATTGACAAAATACATAAAAAACATCGCAAGATCTCTACAAAACTTCGACATTTACAAAACCTTAACATTCCATTTAAACGAAATTAATAAAGAACCTTTAATGTATTACTCGTAGGACAAATTATTCAGGGGGTATTCTTGAAATGAAAAAGAACAAATTATGGCTGCTTACTTTCCTTACGATCGCATTGTTAGCATTCGTTACAGCATGCGGAAACAGCAGCTCAAGCGGAGATTCAAAAGACAGTAAAGGAAATGCTTCAAACAAAGAAGAGGCATCAGGTTCCATTACCATCTCAGGATCATCTGCGATGCAGCCTTTAGTTCTTGCGGCAGCAGAAAAATTCATGGATAAACATCCAAAAGCCGATATTCAAGTACAAGCCGGCGGTTCAGGAACAGGACTTTCTCAAGTGTCAGAAGGATCTGTACAAATTGGTAACTCAGATGTATTCGCAGAAGAGAAAGACGGAATCGACGCAAAAGCTTTAACAGACCACAAAGTAGCAGTTGTTGGAATGGCTGCAGCTGTAAACCCTGAAGTGGGTGTCAAAGACATCACAAAGGACGAATTGAAAAAAATCTTCACTGGTAAAATCAAAAACTGGAAAGAGCTTGGCGGGAAAGATCAAAAAATCACTCTTGTGAACAGACCTGACTCTTCAGGAACTCGTGCAACATTTGTGAAGTATGCACTTGATGGTGCAACACCTGCAGAAGGAATCACAGAAGATTCTTCAAACACAGTGAAAAAACTGATTGCAGAAACACCAGGTGCGATCGGATACCTAGCATTCTCTTATTTAACAGATGACAAAATTACACCGCTTAGCATTGATGGTGTGAAACCGGAAGAAAGCAATGTAGAAAGCGGTAAATATACAATTTGGGCTTACGAGCATTCTTATACAAAAGGTGAGCCAGATGGTCTAGCAAAACAATTCTTAGATTACCTCATGAGTGATGAAGTGCAAAAAGAAATCGTCAAAGACCAAGGCTACATCTCAGTTTCTAATATGAAAGTAGAAAGAGACGCAACAGGCAAACAAACAGATAAGTAAGAGGTCTTGAATTGCTGATGAAGGAAAAGTGGAGCTTTTCACTTTTCCTTTTATGACATTCATAGGAGTGTAGAAAAAGATGAAGCAGATAGAACATACAGAAGCGAGCGATCGACTGATCAGCTCGAAGAAAAATAGGCAAATGGATGAAGTAAGAGGAAGTATTTTGGTGAGATTTTGCGCATTCTTAATGATTGCTGTCTCGATCGCCATCACCATCTTCCTTGGCATTAAGGGTTTACAATCTTTCATCGTAAATGGTGTAAGCCCAATTGAGTTCTTAACCAGTATCAATTGGAACCCAACAGCAGAAAACCCGCAGTACGGTGCATTTCCTTTTATCTTCGGATCAATCGCCGTCACGCTCCTATCGGCACTCATTGCAGCGCCGCTAGGCATCGCAGGCGCAATCTTTATGACAGAAATTGCACCTGCTTGGGGACGTAAAATCCTCCAGCCAGTCATTGAATTGCTTGTGGGGATTCCATCCGTTGTTTACGGATTCATAGGTCTTACAGTATTGGTGCCGTTTATCGGACATTTCAAGTCAAGCGGCTCAGGGCATAGTGTGCTAGCAGGAACGATTGTCCTGTCTATTATGATCCTGCCAACCGTTACATCCATTGCGACTGATGCAATGGGTTCACTACCAAAAAGTTTACGTGAGGGATCGTATGCACTAGGCGCAACAAGATGGCAAACGATTAGACGTGTGCTTGTCCCGGCAGCTCTGCCAACATTAATGACAGCGGTCGTTCTTGGCATGGCTAGAGCATTTGGAGAAGCTCTTGCTGTACAGATGGTCATTGGAAACACGCGTAATTTACCAGAGAGCATTATGGATACAGCTGGTACATTAACAACCATTATTACGTTAAACATGGGTCACACAACGTATGGAAGTGTTGAGAACAATACACTTTGGTCAATGGGACTTGTCCTTCTAGTTGTATCATTTATGTTCATACTCATTATCAGATACTTGTCGTCTAGGAGGAAGATTTAATGAATAGCAAAATGACTGATCGTTTTGCCACATTTATATTTGGATTATGTGCTGCCATTATTACGGCGATTCTCGTTGGTTTGTTTTCTTATATCATTTTTAACGGTGCAAAAGAATTAAATTTCGACTTTTTGACAACCCGCTCAAGTGCGATTGGCTCTGGCGGCGGCATCAGGGATCAGCTGTTTAACTCGTTTTATATTTTGTTTATTACGATGCTGATTACAGTCCCGCTTGGCGTCGGCGGCGGAGTGTATATGGCAGAGTACGCGCCTCAAAACAAAGTCACAGATTTTATACGTACATGTATTGAAGTGCTGTCTTCACTTCCGTCTATCGTCATTGGTATGTTTGGTTTACTCATGTTTGTGAATTTAACAGGCTGGGGCTATACGATCATTGGAGGAGCTCTTGCGCTCACTGTGTTTAACCTGCCGGTGATGGTCAGGGTGACAGAAGATGCGCTGCGCTCTGTACCGAAGGATCAAAAGGAAGCATCACTTGCGCTTGGTGTAACGAAGTGGCATACAGTCAAAACGGTCCTTATTCCAGGTGCGCTTCCTTCTATAATTACCGGTGCGATTTTAGCATCAGGAAGAGTCTTTGGTGAGGCGGCTGCCCTTCTTTTTACAGCAGGTCTCTCCACACCGCGCCTAGATTTCACAAACTGGAGTCCTTTTTCTGATACGTCACCGCTGAATGTGTTTAGACCGGCAGAAACATTAGCCGTTCATATATGGAACGTCAATACACAAGGAATCATTCCAGATGCAGAAGCCATCGCAAATGGTGCATCAGCTGTACTTGTGCTTTCAGTCTTATTATTCAACTTAGCAGCTAGATGGCTGGGTTCATTTATTCATAAAAAGCTTACGTCAAAATAATGTGAGAGAGGTGTGAAGGGGATATGGTTCAAATGCTAGCAGAAAAAAAAGAGATTGCAGCGAAAAAGGCTCCACTTCAAGCGGAACAGATTTTACAGGTGCAGGATTTAAGCATTTATTATGGTGAAAAAAGAGCAGTCAATCACATTTCATTCGAGATTGAGAAGAATGCAATTACTGCATTAATCGGTCCATCCGGCTGCGGGAAGTCAACCTTTTTACGCAGTATTAACCGCATGAACGACTTAATTCCAGGTGCGAGAAGTGAAGGGGCGATCATGTACGAAGGATTAAATATTTTGGATGACCGTATTAATGTGGTGAATTTAAGAAGAGAAATCGGCATGGTCTTCCAAAAACCAAATCCATTTCCTAAATCGATCTACAATAACATTACCCATGCGTTAAAGTATGCCGGGGAGAAAAGAAAATCTGTGCTTGATGATGCGGTTGAAGAAAGCTTAACAAAGGCGGCGTTATGGGATGAGGTCAAAGATCGTTTGCACCGATCCGCTTTGTCATTGTCAGGTGGTCAGCAGCAGCGTCTTTGTATTGCACGTACACTTGCGATGAAACCTAGTGTCTTGCTATTAGATGAACCGGCTTCTGCCTTAGACCCTATCTCAAATGCGAAAATTGAAGAGCTATTAGGCGAATTGAAAAATGATTATTCAATCGTCATTGTGACACACAACATGCAGCAAGCGCTCCGTGTATCAGATCGTACGGCCTTTTTCTTAAACGGAGATCTAGTAGAATATGATGCCACAGAACGTATCTTTACACGTCCTGCGCAGCAAAAAACAGAAGACTATATCAATGGTCGATTTGGATAAGGCGGGTGGAGTTGATGAATGCAGTAGCAACTGAAACAGCAAAAAAAGAAGTGTTTCGTGTGAATGATATGAATCTTTGGTATGGACAGCATCATGCATTGAAGCATATTGACTTAGCGATTAGAGAGCATGAAGTCACAGCGATTATCGGCCCGTCCGGCTGCGGAAAGTCAACGTTTATTAAAACGTTAAATCTTATGGTCAAAACAGTGCCAGGTGTGAAAATCACCGGGGATATGATGTATAAAGATGACAACATTTTAAAAGGTCGTGTCGATTTAGTCGAGCTGCGTAAAAATGTCGGCATGGTGTTTCAAAAAGGGAATCCATTTCCTCAGTCAATCTTTGATAATGTCGTATACGGACCAAGAATTCATGGAGTAAAGAGCAAGCAGCAATTGAAAGAAATCGCGGAAAAAGCGCTTCGAGATGTTGCCCTATGGGATGAAGTGAAAGATCGATTAAGTGCCCCCGCTCTAGGTCTTTCTGGCGGTCAACAGCAGCGTCTTTGTATCGCAAGAGCCATTGCCACAAGCCCAGACATCTTATTAATGGATGAACCAACATCAGCGCTTGATCCTGTCTCCACATTAAAGATTGAAGAATTGATTATGAAATTGAAAGAGAAATATACAATTGCCATTGTGACGCATAACATGCAGCAAGCGGCTCGGGTATCAGACCGAACGGCATTCTTCTTAATGGGAGAGCTTGTTGAAGTCAATGATACAAATGTGATGTTTTCTGAGCCAAACGATCAAAGAACGAATGATTATATATCTGGTCGATTTGGATAAGAAAAACCCCCTGAAGGTCAGTGCCGCCAGGGGGTTTTTCTTGTTATTTTGTTAAGGATTTGACAATCTGTTTGAACGTCATTCCTGTTTTTAAATTGAATTTGCCTGCACGAATTTCTTTATGGTAGCCAGCGTCAATTACGTAATCATTAAAGTCTTTAGACGAGTTGATGATGCCGTCTTTTTCAAGCATGTCTGAAACATCACTTGTACTCATACCGTTTTTAATCACGAATTTGATCGATTTGCCTTTAGGCTTGTCCTCTTTTTGTTGATCACTATTAGAATCGCCGTCTTCATTTGCCTTTAGCGCTTTTTCCTTATAGCCAAGAAGCTGCTGGTACGTTTCACGGCTGACAGTGACTTCTTTTTTGGAGTCTAAATAGTTTTTCACGTCAGTGTCTGTTACTTTCTGTGCGAGGGTTTCTTTTGTTGTTGTATCAGCTGCTGCCTCGTCTTTCCCAGTGAGGAAAAAGACAATCGCAAGAACCCCAGTTGCAAGAATCATACCTGCTGCAAACGTTTGGATGCTTTTTTTCGTCATACAAGCACCCTCTCGTTGTCTTTAATGATCATGTTGACATCTTCTACAGATACATGCTCAGCGCGCGCAATGGCCTCAGGAGACATGCCATTTTGATGCTTTGAAATGATCTGTCTTGCGATGGATGGATCAATTTCAGAATGCTGGCGGACAACGATGTTTGTTTCAAGTAATTCTTCTTCAAGCACTTTCATTTTCTTTTTCAGTTTATAGATTTCTTGCATTGCAGATAGTTGAAGTGTTTCAAGTTCCTGCTCGACTTCTTTAATCGGCTCTCTTTGAAAATATGAGAATGCGATCAGTACAATACTGACAACAAGCAATCCGATAATTGCAATTTCCATGTTTCATCACCTTTTATTCATATTTTAATGCTGAAAGCCATAAAAGGCTTTCAAGATTGTTTCAGACAGTTTTCGACCCTTCTTTTTTATACCATAAAAAAGCTAGTTTCAAAAGGAATTGCTGAAGAAAATCACCTTTTTTTCATCTTTTTTCTTTTTATATGTAAAACGGGTATGAAAACCTTGCCTCGCTGTCAAAATAAATGAAAGTGGCGGGGAGAAGAGGGGTCTCATGTATACAGTACGACAAAGGATCAGGTTTTATAGGGGAGCAGACGATTTTTCATGACATAAGCATGTGATATGTAAGTGAATGCATTCAAATTGAAATTGGTGAAAAAACATTCTAGCATTCCTAAGCTAGAAGTGGTATTATAGTTAGGTCTGAATGTGAATTGATTTTAGTTTGGAGGGAAAAATATGCGCGTAAATATTACTCTAGCTTGCACTGAATGCGGTGAGCGTAACTATATTACTAAAAAGAATAAGCGAAACAATCCAGATCGCGTTGAATTCAAAAAGTATTGCTCACGTGATAAAAAACAAACTGTACATCGTGAAACAAAGTAAGCAGCAGGGAATTTTCCTGCTGTTTTTTTATGATGGGAGATGATCTGTATGAAAAAGGAACTTCGCCTTCAAACATTAGCCAAGCTTGATCAGATAAGCGCTGAAGAATTTGAGCGCAGCACGGCTTTACTTCATGAGCATTTACTGCAGCTGCCAGCATGGAAACAGGCGGAAACGATCGCTTTGACGATGTCTAGAGGAAAAGAGATACCGACAATGCCTCTGATTGAAAAAGCGTGGGAAGAAGGAAAAACAGTATGTATCCCCACCTGCTTTCCGAAAACAAAAGAGATGATATTTTATGAATATACACCCGAAACAAAGATGACATCCAGTTACTTTGGGCTATTGGAACCAGATCCTCAAGTATCAACAGCTGTACATAAAGAAGCCATTGATTTAATCATTGTGCCTGGAGTATGCTTCGATCAAAAAGGCTACCGGATTGGATTTGGGGGCGGCTATTATGACCGCTACTTAGCTGACTTTCACGGCGTCACCATTGCACTTTGTCTGTCTTTACAGCAAATTAGGCATGTGCCATCTGAAGCACACGACATACCGGTGTCTATAATTGTCAGTGAAAAAGGTACGTTATATCAAAAGTAAAAGTCCGCTGATTGTCCAAAGAACGGGCTTTTTGTTGTTTCATAAAGTCATTTCATTTTAGCTGATAGGAGGTCCGTTTTGAAAAAATTTCGTGGAAAGAAAAGATACTTCCGCAATATGCGGGAGGAAGTCAATACTTGTGACCTAAAACTCGATCAGGATTCATGGTTTTATTTTTGGCATACGCACCTTGATTTTTTTGGAGTCGGGGAAAATAGCTTAAAAATAAGAAGAGAGCATATCAAAGCCCATATCACCTTATATCATAGGCTGTTAAAACAGCTTGAAGGCTTTGAAAAGCCATACCAAACATGAATTTGTATTCACGAACATGACCCTGGTTTAGACGCTGTATATGTACATACACCGAATCCATACGACAGTTATTTCCCGCATAAGATCGAAGTGGTAGAGCGGAATTGTAAGCTGCCTCATACGTTCAAGGATTTAATCGACCTTCATCAATTTGACGTTTCTTTTGATCAATCAGCGTGTGAAGAGGTCTATTATATTCAATCAAAAGAACAAGGGATTAGAGTGTGAAAGCAGATCGCATGGTAAGCGATAAAAATGATGGTTCATGCATAAACAAATCCCATTTAAGCCACGATACGAACATAGGAGGGAATATGATGAATAAAATGATTTGGAGCATTGTGTTCACATTGTTTGCATTTGTTCTCGTGCAAAATCGTTATCGGCTGATGAATTTGATCTTAGGTCAAAATCAAGTGCGTCACTTTTTTATTAAGTGGCTGATGAAAATCCCATATTTTCGGACGAAATTTATTCGCCAAGCATTCTAATCCCGCAGACGCCGGGATTTTTTTGTTCAGAAATGCGGATCAGAACGATTCTTGTTATAATAATGTAAAAAATGGAGCGCGAATGAATGAATGTCATAGATAGTTTATTTTGGCGAGTTGTTGATGAATTAAGACAAAAAGGGTACGAGATGATTCAAAGTCCGTATCCAGAAGATGAAATATTTTTCGAAGCACCACGAAACTCAGGGTATGATCTTATCCGTCTATATAGAAAAGATGTGAATTTTAAACAGGAGATTGTTCGAGATATCGAAGAGCAGACGTATCGGATGAATCAGCTGAGAGAGGCCATGCGTAAACGGTCTCTTCATCTCTTACAGCTCCAATTTACAGCTGACCACCCTGTAGATGATTGGGAGGACCTAAACGGTCAGCCGCAAAAAAAGCAAAAGGTGACGGTTACACCAGTATTATTGAATGCAGACACTCTTCAACACGACGTTAACGAGCTGCAAAAATGGCTCAATACATCGTTGACAGTGGATGTAGAAGAGGCAAAAAGAGACACAGCTGAAGATGTCATAAAGCTTAAAGTGAACGTACTTCAAGCATTCGATGATCAGGAAAAGCAGCGTGAACGAGAACGGGCCGTTTTTCAAAATGGCAGACCGATTTTCACCTACCTGCTCATCGCTGTTCAAGTGGTGATGTTTCTTTTACTTGAACTATTTGGCGGAAGTACCAATACGGCAACTTTGACAGCGTTTGGTGCTAAAAATAATGGGCTGATCTTAGAGGGAGAATGGTGGCGCCTGATTACACCAATGTTTTTGCACATTGGCTTGACGCACTTACTCTTTAATACATTTGCTCTTTGGTCTGTCGGAGCGGCTGTTGAGAGAATTTATGGTTCATGGCGATTTGTGCTCATCTATTTCATTTCCGGCATTTTTGGTTCCATAGCGAGCTTTGTCTTTAATACCGCCATCGCAGCCGGTGCATCAGGTGCGATCTTTGGATGCTTAGGTGCACTATTATATTTGGCAATCTCTAACCGTAAGCTCTTCTTTCGGACGATGGGGACAAATATTATTGTGATCATCCTCATCAATTTAGGGATCGGCTTCACCGTATCAGGTATTGATAACGCAGGGCACCTTGGTGGTCTGGTTGGCGGTTTTTTAGCTGCTTTAGCTGTCCGTCTCCCTAAACAGGTGCAGCCTGTCAAAATGTTTCTTGCTAGTATTGTTCTACTATTGATTGGTGGTTTTGGATTGTATACAGGGTTTCATTCAGATGATCAAAAGGAAGCGGCGGCAGTAAGTGAGGCAGCAAGTCTATTTGATGACAAGAACTATAACGAAGCAAGTAAACGTCTAGAGGAATATGTACATCAAAAGGATGCATCAGCTGAGGCTCTCCATATATATGCACTATCGGAAGCCCAGCTCGGCCACCTTGACAAAGCGATTGGATTTTTACAAAAGTCGCTTAAAAAAGATCCAGATGATCCAAATAAACTGTATCATTTATCGTTGTTGTACGTAGAAAAAGGAGAGACAGCGAAAGCAGAGGATCTAATAGAAAAAGGATTAGACCAAGATCCAAAAAATGATCAATTTTTAAAGCTGAAACAATATATTGAAAACACGCAAACACATTGAATGACTTGACTGAAAGCGCATTTATGAATACGCTTATCCTATCTGTTGATGAGAAGAAATGGTGGAAACAATGAAAACGTTATATGATGTACAGCAGCTGCTCATGAGATTTGGAAATTATGTGTATTTCGGAGATCGTGAAGTGGAATTAGAATTTATGGCAGATGAACTGAAGGAAATGTATACATCGGGCATTATTGACCGGACCGAATGGTCAAACGCAATGACGATTCTTCAAATGGAACTAGCCAAATTAAATCGAAAAACAATGTGAAGGTGGAGGGCATATGATAGGGGATTGGTTTGTAGGAGTTGATCTTGGCGGTACGACAATTAAGCTTGCGTTCATTAATCTATATGGTGAAATTCAGCATAAGTGGGAAATTCCTACGGATAAATCAGGGCAGACGATCACAGTCGATATTGCCAAATCAATTGACCACAAATTGGTCGAAATCAGTATGCCCAAATCAGCGCTGATTGGGATTGGAATGGGTGCACCTGGGCCTGTAGATAAAGTATCTGGGATTGTCTATAAAACAACGAATCTCGGCTGGACAAACTATCCACTCAAAGATCACCTAGAGGCAGAGACAGGACTTCCATCTGTCATCGAAAATGATGCGAATATTGCTGCACTCGGTGAAATGTGGAAGGGTGCAGGCGATGGCGCAAAAAACATCCTGATGGTCACACTTGGTACAGGTGTTGGCGGCGGTATTATTGTAAATGGTGAAGTAGTTCAAGGGGAGACAGGGGCTGGCGGAGAAATTGGCCATATTTGTGCCGTTCCATTCCAAGGAGCACCGTGTAACTGCGGAAGAACGGGCTGTATTGAAACCATTGCATCTGCGACTGGCATCGTCCGGCTAGCAAAGGATAAATTAGAAACAGAGCAGCATACATCTTCACTGGGCACACTCACCTCGCTGACTGCAAAGGATGTGTTTAAGGCCGCTGAAAGTGGAGATGACCTTGCCATGCGTGTCGTAGAAGAAGTGACGACTCATCTTGGCCTTGTCTTAGCGAATCTTGCCAGTGCGTTAAACCCAACAAAAATCGTGATTGGCGGCGGTGTTTCAAAAGCAGGTGAGATTCTTCGCAGTAAAGTAGAGCGCGTTGTTAAGCATCACGCATTTCCGCCTTGCGCTGATGATGTCGAAGTCGTGATTGCCTCTCTCGGAAACGATGCAGGAGTCATCGGCGGTGCATGGATGGCAAAAAACAAATGGTTGTCTTAAACAAAAAAGTCATCATGATGTCATTTTTATTAAAAAAAGCGATAGATGGGCATGAAATGAAATGTTTAGCATATTCATAAGTTTGTCATGAGGAGAAAGACATTGATTTTCCAGCACATACAGGATAAGATATAGTTTAGTTATTTTTGAAGAAGCACCAATAATTAGGGTGTATCCCTAGCTTGAGTTCTCGCTTAGCATAAGGAGGTTACAATGCGAAAGAAAAGATTAAAGGCGATTTCATTTTTACTGATTGCAACATTGCTCATGTGGGTCAAAACCTATGTTATCTATAAATCTAGCTTCAATATTAAAATAGAAAATTTCATGCAGGAGTTTATCCTGTTTATTAATCCGCTTAGCTTTCTCTTGTTTATCTTTGGTATCGGTTTATTTATGAAAGAAAAAAATCGCAATCGATATATCATCGTCATGAGCTTTATTTTGACATTCATTTTGTTAGCTAACATTGTGTTTTATCGATTCTATAGTGATTTTCTAACCATCCCCGTCCTATTTCAAACAAACAATATGGGTGACCTCGGGTCAAGTATTACCTCTTTAATTGAACCAGTCGATTTATTGATGTTCGTTGATATCATCATTTTAATGTGGCTCTATAAAAAGCAGCCTTCCTTTAGAACGGATGTCACCATTTCACGAAAAGAACGAGCAGCGTATTATTTATTTGTGGCAGCGACTTTCTTCTTTAACCTAGGTTTGGCTGAAACAGAAAGACCAGAACTGCTCACTCGCTCATTTGACCGTGAGATGCTGGTGAAAAATATTAGCTTATATAATTTCCATATTTATGATGGAGTGCTGCAATCGAAGCAGTCTGCTCAGCGAGCTCTTGCTGACAGCAATAGCTTAACGGAAATTGAAAACTATGTAAGCGCAAATCAAACTGACCGTAATGAAAAGACGTTTGGTCAAGCTAAAGGACGAAATGTCATCCTTGTCTCACTTGAGTCTACTCAGAGCTTTGTGGTCAATGAAAAATTAAATGGGAAAGAAATCACCCCATTTCTCAACAAACTAATCAAGAAAAGCTACAACTTTACTAATTTCTATCATCAAACAGGGCAAGGAAAAACATCGGACTCGGAGTTTATTGTTGATAACTCTCTCTATCCACTTGGAAGAGGGGCTGTGTTCTTCACAAATCCAAGCAATGAGTATACAGCCACACCTGAGCTGTTAAAGGATGAGGGGTACCATTCTTCTGTCATTCATGCGAATAACAAAAGTTTCTGGAACCGTGATCTGATCTACGATAGCTTTGGCTACGACAAGTTTTTTGATATTAAATCATTTGATGTAAATGAAGAAAATTCAGTTGGCTGGGGGCTGAAAGATGGTCCATTCTTCGAACAGTCAGCGGAATTGATGAAATCGATCCCGCAGCCTTTCTATACGAGATTGATTACATTAACGAACCACTTTCCGTTTGATCTAGACGAAGAAGATAAGCTGATTGATGAATATGATTCTAAGAGCAAAACGTTAAACAAGTTCTTTCCGACAGTGCGATATCAAGATGAGGCGCTGAAGATTTTCTTTGAAAAGATGAAGGAAACAGGTTTGTACGAAAATTCCATCTTTGTTTTATATGGGGATCACTATGGAATTTCAGAAAACCATAACGAAGCAATGGGACAATTTTTAAATAAAGAGATTACGCCATTTGAAGAAGTGCAGCTTCAAAAAGTGCCGTTTGTTGTACACATTCCAGGGATCACAGATCAACAGCCAAAAGAAATTGATACAGTAGGCGGACAAATCGATATCCGTCCAACTATACTCAATCTTTTAGGAGTCGATACAAGTAAACAAATCCAATTTGGTCATGATCTTTTATCAAAAGATAAGAATGACTTTACCGTGCTTCGTGATGGCAGCTTTATTACGAAGGACAGTGTTTTCACAGATGGTGTTTGCTACAATAAAAAAACGGGTGAGCCGAGAGATGATGAGACTGTTTGTCAGTCTTATGAAGAAAAGGCAAAGCAAGAGCTCCAATTCTCTGATCAGATCATCTATGGGGATCTCCTTAGATTTTATGACCGGAACAGCCCGGACCATTCTCCATCCAAAAAAGAAGATGAAACGAAGCTGAAAAAGGCGTCCTAACATATGAGAAAACCTCTGTTATTTTTACATGCAGAGGTTTTCTTTTTTTGTATGCCAGCTCATATAGTATGAGAGGAGGGATGTAAATGAAGACAACGTCGTTTGGGAAAATTGAATGGCAGCTTGATGAAGAGGAAAAGGATAATGTGGCAAAGCAGCTAGGGATAGGGAATGCAGCTTTCCATTTATCCAATCATATCAGCACTGAGTATCTCCTTTTACCGGGATATCGACTTCCGGAAGGCATCCATTCATTTTCTTCCATAGGTGAGCTGCAGAAATTTATTGCGCCATACAGGCTGCAGCAATCCGATGATTGGATCAATGGAACCTTTGAATATGATAGTGTTCAATTAGAAAAAGAGCTGGGCCGATTAAAAGCCGCATTTCCTTTTCTTCAAATCAGTGTCATAGGTCATTCAGTGCTTGATACACCTATTTATGAAATCCGAACAGAGCCTGTTCAGCATTTGCATTCTATTCATTTGAATGCCTCTTTTCATGCAAATGAGTGGATCACGACGTCTGTTTTAATAAAATGGCTGAAATCGCTGTGTTTGGCTGCATCTGACCCGGTGCAAGCAAGACATCATGAAGCCGTTCATATTCTGCGAACTACAGCTCTCTCCATCGTACCAATGGTGAATCCAGATGGCGTGGATCTCGTACGAAATGGACCAGAGTCACTAGGGCTCAGCAGTGAAGAATTCACAGCGCTACATGGAGGATATGCTGATTATCAAGAATGGAAAGCAAATATAAGAGGGGTGGATTTGAACAATCAATTTCCTGCTTATTGGGAGATCGAATACTACCGTTATGAGCCTAAGGAACCGTCCAATCGCGGTTTTCCTGGATATCAGCCGCTAACAGAGCCAGAAGCGAAAGCGATGGCAAATCTAGCGTTACGAAAACGCTTTGACAGGCTTGTTGCTCTTCATACACAAGGAGAAGAGATATACTGGGGTTTTCTTGGTCATGAACCAGCCATCTCAAAAGAAACGGTCAAACGATTTGAGCAAGTAAGCGGCTATCAGCCAGTTCAATATCTTGACAGCTATGCAGGTTATCGCGATTGGTTTATTTATCAATGTCACAATGAGGGCTATACAGTCGAGCTTGGTCTAGGAAAAAATCCTCTTTCCATGAATCAATTTGATACCATCTATGAGAAAACAAAGCGGTTGTTATGGGAAGCATGTAAGTGTTAAAAAGCACCTGTCAGGTGCTTTTTACATTTGACATGAAGCAATTTCTTATTGTCAATAAAAATAATGGTAGGGTCATTGACGAAGGCCTCCCTTGTGAGCTATTGTGAAAGATATGGATGTAAAAAAAAGGATATTTTTTAGGGAGATGTCGATTATTGAGTGCTCAAAGCCTGTGGAAAAGGAATTTCACTTACTTATTTATTTCTAAAATGTGCAAAATAACCGCTGATAGTTTATCTTTCAACACCATCTTGTGGCTTTTAGTACTAGGCGGAAAAGGGGCAATTGGAACAGCCTTTTTTATTGCGGTCAGCTTTGTTCCGCAAGCCATTGTTGGCCCGCTCATTACCCCAATGATGAAGCCGCATCAACTGAAATTTTGGATGTGTTTTGCTGATTTAACTAGAGGAGCGATAATCCTTGTGATTGTGGTCAGTTACTTTTATGGTTTCACGCCATTAGCACTTGTTATTGGCTGTATGCTTCTTCATTCAGCAACTGGTGGCTCCTACGAACCGGCGTCTGTATCAATTATTCCAAAGCTTGTCCATGAGGACCTCATACAAAAAGCGAATGCAACTATTCAATCAGCAAGTCATGTAGTCAGGCTTGTGACGGTCACGGTTTGTGGTGTCATGATTGCATTTGTGGGGGTAGGATATACAATGCTTGTGATTATTCCTCTTTATCTCTTGTCCGCTTTACTCGTATTCATCATTACATATGAAACAGAAATCATCATCGATAAAGCCAAAAAAGGGTTATCATACGGCAAAAGATTGATTCGGGGATTTTCACTTGTGAGAAGGCATCATATTTTGTTCCCATTGGCGATTTTTTGTGTCTGCTCGAACTTTGCTGCCGCACCATGGGAAGCATTGTCGGTTATTTATTTAACAGAGGATTTACATAGTGGACCAGTGATCTATTCATTTATTAAAGTCACAACGGCACTAGGTGCATTCTTGATGGGATTTGTTTTGACAAAGGTAAAAGTGAACCGGTATGGGCTGCTGTTTATAGGTGCCGGGATCGTTGACGGAATCTCGTTTTTCATCACAGGTATGAACGCATTTTTACCACTTGTATTTATATCAGCTTTTGCTTTAGGTGCCGCCATCAGTGCAGTCAACGTGCCTGAACATACAATGATTCAATTGTCAGTAAAAGCAGAGGATCAGCCGCAAGTGTATGCAATTATCAATATGATTTCCTTCTTCATGATTCCGTTAGGCGCACTCATTGGCGGCTATATGGCAACACGATTTGGGTCTGGATATGTCATTGCGGCTGGCGGCATCATTGAAGCTGTGTCTGGGATATGCCTGCTGCTATTCACAAAGATTGGGAAGGTAAAGAGGGCGGATTTGACGATAGAAAGAGACAAACCTTCTTTAAATGCAACGTGAGCATGGCATGATGGATTGCGAATAGGTTACAATGAGGACGAGAAAACATGAGGATTCAATGGAAAGGGGCACTAAACATGGCCATAGCAGATGTCACGATCATTCCAATAGGCACCGAAACACCAAGTGTCAGTGCTTATGTAGCAGATGTACAAAGAATTTTAGAAGGCTTTCAAAAAGAAGGGAAAATTAATTATCAATTAACACCAATGAATACGTTAATTGAAGGTGAATTATCTGATTTATTTGAAGTCATTCAGCGCATTCATGAAGCACCTTTTGAAAAGGGACTGCACCGCGTAGCGACCAATATCCGCATTGATGACAGGCGGGATCAAACCACAACGCTTACAAGTAAAATAGAAAGCGTGAATAAGCACTTGAATCAATGAAAAAAGCCTGCTATATGCAGGCTTTTAATGTGCAGTTGGATAACCGCTATAGATGATGGTCATGACAGTAAACCAGCCAAAAACCAAAAATGTTGCGCCAGCAAAAGCGATGGCAAGTACGTTCACTTTTTTAAGTGAGCGATAGATCCCGAGTGCAGCTAAAATCGTGACTAGACCAAAAATAATGACGAGCATCATGTGAAAGTCCCCCTTTGTCATCAATCCCCTTGATTTCCTTTCTTTTCATTTTAACCGTTTTCATAAAGCTTGTCGAGTAGATTCCAGTTGACGATTGTTTGAATTTTTATTGTGTAGCCTTCATAATAAAAAAGAATGAATAAAGTAGGTGATGAAAATGAATTGGAGAAGAATGCCACTAGGCTATGTACAAGCGAATGCGTATATTTGGAAAAATGAGCACGGAGAATGTTTAATCTTTGATCCAGGCGGTGAAGCACAAAAGCTGATTTCCTATGTAAAAGAAAAACAGCTCACACCGCTTGCTGTCTTACTGACACATGCTCATTTTGATCATATCGGTGCCGCAGATGAGGTGCGGGCAGAGTGGGGAGTGCCACTCTATGTACATGAGAATGAAAGAGAATGGCTCACGAATGCTGAATTAAACGGTTCAGCTCGATTGATTGGGAATGGAATTACGGTCAAAGAAGCTGAAAAATTAATCACGTCAGAAGGAACTCTTCAAATTGGATCGTTTACATTAGAGATGTTCCACACTCCTGGGCATTCTCCAGGCAGTGTATCTTACTATTCGGCGGAAGAAGGATTTGTGATTTCTGGTGACACGCTATTTGAAGGCGGCATCGGGAGAACAGATTTAGTAGGGGGCAGTCAAGAAGTGCTGCTTCAATCAATTCATAACAAATTGTTGTCATTACCAGAATCAACTCTTGTTTTAAGTGGACATGGCGGAGAAACGACTGTACTCACGGAGCAGGAACAAAATCCATTTATCAATGGTTTTTCTCTTTAAATGTATGAAAAAAAGCATCTCTTTTATAGAGATGCTTTTTTTCAATTAATGTCCGGTACCGGGAACCATGATGAAAATCGAATAATATGTAAATCCGGCAAAGAAAATCGTCAAGTACGCTCCGAAAATGTAAATATACATTCTTTCGGATAGATTCAAGTAGGATAAAAATACAAAAAGAACGGTTTGACCGAAGAACAGCAACGATGCATCTTTCATATGCCCTAAATAGAACATGACAGCAAAAATACCCGTCCAAAAGCCAAGCACGCGGAACATGCGATTCATTTCTTTCCCTCCCCTTAAAAAACCCCTTTGATTCATATTATAGCTGATCATCACTTGTTATGTAAACATTTACATTTTTGACAACGTGTGAACATTTATTTTGCAGGTAGAAAAAAATTTTTTTGAAAAATTGATCAAAATGTGTTTATGCTGAAATACATGAGGGTACTTACTCCATAAGAGAAAAGGTTAACGACCTAAGGAGGAAGACTAATGAGTGACATTACTTTTTATTCATACCCGAGCTGCACGTCTTGCCGCAAAACAAAACATTGGCTAAAGGCGAATCAAATTGATTTTAAAGAGCGTCACCTTTTCAGAGAAACGCCAACCCTAGAAGAATTAAAAAAGATCCTTTCCTTAACAACAGAAGGAATGGATGAAATTTTAGCCACACGAAGCCAAGCTTTTAAAAGCTTAAATTTAAATATTAATGATTTAAAAGTAAACGAGGTTCTTCAACTTCTCATTGAAAAACCAAAACTGCTCCGAAGACCGATTATCATTGATGGAAATAAGTTAGTAGTAGGCTATAATCCCGGAGAACTCATGAAATTATCAAAAAAGAAAGCGATTCATCAATCAGTTTCCTAATAAAAACGAAGATCAGCTGAAACATGCTTCAGCCGTCTTCGTTTTTGTGCTGAACTGGGCTAGCTGGGTTCGAACCAACGATCACGGAGTCAAAGTCCATTGCCTTACCACTTGGCTATAGCCCAATATCAAACGTGTAATGATATTGTTCACCATCTACGGTCATTTATACATAAAAGTTGTATGTCACGAGTTTTAAGTGAAAAAGGAGCGGAAGAAGTAAATGAAGAATGAAAAATCTAAGCAATTATATGAATTTATCCTAAAAGAAGCCCCTGTCATGACCGAAGAATGGCTAAAGACAAGAACAGAAGAAGGCTCATTATATTCTAAACATGCTTCAGAGGAAACGGAAAAGAAGCTGAAGGAACAGAATACAGCGTTTATTCAAACCATTGCAGCAACACTTGTGACACTGTCAGACAAAGCAGAAAACCATTTGAAAAAATGGTCTGTTGATATTGCTCGTGATCGAGCAGTGCACGAGGTGCCGTTATATGAAATCATTGGACAATTTAAGATCTTCCGCTACATTTTCTGTTCGAGAATTGAGACATTCACCCAAGAAACAGAGCTTGAAGTGACCCTGCAAGATGTGTGTCAGTGGAATCAGCACTTTCACGCCACATTTGATGATATGATTGAGCGTTTATCAGAAGAATATGACCGTGTGACACTCAGTCAGCTGAATGCACAAAGAGAGATGATTCAAGAACTGAGTGCCCCTGTTATTCCGGTGTCAAAGGAAATCGGGATTTTGCCGCTGATCGGAGAAATCGATACGTACCGAGCCAAAATCATTCTGGAATCCGTACTAGAACAGGCTTCAAGACTTCGTTTAACGCATTTATTCATTGATATATCGGGCGTACCGATCGTTGATACGATGGTTGCTTATCAGCTGTTTAAAGTGGTCGATAGTTCGAAGCTACTAGGAATTGAGACGATTATATCAGGCATTCGCCCAGAGATCGCTCAAACTGTAGTGAAACTCGGCATTGATTTCTCAAAAGTAAATACAGAACACAGCCTTGCAAAAGCGTTAGAAAAAAGAGGATTTCGTATCTTTGAAGAGCAGCAGCAAGAAGCAACATGAACAAAAAACCTGTACTTGTAAAAGTACAGGGTCCGTTGACAAGGAGAAACAATATAATTAGCATATTCATTAGATGGCCAATTCGCATACAGGTTTGGTCTCTTTTTTTACCCATAAATGCTGATTTAATAGGATTTGTCTTTAACAGTTCGTTTAACATACCTATTTTATGATGCATAATCATGATGAGTCAATGTCCAATCTGTATGCTAAAATACCTGCTGGAATTTTTGTTAATTCATCAACCAAAATAAGGAGTCTTTATTTAAGATGATGAATTGGAGCTAAATAAAGCCGGAAAATCAAAGCTCAGATATTGTGAATTGGGTCATTTCCGAACAGACATGAAAGGTTATTCTTTATCTTCCGTAATAAGTAACCTGTTGAGGAGGACATACATTTGGAAACACCGAAATTGTTTGCAACAATTTTGAGCAAACCAGAAATAGTTAATCATCTTATTGAATACTATGACTTTGAAGTGATTGAGCCTAATTCAGATACAGAAAAATTTCATTTTAAGGTGGATGAACAAGCTGCGATTATTGCTCAAGACGTGTCGGGTGGAATTTTTTCATTAATTGGTTCTGGTGAAGTTGAAAAGCGCCCAGTTCTCCATATTGATTCAGAAGGAAAGGCTGGAAAGGTTGGAAAAAGTTTTAATGGTTTTATTTCACTCATGTTGGCTTGTCCGTACTGGCGTGATTTATTAAAGTTCTCTGGAAATGGACAAATGACAGAAATGATGAAAGCACAACCATTTTTAGAATCGGAAATAGTTGAGGATTACCTTGGGCTAGTAGATATTAAAGATAAAGTTATGACCGAACTTTTAATTGAAGAATTGTCCCATCCGGTAGACACATTATATGAGTCAATGATTTCTCAACCTCAAATTTCTGTTTTCTCACTCGAAGGGGATAAGTATGATTCACTATTTAACTCATTCGTTGTAACGGATCATCCACAATGGAAGAACAAAATAAAATAGTGATGATCCTATGTAAATTAGTATAAAAAAGAGGTGCCAATAGCATCTCTTTTTTTAATGTTATTTAGTTATTTTCCCCTCTGAACGGAACCCGTTGTTGTAAAAATCAATTTTTTATATGCGCTTCTATTATTTATAGATGGAATACATCTCATATTGAACATGTTCACACCTTTTCAGTCATGAAAATGAAGAAATACGCTTTTGTCAGGAATGTTCTACCACCTTACAATAGGGTCACTGAAAGGAGTGAACCAATTGTATGGGATTGAATATTTGGGACAAGAGCTGCTAGAAGAAGCATGCCGTATGAGGGCATCTGATGTGCATATTGTCCCAAAAGAAAAGGAAGCGTCTGTATCTTTCCGAGTAGACTCAGATTTAATTCAGCAGCGAACCATTGATAAAAAAAGCGGCGAGCGGCTCATTGCTCATTTTAAATTTTTATCGTCCATGGATATCGGAGAAAAACGGAGACCGCAAAATGGGTCGCTAGCTGTGATGCTGAGAAGAGGCCAGGTGTTTATTCGAATGTCTACCTTACCAACTGTAAATGATGAAAGTTTAGTGATTAGAATATTGCCGCAGGATCATGTTCCGAAAATAAAACATCTGTCACTATTTCCGAAAGCCTCTACTCGATTATTGTCGTTTTTGAATCATTCGCATGGGCTCATTTTATTTACCGGTCCAACCAATTCAGGCAAAACAACGACCCTCTATTCATTGATCCAGTTCGCAAAAAAGAATTTTAACCGAAATATAATTACACTTGAAGATCCGGTGGAAACAAGAAATGAAGAAGTGTTACAGGTTCAAGTAAATGAAAAAGCCGGTATCACATATGCCGCAGGATTACGCGCTATTTTAAGACATGATCCAGATATGATTGTGCTAGGAGAAATAAGAGATGCTGAAACGGCCCGAACGGCAATTAGAGCAGCACTGACAGGCCATTTAGTGATGAGTACACTACATGCGAAAAATGCAAAAGGAGCCCTTTATCGTATGCTTGAATTTGGTGTCACGATGAATGAACTCGAACAAACGATGGTTGCGATTGCTGCGCAGCGATTAATCGAGCTCACCTGTCCTTTTTGCGGAGAAACATGCCAGCTTTACTGTAAATTAAATCGTCCGGTCAGACGAACAAATGTATTTGAACTGCTGTTCGGAAAGGAGCTCGGTGAGTGTATCAAGGAGGCTAAAGGAGAATATGCTCACTCGTCATATGAAACACTGCAAAGATTAATTCGTAAAGGAGTGGCACTAGGCTATTTATCGAAAAACACCTATCATCGCTGGGTTTATGAAGAAGCAAGCCTATAAAGCGTGGTCTAAAAAGGATCAAGCGGAATGTCTATCAAAACTTGCTCAATTGATTCAGGCTGGATATACACTGGTTGAGGCATTAACGATGATGAATATTCAGTTGTCGAATAAACAGCAGCAACAATTAGCACCGGGCATTCAGTGGCTGCTTGAAGGGGAGCCTTTGTATGTGGTGCTAGAAAGACTTCATTTTCAGCGGGAAGTCATCGCCATTTTAAGTTTTTCCGAAAAGCATGGCAGTCTAGCAACAGCACTTGTACAAAGCGCACGGTTTTTAGAGAAAAAAATTAAACAGGTAGACACGTTTAAACGCATATTACGTTACCCAATTTTCCTCATCTTTACGGTTTTGATCGTGCTCATACTTGTTCAGCAAATGATCATTCCTCAATTTTCTCTCTTGTACTCCTCGATGGATACCCGAATGTCATGGCTGATTCAAGGTATGTTTGGAATCTTTCAATTGCTTCATGTATCTCTCCTCCTCATCGGCTGTGTGTGTATTTGTCTGACTGGATACTATGCCTTCTTTTTTAGGAAAAAATCTACCCTTGAGAAGCTGAGGGTCATAAGCAGGTTTCCTTTTTTATATAAAGGAATGCGGCTGATGCATACGTACCTTTTCTCTCTACAGTTAAGCGGACTGCTTCAGGCTGGGTTATCGATGTACGAGAGCTTGCTAGCTTTTAAGCAGCAAAGCTACTTACCCTTTCTTCAAGAAATATCAGAACAGATGATTGAAGAGTTAAGAAAAGGAGAGAGCATGGCATATCAAGTGAGCCTGTCTCCTTTTTTTGAAAAACATTTTGCCGCCGTCATCGAACATGGTGAAGCGAGCGGGATGCTTGCAAGAGAAATGTACACGTACAGCCAATTTCTATTAGAGAATGCAGAGCTGAAAATTGAAAAATGGATGTCGTGGCTGCAGCCGGTTATCTATGGTCTGACGGCAATTCTAATACTCATTGTGTATTTATCTATTCTTTTACCAATGTATCAACTGATGGAGCAAGTGTAAGAAGGAGGACAAAAACATGAATGATAAAGGATTTACTCTGTTAGAAATGTTAATTGTCATGCTTGTGATTTCAATTCTTTTACTGATTACCATTCCGAATATCACTCGTCACCACCAAACGATTCAAGCAAAGGGCTGTGAAGGGCTTAAATCAATGGTGAGCACACAGGTGATGGCATATGAATTAGAGCACGATGGCAAGACACCATCTTTAGCTGAATTAGAAAAAGAAGGTTATGTCAAAAAGGGATTAACGTGTCCTAATGGAAAAGCGATTGTCATTCAAAACGGCCATGTGAAGCATGAATAAATTAGTTTTTCATGAAAAGGGTTTTACCCTCATAGAACAGCTAATGATCTTACTGGTTCTATCGATACTATTGTCGATCATAGGAGTGAAAATCCCAAATTTAATAGAAGACGCTGAAGCCAAAAGACAAGTGAACATCATGAAACAAGATTTTCAATTGGCTGCTTATACTGCATTTGTCAAAAAAACACGTGTGTATGTTGAATTCCATCCACCACATGTATCGTATCAGGTAATCGATCAAAAGGATGGCGAAATCATTGCTTCTTTTCAGCAACAAAAGGGAAGCATTAAGGCTTCTACATTTCCACAAGGTATCTATTTTAATGTAAACGGACATCCGAGCAGCGGCGGGTCTCTCATTATTCAATTTGGCAGTCAAACGTATAAGCTCACGATCTATTTAGGAAGCGGGCGAATCCATGTTCAAAAGCAATAGAGGGTTTAGTACGATTGAAACGCTGTTTGCTTGTCATATCTTCCTATTTGCAGCTCTTGTGCTCATGCCAGCTTATGAAAGAATCATGATAGGGAAAAATGAAATAAGAGCCAAACTTGAAGCTTACCAAATTTTGCATGAACAGATGAATGAATTGTTCATAGATGGTACAAAAACTTCTGTCAAAAAGAAGCGAGGCGACATCACATATGTATTCAATTGGAGTAAAGAGAAGGGATGTGTATCATACACGATACATAAAAAGCAGACCATATGCTTTCACCATGTTGCTGAACGGTGAACGAGGTTTTACCCTTGTCCAGGCTTTGTGGCAATTGCAGCTCTTTTTGTTCCTTTCAATTGGCTGTGTACTGATCTTTTCTACAGCTGAGAAAGCTCGTCCTTTTGAAGAGGTCAACCGATTTTCACAAATGGAGTGGAGACAGACTGTGCTGCAATTAGATGAGGAATTAAGCCGAGCAACGGCTATTCGATCGGCGCAAGGAGGGAAAGCGTTAGAGTATGTGTCTGATCAAGGGCGAGTCGTAACGATTGAGCCATATCAAGAGATGCTTCGAAAGAGAATGGATCAAGCAGGCCATCTCCCTTTATTGCAAAAGGTGAAAGAATTTCGCGTAAGAACAAATCAGCACAAAGCTATCCTTAAAGTCACAGATGAATCTGGTAAGGTGTATGAAGCCGTTTTTTTCATATATAAAGGGGTGGTACCTACATCGTGAAAAGGGAAGGAGGATTTATCTATCCGCAAGTACTGGCTGCGATTCTATTTTTTCTCTTGATTCTAGGGGCGATGACGATGGGGTTTCAAAGAGAGCTGAGAAGTGCAGAGCTGACGATTTCATTTTATAAAAAACAGCAGCTTTTCAGGGTGGGTGCGAATGAAGCTGCCAGTACATTACATCGGTTGTGTGAAAAGCAGCATACCCCTATTGACACTGAAGAAGGACGAGTGACATTAAAGCAGGTGACATGCGATCAAAAGAAAAAGCATATCCACATGTTAGTCAGTGTGAAAACAAAGGATGGTTTATCAGATGAGCGGGAACTCGTGCTAAATTGGAAGACCCGTGAAATCATGAAATGGGCAAACAGTGAATAGCCAGTGTATAAAATGATCCTCTTCCTGGTAACACTTGAAGAAAGAAGAGGTGAATGTGCTTGAAAACAAATGACTATGTAAAATATATGACACAGGAAATCATTAAATATATGAATACACCACGTGACGAACGGAAGGAACATAAACAAGAGAAAATGGAAACGAAACCGCCATTTTCACAGCGTTTATTTGGGGTTCTGCCGTTTGGGTTTTCAATGATGCTAAAAAAACGTAAGCGACATCGACAAAAGTAAAAAGCCGCCAGCAGGCGGTTTTTTTATGCCTCTTTAGCTGTATTCTTCCACAACAATCACTTTATTGACCTTGTTTGAGTAGGGATTATAAGAAATAGTGACATATACCCCAAATTCTTTGGTGTGGTCTTTTAATGTAATATGATACTGTTTCACAGATTCCTTCTCGCGATGACGGTCCCATACTTTTTGTTTGAATAAGACTTGCGTTAGAGGATATCGCTTCTTTGCTTCTTTGACTGCCCGTGTTTCCCATTGATCTGCGGCGGCAGTGAAACCTCTCGCATCCGCAGGGTTGGTGTCTTGTATCATAGGAATCAACAGTAAACAGAGCATGATTATCATCTTTCCATATTTCACTTCACATCACCTCACCTGCTATTATTTTGACCAAATGCTGCACTTTTATGTAAATTTTTAAGAAGTACAAATGTCACACAAAAAAATATTGAATACGGCGAAAGAATGAGAAAATGGAAGAATTTTCTCGTAATCATTCTTGTTTAAGAACAAAATGGACTAATTTGACGTTTTGGGTTTTATAGGTATTTCCTTATACTGTATGTAATCGTTCTTATTAAAGAACAATCGTTCAAGGAGTTGGAGAATGAATGAAACAGTCGCTCTTTGTACTTTTTTGTGCCATTTGTTTGATTTTCACGTCTCTATTGATCTCAACAACGAACGCTTCTTTTAACGATGTTGAGCACTCAAACTTTGTCATGAAAACATGCGAAAATTTTGAACAGACCGATCAGCATTGTCAGCCTGCCAAATGGGATAGAAGTCATTTGGAACTCATCGATCAAACAATGATCAAAGGAACAGTCTGTGCGCCTCAAAGCTTGAGCATGACATTAAAAAATAGTGGACAATCTATTGCACACTCTGAATGGAAATGGGAATTACATAAAGTGAAAAGTGAGCAGAAGCCGTTACAAGATGGTCATATTCTTGAAAAAGGTTCTATAAAATCCCTTCTTTCACAAGAAACAGTGACTGTCACGACAGATAAAGCAAAAACGAATGGAATTTATGCGTTTAAAATTTATTATCCTATAGGTTTTGGTGGGTCTGAAAAAGCATTTATATGGTCTAAACATATGCAGCTCGTAAAGTGTCAAGAAAAGGTATCTTAAATAGAGCTGTCTTTTTTAATGATAGGCGAAGGGGAGAAGAGGTCATGAAAAAATGGATGAAGATGTCTGGAAGTATTCTTTATGTGGTGGTATTCACGGTGATGATTGCATGCATTATTGTCGTATTGTCATCAAGAACTACAGGAGGAGATCCTCAAATTTTCGGTTTTCAATTCAAGCAAGTATTATCTGGATCAATGGAACCAGAATTTCCAACTGGCTCACTCATTGTCGTAAAAGAAGTGACTTCACCGGAGTCGCTTAAAAAAGGAGATATTATCACGTTTCAAACAAAACAGGACCAGTCTTATGTGACCCACCGAATTGTTGGGGTGAAAGGAAAGGGAGCAAATAAAGCCTTTGAGACGAAAGGTGACAACAATATGTATCGGGACGGCACGCTAGTAAAAGCGGATCAGGTAGCTGCGCAGTATACGGGTGTGAACATTCCTTATGCAGGAAAGCTTCTTTCGTATGCTGGGACTTCGGCTGGAACCGCGTTGCTGCTCATTATACCAGGTGTGATGCTGCTCGTTTATTCAACTCTTCATTTTGTGGGCGCTGCAAAACACCGAAGACGCACAGCTGATTTACATATGTCAGAGGAACAAGCTTAAATTTTCGTTTGTAACCTAATTAGGTTTCAATAAAACAATTTATTAGGGGGTTCATTCATGGTAAAGAAAAGATCAATTCGTTTAGGTGTATTATCAGGGGCTTTAGGCCTGGCATTAATCGGTGGGGGGACATGGGCGGCGTTTAACGATGTTGAAACGGCAAACGCGGTCTACTCGACAGGAGAGCTGGATTTATCTGCAAAAGAGAACTCCGGCGCCATCAACCTTTCAAACTTAAAACCTGGTGATCGGATCAAAAAAGAATTTAATTTTGAAAATAAAGGATCGCTTGCGATCAATCAAGTGCTGATGAGTCTTGATTACAGCCAGTTTCAAGACGGAGCTTCCGCAAAAAATGGCGGTAAGAATACAGCTGAAGAATTTCTTAGCCAGTTTCAGGTAAGTGTTCTGACGGTCGGAGCTGAAGGTGGAAATGGTTATCCGAAAAATATTATCTTAGACGCTGCAAACCTGCTTGACTTGCATCAACTAACGGCAAAACAGGATCAGACCGCATTTGAAAAGCTTCGTCATGCCGTCGATGAGAAGTTTTTACATGAAAGCGGGAAGATTAATGTAGCAACTGTTGATGGAACAGTGGCTCCAGAGTATGACGGCATACCAAAGAACCCGTTTGATTACGATAAAATGGAAATGATCATTGAATTTGTCAATGACCAGACGAAGGATAAAGCTGGTCACTATATCCAAAATAAATACCAAGGCGATGCGATTCAAATTGATCTTTCCTTCGAAGCGACTCAGTGGAATGGTTTAACGATCAATCCCAAAAAGCATACGGATGAAAAAGGCTACGTGAAAGAAAACGAAAAAGCACACAGCGAAGATAAAAAATAAAGCCAGTCTTTAGACTGATATCAAGTTCTGCATAGCAATTGGAGGAGTATGCGCTAAAATGTGCGCTTTACTCCTCTTCTTGCTTTTTTCTCCAGATTTGATAATCTAAAAATTCACGAAATTGCTTTTTCGAAACCCCTGATGTCATTGCATCTCGAACTAGTTTTTCCCATTCACTATCTAATTGACCATCGTATTCGGTTTCATCTTTTTCGTGTAACAGTGTATGAACCGAGACGTCCAGAACAGCGGAGACTTTTTCAAGAAATTGAATGGAGGGGTTTGTTTGCAAGTTTCTTTCTATTGAGCTTAAATAAGACTTCGCTACCCCAGCCTTTTCGGCCAGTTCTGATAGTGAGTAGCCTTTTTCATTGCGGTATTGTTTAATACGCTGGCCAATCAATGTCATCACCTTCCTTTCGATATTATAGCACATTCAGAAAGGTTTGATAGAATGACTTCTTACCAGAGGGTGAGACTCAGAGGACTTTTCACTTGATTTGAGGAATTGACGGACTTCTTCCACTGTTAGCCCTGCTTTACGAGCTTCAAGTAATAATTGAACCCATTCACTGTCTAATATGTTCGTTTTCTTTTCCATACAAATACCCTCCTAAAATACTGAATCATGTATTTCAGGCACTTAACGCATGAAATGGAAAGACACAGGTGGTAAGACCTCGTAGTTTGCTTGCGTCATTTTTCCGCCCAATACAAACAGACAAACGTTGCTTTTGGCTGATCGAAAATTGTACGTCACATGAAAGGGAGGGGACCTATGGATCAACCTCCTCTTTTTTGCTGTAAGTAAAAAAGTCCGCCATTTTCAATCGTAAGACTGATTTTTGGTTCGTATAAAGTTTTGAGTGCTTGTCTTTCTATTTCATATTCTACAGACGTGTCTGAAGTCCCTTCATAAAATTGGTTTAAAAGTTCAGTGTCTTCTTTCCATTTTTGAACAGCTCTTACCGCCCAATCATCTGGTTCCTCATGGGCGTAATGCTCCATTAAACTGTAGAGCCGTCTGATTCCGCTTTCTGGCTTGATCATTGTACTCATCGTAAAGCAGTAATCGGGAATTTGAGATGACAGCTCACGGGTTTCTAGCTTTTCTTGAAATTGTTCAACGACTTCTCCTCGTATGAGATGAAGTCCTAGTGATAAAAGCTTATCCTTCTTTCGATCTGCGAGATAAGAAATTTTCACATTGAGACCAAGCCAAGGCTCGAGTGCGATCTGTTTGGTCATGAGTGGAGTGACTCGTTCATAGAGACGGATAAATCGGCCCTGCTGTTTGACGGCTTCAAAAATCTGAAATAAACGAGGGGAGCCGAAGTGGATAAATTCACCTTCAATAGTGTCATCCACTATTTTTTGATCGGTGATGAGGGTCAATTGCCGCGGCTCCGGAACACCACCAGTTTTTTCAAGCCAGTGCCAATAAAAAGGGCGGTTCATTATCAATTTATCCATATCGATGGTCAGTTGTACGGTCATATGTCCTGCGCTTTCTTCCAGTATGTCGCATTGATTTGCCTGAAAGAAACGGAGAAGAAAGGTATGTATGTCACGCTGCTTCATTGATCAACTCTCCTTTATGAGCCTTGCTGTCTTTTTTCTAAAAGCGGTGTTTTTGCTTCTGTTAAATAGGAAGCAAACTGGGTTAATTTCTTGTTCATGTCTCCATCTGATTCATGATGAAAAAGAATCTGATGCAGTTCTGTTTCGGCATCTTTGATATCGATTCGCGTTAAGATATCATCTAGATCGCCAATGACGTTTTCAAACAACTGAATTTTTTCATATAAAAGCTTTAAGATGTGTTCCTCGACGGTACCGTTAGTTGCCATATTGTAAATGTGGACATCCCGCTCTTGTCCAAGGCGGTGGATACGTCCAATCCGCTGTTCTAGACGCATCGGATTCCACGGAAGATCGTAGTTGATGATCTGATTACAAAACTGAAGGTTGATTCCTTCACCGCCTGCTTCTGTAGCAATTAACACTTGCGCCCGTTCTCTAAATAAATCTTTCATCCAATCCTTTTTGCCCCGCTTAAAGCCGCCCCGAAAAGGAACGGAGCTGATGCCATTTTGCTGAAGAAACCATTGTAAATAAATTTGTGTCGCGCGGTATTCGGTGAAAATAATGACCTTTTCATTTAACTGCTGAATAAGCTTGACGACTTCAAGCGCCTTTGTGTTTTGCTGCACTTGGTTGATTTTCTCCATAATTTGCGCTATAGCAGAGGATCCAAGGATATGTTTTTCATCTTCCTGCATTTTTTTAATTGTCATATAGACCGCCTCACGGCTTGAACAGCATTCTCGTTCCAAGGTCATGATGGAAAACATGTGTTTCGTATAAGATGGGTTCTCTTTCAGCTTGCAGATTTCATCATATAATGCTTGTTCTGTCGGAGAGAAATCAATGGAAATCGTTTTGACATGCCGTTTTGTCCACTCGATGCCTGTGTCTTGTCTTCGGTTACGAATCATCACTTTATTCACAAGCTGTTTTAAACGGTCATGGTCTTCTAGCTGTAAATCCTTTTTGGCAAAGACATCTTTAAACTGATGTTCATTCCCTAGGTGACCTGGCTTCAGAAGAGAAACGAGATTAAATATTTCTCCGATACGGTTTTGGATAGGCGTCGCTGTCAGCAGCAAGCAGAATTTCTTATTTAGATTTCTCACAAATTCATAGTTTTTCGTTTTATTGTTTTTCAGTTTGTGTGCTTCATCGATAATGACCATATCGTAGGCAATGGATAAAATGGTATCTCGATGCGGCTGCCTTTTAGCTGTATCAATGGAGGAAACCACGACGTCACACTGCTCCCACACGTAGCTCTTTTTTTGTTCGACAGCATCAATATAAAATTTCGTGCGCAGCTCCTGTACCCATTGAGATACAAGAGAGGCGGGAACGAGTATGAGAATTTTTTTGGCAAGTCCACGAATCATGTATTCTTTGATAATAAGTCCTGCTTCTACGGTTTTTCCAAGTCCCACTTCATCTGCTAAAATGGCTTTTCCGTTCATCTCTTCTACGACTCTTCTGGCAACTTCAAGCTGATGTTTTAAAGGGGTGAATGCAGGCAGATGGGCAGGAGCTTGCAGTCCTTCAAATGAATCAATGGCTGTGACTTTTTGGACCTGCGTCGCTAAACGGTACATTTCCCAGTTCGCCCATGGTCCGTCTGCTGAAAGCCGCTGCTGAAATTCACTTGCCCATTCCTGATCAAAAACCGTTTGAATCTTCAATGTGATCGCCTGCCTTTCTAGTAGGTTAAGGATAAAATTGTTCTGTATTTAAACGCTTCATTTTTTAAGAGGTCTTGAAAAGACTAGATATTTGAATAAAAGCGAACGATAATGAGTGGTTGTTTAAAAAATGTTAATGATTTTTCTGTTGCTCTTCATCCGTTTCTAATGGTAGGATGTTGGTAAGTGATCTAGAAAATAAGTCACCCATTTTGATAGTATGTCCAATAAATGTGAAGAATATGAGCGGATGATGGTATGAGGAGAGACTTGGCGGTTATTTAGCACTGGCAGGCGCCGAAGGAGCAAGCTGAATTGTTTCAGTGAATCTCTCAGGCAAAAGTACTCTTACCGGACGCAACTCTGGAGAGTGTTTGCTCATCGTTTTTTAGCAAACCACCAAAGGGGAAAACGCACAATGATGTTGTGCTGTAAACTTTCAGGTGCAAGGACAGAGACTTCTTTTTGATAAAAGGGAGCGCTCTGTCCTTTTTTGCTGTGATTTTTTTCTGAAAATTCAGCTTGTGATCTGCACTGAAAGAAAAAAGGGGGAAACGATTGATGTTGAAACGAACACCGCTTTTTCATGCGTATGAAACGTTTGGCGCAAAAACCATTGACTTCGGGGGCTGGGAATTACCTGTCCAATTTTCTTCCATTAAAGAAGAGCACGAAGCTGTTCGAACAAAGGCAGGGCTTTTTGATGTGTCTCACATGGGTGAGGTGGAAATCAAAGGTCAAGACGCCCTTCCTTTTTTACAAAGGTTATTAACCAATGATGTGTCGAAGCTGACAAACGGCAAGGCACTATATACAGCCATGTGCTATGAAGATGGCGGGACAGTGGATGATCTGCTCGTCTATCAAAAAGAAAAGAACGATTATTTGCTTGTCATTAATGCATCGAATATCGAAAAAGATGTGGAATGGCTGCTTCAGCATCAAGAGGCGAACGACGTATTGATCCAAAATGTCTCTGATCAAATCGCCTTGCTAGCACTTCAAGGACCTCTTGCCGCTGACATCATGAAAGCTGTAGCGGGTGAAGAAGTGACATCGCTCAAGCCATTTACATTTTTATCAAAAGCTGAGGTTGCTCAAAAAGAGGTGCTTGTTTCAAGAACGGGCTACACAGGGGAAGACGGCTTTGAAATCTACTGCAAGTCAGAAGATGCGGTCCACATTTGGTCGGTTTTATTGAAAGTAGGCGAGCCAAAAGGGTTAATACCGTGCGGGCTCGGTGCGCGTGACACCTTGAGATTTGAAGCAAGACTTCCGCTTTATGGCCAGGAGCTGACAAAGGAGATCTCTCCATTAGAAGGCGGGATTGGCTTTGCGGTCAAAACAGATAAAGAAGCCAATTTTATTGGCAAAGAAGCGCTCAAGAAGCAAAAAGAAGAAGGGCCGAAGCGAAAGCTTGTCGGCATTGAAATGATAGATAAAGGGATTCCGCGCACAGACTATCCAGTCTTCTCAGGAGAAAAGCAGATTGGAGTTGTCACCACAGGCACACAATCCCCAACATTAAAGAAAAATGTCGGGCTTGCTTTAATCGAATCTTCTCAGGCGCAGCTTGGAACAGAGATAGAAGTACAAGTTCGCAAAAAACGTCTAAAAGCAAAAATCGTCGCAACACCATTTTATAAAAGAGCCAAATAACGAGGGGGAATAGAGGATGAAGCACAGGTATTTGCCGCAAACCGAGCAAGATCAAAAAGAAATGCTGGATGTCATCGGCGTTCAGTCGATCGATGAGCTTTTTTCAGATATCCCAGAAAAAGTGAGATTTAAAGGAGCATACAACATTAAAGCAGCCGCATCTGAAACAGAGCTTGTAAGGGAATTATCCCGATTAGCTGCAAAGAATAAAGATACGGTTTCCTATGCATCGTTTCTTGGTGCCGGTGTATATGATCATTACCAGCCTGTCATTGTGGATCATGTCATCTCACGTTCTGAATTTTATACAGCATACACACCTTATCAGCCGGAGATTTCGCAAGGTGAACTACAAGCCATTTTTGAATTTCAAACAATGATTGCTGAGCTGACGGGTATGGATCTTGCTAACTCCTCGATGTATGACGGCGGGACGGCATTAGCTGAAGCGGCGATGCTAGCTGCTGGACATACAAAAAAGAAAAAAGTGGTTGTTTCTGAAACGGTTCACCCTGAATCAAGAGCCGTGCTAAAAACATACGCCAAAGGACAGCACATCGAAGTTGTTGAAGTGCCTGCGAAAAAAGGACAGACGGACCTAGCAGCATTAGAAAAGGCTGTCTGCGACGAGACAGCAGCAGTTCTTGTGCAATATCCAAACTTTTTTGGTGTCGTCGAACCGTTAAAAGACATCGAACCTATTGCGCATAAAGGAAAAAGTCTGTTCGTTGTTTCTAGTAATCCACTTGCACTCGGGTTACTGACACCGCCAGGAAAACTTGGAGCAGATATTGTCGTTGGTGATGCACAGCCGTTTGGCATTCCAGCAGCGTTTGGCGGGCCACATTGCGGATATTTTGCTGTGACGAAAAAGTTGATGCGAAAAGTGCCAGGCCGTTTAGTCGGACAGACAGAAGACGAAAATGGTGTTCGTGGGTTTGTACTAACTCTTCAAGCGCGTGAGCAGCATATTCGGAGAGATAAAGCGACGTCTAATATTTGTTCGAATCAGGCTTTAAATGCATTAGCTGCTTCCGTTGCCATGACAGCGCTCGGAAAAACAGGCATCAAAGACATCGCCTATCAAAACGTGCAAAAAGCCCACTATGCCAAGACGCAGGCAGAAGCACATGGACTGCTTGCTGATGTAGAAGGAGCCCATTTCAATGAATTTGTCATCAAATTACAAGAACCTGTGAAAGAAGCCAATAAACGATTGCTTGAAAAAGGAATCATCGGCGGCTATGACTTAGGGAGAGACTACCCCGAGCTTCAACATCACATGCTCGTCGCCGTGACAGAGCTAAGAACGAAAGAAGAAATTGATACGTTCATTAAGGAATTGGGGGATCGCCATGAATAAACAAGATCAGCCGCTTATTTTTGAATTATCCAAAGAAGGAAGAATTGGTTATAGCCTGCCTGATTTAGATGTACCTGAACAGGAGATCCCGTCCTTATTTGATGAGGCGTACATACGTCATGAGGATGCGGAGCTTCCTGAAGTATCTGAACTTGATATTATGCGTCATTATACAGCATTATCAAGACGTAATCACGGGGTCGATTCCGGATTTTATCCTCTTGGCTCTTGTACGATGAAATATAATCCAAAGATTAATGAAAAGGTTGCACGCTTTGCAGGCTTCGCGCAAGTCCATCCACTACAGGAGGCGGACACTGTGCAGGGAGCATTAGAATTACTGTATGACCTAGGTGATCATCTTGAAGAAATTACGGGGATGGACGCTGTGACATTACAGCCTGCGGCAGGAGCACACGGGGAATGGACAGGACTCATGATGATCCGTGCGTACCATGAAGCAAGAGGAGACCATAAGCGAACAAAAGTCATTGTACCGGATTCTGCTCATGGAACGAACCCAGCATCTGCGACAGTGGCCGGATTTGAAACCATTACCGTCGCATCTGATGAGAATGGACTTGTTGATTTAGAGGACCTGCGCCGTGTTGTCAATGAAGAAACTGCGGCTTTAATGCTGACGAATCCAAATACACTTGGCCTATTCGAAGAAAATATTTTAGAAATGGCTGAAATCGTTCACGGAGCTGGCGGCAAGCTTTATTATGACGGAGCCAACTTGAATGCCGTTTTGAGCAGAGCAAGACCGGGGGATATGGGCTTTGACGTTGTTCACTTAAATCTTCATAAAACCTTTACAGGTCCACATGGAGGTGGAGGCCCTGGTTCAGGTCCTGTAGGCGTCAAAAAGGATTTGATTCCGTACTTGCCAAAGCCGGTGCTTGTGAAGAAAGAAGGCCGCTTTTACTTCGATGATGATCGACCAGAATCAATTGGCCGCGTGAAGCCGTTCTATGGCAACTTCGGCATTAATGTCAGAGCGTATGCGTATATTCGCTCTATGGGTCCAGACGGCTTAAAGGCTGTAACTGATAATGCTGTGTTAAATGCGAACTATATGATGCGCCGTTTAAGTACTCATTTCGATTTGCCATTTGACCGTCACTGTAAGCATGAATTTGTCCTTTCAGGTAAACGTCAGAAAAAATTAGGTGTGCGTACACTGGATATTGCCAAACGATTACTTGATTTTGGCTATCATCCGCCAACGATCTACTTCCCGCTCAATGTAGAGGAATGTATCATGATTGAACCAACTGAAACAGAATCAAAAGAAACTCTTGATGCCTTTATCGAAGCAATGATTCAGATTGCCAAAGAAGCAGAAGAAAATCCAGAAGTGGTACAGGAAGCGCCGCATACAACAGTCGTCAAACGAATGGACGAAACAAAGGCCGCGCGAAATCCAGTTCTCGTTTTTGAAAGATAAAGAAAAAAGACTCAGGGGGGATCATGCTCCCAGAGTCTTTTTTGTTAGTTCTTTGTTTTGATGCGGCCGCCCCATTTTTTAAAGCCGCCTTTTAAATTATAAATCTCACGACAGCCGTTTTTACGTAAAGTTTGCGCTGCTTTTCCGCTTCTCAAATTGTTTTGGCAATAGAGATAAACAGGCTTGTCAGGACGAATTTCATTTTTGCGCTGTTTTAGCTGGGAAAGGGGGATGTTTCTTGCCCCTAAAATATGTCCGCCATCAAACTCATTTGGCTCTCTCACATCAATGAGTTGAGCTTTGCGGTAACCTTTAATAAATTCTGCTTCCGTCAGCGTTTTCATAATACGCTGCTGATAAATGTAGCTGCCGACAGAATAAAGAACGAAAAGTCCACAAAGTGAGAGGACGATATAGTTGAACATTGACAATACAACTCGACTCCTTCTTGAGCATCAGCACAGTGGCCTGTCTGATGGTACGTTTTAGACAAATACTATTATAGTAAAGCAAAAGAAACTTGTCATCATAAATGGTCAGAATTATTTTCAATTCGTTCCCTATTTGATAGACTGATGAAGAGAGAATATCGGTGGCTGTGACCATCATCTAACATTGACTACGTAAAAGAGAAGGGATTTTTATATGCAAAAAGAGAAATGGTGTTTCATTGATACAGGAAATCAAGACCCTGCCTTTAACATGGCAATGGATGAAGCCTTGCTTTATTGGCATAGTGAGAAGCTCATCCCGCCTGTCATCCGTTTTTATGGATGGAATCCGGCGACATTGTCTGTTGGGTATTTTCAGCATGTTGAAAAAGAAATCAACATGGAAGCAGTCGAGCGTTATGGCCTTGGGTTTGTGCGCAGACCAACTGGAGGGCGGGGGGTTCTTCATGATCAGGAGCTGACCTACAGCGTGATTGTGTCAGAGGAACACCCAGAAATGCCGGCGACGGTGACAGAGGCATACCGCGTCATTTCAGAAGGCATTTTAGAGGGCTTTAAAGAACTGGGACTCGATGCGTATTTTGCCATTCCTCGAACAGATAAAGAAAAAGAAAGCTTAAAAAATCCAAGATCGTCTGTATGCTTTGATGCCCCTTCCTGGTACGAGCTTGTCGTAGAAGGCAGAAAGGTAGCAGGCAGTGCTCAAACGAGACAAAAAGGAGTGATCCTCCAGCACGGCTCCATCTTAATTGACCTTGATGAGGACAAATTGTTCGATTTATTTCTTTATCCAAACGACCGGGTGAGAGAGCGGATGCAGAGAAGCTTTAAAAACAAAGCGGTCGCCATCAATGAAATCTCAGACCGAACCTGTACAATAGATGATGCGCGTGTGGCGTTTAAACGAGGATTTGAAAAAGGATTAAATATTGAGCTTGTGCCTTATGAGCTGACAGATGAAGAGTTAGCATTTGTCCACCACCTTGCCAAAACGAAATATGCATCAGACGAGTGGAATTACAAGCGTTAAAGACAGTGGACACTCCTTGTTTTTTAATGGGCGATGGTGTAGAATTGTTATGATTATTAAGTAAAGGTGCATTATGGAGGGGTTTTATGACTACACCTAGTATGGAAGATTACATTGAACAAATATATATGCTGATAGAAGAAAAAGGATATGCCAGAGTCTCTGATATTGCAGAAGCACTCGCTGTCCATCCCTCCTCTGTAACAAAAATGGTTCAGAAGCTAGATAAAGATGAATACCTCATTTATGAGAAGTATCGTGGTCTAATTTTAACCCCGAAAGGCAAAAAAATTGGAAAACGTCTCGTATACAGACATGAACTGCTAGAGCAATTTTTAAGAATCATTGGTGTAGATGAAGAGAAAATTTATGATGATGTAGAAGGCATTGAACATCATCTCAGCTGGAACAGCATTGACCGTATCGGCGATCTCGTTCAATTCTTTGAAGAAAACGACGAGCGATCTGTTCAGCTGAAAGCGATTCAAAAGAAGAACGAACAAACAAATCAAGAATCTTAAGAAAAAGGACACCCTCAGCATGGGTGTCCTTTTTGATTAAAGTTCTAATTGAAAGCATATGCTCTTACACTATTAATAGCGTGATATCAAAGGGGGCTCCTCGATGAAGATAGATGGTGTGTTCTCAGGTGGAGGCATTAAAGGGGCAGCACTTGCGGGTGCCTATGAAGCGCTTGAAGCGAGAGGATATCAATTTGTCCGCCTTGCTGGTACAAGTGCTGGAGCGATCATTGCTTCACTCATCGCGGCAGGCTTTACAAGTCAGGAGATTCGGGGGCTTTTAGATGAAATGGATGAACATCAGTTGCTTGATAGGAGATGTCAATTCATCCCGTTTAAAATGCTTAGATGGGTGTCTATTTATTGGCGTCTTGGTCTTTACAAAGGCGACCGGCTGGAAAAATGGCTGACAGATGTGTTGAAACGAAAGGGGGTCACCGTATTTGGGGATCTTAAAAAAGATTCGCTGAAAATTGTTGCCTCTGATTTAACAAATGGAAAAATTCTCGTGCTGCCAGACGACCTTCCTTCATACGGCTTAAATCCAGAGCGTTTTTCTGTTGCAAGGGCAATCCGGATGAGCTGCAGTCTGCCGTATTTTTTCGAGCCTGTCAAACTAAAGTCATCAAAAGGCATTTGTACCATTGTGGATGGAGGCGTGCTTAGTAATTTTCCAATTTGGTTGTTTGCCGAAGAGAAAAAAAGACCGTTCGTCGGTGTCACATTAACCCCAAACGAAAAAGAACGCCCTCAACACTCCATCCGCAATGCGTTTGAACTGTTTGGCGCTCTTTTTGAAACGATGCGTGGTGCTCATGACGAAAGACACATTGCCACAAAACACGAACGTCATGTGATTTTTATTCCTGTAGAACACGTCATTGCCACTGATTTTCAGCTGATGACAGAAAAGAAAAAGGCGCTCGTCGATCTAGGCAGACAGAAGGCCGAGCAATTTTTAAAAAGCTGGACATTTTAAAACAAAGCGCGATTCTTCTTTTTGTTTTTCTTGCCTTCAATCACAGTTAACTGTGTTTGGCTTTTCTTTTTGAGAAGGACGGGCTTAGACTTGTGGTCAGTCGGCACGCTTCGCAAATGAGTGACCCGATTTTTCATCTGGCTTTTCGTTTTTGGTTTAGGCTGCTGGTAGCGACGTTTAGATTGTTTGACTGCTTTACGATAAAGATTGCCCTCTGTTCCAGTTCTTCGATTCATCAGCCATCTAAATAGGAAAAACATAACCGCTCCAATGATCACAACTGATAGCAGCATTGTAAAAAGTCTGCCTGGATTCGTTGTGAGTAAATACACAAATCCCAAAACACCTAAAGCGAAAATAATGGTAAAAGCAGGATGTACTCGGCGATTCATAACTGTCCACCTCCGAAGGAATTTACCGGATTTATAAGTTAGATCACTTGATGAGCAGAATCTGACGCTTGTTTCAGAGATGCTTCCTCTAAACGAAGAAGTTCATTAAAACTTGCAATGGCTACCTCGACTTGATCGTCAGAAGGTTCTTTTGTTGTCAGCAATTGCAGCCAAAGGCCAGGATAGCCAAGCACTTTCAGCACAGGCACTTCTCGGAGTTTATTCGTAAGCTGAAGCACTTCAAATGAAATGCCGAGAACAACTGGAATGAGCGCCAAGCGATTCAGAATTCTCACCCATAAAGGATCTGTCGGTACGAGTAAATAGACGAACATTCCGACAATGACAGTGAATAAAATAAAGCTGCTACCGCATCGATAATGAAGACGTGATTGTTTTTGGACATTTTCCACTGTGATGTCAAGATTCTGTTCATAGCAGTTTATGACTTTATGTTCTGCGCCATGATATTGAAATACCCTTTTAATTAAAGGGGTCATGGAAATAAAGTAAATATAGCCTAATAACAGGACCAGTTTAAAGAATGTTTCAACTGCGATTTGTGCGAAATTCCCTGAAAAGACGGGCCGCACAAGTTCAGCTAAAAAGACAGGTACTAGGGTAAAGACAAATTTACTAAAGAGGAGAGAGAGAACTCCGATCACAGCAATGCCGAAAATCATAGATAATTTTGAGCTTTGTTGTTCTTTTTCAAGAGTATGATCTCCTGAAGGATCTAAGTCATAGCGCTCGCTGGAGAAGTTCAAGTGCTTACTGCCATTTGCGCTTGCTTCAACAAGTGCAACAACACCCCTGACAAAGGGGATTTTCTTGAGAAAGGCGGTTCGTTTATTGAAGGTCCGGGGAAGCTTTAAAAACTCAATGGACTGATCCTTACGCCGAATCGCTGTCACATAGTTCTTTTTACCTCCGAACATGACACCTTCGACAACTGCCTGCCCTCCATATGCTGGAGATTTTGTTTGATTGGACATATTTCATCAACCTGCCTGTTTCCTGTAATTTACATGCATTTCCTTATACCTTTATTGTACAGGAAATGTAGGGAAATCACTAGCGCACAGGTCGATTATCTACTAGAATTCTATCTACCTCTTTTTAGCCAGTATACCCTGTTATAAAAATTTTACACTCACGTATGGAAATCCTTTTTTTTATGACATTTTGGACATACTACTTGCTGGAGGTGTTCACAAATGAAACGTGATGAAAAGAAAAACCAAGAAAAGAACAATCAGTCTGTACAAACGTCATCGCTATTGGCAAGAGCAGCTGCGACAGGCTTTGTTGGCGGTGTTTTTTGGGGCTTTATCGGGTTTCTGACCCATATGTTTCATTTCTCAGAGGTGAGTCCCAATATGCTCCTTCAGCCTTTTGTACTCGGAGAGTGGAAAAAGGGCGGACTTGGTACTTTTATCAGTATTGTGCTTTTAGGGGTTTTATCGATCGGAGCAGCCTTTATTTATTATGGGCTTTTGAAACGGATCAAAGGCTATTGGATGGGGCTGATATATGGCGCGCTTTTATGGCTGATCGTTTTTTACGTATTTAACCCGATTTTCCCAGATGTAAAGCAAGTACAAGATTTGCAGCAAAGCACCATCGTCACGACATTTTGCCTATATATTTTATACGGCATGTTTGTCGGGTACAGCATTTCGTTTGAATATAATGAATTAACGAGTCAAAAGCTTGCGAGGGCACTCGGGAAAAAGACAGAATAAAGTGTAAATCACCTATTCATATGATAAAATATTTTTGGAAACGAAAGGTTTCTAAGGAAAAAGAAACAGATCTCGATATAGATTGAATTAGGGTGAAGGAGTGGTTGTATGCCTCATTTTCTTGTGCTGAATGGGCCGAATTTAAATAGGCTTGGCAAAAGAGAGCCGGCTGTTTACGGAAGTAAGACGCTGACAGATTTAGAGACAGATTTGTTCCAGTTTGCAGAAAGAGCCAATATCCAGTTAACGTTCTTTCAATCAAATCACGAAGGAGATTTGATTGATGCGCTCCACGAGGCAGAAGATCAGTACGATGGAGTCGTATTTAACCCGGGGGCTTTTACACATTACAGCTATGCCCTGAGAGATGCCATTGCAAGTATTTCTTTATCCGTCGTTGAAGTACATATCTCAAACGTTCATAAGAGAGAGGAATTCCGCCATCATTCTGTACTTGCTCCAGTATGCCAAGGGCAAATCGTTGGTCTTGGTTTAGAAGGGTATAAATTGGCGATTCGTTATTTAGTGAGTGAAGGGGGAGCAGTATCATGAAACTTGAAAAGTTAAGAACACTTTTATCTGAATTAGAGATCGATGGTCTAGTCATTACGAGCAGCTTTAATTTACAGTATATGACCAGCTTTACTGGTTCAGCCGGTCTCGCCGTTGTTTCAAAGGATCGGGCAGCTTTTATCACGGATTTCCGTTATACAGAGCAAGCGAAGGACCAAGTAAAAGGCTTCGACATTATTGAACATAAAGGAAATATCGCAGAAACCGCAGCTCAAACGGCAAAGGAATTTGGGATCAAACGCCTTGGATTTGAACAAAACCATATGACATTTGCCACGTACCAGCAGTATGCAGAGAAAACAGGTGATATTGAGCTTGTTCCGGTCTCAGAATCAGTTGAAAAGTTGCGCTTGATTAAGTCTAGTGAAGAGATTAAGATATTAGAGGAAGCTGCGAAGATTGCAGATCACGCCTTTGATCATATTCTCACTTACATCAAGCCGGGCTTGACGGAAATTGCTGTCATGAACGAGCTTGAATTTTTCATGAGAAAAGAAGGCGCTGAAGGATCTTCATTCGATATGATTGTCGCCTCAGGTGTTCGTTCAAGCCTGCCGCACGGAAGAGCGAGTGAAAAGGTGATTGAATCTGGTGATTTAGTTACACTCGATTTCGGTGCTTACTATAAAGGGTATTGTTCTGATATGACAAGAACGATTGCTGTTGGCACACCGAGCGATAAGTTAAAGGAAATTTATCATATCGTATTAGAAGCAGAAAACGCTGGTGTGGATAGAATCAAGCCAGGCTTAACAGGAAAAGAAGCTGATCGCATCACACGTGACATCATTGAAAAGTATGGCTATGGTCAATACTTCGGGCATTCAACTGGCCACGGGCTAGGGATGGAAGTACATGAAGCGCCAGGCCTTTCCTCACGATCAGAGGTCGTTTTAGAAGAGGGAATGGTCGTGACAGTTGAACCGGGAATTTACTTGCCGGATGTCGGCGGCGTGAGAATTGAGGATGATATTGTCCTGACAGCTGACGGCAATAAACGATTGACCCACTCACCGAAAGAACTTATCATATTATGATGGTGAAATGTAGGAGGATGACAAAATGATTTCAGTAAACGATTTTCGTACAGGCCTGACAATTGAAGTGGACGGCGGTATTTGGCGTGTAGTGGATTTCCAACACGTAAAGCCAGGGAAAGGCGCAGCGTTTGTTCGTTCGAAACTGCGTAACCTGCGTACTGGTGCTATTCAAGAAAAAACATTCCGTGCAGGCGAAAAAGTAGCGAAAGCTCAAATCGAAACAAAAACAATGCAATATTTATATGCAAATGGCGACCAACATGTCTTCATGGATACAAGTTCTTATGAGCAGCTTGAACTAAGTGAAACACAAATTAAAGATGAGCTGAAATATTTGCTAGAAAATATGTCGGTTCACATTGTGATGTATGGTGCTGAAACACTTGGAGTAGAACTTCCAAACACGGTAGAACTAGAAGTAGTAGAAACAGAGCCTGGTATTAAAGGTGACACGACATCAGGCGGATCAAAACCTGCAAAAACAGAAACTGGTTTAATCGTCAACGTTCCTTTCTTTGTGAACCAAGGAGATAAACTAGTCATTAATACATCAGACGGTTCATACGTGTCAAGAGCGTAATGAACGAAAAAAAGACTGTAAACCTCGTGTTTACAGTCTTTTTTTATTGTAAAACATGTAAGACTCCCCCAAAAGGTACGCCTTCTCTCAATTCTCTCATTCATCTCTTTTCCTTTCCGAAAAACAAGACTACTTCCAGCTAGACAAGCATATAGTGTAAAAAAAGCTGGAGGTTCTAGTATGAAACAATTTCTCCCGGGCATCCATCCATCAGTCGCTGCGATGGCAGGCATGAGGTTTTTATCAGCAGCGATTGAAATGACAGCCGCCATCCTCATTTTAGTCACAAATGATGTCCGTAAAGCGGTTGTCATTAATAGTATATTGGCGATCATTGGGCCGCTCATTTTTATTATCACGATGACGATTGGAATCTATCAAATCGCAGGGCAGCTATCCTATGCCAAGCTCGTCTTTATTTTCATTGGTGTCGTATTTATTCTTGTTGGGATTTATAAGTAAAACGGCTTGGCATAATTAACGGCTCCCATCATACATTTTAGAGAAGAAAAAAAGGAGGGGAATTCGTTGCGGAGCTTGTTGGATATTCTCCCGCACTCGATTGGACAAGAACTTAGACTGCTAAAAGAAGCAGAATGGGATCAAATAGAAGAAATCCGCATTCGCACGGATCGTCCTATTGAATTAATGCAAAGAGGAAAACCGCGCTTTCTTTCTTATCGCACAACAGGAGAAGATGCGTCTCAGCTATTAGGCAGGCTGAGCAATTACAGCATGTACACACTTGAAGAGGAGCTAAAGCAAGGCTACATCACCATTTCAGGCGGGCACCGGGTGGGACTTGCAGGAAAGGTGATCGTTGAAAACGGCATTGTCAAAGGATTAAGAGATATCTCTTCATTTAATATCCGCATCGCAAAAGAAAAAGTCGGGATTGCGCTTCCCTTTCTTCCTTATTTATATGATGAGCACTGGTGCAATACACTGATCATCGGTCCACCGCAAACAGGGAAAACGACATTATTGCGGGATATAGCAAGACTGGCTAGTACGGGCACAAAAGCAATTCCTCCTAAAAAAACAGGCATTATAGATGAGCGATCAGAAATCGCTGGGTGTATAAGAGGGGTGCCGCAGCACCAGTTTGGACACCGGGTGGATGTGCTCGATGCGTGTCCAAAGGCTGAGGGCTTGATGATGATGATTCGGTCTATGAGTCCAGAGATCATGATTGTCGATGAAATCGGCAAACGCGAGGATGTGCAGGCACTTTTAGAAGCGATTCATGCGGGGGTCACCATTATCGTTTCCGTTCATGGCTATTCACTTGAAGATGTATATAAACGTCCATCATTGAAACCGCTATGGGAGCTTCGTGTGTTTGAGCGTTATGTTGAATTAAATCGCAAGGACGGTCCCGGCACGATCGGACGAATATATGACCAAGGCGGACAAGAGATGAAATGGAGGCGGGGAGTGGACGTATGTTAAAGCTCATTGGCGCTATCTTGATTGTCGCGGCTACGACTTGGGGAGGGTTCGAGTTTGCCAAACGATATAGCGACCGGCCGAAACAAATTCGACAGCTCCGGTTTGCGCTCCAGTCTCTTGAAGCTGAAATTATGTATGGTCAAACACCTCTAGCGCGTGCAGCAGAGCAAATTGCGTCACAAGTAGGCACTCCTGTGAATCGGTTATTTGAACAATTTGCAGAAAAGCTGAAAGGTGGAACTTTTTCTGCACGGCATGCATGGAATGAGAGTCTTGAGGATGTTTGGAAAAAAACCGTCTTAAAAAAAGGCGAATATGAGGCACTGAAGCACTTTGGAGAAACACTTGGCCAGCATGATGTCACGTCTCAGCAAAAATATATCAAGCTTGCTTTAGGTCATTTGGAATCGGAGGAGAAGGAAGCTGAAATCGCCCAAGCCAAAAATGAAAAAATGGTCAGAAGCCTCGGATTTTTAAGCGGATTACTACTGATTCTTTTATTGATGTGAGAGGAAGGGAGTCGAGAGCATGGGCGTTGATGTAAACGTCATTTTTCAAATTGCGGGAGTAGGCATCGTTGTGGCATTCCTCCATACGATTTTAGATCAAATGGGGAAAAAGGAGTACGCTCAGTGGGTCACGCTGCTTGGGTTTATCTACATTTTGTTTATGGTAGCAACCATTGTAGATGATTTGTTTAAAAAGATTAAAGCCGTATTTCTATTTCAAGGATAGGGGAGGGCTTACAAATCGAAATCATACAAATTGTTGGACTTGGTTTAATCGCTACTTTTTTAGCATTAATCGTCAAAGAACAAAAGCCAACCTTCGCCTTTTTGCTAGTTGTATTTACAGGGTGTGTGATCTTTCTTTATTTAATAGATCAAATCTATGCCATTATCTCGATGATAGAAAAAATTGCGGCAAGTGCCGGTGTCAATATGAAGTATGTTGAAACCATTTTAAAAATTATTGGCATTGCCTATATTGCGGAATTTGGCGCCCAGCTGACAAAAGATGCTGGACAAGGCGCCATTGCATCAAAAATAGAGCTTGGCGGCAAAATTCTCATCTTGGTCATGGCAGTTCCTATTTTAACAGTCATCATTGAGACGATCTTAGGTATGATCCCGTCCATGACTTAATTGAAAAGAGGTGATGACAATGAAACGGGTGACAGCTGTTATGGGACTGATGCTTTTCTTCTGGCTGATCGCTCCGCACGCAGGTGCAGAAGAAAAAGAGCCTTTATCAAATGAAGCACCAGCAGCAGAAGAAGTGGCGGCTGGACAAGCTGATGCACTTGAGCTTCATTCCATTAGTGACTTTTGGGAAACCATATTGGATGAGTATGGCGGCTTTCTGCCAGAAAGCCAAAAAGGAACAGTGAAAGAAATGATTGATGGCGATAAAGAGCTGTCTCCCAAGACATGGCTGAAAGCCTTTGTTCATTATCTTTTTCACGAGGTCATCGCAAACGGAAAGCTCCTTGGGACACTGATTTTACTCACCATCTTTTGTTCGCTTTTACAGCTTTTGCAGAATGCATTTGAACAAAGCACTGTCAGTAAAGTCGCATACGCACTTGTTTATATGGTGCTGATCATTATTGCACTCAACAGCTTTCATGTGGCGATTTCTTATGCAACGGAAGCCATTCAAACGATGACCAGTTTTATTCTTGCTCTTATTCCTCTGTTATTAGCACTTATTGCTTCCTCAGGCGGGCTTGTCTCAGCCGGATTCTTTCATCCGGTTATCTTATTTTTGATGAATACGAGCGGCGTTTTTATTCAATATGTCGTTCTTCCGCTTATTTTTTTATCAGCGATATTAAGCATTGTCAGTACGCTGACTGAACAATACAAGGTTACCCAGCTTGCCCAGCTGTTAAGAAATGTGGCGATAGGCGGGTTAGCCGTTTTTTTAACTGTCTTTCTTGGTGTCATTTCTGTGCAAGGGGCATCTGCTGCGGTTACAGATGGTATCACACTTCGTACAGCCAAATTTATTACCGGAAATTTCATCCCCGTCCTTGGCAGAATGTTTACAGATGCGACGGATACCGTCATCAGTGCCTCTGTATTACTTAAAAATACGGTCGGACTTGTCGGCGTCGCTATTCTCATTTCAATTGCCGCCTTCCCTGCGATCAAAGTGCTCTCGCTAGCTCTTATATATAAGCTTGCCGCAGCCATTCTTCAGCCATTAGGAGGCGGTCCGATTATCAGCTGCCTTGATGTCATTTCAAAAAGTGTGCTCTATATCTTTGCTGCACTTGCTGTCGTATCGCTCATGTTCTTTTTAAGCATTACCGTCATTATCACTGCTGGCAATTTGACCATGATGATGAAGTAAGGAGGGGACACCTTTTGAGTTTTCTCACGGAATGGATCACAAGTATTATTCTCTTTATCTTATTTGCGATTGTCATTGATCTTCTGCTTCCCAATTCAAGCATGCAAAAATATGCCAAAATGGTCGTCAGCCTCCTGTTGATTGTCGTGATGCTCAATCCGATTTTTGCTTTATTTCGGGCAGACCCTGACCAAATCTTCTCAGAATTGATGAAGGGGAAGGAAGAAGCACAGTCAGAAGAAATAAAAAATCAGATAAATTTAGAAAAAAAAGAAATACAAGCCTCTCAGCGTGCATATATTTTAAAGCAAATGGCTGTCCAACTAGAAAAAAGCGCAAAGGAGCCACTGGAGAAGGAGAGCTATGAAATGAAACACGTAGAAGTGCAGGCAGATGTTGAGCACCTGGATGAGAATATGGAGGCGGATCAATTTCGCATCAAAGCAGTTCTTTCCCCGCTCACAGGTGATGCTGTAGAAACGGTGGCAAAGGTGGACATTGATCTCTCCAGGCAAAAGGAGGACAGCGCTGGATCTTCTAGCAAAGAGATCAAGAGGGTGAAAGAGACGCTTGCTGATGTTTGGAATACGAGTCCTGAGCACATTGCGCTGAACATTGAGGGAGGTGACGCAGCAGATCATGAATAACAAGGACTGGAAACAAAAGCTGAAATCATTCTTGCAGCCGCCTGAAAAAGGTGAAGGGAAACCAAAATTAACGAAGCACCATTACTTGCTGCTTGTATTCATCATCGGCGTATCTTTCATGTTAGTCAGTCAGATCTTGTCACCGCCATCAAGCAAAGAACAAGCTGCTGTTCCTGCTTCTAAAAAAACAACCTCACAAGAGCAGGAGGTATTCAAGCCGGCATCGTCAAGTAAATCAAAGAATTCGATTGAGGATGTGGAGCAAGAATACGAAAATCAGCTGAAAGAAATTTTAGAGACCATTATTGGCGTTGAGGATGTATCGATTGTGGTCAATGTAGACGCAACTTCTTTAAAAGTGTTTGAAAAAAACAAATCCAATAAAAGCACAACGACCGAAGAAACAGATAAAGAAGGCGGCGTGCGAAGTGTCACTGATCAAACAAAAGAAGAAGAAATCGTCATCATCAAAAATGGCAATGAAGAAACGCCAGTTGTGGTGCAAACGAAAAAACCAGACATTCGAGGTGTTCTCGTTGTTGCTCAAGGAGTAGACAACGTTCAAATAAAGAAAACCATCATTGAAGCGGTTACACGAGTGCTTGATGTACCGAGCCATAGAGTGGCTGTTGCCCCTAAAAAAATCAAGGAGGATTCGGAATGATGTTAAAAAAACAAACGGTTTGGCTATTAACGATGCTAAGTTTAGTTGTCGTCTTAAGTGTGTACTATATCATGTCTCCACAAGGTGAAAATGCAGTGACAGTAGAAGAGATGAAATCAAAAGGAACGGAAGAGAAAAAGACTGAACCAGAAAAAGGAATGGATAAAGGAACAGAAAAAGGCGCTGATGAGAAGTCCACTGACAAAGAAACAAATGGTAAACAAGAGGATATCGAAACAAGCGGTGAAGAAGGAAAGGCTGTGTCAGAGCAAACAGACGATGAGCTTTTTACAACATACAGATTAGAGCTTGAAGATAAACGAAGCAAGCAGCGCGAAGAGTTCAACGAAATCGTATCCAGTGATGATGCAACAGCACAAGAAAAAAGCGAAGCGTATGACCAAATGACAGCGCTTAGTGAAGCAGAAGGAACGGAGCGTCAACTTGAAACCTTAATTAAAACAAAAGGTTATAAAGATGCGCTAGTGAGTGCAGAGGGAGATAAAGTGAGCATCACAGTTCGTTCTGACAAAAAATCAAAGTCCCAAGCTGCCGATATTATTGATATGGTCACAAAAGAAATGAGAGGTCTTGATAACGTAGCGGTCACTTTTGAGCCCTCTAACGAATAAAAAATGAACAGACGCCCTTTGCCGAAAAGGGCGTTTTTTGATGCGGTTTTGCGCCCTCTTCAAGATGCTCTCGCAAAGCGCTTCGCCACAATAGTAGTTGAATTCATTGAAATCCTCCTGTAAGATGGTTATAGTATGTACTTTTAGTACTAGCCTATAAAGAAAAAGATAAATCCATACATAGGGGTGCAAATCCATGTTAAAAATTGAAGAAATTCATGAACTGATTAAATTAATTGACGAATCTACTATTGATGAATTTACGTACGAAAACGAAGGTGCAAAAATCAAACTGAAGAAAAATAAAGAAGTCGTTCAGCAAGTTGCGGCACAAGCATCAGTGGCTCCTGTCCAAGCAGCTCCAGCTCAACAAGCTCCTAAAGCACAAGCTCCAGCTCAGACCGAAGCCCCTGCACAAGAGGCAGCTGCGTCTGATAATCTGCATAAAATTACATCCCCAATGGTTGGCACATTTTATGCTTCATCTTCACCAGAAGCAGGTCCTTACGTGACAACAGGTTCTAAGGTGAACGAAAACACAGTTGTGTGCATCGTAGAAGCGATGAAACTGTTTAATGAAATCGAAGCAGAAGTAAAAGGTGAAATCGTCGAAGTATTAGCTGAGAACGGTCAGCTTGTAGAATTCGGACAACCCCTCTTTCTAGTGAAAGCAGAGTAAGGAGTACGATCATGATTAAAAAGCTATTAATTGCAAACAGAGGAGAAATCGCAGTTAGAATTATCCGCGCTTGTAAAGAGCTTGGAATTGAAACAGTTGCGGTATTTTCGGAAGCGGATCGCGATGCGCTTCATGTTCAAATGGCTGATGAAGCATATTGCATCGGACCGACTGCTTCAAAAGATAGTTATTTAAATGTCACGAATATTGTTAGTGTTGCTAAATTAACAGGTACTGATGCCATCCATCCAGGATACGGCTTCCTTGCTGAAAATGCAGACTTCGCTGAGCTTTGCGGGGAATGCAATGTCATCTTTGTTGGGCCAACTCCGTCAGCGATTTCCAAAATGGGAACAAAAGATGTCGCGAGGGAAACAATGAAAGATGCTGGCGTTCCGATTGTTCCTGGTTCTCAAGGAATTGTAAAAGATCTTGATGATGCTGTTTCAACAGCAGCAAGTATTGGGTATCCTGTGATTATAAAAGCAACTGCCGGCGGCGGTGGTAAAGGAATCCGTGTAGCTCGTACCGAAGAAGAGCTCATTAACGGTGTCACCATCACGCAGCAGGAAGCAGCGCAAAACTTTGGTAACCCTGGCGTCTATTTAGAAAAGTTCATTGAAGACTTTAGACACGTGGAAATCCAAGTGCTTGCAGATCAGCATGGCAATACCATTCATTTAGGAGAGCGTGATTGCTCAATCCAAAGAAGAATGCAAAAGCTTCTTGAAGAAACGCCATCACCAGCGCTAAATGCAGACATCCGTGAGCAAATGGGTGAAGCAGCCGTAAAAGCTGCAGAAGCTGTTGAATACACTGGTGCTGGAACAGTCGAATTTATTTATGATTATAATGAAGAGAAGTTCTACTTCATGGAAATGAATACCCGTATTCAAGTAGAGCATCCTGTAACAGAAATGGTCACAGGTGTTGACTTGATCAAAGAACAAATTAAAGTGGCATCAGGTGAGAAGCTTTCTCTTACACAAGAGGATGTCGAATTTGAAGGATGGGCAATCGAATGCCGTATTAATGCAGAAAACCCAGAGAAAAACTTCATGCCATCAGCTGGTGAAATTAAAATGTATCTTCCGCCAGGCGGTTTAGGAGTACGCGTGGATTCTGCCGCTTATCCGGGCTATGTGATTCCGCCATATTACGATAGTATGATTGCAAAGGTGATCACATATGGTAAGACGAGAGAAGAAGCGATTGCGAGAATGAAACGTGCGCTTCAAGAATTCGTCATTGAAGGAGTCTACACAACAATTCCATTCCATCTAAGATTGCTTGAGCATGAAACATTTGTGAGCGGTAATTTTAATACGAAGTTTTTAGAAACATACCAAATCATGAAATAATCACAGCTTTCGGAGGTGAATGATCGTGTCAGAAAACAATTTGCTTGAAATGAACCTTGATGAAGATCAATTGGGAAAAGTGCAAATTGCACCAGAAGTGATTGAGGTCATTGCTGGGATCGCCGCTTCAGAAGTCGAAGGCATTGCCGAAATGCGCGGCAATTTCGCTGCTGATGTAGCAGAACGCTTTGGTAAAAAAAATCACCGTAAAGGTGTGAAAGTAGATGTCTCTGATGAAGGCATCACAATCGATGTATATTGTGTGATTGAATTTGGCCTATCCATTCCAAAGGTATCCACTGCTGTACAAGAAAATATCCGTCAAACTCTTTTGAACATGACTGCCTTAACGATTAATGAAATCAATATCCATGTCGTAGGTATTCAATTTGATACAAAATCAGCTGATGCTGAAGTAGATCAAGAAATGTAAAAAAGAGTTCAAGTGAAACCAAGGAGGCATCGCCTCTTTGGTTTTTTAAAGCCCATTTTTGGGTCATTTCCGAATAATGATGATCTCACACGTGGATTGATTCGTTTTTCGTGACAGCTCACATGGATCTTGGTGCGACCACGGTCAAAATATGTTATGATCTCTGTATGGCTTAACGACAAGCGGATAAAGTGGTTAAAGGAGTAAATAATGAAAAGAAGAACTGCAAGAGAAAAGGCGCTACAAACATTATTTCAAATTGATGTGAGCAATATTGATCCGAAAGAGGCCATTACACATGCGCTGGACGAACAAGAATCAGATCCTTTTTTTGAGGAGCTGGTTTTCGGTGTGCTTGAACAAAAGGACAAGCTCGATGACATGATTTCACAGCATTTAGTGAATTGGAAACTCGATCGTATTGCAAACGTAGACAGAGCCGTTTTAAGGCTGTCTGTGTACGAGATGGTGTATCAAGAAGATATCCCGGTTAGTGTCTCAATGAATGAAGCGATTGAACTGGCCAAATTATTCGGTGATGATAAAGCACCGAAATTTGTAAATGGAGTACTTTCGAACATTAAAAACGACCTAAAGCAGCAATAGGAGGATTCGACATGACAGCAACAATCATCGATGGGAAAGAAACAGCAAAAGAAAAGCGTGAGCAATTAGCAAAAGAAGTAGAAGAGCTAAAACAAAAAGGTGTCACACCTGGTCTTGCCGTTATTCTAATCGGTGATGATCCGGCTTCACTTTCTTACGTACGCGGAAAGGAAAAAGCAGCAGAAGCAATGGGGATGCATTTCCAGCTAGATCATTTAGAGGCTTCTTTAACAGAAGAAGAATTGCTTCAGCTGATTGATCAGTACAATGCGAACGATCAATTTCACGGGATTCTTGTTCAGCTTCCACTGCCAAAACATATTTCTGAAAAAGCCGTGATTGAACGTATTTCACCTGAGAAAGATGTTGATGGTTTCCATCCATTGAATATCGGGAAAATGCTGCTTGGGGAAGACACATTCCTTCCATGTACACCAGCAGGCATTGTTGAACTACTAAACAAGACGGGTGTCAGTCTTTCTGGAAAAGAAGTCGTTGTTGTCGGACGCAGCAATATTGTCGGTAAACCAGTAGGACAATTGCTGTTAAACGAAAACGCAACGGTTACTTATTGCCATTCAAGAACAGTGAATATTTCAGAACATACGTTGAAAGCGGATATTTTAGTTGTTGCCGTCGGTCGAGCAAACTTTATTAAAGCTGACCAAATTAAAGAAGGCGCTATTGTGATCGATGTAGGAGTCAATCGTTTGGATACCGGGAAGCTTGTTGGTGATGTTGATTTTGAAGAGGCAAAAGAAAAAGCTTCTTATATCACACCAGTCCCTGGCGGAGTCGGTCCAATGACGATTACGATGCTTGCACATAATACGGTTAAATCAGCAAAACGTACATTAGCATAAGCTTTATCCATTCATCCACCTGCATACTGCTGGTGGATGAATGTGCGTTTTTGAGGAGGAGGAATACGTCATGAGTGAAAAAGCCTTTGTGACGGTCACAGCCCTTACAAAATACATAAAAAGAAAATTTGATGTTGATCCGCATTTAGAAGATATTTGGATCAAAGGTGAGCTATCCAATGTCAAGATTCATTCAAGGGGACATGTGTACTTCACCTTAAAAGACGAAAACGCCCGCATGCAAGCTGTCATGTTCCAGCGCTCTGCGGCGAAGCTGCCTTTTTCACCTAAAAGTGGGATGAAGGTGTTTGTTCGCGGCGGAATTCAAGTCTATGAACCAAGCGGCAACTATCAATTATATGCAAAAGAAATGCAACCTGATGGTGTTGGTGCTCTTCATCTTGCTTATGAAGAGCTGAAGAAAAAGCTAGCAAGTGAAGGCTTATTTGATGCGCGCTATAAAAAGCCAATCCCTGAATATCCAGAGGTTGTTGGTGTCATTACGTCTCCAACAGGAGCGGCTGTTCGAGATGTCATTACGACGATCAATCGGCGCTATCAGCAGGCGAAAATCATTGTGCTTCCGGCGCTCGTCCAAGGTGAGCATGCGACCCGTTCCATCGTAGAGCGAATCAAGGAAGCGAATGAAAAACAGCTCTGTGATGTCTTGATTGTCGGAAGAGGAGGCGGTTCGATTGAAGAGCTTTGGGCTTTTAATGAAGAAGCTGTCGCAAGGGCCATCTTCGCATCAGACATTCCAATCATATCTGCAGTTGGGCACGAAACAGACTTTACGATCAGTGATTTCACTGCAGATATGAGAGCACCCACACCAACAGGAGCAGCCGAGCTTGCTGTTCCAAGCACGACCGATTTAATAGAGCGAATCAAATCAATCGATATACGGCTAACAAGAGCGTTAAAGAATCGAACCTCACAAGCGAAAGACCGTCTTCTGGCGCTGCAATCCTCTTATGCCTTCCGTTTTCCAAAACGATTACAGGAGCAAAAAGAGCAGCAATTCGATTTGGTATTTGACCGTTTTCAAAAACAGCTGACGAGACAAATTGAGCAAAAACGCAGTCAGCTAGACCGCCAGACATACAGACTGAAGCCGCTTCATCCTAAAGAACAGCTGCTTCAAGCGAAAAAACGACACGCCAATGAAACAGAACAGCTCATTCGCAGTATGAATGTGCAAATGAAAACAATTCATTCGCAGTTCCAATCGGTTCTTGGTAAACTAAATGCATTAAATCCACTTCAAGTGATGGAAAGAGGCTACAGCTTAGCCTATAAAGAAGAAGAACTAGTAAAAAGTGTGAACCAAGTAGAGACGAAGGATCAGCTGACTATCACGATGAAGGATGGACGTCTAATTTGTGAGGTTATTGAGAAGGAGGGGCAATCATGACAGAATCCAATAAACAAAAAGAAGAACAAATGACATTTGAAGAGGCGATGAAAGGTCTTGAGGAGATTGTGGGAAAGCTCGAAGAAGGAGATGTACCACTTGAGCAGGCCATTCATTATTTTCAAGAAGGCATGACCCTTTCGAAGCTTTGTCATGAAAAATTACAGCATGTTGAAAAGCAAATGGATTTCATTTTAAAAGAGGACGGTGAGCTGGCTCCCTTCTCAGTGAAGGAGGCAGATGCTGGTGACAAGTAATTTAAATGAATTTTTAACAACACGAAAGCAGGCCATTGAAGATTATTTATTTACATATGTTCAGGAATTGACGATTCCAGAAGACCTGAAATCTTCTATGCTCTATTCACTTAAAGCGGGCGGGAAAAGGCTTCGACCTATTCTCGTTCTTGCTCTTCTAAATGCTTACGGTAAAAACGAAGAAGATGGTATACCTGTCGGCTGTGCGGTTGAGATGATTCATACGTATTCCTTGATACATGACGACCTTCCTTGCATGGACGACGATGACCTTCGCAGAGGAAAACCGACGAATCATAAAGTGTACGGAGAAGCAACAGCTGTTCTCGCAGGTGATGCCCTTTTAACAGAGAGCTTCCGTTTGATTACATCACAGCTGTCAAGCAGCGTCTCTGCTGACAAAAAGATCAGAATTGTAGATGAGCTTGTAAAGTCAGCAGGTGCACTAGGAATGGTTGGCGGTCAATTTGATGACATGGAAGCAGAGCAAAAACAAGTATCGCTTGCTGAACTAGAATCCATTCACGCCCGTAAAACAGGAAAGCTCCTCACGTTCAGCGTCGCAGCAGGTGGAATGCTGGCAGGAGCACCAGATGACGATATCGAGAAGCTAAGGGAATTCAGCTATCATATTGGCATTGCGTTTCAAATCCGTGATGATATTTTAGATCTCGAAGGAAGCGAAGAAAAAATCGGAAAACGGGTCGGCTCTGATACAGCAAATGAAAAGTCGACATATCCTTCTTTATTAACGCTTTCAGGAGCAAAAGAAAAACTGCATGAGCACATCACACGTGCAAAAGAAATTGTCTCCAATCTTCAATTAGAGCAGCAATTGCTGCATGATTTATGTGATCTAATTGCCTCAAGAGATCATTAAAAACAGCCTAGATTTGAGGGTCCTCGAGCAATTGTGGTAAACTGTAAACAGTTTATTATGATGAGACAACTCTTATTCCCTACTGGTTTTCAAAGGAATAAGGCATTATAGATGTATATAGAAATTTTGTTGAAAGCGAGTTGATCCTAATTGGATCTTTTATCAATAAAAAATCCAACGTTTCTAAAGGGAATGTCAAATGCAGAATTAGAGGAGCTTAGCGCTGACATTCGCATGTTTTTAATTGAGTCCTTAGCTAACTCTGGCGGGCATATCGGTCCGAACCTGGGAGTCGTTGAACTGACTGTTGCGCTTCATAAAGTATTTGACAGCCCAAAAGACAAATTCCTCTGGGATGTTGGACATCAGTCTTACGTTCATAAGCTGTTAACGGGAAGAGGGGCGGAGTTTGATACACTTCGCCAATATAAAGGGCTTTGCGGTTTTCCTAAACGAAATGAAAGCGAGCACGATGTTTGGGAGACAGGTCACAGTTCAACCTCGTTATCTGGTGCGATGGGTATGGCGGCAGCGCGTGATATCAAAGGGACAGATGAATATATCCTGCCGATTATTGGAGACGGTGCACTAACCGGAGGTATGGCGCTGGAAGCTTTGAATCATATCGGTGATGAAAAGAAAGATATGATTGTGATCTTAAATGACAATGAAATGAGTATTGCACCAAACGTCGGTGCGATTCACACAATGCTTGGCAGATTACGTACAGCTGGCAAATACCAATGGGTAAAGGACGAACTTGAATATTTATTCAAGCGCATTCCAGCTGTAGGTGGTAAGCTTGCTGCGACAGCAGAGCGTATCAAAGACAGCCTCAAATATTTACTTGTATCTGGCATGTTCTTTGAGGAAATGGGATTTACCTACTTAGGTCCTGTTGACGGACATTCGTATGAAGATCTTTTTGAGAATCTTGAATATGCAAAGAAAACAAAAGGGCCTGTTCTTCTGCATGTCATCACGAAAAAAGGAAAAGGCTATCAGCCGGCAGAATCCGATAAAATTGGCACTTGGCATGGTACGGGTCCATACAAAATTGATACAGGTGATTTTGTAAAACCGGCAGCAGCAGCTCCGTCTTGGAGTGGTCTCGTCAGTGAAACAGTCAGAAAGCTGGCACGGGAAGATGAGCGGATTGTTGCGATCACGCCTGCGATGCCTGTTGGTTCAAAGCTTGAAGGCTTTGCGAAGGAATTTCCAGAGCGGATGTTTGATGTAGGCATTGCCGAGCAGCATGCAGCCACAATGGCAGCTGGTCTTGCGACGCAGGACATGAAGCCATTTTTAGCGATTTATTCAACGTTTCTGCAAAGAGCCTATGACCAAGTGCTCCACGATATTTGCCGCCAGAATCTAAACGTCTTTATTGGCATTGACCGTGCTGGACTTGTCGGTGCAGATGGAGAAACCCATCAAGGTGTGTTTGATATTGCCTTTATGCGTCATATGCCGAATATGGTGCTCATGATGCCAAAAGATGAAAATGAAGGGCAGCACATGGTCAATACAGCTATTCAGTACGATGACGGTCCTATTGCCATGCGCTTCCCGCGCGGTAATGGGTTAGGTGTCAAAATGGATGAACAGCTGAAAACCATTCCGATTGGGTCCTGGGAGGTTCTTCGTCCAGGGAAGGATGCTGTGATTTTAACATTTGGTACGACGATTAAAATGGCGCTTCAAGCAGCAGAAGAACTTCAAAAAGAAGGGAAATCGGTTCGTGTTGTCAATGCTCGTTTTATTAAGCCTCTTGATGAAGCGATGTTAAATGATATTCTTTCTGAAGGTATTCCGATTTTAACGATTGAAGAAGCTGTGCTCCAAGGCGGATTTGGCAGCAGCGTTTTAGAATATATACACGATAAGAAAGCATCTCATATCAAAGTAGAACGTATGGGCATTCCAGATGAATTTATTGAGCATGGAAGTGTTGATGCCCTGCTTGAAGAAATTGGTTTGACGAAAGCACAGGTTGCTGACACTTTACGTGACTTGCTTCCCGCAGCACCAAGAAAAGGAATTGGATCATGACATCAAAGAAAGAACGACTTGACGTTTTATTAGTCGAACAAGGACTAATGGAAACGAGAGAGAAAGCAAAGCGTGCCATTATGGCAGGGATCGTTTACTCAAATGAAAACCGCTTGGATAAACCAGGAGAGAAAATCGCTCGTGATACACCGCTCACTGTGAAAGGGAACCCTCTGAAATATGTGAGCCGCGGCGGATTAAAGCTTGAAAAAGCGCTAAAAGAATTCGACTTAACTGTTGAAGGGAAATTGCTAATTGATATTGGTTCATCAACAGGTGGATTTACAGATTGCGCTCTTCAAAATGGAGCGGTCAAATCATATGCTGTTGATGTTGGCTACAATCAGCTTGCATGGAAATTAAGGCAGGATGACAGGGTAATCGTCATGGAGCGCACCAATTTCCGTCATTCCGTCCCGGCAGATTTTACCGAAGGATTGCCAGAAGTAGCGTCAATTGATGTCTCTTTTATTTCACTTAAACTCATTCTTCCGGCTTTAAAGCACATTCTTGTTCCGGGCGGAGACTGTATTGCACTCGTCAAGCCCCAATTTGAAGCAGGAAGAGAGCTTGTTGGGAAAAAAGGCATCGTGCGAGATCCGTCTGTCCACCTTGGTGTGCTGGAAGAGATGAATCAATTTGCTGCAAAAGAAGGCTATGATGTGAAGGATGTCTCATTTTCGCCTATTACAGGCGGAGACGGGAATATTGAGTTCCTTCTCCATTTAGTGCTTCACCCTGATCAAGAAGAGAATGCGGCACTTCCAGTTTCAGAACTTGAAAAGATCGTCAAGGAAGCCCATTCTGTATTGAAAGAAAAGAAAAACAGTCCTGAGCCGGCTGATACATGAGGTTGAAACAAAAGGAATAATAGCTCGCTATTATTCCTTTTTACATGGTCAAAAGATGAGAATTGGCCGTTTCTCACGTAACGCTTGTTTTTTGAACTGTGGTTCATATAACATAGAACGTAAAGAAAAACTGAGATCAAACGCCTAGGGGGGTCAATAATGAATAAAGGTCAAAGGCATATTAAGATTAGAGAAATCATCGCGAGCCAAGAGATTGAAACACAAGATGAACTAGTCGATATTTTAAAAGCCGATGGATATAACATTACACAAGCGACCGTTTCAAGAGATATTAAAGAATTGCATTTAGTGAAAGTGCCGACGAACAATGGAACATATAAATACAGCCTTCCTGCGGATCAGCGGTTTAATCCGCTGTCTAAACTAAAGCGATCCTTAATGGATGCATTTATTAAAATGGATGCTGCCAGTCATTTAATCGTCCTCAAAACCATGCCAGGTAATGCTCAGGCGATTGGGGCTTTAATGGATAATTTAGATTGGGAAGAAATCATGGGAACCATTTGCGGAGATGATACCATTTTGATCATTTGCCGCACACCAGATGATACGGAAATAGTTTCAAGCAAAATTTTAGAGCTCCTATAAAGAATCAGGTTTACAAAAAGAGGTGGCAAATGAGTGTTAGCAGAACTAACCATTAAAAACTTTGCAATCATTGAAGAGTTAACGGTTTCATTTGAAAAAGGACTCACAGTCCTAACAGGGGAAACAGGTGCAGGGAAATCCATCATGATTGACGCTGTCTCACTTCTTGTGGGAGGTAGAGGGTCGTCTGAATTTGTTCGTTATGGTGAGAAAAAGGCTGAGCTGGAGGGGCTTTTTCTTGTACCAGCAGCTGACCACCCTGTATTTGCTTTATGCGAAGAGCAGGGAATTGACGCAACTGATGAAATGATGATCCTTCGCCGTGATATTAACAATAACGGGAAAAGCATTTGCCGCATCAATGGCAAGCTCGTCACAATCTCACTTTTACGCGAAGTAGGACGCCTTTTGCTCGATATACATGGACAGCACGATAACCAGTTATTGATGGAGGATGAAAATCATCTGCATTTACTCGATCAATTTGGAGCAGAAGAAATTGCACCTGCTTTGTCACAGTATCAAGAAGCATATGAGCAATATACAAAGACAGCCCAAAAGCTAAAACAGCTCTCTGAGAATGAGCAAGAAATGGTGCACCGATTAGATTTATTGCAATTTCAGCTAGAAGAGATTGAAGCGGCACAATTAGAGCCGGGAGAAGATGAGAAGCTTCAAGAAGAGCGCCATCAGATCAGCAACTACGAAAAGATCTTTTCCTCACTCCAAAACGCCTATAATGCCTTGCGCAATGAGCAGGGGGGACTTGATTGGGTTGGCATGTCATCGAGCGAGCTCGAGCAGGTTTCTGAGATTAACGACGATCTAAAAAAGCTTTCCGAACAAGTGTCGAACTCTTACTATTTATTAGAGGATTCGACGTTTCAAATGCGAAGCATGCTGGATCAATTAGAGTTTGACCCAGCACGCCTTGATTTTATTGAGTCTAGGCTGAATGAAATGAAGCAGTTAAAGCGAAAGTACGGGACGACGGTTGAGGAAATTTTGGAGTATGCGGCGAAGATTGAAGAAGAAATCGATCAAATTCAAAATCGAGACAGTCATCTGCAGACACTTAAAAACAAACTGGATGCAATGAGCCGTGACGCCCTGCTTGAAGCACTTAACGTTTCGGAGCTTCGTAAAAAATGGGCCAAAAAGCTAGCGAAGCAAATTCAAACAGAACTAAAGGATTTGTATATGGAGAAGTCAACATTTGATACATCCTTTTCCATTCGGTATGCGCCTTTTAGCAGCACGGATAATCCGCTGCTAGATGGAAAGCCCGTCCAGCTTGGGAAAAACGGAATTGATCAAGCTCAATTTGTGATTTCTACTAATCCTGGCGAACCGATGAAATCTTTATCAAAAGTTGCTTCTGGTGGAGAAATTTCACGTGTTATGCTCGCCGTGAAAAGTATCTTCTCAGCCAAACAAGAGGTCACTTCCATTATTTTCGATGAGGTGGATACAGGCGTAAGCGGCAGAGTTGCACAGGCAATTGCCGAAAAAATTTATAAAGTGGCGGCTGGCTCACAAGTGCTCTGCATTACGCATCTCCCGCAAGTAGCAGCAATGGCTGACACGCATCTCTTCATTTCGAAACGCTCTAAAGCTGGTAGAACACTGACAAACGTCAAACCATTAAGTCATGAAGAAAAAGTGAGTGAAATTGGCAGGATGATTGCGGGTGTCGAAGTCACTGAGCTGACCAAACAGCATGCAAAAGAATTGCTGCATCAAGCAAATGATGTCAAAACAACAGGGTAGCTGAAAAACCAGCTGCCTTTTTTATATTGTGTCAAAATCGCTGTATATACCCGCGAATTCGTCTTTTTCTTTTATCAATTTATCCAATCATTTTCTATAGCTGTTGGTTATAAATCAAAGCGAAGAAGGCAAAAGTAAAGATGTAGCCAAAACATGAGTGTTCTGGTGTGGGTAAGGAGCGAGGAGAGTGAAAAATGAATGCCCGAAAAGATGAGAAAAGCCATTGGTGTGATTCTCCTTGTTTCTTTAATAAGTACAGGGTTTATGAGCATAGTGAAGGAATACATCAGCATTCCAACAAATGTTGCTGTATTTGAAAAACAGAAGCACGCAATTGACACATCAATAGAAGCGTCAGCCAATGCTTCTTCACAAGCCTTTAGTCTTTCAGAGAAAAAGAATCAGCTTGAAGTAACAGGACAAAAGGCAGGAAAAGCCGAAATTGTTTATGATTTTAAAGGATTTCCTATTAAGAAAACAAAAGTCGACGTTCTCCCTGAATTAAAAGTCGTTCCTGGAGGACAATCCATTGGCGTCAAGCTCCACTCTGTAGGAGTTCTCGTTGTAGGTTTTCATCAAATCACAACAGCAGATGGCAAAAAATCACCAGGCGAAGCCGCAGGCATTCAATCAGGGGATATGATCATTGAAATCAATGGTCAAAAGATGGAGAAAATGAATGACCTCACCCCATTTATCCAGAAAGCAGGGAAAACAGGTGAAACGCTTCGTTTACTCATAAAAAGAGACCATAAAACCTTTCAAACAACATTAACACCCGCAAAAGATTCAAGTGAAGGCACCTATCGAATTGGTCTTTACATTCGAGATTCCGCCGCAGGAATCGGCACGATGACCTTCTTTGAACCATCTTCTAAAAAATATGGTGCCCTTGGGCATGTCATTTCTGACATGGATACAAAAAAACCAATTGTTGTCGACAATGGTGAAATTGTTAGATCAACCGTAACATCGATTGAAAAAGGCACAGGAGGCAATCCTGGAGAAAAATTGGCGAGATTCTCTTCCGAACGAAAAACAATAGGAGATATCTCCCGCAACAGTCCATTTGGTATCTTTGGTACGTTAACCGAAAAGCTTGAAAATCATGTATCAGACAAACCGCTTCCAGTTGCTTTATCAAATGAAGTGAAAGAAGGTCCAGCAGAAATTTTAACCGTTGTGGATCATGATAAAGTGGAGAAGTTTGATATTAAAATCGTCAGCACGACTCCGCAGAAATTCCCGGCAACAAAAGGGATGGTATTAAAGGTAACAGATGAGCGTCTTTTAAGTAAAACGGGCGGTATCGTCCAAGGTATGAGCGGAAGCCCCATCATCCAAAACGGAAAAGTCATTGGGGCGGTCACGCACGTTTTCGTCAATGACCCGACAAGCGGCTACGGCGTACACATTGAATGGATGCTGTCAGAAGCAGGCATCGACCTTTATCAAAAAAACAAAAAAGCAAGCTGATCATCAAACTGCCGCGAATCTTCCGGCAGTTTTTTTCTCCCCTTTCTTTCTCTGCCATCATGTTATAAAATAAGGAAAAAGAGATTTTTCGACAAAATGGAAAGTGGTATGTTGTCAAATTGCAATAATCGTCGATTCGTTAAGAAAAACGTAGAAAAAGCTAGATAATGCTCTATTATTCGGAAAATTAAAGTTTTTTAAAGGGGATAGCATGGTTTTGTCGAATTGAACACTCAGAAGAGAAATACAAAAGACTAAAGGAATCGACATTGGGGAGGAAAGAACGTGGAGAAAATTAAAGTGTGTGTAGCTGATGACAATCGAGAGCTTGTTGGCCTTTTGACAGAGTATATTGAGGGACAGGAAGATATGGAAGTACTTGGCGTGGCGTATAATGGTCAGGAATGTCTGACATTATTTAAAGATAAAGAGCCCGACGTTCTCCTCTTAGATATTATCATGCCTCATTTAGATGGCCTTGCTGTACTGGAACGCCTCCGTGAAAACAATGACATGACCAAACAGCCAAGTGTGATTATGCTAACGGCGTTTGGACAAGAAGATGTCACGAAAAAAGCAGTTGATTTAGGGGCATCCTATTTCATCTTAAAGCCATTTGATATGGAAAACCTAGTCGGTCATATTCGTCAAGTCAGTGGAAACGGCACACAAGTCACCCATCGATCTTCATCTATCCAAAACAGTGTCCTTCGAAACAAACCTGAACCGAAACGCAGAAACTTAGATGCGAGCATTACGACGATTATTCATGAGATTGGTGTACCTGCTCATATTAAAGGTTACTTATACTTAAGAGAAGCCATTTCGATGGTGTACAATGACATCGAGCTTCTCGGAAGCATCACAAAAGTGTTGTATCCAGACATCGCGAAGAAATTTAACACGACCGCGAGCAGGGTCGAACGAGCAATTCGTCATGCGATTGAAGTGGCTTGGAGTAGAGGAAACATCGACTCCATTTCCTCACTCTTTGGTTATACAGTCAGCATGTCTAAAGCAAAACCAACCAATTCTGAATTTATCGCAATGGTGGCTGACCGTCTCCGCTTGGAGCATCGAGCTAGCTAGTTCATTTTTATAGAAAAACGTTTCTTCAAAGAGGCGTTTTTTTATTTTGAAAAAATATTGTAAAAAATTGGTTGTATTGATACAATCATCTTATTGTTTCATTTGGACAACTCAGCTTGATTTATTTTCAGAATAAAATGAAAAATAAAGCATGAAAGAAATGGGTATGACATAAATTAGTGGTAATCAGCTACGCCAATCAATTGTTTGGTCTTCAAAATAGTAGAAGGAAACGCTCATTCGTAAGAAAAAGGATGAGAGGAAAAGGTCTGATGAATTTGGTAAATAAAGCAAATGAGATCGAAAGTTCTATTGCTATTGACCTGATTGGTTGGCGTTTTAAAGTCACTGGCTTCTTAGAGATTGTGCCATTTGAACTGAATATTCCCATTGTCGAATTTAATAATTTTCACATTCTTTTACTATGCTATAATAATGAAAAGAAGAGGGTGAGGTTATGGGAAAGCTGAAAATCCACTCTGCTGAGGTAGCGAACGAAATTAGCAAGTGGACGAGGGTCATTTCTCAAAATGACCTAGAAAAATCTGCGATCTATAAAGAGAAAATTCAGAATTTGCTAAAAAATACAGATGAAGACCGCGAAGTTCTCCTGTATTATCAGCTTGTTAATGGCAGACATGAAATGTTACTTGGAAATATTGAAAAAGCCAATCACATTATGAAGAGTGTCGGAACGCTTGATGAGAAAGCAGATGACATTATTAATTTTTATTTTTACTTTTACAAAGGTCAATATGCTGCATATGTGAAAAAATATGATGAAGCCATCAGCTTTTACAAAATTGCAGAACAGCGTCTAAAACGTGTGAATGAGGACCTTGAAGTAGGGACTTTTCATCATAAGGTTGCTTCAATTTATTACGAACTGAAACAAAATTTCATATCCATTAATCATATCAAAAAAGCCATCGATACGTTCAAAGCGCATGAAGAATATACAGCGCAGGCGATTGACAGCTTGATTTTACATGCAAGTAATTGTATCGATTTGATCCAATTTGACGAAGCGGAGGAAAAATACCAAGAAGCACTTGAGAAAAGTAAACGTATTAACAATGAAGTGCTGATTGGGAAATGCTATCACAATTTAGCCGTTCTTTATTATGCGAAACATGATTACGAAAACAGCGCACAATATGCCAAAAAAGGGATGGGCATTCAAATGCACCGTGACAATAGCCATTATTACATCCAATCTTTATATGTTCTGGCAAATGCCTTGGTTCATCTAGGAGATCAAGAGGCGAAGGAATATATTAAAGAGGGCATTCAGTATAGTTGTGATATCCAAAATAATGAATATATAGTAAAATTTGAAATTTTAGATTTGATGTGCGAAAATAGTGGAGCAGCAGACTTATTCTCTGAAAAATTAGACTACATAGAAAAAAATAGATTATATGTGGAGCTTGAGGATTTGTCTGAACAAATATCGAAATACTTCAAGGAACGAAATGACTATCAAAATGCCATTCGTTTTCTTGAAAAGAAATTCGATGCACAAATACTTCAAAAGAAAGTGGAGGTTATCTTATGAAAAAGTTGTTGTTAGGTTTAACCGTTGTTACAGCAGTCGCAGTTGTTTCTTCCCTTTTTGCTCTTGACGCAGAGACGACAGAGCAAGCCATCAGAGCGATTACGTGATCGAATTTATACAGAACCTCTTCGTACGAATCAGAAGAGGTTTTTTTATGTGCTCAAACTGGAAAAACGAAAAGAGAGACGTCATAATGAAAGGAAGCATCATACTTAGAGGTGACATATGACGAAAATTTTTGCACACAGAGGTTTTAAAGGCATCTATCCTGAAAATACCATGATAGCCTTTGAGCATGCACTTCATTCTGGGGCTGACGGAATTGAGCTGGATGTTCAGTTGACGAAAGATGGCAGGCTTGCTGTCATTCACGATGAGAAGCTGAATAGAACAACGAATATGAAAGGCTTAGTGAAAGACCATACATATGAAGAGTTAAAAGCAGGAGATGCGAGTCATTCTTTTTATGAAGAAACCGGTGCTGTATCCATTCCCCTTTTAGAAGAAGTATTGGAGCTAGTGACGCAGCAATCATCACTCATCATCAATATTGAACTGAAAAACTCCATTTATCGATATCCTGGTATGGAAGAGAAAGTAAAAGAGCAAATTGAACACTTTCAAATAGAAGATCGTGTACTAGTCTCATCGTTTCATCACGGCAGTTTAGCTCTTTTTCACAAGCGGATGCCGCATGTTGAGCTTGCTGTTCTCACAATGGATGTCATTCATCGGCCAGAGATGTACATAAAAACAGTACCTGCAAGAGGTTATCACCCCAATATAAAGGGCGCAGGGGTAACAAAAGAAGTCGTATCAGCTCTCCATGCTGCCCAGCAAGTGATCAGGCCATTTACAGTAAACAGTGAAAAGCAAATGAAAAACATGTTTTCCTTAGGTGTCGATGGAATTTTCACAGATTTTCCTGATAGAGCCGTCGAAATAAGAGAAGAAATGAAATAAAGACCTGCGATCAACAGCGGGTCTTTTTTCATGTTTATCTCTGTTTAAAGCGGGTGGTCACTTTATTTCGTTTGCGGTCTCTATATAAAATAAAGCCAGCGACTACGTAAAGACCTCCCCCTAAAAAAACCAACCCTGCAATTCCTTGCAGCCATAAAAATGGAAATGGTGAAATGATGATACCGAAAACAGTGTCACGCAGCAGCTTAATTCCAAGTGCAGCAAGCGCGCCAGGTATTAAAATAATCACTAATGCAAGTATTCTCCCCATCAAATGTCCCCTTAAACGTCATTTACTTCCATTGTCTAATTCAAAAAATATTTTGTCAAGAAAGGAAAACGTGGTAATATAAGAGTTGTGCAATTTTTTGCAACGGAAAAATATGGTGTGCAAATTTTTTCATATAAAGGGGTAACGGGATGCAGAGAGTCTTGATTGTCGGTGCAGGACAGGGTGGATCAGCATTGCTTGAAACATTGCTGAAAACAAATATGATTCAAATCGTTGCAATCGCCGACCTTGATCTTGGGGCACCGGGGATGGTAGAAGCGAAAAAAAATGGAATTGATACGACAACGGATTGGAAAGAATACATAAAAGATGACATTGATATCATCATTGAAACAACGGGCAGTTCAGCTGTCCTTAAAGAACTGATGGAAGAAAAAGCAGAGCAGTCTGTCATTGTTCCAAGTTCGATGGCATACGTCATTTCAGAATTAATGTCAGAAAAGCATCAGCTCATTCAAATATTAAAAGAACAAACCTATAAACATGACCGCATTTTTAATGCAACGAACGACGGCATGATTTTTATTAATATGGATGAAGAAGTTGTTCTGTTTAATCGATCGGCTGCCAAAATGGTTGGACGTTCGCAAAAAGATGCGATTGGCCGGCACATACGTGAAGTGATCCCAAATACAAAACTCCCCGATATTTTAAGATCGAGGGAGCCAGAATTTCATCAAAAACAATTTCTGAATCAGCAAATACAAATTGTCACAACGCGTTTGCCGATTATTGACGACGCAGGAAGAATGCTAGGCGCTCTATCCATTTTTAAAGATATTACAGATGCAGTGGAACTTGCAGAAGAAGTCACAAACCTCAAAGAAGTGCGCACGATGCTTGAGGCGATCATTCAATCATCAGATGAAGCGATATCCGTCGTAGATGAGCAGGGGAAAGGAATTTTAATTAACAGAGCTTATACGAAAATGACGGGATTAACAGACAAAGAGGTTGTGGGCAAACCTGCGGGTGCGGATATTTCTGAAGGGGAAAGCATGCATTTAAAGGTGCTTGAAACAAGAAGGCCAGTTCGAGGCGTCAGAATGAAAGTCGGACCTAATAAGAAGGATGTGATTGTCAACGTAGCACCAGTGATCGTTGATGGCATTTTAAAAGGCAGTGTCGGCGTCATTCATGACGTATCAGAAATTCAATCACTCACGAATGAATTAAATAAAGCAAGACAGCTCATCCGAACACTTGAGGCAAAGTACACTTTTGAAGACATTATTGGAGAAAGTGAGCAAATGCTTGTAGCGCTTGAGCAGGCAAAGCTAGGGGCTAAAACACCAGCCACTATTTTACTCAGGGGAGAGTCAGGTACTGGAAAAGAGCTATTTGCGCACGCTATACACAATGAAAGTGACCGGAAATATAATCGCTTTGTGAGAGTCAACTGTGCTGCCTTATCAGAAACACTTTTAGAGTCAGAGCTTTTTGGCTACGAGGAAGGTGCATTTTCTGGTGCGAGGCGCGGCGGGAAGAAAGGGCTGTTTGAAGAAGCGAATCATGGCAGTATCTTTTTAGATGAAATTGGTGAAATGACGCCAAGTACACAAGCAAAGTTATTACGCGTCATGCAGGAGAAAGAAATTGTGAGAGTAGGCGGAACAAAAGCGATACCAGTTGATGTGCGTGTGATTACCGCAACAAATGTCAACATTGAAAAAGCGATGGCGGAAGGAAAGTTCAGAGAGGACTTATATTATCGGATGAACAGATATCCGATCTCCATTCCGCCTCTAAGGCAGCGCCTTGAAGATATTGACTCATTAAGCAAACGTCTTATTCAGAAAATCAATTTAGACTATGGTCGAAATGTGAGCGGCTTAACAGAAGGTGCGCTCGATAGACTTCGGTCTTACAGCTGGCCTGGAAACGTGAGAGAACTGGAAAATGTCCTTGGACGAGCCATGATCTTTTTGAATCCGCAAGAAGAATGGATCGATGAAGATCATATTTCCTTCATGGAGTCAGAAGAGCAGGAAGAAAAAGAGCAGCAGGAACTAGCTGTCAGTCAATTTGAGGGAGAGACTCTTTCGGATGCTGTTGAAGCGTTTGAAACGCAGCTGATTAAACAAACCCTTGAAAAGCATCAATTCAACCGTACGAAAACAGCGAAAACATTAGGGATTAGCATTCGTAACCTTTACTATAAAATGGATAAATATCAACTTGCAAAAGATAGCATGCAATAAAATGCACGTTACCTGCAAAAAATTGCACGTATCTCATGCGAAATGCCTCATTTCACTGCATTTTAAGCTGGCATAGAACTTGCATATGAAAACCATGAACCCGAGCATAAGGAAAGGTGGGCATATATGAAGCTTGACGATCTGATTATGAAAGCCGCCCAGTTGCAGAATAAAACTGCTGCTGTGGCTCATGCAGAAGACGAAGAAGTGCTTCATGCCATTAAAATGGCAATTGAACGCAAGGTCGCTCGCTTCCTGCTGGTTGGGAACAAACGCAACCTGAAGGAGCTGGTGAAACAGCATGAGATCAATGAAGACTGGATAGATATTATTCATTCGGATTCTCCTGAAGAATCAGCCAAGATTGCCGTGCAGGCAGTGAGCGAGAAGCATGCAGATATATTGATGAAGGGGCATGTCACGACAGCCGTTCTTTTAAAAGCGGTGCTGAATAAAGAGTACGGGCTGCGGACGGCGAGTGTTCTATCACATGTCGCGGCATTCGAAGTGCCGGGCTTTGATCGTTTTATTTATGTCACAGATTCTGCGATGAACATCGCGCCGGATTTAAACATGTTCAAAGAGATCACGATCAATGCTGTTCAAGTAGCACAAGCTGTCGGAAACGACATGCCAAAGGTGGCTGTGTTATCTGCGGTAGAGGTTGTGAACCCGGCAATGGATTCCACTTTGACAGCGGCAAGCCTGGCGCAAATGAATAGGCGAGGGCAAATTTCTGGCTGCCTCATTGACGGGCCACTTGCTTTAGACAATGCCATTTCTCAAACAGCAGCTTCTCATAAAAATATTACGAGTGATGTCGCCGGTCATGCAGATATTTTGCTTGTGCCAACGATTGAAGCAGGAAACATTCTTTATAAATCTCTCATCTACTTTGCGCATGCAAAGGTGGGAGCTGTGGTGGCAGGAGCGAAGGCGCCGATTGCTTTAACAAGCCGGTCGGATACAGCTGAAAGTAAGCTTTATTCAATTGCACTTGCCATCTGTACATCAAATTAAGCGAAAGTCATAGGAGGAATAAACAATGGAACTTTTTAAATATATGGAACGATACGATTATGAACAGCTTGTATTTTGTCAGGATGAACAATCTGGCTTAAAAGCGATTATTGCCATTCATGATACAACACTTGGGCCAGCACTAGGCGGGACAAGAATGTGGACGTATGAAAACGAAGAAGCAGCGATTGAAGATGCGCTTCGTCTAGCAAGAGGGATGACTTATAAAAACGCAGCAGCAGGTCTGAATCTTGGCGGCGGTAAAACAGTCATCATCGGTGATCCGAGAAAAGATAAAAATGAAGAAATGTTCCGTGCGTTTGGACGCTACATCCAAGGATTAAATGGCCGCTATATCACAGCGGAGGATGTCGGTACAACGGTAGAAGACATGGATCTGATTCATGAAGAAACAGACTTTGTGACAGGTATTTCACCTGCATTTGGTTCATCCGGAAACCCGTCTCCTGTTACAGCTTACGGTGTATACAAAGGGATGAAAGCTGCTGCCAAAGCGGCATTTGGAACCGATTCATTAGAAGGAAAAACGATTGCAGTCCAAGGTGTTGGGAATGTGGCCTACAATTTGTGTAAACATCTGCACGAGGAAGGCGCACAGCTGATTGTCACAGATATCAACAAAGACTCTGTAAAACGAGCTGTAGAAGACTTTGGCGCAAAAGCAGTAGACCCTGACGATATTTATGATCAAGCATGTGATATTTATGCACCGTGTGCACTTGGTGCAACGATCAATGATGTAACGATTCCTAAGCTGAAAGCAAAGGTCATCGCAGGTGCAGCGAATAACCAGCTGAGAGAAACGCATCACGGCGACCTGATTCATGAAATGGGCATTGTGTATGCACCTGATTATGTGATCAATGCAGGCGGTGTAATTAACGTAGCTGATGAGCTTTATGGTTATAATGCAGATCGTGCGATGAAAAAGGTAGAAGGTATTTACCAAAACATTGAACGCGTGATTGAAATTTCAAACCGTGATGCCATTCCAACTTATAAAGCGGCAGACCGATTGGCGGAGGAGCGAATTGAAAGAATGCGCAAATCAAGAAGTCAATTCCTGCAAAATGGCCAGCATATTTTAAGTCGTCGCTAATTTGAAGAATGAGTTGAAACGGAGGTTTTGTTTTTGCTGACAAAAGAATGGCGTATTCTCACAATTAATCCTGGCTCTACTTCAACAAAAATCGGTGTGTTTCACAATGAACGATCTATTTTTGAAACGACACTGAGACATACAGATGAGGAATTAAAGAAATTCCCTCATATCATTGATCAGTTTTCATTTCGTAAAGAAACAATCTTGAAGACGCTGCATGAACAAGGGATGAACATCTCAAAGTTTGATGCAGTTTGTGCGCGCGGCGGTCTACTTCGTCCGATTGAAGGCGGCACATATGAAGTCAATGAGCAAATGGTGCAAGACCTGAAAGAAGGATATGCCGGCCAGCATGCATCAAATCTGGGGGGTATCATTGCACGAGAAATTGCACTAGGTTTGAACATCCCAGCTTTTATTGTCGATCCAGTTGTGGTGGATGAGCTAAAACCAATTGCTCGTATTTCAGGGCTGCCAACGATTGAAAGAAAAAGCATCTTCCATGCATTAAACCAAAAAGCAGTCGCAAGAAAAACAGCTGCATCCTTTGGGAAGCGCTACGAAGATTTGAATATGATCATTACCCATATGGGCGGCGGCATCACCATTGGTGTCCATGAAAAAGGAAAAGTCATTGATGTCAATAACGGACTCCATGGTGAAGGCCCTTTCAGCCCGGAGCGCGCGGGGACACTGCCAACAGGTGACCTCGTCAATCTTTGCTTTTCTGGTGAGTACAGCCAAGAGGAAATGCTGAAACGCATTATTGGTGAAGGTGGTCTTGCGGGCTACCTTGGTACGACAGATGCTGTGAAAGTTGAGCGCATGATTGAAGCAGGCGATGAACGGGCGGCGCTGATTTATGAAGCGATGTGCTATCAAATTGCCAAGGAAATCGGTGCGGCTAGTGCTGTCCTAAAAGGTGCAGTTGACGTCATTGTGTTAACAGGCGGACTTGCGTACAGCAAACAAATTACATCAAGTATTAGAGGTCACATTGACTGGATTTCAGATGTTGTCGTCTATCCAGGCGAAAATGAACTGCAATCCTTAGCAGAAGGTGCACTTCGTATTTTAAAAGAAGAAGAATCTCCGAAAGAATACCCAAATGATCAAGAGATGAAGAAAGGAGTGACAAGTCATGGCAACTGAATATGACCTCGTCATTCTTGGTGGAGGCACAGGCGGCTATGTAGCGGCCATTCGTGCCTCACAGCTTGGATTGAAAACAGCAGTTGTAGAAAAAGAAAAGCTTGGCGGAACATGTCTCCATAAAGGATGCATTCCGTCTAAAGCGCTGCTTAGAAGTGCTGAAGTCTATCAAACCGTCAAACGTGCTGCTGATTTTGGCGTTGAGGCAAATGGCATCGCCTTGCAGTTTGCAAGTGTGCAGAAAAGAAAAGCAGAGATTGTAGAGAAACTAGCAGGCGGCGTCAAACATTTAATGAAACAAGGGAAAATTGATGTCTATGAAGGGATCGGCCGCATCCTTGGTCCATCTATCTTTTCGCCAATGCCAGGAACCATCTCCGTAGAAATGGCAAATGGAGATGAAAATGAAATGCTTATTCCAAAGCAGGTCATCATTGCGACAGGTTCAAGACCGCGTGTGCTGCCTGGACTTGAAGCAGATGGGACGCACATTCTTACATCAGATGATGCACTAGAACTGCCAGAGCTTCCGCAGTCGATGCTCATTGTCGGCGGCGGGGTAATCGGAATCGAGTGGGCTTCTATGCTCAATGATTTTGGTGTGAAGGTGACGGTGATTGAATTTGCAGACCGCATATTGCCAACAGAGGATCATGACATTTCTAAAGAAATGGAAAAGCTTTTATCTAAAAAAGGCATCACCTTTGTGACAAATGCGAAAGTACTGCCAGATACCGTCAAAAAGCAAGAGAATCTCGTGACGATTCAAGCAGAAAAGGATGGAGACATTCAGACGTTTGAAGCGGAAAAACTTCTTCTATCAGTCGGTAGAGTACCAAATATTGAAGGCATTGGTCTTGAAAACACGGACATCCAAACAGAAAAACAAGGCATTGTCGTGAATGAACATTATCAAACGAAAGAATCACATATTTATGCAATAGGAGATGTCATTGGCGGGCTTCAGCTGGCACATGTGGCATCACACGAAGGCATGATTGCTGTGGAGCATATGGCTGGGCAAGATCCAAAGCCGCTCGATGAAACGCTCGTTTCTAAATGTGTTTACTCTCACCCGGAAACCGCTAGTGTTGGACTCACTGAACAGGCGGCAAAAGAGCAAGGCTTCGAAGTCAAAATGGGGAAATTTCCATTCATGGCGATCGGAAAAGCACTTGTATACGGGGAGTCTGATGGATTCGTCAAAATCATTGCTGATCAAAAGACAGATGATATTTTAGGGATTCATATGATTGGTCCTCATGTCACAGATATGATATCTGAAGCTGGATTAGCCAAAGTACTTGATGCAACGCCTTGGGAAGTCGGGCAGACAATTCACCCGCACCCAACCTTATCAGAGGCGATTGGCGAGGCTGCCCTTGCTGTTGACGGGAAAGCGATCCATTTTTAATCAAGGAGGGAAATAAGATGAGTAACATGCGTCATCATGAATTAGGATTATCTGATGAACAAGCAATTGATATATATAGAACAATGCTTCTAGCAAGAAAAATTGATGAACGGATGTGGCTTTTAAACCGTTCTGGTAAAATTCCATTCGTCATTTCTTGTCAAGGGCAGGAAGCGCAGCAAGTCGGTGCTGCTTTCGCTCTTAATAGAGAAGAGGATTACGTCTTACCTTACTACCGTGATATGGGGGTTGTCCTCGCATTTGGAATGACAGCAAAAGATTTAATGATGTCAGGTTTCGCAAAACAAGACGATCCAAACTCAGGCGGAAGACAGATGCCAGGGCATTTTGGACAGAAATCAAATCGAATTGTGACAGGATCTTCACCTGTTACAACGCAGGTTCCTCATGCAGTGGGGATCGCACTTGCTGGACGACTAGATCAAAAAAACTTTGTCAGCTTTGTTACGTTTGGAGAGGGCTCTTCAAACCAAGGTGATTTCCACGAAGGTGCTAACTTCGCTGCTGTGCATAAGCTGCCTGTTATTTTCATGTGTGAAAACAATAAGTACGCGATTTCCGTACCTTATGACAAACAAGTAGCATGTGAACGCATTTCAGACCGTGCGATTGGGTACGGAATGCCTGGCGTAACCGTTGATGGCAATGATCCGCTTGAAGTATATGCCGCTGTCAAAGAAGCGAGAGACCGTGCGACAAGAGGCGAAGGACCAACGTTGATTGAAACGATCTCTTACCGTTTAACTGCGCATTCAAGTGATGACGATGATTCAAGCTATCGAGAAAAAGAAGAAGTGCTTGAAGCGAGAAAGAAAGATCCGCTCATCCAATATGAAACGTATTTAACCGAAGGAAACGTCATGACTTCAGAAATGAAAGAAGAGATGACAAAAGAAATCATGCAAATCGTAAACGAAGCTACTGATGAAGCGGAAAACGCTGCTTATGCTGATGCTGAAAGCGCACTTCGTTACGTGTATGCGGAGTAAGGGGGAAGAAAAATGCCTGTTATGTCATATATAGACGCCATTACACTGGCGATGAAAGAAGAAATGGAGCGAGATCCGAAAGTGTTTGTGCTCGGAGAGGATGTCGGGAAAAAGGGCGGCGTATTTAAGGCGACAGCGGGTCTCTATGAGCAATTCGGAGAAGCACGCGTCATGGATACACCTCTTGCAGAATCAGCCATTGCTGGTGTGGGGATTGGAGCCGCGATGTATGGAATGCGCCCAATTGCTGAGATGCAATTTGCGGATTTTATCATGCCTGCCATTAACCAAATCATTTCAGAGGCTGCGAAAATTAGATACCGCTCAAATAACGATTGGAGCTGTCCGATGGTCATCCGTGCACCTTATGGGGGCGGAGTTCACGGGGCGCTTTATCATTCACAATCAGTTGAAGCGATTTTTGCCAACCAGCCTGGTTTGAAGATTGTCATGCCTTCTACACCTTATGATGTAAAAGGTCTTTTAAAAGCTGCGGTGCGAGATCCAGATCCTGTATTGTTCTTTGAACACAAACGTGCCTACCGTCTCATTAAAGGAGAAGTGCCTGAAGAGGATTACACACTCCCTATTGGAAAAGCAGATGTGAAACGTGAAGGCGATGATATCACGGTCATTACATATGGCCTCTGCGTCCATTTTGCGCTGCAAGCAGCAGACCGCCTTGCAAAAGACGGCATTTCTGCGCATATTCTCGATTTGAGAACAGTGTACCCGCTTGATCAGGAAGCCATTATTGAAGCGGCATCAAAAACAGGCAAAGTGCTTCTTCTAACGGAAGATACAAAAGAGGGCAGCATCATGAGTGAGGTAGCGGCGATCATATCAGAGCATTGCTTATTTGATTTAGACGCACCAATCAAACGTCTAGCTGGACCAGAAATCCCGGCAATGCCTTATGCACCGACGATGGAAAAATTCTTTATGGTCAACCCAGATAAGGTAGAAGCTGAAATGAGAGAGCTAGCGGCGTTTTAAGAAAGAGGAGGGTTTCAAGTGGCAATTGAACAAATGAAAATGCCTCAGTTAGGTGAAAGTGTAACAGAAGGAACCATCAGCAAATGGCTCGTTTCACCTGGCGATCATGTGAATAAATACGATCCTATTGCGGAAGTCATGACGGATAAAGTGAACGCAGAAGTCCCGTCATCTTTTACAGGAACGATAACAAAGCTATCAGCTGAAGAAGGCGATACACTGCAAGTAGGAGAAGTGTTCTGTGAAATTGAAGTAGAAGGCAGCTCGCAGCAAAGTGCGAAAGAAGAAGCCGCACCTGAGCAAAGTGAAGCTCCCGAAGCAGATCAAGCAAAAGAGAATCAAAGTCAAAAGAAACGCTACTCTCCAGCAGTCCTTCGTTTAGCTGATGAGCACAGCATTGATTTAGCGGCAGTGCAAGGAACGGGAGCAGGCGGACGAATCACAAGAAAAGATTTACTACAGCTTATTGAAAGCGGCGGCGTACAAGAGAAGGCAGCACCTGTCACTGAACAGGCGGTCAAGCCAGAGCCTGTGCAGTCATCAAAATCAAAAGCGGCGCCTTCCATCTCTACAATGCCTGGTGATGTTGAACTGCCAGTCACGCCAATCAGGCAGGCGATTGCGGCAAATATGCTGAGAAGCAAACATGAAATTCCGCATGCATGGACAATGATGGAAGTTGATGTAACAAACCTTGTGACTAGAAGAAATCAGCTCAAGGACCAATTTAAAGCAAAAGAAGGCTTTAATTTGACGTTCTTTGCGTTCTTTGTCAAAGCAGTGGCTCAGGGCTTAAAGGAATTCCCAGAAATGAACAGCATGTGGGCTGGAGATAAAATTGTGCAAAAGAAAGCAATCAACGTCTCGATTGCTGTTGCCACTGATGACGCTCTATTTGTTCCAGTTATTAAGGATGCAGATGAAAAAACGATTAAAGGCATCGCCAAGGAAATTCATGAGCTTGCTTCCAAGGTGAGACAAGGTACGCTGAAGCAAAGCGACATGGAAGGCGGCACCTTTACTGTAAACAACACGGGATCATTTGGTTCTGTACAATCTATGGGAATCATCAATTATCCGCAAGCGGCGATTTTACAAGTAGAATCGATCGTGAAGCGTCCGGTGATTGTAAATGGTATGATTGCAGCAAGAGACATGGTTAACCTTTGTCTTTCATTAGATCACAGAGTACTTGATGGTCTTGTATGCGGCAGATTCCTTCAACGGATTAAACAAATCCTTGAAGGCATTGACGAGCAGACATCTGTTTACTAAAACAAGAATGTCCCCCTCCCGCTATGGAGAGGGGGATTTCCCCATGATGAGAAAGGAGCGATGATATGTCTGGACTAGACTTTTTTGCATTTTTAACGATTGGACTCATGTTTATCACAGCAATTGCGTTCGCTTTTCTTCGATATATTTCTAAATCACGCAATCATCCTGAAAGATTACTACTGATCATATCAATCGTTTCTATTATTCAAGTTTTGTATTGCTTGCTGCTTGTCGGTGGATTTAAAGGAGCAGCGAATAGCCTTTTAGGAATTTCTCTTCTTACCGGAACGCTGCTCGGATATGCACTTGAATATTTATACAGACGGTATATCAAAAAAACGCCCGAAAAAGAATGATCTCGGGCGTTTTCTTTATTCTGCTGGAACAATAAAGGTCAAATGCTGTTTTAACACTTCTAAAGAAGTTGGGGCTGTCATATACACTTCACCATCTGTATCAGCATCCATTTCCTCTTTTGTGTGGATCTGAATACTGGATGCTTGAATGAGAGAGAGGTCGCCGGTGAAATCCTCCAGTTCTTCCCGGTCCATAGAAAAGATCTCTTTTAGAGCAGAGAAGCTCGTATTTCTGCAAATTAAGATTTCTGCTTTTCCATCATCAATTGCTGCTCTCGGCAAATCAATTTTATTTGTCCCGATGAAATGTCCATTCATAACAAGAACGATGACGGCTTCTTCTTCCCAGCTTTCCTCCTCTGTTTCAACTCGTACGTGAAAAGGATCTGTTTGCTGCAAGGTGCGCAAGGCACTTGTGAAGTAGCTGATTTTTCCGAGTACAGCTTTTTCCTTATCATTAATATTGTTGGACGTGTCTGCAATGAGGCCGATGCCCCAAAAGTTTAACAAGTATCGATCTTCTGCCTTGATTAAGTCGACCTTTTTTTCTACGCCGTCTACAATCATTTGAGCGGCTTTCTGCATTTGTTGCGGAATACCAAGCGTTCTAGAAAAGTCATTACATGTCCCGCCTGGTAAAATCGCTACAGCTGGCCTTTTTTCTAAACCACCGATGCCATTCATACATTCATGCACGGTTCCATCTCCGCCTAATATGATAAGTAATTCAATCGTCTCATTAATTGTACGACAGAATTCATAAGCATCATTTGGCTGCTTTGTTGGTTTAAGAATGAGTTCATCAATATGTAGAGAAAGAAGAGGTACTGTTTGACCGAGAACTTTTTCCATGTTTTTTTGTCCAGCATTTCCATTATAAATGAGCATCGCTTTTTTAAATTGTGCCATCACGCAGTTCTCCCTTTCATCTCTTTATCATCACTTTTCCCCAATTTTGCGGCGTATAAACGATGTTCAGAAAAAGTGTGGAATGAAAAGACAACACATTTGCCCGCAGGCGTTTTCCTTGATATGATGTTGTTAAAATGGTTTTGGCATGCTAAAGGAGTGGACGGACAATGAATATTGATTTTAATTTATTTATGAATGATATTGTGAAACAAGCGAGAGAAGAGATCAAACAGGCTGGCTATACTGAGCTTACATCAGCTGAGGAAGTGGATGAAGCCTTGTCTAAAGAAGGCACGGCACTTGTCATGGTGAATTCAGTATGCGGATGTGCTGGCGGTATTGCAAGACCAGCTGCAGGCTATTCTGTTCATTACGATAAGCGCCCTGATCAATTGCTGACAGTGTTTGCTGGACAAGACAAAGAGGCAACAGCAAGAGCCCGTGAATACTTTGAAGGCTTCCCGCCATCTTCACCATCCTTTGCATTATTAAAAGATGGAAAGATCATCAAAATGGTCGAGCGTCATGAAATTGAAGGGCACGAGCCAATGGAAGTCGTGTCAAAGCTTCAAGCTGCATTCGATGAGCATTGCGAAGAAATTTAACATGTGACGTTTGAATGATGACATATAAAGCAGTCCGGTCTTTAGATCGGTCTGCTTTTTGTTTTATAAGACCATTGAATCAAAATAATTTTAGCAAAATACTATTGCATCTTAAAAAGAAAGTGTTTAAAATACATTATAGTGAATAAATATTCAAAACAATACATGATTTTAAATACTGGGAGGCATTATCTTATGAAAAAGTGGTTATTATTACTTATGACAGCTGGTCTTGCAGCTGCACTCGCAGCTTGCGGAACTTCTTCTAATAATTCAAACGCATCAGGAGATGACAAAACACTCGTTATGGCGACATCAGCAGATTATCCGCCATTTGAATCAAAAGACGGAGATAAAATTGTCGGCTTTGATGTTGATCTTGCTACAGCACTAGCGAAAAAGAACGGCTACAAGCTAGAAATTCAAGATATGGATTTTGCAAGCCTTGTATCAGCTCTTAAAACAAATAAAGCTGATATCGTCCTTGCAGGCATGACCCCTACAGAAAAACGTAAAAAACAATTAGATTTCTCTGATGTTTATTACAATGCTAAAAACTTAGTTGTCTCAAAGAAATCTAGCGGAATGAAGACAGAGAAAGACTTAAAAGATAAAACAGTCGGCGTTCAATTAGGTTCAATTCAGCAGGATGAAGCAAACGGTTTGCAAAAGAAATATAACTTAAAAGTGGAAGACCGTAATAAAATCTCTGATATCATTCAAGAAATCAAAGCAGGTCGTTTTGATGCAGCCATTATTGAAGATAAAGTAGCTGCTGGTTATTTGAAAAAAGAAAAAGACTTCCAAGCATTTGGATTGAATAGTTCAAATGAAGGTTCAGCTATTGCATTCAAGAAAAATAGCGACTTAACAGCTAAATTTAATAAATCATTAAAAGAAATGCAAGACAATGGCGAACTTGATAAATTAATTAAAAAATGGTTTGCTGATGAAAAATAAGTCAGGAAAAGGATCAGCGTCATTCACGAAAATCCAGTAGAAAGCGCTGAAAAGTTCAACTCATGTTGAACTTTTTTCCTGTTTTATTTTTTGATTTCGTATGAAGGCATAAAAAAGGAGACTGTCATGTTAGATTTTAAAGATGTAATACCTCAGATGCCCTTTATTTTAGAAGGGCTTAAGGTCACACTTTCTATTGTAGTGGTATCACTTTTTCTTGGATTTATCTTAGGGATTTTATTAACGCTTTGCAAAATTAGTGTATTTAAGCCGCTCATTTGGCTTGCGGATTTTTATACATCCATCTTCCGAGGCACACCGCTTGTGCTTCAATTGCTCATTATTTATTTCGGTCTACCTCAGCTTCTCGGGTTTCAAATCGATCAATACTGGGCTGCTGTAGCGGCATTTTCACTAAACTCTGCTGCATACGTATCTGAAATTATTCGTGCTGGTATTAATGCCATTGATAAAGGGCAAAAAGAAGCAGCCGTTGCTTTAGGCATCCCTTATGCTAAAATGATGAAGGACTTATTGCTTCCGCAGGCATTTAAAAATATTTCACCTGCACTTGTGAACGAAACGATTACACTGACAAAAGAATCAGCGATTGTAACAGTCATTGGACTGGGAGATGTCATGAGACGAGCCTATCAAGCAGGTGCCGTCACGTATAATTATCTTGAACCGCTTATTTTTGCGGGCCTCATCTATTATGTCATCGTGCTTGTTCTCACCTTTGTCGGCAAATCGGTGGAAAGGAAGTTAAAATCAAATGATTAACATAGAGAAACTCACAAAATCTTTTGGTAAAAATGAAGTATTAAAAGGGATTGACACCACCATTAAAGAAGGGGAAGTTGTCGCAGTCATTGGACCATCTGGTTCAGGAAAATCGACGTTTCTTCGCTGCATCAACTTGCTTGAAAAGCCGACTTCTGGTGTCATTACGATTCAGGATACCGAAATCACAAACCCAAAAACCAATGCACTCAAAGTGCGTGAGAACATCGGAATGGTGTTTCAGCATTTTCACCTGTTCCCGCATAAAACGGTGCTGGAAAATATCACATATGCGCCAATGAATGTGAAGAATCAATCGAAGGAAGACAGCATCAAACAAGCTGAAGATCTGCTGAAAAAGGTAGGGCTTTTAGAGAAAAAAGATGATTTTCCGAACCGCTTGTCAGGTGGTCAAAAGCAGCGTGTCGCAATTGCACGTGCGCTTGCGATGACACCAGACATCATGCTGTTTGACGAGCCAACGTCTGCACTAGATCCAGAAATGGTCAAGGAAGTGCTAGAGGTCATGAAAGAGCTGGCTCAATCTGGAATGACGCTTGTGATCGTCACACATGAAATGGGCTTTGCAAAAGAAGTGGCTGACCGCGTGATCTTTATGGACGATGGGAAAATTGTAGAGGATGCAAACCCTGTGCAATTCTTTGAATCACCGTCGTCACAGCGCGCGAAAGATTTCTTGCAAAAAATATTATAAAGAAAAAAGAGAAGGAGACTTAACATCTCCTTCTTTTTTTGATTATAATGGGGAAAGTAAAAAAGTTCATCATTTCACAATAAGTGAATAGAAACAAGACAGAAAAGAGTGACTCACATCATGTTTAAAATCGGTTACCGAACGCTGAAAACAGCATTAGGAACAGCGATCGCCATTTATATTGCGCAACTGCTTGGCCTTCAAAATTATTCCGCTGCCGGGATTATTACGATTCTGTGTATTCAGGTGACAAAGAAACGGTCGCTTCTTGCATCAGGCGCCCGCTTTGCCGCATGCAGTCTTGCCATTTTATTTTCTTATCTATTTTTCGATCTGATTGGGTATCATCCTTTTGTGATTGGTCTGATGCTGCTTGTCTTTATTCCGACAACCGTATTGCTTCGCATTAAAGAAGGGATTGTCACAAGTTCAGTCATCATCCTCCATTTATACATGTCCGGCGGGATTACCCTTCACCTCATTTGGAATGAACTGCTGCTGATTACGATTGGTGTTGGCGTGGCACTGATCATGAACCTGTATATGCCAAGTGTTGATAAAAAGCTTAAACGCTACAGCGAACAGATTGAAGCCAACTTTGCAAAAATTTTTGAGGAAATCGAACAATACTTAATGACAGGGAAACAAGACTGGACAGGCAAAGAAATACCAGAGACACATCAATTGATTAAAGAAGCAAAAGCTCTTGCATATCGTGATGTTGAAAACCATGTGTTAAGACATGAAAACCTGTATTATCATTATTTCAATATGAGGCAAAAGCAATTCGAAATCATCGAGCGTGTGCTTCCGAAGATCACGTCCATTTCCATTACAACAGAGCATGGACAAATCATTGCAGAATACATTAGAGACTTACGTGAACATATTCACCCAGGGAACACGGCACATAAGTTCTTAAGGCGCCTCATTGATATGAAAGAAGAGTTCGATAAGCTACCGCTGCCGCAAACAAGAGAAGAGTTTGAGGCAAGAGCTGCACTGTTTCATTTCCTCGGAGAAATGGAACAATATTTAGTACTGAAAAGCTATTTTAAAGGGATGAAAGAATAGAGACGCATGAGTTCCTCCTTCATTGGTCAATCTAATGAAAAAGGAGGAGCTTATGCGTCTTTTAATTTATACCGTATTGACCATGTCCCTTTCACCAATCTGGCCGCTCGGACAAAACCCGCTTCCAGGAGACCCGTATGTCATTATTAATAAACAAACAAATGAACTTGCCTATATTGATCAAGGGAAAATCCAACAAATATATCCTGCTTCAACAGGGAAAACGTCAGATTTAACGCCAGAAGGGGAATTTACCATTATGATCAAAGCGAAAGATCCCTATTACAGAAAAAAGAATATCGAAGGCGGTGCGAAGAATAACCCTCTCGGCAGAAGATGGATTGGATTTGATGCACGAGGAACAGATGGCAGAACATACGGAATTCATGGGACGAGTGACGAAACAACGATTGGGAAATTTATCACGTCAGGATGTGTGAGACTTCATAATCACGATGTAGAGCTTCTATTTGACCAGCTTCCGGTTGGGACAAAAGTATGGATTACAACATCAAGCGATTCATTTGAAAAGCTTGCCAAAGACAAACAGGCCATTCGTTGATTGAACGAATCACCTGCTTGTCTGCTTTTATTGAAATCTTATAAAAAGGTTGCCGCTCCTGCTAAAAGTGAAGATATTAGCAGCAGGCTAATCATGAGCAATACCATGAATTTCATCATTTTCTGAGACATATCGCACCCCTATAACCGAAGATTTTTTGCGACGAACGCACCTTTCTTTATTCTAGCTCGTTTTTTCAAATGCGACAAGTGATCAACAAAGGAAGTGAACGGATGAATCAAATCGACCATATTGCCATTGCGGTCTTTTCTATAAAAAATACATCTCGCATTCTTCAACAGCTGTTTAACTGGCATTTTTCAGACATACAAGAGATTCCTGAACAGGAGGTTAAAGCGTCTTTCGCTTCACTTGATCATGTGCACATTGAATTAATTGAACCGATGTCCGGCAGCAGCAAACTACATACCTTTTTAACCAAAAGGGGAGAAGGACTTCATCATATTGCGTTAAAGACAGGTGACATACAGGCGGACCTTAACCGTCTTGATCATCTTGGGGTGGAGCTTCTCCAACAATCAGCACAGATAGGCGCGAGCGGGAAGCGGATTGCATTTATTTCACCGAAAGAAACGTCCGGTGTGTTATTTGAATTGTGCGAGCCCTTGAAAGGAGAGGAACATGGCAATGAATGAATCGTTCAATGACTTGGCGAAATGGCGCGAAAAAGCATTCATGGGCGGTGGCGTGAAACGTGCAGCTGCGCACCGGAACAAAGGAAAACTATCGGTTCGTCAGCGGCTGCATGAACTTCTTGACGGGGGCAGTTTCATGGAAATTCAAGCATTTGCAACAGGCCGCATGTCAGAGCATGTCGGTGATGGCGTCGTCACTGGAACTGGACTCATTCATGGAAGGCCAGTATGTGTTTATGCACAAGATGCAACAGTGCATGGAGGGTCTTTAGGCGAAATACATGCTAAAAAAATTGCTTCTCTCATGGATCTCGCAGCTAAGAATCAGATGCCGGTCATCGGTCTAAAAGACTCAGGTGGTGCGAGAATTCAAGAGGGTGTGGTATCATTAGAAGGATACGGACAGATCTTTAAACGGAATGTGCTGTACTCCGGTCAAATCCCGCAAATATCCGTTATTTTAGGTTCTTGTGCTGGAGGAGCAGTCTATTCTCCTGCCTTGACCGATTTTGTGTTCATGACAGAACAGACAGCTCATATGTTTTTAACAGGTCCGAAAGTCATAGAGAAGGCAACAGGAGAAACGGTCTGTCCTGACCGTCTTGGCGGTGCAAGTGTTCAGCATCAGACAAGCGGGAATGTGCACTATACTGGGAAAGATGAGAAAGACGTGTTAAAAGCGGTTCGAACACTTTTAACGTACATACCAACGAAACAACAGACTGTCATGGATGCGAAAACGAGTGAGCAAGACGCAGCTGATCCAGGTAACATCTTGCCAAAGGATCCATCACGCACCTATGATGTCAAACAAGTGGTGACAGCCATCATCGATTCAGGCTCATTCTTTGAGACGCAGCCTTGTTTCTCAAAAAATATCGTCACAGGGTTTGCGAGATTACAAGGGGCTTCAATTGGTGTAGTTGCCAATCAACCAAAGGTGCTGGCAGGAAGCCTTGACCTTGATGCGGCTGATAAAGCGGCTAGGTTTATTCGATTTTGCGATGCGTTTCATATTCCGATCTTAACGCTTGTAGACGTCCCTGGTTTTTTACCAGGTGAGAAAGCCGAGCATGCGGGAATTATCCGTCACGGTGCAAAGCTTTTATATGCATACGCTGAAGCGACCGTTCCAAAAATCACAGTGATTTTAAGAAAGGCGTTTGGCGGAGCATATGTCGCAATGAATAGCAAGGGCTTAGGCGCTGATTTTGTTTATGCATGGCCAGCTGCAGAAATTGATGTGATGGGGAAAATGTTCGCAGACGAAATCGTTCATCCTGATTCGCGCGAGGTTGAAACGAAGCCAAGTGTATTAAAAGCGGCTCAGGCAGGGCTGATAGACGATATTTTTATGCCGTCTGAAACGAGAGAACGATTGATTCGCTCATTTGATTTGCTTCGCAGGAAGGAAGAAGAAAGACCGTTAAAAAAGCATGGCAACATGCCGCTATAAGAGGAGGAGCAGTATCATGATCAATGAAAAACGTTTATTAGACGAATTTTTAGAACTTGTTCAGATTGATTCCGAAACAAAACACGAAGAGAAAATTGTGGAAGTCTTAAAAGAAAAATTTTCACAGCTTGGACTAAAAGTGGTGGAAGACGACTCAAAAGCGAAAACAGGCCACGGTGCAGGCAACCTCATCTGTACACTGGAAGGTACTCAAGAGGCTGATACCATCTATTTCACTTCTCATATGGACACAGTTGTTCCGGGCAATGGTGTAAAGCCAGTCATTGAAGACGGCTATGTGAAAACAGATGGAACAACTATTCTAGGTGCTGACGATAAAACAGGACTTGCGGCAATGTTTGAAGCAATCCGTGTGCTGAAAGAGAAGAATTTACCGCATGGAACGATTGAATTTGTCATCACAGCAGGTGAGGAATCAGGACTTGTCGGAGCAAAAGCGTTAGATCCAAAGTTGATGACAGCGGCATACGGCTATGCCCTTGATTCAGATGGCAAGGTCGGAACCATTATCGTTGCAGCGCCAACACAGGCGAAAGTACGCGCAACCATTTACGGAAAAACAGCTCACGCAGGTGTCGCGCCTGAAAAAGGTGTATCAGCGATTACCATTGCATCAAAAGCCATTGCTAGTATGCCGCTTGGCCGAATTGATGAAGAAACAACGGCGAATATCGGCCGCTTTGAAGGCGGAACGCAAACGAATATTGTGTGCGATCAAGTCGATATTCTTGCTGAAGCACGCTCTTTAGAACCTGCAAAAATGGAAGCGCAAGTAGCAAAGATGAAAGAAGCCTTTGAAAAAACTGCTAAAGAAATGGGCGGAAGTGCCGATGTACACATTGACATCATGTATCCAGGCTTCAAATTCTCTCACGGCGATCAAGTCGTAGAAGTGGCGAAAAAAGCGGCTGCGAAAATTGGCCGTCCATCAGAACTACAGACGAGCGGCGGAGGCAGTGATGCAAACGTCATTGCAGGAAACGGCGTCCCAACTGTCAACCTAGCTGTTGGATATGAAGATATTCATACGAAAAATGAGAAAATGCCGATTGAAGAATTAGTCAAAACAGCTGAAATGGTTCTCGCCATTATCGAAGAAACGACAAATCCATCGTAAAGGCAGGAGACTCTGTGAGCACGCAAAAGATCATTATTTTCCAAGTGGGGCAAGAGGATTTTGGCATCAGTGTAGAACATATTCGTTCAATTGAGAAGGTCCCTTATTTACAAGAAGTATCGAACCTTCCAAAAGAAATAAAAGGACTCATGTCTTTAAGGGGAGAGGTCATTCCTGTCAGTGACACAGGCGTGATGCTTCACGGAAAGCCTCTTGATGTGAACGAGCAGTCCAAGGTATTGCTATTTGAATTAAACGAACAAATGGTAGGCTGTCTTGTCTCGGATGCAAAAGATATTATCGATATCGAGCAAAGTGAGATCAAGCCATTTCATATGAACACGAAAGCCTCTGAATACTTCTTCGGCGTTGTGGAGAGAGAGAACAAGATGATTTTACAAGTGGACCCAAATAAGTTCCTTGGGAGAATTGAGGATCTCGATCAATTGCCAGCGCGGTTAAAAGAAGAATTGGCATAAAGAAGATCCCCTTATCTGATGATAAGGGGATCTTCTTTATTCAGCAGCTGGGCTAGCTTGGTCGTTTGCCTCAGCTTTTGATTTTGATTTTTGGTACATGACATTCAAAATAATGGTTTGGACTGTGAGTAATAATCCGCTTGTCATCCAGTATAAAGGAAGGGCAGCGGGTGCATTAATTGAAATAAACAGCATCATGATTGGGAAAATCATGCCCATCACTTTGGCTTGCTTTAGCGCAGCCTCTGTCTGGGTGCCTGATTGTTTCGCAAACTTTTGCGTAACATAAAATTGCAAGAAATACATAGCGCCTGCAAAGATCGCGACCAATAGATCAGTTTGTCCTAAGTTAAACCATAGGAACGAATGTGTTGCGATCTCAGGTGTTGAACGGATCGCTGAGTAAAAGCCAAGAACAATTGGAATTTGAATCAGCATAGGCAGACAGCCCATTGCCAGCGGGTTCACATTGTTCTCTTTGTATACTTTCATCATTTCCATTTGTAATTCTTTTTGTTTTTCAGGTTCTTTCGTTTTCTTTAATTTGCTTTGAATGTCGTCAATTTGAGGCTTCACCAGTGCCATTTTCTCCTGCATGACTCTTTGCTTCTTAAATTGGTTCGCAAAAAGAGGGAAAATCAGCAGGCGGACAATCAAGGTTACGAACATAATCGATAAACCATAATCATCATGGAAGAAGTTCGCAAGCCAAATGATCAGCTCAGAAAAAGGCTGGACAAAATAATGATGGAAAAACCCATCAGAGCTCGCATTTGTCTGCCCACTCGCTGCAAAAGCAGGTGAGGCAATCATCATTAAACATAAAGTCGTACAAATCGTTAATAAACGTTTCAATTCGTTTCCTCCTCATTTTTTAAAAAATTAATTAGAGAGAGGAAGCGAATGGTCTTCATCATCGTTTGATGATCGTTTCATTCGAATGACTTTACTAATCCAAGTTGTAATGCGATCATATATGATAAACAGAAAGTCTGTTCGATTCAATAAAGATGCGTCCAACTCTTCCAAACGATGTCCACCGAGGTGTTCGTTCATACGGCAGTCTTTTAATAAAAACGCAATGCCTATGGCCGTCAGGGCTGGAAGAATAATCGTAAAGAATTCAACAAGGAAAAAGACTTCATTGAATGTATCAATAATCATGATTATCACATCCATTTCATTACTCACAGTGTACTATACACATTGTGAAATGTCTAACAGGACCAAGTGTTTTCTTTATTAAGTGCAAATCCTTATTTTGTATAAAGTGGTATTTGTCATCCAAACTTCACCATTCCTATCTTATAATGAGGGGGAATAGAAGAAATGGAGGTTTTGAATATGACAAGTATTTACCCGAAGTTTCGAGCAGCTGCGGTACAAGCAGCCCCTATCTACTTAAATTTGGAGGCAACCGTTCAGAAATCATGTGAACTGATCGACGAAGCAGCTTCAAATGGTGCTAAACTTGTGGCATTCCCAGAAGCATTTTTACCTGGTTATCCTTGGTTTGCTTTTATTGGTCATTCAGAATATACAAGAAAGTTCTATCACAAATTATATAAAAATGCAGTCGAAATCCCTAGCTTAGCTATCCAAAAAATAAGCGAGGCAGCAAAAAGAAATGAAACGTACGTTTGTATATCATGCAGTGAAAAAGATGGCGGTTCCCTCTATTTAGCTCAACTTTGGTTTAACCCAAATGGGGATTTAATAGGAAAACATCGGAAAATGAGAGCTTCTGTAGCAGAAAGACTGATTTGGGGAGATGGAAGTGGAAGCATGATGCCCGTTTTTCAAACTGACATTGGCAATCTTGGCGGATTGATGTGCTGGGAGCATCAAGTACCACTAGATCTGATGGCGATGAATGCTCAAAATGAACAGGTACATGTAGCATCTTGGCCAGGTTATTTTGATGATGAAATTTCAAGCAGATATTATGCTATTGCGACACAAACTTTTGTGCTGATGACTTCTTCTATCTATACGGAAGAAATGAAAGAGATGATTTGTTTAACGCAGGAGCAAAGAGATTACTTTGACACATTTAAGAGTGGGCATACGTGCATTTACGGTCCAGATGGAGAACCGATCAGTGATATGGTTCCAGCTGAAACAGAGGGAATTGCATACGCAGACATTGATGTGGAAAGAGTCATTGATTACAAGTATTATATTGATCCAGCTGGCCACTACTCCAATCAAAGCTTGAGTATGAATTTTAATCAGCAGCCGACTCCAGTTGTGAAACATTTGAATGACAATAAAAATGAAGTGTTAACATACGAGGCTATTCAATATCAAAATGGTATGCTTGAAGAAAAAGTATAATTCGTGAAACCTTCTCTTTTTTTAGAGAAGGTTTTTTTGAGGAAAGATGAAATAAATCAATGTATAATTGAGCATAAAAGAGATTCATCATATTTGATCGATTCGGAACTTCTGATTAAAATATAGGAACTGAAGAAAATGGGGTTATGCCAATGTCAAATATTATTTTTCATATAGACATGAATGCGTTTTATGCCAATGTAGAAATGGCGTATGATCCTTCTTTGAGAGGGAAACCTTTAGCCATTAGCGGAAATGCGAAAGAGCGTAAAGGGATTGTGGTGACGTGCAGCTATGAGGCAAGAGCGCTAGGTGTAAAGCCCCCGATGCCGTTATGGGAAGCGAAGCGGCTTTGTCCGGGGCTGATTGTCCGTACACCAAACTTTGACCGGTACCGAAGCTCCTCACAAGAGATGTTTACGATACTAAGAGAATACAGCGATTTAGTCGAGCCAGTATCCATCGACGAGGGCTATATTGATTTAACGCATACGCCATATGCCGAGCACGCGTTGAAAACGGCTCATGATATTCAAACGAGGCTTGTAGAGGAGCTCATGCTTCCTTCAAGTATTGGCATTGCACCGAATAAATTTTTAGCGAAAATGGCGTCTAATTGGAAAAAACCAATGGGCATCACCATTTTGCGTAAACGAGATGTACCCCAAATGCTATGGCCGCTGCCAGCGGGTGACATGCACGGAGTTGGACAAAAAACGGCAGATAAATTGAAAACGATTGGCATTCATACCATTGAAGACTTAGCGAAAGCAAATGAGTATACACTAAAGGAATTACTGGGCATCAATGGACCGAGATTAAAGCAAAAGGCGAATGGTGAACATGACGGCATCGTAGACCCAGAAAGAATATACGATTTTAAATCCGTCGGTAATTCGTCAACCCTTCCTCATGATTCTGACGATCCAGATGAACTTGTCGCGTTAATTGATAAGCTGTCACAATCCGTGAGTGCAAGGTTAAGGAGAAAAGAAGTGATGGCAAATCGGCTGCTCATCATGATTCGGTACGCAAGCTGGAAAAATATTACGCGAAGTGTCACCCTCACGAATTCGACGGATCGGAAGGAAGATTTATTTGATGCAGCAAGGCAGTTATTCCTTAAACATTGGAATGACCAGCCTGTGAGACTCTTAGGTGTGACGGGGACAGATCTTGTAGAACGAAAAGCAGCCGTTAAACAGCTTGATTTATTTTCCTATACAGAAGATGCAAAAGAAGAGCCTCTTCAAACCATTTTAGAAGGACTGAAAGAAAAGTATGGAAAATCACTCGTTCAAAGAGGGATAACTATCAAGGAAAAAGAGAGCAAAACAAGTGGAACAAGTTTTAATAAAGACTTTTTTCAGGACAAAAGAGGAAATGACTAGCCTGAAAACTTGATAAAAGAGGTGGTGTTGTGGTAATTTCAAAGGGTACATCATTTCAGCAGTAATCAATATAGTGTGTTAGAAGGGACGTCAGAATTATGTCAAAACAACAAATCGGTGTGGTTGGACTAGCCGTTATGGGGAAAAACCTTGCCCTTAATATTGAAAGCCGCGGGTTCTCCGTGTCCGTTTATAACAGATCTAGCAGCAAAACGGAAGAATTTCTTCAAGAATCAAAAGGGAAAAACGTTGTAGGCACATACAGCATCGAAGAATTTGTTCAGTCGCTTGAAACACCGCGTAAAATTCTTTTAATGGTAAAAGCTGGTGCAGCAACGGATGCAACCATTCAATCATTACTTCCTCACCTAGAGAAAGGTGACATCTTAATTGATGGTGGAAATACATATTACAAGGATACGCAAAGACGTAATCAAGAGCTTGCGGAAAGTGGTATCCACTTCATTGGTACAGGTGTTTCTGGCGGTGAAGAAGGGGCACTAAAAGGTCCATCGATCATGCCTGGCGGTCAAAAAGAAGCGCATGAGCTAGTGAAACCAATTTTAGAAGCGATCTCTGCGAAAGTAGATGGCGAGCCATGTACAACGTATATCGGCCCAGATGGAGCAGGACATTATGTCAAAATGGTCCATAACGGCATCGAGTACGGAGACATGCAATTGATTTCTGAATCATACTTTATCTTGAAGCATGTGGCTGGATTATCAGCAGAGGAGCTTCATGAAGTATTCTCAGAATGGAATAAAGGTGAGCTTGACAGCTATTTAATCGAAATTACAGCTGATATTTTCACAAAAGTGGATGAAGAAACAAACCAGCCGCTTGTGGATGTGATCTTAGATAAAGCTGGACAAAAAGGAACTGGAAAATGGACGAGCCAAAGTTCTCTTGATCTAGGTGTTCCGCTTCCAATCATTACTGAGTCTGTTTTCGCGCGCTACATTTCAGCAATGAAAGATGAGCGTGTTGAAGCAAGTCAATTAATCGAAGGTCCTAAGCCAGCACAATCAGCAGAGAATAAACAAGAGCTGATCGAAGCGGTTAGAAAAGCCTTATTCATGAGTAAAATCTGCTCATATGCACAAGGTTTTGCGCAAATGAAAGCAGCATCTGATGAGTATAACTGGGATTTAAAATACGGTGAAATTGCAATGATCTTCCGTGGTGGCTGTATCATTCGTGCAGCCTTCTTACAACAAATTAAAGAAGCATATGACCGGAATCCAGAACTGAAAAACCTATTGCTTGATCCTTACTTTAAGGATATTGCTCAAAGCTATCAATCATCTCTTCGTAAAGTCATTTCACTTGCAGTGGAGCAAGGAGTTCCTGTTCCTTCATTCTCAAGTGCACTTGCTTACTTTGATAGCTATCGCACAGCTGTCCTGCCAGCGAACTTAATTCAAGCGCAGCGTGACTATTTCGGTGCACATACGTATGAGCGCACAGATAAAGAAGGCATCTTCCATACAGAATGGATGAAATAAACATAGAATGACTGAAAAACCTTACCCTTTGGTAAGGTTTTTTTGTGTTTGCATCTTTTCGGCTAAAAATGCGAAAAAGAGGGATGCTATGTAAAAAAGAAAAGAAAGTAGGGATCGAAGTGGGCATCTTATATGCACTTCTCCCAGCGATATTTTGGGGGAGTATTGTTCTCATCAGTGTCAAACTTGGCGGGAATGCTTACCAGCAAACCCTCGGTATTACGCTTGGCGCATTTATATTTTCAATTGCAGCCTTCTTCATCAAAATGCCAGAGCTGACACCGTTTATTTTTGCGGTTTCTGTCATTTCAGGCATCTTTTGGAGCATTGGACAAATGAATCAGCTTTCAAGTGTTGCGTTTCTCGGAGTCTCGAAGGCGGTTCCTTTGTCAACCGGCATGCAGCTTGTGAGCACTACGTTATTTGGCGTCATGGTCTTCAAAGAATGGCAAACGATGACGGTCATACTCATTGGTTCTTGTGCCATTTTACTGATTATTGCAGGTGTTGTGCTGACATCGCTCGGTCAAAAAAAGAATGGCGGTGGGAACGGTGGGGGCAATTTCAAAAAAGGGATCATGATTCTGCTTATCTCAACGGTTGGTTATGTCGGATATGTTGTTATTTTGCGATGGTTTCATATTGATGGCTGGTCTGCCCTCGTTCCGCAATCGGTCGGCATGCTGCTTTCATCCTTGGCGATTAGTCTTAAGCAGAACCCGTTTAGTAAATATACGTTTAAAAATATCATTGCCGGGCTTGTTTGGTCGACAGGAAATCTCGGACTTCTTTTGGCCATTCCGCTCATTGGTGTCGCCGTAAGTTTTTCGATGTCACAGACAGGGATCGTTATCTCGACATTAGGCGGCATTTACTTATTAAAAGAGAAAGCATCCAGAACAAGCTTTGTCATTGCAGGCTGCTTGATGATCATTGCAGGTGGCGTGCTATTAGGATTTACAAAATAGGAGGGTAAAACGAATGTATCCAGATTTAGAAGGAAAAACAGTCGTGATTACAGGAGCTGGTACAGGAATAGGTCAAGCGATGGCACGCCGGTTTGGACAAGAAAAAGCCAATGTGGTAATTAATTATTTCTCCGACAAAGAAAACCCAGACGACACGATTGCTGAGATTCAGAAAAGTGGCGGACAGGCTGTCAAAATTAAAGGAGATGTATCAAAGGAAGAGGATATGAAGGCAATGATTGATCAAGCTGTCGATACATATGGCAGTCTTGATGTCATGATTAATAATGCAGGAATTGAAAATGAAGTCCCTTCAACGGAGATGACGCTAGATAATTGGAACAAAGTGATGTCCACCAATTTAACAGGTATGTTTTTAGGCTGTCGTGATGCATTGAAGTATATGACAGAACATGGAATTGAAGGATCGATCATTAATATGTCATCGGTCCATCAACAAATTCCATGGCCGCATTTCGTCCATTATGCAGCAAGTAAAGGAGGCGCTAAGCTTTTAACAGAAACGCTGGCACTAGAATATGCCCCTAAAAAAATCCGCGTAAACAGCATTGCACCAGGCGCAATTGATACCCCGATCAATGCTGAAAAATTTAATGATCCAGCATTGAAAAAAGGCGTGATAGAACTGATCCCAATTGGTTATATCGGAAAACCGGAAGAAGTAGCAGCATGTGCTGTCTGGCTGGCGTCAAAAGAGGCGAGCTATGTGACAGGGTTGACGCTCTATGTGGACGGCGGCATGACAAAGTATCCTGGCTTCCAAGCAGGAAAAGGATAAGAAGAAACAAAAAGAGCGTACACACACATACGCTCTTTTTTATATAAAATACAGACAAATGATTCTAAATGTCTAGACATTTAAAAATAAAAATATATAATATTAACTGGAAGCGCTTTTATTACAACAATGGGGTGAGAGAAATGAAACGTATTTTATTAGCATGCAGTTCAGGAATGTCTACGAGTTTACTAGTTACAAAGATGAAGGCTCATGCCGACTCAATAGGGGACGAGGCAGAAATTTGGGCAGTTGGACAAGATCAAGCGAGGAAAGAAATGGCGAATGCGGATGTTGTGTTAATTGGACCGCAAATGAGCTTTTTAAAAGGGGATCTTCAAAAAGAAGCAACAAAATACGGGATTGCAGTAGAGGTCATCGATATGCAGGCGTATGGGCTTGCCGATGGACAAAAAGCGTATGAACAAGCCGTTTCATTGATGGAGGAAGCGTAAAGAATGGAAAAGAAAACACTCGAAGGGCTCACGGAAGAACAAGTCAGTTTTCAATTGATCTTACACAGCGGTAATGCACGCAGCAAATTGCTTCAATCTCTGAAACAATTTCGAGAAGGTCAAGAAGATGAGGCATTTGGTCTCATGAAAGAAGCCGAAGAAGATTTACGTCATGCACATGGCATCCATTTTCAACTCGTACAGCAAGAGGCAGGCGGGGGGAAAACGCCTTTCTCCTTATTGCTCATGCACGCAGAAGACCACTTAATGTCGACTATTACGATGAAGGAGCTTGTGGGAGAGCTCCTGCCGATTTTCCAATCGCTTAAACAATAAAGGGTGTAAACAAGGGGGGAAACCAATGTTTGATAAAATAAGTGCCATTTTGGTTCCGATTGCTGGGAGACTGAACAATAACCGCTATTTAGGTGTATTACGGGATGCCTTTATGCTTGCGTTCCCGCTTACTATTTTTGGTTCCATAATGGTTGTGCTAATGAATTTGCCATTTTTAGATAAAATCATGAGTCAAACCGCACTGGAAGGCGTCCAGTCTGCACTGAATATCGCGCCAAGTGCGACCATCAGCATTATGAGTGTGTTTGTTGTATTTGGGATTGGCTACTATTTATCGAAAAGCTATGATGTAGAAGCTGTCTTTGGCGGCGTGATTGCTTTAGCCTCTTTTCTACTTCTAACGCCATTTTTACTAGAACAAGAAGGCGGTGCATCTATTGCAGGCGTGATCCCAGTCGATCGTTTAGGAGCAAAGGGGATGTTCCTTGGGATGATCACAGGCTTTTTGTCTGCTGAAATTTATCGTTATTTTGTCCAAAAGAAATTTGTCATTAATATGCCGCAAGGGGTTCCGCCAGCTGTTTCAAAGTCTTTTGCTGCACTGATCCCGGCTACTTTGACACTCACAACCTTTTTACTGATCAATATCATCATTACACAAGGCTTCAAAACAAACATGCATGACTTGATTTATCATGCGATTCAGGCACCACTTGTCGGACTTGGAAGCGGTATCATTCCTACCTTGATCGCTGTTTTCTTTATACAAATTCTTTGGTTCTTTGGGCTTCACGGCCAAATTATTATCAACTCTGTCATGGACCCCATTTGGAATACGTTGTCCATTCAAAACCTAGAGAGCTATACAAAAACTGGTGAGGTTCCAAATATCATCAGCAAGCAGTTTATCGAAATTTATACGGTTGGCATGGGCGGAACCGGTATGACGCTAGCTGTCGTGTTTACGATTTTAATTTTCCTGAAAAGTAAGCAATTAAAACAGGTAGCAAAGCTAGGCTTAGGACCAGGATTATTTAACGTCAATGAACCGATTATTTTCGGCTTACCGATTGTCATGAACCCGCTTATTCTTATTCCATGGATTTTGGCGCCAATGGTTATTACATGTATTTCGTATTTTGCGATGGCATCAGGCATTGTACCACCACCGACTGGCGTGAATATTCCCTGGACGGTGCCGATCTTTATAAGCGGAATCATGGCAACCAATTCACTAGCGGGCGGTCTTCTTCAGCTGTTTAACCTGATGATCGTGTTTGTCATTTGGTTCCCGTTCCTGAAGTTTATTGACCGTATGAATGTGAAAAATGAAAAAATAACCACAACGGAAAAAACAAAAACAACTAACATCAAAGGTGAGGGAGACTCAATACATGTCGATGGAAAATAACAAGCAAATATATACATTTCCAGAAGGTTTCTGGTGGGGATCTTCTGCCTCTGCCACGCAAACAGAAGGAAGCGTCCCTGGTGATGGAAAAGGACCGAATATTTGGGATCATTGGTTTGAGCAAGAGCCGACTCGTTTTTTTGATGGCGTTGGACCGAATGTGACATCTCAATTTTACCGAAAATATAAAGAGGATATTCGTCTGATGAAAGAAATTGGGCACAATTCATTCAGATTGTCCATTTCATGGTCACGTCTCTTACCTGAAGGGACAGGTGCGGTCAATGAAGAAGCAGTATCTTTTTACAATGATGTGATCAACGAATTGATTGCACATGATATTGAGCCGTTTGTGAACCTGTACCATTTCGATATGCCAATGGCGCTGCAGGAAAAAGGCGGCTGGGTCAACAGACAGGTAGTAGATGATTATGTGAGCTATGCAGAATTGTGCTTTCAATTATTTGGCGACCGGGTGAAAAAATGGTTTACCCATAATGAACCGATCGTTCCTGTAGAGGGCGGATATATGTATAGCTTTCATTATCCAAACGAAGTTGATTTCCAAAAGGCTGTACAGGTCGGTTATCATGAACTTTTATCAAATGCGAAGGCGATTGCGGCTTATAAAAAGCTGAAGCAAGGCGGTAAGATTGGCATCATCCTTAATCTTACCCCATCTTATCCGAGAAGCCAGAATCCGCGCGATGTAGAAGCAGCTGAGATGGCGGATGCTTTCTTTAACCGTTCCTTCCTAGATCCTGCGGTGAAGGGACATTTCCCAGAGAAACTAGTAGAGGTCTTAAAGAAAGAAGGCTTTATGCCGAGTATGGAAGAAGGAGACCTTGAGCTCATTCGAGAGAATACCGTCGACCTCCTTGGAATCAACTATTATCAGCCAAGAAGAGTGAAGGCGAAAGAGCATATGCCGCATCCAAATGCCCCATTTATGCCAAATCATTATTTCGATGCATTTGACATGCCGGGAAGAAAAATGAATGTGTATCGAGGCTGGGAAATCTATGAAAAAGGCATTTATGATATATTGAAAAAAGTCCAAACAGACTATGATAATATTGAATGTTTTATTTCTGAAAATGGAATGGGTGTTGAAGGAGAAGAGCGGTTTAAGGATGAAGAAGGAATGATTCATGACGATTACCGCATTGACTTTATTTCAGAGCATCTGAAATGGGTGCATCAAGCCATTCAAGAAGGAAGTAATGTAAAAGGCTATCATCTGTGGACCTTTATGGATAACTGGTCATGGTCGAATGCCTATAAGAATCGCTATGGATTTGTCTCAGTTGATCTTCAAGAAGACGGAAAACGTATGATTAAGAAAAGTGGATACTGGTTTCAATCGGTATCAGAAAATAACGGTTTTTAATCAAGATACTTGCTCTTTCCTTGAAAAGGGCAAGTATTTTTCTTATGTGACGGTAAATGGATGAAACAAAAATGGCTGGTACCTTTTAAGCTCACTAGGCTTAGTGTAGAATGAGAGGAAGCTATGAAAAAACAAGTCAGTTGGTGGTGTGAGATGAAAAAGTACGAACTCATTTCAGAAGAAATCAGAAAACGAATAGGAACAGCATATTATCCAGAAGATCAACCCATTCCAGATGAAAACTCGCTTGCCGCTGAATTTCAATGCAGCCGAATGACGATGAAGCGTGCGCTCGATCTTCTCGTAGCAGAAGGTCTCCTCTTTAGAAAAAGAGGTCACGGTACATTTATTGTGAAGGCAGCGCTCAATCAAGGGGCAATCAATGTGTCAGGACATGAAAATAAAGGGTTCACAAAAGTCATGGCGGATAAAAACGTCACGACGCAAATCATTCACTTTGATGTCCATTTTCCAAGCAAAGAGGTGGCAGCCCACCTATCCATAGACTCCACCACACCCATTTATGACATCATCCGTCTCCGTCTTGTGGACGAGGAGCCATACGTATTAGAAAAAACGTTTATGCCCGTCAATCTTATTAAGGGAATAGATGAAGAGGTTTTATTGGGATCCATCTATGGCTACATATCAAATGATTTGAATTTAAAAGTGGCAGGCGCGCATAAGAAAATTAGAGCGGCTAAATCAGACGAGCTAGACCAGCAATATTTAGGCTGTGACCCAACGGATCCTGTGCTAGAGGTCGAACAGGTTGCTTATTTAAACACAGGCCGGCCGTTTGAGTACTCCTTTAGTCATCATCGCTATGATAAGTTCGACTTTTCAACGGTTGAAATTACGAAAACAGGACGTTAAAAAAAGAGCAGAACCCCCAAGGGAGACTGCTCTTTTTTATATCATTTTATATATTCCACCAATGATACCCATCTTTTTCTAGAAGCTGATCGGCTTCTTTCGGTCCCATAGAACCAGCAGGATAATTTGGTTTTAATGTTTTGTTTTCTGCCCATTTTTCAGAAATCGGATCAACAAAGTTCCAAGAAAGCGCCACTTCATCCCAGTGAGCAAAGTTCGTAGCATCACCCAGCAAGCAGTCATGAATCAGCTTTTCATATGCTTCTGGTGTATTCATGATGTCATTATGGTTTGTTTGGTAGTCGAGCTTAATCGGCTTTGCAAATGTACCACCATCAAGCTTGCGAGCGTTCAGGTGAAGGGTGATACCTTCATCTGGCTGAATATGAATGACGAGTAAGTTCGGATGCATGGAATTTCCGTTACCATAGTACAGGTTCATTGGAATGTCTTTAAATTGAACAACGATTTGAGTAGATTTCTTTTCTAAACGTTTTCCAGTACGAATGTAAAATGGCACGCCGGCCCATCTAAAGTTATCGATGAGCAGCTTCCCTGCAACGAATGTTTCCGTGTTTGAGTTCGGGTCAACATTTTGCTCTTCAAGATACGAAGGAACCATGCCGCCATCAACCGTACCAGCATCATACTGTCCGCGGACAAAGAATTGATCGACCTCATCTTTAGAGAAAGGACGAAGAGCGCGTAATGCTTTCCGTTTTTCGCTGCGGATTTCCTCGGTATTCAGCTTAATTGGCGGCTCCATTGCTAAAAGTGCAACCATTTGAAGCATATGGTTTTGGACCATATCTCTTAGAGCACCTGAACTTTCATAATAGCGGGCCCGGTCTTCAACCCCTAATGACTCACTAGATGTAATTTGAATGTTTGAGATATATCGGTTTGTCCAAAGTGGTTCAAAGATGGCATTTGCAAAACGGATGACCTCAATGTTTTGAACCATTTGTTTACCGAGATAGTGGTCGATACGATAAATCTGATCTTCAGAGAATGCATCTCGAATTTCTTCATTTAACTTTTTCGCACTTGGCAAGTCATGGCCAAATGGTTTTTCGATGACAAGTCTTGACCAGCCAGTTGTTTTTGATACACCTTCACTTTTTAGGAACTTTGCAATCGTTCCGAAGAATTCCGGTGCCATCGCTAAATAGAACATCCGGTTGTTTGGGATACTGTACGTATCTTCAAGGCCTGTTAGAAGTGTGTTAAGCGATTGATAGGAAGCAGGGCTTGATACGTCAAAGTCGTGATAATAAAAATGTGAACTGAATTCCTCTATTTTCGCTTCTGCATCATCAGAAGAAACAGATTCTTTTACCACAGCTCTTAGATCCTCATGAGACCACGGACGGCGTCCAACACCGACCACGGCGAATTGATCGCCAAGTTTTCCGCTATGATAAAGTCTATGTATAGAAGGGTAGAGCTTGCGTTTGGCAAGATCTCCTGTTGCGCCAAAAATGACAATGACTGCTTTTGGATTGTTAGTTTCTGTATTCACGAAAAGTACCTCACTTTATTCGTAGCATTGTTGTAAAAACCGAGAATGTATGTACATTTTCTTTATTTTAAAGCTTCATTGTTCGTAAAGCAAACATTTGATTCGACTTTTTCTGGTCTCGTTTGACTTTTTTCGAAAATTCCGCTGAATTCACATTTACCTTGTCTTCATGTATTCTATATGAATAAAGATATTGTATACCGGCTTTAGGAGGAAAAGTAATGGAACTGCTCTTTTTAGGAACGGGTGCAGGCATTCCTGCGAAAACTAGAAACGTCACTTGCACTGCGCTAAAGCTTTTAGAAGAAAGAAAAGCAGTGTGGCTTTTTGATTGCGGAGAAGCGACGCAGCATCAAATATTACATACAACGATTAAACCGAGAAAGATTGAGAAAATATTTATCACTCATATGCATGGTGATCATGTATACGGTCTCCCAGGACTGCTTGGGAGCAGATCCTTCCAAGGCGGAGAAGATGAACTAACGATCTATGGACCTAAGGGCATCAAAGCGTTTGTGAACGCAGCACTTTCAGCTACACAAACGCATTTGACATATCCGCTGCATATCATAGAGATAGATGAAGGGATCGTATTTGAAGATGATACCTTTCAAGTAGAAGCAAGAAGAGTATCTCACGGGATTCCAGCTTACGGCTATCGGGTAGTAGAAAAAGATGTACCAGGTGCATTAAAAGCCGAAGATCTAAAAGAAATCGGTGTAAAACCTGGACCTTTGTATCAGAAGTTAAAAAATGGGGAAACCGTGACACTCGAAGATGGAAGAATCATTGATGGAACCGATTATTTGGAACCCCCTAAAAAAGGGAGAATCGTTGCATTTTCAGGAGATACCCGTTTATGCGAGAATATAACAAGGCTTGCCAAGGATGCGGATGTGTTAGTCCATGAAGCAACATTTGGTAAAGAAGATGCTGAGCTAGCCTACAATTATTATCACAGCACGACAGAACAAGCAGCGAAAACAGCGCAGGAAGCAGGCGCAAAAAGATTAATTTTGACCCATATTAGTGCACGTTACCAGGGAGAAGAGGCACTAAAACAACTATTGAAAGAGGCACGCGATATATTCCCGCTGACAGAAGCTGCACAGGATTTCTCTTCTTTTTCCATTGACCGCACCCTGTAAAAATTGGATGAAACGTCAAGAAAAGTTGTGTGATTTTTTTGATATTTATAATGACTCTCTTTTTCAGGTAGTGGTAAAATGGTGAAGAAAAAACAAATGACGAATGAAACTATGAAGAATACGGGAGGCACAATCAAAGATGAGCGGTTTTACAGCGTTAAGTGAAGCAGAATTAAATGACCTATATGCAGCACTACAAAATGAGTACGAAACGTTTAAAAGTAAAAACTTACACTTAGACATGTCTAGAGGAAAACCTTCACCAAAACAGCTCGATTTGTCTATGGGTATGCTCGATGTTGTGACATCAAAGGATGCGATGACGGCTGAAGATGGTACAGATGTGCGTAACTATGGCGGTTTGACAGGGCTTCCTGAAACGAAGACATTTTTTGCAGATGTGCTCAATCTGAAGCCAGAACAAATCATCATCGGCGGTAATTCCAGCCTGAATATGATGCACGATACCATTGCCCGTGCCATGACCCACGGCGTATATGACAGCAAAACACCTTGGGGAAAGCTGCCAAAAGTAAAATTCCTTGCACCAAGTCCAGGATATGACCGTCACTTTTCCATTTGTGAGCTATTTAACATAGAGATGATCACGGTAGATATGAAAGCTGATGGACCTGATATGGATCAGGTCGAAAAATTGGTCGCAGAGGATGAAGCGATTAAAGGCATTTGGTGTGTACCAAAATATAGCAACCCAGATGGCATTACGTATTCAGATGAGGTGGTTGACCGCCTTGCTTCGATGAAAACAAAAGCAGACGACTTCCGCATTTTTTGGGATGATGCATACGCAGTCCATCACCTAACGGATACGCCTGATATGTTAAAAGATATTTTTCAAGCAGTAGAGGAAGCAGGGCACCCTAATCGTGTATTTATGTTTGCATCTACTTCTAAAATTACATTCCCAGGCTCAGGTATTGCACTCATGGCATCTAGCCCGGATAATGTGAGCTTCACTCAAAAACAATTATCGATTCAAACGATCGGACCAGACAAAATCAATCAATTAAGACACCTTCGTTTCTTCAAGAATCCAGAAGGCTTGAAGGAACATATGAGAAAACATGCAGCGATCATTAAGCCAAAGTTTGACCTCGTTCTTTCCATTCTTGATGAAACACTTGGCGGGAAGGACATTGCAGAATGGCACAAGCCAAATGGCGGATATTTTATTAGTTTAAATACACTTGATCATTGTGCAAAAGCTGTTGTGCAAAAGGCAAAAGAAGCTGGTGTGACCATGACAGGTGCAGGCGCGACTTATCCTTATGGAAAAGACCCGCTTGATCGTAACATTCGCATTGCGCCAACGTTCCCATCACTTGAAGAACTAGAGCAAGCGATTGACATCTTTACATTATGTGTTCAGCTTGTCAGCATTGAAAAGTTGCTGTCTAAAAAAAGTCAGTCAGCTCCAACGGCATAAAGAAAAAAACTCCTTGACGCAAAACTAGTCAAGGAGTTTTTGTTTTTAATTGGCTGTTTGATAATAGGAAACAGGTTGTTTGGCTGCGCACCATACATCATAGATCGCAAGCTGCACAATATGCGGTTCATCATGATGAATATAGTGCGAGCTGTTCTGCGCTTGAATCCATCCGCTTTGGGATGACAAAGACAGCATCCGTTTATGAAGTCTGAGCCATGCCTCGTGTGCTGGATGAAACAATCGGCTCTTACCTGATGAAATGACAAGGAGCGGCATCATCCCATAATGGGTTTGCTCCTCTTTCATTGTGCTGAGCATTTGCTGAAAATCCTCATGCGTACATTCTGCTGTAAACTGCGCCATATATGAGGTGCGTTCTTCCTTTGATAAAAGCGGCAGGATCACCTGCTCTTGCTCCTCACTTGCTGGGTCTAACAGCACCATGCCAATGACGTCATCCCCTCTGCGGCTTGCCCATAACCGGCTGACAAGAGAGCCAAATGAGTGAGCCACAATGAGAAAGGGCGGCTGGATATTGGCTTCTTTTAGCAGCGCATCTAAATCATCTGCAAGATCATGCAATGTTCTTCCTTCACTGCTCTCACTGCTTTTTCCATTTCCTAATCGATCATATAAGAAAACCCCAAGCTCAGGATCAATATCGCGGGCCATATTCGACCACGTATCACCCGAAATGCCGTAGCCTGCTTCAAAGATAATGGTGGCTTGCCTTTTGCCCTGACGATGTTTTGTATAAAAATGATGTCCATCTATATGATACATTCTTTCAATCATTGCCGAGTTCATTCTTCCATCTCCTCTAAGTGGTTCTTTAGCTAAAAGACGGCACAAAAGGCAGATATGTTTCTCTTAAAAACAAAAAAGATGCCTATTTCAAAAAATAGACACCTTTTTCCTATGCATTTTTACCAAGCGCGGTCATATTGACGCGGGCTTTCGATGGATGTACGAAGCTCTTCAGCAGCTGTTTTTGGGAAGTATGGATCCCGTAAAAATTCTCTGCCTATAAAAATTAAGTCTGCACGCTGATTTCGTAAAATCTCCTCTGCCTGTACACCAGATGTGATCAGACCGACAGCACCTGTTTGAATACCGGCACCTGCTTTGATTTTTTCTGCGAAGGTCACTTGGTAGCCAGGGAATGTGCTGATTTTCGCCTGTACGACAGCGCCTGAGCTGACATCGATTAAGTCGACACCTTGTTCCTTCAGCCATGTAGCAATGCCAATGTAATCAGCAATATCAAGTCCTTTTGTCGTGTAATCAGAAGCCGACACACGGACAAATAATGGGCCGTCCCATACTTCATTGACTGCATCGACGACTTCTCTTAAGAAACGATAACGGTTCTCTGGTGAACCGCCATAATCATCTGTTCGATGATTTGACAGCGGTGAAAGGAATTCATTAATCAAATAGCCATGCGCCCCATGAATTTCAATGATGTCAAAGCCGGCCTTTTTTGCCCGGACTGCTGCATCCTGAAACGCCTGAACAGTATCTTTGATTTGATCGACGGACATCTGGACAGGGGTTTTAGACTGTTCATCAAATGGAATGCTAGATGGTGCCAGGATGTCACCATCTAGTTCAGCTTTACGTCCTGCATGAGCCAGCTGGATGGCTGTCTTGGTTCCGTATGCTTTGATTTGTTCATTTAATGAAGCGAAGCCTTCAATGTGCTCATCACTCCAAATTCCGAGGTCTTGATCACTAATTCTTCCCTCGGGGGAAACGGCACTTGCCTCCACCATGATCAGGCCAGCTTGACCTTGGGCACGGGAAATATAATGTGTAAAGTGGAAAGGCTGTAATTTCCCATCCCGATCATAGGATGAATACATACACATCGGGGACATTACGATGCGGTTTTTGAGCGTAACACCTTTTAATGTCCAAGGTGAAAAGAGTTTTGTTTCCAAATACCTTCGCCTCCTCATAGAATTGTATAGCCGATTATAACAGCCATTCAAACTTTCGTCATAAAAGGTGCTCAAAGAATATAGCTTTTATACACGTTTTTGTATAATGGAGAAATAGAGAAAGCAAAGGGGGAGAACGAATGAAATGGCAAACAGAGAGTGAACGAAAGGAACTGCTCACAGCTCTTATGCAGTATGAAAGCATATCGGGTACAACTGGAGAAGTTGCGTTAGCTGAATATTTATATTATTTACTGAGGGAGCGGCCTTATTACAAGCAGAATCCTGATCATTTGGCTTTGCATCCGATGAAAGATGGCCGGTATTATTTAACGGCGCTTGTAAAGCGCAGTTCTCTTTCTCGTACCGTTTTGCTGCTTAGTCATTTCGATGTTGTCGATACAGAAGATTACGGTGAATTTCAAAACATGGCATGCAAGCCAGAGGAGTTAATGGCGTCATTTTCTCAAAAAAGTGCGCTTCTCCCAAAAAGAGCAAGAGAAGATCTAGCTTCAGGTGACTGGTTGTTTGGAAGAGGTGCCATGGATATGAAGGCAGGTCTTACTGTACAGCTGTCTATGCTGGAAAGAGCGATGGCAGAGACATTTGATGGAAATGTCCTACTCGTCACAGTCCCGGATGAAGAAGTGAATTCTCAAGGAATGCTTGAAGCTGTTCCAAAACTAAAGGAGCTTAAGGAAAAGCATGACCTTGACTATACCGCGTGCTTAAACAGTGAGCCTATGTTTGAAAAGTATCCAGGTGATGAACATTATTATATGTATACAGGCAGTATAGGGAAGGTGCTGGCCGGATTTTTCTGCAAAGGAATTGAAACACATGTAGGAGAGCCGTTCTCAGGCTTAAATGCGAATTTTATCGTATCTGCATTAAATCGGCTGTTAGAGCTGAATAGTGATTATTGTGAGGAAGTAGATGGGGAAGTCACGCCGCCCCCAACTAACTTAATGCAAAAGGATTTAAAAGAAGCCTATTCCGTTCAAACACCTCACACAGCTGTTTCTTTATTTAATGTGCTGATGATGAATCGTTCAAGTGAAGAACTGCATGGGCTTCTTTATGACACGGCGAAACAAGCAGCAGACCAAATCGAAACTGATCTCAAACAAAAAACAGCAGATTTTCAGCGCTTTAAACCATTTACACCGATTGATACGAGAATCACCGTTCTCACGTATCATGAGCTGTATCAAAAAGCTGCTGAACGCTCAGGTAAACAGGAGGTTGAACGCATTGTAAACTATGCGTTTGCCAATCGAGGTGAGCTTGGAGATCGTGATTTTTCAACCAAAATCGTCTCTGAGCTGACGACGCTTTGTAAGGAAGATGGGCCGCTCATTGTTCTATTTTATAGCCCGCCATTTTATCCAGCGGTTTCCTCAACGGAAGATCCGCATATCCAAGCAACCTTAAAGAGGATTCAAATTGAGGCGAAGAAGAGTTATGGTCTTGAAATAGAAGAAGTGAAATATTTTCCGGGATTGTCTGATTTAAGTTACTTACAGCTCGAAAAACAGGACGTAGGGCATTACACGACCAATATGCCGCTTTATCAGAAAGGCTATTCTTTACCGGAAGGAGAAAAGGGAGCACTTTACGTTCCAGTCATCAACGTGGGTCCATTAGGAAAGGACCCACACAAATGGACAGAGCGCCTGCACATCCCGTTCTCATTTGGCATTTTGCCAGAATTATTAGACTCAGCGATTCATGCTTTGTTAGAGAAAAAGTAAGTATATGATGAAGAGCCCTATCGTGATGATAGGGCTTTTTATTTTTAAATAAACGATCCGACGACTTAGATAAATAGAGTATGATAAAGAATATGACTTACATTTATTTGAAGAGGATGGTGAGAATGAAATGGAAACTGGAAAATTAACAAAAACAGAAATTACTACATCGCTTCAGGAAAGTATCCGTGAACTAGAACAGCTAGTGGGGACATGTGATGAGCACACACTAGATCAATCTTTGGGAGAGGGCAAGTGGTCGATCAAGCAAATTGCAGGGCATTTGTATGATACAGAAGAAGTCTGGTCAGAGCGAATAAAGCAAGCAATATCAAATGACCATACGCCTTTTCAATCGTATGATCCTGAAATGTATGTGAAGGAAAGAGCTTACGAAAGATTTAACGTACAGGAAATCAAAGCATTGATTAAAAGACTGAAAGAGAGAAGAAGCAAGACACTTCATCTATTAGAAAACGATACATGGGAGCAATCAGGTCTGCATCCTGAAGAAGGGGTGATGACAGTGCAAATATTAGCTGAAACGATCGCCTTACATGAACTACATCATCTCGATCAAATCAAAGCCATCATGTCAATGAGTGAATCATCTGCATGAGGAGATGCTAATTAGTGAAGCATCAAGAATTGTTAATCGATATGAATTTTTATCAGGCACGTAATTCTTTATTAGAACAAGCCATTTCTAAAAAAGAACCGAAGTGTGAAACAGGCAGTTTGCATCAAGTTGCTAGTGAGAAAAAATAGATGTGTATGTCAAAAAGCACCTGTCATCAACACAGGTGCTTTTCTCTATCATTTATACGTGCTTGCTGAAAACATTTCGTTTAATTCTGCTGCTCGTTTTGTTGCGGTTTTGACACAATCGACAACGGCTTCTTCAAATTGATAGGCAGCAAGTGTGTTCAGGCCGGCTTCTGTCGTTCCGCCTTCACTTGTGATCTCTTTGCGCAGTTCAGCAGGTTCTTTACCGCTGCTTTGAAGCATGTTGGCGGCACCCGCAATCATTTGGCAGATGAGCAGCTTCGCTGTTGCTTGGTCCATCCCAAGTTCCGAAGCGCCTCGCTCCATTCCTTCAATCAAATGATAAATGAAGGCAGGACCGCTTCCTGCAATAGCTGTAACAGCATTAAGCTGTGATTCATCTAATACCGTCACATGACCGATCGTTTCAAACAGTTCGATTGCTTTATTCTTTTGATCCTCTGTCACTTCTTGACTGACAGAAATGCCTGTTGCTGATTGCTGAATGGCGGCTGATGTATTTGGCATCGCGCGAACCACTGCAGTCTTCTCGCCAGCATAGTGTTGGATCGTTTCAATTGAGATGCCTGCTAAAATCGAAATGATCAGCTGCCCTTGTAAATGAGGCCGAACTTCAGATATCCCGCTTTCAGCATCTTTCGGTTTTAAAGCAAATACGAGAATATCCGCTTCTTCATAAATAAAAGAACGAGAGAAATCCGTTTTGACCCCATAACGCACCTTTAATTCTTCTAGGCGTTTTTCATTCGTTTTGTTTGTGACAATAATATCTTCGTTTGACATGATGCCGCTTTTTAATAAACCTTTCATCATCGACTCTGCCATTGAGCCTGCACCAATAAATCCAATTTTACTCATAAGCCGCTCCTCCTTGTAGAAAATAAAAAAACCTCTCGCCTGAAAAGGACGAAAGGTTTTTCGCGGTACCACCCTCAATTAGCATGCAAATATGCATACTCAGCTCTAGTCCCTTAACGCGGGAAACGTTTAGGTTTGCCTAACAGCTCAAAGGGCAGGTTCAGCAAATAAGAGGATGGTGAGGTCTTACAGCCGGCGGACCTCACTCTCTTGCATCATTATTTTGCTTACTAATCCTTGTCATCACGCATTTTATATTTGTTGTTCATTATGCAACGATGGACAAGTTTGTGTCAATAGGGACAGATAAAAAAATTGACCGCCTAAACCGCATGACAGTCTGCCCTTTGCAGGATACAATGAATAAAGAAGACGAAGTGACAATGAATCATGAGTCAAAAAGCAGGAGATGACATAAAAAAGTGAAAGAAGACATCATTCAATTATCTATCCCGACCCCTTTTGCTGTTGGGGATGTACATGCATATATTTTAAAAGGAGAAGCTGTGACTTTAGTGGACTGCGGGCCGATGACAGAAGAGGCGGAGCACGCCTTTGTCACGCAATTACATGAGCATCGTTTATCAATTGACGATATTGATCAAGTGGTGTTGACCCATCATCATGCAGATCATGTCGGTCTTTTAAATCTGATGAAACCTCATGTTCGTGTGATCGGACATGAGGTAAATGAGCCGTATATTAGCCAGGACCCTGTGTTTAAAGAGCATCAAATTGCTTTTACGAAACACTTTTTTCAGCAGTTAGGTGTGCCGCTTCGCCCTGATGAGTGTGAAAGAATCGTGAAGCAATCTTATACATATTCCTGTACTGCACATGTAGATGACGTCATCAAAGAAGGCGATCGGTTGAAAGGGCATGAACATTTTTTCGTCATGGAAACACCGGGACATGCGCAATCTCATCTTTCCTTTCTAGATGAAACAACGGGCCACTTCATTGGTGGAGACCTTCTTTTGACGACTATTTCCTCAAACCCGTTAATGGAAGCGCCGTATGAAGGGGAGGAACGCCAAAAATCGCTGCTTCAATATAAAGCATCACTCAATCGATTACTTCATCTGCCGATCAAGACGATTTATCCAGGACACGGGCAGCTCATCACGTCTCATCATGAATTGATCGAAGAAAGATTTAAGAAACAAGAAAAACGGGCAAATACGATGTATCAGCTGCTTAAACGAAAAGAAATGACTGCCTTTCATCTTTGCCGCAAGCTATTTCCAGTGCTGTATGAAGAGGCCTTGTTTTTAACGATGTCAGAGACAGTTGGGCAGCTGGATGTCCTCTTAGAAGCTGGACAAATTGAAGAAGTGCAAAAAGATGGAATTCTCTATTACAGGGCAAACTAAGGAGTGAAACGCATGGGGCGATTAACAGGAAAGAGAATATGGATTACAGGCGCATCTGGCGGCATTGGTGAAAAAATGGCGTACTTGGCAGCAGCAGAAGGCGCAGAGATCATTATTTCAGCAAGACGAATTGAAAAGCTGGCGGGTGTAAAAGAAAAGATTATGAGTGCTGGCGGGGTGTGTCACATCGTGGAGCTAGATGTCAGTCATCTTGAGGACATTGATCGCGCATATAAAGAAGTGGGGGCTGTTGATATTTTGGTGAACAATGCCGGTTTTGGTGCGTTTGATCTCGTTGAAGATGCGTCCATTGAGGAAATGGTGTCGATGTTTGAAGTAAACGTGTTTGGTTTAATCGCCTGCACGAAAAAGGTCATTCCAGAGATGAAACAGAGAGGACACGGACATATTATCAATATTGCCTCTCAGGCAGGAAAGATTGCCACCCCGAAATCGGCCATTTATTCTGCATCCAAGCATGCCGTCCTTGGCTTTTCAAACAGCCTCAGAATGGAGCTGTCAGACATCGGCATTCACGTCACCACAGTGAATCCAGGCCCGATTGCCACTGACTTCTTTACCATCGCCGATCGCAGCGGTGAATATGTGAAGAATGTTGAATTCATGATGCTTAGTGCGGACAAGGTGGCGGGGAAGGTCGTATCCGCTATGATGACGAAAAAAAGAGAGATTAATCTGCCTGGATGGATGAATACTGGCAGTAAATTGTATCAATTATTCCCATTTTTATTTGAAAAAGCAGCACGCAAAGCGATGATGAAAAAATAACAAAAAAGAAACCGGTCGTGAACTGGTTTCTTTTTTTTGAAGTAAGCCCGCCATTGTGACCGTCTTTTTATCTCCGCCTTGCTGCTTGCTGAAGCGGGTCCCACACACTGTTAAAAGGCGGTGCATAGCTAATATCTAAATCTTCAAGATCTGTTATGGTTAGCTGTTGGTAAAGAGCAGTTGCCATCACATCGATCCGTTTATCTACACCGTTTCTTCCGATGATTTGGGCACCGAGCAAGGTGTAGTCATCACTTCTGTAAAGCAGTTTGATTTTCATTTTTTGCGCATCTGGATAATATCCAGCGTGATCTGTACTGTCAATGGTGATGGTGGAAAAAGGAATATCAGCTGCTTGTGCTTCCTTTTCAGATAAACCCGTTCGTCCTGCTGTCATGCTCATAAATTTCATGACGGCAGTTCCAGTCACGCCTTGAAACGCCCGGTTTGTTCCCGTCATATGAAAACCAGCGATTCTTCCTTGTTTATTCGCCGTTGTGCCGAGCGGAATATAATCGAGTGATTGTTTGATGCGGTGATAAGTGGCTGCGCAATCCCCGGCAGCATAGATGTCTTTTACATTGGTTTGCATGTATTCGTTTACAATAATGGCACCATTTGAAAGTCGTTTGATTCCTGTTTTGTCTAAAAAAGAGGTTTGCGGGGTGACGCCGATGGCCATGATGACCATATCTGTTCTTATGGTTTGTTTGTCTGTTTGAACAGCTGTGACACGTGACTCGCCCTCTAATGTCTGCACGGTTTCCCCGAGAGTCACGTGAATGCCTTGGGCATCCGCCTCTTCTTTCAGGTGCTTTGCCATATCGGGGTCAAAGCCCGGACCAAGTGTTGAACCCCGCTGAATGATATGTACATTTTTCCCCAGTGCTTTTAAATTTTCAGCCAGCTCTAAGCCGATATATCCACCGCCGATAATGGTGACATGTGTGATATTTTGTTTTAAGTGGTCTAAAATGGACAGCGCATGCGGAATGGTTTTTAATACGTGTACGCCTTCTAGCGGCTGATTATTTAAATTCAGTGTGACGGGGCTTGCTCCTGTCGCAATTAAGAGGCGGTCATAGCTTTCGGTAAAGGATTCTTTTGTTTTCGTATGAGCCCCTGACACCATTTTTTGCTTTGGGTCAATGGAGGTCACTTCGTGTAAGCATCTAGCATCAATTCCGTATTTGTCGCGAAATGTTTCAGCACTGCGTGCAATCAGCTTGCTGTGGTGATCAATGAGACCGCCGATCAAGTAGGGGAGGCCGCACTGTCCATATGAGAAAATCTCTCCTTTTTCAAAAGCGACAATATGTGCATCCGGGTCCTCTCGATATATTTGCATAGCACAGCTCATTCCTGCTGCATCTCCGCCAATGATCACATATTTCATTTGGTGTGCTCCCTTCTATCTATCGAACTGAATACTCTTATTTACCCTCATTTTCCTTTTTTTAATGCTTTTTTTTCGCAAAAGAAGCAAACTTTAGTTGAAAAATAAAGACAGCGCCTTCATTTTAAGCTACAATCGGATTATCGTCTTTTTGGTTACGAGTTTAGTGAAGATTGGTGGGAAAGACTTTGAGTGACACACGACTAGATTTTAATACTTTATATACACGTCATACAAGAGAGGCTTGGTCTGCTCTTGGAGAATATATGCCGGTATCTGTTTCAGAAGAGGAAGCAAGAGCACTTCAAGGATTAAATGACTATTTATCGCTTGAAGAAGTTCAAGATATTTACATACCACTTATTCGTTTTTTGACATTGCATGTCTTTGCAGAAAAACAAAAAAATCAGCATGTGAATGCCTTTTTAAACTACCCGCATCATGCGAAAATTCCTTTTCTAATTGGGATTGCTGGAAGTGTGGCTGTCGGGAAAAGCACAACGGCCCGTATCATCGAAACACTTTTATCGAGGCTTGGAGATGGACTGAAAGTGAGTCTTGTGACAACAGATGGCTTTTTGTATCCTCAAAAAGAATTAAAGGATCGAGGACTCATGGAAAAGAAAGGCTTCCCGGAAAGCTATGATGTCAAAGCCTTGTTGTCTTTTTTAAACGAATTAAAATCAGGGAAACAAACCGTGCATGCCCCTGTATATTCGCATCTGACTTATGACCGCCTTGAAGGTGTGTATGAAACGGTGGAAGATGCCGATATTGTCATCATTGAAGGAATCAATGTGCTGCAATCCCCAGCGCTGGATGATCTGAAGGATGAACCGCGTGTGTTTGTATCAGATTTCTTTGATTTTTCGATTTATGTAGATGCTGCTGAAGCGCAAATTCAATCATGGTATAAAGAACGGTTCCGTTTGCTGAGGGAAACAGCTTTCCAAGACCCTGAATCCTTCTTTCATCAATACAAAGATTTGACGGATGAAGAGGCAGATCACATGGCAAGCACAATTTGGAACACTGTCAATCGCCCTAATTTATATCAAAATATTTTACCGACAAAATATCGAGCTGATCTCATTTTAAAAAAAGGCGATCAGCATAAGGTGGAAGAGATCGCCATCCGCCGAGTATAAAGAAAAACCGCTCAAACGAGAGCGGTTTTTTTTAGTGACCTCCACTTACTTTTACAGCGACGGCAGCCGCCGTTCGTTTTTTTAGGCGGTAGTATCCGATGAGTAAGAACGGAACGCCTGCAGCAGTGACAATCGCCAAGACTGAAAAAATGGAAAGGGGATGGGATGCACCAAATAAATCAATACACAATCCTCCGACAAACGGTCCGACGACGCTGCCTAGCTGAGAAAACCCCATTGCGCCGAAGTATGATCCTTTCATTTCAGGTTTTGCAATATTGTCCACAAACAGATCCATCATTGCAAAGAGCAGTACTTCACCAATCGTAAACACGACAATGATAAAAGCAAGCGCACCGAGACTTTGTGAAAAAGCAATGGCAAACAAACTTCCTGCTAGAAGCAAGTTCCCAGTCGTTAACGACAAAATCGTTGAATAGCGCTTGGCGATCATAATCAGCGGGTACTGAATGACAATGACAACAACAGCGTTTAAGGATAAAAGGTAACCAAATAGCTTAGGGCCATCCTCAATCATAGGCGATGCTGATAAATATTGAGGCAGTGTTGAACTTAGATGCGAATAGCCAAACGAACATAAAGTAACGCCAATGAGGATGATGCTAAAGACCGTATCTTTCTGAATAATGGAAAGAGCTTTTTTGACACCGATTTGTTTGGTGCTTTCTGGAGCAGCCACTGGATGCTTTTGAAATTGCCATGCCAGCGTTAATCCGTATAACAAGTAAATGAGGGCAGCGACGAGAAATGGAAAAGTCGTTTTTGATGACCCAAGATATAAGCCAAGCAGCGGGCCGAAAATGACACCAATGTTAATGGCTGTATACCGTAAATTAAACACAAACAACCGAATACTTGATGGGGTGACATCAGATAAGAGCGCCTTAGATGTTGGTTCAAACAGTGCCCGGCACAGTCCGTTTAAAGCGTTCATGATAAAGAAGACCCAAATGGCATCTGCAAATGCAAAGCCAACAAAGACAAGTGTCCAACCGAAGATTGATAGAAGCATGACCTTTTTTCTTCCGATACGATCAGAAATATATCCACCGTAAAAACTCGCAACGATCCCAATCAGAGAGCTAACGGCAATGATTAATCCAGCAGAAGAAGCTGAGGCGCCTTTGACTTGTGTTAAATAAACGGCCAAAAAAGGAATGCTCATGGACGTCGCCATTCGGCCAAATATGGTGCCGATGATGATCGTCCAACTAAGCGGATGTAGCGTACGTAAGTTATTTTTCATGCTGTTTCTCCCCTGAGTTTGTAAGATGTTCCAATCATACATGAAAAATTGTGCAAATTAAATACACAATTTGATGGAGGGGACATCCGCCATATGGCAGAGAAGCTTGATTAGCGTATTTGAAGACGCGTGCTTTTTTATGCCGGTGCTTTTATGACACTGATTCGTGCGGTCATTTGACCCCATTTAATCAAGGTCGATCGCGACGATTTGCTGCAAGGACAGGTTGAGAACATCTTCATCATTGATGATTTTTATGCGCTGCGTTTCATAATGAATGGCTTTTACCCAGCCCCAAAACTGCTCTTTCCTACCTTCTACGGCATACGTCACGCAAATCGCTTGATCCTCGGTAATCGACTGTGTGATCAAAAAATTCATTTCCTCCAGTTGATCGGTGCTCAGCGGGAGAGGGATGTATTCTTTTTTCTTCCGTTTTTGAGCAAGCAGCTGCTCCCGGTGCTCTGGAAGCATCATTCGGCTTGATTCCCACATGAGGTTGTATCCAGGTGTTAATTTATTGGGATTCATGGCTGTTCGCCTCCGTTATTTGTAATGTCCGCCAATTTTTTCGGCGCGGTGATACGCCTGCCCTGCGCTTGTCAGTGACGAAGCGTGCAGCAAGGCAGCAGGCCCATACTTTATGTGGATCGCATCAAATACTTTGCTGAGTTTGTCTTTTTGAACATGATGATCAAATAAATTTAGCTGATACTGACTGTCAGACTGCAGCTGTGAGAGAGTAATACCGACACTTCGAATGGGCTGACCATCCCAGTGCTGCTGGCATAACTGAATGGCTGCATCTGCAATATCTCTCCCGTACTGTGTAGGCGAATGAAGCTTAGTTTGTCTATGAAATCCGGTCGGGTGAGAAAAATCAGCGCCTCTCACGCCAACAGACACTGTTTGACCAAGATAATGCTTAAAGCGTGCACGTCTTGCCACTTCTTCGCTCAATTCAAGAAGAGAGACTTTGATATCCTCAAAAGACGCATAATCATGGGGGAGAGTCATATGATGTCCCACCGCTTTTTGTTCATTGTGTGTGTGAATGGTAACCGGAGAGGGATCATGCCCTAATGCTGTTCGCTGCAAAAGCTCTCCGTTGATTCCCCAGCGTTTTTTAAGCCGGTCTAACGGATAAGCAGCAAGCGTCCCAATGGTACTGATGCCCATTCGTTTTAAATGGTGCTCCATTCGTTTACCAACGCCAAATAATTTTCCAATCGGAAGCGGCCATAAATCAGCCGCAACACTGTCTGCGCGAAGTTCATAAATGCCAGATGTGTTTTTTTTAGCAAAATGGTCACAGGCCATTTTGGCGAGCACTTTATTAGGACCGATGCCAACACGTGCGTAAATACCCGTCTGGTTCATAATGGTTGTTTGTATATTTTGAGCGATCTCACGGGGAGAACCGAGTAGTGTCAGACTACCTGTAATATCGAGAAATTGTTCATCAATTGAATACGGTTCGACAAGATCTGTGTATTGTTCAAGCAGCTCTGTGATCATGACAGAGATATCAAGATAACGCTGCATACGGGGGCGTACGACGACAGCTTCGGGGCATTTCTCCTGTGCTTCCCATAATCTTGATGCATTTTGTACGCCCCGTTTTTTAGCAAGCGGGCAGGCAGCAAGTACGACCCCGCTCCGCCGCTCAGGATCTCCAGAAACGATGAGCGGTACATCCTTCAAGTGGGGAGCCTCCACTTTTTCGACTGACGCATAAAACGATTGCATATCCACAAGCAGAATGGCTCGTTCATTCATTATTTTCACCTCTTAGAACGTATGTTCTGTATTTATTGTAACCGTCAAGAGGCGAAATTGATACTGGTAAATCATTCAAAGAAAAGAGTGTAAAACCATATAAAAAAGACGAAGTGTCTTCCACTTCGTCTCATTTGATCAAACATATTTTTAAGCATGTGCTAAATTGTAAGATGTTTGGAGCGGCTCAGAACGCAAACGATAGGCCGTCAGTTTTTTCTTAGGCTTATGAGTAAATTGCCGCACCACATCCACGTGGTCATCGTAATGATACAGATAAAGGGTCACATCATGCTTGCCAAGCTTTGTTTGCATAGTAAGCGGCGCAGGCCCTTCCTGCGGACGAAGAAAGCGTTCTTCATCACCAGGATAAATATAATAGCGTTCAATAAAGATCGCATCATTAAAATGTTGAATAATTTCAGATGCTTGCTGATCATCGAGCGGACGATCTTCAAACATGATCGTTGTTTGATCACTTGTTACTTTTGCATGCACTGCATAACGGCTAAAAAGGCGTTCCACAACACCAGAAGGCAGCGAAGTGACAAGAAGCTTTAAAAGACTAAACACAACAAGTGAAGTAACAATCCAAACCAATATCATCATCTCCAATAAACATTTGTTACATTTCCTATATGAACCATCTTAACATACCAAAAGAATGAAACTTTCGCACAAAAAGTGAACTTTTTGAAATAAGTGTGAAGATTTAAAAGGAGATGACCGCGAAAGAACGAAGAATCAACAAAGCTGAAAGGAAAAAGGCTGACACGTGATCTTTACAAACAATAAATCGGACAGGTAGACTATTGAAACAACAGTTTTTTGTGAAAAAAGAGAGCGGTAAGTTAAAAATGAAAAGGGGCGAGGTCATCATGATACGTCAAGTGAAGCCGTCAGATTTTTACGCCGTCACATCCGTCATCCAAAGCTGGTGGGGCGGTAGAGATTTACGCGCAAAATTGCCGAAGCTATTTTTTGAACATTTTCAGCAAACAAGTTTTGTCGTCGTTGAAAAAGGTGAACTGATAGGCTTTTTAGTCGGTTTTTTATCGCAATCTCATTCAGATGAAGCGTATATTCACTTTGTTGGGGTACATCCAGATCATCGGAAATTAAAGATAGGAAAAATCCTATATCAAGCCTTTTATGATGTGGCAAAACAGGAAGGAAGAACAACCATTAAAGCGGTAACAGCTCCTGTAAATAAAGTATCGATTGCCTATCATGCAAAATTGGGCTTTCAAATTGAAAAAGGGGACAAAACTACTGTAGAAGGAATCTCCGTGTTTTCAGACTATGATGGAATAAATGAAGATCGTGTTTTATTTGTGAAAAAATTAGAGGCAATGCAATGATTGTCAATTTAGATCAAACAATAATTGATGTAGCAAAGCAGATCTTACATATTCAACTAGCTGCATACCAACAAGAAGCTGAGCAAATTGGCTATGCCGATCTCCCACCATTAAAGGAGACCATTCAAGATGTAATGAAAGCAAAAGAGCAATTTATTGGTTTTGAGCAAAAGGGAATCTTACTAGGTGTTGCCTCTTATGAAGAGCAGAAAGATTATTTGATCATTAGTCGATTGGCTGTACATCCAAAAGCGCTAAAGCAGGGTATTGGAACAAGACTTATGTCCACAATTATGGAGAAAAATGTCCCTATAGAACTGACCACAGGGCAAAAAAACACCCCTGCAAAAAGGCTATATGAAAAGTTAGGATTTCTTGAAACAGGTGTGATTCATGTTGTAAAAGAGCTCACCTTATCAAAAATGACATGGACACCAAGGCGAAAGGTTGAGGTTGTCGAATTCAAAAAAGAGTGGCATGAAGAATTCCATCAAGAAAAGCAGCAACTCAAGCAAATCATTCAAAAGAGCTGGATAGAAGGACATCATATTGGTAGTACGTCAGTTGAAGGACTTGCTGCCAAACCAATTATTGATATCTTAATAGAAGTAAGTCATATAAAAGAGATCGATAGAAAAAGAGAGAGCTTTGAACATCTTGGATATCAAGCGCTAGGTGAAAATGGCATAAAAGGGAGACGTTTTTTTCAAAAGGGTGGCTTGAATCGTACGCATCATGTCCATGTTTATGAGAGAAATCACCCTGATGTGAAAAGGCATTTATTGTTTCGAGATTACTTAAGGGCCCATCCAGAACGAGCTGTAGCGTATGCGTCTGTCAAGGAACAATTAGCAAAACAGTATCCGGAAGATATACAAAGCTATATGGCAGGAAAGAATGAAATCATAAAAGAAATAGAAAATGAGGCATATCACTGGGATAGAGAAGGAAGAGAGGGAGCTCTTTAAATAAGCTACCTCTTTTCCTCGTTAATTAGGAAGCTGAACATTGCCTTTTACAATATAGGCCTGTGAAGCAGCAGTAGATGGAAGAGCGGGTAATTTATCCTTTACAATGACCCCGCGGATATCTGTGATTCGAACAGGAAGAGATTTAGACCCCATATTAAATCCAAGGAAATGGTTGTAGTCTGTCTTTTCCATGTTCACCCATTGTCCATCTTTGTAATATTCCATTTTCATAATCGGATATTTATGATTGCGCACTTGAATCGCAGCCCACCACTCACTGCTGCCTTCTTTTATTCTGTAAGCTACATTTCCGCTAATCGGTGCTTTTACAATTTTCCAACTAATTGGGATTTTCCCATCTGCCATATTACCGATTTTGGCAAAGGCATTAGGAGAAAGATCAAGAGCTCCTTTTGCTCCTTCTGGATATTTATCGGTTACATACACAACGGTTTTTCCTTTTGGACCCTTTACTTCAAGGTAAGCGCCTGCAAGTGCCGCATTTACCCCTTTATAGTTATAGTCATGAGGATTTAAAGCCGTAATTTCCATGTCAGATGGAATAGGATCTAATAATGCAGCGCCCCCTGAGTAACCAGATCCCGTATAAGTCGCATAGCTTTCTCGTACTTCATCAAGGACAGATGACGCTTTCATGTTTGGCACAGCGAAACTCAACATAAATATCAGTGCCCCGATGAAGCAGAGAGATAATCTTTTTTTCACGATCTAAAACCTCCTGTTTATTCTTTTGAAATTGGTAGCGTCATCAGTATAATTCTAAAAAACAAGAAGCGAAAAGAGTCAATAGATAGATATAATCCTAGTGAGAAGAGCGTGTATTTCAAAGAATATGATTTTCGGATTTAGTCGTGTAGTCGTGTGTCATGTTTTATGGTGTTTTATGTGTTACAATGTAAGCATCAATTTAAAAAGGATGTTCTCCATGTATATTCACATCACAGAACTGGCTAAAACATATATAAAAAAACAGCAAATAGAAAACGAAACTAAGGAATTACTGCTTCGCTACGATTCAGAAGGTTGTGGCTGTGCAGTGAGTGGCGTACCAATGCTTTGGTTAACAAGTGAAAGAACAGGTGAATGGGAACAACTTAAAAATAGCCAACATTTAAAACTATATATACACATTGCACAGAAGGTATTTTTTGATGAGGAAATGACCATCGATTTTAATAAAAAATCCAATACATTGATGCTGAAAAGTCCTCAGCAAATACTCAGTCCAAGAATGGGCATACTTGTAAAGTAAGGTGGAAACGTAGTGGATCAGAAGCTTAGAGTGATACAAAACACGGCACAAAATAAAACATGGGTGTCGTTTTTAAATAACAATCATCCCTATACCCTTTTGCACTGGTCAATAGGTGGAATGGATTCGGTGAAAAAGGATGTTTGGCTTCTTCAGGATGAAGTCACATTTGAAACGGAAGAGTTTCCAACACTCGAATTAGCTGTCAATTGGATCAAAGAGAATATGGAACAGATAACAGATGTATTATAAAAGCCCTTTTTGACAAAAGGGCTTTTTTCGTGTCTTCATCATCTCACCAAGAAGCTGAGAATGTCTAATCTGTAAAATGATCATTTGAAACGAAAAACCCCCATTTTATAACAAGCAATTCGACAAAATGAGAAAAATAGACATGAAAAAATCGTGAATATACATGCCGAAAAATAGGCAATGGAAGCGGTTATTGCGGGATACCGAAAACTTTGCGAAAAATGACATTTCATATTTCTTCCATTCGAGGAAATGTGATAGAATACAACATGTATCGTATATGAGAAGGGAGGTGCTAAAGTGAATTGAAGCTCAAGCTGTCATCGCCTCAGGTTGGAATCAAAATAAACGAATGGTATAGGCAGATTTGCGGATTTCATGTCATGAAAGCAGAGAAGCTGAAGGCCGAGATCGAGCAGGAAATTCTGGAGATGGAGCAAGATCAAAACTTGTTGCTGTTTTACCAGCTGATGGATTTTCGCCATAAGGTGATGCTTGAATATTTTGAACCGGCAAAGAAAGCCTCAAATGATGAAGAAATTAAAAACCTGCTAGAAACGATCGAACATTCGCAAACGAAATTAACGGACATGCTTGAATACTATGTTCATTTTTTCACAGGAATGTTTGAGTTTGAACAGCAAAACTATTTAAGTGCCATTGCCTATTACCGTTCAGCAGAAAAAAAGCTCAATCTCATATCAGATGATATAGAAAGAGCAGAATTTTACTTTAAATTAGCTGAAATATACTACCACATGAAACAAACCCACTTTTCGATGCACTATGCCTTGCAAGCGTTAAATACGTACTCTGCCTACAGAACGTACACGCTGAGAATCATCCACTGTGAATTTGTCATCGGTGCAAACTATGATGATTTGAAATGCTATGAACATGCATTGCCCTACTTTAAAAATGCTCTAAATCGAGCACGCTCAATTGGAAACCCTCGAGTCATAGGTTCGGCCCTTTTCAACTTAGGTAACTGTTATTACCAAATGAACAACCTTGCGGAAGCAAGCCGTTATCTGAAAGACTCTCTTGAAGTGTTTGAAAAGGAGAATTTAACCCATCTTAATCGCTCTCTAGACCCACTATTTATGCTCACCCAAATCCTGTTTAAACAAAAACAAATAGAAGAGTCGTTAACCCTCTATCAAAAAGGTATTATGAAAGCCTGTGAATTAGAAGATGAAATTTACATCTGCAAATTTCAGTTCTTAAAAGCATTATACGTTGATGCAGAAATAACGATCATAGACGATACATTAGACCTGCTTGAGGACAAGCGCTTATACCCAGACATTGAGGAATTGGCACTTGATGCGGCTCATTATTACAATGAGCTTGGGCTGTATGAAGCATCGACACGGTTTTACGAACGGAAGATTCAAGCCATATCAAAAATTCAAAATGGGGGTCATTTATATGAAAACGAGTTTGATAGTTCTTTTATTGGCAGCAACTGCAGGATTATCGGTCATGAGTCAGCAGCAATCGGAAGAGAGTCATATGGAACTGGCGGGCAGACACCATACAACAGTGGTGACTATCGCATAAGTTAGCTCAAAAAGAGGAGACGAACCGCTGTTCAATCTCCTCTTTTATCTTCATTTGATGCAAATTGTTGAAGGAATGCTTGAACTTCTTGTTCGTAAGCTTCTTTATTTTCACTAAAAGACATCGCATGCGCCCCGTGCGGCGCTATAAATAGCTGTTTATCACCTTTTTTTCGAGCATATAGCTGCTGACTCTGCTCGCATGGAATATAGTCATCATGAAGACTATGGATAAAAAGCACAGGTTCTCTCACCTGATCGATCACATCAAGCGGTGACACTTGCCGAATGCTGTATCCATCCCGCCATTTTAACACTCGATCACTTAGTGGAAGAATCCATTGCCCTGAAAGACGAAAATCTGTTTTTAATCGATAGAGAAGCTGATCCTCAAAAGAAGCAAAAGGACAGTCAGCTATGTAAAAATTGGCGCTTGCTTCCGGCTTTGCAGCATATAACAAAGTCGTGACTGCCCCCATTGATTCTCCATGTATGCCGATCAAGGCATTTTCTCCAAGTCTTTGTCTGAGCCACTTTACGACCTTCGCTAAATCTTCTTTTTCGTAGTATCCATAACTCGTGGTTTTTCCGCCGCTCATTCCATGTCTTCTATGATCATAAAGCATCACATTCCATCCAAGGTTTTGGAATAATTTCATATACTTAACGGAATTGATTAAACTAACCGTAACGCCATGACAAAGTACAATGGTGCGTGTTGTATGTGGATGTGAGTGCGGCACAAAATAGCCATGAAGATCATAACCAAATGCTGAAGGAATACACACTTTCTCTTTGTTAAGCTGTTGAAACGCTTCATGATGATAATGCCCTTCATCTGATTCCCGTTTGATGAGCTCTTCATCTGTTAGTTTTCGAATATACATCATTTTATTGGTGAAAAAAATGCCGATTGCAATGAGCGGACATAATATGAAGGCAAGTATAGCGATCCATTTTTTCATCTAGCTGATTCTTCCTTTCCGAGGTTTTTTCTATGACGATCATACCACATGTTGGGAGAATGGCGTGACTCTTGCTCAGGAAATAAAACGGATGATACACTTAGAGGCAAAAGGAGAGAGGCACAATGAAAAAGAACAATGATCAAGCGAAATTAAAGGACGGCATAAACGAGGATCTCAAACAGCAGCTCCTTCAAATGAAGCAGAATCTGGCCGCCGAAACAGAAAAAAGAGAAGAACAAAAACGACAAGACCTCCTTCGGCAGCAGAAAGAAAAAGAAAAAAACAAAAGCTTCTCCGAGCTGCTAGATGAAAGTCATTTGGACTGGAGAAAATATAAAAGCTAAAAAAGGGAGCACTGATGCTTCTTTTTTTTATGTCATCAGCTTAGTTAGATAGATCATAATCAAGATTTAAAATGATTTAACACTAACCTTTAGGTAAGTACCTGTACTGAAAGTGCATACTTACATCTTTTCTTTATTCAATTTACTATTAAGATATAAATAAGATTTAAGGAGGACACATTGATGAAAACTCTTGTAATTATTGCACATCCGAATATAACAACTTCCGTTATAAATAAACGGTGGTTAGAAGAGCTTAAAAAATATCCAGAAAAATATACTATTCATGAATTGTATAAAGTCTATCCTAATGGAGCTATTGACGTGGAAAAAGAACAAAAAATGGTTGAATCACACGGTCAACTTATTTTTCAATTTCCTATACATTGGTTTAATTGTCCGCCGCTACTAAAAAAATGGCTTGACGATGTATTAACTTATGGATGGGCTTATGGCTCAAATGGAGGGGATAAATTAAAGAATCGTAAAATTGCTTTAGGTGTAACGGCAGGAATCAAAAAAGAAGATTATACAATAAATGGGAGATATACATATACCCTTGAACAAATATTAGTTCCATTTAAAACAACATTCCTGTATTGTAGTGCAGATTATCGTTCGCACTTTGCGTGTTATGGTAAAGAAAATGCGCCAGGGGGAAATGAAGAAGAAGAAAATGATTTTAGTACAAGCGAAATGGAAAAAAGCACTCAGGATTATTTGAATTTTATTGAAAGCATGTAATTGGTAGATTTATAAAAACTAAAAAAAGAAGTATTTCTCCATATAGGGGGATACTTCTTTTTATTCAATCAAATGAACTAGCTGCTCAGCACGTCCTATGAAGCAGGAGAACGATTTTTTTCCCCCCATTCGCACATCATATTTAGTAACGGAACAAGAGAAAGACCACGTTCAGACAAAGAATATTCAACTTTTGGAGGTATTTGAGGAAATTCTGTCCTTATAATAAGATCTTCTGCCTCCAACTCTTTTAGCATGATGCTTAGTGTTTTGAATGAAATGGAACCTATGCTTCGCTTTAGCTCATTATGACGCATCACTTTATTTTCAGAAAGCCAATATATAATGATTATTTTATATTTACCTGCAATTAGGGACAAGGTATATCCAAATCCAGTGTCTTTTAATTCAACACCAGTCGGAACGCAGGTTTTGTTAACACTGTTATTTTCTAGTTCATTCATGATATTCTCCTTTCATACTTATTTTCGTTTTCTATTTATATACCAATTGAAAACACCTTTTGTTCAGCGATTCTTTTATATTTGAAGACGAACGCCTCTGATAAGCAACAATGGGTTCAATTTCTTAGCAATCGCTTGATCAATATTTCACATCGGATGATTTTTAGGAGCTCATTCATCTAATGTGACTATTTCGTCTTTCTTCTTTACCTTATTAAACAAAAAAGCTGGTAAACGGAGTCTATACGCTGAAAAGAAGACAAAGGGCTAAAAAAGATTATGTTAGCCTTTTGTCAACATTTTCTAATAGATCACATCAGGTGACCTCTTCTTTTATCTCATTTCAACCGGTGCGCCTCATACACAGATGGTTTTGTATAGTAAGTCAATGCTTTTACTTCTTGGTCACTTAAAGAACGTGCATTGGCCGCTGCCGCATTTTCTTTTAATTGTTCCACCGAGCTTGCGCCAAATACAACGGAACTGACCGCAGAATTATTAAGCAAATATTGAATGGACAGCTCTGTGAGTGATAGGTCATAAGCGACTTTCTTTAAAGAAGGAATAACCTGCTGTAGCTCGTCAAATGAATATTGAAGATAGCCGTTTTTTTGAATTGATGGACTTGCTTGTGAAAGTGGTTTTTCGGTTAAAAGCCCTTTTGCTAAAGGTCCTCTTGCCACGACACTAATGCCTTGTTCCTCAAGAAGAGAGAACCATTCCTCTGGACGGCGGTCGAGTAAACTATATTGCATCATTACACTGACGATGTTCGATTTTTTGGCGTATTCTTTAATGACGTTCGGACGGATAGAAGAGATGCCATAATAGCGAATAACGCCTTCTTCCACTAATTCTTCAAAAGCCTCAATCGTCTCATCAATAGGATCGTTGATCGTGCCTCCGTGCAATTGGTATAAATCAATATAATCTGTTTGCAGCCGCTTGAGGCTTTGCTTTACGGCTTCTTTTATGTACGCCTTTGAAGGGTCCCAGTTCCAGCCGGATTTGCCTTTTTCAAAGCGGTTCCCGCCTTTTGTGGCCAAAATTAAATCTTGCCGCCTGTTTTTAATCGCTTCCCCGACAATTTCCTCATTTGTTCCAAAATCATATAAATCGGCTGTATCCAAATAGTTAATTCCAAGATCAATCGCTTCATCTAGTAAAGAGAACGCTTTTCCTTTTTCTGTTCCTAGGGACATACATCCTAGAGCCGCTTCGCTCACCAAAAGATTCGATGTACCAATTCGTCTTTTTTTCAATTCCATCACACTCCTATTCCTTCACATTAAGTGAAAAAAATCTGGAATTCAAGCTAGGTGACTTCAAGTGGCGCATTGAAGCAAGCGTCCGCATTTCGCTTCTCTTAAATCATCTATGTTAAAATGAATGAAGTAAAAAGTGAAAGTAGAACGAGGAGCTGACAAAATTGAAGGACTTTGAAGAAAAAACATTATCGACTAAAGAATTATACAACGGAAAAATCATTGATTTGGTTCTTGAAGATGTAGAATTGCCAAACGGAAAACAAGGCAAACGCGAAATCATCAAACATCCTGGTGCAGTAGCCGTCATTGCTCGGACAGACGAAAATAAAATCATCTTGGTCAAGCAATACCGTAAAGCACTAGAGAGAGCCATCGTTGAAATTCCGGCTGGTAAATTAGAGCCAGGGGAAGAGCCGGCACATACAGCACTGCGAGAATTAGAAGAAGAAACAGGATACACCACTCAGAAGCTTCAAAAGCTGACGGCCTTTTATACATCACCAGGTTTTGCAGATGAAATTGTCCACATGTATCTTGCAGATCAGCTAGTTCCGCTTGAAGAAAAAAGAGAGCTGGACGAAGATGAATTTGTTGAAGTGATGGAAGTTTCATTAGAAGAAGCCTTGCACCTCGTTGAAAAGCAGCATATTTATGATGCAAAAACAGCCTATGCCATTCAGTACTTACAACTGCAAGAGGTACTTAAGTCAACAAAATGAGGGAGTTTTTTGCAGACATCCATATTCATATTGGCAGAACAAGAACAGGCAGAGCTGTTAAAATTACAGGTGCAAGGTCACTGACTATTGACCAAATTCTCATTGAAGCAACGCAAAGTAAAGGGATGGGGATGATTGGTGTGATTGATGCACAATCTCCAGAAGTTCTAGAAGAATTAATAGAAGGTGTAGAGGAAGGCAAGTACACTGAACTAAGTGATGGCGGTCTCTCATTTGGACAGACCGTCCTGCTTTTAGGCAGCGAATTAGAAATTAACGATAACCATTCAAAAGGTCCGATTCACGTGCTTGCATTTATGCCCACACTGCGCAAAATGACTGAGTTCTCCGCATGGCTCGCGCTTCATATGAAAAATGTGCATTTAAGTTCACAGCGCCTCTATGTGGATGGGAAAACACTGCAGCATAAGGTCAAGGAGCTAGGAGGCTTATTTATTCCTGCTCATATTTTCACCCCGCATAAAAGCTTATTTGGCAAAGGAGTCAGCACGTCTTTAACGGAAGTATTCGATCCGGACCTCATTGATGCTGTTGAACTAGGACTTAGCTGTGATACGTCAATGGCGTCCCAGTTAAGCGAACTGAACCGTTATCCCTTTTTAACGAATTCAGACGCTCATTCTTTAGGGAAAATCGCGCGAGAATATACAAAAATCCGCATGGATCATGCCTCTTTTGCCGAATTTAAACTAGCCCTTGAAGGGAAAGAGGGGAGAGCCATCACAGGAAATTATGGGCTCGCCCCGCGGCTTGGGAAGTACTATCATACAACCTGCGAGAAGTGCGGAGTAAGACCTCACGCGCTAGATCAAGAAAAGTGCCACGCATGCGGACATACACGGATGACAAAAGGAGTGAGTGAGCGTTTAAAGGAGCTTGCCGACCAAGAAAGTGACAATGGAACAAGACCTCCTTATGTTCACCAGCTTCCGCTTCAATTTATTCCGGGTGTTGGAGCCAAAACGCTGGAGAAGCTAAAAGCCGTGTTTCACACAGAGATGAATATCCTTCATCAAGCTACAGAACAAGAACTAAAAGCTGTCCTGCCAGAAAAAACAGCCAATTACATCATCAAAGCAAGAAAAGGTGAAGTCGAACTGATCGCTGGCGGGGGCGGCGTGTACGGTAAGGTGGATATCAATCATGAATCAAGTTAACTGGACATGTGAAACGTTTGAAGAATTGACAAAAGAGGATCTTTACCTAATCTTAATGGAAAGAGTCAATGTATTTGTTGTTGAACAAACATGCCCTTACCCTGAAATTGATCAACGGGACCAAGAAGCGCTTCATCTGATGGCAAAAGAGGACGGCACGATTGTGGCTTATTGCCGAATTTTCCAAAGTGGAATCATATACGAAGAGGCATCCATTGGCCGCGTTCTTGTGACGCAAGCAGGCCGAAAAAAGGGCTATGGAAAAATGCTGCTCAGCAAGGCTTTGGAAAAGCTGAGTGAATTAGGTGAAACAAGTGTCAAAATTCAGGCGCAGGCCTACTTGAAGTCGTTTTACGAATCCTTTGGATTTAAGGCCGTTTCTGATTGTTATGAGGAAGATGGAATTCCGCATCTTGATATGGTGAAAACAGAAAGATAGGCGTGTATACGTCTATCTTTTTTATGTCACATCGTGTATCATAACGTCAACGAAAGGGGTTTTGCCAAATGGGAAAAAGCAATGCAAAGAAAAAACGAGAACATATTGAAAGGCAGCACAGCCGAAACCCGGAACTGTCGAGAGGAAACATTCCGCACTTTAGTACACATGAAAGAAAGACAAAAACAAAACAAGAAGCCTTGCAACACATGATGAATAAACATAAAAGAAGGAATGCTTATGATCACTATCAAGAGGATCATAAGCATTTTTATTTTGCTTTTTTGTGACAACCAGTTCAAATGGAAAAATTTTTAAAAATAGGACAAACGATCGTTTCTTTTTGTCTGAAAATGTAGTTAAATGACAAAAAGATGAAAGGGAGAGTGAGTATTGTGAACATCAAGTCAATTGGAGCAGGGCTTTGTATGGCAAGTATGATGCTGGCATCGGTCACGTTCGGCGCCTCACATATTTCTGCAAAGGAGCAAGCGAAAAAAGAGTACATGATCGGCTTTTCTTCTTCCGTTCAAGATCATACACAAAAACAGCTTGTTGAAAAAGCTGGTGGACATGTAAAAGAATCCATAGAGCAAATAGATATGATGAAAGTTTCTTTGAATGAGGCATCGAAAGAGAAACTAAATCGGGCAAAAGAAGTGACCTTCATTGAGGAGGACCAAAAGGCAAAAACAAACGGTCAAACGATTCCATATGGCATCAAAAGCATCAAAGCACAAAAGGTACATAAACGGGGATACGCTGGACAAAATGTCAAAGTAGCTGTTCTTGACAGCGGCATTGATGGCAAACATGAAGATCTACATGTCACTGGGGGAGTCAGCTTTGTTCCAACAGAGTCAGATCCGCTTGTTGACCCGCATGAACATGGGACGCATGTGGCGGGCACAATTGCAGCGTTAGATAATAAGGTAGGTGTCGTTGGTGTTGCGCCAAAAGCTTCTATCTATGCGGTCAAGGTGGCAGATGAAAATGGTGACGGCTACTATAGCTGGATCATTAAAGGAATTGAATGGGCCATTGAGAATGACATGGATATCATCAATATTAGTATGGGTGGAGCAAGTGAATCTGAAGCGCTGAAAGAAGCGGTAGATCGAGCATATGACAAGGGTATTCTCATTGTGGCTTCTGCTGGGAATGCAGGAAGTTATGGCTCTCTCAACACGGTTGATTATCCAGCCAAATACAGCTCAGTAATAGCGGTTGCTTCTGTTGACCAAAGAAAACAAAGAGCCTTTGATTCATCTGTCGGCGAAGAAGTGGAAGTTTCAGCACCGGGCGTTTCAACGCTCAGCACTATTCCCCATAATGAATATGGCTACAAGAGCGGAACATCCATGGCATCACCGCATGTAGCAGGTGCTGCGGCTGTCATTCTATCAAAACATCCGAATCTGACAAACGATGAAGTGCGCGAGAGACTTTCAAAAACGGCTGCACAGCTTGGAGACCCTTTTTACTATGGTGCTGGGCTTGTGAACGTACAAAAAGCCGCACGATAAATGAGAAGAGAGAGCAGTGTTAGGCTGCTCTCTCTTTTTTCTTTCAATAAAACTGTCATGTTTCGTAATCTCTCTCATAGAATCTAGTAACCTTTACTATTTGGGAGGAAGACGCATGCGGAAAAAGTCTTGGAAGGAACATCTTCTTCAGCACGTAAAAGACCATCTATCAATTTATTTGTTTGTCTCTGTACTCTTTTTAATGGGCGTGATCTTTGGGGCCATCATCGTCAATAGTATGACAATTAGTCAGAAAGAGGATTTATTCTATTATTTAAATCAATTTTTTGGTCAGCTGACAAATGAGAAAGCTGCAGAATCAAAAGAAATGTTTTTGCAAAGCTTCTTGCATCACATGAAATATTTAGGTCTTATGTGGATACTAGGAATATCTATCATTGGCCTGCCGCTCATCTTTCTCATGATCTTTTTAAAAGGAATTGTCGTTGGGTTTACAGTTGGTTTTCTAGTAAATCAAATGGGGCTGAGTGGCTTTTTCCTTTCGTTCGTATCGATTCTTCCGCAAAACATATTACTTATTCCAGCCTATTTAGTGATTGGGACATGTGCGATTGCGTTTTCCATCCGTCTCATTGGGCAGCTGTTTATGAAAAAAACCATCAGTCAAGCACCTGTGCAGTGGTTCGCCCGGTATGCATCTGTTCTACTGATGATTTTAGCACTTGCTGCACTTTCGTCCTTTTTTGAATCGTACGTCTCCTTCATGCTCATGAAAAAGCTGGCAGGTGTTCTTTTCTCATGATTTTATAATTGTTATTAAATAATAATCAATTTATTTATCAATTTAAAATGATTATAGTTGGCTCCCAGCACATCATTTGATATAATGGTCAAGTAATGTGGCGTAGGAGGGAAAGTCAATGGAAAATCGGATTGATCGAATTAAGAAACAGCTTCATTCTTCCAGCTATAAGCTCACGCCACAGCGTGAAGCAACAGTAAGAGTACTGCTTGAGAATGAAGAAGACCATTTAAGTGCAGAAGATGTATACCTCCTCGTAAAAGAGAAGTCTCCTGAAATTGGTCTTGCTACTGTTTATCGAACGTTAGAATTGCTAACTGAACTGAAAGTTGTTGATAAAATTAACTTTGGGGACGGCGTTTCGCGATATGATCTTCGCAAAGAAGGAGCCGCTCACTTCCATCATCATCTTGTCTGCATGGAATGCGGGACAGTCGATGAGATAGAAGATGATTTATTAGAAGATGTTGAAGAGATTATTGAACGTGACTGGAAATTTAAAATTAAGGATCATAGATTGACATTCCATGGTATTTGCCACCGGTGTCATGATGATGAATCCGGCAATTAATCCGAATTGGAACCTTTTCATTTAAGATGAAGAGGTTTTTTGCATTTTCGCTGTATATTCCTTGTCCCACCTGGCATATGCTGAAGTAATGAGAAGCTGAGAAAGGACATGAGAATTATGCGAAAATGGCTCAAAACAACAGGTGAAGTGATGAAGGTATTTATCTTGTTCACTGGTTTTACCGTCCTGTTCTATTATGCTATGATATGGATAAATTCAGAATATGAAAGCTACCATCGTTATGATAAACCAGAGGGTGCAGCAATTAAAGTGATGGAAATGGATCAGCCGAATCAAGACAACTGGCAAGACCGATTGATTTATTTTTATCAAAACGGGGAGTAGAAATCATTGAACGATCAATTATCCGACTTTATTCATTTTATGACAGTAGAGAGAGGACTCTCTGAAAATACCATTGTTTCTTATAAACGAGATTTACAGAACTACTTGTCTTTTTTAATGACACATGAGCAGCTGACGGATATAAAAGATGTCACGCGCCTGCATATCATTCATTATTTAAAAAAGCTAAAAGAGGAAGGGAAATCGAGCAAAACGTCAGTGCGGCATCTCTCCTCGATCCGGTCCTTCCACCAATTTCTGCTCCGGGAAAAAGTGACCACAGATGATCCGTCATGGAACATTGAAACGCAAAAAACAGAGCGGAAATTACCGAAAGTTCTATCACTAGGGGAAGTCGAAAAATTGCTTGATACACCAAATCAGCACACTCCATTTGACTACCGTGACAAAGCGATGCTCGAACTCTTATATGCAACAGGCATTCGCGTCAGTGAAATGCTGGATTTGACCCTTGCCGATGTACACCTCACAATGGGCTTTATCCGTTGTTTCGGTAAAGGAAGAAAAGAGCGGATTGTGCCAATTGGTGAAGCAGCTGCAAGTGCGATTGAAGAATATCTCGAAAAGGGAAGAAGCAAGCTGTTAAAAAAACAGCCGGCAGATGCCTTATTCCTCAATCATCACGGGAAAAAAATGTCGCGGCAAGGTTTCTGGAAGAATTTGAAAAAAAGAGCTCTCGAAGCAGGGATTCAAAAGGAACTCACACCCCATACACTCAGGCATTCATTTGCAACACATCTGCTTGAAAACGGTGCCGACCTAAGAGCTGTGCAGGAGATGCTCGGGCATGCTGATATCTCGACAACACAAATTTATACACATGTGACGAAAACAAGATTGAAAGATGTGTATCACAAATTCCATCCAAGGGCATAAGTAAAGCATGGCACGGTGAACGTGTGTCATGCTTTTTCATGTTTGCACCGTTTATGGTTGTCAACCGGCTTGTAAACGGTTTATACTTGAGATGTCAGACCTCTCTTTTTGAAAGGTTAAAAGACAAGAATATTGAAGGAGGCGCTTTTTAATGCCTGATTATCAGTATAATCGCATTTTCCTCGTCGTAATGGATTCAGTAGGAATTGGGGAAGCACCTGATGCTGCTGAATTTAATGATGTAGGTGCAGATACACTAGGACATATTGCTGAAAAAATGAACGGGCTTCATATGCCAAATATGGCGAAGCTTGGGCTGAGTCATATTAAAGAAATCAAAGGAATTCCAGCGGATGAGAAACCACTTGCGTATTATGGAAAAATGCAAGAGGCATCAAATGGGAAAGATACAATGACTGGACACTGGGAAATAATGGGTCTTTACATAGACACACCATTCAGAGTTTTTCCAGACGGATTCCCAGATGAACTACTAAATGAACTAAAAGAAAAAACAGGCAGAGGCATTATTGGAAATAAACCTGCGTCTGGTACTGAAATTTTAGACGAGCTTGGCGAAGAGCACATGAAAACAGGCGATCTAATCGTTTATACATCTGCGGATTCTGTGCTGCAAATTGCTGCGCACGAAGAAGTGGTGCCATTAGATGAACTTTATCGTATTTGTGAAATTGCACGTGAGCTCACATTAGATGAAAAATATATGGTTGGCCGCATTATCGCTCGTCCATTTGTCGGGGAGCCTGGTGCGTTTGTCAGAACACCAAACCGTCATGACTATGCTTTAAAACCATTTGACCGAACAGTGATGAATGAGATGAAAGATGATGGGCTCGATGTGATTGCGATCGGCAAAATCTCTGATATTTATGATGGCGAAGGAATCACCTCTTCTCTCAGAACAAAGTCGAACATGGACGGAATGGACAAGTTGATCGATACACTTAAAGCAGACTTTACAGGACTCAGCTTTTTAAACCTTGTTGATTTTGATGCCCTTTATGGACATAGAAGAGATCCAGAGGGTTACGGAAAAGCACTAGAGGAATTTGACGCCCGTCTTCCTGAAGTGTTTGACCTGTTAAAAGAGGATGATCTTTTAGTGATTACAGCAGATCATGGAAATGACCCAGTACATCACGGAACAGATCATACAAGAGAATACGTTCCGCTCATTGCTTACAGCAAAAAGCATCAAGGAGCAAATGAACTGCCAACTTCAAAAACCTTTGCTGATCTTGGAGCAACGGTCGCAGACAATTTCAAAACAACGATGCCAAAATACGGCACAAGCTTTTTATCTAAACTCAAATAGGGGGAAATCTCGTGGGAGCACAGTTTTCAGAAGCGGCGGCATACATTAAACAAGCATCGACATACGTACCAACAGTTGGATTAATCTTAGGTTCAGGGCTTGGCATTTTAGCAGATGAGATTGAAAATCCAATCAAATTGAAATATGAAGATATTCCTGGATTCCCTGTTTCAACAGTAGAGGGTCACGCAGGACAGCTCGTCATCGGGACGCTGAAAGGCACTGTCGTATGTGCGATGCAAGGACGTTTTCACTTCTATGAAGGATATGATATGAAGCAAGTGACGTTTCCAGTTCGCGTGATGAAAGAAATTGGCATTGAGACATGCATTGTGACAAATGCAGCCGGCGGTGTGAATACTTCATTTCATCCAGGCGATCTCATGCTGATTACAGATCATATCAATATGATGGGGACCAATCCATTAATTGGACCAAATGACAGTCAAGGCGTTCGTTTCCCTGATATGTCTGCCCCATACGATAAAGATTTGCTCGCACTTGCAGAAGAAACAGCTCAGCGCTTAGGCATATCTGTACAGCAAGGTGTTTATGCAGGGATGACAGGTCCTTCATATGAAACACCGGCTGAAGTTCGTTTCCTTAGAACACTTGGCGCAGATGCTGTAGGCATGTCGACGGTCCCAGAGGTGATTGTTGCGCGTCATGCAGGAATTAAAGTGCTAGGTATTTCATGCATTTCTAATGCGGCATCGGGTATTTTAGATCAGCCGCTGTCTCATGATGAAGTCATTGAAGTAACGGAAAAAGTGAAAACGAGTTTCCTTGAATTAGTAAAAGACATTGTCAAACAACTCTCATAGTATGTTTTAAGAAGCCTTCTGTTTACCAACAGAAGGCTTTTTTTATGGCAATCATACGATCTCTGAATAAAACTGCCTCGATGAGGAAAAAATAGAAAGGATTACGATAATGGAGGTCTGCCACTTGAAACGTCATATATGTGCATTGTTTATTTTAATGATCCTTATCTCAATGGTTTCACCATCAGCGATAGCAAAAGAAAAGATTGAAAAACCAGAAGAAAAACAAACATCAGAATTGGTGCACGAAGCCAAATCAGCCATCTTAATAGAACGTGACACGGGAAAAATACTTTACAACAAAAACAGCGAGGAAAAGCTGGCACCCGCAAGTATGACCAAAATCATGACGATGCTTCTCATCATGGAAGCCATTGATCAAGGAAAACTGAAAATGACTGACAAGGTAAGAACAAGTGACTATGCAGCTTCAATGGGAGGGTCACAAATCTTCCTTGAACCTGGAGAAGAAATGACTGTGAAAGAAATGCTGAAAGGCATTGCGATTGCGTCTGGAAATGATGCTTCAGTTGCCATGGCAGAGCATATTGCAGGATCTGAAGAACAGTTTGTGGAGCAAATGAACAAAAAGGCAAAAGAACTCGGCCTCACCTCTACGGTCTTTCAAAACCCAACAGGACTTCCTGAAAAAGACCATTACAGTACAGCTCATGATATGGCAAAAATGGCAAAAGAGCTGTTGAAATATGATCAAATCACAAAATTCACAGGTGTTTACGAAGACTATCTCCGTCAAAACACGGATAAAAAATTCTGGCTTGTGAATACGAACCGTTTGATTAAATTTTATCCAGGTGTCGATGGGTTGAAAACAGGTTTTACAGGTGAAGCCAAATATTGTTTGACCGCAACCGCTAAAAAAGGAAACATGCGCGTCATTGCTGTTGTCTTCGGCGCAAGTACACCGAAAGACAGAAACGCTCAAGTGGTCAAAATGTTAGATTATGCATTTAGTCAATACACCACACACCCGCTTTACAAACGAGGACAAGATGTAGCCGAAATCAAGGTAAGCAAAGGGACAAAGAAAAAAATTCAGCTTGTCACCTCTGAACCAATCTCCCTTTTAACGAAAAAAGGCGAAAATGTGGATCAGATTAAAAAAGAAATCAAACTGTCTCAGGATGTTACGGCCCCATTCTCAAAAGGAACGGAACTTGGAACCATTGTCTTGAAAAAAGACGGAAAAGTGCTGCATGAAAGCCCTGTACAAGCCAAAGAAGGAATGGAAAAAGCGGGCGTTTGGACGTTCTTCAAACGAGCGATGGCTGAATTTGTGAAATGGAAATAAAATGTGAAAGGCTGCTGAAACAGGCAGTCTTTTTGCTATGAGGAAGAAGAAAAGAACATCTAAATGTGACGAATGGTCACTAGTTTTGTCATGGTGAAGGATTTAATTGATAAAAAAGAGAAACAATCTTTATCCGAAATTAGAGCAAGGAGGAATAAAAAGATGAGCCTTGATATTCATTTTCAAGTAAAAGAGAGCGTACTTTGCATTCGATTAACAGGAGAGCTCGATCATCACTCCGCAGAAACATTGAGACAAAAGGTGACGAATTATTTGGAAACAGAGGACATTCGCCACATTGTGCTGAATTTGGCTGATTTAACGTTTATGGACAGCTCAGGTCTCGGAGTGATTTTAGGAAGATATAAAGAAATTAAGCAGCTTGGCGGAGAAATGGTCGTCTGTGCTATTTCGCCGGCAGTGAACCGGTTATTTGATATGTCTGGCTTATTTAAAATCATCCGTATGGAGCCTTCAGAGCAAACGGCATTGCAAACATTGGGGGTGGCATCATGAGGAATGAAATGAACCTGACCTTCTCTGCTTTAAGTCAAAATGAATCCTTTGCGAGGGTGACAGTCGCGGCGTTTATCGCCCAGCTTGATCCGACATTAGATGAATTAACAGAAATCAAAACCGTTGTGTCAGAGGCGGTGACAAACTCCATTATCCATGGCTATGATGGGAATCCAGATGGCAAGGTGCATATTGAAGTCACACTTGATGACCACGTTGTGTACCTCACCATCCGTGACGAAGGAATGGGCATTACAGATCTTGAGGAAGCAAGGCAGCCGCTTTTCACGACAAAACCAGACTTAGAACGCTCTGGAATGGGCTTTACCATTATGGAGAATTTTATGGATGATGTCATGATCGACTCATCTCCAGAAATGGGCACAACCATCCGATTAACAAAGCATCTATCAAAAAGCAAAGCGCTTTGTAATTAAAGGAGCTGCTCATATGGATGTGGAGGTAAAAAAGCAAGCAAAAAAAGCCCAGCTGTCAAATGATGAAGTTAAAGAGCTCATCAAAAAAAGCCAAGACGGTGATCAGCAAGCAAGAGACCTCCTCGTAGAAAAAAACATGCGTCTTGTTTGGTCCGTTGTTCAGCGCTTTTTAAATAGAGGATATGAACCAGATGATTTGTTTCAAATTGGCTGTATTGGACTGCTAAAATCTGTTGATAAATTTGATTTGTCATATGATGTGAAGTTTTCGACCTACGCTGTCCCAATGATCATTGGTGAAATCCAGCGATTCATTCGGGATGATGGAACAGTCAAAGTCAGCCGGTCACTAAAGGAACTCGGAAATAAAATCCGGCGGGCAAGAGATGAATTGTCTAAGTCTCACGGGAGAATGCCGACCGTTCAGGAAATAGCCGAATATCTAGATATCACACCAGAGGATGTTGTCCTCGCTCAAGAAGCGGTCCGAACGCCGTCGTCGATTCATGAAACGGTGTATGAAAATGACGGGGACCCGATTACATTACTTGATCAAATTGCTGATCATTCAGAAGAAAGATGGTTTGATAAAATCGCGCTGAAAGAAGCGATCAAGGAATTAGAAGAACGAGAAAAACTCATAGTGTACTTAAGATATTATAAAGATCAAACACAATCTGAGGTAGCGGAGAGGCTCGGCATTTCACAAGTACAAGTCTCGCGGCTCGAAAAGAAAATTTTAAAGCAAATTCAAATGCAAATGGATCAAAAAGAGAGCTAGCCGATTTGGCTGGCTTTTTTCGTGTGGTAATTACCGGTAAATCAAGTTCTCTCGGTATGAGAACCATTTTTCACCACATACTATTTTTAACCCATCGTATAGGAAGTGACTTGGATGGACGGACAAATCTTTCTTCGGCTGCGCCATCGCATTAAGACCGGTAATGATCAGCTCATTTATTTAGAAGATATCGCCCAAATCACTGGTGATGAGTTTGCTGTGCAAAAACTTAGCAAGATGCCGATATATCATGTCAGTAAAAAAGATCGTCACATCGCCGTTCTTGATATCATGCATGTGGTCAAAACGATCAAAAAATCATGGCCAGATATCGACATTCAAACCGTCGGAGGCGCTGAAGCCATTGTTGAAATTGATACAGGCAAACGCCAGCTTTCTCCCGTTTTATTTGTGTTCGTGTGGCTCTTATTATTTGTTGGAGCGGCGCTTGCCATTATGAATTTCCACGAGGATGTCAGTATGCGGCTTGTTCATATCCGTCTATATGAAATGATCACAGGTCAAACGGTTGAGCATCCTTATTTACTGCAAATTCCATATAGCTTCGGACTAGGATTTGGCATGATTTTATTTTTCAATCATGTATTTAAAAAGCGTTTAAATGAAGAACCAAGTCCGCTCGAAGTGGAGATGTTTAAATATCAGCTCGATCTTGATCATTATGTCGCCCTTAAAGAAAATAAAGAGACAATGAAAGATATCCATGATCGGTAAGTGGCTTTTTGTCGTGTTAGTTGGACTTGGCGGCGGTTTAACGGTAGGAGCAGGATTTGTGGCATTTCTCACAGTACTTGGCATCATCCCTCGTTTAATGCAATTAACGAAAACGCAGCGCTTCATACAAGGATACGAGGCAGCTGTCATCACCGGGGCGGTCGTTGGCGGCTGGGCAACCTTGAGCGAACTGCATTTGCATTTATCCAAATGGCTGGCGCTCCCAATCGGTCTATTGGCTGGCATTTTCATCGGCATGCTTGCAGCTGCGCTGACTGAAGTATTAAATGTGCTTCCTATATTAACGAAAAGAATTGGAATGGACGGGAAAATTGTTTTGCTTCTCATGGCCATTGTCTTAGGTAAAGTATTTGGTTCACTATTCCATTGGCTGATTTATATTTAAAAATTTGGAGGGAACAACCGTGTCGAGTTTAAAAGAGAACTATCCATCTAAGGTGAAAACGTATCAGCCTAAACCTCCTTATGTCCTCAACTGCATCAAGGCTTTTCTTGTTGGTGGATTGATCTGTGCCATAGGTGAGGGGCTGCAAAATTTCTATATTCACTTTTTTGATTTTAATGAAAAAACAGCAGGGAACCCAACAGTGGCGACTCTCATTTTAATTTCTTCTATATTAACTGGTATCGGTATTTACGATAGAATCGGCCAGTTTGCTGGAGCGGGATCGGCTGTTCCGGTGACAGGATTTGCAAACAGTATGACAAGCGCTGCCCTTGAGCATAAAAGTGAAGGGCTTGTTTTAGGGGTTGCCACTAATATGTTTAAGCTCGCTGGGAACGTCATTGTATTTGGTGTCGTCTCGGCATATGTCGTAGGGATCATTCGATACGTCTTGGAAAAGATGTTTTCGTAGGAGGAATGAAACATGAAACTAACAGGTAAACAATCTTGGGTTTTTGAGCACAAGCTTTACGTCAATGCAGAGGGAACAGCTGCAGGGCCGAAAGAAAAAGAAGGGCCGATTGGTCATTTAATTGATAAAACGTATGACGAAATGCATTGTGATCAAAAGAACTGGGAAATGGCTGAAAGAAAACTGATGGAAGATGCGATATCCAGTGCTTTATCAAAAGCAAATTTGCAAAAAAGCGATATTGATCTATTGCTGGCAGGAGATTTACTCAATCAAAACGTCACAGCAAACTATGTGGCAAGAGAACTGAAAATCCCGTTTCTGTGTTTGTTTGGGGCATGCTCAACCTCAATGGAATCGGTCGCCATTGCGTCAGCACTCATTGATGGCGGTTTTGCCAATAGAGCCATTGCAGCGACAAGCAGTCATAATGCAACGGCAGAACGCCAATTTCGTAATCCAACAGAATACGGCGGACAAAAACCAGATACAGCCACAAGTACCGTCACTGGGAGCGGGGCCGTTATTATTAGCCAGGAGACCTCTCCAATTCAAATTACAAGTGCTACAGTAGGCAGGGTGATGGATCTTGGAATTACAGATCCATTTGACATGGGATCGGCCATGGCTCCGGCAGCGGCAGATACCATCAAGCAGCATTTAGAAGACCTTGGAAGAACGGTGGACGATTACGATCTGATTTTAACAGGGGATTTATCTGGTATTGGTTCACCCATTTTAAAGGATCTTCTGAAGGAAGAAGGCATTCAGCTTGGGAGGAAGCATGATGATTGCGGTTTAATCATCTATACACCCGATCAAAATGTATTCGCTGGTGGGAGCGGCTGTGCTTGTTCAGCTGTTGTGACATTTAGTCACATTTTTCAAGAAATGAAAGCAGGAAATCTGCAAAGAGTACTCGTTGTGGCAACCGGAGCGCTTCTAAGTCCAATGATGGTTCAGCAAAAAGAGACCATTCCAACCATTGCGCACGGTGTCGTATTTGAGCGTGCAGGAGGAGAGAGCTAATGGATTATCTTATCGCTTTTGTTGCAGGCGGACTTATATGCGTCATTGGCCAGCTTTTACTAGACATACTCAAACTTACGCCTGCACATGTCATGACCACTTTTGTTGTGGCGGGTACCATCTTAGACGGATTCGGTATTTATGATAAATTTATTGAATTTGCGGGTGCGGGCGCAACCGTACCAATCGTCAGCTTTGGTCATAGCTTACTTCATGGGGCGATGCATCAGGCAGATGTACACGGGTTCATCGGAATCGGGATCGGTATTTTTGAATTAACTTCTGCTGGAATTTCAGCTGCGATTTTATTCTCATTTATTATCGCTCTTATCTTTAAACCGAAAGGATAACCTAATATGGCGCAAAGACGGAAAGTCATTTTAGTGACAGACGGAGATATATATGCTGCCAAAACCATTGAGCTTGCTGCTAAAAATGTCGGTGGGCGATGTATTTCCAGCTCAAAAGGAAATCCAAGCAAACGAACAGGACCTGAACTTGTGCAGATGATTTTAAAAACGCCGAATGATCCAGTGTTTGTCATGTTTGATGATTCTGGCCTGACAGGTGAAGGAACAGGGGAGATAGCGATGAAGCATGTGGCGCGTCATCCTGAAATTGAAGTCATTGGGGCGATCGCCGTTGCATCCAAAACGCATCAAGCTGAATGGACCAAGGTTCATGTTTCCATTGACCGGGAGGGTGAACTGACAGAATACGGTGTCGACAAGCATGGTCTTCCTGAGATGGAACCTCATAAAATGAGCGGAGATACCGTGTATTGTCTTGATTCGCTCGATCTTCCGTTTGTTGTTGGAATTGGAGATATTGGCAAAATGGGACGGAAAGATGATCTGAGCAAAGGATCTCCAATTACAATGAAAGCGGTTGAATTAATTTTAGAAAGGAGTGGTTTCCATGAAGAAAGACAAGGTGAACGTGTACCGAGATCCGAAAAAAAATGAAGATTACTTTAAAGAAAATGTCGGAATGGGTCTCAGCTTTGACCTTGGCGTGCGGAAAATTTATATACACGATCAGGAAATCCAACTTTACTATGTAAATGGACTATGTGACACACAGTATGTCATCTACTTATTAAAAGAGCTAGTTGAAATCAATGACAACGAACCTGAATCTGATGACATGGCCCGTGTGATTGAGAATCGTCTTGTCAATCAGCAGGTCTCAAAGGTTGAAACACTTGATGAAGCGGTAGACCAAGTGCTGTCGGGTCTTGTGGCAGTTGTAGTTGAAGGTGAAAACTACGCATTTATCATTGATGTCAGAAGCTATCCTGGCAGAATGCCAGAGGAGCCGGATACAGAAAAGGTTGTCCGGGGTGCAAGAGACGGTTTTGTTGAAAACATTATTGTCAATACAGCACTCATACGAAGACGGGTGCGAGATGAAAAACTGAGATACAAAATGCTCAAAGTAGGCGAACGTTCGAAAGCGGATGTATGTGTTTGCTACATTGAAGATATTGCGGACCCAGATCTTGTCGATATCATAGAGAAAGAAGTGTCAGGAATCAAAGTCGACGGGCTGACGATGTCTGATAAAACAATTGAAGAATTCATTATTAAACAAGGATACAATCCCTTTCCCCTTGTACGTTACACCGAGCGTCCAGATGTCGCCGCTAACCATATACTAGAAGGGCATGTCATCATCATCACGGATACATCTCCTAGTGTCATCATTACGCCAACCACCATTTTTCACCACGTTCAACATGCAGAAGAATACCGCCAAGCACCTGCAGTTGGTACGTTCCTAAGATGGGTACGCTTTTTAGGTATTTTATGTTCAACGTTCCTTTTACCGATTTGGTTTCTGTTTATCCTTGAACCAAGTCTTCTGCCAGATAATTTAAGCTATATTGGCTTTAACAAACCGTCCCATATTCCTGTGATTTTACAAGTGTTTCTAGCTGATTTTGGAGTGGAATTTTTAAGGATGGCTGCGATTCATACGCCAACTGCATTGTCGACCGCCATGGGGCTGATTGCGGCTGTTTTAATTGGACAAATTGCTATTGATGTCGGTTTATTTACACCAGAGGTCATCTTATACGTCTCACTAGCGGCAATCGGTACATTTACTACCCCAAGCTATGAGCTGAGTGTCGCCAATAAGATTGTACGACTCATCATATTAGCGCTCGTGGCGATCTTTAAGCTGAATGGACTCATCATTGGTTTTACGTTGTTACTCATCTACTTAACATCCATTCGTTCATTGCAGACGCCTTATATGTGGCCATTTCTTCCTTTTAACGGGAAGGCTTTGTGGCAAGTGCTGATTCGGACGTCTGTTCCTGGCTCAAAAGTAAGGCCAAGCATTGTTCACCCTCAAAACAGATCAAAAATTCCGCCAAATTCTTAACGCTCATTGAAAGTGGCTGAAGATTGTGATATTGTATTTTTAACTTTGAGAAACGGCAAAAAGGCAGCTCACGCAGCTGTCTTTTTTCAGCCGAGGCGGAGAAAGAGGGAATGACATTGTATTTACACGGCACTTGCAGACAAAATGAACTCGGTCATTTAGAAATTGGTGGTGTTGATGCCGTTTCTTTAGCTGAAACGTATGGGACACCACTTTATGTATATGATGTGGCTTTAATACGGGAGCGTGCAAAAAGCTTTCAAAAAGCATTTATAGAAGAAGAGTTAAAAGCGCAGGTAGCGTATGCGAGTAAAGCATTTTCCTCCATCGCAATGTTTCAGCTTGCTAAGGAAGAAGGATTATCTCTTGATGTCGTATCAGGCGGGGAGCTTCACACAGCCATTTGCGCCGGGTTTCCGGTAGAAAAAATTCATTTCCATGGCAACAATAAAAGCAGAGATGAATTAAAAATGGCGTTAGAGCAAGAGATCGGCTGTATCGTCGTAGATAATTTTTACGAAATGAAACTCATTGAAGAGCTTGGTCAAGAGCTGTCAAAAAAGGTGAAAGTGCTGCTACGTATCACACCAGGTGTCGAAGCGCATACGCATGATTACATTACAACTGGCCAAGAGGATTCCAAATTCGGTTTTGACCTTCACAATGGACAAGCAGATGAAGCGGTGAAACAAGTGCTTGGATCAGAAGTGATCGAACTTTTAGGCGTACATTGCCATATTGGTTCACAAATATTTGATACAGCTGGTTTTGTCCTTGCAGCAGACAAGATCTTTTTGAAGCTGGATGAATGGAGAGAATCATTTGGTTTTATTTCGACTGTATTAAACTTAGGCGGCGGCTTTGGTATCCGTTATACAGAAGAAGATGAACCACTTCCTGCGACAGAATACGTCGAGAAAATTATCCAAGCTGTAAAAGAGAACGTGACACGCTATGAGTTTGATATGCCGGAGATTTGGATTGAGCCAGGCCGCTCTCTTGTTGGAGATGCAGGGACAACGCTTTATACGATCGGTTCATCAAAACACGTACCTGGCATTCGCGATTATGTTGCGGTAGATGGGGGAATGAGTGACAACATTCGTCCAGCTTTATATCAAGCGAAATATGAAGCGGCAAGTGCCAACAAAATGAGCCAATCGCATGATCAAACGGTTTCTATTGCAGGGAAATGCTGTGAAAGTGGAGATATGCTTATTTGGGATATCGATCTGCCAGAGTTATCACAAGGAGACTTATTAGCGGTCTTTTGTACCGGAGCTTACGGCTACAGTATGTCAAATAATTATAACCGTATCCCGCGCCCGGCTGTTGTATTTGTAGAAGACGGGGAAGCGCAGCTTGTGGTTGAACGCGAAACATATGCGGATATTGTCAAACTTGATTTACCTTATCAATCAAAAGTAAAATCATCTACTTAAAAAAAGCTGCCTGATGTACAGGCAGCTTTTTATGATGACTTATTTTCCTCCAGTAAATACAGAGACGATCGCGTTCCAAATGGAGACAAAGAAATCCCAAATCTTTTGAAGTAGGTTTTTCCCTTCATCTGATTCTATGAATTTCGTAATCTTGTCTTTTGCTTTATCGATTTGAGACCCTACTTGGTTCCAATCGATATTGATGTTCTTCATTTTATCGAATAGTGAAACAAGTTGATCCTTTTGCTCTTGCGTTAGATTTAAGTTTAAATCAGAAGCAGCCTGATCCACTTTTTCTTCTACTTCTTTTGTTGTTTTAGGGACACCATTTTTCGCAATGTCATCCTTAATTTTTGCGATAAGGGCAGAAGCATTGTCTTTCCCGATGGAGTCACCCAATTTAGACGTTGTCACAAGCTCTTCGTTTGCTACCTGCTTCACATCTTCTGGAATGGCTTTGTCGCTAGACACTTCATAGGCCTTTAATAAACCCGTCAGTGCGGCTGTACCAGAAACTTCAAACGGTGCAGTCACAACAACTTTGGCATCCTTGACACCGGCTGTCATTAAAGCATTTAAATACATTTCATCTGTAATGGTCTTGATGTTATGAGTATCCACAGTCAGACCAGCACCTGATTTTTCTATGGTGATCGATGAAGATGATAATGCTCTCGTTCCGATAGAAGAACGGGGGATATACTTTCCTAAATATTCATGCTCTTCTTTATTGGTTACTTCAATTTTTGTCGCATTTTCAGGTGGATTCAACTCGTCAAGCACCTTCTGGCGATCAGCCGGAGTTAAGTCTTGCCCAAGTGTGACGATGACATCGCCGACAGCTGCATCCGCTAAGCTGACTTTTGGCGCACCAATGAGGAAAAGGAGCGCTGCCATCATACTAAGCATTGATTTTTTAAACATGTTGACCTCCTTCAAGTCGAAAGGGTTCCTCTTTCAAGAGAAACTCATCTTTTGAGTACACGTAAAGAAATGTACTCCATCATATAGACGTAACAAATCGATTCGACGTTTCAATTTTCTTTTTAAGATGTTTTCCTTTTCCAAAAAATAAAGACATGTTGCTCATTCTGTCACCAATTTAATAGGAAAAAAGGATCAAGCTCTTCTATTGTATCAATCCTAAGAAAAGAGGTAAATCACAATCAAAGAGCAGAGGATGTTTAACATGGCCAAAAATGTGCTATAATGAGCGTTGTTTAACCTGAAAGGAGAATGTGAAAAATGGCGAAAAAAGGATACATACAACTAACGAATGGTAAGAAACTTGAGTTTGAACTATACCCAGAGGCTGCTCCTGGTACAGTAGCAAACTTTGAAAAATTAGCGAATGAAGGCTTCTACGATGGACTGAAATTCCACCGCGTCATCCCTGGTTTCGTAAGCCAAGGCGGCGATCCAAACGGTAATGGAACTGGTGGTCCTGGTTACACAATTAAATGTGAAACAGAAGGGAATCCACATCAACACGAAAGAGGTTCATTATCAATGGCGCATGCTGGTAAAGACACGGGCGGTAGCCAATTTTTTATCGTCCATGACCCGCAGCCGCACTTAAACGGTGTTCACACTGTTTTTGGCAAAGTAACATCTGGTATCGAGGCTGTTCTAGATATGGAACAAGGTCAAGGAATGGAAAAAGTCGAAGTTTTCGATGCTTAATCCTTAACCCAAAACACCGCTTAAACGCGGTGTTTTTTATTATCAATCTGATTTTACGGTTATTTGTTCCGTGAGGCGGTAGGTGATGAACCAATATAAAAGGGTAATGGCGCTGACAGAGGCGCCAAATAAACATACTCCGTCCCAGCCATTGTTTGCGTATATACTGGTGGAAGCAATGGAACCAGTCGCACTGCCGATGGAGTAAAAAATCATATAAGTAGCAGTGAGCCGGCTTCTCGCCTCAGGCAGCACTGTGAAAATCATGCTTTGGTTGGTCACATGTACAGCTTGTACAGATAGGTCAAGAATGATAATACCGATGATTAATAAAATGAGTGAATATTCTGTGAAATAGATAAAAAACCATGAAATGAATAATAGGACAAGAGCTATAAAAGTTGTTAATTGTCCTAAGCCTCGATCAGCAAGGCTTCCAGCCCGGGCAGCGCCTAATGCCCCGGCAACTCCGGCAAGACCAAATGCACCGATCGCCGTATGTGAAAGATTGTGCGGCGAGCTGCTGAGAGGCAGCACGAGTGAAGTCCACAACGTACCAAACACGATAAAGATCAGAAAACCCAGTATGCCTCGGATGCGAAGGATTCGTTCTTGTCTGAACAATATAAACATTGAAGCGAGCAGCTTCATATAGGATATAGACGCTCTCTTGCTGTGAGCACGCGGGAGATACCGGTATAACACGCCGGTTATAATGAGCATCATAACGGCAGACACGAGATAGACTGACCTCCAGCCAGCGAGATCGGTTAGTACACCAGCAAACGTTCGTGCGAAAAGAATACCAATCACAATGCCACTTTGAACCAAGCCCACGATACGGCCTCGTTCTTCAGGGGCAGCCCATGTCGCTGCGAACGCTACGAGTACCTGAGTGACCACAGCAAGCATGCCGACGGCAGCCAGCCCTATGAACAGGACGGTGGCAGTAGGGGCGATGCCGACTAGAATCAGAGATAACACGGATACTAGCATCTGAGCCATGATGAGCCGCCTTTGATTAAACAGATCACCAAGTGGTACGATCAGTAGCAGCCCTAGTGCATAACAAAGTTGAGTAATCGTAATGACCATGCCAATGGATGAATAGGTGATACCAAACTCGGATGCGAGAGAGTCTAATAACGGTTGTGCAAAGTATATGTTTGCAACTGCCATCCCGCAGGCTGACGCAAACAGCAGAGCCATATAGCGAGTCATCGCTTGTTTCGGTTTGTTTTGTAAATGAGCCGTTTCCAAATCAAGATGTTCAATGGGAGTGTTTTTTCTTTCACCATGCATGTCATCGTCTCCTTTTGTACTAAAAAGTATAATATACCGATTGGTATATTATGATTCCTGTTAAGGATAACCAACAAAACATTTTAAAGTCAATACTTTCATTTTGAAAGAGGAAGGCAATTTGACAATCGTACATCGATAAAATAAAATTATAATGTACCGATTGGTAATCAAATAGAGAATAATATCAAAAAATAGATGCCTGACTTTGTGAAGAAATTTTAATGTTGAAATGAGGAATTACTGATGGTTCGACAACGGGAATTTGACAAGGAAAAAGCGTTGGATGAGGCAATGGTGCTTTTTTGGGAAAAAGGGTATAGGGCGACTACATTAAGCGATTTGACTGAAAAAATGGGAATACAGCGGCCAAGTTTATACTCAGCGTTTGGAGATAAAGAGGAATTATTTGAGGCTGCATTACGCAAATACACAAAGCAGCATGCTGCCCATATTCGAACAAAACTTCAAAACAATCTTTCTGTCAAGGAAGCATTCCATGCATTATTTGCAGATTTAATAGAAGAGGAATATAGAGATGGTCCGAGTAAAGGGTGTTTTTGCATCAATACAATAGTGGAACTTGCGCCACACGAAGAGAAATTTGAAATTCTGACAAGAGAGCATCAGATGTATCTTTCCGTCATTTTCGAAGAAAGAATTATTCAAGGTATTCGCTCGGGTGAGCTCAAAAGCAGCCTGAATGCGAAAGCTTTAGCACAAACACTGGTCGTTTCTTTCATAGGACTGACCGTTCTCATGAAATCTCGTCCAGAGCGTTCATTTGTAGATCATTCTGTAGCGACGATACTTTCCATATTAAAATAAAATGGACAACATGCTATGGCATCCTCCTTCAATAAGAGTGATAGCGTATTTTGAACTAAATATCAAAATACGCTTTTTCTTTTAGGTCAGTGATGGACAAAATTCGATTTTGTGATATGATAAGAGAACAAACATTCGTATTTGTGGGTGTCACCACATTGTTAGTACAAATCAAAAAAGCGTGGTCATGCTGAAAGAAAGCAGGAGATAATTTGAAACCATTAACAAAAGAAGAAAAAAATCAAATGATGATTGCCATTCAGCGTTATTTTGCCGAAGAACGAGAAGAAGAAATTGGTGAATTAGCAGCCAACAATATACTAGAATTTATCACAAAAAATCTTGGAAGCTACTATTATAATCAAGGGGTTCGTGACAGCCGAAACATCGCTGTTCAGAGATCGCAATTGTTAGAGGAAGATTTATTCGCACTCGAAAAAAGATGATCATCAATGATGTGTGCTTTGCTAACTGATAAAGAGGAAAGAGACCCCCTTAATAAAGAACGCATATTCGTAACATATGTAATGATGAAAAGGTGGAACCAAAGGTCCATCTCAATCGTTATATAAGTAACCATTAATGGAAATCAGCTTTTTTGGTTTTATTTCATCAAAAGAAGGAATAAAACATACAAATAGGCGAAGTGCAGATGATGGAGGTTCTAAATATGGGGAAAATTAAATTGAAAATGGCCATTTTATTTGTTTTACTGCTTTTTTTAGGCGTAGGTTATTTATACATGAATGGCATGAAAATTGAAGATGTGCCAACAGCCATTGGTGAGAGCTTAACAAATAATGATAAAGATTATACCATCTATGAATATACCATTACGAAAATTGACGGAGATGAATATTACGGTCAAGCAAAAAACGGCACGAAAATCATTTTTAATGGAAAGAAATTCGAAGATGATGTGGCCGACTTGAAGAAAGGCGATCGTATTAAAGCCTACTTTAGTAATGAAAAAAGAATAGATGGTCTTATAAAAGTAGTAAAAGTCGTTAATTAACAAGTCTCCTTTCCTATAAGGAGTCTTTTTTTTGTGAAAAATCTTGATTGTTGCATTTGCCAACAAGGATCGTTATAATATCCCCTAAGGACAGCTGAATATCGATTGTATCCTTCGGGGCAGGGTGAAAATCCCGACCGACGGTAATAAAGCAAATGCTTTACAGCCCGTGACCCGTTAATTTATTAACGGTTGATTCAGTGAAAAGCTGAAGCCGACAGTGAAAGTCTGGATGGGAGAAGGATAAAGAAAGCTATGAACGAAAAATATTTGTTGATCATAGTTTTATTTCTGATGCAAAAAAGCCAAAGCCCCGGAATTTTTTCCGGGGCTTTCTGTATGTACATGTAGTGAATAGACCGGCATGCAGTGTTTATTAGGTGATCCCTCATCTACCTTGTATGGACCATAAAAAGCGACGAAGGTGCTCAATCGATCACATGTCCCTAACATCGCTTTTTTTAAAAGTGAGAAATACAAATGAAAAGAAAGGGAGGATCACATGTTTACGGGGATAATTGAAGAAGTAGGCACCGTTCAGTCATTAAGCAAAAAGTCAGCAGATGCCATGGAAATTGTCATTCAGTGCAGCCGTGTGCTAGAAGATGTTCACCTTGGAGACAGTATAGCAATCAATGGTGTATGTCTTACAGTCACAAGCTTTACAAAAGCACAGTTCGCAGCAGATGTGATGCCAGAGACGGTCAAAGCGACATCACTGGATCAGCTGACATCAGGCAGTCCAGTGAATTTAGAGCGGGCCATGTCTTCGAATGGACGGTTCGGCGGTCATTTTGTCTCAGGCCATGTTGACGGGACGGCAGTCATTACCCGAATAGAAAAGAAAAGTAATGCCATTTACTATGATTTAGAGATGGACAAGACCCTCACAGATATGCTCACGCAAAAGGGTTCGATCGCAATAGATGGTGTCAGCTTAACCATTTTCGATTTGCAAGATTCACACGTCACAGTCTCTATTATTCCTCATACGCTTGAAGGAACTATTTTCCCGACTAAATCTATGGGAGAGACTGTGAATATAGAGTGTGACATGATCGGTAAATACATCTATCGCTTTTTAACAAAAGAACAAGGCGAAAAGCAGCCATCTCGATTGACCCCATCATTTTTAAAAGAGCACGGATTCTAGGAGGCGATTGTATGTATCATTCAGTAGAAGAAGCAGTAAACGCTCTAAAAGAAGGAGAAATCATTATCGTTGTGGATGATGAAGACAGAGAAAACGAAGGAGATTTTGTGGCACTTGCTGAGCATGCCACGCCTGAAGTGATTAACTTTATGGCTTTACATGGAAGAGGCCTCATTTGTACACCGGTTCAAACGTCGATTGCTAAACATCTGAACCTGCATCCAATGGTAGAACAAAATACAGATGCACACCATACAGCTTTTACTGTGAGCATCGATCATGTGACAACGACGACTGGTATTAGTGCTTTTGAGCGCTCTATGACCATGCTTGCCATGTTAAATAAAGACGCAACACCAGAAGAATTTGCCCGCCCAGGTCATGTATTTCCGCTCATTGCAAAAGAAGGCGGCGTACTAGAAAGACCAGGTCATACAGAGGCAGCGGTAGATCTTGCGAAACTGGCAGGTTCAGAGCCAGCGGGTGTCATATGTGAAATTATGAATGTAGATGGCTCAATGGCGCGGGTTCCAGAACTAAAAGAAATCCAAAAACAGCACGGTTTAAAAATGCTGACAATAGAAGCATTACAGACCTATTTAAATCATAAAGAAACAGCTTCTATCGAAACAAAATAAAAAATCACAAAAAAGGATGATCAACATATGAATACAATACAAGGGCATGTAGTAGCAGAAGGACTAAAATTTGCAATTGTCGTCGCGAGATTTAATGACTTTATTACAAGTAAACTGCTTGACGGAGCAGAAGATACATTGCTCAGACACGGAGCAAACGGTGACGATATTGATGTTGTGTGGGTACCGGGTGCTTTTGAAATTCCGTACATGGCAAAAAAACTAGCTGAAACAGAGAAATACGATGCCGTCATTACACTTGGAACTGTAATCAGGGGCGCAACAACTCACTACGATTATGTTTGTAATGAAGCCGCTAAAGGAATTGCTCAAAGTGCCATGTCAACAGGTGTACCGATTATTTTCGGTGTACTAACAACAGAATCCATTGAACAAGCCATCGAAAGAGCCGGCACAAAAGCTGGAAATAAAGGCAGCGAATCGGCTGCAGCTGCCATTGAAATGGCGAATCTCAATCGTACCTTTCGTTAATTTAGTGAAAAAGAGTTTAAAAACGGTATAAAAATGTTTATAATGTGTGATGAGCAAATGATTCGTGAGACATTTGCTGGACATAAGGATAATTTGAATATTGAGGGGTATATATGTTAATTCGTTATAAGAGGTCTTTTGAAAAAATTGCCATGGGGCTACTTTCCTTCATGCCGGGTGAGAAAGACGTCAAACAGCTTCAGCAGACGATGAAGTCTTATGAAATGGATGAAAATCGGCAGCTGTTCCTTTGGAAAGATGGCGAGGATATCGTAGGTGCCATTGGTGTGTTGAAAACAGACGACCAAGTACAAATCGAGCATATTAGTGTGAATCCATCCCATCGTGATCAAGGAATCGGCAAGGAAATGGTATTAGCCGTGGAAGAGGTATTCAAAACCAAAACACTCATTCCAAATGAATTAACGCAAGGCTTCTTTCATAAGTGTCACAGCGAAACAAACTAAATATCACACATGTAAAAGCAGAGGCTACAGTCCTCTGCTTTTTTTACGTTCGATTTGCTTTTTTCGTTCAAGTAATACATCTGTCCGGTCGCGCAGTCTATGTTTTTCGATCAAAAATGTGTGGGATAAGTTGCTCTCCTGGCCAAAGGTCAGTCCTTCTTTTTGAGCCATTTCTTGGCATAGAAACAGAAGCGCTTCATCTTTAATCGGGAGCATCACACTTTCGTATGACATATCTTCAGCCATTTTCTTCTTCAGCGTTCTCAGAAGTATGAGAAACGCCTCATCATCCAGACCGAGGTTCGATAATACCGGCCGGTTTGCTTCCAGCAAGTGGAGGCTATTTGAAATGAGCCGTTTTGCTCCTTTTCCATTTCCCCGTCTTTGATGATACAAAGCAACGGCAAGCTGAATAAAGCCAACCCAATATTCTTTGCGCTGCTCAGGCGGGTCTTCTTTCCAATATTCCTCAAGAATTTCATGACACTCAAAATAATCTCTTGTCGTATGAAATTCATGTAAAAAAGCCACGTACGCTTCAGGATACACAGTGGTCATCTCCTTTTCCACTTTCAGTCTAACATATTGAAAAGAAAAGAAGAAAGAGCGCCCTTCGTGAAAGGACGCTCTGTTTCTTTAATAAACCCAAGCCGCGCCAACGATGATCAGCAAGATGAAAAGCACGACAATAAGCGCGAAACCTCCGCCAAAGTTATAGCCATCTCCCATAATGATACGGCCTCCTTTTTCATCAGTTCTGTTTACAATGGTATTCTATGTATAAATGCCCTGAGTGGTATGGGCGAATCCAATGTTTTTCTTATTTTGCCTAGGACATCATGGTCGAAATTATATTGGACGAGAGCTTTATCCTGTCTTATACTAAAGGTTAGCCGGTGAAACGGTACTTAGAAGACAGTAGAAATGGTGAGAAAAAATGCTGGAATATCAGGTGAAAATAGATTCGTTTGAAGGTCCTTTGGACTTGCTTTTACATTTAATCAACCGGTTGGAAATTGATATTTATGATATTCCCGTTGCTAAAATTACGGAGCAGTATTTATTATATGTCCACACCATGAGGGAGCTTGAACTTGATGTGGCAAGTGAATATTTGGTGATGGCTGCAACCCTCCTGAGCATTAAAAGCAGAATGCTCCTTCCGAAACAAGAGGAAGAGCTATTTGATGAAGACCTGCTTGAAGAAGAAGAGGACCCTCGAGAAGAACTGATTGGTAAACTCATTGAATACCGAAAGTATAAAGATGCAGCACAAGAACTAAAGGAACGCGAGGAAGAAAGGCAAAATGCCTTTACAAAACCCCCGAGTGATTTAAGCGAATTTGCAAAAGAATCGGAAGCGAAGGACACAAACTTGCATGTCACGGTGTATGATATGTTAGGTGCGTTCCAAAAGGTATTGAACCGAAAAAAAATAACGAAACCGGCACCATCTAGGATTACAAGACAAGAAATTCCGATTGAAGACAAAATGAATGAGATTATGAACCATTTAAGAAAAACGAAAAAGCGCACCAATTTCATGACTCTATTTCAACATGATCAAAAGGAGCACCTTGTCGTGACGTTTCTTGCTGTTCTTGAATTGATGAAAAGTCATCAAATCATGTTAGAGCAGGAAGGAAACTTTGAAGACATTTATATAATAGGGAGTGAAACGATTCATGACGCTTGATATCGTGAATTGGAAAGCCATCATAGAAGCGCTGCTTTATGCAGCAGGTGACGAAGGCTTAACAAAAAAACAGCTCATGTCTGTTCTTGAAGTAGAAGAGGCAGCGTTACTCGACATGATGTCTGCCGTAAAGGAAGAATATCAAAAACAAGAACGAGGAATTGAGCTCATTGAATATGCAGATTCTTATATGCTGCTGACGAAAAAAGAATACAGCATTTATTTGAAAAAATTAGTCGAGACCCCATCCAAAGGTTTGTCTCAAGCAGCCCTTGAAGTACTCGCAATCGTTTCTTATAAACAGCCGATCACACGCAGTGAGGTAGAAGAAATTAGAGGAGTCAAATCAGAGCGGGTGCTACATAGTTTAGTAGCCAAAGCGCTGCTCTGTGAAGTCGGACGTGCTGATGGACCTGGGCGAGCAATTCTTTATGGGACAACACCGACCTTTTTAGAGCAGTTTGGCTTAAAGGCATTGGATGAATTACCGCCGCTTCCAGAGAATGTAGAAGCAGATGGTGTACAAGAAGAAGCTGATCTATTTTTTGAAAACTTCAATCAAACATTTGAAGAAATAAAATAGTTCAAAAGAATGAAAAAGGTATGATAAAATATAAAAAAGATTTTAGGTCTAACATCTATTGATGTCAGATAAAATGGTCATAAAGCCATGAGGGGAAGGTAAACACAAAACAAATGGCACATATGAATGTAAAGGCTCAAGTTGATCAAGCAGGCGTCTTTTTATCAAAGGTTGCAACTGAAATGAATGGTTTTCTGAATGAAGCTACCTTATCAAGTATGAAACGATTAAACCCTGAAGCGGAAGCCTATTATTGTGACATATTGAATACATTACGGAAGCTTGCAGTGTACAGTGAGGATGCAGCGGCAGTTTGCAGGAAAATCAGCCAGCAGCAGACATTCCCGCAGCAAGCCGCGCAGCAGACGCTTCACCGTATTTATCATCAATGTATTGAAGAGTTTTTCACGCCGAAAAAGGATACATGGTATGAAGACAGCCGTTCCGCGTATACAGGAAAGAGCAGCATTGTTTTCCACCATGAAGTATCCGCTGAGATCAAACGATTATTTTCTTCATTAGAAAAAGATTTTTTAGCGATGAGAGAAGAGCTAGAATATACGACATCTCATCAGCAAATGAAAATGGTATAGCAAGAGGAAAAAGCGTCTCTACATATAGAGACGCTTTTTTTTATGGACGAGGCATCATAACTTTTTCAGCCGCGCATACACTTGTACAAAACGGACAAGGACGTGAATGAACATGCCCTATTTAAAAATTGGAACAGCAGTCCTTCTTCTATTTACACTCTTACTGCCCTTTTCCTCACATGCCAAAGCAGATATGTCATTATCGGTGAGTGCAAGAAGCGCCATTTTAATAGATGGACAGTCAGGCAGAGTCCTATTTGGAAAGGACGAGCATGAAAAAAGAAGAATCGCCAGTATTACAAAAATAATGACGGCGGTATTAGCCATTGAATCAGGGAAAATGAAAGACACCGTCAAAGTATCAAAGCGCGCGATTCAAGCAGAGGGCTCATCGATTTATTTAAAAGAAGGGCAGAAGGTGAGCCTAGAAGACTTGACATACGGGCTTATGCTGCGTTCTGGAAATGATGCAGCTGTTGCCATTGCAGAGCATGTGGGCGGCAGCTTAGAAGGATTTATTTTTATGATGAATCAAAAAGCATCTGAACTAGGAATGGAGAATACGAATTTTCAAAATCCGCATGGACTGGATGATCATAAACATCATTATTCATCAGCCTATGACATGGCCATCTTAACAAAATACGCCATGGAGCATAAACAATATCAAAAAATTGCGGGCACGACTTTCTATAAAGCAAAAACGATGGAGGGCTATTGGAAAAATAAAAACAAGCTCCTTACTGGTTTATATGAATATTCTACTGGAGGGAAAACGGGATATACGAAGCTTGCGAAACGCACACTTGTCTCTACAGCTACAAAAGGAGATGCGGCGCTGATCGCTGTGACCATTAATGCGCCAGATGATTGGAAGGATCATATCTCTATGTTTGAATATGCATTTGATCACTATAAAACGTACGTACTTGCTGAAAAAGGAAGACTCGCTTCATTAAAGGGAACCTTTTACGAAAAAAAAGCATTTATCAAACGTGATGTGGACTATTTTTTAAATGAAGATGAGAAAAAGCTAGTAGAAATTGAAACGGAAATGCTTACTCCTCAAAAAAAGTGGAAAAAAAACGCCGAAGCCATCCCGGATGTTGTAGGGAAAATGACGTTTTTACTAGATGGTCAGGTGATCGAGCAAGTACCGATTTTTTATGAAAATAAACGAAATCGAATGCCACAAAAAAGCTTTCAAGAAATGTTTAAGTCTGTCTTTCAGACATCTATAGGCGGATCTTCATGGTCAATCTAATTTGGGTATTCCTCACTGTCATCGGTCTTGTGTATGCGATGTTCAACGGAACGATGGAGGAAGTAAACGAAGCTGTATTTAAGGGATCAAAGGAAGCAGTGACCATTTCAATTGGTCTGATTAGTGTCCTCGTTTTTTGGCTCGGGCTGATGAAGATTGCAGAAGAGGCAGGTTTGTTAAATTTCTTTAGTAAATTGTGCCGTCCCTTTATTTCAAAGCTATTTCCTGATATTCCGCCTAACCATCCTGCGATGGGATATATTTTGTCCAATCTGATGGCGAATTTCTTTGGTCTCGGGAATGCCGCCACACCGCTTGGGATTAAGGCGATGGAGCAGATGAAAGCATTAAACGGCGGGAAAAATGAAGCAAGCCGGTCCATGATTACATTTTTAGCGGTCAACACATCCTCTATCACACTCGTGCCAACAACCGTCATTGCGATTAGAATGACCTATGGTGCAGATCAGCCAACAGACATTGTAGGGCCAACCATTTTGGCGACACTCATTTCAGGCATTGGTGCCATTCTCATTGATCGCTATTTCCACTATCGCAGAAGCAGGCGGGGGTGATCTCGTGTCATTTATTAACTGGCTGTCACTTGCTTTGATCCCACTGATCATCGCAGGAATTTTAATTGCGGGAACCATTAAAAAGGTACCGACCTATGAAACATTTGTCGAGGGCGGGAAAGAGGGTATTCAAATTGCCTTTTCAATCATTCCTTATTTAGTCGGCATGCTCGTGGCTATTACGATATTCCGCGCGTCTGGTGCTCTTGAATTTGTCATGGGCCTGTTAAAACCCGTGTTTACAGCGATCGGCTTCCCGGCAGAAGTAGTGCCGCTTGCGTTTATTCGTCCGATATCTGGCACAGCTGCACTTGGGATGACATCAGACCTCATTGCGACATATGGACCAGATTCTTTTATCGGACAGCTCGCAGCTGTCATGCAAGGGTCAACTGATACCACTCTCTACGTTTTAACGGTCTATTTTGGGGCAGTCGGTATTAAAAAAATGGGAGATGCGCTGAAAGTAGGTCTGTTAGCGGACCTCATTGGAATCATTGCATCTGTCATCATTGTCAGTTTGTTATTTAGCGGCGCCTAAAGAGGCGCTTTTTTGTCTTTCAATGGATGGGAAATTGCTTTTTAGCTGAAATTAAACAGACGAATCGCTTATTTTTCCACGAATGCTTGTTTGTTTTAAGTCAAGCAAGTAAGATAGTACATGAGGTGAAAGACAAAATGGAACGTTTACAGAAAGTAATTGCACATGCCGGCGTCGCTTCAAGACGAAAGGCAGAAGAATTAATTAAAGAAGGACGAGTTACCGTTAATGGTCAAACAGTGACAGAGCTCGGAGTAAAAGTGGGCTCTTCAGATAAAATTGAAGTCAACGGATTAAAGCTTGAAAGAGAAGAACCGGTTTACTTTATGCTTTATAAACCGCGCGGCGTCATTTCAGCTGCCGAGGATGATAAAGGACGGAAGGTGGTCACAGATTTCTTTGATGACATCCCGCAGCGCCTTTATCCAATCGGCCGGTTAGATTATGATACGAGCGGTTTGATTTTAATTACAAATGACGGGGAATTTGCCCATAAGCTCATGCATCCGAAATACGAAATTGATAAAACATATGCAGCGAAGCTAAAAGGAATCCCATCAAAGGAATTGCTGAGAAAGCTAGAAAAAGGGATTATGTTAGATCATAAAAAAACTGCACCTGCCCGTGCGAAAATGCTTTCGATTGATAAACGAAAGCAGACATCTATTGTTCAATTAACCATTCATGAAGGCAGAAACAGACAAGTGCGCCGCATGTTTGAAGCGATCGGTCATGATGTGCTAAAGCTAAAAAGAGAGCAATATGCGTTCCTTCATATTGAAGGCATGAGACCAGGAGACCGCAGAGAATTGTCTCCACATGAAGTGAAGCGTCTGAGAGCGATTGCGGATCACGGAAAAAGCGCTTTTTAATTTTCACATAAACTTCAAAAAATGAAGAAGCATCAAAAGAAGGAGAATGCTATAATTTACCTGAATGTCTATGGGGAAGGGGTACTTCAGATGAAAAAAAGACGGTTTTTCATACGGACGGGCATTCTCCTCGTGATGCTTGCTGCATTATGTTATACCATGTATAACTCAGTATTTGCCAAACAGGATCGGGTGAAAGAAGGATCTATTGCGCCAAACTTTGTCCTTCAATCTGTGGATGGGGAACGGATTGAACTAAAGGACTTAAAAGGCAAAGGCGTCTTTCTTAATTTTTGGGGGACCTGGTGTGGTCCGTGTAAACAAGAATTCCCTTACATGGCAAATCAATATGAAGTGTTCAAGGATCGCGGTGTGGAAATTGTTGCAGTGAATGTTGGGGAATCCAATATTGCCGTGAAAAATTTTATGGAATCCTATGGCGTGAATTTTCCTGTTGCCATGGACAAAGATCGTCAAGTGACAGAGGCATATGATATTACGCCGCTGCCAACCACATTTTTAATTAATCCTGAAGGCAAGGTAATCAAAGTCATAAAGGGAACCATGACAGAACGCAATGTCTATGAATATATGAATTTGATTAAACCAAAGGGGTCATAGAATGAAAGAGGTAAAATGCGAGTGTGGACATATTAATCCAATCGGTACTGTTTTATGTGAATCCTGCGGGAATCCTATTGCGGCTAAAGAGAAAAACTCTTCAAAGCTGCTTGATATGAGATACGACGGCAGTGCGAGACGCTCGCAAACATACAACAAAACGATTGTTGATAAAGTATGGAACTTTTTTTCTTCCGTTAAGGTGGGTGTGTGGCTGATTGTCATTACACTGCTTGCTTCCTCATTAGGAACGATTTTTCCGCAGGAGCGATTTATTCCGCCAGGTGCATCTGCTTCCACCTACTATGAAGAGCAATATGGGTCGTTTGGCAAGCTGTATTACACACTTGGATTCCATGATCTTTATAATTCTTGGTGGTTTTTAGCTCTAGTTGCATCCATCGGAATCTCCCTTGTCATTTGCAGTCTCGATCGGGTTATTCCTCTTTATCGAGCACTCAAAAACCAAGGGGTTATCAAAAAAGAAGGCTTTATGAGAAGACAGCGTCTGTTCAGTGAGACAGACAAAACGTTAGATCAGCATACATATGAAGGCATCATGAAAGCAATGAAACAAAAGCGTTACCGATTACGAGAGGAAAACGGACATATTTTAGCGGAAAAAGGCCGCTTCTCACGCTGGGGCCCTTACGTCAATCACATTGGATTAATCATCTTTCTCATTGGATCAATGCTCCGGTTTGTCCCAGGCATGTATGTGGATGAAACGCTGTGGGTTAGAGAGGGTGAAACTGCCCCAATTCCAGGCACAGATGGTCAATATTTTTTGAAAAATAATGCGTTTTCAATTGACCGCTATGAAACTGAAAATGAAAAAGAAGTGTTTGAGAATGCGATTGAAAGAGCTGGCGACGGTCAAGTAGTGAAAAGTTATAAAACCGATGCCACTTTATACAAACGTGAAGGGGAAGTTGTGTTTGGTGAAAAGCCCAAGCTGAAGCAGGTATCAGAACACGATATTAAAGTGAACGAACCGCTCAAGTTTGATCATTTCTCATTATATCAAGTGGATTTTAAACAAAATGAACTCGATCAAATGGTCTTTCAGCTGATTCGTAAAGATACTGAAAAATCTTTCGGAACAGTGAAGATTAATCTGCTGGAGCCTAAGTCAGAATATGATCTTGGTAGCGGTTACAAAGTCAAAGTAATGAGCTATCTCCCTGATTTTTATTTTGACGATGATGGAACGCCAAGTACGAAAACAAGGAATCCGAATAATCCTGCTTTCGTGTTTGAAATGGTTTCTCCTGAAAAGCCTAAAGGTGAAAAAAGCTTTGTGGCGATTCAAGAGACAGTTGAGGGTTCTGATAACAACCTATATAAAATGAAGTTTGATCGAGTGGAAACCAAAAACGTCACGGGATTGACGGTGAGAAAAGATTTAACTCTTGGGGTGCTCATTGTAGGCGGGATCATCTTCATGATTGGTGTCGTGCAGGGGATGTATTGGCAGCATAGAAGAATTTGGCTATCTGCAAAGGATGGAAAAGTATTCGTGGCAGGACACACAAACAAAAACTGGTTTGGCTTAAAGTCTGATCTTGGCGTGATCCTAAGTGACAGTGGCATCAAACAGCCAGTTGATCAAAAAGAACTGCCTGATACAACAAGTATCAGCAAAAGCAAGGGGGAAGGATTAGATGGCAGCAGTCAGTGAAAACCTGTTATTTGCAGCTTTTCTATTGTATTTAGCGGCAGTTCCTTTTTTTGGTGGTGCCATTAAAGGAAAAAAGAAAGTTGATGGACCGCGCAAAAATAAGGCGGCACTTATCGGTATTACGCTCACCATCATCGGTTTTTTAAGTCAATTTGGCTACTTTATTTCAAGATGGATGGCGTCAGGTCATGCACCAGTCAGTAATTTGTTTGAATTCACAACGGCTTTTGGCATGATGCTTGTGCTCGCATTCATCATTTTATATTTTGTGTATCAAGTGTCGGTACTTGGTTTATTTACACTTCCAATCGCTTTATTGATTATTGCCTATGCAAGCATGTTCCCATCTGATATATCACCGCTAATTCCTTCATTACAAAGTAATTGGCTTTATATTCACGTGACAACAGCAGCACTAGGGCAAGCTATTTTAGCCATCAGCTTTGTGGCGGGTGTCATCTTCTTATTAAAGCATGTCGATCAAACTAAACCAGGTAAGAAGACATTGGGTTTAGAGCTTGTCATGTTTATGATTATTGTGACACTTGCATTTATCGCAGTCACGTCCATCTTTAGAATGACAGGATACGAAGCGAAATTTAATTGGGTCGATAAAAATAAAGAGGAAAGTGTGATGGTCTATGAGCTGCCAGCTCTAGTTGGACCTCATAAAGGAGAGCTTGTGACGCAAGATCGTTTGGAACCGTTTGTTGATTTGCCGCCTGTTTTTTCAGGAAGAAAGGTCAATACGGTGTTATGGTCATTCGGCACGGGGCTGATCTTGTATGGGCTGATTCGGTTGATCATTCGCAAACGACTGAGCGCTCTACTTCAACCGCTCGTGAAACAGGTGAACCTAGATTTAGTCGATGAAATTGGATACAGAGCTGTTTCCATTGGTTTCCCTGTATTTGCGTTAGGCGGACTCATTTTTGCAATGATCTGGGCGCAAATTGCATGGACTCGGTTCTGGGGCTGGGACCCGAAGGAAGTATGGGCATTGATTACGTTTCTCTTTTATGCAGCCTACCTTCATCTTCGCTTATCCAGGGGCTGGCATGGCGAAAAGTCCGCTTGGTTAGCTGTCATCGGATTCGCCATCATTATGTTTAATCTCATCTTTGTCAATCTCGTGATTGCAGGGCTTCATTCTTACGCTTAATCACATGAAAAAGGCCAACTTTTTATGAATCGATTCGGCTTTTTGTTAAAATGAATGTAACAACGGAGAAAGCAGGAGGATTGTCTAATGGAACACACAACTCAAACGAAAATATTAGTCGTAGATGATGAGGCAAGAATTCGCCGCCTTTTAAAAATGTATTTAGAACGTGAAAATTATGAAATTGATGAAGCTGAAAATGGAGATGAGGCCATTCAAAAAGGACTCCAAATAGATTATGACCTCATTTTGCTCGATTTAATGATGCCTGGCACAGATGGGATCGAAGTGTGTAATCAAATTCGAGACAAAAAAGCAACTCCAATCATTATGCTGACGGCAAAAGGAGAAGAGACCAACCGCGTGCAAGGGTTTGAAGCAGGAACGGATGACTATATCGTCAAACCTTTTAGCCCGCGTGAAGTTGTTTTACGTGTGAAGGCATTGCTCAGAAGATCTTCTCAAACGTCTTATCTCAATACTGGGACAACAACAAAAGATGTACTTGTGTTTTCTCATCTTTCAATTGACCACGATGCGCATAGAGTGACAGCTGATGGCAAAGAAGTCAGTCTCACGCCGAAGGAATATGAGCTTTTATATTTCCTTGCGAAAACACCGGATAAGGTTTATGACAGAGAGAAGCTGTTAAAAGAAGTATGGCAGTATGAATTCTTTGGAGACTTGAGAACAGTTGATACCCACGTCAAACGACTACGGGAAAAGCTGAATAAAGTGTCACCAGAAGCTGCGAAAAAAATCGTGACGGTATGGGGTGTCGGGTACAAATTTGAGGTCGGCGCTGAATGAAACTGTGGAAAAGTGTCGTTGGAAAGCTATGGTTAACCATTCTCTTCCTCGTCCTCATCGTTTTATCTATTTTAACCGTGCTTCTTTTAGAGTTCATTGAAAATTACCATGTAGAAGAAGCAAAGTCAGATTTAACGCAAATGGCAAATAAAGTGGCGGTCATTTTAGAAAGCCATGACGATCAATCGCTCGCAAGGTCGATTACATCAGAGCTTGCTGACAAATTGACGAGTATTGCGATTATCCAAGAGGACGGGCTAGAGTGGTACTCGTCTGAAAAAGACGGGAAGCTTCCTGCGATTACAAAGAAACAAATTGAAGCAGACAGTGATTTGAATCAAGCGCTAAAAAATCGTAAAAAAATCAGTAAACGTGCAGAACCAAATGCAGGCAATCATAAAGATGAACGAATTGTCGTCGGTGTTCCATTTGAGGCAAACGGGAAAAAAGGCATGGTCTTTCTTTCTCAATCATTACTCGCTGTAGAGCAAACAACAAAACATACGACGCGTTATATCTTCCTAGCAGCCGGAATTGCCATTGTTCTGACCACTATATTCGCTTTCTTCTTATCAACACGTGTCACCTATCCGCTTAGAAAGATGAAAGAGGGAGCACAGGATCTGGCGAAAGGGAAATTTGATACAAAGATTCCTATATTAACGCAAGACGAAATTGGAGAACTGGCCATCGCCTTTAATCAAATGGGCAAGCAGCTTAAATTTCATATCACAGCCTTAAATCAAGAAAAAGAGCATCTGTCCAATATTTTAAGCAGTATGGCTGATGGTGTCATCACCATCAATATTGATGGAACGATCCTCATGACGAATCCTCCTGCAGAACGATTCTTGCAGGCATGGTATTACGAGCAAAATATGAAGATCAAAGATGGAGATGAACTGCCTCCAGAAGCGCGAGAACTGTTTCATACAGCCGTCAGCACGGAAAAAGAGCAAATGATCGAAGTCACGCTGCAAGGGCGTACTTGGGTTCTTCTCATGTCTCCGCTTTATAATCAGCAGGACGTTAGGGGAGCAGTTGCGGTCCTTCGTGATATGACAGAGGAACGAAGACTTGATAAGCTGAGAAAAGACTTCATTGCCAATGTCAGTCATGAACTTCGTACTCCAATTGCTATGCTGCAAGGATATAGTGAGGCGATTGTAGATGATATTGCAGGCTCAGAAGAGGAAAAGAAAGAGATTGCGCAAATTATTTACGACGAATCGCTTCGAATGGGACGTCTTGTGAACGATCTTCTAGACCTAGCGAGAATGGAAGCTGGCCATATTACACTGAATCTTGAATCAACGGATACAGAAGAGCTGATCGAGAAGATTTACCGCAAATTTCTCGGTATTGCAAAAGAAAAGCAAGTTGATCTCACATATGACATTCAAGTGGATGAACCCCACTTTGTACTCGATCCAGATAAGATTGAGCAGGTGTTTACGAATCTTATTGATAACGCCATTCGTCATACACCAGAGGGCGGAGAGGTTCACTTCTCGGTTCAATCGGTGGAAAGCGGTCTGAAAATGGATGTAAAAGATTCAGGAAGCGGAATCCCAGAAGAGGATCTGCCATTTATTTTCGAACGTTTCTATAAAGCGGATAAGGCAAGAACAAGAGGGCGTTCTGGCACTGGACTTGGTCTTGCGATTGTGAAGAACATCGTAGAAGCGCATCAAGGCTCCATTCATGCACATAGCAAAGCGGGTACAGGTACACACTTTACCTTTTATATTCCGAGAAAAAAGCAGGAACTCGTCTAATCCTGACGAAGAATCTTGTTACATGAGAAACACTTCTTTTCGAAAGAAAAAGAAGTGTTTTTTTTATTTTCATATTTTTAAGGAGAAGTTAAACAAAAAGCCCTTTCAAAATTGTCGAACTTGTAATATATTTGTCATAAAGTTGTAATGTAACGTTTTGTAAGAGTCACTCGACAAAAATAAGTGAACGGAGGGGTTTCCTATGCATGAAACCTTTCAAAAAATATATGATTCGTACCATCAAGATTTGTACCAGTTTTTATTTTATATGGTTAAAGATAAAAATCAGGCAGAGGATCTCGTTCAGGAGGTTTACATCCGGGTACTTCACTCATATAAAACTTTTGAAGGAAGAAGCAGCGAGAAAACATGGCTGTTTTCGATTGCAAGGCATGTGGCAATTGATTGGTTTCGCAAACAGCAAACCATTAGACAACGGGTACTCGGCACGTTTGATTGGGATAAGCAGGATGTAAAGGACCCAGACTTGCTCCCGGACGAACTGGCTGTGCAGGATGAAAATGTAAAAGAAATCTATGCCGCACTTGATCAGTGCACGATTGATCAACGAGCTGTCATCATTTTAAGATTTATCCAGGGCTACTCAATCATGGAGACGGCAAAGGCGCTAAAGTTCTCGGAAAGCAAAGTCAAAACAACCCAGCACCGAGGCCTGAAAGTGCTCCGAAAACATATGGAGCTTTTGAAGGAGGAGCTAGTGAATGAAAACGAACAGGTCCGATTGGAGCGAAGAACGAATCAAGGTGTTACTAAGTCAGCTTCCAAAGGTGGAGGACAACCGTTCATCTAAGCAAATATACCAGAAGATGCTGATGGCAAGCGGGCAGAAACAGAAAAGTGCCAAATGGATCGGTCCAGCGGTCGCAACCGTTGTGGTTTTATTTATGGCGTTTTTAATTTCTCCTCATTTATTTCAGCCGGCTGCTCAAGATCATCAACAGCAAATGAAAATGGATTCAAGTGCTGACAAAAGTCAGGTGAACGCCACATTAGAGGCGGTCAAGCAGACTGATGGGCCCTCACACGTTGTTTCTTATAAGCAGCAGCAAAAGTATATGACCATTGCATACATAGATGAATCGACCTCTCAAGTGGTTCCAATTAGCATTGAAAAAGAGGATGGGTATGATCATTTGCAGGATATGGTGAACACATATGAACAGGTGCAGCTGCCTGAAATGACAAAGCCCCTTCAATCTTATATGGATATGGTGGACCTTCGCGAAAAAGGGGATACACTTATTTTTCAATTAAAAAGTGATTTGTCCCTTGATACGTTAAAAGAAGCCAACCGGTTTAAAGATATGGTAAAAGAAACGCTAAAATGGAGCAAATATAAGCAGGTGCAAGTCAAGACAGCCAAAGGGTCTCACCTTCAACTAGGAGCAAATGGAAGCGTTGGAACAATATCGATTGAAAAACAAACAAAGCACGCTTATTATGTTTTAGAGAATAAGAGCGGGACTTTTTTGGTGCCGTCAAAAGCGCATTATTCATCGTATGAAGATGCGGTAGAAGCCATGAAGCGTACAAGCGATGCAGGACTTGATCCATTAATTAAAGACGAACCGATTAAAGAAGTGACGTCTAAAGGAAAACATGTGACCATTACGTTTGGAGCATCAGCGCGATTATCGGACTCAAATGATCATATTTTACTCATTGAAGGTCTGCTGCTCTCAGCAAAAGATTTTGGTTTTACAGAGGTTACCATTCAACAGGCAGGAACAGATCAAGTGGGGCCGTATGAATTAGAAGAACCGATAGAGGTGCCGGCTCTGCCGAATCCAGTTGTCATAAAAGACCGTTAAAGAACGCGAGAAATTGCGTTCTTTTTTTGATGTATAGAAAATAGCTTCCTTGCTGTATACTAAGCTGTCATAAAAAGAACCTCAAAGAAGGGGAGTCACTGATGAAAAGGTATTGCTTCATATGTGCCAGCTGTTTTTTGATGATCTTTTCGCCTTTTGCTCATGCACAGGAAACAAGCGAATGGGTGGAGCCGATAAAAGGAGAAGTCACGGATTTGTTTGGGACAAGAGGCGGCTCGCACATGGGATTAGATATAGCTGCGCCAGAAGGAGAATCCATCTTTGCTGCAAGTGAAGGTGTGGTCTCACGTTCGTATGTATCTGCTACATATGGCGAGGTTGTGTTTATCCAGCATCCAAATGGATATGAAACTGTCTATGCACATCTACATGAGCGTTTTGTTAAAAAGGGTGACCATGTAGAAGCAGGACAGCCAATTGGCATTATCGGCAACACAGGGGCGTCTAGAGGCACTCATTTGCATTTTGAGGTGCACAGGGGTCATTGGTCAGCCAGCAAAGAAGATGCGGTAGATCCACTCACAATCATTGCAATGGATCGCTTCCAAGAGCCGGCTCTACATGTAAACGGACAAGAGAACAATACATATCTCATTAAACAAGGAGATACCCTTTGGTCGATTGCAAAGGCGCATGAGATGACTGTGGAACAATTGAAAAAGATCAATGAGCTGTCTACTCATCTCATCCGAACGGGAGATCGTTTAATGATTTCAAAACAATAAACCTCATGCATTTGCATGAGGTTTATCATGATTTTTTATAGGTCGATCAGACGCACAGAAAGTATATCTTGCACTTCGGTTAATTCTTTGACAATTTCGTCCTCAAGATGCTTGTCGAAAGAAAGCATCATGATGGCTTCGCCGCCTTTTTCTTTACGTCCTACCTGCATTGTCGCAATGTTGACATCATGGTCGCCTAAAATTTGTCCAACCTTTCCAATCACACCAGGTGCATCAGTATGCTGGATGTAGACAAGGTGTCCATCTGGATAAAAATCAATATTAAATCCATTAATGGAAACAACGCGTTCTCCTAAATGCGGGATATAGGTTGCTTTTAGAGTAAAGGTTGAAAGGTCGCCTTTAACTTCAATAGAAATGCTGTTTTCGTAACCAGATTCGCTGGAAGAAATCTTTTCACTAAAGCTAATGCCGCGTTCTTTTGCCACCATTCCAGCATTGACTTCATTTACAGTCGAATCAACACGCTCTTTTAAAAAGCCTGACAGGAGACTTTTTGTAATAAAGGATGTTTCGAGTTTTGAAATAGAGCCTTCGTAAGAGATGCCTACTTCTTTTACCGGTTCTCTCATTGATTGAGAGACAAGACGTCCGAGCTTTCCTGCAAACTGATGATAAGGCTGAATTTTTTTGAACTCATCTTTTGTCATCGCTGGTAGATTAATAGATGACATAACAGGGAGTCCTTTTGCAAATTGAAGTACTTCTTCAGATACTTGCGCCGCTACATTTAATTGTGCTTCCTTCGTCGATGCGCCAAGATGCGGAGTCGCAATGACGAGCGGATGATCTACAAGCGGATTATCAGTAGGAGGTTCTACCTCAAATACATCGAGTGCAGCTCCTGCAACATGGCCGCTTTCAAGCGCTTCAAGAAGGTCACGCTCGTCAATAATACCACCGCGTGCACAGTTCACTAGGCGGACGCCTTTTTTCGTTTTTGCAATTGTTTCTTTATTGAGAAGCCCTCTTGTTTCTTTTGTTAACGGGGTATGTACAGTGATGATATCTGATACTTCGAGTACTTCATCAAGTGACTTGGCATTGACACCGATTTTTTCTGCACGTTCCTTTGTCAGAAATGGGTCAAATACGTTGACTGTCATGCCAAATGCTCTTGCGCGCTGGGCAATTTCGCTTCCGATTCTGCCAAGTCCAACAATCCCAAGAGATTTTCCATAAAGCTCAGCACCAACATATGCACCTCTGTTCCATTCTTTTGATTTCACAGAAATGTTGGCTTGTGGAATATGACGCATGAGTGAAGAGATCATCGCAAATGTATGCTCAGCTGTGGAGATCGTATTACCGTTTGGTGCATTGATCACAATGACGCCATGCTTGGTTGCTTCATCAATATCAATATTGTCTACTCCCACACCGGCACGGCCGACAATTTTTAATGAAGTCATTTTTTCATAAAGCTCTTTGGTTACTTTCGTCGCACTTCTGACAAGTAAAGCATCAAATGTGTGTAATTCATCTGCTGCCTCTGTTACATTTTTTTGGACAATTTCAACAAAATCTGATTCTAAAAGTGGTAAAAGACCGTCATTGCTCATTTTATCTGAGACTAATACTCGAAACATCGTAAGATTTCCTCCTAAAATAAACGTCATAAATATCTGATAATTTACCATATTCCTTTTCACTGTGTCAATCAAATTAAAGCAGTAAAGCGAAAAAGAAAACACGAACATTTCTTGGTGTCTTTATCAAGAATGGACACCTTTAAACAAAAGATAACCAATTTTTTCGCATTTGTCATTATAATTTTTAAGTTTTTTGCGATTTCTTAAAACTGATGAAATTGCTCAGGATTTTTATCTGTACAAATGCTCATATATCATATATAATGATGTCGAATTGAATAATGATCAATCTTCGGGGCAGGGTGCAATTCCCTACCGGCGGTGATGAGCATAGTCTCTAAGCCCGCGAGCCTTTTTTGGCAGGATTCGGTGTGATTCCGAAGCCGACAGTATAGTCTGGATGGGAGAAGATGGAGGTTCGTAAACGTTGAAAACTTGGTTTTTCACACGTTTATTTGTCTAGCCTAAATTCCCCGCTCCTGTTTTCATGAGCGGTTTTTTTGTGGCTGAAATTGAACAATCCTCTTTTCGAAAGATTTGATCGAAAAGGAGAGAGAATATTGAATCAAAGTAAAGTAAAACGTTTAGTCGTCACCAGTATGCTTAGCAGTATTTCGTTCGTGTTAATTTTATTGGATTTCCCTTTCCCAGGGCTTCCAGCGTATTTGAAAATTGATTTCAGCGATATCCCAGCGATTATTGCGATTTTAATTTATGGGCCAGGTGCAGGAATTGCCGTTGAGGCTTTAAAAAATGTTCTGCATTATCTCATTCAAGGCAGTATGTCCGGCGTTCCAGTTGGGCAAGTCGCGAACTTCATTGCAGGCACACTATTCATCTTACCAGTCGCCTTTATGTTCAAAAAAATTAAATCAGCAAAAGGAATGGCTTGGTCAATGATCATGGGTACATTACTTATGACTGTGATGATGAGCATTTTAAATTACTTCTTATTCCTGCCAGCTTACACATGGTTTTTAAACGCACCAGAACTATCAGATCATGCGCTCAAGACGACCATTACAGCAGGGATTTTACCTTTTAACTTTATTAAAGGAATCATCATTACCATCGTATTTAGCTTCATTTTTGTGAAAATGCGTCCATGGTTTGAAAATAAACGCAGACTTCAAAATAGTTAATATAAAAAAAGCCCCTGCATAAGGGGCTTTTATACTATTCATGCTTAAGTGGGTCACCCTCGAAAGATTCGTCCGCAACTTTGATTGAGTCAGTTGGACATCCTTCAAATGCATCAAGCATATCTTCTTCAAGTACTTCTGGAACTTCTACAGTCCCTTGGTTGTCGTCAAGCGTAACAAATGCAATGCCTTCATCATCATAATCATAAATGTCTGGAGCAGCTGCACCGCATGCGCCGCAAGCAATACATGTGTCTTTGTCTACAATTGTATATTTTGCCATGTTAAAAAAATACCTCCCAAATAGTTCGATGGAACACATGGTTTAACCTTTTTAGTTTCATCGATAAAAAACGATTTCCTCAAACCTTATTGTAATGATTTTAAATTCACATTTCAACTGTAAAGTGATTGAGAATGCTTATCACATAAGGGTTTGTTCATAACTTTCCCCCATAAATTGAGTTTAAACATTTCTTCTTGTATGAAATCTGTTAAAATAAAGGGAGAAAATATTCGAATTTTGTCAGGAAGACAGGTGCTTTGATGAATGACTCTTCATTATTTGGATGTCATGTTAATGGACAGCGTATATAAATTGAACGGCGAACGCTCCATTAGTGCTGTCTACCATCTTTTTAAAGGAAAAAAATCATCACAAACCATACAGGACGCCAGCTTGTTTGAGCTTTCCAGGTACTTCGGCTGTTACCCGGGGTTTACGAGGGATCAGCTGAATCGTTCTGCTTTAAAGCTTGAAGAGAAGCACTACATTAGAAAAACCGATGAGACACTCAGCATCACTGAAGCAGGGAAGCAAATGCTGCACCAGCATTTTTCTGAAAAACCGATGCCTGCTTATTTTCATGGTGCCAAATACCATGATAAAGCAAAGATGCTATGGATGAGGCTCTCTTTACTTGTACAAGTGCTTTCTCACCATATGGCTGGATCGCATCAATATGTTCCAATACAAAGAGATGTCTCGGTTCAAAGCTGGACGAAGTCTTTTTTGAAGCAGCATCAGCAGAAAAGCAAGCTTTCAGAAGATCTGCATCATGAAATGGAACACCTCCTAATCAACCTAAGTGATCAAGAGGCACTGATTTTTGTTTACTCATTGACCTCAAATGAACGAATCGGGCGTACGTATCAGCAAATGGCGGAGTGGATGAAAGAAGATGTGTGGTATGTGTACATGCTTTTTTGGAATGTACTCCATTATTTTATTCAATCTGCCCAAAAAGGTGAGGCGCCGATTTTGCAGCAGCTCGTAGGTGACCTTGAATTCAAACGCGTGTTAACAACTTCTACTCACAAAACACTTGAGCTTGTCCAAAAAGGATTTGATATTGAACAAATTGCTCACATTCGTTCATTAAAAAAGGCAACGATTGAAGATCATATCGTGGAGCTGTCGATACATGAGCCAAGCTTTTCAATAGATCCCTATGTGAGTATAAAAGAGCAGCGGGAGATCCTTGCTGTAGCCAGAGAGCTGCAAACAAATAAAATGAAGCTGATTAAAGAAAAACTCGAGCATCCATTTACTTATTTTCAAATACGATTGGCACTGACAAGGATGGTGAAAGCAAATGGATAAGCTTCATCAGACGCTCATGCGATACTTTGGCCATGACACATTTAAAGCAGGTCAAGAGGACATTATTCGAAGTGTACTGCAACAAAAAGATACGGTTGCCATGCTGCCTACTGGTGGAGGGAAGTCACTTTGCTATCAAATTCCCGGTTATATGACAGACGGGTTGGTTCTGATTATTTCGCCGCTTTTATCGCTTATGGAGGACCAAGTCGAACGAATGAAAATGCGCGGAGAAAAACGAGTGGCGGCGCTTAATAGCACATTGTCTTTTCAGGAGAAGCGACATATCATTCGGCATTTGCCATCATATAAATTTTTATTTGTCGCACCTGAGGCATTAATGTCAGAAGTGCTGCTTGAACAGCTCAAATCGATGCGTATTGGTCTGTTTGTCGTCGATGAAGCGCATTGTATATCAGAATGGGGGCATGATTTCCGTCCTGAATATTCGAAGCTCGGAGAATGGAGAGAAGCGTTAGGTCATCCTGTGGCTTTAGCTCTTACAGCTACAGCAACGAAACAAACACTAAAAGATACTGTACAAACGCTAAGATTACAGCATCCAGACTTTCATATTCATTCTGTCAACCGTCCGAACATTGCCTTAGTCAAAGAAGTGCACGAATCGAAAGAAGCAAAAGAGAAACGGGCCATTGAGCTTGCGGATTTTCTGCAAGGACCAGGCATTATTTATTGCCCAACCCGGCAAATGACAGAAGAGCTTGCTCTCTGTATGAAACAAAAAACCAATCAGCGTGTTGAGTTTTATCATGGCGGAATGGATGCAGGAGACCGTATGCTCATTCAGCAGCAATTTATCAGCGGTCAGCTTGATCTCATTTGCTGTACGAGTGCTTTTGGCATGGGAATTGATAAAGCGAATATCCGATTTGTCATTCATATGAGCCCTCCGCAATCGATTGAAGCATTTATGCAAGAGATTGGAAGAGCGGGAAGGGACGGGAAAAACAGTGTGAGCATTCTTTTATATACAGAAGAGGATGCAGATATTCAGCAACACTTGATCCAAGCAGAAGGATTTGACGAGCCAGAAATTGATTTCTATTTAGCCCAACTGACACAAATGCAGACAAATGATGAAAAAAAATTACGTGAACGATTGATGGAAACAGGGCTTCAGGAGACGCGTGCAAGAATGCTGACGCATTATTACATGATGCATGAGTCCGAACAGCGCCTGGCAATCCTTATGAATCTAAAAGAAAAATTACAGGACAGACAAACAGAAAAGCTGAGAAAAGTGTGGCAATTTAAAGAGCTGATCATGGATCATGACTGCTTTAGACAATCTCTGTTATCATATTTTCACGAACAGCTTGATCAAACAGAGCGCGAATCCTCTGATTATTGCTGCTCTTCTTGCGGGCTGAACCTGTCTGATTATGAAAAAAAAGAACAATCATTGGAGCTGAATGAAATGAAACACTGGAAGACTGTGCTGGATCGTATGTTTCATCTGACAAAAGAGGCGCAGCATTGATTGAACAACATCGCCGAATCATTGAAAAATTAACCGATCGACAAGTCGTAGAACAGCTGTATTTCACTCAGTTGCTCATGCTTATCGTTTCTTTTTTACTAGGCATATTTATGTTCGATCAATGGACGGAATTTACAGCCCTTTGGCAGATTCGTGATATGCGCATTCTGACATATGGAATTGGCGGTGCTTTGCTCGTCATTATTGTGGATGCAATTGTCATGAAGGTGTTTCCTGCTCATATGTATGATGATGGCGGTTTAAATGAAAAGATGTTCAAAAACCGAAGCATCCCGCATATTGTTTGGTTAGCACTTCTCATTGCCTTTTCAGAGGAAATACTATTTCGCGGAATTGTTCAACAGCAATTTGGACTTGAGATTGCCAGCATCGTGTTTGCGCTTCTTCACTTTCGCTATTTATCAAAAATACTCTTGTTTATCCTCGTGGTTTCCATTAGTATTTTTTTAGGACTTTTATACGAGTGGACGGGGAATTTATTTGTTCCTGTCATGACACATTTTGTCATTGACTTAGTCTTTGCTTGTCAAATTCGTTTGAAATATAAGGGGAGGGATGAACATGGAAGAAATGTCGAGAATGCAGAGAAAGAAGGCGCAGCTGACGAACAACCATGACGACAATGTAGAGGAAATTCTTGAAGAAAAAGTACATCCTTCTGATGACTCTCACTTTCCTACGCGAGAAGATTTTCATGAATATAAGAAGCAGCGTACGAAAAAAATGCGCAATCCTTTGTTTACGACATTGGCTATTATCTTTCCTATTATCGTCATCACTGTTTTCTTTCTATTGATCTACTACACATCAAAGGAAATTAACGATAATAACAATCAGGATGTATACATTGATAAAACCTCAAGTGCTGACACAGACCCAGTTCCGTCAGCACTAGCCGAAACAAAAAATGACGCAAACGCTGATAAAGCGGATGCGTCTGATGAAGAGAAGAAAAAGAAAGATGAAGAAAAAGAAAAGAAGCGATCAAAAGAAAAAGCAGAGCAGAAGAAAAAAGAAAAAGCTGCTAAAGAGAGAAAAGAGCGTGAAAAAGCCGCAGCTGCGAAAAAGCGTGAACAGCAGCAGCTAGCTCTCCAAAAACAGCAAGAAGAGAAAAAACGAAAAGAAGCCGAAGAGAAAAAGAAGCAGGAAGAAAAGCCAGTCCGTGTCGTGCAGCACACTGTTGGACCAGAGGAAAACCTGTATCGAATCTCGATGAAATATTACAAAAGCCGATCAGGTGAAGAGAAAATAAAAGCCTACAATCATTTAAATGGGAACAGTGTATACAGTGGTCAAGTGCTCAACATTCCATTGGAAAACTAATTACCTGACATGAACGAATGAAAAAGCACATACATATGTAGAAAAAAGGGACAGGGTGTATGTGATGACGTTGCACGCAATCAGCCGCTATATGGATCAGCCGACACTGAAAATGATGGAAACATTGATCAAAAGAAAGCACAAATATGAGGGCTTTGCCAAGCAGTGCAAAAGGTGGCAATGGACAGCCCTTTTGTCACTGGCGATTCTTTTGTTTTATTTTGTGATAACGGCAAATAAGGGAGGCTCTCTTCAGCCAGAAGCGATGATTGCAACACTGCTCGGTCATGAGGTTTTTCTATTTTGGATAATGGCTGAGGTGTTTGCTTTTTATGCTTCTTATTATTATAAGAAAAAAGAAGAAAAGGCTGAGGATGAATATCATCGCCTCAGATGTGAGATTATACAAAAAAGCACAGACTTATGGCCGCAATCAGACCAGTGGAAAGAGCGTGAAGCGGTTTTTCACTATATGCAGCAGCAATATGACATTAATCTCTATTATGAAAGTAAATAAATGTGTAAAAAGACGTTTTAATAGTTGAAACGTCTTTTTTCATTCAAGCGTCTTATGAACGACACATATGCAAGGGAGCCATTTATGATGAAATATGCCATCGGATTTACTGCCGCCATTGCGGCTGTTACAACAGGTGTGTGTGTAACGGCAAAAATGGTGAAAACGGCAAAACAAAACAACATCAAAAAGCATTACTTTACAATAGAAGCACTTCAATCAGATCGACCAGCAGTGATTTTCTTTATTTCTGATACACACCGGCGGCTGATTAGTGACTCATTATTAGCGGAAGTCACACAAGAACAACCGGATGTCATTATGATAGGCGGGGACTTAGCAGAAAAAGGTGTACCCTACGCCAGAATTGAAGAAAATGTGAAACGTTTATCAAGAATTGCACCCGTTTATTTTGTTTGGGGAAATAATGATCACGAGCTGCACCAGCAAAAGCTTAAAGAGATTCTTCATGCTTGCGATGTGACGACTCTACAAAATGAAACAGCTGTGTGGGATTTCGAAGGCCAGCCAATCAAAATTGGAGGCATCGACGATATTCGGCTTGAAAAGGCGGATTATGAAGCGATACGACCTGAGTTTGTAAAAGATGACGTAAATATTCTCTTATCACACAACCCAGATATACATCATTTAATGAGTGAAGATGAGGGGATCGACCTTGTTCTGAGCGGTCATACGCATGGAGGTCAGATCAGAATTGGGAAATTTGGTCCGTATGAAAAAGGAAGAACAGGTCAGGTCAAAGGCGCATTTTTTCTCATTAGTAATGGCTATGGAACAACAAAGATTCCAATGCGTCTCGGGGCAGAACCAGAAACTCATCTGATCTATTTAATGCCTGTCAAAACGCGATGACTTGCTGCGCCCTCAGTATTTTCCATAAAAGTCACCGGAAGCATAGCTTCATGCTTGTCTTCCGTCTTGACACAGTGTAAACTGAATACAAAATTAAGAACCTATGACTCATCATCTCATATACTACAGTATGATGTGTGTTTAGAAGAGGCAGGAGGGAACGTTATGCGACTGGAGCGTCTGAATTATAATAAAATCAAAATTTTTCTCACACTAGATGACCTGACAGACCGGGGTCTTACGAAAGAAGACCTTTGGAAAGATTCGTTCAAAGTCCATCAACTGTTTAAAGACATGATGAACGAAGCGAATCAGGAGCTCGGTTTTGAAGCGAGTGGACCGATTGCTGTTGAAGTATTTTCACTTCAGGCGCAGGGGATGGTCGTCATTGTCACAAAGAGTCAGCAGGATGAGGATGATGATGAAGAGTTTGATGAAGATTACATTGAGATGCAAGTCAAGCTCGACGAGAGTCATCATGTGCTCTATCAATTTGCCTCGTTTGAAGATGTGATTCAACTGTCCCATAGTTTAAGTCGTATTGGACTTTTAGGGGGTACAGTTTACCATTATGAAGGTCAATATTTTCTCAGCCTAGATGATTTTGAAGAACTGTCTGCTGATACCGTCATTTCCATTTTAGCGGAGTTCGGTTCTCCTACGACATTAACGATCCATCGGCTAAAAGAATACGGAAAAGTGATCATGCAAGATGATGCAGTGAAAACGATTCAAATGTATTTTTAATCACTTTTTTCTATTATATTTAATACTGTTGTGATGAAACAACAGTATTTTTTTATATCCTTTTTATATTTATAAACGCTGATATTTTATTTTGATAAAAAACGTTTTTTACCTTTGCTTTACCAGTACGAAGGTGTATACTATTGCTTGAAAGGGAGCAGTAGATCATGAAAGATTTCTAGGGGGTTTATTTTAATGGCAGCCGATCAAAACGCCGCTCATAACGCAGAAGATAAGCTAGATGTTTTAAAGTCAACTCAAACCGTCATACATAAAGCGCTAGACAAATTAGGGTATCCGCAAGAAGTGTATGAATTGCTGAAGGAGCCAATTCGTCTATTAACTGTGAAAATTCCAGTACGAATGGATGATGGATCAGTGAAAATTTTCACTGGTTACCGTGCGCAGCACAATGATGCTGTCGGACCGACAAAAGGCGGTATTCGTTTCCACCCGAACGTTACTGAAAAAGAAGTAAAAGCGCTTTCAATTTGGATGAGTTTAAAATGTGGTATTGTGGATCTTCCTTATGGCGGAGGAAAAGGCGGTATTATCTGTGATCCAAGAGAAATGTCATTTAGGGAGCTTGAAAAACTAAGCCGCGGCTATGTTCGTGCAATCAGTCAAATCGTTGGTCCAACGAAAGATGTACCAGCACCAGATGTGTTTACAAACTCTCAAATTATGGCATGGATGATGGACGAATATTCTAGAATGGATGAATTTAACTCGCCAGGATTTATTACAGGAAAACCAATTGTGCTTGGAGGATCACACGGACGTGATACTGCAACAGCAAAAGGTGTGACGATCTGCATCAAAGAAGCGGCGAAGAAAAAAGGAATTGACATTAACGGAGCACGTGTTGTCGTACAGGGATTCGGAAATGCAGGAAGCTACTTGGCTAAATTCATGTATGATGCCGGAGCGAAAATCGTAGGGATTTCAGATGCTTACGGCGGGTTATACGATGAAGATGGTCTTGATATTGACTACTTGCTTGACCGACGTGACAGCTTTGGAACCGTTACTAAATTATTTAACGATACCATCACAAACAAAGAGCTGCTTGAGCTCGATTGTGATATCTTAGTACCTGCAGCCATTGAGAACCAGATCACTGAAGATAACGCGGCAAACATTAAAGCTAAAATTGTCGTAGAAGCAGCAAATGGTCCAACGACACTTGAAGGAACCAAAATTCTTTCAGATCGTGGAGTACTGCTTGTCCCAGACGTACTTGCGAGTGCGGGTGGTGTAACGGTTTCTTACTTTGAATGGGTGCAGAATAACCAAGGGTTCTACTGGACTGAAGAGGAAGTCGAAACTCGTTTAGAAGATATGATGGTGAAATCATTTAATAATATTTATGAAATGGCGCAAAATCGCCGCATCGATATGCGTCTTGCTGCATATATGGTCGGCGTACGTAAAATGGCTGAAGCTTCTCGATTCAGAGGCTGGATTTAAGCGGCTCATTTGCATCGTGCCTTAAAATCTCCTATCCTTAAATAGGAGATTTTTTTATGGAATGGAACAACTCATAAACAGCTAGCAATTGTTATTGCATTGAAACGACAGGAGTGGAACAAATGAAACAAGAAAAAGCGATCATAATAGGAGGCGGCCCATGCGGGCTATCAGCTGCCATCGCATTCAAGCAAATTGGAATTGATGCACTTGTCATTGAAAAGGGGAATGTCGTCAACAGTATTTATCATTACCCAACACATCAAACCTTTTTTAGTTCAAGTGAAAAGCTTGAGATTGGTGATGTCGCTTTTATTACTGAAAATCGCAAGCCCGTTCGTATCCAGGCACTTTCTTATTATCGAGAAGTAGTCAGACGAAAAAGCCTGCGTGTACATGCTTTTGAAAAAGTGAACGCTGTGACGAAAAAAGACGGTCATTTTACCGTGAGCACATCAAAAGACGACTATGTATGTGATTATGTCGTGATTGCTACTGGCTACTATGATCATCCAAACTATATGAACGTTAAAGGAGAAGACCTTCCACATGTGTATCATTATTTTAAAGAAGGACACCCATACTTTGATAAAGATGTAACGGTGATCGGCGGGAAAAACTCGAGTGTCGATGCTGCGCTAGAACTTGTGAAATGTGGAAGCAGAGTCACTGTACTTTATCGAGGCACTGAATATTCATCTAGCATCAAACCGTGGATTTTGCCAGAGTTTGAAGCGCTTGTGCGGAATGGAACGATTCGAATGGAGTTTGGAGCGCAGGTGAAGGAAATCACAGAAGAAGAAGTGATTTTTACTAACCAGCAAGAGCAAACAGAGCGAGTGAAAAGTGATTATGTTTTTGCCATGACAGGCTATCATCCAGATCATTCTTTCTTAGAAAAAATGGGTGTGACAATTGATCAAGAATCAGGTCGTCCAGCATTTGATGAAGAGACGATGGAGACAAATGTAGAAGGTATTTTCATCGCAGGAGTGATTGCAGCTGGAAACAATGCCAATGAAATTTTCATTGAAAATGGAAGATTTCATGGGGGGCTTATTGCAGAAGAAATCAACAAAAGAATGAACGGATAAATAAAGAACTGGATCCTTCTAAGGGATTCGGTTCTTTTTGATATAAAATGGGATTATATAGAAAGTAATTTTCATAAAAATGGGCTCGAGTCATATAAAAAAAGGGTAAATCATGGTACGATAATGAAGGATAATGTAGGGAAAGAGGTCTGGTTATGATCGCAATCATCTCAGCAGGATTAGCTCCCGGCATCGCACTTTTAAGTTATTTTTATTTGAAAGATCAATACGACAATGAGCCGGTTCACATGGTCATCAGATCTTTTATGCTAGGCGTTATTCTTGTGTTTCCAACCATGTTTATTCAATATGTCCTTCAAGAGGAGCATATCGCAACGAACCCTATCTTGATTTCATTTGTGACGTCGGGCTTCTTAGAGGAATCTTTAAAATGGTTTATTTTAATGGTCAGCGTCTATGCGCATGCCCAATTTGACGAACACTATGATGGGATTGTATATGGAACAAGTGTCTCACTTGGTTTCGCAACACTTGAAAATATTCTTTATTTAGTCGGTCACGGGGTTGAATATGCGTTTACCCGTGCTTTATTACCCGTCTCAAGTCATGCTTTATTCGGTGTTGTGATGGGGTTTTATATCGGCAAAGCCCGTTTCTCTGAAAAAAAGGAGCAGCGCAAATGGCTGATCCTTTCTTTAACGCTTCCTGTGCTTTTTCACGGCCTTTATGATTTCATATTGTTAGGAATGGAAAATTGGGGATATATCATGCTGCCCTTCATGATTTTTTTATGGTGGTTTGGCCTGCGAAAAGCAAAAAAGGCTCGTTCCGTGAAAATGGTGCAGATTTAATGTGGAAAAACGTCCTATCAGTTGATAGGGCGTTTTTTTTGTCTTTTCATCCAATTCTCTCCTGTGATGAATGTATAAAAATAGGGATCGGAAGAAATATATATTCAAACATCAAAAGTACAGGAGGATCAAATATGGACAAAGCTCGTTTCATGAAACAAATCGTCCTTATCTTCTCAATCGTTCTACTCGCAACCTCACTGATGACAGCTGAAAAAAGTGAAGCCTTCACCAGTCAAGTTATCCAGCGAGGTGCAACAGGAGAAGATGTCGTCGAGCTGCAAGCACGGCTCCAATACAATGGCTTTTATAATGGCAAAATTGATGGTGTATATGGCTGGGGGACGTACTGGGCCGTACGCAACTTTCAAAGTCAATATGGTGTAAAGAAAGTAGACGGACTTGTAGGTAAACAAACAAAAAGCCTATTAGTTCAAAAGACAAAATACTATAAAGACTTTGTTCAGCAGCAGCTGCAAAAGGGGAATGAGTTTACCCATTATGGCGGGAAGCCTCTTGATCAGCAAACAAAAGCTCCTGCGAAAAGAAGCTCACAAAAAAAGACAGCTCAAGGCGCAAAAGAGAATCAAAAAAGTCAAAGCGGAGCATCTGGAAAGCCTGCGAAACGGTCAGGCAATCAGCAAGCAACTCAAACACCGAAACAAACGGCAGCCAACATGCCAGGTGGTTTTTCTAGTAATGATATTCAGCTCTTATCACAAGCGGTTTATAGCGAAGCAAGGGGCGAGCCGTATGAAGGACAGGTGGCGATCGCTGCCGTTATCTTAAACCGATTGAACAACCCGACTTTTCCAAATACAATCGCAGGTGTTATTTTTGAACCGCTTGCGTTTACAGCTGTGGCGGATGGCCAATTTTATATGTCACCAAATGAAACTGCAAAAAAAGCTGTGTTTGATGCCATTAATGGCTGGGACCCTTCTGAGAGTGCCGTCTATTACTTTAATCCTGATACAGCAACAAGTCCATGGATTTGGGGAAGACCACAAATTAAACGCATCGGGAAACATATTTTCTGCGAATAAAAAGAGGTGTAAATAAATGATCAGAGGAATATTGATTGCCATTTTAGGAATTGCTGTCATCTCAACAGGTTATTGGGGCTATAAAGAGCATCAAGAAAAAGACGCAGTGTTGCTGCACGCAGAGAACAACTATCAGAGGGCTTTCCACGATTTAACGTACCAAGTGGATCAGCTGCACGACAAACTTGGAGCAACGCTTGCGATGAACAGCCAATCGTCGATTTCACCAGCACTTGCAGATGTATGGAGAATGTCATCAGAAGCACATAACAATGTGAGTCAGCTTCCGCTCACATTAATGCCATTTAACAAAACGGAAGAATTTTTGGCGAATGTCGGAGACTTTAGCTACAAATCATCAATCAAATCCTTATCAGATGAACCATTAAACAAAAATACGCACAAAACCATTACGTCTTTATATCAACAAGCATCTGATATTCAAAACGAACTGAGACAAGTGCAGCATCTCGTCCTCAACAAAAATTTAAAATGGATGGATGTTGAAATGGCACTTGCTGATGGTGACCGAAAGAATGATAACACCATCATTGACGGGTTGAAAACAGTCGAGAGAAATGCAGATGCATTTGCAGATGTCGATCTCGGACCGACAAATGTGTCGACAGAAGCAGAAACACGCGGCTACAATCATTTAAAGGGTAAAAAAATTTCAAAGAAAGAAGCGATACGCATTGCCCAGCAATTCACACCTGATCATAATCAACATTTTAAGGTGAGAAAAAGCGGAAGCAAAACCAATCGAGATGTGTACAGCTTATCGATGTCAGATCCTGATAATAAAGCGAATTTCTATTTAGACTTGACTGAAAAAGGAGGACACCCAGTTTACCTTCTTCAAAATCGTGACGTGAAAAAACAGAAAATCAGTTTAAATCAAGCATCAGAAAAAGCACTCAGCTTCTTAAAGAAGCAAGGATTTGATGCAGAGTCGTTCCATTTAGATGAAAGTGCGCAATTTGATAATATCGGTGTATTTACCTATGTTCCTCTTCAAAAAAATGTACTGCTTTATCCAGATAGTATACGCATGAAGGTCGCATTAGACGATGGTGAAGTGGTTGGATTTTCAGCGAAAGACTATTTAACGAATCATAAAACAAGAGACATCAAAGCACCTAAAATCTCACAAAAAGAAGCGAAGAAAACCCTCAATCAGCATGTGAAAATCGAAGATGCTCATATAGCGATTGTTCAAAACGATATGTCAGAGGAAGTTTTATGCTATGAGTTCCTTGGGACGATAAAAAATGATACGTATCGAATGTTCATTAATGCAGATACTGGAAAAGAAGAACGAGTAGATAAACTAAAAAATGCAGAACCTATATATAAAGACCTATAAAAAAGAGAGCGAGGAAAAGGCGAATAAGCCTTTTCCTTTTGTTTTATACATGGTTTAATATAGGAGAGGATATGATTTCACAGATGAAAAGAGTGATGAGGAATGTTACAAATAGGGGATGCAATCACAATTGAATATGTCAATGAGAACAAAGAAGTGAAAACTGCAAAATCGAAAGTTTTGGAAAATAATAACGATGATATTTGCATTAATTATCCAGCTGATAAAGAAACAGGACGCACAATCTATTTAAACCAGCAAACAGAAATCACCGTTTTCTTTTTCGATGAAAATCAAGTTCCATACAAATGCACAAGCGAAGTCATCGGCAAGAGGAAAGAAGATATTCCGATGATCGTCATTTCCATTCCGCCAAAAGAAGAAATGATTCGGCTTCAGCGTAGAGAATATCTGAGAGTCGATACAATGGTTAAAGCCTCGATTACGCAAATGGATGAAGAACCCTTTGACACGTTTATTGTCAATATGAGTGCTGGCGGCTTAGCCATTGCTGTTCCTGAAGGTGTCTCAATGAAAGAATACGGAGAAGTGATCACAGAGTTTGAACTTCCGCTGAAAGAGCCTGTCAAAATTAAAGCGGTTGCAGAAATGAGCCGAGTCTATCAAGATGAGCAGACTGGCAAAACAAGAGCGATCATGGAGTTTTCTGAGATCACAAATGATCAGCAGCAGCACATTATGAAGTACTGCTTCCAGCAGCAGCTTTTAACACGTGTGAAAAAAGCATAAGAATAAAGGATGTTAAAAGCTTCCATACTAGAGGTAATAGAATCTAGCGTGGAGGCTTTTTGTATGAAGACAATGGAAAGATGGTTATTGAAAGCGGTGCTCATTCAGCTTGTCTTATTATTAGCCGTTCAGATCACACTTCATTTGACAAAAGGAGAACTATTTTTGTCAAAAGTCGTGCAATACGAGGGTGTAAATAACATGAGCATTGAAGATTGGATCGAGACGTTTAAGCAGAAGGATTGATAGAAAATTCCCCCGTTTGACCGGTGATCGTGTTACAATTCATAAGGGAGATTCAATCAAGGAGAGGTATTATGAAAAAGAAATTATCTATCGCAATTGACGGTCCTGCAGCAGCAGGAAAAAGCACTGTGGCAAAAATTGTCGCAGCAAAAAAATCTTATATTTATATCGATACAGGTGCCATGTACCGCGCGATTACGCTTGCGGCACTTCACCATGGTGTAGATCTTGAAGACGAGCAGGCGCTTGATGCACTACTGAAGAAAACAGTGATTGAACTTGTCTCAACAGGCGAGGGTCAAAAAGTTCATCTGGACAATACCGATGTGACAGAGGAGATCCGCACAGACCGCGTGAGCAACCAAGTATCGGTTGTCGCAAAGCACAGAGCTGTTCGGGAAGAAATGGTCCGCAGGCAGCAAGAGCTTGGTAAAAAAGGCGGTGTCGTGATGGACGGAAGAGACATAGGTACGCACGTTCTTCCTGATGCCGAAGTGAAAATTTTCTTGCTTGCATCTGTAGAAGAAAGAGCAAAACGCCGCTTTGAAGAGAATCAGAAAAAAGGCTACGATGTCAATTACGATCAGCTGATCGAAGAGATTGCAAGACGTGACAAGCTTGACTCTGAGCGCGAAGTTTCACCGCTTAAGAAAGCGGATGACGCCATTGAAATTGACACCACTTCTCTTTCCATTCAAGAGGTAGCAGGTAAAATTTTAGATGCAGCAGACCGCGTGGAGAAACAGTAAGAAATTTTAGAAAACTTTTATAAGTTAGAGGTTTATCTCTTGACAAACAAGGTCTTTTATTAGAAGTTTATACTAATACTATTTTTATTGATCATTCAAGCAATTCTGTTGATTTGAATGTTTCTATAATACATACTCGGCTGGCAATCATCATGCTTAAGACACATATTCACCCAGTCGTTTTAACTAAGCTGTGTAGGTTTGGACCAAGGAGGTTATCGAAATGACAGAGGAAATGAATCAAATCGATGTTCAGGTACCAGAGGTTGGAGATGTAGTGAAAGGGATTGTTTCTAAAGTTGAGGACAAGCATGTCAATGTAGATATCGTCAATGTGAAACAGCCTGGGATCATCCCAATCAGTGAATTATCAAGTCTTCACGTTGAAAAAGCATCAGATGTCGTGAAAGATGGCGACGAATTAGAGCTTAAAGTAACAAAAGTCGAAGACGATGCTTTGATTTTATCGAAACGTGCTGTTGATGCAGACCGCGCTTGGGAAGACCTAGAGAAAAAGTTTGAAACAAAAGAAGTATTTGAAGCTGAAGTAAAAGACGTTGTAAAAGGTGGTCTTGTCGTAGATATTGGTGTGCGTGGATTTATTCCTGCATCTCTTGTAGAAGCGCACTATGTTGAGGACTTTTCAGACTACAAAGGTAAAACACTCTCACTTGTCGTGGTAGAACTTGACCGCGAAAAAAATCGTGTAATTCTCTCGCACCGTGCAGTAGTGGAGCAAGAGCAATTAGACAAAAAGCAAGACTTCTTGCAAAAACTTGAGGTAGGCAGTGTGATTGATGGTAAAGTGCAGCGCCTTACTGATTTTGGTGCATTTGTAGACATTGGCGGCATTGATGGATTGGTTCACATTTCTCAACTATCCCATTCGCATGTTGAAAAGCCATCTGACGTAGTGGAAGAAGGCCAGGAAGTCCAGGTCAAAGTACTTGCTGTTGATCGTGATAACGAGCGTATCTCACTATCTATTAAAGAAACATTACCAGGACCTTGGAGCCAGATTGGCGAAAAGGTAAAACAAGGTGATGTGCTTGAAGGAACTGTCCAACGTCTTGTGAGCTTTGGTGCATTTGTTGAAATTCTGCCAGGCGTCGAAGGACTTGTGCATATTTCCCAAATCTCTCATAAACATATCGGTACACCACATGAAGTCCTTGAAGAAGGGCAGACTGTGAAAGTAAAAGTGCTTGATGTGAATGAAGATGAAGAGCGCATTTCACTAAGCATCCGTGATTTAGAAGAAAATCCTGAAAAACAAATCGAAGAGAATTATCGTCAATATCAGGCGAAAGAAGAAAACACAAGCGGATTCCAGCTTGGTGACCTGATCGGCGATAAGCTCAATAAATTAAAATAATTTGGTGATCAAAATTGACGCGAGCAGAAAGAAAGAAACAGCATATTGAACATGCCTTGTCCACTGGGCAGCATGCAGAAACAGGTTTAAAAGATGTTTCCTTCGTTCACGTTGGTTTACCAGATCTTGCGACATCACAAATTGATACACATACAACAATTGGCGGACTGACTTTCGGTTCGCCAATTTTTATCAATGCAATGACTGGCGGGGGCGGAAAATCGACCTATGAGATAAATCGCTCTTTATCAATCGCAGCGAAGGAAACCAATATTCCGGTGGCAGTTGGATCACAAATGGCTGCACTGAAAGATAAAGAGGAAAGACGTACGTATGAAGTTGTTCGAAAAGTGAATCCAAATGGTATTGTCTTTGCGAACTTAGGCAGTGAGGCAACGATTGAGCAAGCGAAGGAAGCCGTTGAGATGCTGGAGGCCAATATGCTCCAGATTCATTTAAATGTGATTCAAGAGATTGTCATGCCTGAGGGAGACCGTGATTTCAGGGGGGCACTTGAGCGCATCGCAGCCATCAATGAATCAGTTGGTGTGCCAGTTGTCGTCAAAGAAGTTGGATTTGGCATGAGCAAGGATACGGCCAAAAAGTTATTTCATGCTGGGGTTGCCGCCGTTGATGTAGGCGGATTTGGTGGCACGAACTTTTCTAAGATCGAAAATCTTCGCCGCCAAAAAGCACTTCATTATTTTGATCAATGGGGGATTCCAACTGCAGCGAGTCTTGCTGAAGTACATACAAGTTTTCCGGACCAAACGGTTTTAGCCTCGGGAGGTATACAAGACGCCCTTGATGTCACAAAATCAATTGCTCTTGGCGCATCCGCTGCTGGTCTAGCTGGTTTTTTCTTAAAATCACTGACTGACGGAGGGGAGAGCGGCCTCATCGGTGATATCATAGATCTTCAAGAAGATGTGAAGATGATGATGACAGTCCTTGGCGTGAAGACCATTGAAGAGCTGCGACAAACCCAGATTGTCATTTCAGGTGAAACGAGTCATTGGCTCAAAGAAAGAGGTATCGACACAACGTACTATAGTTTAAGATCAAATAAGAAAAAGGACTAAAAGCAAGTTTAGCCCTTCATCAACTAAGGCATGTGGTCATCGCATGCTTTTTTTATTGATTTCTTTTTCGCGGGCTATCTGGACTTTCTAATGCTGTTGCCCCTTTATGATGAATGGATTGATCACGGTCAGATTCCACTCTTTTTGATGCCTTTAAGCGTTTTTCCTGTCTATCTTTTCCCATCATGCATCCCTCCTCAACTATTAGGGTGTCACCTCTTGTTTATTTCATACAATGCCCAAAGCGATCCCTTACGTTTAAAAATTGGGGATTTTCCCATAATGTAATTGAGGTGATGAGACGTTGGAGGCTTTGTACTATTATTGGTCCATATGGTTCGTTTGGATTATCGTGACATTTATTATGGAAAAAAGCTTATGGCGCAATGTGCTAGGCATCTTTGTCCTTGTCCATATTATATGTAGTCATTTCATGATATCTATATTTGATATGATCCTGAATGCGGGGTACTTAATGACCTTTTTATATGCATGTGCGTGTTTTGTTATATTCCGGTCTGGGCATCAAATAATGAGAATCATACAATTAGGTTCTATGGTGAGCGCATATGCCTTTTTTATGATTTTTGCATTATATGACCCAGTTTGGTTCACGCTAATAAAAGTGGATTGGGTCGTATTTGCCTTGCTGATCTTGATGTCTTTGACATATGGACATCATTTCACAGAACGTGTCACCTTATGGATGATGGCTGTATGTCTTGGCGAAGCCCTTTATGCGCTCACGATTCACCGCCTGACATCATCGATTGTCATAGGAGATCTCTCTTTTCTGTCCCTTGTTGTTCAAGGGTCCATCTTCCTATTAGGTGTCGATCAGCTTGAAAAACTCTTGAACGCCCATTCATCAAGAAAACCAGTAAAAGGGGCTGCAAAATCAACATGACGGATTATACGTTTCCTGTGATTATTGGTGTCATCTTTGGGATGGCGGCAAGGCTTTACATGTTAAGAACAGATTACCGGCAATACCCAACATATATTCATGGACAAGTGATTCACATTGCGCTTGGTTTTATCGCTTCTGGACTTGGTGCGATCATTATGCCTGCACTCATTCAGGAGGAATTTACGGCGATTACCTTTCTCACGCTGGCAGCCACACAATTCCGAGATGTCCGCAATATGGAAAGAAATACGTTAACTCAAATGGATTCATATGAGCTAGTCTCAAGAGGAAGTACATATATAGAAGGCATTGCCATTGCCTTTGAAAGCCGAAATTATATTGCGATTCTCACGGCACTGATTACGACCACAGCTTGTATTTTCTTCTCGCTCGTTATTGGGACAGTGGTCGGTATTCTTTGTTTTTTCTTGGCAAAGCTATTAATGTCTGGCAGCCAATTAAAGGATATCGTCAACATACAAAAAGGAGAGCTTCGCTTTGATGGGGCAGGGCTTTATGTGAACGATATTTACATCATGAATATCGGACTGCCTGAAAAGCAAAAGCTCATTTTGGAGCATGGGATGGGCTTTGTTTTGACACCAAAAAATTTCAACGCAGCCACAACGATTGCCAACCTTGGGCAGCGGCAGGCCATTTTATTTGATTTATCCAATGTACTTGGTGTGTATCGCGACTCTGGTGAACCATCACTCTGTCCGCTCGCAAAGCGTGATTTGAATAACGGTACACTTGGTGTGTTCATTTTACCGCAATGGTATCGTGAAGATCTCGCTGTCCGTGTATTGGAAGAAGTACCTATTTTAGAAAATGCCATCAGAATGCCGACAGAGTTCATAAAAAAGAAAGTGAGGTAATAGGGCATGGCGAACACCATTGAACAATTTATACTCGCTGTGGCTACAACAAATAAAGAGCGGGTCATGGGCGGAACAGCCGTTTTTTTCTGCGAAAATAAAGAAGAACTCGACATGTACGCCATGAATTTAGAGGCCATTTTAGATGGAATTGCACACGGAATTGGAGAAGATCTTTACTTGATTGTCAAACATTTTTAAGTTATTCATTGTGGTCTGATTAAAAATTGATATAATATATAAGTTGAACCCTTCATGTTTGAAGGGTTTATTTCATAAAACTGAATGAAAATTTTAAATCCCGGTTGAAACATGATGATGAACATATTGAATCGCGGCTGGATTGAAAGGAAGGGTACTATGGGTAAACCTGTCGTAGCCATTGTTGGAAGGCCCAACGTTGGAAAATCTACAATTTTTAATCGAATCGCAGGCGAAAGAATATCGATTGTAGAAGACACACCTGGTGTAACAAGAGATCGTATTTATAGCTCTGCTGAATGGTTAAATTATGACTTTAACTTAATAGATACTGGTGGAATTGATATTGGAGATGAGCCATTTTTAGCGCAAATTCGCCATCAAGCAGAAATTGCAATGGATGAAGCGGATGTTATCATCTTTATGGTGAATGGCCGAGATGGTGTGACATCTGCGGATGAAGAAGTCGCAAAAATTTTATATCGCACGAAAAAGCCAGTTGTACTTGCTGTCAATAAACTGGACAACCCTGAAATGAGAAGTGATGTGTATGACTTTTATGCACTAGGGTTTGGCGAGCCTTTTCCGATTTCTGGAACGCACGGATTAGGTCTTGGTGATCTTCTTGATGCAGTTGCAGAACACTTTAAGAACTTACCAGATACGCAGTATGATGAACAAGTTGTCCAGTTCTGCTTAATCGGTCGCCCGAATGTAGGGAAATCTTCTTTAGTGAATGCGATGCTCGGAGAAGACCGAGTCATTGTCAGCAACATCGCTGGTACAACAAGAGATGCTGTCGATACGATGTTTACGTACAATCAGCGTGACTTTGTCATTGTTGATACAGCAGGTATGAGAAAAAAAGGAAAAGTATACGAAACAACAGAAAAATACAGTGTGCTTCGTGCATTAAAAGCCATTGATCGTTCTGATGTTGTCGCTGTTGTTCTTGATGGTGAAGAAGGCATTATTGAGCAGGATAAACGTATTGCAGGCTATGCACACGAAGCTGGTAAAGCCGTTGTAATCGTTGTGAACAAATGGGACGCTGTTGAAAAAGATGAGCGTACGATGAAGGAATTTGAGCAAAACATTCGTGAGCATTTTCAATTCCTAGATTATGCTCCTGTCTTGTTTATGTCTGCTCTTACGAAAAAGAGAATTCATACGTTAATGCCGTCCATTATTACAGCTAGTGAAAATCATGCGATGCGCGTTCAAACGAATATTTTAAACGATATCATCATGGATGCAGTAGCCATGAATCCAACGCCGACTCATAATGGACAGCGCCTGAAAATTTATTATGCGACACAGGTGGCAATTAAGCCTCCGTCCTTTGTTGTGTTTGTAAACGATCCAGAGCTTATGCACTTTTCTTATGAACGTTTCCTAGAAAACCGCATTCGAGATGCGTTTGGTTTTGAAGGAACACCGATTAAAATATTTGCGAGAGCGAGAAAATAAAAAGGGTGAGCAGAATGAAGAAAATTTCAGTACTTGGAGCAGGAAGCTGGGGAACAGCTCTTGCTCTTGTATTAGCTGATAATCATCATGATGTACACATGTGGGGACATAGACAAGAGCTCATTGACCAAATCAATGAGAAACATGAAAATCATGATTACTTGCCAAATGTCGCACTGCCAGCGTCTATCCAGGCGACGACAGACATGAAGCAGGCGTTAGAGGGGACAGACGCTATTATTGTTGCTGTACCAACAAAGGCCATTCGTGAAGTGTTGAAGCAGGCAAATGAGCTGATCACGTCGAAAGTGCCGTTTGTCCATGTAAGTAAAGGAATTGAACCAGATACACTTCTCAGAATATCTCAAATGATTGAACAAGAAGTCCCGGATGAGAAAAGAGAAGCTGTCATCGTCTTATCAGGACCGAGCCACGCTGAGGAAGTAGGCTTGCGTCATCCGACAACTGTCACTGTCTCATCAGAAAATATTGAAGCGGCTCAATTTGTTCAAGATTTGTTCATGAACAACAACTTTAGAGTATACACAAACCCTGATGTGATTGGTGTAGAAATTGGCGGTGCACTAAAAAATATCATTGCTCTTGCGGCAGGGATCACAGACGGGCTTGGATATGGTGACAATGCAAAAGCGGCGCTCATCACTAGAGGACTCGCTGAAATCGCACGTCTCGGTACAAAAATGGGAGGGAATCCTCTGACATTTGCCGGCTTAACGGGCGTTGGAGATTTGATCGTGACATGTACAAGTGTTCATTCACGTAACTGGCGCTGCGGAAATTTGCTTGGTAAAGGGTATAAGCTTGAAGAAGTGCTTGAAGAAATGGGGATGGTTGTCGAAGGCGTCCGTACAACAAAAGGCGCTTATCAGCTCTCCAAAGAATACAAAGTCAGCATGCCGATTACAGAGGCACTTTACCACGTCTTGTTTGAAGGGAAAAAGGTCGACGATGCTGTAGAATCATTGATGGCACGTGTGAAAACACATGAAATGGAAGACCTTGTGAACATGTTTGAAAATCAAACAAAATAAATGGAAGACTGAACTTAGGCATGTAGAGGATGCAAGAAGGGGAAGACTTGCATAACATAACAATGAAGTTTGAATAGAGCTTTGCCTCTACAGAATGAGGAAAAATAGTCGACCTAATGACTGAAGCGGAGTCCCCCTCTTTGCTTCAGTTTTTTTTATGCGCTTTTTTCTGAATGATTGGAAAAATGATTGATATTTACCTTATTTTTGGTTTAGAATGAAATATAAACGCTTACAATTTGTTCGTTTTAAAGGGGGACAGGCACGATGAGTTTTGCTTTAATCAAGATGTGGTTTGCACTTGGTTCGATGGGGCTCATGTTTTTAGCTGTAGTTACCATTTATTTCAGTCGATTTAAGCTGAAAAGCCGGTTTCTTAAAATAACAGCCTCGACCGTCGCATACAGCTTGATGCTGATATCAGGTATCATTGTGTTTTTAGTTGTATTTAGCGGGCCGGTCAATGAATAAAGAAAAAGGAAGAATGTGATGATCAAAGCAAAAGTCAGTGTCACGTTGTTAGCATTTATATTACTCACAGGATGTCTGTATCCAGAAAATCGCAAAACTGAAAACCGTGTGCCGTACGTAGAGCAGCTGCAAAGCGTTCAGACAGCGATTGAGGAATTTCAAAAAGCAACCAATGGTCTTTTGCCGATTGAAACGAAAGAAGCAGACACGCCGGTTTATCAGAAGTACGTCATCGACTTTAAACGCTTGTCACCAAGATATTTACACGATGTACCGTCTACTTCCTTTGAAGGCGGGGGGGAATATATTTATGTCCTCACAGACGTCGAAAAAAAACCAACTGTGAAACTGCTTGATGTCAAAATGACGCAAACCATCAGTGAATTACGGCTTAGAATCAAAATATATCAAGATGAACATACATATCCGCCATACGGCAAAGTAGTATCAAACAATTTATATACGTTAAATGAAAAAAAGCTAGGCTTAAAATCACCGCCTACGGTCATGAGTCCTGTGACAGGGAATTCCCTCCCATTACTGATTTCATCAAATGGCGAAATCTATGTGGACTACCGCAGTGATTTTGCTCATATTTTGAAGAATACGAAACAAAAGCTGAAACCAGGTGAAAACATTCAAGATGTCTATTGGCAGGAAACCCCGTTTGTACCCGCGTTTTCTGTTCCTTATACCATAAACAAAAAAGGTGAGCCTGATTTTTTAGAAAAAAAGACGTCATAAACAAGAATGAACCTTTTTCCTCTGCATATAAATGAGGAGAAAGGTTTTTTTATGGCTAAACATACTCTCAAAACAAAAAAGGTGTCATATTCAAATAGGACAACGTCATACACATATATTGTCCAGACACCTTTCAAGCAAGTTTGATTGAAGAATAGAGTATTTTATTTGAAAACGAGGATAGCAAGTCCGGGAGGGGATCACTTGGAAAAAGTCGATATTTTCAAGGATATCGCTGAACGAACAGGAGGCGATATATATTTAGGAGTCGTTGGCGCTGTTCGTACAGGGAAATCTACGTTTATTAAAAAGTTTATGGAGCTCGTGGTGCTCCCGAATATCAATAATGAGGCAGATCGTGCAAGAGCACAGGATGAATTGCCGCAAAGCGCAGCAGGAAAAACCATTATGACCACTGAGCCAAAATTTGTACCGAATCAAGCGGCATCGATTCATGTGAGTGACGGCCTTGATGTCAACATCAGGCTTGTCGATTGTGTAGGATACACAGTCCCTGGTGCGCGCGGGTATGAAGATGAAAATGGTCCAAGAATGATCAACACGCCGTGGTATGAAGAGCCAATCCCGTTCCATGAAGCAGCGGAAATTGGTACACGCAAGGTCATTCAAGAGCATTCAACCATCGGTGTTGTGATTACAACGGATGGTTCCATTGGGGAAATCCCAAGACATGATTATATTGAATCTGAAGAACGTGTGATTGATGAGCTCAAAGAGGTTGGAAAGCCGTTTATTATGGTGATCAACTCTGTGAGACCCTATCATCCTGAAACAGAAGCGTTGCGGCAGGAGCTCAGCCAAAAATATGATATTCCAGTACTCGCCATGAGTGTAGAAAGTATGAGAGAGCAAGACGTCCTTAGTGTACTTCGTGAAGCATTATATGAATTCCCAGTCCTAGAGGTGAATGTGAACCTTCCAAGCTGGGTCATGGTGCTGAAAGAAGATCATTGGCTGAGAGAAAGCTATCAGGACTCAGTGAAGGAAACCGTAAAGGATATTAAAAGATTAAGAGATGTTGACCGTGTTGTTGGCCAGTTCAGTGAATTTGACTTTATTGAAAGAGCGGGCTTAGCAGGGATTGAAATGGGTCAAGGGATTGCGGAGATTGACCTGTACGCCCCGGATGATCTATATGATCATATTCTAAAAGAAGTGGTTGGCGTAGAAATTAGAGGGAAAGACCATCTTCTAGAGCTCATGCAAGATTTTGCACATGCGAAGACAGAATATGATCAAGTATCAGATGCTTTAAAAATGGTGAAGCAGACGGGATACGGAATTGCGGCTCCGGCCTTGTCAGATATGAGTTTAGATGAGCCAGAAATCATCAGACAGGGCTCAAGATTCGGCGTAAGACTAAAGGCGGTTGCGCCATCTATTCATATGATTAAAGTAGATGTAGAAAGTGAATTTGCACCGATTATCGGAACAGAGAAACAAAGTGAAGAGCTCGTCCGCTACTTAATGCAAGACTTTGAAGATGATCCGCTTTCGATTTGGAATTCAGATATATTTGGGCGCTCACTCAGCTCCCTTGTCAGAGAAGGCATTCAGGCAAAGCTGTCGCTGATGCCAGAAAATGCAAGATATAAACTGAAAGAAACACTTGAAAGAATCATCAACGAAGGATCAGGCGGTTTGATCGCGATTATTCTATAGCATGTGAGACCTCTCATTGACAGGGGTCTTTTTTTAGTATGGAATGAGTCATAAAAAGACAATTGTATAAAGATTAGTCAGATTCAGGCTGAAATTAGGAATATTCGTTCGCAAAAGTGCCCTTAATCCTTGACGAATAAGGATTCTTCCCTTTAAAATGCTTGATATGGTATTTCATATGTGTTAATCTACTTACAGAAAATCTTCACTTTGTTGGACAAACATTCCTTCAAAGAGTTGTTTTCTAATGAAAAGCCATGTATACCGCTTTCTAGACGCTCTTTTTTTCAAAAAAAGTGTATAGAAAGAAGATGAATTGTGAAGAAATGATAACAATCTATTGAATGCATATTTTTGGGAGGAGGTGAAAGGCATGAACAAGACAGAACTTATTAACGCGGTTGCTGAAGCAAGCGAGTTATCTAAAAAAGACGCGACAAAAGCAGTTGATTCTGTTTTTGATACAATTTTAGATGCACTTAAAAATGGTGACAAAATCCAACTTATCGGTTTTGGTAACTTTGAAGTACGTGAGCGTTCAGCTCGTAAAGGACGTAACCCACAAACTGGTGCAGAGATCGAAATCCCTGCAAGCAAAGTACCTGCTTTCAAACCAGGTAAAGCACTTAAAGACGCGGTGGCAGGTAAATAATCGTTATGTGTAATGATCCTATTGCAGGAGTTATACATATACAGTTTCACACTGGTCTAGAAAAGCCCCTTTCATAAGGGGCTTTTCCTTTTGAAACAAAAGGTTCGTTTAGAACGCTCTCCTTTGCTTTTAGGATCTGAAGTGTGCTAGAATCTGATTGAAATGTAATCGCCTTTGGAGGATATAATACATGAGTGAAATAAATAAAGAACTAATTGAACACGCAGTACGCGATATATTAAAAGCCATCGGAGAAGATCCAGATCGTGAAGGACTTCTTGATACCCCTAAACGAGTAGCAAAAATGTATGAAGAAGTGTTCTCGGGATTAAATGAAGATCCAAAAGAACATTTTAAAACCATTTTTGGTGAAGACCACGAAGAACTCGTTCTTGTAAAAGATATTGCTTTCCATTCAATGTGTGAACACCACCTAGTACCTTTTTACGGAAAAGCTCATGTCGCTTATATTCCGCGCGGCGGAAAAGTGACAGGTCTTAGCAAGCTTGCAAGAGCTGTAGAGGCTGTTGCCAAACGCCCGCAGCTTCAGGAACGCATCACATCAACCATTGCAGATAGTATGGTGGAAACACTCAATCCGCATGGCGTGATGATTGTCGTTGAAGCAGAGCATATGTGTATGACGATGCGCGGAGTGAAAAAGCCAGGCGCAAAAACAGTAACTTCAGCAGTACGCGGTACATTTGCAAATGATGCAGCGGCAAGAGCAGAAGTGCTTTCCTTTATTAAAAACGACTAATTCAATAGATGGAAGGTGAACAGGTTGAGTGAAAATAAAGCATCTGATTTTGTAGTGATTAAAGCCAATGAAAATGGTGTAAATGTCATCGGCCTAACTAGAGGCTCTGATACAAGATTTCACCATTCCGAAAAGCTCGATAAAGGTGAAGTCATCATTGCACAATTTACTGAGCATACGTCAGCAATCAAAGTAAGAGGCGATGCTGTCATTCAAACAAGCTTCGGGGAAATTCAAAGCGAAGCAAAGAAATAAATACTTGAGTGCACTTGATAGCATAAAAGTGAGAGCTGATATGGTATAATAAATCTCTATACAATGTGCAGGGCTACATATGAAACTGTAATTTTTGGGACAAGGGTGATATCTTTGCAAGACATCTACGGAATTTTATCTAATCTAAATATAAAATTAAATAAAAAGCTTTCTCATCCTTATTTGGCGAAACATTTACGTGCGCCACTCATCGATGAAGATAAGCTCCTTCTTTTTCATGCAATGTTTGATGAAGCTCAAATTGATGCAGAGAAAAAAGAAAATTATATTTTAACGGCGATGCTCGTGCAAATTGCCCTTGATACCCATGACGAAGTCACAACTGCTGCAGCGATCAAACAAGACGAATTCAAAAATCGTCAGCTGACTATCCTGGCAGGAGACTATTTCAGCGGTCTCTACTATTCTCTTCTCTCTGACATGAAAGACATCTACATGATTCGCACCCTCGCAACGGCGATCAAAGAAATCAATGAACATAAAATTAGACTGTATGATCGATCCATTCAAGATGCAGCGCACTTTTACAAAAGTGTAGCAACGGTTGAGTCTGCGTTATTCCAAAGGGTTTCTGAGCATTTTCAATTAACGCATTGGAATGAGATTGCAAGTCGTTTCCTTGTTTATAAACGTTTCATGAAACAAGCAGAAGACGACAAACATTTAAAACTTTTTTTGAACGATAGCTATACGGACGCCTATACATGTTTTGACAACTTTGAGAATGAAGGCTATGAAAAGGCCAAACGATCAATCAAGGAGCATCTTGTTTCATCTCCGGTCGTTCAAAAAGAGCTATTAAATCGCCTGGATCATATGAAAAATGAACCTGCGTATCATCAGAAAGTGGAAGAAGGGTAAGTCATGCAGCAATCAAAAGAACAGCGAGTACACGGTGTATTTGAAAAAATTTATAAAAACTATGATCAAATGAACTCTGTCATCAGCTTTAAGCAGCATAAAAAGTGGCGCGATAAGACAATGAAACTGATGAATGTTCAAAAAGGAGCCAAAGCATTAGACGTATGCTGCGGAACAGCCGATTGGACCATTGCGCTTGCTGATGCTGTTGGAGAGAAAGGCGAAGTCAAAGGCCTTGATTTTAGTAAAAATATGCTGAGTGTTGGAGAAACGAAGGTGAAAACTGGGGGCTATAATCAAATTGAATTGCTTCACGGCAATGCGATGGAGCTTCCTTTTGAGGACAGCACATTTGATTATGTCACGATCGGTTTTGGCCTACGGAACGTGCCTGATTACTTGACGGTGCTAAAGGAAATGACAAGAGTCGTGAAGCCTGGTGGAATGGTTGTATGTCTAGAGACATCGCAACCTGAAATGATTGGATTTAAACAAGGCTACTATGTCTATTTCAAATACATCATGCCGCTCTTCGGTAAACTGTTTGCCAAAAGCTATCAGGAGTATTCATGGCTTCAAGAATCAGCCAAAGCGTTCCCTGGCATGAAAGAACTGGCGGCTCTTTTCGAAGAGGCGGGTCTGTCTGATGTCTCGTATCATCCATTTACAGGCGGTGTAGCAGCAACACATATCGGAAAGAAGCTTTGAATAAACGATATTTGGGTGAAAATAATGAAACTAAAAGCAATGATCTCTTTTTTAAATCATGATATCGATATTATTGAAAAAGAGCTTGAACAAACAGTTCGCTCTGATTATGCATTATTAAGTGAAGCGGGTCTTCATTTGCTGCAAGCGGGCGGAAAACGAATCCGCCCCGTTTTTGTTCTCCTTTCAGGCATGTTTGGCGACTATGACATTAATAAAATTAAATATGTTGCCGTTGCGCTTGAGCTCATTCATATGGCATCGCTCGTTCACGATGATGTCATTGATGATGCAGAGCTGAGAAGAGGCAAGCCAACGATTAAGGCAAAATGGGACAATCGAATTGCCATGTACACAGGAGATTATATGTTTGCAAGATCGCTTGAGTATATGACAAAGATCAATCACCCAATGGCGCATGAAATTTTGTCAAAGATGGTTGTCGAGCTCTGTCTTGGTGAAATCGAGCAAGTGAAAGACAAATACAATATGGATCAAAACCTGCGTACATATTTAAGAAGAATCAAACGAAAAACAGCCTTGCTTATTGCAGGCAGCTGTCAGTTAGGTGCGATAGCAGCAGGTACAGATGAGAAAACACATAAAGCCCTTTACTGGTTTGGCTACTATGTCGGGATGTCCTATCAGATCATTGATGATGTGCTTGATTTCACATCAACTGAAGAAGAGCTTGGTAAGCCTGTTGGAGGGGACCTTTTACAAGGAAATGTCACACTCCCAGTCTTATATGCACTGAAGAATCCTACACTCGAAGGCCAATTAAAGCTGATTAATAGTGAAACAACAGAAATGCAGCTAAAGCCAGTGATTGAACATCTCAAACAAACAGATGCGATCGACCGCTCGATTCGAGTGAGTGAAATGTATTTGAAAAAGGCATTCGAACAGCTGGACAAACTTCCTCGAGGACGAGCAAGAACGTCACTCGCTTCCATTGCCAAATATATTGGAAAACGAAAATTCTAATCAACATATTGTTGATTGGTTTTTTTGTGAAATTTTTTGTCAAAAATTGATTATTGTATAAAAAAATGATACGATCACTTTGTAACAATGTAAGCCTATACATACATAAACGACGGGGTGGAGAACGTATATGGACAAAACATTTCTTATGGTCAAACCTGATGGTGTGGAAAGACAATTAATCGGTGAAATTGTGTCAAGATTCGAAAAAAAGGGACTTCAGCTTGTTGGTGCAAAACTAATGAGTATTCCAAAAGAAGTAGCAGAAACACATTACGGAGAGCATAAAGAAAAACCATTCTTCGGGGAATTGGTTGACTTTATTACGTCAGGACCAGTATTTGCAATGGTATGGCAAGGTGAGCAGGTAGTAGATGTCACAAGACAGATTATCGGCAAAACAAACCCGAAGGAAGCGCTTCCGGGCACGATAAGAGGAGACTATGGATTGACGGTTGGAAAAAACATTATCCATGGCTCAGACTCACCAGAAAGTGCTGAAAGAGAAATCAACTTATTCTTCAAACAAGAAGAACTCACAAACTGGGATCAAACCATCTCAAGCTGGATTTATTAAAACTCAAGCCAAGGTGTTCATCAAATGAGCACCTTGGCTTTTTTATATGAATATTTCTATACGAAATTTCGCATGAGAAGATACAAATTTTCGATAAAAACAGCTATACTAGGACAAAGATAGATGAGACAGGAGAGGACTTTGATGGATCAATATCAAGTATTTGTCGGGAAATGGAAAAAACTAACCGGGGTGGATCTGAATTTATATAAAGAAGCACAAATGAAACGAAGATTAACGTCACTTTATGATAAAAAAGGATATAGAGATTTTGAAGCCTTCGCGGCTGCCCTTGAAAAGGATAGAGCACTATTAGATGAGACGATGGATCGAATGACGATCAATGTGTCAGAATTTTACCGAAATTATCAGCGCTGGGAAGTGCTTGATCAAAAAATTCTTCCGCTGCTTTCGAAAAACAGTGGGACCCTAAAAATATGGAGTGCAGCATGTTCGACAGGAGAGGAGCCGTATACACTCTCAATGCTGCTATCAAGTCACCCACTTGTAAAGGACTTCCAAATTATTGCGACTGATATTGATGATAAAGTGTTGCAATCAGCTCAAAAAGGAAGATATCATGAGCGATCACTGCAAGAGGTACCAGATCAAATCAAGCAAAAATATTTCACAAAAGAAGATTCTTCATTTTACACGGTGAAAGATGAAGTGAGAAAGCACATTCAATTTAAAAAGCACAACCTTTTAGCAGATCCTTATGAAAAACAGCTTGATCTTATCGTGTGCCGAAATGTCCTTATCTACTTTACAGAAGAGGCAAAAGAAGAGATTTACATGAAAATGAGCAGCAGTTTAAAGCCAAATGGCGTATTATTTGTTGGTTCAACTGAACAAATTTTTCACCCAGAAAAGTTTGGACTGACATCTGCTGATACTTTCTTTTATCAAAAGAAGGGTATGTAGCTGACTTTTTAGTAGTAAGTGTGTTATTATAGTTTTACTTAAAAGCGTTAATGCGATGAAGGGAGATCGAGTCATGAGATACTTAACAGCAGGTGAATCACATGGTCCACAATTGACCACAATTATTGAAGGCGTTCCAGCGGGACTTTACATAGAGCAGGATGACATCAATTATGAATTGGCTAGAAGACAAAAAGGTCACGGCCGCGGCAGAAGAATGCAGATTGAAAAAGACCAAGCGAAAGTGTTAAGCGGTGTTCGCCACGGGAAAACATTAGGTTCTCCGATTGCACTTGTCGTTGAAAACAACGACTGGAAGCATTGGACAAAGGTGATGGGGGCAGAGCCGATCACAGAAGAAGAAGAGAGTGAAATGAAACGTCAAATTTCACGCCCTAGACCAGGACATGCGGATTTAAATGGTGCGATTAAATACGGACATCGTGATATGCGAAACGTATTAGAGCGTTCATCAGCCCGTGAGACTACCGTTCGCGTAGCAGCAGGCGCAGTCGCTAAACAAATCCTGGCTCATTTAGGGATCAAGGTAGCTGGTCACGTTCTTGAAATTGGCGGAGTGAAAGCAGCTCAAACGGCATATGAATCAATTGAAGATTTGCAAAAGGTAACGGAAGAGTCACCTGTTCGCTGCTACGACAGTGAAGCAGGTCAAAAAATGATGGATGCCATTGATGAAGCGAAGAAAAACGGTGATTCCATTGGTGGAATTGTGGAAGTCATCGTTGAAGGAATGCCGGTTGGAGTCGGAAGCTATGTTCACTATGACCGCAAATTAGACAGCAAGCTTGCAGGTGCTGTTCTGAGTATTAACGCTTTTAAAGGGGTCGAATTTGGTATCGGCTTCGAGGCTGCTTCTAAAAATGGCAGTGAGGTCCATGATGAAATCATCTGGGATGAAGAAAAAGGCTATACGAGAAAAACAAATCGCTTAGGTGGTCTTGAAGGCGGAATGTCAACTGGAATGCCAATTGTCGTAAGAGGGGTCATGAAACCAATCCCAACGCTTTACAAACCGCTTCAAAGCGTTGACATTGAAACAAAAGAACCTTTCTCCGCAAGCATTGAGCGTTCTGACAGCTGTGCTGTTCCTGCCGCAAGTGTTGTCGCAGAAGCAGTCGTGGCTTGGGAAATCGCCAATGCTGTAGTTGAGCAGTTTGGCCTTGATCAAATTGACCGCATTAAAGAAAATGTTGACAAAATGCGCCAGCTTCAGAGGGAATTTTAATGAAAACACTGGAAGTTAAGACGTCCTCAGCCACTTATCCTGTATATATCGGTGATGGGATTAAACGCAATATCGTCGACTTGATAACTTCCACGGGGCATTCCTATACGAAGCTCTTAATCGCGACAGATACAGCGGTTGATGCCATTTACGGTGATGAAATGGTTCGATTACTTAAGCAGAAGTGGTCTGTGCATAAAGTGGTTGTGCCAAGCGGAGAGCAGTCGAAATCTTTTGCTGAGTTTGAGCATATTCATACGAAGGCCATTCAATTTCAGCTGGATCGCTCCTCGTGCATCATTGCGCTTGGAGGCGGCGTAATTGGCGATTTGGCTGGCTTTGTTGCTGCTAGTTATATGAGAGGTATTGATTTTATCCAAGTTCCGACGACGCTATTGGCGCATGACAGTGCAGTTGGCGGAAAAACAGGGATTAACCACCCGCTCGGTAAAAATTTAATTGGTGCCTTTCATCAGCCGAAAGCCGTGATCTATGATACGAGCATGCTTGAGACACTATCTCAAACTGAAATGAGGTCAGGCTTTGCTGAGGTCATCAAACATGCCCTCATTTCAAGTGAAGACTTTTTATCAGAACTGATGTCTATTCGTTCTTTGGCGGAATGTTCAAAGAGCGAGCTGGCACATATACTGTATCAAGGGATTAAAGTCAAAGCGTCGATTGTTCAAAAAGACGAAAGAGAACAAGGCGTGCGTGCATTTTTGAATTTAGGTCATACACTTGGGCATGCCATTGAAGCAGAGTATGGATACGGCGTTATTACGCACGGAGATGCTATTGCAATCGGCATGCAGTTTGCGCTATATGTGAGCGAAAAGAAGCTGGGACTCAGTCTCAATCGTACGAAACTAAAAGAGTGGATGAAAGAACTCGGATTTCCGGTACAAGTCACTCAAGATATTTCCACGAAAACATTTGTTGACCGGATGATAGGTGATAAAAAGGCAAGAGGCGGAACCGTTCAATTTGTTTTATTAAAACAGGTTGGAGATGCTGTCTTGCAGTCTTTCACAAAAGATGATCTGCATCAATGGCTCGAAGAATGGAAACGGGAGGAGGGATGTCTATGATGTTTCGCGGGATACGTGGGGCTACAACAGTGAAAGAAGATACAGAAACAGAAGTATTAAATAAAACGAAACAGCTGCTAGAAGCGATTATTTCAAGAAATCAAGTAGATCCAGAACGTGTCGTGCAGATCTTAATTTCAGCTACACAAGATATTCACTCCGTTTTTCCGGCAAAAGCCCTTCGTCAGTTTGAAGGGTGGACGTATGTGCCTGTTACTTGTATGCAGGAGCTGGACATTCAAGGCGGTTTAAAACATTGTATTCGTGTGTTAATGACGGTCCAAACAGACACAAAGCAGGAAGATGTGCAGCATGTGTACTTGGAAGAAGCTGTGACGCTTCGCCCTGATTTACAGTTGACAAAAAACAAGGAATTATAATACGATATGAACAGCCGAAGTTTACACACAGGTGTAAACGGCATTGCAAGTTTAGAGAAGATGAGAATGAGACTAGGGTAGTTGAGATGAGTAGAGTTGAGCAGAGATACGATACTTCTATTTAATCATACTGCCTAAAAGAGCACCCCTCTTTTAGGCTTATTTCGTATACTCATACAAACCCTCTATATGTCCCCTCATTCTCCTTAATCCCATTTAAGGAGTGTGCTTATGAATTCCCAATCAAATTTGACCCGATTTCTAAGGGACAGCGAGTCCCACAAAACGATCCCGATTGTTGAAACCATTACAGTTGATACGCTCTCACCGATTCAAATTGTCGAAAAACTCAAGGCAGATATTGTGTATTTACTAGAAAGCAAAGATGAGTCTTCTAGCTGGTCGAGATATTCCTTCATCGGATTGCATCCTTTTTTAACCTTACACGATGACCAAAACGAATATATTGCACGTGATGCGGCAGGGCAAGAGGTCATGAAAATGCAAGAACTAAAAGACTTATTAGACTGGATGAAAGAGCAATATCAAATCAAGACACCAGACGTTGACATCCCGTTTACAGGCGGGGCAGTTGGGTACTTAAGTTACGATCTTATTCCAAGCATTGAACCTTCTGTCAGGCCTCACCGAAGCGCATCAACGACAGACAATTGTACGCTATTTGTTTGCCAAACGATGATTGCCTTTGATCATGAAACGAATCATGTTCATTTTATCCAATACACCCAGCTAACTGGGAATGAAACAGAAGACGAAAAAATACAAGCTTACAAGGAAAATCAAAAGCAGCTTGAACAGATGATTCACAAACTCCATACAAGGATCGATATGAAAGAACTGATTTTATCAGGGAATATGAACGAATCACCGTCGTTTGAACATGTGACATCAACCTATGAAAAAGAGCAATTTTTACAGGACGTAGAAAAAATCAAAGAATACATTCGAGCGGGTGATATTTTTCAAGGCGTACTCTCACAGCGATTCGATATCCCAGTGTCAGTGAGTTCATTTGAATTATACCGTGTGCTGCGCATTGTAAACCCATCTCCATACATGTATTTTATGAAATTAAAAGACCGTGATTTAGTCGGAAGCTCACCAGAACGATTAATTCATGCCAAAAATAGGCACTTGGAAATTCATCCTATTGCAGGCACAAGAAAAAGAGGAGCAACAAAAGAAGAGGACGCCGCACTGGCAAGAGAGCTGCTAGAAGATGAGAAAGAAAAAGCAGAACATTACATGTTAGTAGATCTAGCCAGAAATGATGTCGGCCGCGTAGCAGAATACGGCAGCGTGTCCGTACCGGTCTTTACAAAAGTTGTGAACTTTTCACATGTTATGCACATCATCTCCATTGTGACAGGGAAGCTAAAGCAGGATACACACCCAGTTGATGCACTCATGTCCGCATTTCCAGCAGGCACATTAACAGGGGCACCGAAAATAAGAGCGATGCAATTATTAAATGAAATGGAGCCTGAGCCAAGGGAAACATATGGCGGCTGTATTGCCTATATTGGATTCGACGGTAATATCGACTCTTGTATTACCATTCGCACCATGAGCGTGAAAGATCAGACCGCTTCCATACAAGCAGGCGCTGGCATTGTCGCAGATTCTGTTCCAGAAAATGAATGGGAAGAGACATGTAACAAGGCAGGAGCGCTTCTGAGGGCCATTCAGCTTGCTGAACATATTTTCTCAGAAAAGGAGAGTGTGCAGGATGAATCAACGACTATCAGCTCTTGTTAACGGAGGCTTCCTATCAGAAAATGAAGCACATAGTCTAATGCATGATATGATGAGTGGCTCTTTAACAGATGCTGAAGTCGCTGCAAGTCTATCGATTTTAGCACATAGAGGAGAAACCGCTGAAGAAATGACGGGCTTTGTGAAGGCCATGCGGCAAAAAGCAGAACCAGCGGAAAGATTACTTGATGTCGTTGACACATGCGGCACAGGAGGCGATGGACTCTCTACATTTAATATATCAACTGCAGCTGCTATTGTAGCTTCCGCCGCTGGTGCTAAAATCGCAAAACACGGAAATCGTTCAGTCTCTTCTAAAAGCGGAAGTGCCGACGTGCTAGAGTGTCTTGGGATTCACATTCAATCCACGCCAGAAGAAACAAGAAAACAAATACAAGAGAAAAACATGGGCTTTTTATTTGCGCCACTGTACCACTCATCTATGAAACAAGTAGCAGCAGTCCGCAAGCAGCTTGGCTTCCGGACGGTATTTAATCTATTAGGGCCGCTTTGCCACCCGCTGCAAGCCAAAAAGCAAATCATCGGTGTGTATGCAAAGGAAAAGGCAAAATTAATGGCAGAAGCCCTTGCCCCATTAGAACCAGAGCATGTCCTGTTTGTATGCGGGGAAGACGGGCTGGATGAATTAACGATTACAGCAAATTCATATGTGATTGAACTTAAAAAAGGTGCCATGACAGAATATACGCTAAACCCAGAAGACTTTGGATTGGAAAAAGGATACTTATCAGATATTCAGGTCCAATCACCGGAAGAGAGCGCGAAATTGATTCAGAATATATTGAATCATCAAACAGAAGGGGCGCCGCTTCATATTACAGCTCTGAATGCCGGAGCGGCTTTATATGTCGCAGGCAAGTCAGAAAGCCTCATGGCAGGAACATTAAAAGCATTAGAAACGATTAAAAACGGAGCAGCCAGAGAACAATTGGCTCGTTTAAAACAAAAAACGAAAGAGGAAGAGATCTATGCTTAATGAAATCATTGCACGCAAAAAAGAACATATCCAAACGTTGCAGCTACCTCATGATGGACACTATGAAAGACGATCATTTAAAGAAGCACTCATGAATCCTCACCGCTCGATTGGGTTGATTGCTGAGGTGAAAAAGGCATCTCCTTCCAAAGGAATCATTCAGCCGAATTTTGATCCTCTGCAAACAGCAAAAGCATACGAAAAATCGAATGCTGACTGCTTATCAGTCTTAACAGATGAACCATTTTTTCAAGGGAAAAACGAGTATCTTTCCTACATTAAAGAACACGTCGCACGTCCAATTTTAAGAAAAGACTTTATCATCGATTCAATACAAATAGAAGAGTCGAGACGTATCGGTGCAGATGCCATTTTATTAATTGGAGAAGTACTTGAACCGCAACAGCTGCATGAGCTCTATGCTGAAGCAAAGGAAAAAGGACTAGATATCCTTGTCGAAGTTCACGCAGAAGATACACTGGAACATATCTTAAATATATTCACCCCCGAAATCATTGGCGTGAATAACCGAAATTTAAAGACATTTAAAACAACAGTTGAGCAAACAAAAGAGATTGCACCACTTGTACCAAAGGATGTCTTATTAGTAAGTGAAAGCGGTATTCAGACATTTGATGATCTAACCTTTGTCAAAAAACATGGAGCGAGTGCTGTCCTTGTAGGTGAATCATTAATGAGAGAACCCTCACAAGAAAAAGCCGTTCAGACGTTATTTGGAGAATGACACGATGAAACCTTTTTTAAAATATTGCGGGGCGGTCTCACTAGAAGATGTAGAATGCATTGCCCAATCTCAAGCAGATGCGATCGGATTTATTTTTGCTCCAAGTAAAAGACAAGTCGATCCAGATCAAGTGAAACAATGGCTCATGAAGTCGCAGTGCGAGAAAGAGATTACTGGTGTCTTTGTAAATGAAAAAATCCAAAAAGTGTGTGACATCACTAAACATATTCCTTTAGATATCGTGCAGCTGCATGGAGATGAAACACGAGAGGATGCAAAACAAATAAAACAACAAACAGGGGCGGTAGTGTGGAAAGTCTTTCATCACGATCCCAATATAAAAGAAACACTTGATCAAATGACGGCATTTGCGCCGTTTGTCGATGGCTTTCTCATTGATGCGAAAGTAAAAGGGATGAGAGGCGGTTCTGGCACAGCTTTTGCTTGGGAAGCGGTACCTGTATACAATCAGCAAGCAAAACGACTGGGGAAAACATGCATCATTGCAGGCGGGATAACACCTGAAACGCTGCCAGAGCTGCTTGCCTATGGCCCAAAAGCGATCGATCTTTCAAGCGGTATAGAAGAAAACGGGAAGAAAAGCAGCGCTAAGATCAAAGCGCTCGAAGAAAGGATGTTAAACGATGTACGCATATCCAAATGAGCTTGGCAGATATGGAGAATTTGGAGGGAAATTTGTTCCCGAGACACTCATGCAGCCACTCAAAGAAATAGAACAAGCATTTAACGAATTAAAAGAAGACCCCGCTTTTAAGCAAGAATATCTTTCTCTATTGCAAAACTACTCAGGCAGACCGACTGCGCTGACATATGCTGATCAATTATCTGCATACCTCGGTGGCGCAAAAATCTATTTAAAAAGAGAAGATTTAAACCATACAGGTGCTCATAAAATCAACAATGCACTTGGTCAGGCACTGCTTGCAAAAAAAATGGGGAAATCAAACATCATCGCGGAAACAGGCGCTGGACAGCACGGAGTAGCAGCTGCAACGGTGGCCGCAAAGTTTGGATTATCGTGCACGGTATTTATGGGAAAAGAGGATGTGGAGAGACAATCTCTCAATGTTTTCCGAATGAAGCTCCTTGGCGCTGAAGTCATACCTGTCACAAGTGGAAACGGCACATTAAAAGATGCAACGAACGAAGCGATTCGTTATTGGGTCCAGCACTGTAGTGATCATTTCTATATGATAGGTTCAGTTGTAGGACCTCACCCGTATCCCCAAATCGTCAGTGAGTTCCAGCGGATGATTGGGGATGAAGCAAAAGAGCAGATGCTTAAAAAAGAAGGCAGGCTTCCACATAAAGTCATTGCTTGTGTCGGCGGCGGAAGTAATGCGATTGGAATGTACCGAGCGTTTTTGGATGATGAGATTGATTTGATTGGTGTAGAAGCGGCTGGAAAAGGGATCGATACCCCGCTTCATGCAGCAACCATTACAAAGGGGACAAAAGGAGTCATTCATGGCTCTTTGACCTATTTAATTCAAGACGAATTTGGCCAAATTATTGAGCCCTATTCCATTTCAGCTGGTTTAGATTATCCCGGGATCGGACCAGAGCACGCCTATTTACATGCGAGTGGACGCGTTCAATATGTAAGTGCTACAGATCAAGAAGCACTGGATGCACTAAAGCTGCTGACAGAAAAGGAAGGAATTCTGCCAGCGATTGAATCAGCACACGCTTTAGCCAAGGCATTTGAGATGAGCAGGACGATGGGTGAAGATGAAATCATCCTTGTCTGCCTGTCAGGAAGAGGAGATAAGGATGTGCATACATTAATGAATGTGCTTGAAAGTGAGGGCAAAACCAAATGATCACATTTCAATTAGAGCAAGGCGAGAAATTATTCATCCCATTTATTACGGCAGGAGATCCGTCAGAAGAAATCACGATCGATTTAGCTTTGTCCCTTCAAGCAGCCGGTGCACATGCGATTGAGCTAGGTGTTCCTTATTCCGATCCGCTAGCAGACGGTCCTGTCATTCAAAGAGCCTCCAAAAGAGCTCTAAATCATGGCATGAATATCGTAAAAGCGATAGAATTAGCAGGGAAGATGAAAAAAAACGGTGTAAAAATTCCTGTAATTCTATTTACGTATTATAATCCTGTGTTACAATTAGACACAGAATACTTTTTCGCTTTACTGCGCAAAAATCATATTTCGGGACTCTTAACACCCGACTTGCCTTTTGAAGAAAGCAGTGAGCTGCAAAAGAACTGTCAAACACATGACATTTCATATATTTCGCTCGTTGCACCAACCAGTAAGGAACGATTAGTAACTATTGTAGAGCAGGCAGAAGGTTTTGTGTATTGTGTTTCATCTCTTGGTGTAACAGGTGTCAGACAAGCCTTTGACGAATCGATTACTGATTTTATTCAACAAGTGAAACAGCTGAGTCACATACCGGTTGCGGTCGGTTTTGGTATCTCAACAAGAGAGCAGGTAGACTCAATGAATAAACTGAGTGACGGTGTCGTGGTAGGCAGTGCACTTGTGAAAAAAATTGAAGAACTTCAAGATCAATTGTTAGCAAATGATACACGTCAAGACGCTTTAAGAGAATTTGAAACCTATGCAAAAACATTTAGTCCCCTCTATTCATTCAAATGAGGTGAAACTTTTGCAAATCAAAGATCAATTAAAACAACTAAAACCGTATCAACCTGGGAAACCAATTGAAGAGGTCAAAAAAGAATATCAATTAGACAAAATTGTGAAATTGGCTTCAAATGAAAACCCTTTTGGATGTTCCACGCATGCAAGAGAGGCGATACAAGCTGAACTCGAACATTTAGCGATTTATCCAGATGGATACAGCGCAAGTTTAAGGACAGAGCTTGCTGAGTTTCTTCAAGTAAATGAAAAACAATTAATATTCGGGAATGGCTCAGATGAACTTGTGCAAATTATTGCTAGGGCATTCCTTGACCAACATACAAATACCGTCATCCCAGCTCCGTCTTTTCCGCAATATCGTCACAATGCAATCATTGAGCGGGCAGAGATTCGAGAGGTGCCGCTTTTAGACGGAGGAGCTCACGATCTAAAGGGCATGCTTGATGCGATTGATGAGAATACGAAGGTTGTCTGGGTATGTAACCCGAATAACCCGACAGGAAATCATTTGTCAGAATCTGAGCTTGTGGCGTTTTTAGATCAAGTACCAGCTCATGTGCTTGTAGTACTAGATGAAGCATATGTCGAATACGTTCGTGCGGAAGACTTTCCGAACAGCTTATCTTTATTACACAACTATCAAAATGTCATCGTACTCCGTACGTTTTCTAAAGCGTATGGACTGGCCGCGCTTCGAGTAGGCTATGGCATTGCATCAGAAGAGTTGATTACTGCGATTGAACCAGCGAGAGAGCCGTTTAATACGAGTCGTATTGCTCAGGCAGCAGCTCGTGCAGCGATAAAAGATCAGGACTTCATTCAATCATGCAGACAAAAAAATGAAGCAGGGCTCAAGCAATATCAAGAATTTGCAGACCGTTTTGGACTATTTATTTATCCGTCTCAAACAAACTTCGTGCTGATTGATTTTAAAAGAGATGCAGATGAATTATTCAATGCATTATTGAAAAAAGGCTACATTGTTAGGTCTGGTAAAGCACTTGGTTTTCCAACGTCTTTACGTATTACGGTCGGGACAATGGAGCAAAATGCAGAAATTCTAAGTACACTTGCTGATTTATTGCAAGGCATTCGTGCGTAGCATAACCATAAAGTCATATCCTTTTACAGGATATGGCTTTCATTGTACCAACCTCATACATATAAGCTGTTGAAATGGCTTTTTTAATTTTCGCGAAAAAACAGGTGATGAACATGAATGATGCAAATGAAACAATATTAATCGCTGGACTTGGTTTAATTGGAGGTTCCATCGCACTGTCGATTAAAAAAGAGTATCCTCATAAAAAAATTGTTGGATATGATGTGTCCAAAGAACAGATGGTTGCAGCAACAAAGCTGGGTATCATTGATTTAGCAGCTGATTCATTTGCGGCAGGTTTGGCTGAATCTGCGACTATTATTTTGGCAACACCAGTTCAGCAAACAGTCAAGATGCTTCGTGATATTGCAAACTCTGGAATTGAGAGAGAGCTCACAATCACCGATGTCGGCAGCACAAAGCAAAAGGTCGTCCATTATGCAGAAAAAACGCTTCCTAAGCACTATCAATTTATTGGTGGACATCCAATGGCAGGCTCTCACAAGTCAGGTGTCATAGCAGCGAAAGACTTTTTATTTGAAAATGCGTTCTACATTTTAACGCCGGCAAAGGAAACAAACCGAGAGGCTGTTGATCGTTTGAAGGACTTGTTAAAGGGGACAAATGCTCATTTTATTGAGATGACCCCAGAAGAACATGATGGTGTAACAAGTGTGATTAGTCATTTCCCTCATATTGTTGCAGCCAGCCTTGTGCATCAAGCACATCATTTTGAAGAACAATTCCCACTCGTCAAACGGTTTGCTGCTGGAGGCTTTCGTGACATTACACGTATTGCGTCAAGCAACCCTGCAATGTGGCGAGATATCCTTCTGCACAACAAAAACAAAATTTTAGACCGGTTCCATGAATGGAAAAAAGAGATCGACCGCATTGAGACCTTTGTACAGCAAGAAGACGCTGAAGGCTTGTTCTCTTATTTTCAAGAGGCAAAGGAATATCGTGATGGACTTCCTCTGAGGAAAAAAGGTGCCATTCCAGCTTTTTATGATCTTTATGTGGATGTTCCAGATCACCCTGGGGTCATTTCGGAGATTACAGGGCATTTAGCAAATGAGAACATTAGTATTACGAATATCCGTATTATTGAAACGCGGGAAGACATTAATGGGATTTTACGCATTAGTTTTCAAACAGAAAACGACCGTAAACGTGCAGAGATCTGTATAAAAAATAGAGCGAATTACGATACATTTTATGCTGACTGAGGTGACAAAGATGAAAATTCATAAACATGCTCCTATGAATGGAGTCATTCATATTCCAGGTGATAAATCCATTTCTCATCGATCAGTGATGTTTGGAGCAATTGCTGATGGGACGACAGTGGTGAAAAACTTTCTCCCTGGAGCCGATTGTTTAAGTACGATTGATTGTTTTAGAAAGATGGGCGTTGAAATTGAACAAAAAGGGACCGATGTTGTGATCCATGGAAAGGGACTGAAAGAGCTCAAGGAGCCGTCTGATGTCCTCGATGTCGGGAATTCTGGTACAACCATTCGATTAATGATGGGAATATTAGCTGGTTGCGAGTTTCACAGTACACTGATCGGTGATGAGAGTATTGCTAAAAGACCAATGAAGCGAGTAACAGGTCCACTTAAACAACTAGGAGCGAAAATAGATGGCAGAGCAAACGGCGAGTATACGCCACTGTCTATTCGTGGCGGCCATTTAAAAGGTATCTCATATGAGTCTCCGGTGGCAAGTGCACAAATTAAGTCCGCTGTCCTTTTAGCAGGGCTTCAAGCAGAGGGCACAACGACATTAACTGAACCACATAAATCAAGAGATCATACAGAAAGAATGCTCTCCATGTTTGGTGTGAAACTAGATGAAGATGAACAAAGTGTTTCCATTGTAGGCGGTCAAGCATTAAAAGCAACAGATATATTTGTTCCTGGAGACATCTCTTCAGCTGCATTTTTCCTTGTTGCTGGATCTATTGTTCCTAACAGCCGAATTGTGTTAAAAAATGTCGGGCTAAACAAAACAAGAACGGGCATTATTGATGTTCTGAAACAAATGGGTGCGAATCTTGAGATGAATGAAGTAGATGCAAAAGGTGGAGAACCATATGGTGATTTAACGATCTCGACCTCTTCATTAAAAGGAATCGAAATTTCTGGTGATGTGATTTCAAGACTTATCGACGAGATTCCAATTATAGCGCTTCTAGCGACACAAGCAGAAGGCACAACGATCATTAAAGATGCTGCTGAGTTAAAAGTAAAAGAGACCAATCGAATTGATACAGTCGTGTCAGAACTTAAAAAACTCGGTGCTGATATTGAAGCAACAGATGATGGTATGAAGATTCATGGTAAAACCACGCTTCAAGGCGGCGCAGTCGTGTCAAGCTACGGAGATCACCGAATCGGGATGATGCTTGGGATTGCTGCATGTATCACAAAGCAAGCGGTTGAGATTGAAGATACAGATGCTGTACGCGTTTCATACCCGAATTTCTTTGAACATATTGAATACTTAACAAAAACAGTCTGAGGATGTCCTCAGGCTTTTTCTTTCCTTAGGCATATTTGTAAGGAATATAGCATAGCTTGTCTCAAGATGAAACCTGGAAAAAATTCATTTTATTTGATCAAAAAATGAATTTCAGGTGTTTTTAGTTTACAAAACTTCTGTTTCGTAAAGGATGAAATGAAAAACAGTCTTTAAAACACAAAAATGGGTTCATTTTAAAAGTGCAACATATTTGCTGGATGAGTACCTGTCGATTATGATATGAAGTAACAATAGTTTAGGTTTTTGGAAAACAGAAAGGAACGGTTTGATTTGAATAGTTCATTACAAGAAGCCATAAAATTAGTTGAGGCGGGTGAGACTGAAAAAGGACTTCAAACACTTGCTAAGGCAGAAAAGCATTTGCATGATGAAGAAAAGGCGCAGGCAGCTCAGTTATATTATGATTGGGGAGATATCGATAAAGCGAGAAATCTCATCAGTGATTTACATGATTTATATCCAGAGGAAACAGGGTTAACATGTTTTTATGCAGAACTTTTGATTGACTCTGATGAAGAAGAAAAGGCGATTTCGGTATTAGAGACGATTCCTGAAGATGATGATGCGTATCCAGAGAGTCTACTGTTAATGGCAGATTTGTATCAAATGCAAGGACTATTTGAAGTCAGTGAACAAAAGCTCTTAAAAGCAAAAGAGCTGCTCCCAAATGAAGCCATTATTGATTTTGCATTAGGTGAGTTGTATTTTTCACAAGGTCTTTCAAAGAAAGCGGCCGACTATTTCTACAAGGTTGCAGATCAACAACATGAGGTTGGCGGCGTCAATGTTTATCAGAGGCTTGCTGAATCACTCAGCACAGCTGGAGAATTTGAAGATGCGCTTGAATGGTACGAAAAGGCAGTGAAAGGTCAAACAGATCCGAATACACTTTTTGGCTACGGATTTACAGCGATGAGGGCTGGCCGAACGAAAACAGCCATTCAGCAGCTTTCAGAACTAAAAGATATTGATCCATCTTATTCGTCTCTATATATGCCTTTAGCGAAAAGTTATGAGGAAGAAGGACTATATCACGAGGCTTTAGAGGTAGTAAAAGAAGGTATTAAAATTGATGAGTATAACAAAGAATTATATTTATATGGTGCAAAGATTGACTTGAAAAATGGGGATTCAGAAGATGCGAAAAAGCTGCTTCAAGAAGCACTTGCTCTTGATCCGGGATATATTGAAGCGATTCAAACATTGCTCGCGATCTATTTAAATGAAGAGCTTTTTGATGAAATTTTGGATGTCATTAAAGAGGTTAAAAGCTTTGGGGAAGATGATCCAAAATGGAATTGGTATGCTGCATCAGCATCTGTTGGACGAGAGGAATATAAAGAAGCAGCTGAGTACTTCAAGCTGGCTCTGCCTGATTTTGATGAGGAACGTGACTTTTTATATGAATACGCATCGTTCCTTTTAGAAGAAGGCAGACAAAAAGAAGCATTGCCGCTATTACGCAAAGTTCTTCAGAAAGATGGCACGAATGAAGAAATCGAAGAAACGATTTTGAGAATTGAAGACGAAATTTCCTTATAGTTTGCAGGAATGAAGAACTGGTTTGTTGAATAATTCATGTATAGCAATTTAATTTACGATAGAGGAGGGAATAACATGCAGACCCCTGTTTCTGTCAATGAAAAGAAGGAATTCATCCGGTGGTTTTTAAACCATTATCAGTTAAAGCGAAGAGAGTGTGTTTGGATATTAAATTATTTAATGAGTCATGACTCTTTGATGGAAAAGGTTCATTTTGTAGAGCAAGCAGAATTTTGCCCAAGGGGAATCATTATGTCAACACACTGTGTGGATGAAGTTCCCTTTAGATTTTATAAAGAAAACATCATGACGACAGATGCTGAAAAGTCATTTCATGATATTCGTTTGAATAAACAGCAAGATTTGTTTATTCAATTGAATTTCCGTTCTGCTTATCGTTCTCCGGAATATGCAGCTGTGCTTGAAACAAATCCTCATATTCCAAAGGATCTTTATGAGAACGAAAAGGATAAGGATCTTGCGGAGAAAGTGCTTGAACACTCGATCGCAACTTTCCAAAAAGAACGGCTTATGAAAGAGATAGATGAAGCACTTGACCGTCATGATCAAGAAACATTTAATAAGTTAGCAAGAGAATTAAGCCTATTGTCATAAACTGAACGAATAAGCCTTGCCCTATCCAGGCAGGGCTTATGTCATGAAAGAGGGGAAATTGATGAAGTTTCAAGCGGAGGATGCGGATCGCTTTTTGCAATCTAAAGATTACATTGATACCGCTATCATTCCATTAGTTGGAATAGATGCGAATCAAATCAAACAAACCGTATCTTTAGGGGAGTTTACCATTCTTGTAGCAGAGGAACTTGAAAGGCAGCTGAAAGGGCGGGTCTTTCTTTTTCCACCACATACATATGTAGAAATCAATGACCGAAAACTAGAAGACATCTTCACGATGAAGCGGTCGCTAGAAGATCATTTTCAGCATGTCGTGTTAATCTCATCTGATCACCAATGGAAAGAGCATGCGGCGGTTAGTGAATCACTATTTTTGTTAAAGCCGGTTCCGCTCGAGCATTTAAAGGTAGAATTAAAGCAAAAAATTGTACAAGACAGTGTAGAACAAATTTTGAACTTTTTGTTACAAAAGTGGAACCCTTCATAAAAACCCTTACATTTGCATTGTACATAGCTTTTTAGGCTGTTGACCTTGTGAATAGATTGATATATTATGAGGGTGTCCTAGTTTTATGAAATTTTTTCTAATTCAGTTATAAAGTAGCTGACGACCTGAGGGGGGGAGAAAAAAATGAGCGAGAAGAGACATGGAGTGTCCAGGCGTCAATTTTTGAATTACACGTTGACCGGCGTGGGGGGATTTATGGCCGCTGGAATGCTCATGCCTATGGTTCGCTTTGCGCTTGACCCTGTGCTAAAAGGAACAGAGGATCAGGATATGGTTCAAGTTGTCAGTGTAGATGAACTGACGAAGGAACCGAAGCGCTTTGACTTTAAAATTGATCAAGTAGATGCATGGTATGAGTCAAAGGAATCTAGGTCAGCATGGGTGTACAAAGAAGGGGATGAAATTGTCGCTTTATCGCCAATCTGTAAACATTTAGGATGTACAGTGAACTGGAACAGTGATCCGAAAAATCCAAACAAATTTTTCTGCCCATGCCACTATGGGCTGTACGACAAGGATGGTACAAACGTACCCGGAACTCCGCCACTTGCACCGCTTGACCATTATAAGCAGCAAGTGAAGGACGGATACCTCTATCTTGGAAAAGCTGTGCCGAAAGGGGAAGGGTAACGATGCTTAACAAGATTTATGATTGGGTAGATGAGCGGCTAGACATTACACCAATATGGAGAGATATTGCGGATCATGAGGTGCCAGAGCATGTCAATCCAGCACATCATTTCTCCGCTTTTGTGTACTGTTTTGGCGGTTTAACGTTTTTTGTGACAGTCATTCAAGTCCTTTCGGGCATGTTTTTAACGATGTATTACGTGCCAGATATTAAAAACGCCTGGGAATCTGTCTATTATTTACAAAATGAAGTGGCATTTGGTCAGATTGTCAGAGGGATGCACCACTGGGGTGCGAGTTTAGTTATTGTCATGATGTTTTTACATACGCTAAGGGTCTTTTTCCAAGGGGCGTATAAAAAGCCTAGAGAACTCAACTGGATTGTTGGTGTGCTCATTTTCTTTGTGATGCTTGGACTTGGTTTTACAGGTTATCTCTTGCCATGGGATATGAAGGCGCTATTTGCGACGAAGGTTGGTCTTCAAATTGCAGAAGCGACACCTTTCATTGGTAAAGAGATCAAAACGCTGCTTGCAGGTCATCCTGACATTGTAGGGGCACAAACGCTGACGAGATTTTTCGCTATCCATGTCTTTTTCTTGCCAGCGGCATTATTTGGGCTGATGGCTGCCCACTTTATTATGATTCGTAAGCAAGGAATTTCTGGACCGCTATAAAAAAGTTGCGTTTGATGAATGTTCAATGAGGAGGGGATGACTTTGCATAGGGGAAAAGGGATGAAGTTTGTCGGAGACTCTAGAATTCCGGCAGAAAGAAAACCTAACATACCTAAAGACTATTCCGAATATCCGGGAAAAACAGAAGCCTTTTGGCCGAACTTTCTTTTAAAGGAATGGCTTGTAGGTGCCGTTTTTTTAATTGGATTTCTTGTCCTAACTGTGGTTCATGCACCTCCGCTTGAGCGGATGGCTGATCCAACAGATACCGGCTATATTCCGCTGCCAGACTGGTATTTCTTATTCTTGTACCAGTTATTAAAATATGAATTTGCTGCAGGCGGCTATACGGTAGTTGGTGCGATGATTATGCCTGGGATTGCGTTTGGTGCACTGTTGCTCGCACCATTTCTTGATTCTGGTCCTGAACGCAGACCGTATAGAAGACCGGTTGCAGTGGGGATGATGATCCTTGCAGTCGGCGCAGCAACATATTTAACGTGGGAGTCTGTTGCTACTCATGATTGGGAAGCAGCGGCAAAGCAAGGTGAAATTAAGAAAGAAGCAGAAATTGATACCTCAGCGGAAGAGTATAAAATTTATCAGGAGCAGACATGTATCTCCTGTCATGGGGATAACATGCAGGGCGGAGCAGCCGGACCGTCACTTGTTGACAACGGTCTTGCACCTGAGGAGATCGCTAAGATTGCTGTTGAAGGAAAAGGTAACATGCCTAAGGGTATCTTTAAAGGCAGCGATGAAGAACTTGAAAAGCTGTCTAAATATTTATCTGAGGTCAAATCTAAATAATTCAGTTGTTTAAATGCAAGTACAAGGATATACTCAAAAGAGAAAAAGCTGGCGCTGTCAGCTTTTTTCTGATTTTAATAGATCGTGAGTGAAGAGACATATGAGATGGATTCAATATCTGCTAGCCACGCGCTACATGCTTGTGTTAGTCTTGATGATCAATTTCCTTGGCACTGTGTACGGCTACTATTGGTATATTCCACAGCTTGTAGAAACGCCGGCTATCTTTTTAGCTTTTGTTCCAGACAGTCCAACGGCAAGCTTTTTCTTTTTATTTGTTCTATTTGCGTTTTTGATGAAACGAAACGCTCCTTATTTTGAAGCACTTGCCCTCGTGACCTTAATTAAGTACGGGTTATGGGCTGTAGGAATGAATATCTTTGTCCTTTTATCTGTGGATGACTTTCCGTGGGAAGGGTACATGCTGATTGGGTCCCACTTTGCGATGGCGGTTCAAGCCGTATTGTTTGCACCGTACTATCGTTTTAAAATGCGTCATTTGGTGGTAGCTGGCATATGGATTTTACATAATGATGTGATTGATTATGTATTTGGTATGATGCCGCGTTATTCTATGCTGTCTGCCTATACAAACGAGATCGGCTACGTCACGTTTTGGTTGAGCATTGCCGTTCTTCTTGTTTCATATTATCTCGTCCTATCGAAAAAATCGATCAAGCTTGAACTCCCTTAACAATATTGGTCTAACCTTGTCCTTTTCTTCATACGCTGTATGGAGAAGGGCTAGGAGGGACTTGCATGAAACGAAAGCCAATCGCGATGATTCTATTATTTTTTCTCGTATTACAGCCATCTGTTGCCAAAGGCGAGGAAACAGCCGCTAGTGTGCTGCAAGAATTAACGGAACTATCAGATTCAATCTTTCAACTAACGAGACAAGCTAAATATGATGAGGCGTTACAGGTCGCATTGTATGTTGAAAAGACATTTAAAGCTGAGAATTGGCGCGGAACACTGACAAATACTCAGATTCGGCAAATTACAGTTGGCTATCAAGATATCATAAAAGGGCTGCCGCAGGAAGAATTGAATGAGCGCGAAAAGCTTCGTTATGCCTCTCAGTTTAGAATGCTGCTCGATGCGATCCAGTCAGATTCTGAGCCGCTTTGGGGTTCGCTGGAGAAGCCCATTATGGGGTCTTTTCCTACGTTGAAAAAAGAAGTGAAGGATCCGGAGTCGACGACGTTTTATGAAACTTGGAATGAGCTGGTTTCTTTATACGATATGATCTATCCGAGTTTAACCATTGATGTTTCGCCTGAAAAGCTGCAAACGATTAAGCAGCATATGGAAGTGATTGAGCAAGGTGAATTTTTAAAAGCATCAAGTGGGACAAAGCTTGAGCGCCTTACGAAGCTTGAAGAGGATTTATCGAGTGTATTTGCCCACGTTGATCAAGATGAGGCTGACCCATCGCTTTTATGGGTCATTTTAACAACGGGAAGTATCATTTTATTAACATTAACGTATGTTGGATTTAGGAAATACCGTGCTGAAAAAGAGAAGAAGCAAAAGCGACAAGCTGATTATCCGAAATCATAAAAAAGAAGCACCATTTTTGGGCTTCTTTTTTTAATGCGGATTGAGCGGCTTTTTGTGTTCATCTAATGTGAAGCCTTCACCAAGCACATCATGCACGTCACTGACGGATACAAACGCATGAGGATCGACTGAGGTCACGACGCTTTTAAGATGGACAAGCTCGTTTTTCGGGACGACGCAATAAAGAACGTTGCGCTCCTGTTTTGTATAGGAACCGACCCCTTTTAAAATGGTGACACCCCGCTCCATTTCCTCTGTGATTTTCTTTTGAATGATGTCATCTTTTTCAGATATGATCATAGCGCCTTTGGCTGCGTAAGCGCCTTCTTGCATGAAGTCAATGACCTTCGCAGCAACAAATACTGCGACGAGTGTATACATGGCTTCTTTGTAATTTAAATAAGTAAGAGAAATCGTAATGACGCAAGCGTCGAAGATGAACATTGTTCGTCCCATAGCCACCTGATAATGCTTGTTGATGAGTCTTGCGATGATGTCAACACCGCCGGTAGTACCGCCGAACTTAAAGATGATCCCGAGGCCTGTTCCGATAAACACGCCAGCAAAGAGCGCGGCTAGGGCCAAATCGTGCTGGAGAGGCATATGTATTTGAAAGCGCTGGAAAATGGCAAGAAAGACAGAAAGACTGACGGTTCCTACAATTGTATAAGTAAACATGGTTCTGCCGAGCATTTTCCAGCCGATAAAAAAGATCGGAATGTTTAAGACAAGGTTTGAAATGGATGGGTCAATGTGGAATAGAAAATATAAAAGCAGTGTAATACCTGTAAATCCGCCTTCCGCCAAATTGTTCTGCATATTAAAATGAACAAGACCGAAAGAAAAAATCGCAGATCCTATTAAAATAAATACGATATTTTTAAGACGAATTTCTTTTAGCAAGAGACCACTCCTTTTTTTGCTTAGACAGCGATAATATTATATGGTATGGGAGAGAAACAAGCAAACTGAGTTTTAAACATTTGTCAAATATTTATGATTTCGCTAACATGTAATAGATGGATAGGAGGATGAGCTTCATGACGAATGAAAAAACGCTGCGTCACGTGCAGCAAGAAGTAGATGATTACATAGGACAATTTAAAGAAGGTTATTTCAGCCCGCTTGCTATGATGGCCCGTCTGACAGAAGAATTAGGTGAGCTAGCAAGAGAGGTTAACCATTACTATGGAGAAAAGCCGAAAAAAACAACGGAAACAGAAAAAAGCATGGAAGAAGAAATTGGCGATGTTTTGTTTGTATTAACATGTCTCGCTAATTCACTAGATATATCACTAGAGGAAGCACATGATCGTGTGATGCATAAATTCAATACAAGAGACAAAGACCGCTGGACGAAAAAAGAAGGGAAGTAGAGACGATGACGAATCAAACCATCAAAGTAGTAATCGCTGGAGCAAGAGGAAGAATGGGGATAGAAGCTGTGAAGCTGGCAGAAGAAACGAGCCATTTTGAGCTTGTGGCAGCCCTTGATCACGCGCACGAAGGAAAAAAATTATCTGATGTGATTCATACGACATCTGAGGCGCCAATTTATACAGATATTGATGTGTGTCTTTCAGAGACAGCACCTGATGTATTAATTGATTTGACGACACCAGAAATTGGGAAAGTACATACTAAAAAGGCACTTGAACATGGCGTGCGTCCAGTCGTCGGGACCACTGGATTTTCTGAAGCTGACCTGAAAGAGCTCCAGCAATTAACAGAAGAAAAGGGCATAGGCTGCATTATTGCGCCAAACTTTGCTGTCGGTGCGGTCTTAATGATGAAGTTTGCCAAAATGGCAGCGAATTACTTTCCTGACGTTGAAATCATTGAGCTTCACCATGATAAAAAACTAGATGCTCCGAGCGGTACAGGGCTTAAAACAGCTGAAATGATTGCAGAAGTCAGAGAAAGCAAAAAGCAAGGACATCCAGAAGAGAAAGAATTAATCGAAGGTGCACGAGGCGCAGATTATGACGGTATCCGTCTGCACAGCGTAAGACTTCCGGGTATGATCGCACATCAAGAAGTACTGTTTGGAATGGACGGACAGACGCTTACCATTCGTCATGATTCTTATAACCGTGCCTCGTTTATGTCAGGTGTAAAGCTTTCAGTTGAACAAGTCATGCACATTGATCAGCTCGTCTATGGTTTAGAAAATATCATCGACTAATAAGGAGTGGATTCCTGATGAACATTGCTTTAATCGCTCACGATAAGAAAAAAAGTGACATGATCCAATTTGCTATTGCGTACCGTGATATATTGGCAAATCATACACTTTACGCAACAGGGACAACAGGTTTGAGAGTGAAAGAAGCGACGGGGCTTCCCATTCATCGTTTTCAGTCAGGACCACTTGGGGGAGATCAGCAGATTGGTGCTTTAATTGCTGATAATGCAATGGACCTTGTGCTCTTTTTTAGAGACCCGCTTACCGCGCAGCCGCATGAACCAGATGTATCTGCACTCATTCGGCTTTGCGATGTGTATACCATTCCACTTGCCACCAATATGGGGACGGCTGAAATTTTAGTCAGGAATTTAAATAAAGGTACGTTTGATTTTCGAGATGTAGCAAAAAACGGAGGAACAAATGAAACGACTTGATATCCTTGCATTCGGAGCCCATAGCGATGATGTAGAGATCGGTATGGGCGGAACGATTGCAAAATACGTAAAAAAAGGGGCACGTGTCGGGATTTGCGACTTGACCCAGGCTGAATTATCCTCGAATGGAACAGTAGAGAGTCGTAAAGAGGAAGCGAAAGCGGCTGCCGCCATTTTAGGCGTGTCAACGCGAATCCAGCTTACACTGCCAGACAGAGGGCTTTATTTAAATGACGAAGCAATGAAGGACATTGCAGGCGTGATTCGTACATACAAACCGAAACTAATTTTTGCTCCGCATCACCAAGATCGGCATCCAGATCATGGTCATGCGGGTTCACTTGTAGAAGAGGCTGCTTTTTCGGCAGGGATACATAAATTTGAAGATTCATACAAGCAGCCAGCGCATAAAATAAGTCAAATGTATTATTACATGATTAACGGCCATCATCGTCCAGATTTTGTGATTGATATTTCTGAGGAAATGCACCAAAAGATTGATAGCCTGCATGCGTATCAAAGCCAATTTGTGAAATCGGCGAATTCAGTTGAGACACCTCTTGTGAACGGGTATATTGATTTTGTCAAAATGAGAGAGTCTATGTATGGAAGAGAAGTCAATAAAGCTTATGCAGAAGGGTTTATCACAAAGAAACCACTTTTGATCGATGACGACTTACTTGGGGGGTAATTATGAAAAAACTGAAGGTCGGAATCACTTGTTATCCAAGTGTCGGTGGCTCTGGCATTATTGCGACGGAACTTGGAAAACGTTTAGCTGAAAAAGGGCACGATGTTCATTTCATTACCTCAAGTATTCCGTTTAGGCTCAATAAAGTGTATCCGAATATTTATTTTCATGAGGTGGATGTCAATCAATACGCTGTTTTCCAATATCCGCCTTATGACCTTGCATTAGCAAGTAAATTGGCAGAAGTCGCAAGACGAGAGAAGCTTGATATTATTCACGCGCACTATGCGGTGCCTCACGCCGTCTGTGCGTACTTAGCGAAGCAAATGATAGGACACTCTGTAAAAGTCGTCACGACGCTTCATGGGACGGATATTACGGTATTAGGCTATGATCCATCACTAAAGGAAGTCATTCGCTTTGCGATCGAATCATCAGACCGGGTAACGGCGGTGTCGCATTCATTAGCTGCGCAGACGTACGACCTCATCAAACCAAATAAAAAGATCGAAACAATCCATAATTTCGTCGATGAGCGTGTATACTTGCGTGAAGATCACGATGTGCTGAAGAGACACTATGGTCTTTTACATGATGAAAAGGTCGTCATCCATGTATCGAATTTCCGCAAGGTGAAGCGAGTGCATGATGTCATTCATGTGTTTAAAAAAATCTCTGAACAGGTGAATGCAAAACTGCTGCTCATTGGGGACGGTCCAGAAAAATCGGTTGTTTGCGAACTCGTGAAAAAGCTAGGGCTGACAGACCGCGTGTTATTTTTAGGGAAGCAAGAGAAAGTAGAAGAGCTGTATTCCATCAGTGATTTGAAGCTGCTTTTATCTGAGAAAGAGAGCTTCGGACTTGTGCTTCTTGAGGCAATGGCATGCGGTGTCCCGTGTATTGGGACTGATGTTGGCGGGATTCCAGAAGTCATTACACATGGGGAAACAGGTTTCCTTGTCCCGCTCGGCGATATAGAAGCGGCAGCTAAACACGCAGTCTCTATACTGAAAGACAAAGCGCTTCATGAGCAAGTGTCGGCGGCAGCCCAGTCTAGCGTTCAAACCCATTTCTCTTCTGAAAAAATTGTGAGTGAATATGAAGAGCTTTACCTAGAATTGATCGAAGGTGATGATGAACATGAATGAACCATTCACACATGCGATCCCTATTTTACATACACTGCACGAACATGGGCATCAGGCTTACTTTGTCGGCGGAGCAGTGAGAGATGTCCTTTTAGGCAGGGAAATCGGCGATATCGATATAGCAACGGATGCAACGCCTGATACGGTCGAGTCTTTATTTGAAAAAACAGTTGATGTTGGCAAAGAGCATGGCACTGTCATTGTGTTACATGATGGGATTAGCTATGAGGTGACAACGTTTCGAACTGAATCAGAATATGAAGATTTTCGCAGACCGAAAGAAGTGGCGTTTATCACATCCTTGAAGGAAGATCTTTTAAGAAGAGATTTAACGATCAATGCGATGGCCATGGATATAAATGGGGAGATCATTGACCATGTAGGGGGCAAACAGGATATTGAGCGGAAACGAATTCAAACCGTAGGAGATCCTGCGTGCCGCTTTCAAGAAGATGCGCTTCGGATGATGAGAGCGGTCCGTTTTTTAAGCCAGCTTGGTTTTGAGCTCGCTGCAGAAACGGCTGAGGCAATGGAAAAAGATAAGCATCTCCTTGCCAACATATCCGTTGAACGCAAAAAGATTGAAATGGAAAAGCTTTTAAAAGGACGTTATTGTGAGCGGGCGATCAAAGTGCTCATTTCTACCAAATTGTATGAAGAATTGCCGGGTCTCAAAAAGGATCGTCTACAAGAATCTTTTCAGTCATTTCCGTATTATTTACTGGATGGACTGGAAGAAGTATGGGGAGCTGTTATCCATTTGTTTGGCTTAGATGAAGAGGAGGCTGTGCTCTTTTTAAAAGAATGGAAGCTGTCAACAAAGCTATTAAAAGACGCGGTGGCCATTAGCCGATACGTCGATTGTGACTGGGATGCGGAGAAGATGTTCGAGGCTGGTGAACACGTGCTCTTATCTAGCTTGAAGATCACACAGCTAAAACACGAGCGCCGCATTTTCTTTGACGAGCTGGAGGCTGCGAAGCGTTCTTATGATGCACTGCCGATTAAAACGCTTCAAGACCTCGCTGTTTCAGGTAAAGATTTAATGGCCTTTCGGCAAAAGACATCAGGAAAATGGATCGCAGAAGAGCTTAATTTGGTGAAAAATGCCGTTCTGCACAATCATTTGGAAAACCGAAAAGAAGCCATAGAGGAGTGGCTTACAGCATGCGATCAGCAATTAGAAAACGATTAATCGAACTATTTACAGCATCTAGTCAGGACTTTGTTTCAAGTCAGCAAATATGTGATGAGCTTGGCTGTTCTCGAACGGCTGTCTGGAAGCATATAGAGGATCTTAGAAAAGAGGGCTATGAGGTAGAAGCCGTCAGAAGAAAAGGATATCGCCTGCTTCGTAAACCGGACAAAATTAGTGAAGACGAAATTCTGTTTGGTCTCCACACAGAGAGCTTTGGCAGACACATTTATTTTCAGAAAGAAGTCGCCTCCACACAGCTGATTGCCCATGATCTTGTAAATGAAGGTGCGCCCCACGGTACGCTCGTTGTCAGTGATCATCAGACAAACGGGAAAGGCCGCCTTCAAAGAACGTGGCATTCACCAAATGGGACAGGCATTTGGATGAGTCTCATTCTACGCCCTGAAATTCCGCTGCACAAAGCGCCGCAGATGACGCTTTTGGCATCTGTAGCCATCGCAGAAGCTATTGCAGAGCAAACAGGACTCAGCCCCTCTATTAAATGGCCAAATGATATTTTGCTAAACGGAAAAAAAGTCGTTGGTATTTTGACTGAATTAAAAGCAGAGGCGGATCAGGTTCATGCAGTGATTATTGGACCGGGCATTAATGTGAACCAAACGGCAGATGACTTTCCGGATGAACTAAAGGATGTCGCTACGAGCATGCGAATGGAACTGAATGAAAAAGTGGACCGTGCTGCGCTCATCCAACAGATCATGTTAACATTTGAAAAAAGGTATGCTGATTATATGAAGCATGGATTTGCGCCCATTAAACAATTATGGGAATCGTTTGCGATGACGATCGGTCAGCATATTGTGGCCCGTACCGTCAATGGGCAATACACTGGAAAAGCGCTCGGAATCAATGAAGAAGGTGTTTTATTGCTTGAAACGGAGGAAGGGATCCAAAAAATCTACTCCGCAGACATCGAGATCAAGTCAACTTAAGTGGAACACCCGGCACATTTTTGATATACTTCGTGTGGGCAGTATCTGAAAAGAGCTGTACCTGTTAGAAACAAAAATTTGATGAATTTCTGCCTTGATCCTAAGGGACTTGGACAGAGGGATGATTCGCCGCGCATGAGAGATCAAAACATGTGATGTGAGGCAAGCCATCTCCTCTCCAGAATGAGGAGGAACAAATGAAGACAAAGCTAGATTTTTTCAAAATGAAAGAACAAAATGAACCGATTGTAATGCTGACAGCATACGACTATCCATCTGCAAAGCAAGCAGAAAAAGCGGAAGTCGACATGATCTTAGTCGGTGATTCACTTGGGATGGTTGTACTTGGATTAGATTCGACAGTACAAGTCACGATCGATGACATGATTCATCACACAAAAGCAGTGAAAAGAGGCGCAAAAGACACATTTATTGTGACGGATATGCCATTTATGTCTTACCATTATTCATTAGCAGAAACATTGAAAAACGCAGCACGCATCATGCAAGAAAGCGGTGCGGATGCCTTAAAGCTAGAAGGTGGAGATGGAGTATTTGAATCCATTCAAGCCCTTACAAGAGGCGGAATTCCTGTCGTCAGTCATTTAGGCCTCACACCTCAGTCAGTTGGAGTACTTGGCGGGTATAAAGTGCAAGGAAAAGACCACGAAAGTGCGCAGAAATTGATAGAAGACAGCTTAAAATGTGAGGAAGCGGGTGCGATTGCACTTGTGCTTGAATGCGTACCTGGTGAACTGACAAAACGAATTACCGACATGCTGAAGATTCCTGTGATCGGGATTGGTGCAGGGGCTGAGGCAGACGGACAAGTTCTCGTTTACCATGATGTGGTAGGATACGGCGTGTCTAGAACACCTAAGTTTGTGAAACAATACGCGCAAATTGATACTGTATTAGAAGAAGCGCTTATTCAATATACAAAAGAAGTAAAAGCACACACATTTCCAGAAGACAAGCATACATTTCATATCAAAGAAGAAGTCCTTGATGGTTTATATGGGGGTATCAAAAAATGAACGTTGTCACCCATATTCACGAGTTGAAGGAATTGATCAAGCTGCATCAAGAAAAACTGCATTCCATCGGCTTTGTCCCAACGATGGGCTTTCTTCATGAAGGACATCTGACGCTTGCGAAAGAAGCAAGGGATCAAAATGACATTGTGGTAATGAGTATTTTTGTCAATCCTTTGCAATTTGGACCGAACGAAGACTTTGAATCCTATCCAAGGGATATGGAAAGAGATCAGCGCCTTGCAGAAGAAGCAGGGGTAGATATTTTATTTACGCCTGATGTGAAAGAAATGTATCCAAATGAACCATCGATCACAATGACGGTTCAAAAGCGAACTGATGTCTTATGCGGGAAAAAACGTCCAGGACATTTCAACGGTGTTGTTACTGTGCTTACAAAACTATTTCATCTTGTAGCACCAACAAATGTATACTTTGGTCTAAAGGATGCACAGCAAGTCGCTGTGATCGATGCGATGATCAAGGATTTCTTCTTTGATCTTCACCTCGTCTCAGTGCCGACAGTTAGGGAAGAAGACGGTTTAGCGAAAAGTTCAAGAAATGTGTACTTGTCTGATAAAGAAAGACAAGAAGCTCCTGCTTTGTACCGCGCATTGAAAAAAGGACAGTCAGCGGTTGAAAAAGGTGAACGTGACGTCAGTCGCATTTATCAGTTGGTAGAAGAGGAAATTCTTCAAACTAGCGGGGAAATTGATTATATCGAGATTTACTCTTATCCAGAGCTTGAGCCGCTTCAGCAGTTAGCAGGTCAGGTCATCATTGCGATTGCGGTGAAATTCTCACGGGCAAGACTGATTGATAATGTGATATTCCATGTTCCTGAAAGCGGTGAAAAGCATGTATAGAACCTTTATGACTTCTAAACTTCATAAAGCGACAGTAACAGAAGCAAACTTACATTATGTAGGAAGCATCACCATTGACGAAGATTTACTTGATGCGGCAGGTATGATGGCAAATGAGAAAGTACAGATTGTCAATAATCATAATGGCGCGAGACTTGAAACATATATTATTCCCGGTGAAAGAAAGAGCGGTGTCATTTGTCTAAATGGCGCAGCAGCAAGATTGGTTCAGCCGGGGGATGAAGTGATTATTATTGCTTATGGGATGCTTTCAGAAGAAGAAGCAAAGACACATACACCAAAAGTGGTCGTGTTAAATAAAGAAAATCAAATTGAACAAATGATTGGGCAAGAGCCTGCGAGAACGATTTTATAACGTATGCTCCAATGAAACAGAACAGTTTAAGCAAAGAAGCTGTTCTGTTTCAGCTATTTTTGCCCAGAGCGTGTTTCACTTTGAGTGGAACGAGGAATTGAGGTGTCCATTTTATGGCCGATCAAAGGTTTGTTGTCGTTGATATTGAAACCACCGGAAATTCACCTAAGAAGGGTGATAAAATCATTCAAATTGCTGCGGTGGTCATTGAAAATGGACAAATTGTCGAACGGTATTCAAAATATGTGAACCCGGGAAAAACGATCCCTGGATTTATTGAACAGCTGACAGGCATTCAGCAGCATATGGTAGACGATGCAGTGTTTTTTGAGGACATTGCCCAAGAGGTGTATGATCTCATTCAAGGCGCTTATTTTGTTGCGCACAATGTTCATTTTGACTTGAACTTTTTAAATGATGAACTAAAAGCATGCGGGAAAAATGAGCTGGATGTGCTAGCGATTGATACAGTTGAAATTTCTAGAATTCTTTATCCAGAGCTTGAAGGCTATAAGCTCACTGAATTAAGTGAAGAGCTCATGCTTCCACATGACCACCCGCACAGGGCGGATAGTGATGCGGAAGTTACTGCCATGTTATTTTTAACCTTACTCCATCAATTAACACATACACCGCCAAATGTGCTTAAGCAGCTGCGCAGATTATCCTCTTATCTCTTAAGTGATATTGGATTTTTAATCCAGCAGCTTGAAATGAGTGATGCCAGCCGTGAAGATTCTTTGGTAGAAGTAGGCTCTTTTGCTGTTAAAGATGTCACCAATTCTGAAAAGGATACGACAGATTCAGTAGGGGAAGACGATGAACAGCTGTTTGAGGAGATCAAAAAGAAGCTTCCCCAAACAGTGGAAGGCTATGAAGTAAGAGAAGGCCAGCTCAAGATGATGAATAAAGTAAGAGATGTGTTTCATGAAAGAGCTTATGCTTTAATTGAAGCGGCACCAGGTATTGGGAAAACGCTGGCATACCTCATACCAGCCGCATTAGAAGCAAAAAAATCAGGAAAACCTGTCATTATTAGTACATATTCCATTCTTTTGCAGCAGCAAATGCTTCAGCGTGATGTGCCGATTTTAAATCAATTGCTTCCATTTGAGCCAACAGCCAGTGTATTCAAAGGCCGAGCGCATTATATTTGCTTAGATAAGTTTGAGCATGTGCTGCATGAGGAAGATGATAACTATGATGTGGTCTTAACGAAGGCGCAAATATTAATGTGGCTCCTTGTGACAGAAACGGGTGATTTATCTGAACTAAATTTACCTTCAGGAGCTGCCAATATAAAAGACCGGATTTCGTGTGTGCACATGCCGTTTACATCGAAAAAGCGCCGCTTTAAGGAATACTGCTTTTATGAGCGTGCAAAAAGAAGGGCGAAAACAGCTGATTTAATTTTAACGAATCATCGCCTGCTCTTATCACAAACGGAAGCATCATCTATCTTTCAGCATGCAGACGTATATGTGATTGACGAGGCTCACCAATTTGAGAAAACAGCCAATGAAACGCTAGGGGATAGTGCGTCGTATATCCAGCTTCATGCGAAATTAACACAGCTTGGCTCATTACAGGGCGGTCTGTTAAAGAAGCTGAAAAAGAGATTTCACGGTGCCGGCTTACAGACGGACACCTTTATCGAAATGGATGAGTATCTTCAGCAGCTTCAAATGGAAAGTGACGCCTTCTTTAGTACCGTTCATTCTTTTGTGAAAAGGACAAAACCAAAAGCAGACATCAATCGTCTCATTCATAGAGTACGTCATCAGTCGAAGCATGCGCAGTGGAAACGGATTAAAGAGACGGCAAGTAAGCTTTGTTCCTTGTTAATTGCTTGTGAAAAGCTGTATGAACAGCAAAAAAGCGAGCTTCTTCAAAAAAGTGATCAGCTGACAGAACACTTTGCGTTTGAAGCAGAGGAATACGATCAAGTGATGTCGTTTATGCATACATTTTGCAGTACGCTGTACCGGTTCATTTTTGAACCGAAAAACGATGAAACGGTTTGGATTGAGATCGATGCAAAGGGTGCCAAAAATGCTGTCTTTATGCATGCACAGCCGCTAGATACCGGCGAGCTTTTAGCGGATCGATTTTTTATGAACAAAAAAAGTGTTGTCCTCACATCAGGGACACTCACAATTAATGGTCGTTTTGATTATTGCTTAGAACGATTTGGTCTGCAAGATTTTTATCCGCATCTTGTACAGATTGAGTCACCGTTTGAACTTGAGAAACAGCTCAAGGTGATTGTACCAGCTGATATGCCGCCGATTACGAACCGTGATGAGCGTGACTATGTAAAGCAAGCAGTACGGTACATTAAGATAATGGAAAAGCAGCAACAAGCGAAAATATTGGTGTTGTTTAATTCACATGAGATGTTAAAAGCAGTGTATGATGAACTGAAAACAGAAGGGATGCAAGCCGCCCTTTTTGCCCAAGGTCTGACGGGCGGTAGTCCTGTTAAATTAACGAAGATGTTCAAATTAGCAAAACATGCAATTTTACTTGGTACGGGTAGTTTTTGGGAAGGTGTCGATTTTCCTGGATCAGAGCTGACAACAGTTATTATGGCACGTCTTCCGTTTCGGCCGCCTGATTCACCGCTCATTGAAGCAAAATGTGATGCCGCTAAAAAACAGGGGAAGAACCCGTTTAAAGCCGTTGCTCTCCCAGAAGCTGTGTTAACCTTTAAACAAGGTGCAGGACGCTTGCTGCGCTCTGAAAAAGACATAGGGACATTGCTCATTTTAGACCGCCGAGTGAAAACCGCGTCATATGGAAAGCTATTTTTAGAATCACTCCCTCATGCGCCAGTCCACGAGATGTCAAAAGAATCACTTGAGGCGTATATAGAGAAACTCAAAAACGAAAAGCCGCTGTCATAAGCGGCCTTTAGCTGGTGTGGGTTTGGAGTTAATTTATCGTAACGGCTTTTTGTGTTCCGTTGTAAAAATAGTATCGGTTCCCGTGCCGAAAAGTATGACTAACAATATTTACGTACCGAGGAGGAATTAGAAGTGGAAAGTAAAATAGAGGTACTTTCAACTGTTCACATTAAGCATTCAGAAGACCTGTATAAAATTGTTGACTTATTGAACAGAACGCTTAAAAGAGAAGATCTCATGTTTGGATTGGCATTAGATCAAGAAGATCAAAATCAAGCGATATTTACAATATATCGCACATAGGGGAAGCTTGACATGAAAAAAATAGTCTGGATCATCTCATCCATTGTGGCTCTCGTTTTGCTCATTGGTATCATCAGCTTTACGTGGATTTATCAGATTACCATGGGACAAAAAGAACAAGGTCATGAGGCGGCGATTGAACGAGCAAAAAAACAAGCAAACATCGTACAAGTGGAGCAAGTAGAAACTTTTGTTGGAAAAGAAAAACAATTTATTGTTGAAGGGAAAAACAAACAAAACGAAACAACCTATGTTTGGGTACCTGCCAGCAAAAAAGAAAAAGTGATCGCAAAAAAAGAAAAAGAAGGCATTACCTCAAATCAAGCAGTACAAGCCGTTCAAAAGGAGAACACGGTCTCTAAGCTAAAGGACGTTCAATTAGCAAGAGAAGGTGACGTACTCCTTTGGGAAGTGACGTACTTAAATGAAAACAATCAATACAGCTTTAGCTATGTCGATTTCTTGACAGGGAACGTGGAAAAAAATGTAACGCCGTAGTTTCTCCTGTCTTGCGTTGACCATGCTGATTTAGAACGGTTATAATAAAATGTATGAAAAAAGAATCACACCTATCGAAAAGGTGAGCTTCTTTCTGGCTTTGGAGGGAATTATGTTGAAAACAACGATTAATCAAGTGTTCAAACATGTCGATGAAGATGTAACCATCGGCGCATGGATTGCCAATAAACGTTCAAGCGGTAAAATTGCATTCTTGCAGCTGCGTGACGGGACAGGCTTTATTCAAGGAGTTGTAGTAAAAGCAGAAGTGGAAGAGGAAGTCTTTAAGCTTGCGAAATCAGTTACTCAAGAAACATCTGTCTATGTGACAGGACAAGTAACAAAAGACGAGCGTTCACCTCTTGGTTTTGAATTGCAAGTGAAATCCATTGAAGTGATTCACGAAGCAACTGACTACCCGATTACACCAAAAGAGCATGGAACAGAATTCTTAATGGATCACCGTCATTTATGGCTTCGTTCTAAAAAGCAGCATGCTATTATGAAAATTCGTAATGAAATCATTCGTGCTACATATGAATTCTTCCATCAAGAAGGCTTCGTGAAAGTAGACCCGCCAATTTTAACTGGAAGTGCACCTGAGGGTACAACGGAGCTGTTTGCAACGAAATATTTTGATGAAGATGCGTACCTTTCTCAAAGTGGACAGCTTTACATGGAAGCTGCGGCAATGGCACTCGGAAAAGTATTCTCATTCGGCCCAACATTTAGAGCTGAAAAATCTAAAACAAAACGTCATTTAATTGAGTTTTGGATGATCGAGCCTGAGATGGCTTTTGTCGAATTCAATGAAAACCTTGAGTATCAAGAAAATTATGTGACTCATGTGGTTCAAAGTGTACTTGAAAACTGTAAAGTGGAACTGCATACACTTGGCCGTGATACAGCAAAATTAGAAAATATCAAAGCACCATTCCCGCGTATCACTTACGATGAAGCAATTAAATTCTTGCAAGAAAAAGGATTTGACGATATTGAATGGGGAGATGACTTCGGCGCGCCTCACGAAACAGCGATCGCTGAAAGCTACGATAAACCGGTGTTTATCACTCATTATCCAACATCATTAAAACCATTTTACATGCAGCCTGCACCAGATCGTGATGATGTCGTTCTTTGTGCAGACTTGATTGCACCAGAAGGCTACGGAGAGATCATTGGCGGTTCTGAGCGTGTCCATGATCTAGAGCTGCTTGAAGCAAGATTGAAAGAACATGGACTAGATCAAGAAACTTATAAATGGTACACAGAATTAAGACAATATGGTTCTGTACCGCATTCAGGTTTTGGTCTTGGACTTGAACGTACAGTTGCTTGGATTAGTGGAGCGCCGCATGTGCGTGAAACCATTCCTTTCCCAAGATTATTAAACCGTTTATATCCTTAAGACGTGAAAGCCTCCAACATATGGAGGCTTTTTCAAACGTTTTTTGAAGGGGCACGTGAAATAAAACGTGATATACTTAAAGTGAAGAGGTGTATCCGATGAATAGGCAGCAATTTATTAATATGCAGCAAATGGGCTCGACTAGTTTGCCTAATTTGCTGATTGCTCATTATGAGCAGTTAGGACTGAATGAATCACAAATGATGGTGATGCTTAAGATTAAAATGAATGAAGAACAAGGTGTGTTCTTTCAAACGTTTGAAGAGCTATCCCATGGCATGACCATTTCAGCTGAAGAGTGTGCGTATATGGTTCAGCATTTAATTCAAAAAGGATTTATTTCGATTCAGCCGTTTGAAGACGGGTCTGGTATTCAGCATGACCGTTACTCAGTTGAGCCTTTATGGGGCGTGCTGTATGACTTTCTAGAGGCAAAACAAGCGAAGGAAGGTCAAAAACTTCATGTACAGGCTGAAAAGTCTTTATATGCTTTATTTGAAGATGAATTTGGCAGACCACTGTCTCCTCTTGAAGGAGAAACACTCTCGATTTGGATGGACCAAGACCATCATGATGCTGAAATGATCCGCCTAGCATTAAGAGAAGCGGTTTTATCAGGAAAATTAAATTTCCGTTATATCGACCGAATTCTGTTTGAGTGGAAAAAGAAAGGGCTGAAAACAGCGGAAGAAGCAAAAGAGCATAGCCAGCATTTCCGTTCTCAGCAAAAAGCGCCACCTTCAAAAGAAGAGACGTCAACATATAAGCGACAAGTTCCTTTTTATAATTGGCTGGAACAATAACCAATAAAGGAGAAGTCATGTTATCAAAAAAACAAATCAATGAATGTTTAGATATTATAGGAGATATGTTTCCAGAAGCTGAGTGTGAGCTTGTTCATTCCAATCCATTTGAACTTGTGATCGCTGTAGCACTCTCTGCGCAGTGTACAGACGTGCTTGTCAACAAAGTGACCAAAACGTTATTTCAAAAATATAAAACACCAGAAGATTATTTAAGTGTACCGCTTGAAGAATTGCAGCAAGATATTCGTTCGATTGGCCTTTATCGAAATAAAGCCAAAAACATTCAAAAGTTGAGCAAAATGCTGATTGAAGAATATGGCGGCGAGGTGCCAAAAGATCGGGACGAAATTGTGAAGCTTCCTGGGGTGGGCCGGAAAACAGCAAATGTCGTCGTTTCGGTCGCTTTTGGGGTGCCGGCAATTGCAGTGGATACACATGTGGAACGTGTCAGCAAGCGACTTGGAATCTGCCGCTGGAAGGATTCAGTTCTCGAAGTAGAACAAACTTTAATGAAAAAAGTGCCAGAAGAAGATTGGTCTGTGACGCATCACCGCCTAATCTTTTTTGGTAGATATCACTGCAAGGCGCAGCGTCCGCAGTGCGAATCTTGTCCGCTTCTTGATATGTGTAGAGAAGGGCAGAAAAGGCTGAAAAAAGGATTGGTGAAGCTGGCATGAGCGGGGCAGTTGTTTTTTCCGCATATGTCGAAAAATTAAAAGAGAAAAAGGTAGAGATGAAAGGCGATCGAGTAGACATCCTTAGAGAGCATCCACTCGCATATGATCTATCATCAGAACTTTTAACAGATGAACTTCCATGGCAGAACACAGAAGAATTTGTTCCTGTGATGTTCGAACTGTGGAATGAATTAAAAGAAAAAATGCTTCCTCGTTTTCAAACAAGAAAGTCACGGTGTGAAGAAGATGATATGCTGCAAGGGATTGTCAGTATGATTGCTGTGTTTTACTGGATCAAAGGGGAGAGACTTCAAACGCTTGATTGGGAACATATTAAGCAAGAGACATTTCCTGTTGCTCCTATTAATTGGACAGAACGTTTAGAGTTCATTTTGCTAAAACCGACTCAATATCACTGCTTTATTCAACTAGACGAGCTATACACAGAACTAAAAAAGCAGTATGGAAAATATGAAGCACTTAAAAAGATTAGACAAAACCGTTAAAAAAAGCACTTGCCATATAGGCAAGTGCTTTTCATTATTCATTTTCTTTTCGATTAGGAGAAGTTGATTGCGAATTTGAGCTTTGAGAGTTGGTTTTCGCATCATCTTTCTTTTTATCTTTATTGTCAGTTTGTGAGTTTCCGTTCCCATTTGTACTGTCTGAGCCATTATCGGAAGAACCATTATTTCCGTTTTCCGTATTTCCGCCTTGATCCTGATCCTTATCTTTGTCTTGATCTTTTTTATCATCTGGCTTTTGCTCATCAGTGCCTGGGGGTTGATTTTTGTTATCGTCAGTCTGGTCTGTCTGCTCGTCGTCAGGCTGCTGAGGTTCTTCTTCTTCTTTGTTCTCATCATCTGCTTTTTCTTCCTCATCTTCATCATCCTTGATGGTGAGGAAAGTAGAAGCTGCTTTACTTGTAACATCCTCAACAGTGGCTGTCACTTGGAACTTATAAGTAGAGCCAGGCTTCACATCAGAGATGACCGCTTCTTTAGCAGAACTGTTTTGAATCTCTTTATAGCCGCCGTTATCAACCGCTTGTTTTACATTAAATGTAGCATCTGCGTCGTCATCATAGCCCCAAGTCAGTGTGATGGATTTTTTCTCTTCATCATACACTGCTTTTAAGTCAGAAGGCTTATCAGCTTCTTTTTTCTCATATGTGTCAGACACTTTTGTCGGAACCGTTCCTTTTACAAAGTATTCTGTTGTCTTCTTATCGCTCGGTGTATTTGGTCCGGCTAATTTCGCTGGATCCGATCCTTTTTCAACCGTAGCTTCAACGACACTGTCTGGTTTTTCAAATGAGCCGCTTCCATCATCAATTTGAGAAATTAATCGCTGGAAGACGATTTTGGCAACACGCTGCTCATAATCTGTGAGCCACATTTTGCCGTCCGCATCTTTTGAGTTACCGATCCCAGTCCAAACGGCTGCTGTATATTGCGGCGTATAACCAACAAACCACGAATCTTTCGCACCGCCAGAAGGTATATTGTATTTATTGATATCATCTTGTGTAAAGTTCGTTGTACCTGTTTTACCAGCTACTTGAACGTTCGGTACTTGTGCAAGTGTCCCAGTTCCAGATTGGACAGCAGTTTTTAGCATATCTGTGACCATAAATGCTGTGTAATCACTCATAGCCGCTTTGGAATCTGGCGTAAGGTCAAGCTTTGTACCGTCATTAAATTCAACAGATGTGACAGCATGCGGTTCATTATAGTATCCATTATTACCGAATGCACTAAAGGCTCCAGCCATCTTCAGGGAGGAGACACCATCGTCAAATCCACCGATTGAGTAAGACTCTGGAATGTCAGACGGTAAGTCCATACCTAAGTTATTAGCGAATTTAACGGCATTGTCTGTGCCAGCTTCTTGGAAAGCCTTTAGGGCAGGGATGTTTCTTGATTGTGCCAAAGCACTTCTCATCGACATTTTCCCTAAATGTCTTCTGTCAAAGTTATTAATCGGTGTACCGTTTGAGTACGTATATGGCGCATCATCAATTTGCTGATACGTTGACCATTTTTTGTTTTCAATGACAGGACCGTAATCTAAAATTGGTTTGATCGTTGAACCTGGCTGACGTTTTGCATCTGTCGCATAGTTAAAGCCGCCAGCTGGTACATCACGTCCACCGCCAATAGCTCGGATTTCACCATTTTTCGTATCAAGCAGGGTGACACCCGCCTGCATACCTTTTGTAAAACCAACTGAATCCCCATTGATAATATCATCTAAGTGATCCTGAGCTTTTCGATCAAGTGATGTATAGATTTTTAGTCCATCTGTTGATACATCCACTTTGGCTTTTTTCTGTACTTCTTCCATGACTTCTTCAATGTAAGCAGAATACTTACTTGAGTTCTGGCTCTTATATTTATCAGCAGGGACTACGGTCTTTTTGACAGGGGTTGCTTTTGCAACTTCATAGTCTTTCTCTGAAATATAGCCTTGTTTTTTCATGAGGCCTAATACGATATTACGGCGTTTTTCCGCTGCCTCAGGATTTTTCACTGGGTTATAAGCAGAAGGGCTCTGCGGCATACCTGCAAGTGTGGCAGCCTGTGCAACAGTTAGTTTATTTAAATCTGTCACGCCGAAAAATTGTTCAGCCGCTTTCCCAACACCATAGGCATAAGGCGAGAAGAAAATACGGTTTAAATACATTTCTAAAATTTCATCTTTAGAGTACTTTTGCTCAAGCTGAATCGAGAGCCATACTTCCTGTACTTTACGTTTTAACGTTTTTTGATTGTTAAGTAGAGTGTTTTTCACAACTTGCTGTGTAATTGTACTTCCACCTTCAGCTCCAAAACCGTCCTCGACGTTTGCGACAAGGGCACCGCCAATACGGATTGGGTCAATCCCGTGGTGTTTATAAAAACGTGCATCTTCCGTTGCAATAAATGCTTCTTTTACCACATCAGGTATATCTTTAATCGAGACATACGTTCTTTTTTCCGCACCGACTTCTGCAAACACTTTCTTGTCTATGTCATAAAGCTTTGAAGAATACGGTGTTTTGAGCTTACTATCATCAATTGAAGGAGCGCTTGATGCAAAAACGGCAAAAGTTGTGATTCCGGCCACTACACATAGAAGACCGATCACAAGTAAAGATAAAAATATTTTTTTAAATAGACCTGCTTTCTTTTTGCCTTTTTTGTTCTTTTGCTTCTTATTGTTTTCTTGACTTGCTTTACGTCGCTGTTCACGACTTGTAAATTGATCAGACATCACATCTCAACCTTTCGTGTTAAACCTTTTTCGAACGTCATTGTTACTCACTTTCATCCGAAAAATGAAGTGTCTCCACTACTTTAATATAATCAATTCTTGGCGAATATCCAAGTGTCATTAAGTGGCCTGCTTCCACTAATTCGTCTTTACTAATGGATTTTCGGCCGTTTAGCTTCTGCCGCTCCCAAAAGAAAAAGAGATCTGAAGCGGGCAAATAATAAACGGAGCCAAATGCGGATATAATAACGAAACAAATACCGCCTTGCTTTTCAACCTGTTTCATATGCTCAATTTGATGGTCGTGGAAATTTTTGAGCGGAAACGAGGTGGTGCTTTTGGTTTCCTTTGCTTCAAAATCGATATAGCGCCCTTTGTACACTCCATTATAGTCTGTTGTGGATGATTGTTTAAAGTAGGCTTCTTTGATCACAGCAGCGCTTCTTTTTGGATAATCCACATTCACAATTTGAACGGGGGTAGGCTTTTTATGAATGACTGCGATCCCGTTGACCAAATAGTACTGGTTGGTTTCATTTAAGTCAGCCTCAAGCGTCATCCCGCGGTTACTATAAGAGGATTCGCCGCTGATTCTTTTTTTTGTCCCAATTGGTTGAATGGGCTGATACGATTTTCCGTTTGGATACCGAATCATCAAGTTTCAGCCTCCTTTTAATGCATTTTGTATTGGAGAGATACCTATGTTGTCACAAAAAGAGCACATCATCACTCAGCATATATTGCGTGAAACGAAAGTGAAAAATAAAGACAACCTGACGAGGACAAATGCTTACAAGCGCTTTTATGACCGTCATCCAGAGATGAAATGGTCGCTGCTTGCTTCCTTTGTCTCGAGAAATGCTGGATGGTCTATGACGGATCTAAAGGGCGAGCTCTTCCATCCAGGTCTAAAAGATCAAGAGGGGCACCTTTTTTTCACAGCATATGAAAGAGCGAATTGGCTGATCTTTGCGGATGCTTACCCTCAGCTTCTTTTGTATGAATGGTCTAAGCGGTGCGGCAAACCCTTGTTTCATCTGCTTCCGTATTTTTCTGTATCTCGTTTTATGAGCACTGAGTGGGAACGATTTTGGTTAAAGCGTGACACAGAGCGCCTGCTTTATGCACTCATCATAAATGAACAATATACTATACAATCTCCTATTATACAAAATCCTCTTCTGAAAAAGAATGTTTTTCACTCGATTCAATATCTGTTCAGCGAGTGGGGACATTTTCAAACCGTTGTTTTTCCAACGGTGGACGGGCATTTGTACGGGTTAACCATACGGAAGTTTTCCCACGTAAAGGAGCGTATTACATTAGGGAAAAAACTAGCGAAACTATTATTTCGGGCCGATTTATTTTCGGATTTTTATCATTTTTTGCATACTGTTCCGCATACCGGATCACGGTTTGATTTTGAGCCGTTTTTAGGGATCGCTAGGAGGTCAACACCTTTTCTTCGAACTGTTTATCCAGTGATGACACATTCATTAGACGATCAAAGAGAAGATTGGTTTCAAAAGAAATTGAGCCCATCTTTGTTTGATGCAGAGACGCTGCCAAAACAAATTGAGCTGACCGACTGGTATTTTCATAAAAAAAGACAGCTTCGTTTTCTTTTCTCATTAGAGCACTATTTTTTGCATAAATAAAAAGCAGGGGGTACCTGCTTTTTTTACGTGGATGGTCGATTAGGACCGCCGAGCTTTTTATCAAGCTGATCTGTACTGTTTTCTTTCCCTTTTGGTTTTTGCTCTTTTGGTGCTGGCTGCTTTTTCATGAAATCTACCTCCTTTGTCCTTAGAATTTACACAATCGGACGCAATCATACAAAGAAGGACAAGCATATGTCGAAAAGGGAGAAATAGCGCTCATCTACACTTAGATTGGCGATTTGCTTCTAGTTTTGTCATGTGTGAAGGAGGGTGTGAAAGAAAAGAGAATGTAACGAGAGACGATAAAGGAGGAATCTGATGATGAGCGAATTTGTATCAAAAGAATCCATTTTGCAGTTATTAGAGGAAATCGAGCGAAAAATTGATGCGGTGGAAGAAGAGCTGTCTCTTGCTGTGAACGAAACAACACGTGCAGCCATAGAAGAGCAAGAGCAAATGATAGACCGGCTTGAATCGGAAGTAAAGGACTGTGAAGTGAAGATTCACGCAGCTGAGTATCAACTGGCGGCAAGACCGGCATACCACGCAGGGTAGCTTTCTATTTGAGCAATAAGTAAACGTTTGATAGGATGGTTCATAGAGGTGAACACTTTGGATAATCAAACATTACTTAAACATACACAAGAGCTGAGAATATGGATCGAAGAGGCGTATGAGCAGTACCAAAAGGGAAAGGCTGAAGAGGAATATCCGGTTTATGATTTTCACACAGAAATTCAGCCAGCCGTTGAGACATTTGATCAGAAAATGGAAGAGTGGCTCACTGCTGCGATCTCGTTTATTCATCTGGCGAAACCTAGATATTTACACGAAGAACAGCTTGAAGCCGTCAAAGAAAATGGGAAAGAGGTTGTCCTGCAATCTTATTTTGGCAAACAGCATGCACCCCGTGTGAAAAATTTAGTTGAGTCAGTGATTTACACACTGAACCTTTTAATAGAAGAAATTAACAAGCGCAGCTGAAGATATCGCTGCGTTTTTCTTATGGCTGCTTTAGGCACATCTTCTGTTTTTCATCATAATATATGAGTGACAAGACTATGTGTTGAGAGCGAGAGGAGCGAGATATATGATCCCTTATTCAAACCAGCAGCCGTATGAATTCAATCCATTCAATCAAGGGCCTTTTCCGTATCCAGAAATGCAGCAGCAGCCTCCGCAGCCTCCAGAATATTTCATGCCGCCACATCAAGGTGGCATGAGCCAGGCATCACCTGCTGTCTATCAGCCGCCTTATGGATACCAAGAAAATGGACCGCCTTATCAGCCGCCCGAAGCGATCAATCAACCCCAGATGCAGCCACCAGGCATGATGCCCATGCAGCAGCCTATGAACCCTTATCCTTTGCCTAGACCGCAAAAACAGCAATCATCTCAATTTAAAAGTGTGCTATCGCAATTCAAAAAAACGAATGGACAATTCGACTTTAACAAAATGTTTGATACAGCTGGGCAAATGATGAGTACGATGAATCAAGTAGGCTCATTAGCGAAAGGATTTACGAGCATTTTTAAAGCATAGTGAAAACCCAATAGAAGGATCTATTGGGCTCTTTGCTTTGGTGCCGTTACACGAAGTGTTTGATCTTTCCACACGCTTTTCATGTTCGTTTCATCTATTTTTGCCGGCATTAAAATGGTTTTTGTAAAGCTCGAATACGAGGAAGTTGTATCCGTTTTGATTGTTTCTTGCACGGATAAGTGTAAATATTGGGCTTTTACTTCTAGCGCGATATCGCCTTCAACAAAATGGTCGGGAAATTGGATTGCGATATACACAAACTGCTCATCCTCTGTCACATCGGTCGTAATCGATGCAAGTGAATGCGATGTGGTCATGAGCGCCTCCGCACTATTTAATATCTCATGAAACGGGGAGGATGCGAAAAATTGTTCAATCGCTTCATAGAGAATATCTTCATTTGCCAGCAATTCATGTTTCTTTTCGCCTTCATGTTCCATTTGAATCACCTCTCATCTACAGCCTATGCAGAAAGGAGTCAGGCGGTTATCAATTGATGAGAGGAAAAAATTATGATTAAATAGTGTTGAATGAAGCAAGGTGTATGAGCGTATCGTTTCATACACGGAATAGATCTAGAAGCAAAGCTTGAAGGGAGCAATTGACATTGCTGAAAAAATTATTCGGTTTCGGGAAAAACCAAGATGATGTAAAGGAAGAAATCATTTATTCTCCAGCTGATGGAGAGTTAATGGATATGACGGATGTACCAGACCCTGTTTTTTCTCAAAAGATGATGGGAGACGGCGTAGCAGTCAAACCAAAAAGTGGTACGATTGTGTCACCAGTAGAGGGTGAAATCATCCAGCTCTTCCATACAAAACATGCAATTGGCATTCGAACACTCTCAGGGCTTGAGCTTCTGATTCATATCGGACTTGAAACAGTGGGATTAAATGGTGAAGGATTTGAAGCGCACATCAAAGAGGGAGATAAAGTGAAGATCGGTGACCCTCTCATTACGTGTGATTTAGAACTGATTGAAGAGAAAGCGTCAAGCACAGTGACACCGATTGTCATTATGAATGGTGACTTGATCGAGCATCTCGAAAAAGAGCCAAAGGGATCTGTTGAAAAACAAACATCTAAGCTTTTTACCGTTAAATTAAAATAATCAGGACAAAAAAACTACCCAATCGCATGAGGGTAGTTTTTTTGCTGACATTAATCTTCCATCGGAACCCAGCCTTGACTCGCTTCCATAACAGACCACAATCCTTCTGGGATCAAATACTGATCTTTTTGGCTTCGTTTAATGACAGTTTCAATCTCGCTTTCTCTGCCTTCTTTAATCTTCTTTGCCCAATCTGGATCGACGATCAGTTCACGTGCGACAGCGATAAGCGGAATTCCTTGGTTATAGGCATTTAGTGCATCTTCGGCTGTAATCACGCTGCCTACGCCGATGAGCGGAAGTGTATCGCCGCAGCGATTCTTTAGCAGCTCCATCCGAGTCTTATCCGTATCTGCACCGCGTCTTGCTTTAGAGTCAATCTCCATTAAAGAGATATGCAAATAATCAAGGTTTTTAGTTTTAAGAACATCGACTAAGGTAAACGTCTCTGTCATCGTTAAACCAGGTGTTTCTGGTTCTTCAGGGGATAATCGATATCCAAAGATAAACGGTTTTGTCGCATGTTTTTCGATTGCCTCTTTCACTGCATCCACAACAGCGATAGGGAAAGCTAGACGCTTTTCTTCATTTCCTCCCCACTGATCTGTCCGCTGATTGCTATGCGGAGAGTAAAATTGCTGTAATAAATAACCGTTTGCACCGTGGATTTCCACGCCGTCAAATCCTGCTTCGACCGCTCGTCTTGCTGCTTCTTTAAAAGAGTCAATGATATGGACAATTTCCTCTTCTTTTAAAGCGCGTGCTATCTGATTTCCATCTTTAAACACATCACTTGGCGCAACCACATCACCATTTGGAACTAAGTGAGGGAGAGCCTGAGAGCCGCCGTGATGAATTTGAATGATGGCTTTTGTTCCCTTTGCCTGAATCGCAGAAGCTAGTTTTTTCAGACCGGGTATATCTTCATCTCTTGCGATAGAAGGCTGTCCTTCAAATGCCTTACCATCTGGAGTCACGTTTGCACATGCTGTGATCACCATGCCCATCTCACTAGATCTAGCTGTAATGAAATCAATTTCCTCTTTAGAAATGGTGCCATCCTCGTGAGAACCGAAGTGTGTCATTGGCGCAACGACTAACCGGCCATTAATAGACGCACCTCCTGGAAACGTAAATGGTTCAAATAAAGGCTTAAATTCGTTTTTCACTCTCATCATCTTCTTCCTTGATAAAATCATTTCACTATAGAAGTGTAATAGATACTGTTACAACACTTCAAAGTATTTGCTCATAAGCTGCGCATCAAAAAATTGCCGCCTAGTCATGCAAACAAATATTCGGTACACTATGTAAGAGAGGTGATGCGATATGAAAAAGAAAACAATGAACGAACTCATAGAAGAATTAAAAAAAGATGAACAGGTAGAACATTGGCATGAAATTGAAGCGAAGCCCGCACAGACCTCTCCAGTGCCTGAAAGAGTGAACGAAAAGCTGAAAAAGGCGCTTGAGAAACGAGGCGTGAGTGAACTCTACATTCATCAAAAGGAAGCCTTTGAACGTGTGATGGACGAGGAGCATGTTGTAACTGTCACACCAACAGCTTCAGGTAAAACACTTTGCTACAATCTGCCTGTCCTTCAGTCGATCGTAGAAGATCAGACAAGCCGCTCCCTTTATTTATTCCCAACAAAAGCGCTCGCACAAGACCAAAAGAGTGAACTTAACGAGATCATCCACGAGATGGATGTTCCGATTCATAGTGAAACATATGATGGGGATACCTCACCCGCCATTCGGCAGCGAGTTAGACAAGCAGGACATATTGTCATCACAAACCCGGATATGCTGCATTCAGCCATTTTGCCTCATCATACGAAATGGGTCAGCTTGTTTGAGAATTTGAAGTATATTGTCATAGACGAGCTTCATACATATCGAGGCGTATTTGGCAGTCATGTAGCCAATGTGATTCGCAGGTTAAAACGAATTTGTGCTTTTTATGGAAGTGATCCGATTTTCATTTGTACGTCCGCAACGATTGCAAATCCAAAAGAGCTTGCGCAGCAGCTAACGGGAAGCAAGATGCATTTGATTGAGCGAAACGGGGCACCTAGCGGTAAAAAGAATTTTGTGTTTTACAACCCGCCAGTTGTGAATAAACCACTAAATATTAGACAAAGTGCTGCCACTGTCGTCAATCAACTGGCTAAAACTTTTTTAAAGGAAAAAATCCAAACGATTGTTTTTGCTAGAAGCAGAGTAAGAGTAGAAGTGATTTTAAGTCATATTCAAGAACTAGTGAAAAAAGAAATCGGTCCAAAATCAATTCGTGGATATCGTGGAGGCTATTTACCAAAAGAGCGGCGCGTGATTGAAAAAGGATTGAGAGAAGGAGACATTCTAGGTGTCGTCAGTACGAACGCACTAGAATTAGGTGTAGACATAGGTCAGCTAAAGGTCTGTATCATGACCGGGTATCCTGGCAGTGTAGCGAGTACATGGCAGCAGGCAGGCCGTGCTGGAAGGCGTCATGAGGAAGCACTCATTATCATGGTGGCAAGCTCCTCACCCCTTGACCAATATATTGTCAGACACCCAGAATATTTCTTTAATAGACCACCTGAAGCTGCCAGAATTAACCCTGAGAACCTCATCATTTTAGTGGATCATTTAAAATGTGCATCCTACGAGCTCCCGTTTCGGGAGGATGAACAGTTTGGCGGCATGGACGTAGAAGAGATTTTGCAATACTTACATGAGGAAGGCGTTCTCCATTTTAGCGGGAACCGGTATTATTGGTCAGATCAATCGTTCCCAGCGCATGGCATCAGCCTCCGGTCTGCAAGCCAGGAAAATGTCGTAATTGTGGATCAATCAGATGTGGCGAATGTTCGGATTATTGGCGAGATGGACCGTTTCAGTGCGATGACGCTTCTTCATGATGAAGCCATTTATTTACACGAAGGGGTTCAGTATCAAGTGGAAAAGCTAGATTACGAGCATCTGAAGGCTTATGTGAAACAAGTAGATGTAGAATACTATACAGATGCGAATTTAGCCGTCCAACTTAAGGTGCTTGAAATCGATCAGACGACAGAGAAGGAAGCTGTATCTGTTCACTACGGTGATGTGACCGTCAACGCAATGCCGACGATTTTTAAAAAAATCCGTCTGAGTACCGGTGAAAATATCGGGTCTGGACCGATTCACTTACCGGAAGAAGAAATTCATACGAGTGCTGCTTGGTTTGAATTACATGAGGCAGAGCTGAGATTTGAAGAGAAAACTCTTGAACAGCTGCTTCTAGGCATTGCAAATGTTCTTCAGCACATTGTACCTGCTTTTGTGATGTGTGACCGTTCTGATATTCATGTGGTTTCACAAATTAAAGCGGCACATACCGGAAAACCGACGGTCTTTTTATATGACCATTACCCTGGCGGAATCGGCTTAAGTAAGGAAGTACAAGCTCGCTTCGATGAAATAGCAGGCGCAGCCATTCAGCTCATTGAGCGGTGCCGCTGTGACAATGGCTGTCCATCCTGCATTGGCATGGAAATGAAAGAGGTCAACGGAAAAAGCAGCATCGTTGAATTGATGTCCGTATTTTAAGGGAAAGGAGGGGACACCTGCTCATGTCTTTAAAAGGGAAATTAAACAGAATGAAAAAGCATCTATCGCACAATCAGACACATGAAAACCGGCAGAAAACATCGGAAGGAATACCTCAGCCTGTGACTTCAGAAAATATCCCATTTTTAAAAGAATGGGAAGCATTAGGTGTGTCTCCTTATCATTTTGAGGAGTCCTTTTGTCTGATTCGCGAAGTTACCTACTCATTAGATCATCAGCATGGGCGCTATTCGTTTGCGGAACTGCCGAAAATCATTGAGCAATGGAACGAAAGCGGCATCCAGCATTCGCTATCGGCTAAAGGGTACGAGCCGCACGAGCTGTTTTTCTTTGATACAGAAACAACAGGATTATCTGGCGGTACGGGAAATATGATCTTCTTGCTTGGACACGCACGTGTCTTTTCGGGCAAAGTGGTGGTGAAACAGCACCTGCTCACCAATCCAGGAAATGAAGCGGCTCTTTACAAAAGCTTTCTGGATGAAGTAAACGTAGAATCGTTAGTTACATATAATGGTAAATCATTCGATTGGCCGCAAGTGAAAACGAGACATACGCTTTTACGAGGTCAAATTCCTGCACTTCCTGAATACGGCCATTTTGATCTTCTGCACGGATCTAGACGATTGTGGAAGCATAAATATGAACGAATGGCGCTATCCGTTGTGGAAAAAGAAGAGCTGCACGTGCAGCGTGAAAACGACACGCCGGGGTTTTTGGCACCGATGATTTATTTTCATTTTTTAAAGGAACAAAACCCGAAGCTGATTGAAGGAATCTTGACTCATAATGAACTAGACGTCTTATCGTTAATCAGCCTCTACATTCACCTATCCAAAAAAATACTATCTGAGGATGCGGTAAAGGAACACAATGAGAAATATGCGCTCGCTAGGTGGCATCTTGCTCATCGTGATGTACAGGAAGCAACGAAGCATTTGCAGGAATTAACGAATGCTGACTTTGAGCATGCGAATCAGGCGTCTTATGATCTTTCCTTGCAATATAAACGACAAAACGAGTGGGATCAAGCGGTTCAAATTTGGGAGAAATTATTTGCATCAAGCGATGTCCATTTAGCATTAAAAGCGGGTATAGAGCTTGCGAAGTATCAAGAACATCGTGAAAAAGATGCAAGATCAGCTCTATCTGTTACTGAATCGTTATTATCTTTTTCTACGTTAAGTCAGCGAGAAACTGAAGAACTTGAAAAGCGAAAAAAACGGCTATTGAGAAAAGCTGGGCAATAAACATTATTGCCCGGGAAAGCGCAAAACATGACAACGTTCGGCTCTCGACCGAAAATGAAAATTGTTTAGCACTTTTATTGTAGAAAAGTCACGAATCCTGTAAAATAACGTTAGATATTGAATGAGGAGCGTAGAGCATGTATAAGGGTCTTTTCTACTTGTTTTTTCTTGTTGTCATTTTGGTCGCTTTTGTGTTTTCAAACTATAAGGATGTTTTCCTTGCAAACTTTTAAAATAGGTTAATGCATTAGTACATGTACACCTCTTAATTCATACATTATTAATGTAAGAAAATTAAGGAGAGGGGAATGCTACATGTACCATCATCATCATTGCCAGCCTAATGTTACACAGCCAATTGTTCATCCGACGAATCATTGCTGTACACACAGTGATTCAACAACAATTGTGCCGCATATCCATCCGCAACATGTGACAAATGTTCACCATCAAAATTTCAAACATGTTCACTACTTCCCGCATACGTTTTCTCAGGTGGACCCGGCAACACATCAACACTTTAACTGCGGTGGACCTTGCTGTAACAGATAAAGTGGAATGGGACTTTTATAAGTCCCTTTTTTTAAAAGCAGGTGAAAAAATGAAAATTATTGCTGTCACAGGGTACAAGCCATTTGAGCTTGGGATATTCAAACAAGACGAGCCTGCACTTCAATACATAAAAGCGGAGCTTCAAAAAAGGCTGACAGCTTTAATTGAAGATGGCCTCGAGTGGGTTCTCATATCAGGCCAGCTTGGTGCAGAAATCTGGACGGCCGAAGTAGTATTTGAGCTTCAAGAGGAGTATCCAGCGTTAAAACTTGCCGTCATTACGCCATTTTATGAACAGGAAGAGCGCTGGAATGAACAAAACAAAGAGTTGTATGAAGGAATTCTTGCACAGGCCGATTTTGTAGAAAGTGTCACGCATAGACCGTATGAAAGTCCGGCACAATTTAAACAAAAGAACCGTTTTTTTATTGAAAAAACAGATGGACTCCTCGCCCTTTATGATCCGGAGCATGATGGCTCGCCAAAGTACATGATCAAAGAAGCGGAAAACTGTACCGATTACCCCATTATGTACATCACAATGGATGATTTGAGAGCGCAAGTTGAGGCGGAAGATCCGTTTTTTGACTAAAAGCAAGAGAAAATTTGACAACGTCACGTATTTCTGAAAAAATATACTATGAATTCACGATATGAGGTGAAAAAGATGCTTGCTGATAAAGTAAAGCTTTCTGCGAAAGAAATTTTAGAAAAAGAATTTAAAACAGGTGTCAGAGGATACAAACAAGAAGAAGTCGATAAATTTTTAGATATGGTCATTAAAGACTATGAGACCTTCAACCAAGAAATCGAAAAGCTTCAACAAGAAAACCTCCATTTGTCAAAACAGCTTGAAGAAGCCGTTGAGCAAGGGAAAAGACAGCCTGCACAGTCTAATACAACAAACTTTGATATTTTAAAAAGACTATCTAACCTTGAGAAACACGTTTTCGGAAGCAAACTTTATGATTGAGCCTTGCTGAAAAAGCTTGTGCCTCATGTCATTGTCGTTTATAATAACGCATGTTGATTAACGTTCGGGTAATCGCTGCAATGCGTTTAGACATTGCAGAGGAAAGTCCATGCTCGCACGGTGCTGAGATGCCCGTAGTGTTCGTGCCTGGCGAAAAAATAAGCCAGGGCAGCCTGGGAAAGGCTGACGGCAGGAAAAATGCCTACGTCCTTTTAGGATATGGCAAAGTATCCTTGAAAGTGCCACAGTGACGAAGTCTCACTAGAAATGGTGAGAGTGGAACGCGGTAAACCCCTCGAGCGAGAAACCCAAACTTGGTAGGGGAACTTTCTCAAAGGAACCAAACGGAGAGAAGGACAGAGTATTCTGTAGATAGATGATTACCACCTGAGTACGAGGCATTTGCCGTTTGCAGTACAATGGAACAAAACATGGCTTACAGAACGTTATATCCGTTATTATAAACATGATGAAAACAAAGCTCTCCTATTTCAACATATGGAGAGCTTTTATCTTGGAATACATAAAAGGACGAGAAAACAGGTGATAAATCAATGAAAACCTATACACTTATCGCAACGGCTCCAATGGGAATTGAAGCGATTGTTGCAAAAGAAGTAAGAGACCTTGGCTATGAATGCACAGTAGACAACGGAAAAGTGATTTTCGAAGGGGACGCGCTTGCGATTTGCCGTGCGAACCTTTGGCTGCGTACAGCAGACCGAATAAAGGTACAAGTCGCTGAATTTTCGGCAAAAACATTCGATGAGCTGTTTGAACGCACAAAGGCGATTGACTGGGCCGCTTTTTTACCGAAAAACAGCACGTTCCCTGTCATCGGTAAATCTGTGAAATCACAGCTTGCCAGTGTGCCGGATTGTCAGCGTATCGTCAAAAAGGCGATTGCGCAAAAGCTCATCTCCTCTTACAACATACAGTCTGAATGGCTTGAAGAAACAGGACCTGAGTATAAAATTGAGGTTGCCCTTTTAAAAGATAAAGCTGTGCTCACGCTTGATACATCTGGTGTAGGTCTTCATAAACGGGGGTACCGCATGGATCAAGGCGGAGCACCTATTAAAGAAACCCTTGCGGCTGCACTCGTGCTATTAACGAATTGGACACCTGACCGTCCGTTTGTTGATCCTTTCTGCGGATCAGGAACAATCGCTATTGAAGCGGCCATGATTGGACAAAATATTGCCCCAGGATTTAACCGGGATTTTGCATCCGAGTCATGGGATTGGATTGGTGAAGACGTATGGAACAAAGCGCGTCACGAAGTGGAAGAAAAGGCAAACTATGATCAGCCGCTCCACATTATTGCAAGTGATATCGATCACCGGATGATAGACATTGCAAAAATGAATGCGGAAGAAGCTGGACTAAGTGAATTGATTGAGTTTAAACAAATGCAAGTGAAAGACTTTCAAACAAAAGAAGATTACGGTGTGATTGTCGGAAATCCGCCTTATGGAGAACGACTCAGTGATAAACCAGCTGTTGAAAAAATGTATCAAGGAATGGGCGAAGCATTTAAAAGCCTAGACACATGGTCCATTTACATCTTAACGTCACACGAAAAGTTCGAAGAGTGCTTTGGTAGAAAAGCAACGAAAAAGAGAAAACTGTTTAATGGTTTTATTAAAACAGACTATTACCAATATTGGGGAAAACGCCCGCCTAGAAAACAGACAACTGAATCATAAAAAATGGTCACACCTACAGAAGGTGTGGCTTTTTTTATCGCAGAAAGGTATAAACCTTCACGGGACGGAATAAACTGAACTTGATTTTAAAAAAAGAGGTGTCTCCATGATACAATATGATCAATTTCAGTTAATCCAAAAAGCACTCGCTTCGACTGCTCAAGAAATTGAAGGGCAAGAAGGTGGACAATCTGCTCAGCTGACTGCAGCCATCGAAGATTTAGCGCTTGCTCAGGCTTACATAGAGCGATCTGAGCATGCATTTTTAATGAAGGAAACCTACCAACATCGTTTGCGGTCATAAAAAAGATTGTCATTCCCCAGCATAAATGTTACTATAGAATGTCTGAATGATTCAAAAGTTGGGGGTTGAAGCAGGTGACAGCATCTCGTTTGCCTTTTTCATTATCAAAAGAACATAATTTTTACGAAGAACTGGGCAACTGGATTGGTGATGTGTTCTATGACATTTTGCCAGAAAAGGGCTTTGATCTTCGAGATGAACAAATATTCATGGCTTTTCAACTAGAAAGAGCCTTTAAAGAAAAAAGTGTGATGTTTGCCGAAGCTGGGGTAGGCACAGGCAAAACCATCGTTTATCTATTATTTGCGGTCACATATGCAAGGTATACAGGGAAACCTGCGATTATTGCATGTGCAGACGAAACGTTAATTGAACAGCTAGTGAAACAAGAGGGTGATATCTATAAAATTGCCAATCACCTTGATATTCAAATAGATGCGAGATTAAGTAAATCGCATGATCAATATTTATGCTTAAAGAAATTAGAGAAAACCATGCAGCGTGAAGATGATGAGAAGTGGCTCGATATTTATGAAACGCTTCCTTCGTTTGTTCATGAATCACATGGGATGCAGAATTTTTATCCGTATGGTGATCGAAAAGAGTACCCAGAGCTATCCAATGATGAATGGTCACGCATTGGCTATGATTCGTTTCAGGACTGCTTGACGTGCGATATGCGTCATCGCTGTGGTTTGAATTTATCAAGAGATCATTACCGGAAAGCAACAGACCTCATCATCTGTTCTCATGATTTTTATATGGAGCATGTGTGGACGAAGGAATCCCGCAAACGCGAGGGTCAGCTTCCGCTGCTTCCAGAACATAGCTCTGTTGTATTTGATGAAGGGCACCTTCTTGAATTTGCCGCACAAAAAGCACTGACATACCGAGTGAAGCAATCAATGCTCGAAACCTTTTTAGAGCGCCTGCTTCAAAACGATATACGCGAAGAGTTTGCCGAGCTCGTTGAAGATGCACTAGCTACAAACGATGAGTTCTTTTATCTCTTAAAAACACATGCCAAAGAAATCAAGGGCTCACATCGACTTGAAATTGGCCGGGTGGATGAGGTGAAGCGTTCTGCAAGTGAATTGTGTGATTTACTTGAAAAAATCGGAGAAGCACTCGTATTTGAATCAGAGATGTATACAATCGATCAATACGAATTGTCTGTTGTAGAAGAGTACATTGAACAAATGGCGTATTCTCTGTCGCTTTATCAAAAAAATGCGATTAGCTGGCTTGAAAAGCAGGAATTAGATACGACATTTGTTGTGATGCCAAAGACTGTCGCAGAGGTACTTGGTGAAAAGGTATTCTCGCAAAAAAGACCATACATTTTCTCTTCTGCTACATTGTCTGAAAATCAATCCTTTGATTATTTAGCTGAAAGTCTTGGGATAAAAGACTACTTATCAATGAGTGTCGCTTCGCCGTATGATTACGATGAACAAATGAAGATTTATTTCCACGGGATTCAGCAGCTTCAAGAGCAAGAAGTAAAAGGACAGCAAGTGATCACTCAGCTGAAAGATAATGGAGGACGGTCTCTCATTTTGTTCCCTTCATTTGATGAACTTCATTTCTTTAGAAAGCAGCTTGAAGCATCGGATGAATCACTGCCTTTCGACGTGTACTTTGAGGGAGACGAGGAAATCAGTACGATTGTTCAAAAGTTTCAAGCGGATGAGACATCTGTGTTATGCTCTGTTCACCTTTGGGAAGGGCTAGATATTCCAGGACAATCATTAACAAATGTGATCATCTGGGGACTTCCTTACCCGCCTCATGATCCGGTATTTGAGGCGAAACGGAATGAAGCAAAGGATGCTCGTGCTGAAGTCGACCTTCCGTATATGCTGCTGCGCTTACGACAAGGTATTGGAAGACTGATTCGGACAAGCCAAGATGCAGGAACCATTCATATTTACTTTGACCGTAAAGAAGATACAGAGCTTCAAAGTAAAATTGAATCCGTTCTGCCAGTAAAGCCAATCATCACATCTTAAATAATATATAACGAAAAAAGAGAGGAGGATACCATCTGCGTATCCTCCTTTTTCATTGACAAAAGAACATTCCTTGAAGTAGCCTTGAAACGTACATACATATTTTATCGATTGGGGGAACAAACGTATGAGTCTTGAAGCACAAGAGAAAGCGTTTTATCAATTACTAGGAAAAATCGCCCACTATACGGAGGCGCTCCATTTACTTTATTGGGACTCTAGAACACAGGCGCCTAAAAAAAGCGCCGATTTCAGAGCTGAAACGATCGGTCAATTATCAAGTGATATTTTTAATATGAAGACTTCTGATGAAATGAGAGATCTTCTTGATGCATTAAATAAACACCGAGATGAGCTGTCAAAAGATACACAAAAGGCGCTCGAATTATCACAAAAAGAGTATGATGAAAACAGCAAAATTCCGAAAGAAGAATTTAAAGAATACTCGATTTTACAATCAAAAGCAGAGCATGTCTGGGTTGAAGCAAGGGAGAAATCAGACTTTTCACTCTTTGCTCCATACTTAAAACAGCTCATTGATTTTAACAAGCGTTTTATTCAATATTGGGGCGTGAAACAAACGCCATATGATGTGCTGCTCAATAACTATGAGCCAGATATGACGGTTGAACAGCTCGATCAAAAGTTTGGTGCACTTCGTGATGCCATTGTTCCTCTCGTGAAAAAAATCGAAGCCTCTCCTCATAAACCGGATACTTCATTTTTATCGAAAAGCTTTCCGATCGACAAACAAAAGGAACTGAGTCTTTTCTTCTTAAAAGAATTAGGCTATGACTTTGATGCAGGACGTCTGGATACAACGGTTCATCCGTTTGCTGTGACATTGAGCAGAGGGGACGTTCGTGTGACGACCCGTTATGATGAGCATGATTTTCGGATGGCGATCTTTGGCACCATTCATGAGTGTGGTCATGCCATCTATGAGCAAAACATTGATGAGGCGCTGAGCGGAACATTATTATGTGATGGCACATCAATGGGGATCCATGAATCACAGTCTCTTTTCTTTGAGAATTTTATTGGCAGACATGAAGACTTCTGGAAAACGTATTATCAAAAGCTTCAAGAAGCGTCTCCTGAGCAATTTAAAGATGTCTCTTTAGAAGACTTTGTGCATGCAGTGAATGAATCGAAGCCAACTTATATTCGAATTGAAGCAGATGAGCTTACATACCCGCTTCACATTATCATCCGCTATGAAATTGAAAAAGCGATATTCAATGAAGAAGTGGCGGTTGAAGACCTGCCTGCACTGTGGAATGAAAAATATAAAGCATATCTTGGCATTACGCCTCCTAATGATGCACTCGGCATCTTGCAGGATGTTCACTGGTCTGATGGTAGCTTTGGATATTTCCCTTCATATGCCCTTGGTTATATGTATGCGGCGCAACTAAAGCACCAAATGATCAAAGATTTACCGAATTTTGATGAGCTGATTCAAAACGGGTCTTTTGCACCAATAAAAGAATGGCTCACAACACATGTTCACCAGCATGGAAAACGCAAAAAGCCTTCTGAAATCATTCAAGATGCAACTGGTGAGGAATTAAATGTACAATATTTAATCGATTATTTAACTGATAAATATACGAAACTGTATTTATCTTAAATAAAAGGCACCCTTTGCTCAGAAGGGTGCTTTTTTGATGCTTGAATATTCTAAAAACGAACGTTTTGATCTGATTTATTATTTAAGTTCGGTATTTTTCTAGAAAAGTGCTTTCCAAGCGTCTGAAATCTTGTTATAATTTGAACACTATAACACTCATATAATCGCGTGATGATGGCACGCAAGTTTCTACCGGACACCGATACCGTCCGACTATGAGTGAGCAAATGAAACAGCTCTTGTTTGAGCTGAAGATCCGTGGATCGTTTTCGCATTGCTTGCTCCTCATGGACAGCAATGCTTTTTTTATGTGAAAAATAAAAATGTTTGCCAATATGCTGGGAGGAAGAATGATGGAATTGTTACGTCAAAAAATTGAGAACGAAGGAATCGTTCTGTCAAATCAAGTGTTAAAGGTAGATGCCTTTTTAAATCATCAAATTGATCCTGTGTTAATGCATGAGATCGGGCAAGAGTTTGCTAGATTATTCAAGCATGATGGCATTACAAAAATTATCACAATCGAATCTTCGGGCATTGCACCTGCTGTGATGGCTGGACTAGCTCTTCAAGTACCCGTTGTCTTTGCTCGAAAACGTCAATCACTCACACTAACAGAAAACCTATTAACAGCGAATGTGTACTCTTTTACAAAAAAAGTAGAAAGCACGATCGCTGTCTCAAATACGCATCTCGGTGAAAAAGATTGTGTATTAATCATTGATGACTTTTTGGCGAACGGTGAAGCCGCTAAAGGACTTGCCGCAATTGCAAAGCAGGCGAAGGCAAAAGTAGCCGGATTTGGCATTGTCATTGAAAAGTCATTTCAGCCAGGAAGAGATGCGCTTGTTCAAATGGGCTACCGCGTCGAATCCCTTGCACGTATTGAATCACTTGAGGAAGGGAAAGTCACGTTTGTACGAGAGGTACAATCATGAGTACAGCTAAAAAAGCCAAAACACTCTCGCTAGGGATTCAGCATGTGCTGGCGATGTACGCAGGTGCCGTTCTTGTACCACTCATTGTGGGAGATGCACTCGGCCTCACACCTGCACAACTGACTTACTTAATCTCAGCAGATATTTTCATGTGCGGGGCTGCCACGCTCCTTCAAGTTTGGAAAAATCGTTTCTTTGGTATCGGTCTGCCTGTTGTATTAGGCTGTACATTTACTGCGGTTTCTCCTATGATTGCGATTGGCTCTAAATACGGGATTTCGTCTATCTATGGAAGTATTATCGCTTCGGGGTGTATCATCATTCTGCTTTCCTTTTTCTTTGGGAAGCTTGTGAAATTTTTCCCGCCTGTCGTGACAGGGTCTGTCGTCACCATTATTGGCATTACCCTTATTCCAGTAGCGATGAACAATATGGCAGGAGGAGAAGGAAGTGCTGATTATGGTTCTTTTGAAAATCTAGGCCTCGCTTTCCTTGTGCTGTTTATCATTGTGCTGCTCTATCGGTTCACAACAGGCTTTATGAAGGCGATCGCCATTTTAATCGGTATTCTCCTTGGGACAGGCGTCGCTGCATTTATGGGGAAAGTGGAAACAGCTGAGGTGGCGAACGCTCAAGTTTTTCGTATGATTGAACCATTTTATTTTGGCATGCCTACCTTTGAATTTGCACCGATTATGACGATGACGTTAGTTGCGATTGTGTCATTAGTCGAATCAACAGGCGTTTATTTCGCACTAGGTGATTTGACAAACCGGTCATTAAAAGAGAAGGACTTAGCGAAAGGCTATCGTGCAGAAGGGATTGCTGTGTTATTAGGGGGGATCTTTAATGCTTTTCCTTACACAGCCTACTCGCAAAACGTTGGGTTGATCCAGTTGACAGGGGTCAAGAAAAATCAAGTCATCGTTGTGACAGGCGCATTGCTCATGTTATTTGGACTTTTTCCTAAAATTGCTGCATTTACGACGATTATTCCAAAGTCAGTTCTTGGCGGCGCAATGGTTGCCATGTTTGGGATGGTCATTGCCTACGGGATTAAAATGCTCTCGCGTGTGGATTTTGCCAAACAGGAAAACCTGCTGATTGTCGCTTGCTCAGTTGGGATCGGCTTAGGTGTCACCGTTGTGCCGCAAATGTTTGAGCATCTGCCAGAATCAATCAAATTATTAACAAGTAATGGCATCGTGGCCGGCAGCTTTACCGCTATTTTACTTCATATTATTTATCACATGATTCCTTTTAAAAAAGAAACCGGGCAGGACCTGATGGAAGAGCCTAAGCAATCTGTTATGTAAACCCCTCTCCAAGAGAGGGGTTTAGATGATGGACAAAGAGCTAAAATGATCTTTATTTTAGCTCTTTGTCTTCTTTTTAGCTTGATAAAAAACCTTTGAAGTCCTAGGATCCTAGGAAGGAGCGTGTGAGGGTTTGTCTACACGCTGAAAGCCCGTATCTTTTGGATACGGGCTTGTTGTGATTAGCACTATTAATGTTGTACCGGCTGCATTGTTTCGTTAATGACTGCAAATGTATAGCCCCGTGCTTTTAGCTGTGTAATCAGGCTATCTAAATAGTTTGTGGTAGAGGGTTGATCATGCATTAAAATAACTTTTGGTTCCCATGGTTTATTTTTCTCAAACATTTGCAATTGATTCAATACCTCTGGAACATATTGTGAGTTTTTATATCTCCAGTCAAGGCTATCAATCGTCCAATCCCAGTAAATAAAGCCATGTTGGTTTAAACGTACTTTTTGATGGTATGTTAAATTTGGAACACTGCCATAGGGTGTTCTCACAAGACGGGCGTAGACGCCTGTAACAGAAGCAAGAATGCGCTGAGCTTCTCTCATTTCATTTGCGGGAGACTCACTGTTCTGATAAAAGAGGTTTATATCATGCGTCATGCCATGAAGCCCCAATTGATGTCCTTCTTGATAAAGTCTTTTCACAGCTGCTTGGTGTGCTTGGATTTGCGGTCCAAGCATGAAGAACGTCGCCTTCACATGATGTGCTTTTAATACATCTAACAGCTGATTTGATGTAGCAGAAGGACCATCATCAAATGTTAAAAAGACCGTTTTATTCGTTGCCTGTTGGTTTGGATTGGTCTTAAAATGTGTATCCAATGTTCTTGTAGACTGATCTTTTGCTTTCAGATTGATGCTTGTGTCACGGAAGTCACTGCTGGCAACATTTTTTGCTTGCCCGTTTGTCGCCTGCAAATGGGCTTTAGACATATCCCAGATAAAAAAAAGAAACAGTGTAAGAAGCACTAAACCAATTACCTTTGAGAGAAGTACCGTGTTGTAGGGTGTCTTTTTTTTGGAAACCTTTTTCATTACAATCACTCCAGTCAATTAAATTTTGAGCCGAATCATGTAGTAGATTCTGTCTTTTTTCACTGTTTTTCTTGGTGATCATATTGATTAAGTATATAGTGGAAAAAATCCTTTTAATATAGAAAATTCAAATAAATTAGGAATTTATGGTTATTATTTTGTGTTGATCAGCAAAAAAAGGTGATCCATTCATGTTTAAATGAAATCATTCTGAATAATGATCGAAACGTTAATATTGATACGCTAAGATAGCATCAGATTTAACCATAAATGCGAAGCGAAGGGGAGATTCCGTATGAAAGTGTTGTATAAGTAAAGGGGGGTCTACGGTCTGAACACTTCTCTTTTAGAGGTGTTTTTTTGCATAAAAAAAGCAGGTTCGCTTGGCTTGGAACGAACCTGTGAAGGAGGAAAACTACATCATGTTTTCATTTATATTATCCAATATTTATCAATTGTCGTCAAGACAAAAAGTTAGACGGAGGAAAATGTTTTGACTGAATTGTGACGATTTGGCATGTATATCCTTTTTTCGATAGGGGATATTAACCGAAAAAAGAGGTGAAGCCGATGGCGTACATTCTTTCAGTTGGAACGAGTCATCCGAAGCATCATGTGGATCAGAAAATAGCTGCCGAATTTGCAAGGTCTCAATTTAAACGATCGTTTAAAGATATTGACCGGCTACTGAGAGCTTTTCAAAATGGAGAAATTAAGAGCAGGCAGTTTGTGCAGCCCATTGAATGGTATCAGACGCACCACTCTTTTGAAGAGAAAAACAATATCTATTTGGAAAAAGCCTTGACTCATGCAAAAGAAGCGATCATACATTGTCTTCAAGAGAAGACGTTTCTGAAAAAGCCAGTTCCGGTTGAAGAGATCGATGCATTGTTTTTTATTTCAAGTACCGGCTTATCGACCCCAAGTCTTGATGCAAAGCTTATGAACGTCCTTCCTTTTTCTCCGTATACAAAACGAGTACCGATCTGGGGCCTAGGGTGTGGGGGCGGTGCGGCAGGGCTGTCTCGGGCTTATGAATACATAAGGGCATTTCCAGAAGCAAAGGTACTTGTCGTTGCCTGTGAGCTGTGCAGTTTAACTTTTCAGCCGCAATATCAATCAAAAAGCAATTTAATCGGCACCTCCTTATTTGGAGACGGGACGGCAGCGGTTCTTTTAACTGGAGAAAAAGCTGCGCTTGAATATGCCCATTTAAAAACAATCCCTAAAGTACTAAGCACGCAATCCGTCACAATGAAGGATTCTGAGGATGTCATGGGCTGGGATTTTACAAGTGACGGCTTTCGGGTTATTTTCTCCCGTGACATTCCGTCGATGATTTCCGGCTGGTTAAAAGAGCAGGTGGATCAATTTTTAGAGGAACATGGATATTCAACTAAAGACTTGTCCGTTTTTTTAGCCCATCCTGGAGGAAAAAAAGTGATTGATGCCTATGTTGAAAGTCTATCTTTACGAGAAAATCAGCTGTTTTCTTCAAAAGAAGTACTCAAACAACACGGAAATATGTCCTCTGCCACAGTTTTGTATGTCATCAAGCATTTCCTTGAACATCAATCTGCTGAAGCGGGGGAGATGGGACTTTGCGGGGCGCTTGGTCCGGGCTTTTCCTCAGAGTTGCTGCTTATGAAATGGGAGGAGGTCTTGGCGTGATCATTTGGCTTGTCATCGGTTTTTTCGTTTGTCAGAGGCTCATTGAAATGCTTGTTGCCAAAAGAAATGAAAAGAAAGTAAAAGCACTAGGTGCCATTGAATTTGGTGCTAGTCATTATCCTTATATGGTCGCTATGCATACGGCTTTTTTTCTCTCACTGATAGTTGAGATAACGCTTTTACATAAAGGGCCATCCCAGTATTTTCTTGTACTGCTCCTTTTGCTGATGGCTACACAGATCATTCGGTACTGGGCTTTATGCTCCCTAGGGACGTACTGGAATACAAAGATTTTAGTCGTTCCAAACGCAACGATTATAAAAAAAGGGCCGTATCGCTGGTTGAAACACCCTAACTATGTCGTCGTGGCGATTGAGCTTATACTGATCCCGCTATTGTTTGATGCATATGTCACTGGCATTTTGTTTACATGTTTAAATGCATGGATGATGGCTGTACGAATTCAAACAGAGGAGAAAGCATTAAATCAGTATTTGCTAAATTAATATTGAAAATCATTATCAATTGTGCTACACTTTCATTAATGATAAGCATTCTCAATCATGAAGGATGGACGGTGATCACATGACAATGATTTTCTTACTCGGTACGGTGTGTGTATACAGCCTATTAATTGGCTTCGTATTAAAAGGTGTCTCCAAAAAATCTGCTTCCTGATTCCAGTCAACTGCGACTGATCGGGCAGCAGATTTTTTTATTTCCCCAGATCAGAAGAAAAATCTCTTTATTTTGTGTAAAATGGTATCACATACATAACTGACTTTTCTAAAAACAAAGGGGTTTATCGTCATGAAAGACTTGTCTATTCGAGATTCGCTCGTTCAAACTACAGGAGCTTTATATCAAAGCTTTCTCAAAAGGGATGATTATGAGCGCGCAGCCAAACTTGCATCGATTATCAAAAAGGAAGCAGAAGAAGAAGTATATATCGCATTTACCGGCCATTATTCTGCTGGAAAGTCATCACTTGTAAATTATCTACTTCATGATCACATTTTGCCAACGAGCCCAATCCCAACAAGTGCAAACTTGGTCGTCGTGAGGAAAGGCGAAAGTGAAGTTCAGCTTCATACCTCTGATGGCCGATTTGCAAAAATGAGCGGCTCTTATGATAAAGAAGCAGTACAGCGTTTCTGTAAGGACGGAGAACAGATTGAAATGGTGGAAATTAGCGGTGACTATAGAGGACTTGAAGAAAAAGTGGCGCTGATTGATACGCCCGGAATTGATTCGACGGATCATGCCCACTTTTTATCTGCTGCGTCTATTCTTCATCAAGCAGATGCTCTTTTTTATGTCGTTCACTACAACCATGTTCATTCGGAGGAAAACATTCGTTTCATTCGCTCCATTAAAGAGAAAGTGCCAAATCTTTATTTCATCGTAAACCAAGTCGACCGGCATGATGAGCATGAGACAGCGTTTGAAGACTACAAAAATCAAGTAGTTGATATGCTTCAAAAAGAAGGCATTGAAGAAGAACATCTATACTTTACATCTGTAACCGATGAGACCCATCCAAGAAATGAAATGATTCGTTTAGTCAAAAAACTGCAAGAATTACAGACATTGCCGAAGGCCTCACTTCGGGCTTATACGGAGCAGAAAATTGAGCATGTCCTAAAAGAACACATTGACTCGTTAAAAGAAGACCTGCAAGGTGAGGAGCTTGAGTCACAGCTCGAAGAAAAAAGAATAGAAGTAAATGAATTGGAAGCGAAAAATCACTTCATTGAAAATGGGGCCAAACAGTTAGAAGAAGAAGTATCTACTGAAGTCGAGAGCATTTTGAAAAATGCCAACCTCACTCCATTTAAAATGAGAGAACTCGCAAGCGGCTATATTGAATCAAAAGCACCTGGCTTTAAAGTGGGACTGCTTTTTGCTAAAAATAAAACTGAGCAGGAAAAAGAAAAACGCGCAAATGACTTCTTATCAGATGTCAAAACGAGAATGAAGGCAGAAGTGGACTGGCATATTGCTGAGCTACTAAAAAAAGAAGTCAAGAAACATCAACTTGGTGAAGAATTATTAAATCAAGTGATGGCGTTTGAAACGCCTGTACAAGAATCACTTCTTGAAAGTGTGATTCATCATGGAGCAACGTTCTCTAATGAATACGTACTGCAATATGCAAAAGATGCTGGCGAAGCCTTGAGAAGAAAGGCTAAGCAGCAAGTGATGCCACTGATTGAACAAATGGTGGAGTCGCTGAAAGCCAAGCTGATGGAAGATAAAGCAGGACAGCAAGAAAAATGGGCTCAGTCAGCAAAAGAGCTCCAAACACTCGAGCAGTGCACCAGAAAAAATGAACAAATGAAGCGAGATATTCAGCATGTATGGGATATATGGCAAAATGGAACGGATGAAAAGATCGAAGAAGATTGGTTTTATGCGAAAAAGAGACAAATGCAGCATGACCAGCTAAAGCAGGATCAAGCGACCATTCATCCTGAAGAGAGCGACCAAGATAAACCGAACAAGCAGATAGAGCAACCTCAAATGCGTCAGTCACAGCATGTCACGACGGCACAGTCGATTGCCCAATTTGAGCAGCTTTCTCAGATTTTATTGCCATTAGATGCGCTCCAATCTCAAAGGAAGTCCTTTGAAAAACGAACAAAACGGCTGCAAGCGAAAGAATTCACACTCGCTTTATTTGGGGCTTTTAGTTCGGGGAAATCTTCTTTTGCAAATGCTCTCGTCGGGAGAAAGGTGCTGCCATCCTCTCCCACACCAACAACGGCAACGATTAATAAGCTGAAGCGGCCGGCAGAAGGTCATCCGCATGAAAGTGTCAAAGTGGTGTTCAAAACAGAACAGGATATATTAGAGGAGCTCAATCAGATCCTAGGATTTCCGATCTCAGAAGAAAAGGGAGAGACGTTTACATCCAAGCTCGAACGAGCCCTGAAAAAAAGACAGCTTGAACAAGATCATCGCGTTATTGTTGAACATTTTTTACAGGCACATACTCGTTTCCTTCATCACATTACGAAGCAAACGCCGCTTCATGTCACCCTTCAAGAACTGAGGCCATACGTGGCGGAAGAAGCTGTTTCTTGTGTGGTGAAAGAAGTGACGGTTTATTTGAGTACACCTCTAACAGATAAAGGGCTGACTATTGTTGATACGCCAGGCGCCAGTAGTATGAATAAGCGTCATACAGAGATTGCTTTTCAATATATGAAGGACGCAGATGCGCTTCTTTATTTAACTTACTACCAGCACTCTTTTTCGAAGGCAGATCGGTCATTTTTACGTAAGCTTGGGCTTGTAAAAGATTCATTTAGCATGGATAAAATGTTCTTTATTATCAATGCAGCTGATCTCGCAAAGGATCAAGAAGAGCTTGACACCGTCTTTGACTATGTAAAAAGTGAGCTCACAAAAGAAGGCATAAGAAACCCAAACCTTCATCATGTCTCCAGTAAGGAAGAGATCGAAGGAAAGGGAGAGACAGCTTATAATCAATACGCAAAGCTTAGAAAGCAGCTCGACTATTTTATTGACGAAGAATTAACGAAAGATGCGATCGAGCTGTTATATTTTGAAGCCGGTACATTATGTAGAACAGTCGACAAACTGCATGCGACGCTGCATCAATCAGAAGATGAAAAGCAAGTGGAAAAGAAAAAGATAGATGCATCCTATGGAGCGATTCTTGATCAAATGAGCCATATAAAACAATCTAAGCTAGTGACAGAAAGCGTGAAAAAGGACTTACATGAACAGCTCTATCATATTGTGCAGCGCCTATCACTATTTGCGAATGATCTGTTAAAGACAGCCTTTTATCCTGGAATATCTCAAGGGAATTTCGGACAGCAATTGAAAAAAGCGCTTGAGAAGGCGCTAAAGGATTATGAATTTGAATTTATACAGGAGTTAAAGGCGCTTGATATTCGGATGGAATCGTTTATTCATCAATACTTCCAAGAGGAGTGGGAGAAAGGATTGCAGAAGGCATGTGCAGAAGACCCTTACTTTTCTCTCTCGCTGTCGCCGCCAGAAGAGAAAAATGCTGAACTAAAACAAATTGAAGTCGAAGCTGAACTAACACCATTCGAACCGCTCTTAAAGAAACAAAAATCAGCGAAAGTTTTCTTTGAACAGAATGGTAAGGCTGCGTTTATTGAAGCGATTCGAGACATTCTTCATCAGTTAACCATGAAATGGGCAGATAAAGAAAAAGAAGAATTACTGAGCAGGTACGATATGATGGTGAAGACCTTTACGGAAAGATATGAAACAGAAGCGCTCGAGCAGCTAAGTGAACAAAAACAAACATTTATCATGAGCCTAACAACAGATCCCAAAGAGCAGGCCGTTATTGAACAAGTTTATGAACAAATAAATGAGTGGAAGAACCAGTTGAAAACCATTTGATTCATGGTAGACTAAATAAAAAAGAAAGCAGTTGATACAAAATGACGAGCGTACACGAAGAGATTTCCGCACACTCACAAAAGCAGCATGCCCATATCCAGTCCTTTCTTGAGCTTGAACATAAAAGAGAACAAGCAATAGAGATGGCTGTTGTCAAATGTGAGCAAAACGAGTCATTTACAACAGACGAGATCAACGCCATTACGTCGAAGATGAATGAGCTTGCACGAGGCGGTATTGTTCCATTGCGAAAGCTTGTGACGAATGATATGGTCAGGGAGTATGTCGAGCGCAAACAGAAGTAAAGAGTAACATTCTCTTTTTTGGTCATCTTAATGAATGTACCGAGAAAGGGGAATGATCATGAAAAAAAAGCAACAGGCAAAGCAGCAGGATGAGCGTGACCCTAAACAAAAAGACATGCCGTCCTATGCAGAAGCAGAATCGAAAAAAATGCAATATGGTCAAAAGTAAACAGGCTGCCTCTTCTTTTCCAAAAGAAGAAGGCGCCTTTTTTATGTCTAGTTTTGCGTTCTGTGATAGAATAGGAGTATTGTTTTGAAAAGGGAGTTTATAAGAATGAGTAAACACGTACTGCTTGTAGATGGAATGGCGCTTTTGTTCAGAGCGTTTTATGCGACGGCTGTCCATCGCAATTTTATGATAAATGACCACGGTGTGCCAACAAATGGAGTGAATGGCTATTTGAAGCACTTATTAACAGCTGTACAGACATTTGAGCCAACTCATATTGTGTGCTGCTGGGATATGGGGAGTCAAACCTATCGAAACGAATTGTTTCAAGATTATAAAGCAAATCGTGGAGAGGCGCCTGTCGAGCTCATTCCGCAATTCGATTTAGCGAAAGAAGCGACAGAAGAACTAGGAATTGTGAATATTGGTTTAAAAGGCTTTGAAGCAGATGATTGTATTGGAACACTTGCTGCGCTTTACCAAAAAGAAGCACGCGTGACTGTCCTCACTGGCGACAAAGATTTACTGCAAATTTTAAATGAACAAGTGACTGTTGCTTTGATGCAAAAAGGAATTGGCAATTATAAGCATTATACAAAAGCCTTATTTGAAGAAGAAATGGGAATCTCACCAAAGGCACTCATTGATATGAAAGCACTCATGGGTGATGCAAGTGATAATTATCCAGGTGTCAAAGGAATCGGAGAAAAAACGGCTTTGAAATTTATTCAAACATATGAAACGATTGATGGTTTGTTAGAAAATGTCCATGAACTAACGGCTGCACAGCAAAAGAAAATGCAAGCAGGATTAGAAGATTTGAAACTTTCTCGTCTATTGGCAGAGATCAAATGTGATGTCCCGCTCAGCTGTCCAATGGATGAGGCGAAAATGAACATCAATCAAGAACGAGCTGCTGCTATGCTAAGGCACCATCAAATCAAAGGAATCGAACCGATGATGAATCGTTTAAATACAATAGAGATCAGCTAAAGCCGATCTCTTAGGTTTATCTTTTTGTATTGCTTTTCTTCGCTCTATTTTCCAGCTGAGATAGTGGCTGTTTATCTTTTGTTTGCGCATCACCTTGTGGGGTTGTCCCATTTGTGACACGACCTTTATTTTCTTTATCCAATCAGTATCACCTCACACACATTAGCATAACCGAAAAAAAGCGATTCATCCTTTAGAAAGGTGAATCGCTTTTCTAGCGAGCTGATCTGCTACTTGATTTTCCTTACTCGGAATCCATTTAATAAAAAATAAATCAAACTGGCTTTGGAGCTCGATTATCTCTTTAATAAAATGCTGAAATGCTGGATTTTTAGCAAATCCTGCATTGGCTGCGCGGTCAACTACTTGTGAATCTGTGCGAAATGAAACGGTACGCAATCCTTTTTCTGCACAAATTTTCATCCCCTCGATCAGAGCAGAAAATTCTGCTTCGTGATTGCTCATGGATTCAAGAGGAATGGAGAAGGATTCAGCCTTTCCATCATATTTGATGAAAATGCCGATGCCAGAAGGACCTGGATTACCTGCACTCGCACCATCAATGTATATTTCAGCTGGCAAATTACTTCATCCTTTCATCAAGCGGAACCATTTTTTTCGCTGCATACGCATATGGTGTGGAAATCGCAGCGACGATAAATTTAATGACATATGTCGTGATAAAAATTTCAATCCATACTTGAGTTGGATACGTGCCAAGAAAGGCAATGGTCGTAAAAATCAGTGTATCAAGAAGCTGGCTAATCATCGTACTTCCAGCATTGCGCATCCAGAGCGCACCATCAGAGGGAAATATCCGGCGAATAAACGAATATACATAAACATCTAGCATTTGACTGATGATATAAGCAGCGAGACTGCCGAGTGCCACCCTTGGCATAAAACCAAATATGGTTTCCAGCGATGATTGTGAGATATCAGATGGAGCAGGATCGAAAAGCAAAGCCTCCTGCATGACAACAGTTAGTGTTAAAAGGGTCGTAAAACCAATCCAAACCGCTTTTTTCGCTTCATGTTGTCCATATTTTTCATTCAACACGTCCGTTGCAAAAAAGACACTGCCGTACAAAATATTTCCAAGTGTGGCTGTTAAGCCAAACAATTCAACGGTTTTCACCACTTGTAAGTTAGCGGCAGCCGTCGCAAAGCCAATCCAAACGAAAAGGCCCATCTTGCCAAATCCTTTATAAAATAGAAGAACAATGATAAAATTAATGATCGCAAATAAGATCCAAATACCTTCATTAAACAAGTGACATGAACTTCCTTTCTCATTGTAAAATGTAACTTTTTGATTATAGCATAACGTATGTTTACCTTAAAAGCACGGGAAGGCGATGTGATCAATGAAATTAAGAGCACACTACACAATGAAAGTGAAATCAATTGGGTCCATTGTTTTTTACCAAGAAGATTGGTTGGAGCTAAAAGAGGCCTTGAGATTAGCTAAACATATTGACAAAAAAGAACCACAGTCTCTTCTGTCATTTGAAGATGAAAAAGGGGCTATGTGGTCTATAAAAGAGCTTGAAAAGCTAAATGAAGAATTAAAGCTTGAGCCTGATCAGCTTCAAGTCTATTTTGATGCAAGTTTTCATAAAGAAACAGGTGACTCTGGTCTTGGCGTTGTCGTCTACTATAAGCTAGGAAAAGACGCTTATCGATTGAGAAAAAATCAGCCTTTCCAAGGAATTACCAATAATGAAGCAGAGTATGCGGCTTTATTTGAAGCAGTAAAAGTTTTAAAAGATCTAGGAGCAAGCAGAAATTCTGTCACGATTAGAGGAGATTCACTTGTTGTCATGAATCAGTTAAAAGGAGAATGGCCTTGTTATGATGATGTACATAACAAATGGCTTGACCGAATTGAAGCGGCTTTAAAAGAGCTGAAGCTGACGCCAACCTATGAAGCCATCGATCGGAAACAAAATGCAGAAGCGGATCAGCTTGCAAGACAGATTCTTGCAGACGTCCCAATCGAAAGTACATTGAAATTAGAAGCAGACGGAGCTGAATAATGTGGATAAAAAAACAGCAGTACAAGAATTGACCGATCTTCAAGACACGTATTGTTCAGATTGTTTGATTAAGAAGCATTTTCGAAAAGAATTTGGCAAAAAATATGCCCATTCCTTTTGTATACAGCAATGCACCGTTGGAGAGAAAATAAAAGAATATGGGCAAACGCTGCTCAAAAAATAAGAGGACGCACCGGTTTTCCCTGCTCAAACATCCGTTCTTGAAAAAAAACGGATAGAATGTGTAAAAAAAGAACATATTTCGAAAAATGAGCCGATATAACTATAGAAAGTTTTGGTTGAGTTACTTTTTGACTAAGTGACGGACATTAGAGGAAAAGGGGAAGGCCGGTATGAATAATAAGGAGTTCGAAACGGTATTACATCGAACATTTCAAGAGGTGTACAGCGATCTAGAGCAACTTGTAGATGTGGCAAAGAAGGGAAGACCTTTTCTCGAAAAAGATATCTCTGAAATTGAACAACGACTGAAGCAAAATATTTTAGCAATTGAAATTCAGCTGAAAATCAAATAAGAGAGGCATAAGCCTCTCTTTATTTTGCATCATTGATTTAGTTGATTAGATTTTTGTTACGTTTGCAGCTTGAGGTCCACGATTACCTTCAACGATTTCAAAAGAAACTTCTTGTCCTTCTTCTAAAGACTTGTAACCGTCACCTTCGATAGCTGTGAAGTGAACGAATACATCGTCTCCGCCTTCAACTTCAATGAAGCCGAAACCTTTTTCATTATTGAACCATTTTACTTTACCGTTTTGCATATTGCTTTTTCCTCCTAGTACTGTAGCATACCTTTAGGCATACTAAAAAAAATTTTCATCACCTAACGACTTTGCAGTTGTTAAATGATGGTTCCACTATACACCATCAAAAGTAAAGCGTCAAGCGGGAGAGCCAAATTTTGAGCAGAATGTTTGATTTTTTTTGACAAATAACAATTATAGCTGAACCGTCCCCATTTTCTGAAACTTTATGCACAGTTTGTCCGTATATAAAAAAAATACAGAAAGAGGTGCTATCATGAATCGTTATACACTCGAAGAATTTGTTCAGAATACGCAGCAGGAAGATAAGGGAGAAGGGGTCTTCGAACTTGAAACACCAAGACTTTTAGAAATTAATTTGACTGATACCATTTGGGCAAAAACAGGTTCCATGGTTTCGTACCGAGGCAAAATCAAATTTGAACGAGAGGGCGTGTTTGAGCATGGCGTCTCAAAGATGTTCAAAAAAATGCTGTCAGGAGAAGGCACTTCACTCATGAAGGCAACAGGTGATGGGAAATTATATGTAGCAGATCAAGGCAAAAAAATCTCAATTCTTCGCCTGGCTCAAGGGGAATCCATTTTTGTGAATGGGAATGATCTGCTCGCATTTGAACCTTCAGTCCGCTGGGATATCAAATTGATGAAAAAAGTATCGGGGATGCTTGCGGGTGGATTATTTAATGTCAAATTAGAAGGACCAGGCCTTGTTGCGATTACGAGTCATTATGAGCCGCTCACATTGATTGTTCAGCCGGGTGACTCTGTCTACACAGATCCGAATGCGACAGTTGCATGGTCAGGGGATTTAAAAACTGAATTTGTGACAGATGTTTCATTCAAAACCTTTATTGGCAGAGGAAGCGGTGAGTCTATTCAAATGAAGTTTAGCGGAAGCGGATTTGTTGTCGTGCAGCCGTTTGAAGAAGTGTACACAACAAATGGAAATCAAGGATAAAGAAAAAAGGTGTCCGTCAATGACGGACACCTTTTTATGATAATGCGCGAGCATACGTTTTATTATTCGTGATGAGATCCGATTGCTCAACGATATCTTCCAAAATGGTTTGAGAAGAATGCTTTAAGTGAAGTTTTTTTATATTTTGTTTCATGGTTTCTAGTTTTTCTTCATCTTGCAGTAAGTTGGTCACAGATTCTAAAATGTCTTCATGTCTGTTGATGACAATGGCTGCACCATAATCTTCAAAGAAATGAGCATTTTCCTTTTCTTGTCCAGGGACAGGCTTGTAAAGAATGACTGGGACGCCGATTGCTGTTGCTTCTGTTAAAGTAATGCCGCCTGGCTTTGTGATCATACAATCTGTTACTCTGAACAATTCATCAATTTGTTCCACATATCCAAGCGCCTTCAATTGATCTGGATGTGCTTGTTCAAGATCGCTTAGTGATTGTTTCAGCGCTGCGTTCTTTCCGCATACAACAACAATTTGTACTTCACTGTCTAGAAGCAATGCTTCACATAATTCCTTGACATTTTTCAGTACACCATGAGCACCGGCCATAATCAGAAGAACTTTTTTGTTTGATGATAATCCATATTTTTTATAAATCTTCGATTTTGGCACGTCTGCTTCAAATTGTGGTCTAATAGGTATGCCTGTCACTTTGACATCGCTTGGATGTGTGCCGATTTCCACTAATTTTTGTTTCACATAATCGGTTGCAACATAGTACCGGTCGATGTTTTCATGTACCCAAATCTTATGAAGACAGAAATCTGTCATGACATTAAATGTCGGGATGACTTTTCCTGTTTTGTTCCGGTATTCAGGAACAACAATCATCGGGAATGTAATAATAATGATATCCGGATTGTGTAATTGAATAAGTTCATCAAGACGCTTATTTCCCATTTTTAAATAAATGTTAAATTTGCGTTTATTGTAAATTTTATCTACACCGTAATAAAACAAGCGATAAAATTGTTTCCCAATGGAAAAGCTCTTCAAGTATAAATATTGAGTCACTTCCGACACAATGGGATTTGATTCTTGATACAAATTAGAAACTACAACATGCTCAAATCCTTGGGATTTACACTCATCATACAGTGTTTTAGCCACCTGCATATGTCCATTTCCATAATTTGCGGTCAAGATTAATATTTTTTTATTGGTATTCAAGAATATTCACCTCAAATGTAATCAACAACAACAAAACTTCGTACGAAAACTATTAATCTCATAGGTCTACATATACATAAAGATAACATATAAACAACCAGAGCATATCATTCGTTACGAAAGAATTAAACTAATTTTAAAAAACAACAAGACTAAATTGATAATGGAAGACAGAGCCATTTGTATTTTAACACATTTTGGCCATTTATCATCAGACTACAGTCTATTTTATTCCCAAACGTATGGTGTTTCTTGATAAACATAATAATTGAGCCAATTCATAAACAGTAAAGTGGCATGGGCTTTCCATCGATTCACTGGGACTAATGTGTCACCATCTTCTATAAAATAGTGGACAGGTTTTTGGACTGTATCATCCTTCAACAAATCTCTTTCATATTCCTGCTTCAATGTGTCCGTATCATATTCAGGATGTCCAGTTAAAAATACTTGTTTATCATCATCTGAAACAATTAAACAAACACCCGCTTCTTCAGAGACACTCAATACTTTCAAATTCGGCGTATTTTTTAATTGTTCTGTATTAATATCTGTATGCCTCGAATGTGGGACATAGTATACTTCATCGAAACCTCTGACTAATCTTTCTTTTTTCTCTTTCACAAGATGCTCAAATACACCAAATTTTTTCTCAGCAAGCTTGATTTTCTCAATACCATAATGGTGATATAGGCCTGCCTGTGCACCCCAGCAAATGTGAAGAGTAGACGTCACATTCGTTTTACTCCAGTCTAAAATCTCCTGCAGTTCTTTCCAATAGGATACTTCTTCAAAAGCTAAATGCTCAATTGGTGCGCCGGTGATGATCATTCCATCAAATTTCTTATGGCGAATCGATTCAAAGGTCGTATAAAATTCATCTAGATGCTCTCTCGACGTATTCTTCGGTGTATGCGTACTTGGAATCAAAAACGTAAAGTACACTTGTAAAGGAGAATTTCCGAGCATTCTTAGCAGCTGCGTTTCAGTTTGTATTTTTTTTGGCATTAAATTTAAGATCACGATATTCAAAGGACGGATATCTTGATTGAATGCCCTTGTCTCATCCATGACGAAAATATTTTCGCTCTCTAGTATTTGTTTTGCCGGCAGATGAACTGGTATGTTAATAGGCAACTCGCCACCCCCTGAATCAAAGCTAATTTCACTTCATTATAGGAACTTTCTGGCGATATTTCAATGTTTCAATTATGTTACAATGAAAAACAGAGCAAAAACAAAGCTGTTTCTCGAAAAAAAGGAGGCCGTTTATTTATGATCACAAAGCATTTATCAGATATTGACATCGCCCAAAAGGCAAAGCTGAGACCTATTCAAGACATCGCAGCTAAGCTGCAAATACATGACGAAGAATTAGAATGCTATGGTTTCACAAAAGCGAAAATATCTTTGACTATTTTTGACCGTTTAAAAGAACAAAAAGAAGGACATGTGATTCTTGTCACATCCATCAACCCAACGCCAGCAGGTGAAGGGAAGTCCACCGTCACAGTCGGACTCGGCCAAGCCTTCGAAAAAATAGGGAAAAAAGCAATCATTGCAATGCGAGAGCCTTCATTAGGTCCTACAATGGGCATAAAAGGCGGTGCAGCAGGTGGAGGATATTCACAGGTGCTGCCAATGGAAGAAATCAATCTTCATTTCACAGGAGATTTTCATGCCATTACTTCTGCACATAATGCCTTATCTGCGTTTATTGATAACCATATCCATCACGGAAATGAACTTGGCATCGACGCGCGCCGCATTGTATGGAAGCGAGTGCTTGATTTAAACGATCGTGCATTAAGACAGGTCGTTGTCGGACTTGGTGGGCAGGTAAATGGGTATCCTAGAGAAGACGGGTTTGACATCACAGTTGCCTCCGAAATGATGGCCATCCTTTGTTTAGCAGAAGACTTAACCGACTTGAAAAAACGTCTTTCTTCTATTGTTGTTGCCTATAATCAAGACGGGGAGCCAGTCACTGTTGGCGCACTTGGATATGAAGGTGTTCTAACGTTACTTTTAAAAGACGCGCTCAAACCAAATCTTGTACAAACGATTGAAGGAACTCCGGCCCTCGTTCATGGCGGTCCTTTTGCCAATATTGCGCATGGGTGTAATAGTTTAATTGCGACTAAAATGGCGGCGAAATTAGCTGATTATGTCGTAACAGAAGCTGGATTTGGAGCAGATCTTGGAGCAGAAAAGTTCCTGCACATTAAAACAAGAGCTGGTGATTTCAAGCCTGGTGCAGTGGTCATTGTGGCGACAGTCAGAGCGTTAAAGATGCATGGCGGAATGAAGAAAACAGAACTCAAAGAAGAGAATGCACAAGCTGTATTAAAAGGTATACATAATTTAGAAAAGCATATTGAAACCGTCCAATCCTTCGGTCTTCCGTACATTGTCGCAGTTAACAGGTTTATCACTGATACAAAAGAAGAGATTCAAGCGATAGAAGATTGGTGCCACGCACATGGCCACCCAGTCAAGGCTGTGAATGTATGGGAAGAAGGAGGCGAAGGCGGCACAGCACTCGCCGAAGAGCTCGCAACACTTATTGAAAAGAAGAAGAACAGCTTTTCCTATTTGTATGAAGAGCATGATGCCATCGAAGAAAAATTATCTAAAGTTGCCAAAGTGGTTTACGGAGCAGACGGGGTCACACTCACTTCAAAAGCAAGAAAACAGCTGGCAGCCATCGAGGCAAACGGCTGGGGGCATTTACCGGTTTGTATGGCAAAAACGCAATATTCACTTTCGGATGATCCAGCTTTGATTGGGAGACCTAAGGGCTTCACCATTACGATTCGTGAGTTAAAACCATCTGTAGGAGCAGGATTTATTGTTGCTTTAACTGGAAGCATATTGACAATGCCTGGATTACCTAAAAAACCTGCTGCGCTCGAGATGGATTTATTAGAAGACGGCAGTGTGACAGGACTCTTTTAACCGGAAGCATAAAAAGCGATTTTATAAAAGAAGCATGTTACGATAGGAAAAAGTGAATCCTAGGAGGCTATGAGATGTCAATTTATGATATTCAGGTCAAGGCCATTAACGGTCAAGAAAAATCAATGGCAGATTATAAAGGAAAAATACTCATTATTGTCAACACAGCAAGCAAATGTGGACTAACTCCTCAATTTAAACAACTGCAAGAGCTATATGATCAATATCATGAAAAGGGCCTTGAAATTTTAGGATTTCCATGTAACCAATTTATGAACCAAGAACCAGAAGGAGAAGAAGCCATTCAAGAATTCTGTTCTTTGAATTATGGGGTGACCTTCCCTATGTTTGCAAAAGTAGATGTCAATGGTGACAATGCGCACCCGCTTTTCAAACATTTAACAAGTCATGCAAAAGGTGTACTTGGGACGAAAACAGTGAAATGGAATTTCACAAAATTTATCGTGGATCAAAACGGAGAAGTCACTGAGCGGTTCTCTCCGAAAACATCACCAAAAGAATTAGAAAGCTCCATCATCGCTCTTTTGGACAAATAAGGTGCTTACCGTCATGCAGAAAAAACAATTGGAGGCAGCTGCCTCCTTTGTTTCAGATCGGCTGAAATATGAACCTACTGGACACGATGCGGCTCATATTGATCGTGTGCGGCAGCTTGCCCGCCAAATTGCTAATCAGGAAGGCGGCTCTCTGTTTGTGATTGAAATGGCAGCGATTGTTCATGATGTCATTGATGAAAAGCTGCCGGGTGAATGGCAGCTTTCACCAAAGCGGCTTGAGCTTCAGCTCCTTTCTTGGGAAGTTCATACGCGGGATATTCGTTATATCATGGACATCATTACAACGATGTCTTTTCGACATCGACATAAGCAGAATAGACCAATAACGTTAGAAGGGGCTATTGTTCAAGATGCAGATCGTCTCGATGCGATAGGAGCAACCGGTATTGCGAGGGTGTTTACGTATGCAGGCGCAAAAGGGGAACCCCACTATTCAAAGGGCAGGCAGCAGGGCTCCGTGCTAAAACATATGGAAGAAAAACTGCTCAAATTAAAAGACTTCATGAACACTCGTACAGGAAAGCTGCTTGCTGAGGAGCGGCACGATTTGATGAGCTTATTTATCAAGACATGGAAAGAAGAATGCGGCCTTACAGATGAGTTGGGTCTTTATGTGTGTAAGGAGGATGTATAGATGAAAATAACAGCGATAGAACCGACGCCAAGTCCAAATACGATGAAGGTCATTTTGACAGAAGCACTTGCCGGCGGTAAAAGCAACAATTACAAAAAGGATCAAAAAGACGAAGCGCCAGAGATGATCAAGCGCATTTTGAACATTGAAGGTGTAAAAGGTGTTTATCATGTCGCAGATTTCTTAGCTGTTGAGCGCAATGCAAAGTATGACTGGCAGGGCATTTTGCAGCAGGTCAGAGAAGCCTTTGGTCAAGAATCAGAAGGCCTTCAGGAAGGATCGCAGTCTGGCGGTGACACATTTGGCGAAGTCAAAGTGTTTGTCCAAATGTTTAATGGGATTCCGATGCAAGTCAAATTAACAGACGGTGAAAGAGAAGAGCGGTTCGGCATGCCTGAACGCTTCCAAGCAGCTATTTTAAAGCTCAGAAGCAGTTCAGACAATGTCGTATTTGAACGTGTGTGGAAAGAACATGGCGTTCGTTTTGGTGACTTTGCAGATATCGGTCAGGAAGTCACAGAAGAGCTGCAAGCAGCCTATGATGATGAGCGTTTAGCACGCTTAACAGAGGCAGTCAAAGAAGGTCAAGAAGCTGTAGATCGACAAGTGAACCGAAAGGCATATGATGTAACCGAAGATATGCTGCACGAGGAAGATTGGAAAAAGCGTTTTGCCCATCTAGAGCAAATGCAGCCAGAGCAAAAGGATATACCTGTTTTAATGAAAGCAATGGAAGACCCAAAAACATCCATTCGCAGACAAGCCGTTGTGAATGCTGGAATGATTGAAGATCCTGCTATTCTGCCTATTTTATATAAAGGGCTTAAAGATAAAACAGTGACGGTCCGCAGAACCGCTGGAGACTGCATTTCAGACCTTGGTGACCCGAACGCTATAGAAGCAATGATTGAAGCATTAAAGGATCCGAGTAAGCTTGTCCGCTGGCGTGCAGCGATGTTTCTTTATGAAGAAGGTGACGAAACAGCACTTGACGCATTAAAAGAAGCTGAACAAGACCCTGAATTTGAAGTCAGCCTTCAAGTGAAAATGGCGATTGAGCGCATTGAGCACGGAGAAGAAGCGAAAGGTTCAGTATGGAAGCAAATGACAGAAAGCAGAAAAAATGCATCAGAATGATGAGACATTTGAACAAGCTGCCAATGATAGGCAGCTTGTTTTTCTTAAAGTCATAGACAGAAAAATTTTTTCAGAAAAATTATTTTGAATATTGTTGAAATATACGAAAAAACTCTATATAGTAGTACCAATATAGAATATTGGAGGTCAGATTTTATGACACGAACCTTGCTGAGCGCTAGCTTCAGCAGCCATGTTGGTCATCAGTCATTCATCGGTGGTTAAATAAACAGAAAATTTGTAAAATAAAATCAACTCAAAATCATACAGTCAACAAGACTTGTAGTATAGGAGGCTTTTTAAACAGATGGCAGAACTACGTAGTAATATGATTAAACAAGGAATTGACAGAGCACCTCACCGAAGCTTACTAAGAGCGGCGGGGGTAAAGGATGAGGACTTCGGCAAGCCATTTATTGCTGTATGTAATTCCTATATTGATATTGTCCCAGGACATGTCCATCTTCAGGAATTCGGAAAGATTGTGAAAGAAGCCATTCGTGAAGCTGGCGGAGTCCCATTTGAATTCAATACAATTGGGGTCGATGATGGAATTGCGATGGGGCATATCGGGATGAGATATTCATTACCAAGCCGTGAAATCATCGCTGACTCTGTCGAAACCGTTGTATCTGCTCACTGGTTTGATGGCATGGTTTGTATTCCTAACTGCGATAAAATTACACCAGGGATGATGATGGCAGCGATGCGTGTCAATATTCCAACGGTCTTTGTCAGCGGTGGACCGATGGAAGCGGGTAGAACAAGTGATGGCAGAAAAATTTCTCTTTCTTCTGTATTTGAAGGCGTTGGTGCATACCAGTCAGGTAAAATTAACGAAGAGGAATTAAATGAATTAGAACAGTTTGGCTGTCCGACCTGCGGATCTTGTTCAGGAATGTTTACAGCAAACTCAATGAACTGTTTAGCAGAGGCACTTGGAATTGCTCTTCCTGGGAATGGCACAATTTTGGCGACATCACCAGAGCGAAGAGAATTTGCGAAAAAGTCAGCAAAACAACTAATGGAGCTCATTAAAAAGGATATTAAACCACGTGATATTGTAACTGAAAAAGCAATTGATAACGCATTTGCATTAGATATGGCACTTGGTGGGTCAACGAATACAGTTCTTCACACACTGGCGATTGCAAATGAAGCAGGTGTTGAATATTCACTTGAACGTATCAATGAAGTAGCAGAGCGTGTGCCTCATTTATCAAAACTTGCGCCAGCTTCGGATGTTTATATTGAGGATTTACATGAAGCAGGCGGCGTCACAGCTGCGCTAAATGAATTGTCCAAAAAAGAAGGTGCACTTCATTTAGATACAATGACCGTCACCGCGAAAACGCTTGGTGAGAACATAGCAGGTCATGAGGTTAAGGACTATAACGTCATTTATCCAATCGACAAACCATTTACTGAAAAGGGCGGCTTAGCCGTTTTATTTGGAAACCTTGCGCCAGATGGAGCCATTATTAAAACGGGCGGGGTACAAGATGGGATCACACGTCACGAAGGGCCTGCGATCGTATTTGAATCCCAAGAAGAAGCTCTTGAAGGCATCATTAATAGAAAAGTAGAAGCAGGACATGTTGTTATCATTCGCTATGAAGGACCTAAAGGCGGACCTGGTATGCCAGAAATGCTTGCTCCTACTTCACAAATTGTCGGGATGGGACTTGGACCAAAGGTTGCTTTAATTACGGACGGACGTTTTTCCGGCGCTTCACGCGGCTTGTCTATCGGACACGTCTCTCCTGAAGCAGCTGAGGGCGGCCCGCTTGCCTTTGTTGAAAATGGTGACCATGTCGTCGTCGATATTGAACAGCGCATTTTAAGCGTCGATGTTCCAGAAGAAGAATGGGAAAAACGAAAAGCGAACTGGAAAGGCTTTGAACCAAAAGTGAAAACTGGCTATCTTGCTAGATATTCAAAACTTGTGACATCAGCCAATACAGGCGGAATCATGAAAATTTAATCTGAAATAGAACATTTGAAAATTGGCTCTCTCTATAGTATCCTTTATTCACAACATAAGGATTTTAGAGGGGGCTTTTTTATGTCAATGGCATATGAAGAATATATGCGCCAGCTCGTTGTGCCAATGCGCCAAGAGCTGACAAGTGCAGGATTTCAAGAACTGACGACGGAAGAAGAAGTAGAACAAACCATGCAAGAGGCTGAAGGAACAACATTTGTTGTTGTTAATTCTGTATGCGGCTGTGCTGCAGGATTAGCGCGCCCAGCAGCGACTCAAGCTGTAATGAAGGCAGAAAAAGCGCCAGACAAAATCGTCACAGTATTTGCTGGGCAGGACCGGGAAGCCACGGCAAAAATGAGAGAATATTTCACAGGTGAAGAGCCATCATCTCCTTCTATGGCCCTTTTAAAAGGAAATGAACTCGTTCATTTTATCCCGCGTGACGAAATTGAAGGTCATGAAATGGAAGATATCATGAAAAATGTCTTAACTGCATTCGAAAAACATTGCTAATACACGTGTTGAAATGCCCTGTAACTAGATCAGGGCATTTTTTCTTGATCATGATGGAGGAACGATATGCTCATTACAACAAGCTTTAGAGCAAATGAACAAACGATTGAAACAGCGAAGGGTCTTGCAGAGGATTTACATGGTGAGTATGTAGAAAGACGCAAACAATCCGTCAAGCAGCTTGCGGTGAAACGAGGAGATGTCCTTGTTGTCGGGAAAGAAAGATTTGAATGGTATCAGCCAAATGGTGAAAAGTTCTTCTTTCATCCAAGCTCAGCGATGTTCAGGGTGAAGCGGCTCTTGCGCGGAGAAAAGGATCCTTTAATTGAAGCAGCACAGCTAAAGCCGGGCGATTCCTTTTTAGATTGCACACTTGGCTTAGGGTCTGATGCGATAACTGCAAGCTGTGCGTTAGGCAGGAAGGGAAGGGTCGTCGGTATTGAAAAGAATCCCATTACGGCATTACTAGTGCGAGAAGGACTGAATACATGGGAGACGGGAATAGAGGAAGCTGATGAAGCGATGAAACGGATTTCTGTTATCAGTGGAGACAGTATCGAGCAGCTAAAGAAGTATCCTGACTGTTCATTTGATATCGTCTATTTTGACCCCATGTTTGAGGAAACGATTCAAGAATCTACAAGTATAGCGCCGCTGCGTCATGCGGCAGAGCACGACTTTGATCACGAATCAGCCGTGCAAGAAGCATTAAGGGTGGCAAGAAAAAGAGTGGTGTTAAAAGATCATTGGAAAAGCACACGATTTAAAGCGGACTCTTACAAATTTCATGTCATCAAACGAAAAACAGCCCAATTTCATTATGGGTATATCGAGAAAGAAAAAAGCCCTCACTAAGGGCTTTTAATCCGTAATTTCCATATAGACAAAATAAAACAGTGTCAGCAAGGAAGCTGTGATGAAAAAGCCTTCAAGCATACCCATTCCTCCCAAATTTTAGTTGCCTGTACTGTTATTGTAAACGTTTTATTATGAAAAAGAAAGTCTCAAATCAGTGACCAAATTGAATGACTGAAAATTCATTATATGCTAGAATAGCAGTATGATAACTTATGGAAGGAATTAGATATCATGAAGATGTGGATGAGAAAAACGCTTGTTGCGCTCTTTACAATTGCAACTTTTGGTTTGGTTTCTCCTCCGTCGGCTTTGATGACAGACAAGCCATCTGAACTTTCTTCACCTGATAAAACGCCTTATACAGCGGTTTATGATACATCAGATGAATTACGCAGCTGGGAACGATCGCAAGAGGCAAGCGAAGAGCAGGTAGACCCCTTTGAGCAATATAAGGAAGAGGTTCTATCAAGTGCAGAAAATCAATCCTTTCTCAAATTCGGCCGTAAAATCACGCCTGTCATTGAAGACGAGTACAGAGAAGAGATTCAACCGAAAATTGAACAAGTGTTAACCGATGTTTTAACAAATTTCAAAGATGACGAAAAATTTCAAGATGTTGTGTTAACTGATCAGCCTTCAAGCGGAAATGGCGAAAAAATCTTTCACATCTACAATCGGAAGACTGGAGAAGATTTGCTCCGTTTTCATGTGAGAAGAGATCAGCCGCCACACAGCGGATATTGGTTTAACTTTCACTACCATACAGCAGAAGATGGATTCCAGACGCATCATGAACTCGGTAATATTTACTGGGACAAAAACACCCCGCCGAGCTGGATGAGCCACTAGAAGGAGATGTCATGCCAATTGAAAAAATATACAATGAACGAAATGGTGCAGATTACAAAACAAATGTTAAACGAACGTGGAGTGAAAATTGAAGATATTGCACATATTGTGCTAAAGCTTCAAGAAAAATACCATCCAAACCTTCCACTTAGTGTCTGTGTTGAAAATGTTGAGAAAGTGTTGAATAAAAGGGAAATTGTCCATGCAGTTTTAACAGGACTTGCCCTTGACCAGCTGGCTGAACAAAAGCTATTGCCAGAACCTTTGCAGCACTTAGTTGAAACAGATGAGCCGCTATATGGAATTGATGAGATTATTCCGCTTTCCATTGTCAATGTATATGGATCAATCGGTTTGACGAACTTCGGTTATTTAGATAAAGAGAAATTTGGCATTATCAGGGAATTAGATGAAGGTCGCCCAGGTGAAGTGCATACTTTCCTTGATGACCTTGTCGCCGCGCTAGCTGCAGCAGCAGCTAGTCGTATTGCTCACTCACACCAAGATATTAAGGACGAAGAGCAGGATCGAGTGAATCAAGTATAAAAAGAAAAACATGTCTGCTCCTCATGCAGGCATGTTTTTTTGGTTTAAACAAAAGCAGAAATAAGGTAAACTACAACAAGAACATAAATAAAGGATGAAAAAAATGAAACAATACAAAGAGTTATGCCGTCATGTATTACAGCACGGGGATGAAAAAGGTGACAGAACGGGAACAGGCACAATCAGCACTTTCGGTTACCAGATGAGATTTGATTTGCAGGAAGGATTTCCACTTTTAACAACAAAGAAATTGCACCTGAAATCAATTATTCATGAGTTACTGTGGTTTTTAAAAGGTGATACAAATGTCAAATATCTTCAGGAAAATGGTGTCCGTATTTGGAACGAATGGGCAGATGAAAATGGCGAACTGGGCCGTGTGTACGGGGCGCAGTGGCGATCTTGGGCTAGTGGGGATGGTGAGACTGTAGATCAGATCACAAAGCTGATCCATGATATCGAGCATAATCCGAATTCAAGAAGACTGATCGTCAGCGCTTGGAACCCGGGTGAAATTGATCAAATGGCGCTGCCGCCATGCCATTGTCTGTTTCAATTTTACGTATCAAATGGGAAGCTTTCCTGCCAGCTCTATCAAAGATCGGCAGATATCTTTTTAGGCGTCCCATTTAATATTGCTTCATATGCTCTTCTTACGATGATGATTGCCAAAGTCACAAATCTTGAGCCAGGAGAGTTTGTTCATACGCTAGGAGATGCACATATTTATCAGAATCATCTTCCGCAGGTGAACATGCAGCTAGAGCGCGAGGAACGCACGCTTCCGCAGCTTCGCATCGCAAGAGATGTGAAGAGCATTTTCGACTTCACGTTCGATGATTTTGTACTTGAGAACTATGATCCGCATCCGCATATCAAAGGAGAAGTCAGTGTATGATTTCGATGATTGTGGCGACAGGAAAAGACAGAGTCATTGGTCAAGATAATCAAATGCCCTGGCATTTACCAGCTGATTTAGCGTATTTTAAGAAGGTCACAGGCGGCCATACGATTGTCATGGGCAGAAAAACGTTTGAATCCATTGGACGAGCGCTACCTAACCGCCGTAATATCGTGCTCACAACAAGTTCTTCTTTTGAAGCAGAAGGATGTGAGGTTGTCCATTCCATTGCTGATATTTTGGCAATTGGAAAAAGCGAGACAGAGTTATTTATCATCGGCGGGTCTAAGCTGTATGAAGAAATGATGCCATATGCGGATCGTCTATATATTACGCATATTCATCATGCGTTTGAAGGAGACCGCTACTTTCCTGATTACGATGAAAACGAATGGACGGTTGTATCACGCGAAAAAGGCCATCGTGACGAAAAGAACCCCTACAATTATGAATTTGTCGTTTATGACAAAAAAGGATAAATGAGTAGGAGGAGTACGGTTGTTTCGTTATTGGTTTTTAACGATTTATGTTGTTGTATCCCTTTTTAAAAGTATGAGGCATTTGCATGCCCATGAATTAACTGATCCGCGCATTTCCTATACGAAACGAATGCATCTCATTCATGAGCATGCAAAAAGGTTTGCCAGGGGCTGTATTGATCAGTCAGGATCAGTCATGACCATTCACCAGCAAAAGAAGCTGCCGGATGGACCCGTTATTTATTTCACACAGGCACTGAATCCAGCCACAACGGCATTATTGATTGGTCACCTTGAGAAACCATTTGCTTTCATGGCAAAGCCGAATCTTTTTCGATATCCTATTTTAAAACAATGGCTGAAGAAGATGGCGGTTATTCATCAGAATCAATCTGATGATGCCTTATTAGAAGAAGCAAAGGAAAAAATCTTATCTGGGCAGAGTGTATTGCTTTCAGAAGCACAGCGTCACATAGCAGAGGCACTTGGTGAAGATTGTGATTGTCCGCTTGTACCGATTGAAACAAGTGGAACGGATCGTCTATTAACTGGGAAAGTCGTGAAAAGACTGCACCCTGTGAATGTTGATATTCATATTAAAGCACCTGTCATGATGAGCGATTACGCCCAAAAGCGCGCATAGAAAAACCAGCATCCACTTTCGGATGCTGGTTTTTTTCATGCAGCAGGAATGTTCACACAGTAGAAAAGAATACAGAAGAACATGGATGCACTGCCGCCTAGAACAAAGCTGTGCCAAATCGCATGATGATAGGGGATCTTCCGCCAAATATAAAAGATGGTTCCGGCTGAATACAATAGACCGCCTAACAGTAAGAGGCCAAACCCTGGGCCTGTTAACCCAATGTAAAGTGGTTTGATGGCAATGATAATCATCCAGCCCATTAATAAATAAACAAGGGTGGACACAATGATAAACCGTTTGACGAAAAAGATTTTAAAGACAATTCCGCCAGCAGCAAGAGCCCATACAATCGCAAGAAGCGTATAGCCGAGTGCGCCTTTTAATGGTCCTAGTAAAAAAGGCGTGTAGGTACCAGCAATCAATACATAAATAGCCGAGTGATCGAGGATTTCAAATACATCTTTTGTTTTTTTGTGCCGAATGCTATGAAGCAAGGTCGAGCTTAAATAGAGCAGCAGCATAGATGCGCCAAATATTGAAAAGCTTACGATCTCTGTGACAGTGCCGTATTGAACAGCGAATAACACAAGAAAAACAATGGCTGGTATGGATAAAATAACGCCTATGCCATGTGTAATGGAGTTTGCAATTTCTTCTTTTACAGTAAACAATGGATGTCCTCCTTTTATTGAACCGGTATATAACCATCAAGTGACTTCAGGAATGAAAGACCTTCAAGAGTAATCTTCGTGCCGGCCCTGCCCTTTCCTTTCGTCACGTATGCTTTTTTCTCAAGGTCATCTAATCGGCTTCTTACCTGCTGAGGGGTCAGCGGGCTGTCGCCTTGCTTGCTTAATTCAGACAAGATGCGTCTGCTGGCTGCTTCACCTTTCTCATTGAGAGATTTAATGGCTTCCAGTAGGAAAACAAACTCTTGTTTTTCCATTAAAGTGAGCTGATGTTCTTCTTTTTTTCCTTTTACCTCCGGCGAAAGAGGGGTTAATACAAAAGGCGGCAGGTGATGTAAAAATACCGTTTGCCCTTCGAGAATGACTGCAGCATAATGAACGATATTTTTGAGTTCCTGCACGTTTCCTTCAAACGGATACTCCTGCAAGGTTTCCCAAACACTTGGATCAATATCAGGCGCCATGCTCAGCTCCTGAAAGAAAGCAGTTGTTAACACAGGAATATCTGTTTTTCGATCTGCTAATGACGGTAAAGGTAAATGGAAAACGTTTAAGCGATAAAACAGCTCAGGTAAAAAGGTAGATGAAACCCTCAATGCCTCTATTGATAAAGACGAAGTGGCAATGATTTTTGTTGCAGGAGAGCTTTCTAGAAAACGAATGACCTGATGCTGCATAGGAATACTTAATGCGGCAATTTCGTCTAAATAAAGAATTTGACGTTTTTTTTCAGTGAAGGCTTTTTGCAAGGTATCTTCATCTAGGATGGGACAATATAGATGTGTCAGTGAAGCGTTTGGAGCCGATGCATGAGCAATTTCATGGGCAAAGCGTGTTTTGCCTGTGCCAATTTCTCCTGTGATCAAGACCGGCTGCTCGTGTTTTGTGAATTGATTTGCCAGGTGAATGGCACGCTTCATTTCTTGGTGCTCTCCATATATAGACGTAAACGAATGTGTGGTCATCGGGTGATTCCTTTCTTTGTGGTTCTAATTGGTTCAATTGTAACACCCAATAAAACCAAATGTACAGAGAAACGAAAAAGTTTATGAAATTTATGCTTGATCTATGATCTATTGGTTTATTTTTTGAATATTCATGTTATAATGACAAATTAAATAAGGTTAAAGAGAAAGGATCTTGTACATGAAACCGTTGCTCAAAGAAAACACGCTAATTCAAGTGAAAGACATTTTAAAGGCCCATCAAAATTTGAAGGATGTAGTCATTCATACACCTCTTCAAAAAAATGAGCGACTTTCTGAACGATATGAATGTAATGTCTACTTAAAAAGAGAGGATCTTCAAGTAGTTCGTTCCTTTAAATTAAGAGGCGCTTTTAATAAAATGAGCCAGCTTCCAAAAGATAAACTAAAAAACGGCATTGTTTGTGCAAGTGCAGGAAATCACGCACAAGGTGTTGCCTATTCTTGTAAATATCTAGGTATCCACGGAAAAATCTTTATGCCTGCTACGACACCAAGGCAAAAAGTATCTCAAGTAGAGCTTTTCGGAAAAGAATATGTTGAAATTATCTTAACCGGAGATACGTTTGATGATTCATATCATGAAGCAGTGAAATGTGGAGATGAAGAAAAGCGTGAGTTTATCCATCCGTTTGATGATTTGGATGTGATGGCAGGACAAGGAACGACTGCTGTAGAAATATTAAATGATATCGAAGTGGAGCCTCACTTTTTATTTGCAAGTGTTGGAGGTGGCGGTCTGTTATCTGGTGTTGGTACATATATCAAAAATATCGCCCCAGAAACTGAAATCATTGCCGTCGAACCGCTTGGCGCAGCTTCACTCCATGCTTCCCATGAAAAGGGCAAGGTTGTGACACTTGATTCCATTGATAAGTTTGTAGACGGAGCAGCGGTTCAGCGGATTGGCGAAAAGACGTTTACATCGCTACAATCTGTTGTCGATAAAATTAGTCTTGTACCTGAGGGGAAAGTATGTACAACCATTTTAGAGCTTTATAATCAATGTGCGATTGTAGCAGAGCCGGCAGGCGCACTTCCGATCGCAGCGCTGGATGCCCATCGCGAGGAGATTAAAGGGAAAAATGTTGTCTGTATTGTCAGTGGAGGAAATAATGACATTGGCAGAATGCAGGAAATCAAAGAACGGTCGATGATCTATGAAGGGCTACAACATTATTTCATTGTCAATTTTCCGCAAAGAGCAGGTGCGCTTCGGGAGTTTTTAGATGAAGTATTAGGGCCAAATGATGATATCTCCCGCTTTGAATATACGAAAAAGAATAACCGAAGCAAAGGACCGGCGCTTGTTGGCATCGAATTGAAAGAAAGAGATGACTATGCGGCGCTCATTGAACGGATGAATAAAAAAGGATTCCATTATGTTGAAGTGAATAAAGATCAAGATTTATTCCACCTATTTATTTAGGCGTAACAGAACATTGGAAAAGAGGATTGATCGTTTGTGCTGCTCAAAACAATATGTTTTAGACGGATGGATGGAGCTCAGATCAAGGTAACAGAAGTTCCTGTACTAAAGGGAGATGAGCCGTATCGTTTCATGCTCACCTTTAGACTTGAAGCTTTCTTGAAAAAAGTCTATGTATCTAAAGGAAAGAGAGCTGTGTACTCTTTCAGAGAGGATGTGAAACGTAACGTCAAGTGGAGCACATATGAGCAGATCTATCAGGAGCCTACACTGAAACACAATGCGTAAAAAAGGAATCTTTGTCAAAGGGAGTGAGCGGCTGTTTTAAAATGGCTGCTGCTCAGATTTGGCAAGGATTTTTTTCATGCAAACAAGCAAATGTGACAATTTCAAAAACGTTCTGACAGTTGTTTTCAAGTACGCACGAAATAAGGTAATATCATAAGTAAAGACTAAGACAGCAAGGATGAGACGATAGTGAAACAAATTAAAATTGTAACAGATTCTACTGTGGATCTTCCGCAAGAAAAAATCAATGATCTTTCAATTCACGTGATTCCGCTCAATATCTCCATTTCTGGGGTTGATTATATTGACCGAGTGAATATACAGCCAGATGAATTTATCGAAAAAATGGAGGCCGCTGAAGAATTGCCGAAAACGTCTCAACCTGCGATCGGTCAATTCGTCGAATTATATGAAAAACTAACGGCAGATGGAAGCGAAGTCATTAGTATCCATTTAACGGGCGGAATGAGTGGTACAGTTCAAACTGCTGAAAGCGCTTCGAAAATGGTAGACGGAAACATCACCGTGATTGATTCAAACTTTATTTCCTATGGATTAGGGTTTCAAGTCACCAAAGCAGCCGAACTTGCACAAAATGGTGCAAGCCGTGAAGATATTATCAAAGAAATGGATAAAATCCGTCTTGAAACAAAGCTATTTGTCACAATCGATACATTAGAAAATCTCGTGAAAGGTGGAAGAATTGGGAGAGGGAAGGCGCTGATCGGCTCACTTCTTCACATCAAACCAATTGCCAGCTTAACAGACGGGGTATATACGCCTGAAGCGAATGTGAGAAGCTATTCTGCTCTTGTCCGCTATTTAACCAAACAGTATGTACAGGCGGTGAAAGGAAAAACAGTTCAAGCCATTGGGATAGCGCATGCAGATGCATTAGAACTCGCTGAAAAGCTCAAATCAGCGCTGCTTGATCATACACCTGAAGCACTTGTTGACATCGCCTACACAACACCGATTATTTCGTGTCACACTGGAAAAGGCGCAATAGGCTTTACTTTTTATACCGATTGACTTGAAAAAGGGGATGGACGTACCGTGCTTAAAAAAAGGAGAGCCTTACTTGGTGCGCTTATGATCATAAGCGTGCTTCTTTTAGTCTCATGTTCAAATGGACAAATCAAAGATGCGTTAAATTATCAAATACAGCCGTTTGAATATGAAAATCAGGATGGGAAAAAGGTGTCATTAGATGATTTGAAGGGGAAAGTATGGGTGGCAGATTTTATTTTCACAAGCTGTGAAACGATCTGTCCGCCGATGACTGCACATATGACAGAGCTGCAAAAACGGTTAAAAGAAGAAAAATTGGATGCACATATCATTTCCTTTAGCGTGGACCCGGAGGTAGACTCACCGAAAAAGCTAAAAGAATTTGCAAAAGCATATCCTTTATCCTTTAAAAATTGGGATTTCCTCACTGGCTATTCACAGTCTGCGATCGAAAAATTCGCAATGAAAAGCTTTAAAACCATTGTGAAGAAACCCGAAGATGAAGACCAAGTGATCCATCAGTCATTGTTTTTCCTAGTTGATCAAGAAGGAAAAGTGATGAAAAATTATGATGGTGTACAAAACACGCCATATGATGACATCATCAAGGACATCAAAACGCTGATCCGAAGCTAGCATAAAGATGTTCAAATGAGCAAAAACATGATACACTTTTTTAATCAGAAAAAGGAGGGACATCATCGTTTGAAGGCTCGTTTGATTTTGATTGTGATGTCTCTAGCTTTTGTTCTTTCTGCATGTTCCGCACAAGAGGCTGGCATAAAGGATAAACTAGAAGACACACAAAACGTAAAAGAACATATTACGATCGCAGCGGTTGGAGATTCCTTAACAGAAGGAATCGGAGATCAACAAAAAAAAGGATATGCAGGCATAACCCGTGACAAGTTAGAAGCGGTGGACGGCGTGCAATCTGTCACATTAAAAAACTATGCCATTAAAGGCAGTAGAACGGTAGATTTATTAAAAAGATTAAAAGAAAAAAAGGTGCAAGACGGTCTGAAAGATGCTGACTATATTTTCTTTACGATCGGCGGCAATGACTTAATGCATGTCGTCCGTCAAAATGTGCTCAATTTGACGTTTGCTCCTTTTCAAAAAGAGCAGGGTCCTTTTGAGGAGCGCTTTAAAACCATTCTTGCTCAACTGAGAGAACATAATGACCACGCGAAGATCATGTATGTAAGCATGTATAATCCTTTTAAATTCAGTCTCACTGAGCTGAAAGACATTGATGAAGTCGTCAAAGACTGGAATGCCGTCGCCAAAAAAGAACTGAAAAAAGACGGCAATGCTGATATGGTCAATGTAGCAGATTTATTTGAGGAAGATTCTGATGAAAAATTACTGGCAGATGATGATTTCCACCCAAACCAAAAGGGATACTCTCTTATGGCAAATCGTTTATTCTCCAAAGTGAAAAAAGAAGGACTGCCGAAGGAATAGGGTGAACGTATGAAAAAGTGGAAAAGCTTATTTTTTATTTTACTTGCAATCAATCTATTGATTGTACTTGCCTGCGGTATTTTGATGTTGCTGCCAGGCGGTCAATCCGCTTCAACTAAAGAATTGAAAAGTGAGTATTCTTTTAATATATCTAGCTCAAAGGAATCACTCACCAGCTTTATCAATGATTACTTGAAAAATCAAGGGTCAAGTGATATGCCAGACTTTCATGTGGCGATCGATCAAGATGTGAAAGTAACAGGCGCCATAAAGGCTTTCTCTTCGACGATTGATGCTAACGTCTCATTTACGCCAACTGTCGAAGATAATGGTGATGTGCTTTTGAAAGTGGATGGCCTTTCAATTGGACAATTGAGCATTCCGATTAGTTTTGTACTAAGCTACATGGGTCAGTTCTATGAACTGCCAGAATTCGTTCATGTGAAACCGGATCAAAAAACGGTTGAAGTGCGCCTTTCAGAAATGCCACTGACGAATGATATGTATGTGAAAGCAAACAAAATTGATCTAGAGAACGATGAAATTGAGTTCTCATATTATCATCCAAAGCAATAGAAAGTAAGTCAGGAGTGAAATCATGAAGCGAGTCTATCAATATTTTAGTTTACTGTCGTTTTTATTTGCTGCATACTTTGGCATTACAGCTGCCACTGATTTAAGAGCAGAAAATATCGATCAGTTTTACTTAAATATTGCCTATTGTGCATTATTTCTAGGTATCATGATTCTTGCTTTTGATTTTCAAAAGCAAGAAAAAGCTGAAGATGTCTCGTAAAGAGCCTTTCCTCTATGGAAAAGGCTCTTTTTTATCTTTGCTGAGACAAGACCACCTTCGCCATAAGCTCTGGCTCTCCATTAGCAAATCCATGAAGCAGAATGAGGTATGCCCGGTTTGCTTGCAGATGAACTTTTGGGATATCAAGCAGTATGCTTTGAGTGCCGGCGGCTTTCAATTCAAAATGATATTTATTCGGGGAGAAATGATGAATGTGAGTGCTGTTTACATAGTGAAGCTCCTTTGCTAACACCCCTTGATCACGTTCATATATATCAATGGAAGGAAGGTCTGGAGAAAGGTGGACAAAGGTAAGAGCTGACAGGTCCTCGTGTTGAATCAGAGGGTCTTGCCGCTCTGTCAGCAGCGCAAAACCTGCATGTGCACCCGTGATACATAGGGTGTAAATCTCGTCACGTTTAATTATCATACGAGAATGAAGAACTCTTTGTTTTGTAGCTAGCTTGAACACTTCTATCTCATACATTCCCTCATCCCACTCCATATAGGCTGTTAACTGGCTGTAAGGCATTTTTTTCAAGACCTCATTCCGGTTCACATAAACAGCAAGCTCACTAAGATCTGGGGCAGCGTGAAAGAGCCGAATAAAGGCTTTGGATGAAACGCTGCTTTGAGGATGCTCGAAACCCGCAGCGAGTGAACGGTATAGATAGTCATGATAAAAGAGCTGCTGCATGTATCAATCCCTACTTTCTCATGCGATGGTGTTTTTTGTAGCGTATGCATGAAAAAGGTGATCTGTATAGGCAAACGAAGCATAGAAAAAAGCCTGACGTTTTCCGTCAGGCCCGCATGTTAAGAAGGAGAAGAATATTGATGATATTCAGCTAGCTTAATGAACGTTTTTTCATCCTCAATGAGACCACAAACACCGCACTGAACTTTTATTTGTGGACCTTGATAGCTCATGTGAAAAGGAGAAAGCTGCTCTCCATCGTATCTTTCGACAACTGCTCCGGTCGCAGGGTCAAGTTTCACAGGTTCTGAAAGCTGCTCAATCAGATTAAAGCGCGTTCTGTTCGTTTTACAGTTTGGACAAAGATAAGGGCTTGTCATGGTTTATTCCACCTCTTTTTATCTGTAGCATGTCCAGTGCGCTAAATTCTATGCTTAATCCTTTTGACTTTTATCCAGCTTTTTAAATAATTTGATCATTGTTTTCAGTTCTTCGTCATCGAATGACTCAAATCGCTCCATAAAGTATTCTGTTTTCTTTTTCTCAAAATGCTCAGTAATTTCCTTACCCTTATCGGTTAAGTGGATTTTGATGATGCGGCGATCCTCTTTAGAACGGATACGGGTGATCCAGCCCTTTTCTACGAGTGTGTCGGTCACAGCTGTGATATGGCTTGCTGACACCCCTAGAATGGACGCAAATTCCGTTACTTTTTTTGCACCTTGCTCACGAAGCAGATTTAAAATGAGAAATTCATTCCGAGATAATTCGTTTTCGAGCAGGCTGTTAATCTCATAACGGATCTGCTTAAATACGGTTCTCAGTAAAGTATCCATTTCATACATCATTTTTTTTCTTTGTTCCAATCATTAAACCCCCATTATATTTTAAAATACGACAAAATGCTTTTTGATCATTTAGATAGACAAGTCGTATCATTTTCATTATTTTTCATCATGTTATAATATGATGATACCATTTTTTAAATGAAGGGGGCACTAATATGTCTGAAAAACAAGAATTAGCCACATTTGCAGGAGGCTGTTTCTGGTGTATGGTTAAACCTTTTGATGAACAGCCGGGCATTATCAAAGTTGAATCAGGGTATACTGGCGGACATACAGTGAATCCGACCTATGAAGAAGTATGTACTAATACAACTGGACATAGAGAAGCGGTTCAAATTACGTTTGATCCAGACGTTTTCCCGTATGAAAAGCTATTAGAACTGTATTGGCAGCAAATTGACCCAACAGATGATGGCGGGCAGTTTGGTGATAGAGGAGAGTCCTACCGCACAGGTATTTATGTTCATCATGACGAGCAAAGAAAGCTTGCAGAGGCATCGAAAGAGAAGCTGAACGAAAGCGGTACTTTCCAAAAGCCAATTGTGACAGAAATATTAGATGCTGCTCCTTTTTATCCCGCAGAGGAGTATCATCAGCACTATTATAAAAAGAACAAAATGCACTATGAACGATATCATGTCGGTTCTGGCAGAGCGGGTTTTATTGAGTCCCATTGGAGTGATAAATCATGACAAACGATAAAGAAAAACGATTAAAAGAATTAAACCGAATGCAGTACGAAGTCACACAAAATAATGGCACTGAGCCGCCATTTCAAAATGAATTTTGGGATCATAAAGAAGAAGGTATTTATGTAGATATCATCTCAGGCAAGCCGCTTTTTTCTTCTTTAGATAAGTTTGATGCCCATTGCGGCTGGCCGAGTTTCACAAAGCCGCTTGAAGATGAAGAAGTAGCGGAGAAGGTGGATAAAAGCCATGGGATGGTGCGGACAGAGGTGCGCAGCAAGACAGCTGATTCTCATCTAGGTCATGTATTTCCTGATGGACCAGGACCAAATGGTCTTCGGTATTGTATTAACTCAGCCGCTTTGAAGTTTATTCCAAAAGATGATCTTGAAAAAGAAGGCTATGGGGATTTGAAACATCTCTTTGATTGATCTATTGAAAAATCGTCACATGGAAAGCATCTGCTTCCGTGTGACGATTTTTTATTTTTTATGATGCGTGTGATGTAATTGTTCAATGATGTGAAATAGCTTTTCTTTTGTAATGAGAGGCGCTTCATTAGATGTGTAATTGGTTAAGTCGACTTTTTGAAAGGCAGGATGCCGTTTTGGTCTTGGTAAAATGGCATAAAATTGTTCATGCTCAAATAGTGTATCTGCTTCGTGCGGAAATGTAAGCTCTTCGTGAAGCTTTTCTCCAGGTCTTTTCCCGACAACGAGAATTTCCGGAGATGCGACATTGATTTGAGCAGCATATTCATGAAACGCTTTTAAGAGATCAGCAAGCTGTAATGACTCCATCTTGAGAATGAACGTTTCGCCGCCTTTCATCATGATGGCTGCTTGAAGTGTGAGGGAGACAGCCTCTTCGATGGACATAAAAAAACGTGTCATATGAGGATCAGTTACGGTCAAAGGTTTTTCATTTAACAACTGCTGGAGCATGATGGGAATGACGGAACCTCTTGATCCAAGCACATTGCCAAAACGCACAGAGCAAAACATTGTTTTTTGGTTCGGAATACTTTCGTTTGCTTGGAAAAATAGTTTTTCTGAAATTAATTTTGTTGCACCCATGGCATTTGTCGGAGAAACAGCTTTGTCAGTGGAGATGTTGACAACATGACTGACTTCATGTTCAATCGCAGCCTCAATGACGTGCTGCCCGCCGATAATATTTGTTTGTACGGCTTCAAACGGATTGTCTTCACAAGTAGGTACTTGTTTTAAGGCGGCTGCATGAAAGATGATATCAACGCCTTTGACGAGCTGTCTCACGCGGCTTGCATCTCGCACATCCCCTAAAGCGAAGACAACTTCTGGGTGATCTGTATACTCATTTTTCATCATGTATTGTTTGCTGTCATCTTTGCTGAAGACGATAATCTTCTTTGGAAAGCATGCTGTTAATTTTTTCACAATTTGACGGCCGATTGAACCTGTACCGCCTGTGACTAATATCGTTTTGTCACGAAAAAAAGCCTTCAAATTCTTTTCTATCTTTTTGGACATATCTAATCCCCCAACTCTCATTTCTCTACTTTGCATCATATGTGAAAGAGTGGTATCCGTTTGAGGAAAAGAACCACTTTCTATATAAATTAGGTGAACACATTATAACCATCTGCTTGACGTCTTAATAGAATATGGAGAGATAAGAGAATAAGTAGAAAAACGAGAGACCTGAATACTTCATTACTGCGATCAGCTCAGGAGAAAATGAAGAGAGCTGCGCGCGAGGGGAGAAGGGGAATATATGTATAGGGGAAATCGTATTTTAGCCTTGATACCAGCTTTTAGAAGCAGGCGCGATCAGCATGATGAACATATCCGCATATTGGCGGAGCGGCCGCTCATCTATTGGACCATTCAGCCGTTACTACAAATGATTGAGTTAGACGAAATCATCGTCTCTACAGAGGATGTCAATACGCAAATCATTTCTTCTCACTACGGAGCCCGTGTGATTGAACTGCCAGACAGTCATGTAACAGAACAAACACCGTCACTCATAGCAGTGAAGCATGCGCTTGCTTATTTAGAGCGTGAAGGGAAGACCTTTGATATTGTTCTCTATTTGCATCCATCGTCTCCTTTAAGACAGCCGGAAGATATAGAGAAATGCTTGCAGCTTCTAGTAGAAGGAAGTTATGACTGCATGGCATCTTTTACAGAGGCGCTAGAAAACCCAAATGAGACATGGACATTGCATGAGAATAATGAAGCCACTTTATATAAGGACAATCATTACTTTTTCATGCCAAAGAAAGAGCAGCCATATACGTATGGTCGTTTAAATGGAGCAGTGTATGCTTTTCATGTTCCATATGCAAAGGAATGCATTCATTCCTTTTTAGAAGGATCTGTTGGAGCGTATATCATGGAACCCCAAAAATCACTTGTGGTGAAACAGGAAGAAGATCTTGAGAAAGCGGAGAAAGTTTTATTGGCTCGCAGAGATGCGGAGGATTAGGCATAAGAAAAATTTTAACGAGAAAAGCGCCCATTCATAGGGCGCTTTTTACGATCTCATAAAGTCTGTGTGGAAATGTCTCAAATGTATTCCAGGAAACGACTTGTTCGTAATTGTTTCGTGCGATTGCTTTTCTTTTCTCGGCATTTGATCCATAATATTCAACCTGCTTCAGCATATCGTCCTCATTTTTATAAAAAGCGAAGCTTGAAAAAGCTTGAGGCGGTTGTAGATCCGTCAATTGAAAACTTCCAGCTGCAGCGATATCAAACGCTCTGTTGTTCAGGCTTACATTTTGAATCATGGCTTTGTTTTTGTTATAGGCAAATTGTGCCGGTCTATGCGGATTAAGAACAATCGCTGATTGTTGATAGATGTCCGCCATTTGCTGAGGGCTTAGCCAATTGGTCAATAATGTGAGATCTCGATATTGTCTTCGTGACTTATTTAAATGACGATGCCATTCCTTACCTGCAACGAGAATCTGCCATTTTTTCTGTTGTAAAAGTGTATCAATGGCTTTCATACGGTTGGGGTAAGGGTAGCCAATGAGTGCGATGTCGTAGATGCACATCTTTTCAGCCGATTCGTTTCTTTGAAAAATACGTGTATTTGCCGGAATGGGAAAGTAGTGGGCGTGACCTATGCCCAATTCCTTGTAAAATGGCAAAGCTCCTTCATCAATCGTTAATATGAGCCGCGCATCACGCGTGCAAGCAGCTGACACATCTGTATAAAAAGGATCTTCTGTCATCCATAAAACGATCGGAATCTTTTCTTGTTTGAATTGATGAAGCACTTCACTCGGAACTTGATCACCGATCATCATCAAAACAAAATCCGGAGAAAATGTCCGGATTTTGTGCATGTGAGCGGGTAGAGATTCTCGGTCAATTTTTACACATGAAAAGGGAGAATCAATGAAGCTCTTTTCTACCCATTGATCAAACATGTGATAGATTCCGCCGTAGCCAGAGCTGATATAAAGAAGCTTCATGATGGCCCTCTCACATTAAGACGTGAACGTAACACTTTCAACTTTATCTACATCTAGTAAAGTCGTTGCAGAGCCTGTTGGTGTGACTGAGCTTTCTTGTGTAACAAAGACAACACCTGTTGACGCATCGAATGATACGAATTGAACTGGCCCGATTAAGTCTCCTGAATCAGTGACAATGCTAATGACGGTTCCTGGTGTAAGTCTTGCAAAAATCCATCTTGCTGGCTGCGATACATCGAGTGTTGTAGCAGAATCTGAAGGTGATGCCTCGGCTGCCACTTCACTTAGTAAATCATTCAATTTTTCTTCCATTTGAACCCCTCCTTCTTCAAGATTAACTGTTAATGCACGAGTAAGTGGTTTGAAAAACACTTTCAATAGTTCTTTTTTTAATTCGGCACGCTTGTCGCTCATTTTTTCCCCATCCTTTCTTCATCAATTCAAACTCACCCCTATGTATATGCCGTTCATTTTTTTTGGTATAAGCAGAACGCTGATTCCTTGCCCTTTTTATCATTTAATCACTTCACACATTTTAAAAAATGTTTTCAAATGTTGAGGCTAAATGAAGTAAATCTCATACTCTAGTAAAGATTAAATGCGAAGAGAGAGGGATTATGAATGGAATTTGAACAATTATTAAATGGTTGGAACGAAGAATTACTAGAAGCAGAAGGAGTACTTGAAGTCATCTTGATTTTACTTCTTCTTCGTCTATTAGAAGAAAGTGAGGAAGAGAGTGTGTCAGACATCAAAGAATTACTTCGTCCGTGGCTGGAGCTTGGGATTCCGCTGCCACGTGTTCATTTGGTCAATGGAGATGTCCTTCAAAACGTAGTTGTTGTGCAGCTCTTTGATACAGTAGCGGTCTTTAAAAACGCGACTAATCAGCTAAGAGTGAATGTTCCTTACGTGAGCATCGTCAGCTGGGGGGCTTTTTAATCTAATTAAAAAGGATAATGATCATGAAAGTATCGGTGATTTTAACAAGCTACAATAAACCTGATTTCATTGATCGTGTGCTAAAAAGTATGGTGGAACAAACGTATTCCAATTGGGAGCTTCTCATTATGGATGATGGCTCAGAACAAGGCACCATCCAAAAGATCCAGCCTTATTTAGATGATGAACGCATTCATCTGTATTCACGCTCGGTTCATCCTGCAAAACGGCTGTTAACCGTACGGTATGCGACGCTTATTAATGAAGCGTTAGCTCGTATAACAGGTGAGCTCATTTGTTATTTAACAGATGATAGCGTGTATCATCAAGATCGTTTGCAGAAAATGGTGGATGTTTTTCAGTCGAAGCCTCATATAGATATTGTGTATTCCTCGCAGCGGGTCGTGCATGTGAATAAGCAATTAGTCGAGACGATGAGTTTTGTGCGTGAAGCTGACCAAATATTGGAGCATGCGTCCTTTCAAGTGGATCATTGTTCGGTCATGCACAGAAGGCGTTTGCTTCCGCTAATTCATGAAAAATACGGACAATATTGGGCTGATGAGCCAAAACACTGGCATCATGCAGATTCCGTTTTTTGGATGAGGCTGAATCAATTTGCTGCGTTCTTTCCATTAAGAGATGTACTTGATACAACGTATAAAACGCCTCATTCCTTTCATCATTTATTTTCGAGTATGCCGTATGATCTCATTGACGGAACGGTGATTGAAAAGGAAGGGGATTACTACCAAATCGCAAACGGAAATCTTCATAGAATTGAAAGGTGCTGGGTGAATGAAAAAAACAGGCGTGCGATTCGAGTTCCGTCGTTATGTGCGATGAAATATGAGATAAAAGATATGCTGACAGTACCCAATTATACAGTTGTCACGGCAGATCATGGGAAAACGTTCTATTATATTGAAGATCAGAAAAAAAGGCAATTTGCTTCAAAGCGTGACGTGCAATATTTTCAGTTTCACCCTAACGAGATCTATACGATTTCAAATGAACGGCTTCAGATGTTTAAAGATGGAGGAATGATTCAAGTGTCTCCAGCATTTCATCCGCCAAACAGGCGGCTCTTTAAATGGAAACAAGATGTGTATTTACTGATGCATCATACCTTTTGCCGTATTGATCCTGAGGTTGTAAAGCGATTTGCTTTTTATCATCAGCCCATTAATTTATACCCTTCCCAATTTACGTTATTTCAAGAAGGGAAGCCGATCGTGCCGCTGTATATGGAATCGCTGCAAGAATTCGATATGTCTCTTTATCAAACATCAGGGCGAAAGCACTCCTCATAAGAGGAGTGCTTTTTTGATGCTATTGCCAAAAAAAGCAGGAAGTTGCAAGGAAAAAGCGAAACATGAAAGGACAGGAGAACGTGTGATGAAGATGATTAAGCCGCTGAAAACCCGGCAATGGATGCCGGTTTTCCGGCACTGAAAGTGAGGGGGAAAGAATGGGGAAGGTTGTCGAAAGAGCGGATTGGTTTGAATTAATTTTAGAAGCCATTGATGAAGCGATCCATGTTGTAGATGATCAAGGAATGACGATCTTTTACAATCATAATGCCGCTAAGTTTGACTGTTTACAAAAAGAAGAAGTGATTGGCAAGTACATCCTTGATGTGTATCCCTCTTTAACAGAAAAAACAAGTACGCTTATGCATGTTTTGAGAACAGGGAAGCCCATTTATCATTCGCTGCAAACCTATTTGAATAAAAACGGCGAAAGAATTGAGACCGTCAACACGACATTGCCTATTATTGAAGACAGCCAGTTAATAGGTGCGGTCGAAGTCGCAAAAGATGTATCGAAGCTGTCAGCCCTTTCAAATCGTTTAGATCAAAAAAAACGAATACATGATGCGGCTGGGGCAGAACAAATGCATGATTTTTCTTCATTTTTAACAAATGATCCGCTCTTAAAAGAAATGCTTGAAAAGGCAAAAAAAGCTGCTGCTTATCCGTCATCAGTTGTTGTCTACGGGGAAACAGGGACAGGGAAAGAAGTGCTCGTTCAAGCCATTGTTCATGAATCTGACCGAAAAAACCAAGTGTTCATTCCGCAAAACTGTGCAGCACTCCCAGAATCGCTACTTGAGAGCCTATTGTTCGGATCTGTAAAAGGGAGCTATACAGGCGCAATTGATCGTAAGGGGCTCTTTGAATTGGCTGATGGAGGCACGCTTTTTCTTGATGAACTGCAAGCGATGCCGCTCACGCTGCAGACGAAATTATTACGTGTGTTAGAGGATGGTGTGGTGCGCCGCATTGGGGATGCAAAAGCAATTCAAGTAGATGTCAGACTCATTACTGCACTCAATATGGACCCATTTGAAGCGGTGAAAAAGCAAATTTTAAGAGAAGACTTATTTTATAGACTGCATGTGTCATCTTTTCATATCCCGCCGCTTCGTGAGAGAAAACAAGACATCCCGCTGCTTTCCCGCCATTTCATTCAAACCTATCATCAGCAGTTTTCAAAAAACGTCAAACGCCTTTCTGAAGAAACAAAGCAAATGTTTATGGCTCACCACTGGCCAGGGAACGTTCGAGAATTAAAACATACCATTGAGCATGCCGTATTGATGATGCCAAAGGAAGCGGAAGACATCACACCTTCATACCTTCCTGCTCATTTACGTACGCAGAAGCTTGAGGAAGAAACAACCGATGCGTCCTTAAAAAGTCAGGTTTCTTCATTTGAACAAACACTTATTCAAGAAGCTTTAAACAAGCATCATGGCAATATTCAAAAAACCGCCGCCGCCTTAAAAATCCCTCGACAAACGCTGCAATATAAACTGAAGAAATTTGCAGATGCCGAAATATAGGCACCACCATCCATTGAATATCACGGGTAAAGCTCCTTTTATAAAGAATAGGGGCATTTTCCCATGTTGGCACATAACTTGCATAGTATAAGGTGAATGCTGATAGGGGGAATGGATATGAATCAAAAACTATATGAACCGGCGCGTCATTGGAAGGACATTGAGCTTTGGAAAGATGTACCTGAAGAAAAATGGAACGACTGGATTTGGCAGCTGACGCATACCGTGAAAACGCTTGAAGATTTAGAGAAAGTCGTAAACTTAACAGAAGAGGAAAGAGAAGGGGTGAAGATCTCCACCAAAACCATTCCACTCAACATTACACCCTACTATGCCTCATTGATGAATCCAGACGATCCAAGATGTCCAGTACGTATGCAATCTGTGCCAATAGCTGAGGAGCTTCATAAAACAAAATATGACCTAGAAGACCCTTTGCATGAAGATGAAGACTCACCTGTCCCAGGGTTAACGCATCGGTACCCAGATCGTGTGCTCTTTCTTGTAACAAATCAGTGCTCCATGTACTGCCGCTATTGTACGAGAAGACGTTTTTCCGGACAGATCGGTATGGGCGTGCCAAAAAAGCAGTTAGATGCTGCCATTGGATATATTAGAGAAACACCTGAGGTGCGGGATGTGTTAATTTCCGGCGGAGATGGACTCTTAATCAACGATCAAGTGCTTGAATACATTTTGAAAAACTTACGAGACATTCCGCATGTTGAGATCATTCGCATAGGGACCCGCGCGCCGGTCGTCTTTCCGCAGCGCATTACAGATGAGCTGTGCGAGATTTTGAAAAAATATCACCCGGTTTGGCTGAATACCCATTTCAATACAAGCATTGAAATTACGAAAGAAGCAAAAGAAGCGTGCGAACGTCTTGTAAATGCCGGCGTGCCTGTAGGTAATCAGGCCGTCATCCTCGCAGGAATTAACGACAGTGTGCCGATTATGAAGAAGCTGATGCACGATCTCGTGATGATACGGGTCAGACCTTATTATATTTATCAGTGTGATTTATCTGAAGGCATTGGCCACTTTAGAACACCAGTATCAAAAGGTCTTGAAATCATAGAGGGCTTAAGAGGGCATACGAGCGGCTATGCCGTGCCAAGCTTTGTTGTGGATGCACCAGGAGGCGGAGGAAAGATCGCCTTGCAGCCAAATTATTTATTATCGCAAAGCCCTGACAAGGTCGTCCTTCGTAACTTTGAAGGTGTTATCACCTCTTACCCTGAACCGGAGCATTACGTTGCAGGTCAGGCAGATGCGTATTTTAATGAAATTTATGAAGAGAAACAAGATCCGGCGATTGGTATTACCGCACTATTTCAGGATGAAGCGAAATCGTTTACGCCAGAGAATTTAAGCCGGATGAAACGAAGAGAAGCATATGAGACAAATCCTAAGCATGACACACTCAAAAACAAACGTGAAAAACGAGATGAATTAAAAGAGAAAAAATATCAAGCGCAGCTCAAAAAAGATCAAACTGTAAAGGAGGAGAAATAACCGTGCTGACATGTGACTGGTGTGAGGAAAATAAAGCAAACGCAGAGCAGACAACAGTCTATTGGGAACTGATTACTGGCACACAATCCATTGAAATCATCGAAACACCGTCCATTTCCTGCACGCACTGCGGTATGACATATCAAAAGGATGAGACGGTCAAAGAGATAGAAGATCAATTAATTTTAGTGGATCAGACAAAACTTCCAGAAAAAATTTCATACGAAGAATTAATGAGCATGGAGCGGCTATTAAAGCGAAATTACTTTGACTTTTCATCATAAGTTGTACCTCCGCCTATACAAGTCATCAAATTGCTGTATAATATAACAACAAAATAGAGTGTCGCGGAGGGAAAAACAGGTGAAGTCGTTTTACCATTATTTAATGAAGTACAGACATCCAAAACCGAAAGATGAAATCAGCCATTTTGCAAATGCTGCTTATGAGGATCACAGCTTCCCGAAAGCGTCCACTGATTATCATGAGCTGTGTGCCTATTTAGAATTAAACGGCGATTATTTAAGCTCAATGACAACATTTGACGAAGCGTTTGAGCAATATGATGTAGAAGTCAAAAAAAAATAACACACAACCGCTTTTTCCAGATGGGAGAAGCGGTTTTTTGATGAGAAATAAAATGGCGTTTTGCATGGTGTGGTTGCCCATGCAGAATTCCTTGCGCCGGCATACGATACGTTAAGACCAAAAGTCGGGCAAGGGGGAGACAGAATGAAGGCGAAAGCACCAAAATATCAAGTAGGGGATATTGTCGTCGTTGTCATGTACGGCACAGTCGGAACGATTACAAAAGTCCATCAAATTGACCAGCACTATTTGTATGAGGTCAATCATAATGAGGTGCTTTATTTTGAAACATCACTCCAGCTTTACGATGAGTACGACGGGGTGATTGTGGATACAGAAAAGCTGGACATTGAATATGAGTTCCTCATTGGCGATGTTGTATATGTAAAAGATTACGGAAAAGAGCTATTTAAAATTATTGGTCATCGGACTGAAATATGGCGATACCTTGATGACGGCTGGGAAGATGTCATTTACGAACTCACAAGGTTAAAGGATGGAGAGTGGCTGGAAACAGAAGAGGAAGACTTAACGCTTGTCCTGAGGAAATATGAAATGGACCAGTTTGTTCATCAGCTTCTTTTTGTGCATTATGTGGGTGAAACCTCTAAAGAAATGGAAGAAGATATGGTGCAAACGGCTCTATTACAATTAGAAGAGAAACAAGAAAGCGAAGAATCACTAGAATTTCTCGCTGTATCTATAGTGGATGAGCTTCTTGATATTTATAATGACTATAAAATTCTCTACGAATTTTTCGAAGATCCAGAATACAAAGATATGATGGATTTTATATTGGAAAGTTTACACGAGCATTTTGGTTAAAGAAAGACTTGTCCTAACACGAATAAAAAATAAGGTACACAGAAAAAAACAATCACATAAAACCATCCCCTCAAGATACGGCCCATCATCTGATCAAACGTTTCTCCATCTAATATGCTTAACCATTTCATTGCCTCAAACCCCTTTTCTTTTTGTTTACTGCATTTATATGTATGGAATGAGCCATTATGACAAACTGTAATAAAAAACAGGCGTCGTTCATACATCATAAAAAAGGAGGCGGAATGGAATGAAAGAAGCAGATTTGGTGATCGATACAGAGGAAATTGCGGAATTCTTCTACATGGAGCTGATCAAAAGAGGGTACATACCTGCTGAGCTGGAAACGTTTGAGCTGGCTGACATTACGTTTGAATATATGCTGAAAAAAACAATGATAGTTGAAGAAGAGGCGTGGTAGGCACTATACTTTGAAGAGATTCTAAAGAGAGGGAGGAGAATCTTTGGCGTGTATATCCTATTTCTTTTGATTTTATTTGGCGCCATTGCTGCGCTCATGGTATCTAGAGCGGCTCAAGCATTGGACAACCAGATCATCTTATGGTTTGAGAGCATCAGACTCCCTTTTTTAAATGATGTCATGCTGACTTTGACGGATTTTGGCATTAGTGCGCTGCTCGTGCCCATCATGCTCATTTTTAGTGTCGCTTTATTCATGTATAAGCGCTATTACTCTATCATGATGCTTTTTCTATTATACCTCACAGAAAAAACCATCAATCATGAACTAAAGGGGCTGTTTGCTAGAGAGCGTCCGGCCTTTGATCATCTTGTCAATGAAACGTATTACAGCTTTCCGAGCGGACATTCCATGAATGCAGCCACAATCTATCCGTTTATAGCTTATCTACTCGTTGAAATGATTCCATGGCTGAAAAAAAGACAAAAAATCGTCTACTTGATCACAGGGGTCTGTGTTCTTATGATTGGAATCAGCAGAATGTATATCGGCGTTCATTTTTTGACAGATGTTGCGGGCGGTTTTGCGATAGGACTTGCTTTATTTCTCATTTGTAAAAAGATTGACGAAAAGTTGTCTGTCATTCGACAAAAATAGAAGAAGGAAATTGACAGATCCCAGCCAATTTTATATAAAAGGGGAGGGGATTTGAATGCAATTGACGTTGAGATTTTTTCAAAAAAAACCTTCAGCATTTCACTTAACCATTTATCAGACACCTGAATATGGCGCTGCAAGCGGGCATCAACCTGTGTACCGAACAAAGATTGGCGGCAGAACACACCTGGATGTTCTGGAAAAAGCATTCTCGACATTTAATGTACATGATACAGTCCCTAGTGATTACAATGCACGCTTTATGACAACAGGCGATATTGTTGTGATTGATGATAAGAAAAAAGGAAAGTGCTATTATCAGCTTTTTCCGGCAGGATGGAAACGCAGTAAGCGGCTGATGACAATGAGTTAAATAGATGATAGACGATGCCAGCTTGAGCTTCAGCTGGTATTTTCTTTTTTGGACTCAATCGTTTATACTAAATAGGACAAATCACATAGTAAACGTAAGTGGAGGCTAAAAAAATGAGTGTACATATTGGAGCAGAAAAAGGACAAATTGCAGAAACGGTATTGCTGCCAGGCGATCCGCTTCGTGCGAAATATATTGCAGATACATATTTAGAAGATGTCGAATGCTATAACGAAGTGCGCGGAATGTATGGTTATACGGGAACCTACAAAGGAAAGCGCGTTTCTGTACAAGGTACCGGAATGGGCGTACCTTCTATTTCGATTTATGTGAATGAACTCATTCAAAGCTATGATGTTCAAAACTTAATCCGCGTCGGATCTTGTGGGGCTATTAAAAGGGATGTCAACGTACGTGATGTCATTTTAGCTCAAACATCTTCAACAGATTCACAAATGAATCGTGTGGCGTTTGGACCGATTGATTACGCACCTTGCGCTGATTTTGGACTGCTTAAGAAAGCCTATGACACAGCAGAAGCAAAAAATGTTGCTGTACGTGTCGGAAATGTATTTACAGCAGACCAATTTTACAATGAAAAACCACTTGAGCTCATGGCTCAATACGGAATTCTAGCAATTGAAATGGAGACAACAGCTCTATATTCGCTTGCAGCAAAATTTGATCGTAAAGCGTTATCCATTCTGACAGTGAGTGATCATGTTCTCACAGGAGAAGAAACAACGGCTGAAGAGCGTCAAACGACATTTGACGAAATGATCTTAATTGCACTAGACTCCGTTTTATAATAGTATAAAGGGTGTGCTACGATGTAGCGCATCTTTATTTTTTTAGAAGAGCAAAAGGAAGGTATGTCATGAAGAAAAGCTATAAAATACTCTCAATCGCATCGATTCTTGGTTTGACAGCCGCACTATCGGGCTGCCAGTTGCTGGATCAAAAGAGCGGTACATCTGAATCGAACAAAACAAACGAACAAAAGAGCGCAGCAAATTCATCTACCCAGCAAAACTCAAACAATACAGCAGGTTCATCGGATCAAGAGCTGACGTTAAAGAGTGAATATTTCAATGACATCAAAGTGGTAAGCGGGCTGAAAACCATTCAAAATCCTGCAAACGTGCTAGCACTTGTCAACAAAGAATACGCATTACCAGGAACCTATAAACCTTCTGATCTCGTTGTACCAAAAGTAGAATTCTCTTTTTCAGAGGATATTGAAAAACGATATATTCGTAAAGAAGCAGCGGAAGCACTTGAAACATTATTCAAAGATGCGAAAAAGAAAAACTTTGAGCTGGCTGCCGTATCTGGCTATCGCTCCTATGACCGTCAAAAGGTCATTTTTGATAGTGAAGTCAAGTTAAAAGGCAAAGACAAAGCGCAAGAAGCAGTCGCTTTACCAGGCGAAAGTGAACATCAAACAGGTCTTGCAATGGACATTTCCTCAAAAAGTGCCGGCTTTGACATCTCTGAAAAGTTTGGTGAAACACCTGATGGCAAATGGGTGGCTAAAAACGCCTATAAATATGGTTTTATCATTCGTTATCCAAAAGGAAAAGAAGACATTACGAAATATGAATATGAGCCGTGGCATCTGCGCTATGTTGGAAAAGAAGCGGCAAAAGCGATGCATGATCACGATTTAACATTTGAAGAGTACATGAACAAAGTGAAGAAAATTTAATCAAAGTAAAAGGCCTCCCAGCTATTCGGGGGGCCTTCTTTATTCTTCTTTTAAAAAAAGAACAATCCTGCTAATGCGAAACCTGTAATGAAACCAAGCCCGATGCCATAAGCGGCACCCCAGCCGTAATACCCTCCGTAATAACCAAAGCCAAAGCCGCCGCGAGAACCGCCGACTGGACGAATATACACTTTGCGGTTTGTCACCCGCTCAATGCGTCCGACATGTACTCTGCCATTACGATCTGTGATTCTAGCGACTTTCCCCATATGCTGCTGACAAAGCTTTTGATAGCGCTCCATATTTTTCCTCCTTATGACAAACTCTTTTCACTCTTATCCTATGCGAGAGACCTCATAGAGTTTGGACAAAACATATAGGAGATTCGCTCATTTTATACCGTACATTCAAATAGAATGTGGCTTAGCTGCTTTCGGTGCGCTTGAATGAGATCGTAGTGTGTTTGCATCGTTTCGTAAAGAGAAGGCGGGATATATTCAGATAATTCCATTTCTGTCGGCTCCTCTTGTACCATGTGTTCATCAAATGAGAGAATGCGAACGTCATGAAATCCTGCTGCTTTTAACTGCTCCTTCCATTCTTCAAGTGAAAAGAGTGCGTGAAACCCGTAAAAATCTCGAACGTCGGCAAGCTCCTTCTGTGTAAGGGGTTCTTTTAATACTGCTTCATTTGCAATCATTTGACTTCCAGGGGCAAGCACGCGTTTGATCTCAGCAAGTGCCGCTGGAAGGTTGGTAAAGCTCAAAACAGATTCACTGATCAGAAGAGAGAACGCTTCATCTGGAAATGGCAGCTGTTCGATTGATGCTTGCAATGCGCGGATCGGCAGTTCTTCTCGCTCAAATCGCAGATTGGCCTTTTCAATCATTAAAGGGTGTGTATCAATCGCCTCCACCTGATAACCGATATTGCCTAAATATGCTGCCGTTTGTCCAGTCCCGCATCCCGCATCCAGTATGCGTGCATCCGGCGTCAATTTTATATGCTCAAGCATCGTTTTTGTTAACTCAATTCCACCAGGATGGGCACTAGATACGCCAAAATAGGCAAGCATTTCTACATAATCACTCATAAAATCCCTTCTTTCCTTATCAAGTTCCTCTTTAAAGATTATGCAATGTAAGGTCAAATGGCTTATCTTTTCAAAGAGAACTTCGATCCTTTGGTTGACGGATGATGCATCGTCCTTGATAATAATGAAAGGAGATAAAGGTGGTGTTTTTTTGAGAAAACAATTTAAGATCGTCATCGCTATTCTGGTGACAGCGGCACTGTCCTCAGCGATTACATTTGTGATCACAAAACAAGGGGCCGTCAATGTCTCAGGAGATGAGAAGTTTAGTAAACTCATGGCTGCGTATACGAAGGTAAAAGATGAGTATTACGAAAAAACGGATGATCAAAAACTAGTAGATGGTGCGATTCAAGGAATGATCGCATCACTTGATGATCCATACTCTACATATATGGATCAGGAGGAAGCCGAAGGATTTAACAACACCATTTCTTCATCATTTGAAGGAATTGGTGCACAAGTAGAAGAGAAGGATGGACAAATTTTAATTGTCGCACCGATTAAAGGCTCTCCTGCTGAAAAAGCCGGGTTGAAACCTCATGATCGTATTTTAAAGGTGGATGGAAAAAGCACAAAAGGCATGTCGGTCAATCAAGCAGTCTCTCTAATCAGAGGGAAAAAAGGAACGGATGTCAAGCTTCACCTTAACCGCCAAGGAGTGGGAAATGTTGATGTGACCATCACAAGAGACACCATTCCAGTTGAAACAGTGTATGCAAAACTCACAAAAGACAAAATAGGAGAAATCCAAATTACGTCCTTTGCTGAAACAACATCGAAAGAGTTAGATAAAGCCATTGATGACCTCGAGAAAAAAGGGGCAAAAGGGTTTGTCATCGACCTGAGAGATAATCCAGGCGGTATCATGACAGAAGCGATTGAAATGAGTAATGACTTTATCGATAAAGGGAAAGTCATCATGCAAGTTGAAGAAAAAGGGAAGAAAGAAGAGTACAAGGCTGAAAAAGAACGTAAAGTTCATCAGCCGGCAGTTGTCCTTGTAAATGGCGGTTCAGCCAGCGCTGCAGAAATCATGGCGGCGGCTCTGCACCAATCTTCAGGTATCAAAATTATTGGTGAAAAGACATTTGGTAAAGGAACTGTTCAAAATGCGCAAAGCTATAATGATGGTTCTAGTGTCAAGTTAACCATTGCCAAGTGGCTGACGCCGGATGGTTCATGGATTCACAAAAAAGGAATTGAACCACAGGTCAAAGCATCACTCCCAAGTTATGCAAAGCTGCCATACTTAAGCCCGAAAAAAACGTATCAGCTGAATGACAATGGAGATGAAGTCAAAGCGGCTCAAAAAATGTTCCAAGCGCTTGGCTACAAAGCAAAAGCAAATGGTGAGTACGATCAAGCCTTCCAGACGATCGTCAAAAGCTTCCAAACAGACAACGATCTGAAAGCAGACGGAATTCTGACGGGAGATACAACGACAGTACTGATGACAAAGATCCAAGATAAGCTAAAGAATAATGATACTCAAATGAAAAAAGCGATTGAAGTCTTGAAAAAAGAAATGAAATAAAGAAAGAGCAGTCCTCTTAGGGGGACTGCTCTTTTTATACTTACGCGTTGTTTACAATTGCTTCTGTTTTTTCTTGATCTTTTTCAAATAGATCATTCATGACAGAATTAGATGTGACCTTCTTCTGGAAGAATGGATTCAACATCAGGATGACCACAACGTTTGCTAGTAAACCAAGAAACCCTTCATAAAGACCGAACGTGACTTGTGAGATATTGGCTGTAAAGGTGACGATAATGCCAACAACTAACCCCGCAATCGTTGCTTCTCTCGATTGTTTTTTCCAGAATAAGCTGATCGCAATGGCTGGGAAGATTTGAACCATTCCTGAAACACCAATAAGCTGAAGTGTCACAAGTGCTGTTGGGAAGAGCATTCCGAATAATAGAGCCAGTCCGATAACGATAAATACCATTGAACGAGTGATCATGGTCAACCGTTTAGGTGATACATTCGGATGAATTAAGTCACGATATAAATTATTGGCAAATAAATTCGATGCACCAATGGCCATGATTGAGCATGGAATGAGGGAAGCCAGTGCAATCGTTGAGTAAGCAAGACCTTGCATCACGCCGCCATATGACGTTTGAATTAAATGAAGAAGTGCAAATCTTGGATTCGTATCTTCTGGTAAGACTAAAAAGGCAATAAATCCAAGGAAGATGACCAAAATCAATACGATGTTATAAAGAGGCAAAAACATGCTGTTTTTACGGATAGCATCTGCACTTTTGGCTGTGAAAACCCCTGTTGCCGCATGTGCCCACATAAACAAAGCAAGGGCAGAAACGCCTGAAGCGGTAATGAACCATAAAATGCCTTTAGGACCCCCGTCAGGAATTGTCAGAAGCTGTGGCGCTTCCTTCGCTAACGTATTCATCATCGGGGTCCAGCCGTTAAAATGAATGATTGGCAGTGAAACCACCATAAACAGCATGATGACCCAAACGAGAATATCCTTAATAATGGCTGTATAGGTAGGACCTTTAATCCCGCTGAAAAATGTATAAAGTGCAACTAAAATAAATGAAATAATAACAACTGCATTCACATTAATATAACTAGTTCCAGCGACAGTTAACGTATCTTGAATCCCGCTTAGTTGAAGACAAATATACGGAATGAGCATAAGTACTCCAATAATCGCAATGAGACTGGATAACAGCTTGCTGTCAAAGCGCTCACGTGCATAATCAGCGAGCGTTGTGAGATTGTGATTTTTCGCAACCGTCCATAGCTTTGGTAAGAAGAAATAAGCAATAAAATACGCTAGAACTGAATAGGGGATAGCGAAAAAAGCGACACTTCCAGCTGTATAGGCTGTACTAGTGAGTCCTAAAAAGGTATAAGCTGTGTATAAATCTGCACCAACAAGGAACCAAACGAGCAGCCCGCCAAATTTCCTCCCGCCAACAGACCATTCCTCTACTGACTGTCTGGATGATTTATCACGGCCAGCGGCAAATCCAATGACCACGACGATGAAAATGATACTTGCTGTAATCAATAAAGCTGTCAAATTTCCTTGCATTAGTCAGTTCCTCCATTTGAATGTTGCATCCGATAAATGATAAATGTACAGACTGGTGTGAGAACAATCCATAGTAAGAGCCAGAAGTGGAAAAAAGGCAGGCCGATCACAAATGGATGAATACGATTCGCAAAGGGCAGCAGTGCGAGCTGTCCGATGAATGGAATCGCTATAAGTAGTGCCAGTATCAATTTTTTATTCATGATTCCCTCCTGAATTTTTTGTAATTTCATAATAATAGCAGTTGTCAGATTAGATCACAAGACCATTTTCAGAAAAAACAATCATTTTGCAGAATATCATCCTAATATAACGCTTTCATTCTTAAAAAGGAGAAAAAGTGTAGATGAAAAGGGGGGAAGTGAAAAGAAAATATGTAGAAATAATATTTAAACCAAATAAAAAAAGCCTCAGCATGAAAGCTGAGGCCTTGCCATTTTTTAAAGAAAATCAGATACTTCTTCGATGTCGAAGCGGTTGCTTTTATGAGCTTCTTTCGCTGCTTTACCAACTGAAATCAGCATAACTGGCTCATAACGGCCGCTTACATTGAATTCTTTGATAAAGGCTTCTTTACTGAAACCACCCATTGCACATGTATCATAGCCCATTGCTTTTGCAGCAATCATTAATTGCATAGCAGCTAATGAAGCATTTGAATACGCAGCTTCACGTGCATACTGCTCGCTTTGGTATGCGCCATTGATTTGAGTCATCAATGTTTCTTTGATGTCTTCAGTAATGAACCCTTGTTCTGCCAGCTCACCATAGATTTTTTCTCCATTTTGATTGGCTTCAAGATCACCTAGTACAGCAATAACAGCCGATGCTTGTGAGATTTGCTTTTGGTTATAAGCGATTGGAAGTAACTTTGCTTTGGATTCAGCACTGTGGAAAACAGTAAAATGCCAATGCTGAAGGTTCCACGCAGATGGTGCTTTTGTTGTGATATCAAGTAGCTCAGTTAGCTCTTCTTTTGTCATTTCATGAGTCGTATCATACTCTTTTACTGAAGCTCTTTGTTTTAAAATGTCAATCGTTTTTTGATCAGTCGCCATATGGATATTTCCTCCCGTTTTTGCAAATAGTATGGTACAATAACTAAAAAAGTGAGAAACTTACTTATTGTAACTAGAGATATTTTAAATTGTATACCGTTAGTTTGTCAAACAATCATGAAAAGAAAGGCTGAAATTTATGGAATTTCAATTATGTCCACACATTCAGCAAGCTTTTTTACTGCTAGGCAAAAGGTGGAATGGTCTCATTATTCATGTATTGCTTGATGGTCCAAAGCGATTTAAAGACATGACGGACATTATCCCATCTATCAGTCAGAAAATGCTCGCAGAGCGTTTAAAAGAACTTGAGCAAGAAGGGATTATAAAGCGAACTGTACTTCCTGAGACGCCTGTTAAAGTCATTTATTGTTTAACTGAAAAAGGAAATGCGCTACATGATGTGTTTCATGAGGTATCTAGGTGGGCAGGGGAATATACAGAATCTCATGAAAAAAAGGAGCAAGCCTAGTTTCAGGTTTGCCCAAACGTTTTGACTCCTGATGAATATGCTGATCTTAGGCACATGACAAAGGAGGAGAAATGCATGTACCCTCATACTCCGTATTTCCGAGGCGGCGCCCCTGGCATTCCGCCATATGAATCCAGAGTCCCTTTGTTTTTTGGTTTTGGCGCTCCTTTAGTCGGCGGACTGCTTGGCGGATTTTTAGGAAGTGCGATTTTTAATTATCCCCGTCCATATTACCCGCCACCACCACCGCCTGTTCCACCACCTTATGGCGGAGGATATCCACCATACTATTAAGAAAAAAGAGTAAGCCTGCTTCTATATCAAAGCAGGCTTTTTATAATGGAATATCGATTTCAGAAATCCCCGGATCATCATGCTTTAAAAACATAATCTCCAAAATACCGTCCTGATACGAAGCCTTCGTTCCTTTTCTTTTGACAGCAGCAGGGAGGACGACTTTCTTCTGCGTGCCCTCCTCAGGAAAATGATCAATAAATAGCAGGTTGGCAGTATGTTTGATTTTTACTTTTTCTGTGTTCGGCCGAGCAAGCTCAATCTTAACGAACACGTGATCAGTTGTTTCAAACACTTCTATTTCGGGTTCTTTTTCTTTTTTGACATCTGTTTCTCTCGTTTTTTGATGTTGAGAGAGTGGGTCCTGAAAAGGGAACTGAGCAGGATAATTGGAGCCGAATACACTTTCCATCACTTGATTGACGTACTGCTCGACATCTTTAGGGTCTGAATTCTTTAAGGCTTCTTTTGAAAATTGCTTTTGAAAAGGGAATAATCGGTTCCAGTCAAACATGAAAATCATCCTTTCTAAATGCCCTGAATTAGTATATGCCCATTCACTTGAGTGCGTGCTATAATATACGATAGGTTTAGAAAGGAATGGTTAGATTGAACGAACAACAGCAATCAAAAGGTGTTCTCTACACGGCAGCATCTTTTACATTATGGGGATTATTCCCATTATATTGGAAGCTGATGGAACATATTTCGTCAGGCGAAATTTTAGCGCACAGAATTTTATGGTCATTTGTTTTTATGTGCGGTATTCTTTTGTATTTAAAACAAATTCGGCCAGCCATGCAGACCGTGAAGGGTCTCATGCTCGATGGTAAAGCATTTTTTTCATTACTATTATCTGCTATATTAATATCGGTTAACTGGTATGTGTACATTTGGGCAGTCAACCATCATCTTATGCTAGAAGCTAGTTTAGGGTATTATATTAATCCGCTTGTCTCTGTTTTACTAGGGAGCATTTTCTTGAAAGAGCGGCTCAATAAAATACAAACCATTGCGATTCTAATTGCCGCCGCTGGGGTAATTCTTTCTACGATCCAGTACGGTTCATTTCCTGTCGTTGCAATATTACTTGCCTTTAGCTTCGGCTTTTATGGATTGATTAAAAAAAGAATGAGCTTCACGAGTGCCATTGGTTTGACAATTGAAACGCTGCTTCTCGCCCCGGCAGCTCTTGTGTATTTATTGTTCTTCTTAAAAGAACCTGTGGTGACAATGAATCCTAACAGCTTCGGATCGCTTGGTCTCTTATTCTTTGCAGGGGTCTTTACTGCGGTACCGCTTCTTTTATTCTCTGAAGGCGCAAAAAGAATCCCTCTTTATCAAGTGGGCATTTTACAGTACATAGCACCAACGATTACGCTGTTTTTGGGGTTGTTTGTGTATCACGAGCACTTAACTTCAGCTAAAATTGTGACGTTTCTTTGTATCTGGGTGGCGATTTTATTGTTTACGACCTCTCAATTACGCATGAAAAAAACAGCGAATTCTCATTAAGTCCTACGAGCAGTTTGCTTTTTTTTGAAGGCGGATCATGTCATAATAAGTTGTTACCAAAACTGTAGAGGTGATTACATGTCATCAGCCAATGAGCTTACAGCTGCTTATCAATCTTTATGGAAAAATCGTCAGCTTGATGTCGATGATATGTCTTCTTTACTCGGGGCAATCTGTGATGATTTAAGCGATGCGCGGACTCATCCGAGGGCGAGAAAATCACTTCATCAAAAATATGTGCTCGCTGTAGAAAGAATATTAGAAAGTGAGCTTGAGCATGATCATCAACTGCAGCTGATCAGCTTACATACAAAAAAGCTGCGCGAATTAATTCAAAATGAAGGAAGGAACCACTCATGAAACCAATTCAAACGGAAGATGTCACAGCACATCTTGAATCGTTTTTAAATCGTCCAGTCTTCGTTCATCTTGAAACGACTACTGGTTCTTATTCAGCTCATGTAAATGAACAAAATATGACGGTCGTTGCCTATATCCGCAATGCCAAAGTTGTCTATTCTCAGGCGAAAATAAAAGGACAAGGTCCATACCGTGTTGGAATGAAAACAGAAGATGGCTGGATTTACGCAGAAGGCTTAACCGATTATGAGTTTGATGACCAAGGCCGCCTGCTGTTAGCAGGGCACTTGCCAGACGGGAAACTAGCGATCTCATTACAAATTAGCGAAACACCATTTCAGGTGTAGAAGAAAGGGTGACGAGTCATGAACGAACATGTACTAGTGATGCTGCCTCACCCAGATGATGAATCGTTTGGGGTTGCAGGTCTCATTGCACAAAGCAGAAAACGCGGCATCCCAGTCACGTATGCATGCGGGACACTTGGGGAAATGGGTAGAAATATGGGCAGCCCAACATATGCCAATCGCGAAACACTTCCTGAGTTAAGAAAACAGGAATTAATCAATGCCTGCAAAGAAATGGATATCACAGACTTGCGTATGCTTGGACTGCGTGATAAAACTTTGGAATTTGAGGATGACGAGTATTTAGCTGATGTGATGGAAACCATCATTGATGAAGTCAAACCTACACTGATTGTCACGTTTTATCCTGGACATGGTGTACATCCTGATCATGATGCGACAGGGGAAGCGGTGATTCGTGCTCTTTACCGTAAGAAAAAAGAAGACCGTCCTGTCACATACTGCATGGCTATTACCAAAAATAGAGAAGAAGTGCTTGGAAATGCAGATATTACGATCGACATTACAGATGTAGCAGATATCAAATTAAATGCACTAAGAGCACATAGAACGCAAACAGAAGGCATGCTGAGAGAACTTGAACAGAAGCTGAAAAACAAAGAACCTGTTGTCCAAAAATGGTTCGATGAAGAAATTTTCTGGACATACCAATGGAATGACTAAATAAAAAAGCAGCTGACATCGATCAGCTGCTTTTTTGTCTCGTATTTAGTGGTTGGGCGCTTTCTGAAGCAGTCGTTTTTCCATCAATCTGAGACGGATAAAGAGGACAATGGCACCAGCGGCAAGTCCTGCAATCAGACCAATCCAATAACCAAATGCTCCAAATGAGGTATAGGTGCCGATCAGATAGCCGGAAGGAAGGCCGATCACCCAGTATGAAACAAATGCGGCAATGAGTGTATAGTTGACATCTTTATAGCCGCGCAGCGCTCCTTGAATAGGTGCAGCAATGGCATCTGATAGTTGGAAAAAGATCGCATAAATCAAAAAGTGCTGTGTCATCTGTAAAACAGCCGATTCAGTTGTGTATAAACCAGCAATCTCTGGTCTAAATAATAAAATGAGTGCTGCCGTAAACAAGGAGAATAATATCGCCGTTCCAATTCCGATATAGCTATAGCTTTGAGCATCTTTATAACGCTTGGCACCGGCTTCAAACCCAACGACAATCGTTAAAGCCATTGAGATACTGAGCGGTAAAATATATAAGATAGAAGCAAAGTTCATCGCAGCCTGGTGACTTGCAATCGTCACAGTATCAAAGTGACCCATTAATAAGGTAACTGCTGCAAAGATACTCGTTTCAAAAAAGATCGCAAACCCGATAGGAAGACCGATTTTCAGTATTTGCCCCATACGGGAGATATTAAGTCGAGGCAGTTTTTGAAACAAACGAAATGAGGCAAATGGTTCTGCTTTTATGACAATACAAATACTCATGATAAAAATTGCCCAATACGTCATCGCAGAAGCAAGGCCAGCTCCCGCGCCGCCAAGCTTTGGAAAGCCAAAATTCCCAAAAATAAATACATAGTTTAACACAAAGTTAATCGGAAGTGCTGTTAACGTGATAAACATCGTCACTCGTGTTTTTCCTAATGCATCAATAAATGACCTGAGCACCGAATAACCAAATAGCGGAATGATACCAAAAGCAAGAAAACGTAAGAAATGCTGCGCAATATCCTCTACGGATTGCTCAAGTCCAAGTCCCCCTAATACGTAAGGGATGCTAATTGTCCCAATCGCAATCACACAAATACTTAAAAGAAAGGATAAATAAATCGCCTGAAAGACAGCCTTGGGAACATCTTTTTTATGCCCTGCGCCCATCAGCTGAGCGACAATTGGCGTAACGGCCATTAATATACCAGCAAGCCCTGTATAAACGGGTGTCCAAATACTTGAACCGATCGCCACACCCGCAAGGTCTTCTGCACTCACTTTTCCAGACATCACGGTGTCTAAAAACGTAATAAGTGAAAGACCCGCTTGAGTGATTAAAATCGGAATCAAAATGGTTAAAAATAGTGTCACCTTAGCTCGAATGCTATTTGTTTCTCTCATCATAAGTTCCTCTCTGAACAGAAATAACGAGAGGATTATATCATGCTATGTAAAAAAATCAATTCTCTGTCGGATTATTTTTCTTAGATGGCTTCGTTTTTTTAAACATTTGGGCATAAATAAAGGAAAGACTGACAACACCTAAAATGCTGCAAGCATATTGAATCACTTTCTGAATGGTCATATTAAGTCACCTCCATAACAATAGCATGCGCATCATTTGTTATTTTATGACAACGAAAAAGAGGAGGGAAAAGGTCAAATGATCAATCGTACGAATGAAGAAGTGCAATTTAAAGTGGGCATGAGAACACACTTGATGAAAATTATGAAGGATGCAAGTGACATTATTGATTCCCTTGATGAGATTGAGCAATGTCTACTTTGTGATCTCGAGTCATTACATGATGAGTTTAATGCAATGCATGCAGAGGCTTCCTCATTTTATTTACAATCGTATATGGAAGAATACACACCCGGATTTGCTCAATTTTCTTTAGCCATTGAGAACTTATCAAAACAAAAGCACGGGGCACTGATTGTGATTCAAAGGCGGGATGAGGTTGAGGATTTTATTCAAAGAGGGACAAATCTTCATGCGAAAATAAGTGCTTCATTAATCGAAAGCATTTTCTACCCAGGAAATCCACTTCATGATGGTGCGCTTTTAGTCAAAGAAAATACGCTCGTATCTGCGGCAAATGTGCTGCCGCTTACTTCAAAAAAAGTCAGTCCTTCTCTCGGGACAAGACACAGGGCTGCAATTGGACTCTCTGGCATGACCGATGCACTTGTTCTCGTCGTTTCAGAGGAAACAGGGAAAATGTCATTTGCGAAAGAAGGAGTCCTTTATCCGCTCACTGTAAAAGAACCTGAAATCAGAAAATAAAAAATCAATCGCTGCATTCTTCATTCGGAAGGATGCTTTTTTCATTCGAGGAGAAAAAACAGGCAATTAAGTAAAAAGTCATTTGATACAGAAAAATTTGTCATGTAGAATAGAACTATGAAACTAGCAGCGTGCTTGTTTTGACAAATTTCTAAACGTCAACTTAAAAATTCCTTAAAAAATGTTTATAAATACAGTAAACTGCCGATACAAACGATATGGCTTAGTTTTAGCATTTTGAGTTGACTGCTTTAGCCTATTTGTTATTGCCCAACGTCTACATGTCGAGTAATATAATAGAAATAAAGATAAAATAGTGCAAGAGAAGCAGAATCATTTAATGCGAAACTTAAAACTAGTACATAAGTCTTATTGGATGAAATCATGAAAGGCGGAGATTTATCTATGAAGAAAAAAGTAGTAACCGGCCTCACAGTTTCAGCGATCGCTGGCTCAGCTGTGTTTGCTGCACCGGCAGAAGCACAGACGATCAAGGTGAAAAGCGGTGACTCACTTTGGAAGATTGCCGAACAGTACAATACAAGTATTTCGGAGCTGCAATCTCTTAATCAACTAAAAACGACGATGATTTTTGCAGGACAAAGCTTGAAAATTCCTGCCGCAAAAAGCACAAAATCCAGTTCTTCAACAGGTTCAAAAGCAACAAAATCAAATGCTTCAACGACATCAAGCTACACTGTAAAGCTTGGAGATTCTTTATGGCTCATTGCAAACAATCATAAAATGTCAGTTGCAAGCTTAAAAAGTCTAAACAGCTTAAACAGTGACTTGATTCGTCCTGGACAAAAGCTAAAGGTATCTGGAAGCACGAAGACAAGCGGGAGCCAGTCATCAAACTCCTCTTCAAATTCCAGCTCGAACAATAAGACAACGAACTCAAATAGTTCATCTTCATCAAGTACATACAAGGTCAAATTAGGGGATTCTCTCTGGAAAATTGCGAATTCGCTCAATATGACGATTGGTGAAATCAAAACATTGAATGGGCTCAAATCTGATACGATTTATCCGAATCAAGTATTGAAAGTAAAAGGGACGGCTGCATCAAAACCAAGTCAGCCCCAAGCCCCTGCAAAACCAAGCAACCCGCCTTCTAACAGTAACCAGTCTTCAAGCGGGAAAGCGACATCTTATACCGTAAAATCAGGAGATTCTTTATGGAAGATTGCGAATCAATTTAAAGTGCAAGTTCAATCCATCCGTACAGCTAACAGCTTAAAAAGCGATGTGCTTAGAATTGGACAAGTTCTCAAAATTAATGGTGCAGCTTCAGGCTCAACTGGATCGAATGGTTCTACGTCCAACGGCTCGACAACTCCAGTGAACAATAACAAAAACGATGTGCCGATGAATGCAAAAATCACTACGATGATCCAAGAAGGCAAAAAACTGACAGGCATTCCTTACAGATGGGGCGGCAACACACCATCTGGATTTGACTGCAGCGGCTTTGTTTATTATCTCATTAACAAGGTTTCATCTGTATCGAGATTAAGCACAGCAGGCTACTGGAGTATGATGACACCAGTGAGCACACCTCAAGTTGGCGATTTTGTTTATTTCACAACGTACAAAGCGGGTCCATCTCATATGGGACTATATCTTGGCGGAGGAGATTTCCTTCATGCAAGTGACAGCGGTGTGGGGATCTCGAACTTGAGCAACCCATATTGGAAAAAAGCCTATTTAGGTGCAAAACGTTTCTTCTAAAAAAGCCGATTTTCGGCTTTTTTTGTTTGCCTATTGATCAGGTTGTCCATACTGATATCAAAAGGGGGCAATCATATGAAAAAGTCAGTGTGGTTGATCATGATGAGTCTGGTCTTTGTTGCAACAGCTTGTCATGCACCGCCGAAAAAAGAAACGACAGAAGAAACCATTGAAGTTGCAGCACCTAAACAAGCACTAGTTACCACGTCACTCATCAATGAAAACGGGCAAAAAATAGGGAGCATCGAAGTAAGAGAATCCTCAGAAAACGGGCTGGATTTACATGTGAAAGCGAAAAACCTGCCGCCAGGTCCTCATGGCTTCCATATTCACGAAACTGGAAGATGTGAAGCGCCAGATTTTGAAACGGCAGGGGCTCACTTTAATCCAACACACCGGGAGCATGGCTTTGACAACCCAAAGGGTCATCATGCTGGAGATATGCCTAATTTAGAAGTTGGGGCAGATGGACAGATTGATGTTGTCGTAAATGTACCAGATGTGACGTTAAAGGGAGGACCAACCCAATTAATTGATCAAAATGGGCGGAGCTTTATCATTCATGCAGAAGCAGATGATTACTTAAGCAACCCTTCTGGAAACTCAGGGAAACGCATCGCCTGCGGAGCAATCACAAAAGAAATGGTAAAATAACAGATGTCTAGCCTTTATGTATTGAGTGCATAAAGGTTTTTTTAGTATACTTGGTGAGGAAAATGATCGAAGAGAGGAATTAATCATACATGTTTAACGAACAATCACTCCCAGAAGAAATTCAAGCAATGATTGAAGCAAAAGCAAAAGGACTAGAAGAAGAATTCCGTCCGCTTATTGGAACAGGCGGCTATGAATCACAGGACACGTCTATCATACAAGATGCGATGATTGCACTAGCACTCGGCAAAAACGTTCTTTTAAAAGGGCCGACCGGTTCAGGTAAAACAAAACTAGCAGAAACTTTATCTGCTTTCTTTCAGCAGCCGATGCACAGTGTGAACTGCTCAGTTGATCTTGATGCAGAAAGCTTGATTGGCTATAAAACCATTCACAATGATGGTCAAGTTGCTTCTATTGAATTTATTGAAGGACCTGTAACGAAAGCAATGAAAAAAGGCCATCTTTTATATATTGATGAAATCAACATGGCGAAGCCAGAAACTCTGCCTATTTTAAACGGTGTACTCGACTACAGAAAAATGATGACAAATCCATTTACAGGCGAGGTCGTTCGAGCAGATGAAGGCTTTGGCGTGATTGCGGCCATCAATGAAGGCTATGTCGGTACAGTGCCTCTAAATGAAGCGTTAAAAAATCGTTTTGTTGTCATTGACGTTCCATATATCGGCGGCGGCATCTTAAAGGATGTACTGCAATCTCAATCTGTATTAAAGGATGAACGATTAATCGATCAATTCGTGCAGCTCTCATCAGACCTCATTACACAGGCGCACAACGGGCAGGTAAGTGAAGAAGCAGCATCCATTCGCGCACTCCTAGACACATGTGATCTTGCGCAATACATCCCGCCGCTTCGTGCAGTTGAACGAGGGATTGTTGAAAAGCTAGAAGATGACCGGGAAAAAGCAGCGGTAAGAAATATTGCCCAAACATTATTCGAGTGAGGTTCTGAGTTTTGAAATTCATCAAATTTAATGACAGCAGAATCGATTCATTTTTATTTATGGAATTAACGGATTTAGCCAAAACGTTAGCAAAAAGTGATGATGTCGAGCTTGAATACGGTGTGCAGTCCTACTATGATCCTTTTGAAAAGAAAATTTTCATCAGTCATTTTTGGGATGACCGCAAACAAGAAGACATGACAGCCGGACTGAAAAGTGATGTATTCCTCCGTGCAGTAGGAACCGTTTATAGTGATCTGACTGTCTTTCAGGAAATCATTCGCTATGCTCATACATTGTCCATTCCTGACCTATGTAAACAACTGTTCATGCTCTTTGAAGATATCCGGATTGAAGAGCGGATTAAACGTGACCGCCCAGGAACAAAAAAGGTATTTAAACGAAGAAGAGAACTTTACCGGCGTCATTTTAAGACGCAATTAACGATTAACCAAGAGCGGAGCATTTTAACCGATGCACTTTATTGTGCAATGTATGTGAAGCTGACAGCGGATTCGCCGTTGGAAGAAGTTCCGCCACTTCACGAGCGGATCAACCCGATGATTCCGTTTATTGAATCAAGTCTTGAGCGTGTATATGAAGCGCGTTCAACCGGAGATATCGCAGTCATCGTCAAAGAATTAATGGAAGGCTTTGATGAGCTTCTTGATAAAGATATGCTGAATACGTACTTTTTCTTCCCAGAATTGGACTATGAAAAAGCGGCAAAAGAACCGCTGTTTCATGACTTGAAAAGAAAACCTAAACTAAGTGAAGACATCAAAGTAGACAGGGAAAAAGAGGGCGATGAAGACATCCATCAAGAGTATATGGAAGTGTGGCATCGAGAAACAGAAGCGCCGTCAAAAAGCTTCCTTCAATTTGATTTAGAGCACGGAGGGAAAAGTGATCTCGGGAAGGATGCAGCAAGAGAAGGCGATGACGGAGATCAAGCACTTGGCACTGTCCAAGGCTCTGCCAAGCAGACTCACCGAAAAGATTATTCAAAGCTTGAAGCGCTGGAAGAGGCTGAAGGCGAAGAAAGCGGGGCGGATGCTCATGAGAATGGAAAAGAGAACAAATATGCATTTCCAGTCATGATTTCACCAGATCCTCCCGCGCCAGAACAAATCGACGTATACAAGCAGCACGCCAAGGAGATTGAGCCTTATCAGAAACGCTTAAAACAGATGATTCAAAAAACACTTGAACACAAAAAAACATGGCCAAAAACGGACCTTCATGCAGGACGTCTGAGTAAAAAGCTCATTCGTTATTTTACAGAGTCAAATCCGCGTCTTTTCTATAAAAAACAGGCACCTTCTTCGGAGATTGATGCTGTTTTCACTTTATTAGTGGATTGTTCTGCCAGCATGTTTGACAAGATGGATGAAACGAAAAAAGGCATTGTTCTATTTCATGAAGCCTTGAAGTCAGTTCAAGTCCCACATCAAATTGTGGGTTTTTGGGAAGATACAAACGATGCATCAGAAACAAGTCAGCCGAACTATTTCAACACAGTCGTGTCGTTCAAAGATTCTTTATTTGATGCAGGTCCTTCCATTATGTCTCTTGAACCAGAAGAGGATAACCGGGACGGCTATGCGATTCGCCAAATGACAAAAATGATATTAAAACGAAGAGAAGAGCAAAAGTTTCTCATTGTTTTTTCCGACGGAGAGCCAGCTGCATTCAGCTACGAACAAAATGGGATTGTCGATACACATGAAGCAGTTCTTGAGGCGAGGAAAAAAGGCATTGAGGTAATCAATGTGTTTTTATCCAATTCACCGATCGAAGAAGCACAGATGAAAACGATTCAAGATATGTATGGCAAGTTCAGCATTTTTGTACCAGATGTCGATACATTGCCAGATGTTTTATATCCGTTACTGAAGAAATTACTGCATAAAAGCATTGGGGCATAAGGTTTTGCCCCTTTCTTCAAAATATTTTTCGGAATGATTTAAATTTTTTGTTTTTCTGTGAATTTTTTATCTTTAATTGAACAAAGAATGTAGAAAGTAATCCGAAACAGTGGTAGAATATTATTGGAAGCGTTTTATTACATAAATTTGGTCATTGTGTTCTGGAAGTTATATCGAGATAGTGTTCAATCACTTGATGATCAAAGTTGGGGGTAGTGTTCAAAATGTTTCAAAATGATGTGAAACAACCGTTGAGTTGGGAAGAATTTCATGGTCCGAACCTCGGCTATGTGCTCGAGCTCTACGATCAGTATGTCCAGGATCCTACTAGTGTTGATGAAGATCTAAGAGGCATATTTGATGAACTTGGTGCACCACCGAGTGAAATGAAGGAGGAAATTGGGAAAAAAGAAAATAGCGTAGTTACTTCTGAACAAATCCAAAAGATAGCATCAGTCGTTAAACTGGCAGAAGACATCAGAACGTATGGCCATTTAAATGCTTCCGTCAATCCTCTTCGCAAAGAAAAGGAATTACAAGAGCTGTTTCCTTTAAAGGAGTACGGTTTAACAGAAGAAGACGTCAAGAATATACCAATATCTATTATTAGTCCTGACGCACCAAAACACATTTCAAACGGCATAGAAGCCATTAACCATTTGAGAAATACGTATAAGCGTACCATTTCATTTGAGTTTGATCACGTACATGATTTCGAAGAACGCAACTGGCTCTCAAAATCAATCGAGTCTGGTGAACTATTTAAGAAAAAACCAGCCGATAAACTAGTTTCTGTATTCAAGAGATTAACAGAAGTTGAGCAGTTCGAACAGTTTCTTCATAAAACATTTGTTGGGCAAAAGCGCTTCTCGATAGAAGGATTAGACGCACTTGTCCCAGTACTTGATGAAATTATTTCAGAGTCTGTTACACAAGGGACTTCAAATATTAACATTGGAATGGCACACAGAGGCCGTTTAAATGTATTAGCACATGTGTTAGGAAAACCATATGAGATTATTTTTTCGGAATTCCAGCATGCGCCAAATAAAGAGCTTGTTCCATCAGAAGGCTCTATTGGCATCAGCTACGGGTGGACAGGTGATGTAAAGTACCATCTTGGAGCAGATCGTCAAATTAAAGACGAAGATACAAAGAGTGCGAGAGTCACGCTTGCTAATAACCCAAGTCACCTGGAATTCATTGATCCAATCATTGAAGGAAGCACACGTGCCGCTCAGGAATTACGTACTCAAAAGGGCTATCCAGTACAAGACGTTGAAAAGGCTCTAGCCATCTTAATTCATGGTGATGCGGCATTTCCTGGAGAAGGAATTGTGGCAGAAACATTAAATTTAAGTCAACTTGTAGGCTATCAAGTGGGCGGAACAATCCATATCATTGCAAACAATATGATCGGATTTACGACGGAAAGTAATGAATCTCGCTCAACGAAATATGCAAGTGACCTTGCAAAAGGGTTTGAGATTCCAATTGTTCACGTCAATGCAGATGATCCAGAAGCATGTTTAGCGGCTGTTCAATTAGCTGTAGAATATCGCAAACGCTTTAAGAAGGATTTCTTAATTGATTTGATCGGTTACCGCAGATACGGTCATAACGAAATGGATGAGCCTTCTACGACTCAGCCGATGCTGTACGATGCCGTCAGAAAGCACAAAACGGTCAAGAATATCTTTGCAGATAAACTTGTCACAGAAGGTCTTCTAACGAAGGAGCAGCGTGAAGAAATCGAGCAGGCTGTAGCGACAAGAATAGAAGAAGCCTATCAAAAAGTGCCTTCAAAGAAAGAGCATACGATTCATGAAATTGAACTGCCAGAACCAGTATCAAATGGCTTCCCAGCAGTGGATACATCCGTAGAGTTTGATGTATTACGAAAGCTGAATGAAGAATTGATCAGCTGGCCGGACGATTTCCAAGTATTTGGTAAGCTTAAACGGATCCTTGAAAAACGTGCAAAAGTGTTTACAGATGACCGTAAAGTAGAATGGTCACTTGGAGAAGCACTTGCATTTGCATCTATATTAAAAGACGGTACGCCAATTCGGATGACCGGACAGGATTCAGAGCGCGGTACTTTTGCTCAAAGAAACCTTGTTCTTCACGACAGTCAAACTGGAAATGAATTTATTGCTCTTCATGAGCTGAGTGATGCAAACGCATCATTTACTGTTCATAATAGTCCACTGTCAGAGGGCTCAGTCATCGGGTTTGAATATGGTTATAATGTCTATTCTCCTGAAACGTTAGTCATTTGGGAGGCTCAATTTGGAGACTTCGCAAATGCGGCTCAAGTGTATTTCGATCAATTTATTTCAGCTGGACGCGCAAAATGGGGACAAAAATCAGGTCTAGTGATGCTCTTGCCTCATGGATATGAAGGACAAGGTCCTGAGCATTCAAGTGGAAGAACAGAGCGGTTCCTGCAATCAGCTGCTGAGAATAACTGGACAGTGGCGAACCTCACAAGTGCAGCGCAATACTTCCACATTCTTAGAAGACAGGCGAAAATGCTGCTTCGTGAAGAGATTCGTCCGCTTGTCATCATGACACCGAAGAGTCTGCTTCGTAACCCGAACACATTGTCTGAAGTCCAGGAATTAACGGATGGACAGTTCCAACCAGTTCTTGAACAACCAGGCCTTGTGCATGATCACGAAAAAGTATCGCGCCTCGTGCTATCTAGCGGGAAGGTATCAATCGATATTAGTGATCGCTTTACTCAAATGGAAGAGCCGAAAGATTGGCTTCACATTGCGAGAGTGGAACAGCTATATCCATTCCCAGCCAAAGATATTAAAGCGATATTATCAAAACTAACAAACTTAGAAGAAATCGTATGGGCACAAGAAGAGCCACAAAATATGGGGGCTTGGGGATATATTGAGCCATATTTACGTGAAATTGCGCCTGAAAAAGTAAAAGTACGTTACATCGGCCGAAGAAGACGTTCAAGTACGGCTGAGGGTGATCCAACTGTGCATAAAAAAGAACAAGAACGAATTGTATCTGATAGCTTGACTCGCAAAAACTAAGGGGGAAATGAAAAATGGCGGAAATTAAAGTACCTGAATTAGCGGAATCGATCTCGGAAGGAACGATAGCTCAATGGCTCAAGCAGCCGGGCGATTATGTGGAGCAGGGAGAATACCTGTTAGAACTTGAAACAGATAAAGTCAATGTCGAACTGACAGCCGAAGAATCTGGTGTACTCAAAGAAGTACTGAAAGATTCTGGTGACACTGTACAAGTTGGAGAAGTCATCGGAACAATTGCAGCGGGTGAAGCTGGCGGAAGCGAGTCCGCAGCTCCAGCACCTGAGCAAGAGTCTGCACCAGCTCCGAAAGATGAACCGGCAGCTGCTCAAAAAGAAGAAGCAGTGAAAGAAGAGCCGAAATCTGGTAATGGCAGAACCATCGCTTCTCCTGCAGCTAGAAAACTAGCGAGAGAGAAGGGACTAGACTTATCTGAAATTCCAACCGTAGATCCGCTGGGCAGGGTACGAAAGCAGGATGTCGCTTCCTATCAAAAGAATGAAGCACCTGCAAGTGCACCAAAAGCCGCGCCAAAAGCAAATGCTGCGGTGCAAAATGAACAACAAGGAAAGCCAGTTGAACGTGAGAGAATGTCGCGCCGCAGACAAACGATTGCTAAACGTTTAGTTGAGGTTCAGCAAACGGCTGCAATGCTGACGACATTTAATGAAGTAGATATGACGGCTGTGATGGACTTAAGAAAACGCCGTAAAGATGCCTTCCTTGAACAAAATGATGTAAAACTTGGCTTCATGTCTTTCTTCACAAAAGCCGTTGTAGCAGCACTGAAGAAATATCCGCTGCTTAACGCAGAAATTCAAGGTGATGAGCTTGTCTTGAAGAAATTCTATGACATCGGCATCGCTGTTGCTGCTAATGAAGGACTTGTCGTACCGGTTGTTCGTGATGCAGACAGATTGTCGTTTGCAGGGATTGAAAAGGAAATTGGTCATCTTGCGAAAAAAGCTAGAGATAACAAATTGTCTCTAAATGAGCTACAAGGTGGATCATTCACGATCACAAACGGCGGAACATTCGGTTCACTGCTTTCAACACCAATTTTAAACAGTCCTCAAGTTGGAATTTTAGGGATGCACAAAATTCAGCTTCGACCTGTGGCAATTGATGAAGAACGTTTTGAGAACCGCCCGATGATGTATTTAGCTCTTTCTTACGATCACCGGATTGTCGATGGTAAAGAAGCAGTTGGATTCCTTGTCACGATTAAAAACTTACTTGAAGATCCAGAGCAGCTATTGCTTGAAGGATAATCTTTCATTTGAAAAGCTAGCACCTTAATGGGTGCTAGCTTTTTTTCTTTTCATTTTCAGCATTTCCTCTTTTTGACCAATATGTCGCAAGCCAGGAACCGGATAAATTATGCCACACACTAAAAATGGCACTTGGTACGGCTGCAAGTGGAGAGAAGTGTGCTGTTGCTAAAGCTGCACCAAGTCCAGAGTTTTGCATGCCTACTTCAATCGAGATGGCTCTTCGAGAAGGAATATCCATTTTGAACCACTTTGCAATAAGGTAACCAAATAAAAGACCAAGTCCATTATGTAAGATCACAACGGCCAATATTAGCAGCCCAGATTGAAGAATCTGTTCTTTATTTGCACTGACAACCGCTGCAATGATCACTACGATTCCGGCGACAGACACAAGCGGTAATGCTTGAACTGCATAGGTTACTTGTTTTTTGAAAAATAATTTAACGATGACGCCTAAGATAATAGGGATCAACACAACTTGTACAATTGACAAAAATAGTGCTTCCGGCGATACAGGTAGCCATGATCTTGCAAAGAGTAAAATAAAGACAGGTGTTAAAAAGGGAGCAAGAAGGGTCGATATGGTGGTGACGGCTACAGATAATGCCGTATTTCCTTTCGCCAAAAAGGTCATAACGTTCGATGCTGTACCGCCTGGGCAACAGCCTACGAGAACAACTCCTACTGCGATTTCGGACGGGAGCCTTAGTCCGTACGCTAATAAAAAGGCGAGAAGCGGCATGAGTGTGTACTGCGTCAGTACCCCGATCAGAACATAAAGAGGTTTTCGAAACAGTTCTTTGAAGTCTTCAGCGGATAATGTCAGCCCCATCCCAAACATTATGATACCGAGTAAAAAAGGAATATAAGGTCCGATTTTTGAAAATTCCGCAGGAAAGGCAAATCCAAGAAACGCAAAGACAAGAACCCAAATCGCAAAGGTCCTACCTGCAAAGTGACTAATAGATAAAAGAATCTTCATATATTGCTTCAACTCTCTTTCTTTACATATCTTTTCTATTTTAAATGAATTTTCTGAAAAAACAACCCCATTCTTATAGTGTTGATAATAATATTATGTAAACTATAAATACTCCATATAAGCAAATGCCTACATGGAGTAGCGTTTTAAAATGGGGTCCATTTCACTTGCTGAGCTTGCTTAAGTCGTGCTTCTGGCTCACGCCAGTCAACGACATTCCACCAGCGATCTACATATGTCGCTTTTTCATTCAGATATTGCAGATAGTAGGCGTGCTCCCATACGTCAAGAGCTAGAAGAGGGATCACATCCCATTGTGATAAAAATTGGTGGCGTTCTGCTTGTAAAATCTCTAATCGCTGAGATCTGGGCGCCCAAACAAGAATCGCCCAGCCAACACCTTCTACTTGTTTGGCTGCAGCAGAAAATTGGGATTTGAATGCATCATAGCTTTCAAATGATTGTTCAATAAGACGAAGCATTTGCCCAGTGGGCTTTCGTTTGCCTGAAGGGCTCATAGAAAACCAAAAAATGCAATGTAAATAGTGTCCCGCACCATTGAAGGCAAGCTCCCGTTCCCAATGCTTGATCATTTTAAAATCATTGGTTCTTCTCGCTCTTTTTAAGGCAAGCTCAGCTTGGTTCAGACCATCAACATATGATTGATGATGCTTCTGGTGATGCAAATACATAATCTCTTTTGAAATAAACGGTTCTAGTGCATCATAGCGGTAAGGGAGAGGGGGTAATTTGTGGCCGCCAGCTGCCACATCCCGAGTAGCATCTTGTGGGATGATATCTTCTGCAATACTCTCGGCTAATTCATACCACTCTCCTTCACTGGAATGTTCATCATTCATGATGAACGATAAATGTTCTGCTTTCTGGCGGAGGTTGTCATCTTGAATTGCATCTTGAATGGAGCTAAGCCATTCTTTAAGCTGCATGCGATATTCTTCCTTATTCATTTTTACGCCTCATTTCTTCTAAAAATGTGGAACAAGCCATCATTGGAAAGACATATGGATAGCTATGATAGGTGATGTAAAATTGCTTTGGAAGACCAATGCCTACTGGATAGTGTAAGGCTTCACTCGAGTGCTGATGTTGAATCAAAAATGAGATGGCTTTTAAAATTGCTTTGTCATCTGGCTGCTCGTATTGTAAAAGTGCCTCAGCGGCCCAAGCTGTTTGAACCACTGTTCCAAATGGAAGCGAGACGTATCTTTTAACCTCTGCACTTTTACACGATTCTCCGAAGCTGCCATCTTCTAATTGACTTGTTTTTAAAAATCGACATGCTTTTTGAACAGCAGGATGCGATGAGGGGATGCCAGCAGCCTTTAGACCTGTTAACGCAGCCCAAGTACCATAAATATAGCAAACGCCCCATCTGCCGAACCATGATCCGTTTTTCTCTTGATGATCAAGCAGCCATTTCACACAATGATCTTTTTGCCTTTGCATGAGTGGTGACTTGCTGCTATCTTCAAGAGCGATAAGATGAAGCACACGACCTGTAATATCAGGAGTAGAAGGGTCAATGGCCGCGTCCTCAGCAGATTCGAGCGGGAGATGACGAAGCAAGAAGTGATCTTGATTTTTTTCAAAAGCTGAGAAGCCGCCATCTCGGTTTTGCATGGAAAGAAGCCAATCAAATCCTCGTTTCCACTGAACGGGAGCGTAAGTTTGAGGAATGGCTTTTAACACAATCTGCGTATCATCACAATCTGGGTTATTTGTATTCAAATCTGAAAAACCAAAGCCTCCCGGAGCCGCATGCCGGTTATGGACCGCCCAATCTGCTTTCTTCATTTGCTGCTTGTTCAGTAAGTACGTAAAAGACTTTTTGATCACTGGATCACCTTGTGTTCTGCCTGCCCGCTGAGAAGCATAACTGACAAGGGCTGTATCCCAAACAGTGGATGTAGAATTCTCAGCATATTTCATGCCCCCGCAGTCAGTGACTAGCTGTTTCATCCCTTTGACTGCTTTTAAAATGAGATGATGTCCTGGAGAGTATCCAAGACTCATGAGTGCATAGACCATAAAAATACTGGCACTTAAATAGCTGTACAGCGTTCCATCTTTTTCAAGGCGGTCAAACATATACCTCTTCGCTGCCTCATACCCGAAAAAGTCGAACCGTCTGTCGAGTGATGTATACGACCGCATGTATGTTAGAAATTGGTGAGTGGAACGTTCTTCTTTTGCCATAAACCAGTCAAAAGGATTTTTAGACATGTTTGCATCAAGATGTGCTAAGCTTGGAAACGGTTCATGTGAGGTATATCGTTTGTTGAGTGCAATCATCATTGGGACAAAATGAATTCTTGCATATGCACTAAGATGATAGAAGTGAAGCGGGAAGTATGTAGGGATGAGTAAAAATGAAAGTGGTGCATAGAAGTATGGCCAAGGGTGCATGCCATTGACGGCAAGCATCCACTTTGTCATAAAATGAACGTCCTTCAGACCGCCATTTGATCGAATAAAATGTGCTGCTTTTTCCATATGCGGCTCATCTTGTTGATACCTGCCTGACACAAGCATCCCGCAGTAGCCTTGCACAGTCGCGGTTACATGTCCCGCCTGATCATGATACAAAGAAAAAGAACCATCCTCATTTTGCTTTTCGTGAATTGCTTCTGCTAATTGATGAACCAAAGCCTGATCCGAATCGCCGACAGCCTTTAAGAGCATAATCAAAAAAGCATTTGTCATCATTGGTCCTTCAAAGCAGAAGACAAAAGCGCCATCTTCTCGTTGTCTGTGCTGCAGTTGCATGTGCAATTCATCAATATATTCGTTTACTTTCATTTTGAAATCTTGCATATTCGGCCATGCTCCTTTCCTTTATTACTATATTCAGGAGCCTGCCTGTCACATGCAATCACAAAAAAGCCGATGACATGGTCACCGGCTTTAAAGGCGTCATTAGTCTTGGAGATTAATCCACACACTTTTGACCTCTGTATAGTTGTTAAGGGCGTATGATCCCATTTCTCTGCCAAGACCTGATTGCTTGTATCCTCCAAACGGGGAGGCAGCATCAAAAACGTTATAGCAGTTGACCCAAATCGTGCCTGCTTCAAGACGTGCAGCAATATCATGGGCATGTTTTAAGTTTTCTGTCCAAAGTCCTGCTGCTAATCCATAGTCAGACTGGTTGGCTCTTTCGACCACTTCTTCAATGGAATCGTAAGGAATTGCAGATAGGACAGGTCCAAAGATTTCTTCTTTTGCGATGGTCATGTCATCTTCTACATCTTTAAAAACAGTAGGGGAGACAAAATAACCAGCCTCATAAGGGCAATCGCCACCGACAACGGCTGTTGCACCTTCTGATTTACCTTTTTCAATATAGCCTAACACGCGCTCATGCTGTTCTTTACTGACAAGAGGTCCGATTTGCGTATCTTGATGAAGACCAGCTCCTTGTTTGAGGGATGTCGCATATTCAGCCATTTGATCGACAACCTCATCATATTGGCTCCGGTGAACAAAAACCCTAGAACCTGCACAGCATACCTGACCTTGGTTAAACATGACCCCATTTAAAGCACCTGGAATAGCTTTCTTTAAATCGGCATCTGGCAAAATAATGTTTGGTGATTTTCCGCCAAGTTCTAATGTGACCCTCTTAATGGATTTGGCTGCTTTCTCCATGATGAGTTTCCCAACACTTGTTGACCCCGTGAAGGCAAGCTTATTTACATCAGGGTGATCGGTTAAGGCGTTCCCAGCTGTTTCACCGAATCCAGGAACGATGTTAATCACACCTTCTGGGAAGCCGGCTTTATCTACTAATTCAGCTAAATAAAGCGCAGAGAGGGGTGTTTGTTCTGCTGGTTTTAACACGATGGTGCAGCCAGTCGCAAGTGCAGCACCCATTTTCCACATGGCCATAAGCAGCGGGAAGTTCCAAGGAATGATTTGTCCTACAACGCCAACAGGCTCATGACGGGTATAATTAAAATATCCTTGGCTGACAGGAATGGTTTGTCCGCTTATTTTGGTTGTCCAGCCCGCATAATAGCGCATATGCTCGATTGCGAGAGGGATGTCTGCATTGGTTGTTTCATTAATTGGCTTTCCGTTATCTAAAGTTTCGAGCTGAGCGAGCTCTTCTTGGTTTTCTTCCATTAAATCGGCAAGCTTAAACATGAGGCGGGCGCGTTCTGCGGCAGACATGGAGCGCCAAGGACCATGAAAGGCTTTTTTGGCTGCTTTTACTGCCTCATCAATGTCTTTTGCACCTGCTTCATATACATCAATAAGGGTTTCACCTGTGGCTGGGTTAGGAGTTGAAAAGGTTTTGTTATCGTGACTTGTGACAAACTGACCATTAATGTAGAGTTTTTTCGTCCCTTGGAGAAAAGATTCGAGTTTTGAACTAATTTGAAGTGTTGTAGAGCTCATAAATAAACAAACCTCCTTAAAGATATGGGTTGTTCTGCGAGTTCTAGGTGAAAAAGCGGATTTGAGTAAATGATCTAGTATACGCACATGGATGTAAACGTATACATTCATCATATTACACCACATGTTTGAAAGCAATCCATAACACTCATTGCATTTCATGAAAAATTGGCTACAATAAATATATAGATGAAAAAAGGAGTTTTTAAATCATGATCCATCAAAACTGGCAAACAGCTCAAACGTTAAAACAAGTAAAATGTATACATACGAATGCGAAAAAATATATGGTCGACCGTGCACTAACGGCTGGAAGCACATATGAAGTGAAAAATGAAACAGAAGAATTCCTGTTTGTCGTTGATAATACAGGTAAAGTAGGCGGGTATTATAAAGAGTATTTCGAAGCCATTTCTGCTGAATGATTTTGGTGATCATCACTCATACTAAGAAAAACAGTAAAGGGTGATGATGATGAAAAAGAAGCAAACAGATGAGCAGAATCAACAAAATGCTTGGCATGATAACGAAGATGCTGATATGGCAATTACGCTTGAGCAGATTTCCGATGTATATGCCGAGGGAACCATTGAAACACCAAAAGACGAATAGTCATTCTAAACAGTGATTTGAAAAAATCACTGTTTTTTTATTGGCCACAACTCAACCATTTTTCTCAAAAAGAACTGAAACTTTTTTCCTGCTTTAACAGTCTAAATAAGTAGAGGAAAGAGCATCGAATCAAAAAGAAAAAGTTAAATGAAATTTAATCTATTCGTAATGGAATAACGACCATTTATAGCGTATTCTATAAGTGAGAACAAAACGTATCCACAGAGCGTGTGGCCGTTTTTTCATAAAGGAATTTGATGGAGGAAGAGGGGGTTTACGTGGGTATTTTTTCTGTCAGTAAACAAAATGATAAGAAATTCGAATCCTTACTAATTGAAGGGGAGAGAATTGAAGCTGTTTACAGACTGCGTCACGACCAAATTTGTTTCACCAATAAACGACTGATCTTTGGCGATAACCGCGTATTTTCTAAGAAGAAAGTCAGGGTCTCCTTGCCGTATCGATCAATTGAAAGTTTTGCCATTCAAGAAGCTGGCGTGTTTGATCAGGACACAGGTATGCTGCTTGTCACAAGCTCAAAAGTATTTGAACTCGATTTTTCGAAAGAGACGGATTTGAGTGATGTGCAAGCCATTTTGACAAAACATCTTTGCTGATCAACCTTGCGATTACATAGATCACATGCACTTTTCTCATTCTTCGTATTTATTTTCATAGATCGCACATTTCCTGAACCCTTCCCCATATTTTCTGGGAAGGGCTTTTTTGTTTAGGTGTTTGAATGATAGCAAAAAAGGATAAAGATGAAACAGATACAGAAAGGAGAATGAACAATGAAAGTATTAGTTGCAGGAGCAAATGGACATACAGGTAGACTCGTTATTCGTTATTTAAAAGAAAAAGGACATGAGCCGCTTGCTCTCATTCGAGATGAAAAACAAGCGGATGCGCTAAAAGAACTTGGTGCAGCGCCTGTCATCGGTGATCTTGAACAGGATGTGACAGATGCTGTGAAACAAGCAGATGCTGTCATTTTTGCAGCTGGTTCAGGTTCAAAAACAGGTGCAGATAAGACGATTGCAGTGGATCAAGAAGGAGCAAAACGTCTTGTTGACACAGCGGAAAAAGAAAATATTCAGCATTTTGTGATGCTGAGTTCCTATAATGCCGATGATCCAAACCAGGGAAAAGGGCAAGGAAGTATGGAAATTTATTATGAGGCAAAAAGAAAAGCAGATGAACACTTAAAACAGTCTGGGCTTTCCTATACCATTGTCCGTCCAGGTGCCTTGCTGCATGAGGAAAAGACAGGAAAGATCGAAGCTGCAGAGCATATTCCAGATGATCAAAACATTGAGATTTCAAGAGAGGACGTAGCCGCTGTACTTGTGGAAAGCTTAACAGAATCCAATGTGAAAAATAAATCCTTTGACTTAATTAAAGGGGATAAACCAGTAGAAGAAGCACTTCGCACCCTGTAAGAGAAGAAAGGCTGCTGCCAATCAGGCAGCGGCTTTTTTGATGTTTTCATTTCGTTAGCATCGGGAAGGTAATAAGAAAGGAGTGATTGACCGTGGGCTTAACGAAAGAACAAAAAGCTGATTTATACGAAAGATTGAATCAATTAAAGGAAGATGTAAAAGGGTCAAAAAAGAAAGAAGAATCTATGCTAAGTGAATCGAGCGAGATTTCAAATGGTGTTGGGAACCATATCGCTGATCATGGGAGCATCTATTTAGACCGCATGACCGAACAAACGCTGGACCAAGTTGATGGCCAGCTTGAAGCTGAAATTGATGCAGCACTGAAACGAATGGAAGACGGAACATATGGGATTTGTGAGAAAACAGGGAAAGACATTCCATATGAACGTTTAAAAGCAGTTCCCTATACACGTTATTCAATCGATGCGAAGAAAAACGAAGAAACCACTCAAGATCCAAACGAGTTTGATCGTAATTTCTCTGATCAAATGCGTGATTTAACAAATAGACAAACAATGGATCAGATGCATTCAGATACGTATGAACGATTAGAGGAAGAGCAGGATGTTGACATAGACGAAGAAAAATAGGATAATTAGTGAACTTTACATTTTTTCAGAATAATTTTTTCTTATATGTACAAGGACAAATCTCTTGTATACACAAGTCTTTCATAGAAAAAAGACCTCTTGAAATTTAATAAACTTTCGTGTAATATAGTTTAAAGGCTGCGATGCGCGTAATGTTAATTAAGTTTTAACCTTTAAGCTGTAATAGGGAGTTTTATATTGAAGCCGGAATGTCATGCCTCCTTAGAGAGGAAGACAGGAACGTTTCTGCAAACACCCACTTTGAGGAGTGGTGGTTTAAAACTTTCTTACTTAGATTACGGCATCCGCAGCTTTTCCTAGGATGATTCAAGCCATTTTCCATTTCGGAAAATGGCTTTTTATTTTGTGAAAAGACGAAATTAGACTGATCGCCTGTAGAGGCAAGAATCTGTGTTAAAATGGACAAAACAAATGACGGAGAGGGAAATGGATGTTAGAACAAGCAGAAGCACTCCTGAAACAATATTATGGCTTTGATGCCTTTAGAAAAGGACAGAAACAAGCCATTGAAGCAATTGTAAATAAACAAAAGGATACTGTCTGCATTATGCCGACAGGCGGAGGGAAGTCAGTTTGCTATCAGATTCCTGCACTAATGATGGAAGGTACAACGATCGTCGTATCTCCGCTTATTTCATTAATGAAGGATCAGGTTGATGCGTTAAATGAGATGGGCATACGTTCTTCCTTTTTAAACAGCACCCTGTCCGCAGCTGAAATGAATGAAAGGCTGAAAAAATGCGAAAATGGGGAATATGAACTGCTTTATATCACACCTGAACGCTTACAAAATGAACGTTTTTTTCAGCTGTTAGATCGGTTAACGATTCCTTTAATTGCGATTGATGAAGCGCACTGTATATCTGAGTGGGGACATGATTTTAGGCCAAGTTATCGCTTCATTCAAGAATGCTTGAACAAGCTGTCAAAAAGACCGGTGATTGTCGCATTAACAGCTACAGCGACGAAAAAGGTCCATCAAGATATATGTGAACAGCTTGGTATAAACGGAGAAGAAACCATCTTTACTGGGTTTGCTAGAGAAAATTTGTCCTTTCAAGTGATCAAAGGAGAAAACAGTGAACGTTTTATCACACAATATATGAAGAAAAACAGTCTTGAGTCTGGCATTATTTATACCGCCACTCGTAAAGAAGCGGATAATATTTATCATCGTCTAAAAAAACAAAAGATCAAAGTTGGCGTTTATCATGGGGGATTGGATGATCATACGAGAGAAGAGCAGCAAAACCTCTTTTTAAATGATGACATCCAGGTGATGGTCGCAACATCAGCATTTGGCATGGGAATCAATAAGTCGAATGTGCGTTTTGTGATTCATCATCAAATTCCAAGGGATATTGAAAGCTACTATCAAGAAGCTGGCCGTGCCGGCAGAGATGGGCTTGAAAGTGAATGCATCTTACTGTTTTCACCTCAAGGTGTAAGAGTGCAGCGCTTTCTCATTGAGCAGTCAATAGAAGATGAGACGCGCTACCAGCATGAGCTGCTTAAACTAAGGCAAATGGTGGATTACTGTCATACTGAGCAATGTTTGCAGCAATTTGTGATGGACTATTTTGATCAAACAGCTAGTTCGCCTTGCGGTAAATGCAGCAACTGCCTTGATGAAAGAGAGCGTGAAGAGGTCACAAGAGAAGCACAGATGGTGTTATCTTGTACAGTGAGAATGAATGAGCGATTCGGTAAAATGATGATCGCCCAAGTACTGGCAGGCTCTAAAAACAAAAAAGTGCTAGAGCTAGGTTTTGACCGTCTCCCTACATATGCTTTAATGAAACAACATTCGACTCAGCAAATCAGTGACTTCATTGAATTTTTAATTACAGAAGAGTATTTGCACATGTCTGAAGGTGCTTATCCAACACTCAAGGTGACCCATAAAGGGAAGAAAGTGCTAGTTGGACAAGAGGCAGTGTATAAAAAGCAGGCGATCAAAGCAGAAGCCATTCAAGAAAATGATGCATTATTTGAGCAATTGAGAGCACTGAGAATGAAGCTAGCTAGAGAGCAAGGTGTCCCGCCGTTTGTTGTTTTTTCTGATCAAACATTGAAGGAAATGTCAGCGGTAGAGCCTCAAACAGATGAAGAATTACTCCAAATTAAGGGGATTGGCGCTCAAAAAAGAGAGAAATACGGAGATGTTTTTTTAGAAGAAATTCGTTTATTTATAGAAAAAGAGAAAAAATAAAAGGTTTGAAGAAGAAAAATAATTTTTTTTCGCTGCACTTGGACACGTTTTCATCAGGCTGTTTTTGATCCTTTTAAAACCTTGATATGGCGGGGAATCAAGCCGTTTTGTGGTCTGATTTACCAATGGAGAGAGATGTTTCATGTAAAGGAACTGTAATCTAAAACATATCGTTTTGTTATTGAAATGACATTTACATATGTTACGATAGCACTCGTTAGCCGCCATAAAAAGCTAACAAGGGAGGATTTACTTTATGAAGAAGACTATTATGTCCTTGGTTGCTGTTGCAGCAATCTCAACAACAGCATTAGGAGCACAGCAAGCTTCTGCAAAGGAAATCACTGTACAGAAAGGTGATACACTTTGGGGAATCTCTCAAAAAAATGATGTGTCTCTAAAGGACCTAAAGGGTTGGAACAATTTATCTACAGACATGATCTATGTAGGAGATAAATTGACAATCTCTTCAAAAGAGAAAACTCAGGAGCAGTACAAAGTCCAGAAGGGGGACAGCCTCTGGAAAATCGCTCAAAAATTCAATGTGTCAATTAGCGATATTAAGTCTTGGAATAACTTAAACTCAGATATAATTATGATTGGTTCAACATTAAGTGTTGCTGGTCAAAGCTCAGCTCCGGTAAGCTCAGAACCTGTTCAAAAACAGGCACCTGTCCAAAAAGAGCAAACAACGAAAAAAGCTGCTCCTAAAAAGGAAACAGCTAAAGCAGAATCATCTTCTGCTAGTCAAAGTGTACAAAAAGAAATGACTGTAACGGCTACGGCTTATACAGCAAATGATGGTGGCATCTCAGGTATCACTGCAACAGGGGTAAACTTAAACAAAAACCCAAATGCAAAAGTGATTGCAGTAGATCCTAACGTCATTCCATTAGGAAGTAAGGTTTATGTTGAAGGCTACGGTGAAGCCATCGCAGCAGATACTGGCGGCGCAATTAAAGGTAATAAAATTGATGTACATGTACCAAGCAAATCCCAAGCGAAAAATTGGGGCGTAAAATCAGTCAAAGTTAAAGTACTTAACTAGTAGTCTATTGTTTTTTGGAAGAAAGCATCAGGTGGCGGCCTGATGCTTTTATTATACCTTTTTTTGGTCAGAAATACACATATTTTTCTGAAAAATTCGCATTTTCGACAAAAACCAGCGTATAAGCCCATACAACGCTGGTTTTTGTGTCGTTAGCTGTCAACCCAATAAATTTCTCCGCTTTGTTCTTTCCAATTGATCTGGACATCAAATTGATGCTTTTCATAAAAATGAATTAAGCGGTCCACGTGATCCCAGTCTCTTTTGACGAGGTCGCCAGTAATCACTGGGATGTTCTGCTCTCTTGCAATTTCTTTTAAATGCTTCATGCAGATAGAGCCGTACCCATTATCTGGCGGGCCTTTAATATCGGCAATATGAATCTTTCCTTCTTCAGGATATTCCGCAATTAAGGAAAAATCAGATTGTCCGCGAAAAGCTTTTTCACAATCGCTGAGCATTATTTTACATGTATCTGCACTTTCAATGGCAGAGACGATCAGCCACTCATCTTCTTTCGCTTGATCGATGCCAATGATTTTTGCTTTTTTCGAAATATCTTTCATATTTTCTTGCATTCGATACATTTGGAACTGCAATTGCTGTAATTCTTGCTCTAATGTCTTCACATCTTTGGCTGTTTCTTGTAAGATTGACAAGTCCATTACTCCTTTCCTATCAGAAATGATAAAAATCACATAAATTCCAATTTTAAAGGAAGTGGATGGATCTTTCAAGCCGTTAAAACACCTGTAACCTGCAAGTTTGTCTAAAATTCGACGAAGACAGCGAATTCATTGACTTTATAGAGAAATTTAAATAACATACTCTTAGTCGGAACTAATAAAGAGAGGTTTTCAAACATGAAAGAACAGAATCAAAAACCGAAAAATTTCACTGGTATTGTGATCATTTTAACAATTGCCATAAACGGATTAATCGCTTTATTATTTTTAATGCCAAAATCAGATAAATTTAGTCATCTGGATATTACATTTTTGCCGTTATTGAATGCCGTGATGAACAGCTTTACGTTTATCTTTTTACTTTCAGCACTTATCATGATTAAACAAAAGAACATTAAAGCGCATAGACGATTTATCTTTGCTGCATTTTCAACGACACTTGTCTTTTTAATTTCGTATGTCACCTATCATTCAATGGCAGCTGATACTCATTTCGGAGGAGAAGGGATCATCCGCCCGATTTACTTCTTTATTTTAATCACACATATCGTCTTATCAGCAGTCATTGTACCGCTTGCCTTGATTACGCTGTTTAGAGGCGCACAGATGCAAGTCGAGCGCCACCGTAAAATTGCTCGCTGGACAATGCCTCTATGGCTTTATGTCAGTCTCACTGGCGTCATTGTGTATATGATGATTTCTCCATACTACAGCTAACGTATGTCCAACTGGACATACGTTCTTTTATTTACAAGATGCAGTGCTTTGGATAAAATGGGAATTGGGTATCCGACTTGCACGGTATCTTCCCATCTATAGACTCACATCATTTCTGGCCGTTTGCTCGTTTGGAGAACAACAATTGAACGAAACGGGGGTTATATGATGACTGAACAAATGCAGTATAAACCGGGGCTTGAAGACATTGTGGCAAGCGAAACGTCTATCTCATACTTAGATGTGCAGCAAGAAGAGATTGTAATTCGCGGGTATGACCTCATCGAGTTGGCACAAAAAAAGACCTATTTAGAAACAGCCTATCTGCTTATTTATGGAAGATTACCAGATGCCATGGAATATCACCAATTTCAGCAAGACATTTCCTCACAAACCAACTTACATCCAACCATTCAAACCATTTTAACAAAACTGCCAAAAACCACTCATCCGATGGATGCCATGAGAACGTGCATATCTGCTCTTAGTGGGTACGATGATGCATTACAAGATCGATCAGAAGCGTGCCAGCAAAAGCGTGCTGTTCGATTACTCGGCCAGCTGCCGGCGATTGTCGCTGGAAGCTATCATATTCTCACAAAAGACGCCGCTATTTCTCCAGATCAGACCAAATCCTACACTGAAACCTTTTTAACCATGCTAACCGGACGCACGCCAACCCAAGACGAAATCACCGCTTTTGACCAAACACTCACATTATATAGTGAACATGAGCTGCCTAATTCAACGTTTGCTGCTAGAGTCATCGCATCCACACATTCTGACATGTATGGTGCTTTTACTGGAGCGATTTCTTCATTAAAAGGTGACTTGCACGGGGGAGCGAATGAAGCTGTCATGCATATGCTTCTCGAAGGAAAAACAACGGAAGGCTTCCTTGCGCTGATTGAGCGAAAATTAGCCGCAAAGGAAAAAATGATGGGCTTTGGCCATAGGGTATACATGAGAAAAATGGACCCAAGAGCTGCTCTTTTAAAGCGATCATTGAAAACGCTTACGGAATCAAAGGGAGATACAACGCTTTATGACATGTGTGTAGCAGGAGAGGCATACATGAAAGAGAAGAAAAACCTCTATCCGAACCTTGATTATTACGCCGCACCTATTTATTACGTGCTCGGGATTCCAATTTCACTTTATACACCGATTTTCTTTGCTGCAAGGGCAAGTGGATTAGCTGCTCATGTCATTGAACAGCATTTGCATAATCGTATTTTCAGACCGAGAGTCCGGTATTTAGGGCCAAGAGGATTAAAAGTTTCAGATGATGATAGAAAAACGGGGGAATGATCATGAATAAAACAGCAGTCGCCAATCAAACAGATCAGCTATTAGAAGAAATCGCAGCCTATGCAGTAGATGGGGAAATTACGAGTAAAGAAGCCATTGAAACGGCACGATATGTGCTCATAGATACACTTGGCTGCGGAATGCTGGCGCTCAATTTTCCTGAATGTACGAAACATCTTGGACCGATCGTACCTGGAACCGTTGTACCTAACGGAGCAAGAGTTCCAGGCACTTCCTTTGTGCTAGATCCTGTTCAAGCAGCTTTTGATATAGGCTGTATGATTCGCTGGTTAGATTATAATGACACATGGCTTGCAGAGGAGTGGGGGCATCCGTCAGATAACTTAGGCGGAATATTAGCTGTGAGTGATTACATCAGCAGAACACGTCTTGCAAACGGAGAAGAGCCGCTTTCGATGAATGACGTATTGCATGCGATTGTCAAAGCACATGAAATTCAAGGCGTGCTGGCTTTAGAAAATTGTCTGAACCGCAATGGCTTGGATCATGTGCTATTTGTCAAAGTAGCAACTAGCGCTGTTGTGTGTGCATTGCTTGGCGGAACAAAGGAAGAAGTCCAGCATGTTTTATCACAAGCGTTTGTTGATAATTCACCGCTTAGGACATATCGCCACGCCCCAAACACAGGATCTAGGAAATCGTGGGCAGCGGGTGATGCAACAAGCCGCGGGGTGAGACTGGCAATGATGACGCTAAAAGGGGAAATGGGCTATCAAACGCCACTTAGTGCAGAGAAGTGGGGCTTTGAAGATGTTCTGATGAAAGGGAAATCTCTCACACTTGCTCAGCCGCTAGGATCATTCGTCATCGAAAATGTGCTTTTCAAAATTGCTTATCCTGCTGAATTTCATGCCCAAACGGCTGCAGAGGCCGCTATGATCCTGCATGACGCTGTAAAAGGTCGATTAGATGAAATTGACCGAGTAGAGATTACAACACATGAATCAGCGATTCGGATTATCGATAAGAAGGGACCGCTGTATAACCCAGCAGACCGAGATCATTGCTTGCAATATATTACTGCGGTTGGATTGATCTATGGTGAGCTTACTGCTGACCATTATGAAGAAGAAACGGCGCAAAATCCGGCCATTGATCGTCTCCGGGATCAAATGGTTGTCAAAGAAGATAAACAATATACAGCGGATTATTTAGATCCGAAAAAGAGATCTATTGCAAACAGTGTGCAGATCTTCTTTAAAGACGGGACGATGACAGACCGAATTGAAATTGAATATCCACTTGGTCATCGCAGAAGAAGGCAGGAAGGCATTCCTCTGCTTGAAAAGAAATGGCTTTATCATTTGAAGACAAGATTTCCACAAAAACAAGTGGATCAAATTGTGTCACTCTGTCAAAACCCAAATCAATTAAAAACAACAACCGTACCAGCATTTATGGACCTATTCGTCATATAAGGGAGGGAACTAGTGTGTGGATCGTGAATGATGAATCAAGTCAAGCAGATTTAGCCGCAGCCTTTCAAGAACAAATGCACAAATCAGCTTTATTCCAAATCCCAGGCGTTCACGATGGAATGTCTGCGCTCTATGCAAAAAAAATGGGCTTCCAAGGGCTCTATTTATCCGGAGCCGCTTTTTGTGCCAGCAAAGGATTGCCTGATCTCGGCATGATTCATTCAACGGAAATGGCTGAAAAAGCGAAGGAAATCATTCGAGCTTCTCAGCTGCCGCTTTTGGTCGATATGGATACTGGCTATGGCGGTGTATTGAATGCTGCAAGAGCGGCAAAGGAAATGGTAGAAAGTAAGGTGGCAGCTGTTCAAATTGAAGATCAGCAAATGCCGAAAAAATGCGGGCATTTAAACGGAAAATCACTCGTTCCAGTAGAAGAAATGGTCGCAAAAATCAAAGCCATTAAACAAGCGGCACCAACGCTTTTGGTGATTGCAAGAACCGATGCAAAGTCTGTAAACGGGATGGAGGATGTCATCCACCGGGCCAATCTTTACGTAGAAGCAGGAGCTGATGCTATTTTTCCTGAGGCACTCATCACAGCAGAGGACTTCACGCATGCGTCAAACAATATTAAAGGACCGCTTCTTGCAAATATGACGGAGTTTGGCAAGACGCCTTATTATCATGCAGACGAATTTTCTGTATTTGGTTTTCAAATGGTCATTTACCCCGTGTCATCACTAAGAGTCGCTGCAAAAGCGTATGAGCGTTTATTTACAGAAATCATGGAGAAGGGGACGCAGCAAGGAATGCTAAAGGACATGCAAACGAGACAAGAGCTGTATGAAACGATTCATTATGATGAATACGAGGAAATCGATCAGCATTTAGCGAAAACGATCCTGCCGGAAATCGGGAAAGAACATCGATAAAATGAAAAGCACTTCCATTGAGGAAGTGCTTTTTTTACGATGATGGTGAGGATGACGAAGCCAATTTCATCTTTTCTTCAACTGTTTTCGTTTTTTCTTTTACTTTTTCAGCATAAGTGAAGTCACCGAAGCAATATGGGTAGCGGAAGTTATCTTTGTTGCCTCCGCACGTATAGACTTCTGGGTTTCGTTTCACTTGCTTTTTAGAGTATTGCTTTGCCAATTTCTCGGAATGTTTTCCACCGTTTTTTGCAACAAAATCAATATAGCCAATTCCCATATTATAGCTTTGGATAATAGTTTCCAAATCAACGCCTTTTTTCTTCCCATGCTTGTACATAGTAGAAAAATGATGGACTCCTTGTCTAATGCTTTTCTGAGGGTCATTGATTTCATTTCGTTTCAAACCAAGAGATTCAGAAGACTGCATTGGATCTCCGCCTCTGCCTTTTGATTCTTGATACATCATACCGAGGATTAACGCGGTATATTGATCTAAATCTTGATCTCTTAACTCTGTTTCTACAAGCGGTTTGAAATCATCCAATCTCGACAAAACAATTGATTCCGTATCAATCGGCAGCTTTTTTAACTCCTTTTGATTAAAGGACATGACAATGGCTGCTAATACGAAAACAAACAGAAAAATCGTGAAGCAGCCTGAAATGGCAAAACATCCTGTTTTTTTCTTTTTCAAGGTCAGTTCACCCCTGTTTTGCCCCGCTTTTAAAAGGGAAGTACAGCCTTTTTATTATGCCATATCCTGCACAAGATACCAAGTGAAAACCTTATAATCAATCGTACCCAAATGTAAATTCGGGTCTTGTTTTCAGTCTGTAGCAGAAATAAACAAAACCGATAATCAGCCAAAGCAAACCAATGATTAATGCATTTGTACTGATGCTCGTTAACAGCCATATACAAAAGGCCGTCCCGCACAGAGGGATCACTGCGTATCTCAATGTATTGAGTACACCTCTTTGTTTTTGTCTAATGAAATAGTACGCAAAAACAGATAAGTTCACAAATGTGAATCCAATCAACGCGCCGAAGCTGATAAAGGAATAAATGACTTCAAGTTCGCCAACGACTGCGGTTAAGGAAAAAGCACCAATTAATAAAATATTAAAAACAGGCGTTTTTAATCTCGGATGAATATATCCGAAGAAACGCTTCGGTAACGACTCATCTCTACCCATTGCATATAACAGCCTTGCTGCACTTGCATGTGACGATAAGGAAGAAGAGATAACAGCGACCATTGTACCAGCTAAAAAGAACGAGTGGAGAAAGGCGCCGCCCACAAATTCCGCAATTTCAAGTGACGCCGCATCGGGATGCTTGAACTGCTGAAAATTTGGAAATACTTGCTGCAAAAAATAAGACGTCAAGGTAAACAGTACGCCTCCAATGGCGACGGTTAAGAAGATGGCAAGTGGGATCGTCTTTTTTGGCTTAATGGTTTCCTCAGACATGGTTGAGATGGCATCAAATCCTAGAAACGAAAAACATAAAATGGTTGCTCCTGAAAAAATAAGCGCTGGATCTAAGCTCGCCGAATAAAAAGGCCGGGCGGATAATAATTCTCCGCTGCCTGCGTTTTGCGTGAGCCCATAAATAATAAACCCAACAAAAGTGACGGCGACAATGACCTGGAAGGTCACAAATAGTGCCGTGATGTTGGCTGTAAGCCGGATACCGATTACATTGACAGTCGTTATGGCGATAGCAAGTATGATGATCCAAATGTAATGAGGTACATCAGGAAAGGCTGCGGTTAAATAAGCACTTCCAATCGCAAAATTCACCATAGGCAAAAATAAATAATCCAGTAAAAGTGTCCAGCCTACAAGAAAGCCAACATGAGGATGAATACTTTTTTGTGCGTATGTATAAGCAGATCCTGCTTTTGGAAAAGCCTTCACCATATTCCCATAGCTAAGCGCTGTCAATAGTAATGCAAGTAACGTAAATATATAAGCTGCAGCGACGTGTCCTTTCGTCAGCTGAGCCACAATGCCGTATGAATCAAATACGACAAGTGGATCCATATAAGCAAGCCCGATCACAACAAGTGGAAAGACAGTCAGGCTGCGTTTTAGTCTTGGCTCCTCAGTCAATTTGCCTATCAGCTCCTCTAAAAAAATGAATAAATAATGCTCATTTTAAAAAGAATGCTACCAAGTGTCAATGCTATTTGAGTAAATCTTTTTTCTAAAGTGTGCTCTCTTTGCATGCCGGACGTTTTGGTATATGATGATACATAGAATAAGTCGTGATTTGACGGACAAGAAAGGTGAAGCAAAATGAAGGAAGAACTGAATACAAATCAAGAACAGGAACGGATGGAGCTGGATGAAGAAAGTCTATTTCTTGTCTCCCAAACCTTTAAAGCTTTATCTGATCCGACACGTATTCGAATTCTGCACCTGCTGTCTCAAGGTGAACACTCGGTAAATGATATAGCAGAAACACTGAATCTCATGCAATCAACCGTTTCTCATCAGCTGCGCTTTTTAAAAAATCTTCGTCTTGTGAAATCTAGACGAGCAGGGACCTCAATTTTTTACAGTCCTGAGGATCAGCATGTAATGGAAGTGCTTGAACAGATGATTCACCATGCACAGCACGATTGATAAAAAACCTTCCTACGCCAATAGGAAGGTTTTTATGCATGATGTACATGTGTCGATCGTTTACTTGCTTTCATCATGTGAAAAGAAAAGACAACATAGTAAGCCGCTAAAAGGAAAAAGCTGAGCATGGTCATCGCATCATCGCTCACGATATGCTGATACAGTTCAACGACACTGATCTTGGCCATCGAATGGTTTGTCAGTTCAACCAGCTTAAAACTAAGCCTGGATAAAAACAAGCATAAAATGAAGCTTTCAATCCATTTACTCGTTTTCATATACAGCCGGCCATTTTCTTCTTTCATACGAATCGTCTGATAGGCATGAACAGCAAGGCTGCTTCCAAAAAGCATACCAATAGCGGCATAGATCAAGATATTGTGATTTTGCCATCCTTCTGATAGGAGAATAAGGGCTGAAAGACCAAAGAGATACATTCTCATCAAAAGCCTGATGGGGCGTACAAGCTGATAGCGTCTCATTCGATTCATTCGAATCATGATGCAGATCAACATAATGCTCCCAATCATGAACAATTGCCACACGTTATGTGTCATGATGCAACCTCCTCCTGCACGTGCAGGGATGTAAACGAATGCTGGCTGTTACTTATCTTTACCATTCTTTCTTTTTTTATCAAAACAAAACCTACATTTATGAAAAAGAGGAAAAGTCATGAAAATTGACCGCATTTTATCTACTGTGATGCTGCTCATTAGCAAGAAGCAAGTACAGGCGAAAGATCTTGCTGAACTTCACGAAGTGAGCACGAGAACCATTTATCGTGACATTGATACCATCAATCAAGCGGGAATCCCTGTTGTGACAACCCAAGGAGCAGGTGGAGGCATTTCACTTGTTGAGGACTATCGTTTAGAGAAAAAATTATTTACCGATGATGACATCGAAGTCATTTTAACAGCTCTTGAAAGCATGACGAGTGCATACTCCTTTAAAGAAAGTGAACATGTACTGAAAAAAATCAAATCTCTCATTGCCCCGCATACCGATGAAGGCGAGAAACAGCACCATGTCTTCATTGATTTAAGCTCCTGGGGAAAAGACAGCCAGGCAGAGCAGAAGCTCCAGCTCATTCATACAGCTGCGTCAGCGCACCAATACATTCAGTTTACTTATCGCAATGCGAAAGGTGAAACTCTTTCGCGCAAAGTGGAGCCTTATACGCTCGTTTTAAAAGGGAGGCATTGGTATTTGTATGCGTTTTGCTGTGTAAAAAAAGCTTTTCGTCTGTTCAAGCTGACTAGAATGACCGATCTTGTCACCATTTCAGGGTATTTTCAACCGAAAAGAGTCAAAAACGAAGAGAAGCCTTGGAATGATTCTTGGCAAGAACAGCCGTCTGTCAGCCCAGTCATGCTCAGGTTAACGGAAGCATCAGTGGGGAAAGTGAAGGAATGGGTAGATGAGAACGAATTGAACGTCTGTTCAGACGGTACCTATCTTGCCACCATCACCGTACCTCTTGATGATTGGTTAAATAGTTTTCTATTCCATTTAGGTCCAGATGTTGACATTCTTTCTCCGAAGCATGTCAAAGAAGCGTTTGATCTCCAGTTGAAACAATTTCTCAAACGAATAGAAACTTGACACAATGTTGTCAGGTTTCTTTTTATATGATAGAAAAAAAGGAGATGAGAATGTATGTACGATATCGTGACATTAGAGAAACAATGGATAAAAGGGCTGTCTGTTCGAACAACAAACGAAATGGAGCAAACAAAAGAGCGGAAGATTGCTCCACTCTGGCAGCAATTTTTTGCGCAGCAGCTTCACGGAGGGCAAGCGCCCGTCATAGGATTGTATTCAGATTATGAAAAAGATGAGCATGGCTCTTATTTATTTACTGCTGGGCAATTCGTGGATCAGCAGTTAGAACATATCATAGAGATTCCTGCCTCCGCCTACGTAAAAATCCGAACGAGAAAGGGTCCGATTGAAGAGGTCGTGTGGGAAACATGGCAGCAGATTTGGACGTGGGATGAGCGCCATTACCGCACATATACAGGCGACTTTGAATGGTATGACGAAAGATCTATAGATCCAAAAGAAGCGCAAATTGATATTTATATTGCGGTTGATGAAGAAATGCTTGCTAAAACTAATAGTATTAGTTAATATAAAACTAACAACATTAGTTTTAGGGGGACACTTGATGAGATTGACAACTTTTGACCGTCTGCACCAGCTCACATTGATGCCGAGATTATTCCCGGTAAACTGTTATGTTTTTGAGGAAGAGAACGGACTGACCTTAATTGATGCTGCGTTAAAAATGGCAGCAAACTCGATCATCGAATTTGCTCGACAAAAGAACAAGCCCATCCACAAAATCATTCTCACCCATAGTCATATGGATCATATCGGTGCATTAGATGAAGTGAAAAAGGTTTTTCCAGAGGCTGTCGTCTATTTATCAAAACGCGATGCCCGCCTATTTGAGGGTGACTTGTCCTTACTTCCTGGCGAACCCCAGCAAAAAATCAAAGGCAGTTTTTCGAAACATATTCGTACAAAACCGGATGTGCTTGTCGAAGAAGGGGATGAGATTGGACCGCTGAAAATCATTGCAACACCAGGGCACACACCTGGCAGCATATCCTTATACGAAGAAAGATCAAAAGTTGTGATTGCTGGGGATGCCCTTGTGACAAAAGGCGGCTTATCCGTTACGGGTGAATTTCGCTGGTCTTTCCCTTTCCCGGCTTTTGCTACATGGGATGCAGAAACCGCACTCAAAAGCGCCGAAAAATTACTGGCACTTCGCCTATCCTGTCTTGCTGCAGGACATGGCGATCTCATTATAGAACCTCATGAAAAGCTTCAAGCTGCCGTTCGAAAAAGGCAGCAGCAGCTGAAGAAAGGGGAGCAGTAAACCGTGTCTCCAAGAATGGGAATCACGCAAGAAAAAATCATCGATACAGCAGCTACATTTGTTGATGAAGAGGGTTTTTCTGCTTTGACCATTGCTACATTGTCTAAAAGACTGAACATCAGACCACCCTCTCTTTATAATCATGTATCTGGTCTTCATGAAATTCAGGCGGCACTCGCAGAAAAAGGGCTGTCCATGCTACGTGAAGAAGGCATACACGTAACAGAGGGGCTGGATAAAGAAGAAGCTGTGTTAGCCTTTGCCAAACAGTATGTTCAATTTGTCCGCGAACATCCAGGTCTTTATGAAGCAGCCTTTTCACATATGGAGGAGAAAAAAGTAAGAAGTGAGGCAGAGCGCCTTGTTGAATTTGTCCAAGCCATCATGGCCCGTTTTGGTGTCAAAGAAGAAGAGATGACACATGTGGTCAGAGGACTAAGAAGTTTATTGCACGGCTTCGGTGATATTTCAAATAAAAATGGATTTCAACGAAAAGAACAGCTTGAAGACAGTGTGAGCTATGCGGTCAAGCTTTATATCTCAGGTGTGTTGCAAAAAGAAGATCTGTCTCATTGACAGGTCTTTTTTTGGTAGTGGATCGATATGTTTTAGAGGCGGTCATCTTGAACCAATTTTTTGACAAAAAAAAGAATAAAGATTTGACAGTTTTGTGAAACATGGTATGCTTATTATGTGAAATAATTCACATAGAGGAGTAGAGGCAGATGAAAAGAAAGCCCGTTTATGTGGAAACAACCATTCATGCACCGATAGAGAAAGTATGGGAGTATACGCAAAATCCAAAGCTTCATGAACAATGGGATTTGCGCTTTTCAACCATTTCATTAAATGAACCTCAAAATGAACAGCCCCAATCCTTTTTGTATGAAAAGCATCTTGGGTTTGGTTTAAGTGTCACAGGGACAGGAGCTTATCGAACAAGAATGATGGATGAACGGAATGAGCGGGCATCCTCACTTCATTTTAAATCGTCACACCCATTGTCTTTTATCAAAGAAGGCAGCGGCTACTGGAAGTATATGAAAACAAGCGATCACATTGTGTTTCAAACTCAATTTGATTACAAAACGAAAGAAGGAAAAGGATGGACATGGGCAGATCGGATTCTTTTTCGCCCAATGATCGGGTTTATGACAGCCTTTAGTTTTGGTGCATTAAAGACGTGGCTTGAAAAGGGAACGCACCCTCGGTTATTACTAGAGAGAACCCTTGCTCATTACGGGATTTGTTTGCTGTTTGCCATTGTCTGGTTAAGCCAAGCAGCCAATCCTTTTTCACATTCGGCTTTTGATCATAGCACGAGTTTCCGATTGTTTTATGCGCTTTTAGGCGTATCATGGTTAATTCCCAAACGATCAAAGAAATATCTCTTCATTTTACAAAGTATGTTTCTTCTCATTATGCTTTGTATAGGGATCCTATCCCCGCAAACGACGCTTCATGAGCCGCTTGTGATGAGTGCATTTTTTATTTTGTCGATTGCAGGTATGATCAATTTAAAAGATTGTGTAGATGTATTTTCAATCAAGCGAAAAAGGGGCGGTAGACATGGTCGTTCATCGTCATCAAGTAAAGGATTACGATAAACTGCATCCAAAGCTAAAAGAGAGATACAACCGCGCGTTTTCTGCTGAAGGTACTATGGAGGAAATAGGCGGCGGGTCAAGATTCATTCGGTTGATCTTCAGAATGGGTCCACTGTTTCGTTGCTTTTTCCCCGAACGAGGTAAAAACATTCCTTTCCGAATTGTGAACGAGCCCTTTGTGACAAATAAGGGGGAGGAAGGGATGCACTGGTATCGAACGTTTTATTTCCCAAAGAAGGAGCGGCATTTTGATGCGGATATGATTATTGATCAGGAGAGTCATACAGTACTAGATTACTTTGGAAAGCCTAGACTTCTTGTGTCAGAGCTTCATTTTACAGTAACAAAGCATGGTTTCTTGCACATCCAATCCGGCCGGCAGAAGTTTTTGATGTTCAGAAAAGAATGGCCGCTGCCTTCATGGCTTTATGGAGTGTCAGATGTAACGGAAGGCTACGATGAGCATGCAGGTGAATATAACATTGATGTCCACGTGAAAAACCGCCTGTTTGGTACTCTTTTTACATATAAAGGCCGTTTTACAGAAAGGATGGCTCATAATGAATAAGTGGCATTTGACATCCAGTTTGATCTTCATGTCTTGGTTTATTGTCACCCGTTTCATGACAGGCCGGGTAGCAGAATTTTTTGTTCTCATGGCGATTCTATTTTTTCTTCCCGCTGCCTTACACTTTTTTGAGAAAGAAGGGGAGAAACACAAGCCAGGGATGCTGATCGGCTTTTTAATGAAAGCCTTTCCGATAGCGGCTCTTTGTGCAACCACCGCTTTTATCTATCATTCCGCTTGGTTTGCATCGGGATGGCTTTTATATACAATCTTATTGGCGTTATTTGGCTTTTCTCGTTTATTGAAAAGAGGAATCTTTCCGCTTCATGAGCTGATGATTGATGGCGCATGGATGTATCTCGCTTTAGGGGGTCTGTGGTTTTGGCTATACACAGCAGATATACAGGTGATGACATTTTCGCCGATCATTGTTCTTTTGACCGCTATTCATTTTCATTACTCCGCTTTTTTTATTCCGCTTTTTTATGGATTATTAGGGAGGCAGCCAGCAAAAGAAACAGCTTTATACAAAGCAGCGGGATGGGTGATTTTGCTGTCGCCTCTGATGATTGCTGTTGGGATTAGCTTTTCCCGTCTATTTGATACGTTCAGCGTCATACTTTATGTGATGGCCCTCTACATATATGGCTTCCTTTGTGTGAAAACAAGATTTCGTTCAACTTTGGCGAAAGGTCTCGTTGTGTTTTCTAGCTTTGTTTTAATGGGGACGATCGTGCTATCACTTCTTTATTCCGCAGGTATGCTGATGCGTGTGACCTACATTAGCATTGATCAGATGATTTGGTTTCATGGCAGTATCAATGCTTTTTTTGTGATTTTGCCAGGTTTGATTGGCTGGCTGATTGAAGGACCGAAGCATCAATTAAAGCAGAAGAACTTTCCGATGTCGAAAATGCATGGCCGGTTTCAGATGAACTCGATTCAAGAGGACAGCGCGCATGACTTTGAGAAGCTTGGTTTAGTCGATTCTCTTGATGAATTAAATGGAAAGACATTTTCAGCTGATAGGGTGTCACCCGTGATTCGCAGATTTTATGAAGACCCTATGGCATTTACATTAAAAGCAGCCGTCAGCTTTCATAGGTGGGTAAGGCCGTTTGTTTTTTTACTTCAGCCAATGTTTAAGAAAATAGGTCAGCTTTATTTGGGGTTATCTCGTCATCCATATGAAATGAAGGGACGTCTGACTAGATTTCAACATCCAAAGGAAGAAAGGAAAAATGTTCGGGCTTGGATACGTTACAACGCAAAAGGAGAGCAAGTCTTTTTTGCACTTTATGCTCTTCATTACGATGCAGCTGGGGGTTATTTGAATATTGCGCTGCCACTTCCTTATTCTCAGCTGACAGCTATTTTAAAGCCTTTTGATGAAAAAGGAGATTTTTTATTAAAAAGTACATGTCCAAAAGGCAGTACCGGTGACGAAGGATTGTATGTTCATACGCCTTTTATCACCATGAAACTGCCAATGGAAGAAAGCTTTCATATGAAGCCGCAGACGGATGAAAGTCTCACAGCGGTACATCAAATGAAGCTGTTCGGTATTCCTTTTTTAACGATTCATTATCATATTGACAGTCATCATGTTAGTCAATGATGTCACATGGTTCACCGTGCCGAATGATGTTCACAATCGCTTGCCCATCACTCGGATGATGATCTGCATACTGGACTGGCAGAAGTGCAAAAAATACATAGTAGACTGAGAAGTAAGCAAATTGATAGAAAAATTGGTGCTCTGGCAGGAAATCATTGGCGATCATTGTGTTCAGTATGAGAACACTGAGCAAGTTGCATAATGAACCGCCTAAGTAGACAAGAATGTGCGACAATCGGTTATTTTTCCTCATTTCTTCATAGTGGCAAAATGCATCTAGAAAATAGATTCGTCTAATCGCCAAGAGCAAAGGAAACCTTTGCTCCAAACATCCACGCGACCACAATATGGCCAAGTTGATGCAGGATGGCAACAATAGGAAGAATGACAAAAAACGACCAGCAAAACGTCCACATATCTGATAGTGTAAACAAGTGTGAACCCTCCCCAAATTATTCGAGAGGAAGCAGTAGGATTATTTGCCATTCTACCGAATTCATTTTTAGGATGCAAACATTTAATACGCGACTATAAATTTATTATGTAAACTATAAAGGTGATGTTAGCGCTGTATAGGCTTTTTGAACCTCCTTTTAGATAAAATGAATGTGCTACAATGGATAATCAATAGATTATGTTATCTTTTACGAAGGGGAGAGAGTCAGATGGCAGATATTGAACAGTTTTTGGCGTTAGATATTCGCGTTGGAACGATCATAGAAGCAGAATTTTTTGCAGAGGCAAGAGTGCCTGCGTTGAAACTCAAGATTGATTTTGGCGAAGAAATCGGTGTGAAGCAATCTAGTGCTCAGCTGACAAAGCGTTATACAGCAGAGAATCTTACTGGCAAACAAATCGTAGCGGTCGTTAATTTCCCGCCAAGAAGAATTGCTGGGTTCAAATCAGAAGTGCTTGTCTTAGGAGGCATTCCGTCAAAAGAAGACGTGGTTTTGCTAGCGACAGATGAACCGGTTGAGAATGGAACAAAAATAGGGTAAGAAAAAAGACATCTTCCTAAGAAGATGTCTTTTGCGTATTGAGGCGGAATAACCACACGCCACATTCGTGTGTGTCTCAAAGAGACATGTTACCCGACTTACACAATTCAGCTCATCGCTTGATTAATATAGCATGGGATGAGCTTGAATGCAACCAATAAATGAATTCTTTTAGATTTTCATGTCATTTCAAAAGATAAATGACAAGATATCGATTATTTGGATTATTTTTTCAAAAAATATTGAAAAGTCAGATCAGATTTTATAAAATGAACTCATCTTAGTTTGTTTAGTCAATAAACTAAGATGAATTTCAAGTATCGAACCCTATATTGAAGGAGATGATTCTGTCATTCGACTGTTTTGTTGCGTATTTGGGCTAAGCTGAAAGGATGAGATGTTCAGCTACATTTTTATAACAAATTGAAAGCGCTTTATATTCCGCGTATTGATTGCTGCTGCCCTCCATCATCTGTTCGTTAGAAGAGGCTAAGTGAAGAAGGGAGAAAGCTCATGGTTAGTGAGAATTTAAAGAAGATTCGTATGTCTGAAAAAGTGGGATATGCTTCAGGGGATTTCGCATGTAATTTGATTTACGCAACTGTCTCTACATATCTATTATTTTTCTATACAGATGTGTACGGTTTATCAGCGGCAGCAGCAGGGACGATGTTTTTGGTTGTTCGCGCCATTGATGCGCTTGCAGATCCATTTATTGGTGCATTGGTGGACCGGACGAACAGCCGTTTTGGCAGGTTTAGACCTTACTTGTTATTCGGTGCGTTTCCTTTTGTCGTACTTGCCATTCTCTGCTTTACAACACCTGATTTTTCTGAAATGGGTAAACTCATTTATGCCTACATCACGTATGTTGGTTTATCGCTTACATACACATTCATCAACGTTCCTTATGGTGCTTTAACTTCCGCAATGACAAGAAATAACCAAGAAGTTGTTAGTATTACGTCCGTTCGTATGGTATTTGCCAATCTAGGCGGTCTGGTTGTGGCTTTTTTTGTTCCTTTTCTTGCGACCTTTTTAAGTGATACGACAGGAAATACAGCACTTGGCTGGCAGATGACGATGGCTTTTCTCGGCGTTCTTGGCGGCGCATTATTGATTTTCTGTTTTAAAAGTACGAATGAACGTGTCACGCTTCAAAAGCCAGAGGAAAAGATTAAATTCAGTGATATTTTTGTCCAGTTACGAGTGAATCGCCCGCTTGTTGTATTAAGTATTTTCTTTATTATTATTTTTGGTGTGAACTCGATCAGCAACTCTGTTGGGATCTATTATGTGACGTATAACCTTGGCAGAGAAGATTTAGTGAAATGGTACGGACTCATTGGCAGTCTGCCAGCTTTAATGGTGCTGCCGTTTATTCCGAAGCTGCACAAGTTGTTAGGTAAGAAAAAGCTGCTGAATTATTCTTTATCGCTGAATATCGTAGGTCTTCTTGCCTTACTTGTGATACCGCCGAGTCAAATCACGTTAATCCTGATTTTCAGACTCGTTGCTGCTGCGGGTAGTATTACAGCCGGTGCATACATGTGGGCACTCATTCCTGAGACTGTTGAATATGGCGAATATAAAACTGGAAAAAGGATGGGCGGACTTATCTACGCAGTCATTGGATTTTTCTTTAAATTTGGGATGGCATTAGGCGGGATCGTTCCGGGGCTTGTACTCGATCGATTTGGCTATGTTGCAAACCAAATACAGACGCCAGAAGCATTGCTTGGCATTTTAATTACGGTAACAGTGATTCCTGTATGCTTACTGATTTTAGCGATGATTGATATTAATTTTTATAATTTAGATGAAGAAGAGCACCAAAAAGTCGTGAGGGAGCTTGAGAATAGGGATCAAGTATATATCGATCATATGGATGATTTTAAAATGTAGGTCGTGAAAGAGGAGGAAGTTGAATGAAAATTACCAATCCAGTGCTCAAAGGATTTAACCCGGACCCAAGTATTTGCCGTGTAGGAGAAGATTATTACATGGCGGTCTCTACATTTGAATGGTTTCCAGGGGTCCAAATTTATCATTCGAAGGATCTCGTCCATTGGCGACTTGCTGCGCGTCCTTTGCAAAAAACGTCGCAGCTGGACATGAAAGGGAATCCTGATTCTGGCGGAGTATGGGCACCGTGTCTAAGCTATGCAGATGGTCAGTTTTGGCTTATTTATTCAGATATTAAAGTAGTGGATGGTCCATTTAAAGATGGTCATAATTATTTGGTTACGGCAAGTGACGTTGATGGTGATTGGAGTGAGCCGGTTAAGCTTAATAGCTCTGGCTTTGATCCTTCTTTATTTCATGACCAAAGCGGCAAGAAATACGTTTTAAATATGCTGTGGGACCATAGGGAAAAGCACCATTCCTTTGCAGGTATTGCCCTGCAGGAATATAGCGTGACGGAAAAGAAACTCGTTGGCCAGCGGAAGGTCATTTTTAAAGGCACACCGATTAAATTGACAGAAGCACCGCATCTTTATCATATCGGTGATTACTATTATTTATTAACAGCAGAAGGAGGCACCAGGTACGAGCATGCGGCAACAATTGCCCGTTCCCCGCAGATTGAAGGGCCTTATGAGGTTCATCCTGATAACCCAATTTTAAGTGCTTTTCACACGCCTGAACATCCGCTTCAAAAATGCGGGCATGCTTCCATTGTTCAAACGCACACAAATGAATGGTACCTCGCTCATCTGACTGGCCGCCCTATTCAATCAAGCAAGGAATCTATTTTTCAACAGAGAGGATGGTGTCCTTTAGGAAGAGAAACAGCGATTCAAAAGCTTGAATGGAAGGATGGCTGGCCGTATGTTGTGGGCGGAAAAGAAGGATCGCTTGAAGTTGAAGCACCAGCGATCAACGAAAAGGTTTTTGCTCCAACACACCATACAGTCGATGAGTTTAAAGAATCAACGTTAAATAGACACTTCCAAACATTAAGAATTCCTTTTACTGAACAGATCGGTTCATTAACGGAAAAACCTCATCATTTAAGGTTATATGGTCAGGAATCTCTCACATCTAAGTTTACTCAATCCTTCGTTGCAAGGCGCTGGCAAAGCTTTTATTTTGAAGCAGAGACCGCTGTGTCGTTCTTTCCAGAAAATTTTCAGCAAGCCGCTGGTCTTGTGAATTATTATAATACGGAAAATTGGACTGCGCTTCAGGTGACATATGACGAGGAACTTGGTCGTATTCTTGAATTATCTGCCTGTCAAAACCTTTCCTTTTCTCAGCCATTGACACAAAAAATCGTCATTCCAGAGGAGGTCACCTATGTGTATTTAAAAGTGACCGTTCAGAAAGAAACATATACCTATTCTTATTCTTTTGATCAAAAAGACTGGAAGGAAATTGATGTGATATTTAAATCTAGCCATCTATCTGATGACTTCATCCGAGGAGGAGGATTTTTTACAGGGGCATTTGTCGGCATGCAGTGCCAGGATACAAGCGGCGAGCGTCTGCCTGCTGATTTCAACTATTTCCGTTATGAGGAAACAGAATAAATAAAAAAAGACAACACGGTAAGAGCTGTCTTTTTTATTGAAGAATCTGTCATGGTGAGAGGGTGGCATCTTGCAGAAAGGCTTCAATGACGAGTGAAGTCATCCCTAATACCGGTGCGTTATGTCCTAATGACGAAGGAAGCAGCTCGACATGTGAACTGAATTGAGTATCTATCCTTGAGGATACCTCCTCTTGAATCACACGTAAAACCGCTGGCTGCGATTCAATCACCTTGTTTCGTAAAATAATCGCTTGCGGGTTAAAGGTATGCAGGACGTTTGTGAGACCGACCCCAAGGTAAAAACCAAAGTTGCGCAGGGCATTGAGCGTTTTCATATCATTGAACGTCGCCAGTTGTTCCACATCTTGGTGAGAGATGGGCTGATCATTTGTTTGAAGGGACTGAAACAAGGCTTTCTCAGATGCATACAGCTCCCAGCAACCACGGTTTCCGCAGCTGCATGTTGGTCCATTAAAGTCGATGGTCATATGTCCCATTTCACCAGAAAAGCCGTATGCCCCTCTGTATAAATGATGATTGATAATGATTCCGATTCCAATGCCAGTGCCGATGCTGGCATAGATCAAATGATCATAATGTTTAGCGGCACCAAAGATTTTTTCACCATATGCACCGGCATTTGCTTCATTTTCAATAAAGACCGGTACTTGGAATGCATCTTGTAGCGTTGTTTTCAGATCAACATTTTTCCATTTAGAATGAGGCGTAAACACGATCTGTTCATCAGCATCCACTAGCCCAGGAATACATAGGCCAATACCTATGAGCCCGTATGGGGAAGAGGGGATTTGGGCCATCAACTGCTGTATTAATTCAGTTAATATGCGTATGGTCACGTCAGGAGCGCTTGATGGGAGCTTCATCTGCTCCTCATGAAGGATGGACCCTTCAAGGTCGGTTAAAATGCCGTTGACATAATCAACGCCGACATCAATCCCGATGGAGCAGCCAGCACGTTTATTAAACATAAGTAAAACCGGCCTTCTCCCGCCGCTGGACTCACCTTGGCCGATCTCATAGACGAGCTGCTCCTTCATTAATGTACTTACTTGAGAGGAAACCGTCGATTTATTTAACCCAGTGCGTTCAGATAATCTGGCTCTAGAAATTGGCGCATGCTGGAGAATTTCTTTTAATAATAGCTTTTGATTTATTTTTTTCACAAAGTTCTGATCAGCGATATCCATGTTATCCACTCCATTTGTTTCGTCTTTAGATTAAGTGAAGAAAAAAGCTGTTTTTCTTCGTCTGTAATCTGTAAGAAGGATGATTTTAACTTTATTATAACGAAAATATTTCTAAAAAACTAAAAAATATGGAAAATTCAAAGTGAATGGATCATCAATTGAACATTAGTTTGTTGAATCAACTTACAAAGTGAAATCATAGGAGGAATAAAAGATGACCAACTCAAATATGAAAACGTTACACAGCTTAGAAGGAATCGGAAAGATACAATTTGAAGGAAAACAATCAAAAAATCCACTCGCTTTTAAATACTATAATCCAAACGAAATGATTGGCGGAAAAACAATGAAAGATCATCTGCGCTTCTCAGTCGCTTATTGGCATACATTGACTGCTGATGGAACAGACATGTTTGGAACTGGCACGATGCAGAGAGCCTGGGATTCCTATAGCGGAATGGATTTAGCAAAAGCTAGGTTGGAAGTAGCCTTTCAACTGTTTGATCTATTGGATGTACCGTATTTTTCGTTCCATGACCGTGACATTGCACCGGAGGGAGATACGCTTCAAGAGACAAATCAGCAATTAGACATCATTTTAGAAAGAATGAAAGAATACATGCAAGATAGCGGAGTCAAGCTGCTGTGGAACACGGCCAACATGTTCAAGCATCCTAGATTTGTACACGGCGCAGCGACATCTTGTCATGCAGATGTCTTTGCCTATGCGGCCGCACAGGTGAAAAAAGGGATTGAAACAGCTAAAGAACTTGGCGCAGAAAATTACGTTTTTTGGGGAGGACGAGAAGGATACGATACTCTGCTGAATACTGATATGAAAAGAGAGCTTGACCACATGGCATCATTTTTGCATATGGCTGTTGATTATGCAAAGGAAATTGGATACACTGGCCAATTTTTAATTGAGCCTAAGCCAAAGGAGCCAACCACTCATCAATACGATGCAGATGCAGCAACATCTATCGCCTTTTTAAAGCAATATGGATTAGATTCACATTTTAAATTGAACATAGAGGCGAATCATGCGACGCTTGCTGGTCATACGTTTGAGCATGAATTACGCGTGGCGAGAATACATGGATTGCTCGGTTCTGTGGATGCGAACCAAGGGAATACGCTGCTTGGCTGGGACACTGATGAATTTCCAACCGATTTATATGCCACAACGCTAGCTATGTATGAAATTCTGCAAAATGGCGGACTAGGTACTGGCGGTCTCAACTTTGATGCAAAAGTTAGAAGAGCTTCTTTTGAGCTTGAAGATATTTTGTATGCCCATATTGCGGGGATGGATGCATTCGCAAAAGGGCTGCGGGTCGCTCATAGACTCATAGAAGATCGTGTGTTTGAAGATGTGATCAAGCACCGGTATCGCAGTTTTTCTGAAGGGATTGGACGTGACATTTCAGAAGGAAAGGCAAACTTTCATACATTAGAAGAGTATGCGCTCAAACATCCTTTAATCAGAAACGAATCGGGAAGAGAGGAACAGTTAAAAGCCCGGTTAAATCAATACTTATTAGAAGATTGATTGAAGAAGCGGACCTGTTTTGAAGGAGTGAAGACATGAAGTATGTAATGGGAATTGATCTTGGAACGAGCGGAGTCAAAGCCATATTAGTCGATGAGGATGGAAAGGTGTGCGGCGAGGCCACTAAGCCTTACCGCCTCATTCAAGATAAACCTGGATATTGTGAGCAGAACCCAGAGGAATGGGTTGAGCAAACAGTGGCTGCGATGAAAGAACTGATGGCAAGGCAGCCTGCCTTTTCAAAGAAAGTAGAGGGCATCAGCTTCTCTGGACAGATGCATGGTCTGGTTCTTTTAAATGAATCCCGCGAGGTGCTCCGCCCTGCAATTTTATGGAATGATACACGAACAACTGCGCAATGTACACACATCACAAAAAAGCTGGGGGAACGACTGCAAAAGATTACGAAAAATCAAGCGTTAGAAGGATTTACACTGCCAAAATTATTATGGGTAAAGGAACATGAACCAGAAATTGATCAACAAATCGACATGTTTTTACTCCCAAAAGATTACGTCAGATTTCGTTTAACAGGTTCTGTTCATATCGATTATTCAGATGCAGCTGGCACCTTGTTATTAAATATTGGAGAGCAAGCGTGGAGTGAAGAAATTTGTCAGGCATTTGATATTCCTCCTCATATTTGTCCGCCACTTATCTCATCAGAGGAAGAGGTAGGTACACTCTTACCGCACATTGCACGTGAGACGGGGATCGAAGAGGGTGCAAAAGTGTTTGCTGGCGGGGCAGACAATGCTTGCGGAGCAATTGGTGCTGGTATTTTATCCTCTGGCCGCACGTTATGCAGCATTGGCACATCTGGCGTCATACTCTCTTACGAAGAGGATCATGAAAGAGCGCTTCAAGGAAACCTGCATTTGTTCCATCATGCAAAAAAAGACGCTTTCTACACAATGGGTGTGACCCTTTCAGCAGGATATAGCCTTAACTGGATAAAACATTTACTGGCACCAGAGGAATCGTTCCAATCACTTTTAGAGGGTGCGGTTGATGTCGCGCCAGGAGCAAATGGATTGCTCTTCACTCCATATTTAGTCGGGGAAAGAACACCTCATGCGGATTCTATCATTCGTGGAAGCTTGATTGGATTAGACAGTCGGCATGAAAGGGCACATGTCGTTAGGGCTGTGCTAGAAGGGATTACTTTCTCGTTAAATGAATCGATCGCTTTATTCAGGCAAGCTGGGAAACACATAGATTCAATTGTCTCCATTGGAGGCGGTGCAAGAAGCCGGACATGGCTTCAAATGCAAGCAGACATTTTTCAGGCTGAGGTCATCCAGTTAGACAATGAACAAGGGCCTGCTTTAGGAGCAGCTATACTTGCCGCCGTTGGCTGCGGCTGGTATCCGTCGCTTGAAGCATGTGCGGAACAGTTTATCCACCAAGCAGCTGTCTATGAGCCAGAGCAGCAGCATGCAAGTATATATGCTGATCTGTTTCATCTGTATCAAAAGGTCTATACACAAACAAGAGATATCCATGCGGGGTTAGAACAATACCGTTCCGTCTAGCAAAAAGGGAGACATGAAAGGAGGTGATGAGCTCGCTTCATCTTAGAGAAGGCAGAACAATTTTAATGAAAAAAGGAGATGGATGGAAAATGAACTTGAAAAGATTGAGGCTATTGTTTGTGATGTGTATTGGATTTGTGCTGACACTGACGGCTGTACCAGCTCATGCGGAAACGATCTATGACAATAGAATCGGCAATCACAGCGGGTACGATTTTGAATTATGGAAGGATTACGGAAATACCGCAATGACACTCAATAACGGCGGGGCATTTAGCGCGCAATGGAACAATATCGGAAATGCTTTGTTTCGAAAAGGGAAGAAGTTTGATTCCACTAAAACTCATCATCAACTTGGCAACATCTCCATCAATTACAACGCAGCCTTTAACCCAGGCGGGAATTCCTACTTATGTGTCTATGGCTGGACACAATCTCCATTAGCTGAATACTACATTGTTGAGTCATGGGGCACCTATCGCCCAACAGGAACGTATAAAGGATCATTTTATGCCGATGGGGGCACATATGACATTTATGAAACGCTACGTGTCAATCAGCCTTCTATTATTGGAGACGCTACCTTTAAGCAATATTGGAGTGTACGTCAAACAAAACGTACGAGCGGTACTGTATCCGTCAGTGAGCATTTCAGAAAATGGGAAAGCCTAGGTATGCCAATGGGGAAAATGTATGAAACAGCATTAACTGTAGAAGGCTACCGAAGCAACGGAAGTGCGAATGTGTTTACCAACCAGCTGATGATTCGATAAATCTAATGAAAAAAAGCCAGCAGTTTTTTGCTGGCTTTTCTTCTGTCTATCATCATTTTACAACTTCCACTCTGCCAGAAAAGAACGTCGCACCGCCGCCCATATCTGCCAGCCGATCAGGTGTTAATCCATTGACTAGATGCTTTTTGCCTTTTTGATCTGCCCATAATCCTTGGCTCACCACAACACCGGATAAGACATTTTGACCAACTGACACGACAAGCTCGCATTCACCCCGGTCATTCAGCACACGCACCATGTCACCATCTTCAATCTCTCTTGCCTTTGCATCCTCTTCATTCATGTGAAGCTTAGGGAACTTCTCGAGCTTTTGATGCTTTTCATGAAGTGAGAAGGTCGAGTTAAGAAAATTATGATTCGGTCCAGGTATGAAGATAAGTGGATATTCGCTTTCTTGATAGAGCGGCACATAGGTTGGAAGTGCTGGATACCCGTCTTTTTTCATTTGTTCCGAATAAAGCTCAATTTTCCCGCTTGGGGTAGAGAGCTTTAAGTCTTGGAAAGGTCCTCTTTTTGCTTTGATCCATTTCTTTTCTTTTAATGCCTCGTATGAAATGTCCTCATAATGCGGATTTTCTGGATGATGAAGGGCTTGTTCCATGAGTTCCGCATCTGTCTCGCGGAAGGCTGCATCTTCAAAGCCCATCGCATGGGCTAACAAGCGGAACACTTCTGTATTGGATTTGCTTTCTCCATAGCGTTCAATCACTGGCTCTTGAATTTGAATATAATGGTGCCAGTATGATGTATAGAAATCCACATTTTCAAAGGCGGATGTGGCCGGCAGGACAATGTCTGCATACTTAGCTGTCTCTGTTAGAAATAGGTCGTGAACCACTGTAAATAAATCCTCTCTCAGCAAACCTTCTCTTACTTTATTTGCTTCAGGCGTCACAACAGCTGGGTTGCACGAGTAGACAAAGAGTGAATCAATGGAAGGCGCTGCATTCGTCAGCACACTGCCTAGCTGATTCATATTAAATGATCTTGGCGTGCGTTCCTTTAATAAATCCGGCCGCTGAAGAGCTGTTTCATTATAGCTCAGAAAAGAAGAGTTTGATTTCATCGCACCGCCTCCCTTGTAGAGCCACTGGCCAGTCAGGGCAGGGAGGCAGGAAATGGTACGAATACTCATCCCGCCATTATCATGGTGCTGCAAACCATTGCCAATACGAATAAGAGATGGCGATGTCTCTGCGTACATTCTTGCGAGTGTCACGATGTCCTCTTTTGAAACCCCAGTGATCCCCTCAACAGTGTCTGGATCATACTGCTTCACATGCTCACGCAGCTCATTATGACCGATAGTATAAGTTTCTAAAAAGGCTTCATCTGTCAGTCCTTCTTTAAAAAGGACATGCATGATGCCAAGGGCAAGGGCACTGTCAGTACCAGGTCGAAGCGGAATGAACCAATCTGCCATCCGTCCGGTTTGGTTTTTGTGAACATCAATCACAACAATCTTTGCTCCTTGCTTTCGGGCTTTTTGCGCGAGGGTGATTTGGTGCATATTGGTCGACACAGCATTGATCCCCCAAAAGATGAATAGTTTCGTATGAATGGTGTCTTCTGGGTCAGTCCCGATGCTTGCACCCATTGTATATTTATAGCCGGTCGTTCCTGCTGACTGACAGATAGTCCGGTCTAATTGACTTGAACCAAGACGATAGAAAAAGCGGCGGTCCATGCCTTCTGCATTCAGATTGCCCATATTCCCATAGAAGCTGTAAGGCAGAATACTTTCTGGACCTTTTTCTTCAATCAGCTTTGTCCATTTTTGCCGAATGGTTTCAATGGCTTCTTCCCATGTAATCGGAGCAAATTGTCCATCGCCTTTGCGGCCAACACGCTTCAAAGGAGTGGTCAGCCGCTTTTCATCATATAAACGGGCTGTGACATTCCGCACTTTGTTACATATGTTGCCTTGGGTGACGGGGTGGTCTGGATCTCCCTGGACTTTTACGATCTTTCCATTTTCTTTATGTATCAAAAGACCACACTGATCCGGGCAATCTAACGAACAAACTGATTTGAATATTCCGTCTTTCATTGCTGTATAATCGGTCATGAATTTTTGGCTCCTTTTCTGAAATCCGTTATCTCTTTATATGGACTTTATTTTAGCATGTTCGGAGATGGAAGGTAAGAAAGAGATGATGAATTGAAGAAAATGAAAAAAGCCCCTCAAGAGGGACTTTTAAAAACGGGTGACCTGTACAGGAAATTCTTTTACCCCAAAAACAAAAGTGCTTTGAATAGGTTTTAGCTGATCTGCCGCGCAGGTGATATCCTGATACGTCTGGAGTAAAACCTCAAGTGCAATGTTGCTTTCAAGGCGGGCAAGCGGTGCACCGAGACAAAAATGAATGCCAAAGCCAAAGCTCATATGCGGGTTTGATTTCCGGTCAAGACGGAACGTATCTGGATCGTCAAATTTCTGTTCATCGCGATTTGCTGAAGCGACCCAGCTGATGAGATAGTCTCCTTTTTTAATTTTTGAGCCTGCAATCTCAACATCCTCGGCCGCGATTCGCCCAATGGCTTGAACAGGCGGGTAATAGCGTAACGTTTCTTCGGTCAATTGCGGAATAAGAGAGGGGTCTTGCCGTACTGCTTCGGCAATATGCGGCTGCTCTGTCAGCAGTCTTACTGCATTTGTAATCAAATTGGTCGTTGTCTCATTACCAGCAACTAGTAATAGAATACAAAAACCAAGTAGTTCATTCTCGGTTAAACGCTCACCATCGATGTCTGCTTGAATAAGAAGTGAGATCAGGTCATCAGCAGGGGCTTCTTTTCGTTTTTGGATTAAGTGTGCAAAATAAGCGGACAGCTCTTCCTCTGCGCGTTTCTGCATATCGACTACTGCTTGAATGGCTTCTTTTGATTCATCCTTTGCACCTGCTACTAGGGCATCAGAATGTTTCTTAATGAACGCTCTATCCTTTACCTCTGCGCCAAGAAGCTCAGCAATGATCATGACAGGCAGGGGAGCTGCTAGATCTTCCACGATATCAAACGTACGCTGATCTTTCACTTGTTGCAGCAGGTCATGTGTCAAGTCTTTAATGTTATCTTCTAATTGTTTGATCGCTTTTGGCGTGAATGCTTTATTCACGAGTGCTCTCATTTTTGTATGTTTTGGCGGGTCCATTGTTAAAATACTCGTTTTTGTCGTGCTTCTTCCTCGCTGTGATGAGAACACTTTTGGCTGCTTCAGAACAGACTGGATATCCGCATATCGAAAGAGATCCCAGCACTTTCTTGTTTCATCATATCTAATATCACTCTCGGCACGTAGCTCATTGTAAATAGGGAACGGGAAAAGAAGGTCATCGGTCGAACGGATTTCTTTCATTGGAATGACATTGATATAGTTTTCTTTCACTTTCATTATGAACGCTCCTTTTTCACTTGGTTTCCCTTTCACGGTATCACCCGTAAAATATCATTTCAACGGACATGTTTTCTAAAATATGTCAATAGTCTAATCGAAAGATTCAAGCACATTCGTCTTATAGGAAAATAGGAATCCATTAGAAATGATAGCGTTTTCTATAAATTAGAATTGAAGTCACCGAAACCAAAAATAAAATGGGGAATTCAGTCGAACGAAAGGGTACTATGATGCAAATACATATAGTTCTTTAGATCTAAATTGTTGTTTTGCAAAAGCGCAGTCAGTATACATACAGCAAGCGGTTGAACGCGTATTCGGGACTTTTGGAAAGCGCTGGCTCTTTCTTGACACGATTTCTCATCATGTTACGATAACTAACGTGCGAAAAACACGAACAAAAAGCGAACGAGGGAGAGGATCAATATCATTGATCAAAAGAAAGTTGCTTTCATTGGAGCAGGTTCTATGGCGGAAGGAATGATTGCAGGGATTGTGCGATCAGGACAAATGCCGCTAGGCCAAATTTACGCAACAAACAGACAAAATCAACTTCGATTGAATGAACTAACGACACGTTACGGAATACAAACAGCCACAATGGATTCTTTTCCTTTTGAAGAAATGGATATGTTGATTCTGGCCATGAAGCCAAAGGATGCTGAAACAGCACTTGAATCGTTAAAACCTCATATTCAGAGTGACCAGCTGATCTTGTCTGTCCTTGCAGGTGTGAAGCAATCTTATATTGAAGATATGCTGCATGAAGGGCAGCCCGTGATGAGGATCATGCCGAATACATCAAGTACAATCGGGGCTTCAGCGACCGCTTTATGTGCTGGACGTTATGTGAAAGACGCCCATATCAGCATGAGTCAGGCGCTTTTATCTGAAATGGGCGAAGTGTATACCATTCAGGAAGAACAGATGGATATTTTCACTGGCATTGCCGGAAGCGGACCAGCCTATTTTTATTTCTTAATGGAAAGAATCGAAGAAGCAGGAGAAGAAGCAGGTTTATCTAAGGAATTGTCTCGCCAAATTGGCGCGCAGACACTTCTCGGTGCTGCGAAAATGCTGCAAGAAACAGAGGAAGATCCTTCTACTCTAAGAGAGAAAATTACGTCACCAAATGGAACAACAGCGGCAGGTCTGAATGCATTAGATGATTTTGGCGGAGGAGAAGCAATCAAGCAAGCCGTCAAACATGCTGCCGATCGATCAAAAGAGATCAGCAAACAGCAAAAACAAAAAGTATCTATATAAATAGAGCTCAGGTACAGGAGTGATAAGGTGTACGCAGATAAAGAGAGAAAACGAATTGTTGTGAAAATTGGAAGCAGCTCTCTTACTAGCTTTCAAGGGGAGATTAGTTTAAAAAAACTAGAAAACCTCGTCAATCAAATTGTGAAACTCAAAGATGAAGGACACGAAGTCATTTTGGTTTCATCCGGTGCGGTTGCAGCTGGTTACCGAAAACTAGGTTTTATCGATAGACCTAAAACACTGCCGGAAAAACAGGCATCTGCCTCAATCGGGCAAGGGCTTTTAATGGAATCATATTCTACTTTATTTTTATCACACGGTTATATTGCCTCACAGCTTTTAATCACAAGAAGTGATTTTTCAGATGAAACGCGCTATCAAAATGTGCGCAACACGATGAATGTGTTATTAGATCGAGGCATCATTCCGATTATTAATGAAAATGATACAGTGACGATTAATCGCTTGAAGTTCGGAGATAACGATACATTGTCTGCAAAAGTAGCTGGACTCATTGATGCGGATTTCCTTGCCATTTTATCTGATATTGATGGCTTGTATGAAGAGAACCCGCATACAAATCCGAATGCGAAGAGAATTCTTGAAGTCACAGACATCACAGAAGACATCGAAGCAGCAGCTGGAGATGCAGGCAGCAGTGTGGGCACAGGTGGAATGAAATCAAAGCTCGATGCGTTTAAAATTTCAATGGCCGCTGGCATTAATGGCTTTTTAGGAAAAGCAGATACGCCTCACATTTTAGACAAAGCAATCAATGGAACAGAGGACGGCACTTATTTTACCGCTGATGAGAATTTAGCACCGCTGAATTACAAGAAGCAGTGGATTGCCTTTCATTCTGGACCAAAAGGCGAGATCGTTATTCAAAAGAAATCACAGGAACACCTCATGCACCGGGAGAAATGCCTTGATTCCGATGGCATTGTCAATGTAAAGGGTTCGTTTAAAAAAGGCGATGTCGTCCGTATTTTAGATCAAGATGGTAGAGAAATCGGGCTTGGTATTGTGAATTATCCATCTGATGAACTTGCACAAGGCAGTGACTCGTTACAGGATGAAGTGGTTCATGTCGTCGATCTTGAAGCTTTTGTTTGTCATTTAGATTTATCGATACCCGTTTGTTAACAAAAAGGGAGGAATTTCATGACACTGACAGCTGAAGTTGTCACATCGGTCAAAGAAAAAGCGAAAAAAGCAAAGCACGTTTCAAAAAAACTAGGTTTACTTCATACAGAGGATAAAAACGAGGCTCTGCTTAAACTAGCAGAAGCGTTAGAACAAAATAGCACCTTCATCTTACAAGAGAATCAAAAAGATATAGATGCTGGGAAGGAAAAGGGCTTCTCAGAGGCACTCTTGGATCGTTTAATGTTAAATGAAGAAAGAATTCATGAGTTTGCCGAAAGCTTGCGGCTTGTGACGAGATTAACAGATCCTGTTGGAGAAATATTGGATGAATGGACTCTTGAAAACGGCTTGCATGTGAAAAGCCGAAGAGTACCGCTCGGCGTGATCGGGATGATCTATGAAGCGAGACCGAACGTCACTGTCGATGCAGCAGGGCTTGCCCTTAAGGCAGGTAACGCAGTGATTTTAAAAGGCGGTTCCTCCGCTATTTCTTCCAACAAAGCCATTGTGAGTGTTATTCATGAAGCGTTGGATCAAACAAAGATTCCGCGTGATGCAGTGCAATTGATTGAACAAACAGATCGTTCATCGGTTCAAGCGATGCTTCATCTAAAAGAATGGATTGATGTCTTAATTCCGCGAGGCGGAGCTTCTTTAATCAAAACAGTGGTTGAACAATCTACGATTCCCGTCCTTGAAACAGGAACAGGAAACTGTCATGTCTTTATTGATCAAACAGCCAATGTGAAAAAAGCCATTGAGATCGTCATCAATGCAAAAACGAATCGTCCAGCTGTATGTAATGCGCTTGAAACGCTGATCATCCATCGCGATTGGCTGAAAGAGAATGCGGCATCATTGAATGAAGCCCTGCAGGAGCACCATGTCACCGTTCATGGCGATGAGGCTGCACTGTCTCATTTTTCAAACGCCATTCCTGCTGAGGAAGTGGACTGGACAGATGAGTATTTAAGTCTTGACCTTGCCGTAAAGGTAGTTGATTCAATCGACGAAGCGATCCACCATATTGAAAAGTACGGTACAAAACATTCAGAAGCCATCGTGACAGAGGATGAAAAGCAGGCACTCACGTTTTTAAACGAAGTCGATGCGGCGGCGGTTTATCATAACGCATCTACTCGCTTTACAGATGGAGGTGCACTTGGATATGGGGCTGAAATTGGCATCTCTACACAAAAACTGCACGCCAGAGGACCAATGGGACTTTCAGCACTCACAACAACGAAGCTGCTTCTTTCTGGTGACGGTCAGATTAGAAGCTAGATGAGATTCAAAAAACACTACCTTTTTCATGGGGGTAGTGTTTTTTTGATGCAGATATTTATTGGCTGGAACAGGTTTTCTTCATCACTTTCTCAAACTTAAAAAATTCAAATTCCTCAGGTGCTGTAGGCTCATTTTTTTGGTCAGTTTCATGAGGTGCGTTTGGATCTGGATGTTTCATATGATAAAACTCCACAATTTGAAAGCCGCATTTATTGACATAGAAATGAATGTTGCGTTTTTCAAAATATGGGGTCACAACCTCCCAAACAATCGTTTCTGGATATTTCGCCTCGATGGCTTTCCATGCTGCCTGACCAATGCCTTTTCCGTGTGAGGATGAAGAGATGTATAATAAGTCAACTGAGTTGTGGTGGGTCTCTTGGTTGATTTTAATGACAACGCCGCCTGCCTTTTCGCCATTTAGCATCATATGATAAACAATGTGTTCATTCGAATGAAAAGATGCATCAATCACATCATCTGGAGGAATCGGTCCATCATGCGCATCGCCAAATGCGTCGATCACGCCAGCTGTAAAAGCTTTCTGTAGCTCATTTTTCATAAAAGGGAAGTCCTCTTTTTTGGCAAGTTCTAATGTCACTTCATGTTGAATGATGGTATTCATGTTTTTATCCTTTCCAAGCGTAGTGGTGTTCTGCATGTTATCATAAAGGGTGGAGTAACTCCATAGTCAAGAGGGGAGCCTTAATGATGATGAATGATGTGCAAAAAACTTTTTTCACTGGAGAATTTGCCAAGTTATTTGATGTAAAGAAAGATACTTTGTTTTATTACGATAAAATTGGTTTATTTAAGCCAGCTGGTGTTCATGAAAATGGGTACCGTTACTATACCCTTGAGCAATTTGATCATTTTATAGCGATTCAATCCCTTCGAGCTGTGCAATTTCCGATAAAAGAGTTAAAACAATATTTCACTGAGCCTTCTCGCGAAAGGCTCCAACGCCTAGCAGCTGAACAAATAGACAAGGTCAAACAAGAGATTGAAAAACTTCAAGATATCCAGTCTTTTCTTATGCGGGTCATGGAGACGACGCAGGAACTATCATCTGTAAAAATAGGAGAGGTGTTGTTTCAAGAGCTCCCAGAAGAACCAGTTGTATTAAGCGTGGCAAACCCGATTGACATGAATACATCCGTAGAAGAAATATCTCGTATTGTTGGACATTTTCTAAAGGAAATTGGCATAAAAGGGGCTGCGGCAAATGGAGCTGTCTTAAAAAAGGAGCAGTTCCTTCAGCGTCAATATCATCAGTCAGATCAGTTGTTTTGCCGAATGGAAGCGCCGGAAGCAGTTAAAAAATCTGCGGGCATTTATGCGGTGATGTATGATCAAGGATCATATGAAGTGATTGAATCTGCTTATTCGCGCTTGTTAGATGAAATTGAAAAAGAGGACATGATGCTGGATGGAGATGTATTTGAGGAGTATTTGCTTCATTCACTCATGTCTAAAGATGAAGCAGAGTATATAACGAAACTCAGTGTAAAAGTGAAAAAGCGTTTAGAGTAACAAAAAAAGGATAGACCGCATGGATGCGAGTCTATCCTTTTTTATCTTTAACCGACTTGATTCTCCGTAAATTGGCTCATATATAAGTCTGCATAGAACCCATTTTGTTTTAAGAGTTCGCTGTGCGTTCCTTTTTCAATGATGGTGCCATCTTTCATGACTAGAATAAGGTCGGCATCTTTGATCGTCGACAGTCTGTGTGCAATAACGAAGCTCGTTCTGCCTTTCATCAACTCATTCATCGCCTTTTGAATGTGCATCTCTGTCCGTGTATCCACACTGCTCGTCGCTTCATCTAGTATTAAGATCTTTGGATCAGATAAAATCGCACGGGCGATGGTTAACAGCTGGCGCTGACCTTGGGACAGATTGCCGGCATCTTCTGTTAAGAGTGTGTCATATCCGTCTGGAAGTGTCCGGATGAAGTCGTCAGCATAAGCATGTTTGGCGGCTATGATGACATCCTCTTTTGAGACGTTCTGCCTGCCATAGGCAATATTGTCGTGAATCGTCCCTTCAAAAAGCCACGTATCCTGAAGAACCATCGCAAATAAGTCGCGTACTTGCTGACGACTGAGATCAGTTGTTTTGACGCCGCCGATGCGGATAGAGCCTCGATCTAATTCATAGAAACGCATTAAAAGATTGATGATGGTTGTTTTTCCAGCGCCTGTTGGCCCAACAATCGCAACTGTTTGTCCTTCTTTGACATCTAAACTCAAATCTTTAATAATCGGATGGTCTTTTTCATATCCAAATTGAACTTGTTCAAAGCTCACATTGCCTGAAAGTGATTCAAGGTTAATTGCTGCATCTTCCTCGGCACTTTCTTCTTCCTCATCCAGGATGTCAAACACCCTTTCAGCAGAAGCAATCGCTGATTGAACCAAGTTGGCGACGCTTGAAGCTTGCACGAGCGGCTGAGACATTTGCTGCGTGTATTGGATAAATGCCTGCACATCCCCGACACGAATATTCCCGTTAATCACAAGAATACCGCCGGCTACACTGACTGCCACATAACCTAGGTTCCCGATAAACGTCATCAATGGCATCATTAATCCGGATATGAACTGCGCTTTTCTTGATGATTCATACAGCTGTTCGTTTAATTGATCAAATGTATCAATCGCTTTCTTTTCGTAGCCATATGCACGCACCGTTTGATGCCCTGTGAACATTTCATTAATATGTCCATTGATCATTCCTAACTCTTTTTGCTGCGCTTTAAAATGTTTTTGAGAAAATGACGTAATGCCGCGAATGGCAAACAGGCTGAGCGGCAGTGTTAAACAAACAAGCAATGTCAGCAGCGGACTAATCAAGAGCATCATGACAACAATCCCAATGACCGTGATAACAGATGTAATTACTTGGGTGAGTGCCTGCTGAAGCGAAGTATTAATATTATCAATATCATTCATCACACGGCTCAGCGTGTCCCCATGGGTTGTTTTATCAAAATACCGAAGGGGGAGACGTGTGAGCTTGTCATTTGCTTCTTGCCGTAATTCAGCAATGGTCTGTTGGGAGACACCCGCCATCACATATTGCTGGACAAATGAAAAGAGAGAGGCAACGACATATAAAAGGACAAGCAATAATAAAATACGTGAAATGACATCAAATTGAACGGCTGTTCCTTGAGTAAAGCTGTCAAATAGGGAAGAGGTGGCATCCCCTAGCAGCTTTGGACTAATGACATTAAAAACGGTTGAACCGACTGCTGCAATGAAAACAAGGATCAGCTGAAATTTTCTCGGTTTCAAATAACCAATCAAACGAAGCAGTGTTTTCTTAAATTCCTTTGGTTTTGCGACAGGCCCTCTAGGGTGGCCACCTTTATGGCCCATGCCGGAAGACATTTTCTTACTCATCCTCGCTCCACCTCCTGACCTTCCTGTGATGCAACAATTTCTTGATAGACAAGATTGTCCTTCAGTAATTGTTCATGTGTTCCGATACCAGCAATTTTTCCTTCATCTAGTACGATGATTTTATCACTATGCTTCACTGTGCTGATTCTTTGCGCCACAATGATTAGAGCGGCATGTGCTTTTTCGGCTTCTAAAGAAGCCCGAAGCTTTGCATCTGTTTTATAATCAAGTGCTGAGAAACTATCGTCAAACAGATAGAATGACGGCTTTCTCACTAGCGCTCTTGCAATAGAGAGACGCTGCTTTTGACCACCAGATAGATTCGATCCACCCTGGTCAATTTCCGCATCGATGCCGCCATCTTTTTGTAAGACAAATTCTTCTGCCTGCGCCGTGCGCAGCGCCTGCCAGACGTCTTTATCGCTTGCATCCTGCCTTCCAAAGCGCACATTATCGGCAATGGTTCCACTAAATAAAACCGCTTTTTGAGAAACATAGCCCATCTGGCTTCTTAGTTTCTTCTGAGGCAGCTCTCTAATGTCTACACCATCTAGTGTAATCCGGCCTTCTGTTGCTTCGTAAAAGCGCGTCATTAGCTGGAGAAGGGTGGTTTTCCCTGATCCTGTACTTCCGATAATAGCTGTCGTTTCACCGGTTTTGGCTTCAAACGTAATGTCTTGAACCGCCGGCTTTTCCGCATTTGAGTAATAAAATGACACATCCTCAAAGCGAATGGATTGTGCGGGCGCACGAAGGTCAGTAACCGTTCCTACATTGTCTTGAATTTTCGGTTCCATGTTTAACACTTCGTTCATGCGTTTAGCTGATGCTTGTGCTCTTGGGACCATAATGAAACTCATTGACAGCATAATAAGTGCCATCAAAATCATCATCGCATATTGGATAAAGGCAATAAGATTCCCAACTTCCATCTCTCCGGCATCAATTCGGTTTGCACCAAGCCAGACAATGCCGATATTTGTGAAGTTCATGATGATGAGCATAAATGGAAACAAGTAAGCCATTAAACGGTTGACTCTAAGACCGGTATCCTTGTAGGATGTGTTGGCTTCTTGAAAACGTTCCTTTTCATCATCTACACGGTTAAAAGCACGAATGACCCGGATGCCTGAAAGAGATTCTCGCATAATTAAATTCAGCCGGTCTGTTTTTTTCTGAAGCTGGCCAAAGAGCGGAATGGCTTTCCTCGATACTAAATAGATAAATCCGCCAAGAAGGGGAAGGGCTGCTAAAAAGATGAGAGACAGGACAGCATCGCGGGATACAGCCAAAATAATTCCGCCCACAAGCATGAGCGGGGCTCTCGTCATCATTTGTAAAATCATGATCGTAACATCTTGGACTTGTTTCACGTCATTTGTCGATCTTGTAATAAAGGAAGACGTTCCGATCTTTTGAAATTCTTCTAGTGAAAATTGTTCAACATGCACAAATAATTGTCTTCTCATATCACGCCCGAAGCCAAGTGCAGTCTTTGAGGACAAGTAAGACTTCCAGATCGTGAGCAAGATGGCAAGTAAAGAACAAGCCACCATCCAGCCGCCAACCTTCCATATATAAGCAATATCTCCTTGGACGATCCCAACATCGACGATATCTGCCGTAAGCGTCGGTAAATACAGCTGGAGCATACTGCTTAAAAAGGTGAGGATCACAATGGACACAACGGATAGCCGATATGGCTTTAAAAACGATAAAATTGATTTCATACAAATACCTTTCTTCCATATAGTGTGTTGTTCTGTAACTCATCATATACAAAGTGGGATTATTTCCACAAATGAAATGTCTTGTTTTAATGAATTATTTATATTGTTCAATTTTAGAAAAGAAATCCTTCACAAACACATAAAAATCATGAGCAGAAGGAGACATTTCTCTTGTTTTAGAAGCAATAATTCCAACAGTTCTTCTCACCTGCGGAAAATCGATCGGAATTTTCGCTGTAAATCGAGGTGTGGTTTCATAAAAAGCACTTTCGGGTAATAAGGTAACGCCCATACCTGCTGATACGAGACCTTTAATGGCGTCTAAATCTTCTCCTTCAGATGAAATGGTTGGCTCATAGCCTGCCTGCTTACAAGCATCAACCGCAATTTGTCTCAGGACATATCCTTCCGGAAATAACACGAAATGATCTTTTCTTAAATCACTTAAATGAATACTCCTTTGTCCGCTAAAGGGGTGGCTGACAGGAAGCAAAGCATAAATGCTTTCTGAAAACAAAATATTTCCTTCAATTTGAGGATCGTTTGTCGGAACAGGTCCTAAAAAGGCAAGATCAATATCTCGATTTTTTACAGCTTCAATGAGAAATTTATAGGATCCTTGACGAAGTAAAAAATCGACCTCTGGGTATTCCTGCTTAAAGGCGGAAATGACAGAAGGCAGTACTTGGCTTGCTAGGCTAGTAGGAAAGCCGATATTGACGGTTCCTTTGTGCGGATCTAAATATTCATCAATTTGCTCTTTCGCATAATCAATGGCTTTTAGTGCCGTTCTGACATGATCTAAAAATTGTCTGCCGATCTTCGTTAATTTGATATTTCGTCCTTCTCGTTCGAATAAGGCCACTCCAAGTTCTTCTTCTAAATTCGCAATCTGCCGGCTGATAGCAGATTGGGCAACATGTAAGTTTTCAGCCGCTTCTGACACGTGTTCACGGTCTGCGACTTCTACAAAATAACGCAACTGACGAAGCTCCATTTTTACACTTCACACCCATCTATCTCAAAAAGAGATTGTTTTCATCTAAATTATATATTGTTTATATTAATTTGAAAACTTAAAATAAGTTACAGAGTTTGTGAGATTTTATTACTGTGAAAAAACGGATCTTTTAAACGGGGGAGAGAAACGATGACTTATAATCAACTACCACAACCACAAGGTCTCTACCGTCCTGAATTTGAACATGATGCATGTGGGATCGGACTGTACGCTCATTTAAAAGGGGAAGCGACACACAGCATCGTCAAAAAGGGATTACAAATGCTGTGCCAGCTTGATCACCGCGGCGGGCAAGGCAGTGATCCGTATACAGGTGATGGTGCCGGCTTAATGGTACAGCTGCCAGACGCTTTCTTTAGAAAAAGCTGCAAAGACTTTGCACTTCCTGAAAAGGGCCGTTACGGGGTAGGGATGGTCTTCTTTTCAAAAGAGGATGACGAGAAAACGCGTCAAGCCATCGAGCAAAAAATCAACGGATTCATTAAGCAAGAAGGTCAAACATTAATTGGCTGGAGAACAGTTCCTGTTGATGCCGGGAAAATTGGTACTGTCGCAGCGAAGAGCTGCCCGGTTGTGAGGCAAGTCTTTATCGGGGCAAACGACAACATCACAGATGGTCTGTCATTTGAAAGAAAATTATATGTCATTCGGAAGCAGGCTGAGAACTGGGGAACAGCAGAGGAAAAGCAATTTTACTTTGTCAGCTTGTCGAGTCAAACCATTGTATACAAGGGGCTTTTAACATCAGATCAAGTCGATGCTTTTTATCTTGATCTTCAGGATGAAACATTTGTTTCTGCATTTTCACTTGTTCATTCACGATTTAGTACAAATACATTTCCTACATGGGAAAGGGCTCATCCAAACCGTTACTTGATTCACAACGGTGAAATTAACACATTAAGAGGAAACATCAATTGGATGAGAGCAAGAGAACAACAATTCGTGTCTGAAGCCTTCGGAAACGATTTAGACAAGATTTTGCCAGTGCTGAATGCAGACGGAAGTGATTCATCCATTTTAGACAATGCCTTTGAATTTTTCGTACTTGCAGGGCGAACTCCTGCTCATACAGCAATGATGCTGATTCCTGAGCCTTGGACGGAGAATACGCACATGTCAAAAGAGAAACGGGCATTTTATGAATACCATAGTTCTCTTATGGAGCCGTGGGATGGGCCAACAGCCATTTCCTTTACTGATGGTAAACAAATCGGTGCCATCTTAGATCGTAACGGACTAAGACCTGCGAGATACTACGTTACAAATGATGATCATATTATTTTCTCTTCTGAGGTCGGCGTAATCGACACAAATGAAGAGGATGTGAAGTATAAAGATCGTCTTGAGCCAGGTAAAATGCTGCTAATTGATTTAGAAGAAGGACGTATTATTTCTGACGAAGAAGTGAAATCTTCGATTGCGAATGAACTTCCTTATCAAAAATGGCTCGATGAAGAAATGGTTCACGTCAATCGCTCTGAAGAAAATTCAGAAAATTCTAGTATAATGGATGATTTATTGACGCGCCAGCGCGCATTCCATTATACGTACGAGGACATTCAAAAATATTTAATTCCTTTACTAGAAGAAGGAAAGGACCCAATCGGCTCGATGGGAAGTGATACACCGCTTGCTGTGTTATCAGATCGTGCGCAGTCGCTGTTTTCTTATTTTAAACAGCTGTTTGCTCAAGTGACAAACCCGCCAATTGATGCCATTCGTGAGCAGCTCGTTACATCGACCATGACTTGGTTAGGTGCTGAGGGAGATATTTTACATCCAAATGAATATTCATGCCGAAGAATTAAACTTTATACACCTGTTTTAACAAGCGGGCAGTTTAACGGCTTGAAAACGATTGTTCACAATGCCTTTAAAAGCAAAACGATTCATACACTTTTTACAGATGACCTAAGACGCGGTCTGGATGCAATGTTTGAAGAGGCAGAAAAAGTGATCCGTGAAGGTGTATCTTTATTAATCCTTTCCGATCGTGAAATGACGGAAGAAAAAGTGCCGATTCCACCTCTTCTTGCATTAAGTGCACTGCATCAGCATCTTGTGCGTCAAGGCTTACGGACAAAGGTGAGTCTGATCGTTGAATCTGGAGAAGTAAGAGAGGTCCATCATTTTGCCGCACTGATTGGCTACGGAGCAGATGCCATTCATCCTTACCTTGTGTATGAAACGTACAAACAGTTGATTGCAGAAGAAGCGATCTCTTTCAGCTTTGATGAAGCAGTCACAAAGTTTGGTAAAAGCGTAACCGAAGGTGTCGTCAAAGTCATGTCTAAAGTAGGGATTTCTACTGTGCAAAGCTACAGAGGAGCGCAAATCTTTGAAGCCGTCGGCATTAGTGAAGACGTCATTCAGGCGTATTTCACAGGAACAGCTTCTCAGCTTGGCGGGATTGACCTTGAGACCATTGCACATGAAGCAAAACTCCGTCATGAAGCGGGGTATCAGGCAGCGACTGACCAAACACTCGAATCAGGAAGTGATTTTCAGTGGAGAAAAAATGGTGAGCACCATGCCTTTAATCCAAAAACGATTCATACGCTTCAGTGGGCATGCCGCAATGAAGATTACGATCTATTTAAGCAATATACAAAGGCTGCGGACGAAGAAAGAATCGGCTTCCTTCGAAATTTATTTGCTTTCCAGCCAAAACAAAAACCAGTTCGTTTGGAAGACGTTGAATCTGCTGAATCCATCGTGCGCCGGTTCAAGACAGGTGCTATGTCATTTGGATCTTTAAGTAAAGAAGCGCATGAAGCACTTGCGATTGCCATGAACCGAATTGGCGGTAAAAGTAACAGCGGAGAAGGCGGAGAAGATCCTGCGCGCTTTACAGTTGACGAGCACGGCGATGATCGCAGAAGTGCGATTAAACAAATTGCTTCTGGACGCTTTGGCGTAAAGAGCCATTATTTGGTCAATGCAGATGAACTGCAAATTAAAATGGCGCAGGGAGCAAAACCTGGAGAAGGCGGACAGCTGCCAGGTAATAAAGTATACCCTTGGGTTGCCGATGTACGCGGATCTACTCCAGGCGTCGGATTGATTTCACCACCGCCTCATCATGATATTTATTCTATCGAGGATTTGGCGCAGCTGATCCATGATTTGAAAAACGCCAACCGTGATGCCCGCATCAGTGTCAAACTTGTGTCAAAAGCAGGCGTTGGTACGATTGCAGCAGGTGTTGCAAAAGGGACGGCGGATGTCATTGTAATCAGTGGATATGACGGCGGAACAGGAGCTTCGCCGAAAACAAGTATTAAACATACAGGACTTCCTTGGGAGCTTGGATTGGCAGAAGCGCATCAAACCCTTGTATTAAACGGTCTTCGAGAGCGAGTCGTTCTTGAGACAGATGGCAAATTAATGACAGGACGCGATGTTGTCATGGCTGCGATTTTAGGAGCAGAAGAATACGGCTTTGCGACAGCTCCACTTGTTGTTTTAGGGTGCGTCATGATGAGAGCATGCCACTTAGATACTTGCCCAGTCGGTGTCGCAACTCAAAACCCTGAACTTCGCAAAAAATTTATGGGTAATCCTGATCACATTGTCAACTTCATGATGTTTATTGCAGAGGAAGTAAGAGAGATTTTAGCTGAACTTGGCTTTACATCAATGGATGAATTGATTGGGCGTACGGATGTTTTATCCGTGAGCGAAAGAGCAAAAGCACACTGGAAAGCAGGTCAGCTAGACCTTGAAACACTGCTTTATCAGCCAGAAGGAGCTCGTACATTCAGAACACCGCAAAATCATAAAATTGATGAATCACTGGATATGAATGAAATTCTCCCTTATGTACAGGAAGCGCTGAATCATCAAACACCGGTTGATCTATCATTGAATATTCGCAATATCAATCGTGTGGCGGGAACCATTACTGGAAGTGAAGTGTCTAAGCGCTACGGAGAAGAAGGCTTGCCAGAGGATACGATCACACTAAGGTTCACTGGTTCCGCAGGACAAAGCTTCGGCGCATTTGTACCAAAGGGCATGTCTCTTTATTTAACAGGTGATTCAAATGATTATATCGGCAAAGGACTCTCTGGAGGCAAAATTGCGGTTAAAACCTCTGATCACTTTGTACAAATTGGACATGAAAACGTCATTGTCGGAAACGTCGCATTCTACGGAGCGACAAGCGGAAAAGCCTTTATTAACGGACGTGCAGGTGAACGCTTTGCCGTTCGTAATTCAGGGGTGCATGTGGTCGTTGAAGGAATCGGTGATCACGGCTGTGAATACATGACAGGCGGGCGTGTCGTCATTTTAGGAGACGTCGGAAAAAACTTCGGTGCAGGCATGTCTGGCGGCGTAGCTTACGTCCATACATCCGATGCGAAACAGTTCAAAAGAATGTGCAACATGGAAATGATCATGTTTGAAAAACTCACAGATCACGATGAAGAGCAAGAAGTAAAACAGCTGATTAAAGAGCACCTTCACTATACAAACAGCGTAAAAGCTTCGGCACTTTTAGAAAATTGGGCGCAAGAAAAGGATCAATTCATCAAGGTCATTCCGAGAAATTACAAAATGATGCTTCAAAGTATTGAAGAACAAAAACAAGCGGGCCTTAGTCATGAAGAAGCTGTTATGTTCGCATTTGAAGCAAACACAAAACCGAAAAATCAAGAAACGGCAAACGGGCAAAAAGCAGCCCTCGCTCATTAAGAAAGGGGAGAGGACAATGGGCAAAGCAACAGGTTTTATGGATTATAAAAGAGAAAAGCCAAATGAACGTGACCCTCTCACTCGTCAAAATGACTGGAAAGAATATTCAGCTCCTTATACAGATGAGGTATTAAAACAGCAGGGTGCTAGATGTATGGATTGCGGAACACCGTTTTGTCAAATTGGGATGGAGATCAGAGGCGGCGTTTCTGGCTGCCCGATCTACAATTTAATTCCAGAATGGAACGATCTTGTCTATCGCGGGAGATGGAAAGAAGCGCTTGAAAGACTACAAAAAACGAACAATTTCCCTGAATTTACTGGGAGAGTATGTCCAGCGCCTTGTGAAGGGTCATGTACAGTCGCGATCAATGATCCAGCTGTTTCGATTAAAAATATCGAACGCACGATCATTGATAAAGGCTTTGAAAATGGCTGGATTACACCTAGAATTCCTTCAAGCCGTACAGGGAAAAAGATCGCCATTGTCGGATCAGGACCAGCAGGACTTGCAAGTGCTGATCAATTAAACCAAGCAGGTCATGCCGTTACAGTGTTTGAACGGTCTGACCGCCTTGGCGGACTGCTGACATACGGCATTCCAAACATGAAGCTGGACAAAGAAGTTGTTGAGCGCAGAGTCAAACTGCTAAGACAAGAAGGCATTGATTTTGTAACGAACACAGAAATCGGCGTGGATGTCACTGCCGATGAACTGAAAGAACAGTTTGATGCGGTCATCCTTTGTACAGGTGCACAAAAACAGCGTGACCTGTTAATTGAAGGCAGAGAAGCAAAAGGGATTCATCTGGCAATGGATTATTTAACACTTGCAACAAAAAGCATGCTTGATTCAGGATTTAAAGATAAAAACTTTATTGACGCAAAAGGTAAAGACGTGATTGTCATTGGTGGAGGAGATACAGGTGCTGACTGCGTCGCAACTGCACTTCGCCAAAAAGCAAAAAGTGTTGTTCAATTCGGAAAGCATCCAAAGCTTCCGGATACACGTGTAGGGGATAACATGTGGCCTGAACAGCCTTACGTCTTTTCACTCGATTATGCTTATGAAGAAGCACAAGCTAAGTTCGGGGAAGATCCGCGTCAATATTCCATTCAAACCACAAAAATGGTGGCAGATAAAAATGGAAAATTAAAAGAGCTTCATACGATTCAAATGGAAAAGGTGAAAAACGAGCATGGGAAGTTTGAATTTCATGAGATTCCAGGAACAGAAAAAGTATGGCCGGCTCAGCTAGTCTTTATTGCAATTGGTTTTGAGGGAACTGAACAGCCACTCGTGAAACACTTTGGCGTGGACAGCAAAAACAATCGCATTGACGCAAAGTATGGGGAGTATACAACAAATGTAGAAGGCGTATTTGCAGCGGGAGATGCAAGACGCGGGCAAAGCTTGATTGTCTGGGCAATTAATGAAGGCAGACAAGTGGCGCACGAGGTAGACCGTTATTTAATGGGGAGTTCGGTTCTGCCAAAATAGGTCAAACAAAGGGTGTTTACACATATAAAGAAAAGCCATGACCAACTAGTGGTCATGGCTTTTTATGATTCAGAAGATGTAATTTTACTTACTTCGTCATATTTAAAGGATGAACGTACCGTGACAAACGCAGAAGTGCGCGTTACGCTTAAAGTAGCAACATATCACCCAAAGAAAGTACGATTGGCAAATCATTTGTGTTTAGCAACTATATGAAGACAAATACGGCTTTTTCTCCCGCAGAAGAGGAAATGTGAACCGTCATAAGATGAAGAATCTGATGATTCTGGCATGACCTATGAAACGAACAATGATTTAAAAATGAATGCTCACATTATGATCGTTGAGTAAAATTTGCCGTCGTCACACAACATGAAAAAAGGTACCAAGGGAACAGTCCTGTACAGCCGCCAGAGTATGCGAGAAATAAAAACATGTATTTTAAATCTATGTTTAAATGATGGTACTTTCTAAAAATGATCACATGAGGGGTGTTTTATCATGAAAGAAAGACTCGTATTAGTGGGGAACGGTATGGCTGGTATTCGAAGCCTCGAAAACATTTTAAAAATTGACAGCGAACGATTTGAGATGACGGTATTTGGAAGCGAACCGCATCCCAACTATAACCGGATTCTTTTATCGAAGGTGCTTCAAGGAGATACGAAGATTGAAGATATTACACTAAATGATTGGAAATGGTATAAGGCGCATCATATTCAGCTTTTTACAAATGAAACCATTGTGAAGATCGATACAGAAAATCAAACAGTCACCAGTGATCAAGGACGGACCGTGCCTTATGACCGGTTGATTTTAGCAACTGGGTCACTTCCGTTTATTTTGCCGATTCCAGGAAGTGATAAAAAAGGTGTGACGGGTTTTCGGACATTGCAAGATACAGAGGAAATGGTCAATGTCTCTCACATGTACAAAAAAGCAGCAGTCATTGGGGGCGGGCTTCTTGGACTGGAAGCGGCACGCGGTCTACTTAACTTAGGCATGGAAGTGAATGTCATTCACCTCTGCTCTCATTTAATGGAACGCCAGCTAGACCCTACTGCAGGTCAGCTTCTCCAAAAAGCATTAGAGGAACAGGGTATGAACTTTCTATTGGGAAAACAAACAACTGAGATTTTAGGAGATACAAGAGTAGAAGGATTATCATTTTCAGATGGCTCAACACTCGAGACTGACCTCGTCATCATGGCTGTAGGAATTAAACCAAGTAAAATACTTGCAAAAATAAGCGGTCTTGAAGTGAACCAAGGCATTATCGTCAATGATTTCATGGAAACAAGTGTACCGGGCATTTATGCAGTCGGAGAATGTGCAGAACACAGAGGACAAACGTACGGTCTTGTTGCGCCTTTATACGATCAAGCGAATGTGCTTGCTGGGCATTTATGCGGCATGAATCCTGCCCCATATGAAGGTTCTGTAATGTCAACACAGCTGAAAGTGTCAGGAGTTGATGTATTCTCTGCTGGTGATTTTATTGAAAACGATGAGAAAAAAGCGATCAAAATTTTTGATGAACAAAAAGGGATTTACCAAAAACTAGTCTTCCAGCAAAACCGTTTAGTTGGTGCCGTCATGTTTGGAGAAACAAATGATGGGCCCCGCCTATTTTCGTACATTAGAGAAGGGGTAGATATGTCGGATCTGGACAAGGTATCTGTCCTAACCTCAAATGATTCAGCGCAAGAAAGCACGATTGAGAGCATGTCAAACGACCATATCGTTTGCGGCTGCAATGGGGTCTCAAAGGGTCAGATTGTGGAAGCCATTCATAAAGAAGGCTTAACAACACTTCAGGAAGTCAAGCAATGTACAAGTGCCTCACGATCATGCGGAGGCTGTAAACCCGTTGTCGAAGAGATTCTTTGGCACACGTTGGGCGAGGGTGCGAACCGAACAGCTCAAAAAGAAACCATCTGCGCCTGCACCACTCTTTCACGAGATGAGGTCATTCACGAAATCAAAGAGAAGGGCTTGCAGCATATCAAGGAAGTCATGAACGTACTTGACTGGGCGACAGAGGAGGGCTGTTCAAAATGCCGACCTGCCCTGAACTACTATTTAGGCATGCTTCAACCTCTTGAGTACAAAGATGAAAGGAGCTCAAGATTTGTGAATGAACGCTTGCATGCCAATATTCAAAAAGATGGCACTTATTCAGTTGTTCCGAGGATGTACGGTGGCGTCACAAATGCAAATGACCTGAGAAAAATAGCTGATGTCGTCGACAAATATGAAATACCGCTTGTGAAAATGACTGGCGGTCAGCGTATTGACCTTCTAGGTGTCAAAAAAGAAGATTTACCTAAGGTGTGGGCAGACCTGGATATGCCTTCTGGTTATGCATATGGAAAATCTTTAAGAACAGTCAAAACTTGTGTTGGAGAACAATTTTGCCGGTTCGGCACACAGGACTCAATGGCTCTTGGCATTGCACTTGAAAAGAAATTCGAAGGTCTTGCGACACCGCATAAAGTCAAATTGGCTGTCTCTGCTTGCCCTAGAAACTGTGCAGAGTCTGGCATTAAGGACCTCGGCATTGTGGGAATTGATGGAGGATTCGAATTGTACGCTGGTGGAAATGGAGGCACGCACCTGCGGGCAGGCGATTTATTGATGAAGGTCAGTACAGCTGAAGAAGTAGAGGAAGTGGCAGCTGCATATCTTCAATATTACAGAGAAACGGCAAATTATTTAGAAAGAACCTCTGCTTGGGTTGAACGACTTGGATTAGATCATATTCAATCAGTACTTCTAGATGATGAGAAACGAGAAGCCTTGATCGAAAGAATGGACATCGCACTTTCAACATATGAAGAGCCTTGGCAGGAGCTTCGCGGGAGTCAAAAAGATTCGAAACAATTATTTCAAAAAGCGACGGCTTCTGTATCAATCAATTGAAGGGATGGGATCATATGACAGTTTCAGTTGTAAAAGTTCACATTGGCACCTTATCAGATTTTCCGCTGCAGCTAGGAAAAACAGTTGCAGCAGGTACTCTTGAATTAGCTGTTTTTCAAACCTCTAATCAGCAGTTCAAAGCCATTGAAAATCGCTGTCCTCATAAAGGCGGTGTACTAGCTGAAGGAATGGTCAGCGGGGATCATGTCTTCTGTCCAATGCATGATTGGAAAATCGAACTTTCATCAGGGAATGTTCAAGCACCAGATCATGGATGCGTTCAAACATATGAAACATTGGTTGAGGGGAACGAGGTCTTTGTTTTATTGCCCTCATAAGTCGTTTAGAACCTTCCTTTCATGTATATGCTGTATGTAAATAGAGCAAGAAAGGAAGGAATCTTCGTGCCGTTTCTTAGTATTTTGATCGAGCTCTTTATCGGGTTTTCCGCATTGTTTTTAATTACAAAATTATTAGGGAAAACACAATTTGCACAAATTACGCCGTTTGATTTTATTTCTGCACTAATTTTAGGGGAAATGGTCGGAAACGCCATTTTTGATCCAGAAGTCAAAATTCAGCACATTTTATTTGCTGTTGCGGTATGGGGTGTCCTCATCTACACAGTTGAATGGTTTTCACAGCGCTTTAAAGGAATTCGAGCCTTTTTAGAGGGGAGACCGACACTTGTCATTGATCAAGGGAAAATTCACTACAATCGTTTAAAGAAAAATATGCTTGATCTCAATCAGTTGCAGACATTAATTCGCGCGAAAGGCCATTTTGCCCTGAATGAAATTGAATATGCCATTTTGGAAACAGATGGATCGGTGAGCGTTCTTCCGAAAATGAAATACGCAACAGCCACCGCAGAAGATGTGAACGTGAAGGGAAAAGAAGTCAAATTGCCTAGAACGTTTATTATTGATGGTGAAATTTTAAAAAAAGATTTACAAGAAGCTGGTTTCGATGAAACATGGCTGAGAGAGCAATTAAAAAAGAAGCATATTTCTTCTTATCGAGACGTTCTATTTTGTGAATGGATTGAAAATGAAGGGATTTATGCGATGAAATATGAAAAGTCTAAAAAACACCCATAACATCAATAAGTGGGTGTTTTTTTGTGATTATCATGAATAGGATCAAAAAGAATGTTTGATTGAAAACGTTCACAAAGAGGAGGAAATGTATGATGAAGTATGGAAAGGTATGGCTTGTGGCCGTCTTGTCATTATTACTATTGAACTCAGATTCACTTCAAGCAGCCGATCATCAGAATCAAACAAATCGCGTCCTTGTGGTCGATCAAAAAGGAAATGGCTCGTTTCGAAACGTTCAGTCTGCCATTGATGCGATTCCAGTGAACAATCAACAGCGCGTAACGATCTATATTAAAAATGGTGTGTATAAAGAAAAAATCCTGCTTCCGCAAAATAAACCTTATGTGTCCTTTATCGGGGAAAACCAACACAAGACGATTCTAACGTATAATGATACAAATGCAAGTACTGGCAGCACAACAAATAGCTCAAGCACAATGATTCGTGCGAACGACTTTTACGCAGAAAATATCACCTTTCAAAATACGGCCGGCAGACATGCTGGTCAGGCAGTTGCACTGTACGTCTCTGGCGACCGAGCTGCGTTCAAACAAATACGTGTCTTAGGGTATCAAGATACACTTTATGCAACAGGAACAGGCCGCCAATATTATGAAAACTGCTATATCGAAGGAACGGTCGATTTTATTTTTGGATCAGCCACAGCTGTGTTTAAAAGAGCTGAAATAAGAAGTCTTGGAAATGGGTATATTACTGCAGCATCCACAACTGAAGCTCAAAGGTATGGCTATGTATTCATCGACTCTACATTGCAAAAGGGGACGGCTGCTGCTCAATCGGTTTATTTAGGACGTCCGTGGCGGCCTCATTCTGCTGTGACATTCCTCTATACACAAATGGATGATCATATAAAGGCAGAGGGATGGCATAACTGGGATAACCGTGATAACGAAAGAACAGCAAGATATAAAGAATATGGATCGGCAGGGGCAGGGAGCAATTTGACAAACCGCGTAAAATGGTCCAGCATTTTAACGAAAAACGAAGCAAGTCAAATCACGGTGCAAGCTGTTCTTGGCGGAGCCGATGGCTGGAATCCAGAAAAAAGGTAAAGGGCTTGTCAGTTTTCGTCAAAGAAAGCTGACTTTTCTGTTTAAAAAACCTTTGAGAACAAACGTTCTTTTGTGTATAATGAACATATTCTTCTAAAATTGGCTGCGACAAAAAAGGAGGGATTCCGTGAAGCGTTTTTCACAGCTCTTGTTTTTACAAATATGTATCCTGTCGATTTTATTTCTCCCATTTTCAGCAAAAGATGATCAACTTGTAGCTCGTAACGGCTCACTGCCGTGGATGACAGCTCTAGATGAATTTATACGAACAGCACCTGATTTAGAAAGTGCAATCTCTGGCATCAGCGTCCGCGATACTTCTGACTCCTCTCTTCTTTATGAACATCAAGCCGATACGCGCCTTACTCCTGCTTCTAATATAAAACTGCTCACATCAGCTATCGCCCTTGATATACTTGGAGAAACACACACATTCCCTACAGACATCTGGATGGATGGTTCTATTCAAAAGAAAACGTTATATGGGAGCCTGTATCTACGCGGTACCGGAGATCCGACTTTATTAGAAGAGGATTTTGCAGCACTTGCCAAACAAGTGAAAAAGGCCGGAATACATACAATTCGCGGACAGCTTGCGGCTGATGATACTTGGTTTGATGACACAAGGTATTCGATTGATTTACCTTGGAGTGATGAAGATCAATATTACGGCGCTCAAATATCTGCCCTCACTGCTTCACCGAATGAGGATTATGATGCAGGAACGCTGATTCTCGAAGTCAAGCCAGGAAAGAAAGCGGGGCAGAAGGCCACCTATGACACGATCCCGAAGACTGACGTCGCTCAAGTTGTCAATCAAGTGAAAACTGTCCCAGAAGGCGGAAAGAAAAAAATATCTTTTAAGCGCTCTCACGGCACAAACAAAATTACGCTGACTGGGACGATTCCGCTAAAAGCATCTTCGTCTAAACAATGGGTAGCATTATGGGAACCGACAACGTATGCTTTAGACTTAATGAAACGAGCATTAAAGGCTGAGGGTATTCAGCTGAAAGGATCACTCAAAACAAAACAAGTTCCTAAAAAAGCAAAAAAAATCGCTTCCCATTCATCAATGCCTTTATCGGAGCTTCTTGTTCCGATGATGAAATTAAGCAATAATACACATGCAGAAATTCTGTTAAAAGAACTTGGCAAGCGGGTAAAGAACAAAGGAAGTTTTGACAAAGGGCTTGACGTGCTGAATGAACGTCTCCCTGCCTTTGGCATAGATTCATCTATGGCTGTGTTGAGAGACGGATCAGGCATATCACCCATTAATCTTGTTTCAGCAAACCAATTCACGTTATTTTTGACAAACATTCAAAAGGAAAAATGGTTTGACACCTATGTCAATGCACTTCCGTTAGCTGGGGCGAGTGAGCGTATGGTGGGAGGTACATTAAGAAACAGATTGAAAGAACCAGCTACACTAGAAAAAGTGCGTGCAAAAACAGGCTCGTTATCAACGGTCAGCACACTATCTGGGTATATTGAAACGCAGGGTGGAAAGACGCTTGCTTTTTCCATATTATTGAATCACCTCGTTGATGACGAAAAAGGTAAAGAGATAGAAAACCGCATTGTCAGCATATTAGCTGAGGATCTTTAGACAGAGAAGGAGAACCATCATGACGTTAGATAATAATCAATCTTTAGTAAAAACCATGTCGATCTTTCTAATTCCACTTTTATTAAGCAATATTTTACAATCAATCGGGCAGCTTGTGTCCATTGTGCTTGTCGGTAGATGGATTGGAGAGGATGCAGTAGCTGCAATTTCTGCATTCTTTCCGCTTTTCTTTTTACTTGTTTCTTTTTCCATTGGGATTGGATCAGGAAGCTCGATCCTCATTGGACAAGCGTATGGAGCAAAAAATGAGCAGAGATTAAAGGAAATTATAGGCACAACGCTTTCGTTCACTTTTTTAATTGGACTTTCTTTAGCTGTCATTGGAGGCTTTTTTGCAACTGATATTTTACATTTGATGGGGACACCTGCAAATATTGTCGAGGAAAGTGCGGCATATGCCAGAATCCTATTCATCTCCATGCCGGTCTTATTTCTTTATTTTGTCTATACGACCTTTTTACGTGGAACAGGAGATTCAAAAACACCATTTTATTTCTTAATGATTAGTACTGGAACAAATATTTTATTGCTGCCGATTTTATTATTTGGCTGGCTCGGTCTACCGGCATTTGGTTTATATGGTGCTGCGTATTCTTCAGTGATTTCTACAATCGTTACGTTTATCATTCTGCATATCTATCTTTATAAAACAAAGCATCCGCTGCGCATTGATGCGTCGGTTAGAAAGCATTTATTGATGAAAGGGGATTTATTAAAAACGTTATTAAAGTTAAGTATCCCTTCTAGTATTAATATGATTCTGATTTCTTTATCAGAAATTGCTGTCATTTCTTTTGTAAACGATTATGGATCACAGGCAACAGCAGCCTATGGCGTTGTCAACCAAGTCGTAAGTTATGTACAGATGCCCGCAGTGAGCCTTGGTATTGCGGTTTCTATTTTCGCAGCACAATTCATTGGCGCAGGAAACATGAATCGTTTGAAAGATGTCATTAAAATTGGCCTGGGGCTAAACTTTGCGATAGGCGGATTGATTATTATTTTCGTCTATATTTTCGCACCGCAAATTTTATCTATCTTTTTAACAGATCCTGCAACGATTGATATTGCATATAGTTTGGTCGTGATTACACTATGGAGCTATCTCATTTTTGGAACGGCGCAAATCGTTGCAGCCACAATGAGAGCAAGTGGAACCGTTCTATGGCCGACCATCTTTAGTATTTGTTCCATTTGGCTTGTTGAAGTACCAGTGGCTTATGTGCTATCACACCACACATCGCTTGGGATCAAAGGAATCTGGATAGGATATCCTGCAGCCTTTTTTGTAAACTTATTCCTCCAATATGGCTATTATCGATTGGTTTGGAAGAAAAAGCAGATCGTTGCACTTGTCCAATCATAATGTGAGCCTATCATTGGGCATATACATACGAAGATCGATTACTTTTTAGGAGGTCTGATCTTCTATGTTTTTAAACCAAAGAAGTGAGCTCAGCTCGTATAATATCGGTGATTTTACTTATGCCGGACCGGATTTTCAAGTGTTGACGTGGGGAGAAGGAACAACACTGAATGTGGGAAAGTTTTGTTCCATTGCAAACGAAGTAAAAGTTTTTCTTGGTGGTGAACATCGAACAGATTGGGTCACGACGTATCCCTTTAATCAAATTTTCACAGATGCAGCTCATATTGAAGGGCATCCACGATCAAAAGGAGATGTGTGTATAGGGCACGATGTTTGGATTGGATATGGAGCAACGATCATGTCAGGAGTACATATAGGAAATGGGGCAGTCATTGGAGCAAATAGTCTGATTACAAAAGATGTGCCACCATATGCGATTGTAGCAGGGAACCCGCAGCGGCTCATGAAATATCGATTTTCTTCTGATATCATTGAAAAACTTCAGTTGTTAGAATGGTGGAATTTAGAGTTTTCAATCATACAGTCTGTTTTTCATCTCTTGCAATCTGATGATATTGAACATTGTATAAGCGTTATTGAAGATAAAAAAAGAAAGGCTGACTGAGCCTTTCTTTTTTTTATCTTAGTTTTACTTAGCTGAGTCTGATGATGGTAAGCGATGCACCGGTTGCACCACCACCTACTAGAATAGCTGTTACAACCGCACCGAAAAACTGTAATGAAATCGTATTTCCTGCTGTTAAATTGACAATAACTGTATTGTTGATAAATGAAGTAGAAATAACAGGTGATTGAACTGAACCAGAAATTGTAGTTGTTCCATTTAAAAGCAAACGTGTATTAATCAAAAGTGCTGTAGTGGTGTTGACTTGATACGTAATATAATATTTACCAGTTTGTGGAACGGTGAAAACAGTACTTGTGCCGTTTGCTGTAAAACCAGTAATATTTTGAAAGTTTGGTAAGGGAATATTGGTTCCCCCGGCTACAGTAACAATGGTAGGACCAGAACTATTAGCAGCATAAAGTGCTGTATCCGTAAAACCACCTGTTCCAGTAGCCCCAGTAACACCTGTAACGCCAGTAGGTCCTGTAATTCCCGTAGCTCCAGTAGGCCCGGTTGCACCAGTGATCCCTGTGGATCCAGTAGCCCCAGTTGCACCAGTGATCCCTGTGGATCCAGTAGGCCCAGTTGCACCAGTGATCCCTGTGGATCCAGTAGCCCCAGTTGCACCAGTAGGACCAGTATCTCCAGTTGCCCCAGTTGCGCCAGTGGCACCAGTAGGACCGGTATCTCCGGTTACACCAGTAACTCCAGTTGCGCCAGTAGCCCCAGTAGGACCTGTATCACCGGTTGCACCAGTGGCTCCAGTAGGTCCCGTTGGACCTGTATCACCAGTTACACCAGTGGCTCCAGTAGGACCGGTATCTCCAGTTACACCAGTGGCACCAGTAGGTCCGGTATCTCCAGTTGCGCCAGTAGCTCCGGTATCTCCAGTTACACCAGTAACTCCAGTAGCACCTGTATCACCAGTAGGTCCGGTATCTCCAGTTGCACCAGTGGCTCCAGTAGGTCCGGTATCTCCAGTTGCACCAGTAACTCCAGTAGGACCGGTATCTCCGGTTACACCAGTATCACCAGTAGGACCGGTATCACCAGTTACACCAGTAACTCCAGTAGGACCTGTATCACCAGTTGCGCCAGTATCACCAGTAGGTCCCGTTGGACCAGTATCGCCAGTTACACCAGTAGCCCCAGTAGGACCGGTATCTCCAGTTGCGCCAGTAGCCCCTGTAGGACCTGTATCTCCAGTTACACCAGTAGCGCCAGTAGGACCTGTATCTCCAGTTGCACCAGTAGCGCCAGTAGGACCTGTATCTCCAGTTGCACCAGTGGCTCCAGTAGGACCTGTATCTCCAGTTGCCCCAGTTGCGCCAGTGGCACCAGTAGGACCTGTATCTCCGGTTACACCAGTAACTCCAGTAGGACCGGTATCACCAGTTGCACCAGTGCCTCCAGTAGGTCCGGTATCACCAGTTGCGCCAGTAGCACCAGTAGGTCCGGTATCACCAGTTGCACCAGTGCCTCCAGTAGGTCCGGTATCACCGGTTGCACCAGTGGCACCAGTAGGTCCCGTTGGACCTGTATCACCAGTTACACCAGTGGCTCCAGTAGGACCGGTATCACCAGTTACACCAGTGGCACCAGTAGGTCCGGTATCTCCGGTTACACCAGTAACTCCAGTAGGTCCCGTTGGACCTGTATCACCAGTTGCACCAGTGGCTCCAGTAGGACCTGTATCACCAGTTGCCCCAGTTGCGCCAGTGGCACCAGTAGGACCTGTATCTCCGGTTACACCAGTAACTCCAGTAGGTCCCGTTGGACCGGTATCTCCAGTGGCACCAGTTGATCCTTCTGCAGCCAGTAATGTGTAGTCTGGGGAAGTATCTGGTGTACCTGACGGTGGTGCAGTATTTACTACATACGTACTGCCATTAAAGGTCACTACTTGCCCTACTTGGTAAGTAGGACTGACTACCGGATCAAACGTTTCAATTCCTGTTAATCCTGCACCAGTAGCCCCAGTAGGACCTGTATCACCGGTTGCACCAGTGGCTCCAGTAGGTCCGGTATCACCAGTTGCACCAGTGGCACCAGTAGGACCGGTATCGCCAGTTGCGCCAGTATCACCAGTAGGTCCCGTTGGACCAGTATCGCCAGTTACACCAGTTGCCCCAGTAGCACCTGTATCACCAGTTGCACCAGTAACTCCAGTAGGACCGGTATCACCAGTAGCGCCAGTAGCCCCAGTAGGACCAGTATCTCCAGCTGCACCAGTGGCTCCAGTAGGACCTCTTTTTACAATCTTATTATTTGTTTTTTTCCGTCCTTTTGCTTTAGCACAAGTGCTGTGATGTTTAACAACTTTTTTCTTTTTACATTCTCGTTTAAGAAGAGGGCAATCATCAAGTAGAGGTCTATCGTGACGAGATTTTCTGTAGTGAGGTTGCCAATCATGCTTTTTTCCGCAAAAGGGACATTTGTTATCGTACTGATTATACAAATTCCCCATCTCCTAAAAGTTAATATTTTATTCTATGTAGAAATTTAAAAAGCGGAATTGAGCTAAATGATATTTTTTAGTTCGAAGTTCATCGAATCAAATGATTTAAAAATTAAATCGTTTTATGTTATGGTGTTGAAAGTATGAAACTAGTATGATTTTTGACAGAAATGGGGACATCATTTATGAGTCAATCAGTTTTACAACACGCAGCATATTCCGTGTTAAATTTATCCTCTGTAACAGAAGGTGGCACAATCAAAGAGTCATTTGAACATAGTATGGATTTAGCAAAAAAAGCTGAGAAGTGGGGCTACCATAGATATTGGCTTGCGGAGCACCATAATATGGAAGGGGTTGCGAGCTCAGCAACGTCTGTCTTAATTGGACATATTGCTGGAGGGACTGAAAAGATCCGGGTTGGTTCTGGGGGGATTATGCTTCCAAACCATTCTTCACTCGTCATTGCAGAACAATTTGGAACACTGGAGACTTTGTATCCAGGGAGAATTGATTTAGGTCTAGGCAGGGCACCAGGAACAGATCAGTTAACAGCAAGGGCACTTAGACGTAATCTTCATAATGGAGAGGACTTCCCTGAGCAGCTTGAAGAACTTCGGCAATATTTCAAACCGACCGGCCAGGTCAAAAAACATGTAAGAGCCGTTCCGGGAGAAGGGCTGGATATTCCGATTTGGCTTCTTGGTTCAAGTGGTTTTAGCGCAAGACTTGCAGGAGAACTAGGGCTGCCATTTGCCTTTGCAGCACATTTTTCACCTAAAAATACCATTCCTGCTTTAGAATTATACAGACAGTCATTTCGACCTTCTGATGTGTTAAAAGAGCCTTATGCGATGGTTGGTGTGACGGTTTTTGCTGCTGATCAAACAGAGAGAGCTGAGTATTTGGCGACGTCTCATTATCAGCGATTTTTGAGCCTCATTCGTAATACACCAGGAAAACTCAAAGCCCCTGTTGAAAATATGGATGGGCTGTGGAGTCCATATGAGAAGGCAATGGTGGACGAACAATTAAGTTCGACGATGATCGGGGATAAACAAAAGGTGAAAAAAGAGTTAGAAGCCTTTATTGAGGCGACTCAAGCAGATGAAGTCATGATTAATTCTGATATGTTTGACCATCAAGAAAGAATGCGTTCTTATGAAATCATTGCAGAGATATTTCAGGAGGAACAAGAAAAATAAGAATTTAAAAAAGAACTGCAAAGAGCAGTTCTTTTTTATTTATGCTTTAGTAAACACGCGAAATGGTTGTCCTACTGGCAGTACTGTACGACCGAAATGTGTATTGAGTACAACAGCTGCAGAACCATAAAATGAAAGAAGAGAAATAATTAATTCTGCAATACCAGCAATCGTATGAGTTACATCATACATCACACCAAACGAGCTAAGGGAAAGGCCGATGAATAAGAAATCAATAAAGACGAAAATCAAAAACAATACTTTATGTGTTTCCATTGCACCGATCGTCATAAATAAGCTGAAAATCAAATAACCAATAAAAGCAAAACCTAGTTGTTTTGGGTCCGCAGCTTCCGCAAGCGTTTTCCCAAAAACGCCAGCTTGAATGAGCCAAGTCGTTCCAACGCCCATCCAAAAAAGACCGAATGCGCCGAAGGCAGTGGCTCCAAAAATATTATGATGCTTTGAATCTTGTATGGACGCGATGAGTTGCGCGATTCCTCCAAGGAAGATAGCCCATGGTAAAATAAGGGATGTGCCATCTGTGATTCCTAGTTTTTGTGAAGACGCAACAAGCGTCACCATTGCTAAACCAAACAAACCAAGTGGTGTTGGGTCTGCAATTGATAATCGAAATGCTTGAACATTTTGTTTTTCCATAATGACCTCCTACAATTTGCACTTACAAAAGATACTCGAATTCGATAGAAACGTCAAGCTCTTTTTTAGTAGACACTTGCAACGTCTTCCAAATAAATCTATATTTAATACATAATACATGTGATAGAAAAAGAGGGATTAGAATGAGTAAAGGCTTAGCTGGAAAAACCATTGCCATATGCGGCACAAGAAAAACAGAAGAAATGAGTACACTTGTTGAAAAGCAAGGAGGACAAGCTGTTATTCGTTCTCTTCAGGGCACTGTATTTTTAGCCAAAGAGGAGTTAAAGCCAGGCATAGAAACCTTTGTAAAGAAGGGAGCTGACTGGGTGATTTTAACAACGGGTATTGGTACAGATACATTAATTGAAAGTGCAGAAGAATTGCAACTTGGAGAAGCTTTTATGAACATTTTATCAAATGCTCATATTGCTTCAAGAGGATACAAAACGTTCGCGGCTCTAAAAAAACACGGAATTCAGCCCGATGTGTCTGATGAAGACGGAACCGTTCGTGACCTCATTTCTAAGTTAGAAGATAAAGAGCTTCAAGGTAAACGTGTCATGGTGCAGCTTCACGGCGAAAATGCACCAGCTCTCATCGACTTTTTACATAAGAAGGGGGCAGACGTTTTGCAGCTCATGCCGTATCAGCACACGCCTCCTGAACCAGAGGCAGCTGACACTTTGTTTCATGAAATGAAAGAAGGGAAGGTGCATGCCGTCTGTTTTACAACCGCTGTTCAGGTCCATGCCTTTTTCAAACTAGCAGAAGAATGGGGCAAAAAAGAAGAGCTGCAACATCTATTCGAGCAGCATGTATTAGCTGTTGCTGTCGGAAAAGTCACAGCTGAAGCTTTAAAAGAAGAGGGAGTCAGTCGAATTCTTGCCCCTGCACTTGAGAGAATGGGTGCAATGATTATAGAATTATCTCAGTATATGAAAAAACAATCGACACACTCATAGAAAAAACGCCTTTCACATGATGAGTGAAAGGCGTTTTCGTTAGATTGTCCGTTTTCGATTCGTGCGAATTTTTTTCAAAACGAAATATAGCACAATCAGGACAATGGCAATCGCCATAATTGGTGTTGTATACGTATGAGCGACACTTTGAATGTGGCCCCATTTTGTTCCAAGTTGCATACCGAGGTAAATAAAAAGGATAGACCAAGGGATGGCGGCTAATCCGGTCAGGAGAACAAATTTGAGAAATGGCATCTTTGCAATACCAGCTGGAATCGAGATCGCATGGCGCACGACTGGGATAAACCGGGCTGTAAATACGACGCCTGTTCCATATCGGTCAAACCAGCGTTCTGCCGTGGCAATATGATGCTCATGGATGAATAAATACTTCCCATACTTTGTTAAAAAAGGTCTGCCGCCGTAAAGGCCGATCCAGTAAATAAAGCACTGGGCCAGCGTTCCTCCAATGACCCCAGCGATGACGGCTCCAACAAAACCAATGCTTCCTGTTGACACCATATATCCGCCGTAGGCAAGTACAATTTCACTCGGAATAATTTCAATCATCAGTCCAAGTGCAACACCTGCGTAACCAAGGCTTGTCAGCCAGGTTAAAATTTCATTAAACAAGGTTCCCATTCATTTCACTCTGCCTTTAAATACGAATTTTCTTCAAGCATCCTTATAAGAGCCTATGCTTGTTTTGCTTCTCTCATGAGTATGCTTTGCATATATGCTAGCATGGCTGGCCGCATATCATGACGTATCAATCCGATTTCAGCCGCTGCCTTAAATGAACCGAGCTTATCACCAACGTCAAATCTCATCCCATCTAATTGTTTTGCATAAATGGGTGATTCCTGTGCAATGATTTTCAGCGCATTTGTCAGCTGGATTTCGTTTCCGGCACCTCTCTCGATTCCTAGTAACATAGGTGTTAAAAGGTCCCTGCCCATTATGGCTAAATCGGAAGGAGCATCATGAATAGCTGGCTTTTCCACTAAGTCTGTGACTTCAAACACTAGACCGTCTATTCTAGCTGGTCTTATCATACCATACTTGCTGACATCTAGACGATCACTTGCTGGACGCCAATGACCTCTCTTTGTTTGTCTTCAAAGTGATCATCATGCCAAGAAAGGTGCCAATCGCTTTACTTAAGAATAATGAGAAACCTGCTAGCTGCATGACATATAAGACAATATAGGTGAGAAGAGACGCTGCTCCGTTGACTGCGGCCCATTCCTTTTTTACTTGGAACGTCCAATTTCGCACTGTGCGAGAAAAGAGGGGACAAAGCAGGCAGTTAAAAAAGAAGAACAGAAAGTCAATCAGCGTATTGCTTGCGCCTACAATGAAAAATGCAGTATAGGACCGAAAGTTTTTCTTTGTCATGTGAAGGATCATCACCTCGTGATATAATTTGTAAGATGAAACGAACGGTGGTGCACATTCATGTATTTAACAATTGGAGAAACAGCTGAATACCTAGAAGTATCTGAAGCATATGTTGAAAAATTAATTCGGCAAAAAAAGATTCGCTACGTATTTGACGGGGAATCATATCTCATTTATCAAGGGCAGTTTCAAACCCATATGAAACAGCTAGAACAATATAAAGAGCTCATTCAAGACATCTTAAATGAACCGATTCCTGAGGACCCGGACGTAAAAGATGAAGATTAAAAAAAGACTGTATGAGAAGGGAGAGCCTTTTCATACAGTCTTTTTTATTGGCTGACACCAGTTTGGACAATGTTCATATGACAATTCACTTGAACATCTGCATCAGGGTAGAGTTTTTGCCATTTTTCTGGTGTCATGGCTTTATCTTTAGAGCGATATCTCAAACCGAGTCCAAGCGGATCAATTTTTTGATTTTTAAAGGATTGAACAAGTTCTCTTCCTTGCTGAGCTACACGCTCCTCAACTTCTTTTTCGACATGCTTTAAAATAGAAGGCGTATCGATTTTTTTCGATTTCATGAATTCTTTTAATTCACCTTTCAGTTTGATATCAATGGTGATATGAGGCTTTTTTGTAAGGTTTTCTGTTGGTTTCATATGATAAGACACATGTGATTTAATATTTTCAATGACGACATGTGTTTTCTTTTTGTCATTAAATCGGAACTCATAAATCCCGTTTATATGATTTTCAATCATCGCTTTAAACGTAAACGTATCTTCCCCTGGAATATGCCCAACCATTTTTTCTTGATCAAAAAGGGCGACACCTGACACTTTAATAGAGTTGCTTGTATTTTTAATGTAAGGGAGGTAAGCATCAACGCCTTTTGCCATCATCTGATTCATAAAAATATGCTGATTGGTGACAGGTTGATTGCCGTTTCGCATGTTTTGGGCGAGCAAATCTGAAAGATATACACCTATATTTAAGTTGGTTTGATTCATTTTTGTATGCAATAAATCTTCAACTTCTCCGTCTACTATGGCAAATACTTGCCTTGACCCAATGATCGGATCACGATAGATGTAATTCATCAAATCAATCATACCCACTTCTTTCGCCAGCTTTTCACTTATTAAAATCACGAGTACTTGTCCCATGACAACGGGGAAAGGCGATTTTTCTGAAACAAGAAACTGAATATTACTAATGGTATTTGACTTAGCACTTACAATTTGATAGCTTCCTTGCTCTTCGCTTTTAAAAACAGGGAAAACAAAGAAGCCCTTCATTTCTCCATCTTCCAATAAGTCAAATCCCGCCGCCTGCGAGATACTTAATTCATCTAAGAGACGAGGCTCTGCACAGCTCGTTAAAAAAAGACTAAATAACATGAGACACATCAGAATAGAATGTTTCATGCTCGTTTTTTCACCCACCTTTTTTTCAGCAGCAGCCCAATGATCATACATCCAATCAATCCATAGATGAGGATGTACCCGCTATATTCCACCCATTTATTAAATGTCTCAAAAGAGGTAGCTCCGATAAAAAATGAAAACATGCCGAGAATGAGAAGGCTGAGAACAATTAACGTGATGCGCTGGCTCGTCTGAAACACTTGTTTTGCCATTCTGCTGGCGGCCCATAATGGAATGGCGATATTTGGAACGATGAGCAAAAGCCATAGCGACACTTCAATAAATTCAAAGCGCTGGATAAACGGAAGTTTGACAATGCTGGTAAATGTCAATGTCGGCCATTTCGTTAGTTTGAGCTGAGCACTTGAGTAGTACGCTATAGAAACGAGAAATACAAGCAAATTGAGGCATGTGGTCAGCAATGCCCCCATATGTGCAAATTTTTGCGACGTTTGTGCTTTTTTAATAAAGGGATAATAGACAAGCAGTGTTCCAAAACCAAACATGGATAAAGAGGCATCTTTGACCCCCACCATGAGTTGTGAAAATGAATGATCAAACATTGGGAACATAAACCGGATGTGACTATATTTCATGACATAAAAGCAGATAAAGGTCATCCAGTACGTTAGGATAATACTAAAGAATGCCCAACCAGCGATTGTTCTAAATCCGCCCGTATGAATGTAATAGACAAGGATGAGAAGCACTGATGCAAATAAGAGGCCGGGAATTTCTTTAAACAGCCAAACATGGATCACATCCATATAATGAATAAGCACAATCAAAGACAATGAAGAAAAATACAAAATGTAGAGAATGTTGATGAATTGTCCGAGCCATTTACCAAACACAGATTGCGTAATGTCACTAAATTCGTCAGTAGGTGCTTTTTTAAACAAAAAGTAAATAAGGAAAATCATTAAATTGACACTTGCACCAGCAATTAAAATGGCGATCCACCCATCATTATTAATCGCCCGGACAAGATTCGTCTGGAAATTTAAAATACCAACACCTACTTGATTGGCATTGACAAGAAAAAAAACAAAAAAAGGGGATACTTGAAATTTTTCTTTTACAGAAGAAGAGCTCATGCCTTCACTTCCTTATTCATAAAAATCATTTTTCCCCTTGCGGCCTTGCTTCGGCTTTTGGTGGTGTATCGTTTCATTTGGCGGGCGTAAGTTCTCTGGGCGTTTATTCAAAAATCGGAGCTGAGGTCGAATCAAACTGCCCTTTAAATCGGCCAATCGAAGTGGAAAGATAGGTTCTAAGTAAGGACGGCCAATAGACGTTAATTTCATTAAGTGGGTAAGAAGAAAAGCTCCCATGAGCGCAATTCCGAGCGCTCCCCACGCTTGTGCGGCAATAAGAAATGGGAAGCGTAAGAGACGAATGGTCGTCCCCATTTTATAAATCGGTGTGACAAACGAGGCAAGAGCTGACAATGCGACAATAATGAGAAGAATATTACTCGTTAATCCCGCTGCAACTGCTGCCTGTCCGATCACAATACCTCCAACAATCCCGAGTGTCTGTCCGACTTTTGCTGGAAGGCGAGACCCGGCTTCCCTAAGCAGCTCGATGGATATCTCTAAAAATAATGCCTCAATAATTGGCGGAAAGGGAACGAGATAGCGTGATGCTACAATCGTTTCTAATAAGTCCTTAGGAATCAGTTCATAATGAAACGTTAAAATGGCAACATACAACGGGGTTGCAAAAATAGAAAATATGACAGCAAAAATGCGTAACAGCCGAAAGGAGGATGCTGCGATCCAAGACATGTTATAGTCTTCCATTGTAGAAAAATACTCGAATAATATTGTAGGTGCTAGCAGGGTATGAGGCGAACCGTCAACCATAATGGCTATTTTTCCTTCTGTTAAACCTGAAGAAACCCTGTCTGGCCTTTCTGTATTTAAAAATAATGGAAAGATTGTATTGGACACATCATAAAGCATTTGCGCAAGATAATTTGAATCTAGAATTTGGTCATAATCAACATCTTTAATCCGCTGAAGAACGGTTTCAATGTTCTGCGGGTTGGCGATATCCTCTATGTATACAACGGCTACTTTCGTTTGAGAAAGGGTTCCCACTGTGTGTTCAACTACTTTAAGGCCAGGGGTTGGCAGTCTGCGTCTGAGCAAGTTTAAGTTTGTATCCAGCCCTTCCACAAAGGCTTCCTGCGCACTGATAATCCCGAATTCAATCTCAGGTTGACTCACTTGTCTACCTTTCTTTTCTTCAATCGGTAAAAGGAGCGTTTTGCCCCAGTCTGTCTCAATTCGAACAGCAATACTGCCACGATGAAGAGCTTCTTCCACTTTTTGAAGGTCACTTGTAATCACAGCTTGTTCAATTGGGATGTGTTCTTTCAGCTCTTCAAGAGTGGGTGTCAAATGCAATTGTTGAATAAAAGGCAAGATTTGTTCATGAAGTAAATTGCCATTAATTAAAGGTCGAAAAAAAGAAATTCGATAAAGAAAACCTCCGGAGCTTGATAATTCATTAATAAAATCAGAGGAACGAGATAATGCTTCAAATACTGAATTCGGGTCTTTCTGATGAGGTTTATTTTTCTTCAGCACTTGAACCATCTCCTTTCGCGATTTGCCTCTATTATCCAACCAATCGTCTGAAGATATGCATAAAAAAAGCGTTCAGCTTCATGAGCTGGACGCTTTTTTTCCATATTGAACGGCTTCTAATAAAAAGTCAGCCAGATGAATTGCTCTCATGCTGGGCGTATGTCCTGCCTTTTTGACGCCTGCTGCCATTTGTAATTGACAACCTGGATTCGACGTAACAATGGCAGCCGCTGCTGTGTGGTTGGCTTCTGCCATTTTATGATCTAAAATCTGCATCGACATATCGGGCTGCAAGATATTGTAGATTCCTGCTGATCCACAGCAGCGGCCGGCATCTTTCATTTCCTTAAACGTTACTCCTTGAATGGCTTTCATGAGCACCCTCGGCGCTTGTTGTACATTCATACCATTTCGTAAATGACAGGAATCTTGATAGGTGATCACTTGCGCTGGCAGCGCAAGTGGCATGCTGCGGTGAAACTCCAGCTCCACAAGAATGCTTGATATATCGGTTATTTTCTGTGAGAAGGCTTTACTTCTTTTTTGGAAATCTAGATCATCCTGAAGCAAATGGCCGTAATCAGTTAAAAAGGCACCACAGCCGCCCGCATTCATGATAATAGCATCGGCATCTGTATCCTCGAATGCTTCAATATTCCGCTTGGCTAACTGTTTTGCTTGGTCTTTTTCTCCGCTATGACCGTGAAGCGCTCCGCAGCATGTTTGTATAGCAGGAACGACGACATCACAGCCTGCTAGCTGCAAAAGATGAATGGTCGCTTCGTTTGTGCTTGAGAAAACCGTATCCATTAAACAGCCAGTAAAAAACGCCACCCGTTTTTTTGTCTTACCAATGGCTTTATATTCATTCAAACGTTTTTTCTTTTGAGGCGGCACCTTTGGAAGCGCTTGTTCCATCAGCTGTAAATGGGAGGGAAGCACCTTCAGTATGCGCGTCTTGCGGGCAGCCGTTTGCAGACCAGATGTTTGATAAAATCGAAGAAAGCTAGCAGCTTGCCGCATACGACTTTGTGAAGGGAAGAGACCTTTAAACACAACTCGTCTCATCAATTTGACAGGAAGCGATTGTTTTTTGTGCTGTTGAATAATGTCTCTTGCATCTTCTAGCAGCTGTCCATACTTGACGCCAGAAGGACAAACAGGTTCACATGCACGGCAGCCGAGACAAAGATTAAGTGAATGTTCAACATCTTCATCTGGTTCAATGACGCCATCTCTTACAGCTTTCATTAATGCAATTCGGCCCCGGGGAGAGTGCGTTTCTTGTTGTCCAGATTCAATATAGGTAGGGCAGGAAGGGAGGCAGAAGCCGCAGCGCATGCAATTAAGCAGCTCCTTTTCATCCATTTGCTCCTGAAACTGCTGCTGGATCTCTTTTTGCTTAGAAGAAGAACTCATGAGACCACCACCCGCTTTCTTGAGGCTTTTCCAAACACTTTATCTGGGTTCATGATATTTGCCGGGTCAAGCGCCTGTTTGATCGCTTTCATTGCAGCGATTCCTTCTTTTTTGACCTTCAGCTCCAAATAAGGGGCTTTCATGAGACCAACGCCATGTTCGCCTGTGATGGTGCCGCCGAGTGCAACGGCTTTTTCAAAAATGGCCTGAAAGGCAGCTTCTACACGTGTCATTTCTTCTACATTTCTTGCATCTGTAGCACAAGTGGGGTGTAAATTCCCATCACCTGCATGACCAAAGGTACAAATGTTCACCTCGTATTCTCGGGCAATGTCTTCAATTGCACGAACCATATTGGCAATTTCAGACCGGGGAACGGTCGCATCTTCTAAAATCGTTGTAGGGCTTAATCGAGCGAGAGCAGATAAAGCAGAGCGTCTCGCTGTTAAGAGCGCACTTACCTCATCTTCTGAATGTGCGATCTTCACGCTTTTAGCCCCGTGCTGTTCACAAACTTCTGCTATCTTTTGGATATCACGAGAAACAGCTTCGGGGTTGCCGTCCTGTTCAATTAATAACACGGCTTGAACGTTAGTAGGCAGACCAATGTTTGCAAAATCTTCAACAACTTCAAGGGTCGGCTGATCCATAAATTCTAATGTGGCAGGAATGATACGCTCAGCAATGATGGCCGAGACAGAAGTCGCAGCTTCTTCCAGGCTTTCGTATAAACAAAGCATCGTTTGTTTCGTTTCTGGAAGCGGCAGGAGCTTCAGCACCGCTTCTGTGACAATCCCGAGCGTTCCTTCTGAACCAACGAACAATCGAGTCATATCATATCCAGCGACATCCTTTGCAAGCTTTCCGCCTGTTTTGATAATGTCACCATTTGGCAGAACCACTTCAAGCCCAAGGACATAATCCCTTGTCACTCCATACTTTAAACCCCGCAGCCCCCCTGAATTTTCGTTAATATTGCCGCCTAATGTAGAAATTTTCATAGAGCTTGGGTCAGGCGGGTAGAAGAGACCTTTTTCCTCTACTTGATGAATGAACTCCTGCGTAATCAAGCCAGGCTGCACCGTTGCGGTTAGATTTTCTTCGTCTATTTCTAAAAGTTGGTTCATTCTAGTAAAGAGAATCACCAACCCGCCTTGGGTAGGACATGTTCCTGCACAAAGATTCGTCCCTGAACCTCTTGGGACGATCGGCACCTTGTGAGTGGCGCATAGTTTAACAATTTGCTGCACTTCCTCCGCCGTGCGAGGTGTCACGATGGCATCTGGCATCTGTTGAAAATTTGGTGTTGCATCATAAGAGTAGGCAAGACGATCTGCCTTGCTGTCTTGGACATACGACGCCCCAACAATCTCCTTTAATTGATTTGAAAATTCTGAATCCAGCATATACAATCACTCCCGCTCATTTAACGTCTCGTTTCTACCAGTATAAAAAAAGAACCGTCACATGCCTATGGACGATTCTACAAAATATCAGGCTGTTTTATAGGTTTTTTTGTATCATGATCTAAAAGCAGCAAGGCCAAATAAAAAAGCATTGCATCTTGCATGCGCTTTGGATCAAGTGTCGTTAAATCCTGGATCCGTTTTAATCTGTAATGAAGTGTATTAATATGGACATGCATGGCTTCAGCTGTATGTTTCAATGAGTAATCCGAAGCTATGAGTACCCGCAATGTTTTCACTAGTTCAGGATAGGGAAAAAGGGACGCAATCGTGCGATCAAGAAACGCATCTTTTGTTTCCTGACTAATTTCCTCCATAAAAAGTTCAAGTGTCAAATCTTCATCAAACACAATCGGTGTTTCAGCATGCGCCAATTTTAAAGCGCGAAAAGCTTGATGAAAGGACTGTTTCATGAAATGAGAAACTGCTGGTTTTCCCGCGCCAATGAAAACCCTCGATGGTGAAAGCGCTGCGAGCGCAGCATGGATATGGAACACGCGCTTGTGCCATGTATCACGACTATCTGGTGTGGTTTGCAGCATGAGCAAAAAACGGGCATGCCCCCAGCGCACAATAATTTCCTGATTGGTCAGGTGCAATTTGTCCTTCATCAGTTTGTATTGATCCTGCTTCATAAACGATTCATCTTGGCAATCAATGAGTACAACCACACGCTGCTTGTTGACATCAAGACCAAGCCGCTGCGCCTTTTCGGTCATATCAACAGCTGTTTCTGGCAGATGAAGCCAGTCGAATACAAAGGCTTCAAGCTGCCGTTCATCTGTTTCCGTTTCTTGAAAAAATTCATGCTCTTGAATGAGCAGCTCGGTCATTTTTCGTAAAATGTCGCCAAAAGGGGACACATGCCTTGGATCGCCTGTCATTCCAATCACACCAATGACTTCTTGCTTAAAATAAATAGGCAGATTGATACCGGCTTTAACGCCTTTCATATGCAGCACATCATCCTTTGTAAGAATTCGTTTCTGCCCTTCTAAGGACGTGACATATGCGCCTTCATGAAATTGACCAATGCGTGCTGGATCTGTTGCAGCAATAATGGTACCGTTAGTTTGTGTGATGATGATTTCTTCCGTCAGTACCTTTTTGACCTCATCTACGATTTTTTCTGCCAGTGTCATTGTGAGCAAAACGGTCCCCTCCGAGATGTTTCTTTTTACACTATCATACCATCATATGCTCAGGCATATCTTTCTTTTCATATGTTATGCTAAAATAAACAACGCATAGGAAGTAGATGAAAGGAGACACAGTCATGTCACTGCAAAATCGCTTACAAGATTTATTGAAAGAAGGACAGGCGCTCACAGACTTTGAATATAACGAAGCCGCACGTCAAAATTGGCCGCTAGAAGGGGCAAAAATGACAGAAGAAGCACGCTTTGCTGATGTTTATATAGAACGAGTGGACAAGGAATCGGAGGAAATGATTCAAACGGAAAAAGCGTCCTTTTTGAATACCCCTCTTACATATGTAAAAAAACAACAAAAAGAATTCATTTATATTGAGTCGAAGTGGTTTGAAGTGGTGGAAGTCGATGGACTGGCCATTGAATGGGATGAAGTATTCCAAACGTATACAGTATTATTCGGATTCAAACGTCAGAAAAAAGAGACAGGACAGCTAAAGGACATATTCTCTGCCTTACATGGTGCTCAGCTCCAATTTAATGGTCAAGACGGCTTATTTGATGTGAATCTGCCCCTTCTTGAACTTGATGACATCGAGGAAGATACGCCTCTTATTGGTGTCATCACGTCAATGTACCGCTTTTTATTCCGATTGCTGATGCAGCTTGAAAAGAATGAATCAAAAAACGGCTCACATTCCTGAGCCGTTTTTTAGAGCAATCCTTTTATGAATTGAGCCTGACCCATCCCGAAGCTCCAATCGGCGTCTCCATTTTCCACAATGGAGATCATCACATCCGTTTTGGCAACCCCGCATTCTTTTTCTACACGTTCTGCGATTTGTGCATAAAGCTTTTCCTTTTGCTCTTCCGTTCGCTGTTTACTGACAACACTAATGACAACCAGATCCTTTGTTCTCGGGTAACCAAGCCCAGTGTCTTCAATGATCATCTCTTCAGCGCGGTGTTGATGTACAATTTGATAGCGATCTCGTTCAGGTACCCCAAAGGCATCCACCATTGCGTCATGGCAAGTGTCTAGCAGTTTTTTTAAATCCTCTTTAGAACGGCCTTCTATCAAGTCAAATCGTAACAATGGCATCACGTCTACCTCCCAATATGTGTTAAATGTACGGTCATAATGTAACCAACACTTCGCTGTTTCACTCGTTTGTGCATAAGAAAAAAGCCAAAACACTGACGTTTGGCTTTTTCTCTTTGGACTAAGGCGTGATAAACTTTACATCATGCTCTTTTCCATATTGAAGGTAATCTTCATTTGGCTGCTCGTTGGTCACGACGATGTCGATATCTTTTAAATCACAAAACGTGGTCAAGGCATAATGATCAAACTTACTATCATCGACTAATAAGAAGGTTTTGGCGTTTTTTTCAACGAGTGTCTTTTTAATATCAGTCTCAAGCGGGGAGGAATTCGTCACGCCGTGATCAATGGATAAACCTGTTGACGCAATAAATGCTTTATTGACATTGTATGCTTTTAGACGCTCAACACTTTGATAACCAACGAAAGAATTTGTTTTTCGCTCTAGCATACCGCCGGTCGAAAAGATGGTGAGGTGTTCATAAGGCATAGCCTGTGTAATGAAATCCACGTTATTTGTCACAACGGTGATCTGTTTCTCCATCAAATAAGGAAGCATCTCCAGCGTCGTTGTACCAGAATCAACAAAAATCATATCACCATGTTCAACAAATGCGGCGGCAGTCTGTCCGATGAGTTGTTTTTTACTCAGCTGACGAGTCTTTCGCTCCTGATACACCACTAATGTGGAGTGATTCACAGCCACACCGCCATAGACTTTCTTTAGCACGCCGGATTCTACCAATGCTTGTACATCTCGGCGTATTGTGTTTTTTGAGACGCCAAAATGCGCCACAAGCTCATCAAGAGAGGCAGATTCCCGGTCAAATACATACTCTTTTATTTGCTGAATACGTTTTGTTTTTATCATGCTATAATCTCCAATCAATACGAATATGCTGATTTTATTATAACAATAATTCCACGTAAAAGATGTCACGGATCAACATGGGAGAATTGAATGATCTTTTTCTCTTATCTTTTCTCATTTTTCATAAGAGCGTATGATAGAGAAAAGAGGACAGAAAGGATTTTCACTTCTATGAATCAGCACAACATACAGTTTTCAAAGCTTGCAAATTTTAGAGAGATAGGGGGACTCCAAACAACCGATCAGATGGTGATTAAACAAGGAATGTTGTATCGATCTGCCGATTTATCCCGTCTCACTAAACAAGACATATTGACCTTCTCGACACTTGGAATTCAAACGATTTGTGACCTGCGTACAAGCTCAGAAAGAAGATCACACCCGCCAAAGATCATGGAACATGACAAAATTGTTCATATCCCTATGCAGCCTGACAGCATGATGCCTAGCAAATGGGCCATGTTTCGAATGCTGGTAGCAGAAGGAAAGTCTCTATCCTTTACGCCGATCATGAAAGATTTATATCAAAGCATGCTCAATGAGCGAAAAGAAGAAATTCAGCAATTGTTTACATTACTGTCCGATGAAAAAAATTATCCGCTTATGCTTCACTGTACAAGCGGAAAGGACCGCACAGGCTTTTTATCTGCTCTTATACAATTAGCAGCAGGTGTGCCGGTGTATACCGTTTTAAATGAATACATGCGTTCCAACGAAGGCGTGCGAATACTAGTGAAAAGGCAAGAACGATTTGTTCGCATGATGAGTTTATACCGGGTGTCAAAAGAACAAGTTCAACCGCTGCTTGGTGTGCAGCAAGATTATCTTGAGGATGTACTGAAAGAGATGATAGATACATACGGAAGTGCAGAGCAGTATTTACTAGAAGCCTGCGGGGTTCCCAAAGCTCAGCTGATAGAAATGAAAAACATCTTGCTTACACCATCTGCTGGCATTCCATCACAAAACGCAGAATAAACTTGATATGAGGTGATGCAAAACATGCTGAAAAAGATGAGTATGACGGTTCTGACATTGGTTTTCATGTGTGTATTCTTATTGATTCCTTCTAGCAGTCTAGCTCGTTCAATACCAAAAGGGAAGCTTGAGAGCACAAGAGAGATGCGTGCGGTGTGGGTCGCATCAGTGTATAACCTAGATTGGCCTTCAAAGAAAGGACTGTCCGCCGAAGAGCAGAAACAAGACTTCATTCAACTGTTAGACGAAATCAAGGCGATGAATATGAATGCCATCATCATGCAAATTAAACCAACAGCAGATGCCTTTTATCCGTCGAAATTCGGGCCTTGGTCTGAATATTTGACTGGTACGCAAGGGAAAGACCCTGGGTATGACCCGCTTGAATTTATGGTAGAAGAAGCACATAAACGCGGTCTTGAATTTCATGCTTGGTTTAACCCTTATCGAATCACCATGAATCATACCGATCTCAACCGATTATCAGCCGATCATCCTGCAAGAGCGCACCCAGATTGGACCATCGCCTACGGAAATCAGCTGTACTTTAATCCAGGCATTCCTGATGCTCAGGACTTCATTGTTGACGGCATAGAGGAAGTGGTGAAAAACTACGATATTGATGCGGTGCATATGGATGATTATTTTTACCCGAATAAAATCGCTGGTGTGCCATTTCCAGATCAAGAAACGTATGAAACTTACGGAAAGAAGTTCACTCATATAGAAGATTGGCGAAGAGATAATGTGAACGAGCTAGTGAAGCAGATCAATAACACCATTAAGAAAGAAAAGCCGTATGTGAAATTTGGTATTAGCCCATTTGGTGTATGGCGCAACATAAAAGATGACCCAACCGGTTCAAACACAACAGCAGGGATGACCAATTATGATGATTTATATGCTGATACAAGAGAATGGATACAGCAGCACCATATTGATTATATCACCCCGCAAATTTATTGGAGTATCGGCTTTCAGCCCGCTGCCTATGATGTACTTACGAAATGGTGGTCAAATGAGGTGAAGGGGCAGCCTGTTCACTTATACATTGGTCAAGCGACTTATAAAATCAATCAAAACAGTGATCCTGCTTGGTCTGATCCTGAAGAGTATTTCCGCCAGATCAAGCTGAACAGGCAGTCACAGCTCATCCAGGGAAGCATGCATTTTAGTCTGAAGGATATCAATCGAAACCCCTTGAATGTAAAGAAACGATTAATAGAAGAAACCTATATCAAACCAGCCCTCATTCCAGAGATGCCATGGCTTCATCAAAAGGCTCCTAAAAAACCAATCATCCAATCTGTGAAAAAGACAGAGGATGGCGCAGTTTTACAGATTCAAAATGACCGGAGCTCTACCGCATCCTATTATGCAGTCTATCGATTGTCAAATAAAGGGACGTATGAATTCGTTCAAGCGGCCGTAAAAGAAACAGGCTCCTTTACACATGTCAAAGACCTTTCAGCAAATCAAAAGAAGAGCTATACTTACAAAGTGACGGCTCTCAATCGTCTTCACCATGAAAGTAAGCCTTCTACAAAAACAATAAAATAACATAATAAAGCATAAATGGGGATTTTCCTCGATTTATGCTTTTTTGCTTTCTCTATTTTTCTACTATTCTTATTTTAATTTTCTGAATTCAATCAAGCTTGGCATGAAGCAGCTACTTGATTAATAAATATGATAGAAAAGCGCCAAAGGGGGAAGCACAATGGATTTTGAATTAACGAAAGAGCAGCAAATGATCCGTCAGATGGTCAAAGAATTTGCAAAAACAGAAATTGCACCACACGCTCAAACGATTGATGAACAGGCGATTTTTCCAGAGAAAACATTTCAGAAAATGGGGGAGCTCGGTTTTATGGGTATACCCTTTCCAGAGAAATATGGAGGATCGGGAGGAGATACGATCTCATATGCACTAGCAGTCGAGGAAATTGGAAAGCAGTGTGCGAGTACAGGGCTTAGTTATGCCGCAGCGGTTTCCTTAGGCGCAAGTCCCCTTTATTACTTCGGTACGGAAGAGCAAAAGATGGACCATCTTGTTCCGTTAGCTTCTGGAACAGCACTCGGTTCCTTCGGATTAACAGAGCCAAACGCCGGATCAGATGCAAAAGGAACAAAAACAAAAGCCATCAAAGACGGACAAGAATATGTGATCAGCGGAGAGAAGTGCTGGATCACAAATGCCAATTTTGCCAGAACAATTATTGTCACAGCTGTGACGGATCATGATGAAAACGGACGTCCGATCATCTCCGCTTTTATTGTAGAGAAAGGGCAAAAGGGACTTTCAATTACAAACCCATATGACAAAATGGGGGTTCGCGGTTCAGATACGGCTGAGATCATTTTAGACGAAGTGCGTGTACCGGCTCATCACATATTAGGAGATAAGTCGAAAGGATTCAAGCAATTTTTATATACATTGGACGGCGGACGAATTTCCATTGCTGCCTTATCTGTCGGGATTGCGCAAGCTGCACTTGATGCTTCACTTTCCTATGCAAAAGAAAGAAAGCAATTTGGGCAGACGCTCTCATCCTTCCAGGCCATTCAGTTTAAGCTGGCGGATATGGCGATGCAAATAGAGCTTGCAAGACAAATGGTCTGGAAAGCTGCTTGGCTGAAAGATCAAGGCAAACCATTTACAAAAGAAGCGGCCTATGCCAAACTTTTTGCTTCAGAAATGGCGACTAAAGCAAGTCTTGATGCGGTCCAAATTCATGGCGGAACAGGCTATATGAAAGAATGCGGTGTTGAACGGCTGGTGAGAGATGCCAAGCTGATGGAAATCGGAGAAGGAACCTCTGAAATTCAGCGTCTCGTGATCGCAAGACAGCTGTTAGCGTAATACTCTAATGAAAACGCTTACTATTCATAAGGGAGGAAAGCAATGATGTCGATTTACCCGCAAACGATCGGCTCCCTATTAAGAGAGAAAAAAAAGCAGCATCCAGCACATGAAGCCATTGTTTACCCAGAACGTTCTTTACGTTATTCATATGAAGCGTTTTATCACGAGGTCAAGAAAACAGGTAAAGGTCTCATGGCATTAGGGGTTCAAAAGGGAGATCATATCGCCATCATGGCACCAAATGTACCTGAATGGCTTATTCTGCAATTCGCCTGCGCCTCCATTGGTGCTGTTCTTGTCACCGTGAATACCAATTTTCAATCACAGGAACTCGCATATTTACTCAAGCATTCTGACAGTAAAATGTTGTTTATTGTAGACGGATTTAAAGAAACTTCCTATGTCAACATGCTTAAAGAGCTGATTCCAGAGCTTCAAACCGCTCATCAAGATGTGATCACCTCCTCATCATTCCCTTATTTGAAAAGCTGCGTCTATATCGGTCAGCATGTCCCAACCGGTATGCGCAGCTGGGATAGTATACAAATTGCTGCGAAAAGAACCGAGGATCATGAGTGGGAGAAGCGAATGGATGAGCTCACGCCTGATGACGTCATTAATATGCAATATACCTCAGGCACAACAGGCTATCCAAAAGGAGTGATGCTCAGTCATACGAATATTGTCTGTAATGCCGGTCAAATCGCAGATTGTATGAAATTAACAGAGCAAGACCGTATGTGTATCCCTGTGCCATTCTTTCATTGCTTCGGCTCCGTTCTTGGTGTACTTGCTTGTCTCACAAAAGGGGGAACGATCATCCCACTTGAATCTTTTCATCCAGAACGAGTTCTGCAAACAGTTGAAACAGAAAAATGCACTGTCCTTCACGGTGTGCCGACCATGTTCATTGCAGAGCTCGATCATCCAAATTTCCACTCTTATGATCTGTCTACATTACGAACGGGAATTATGGCCGGTTCACTCTGCCCGTCCCATGTCATGAAAGCAGTGATTGAAAAAATGGGGCTTAAAGAACTTACAATTGCCTATGGTCAGACCGAAAGCTCACCTGTCATTACCCAAACAAGAACCGATGATTCGTTTGAACGACGAGTTCAAACGGTCGGACGTGCACTTCCTCACATTGAAGTAAAAATTACCTTGCCAGGAACGTCAAAAGAAGTGTCAAGAGGACAGCAAGGGGAGCTTTGCACAAGAGGTTACCATGTCATGAAAGGCTATTATAAAAACGAAGAAGCAACAAATGAAGTCATTGATGAGGACGGATGGCTTCATACAGGGGATTTAGCTGAGATGGATCACGACGGCTATGTAAAAATCACAGGCCGGCTCAAAGATATGATCATCAGAGGCGGAGAGAATGTGTACCCAAAAGAGATTGAGGATGTCCTATACACTCACCCTGCCATTCTTGACGCACAGGTCGTTGGTATTCCTGACGAGACATATGGCGAGGAAGCAGCCGCATTCATTCGGCTGAAACAAGGGAAGTCGATCTCAATTGAGACATTAACGAGCTATTGTCAGTCGCAAATGGCACGCTACAAAATCCCGAAATATTTTTTCATTACAGATGAGTACCCAATGACCGCCTCAGGCAAAATTCAGAAATTTCGCTTGAAAGAGCAGGCGCTTGATCTAATAAAGGAGTGAAGGCAGCGATGTTTGAACAAGTATTGGTCGCCAATCGAGGCGAAATTGCCCGTAGAATTATTCGGACATGTAAACGACTCGGAATAAAAACTGTTGCTGTTTATTCAGAGGCTGATCAGCATGCACTTCATGTGCAAGAAGCAGACAGTGCCTATTATGTCGGTGGCGCTAGAGTATCTGAAAGCTATTTAAACATGGAAGCAATCATCAGCATTGCCAAACAAACAAATACAGATGCCATCCACCCAGGTTATGGTCTTTTATCAGAGAATGCAGCATTTGCTAAGCGCTGCCAAAGCGAGGGCATTGTCTTTATTGGACCATCTGCACAAGTGATTCAGCAGATGGGGAATAAAATTCAAGCGAGAAAAACGATGGAACAAGCGGGGATTCCAATCGTTCCAGGTGTTTCAGCTCCGCTTCATGATGCAGACGAAGGGGTTAGTAAAGCACAGTCACTCGGCTATCCCGTTATGCTAAAGGCATCGAGCGGCGGCGGCGGGATTGGTATGCAGCTCGTCCGCAACGATGAAGAGCTGTATAGAGCATTCGAAGGAAATCAAAAAAGGGCACAAAGCTTCTTTCATGACGGTACTTTATACATGGAAAAGGTGATTGAACACGCACGGCACATAGAAATTCAAGTTCTTTTTGATTCGTTCGGCCACGGCGTTCACTTATTTGAAAGAGATTGTTCACTCCAAAGAAGACATCAGAAAATTATTGAAGAAGCACCTGCCGTCTGTCTTGATGACACCGTGAGACAGCAAATGGGGCAAATGGCCATCAAAGCTGCCAAAGCGATTGGGTATGAAAATGCGGGCACAATTGAATGTTTAGTCGATCAAAACCAGCAATTTTATTTCTTAGAAATGAACACGAGATTGCAAGTAGAACACCCTGTCACAGAAGAAATTACAGGTATTGATCTTGTCGAGGAGCAGCTGAAAGTTGCAGCATTAGAGCCCCTGTCCTTCAGTCAGGAGGACATTCATCAAATCGGGCATGCCATTGAAGTCCGAATATACGCTGAAGACCCTGTGACATTTTATCCGTCACCAGGTACAATCACTCAACTTTCTACACCTGACGCCCCGTATATCCGGCATGAGTCAAGCGTAACGAGCGGCAGTGTCATTACCCCATTTTACGATCCGATGATTGCGAAAATGATTGTGTACGGTGATACACGGAACCTTGCAATAGAACGATTAAAAACGGCATTACACGCATATGAAATAGAAGGGATCAAAACCAATCTGCCGCTTTTAAAAGAAATGGCCGGATCTACTGCCTTTTTACAGGGAAGCATTACAACCGATTATCTGATGAAAAAAAAGGAGGAAAACCGTTCATGAAAACCGTCACGATTCAAATGGCCGGAAACTTATGGAAGCTTCTTGTGAAACAGGGCGATGAAGTGCAAAAAGGACAGGAAGTCGCCATCTTAGAATCAATGAAAATGGAGATTCCCATTGTCGCAGAAGAAAGAGGTGTAATCAGTAAAGTGTATAAAGCGGAAGGTGAATTTGTTGACGAGGGTGAGGTGCTCTTAGAGCTGACAGAATAGGGGGGGAAGCAGCATGGCATTACCAAAAAACGTGCTCATTAGAGAGGTCGGCCCGCGCGATGGCCTGCAAAATGAATCTGTTTGGCTGAACACAATGGAGAAGCGAACATGGATCCATTTACTCGAAGAAGCCCGCCTTCCCTATATTGAGGTCACCTCATTTGTCCATCCGAAATGGGTACCATCCTTAAAAGACGCCAAAGAATTAGCTCAATCATTAAACAAAAAAGATGATATCACCTATGCCGCACTCATCCCAAATGAAAAAGGATTAGCTCATTTTTTCGAAGCAAACCTTGAGGTAGGGGCTATGTTTATCTCAGCGAGTGAGACACACAACAAAAAGAATATGAACCGATCTATACAAGAAACACTGCCTGTGATGAAACAAATGACAGCCGATTTAAAAGCAGAAGGACGGCAAACTCGGGCATATATTTCTACCGTGTTTGGCTGTCCTTATGAAAAGCAAGTGCCGATGGATCAAGTGCTGCGATTAACAGAGCACCTGCTGTCCTACGGCATTGATGAAATATCACTCGGAGATACCATTGGAGAAGCCCATCCGCTGCAAGTAGAAAGGCGGTTAGACCTTTTACTTGAACGCTTTCCTGCTGATAAAATCGCTCTTCATTTTCATGATACAAAAGGAATGGGCCTTGCCAATATTTATACGGCATTAAAAGCAGGCATCACCATTTTTGATGCCTCTAGCGGGGGGCTTGGGGGCTGTCCTTATGCACCTGGCTCCAGCGGAAACGTGGCGACAGAAGACGTGGTGCACATGCTTCACAAACTTGGGATCGATACAAATGTCGACCTCCCTCGCTTGATCAAAGCAGCTGAATGGATTGAAGCAAAAGTGGATCGAACCCTGCCAAGTCACTGTTTACGCGCTTTTCAGTCTCACACTACTTGATAAAGGGTGAATCACATGACATCATTGGTCAATTTTTCAATACAAGATGATCACATTGGCATCATGACCTTAAACAGACCAGCACAAGCCAATGCTCTATCAGCTGTTATGCTAGAGGAAATCAATCAAACGATTCAAGAAATTAAACATGATGAAAATATCCGCTGTTTGCTCATTACAGGAGCTGGCGCTAAAGTTTTTTGCGCAGGAGCAGACTTAAAAGAACGGCGATTGATGACAGAACAAGAAGCCAAAGCAGCCGTCTTCATCATTCAGCAAACCTTTACAGACATTGAATCCTTGCCTGTCCCTGTCATTGCCGCTATGAACGGACACGCCCTTGGCGGAGGTCTTGAGCTCGCGCTCGCCTGTGATCTCCGCATCGCAAGAGCGGGTGCAGCACTCGGCCTGCCGGAAACAGGACTAGCTATCCTGCCAGGAGCAGGGGGCACACAAAGACTCCCGCGCCTGATCGGACCCGGGAAAGCAAAAGAAATGATCTTTACAGGCAGCTCTTTACGAGCAGAAGAAGCCGTTCAAATTGGGCTGATTGAACGCATCTCTACATCCGATTCACTGATGAATGATGCCATCTCACTCGCAAAACAAATCACCAAGAATGGGCCGATTGCTTTAAAAGAAGCAAAACAAGCCATTCAATCCAGCCTAGATCACAATTTGCAAACTGGTCTGATGAAAGAATATGAAGCCTATATGCGGCTTATTCATACAGAAGATCGACTGGAGGGTCTCAAGGCTTTTCAAGACAAACGAACGCCTCATTACAGAGGGAAGTAGCAAGAAAGGGGAATGGTTATGATCGAGGAATATGAATTAAAGAAACATCGAATTGAAAAGGGCGGGGCAGAACGCTATCATCAAAAAAACAAAGAAAAAAGAAAATTATTTGTCCGTGATCGGCTTCATTTGCTCTTAGATGAGGATTCTTTCATTGAAGATGCCATGTTTGCAGAGTGCAAAGATGAACACTTACCAGCAGATGGTGTCGTCACAGGAACCGGGCGTATGAATGGCATGACTGTTTGCGTCATGGCAAATGACTCTACGGTTAAAGCAGGATCGTGGGGCGTCAAAACAGTAGAAAAAATCATTCGAATTCAAGAGACGGCCGAGAAGCTCAATTGTCCTATGCTGTATCTAGTCGATTCTGCGGGTGCAAGAATCACCGATCAGATCGCAATGTTCCCAGGCAGAAGAGGAGCAGGGCGCATTTTTTATAACCAAGTCAAGCTGTCTGGACGTATCCCGCAAATTTGTTTACTCTTCGGTCCATCTGCAGCCGGCGGTGCATATATTCCTGCTTTTTGTGACATTGTCGTCATGGTCGAAGGAAATGCTTCCATGTATCTAGGTTCACCACGAATGGCTGAAATGGTGATCGGTGAAAAAGTATCACTTGAGGAAATGGGCGGTGCGAAAATGCATTGCAGCACGTCTGGATGCGGAGATATATTAGCCAAAACAGAGGAAGAGGCCATTCAAATTGCACGTGATTATTTAACCTATATGCCTGCCAACTATACAGAAAAGCCAAAAACGACAGCAGCAAAAGCACCTAAACCATCTGAAACCACCATCCAAGACTTAATCCCAAAAGGCCAGAATACCCCATTTGATATGTATCAATTCATCGATTTACTCATTGATGAAGGGTCATTTTTTGAAATCAAAAAGCTGTTTGCCGCAGAGTTAATCACCGGCTTTGGCAGAATGAACGGGCAGCCTGTCGGTCTGATTGCCAATCAGCCAAGGGTAAAAGGCGGCGTCTTATTCCACGACTCAGCTGATAAAGCCGCCAAGTTTATTCAGTTATGTGATGCCTTTCATATCCCGCTGCTCTTTCTTGCGGACATACCGGGGTTTATGATTGGGACAAAAGTAGAACAAGCCGGCATTATTCGTCATGGAGCGAAAATGATCTCAGCTATGTCAGAAGCGACCGTTCCGAAAATATCCGTCATCGTCCGTAAAGCATACGGGGCAGGACTATATGCAATGGCAGGCCCAGCATTTGAGCCGGACTGCTGCCTTGCTCTTCCATCGGCGAAAATAGCTGTGATGGGGCCAGAAGCCGCTGTAAATGCCGTCTACGCAAATAAAATTGCAGAACTCCCACCCGAAGAGAGAACGGCATTTATACAAGAGAAACGGAAGGAATACCAAGAAGATATGAATATCTATGAACTTGCCTCTGAAATGATTGTCGATGGCGTCATCCCGTTTGACCGTCTAAGAACTGAACTTTGTCATCGATTACTAGCTTATACATCAAAAGAAATGACATTTACTAAACGAAAACATCCGGTCTATCCGGTCTAAAGGGGGCGTCTTTATGATCAACCTGAAACCAGAATGGATACCGGAAGAAAAGCAGATCCAAAAAACACGTTTGCATCAGTGGATGAAATCTCTTGGTTTTTCTACGTACCACTCATTCTATCAAGCCAGTATTGATCGCACTGACTGGTTTTGGAGAGAAGCCGAAAAGGCGGTCGGCATTCAATGGAAAAAGCCATATGAAGCAGCATTAGGTCAGCACTCATTCATGTGGCCGAAATGGTATGAGGGCGGCACATTAAACATCACCGAAACGGCCGTGGACAAATGGGCAGAAAAAGAAGAGACGAAGCATCGCCCCGCCATCATTTGGAGCAATGAAGCCGGTGAAGAAAAGAAATGGTCATTTCTTGAACTTCAAGAGAAAGTGCGCCGTCTTGCAGCTGGCTTTTTGAAAGAAGGGCTTCGAAAAGGGGATGTAGCGATCGTATATATGCCGATGCTTCCAGAAACGGTCGCTGTTATGCTTGCCTTTGCAAAGATTGGTGTCATTTTTAGCCCCGTCTTCTCAGGCTATGGAAGTGAGCCTCTCGCTGTACGCATTCGCGCGTCAGGCGCATCCATTGTCGTCACAGGGAACGAAATGATGCGCCGAGGGAAGACGATCAACATGCGAGAATGTGTCGCTGATGCCATCAACAAAACAACAACAGTACAAAAAGTGATTGTGCACACTTCCGCTAATACCGGATATCAAGACGATGTCCGGTTGAATGATTTGTTAAAAGAACAGCCGATAGCCGGTACGACCTATGTGAATAATGAAGAACCGCTTATGATCTTGTATACATCAGGCACAACTGGTACGCCAAAGGGAGCCGTTCATACACACGCGGGCTTTCCGATAAAAGCGGCTTTTGATGCGGGTCTATGTATGGATGTTGCAAAAGGAGACCGGCTTTTTTGGCTGACTGATATGGGCTGGATGATGGGGCCATTCCTCGTCTTTGGCGGCTTAATCAATGGAGCTGCCATCGTTTTATATGACGGCGCTCCCGATTATCCAGATGAACAGCAGCTCTGGTCGTTCATTCATCAGCAGAAAGTCACTCATTTTGGACTTTCACCCACATTTATTCGTTCTGCGATGCAGCAAACGATTGATGGGGTCGAACTGCCGCATGTCAAAGCCATTATTTCTACTGGAGAGCCGTGGAATGAAACGCCGTGGCAATGGTTATTTAACACCATTGGTCAAAGAAACATTCCGATCTTAAATTATTCAGGAGGAACTGAGGTTTCTGGGGGCATTGTAGGCAGTACGCTGCTTCGACCAATCAAACCGATTCTCTTTAATGCGGCGATCTTAGGAATGGCAGCAGATGTATACAATGAAGCTGGGCAAAGCGTGATGAATGAAGTAGGGGAGCTTGTGGTGAAAAAGCCATGGGTCGGCATGACGTGTGGTTTTTGGAACGAACCGGAGCGTTATGAAGACACGTATTTCAAACGATATAAAGGCGTATGGACACACGGAGATTGGGTTATGCAAACAGAGGACGGTGAATTCCACATCACAGGCAGATCGGATGATGTCATTAATACAGCAGGGAAACGCATCGGGCCAGCTGAAATTGAATCCATCCTTGTTAGACATCCTGCCGTGCATGAGGCTGCTGTCATTGGGGTAAAGGATGAGGTGAAAGGGGAGGCGCTCGTATGTTTCATCGTGACCAGTCCGCATGCTTTTGAAGAAGTAGCCCTCATTCAAGAGCTTTCAGCACATGTTGGTTCACATGCCGGAAAAGCGCTCAAGCCAAAAGAAGTTCATCTCATTTCAGCTTTACCAAAAACAAGGAATGGAAAAATTGTTCGCCGTTTACTAAAAGCGGCGTATGAAGAGCAGACTTCACCCGACCTTTCTTCATTAGACAACCCAGATGTATATAAAAGCCTGACCGAATACTTGAATAAGAAACGGAAAAAGTAAAAAAGACAGGAAGGCTCCTGTCTTTTTTATTGCACATGAAAATTCGTGCCATCTGTTGTTTCTTTGACAATACCTGCTCGAACGACAAAATCACCGAAATGTTCTTCGTCTTCTCGTTCTTTTGCATAGCGGGGGAGAAGAGAGCCAAGTTCGTTTAAAATGTCTTCCTCACCAACATTTTCACGGTATAGCTTACTTAATCTGCTGCCATCAAACGCAGCGCCAAGATACATGTTGTATTTGCCAGGTGATTTCCCGATAAAGCCAATTTCACCTAGCGCATGACGGGCACATCCATTTGGACAACCAGTCATACGAATCGTGATTTCTTTATCACTTAAGCCGTTTTCTTCGACAATCTCTTCAATTTTGTCAATCAAGCGTGGAAGGTAGCGCTCTGCTTCTGCCATCGCTAAGCCGCATGTTGGCAATGAAACACAAGCCATTGAGCTACGGCGCAGCGCGGAGTGTTGCTGACCGTCTGATAAACCAAACTTCTGAATCAGCTGTTCGATTTGTTTCTTTTTATGAGTTGTGACATTCCCAATGATTAAATTCTGATTGGCGGTTAAACGGAAGTCACCTGTATGCACCTTGGCAATTTCACGGATGCCTGTCATCAGTGGATAATCATCATAATCTGTGATGCGTCCGCCTTCCACAAACATCGTATAATGCCATCTGCCATTAATGCCTTTTACCCAGCCATAACGGTCACCGTTATGATCAAAGTGATAATCCTTTGCCTCTAACAGAGTAAATCCAAGGCGGCGCTCAAGCTCTTCTTTTACATTTTCAAGACCAAGGCGGTCCACCGTATATTTAAAACGGGCATTTTTTCGCACGGAACGGTTTCCGTAGTCACGCTGAATGGTAATCACTTGTTTCGCAATCTCTACAACCTGTTCCGGTGTACAAAAGCCAATCACTTTTGCAAGCTGAGGATAGGTCGCTGTATCACCATGAGTCATACCCATTCCGCCGCCAATTGCGACATTAAAGCCGATCAATTGCTCATTTTCGATGATGGCAATAAAGCCTAAATCCTGCGAAAAAACATCAATATCGTTAGCAGGAGGGACTGCCACACCAATTTTGAATTTCCTTGGCAAATAAAGCGGACCATACATCGGTTCAACTTCCGTATCTGGCGTTGCCGCAACCTTTTCCTCATCAAGCCAAATTTCGTGATAAGCTCTAGTTTGCGGGAGCAGGTCATCACTTAATTTTTTCGCCAGCTCGTATACATCATGGTGCACTTCTGATTGATAGGGGTTTGATGTACACATGACATTCCGGTTCACGTCGCCGCAAGCAGCAATTGTATCAAGCATAGTAGAATGAATGTCTTGAATGGTTTTTTTCATATTCCATTTTAAAATACCGTGAAGCTGAAAGGTTTCACGAGTAGTCAGTTTTAACGTACCGTTTCCGTATTTGTGAGCAAGCTCATCCATCACAAGCCACTGCTTAGATGTGGCGATTCCGCCAGGCAGGCGTACGCGCAACATAAATTGATAGGCTGGCTCAAGTTTTTGTTTCTGCCGTTCATTTCTGAGGTCTCGATCATCTTGTAAATAACTGCCGTGATGTTTCATCAGACGGTTGTCATCATCAGGAATTCCCGCTGAAATCGGATCAAGCATTACTTCTTTTAACGTACCCCGTAAATAATCACTTTTTTCTTTGATTTCTTCTACGTCGCTCGGAGGTCCATCCGGCGCTGTTAATGCTGTCTTCACCATGTAAGTAAAAGCTCCTTTCTTTCAAGCATCAAGTCCATTAATATACGTCGCGCTGATAGCGTTTTTGCTGCTGCAAGTTAGCTAGATAGCTTTCTGCTTTCTCTTTGCTCATCGCACCTTCTTCTTGGATAATCGATAGAAGGGTATGATGAACATCATGCGCCATATGCTTTTCATCTCCGCAAACATATACATAGGCACCTTGCTCCAGCCATTCGAATAATTCTTTACTTTGCTTCTTCATTTGATGCTGAACATATACTTTTTCCTCTGAATCTCTTGAAAAAGCCACATCCATTTTCGTTAAGACGCCATCTTTTAGCCACTTTTGCCATTCGGTTTGATATAAGAAATCCGTCACAAAGTGCTGGTCACCGAAGAATAACCACGATTTTCCGCTTGCACCGATTTCTTCTCGTTCCTGCATAAACGAACGGAAAGGGGCAATACCTGTGCCTGGTCCCACCATAATGATCGGTACATCAGGGTTTTCAGGAAGCTTAAAGTTTTGATTGTGCTGAATATAAACAGGCAGCGTATCACCTGGTTGTAAGCGCTCTGCACATAGAATGGAGCAGACACCTTGACGTTCTCTCCCGTGCGCATCATACCTCACAGCACCGATCGTCAAGTGAACTTCTTCTTCATTCGCTTTCAGGCTGCTTGCAATCGAGTAAAGGCGAGCCGGAATTTTTCTTAAAATCGCAGTGAAGTCTGCGGCTGTTCCTTCAAAAGGAGCGAAATCGCGCGCAGCATCGACTAAATCTCTTCCAGCTATATACGCTTTTAATTTTTCTTCATTTCCTTCTTTTAAAAGGGCATGGAGGGCTTCATTTTTCGTCAAGTCCGCCAACTTTTGAAGAAGGGGTTTTGTTAAAACTGTAATCTCAAAATGTGAGGTAAGTGCTTCTTTTAAAGGAAGAGTCTCACCGTTTTTATGAACAGTTACAGCTTCTTCTGCATTCCATCCGCATGTTGTAATCAGTTCATCAACAAGCGCAGGATCATTTGTTGGATAAATTCCAAGGCTGTCACCCGGTTCATAAACGAGTCCTGACCCTTCAAGTGAAAGCTCCAAATGGCGGGTTTCTTTGTTAGAGCCACGGCCATTTAGATTGATATTTTCAAGAACTTCCGCATAAAAAGGATTCGTTCTTGAGTATTCAGTAGCTGCTGTTTGGCTGTTTGCTCCAGCTGATTCTTGCGTGAAAGCTGCGGCTTCACCTTCGCTAAGTGACGATGTCACCCCTTGAAGCCATTCAGAAAACGGCTCATCATAATCAAGGTCACAATCCACTCGATCTGTCAGGCGCGTTCCGCCAAGTTCTTTAAAGCGCTCATCAAATTCTTTTCCAGTCTGACAGAAGAATTCATAGGAGCTGTCACCAAGCGATAGAACAGAAAAGCTTAAATGATCGAGCTTTGGCGCACGTCTACCATGGACATATTCATGGAAAGAAAGGGCATTGTCAGGCGGATCTCCCTCGCCATGTGTGCTGACGATCAACAGTAAATTGTGTATTTTTTTCAGATTATTTGGTTTAAAATCTGACATAGAAGAGAGCGTCACTTGAAAGCCTTTCTCTTCGAGATGCTGTGCTGTCTTTTTCGCTAACCCTTCGGAATTGCCTGTTTGCGACCCGTAAAGCACGATCACATCTTTACTGACAGGCTGCGCAGGTGCTGCGGCAGAAGGAGATAGGGCTTGAGTAGCTGTTTCTGATCCGGCTAGCGCAGCTTGTGCTGATAAATAACCGGTAAGCCAAATTTTTTGTTGATCTGTTAAAGTCGGAAGCAGCTGATTGAGTAGCTCTGCCTGCTGCTGACTAAAAGGACTGTTCAATACATGAAGTTGCAACGATATCCACCTCACAAGGAATATAAACATAGATTAATTCGATAGGAATTATATATATAGGTTCAATTTGAACTTTACCGAAAGTTTGCCATTAAGTAAAATATATAATATTGATTGTCATGATTAAGATTTCTAATGACAAAGCATATGCGAATAGGGGAGAAGACATAAAAAAAGGAAAACGGTCATCCGTTTTCCTTTTATCTATCTAATTTACGCCGTTGGAAGTCCCATCACAGCTTTCACTTCTAAATATTCCTCGATGCCGAAGTCTCCCCATTCTCTTCCGATACCTGATTGCTTAAAGCCGCCAAATGGGGCAAAATAATCTGTTTCGGCATTGTTAATGGTGATTTGACCAGCGCGAATATGCTCAGCGACATATTTTAATGTTTTTTCATCTTTTCCAACAACATACCCGGCAAGGCCATACACTGTATCATTGGCGATCTCAAGGGCATGATCAAGATTCTGATACGTAATGACACTCATGACCGGTCCAAAGATTTCTTCTTGTGCAATGGTCATGTCATTTTTCACATTGGTGAAAATGGTATGTTTGGCGAAATATCCTTTATCGATTCCGTCCGGCTTTCCAGCTCCCCCAGCAAGAAGGGTAGCACCTTCTTCGATTCCTTTTTCAATATAAGATTGAACGGTATCCCACTGCTTTTTAGATACAAGCGGCCCTGTAGCATGATCTTCTCTTGGATCACCAACTGTAAACTTCGGCAGGGCATTCAGTAGCGCTTTTTCAAACTTGTCTTTCATTGATTCTGGTACAAGCACACGCGTAGCTGCAGAACACACTTGCCCTGTATTCATCGCAATATGCTGAATGGCAGTTTCAGCAGCCACATCCACATCTGCATCATCCAAGACGATAAGAGGGGATTTACCGCCAAGCTCAAGAGCGACTTTCTTCACATTGTCCGCTGCGTTTTCCATAATTTTAGAGCCAACAGCACCTGATCCAGTAAATGAAACAAAGTCAATATCAGGATGTGAGCTAATGCCGTCACCAATCACGTCACCCGTTCCGTTTACTAAGTTGAAAACTCCTTTCGGTACGCCTGCTTCATCAATAATTTCTGCAAGAATCATCGCAGCAAATGGTGTAATTTCCGCTGGCTTTAAGACAACTGGTGAGCCTGCCGCAATGGCACCAGCGATTTTAAGAGATGTTTGATTCGTTGGGAAGTTCCACGGTGTTATCAATCCGCTGACGCCAATTGCTTCTTTTATAATGGTATGTCCGCCGCGGTCCTCTGTAAATGTATAAGATTTAAGGGCTTCCGCTGCTTTAGAAAAATGTTCATAGCCCATTTTGTAATGAACTTCTTCGGATACTTTCAGCGGTGCACCGAGCTCTTGTGTCATCACTTCTACAAGTTCATCTTTGCGTTTTTCGTAGCCGCGCACAATGTTTTCCAGCATCTTTACTCGTTCATTTCGAGATGTTTTAGAGAAAGAAGGGAAGGCAGCACGAGCTGCTTTCACTGCCTTATCTAAATCTTCTTTTGTTCCTAAGCTAATGGTGCCAATGGCTTCCTCTGTCGCAGGGTTGATGACCTCTGTCGTTTCGCTTCCTGTTGATGCAACCCATTCTCCGTTAATAAAATGTTTCTCTTGGTTTCTCATTCTGACATGTCTCCTTTTTATATGTGATTCATTCAATATTCTGTTTTCAGCTGATATAAAACTGTACCCACTGTGAAAAATCTAAAACGAACAAACTGCAAAAGAAAAAGTTTCTGATATAATACGCAAAGTGGGACATATGTCCTTTTCAACCTGCGGGCATGTATCATTTAATGGAACTAGACTGAAAAAAGAAGGAGCTTTTGAACGAATGAAAGGTGTTATTTTCGCTTTATTAGGAGGCGCTTGTATTACACTACAAGGCGTAGCCAATGCAAGAATCAGCCAGGATATTGGTACATGGCAGGCAGCCACCATCACGCAGCTGACCGGCTTTATCATCTCGCTCGTCATTTTACTCGTCGTAAGAGACGGACACTTCAGAGAATATCGAAAGGTGCAGCCGCTTTATTTAATTGGCGGCGCATTTGCAGCGATTATTATTTTTAATGAAGTCACCGCGATTCAAATCATCGGTGTGACACTCACTATCGCAGCATTACTGATTGCACAGCTTGCTTTTACCTTTGCAATCGATGCAAAAGGATGGTTTGGTGTTCAGAAAAAGAAAATGAAATGGCCTCATTACGCAGGAATTTTATTGATGGTCACAGGGGTAATCATTTTAAAACTATAAAGGAGGGCATCAGATGGAGGAGCTTCATGATGAATCTCTTTTTGCCTCATATATGAAGGCACATCAATTAGAAAGTGTCTTTCATCAAAAGCTCATATCACACGTGAGTTTGTGGCGCTATGAGCAAGGGGAGCTCGTTTGTTCAAAAGGGGATAAGAGGGAGTACCTGTACTTGTTAGTGAAAGGAAAATTAAAGATTTTCACGACCACAAAGGAAGGGAAAACCTTTATTCTTAGCTTTAAACATCCCCTTGAAGCGATTGGAGATATCGAATACGTTCAGCAGACGGATATGGTCAATACAGTCGAAGCAGTCACAGAAGTACATATGTTAAGGGTTTCTCATCAAGCACTCATGCGCCATGCGAAGGATGACCCACGCATGTTAACCTTTCTGCTAAAAGGGATCACAAACAAATTTTATACAAAATCAAACGATTTGAGTTTCCACCTGTTATATCCTGTAGAGGTCAGGCTTGCAAGCTACTTATTGTCTGTTGTCACAGATGATGACAGCGCAAGCGCCCTTCGTCTCACTGATGCGGCAAGCTTAATCGGTACAAGCTACCGTCATATTAACCGAGTCATTCAGCAATTCTGTGAAAAAGGACTGATAGAAAGGCAGAGAGGAAAGATTACGATTTGTGACCGCAAAGGGCTCCTAGAAATAGCAGAGCACAACATTTATGAATAGAGGAAATGAAGGGATTTATATATGATCATAGGAATAGTATTAGCCATCACGGCTGGCGCACTCGTCAGCTTACAAACCATTTTTAACAGTAAGGTCAATGAGCAGACAGGCTCTTGGTCAACTACCACCCTCGTTCTTGGAATGGGCTTTATTGCTTCACTCCTGATGGGGCTCTTACTAGAGGGAACTGGCATGTTTCGATTAAGACATATGGAAGCGTGGTACTGGATCAGCGGGGTTATTGGTGTAGGAGTGGTCATTTGTCTCGTTCAAAGTATCAAACGGCTTGGACCGACTTATGGCATTTCGATTGTCCTCACGTCACAGCTTGGCTGCGCTCTTTTGTTTGATTCGCTTGGCTGGCTTGGCTTAGAAAAAGTAGAATTCTCTTTGACAAAACTTTTAGGTGTTATTGTGATTGTTGCAGGGATCTTGGTGTTTAAATTGACCAAATTGGAGTCTGCAGAAAAAGATCAATCGCAAGAAAAAGGGCTGCCACAAGAGTAGCTGCCCTACTTTATATCAATCGACGCCATAAAACTGTTATCGCGGATAATCCATTTAAAAGGAGCCTTTTCATCAAAGGCTTTTTTTTCTGTCCATAAGCGCTCGTCTGGTAGACAGTTCGATCTTTAGCAACGAGATAACTGTAGGCGATTTTTCGTTCAATTGCTTGCGTAAGTGATAATGCAAACGGGGCACTGTCAATGACCAAAATGGACTCTGTGTTTAAAAAACTAGACCTCGCATCTAAGTTATATGTCCCAATAATACTCAGGTAATCATCAATCACCATTGATTTCGCATGAATCGAATATGGACCTTCGTATTCATACAAATGAACGCCTGTTTTCATCAATTCCTTTTTTGTACTTAAATATCCAGCAAAGGCTAATGGATTTGGCGTCGCCGTAAGAGAATTCGTCACCACTGTCGTCTGAATCTCACTAGGTAAGGGGGTGAGTCCGGATTTCATTGGGCGTGTTGGAATGACATAAGGCGTCTGTATAAGCACAGAACGCTTTGCCCGGTGCGCAAGATCGTTCAGTTTTTTCAGCACAAGTGGCCGCTTATTAAAGCGTTCCACAGGATTTGTGAAAAAGGCAACCTGTTTCACAGAAGTGGAATCTGCTGCCCAATCAAATGAGGACATCACAAAAGGTTCTTTCGTGCGCACTGCATCATGATAGGATCTGAGCAGCTGTTTTCTTAGCTTTAACCCTTTTTTCGCTTTTGGCTTAGAGAACACAGCTTTTGTTCTTTTTGTGAAATCATGATTCCACAGATAAACGAAATATTGCTCCATTTCATCTAATACTTTTCCCTTTTTGGGGTTATAGAGCAGCACATCACGGTCAAAAGCAAAGTCTTTCGGCGGCTGATCTGCAAAGTATTTATCACCGATATTTCTTCCGCCCATCACAGCCACTCGGCCATCTGCTAGTAGCAGCTTATCGTGTAGCCGATTATGCCACGTCCAAGGCTTGAACAAACGAAAGGGCTCATAAAAACGAATCGACATGTTCGGATGATTTGCTACCGCATAGCGCAAATGCTTTAGCGGCCCGCGCAAACTGTGACAGATGCCATCTAACAACAGCTGCACTTTCACACCCCGATCAGCTGCTTCAATTAAAGCACCTAGTATCCATTCGGCTGTTTTTCCCTTTTGAATGGAATAGTAACTGAGACGGATCATCTTCTTTGCCTCACGAATCATTTGGATCCTCACCTGACCAGATTCAAAGCCGTCGTCAAGAAGCATGACTTGATTTGTCCCCTGATCGTCTCCTGAGATAGAAGAGGCTTTATAAATGCAATGTTCTTTGCATGTTTTTCGAACAGGTAAATAAAACAAAACAAATGCGGTCAAAAATACATAGACGACATAAACAAGGATGAAATAAAACAATAGATGAAGCATTATGATCAGCTCCTTTCACACAGACACAACTTTTCCTTAGTGTATGTCAAAAATGAAATTTCACTCATGTTGGCTTTCAACAAAATATATGACAAAAGAATCAGCTTGTTTTTATTGGGCATTTAATTATAGTATGAAATGAGTAAGGGGGAATCAAATTGAATGAACCACTATTTAACATTCCAACCGAAGTGTATCAAACGTTAAGTGAAACAGAACGTTATTTACTCAACTATATTCACCAGCATTTAGAGGATATCTCCACCTTATCCATCGTCACATTAAGTGAAAGAGCCAATGTGTCGACAGCCACAATTGTCAGGCTGATGAAAAAAATCGGCTACAACGGCTATACATCCTTTAAATATCGATTGAAACAAGAAAAGAAAATGACCGATGCAAGTGATCAGCTCAAAAACATTGATGAAGACATCAAACTAGCGATTCGGAAAAACGAAGAAGAGGTTTTAAAGACGATCCAGCTGCAAAGTATTGGGCAAATTGAAGATGCCGTTCAAAAAATACATAATGCGGACAAAATTTATATTTTCGGCAGAGGCTTCTCAGAGATGATTGCCAAAGAAATGACCATCAAATTACAGCTCATCGGAAAAACATGTGAAGTACATGACGACCCGAATATCATTCGGCTGAAGTCGCGGGATATCGGTAAAAACGAACTTGCAATCTTTGTTTCATTGAATGGCGAAACAGCAGAGCTCGTTGAAGCGTGTCAAAATCTTAGCATGAAGCAAGTCACGACGATTACCGTCACAACGAGAATAGATTCTACATTAAGTAAAATATCAGATATGACTCTGGTCGGATATAAAGGCGAACAATCCTTCTTCCCAGATTATGAGGTCAGATCGCGCTTGTCTCTTCATGTCATCGCCCGCATTTTACTAGATGCCTATGTGATTCGAATGAAATAATTAATAAAGAAGCCTTCGAGACTTTGATCTAGAAGGCTTTTTATCATGAAAACCTTTACACAATCTGAAAACATTTTCACTCCTGCGTATGAGATACTTTCTTTAGAGAAAAGAAAGAAGGTGAAACCAATTGATTTATACCTGCACCTTAAATCCTGCTATTGACCTATATATTGCATTAAAAGAAATGAAGGCAAATGCAGTCAACCGCACGGAAGATGAAGATTATCAGCCGAATGGCAAGGGAGTCAATGTCTCCATTATGTTAAAGAAATATGGATTCACCAGCACTGCATTAGGATTTATTGCTGGGTTTTCAGGTTCTTATATTGAACAATCCTTAAAGGACCTTTCCATTCAAACCGATTTTATCTCAGTTGAAGGAATTACACGCATTAATGTTTTTATTAATACGACTGAAGAATACAAGCTCGTGAACCAGGGACCTGCGATTGAAGAAAAAGCGCTTCACGCCTTTCGTGAAAAAATAGCGGCCATCCCGCAGGGGGACATCCTGATCATGTCAGGCAGCCTGCCAAAGGGCGTACCAGCCAGCATTTTTTCAGAAGTAGCAGCTATTTGTCATCAGAACAACGTCAAGTTTATTTTAGACACAAGTTCCGCAGCAGTTCTTGAGACACTTCAATATAAGCCGTATTTATTAAAACCGAATGAAGAAGAAATCGCTGCTTTTTTCGGCAAAACACATCCTATGTCAGAAAAAGAACTCATTCAATCAGGAGAAAAACTCATTGAGATGGGTGCAGAGCAAGTGCTTATTTCCCGCGGGGGAGAAGGGGCTTTGTTCATTACAAAAGACGCCGTCTTAAAAGGAAACGCACCGACTGGCACTGTGGTAAACACAGCTTGCTCTGGAGATGCAATGCTCGCAGCCTTTCTTAGTAAACAGCTTGAAGGTCATTCACCTGAAGAATGCTTACGTTACGGCATTGCAACAGGCGCATCTACTGCATTTTCTAAAGGCTTAAGTGATTTACATGACATTCATTCATTAATTGATCAAGTACACATTGACAAGATATAAGGGGGAATAGACATGAGCCGTAAAAAAATTGTCGCTGCAACTGGCTGTCCAACAGGCATTGCACATACATTTATGGCAGCTGAGGCATTAAAAATAGCTGCTGAGCAACTAGGGGTCGACATCAAAGTTGAAACGCACGGTCAAGTAGGAATTGAAAACGCTTTAACCGATCAAGACATTTTGGAGGCAGACGGAGTCATTGTCGCAGCTGACAAAGATGTGAATACAGATCGTTTTCACGGCAAACCACTGATTGAAGTGCCTGTAGCGAAGGGTATCCGCACGCCAAATGAACTGATTCAAGGCATTCTGAATGGAGAAGCACCCGTTCATCAAGTGAAAGGAAGAACTTCTGGAACAGAAAAAACATCTGCTCCTTCACCAGTTCAACAAAAGTCGGCGAATAAGTGGATACACACCATCTACAAACATTTAATGAACGGTGTATCACACATGCTTCCATTTGTTGTTGGAGGCGGGGTCTTAATTGCTTTATCTTTTCTATTCGGTATTTACTCAGCTGATCCTCAGCATGAAACATATCATCCGTTTGCTGCCTACTTGAAAAACATTGGCGGACTCGGCTTTAGCTTAATGGTGCCTATTTTAGCAGCATTTATCGCTGACTCAATCGCGAAACGCCCAGGGATGGTTGTCGGATTTATCGGCGGCCTGCTTGCAAACGATGGAGGCGCTGGATTCTTAGGTGGTATTATCGCAGGTTTTGCAGCAGGGTATATCATCGTACTCCTTCAATTCCTGCTTCAAAAATTACCTGCATCACTTGACGGATTAAAATCAATCTTCATCTATCCTGTCATCGGTATATTCTTAATTGGGGCTGTGATGACACCACTATTAGTTCCAATCACAGGTCTAAATAATTCATTAATGGATTTTCTCTCAGCTGTTCAATCCACGAATCCGCTGCTCTTAGGTTTAATTGTTGGAGCGATGTGTGGATTTGATATGGGAGGACCTTTTAACAAAGCAGCCTATGTCACAGGAACGGCTTTACTTGCAGAAGGTAACCTTTACTTCATGGCAGGTGTGTCAGCAGCATGTATCACACCACCGCTTATCATTGCGATTGCCACAACGATTTTCCGAAAACATTTCACACCGCAGGAACGAAATGCAGGGGCCATCAACTATATTCTAGGAGCGACACATATAACAGAAGGGGCCATCCCATTTGCGGCTAAAAACCCGGTCGTTGTCCTGCCAATTATCATGTTTGGCTCCGCCATCTCTGCTATATTGACGTATCTCTTTGGCGTACAGGTTCCAGCTCCGCATGGCGGATTCCTTGTCCTTCCAGTCGTCACAGGCGCATTCCAGTGGGTACTATCCATACTGATCGGATCACTTGTAGGTGCCATTCTATACGGACTGTATCGTAAAAAAATAGACAAACCCGCAGTTTAATAGGGAGGAAGAGAAATAATGGAACATATTTATATGAATCTTCATGAAACCGCGTCGTCACAGGCTGGCGTTTTCGCAGCCATTGCTGATATTGCCTACAAAGCAGGTATTTGTACATCACCAGAGGATGTTAAAAAAGGCTTAGCTGAAAGAGAAGCGCTGAGCACAACTGGATTTCAAGATGGATTTGCCATTCCGCATACACAAACAGACGCCATCACAAAACCAGCACTCGTGATCGTCCGTACAGAAACAGGCATTGAATGGGACGCTTTTGATGGGAAACCTTGCTTTTTCTTCTTATCCTTACTGATCCCCAAAAGTGAAGCAGGGACGACTCATCTAAAGGCACTTTCTGCCCTTTCACGAGGATTAATGGATGAAGCGAAACGACAAAAGCTGCTGGAAACAAGAACAAATGAAGACATGCTGACTGTATTAGAAACAGATATTTTAACGAGAGAGGATGTTTGATCATGCCTTTACTATCCACAACACCAATGCTTGAGACTGCGAAAAAAGAAAAATACGGAATCGTTGCATTCAATGTACATTCCTTTGACAGTATTTATTGGGTGCTCGAAACGGCAGCAGAATTAAAATCACCTGTCATTTTGCAAACAACGGTTGGAACCGTTCAATCTCTAGGAGCAAAAGCGATTGCAGATACAGTCAAAGCGGCGGCTGATCAATATCAAATCCCGATCGGCCTGCACCTCGATCACTGTACGGACTTTGATGTGATTCTCACCTGTATTCGTGCGGGATATACATCCGTCATGATCGATGCATCGATGCATTCATATGAAGAAAATGTTCGCCGTACAAAAGAAGTGGTGGACCTCGCATTAAAAGTAGGGGTGAACGTTGAAGCTGAACTAGGCAAGGTGGGCGGCGTAGAGGATGATATCGTTGTTGATGAAAAGGATGCTGAAAAAGCCATTCCATCAGAATGCCGTCAATTTGTAGAAGAAACTGGAGTACCAACTTTAGCACCTGCAATTGGTACCGCACACGGCATTTATAAAGGGGTACCGGATATTGACTTTGACCGCATTGAACAAATTGCATCGCTGGTCGATGTTCCCCTTGTGCTACACGGAGGTTCCGCTGTTCCGGATGAAGACGTCAGACGATGTGTGGCACTTGGTATGGCAAAGGTCAATGTCTCAACTGAATTAAAAAATGCGTACTCTGAAGCCATTCGTGATCATTTCTCAAACGAACCGGAAAGCTTAGATCCACGGATGTATTTACAAAAAGCGAAACAAGCAGCAAAAGATATGGTCACATCGAAAATACGTATCGTTGGCAGTGAGGGCAAAGCCCATCCTCTATATCAGTGAAACAAAAAAGCAGAGCCGCTTAAGCTCTGCTTTTTCACATTATTCGTTTTCTTTCATTTCATTTGATGTGCGTACACGTGCATTTCCCATGAACAGGACCGTAATCGCTGCAAGGGCAATAGGAAACAACGCAATCAAAAATACGTACGTAATACTTTGTGACATCGCATCAATGACTTTATTTAAAATATCAGGCGGAATTTGTGAACGGGCACCTTCTTGGAAAATGGCTTGCGGATCGCCTATTTGAGAAGAGGCTCCTTTCATTCCGCTAAAGGCTTCTGCTAAGCGATTCGATAGGACATTGGTTTGAATCGTCCCAAAAATCGTGACACCAAGTGTCATCCCAAGTGATCTCATAAATGAATTGGTCGAGTTTGCACTGCCTCGATAACGAGGGGCTAGATCATTCATTGAAGCTGACGGCAGAAGGGAGAAGCTGAAGCCGACACCAAAGCCTGATATCATCATAAAGATTGTGAGCCAAATTCTAGCTGTATCTGGTGACATATTGGCAAGAAGCAGCATCCCCGCGAAAAATGAAATAACAGAGATCGTCATAAGACGTCTGAAAGGCACTTTCGTCTGCATCGTTCCGCCAATCATACTGCCAATGACAGACCCTATCATCATCGGTGTTAAAATGAACCCTGCACTTGTCGCTGATTCACCGTACACTGCCTGAACGAAAATAGGAATGAAGACAGCAAGAATAATAAATGTTCCGCCATATAAAAACGCCAAAATTTGAGATGTCGCAAATAAACGATTTTTAAACATCCAAAATGAAATAATCGGTTCCTCTGCTTTTCGCTCAACAATAAAGAAGATGGTACCGAACACAAGAAACACGGCAAAAAGGGTGAGGATTTGCACTGAATCCCACGCATAAGATTTACCGCCAAGCTCAAGTGCGAACATCAAGCTCACAACCGCCACGACAAGTGTGATAGCACCTGACCAGTCAATTTTTTGCTTGCGATGTTCTAGTGATTCCTGGTAGTATCTCGCAATCAAGAACACACTAACAATACCAATTGGCACGTTAATATAGAAAACCCAGTGCCAGCCGATTGAATCTGTGATAATAGCCCCTAAGAGCGGTCCTAGTACACTCGATAAACCAAACACTGCACCAAACATACCCGACATTTTTCCACGCTTTTCAGGCGGGAAGATATCAAAGATGATTGTAAACGCGATTGGAAGAAGGGCGCCGCCTCCAAGCCCTTGAATGGCTCGGTAAATAATGAGCTGATCCATCGTTTGTGCGATACCGCACAGCGCTGATCCAATTAAAAAGAAAATAAGTCCAAACAGAAAAAAACGCTTTCGACCATACATATCAGAAAGCTTTCCGTAAATCGGCATTCCAGCCATTACTGCCACCATGTAAGAAGCCGTCACCCAAGCAAATTTATCAAAACTGCCCAAATCTGCTACGATGCTTCCCATTGCTGTTGCAACAATGGTATTGTCCATCGCCGCCATAAAAATTCCTAACAGCAAACCGATGACAACAAAGCGAGTGGATGCCTTGCCTTTATCCACATGATTCATTTCATTTACCTCCTGCTTACGTTCTCTCCTTATTTTTGCTATGATCAACTTAAATATAAAGTAAGAGAACATTTATCTTGATGATCAAGATAGTTTATTTTAAAGGGAGGAGAACAAGTTGTCAATAAAGAACGACGCAGAAGACAGAGCAGACCTGATCATCCATACAATGAGGCGTCTCGCCACACGAACGGTTTTATTCCACCAAGCGGCCGCACAATCGCTTGGCCTTTTCCCAACAGACCTGAAATCAGCCGATTTGTTAAACGAACTCGGTCCTCTCACAGCAGGAGAATTAAGTGAAAAAACAGGTCTTAGCTCAGGTGCAGTCACAGCTCTGATTGACCGCCTTGAAAAAGCGGGCTACGCAAAAAGAGAAAAGGACCCAAAAGACAAACGAAGAGTTATCATCGTTCCATTAACGGCAGGGAAATCACAGGTAAAAGAACTTTTCCAATCCTTATCAGCATCAACCAAACAGCTCACAAACGAATACAAACGAGAAGAATTAGACTTAATTATTCAATTTATTACCGAAGCAGCAGATATTATGGACCAAGAGCTGCAATTGCTTAAGTCTAAGTCGTAAGAGAGCACAATGTGAAGGGTGTGTTTTTCTATTAGTTGTTTAAAAAAAGGTAGTGCGGATTATAATTGGCGCAATTAGTGCCCTCATCCTTACCATGGAAGTGCTCTATAACTCTTGTTTACAATGGAACATCTCAAATGATTTTAATTAAAAGATGTTTTAAAAATCGTGTCTTAATGATTACTGACGATGGCGAGGCTAAAGCGCTCTAATAAAACACGGATCATTTACATATTAAGAACTGTTTTTGTATCTATATTCCTATTTAATGACAAACTTTGTGTTGGTAAAATTGACCTTGTCAATGAATAGGAAGGAGTGAATTCCGCTGGGGAAGATACTTGATGCAAAAGCACTAACAAGTGCCATGGATGCAAGAGCAAAACACTACCAGGAACTCCGTGAACAAATGGTCAATTTAAAAAAGACACTTCAGGGCGTGGCAAACCTCGGTGATGATTTCACGGGAAAAGGTGCCGATAACATTAAAAGTTTCTACAAAGAACTCGCCGGAAATGTGGACATGTTTATTAGCTTTATTGATAAGCAAAAAGCGTTCCATGAAGGTGTTTCTGGGACACTAGATGATACAAACTTTGGCGGCGACACCTTTGTAGAAGAACACTTTTTAGATAACGCTGTACATATGGGCATCAAAAATGCCAAAAGCATTGTAAAGGATCAAAAAAAGGCACTTAAAACGATTTTTCAAGACATCGACGACCTCATTTCTCTAGAAGTATTTGATAGCCAAACCTTTGATGAAAAGATTGCAGATGCGGAAGACGAGCGAAAAAAGACAGTGAAAGACCTAAGAGAGCTTGATCAAAATATAAAAAATGAATATGCTTTGTCAGAAACGGAGCAGCAAGCTACAATGGCATTGTACACAGAAATGATGAATGCCACAAATGATGGAAAAGCGATTTCTCCAATGAATTTTGACAAGAAAGCGTATCAAAATAGCGAAATCTACAAAGCAAAAAGCGATATTGAAAAGCAAACTTCTGAATATCTGAAAATCAAAAAAGAACAAGAAGAAGCCCGCGAAATCGCAAAGGAACAAGAAGCACTCGCCAACCGTCCTTGGTACGAAAAAGCACTTGATTATGGCGGGAATATTGTGAATGAACTAACTGGCGTGAACGATGCAAAACGCGCCGCAACGGGCGTTGACCCGATCACAGGCGAAGAACTTACGGCAGGACAGCGCGTCGCCGCAGGCGGCATGGCAGCCGCAGGATATATTCCAATCGTCGGCTGGGCAGGACGCATTTTCAAAGGCGGAAAAGCTGTCTATAAAACGACCCAAGCTACATCAGCTGCAGTCAGGGCAGTGGACATTTACAAGACGTCACAAAAGTCTTTTGACGCCTTAAAAACATCGCAAAAAGGTTTATATGGCCTCACCGCCACCAACGGCTTCAGCGAAGCAATTACTGGTAGAGATATGTTCGGGAATAAGATCTCGAAAGAACAGCAGGAGGCGAGTATGAATGCGGCGCTTGGAATGCTTTTGCCGTTTGGAGCGAAAGGGTTTCATGGAAAGATGGGAATTCAGGGTGCAGGTAGAGATTCTGCTAGAAGAACTGTAATTAGTCCAGAAATTGAAGCTAAGATTCTAGAAGGACAACGGAAGGTTCCCAAAAATCAGTTAATAGGTGGCCATTCGTCTAGAATTAATAATGATAATGAAAAATTTGCAGTTGAAGTATTATCAACAAATGCGGATGGTACAAAAAATGTTGTATTTACAAAACAGTTTTCTGATGGAAATATCTCTAAAATTAAAAAAAGCACGCTCTTTCCTGATTCTTGGAAGGATGAGAAAATTCTCAAAAGTATTACCGACGTGGGAGATACAGCAGCTATTTCATCAAGATTAAGAGATAGAGCAACTTGGCATAGAGCACGTATTGATGGTGTAGAAATTGATGTGATTAAAGTGGGGAAAGATGTAACTAGCGGGTATCCGACAGGTACAGAAAATGCTTTACGCCCATCAGGATTTTAATTTAAATGGAGGTATTGATGTGTTTAAGGAATTAGATAATCTTTTATCTGCTGATACAACGGTAGATTCGTGGTATGACGACGGGTGTTTGATTGCTAGTGAGATTCTCTCGGATTTTAGCTTGAACGATTGGGAAGAATTATCAAATCAGGTACGCAATAAGCCAATAGAGTGGCAGCGGAAAATTGCGTACTGTCTAGATAATGAGTGCAATGAATATGAGTTAAATATTTTAATGGATTTGTTGAATATTAATGATAAAGAACTATTTGAGATCTGTATCGATACATTGAGAAGTTTTCCAATTGAGGAAGGCAAAAAATTGATATTGGAGCATCCTCAAATTTTAGAACGTGCAAATCATGTGTTGACTACTACTGCGAATTCACCAGTAAAATTAGTTCTTCAAGATTTCCTTTCAAAAATGAATTCAAATTAGTTGATTTTTAATGAGATTATACAAAAAAACCTTGAATGGCTTAATACCTTTCAAGGTTTTTGGTGTTAATGGACTTCAAGCCGAGAAAAAACGAGAAAAGGCCGACAAAAAGGGGACCTTTTTTCCTAAGTGGATCATCGTATGATAGAGACAGGCAAAACCAACGTGAATATTTTGTCCAGAAGGAAGAACCTGCGGACGCTAGCACTTGTGACAGCTGTAACTGAAGTCGGGAAAAAGAATCAGTCCAGAGAAAGTCATGTGCAGCTGGACGGAACCATCATTCCTTTGGATGAGGAATTCGAGATACTAGGAAGCGGAGAGCGGTGCATGTTTCCTAGAGATACAAAACTGTCTCCGAAAGAGCGAGTAAACTGTCATTGTGCGGTTGGTCCTGTGGTTGATCCTGTTATTCTAGGATTGTCAGCTGAGGAAAAAGAATCAATGAGAATTCTAAAGTAATCTCTCCATTTTGTAGTAGATGATGTATAATTTTACTTAAAATAATTGAGGGAGAAAATGTTTATGACTATATTGGAACAAATTGATAATCATAGCTTATTTAATGAATTATCTGAACTCAAGGTAGAAGTAGATAGTTTGTTAAATGATGAAGAATTTATTGCAGAACTCGATGAGGAGGGAACAGAATTAGTTAACAGGGTTAAGCTAGTCATAGATTACATTGATAATAGTATTAATTCTTCTGACAGTATGTTGTTAAGAGAGGCCCATCTGAACAATATGAGAACACATATAAATAATATAAAAGTCTGGTTGAGAAATAAAGATTATTTAGAAAATCAAAATAATCGTAATCACTTGAATAATGCTTTAAATAACATTCTAGATTCTAGTGTATATATCCTTCTAACAACTAGGGAGAATATAGATAGTATTAGAGAAGCAGCAACTGGCTTTCGGAGATCTATAGGTATGCAAAAATTCGGAAGCTGATCACATAGCAAGGCAATATTGGGTATTTCTTATTCTTATATCTTATAAGGTCATTCAAAATTCCCCAGTACATCTATGACCTCATTACAAAGGTTTTCTATCACGTTTCAGAAGACAAATGACTCCTTGTATACAAGTCTCAAAGCACACTCATAAGAGTGTGCTTTTTCTTATAACAAAAGAGCACCCAAAAACCTGCACAGCATTTGCTGAAAACATTTGGGCTTCTTTGACGCATGTGAGTTGATTAGACTTATAACCAAAGAGAAGAAAGGAGGAATTCCAACTGCACTTAACCAAAAGAGGCACGACTTTACTATCAATGCTGATTCACACGACATCTTATTTATCAATTGAAGATTTACAGAATCGATTGAATGTCTCTACTCGAACCGTCTACTCTGAAATCAAACGCATGAATAGCTGGCTGGACACACATCAGCTTAGTGGCGTTCAGCGAAAAGATCAACTTGGCTACTACTTACACCCACATGAAAAAGAAGTCATTATTCAAAAAGCGAACAGCATTCTCGTTGGTGATGATTATGAACCATGTGTAATGGAAAGAAGAGCTATTCTGCTCTTATCTATTGCATGCAGTGAGAAATGTCTAAAAATTGATGATTTTATGAAGCTCACCAAAGTGAGCCGGAATACATTGCTTGAAGATATGAAACAGCTAAAAGAAGCACTTTCAAAGCAGCAGCTCACGCTTCACTATCAGGCAGCCTTCGGCTATTTGATTTCAGGAGAAGAAAGAGCGATTCGATTGGCTCTGAAACCTTATATTCATTCCATTCGCACCATGATAAAAAATGAAAAAGCTTTTCCATCTCTTTGGTTAAAGGGGCCTATTTCATATAACAGGTTAAAATATCTCCTCGAGCAGTCAGAACAAGAGCTTCAGCTCGAGTTTGCTGATGACATGCTGGATCAGCTGTCTTTGGATCTCTTTTTCTACTTTAAGCGGATGAAGCTAGGACGTGCTATACACCTTTCAAACGAAGAAAAGCGTACATTGCAGGAAACTGAGGAATGCTTGGCGGCTATTCGTTTCATGGCACGAATTCAAAAAGAAACGGGTCTTCAAGTGCATGATGATGAAATCTATTTTCTTAGCACTCTATGGCTCAGCGCTAAGAAACAAAAGCTTCCATCAAGTCAAAAGCCAGAAGAGCATCTCATTCGCACCATTGCCAGACAAATGATTTTTGATTTTCAGCGGTATGCATGTATCTCCTTTCAAGAGTACGAAGCCTTGGAGCAAAACTTAACCATGCATCTCATCCCTGCCTATTACAGACTCATCTATCACATTGATATCAACAATGAATTAACAGAATCTATTAAAAAAACACAGCCAGAGGTGTTTGATATCACTCAAAAGGTCGTATGTCATTTAGAAAAGGCGACCTGCTCCAAGATAAGTGAGCATGAAATTGCTTACGTGGCGATGCATTTTGGTGGTTGGATGAGAAGAGAAGGGATTTCGCCAATTGTGCGGCGTTCTGTATACATTGTTTGCGGCGAAGGAATTGGCACAAGTCACATGCTGAAAACACAGCTTATCGAATTAATCGGTTATATCGAAGTACGTGATCTATTATCAAAGCGCTCATATGAACAACTGTCATCGATTGATGTCGACTTTGTTGTGTCAACAACACCTATTTCGTTTAAAGGAAAGCCAGTTCATCTCGTTCATCCCATCCTTACTGCCTATGAGAAAAAAACCTTGCTTCAATATGGAGAAAGTGCCGAAACCATGTTTGATAAGAACAATGTGAACGCTTTATTCAACATCATTCAAGAGCATACCATCGTACAAAATGAAAAAGCACTGCTTCGTGATCTTAAAGAGCTGCTTCATCCCGCATATGTATCCCATCAGAAAGGGTGGAAACCAGTGTTAAACGATTTATTAACAGAAAAAACCATTCATCTCCAACAAACAGCAGAAACATGGCAAGAGGCCATCACAAAAGCAGCGCAGCCTTTACTCGAACAAAATGCCATTCAGAAAGGTTATGTGGATGCCATGATTCAGTCCGTTGACCAAAATGGACCTTATATTGTGATTGCACCACAAGTAGCCATTCCACATGCCAGACCAGAGGACGGCGTGAACGAATTAAGTATGTCACTCATGTCATTCGAACGGCCCGTTTTTTTCTCTAAGGATGAAAAAAAACCGGTTCGTCTCATCATCGTGCTAGCAGCCATTGACAGTATGACCCACCTAAAAGCACTCAAACAGCTGACTATGCTGTTAAGTGATGAAAAGCGAAGGAAACAACTGGTTGAAGCAAAGGAATTAACATCGGTGCAAAAACTAATTGATCAATTTTCACAACGATAAAGGAGGAAAAAGAGAATGAAAAAAATTCTTGTTGTATGCGGAAACGGATTAGGAAGCAGCTTCATCGTGGAAATGAATGTCAAAAAAGCATTAGAAGAGTTAGGGCTTGCAGCTGAAGTGGACCATACTGATCTCAGCACAAGTAAAAATGAACAAGCTGATCTATATATCGGAGCAACAGACATTATTGATCAGCTGGATGACGGCACAAGAACGGTCGCTGGATTAAATAACTTGTTAGACCAGGAAGCTATTAAAGACGTCCTTCGCAAACACATATAAGCCACGAAAAAGGGGGGATTCATATCATGATGGAACTGATCATGAACGATATATTGGGTACACCGGCAATTCTCATCGGTTTGTTTGCACTGGCCGGTTTACTTTTGCAGAAAAAATCAGCCGCAGATACCGTGTCAGGCACCTTAAAAACAACCATGGGTTTTGTCATATTAGGAGCAGGCGCAACGGTCGTGTCTGATTCACTTGGAGTTTTCCGAAAAATGTTTGAAGCAGCATTTCACATTCAAGGAGTTGTGCCAAATACAGATGCCATGGCAGCCATTGCTCAAAAGGAATTCGGAACACAGACAGCTCTCATTATGATTTTTGGCATGCTGGTCAATTTGTTATTGGCAAAATTCACGCCCTTTAAATACGTTTTTTTAACAGGACACCATACCTTGTATATGGCTGCAATGCTCGCAGTCGTTCTCTCGACAGGTGGAATGAAAGGAGCGTTTCTTGTCACCACCGGTTCGATTATATTAGGAACCGCTATGGTCATTGCACCCGCTATTCTTCAGCCATTCACAAGGAAAGTCACTGGAAGCGATGATCTTGCGCTTGGACACTTCAGTACCTTCGGTTATTTTACAGCGGGAATGATTGGAAAATGGATCGGTCGTTCAGAGAGATCAACAGAAACCATTCAAGTGCCTAAATCACTCGGCTTTCTACGAGATACATCTGTGGCCATTTCAATCACGATGGCTTTGCTGTTCTTTGCGATTGCACCGTTTGCTGGGATTCCCTTTATAGAACAAATGAGTGGGGGCACGAACTTCGCTGTCTTCATTCTCATTCAGGCGATAACCTTTGCTGCTGGTGTGTACATTATTTTAGCCGGGGTACGGATGGCAATCGGTGAAATTGTGCCTGCTTTCAAAGGAATTGCCGATCGGTTTGTGAAAGGGGCAAAACCGGCACTTGATGCACCAACCGTTTTTCCATTTGCTCCAAATGCAGTCATTATCGGTTTTTTATGCAGTTTTGCAGGAGGCATTGTATCTATTTTTCTTTTACCTTTGTTTGGTTTAACTGTCATCGTTCCTGGTCTTGTCCCGCACTTTTTTTGCGGCGCTACAGCAGGAGTGTATGGTAATGCAACTGGAGGCGTGAGAGGGGCTGTCGCTGGGGCCTTTGTGAATGGATTACTTCTTTCCTTTTTACCCGCTTGTTTATTACCTGTGTTAGGAACCCTTGGTTTTGAAGGGACAACTTTTGGAGATACAGACTTTGGTATCATCGGAATCTTAATTGGATTGATCAAGCTTTTATTTCAACTGTAAAAAGGAGGCTTCTGAGAATGACAGCCATTTTTTCACCTTCACTGATGTGTATGGATTTAACGCACTTCCGCGAACATATTCATATTCTCAACACAAGGGCAGATCGATATCATGTCGATGTCATGGATGGTCATTACGTGAAAAATATCACCTTATCACCCTTTTTCATAGAACAGCTTCGAAAACTAACAGATCGACCCATTGATGTGCATCTTATGGCAGAATCCCCCCAAGAATTTTTAATCGATGCCTGCATTGATGCAGGGGCAAGCATGATCTGCTTACACCCAGAGGTTGTGCAAAGAGACGTTTTTAGGATCATTCGGCATATTCATCAAAGAGACTGTGAGGTCGGATTTGTCTTAAATCCGGCCACACCAATTGAAGCATTAGATTCCTATCTACATTTAATAGACCGAGTGACGATCATGACGATTGATCCAGGCTTTGCAGGTCAGCCTTTTATTAAAGAAATGCTTCAGAAAATTAAACAGGTGAAAGCGGTAAAAGAGAAGAGAGGATACTCATTTTCAATTGAAGTAGACGGCTCTTGTAATGAGCACACGTTCCGGCAGCTTGCTGAGGCAGGAAACGAGATCTATATTATCGGAAACTCAGGTTTATTCGGCCTTCACCAGCAACTCGACACGGCTTGGGAGACAATGAAGCAATTGTTTTCAAAAGAAACAGCCTCAATTGAATCACGTGAGTAAAAGAGGATGAAACAACCCTCTTTTTTTACGCAATTTTACTAAACTTTTGCATCCAACCAAAACATGCTCAAAAATAAAATAAAAAATCACAAATCCACACTTGAAAGCGCTTCATCAACGTGGTATTCTTCAAATATCTTTAGTAAATATTTAGTCAAAAACCAAGAGGAGTTTGCCTATGACCACACTCAAAGATATTGCTCATGATGCAAAAGTGTCCGTTTCTACTGTATCCCGTGTGTTAAATGGCGATCAAACCCTTGCCGTTTCTCACGCAACAAGACAAAACATCCTCGACATTGCAAAGAAGTTAAACTATACCCCCGTGAGAGCAAGAAAAGCCGATCAAGCAGAGGAAAAAAGCCCATCTGAATCCCCAGTCATCGGTATCGTAGTCGCTCAATCCATTGACGAAGAATTAAATGATCCCTTTTTTTCATCGATTCGAAAAGGAATTGAAAAAGAATATGCCAAACAAGGGCTGTCTACCCTTCATACCTTTCGCCTGAGAAGCATGGATAAAGGTGCGATGCTAAAAGATATTGACGGTTTGATCGTCATTGGACGAATCAGTCCTGATACGGTTGAAAAAATGACTAATCGAATGGAACACATTGTTTTTATCAATCATTATGCGGATGAGGATTTGTATGATTGTGTACATGTTGATTTTGTCAGAGCGGCAGATCGAGCAATTCGCCATTTGCAATCACTTGGCTATACACATCTAGGCTATATTGGCGGAAAGGAGCGTGAGCATTATTTCGAAGGGAATGCTGTGATTGAGGACGAAAGACAAACGACGTTTATGAAGAGAATGCAAGAAGCAGGTGGTCTTCATCTGGATGACATCCATATTGGGGAATACTCCATGCAAGAAGGCTATTCGCTCATGAAGCAAGCCATAACAAATGGAAACCTGCCACAAGCCTTTTTTATCGGAAGTGATTCAATGGCGATTGGCGCAATGCGCGCGCTCAATGAAGCCGGTCTGCGTGTTCCTTTAGATGTATCCATTGTTGGGTTTAATGACATTGAAGCAGCTTCATTTTCAAGCCCGCCACTTACAACCGTCAAAGTATATACAGAAGAAATGGGGGAAGTCGGTTTGAAGCTTTTGCTTGAGAGAATAAACGGCAGAAAGCTTCCTCTAAAAGTCGTCGTGCCAACCAAACTCATCGAAAGAGGCAGCACATGCCTCATCCATGAAAGGGGGTGAACCCGAGATTTCAGCAAACAAAAAAGAGACAAAAAAGCAGAAAGCAAGCTGCTTCGCATGATGGCCAGATCATGCGAAGAACAAGGCAGCCTACCTGGATGCTCTCTTATCTCTTTGAAAAGAATAGAATTCCAGTATAATGGACTTCTTTTGTTTCCGCAACTGCATGAATTCTACCGATTATCGTCTGAATTTTCAGTGATCAAAAGGAGGAAACCATGAATAAAAAAATCATGCTGCTCACTGCGGCCTTTGTCTTGACCATTTTTTTGTCTGCTTGCAGCAATAGCGGTACGTCTGAAGCAAACGGAAAGGTCACCTTAACTCTCTTTTCGACGATGAGCAACAGCGGGGAGAGAAAAGCGTTTGAAGAAGTGATTCGTGAGTTTGAAAAGGAGCATCCACATCTTCGAATCGATGCCAACTTCCCAGGCAACAGCTATGAAGATACGATTCGTGTCAAAATGGGGGCAAACGATATGCCGGATCTGTTTGACACACACGGCTGGGCCAAACTTCGCTATAGCGAGTATGTCGCTGATCTAAAAGAGATGAATTGGGTGAAACAACTTGATCCTTCACTCGATCAAATTTTAAAGGATCAAGATGGCAAAGTATACGCATATCCGCTGAATCAAGCAAAAGACGGGATTAGCTTTAATGCCTATCTATTAAAGGACTATGACATTGAGGTACCTAGAACACTTGATGAATTCCAATCGGCTTTGCTGACAGTGAAGAAAAAGAGCAAAGGAGAGGTTGTGCCGCTCTGGATACCAGGAGGAGACAACTCAAATATCGCCCAAGTCTTTGATGAACTCGCCACACCTTTATTGATCACCGGTCCAAACCATCGCTACGGAAAAGAACTTGAGAACGGATCATTTGATTGGTCTCTCTATACACCGCTTGCACAGTTCATAAAGGACTTGAAAGATCAAGATCTTTTAAACAAAGATGTCCTCACAGCAAAACTATCTCAAGCACCTGAACTGATGGCACAAAACAAAATAGCCTTCACCTTTGTCGGAGGCTCTTTAGGACCTGAAGCATCTGAACTCAATCCATCGATCAAAGTCGGCACGATGCCAGTTCCATCTATTCATGAAGGAGATAAACAAAGCTGGATTGGAGGAGAACGGTTTACGGTCGCTGCATGGAAAGACTCCAAACATCTAAAAGAAGCAAAACAATTCATTGATTTTCTCGCAAAGCCTAAAAATGCGAAAAAAATCGCAGAAGGCACCTCATCTGAAGCAGCCTTAAAGCAAGTAAAAGCAAAAAACTATTATTCTACGTTTTACGATCAATACGAAGAGGTGAAGATTGAACCGTATTTCGATCGAAAATACTTACCAAGCGGCATGTGGGCAGTCATGGCAACATCGGGTCAAGAATTATTAGCAGGCTCCATCACACCAGAACAATTATCGAAGAAGATGGAAGAGGAATATAAGCGTCTGAAAAAACAATAGCAGGCGCATGCTGAAACAGGAGTGAAGCCAATGAATGACATCACAAAAACTCAGCAGCCAGCCGCATTCACCTCTTTACCGAAGCAGAAAATGAAAAAAAGCCAAAATTCATCCCTTTGGTGGATGTACTTGCCTGCTGTTCTCGTTGTCAGTACCTTTATCATTTATCCTTTTTTGAACGGCATTCAGCTATCCTTTACGAATTGGAATGGGTTTTCACAAACTTATGAATGGATTGGGCTTGATCAATATAAACGTCTGCTTCAGGATCCAGCGACATGGCTTGTTGTTAAAAATACGCTTCTATACGGAATCGGGAGCACCATCTTACAAAATATCATTGGACTAGGATATGCTCTTTTATTAAATCAAAGCTTAAAGATGAGAGCGATCACAAGAACAGTTGTCTATTTACCTGTCATGATTAGTCCGATTGCGATGGGCTATATTTGGTATTTTGTGTTTGCTTACCAAGGCGGTGCCTTAAACGATGTGGTGGCGCTTTTTGGATTTGATCAAATGAATGCGCTCGGCAATCCGCAATTAAACACATGGATCATTGTGCTCGTCAACACCTATCAATTCGTCGGGATTGCGATGATCATTTATTTAGCAGGACTGCAAAGCATTCCTAAGGATTATTATGAAGCCGCACAATTAGACGGCGCATCCAGCCTCCAGCAATTCAGGCGAATCACATTGCCGCTCCTTATACCGTCTATTACCATTAATGTTGTGCTGAATGTCATTGGCGGGCTCAAGCTCTTTGATGTCATTGTGGCGCTTACTGGCGGCGGACCGGGAGATTCCTCACAATCAATGTCGACCTTTATGTATGATCTGTATTTCAAACGTCAGGATGCAGGCTATGCAGCAACGCAAGGGGTTTTCATGGCGGTCATCATCCTTGTCATTAGTGTCGCAGCGCTGATGTATTTCAAACGAAAGGAGACCGAGGTGTGATGGAAAATGCTTTTAAACGTAAGAAGAGATGGTACTCCTTCCTCGCCCTTTTGGTGACATTGCTTCATCTCATTCCATTTTATATCTTGGTGACGACATCATTAAAGGGGATAGGAGATTTCAGTTCAAAATGGCTGTTTCCAAAAGTGCTCCATCTTGAAAACTTTCGCACGGCATGGACAGAGGCTCAGCTTGGCCAATCCTTTTTGAATACCGTGATCATTACGTTCAGCTCTGCTGTATGCCTTATCTTTCTTGGCTCTCTTGCAGCCTATCCGCTCGCAAGAAGAAACACAAAACTGAATAAAGCAGTTTATGTTTTATTCATCGCCATTATGGTCATTCCACCACTCACAGCCCTTGTCCCGCTCTATAAAATGGTCGTTCAGATCGGGATGATGAACACCTATCAAATCGCTATTTTAAATAATGTCGCTGCTTTTTTACCGCTAACCATTTTCTTATACGCAGGCTTTATCCGGTCGACCATTCCAAAGGAGCTTGAAGAAGCAGCCCGTATTGATGGAGCGGGGACATTTAGAGTTTTTTTCACCGTCGTTTTTCCGCTTCTGAAACCTATTACCGCTTCTGTTTTAATCATTGCCTGTGTGTATATTTGGAACGACTATCAATTTGCCATCTTCTTTTTGCAAGATAAAGAGATGCATACACTCACAGTCGCCCTATCCCATTTTTTTGGTCAAAATCAACATCAGCTCCAGCTCGTTGGTGCCGCTGCGCTCATTGCGATGCTGCCAATGGTGACGATGTTTTTACTGTTGCAAAAATATTTTATCGCAGGGCTTTCACAAGGCTCTGTCAAAGGGTAGTTCCACATATTTGATGTTAAAAGGAGAGTCGTCTATGTCTAAAATTACATTTATCGGTGCAGGGAGTACCGTATTTGCTAAAAATATATTAGGAGATTGTTTGTTCGTCCCTGCACTAAGCGGTTTTGAATTCGCTTTATATGATATCGACCATAAGCGGCTGAAAGAATCAGAAACGATGCTCCGCCATTTAAAAGAGAACTACGGTGCACATGTGACCATTAAGTCCTATCACAACCGAAAGGAAGCCTTAATGGATGCAAAATATGTAATCAATGCCATCCAGGTTGGAGGCTACCGGCCAAGCACCGTGATTGATTTTGAGATTCCAAAAAAATATGGGTTAAGACAAACGATTGCAGATACGGTTGGCATCGGCGGCATCTTCCGCTTCCTCCGAACAATTCCTGTGATGCTTGATTTTGCAAAGGAGATGGAAGAGGTTTGCCCAAATGCTTTATTGTTAAATTACACAAATCCAATGGCCACACTGACAGGTGCGATGCTGCGCTATACACCGGTTCAAACGGTAGGTCTTTGTCATAGCGTGCAAGTGTGTACAAAGGATCTATTTGAATCACTTGAAATGGATCATGAAGGCATTGAAGAAAAAATTGCTGGCATCAATCATATGGCGTGGTTATTAGAAGTGAAACGGGACGGAAAAGATTTGTACCCAGACATCAAAAGAAGAGCGAAAGAAAAGCAGAAATCACGGCATCATGATATGGTACGTTTTGAGCTGATGGATAAATTCGGCTACTATGTCACTGAATCCTCAGAACACAACGCCGAATACCACCCTTATTTTATCAAATCGCGCTATCCAGAATTGATCGGTCAATTTAATATTCCACTTGATGAATACCCGAGACGCTGCGAGGAGCAAATCAACAACTGGAATACCATGAAGCATGACCTTGTGGGCAATACACAGATCACACATACTCGCTCAAAAGAATATGGTTCTCGTATCATTGAAGCGATTGAAACGAACGTTCCCTTTAAATTTGCCGGGAATGTGCTGAACACAGGCGGTCTCATTCACAACCTGCCTGAAAAAGCGTGTGTCGAAGTGCCGTGTGTTGCAGATCGGAGCGGCATCATGCCATGCTATGTCGGAGAGATCCCTGAACAACTGGCTGGGCTCAACCGAACCAATATCAGCTCACAGCTCATGACAATTGAAGCAGCAATCAGCGGCAAAAAAGAGCACATTTATCAAGCGGCATTACTTGATCCACACACAAGCGCTGAACTATCGATTGATGACATCATCAAATTATGCGATGAACTCATTGAAGCACATGGTGAGATGCTCCCGCATTTTTCAGAACCGAATCAATATACCGCATCAACCAACTAACAGAAATAAACCAGCCTCTACCTGATGCAACGCGCATCAGGTTTTTTTATGCTGCAAAAAGAGGATTGACTGAAAGCGTTTTTAATATTATGATTTTTCTAAAGTTGATCAAAAGTTAACCAAAAAATCACCATGAATGAATCGCATTCGGGAATCATATCTCACAAACAAAGGGATAGGCGTCAACCTTTCACACGTTAGAGCAAGCTTTTATCACAACGTAAACCAAAACGACAATAATATTTGACAAAGAGTGTATACAGATGGGCGCCCATTAGATGAGACAATGACAACCAAACACATCCTATAAGCATGACATTTTTTCATAAAAAGGAGAGAGGGAACATGACCAAAACAGATGTACAAATGTTGAAAAATTATATTGGCGGACAATGGATTGAGGCAGAAACTAGTCAAACAGAGGCAGTATATAACCCAGCTACTGGCGAGGTCATCGCAGAAGTGCCGCTTTCAACAAAAAAAGATGTCGAACGTGCGGTACAGGCAGCACAAGAAGCATTTACCACTTGGTCAAAAACACCCGTTCCCCGCCGCGCGCGCATTTTATTTAAATATCAGCAGTTACTCGTTGAAAAATGGGATGAGCTGGCTGAACTCGTAACGCTTGAAAACGGAAAAAGCATAACAGAAGCAAAAGGAGAAGTGCAGCGAGGAATTGAATGCGTCGAATTTGCCGCTGGTGCACCAACCTTAATGATGGGAAAACAATTACCAGATATCGCATCTGGACTCGAATCTGGCATGTACCGCTATCCAATAGGCGTCATCGGGGGGATTACACCATTTAACTTTCCGATGATGGTCCCTTGCTGGATGTTTCCGCTTGCCATTGCCTGCGGAAATACGTTTGTTTTAAAACCTTCAGAGCGCACGCCGATTCTTGCCGCACGTTTAGCCGAACTATTTGAAGAAGCAGGTCTTCCAAAAGGTGTTCTCAACATTGTCAATGGGGCTCACGATGTTGTCAATGGTCTGCTTGAACATAAAAAGGTCAAAGCCATTTCATTTGTCGGCTCTCAACCAGTCGCAGAATACGTCTATAAAAAAGGCACAGAGCATGGCAAACGTGTCCAAGCACTTGCAGGAGCAAAAAATCACTCCATTGTCCTCAAAGATGCAGATTTAGACGCGGCAACGAAACAAATCATTGGTGCTGCCTTTGGATCAGCCGGAGAGCGCTGCATGGCCGCGGCCGTTGTCGCTGTGGAAGAAGAAGTGGCAGATGAGCTCATTCAAAAATTAGTTGATGAATCGAACGAGCTCGTCATTGGAAACGGAATAAATGAAGAGGTCTTTCTTGGTCCAGTCATTCGAGAGGAACATAAGGAGCGAACGCTTCAATACATTCAGTCAGGGATTGAAGAAGGCGCAAGTCTCATTCGAGATGGCAGAAAAGATCACGAAACAAATGGAAAAGGGTATTTCGTTGGACCAACGATCTTTGACCATGTGACAAATCAAATGAAAATTTGGCAGGACGAGATTTTCGCCCCAGTCTTATCAATTGTTCGTGTCTCTTCACTGACAGAAGCGATCGACCTGTCCAATCAATCAAAATTTGCAAACGGTGCCTGCCTGTACACAGACAGTGCATCAAGCATCAGAGAATTCCGCGAAAACATCGAAGCAGGGATGCTCGGCGTCAATATCGGTGTTCCCGCACCAATGGCATTTTTCCCGTTTTCCGGCTGGAAGGATTCTTTCTACGGGGACTTGCACGCCAATGGAACAGACGGGGTGGAGTTTTATACAAGAAAAAAAATGGTGACCGCGCGTTATATATGATCAACAATCATGAATAAGCTAAGAAAATGCAGTTCTAAAAGGAGAACTGCATTTTTTTGTTGTCTCCTAGTCAAAAAGTAAGGGTTTTCATCGTTGTTTTAGCAGCGATTCGCCCAAGAAATCATCCTTTGTATTCATTCTTCATCAGCGTCTATCAACATAATTTGAAATTGGGCGTAAACCCCAATATTAGGAAGATGAAAACAGGAGGAAAATGACACGATGAGAAAGAGGATGAAGTGCGGTTTAGGTTTATTGATTCTTGCTTTGGTACTAAGCTGTATACCTGTATATGATGCGAGTGCAGCAAGTACCCCCATTGCAAAACGAGTAGGAAATGCAAATCCGCTCATAGACCATCACCTGGGGGCGGATCCGTTTGCGCTCACCTATAACGGAAGAGTGTACATTTATATGTCGAGCGATGACTATGAGTATCACAGCAATGGAACGATTAAGGACAATTCTTTTGCAAATTTGAATAGGGTTTTTGTCATCTCTTCCGCGGATATGGTGAACTGGACAGATCACGGAGCGATTCCAGTAGCAGGTGCCAATGGGGCGAATGGCGGGAAAGGAATTGCCAAATGGGCAGGCGCTTCTTGGGCTCCAGCCGCTGCGGTGAAGAAGATCAATGGGAAGGATAAATTTTTCCTCTATTTTGCTAACAGCGGCGGAGGGATTGGCGTCTTGACAGCGGACAGCCCGATTGGTCCTTGGAGAGATCCTATCGGAAAAGCGCTCGTCACGCCAAATACACCAGGGATGGCTGGTGTTGTATGGCTGTTTGATCCAGCCGTATTTGTAGATGATGACGGGACCGGTTATTTATATGCCGGAGGAGGCGTTCCAGGCGGTTCAAATCCAACGCAGGGACAATGGGCCAATCCTAAAACAGCAAGAGTTCTGAAGCTAGGGCCTGACATGACAAGTGTGGTCGGCAGTGCATCAACCATTGATGCCCCTTTTATGTTTGAAGATTCGGGAATGCATAAGTATAACGGTACCTATTACTATTCCTATTGCATCAATTTTGGAGGCTCCCACCCAGCAGATAAACCACCAGGCGAGATCGGTTATATGACGAGCTCAAGTCCTATGGGTCCCTTTACGTATAAAGGACACTTCTTGAAAAATCCGGGTTCATTTTTCGGTGGCGGCGGTAACAACCATCATGCTGTGTTTAATTTTAAAAACGAGTGGTATGTCGTGTATCACACACAAACGGTGAGCTCTGCCTTATACGGAGCAGGGAAAGGCTACAGATCTCCGCACATTAATAAGCTTGTGCATAATGCTGACGGCTCCCTTCGAGAGGTTGCAGCCAATTTTGAAGGCGTTAAACAGCTTTCCAACCTAAATCCTTATCAGCGGGTAGAAGCTGAAACGTTCGCTTGGAATGGACGCATTTTAACAGAGGCCTCCTCAGCACCTGGTGGGCCAGTCAATAATCAGCATGTCACAAATATTCAAAACGGCGATTGGGTGGCTGTCAGTAATGTCGATTTCGGATCGATGGGTGCCAGAACCTTTAAAGCCAATGTAGCAGCCGCTTCAGGCGGACAAATTGAAGTACGTCTTGGCAGTCCAGACGGCAGAATTGCCGGAACACTCAATGTCCCTTCCACAGGTGGAAACTGGCGAGAAATAGAAACAGCAGTCAACGGGGCAACGGGAGTACACAATGTATTTTTTGTCTTCAAAGGAAATGGTTCCAGCCTATTCCAATTTGATTCCTGGCAGTTTACTCAAAGGTAAACAAAACTGGTTGATGGGAGAGTGGGAAAATTTGATGTCCATAATCAAAAAACCAATTTGCACTGTATTGGTCTGCTTCACTATGTTGTCTGTCATATTTTTAGGGCCTGGGGTAACTGAGGTGTCAGCGGCAGATGCGAATATTAATGTCAATGCGGAAAGACAAGTGATCCGCGGCTTTGGCGGAATGAACCACCCGGCTTGGATTGGTGATTTGACCGGCCCTCAAAGGGATACCGCCTTTGGCAATGGACAGAATCAGTTAGGATTCTCCATTTTACGGATTTATGTAGACGAGAACAGAAATAATTGGCAGAGAGAAGTCGCCACCGCCAAAAGAGCGATAGAGCACGGCGCTTTGGTGATCGCTTCGCCTTGGAATCCTCCAAGCCATATGGTAGAGACTTTCAACCGTAATGGTGCGTCTGCAAAGCGGCTGAGATACAATCAATACGCCGCATATGCTCAGCATTTGAATGATTTTGTGACATTCATGAAAAATAACGGCGTCAATCTCTATGCCATTTCTGTACAGAACGAGCCTGATTATGCACATGAATGGACATGGTGGACACCTCAGGAAATCCTGCGATTCATGAGAGAAAATGCTGGCTCCATTAATGCACGTGTGATTGCACCAGAATCTTTTCAATACCTTAAAAATATCTCAGATCCTATCTTAAACGATCCGCAGGCGCTTAGTAATATGGACATTCTCGGTGCCCATTTGTACGGAACCCAAATCAGCCAGCTTCCGTATCCTCTTTTCAAACAAAAAGGAGGGGGAAAAGAGCTGTGGATGACAGAGGTCTACTACCCGAATAGTGATAACAATTCAGCAGACCGCTGGCCAGAGGCATTAGGGGTATCAGAGCATATTCACCATTCAATGGTGGAAGGGGACTTTCAAGCGTATGTATGGTGGTACATCCGCAGATCATACGGTCCTATGAAAGAAGATGGAATGATTAGCAAGCGTGGATACAACATGGCGCATTTCTCCAAGTTTGTGCGTCCAGGGTTCGTCAGAATTGATGCAACGAAAAGCCCTGAACCGAATGTTTTCGTCTCAGCCTATAAAGGAAACAATCAGGTCGTCATTGTCGCGATTAACAAAAACAATGCAGGAGTCAATCAACATTTTGTTATTCAAAACGGAACTGCTTCACAAGCGTCAAGATGGATCACGAGCAGCAACAGTAACCTTCAGCCTGGAACTGACTTAAACATATCAGGAAATCAATTTTGGGCACATCTCCCAGCTCAAAGTGTGACAACATTTGTGGTCAAACGCTAAAAAACAACAAAAGCCAATTTTCTCATTAAAAAAGAAAATTGGCTTTTTTCTGTGTAAATAGAAAGTTGATTTTTCACGACGTCTCCACTTTGGGTATAATAATAACAATGACTTCAGGAGAGTGATCATAATGCCAAAACTTCAAAGCAAAGTCTTGATTATAGATGACGAAAAAGAAATCTTAGAATTAATCCATACCGTATTAACAAGAGAAGGCATTGATCGGGTGATAACAGCTTCAACTGCCCGTGATGGGCTCTCGCAATTCCACCAAGAACAACCCGATCTCGTCATACTGGATATTATGCTGCCAGACGGTGAAGGCTACGATATTTGCAAACAAATCAGAGACGTCTCGCATGTTCCGATTATCTTTTTATCAGCAAAGGGAGAGGAATCAGACAAAATTGTAGGACTTGCCATTGGCGGTGATGATTATATTACAAAGCCGTTCAGTCCAAAAGAAGTCGCCTATCGGGTAAAAGCCCAGCTTAGACGGTCGTCATACTTACAGCCTTCTCAACCAGATCCCATCATCAAAAAAGGGCCATTTGAGTTAAACGAGCAGCAAGCGGAACTGACGAAAAACGGAGCGGCGATTGAGCTCACTCCGAAAGAACTTATGTTGATGACCTATTTTTTGCAGCACCCGAATCGCGTGATCAGTAAAGAAACGCTTTATCAAACGGTTTGGGGAGAGGATTTCTTCGGTTCTGATAATACGGTGATGGTTCATATACGAAGACTTCGAGAGAAAATAGAAAATTCCCCATCTACACCAGAATTTCTCGTGACGGTTAAAGGACTTGGCTATAAATTTGTTGTAAAGGATGCATAAAGATGAAATGGCGATTAACAGGCAGATATATGGTCTCTGTCATTATCGTGACCATTATCACGGTCTTTATTAACTTATTTGGATTCATGATTTGGCTTATACTACAAGCAAGCAGCCAGCAAAACGAAGAAAATACGCCCGAAACCTTCACAAGAACATTTGAACAATACATCACCTTGTCCGATCAAGATATCACTGTGAGTAAAGAAGGACAGCAAGCCTTAAAACAACAAAATGCATGGATTCAAATATTAGACGAAAATGGACAAGATGTTTATCATGCACAAGCACCTAAAGGCTTAAAAAGCAAATACACACCTATAGAAATCGTAAACTTACATAAATATAAAGATAAGCAATTGATGTCGACGATCTATGCTGGGGGGAAAAATGGAAAGGGCAAGGAATACAGCTACTTTATCGGATTTAAGGACCCTTCCATCGGAAAATATTTATTTTCTTTTGATACGAAAGACTTAATAGCGCAATTCAATATCGGGACGATGATTTTATTATCGATTGATGCCATCATTGCCTTATTCATTGGATACTTATTCAGCCGTCAGCTCATCAAACCGCTCGGTCGTGCCATTTATGGCATCCAGCGGCTCGCAAACGGAGATTATACGACAAAGCTGCCAACTAAGGGTATATATAAAGATGTTTTCTATAATGTCAATCACTTATCAGAGCAGCTCGCTTCAAGTCAAAAAGAAAAAGACAAATTAGAGCAAATGCGGGAAGAGTGGATCAGTCATATTTCTCATGATATTAAAACACCATTATCCTCTATTCAAGGCTATGCAGAAATCATGAAAGATCCGAATTATCCTCTTTCAGATCAAGACATCAAACATTATGCCAGCATCATAGAGAATAAATCACTGTACATCAAAGATGTCATGGAGGATCTAAATTTAACCACAAGGCTGAAAAATAACGATGTGATGCTGCATAAAGAGCTGGTGAACATTGTGCCATTGCTGCGTGAAACGTTAATTGATATCCTCAACGATTCTAGATATGCAGATCAAACCATTGAGCTGCAAACGAATGTAGACAACCTTATGCTGAATATTGATACGATCCTCATACGAAGAGCGGTCACCAATCTCATTTTAAATGCCCTTGTTCACAATGATGCTGATGTGAAAATCATTGTACACCTTGAACAAAAAGAACATACCCACATCACAATTCAAGACAGCGGCAAAGGAATTGAAAAGGCAGAGCTAGAAAAAGTGTTTGACCGCTACTATCGAGGGACGAATACAGGAGGGACACATGCAGGCTCTGGTCTTGGAATGGCGATTGCAAAAGATATCATCCAAAAACACGGCGGAGATATTACGATACAAAGTATGATAGGGGAAGGCACAACGATTGATATCCAATTACCCGCTTGAACGGACATACAAAGAAACGGTTCTGCTCAATCACAGAACCGTTTTTTCATCTATTATTCTGAAAACACTTTAATGCCTTTCACAATGTTCCAAATGAAGAAGTAGATCGCCACAAGGAATGTCACAGCATACGTTGCAATTAAGAACGGACCAGCATGGCTGATATCGTTCATACCAAGTAAACCTGAACCGGCAATCCCAATACCGAAAATCAAATAAGGAATAACATGCGTCCATAGTGACTTTTTCGCATGATACTTTACTTCATCCTTTCCTAAGAAGTAGACGATAATCGGAAACAGAAACGGTGCAAAAAAGATACTGAAGTAACATAATGAAGACAAAATTTTATTTTCTCTCAAACCTTTTCACCTCTATGATTGATTTAGAAGAGAGGACCATTTGACTCATCCCTCACTTCCTTACAAACCCATTGTACAACCCCAACCTTAACTTGTATTAATCCGAACCTTACAGCAACCTTAAAAATGTTAAACAGTAGAATGATCAATGAAAAATAAAATACAAACAAGGTATTTCAATTTAATCTATTAGAAAAAAACGTTGACTTTGTTCATCTCTCTGATCCTGTGGCTTCGTCATTTTTTCCCTAACATAAAATGAATGTTCGCCTTGACCTTGAAGTATAGTTCAACCTTTATAATGTACATATAGTAAGACAAAATAATAAAAAAGGAGTAACGATGGAGTTGATGACTAGAGGAGAACTTGCCAAAAAAACAGGAGTAAGTCCTGCCGCAATTCGTTACTATGAAGAGCACAACATATTACCTGCTCCAAGACGACGTTCAAACGGTTACAGATTCTACACAGAAGACTATGTTGTGAAGATTCAATTGATCAAAGATGCGAAAACGCTGGGTTATTCATTAAAGGAAATAGCTGAAATTATGGACATGCTAAGTCAAGACATAGAACTTGATACACTAAGAGAAATTGTCCATCTTAAACATGAAGAAATTGATAAGAAAATTAAAAGCCTTCGTCTCATTCAAGACCTTTTATCTAACTTATTAAAGACCCCTGAAAAAAAAGTACAAGTCTACCTGGAATCATTTCGTGTACCAAATGAGGATGATCAATCATCATTTGAGTGAAAGGAGAGAAAAAAATGAGTGTAGAAATTTATCATGGTGAGCGTTCTGAAGAAAGTATTCAATTTGAAACATTATTCGCTTCGCAAAGTAATAAAGAGAGTTTTTCTAGTATCGAACACACAAAAAAATTTCTTGAGCAAAAAGGAATTGAAAATACGCAGCCTTATGCCATTGGAGATGATGTGAAGTTAATGAGTGAGGTACAAGAGCAAACATTCGAAGGCATGCAAGTTTTCACATTAAATGAACAAGCATCACAAAACCAAAAAGTCATTCTCTATCTACATGGCGGTGCATGGACAAATCAGCCTTTGAATGTCCACTGGTGGTTCATGGATAAAATGGCGCAATCACTAGGTGCGAAAGTGGTCGCTCCTATTTACCCAAAAGTGCCTCATTATAGCCATCAGGATACGTATCCGAAAATACTTAACCTATATAAAGACCTTCTGAAAACTGCCGGAAGTGCCAATCAAATGACGATCATGGGAGATTCAGCTGGTGGAAACATCTCACTTGGTCTAGCGCACCTTTTAAAGAAGGAGGATCTGCCGCAGCCGAAGGATATTATTTTATTATCTGCATGTGTCGACATGAGCTTAAGCAATCCTCTCATGTTTGAATATGCAAAAAAGGACCCGATTCTAGGTCATGAAGGAATGGAAGTCATTGCAAAGATTTGGACAGCTGATCAACATGTAACTGACCCATTGATTAGTCCCATTTACGGTGACTTCAAAGGACTTGCGAAGATTACTCATTTCATTGGAACACATGATATGTTATATCCAGATGCCATAAAGCTCGATGAACACCTAACAGAACAAGGAATTGACATCAAAACCTTTGTTTATCCTGAAATGCTGCATGTGTTTGTTGTCATGCCAATCCCTGAGGCACAAGATGCTCAGGAGAAAATCATTCAGGTGATCAATCGTTAGGGATTCCGTTCACACCAAAAAGACTGCTTCCTTTTAAGCAGTCTTTTTAAATACAATCACAATATCCATTCACTACAGATTCCACTCCCTTAAATTCCAATTTTTGTTTACAATGAGCGTATTTCACATTATTATAATGATTGTTCGCTTTTTCATTGGGATGAAAAATGGCTGGTTAGTAAAGGAGAGTGAATGATGAGTGTTTCTTTTCTTCAACCTATGGCTCTGATCTTATTTACATTGCCTTTGTTATTTTTAATATGGGGGATTGTAGGCTATATCATCTTTAAGCGGGTCTACATCGTTCTAATAATCACCTTTGCAGCTTCTACCGTTTTTATCTTTGCCTATACGGGGTTTGACATATCGAATATGTATTGGGTGATCGCTATGACTTTTCTATGCATGTGTACCTCTGTCATCACAAAAATGATCAGCTATATGATTCATCGCTATAAAAAAAGATAAGAAGATGATATATGTAAACATAATTTTTTGTTTCCATGAAAGCTTTAGATCTATCCAGAAGCCATTGCGATTGGCAGCGCTTTATCGAATGGATATAAGGATTTTGATACAATTGTTGCAGTGAGACACCCTTATTCAGATGAAGACGATAGAAGAAATATGGTAGTAAGCCCTTGCGGCATCAGCCGGGAGCTCATTTCAGACTTCGGACCAGCATGTTTTGTCATCCTTGAGATGGATGGGAAGCTGGTCTCGGTGAAAATCGAAGAACTCATTCCGCTCAAATATACTCGAAGCTGATGTACCCCATAAAGATAAAGTAGGAAAAGGGATGCAGCAAACGTTAAATGTGCTCCTTGCTGCATCCAAGATGACTGAAAAATCGCTCAACAAAAGCAGCCCCATATATTTTCTCCATATGTTTCGTGTTAAACATATACTGTTCCATTGGTTCAAGCTTGCGCAGACTGCGCACTAGTATTTTACGATCATCGTCAGAAAGAGTAGGATCATCATCTATCTTCTCCAAAGCCTTTTTCACACGTGAAGATACATTTTCAACATACAGATGGTTTTTGGATGCTGGCGGAATACATGCCGCCAGGTCACAGCCTATAAAACGAACACCGTCAAGGGTGCAGTTTTCAAAATTGGCGATCAGCTTTTGTTTGCCATTTCCCTCAAACGTTATATCTATTAGCTTACCAGCAAAGGTACAATTGACGATATTCGCTGCCTGTAAAACGCGGTCATTGAATCTACATTTAGAGAAAGTACAATCGATAAACATAGCATTCTCCAATGTCATTCCTCTCATATCGCAAGAAGAAAACACACAATTGGTGAAGACAGCTTCGTTTTTACCAATACCCACAGAGCGCAAGTCTGAACGACTAAAAGTACAATCATCAATCGTACTACCAGCAAAAAATCTCGCATTCGTGAGGTCACACGTATCAAATACAAGATGATGCAGATGACAGCTCCAAAATATAGGAGAACGAACGTTTGAGTTAATGATTGTCGTTCTACTGATTGTTTCGTTTTCATACCTGGCAACATCAGAAAACATTTCATTGTCTATTGATATACCAGACTCAAGTCTTCTCACCGCTATCACCCTATCATTTCTTCAGAATGTTTCACAATCAAGAATTCCATTCAGCAAGTTCATTTCATTTCTCTTAGCACTTGTCTTTGACTCAAGATTATATCACAAAACGATACTCACCCAGCAAAGAACAGATATCCATTTTCAAGATGAAAGGGGCATAAAAGAATGAAAAGGTATGACACATTCCCAAAACCAATCGGTAGCTATATAGCCGGCCGAATCCAGATGGATTTTGAGTATACGGCATCAGATCACTCGAAAAGAGAACTGACCGCATTTATGTACTATCCATCTGATAGCAGCGAAGGAAAGACTCCATCCACGTACATGTTTCCTGAAGTCTACGAAATGCTTCATGACCAGCCGTTTGTCACTGAGTATTTGAAGAAAATAAACTTCTTCTCTATCGATATAAAAACGCATTGTTATGACGATTTGGCTCTTTCTCGGAAGAAAGAGCGCTATCCAGTACTATTTTATGTTTGCGGCGGGGGCGGTTCACCAGAATGGGGGACAGTACTCTGCTCAGACCTAGCAAGCATGGGATATGTTGTCGTCAGTATCGGCCATCAGAATAGCACCATGTATAAACGCAAAGATGGGCAGCTGTTGAATGTATCAAAGGATTTTTCGAATGTCATTATGGCGTTTTCTGAAGATCCAGAGATGATGACGCTAGCTGGTAAGATGAAGATGCGTTCTGACGATGAAACGGCTATTGAGATGTGCCGTAACGTCCTTTCCTTACCAATCATTAACGAGTTAACAAGATATAGTGAACAACAGGCTGAAGATGTAAAGTACGCAGCCGATTATCTTCACAAACTAGACTCTGGAGAATCGAAGTCCATCTTTCATAACAGACTGCTGCTCGGCATCGGCATGGGTATCGCCGGACATTCTTTTGGCGGACCTACAGCGGCTTTTGTTTGCCGGGATGACGACCGGTTTGCCTGCGGGGTTGGCTTAGATAGTGGTGCATTCGGCCTTCTCGACAGTGACCTCAACAAACCTTTTTTGCTGCTGTTTTCTGAACCGAATTATGATATGAATGCAATCATTGGAGCTAACAACAGCATGGAAACCTATTATTTCTCTGTTGATGGTGCTGCACATTTAGATTACTGTGACATCATGTTTAGCGGTGTAGATGAAGAGCTCAGAGGCACGAGGGAGGCATTAGAGATGCGAAATCTTGTGACGGACTATACGAAGACTTTTTTTGATCATTATATCCTGCAAAAGGCTGTACGTGTGGAAAACCTGTCATATGAAGGTGTAGACTTAATCAAGAAAACCAGTAACAAGTGAGATAGGGGAAGCTGCTGACATTTTTTAAGAGTATTCTTCAAGTTGACTCTCTTAGCTTGTAAATGAAGAGAAAATGTAAGGTGGATCAATCATCTTGAATAAGTAACAACGATGCTGGCAGCTGCATTCATATCAAGGTTAATCACAATAACCTAAACACATCCCCATTGTTCTAATGGTGGATTGTGTGTTTAGGTTTTTTAGCGATTGAATCGTTTTCGAAGAATTAGGCATGAGACAGCGAATACTGCGAAAGCGCCCGCTGATCCAGCAGCAAATAACAGCTCAGCTTGTTCTGGTTTGGGTTTGAATAACAAAGGGACAGAAAGAATAAGCGCGGCACCACTAAAGCCCAATCCTAATATCAACATTGCCAATAATTTATTCATAGAAACACCTCTTACACTCAGAGTTTGAACAATGGAAAACTTTAAGATTCCTAGATGGAGTGTATCACATGATGGCGGGCGATTGGTTTCTTTTCATTAAAACACAATCGTGAAACAAACAATTTCAAACGAACACTGTTCTTTACGAACGATGTTCGTTATAATACAAATGAGATGTAGTTTTAAACAATTTCCATAAAGGAAGAGGAGATGCATACGATGACGGCATTATCTAAGGATCAAAAGCAAATCGCTATCATTGGAGGAGGACCTGGGGGACTAACACTCGCCTTAATTCTGCAAAATTACGGTATACAAACAACCATCTATGAACGGGAGATTCATGACAAGAGTCTTGAACGAGGAGGCTCACTGGATATTCACGAAGAAACAGGTCAAAAAGCCTTAAAAGAAGCAGGAGTTTATGAGAAATTTCAAAGAAATGCCCGTTATGAAGGAGAAGATTTCCGATTACTTGATAAATCAGGAAAAATTTATTTAGATGAAGAAACGGAATCAGATCAAAAAGGCACTCGTCCAGAAATTGATCGTGGTGTGTTGTGCGAACTGCTGCTGGATCAAATTGATGCTGAAAACATCAAATATGGATACAAATTAGAAAGATGTGTTTCATTAGAAAGCGGCATGATGGAGCTTCATTTTGAAAACGGGGTTGTCGAGACAGTTGACCTTTTGATTGGAGCTGATGGTGCTTTCTCTCGTGTGCGTCCTCTGTTAACAGATATTGAGATTGGATACTCTGGGCTCACGATGCTGGAACTAAATGTCTTAAGCGTAGAGGAGAACCACCCTGATTTAGCTGAATTTAATAAACGTGGTAAGATGTTTGCTTTAGCAGACCACAAAGGACTGATTGGTCAATTAAACGGAGATGGACGAATCAAAGTGTATGCAAGCCTTATGGTCGAACGCAACTGGATCGAGACTTGTGGTATACCGTTTCATCAAGCGAAAGAAGCAAAAGAACAATTATTAGAGTTATTTAGTGATTGGGATGATCAGCTGAAAAATTATATTCGTTATGCAGAAGATGCCATCATTCCAAGACGGATTTATACGCTTCCTACCGGTTTTAAATGGAATCGTCATAAAGGAGTAACGCTTATCGGTGATGCCGCTCACGTCATGTCACCATTCGCAGGCGAGGGTGTCAACATGGCGATGTTTGATGCAAGGGAGCTAGCACTTGCTATTGTCCGACATCCTCATCATATTGAAAAGGCTATTGAAGAATACGAAGACATGATGTACGAATATTCATCGGAAAAGGCTCATGAATCGGAAAATAGTTTAAAGCTGTGTTTTTCAAAAGACGCTGCGGTCAAGCTTGCAGATATGATGTATTCTTTTCAAGAAAACGGTGATTGATGCTCAATTTACTATTTTACTTTGACATGTTATAAAGAGAGTATGAACAATTCAAATCGTCGTATTATAAGTCGCCGGTCTCGGCCGGCTAAAGAACCCTTAAGCCGTGAGCTGATTGTGAAAACGGCCTATGAGCTTCTTAAGGAGCAAGGGATAGAGGGCATGAGTATGCGTAAGGTGGCTAAAGCATTGGATACGGGACCTGCATCCTTGTATGTCTACGTGAACAATTTTCAAGAACTCAGTGCTTACGTATTGGATTATGGTCTCGGCCAAATGGTTTATCCAAGTGCAGAGAATGGCACATGGAAAGAACAGTTATTTGACATATTGCATACTTATTTCCTACTGCTATTCGAAAAACCTGGTCTCGCTGAAATTTCTCTTTCCACCATTCCACAAGGAACGAACTTTCTTCAGTTGACCGAACATATTCTCGCTGCATTGCATGAAGGCGGGATCAAATCTACATCTGCAGCATGGGGAGTAGACCTATTGCTCTTATACGTATCTTCCGTAGCATACGAAAAGGTATCTTGGAAGAAACAAGGCTCTTCGCAGATTTCAGACATTAAAAAAACATTTGATGATGCAGACAAAACGCGTTTTCCTTTCATTCATCGTGTAAAAGAAGAAATGTTTGCAGGTGATACCGTTTCAATGGAACGGTTCCGATGGGGAATTGACGTCATTTTGTATGGAATCCAGAAAGAAATCAATTAGAAAGGAGCACAAGCAAAAAGCAGTCAATGAATGGCTGCTTTTTTTATATGTTTTTTCACATTTTGATCTTGTGAGCATCATGATACATATATAAACAAATCTATATATTGTTTTTATATATAAAAAATTATATAATCTAGTGGAATAAAAAAATGAGGTGCTTAGGCATGGAACATATTAAAAAGTTATTAGAAAGTTATATTCCCTTAGCAAAATCTACTGCAAAAATGTTTGGACCAAATTGTGAAGTGGTGATTCATGATTTAACGAACCCTCAAGCATCTGTCATGTTTACTGTAAATAACCATGTGACAGGAAGAGAAATCGGTCAATCATTTGATCATTTAGTAAAGACTGTATTACAATCAGAAGATTTTAAAGAAGATTATCTTGCTGGTTATACATTTGTAACAGAAGATAAACGTACGATTCGTTCTTCGACTTCATTAATACGTGATTCAAAGCAAAAAGTGATCGGTGCTTTCTGTATCAACTTTGATATTGAAGCACTGAATCAAATGCAGCAATTTATGGATACTTTTCTTACTACACAAGTGGAAGCTCATGAGAAAGAAACAACATCAAATGATGATCTTGAAAATGTGGAAGAAATAGTAGATCAGTTGATTCAACAGATCATTCAAAACAGTGTTCATCCAGTCATGAAACGTCATGAAAAAATTGAACTAATGAAATTCATGGATGAAAAGGGCATTTTTTTAATGAAAGGATCTGTTGAGAAGGTCGCATCTATGTTAGGCATTTCCAAAGTAACCGTCTATAGCTATTTGGATGAAATCAAAAATAAATCAAGGTAAGGAGTGTCAAAAATGGAAAGCATACGCGAGGTAGGAAATCTAAAAGCAAACGGACACTATGCATTTGCAACCATTCATCAAAACACAGTCTATGTTTCAGGACAATTTGCCATCAATCCCGAAACGAGAGAAAAAGAATTCGGCCCCATTGAAAAAGAGACATTACAAGCGCTTAAAAATGTAGAGATGATTGTAGAAGCTGCTGGTAGTAAAAAAGAGAACATTTTGCGCATGACATTATACATTTCAGATATTCATTTATGGGACAAAGTCGATGCTGTTTATACTGAATTTTTCGGTGAACATAAACCAGCACGTACTATTGTACCAACGAATGAATTACATTTTGGTTTCAAAATTGAAATGGATGCCATTGCATATATTTAAGATATTTTTTTGCCTACTCTATATAAAAAATTATATTTCGTATAAAAAAATATTCGAAGGGGTGAATGATTGATGAATCAATTGATTTGTAACCATTGCGGGAACAAATATGAGATGACACCAACTCTATGGAAATGTGATTGTGGTGGAGTATTAAATTTGGTGAAAGATACCCCGAAAATAGATATCGCAGCTTGGGATCACTATCCAAATTCATTATGGCGTTATGTTGAAACTATGCCATTTCCAAAAGGTTCTAAGACGTGGGAAACTGTGACAATGGGGGAGGGTCAATCCCCTTTAATCGTTCTAGATCCTAATGAGCCAAACACTTATGTCAAAGTTGATTACATGATGCCAACATTATCCTTTAAAGACCGAGGAGCCGCTGTTCTAATGACAAAGGCTAAAGAATTAGGGGTATCAAAGGTGATTGCTGATAGTAGCGGGAATGCAGGAACGGCGATTGCGGCTTATGCAGCACGCTGCGAGATTGCCTGTGACATCTATCTAAGCGATGACACTTCACCTAAAAAGGTCGCTCAAATAAAAGCACATGGTGCAACGATTAAAGAAATTAACGGGACGCGAGAGGACATTGCAGCTGCGGCACAAAAGGCAGTAGACAATGAAAACGTGTTTTATGCAAGCCATGTCTATAATCCTTACTTTTTTGAAGGGACTAAAACATACGCCTATGAAATCTATGAGCAGCTAAAAGGAGTACCTGATGCTTTAATCATTCCGGTTGGAAACGGTACTCTCCTCCTAGGTGCGTATTATGGCTTTAAAGAGTTATTTGAAAATGGTTTCATTCATAAAATACCGAAAATCGTTGCCATACAAGCGAAAAACTGTGCACCCCTTGTGAAAGCATATCAAAATGAAGAGGAATCAGCATCACCTGTGACGAATAAAGGGACCTTAGCAGAAGGGATTGCCATTGCTGCTCCAGCACGCTCCAAACAAATTTTAGAAGCTGTACTAGATACCAATGGTACGTTTATTGATATTGAAGAAGATGAGATCTTACATGCACGCTCTACACTGAGTGAGAAAGGATTTTATGTCGAAGTGACATCTGCAGTCAATTTGGCTGGCTACATGAAATATCAAAAGAAACCAGAAGAAACCATTGTCATACCTCTTTGCGGGGCAGGAATTAAATCAAAATAACCTTAGGACTTTGGTAGAATAGAGCGTTGCGTGCCTCGTTGACCTATTATATGATCAATCAGGAGTAATTTTTGCAAATGTTGAAAATATCGACCATCACAATTTGAAAACGGAGGAATGAATCGTGGGATTGGATTTTACTCATTGCGAAGCACATTGGTTTTACACCGACTTCCATGATTTTAGATGCAAGTTAGCAGCATGTATCGGTATGAATTTAGATGATATGGAGGGTTTTGACGGGGACATTCCATTTGAAAACTTTACAGATGACATCATTCCTTTGCTGAATCTTTCGGATTCTGATAGTTACTTAATGCCAGATGTTTGTAAGACCGTTGCAGTTTGATTGCGTCAACTGATTCACAATTGGCCTGATGATGATATAGATAATAAGAACGCTCTCTATCTGGCAGAAGGAATGGAGTCAGCACATCAACAAAATGAGCCAATCGGATTGATATAAGATGAGAAGAAAGCTACTTTAGAAAGCATGTTAAACCGTAGTAGCTTTCTTTCCAGTCTACCTAATTATTTTTCATTTGTTCCTCTCCCCAATAACATATCTCATCTAATACAGGCATCAGTGATAATCCCTTTTCAGATAAACTATATTCTACTTTTGGAGGCACTTGAGGAAATTCTTTACGATGAATTAAGTGATCCGCTTCAAGTTCTTTTAGTGTGTTGGTTAATGTTTTAAACGAAATTGTTCCAAGCATACGTTTCAGCTGATTATAGCGAACAGGAGCACCGTTAGTATATAAAGCATACAGAACCGGCATTTTATATTTCCCGCCAATTAATGATAATGTATACCCAAAACCAGTATCTTTTAGCTCAGCTTTCGTCTGGAAGGACTCCTCATTCATTTCACACTCTCCTTTGGGTTAGTATCGCACTTTGATTACCGTACTTGTAGTATGTTATAGCATACAATAAAATGAATGTACATCAAAATATGATGCAAAACTCAGAAAAAGGGTGAATGAATAATGAAAACGATTGTCTATGCACATCCTTGGGATGGAAGCTATAATCATGCCATTTTGACTTCCATAACAGAAAATCTAGAAACAAAGCAAGAACCATTTCAAGTAATCGATTTATATAAAGATGAGTTTAATCCTGTGTTTACAGCTGAAGAATTGAAGTATTTTCATAAAGGAGAAACGCCTTATCAATTAGTAAAGGATTATCAAGAGAAATTAAATCAGTCAACTGAATTGATTTTTATATTTCCTGTCTGGTGGTGGGATTTACCTGCTATTTTAAAAGGATTTATTGATAAAGTGATGTTAAGGGGTTTCGCATTTACGGAAGATCAACACACTGGTGCTTTGAAAGGTTTATTGACAAATATAAAAAAAACAACCGTGATCTCAACATCTACAACAGATAAGGATTATATTGAATCGGAAGCTGGAAACGCCATTCAAAGCGTTTTTATTAACAGAACTCTAGCTGATTTGGGAATGAAAAATGAATCCACGAAATGGATTCATTTTTCTAGAGTGAACTTAACAACAGATGAAAACAGAAAGCAATTTTTAAAAGAAATATCCCAGAATATTTGATTTACAGTACAACAAATAAGGCCCAGCTTCTACGACCGATTTAATTTATTGAGAAGGTCGTAGAAGTTTTGAAATTTGAAAGAGGAGGGATTTAGACAAACAAAAGGATAGACTTGTACTAGATGGTAAATGTAGATCCATTGTATGACCTGATAAACAATAGCCGTATAAGAATCCCACTATTTAAAGTAAACCTAATTGACCTCTTGCAGGGCAATTGATCATTGCTTTCTCCTCCAAATACCCCACTATTTAAATCCATATCATTTCCGATTCATTAAAGAAAATACTTACTCATACCATTTCTAAAAATAGGCAGGGTCTTAGCCACTAGCTCTTCTGGTGAAATAGGTCTTCCATCCTTATTCCATGTGTATGCAGCTCCGTATATCCCCCAACTTAGCATAGTAGATAGGGTTGTTACCAAATGTTTATCCTCTAATTCAATGGTATTTTCAGTTCCTTTTAGCACAAGATCAGCTATTAGTTTCTGTAACTCCTCTTTAATTTTACTTTCTATAATAGTTCCTAAAGAATTATAACCTTTGGGACATAGCTCGCTTAACTCTTTATGGTGATCACACATGGCTAGAAAAATATTTCCAATGACTTTTTCATTGAATCCATCGTGATCATTTAGTCTTTTTTTCAATTTGTCTGTAAATGTATTGGTGATTGTAGAATGTAATAAATCAAATTTATCGTCAAAGTGCGCATAAAATGTAGCGCGGTTAATAGTAGCCTTTTCTGTGATATCACGTACCGTTATATGGTTGAAATCTTTTTCACTAGCTAACGAAAGAAAAGAGTCTACAATCAATTGTCTTGTACGAAGTATTCTCGGATCTTTTTTTGGCATAATCATTTTTTCTTCTCCTTTTAGGGTTCATCATCGTGTCTAAAAACGACAATACATATAGAAGTGTTGCGTAAACAACATATCGGCTATTTTGGTTGTTGTTTATTATTCTTTTTCATCTTATCATCAATTATACAACGCGCGTTGCTTAAATAACACATGTTATTACGAAAGAGTTTTGATCAAGGAAATAATTGTGATCATTCAGAATAACAAAAGGAGATAGAAGACCATGAACATCACTATTTTTGGGGCAACTGGTGCAATCGGTCAACTTTTAACACAATTTGCATTAGAAAATGGAGATTTCGTTACGGTATATGTTAGAAACCCTGAGAAAATCAAGCGAAAGCATTCGAATTTACGCATTGTAACGGGTGAACTAACGAACACTTCAGCCATTGAAACGGCAGTTTCAGAAGCTGATGTCGTGTTAAGCACCTTAGGCCCCGGCATTGATTTGTCGCGAAAACGAAAAGGTACACCGATCGCCGACGGACATAAACGGATTGTCAAAGCGATGAAGAAGTTCACCAAAAAAAGATTGATTACACTCGCAACGCCAGCCTTGCAATCTGAGGACGATAAGAAAAGCTTATCGACGATATTGCCGAGAATATTGCCTAAACTTCTCATGCCAAATGGTTATGCCGAAATGAAGAAGATAGGAGAACTGATTAAACAATCAAACCTAGATTGGACAGTCGTTCGAATCATTAATCCTAATATCAAATACAACGGGCAATCTTACGGTTATTCATTCGGCGATCAGCCAGCTAAAATGTCCGTATCTAGAGAAAATGTCGCTAAACTCATGTATGACGCAGCTAGGCAAAGCCAATTAATCGGAAAAATGCCCATTGTCTATAATAATTAAATCAGTTTTTTGTGTGAGGTTGTTGATCCAGCAGAAATTATAGGAATCATAGCGAAAATATTGTTTAGATGAAACGTGTAAATTCTTTTAATAAGTATTCAAAAAATGTTTAGGAACAAAAAACATTCATCAAAATCATAAAGGGGAAATGATCATGTCAAAAGTATTATTTGTTAAAGGAACACCTCAAAGTGAGGAACAATCAAGAAGTACGCAAGTTGCTAGAGCATTTATCAATGAATACCAGGAAGTAAATCCAACGGATGAAATAATTGAGGTAGATGTCTATTATGCAAATGTGCCATTAATCGATGCTGATTTTTTAACTGGACAAAAGAAGTTAAGAAGTGGGGAAGTGCTAACAGATGTTGAAGCACAAAAAATAGAAGCAGTGAATGCATTCACAAAGCAATTTATGGAAGCAGATAAATACATCATTCAGTCTTCAATGTGGAATTTAGGAATCCAACCCTTATTAAAAGCCTATTTTGATACAATCATGAGTGCTGGAAAAACGTTTAAATATACATCAGAAGGTCCAGAAGGATTGATGAAAGGGAAAAAAGCAATCCATATTCATGGAATGGGAGGATTTTATTCACAGGTAATTGGAATGGAACATTCCGAATCTTACGTAAGAGGTGCGCTAAAGTTTGTTGGAATTGAAGTGGAACCAACGATTTTTGTTGAAGGTATTGACTATGATCCAACTAAGAAAGAAGAAGTTGTTGCTGCAGCAATTGAAAAGGCAAAAGCGGCAGCACGAACTTTTTAAAAAAGAGCTTTGGTGGGATTAGTTAAAAAGATGTTATTAACATAATCCCCCTCGCACATTCATCAAAATCATAAAGGGGGAACATATGATGAAAGTAGAAATTTGGTCTGATTTTGTTTGTCCGTTTTGTTATATTGGCAAACGTCAATTTGAAATAGGGTTAGAACAGTTTGAACATAAAGAAGAGGTCGAAGTCTTATTTCGTCATTTTCAATTAGATCCATATGCAAAAAAAAATACAGGAATGGATATCCATCAAGTAGCATCTTCCAAGCATGGTATTCCATATGAAAAAGCAAAAGCAAGAAACAATCAATTGAAACAGAAAGCAAAAGAGGTTGGGTTAGATTATCAATTTGATACATTGATTCCTACGAATTCATATGATGCACTTCGTCTTTCTTATTATGCAAAAGAGAAAGGGAAGATACAGGAGTTTATGGAGCGTATGATGAAAGCTCATCTCACGGATTCACTAGATATCGGTGACCATGCAACACTTGCTCAACTTACAAGTGAGATAGGTCTTGATGGCAACGAAGCCTTGGATGTTTTAGCAAATGATAAATATAGCGAGAATATTGCAGCTGATAGAGCCGAGGGATCAAAAATTGGGATTCAGGGCGTGCCCTTTTACGTAGTGAATGATAAATATGGCATCTCAGGAGCACAGCCTAGTGAAGTATTTTTAGAAACATTACAACAGGTTTGGAAAGAAGAGTATGCGAACTCTAAGGTTGAAGAGCATAAATCAGAGTCGTCGCTCGATGATGATTGTTCAGATGGAACATGTAAATTTTAATGGATATTCAAAAAAGATTCAGAAATCACAAAAGAATATTATAGTATTTCAAGGCTCAGGTATTGTTGTTCTAAATCTTGTAATAGTGCCAACATTACTTGACTTGTATTGAACCTAATTGGTGCTCGTGTGATATAGCTGCTTTAAATACCACTTTATCATGAATCATTTACTTCCAAAAAATCAAAGGGGTTTAGCGATATGAAAAATACAATTTTCCAAGGCACAATCGAGCATTCAGGATTTGTAGTACCCGATATCGAAGTAGCAGTTGATTTCTTCACTAATATTTTGGGTTTTGAAGTCTTGTTCCGGCCAGGACGGATGCAGTTTGAAGACGATAGTTTAAAGAGATACTTTGGGGTTCACGAACATTCAGTTGTAGAAGGGGCGGCATTTTTGCAATATGGCGGTAGAAAGATCGAACTGGTTCAATGGTCGACGCCAGATCCAGATCAACAGAATGTTCACCTAAAACCCAGTGATATCGGTGTAGCTCATCTAGCTATTACAGTGACCAGTATAGAAGAGGCTTTAAAATATTTTGCAGAACAGCCTGATGTTAAAGTTAGAGAGCTGAGCCCTCTTGGATTTTTCTATATCACAACTTCATGGGGGATGGAGATTCAAATAATGGAATTACCCCAAAAACCTTTATGAGCTATCTGATTTGTACCAAGACAAGAACAAGGGTCCTTTAATTAGTCGAAACAATAACTGTATCTTTATTAATGGACCCTCTTTCACCTTCTGATCAAAGGACACAAAGAAGGGTCCTTTCCATCTAATTGACCTCTTGCAGGCAATTGATCATTGTTTTCTCCTCTTAATACCTCACTAATATCCTGCTTTCTTAAAATCCATATCATTTCTGTGCTTTTTGATGTCTCTTTTAGCTTTGGCAGCTCGAGCTAAGTGTTAACAGCAGAATGCCCACTGCCAACTGCTGCAACTGTTTAATGCTGATACTGAGTCAGATCCGCGATTTAAAATATCAGGAATGCCATTCGATCAGCCACTCTTTTTTCATTTTCTGTCATAATCCCTTCAGCATTTATTGGGTTAGGGTTATCAACACCTTTTTTGCCAATATGGAGAACTGGGCTATTTAAATAAATATGTGGTTTCATTTGAAGTAAATCAATCATTTTCACACGAATCAATTTTTGTTTGAAATCATATAATCAATTGATTATATAAGCTTTCAGTTATATACTGTTGGAGGAGTTAATAACACGACCGTCACCAATTTTTGAAAAGAGGGGGTAATCATTGTGACTGCAGATGTTTCAATTGGTGTGACACATATGTCGAATTGTTTAAAAACACTCAGTGATCAAACAAGACTGATCATGATGAAATTGTTTTTGGAGAAAGAATATTGTGTGTGTGAATTGGTAGATATGTTCGAAATGAGTCAGCCAGCTATTAGTCAGCATTTACGAAAATTAAAAAAAGCTGGATTTGTTCATGAGAACAGAAAAGGGCAGTGGCGTTATTATTCAATCAATTCACTGTCTCCAGAATTTGAGACGATTCGGATCATCTTAAATCAAATTGATAAAGAAGATGACCTTTTAAAAAGTATACAACATAAAGCAACAAACATTTCTTGTTCGTAAGGAGGGATGAGTTTGAGTTTTGCCGTTTTATCGTTACTTATATTTCTGTTCACTTTGGTATTGGTTATTTGGCAGCCAAAAAATTTATCCATAGGGTGGTCCGCATGTGGAGGGGCTATTTTAGCATTAATCGTAGGTGTTGTGAATGTTGACGATGTAATCACCGTGACAGGCATCGTTTGGAATGCGACTTTAGCTTTTGTCGCCATTATCATCATTTCACTCATCCTTGATCGAATCGGCTTTTTTGAATGGGCAGCATTGCATATGGCAAAGGCTGCAAAAGGCAGTGGGCTACGTATGTTTGTGTATGTGACCATCCTTGGTGCAATCGTCGCTGCTTTATTTGCAAACGATGGGGCAGCACTTATTTTGACACCCATTGTTTTAGCCATGGTCAGAGCATTACACTTCAATGAAAAAATTGTATTCCCTTTTATTATCGCAAGTGGGTTTATTGCAGATACAACTTCGCTTCCTCTTGTCGTAAGTAATTTAGTGAACATTGTAACAGCCGACTATTTTAACATTACATTTATTGAATATGCAACCAGAATGGTTGTTCCAAACCTTTTTTCATTGCTTGCGAGTATCACTGTGCTGTACCTTTTCTTTAGAAAAAGTATACCTAAACGCTATGATATGACTGAGTTAAAGCAACCTAATGAAGCAATAAAAGATCCAAAGATGTTTAGATTATCATGGTATATATTAGCTTTTTTGTTGATTGGTTATTTTACAAGCGAATTTTTATCTATACCTGTATCGTTCATAGCGGGTGTGATTGCCATTTTTTTCTTAATCCTTGCACAAAAAAGCCCTGCTGTTCAAACAAAAAGCGTACTAAAAGAAGCACCATGGGCGATCGTTTTCTTTTCCATAGGTATGTACGTTGTTGTCTACGGCATGCGAAATGCAGGGCTTACTGATGCTCTTTCAAGCGTGATTCAAGCTGTAGCAGATCAAGGTTTATTGGCAGGGACTCTTGGTATGGGATTTATCGCAGCAATTCTTTCATCTGTCATGAATAATATGCCGACGGTCATGATCGATGCATTAGCCATATCCGGCACCGATACACAAGGAATGATGAGAGAAGCGTTAATATACGCAAATGTCATTGGCTCTGATTTAGGACCAAAAATTACGCCCATTGGCTCCTTAGCAACACTGCTGTGGCTCCACGTCCTTTCTCAAAAAGGAGTGAAGATTTCCTGGGGCACATATTTCAAAATAGGGGTCATTTTAACTGTACCAACACTATTCATCACACTTTTAGCGCTGTATTTCTGGCTAATGATTATACATTAAAGGAGACAATCAACATGTCAAAGAAAACAATATACTTTTTATGTACCGGTAATTCTTGCCGCAGTCAAATGGCTGAAGGTTGGGCTAAAAAACATCTTGGAGATGAGTGGAAGGTCTATAGCGCTGGTATTGAAGCTCATGGATTAAATCCGAATGCTGTAAAAGCAATGAAAGAAATAGGGATTGATATATCTAATCAAACGTCTGACCTGATTGATCACAAGATATTGCATCACGCTGATTTAGTCGTAACACTATGCGGTGATGCAGCTGATAAATGCCCGATGACTCCTCCTCATGTCGAACGTGTCCATTGGGGCTTTGATGATCCAGCAAAAGCAGAAGGAACAGAAGAAGAGAAATGGGCATTTTTCCAAAGGGTAAGAGATGAAATTGGAGATCGATTGAAACAGTTTGCTGAGACTGAGAAATAGGTGCTAAGTTTGAGACAAATACAATTAATGAAGAGGGCCAAGTTAAAGGCTCTCTTTTTTTGCATTAATTAATAGATAAGACATAACCATTCAATTGATTACGGAATTAATGTGAAGGGGCTACCAGTTGGGGGGTCAGCCTATATCTTTATTTATTAGTTTACATAATATATATTCTAGGAAGTTGAACAACGAATACAATTTTTTCGTCTCAAATCTAAGTATACTTATCTTATTGAGACGAAAAAGAAAAAATCCACATCCAACGATATTCGCCAAATATTGTCGCCAATCGTGACACCTAGATTAATAATAGCGCCAACGCCAATCCAAATGTTTTCCAATGGTAATTTTGCATACGTCTAATAACACCGCGTCAGAATTCGCAAAAAAATGCTCGCCAACCTCGATATTGTACCCGTAATCGCACTAAAGCTTTCCTTCGAAAACGACATCATTTCCGCAAGCGTCTAATAATTCCTTTAAAATGGATGTTCACTTTTCTGGCTGATTGGTTTGCTGGTATGTATGCAAAGGCAATTGTCTTGCTCTTTCTCGATCTGCGATCAAGGTTTGGCCGCTAGATACATAATGTTCTCCTTGGATCGTTTTTTCCTTTTCACTTTTCATATTTTAGTCCTCTCTCCTTCTATTTATCCTGATACATCACCTTTATGTTTATTTTACCTTCTCCTCAGAAGAATTGGGAAAGTATGATTTCTTTTGCCTAAAATTGCCCCTGTCCCTGCCTCAGGTTATTTACGAATAGACCCGTCTCATTTATAATCGAGTAGATTTGTTCAGTAACAGATACATCTTTAAATGTGAGGGATTATATGGAATTAAAATGGTATAGAGCAATCATCATCATTTTCACGATGTCTGGTATTTCCATCTCTACATGGTTTTCACGGACACCAGAAGTGAGAGATTTATTACAAGCCAATACAGGAACGATGGGACTCATTTTACTCGGTTTATCCGTTGGTTCAATTGTTGGGCTTGTTCTTTCAAATGTATTTGTTCGAAAAAAAGGCGGACGAGTGGCGATTGTGATTAGTGCTTTTTTGATGTTTCTTGGATTCACCACTCTTGCTGTTGGTTCAACCCTCTCTTCTATCTTTGTCGTCACGGCCGGGCTATTTCTTTTTGGAGCAGGTTCAGGTATGTGCAATGTGGCGATGAACCTAGAAGGGACAGAAATTGAATACAGAATCAAGAAAACCATTTTGCCTATATTGCACGCTTCCTTTAGCATTGGTACTTTAATTGGAGCAGGAGCTGGCATTCTTTTTATCCATCTAGGGGTCTCTGTGTTGAATCACTTACTTGTCATTGCCCTTCTTTTCTTTCTCAGCATCTTCATTTGTACCCGGTTTATTCCGCACGGGACTGGAATGGATCAGCATGAGGAGCAGTCGCAGTCAGATACAATAGATAATACTCAAACGCCGTGGCTGAATAAACGAACCGTCTCTCTTGCCATGATCGCCTTATGTCTTGCGTTTGTCGAAGGGTCTGCTAATGATTGGATTCCACTTGCAATGGTAGATGGCTACCAGGTTTCACATTCCATGAGTACAGTCATCTATGCATTATTTTTATGCGGGATGATTAGTGGCAGATTAATCAGCGGACGTTTGATTGACCGTTTCGGCAGGGTGTTATTGCTAAGAGTTGCGATTGTATCAGCTGCTGCTGGACTATTTTTGGTCATTTTAAAGATTTCACTTGTGGTATGTATGATATCGATCTTTTTATGGGGACTTGGGGCTTCTTTAGGCTTCCCGTTAACTATTTCTGCAGCTGGTGATGATAGCCGGTACGCCGTGAAACGCGTCAGCATTGTGACCTTATCAGGTTACACCGCCTCTCTTTCTGGTCCGCCTATATTAGGGCTGCTTGCCAATCAAGTAGGACTGCTTCATGCCTTTATTTTTGTTTTATTCGCCATATGTATTGCGGGAATCTTTACAAAAGCTGTCGCAAAACCGCATACATCACAAGTTCACTAAAAGTGTCTGATCCTCGATCATGGCACTTTTTTTAAATTAAAAAATAAAATTGAAACCTTTCATGAAGTGAAACAGTCCTATAAATGTCCTGATGTTTATCGCTTTTTTAAAGAGGGAAAGTAAAAAAATAAGACTTTTCAAATAACAGAAAACGTGGTAAGATCATGAAAATAAACAGGAAGGGGTGAGATAAATGAAAAAAAATATGCTGCTAAAATTAGCTGTCTTATTCATAGCACTCGCAAGTTTTCATTTGTTCTCAATGCCTCATTCCGTTCAGGTATACCACCATGCAAAGGTGGTTGCCGATCAAGAATCACATGAGATGAAAATCGCTCAGACCATGGGCGATGAAAAGAAACAAAAACATGTGAGCGCAGTATTTGCCGCATTTACAGTACTGCTGATAATTGGCAGTATGACAGCTGGATTTGCACGCATCACTCATACTGATCAATATGACCGGAAAAAGAAGCATTTACTTGCAGTGTTCTATCAATCTTCTTATTTCCGACTATCTCGTGTTTAACCCAACCATCTAAATCAAAACAAAATTGGGAGGTTTTACACGATGTTATTTTTCTTAAGAGTATTCATTCTAGGTCTATTCTCTGTCACTTCACTTTCTCTTTTCGTCTACCAAGGAATTGAAGTAGTGCACGCCATTACAAGCATGTTTGGCAACCACGAGAGCTAAGACAAAGACCTGTATATAAAAGAACCCCCTGCTCATCGCAGGGGGTTTTCGTTTGCTTATTTATTGTCATCTGGTGCAGTTTGAGGTGTGACAAGGACATGCGTTACTTCTCCCTGCTCTTCCTCATCTACAATAAATGATCCATTGCTATAGCGATCATTCGCTCTCAGAGTAGAGATCTCAAGCGGAATCGTTGCACCCTTCTCTGTATCAATCTCAAGTGTATCGTGCAGTGATGCAGCGATGACAGACACAATACGATGCGGATTTTTCTTTAATTCTCTAAGCATTAGAACTCCGCGTTTGGCTCTAGATGTTTTATCAAATTCAGAGAGGTTCATTCGCTTCACAGCCCCTCTTTGCGTCGTCAGCACGAGGACATCGTTTTTCGGATCAATGATCTGGCCAGAGACTACTTCGTCCCCATCCTTCAAATTGATGCCTTTAACACCAGCCGCTCTTGGACCAACAACACTTACTTCTTCTTCATCAAACCACAATCCATAACCATTTTTCGTCGCAATAAACAATTCCTGCTGTCCTGTTGTCACATGGACATCCACAAGTTCATCGTCCCCTTTTAGGTTCAAGGCGACAAGTGGTTTTGAATAGCGCTGCGCTTTATATTGAAGAAGCTCTGTTTTCTTCACCATTCCGCCCTTTGTAAAGAACAGCAGATACGATGTTTCATCAAATTCTTTAATTGGAATGGCTTTTTGGATGGATTCATCACGATCAATCGAAATGATATTCGTAATATGCTGCCCCATGTCTTTCCAGCGTATGTCTGGCAGCTGATGCACTGGACAATAAATGTAGCTCCCTTTATTCGTGAATAGTAAGAGGACATCCGTTGTATTCATTTCAAACTGATGAATCAGGCGGTCTGTATCCTTCATGCCAAAGTCCTTACCGTTAGAAGCAGCATAGGAGCGCTGGCTTGTCCGTTTGATGTATCCATCCTTCGTCACCGTGACGTAAACATCCTCTGAGGCAATCATCACTTCTAGATTAATCTTAATTTCTTCGATTTTTTCCTCAATGACAGATCGTCTCTCATCAGCATATGTCTTTTTGAGCTTTTTCAAACTGTTTGTAATGACCTTAAGCAGCTTTTTCTCATTACCTAAAATGTCTTCAAGTTCTGCTATACGCACATCAAGCTCACTCGCTTCGTCTCTTAATTGCGTAATATCCGTATTCGTTAAACGATATAACTGGAGGGAAACAATCGCTTCTGATTGTGCTTCTGTAAAGTCATATTTCTCCATCAAGTTGTTTTTCGCATCTCGCTTATCATTAGAGGAGCGGATTGTGGCAATGACTTCATCCAAGATGGATAACGCCTTAATTAATCCATCTACAATATGGTGGCGTTCCTTCGCTTTTCGAAGCTCATATGCTGAGCGGTTCGTCACCACTTCTTTTTGATGGGCAATATATGCATCAAGTATAGTTGTCAGCGTCATTAAGGTTGGTCTACGATTATGTATCGCCACCATATTAAAGTTATATGGAATTTGCAGATCTGAGTTTTTATATAAGAAATTCAAAACACCATTTGCATCTGCTTCTTTTTTCAGCTCTACTACGATTCGAAGCCCAGTCCGATCAGTCTCGTCTCGAACTTCTGAAATTCCTTCCACTTTTCTTTCAATTCGGAACTCGTCCATCTTTTTGACAAGGTTGGCTTTATTCACTTCATAAGGAATTTCTGTGATCACGATTTGCTGGCGCCCGCCGCGGATGGTTTCGATCTCCGCTTTTCCGCGAATCATGATCTTTCCTTTGCCTGTTTCATAGGCCTTCTTAATGCCGTCTACCCCTTGAATGATACCACCTGTTGGGAAATCAGGACCTTTGATGACCGTCATCAAGTCCTCAACCGTACAATGAGGCTGTTCGATTCGTTTAATGACACCATCAATCACTTCTCCTAGATGATGCGGCGGGATATCAGTAGCATAACCAGCAGAAATACCTGTTGACCCATTCACAAGAAGGTTTGGGAACATCGCTGGTAAAACAACGGGCTCCTTGCTTGTATCATCAAAGTTTGCGACAAATTCGACGGTTTCCTTGTCTAAGTCCTTTAATAGCTCTGAAGCAATCGCAGATAGCCTTGCTTCTGTATAACGCATAGCAGCAGGCGGATCACCATCAATACTCCCGTTATTTCCATGCATCTCAATGAGCACATTCCGTACTTTCCAATCCTGACTCATTCTCACCATCGCTTCATAAACAGATGAGTCACCGTGCGGATGATAGTTACCAATCACGTTTCCGACTGTTTTCGCTGCTTTACGGAAGTTTTTATCTTGCGTGTTTCCTTCTGCGTACATCGCATATAAAATTCTTCGTTGTACAGGCTTTAGTCCATCTCGCGCATCTGGAAGCGCACGGTCTTGGATTATATATTTACTATAGCGACCAAACCGGTCTCCGATTACTTCTTCTAATGGTAAATCATGAAATCGTTCTTGTTGTGCCATGTTTAAACCTCCTCAGCTAGCGACAAGTTTTCATTTTCAAGAATGTTACTTTCCTCATCAAGTCCAAAGGCGACATTCTTTTCAATCCATTTACGGCGTGGCTCTACTTTGTCACCCATTAATGTCGTGACGCGGCGTTCCACTCGTGCAGCATCGTCGATTTTGACTCTGACAAGTGTTCTCGATTCTGGATTCATTGTCGTTTCCCATAGCTGGTCGGCGTTCATTTCACCTAAACCTTTATAACGCTGAATCGTGTACCCTTTTCCAACTTTCTTCAGTACGTCATCCATTTCTTCATCAGACCATGCGTACTCAATCACTTCTTTTTTCCCTGAGCCTTTGCTGACTTTATATAAAGGCGGTAGTGCAATAAACACTTTGCCATGCTCAATCAGCGGTTTCATATAGCGGTAGAAGAACGTTAGCAGAAGCACTTGAATATGGGCTCCATCTGTGTCAGCATCTGTCATGATCACGATTTTGTCATAATTGATGTCTTCTACATTAAAATCGACACCGACGCCTCCACCGATCGCATGAATAATGGTGTTGATTTCTTCATTTTTGAAAATATCAGCAAGTTTTGCTTTTTCTGTGTTAATGACCTTTCCACGAAGCGGCAGCACCGCTTGGAATTTACGGTCACGTCCTTGTTTTGCTGACCCGCCCGCTGAGTCGCCCTCTACTAGGTACAATTCGTTTCTTGCCGGGTTTCTAGATTGAGCAGGTGTTAATTTTCCGCTCAGTGTTGCTTCGGACTTTTTCCGTTTCTTGCCGCTCCTTGCTTCTTCACGTGCTCTTCTAGCAGCTTCTCTTGCCTGCTGCGCTTTAATCGCTTTTCTCACAAGAAGAGTGGCTGTTTCCCGGTTTTCTTCAAGGAAATAAGCCAGCTTTTCAGAAATAACAGCATCAACAGCGGAGCGAGCCTCACTTGTCCCAAGCTTTCCTTTTGTCTGTCCTTCAAATTGAAGCAGTTCTTCAGGAATTCTGACAGAAATAATAGCAGACAGCCCTTCGCGAATATCAGTGCCTTCTAAATTTTTGTCTTTTTCTTTTAAAAGAGCTACTTTGCGCGCATATTCATTAAAGGCTCTCGTCATCGCCGTTTTGGCACCAGACTCATGCGTACCGCCATCTTTTGTTCTCACGTTATTGACGAAAGAAAGAATATTTTCCGAGTAGCCGTCATTGAATTGAAAAGCAAAGTCTACTTCGATGGATTGATGCTCTCCTTCAAATGAGACCACTTCACTCAGAACATCTTTTTCTTCATTTAAATAAGCAACGAAGGCTTCAATGCCCGTCTCATAATAAAAGGTTTCTTGTACATCATGTCGTTCATCAATCAGCTCTATTTTTAATCCTTTTAATAAAAAGGCAGATTCTCTTAAACGTTCTGATAACGTATCAAAATTATAGGTTGTAACGCTGAACATCGATCGATCTGGTTTAAAATGAATCAGTGTTCCCGTTTTTTTCGTTTTTCCGACTTTTTCAAGTGACGTCACAGGTTTTCCGCCGTTTTCAAACCGCTGATGATATATATAGCCATCACGTTCAATTGTGACAGTGAGCCACTCTGACAGCGCGTTTACAACAGATGCCCCAACTCCGTGAAGCCCACCACTTGTTTTATATCCGCCTTGACCAAATTTTCCGCCTGCGTGAAGGACCGTTAAAATGATCTCAGGTGTCGGTTTTCCAAGCTTATGCATACCAGTAGGCATCCCGCGTCCTTTATCCTGGACGGAAATGCTGTTATCTTTATGTATTTTGACAACGATATGATCTCCATGGCCAGCGAGTACTTCATCGACAGAGTTGTCTACAATCTCATAGACAAGGTGATGAAGACCGCGTGAATCCGTTGACCCAATATACATCCCTGGACGTTTACGGACCGCTTCAAGTCCCTCTAGCACCTGAATAGAATCATCGTTATAATCTACTTGCTGCTTTTTAACCAAATGCTTAATCCCCTTTCACTAACAAACATAACCGGCAAACCATCAAATGATCTCTTTAGATTTTAATGATGATCATGCTGCTCATTACTGTCCACTTTAATAAGCTGCATCATCACCATGCATGTGTGGTTCAAAAAAACATGCTCCATTGCACGGCTATGAGAATGTTCTACATTCTGCAATGAGAACTAGAAGTCCATTATAAACAAGACTGTTTGATAAGCCAAATGCAATCATATGATGATTTTCACAAAACAGAACAAATGTTCTATCTTTATCTTATCGCTCTTTTTCTTGATATGCAAGATCACCGATATGTCCCTGTCGCCTTATTTTATCGCTTTCTTCTAGAATCGCAAATATATTTCTGCAACAAAAAAGCAAAAATCCTTGAAAACCAAGGATTTTTGACGATTTAATGAGTTTTTGTCATTGCATGAGCCACCTTGATACATAAATCCATGATGGCAACCTTGCCATTTTCCTCAATCAGCCTTTTCGCTTCTTCGTGATAAATGCCTTGCTGCGCCCAAAAAACAGGTGCGTCTATTTCAAGAAATTCTTCTGCCACCTCGGGTAAAAACTCTGAACGTCTAAACACATTGACGATATCAACAGGCTCTTTGATCTCTTTTAGTGAAGCGACTGCTTTCACACCAAGTGCTTCATCGATCGTTGGATTCACCGGAATGATCTCATAACCGGCATCCTGCATTGCTTTAGACACCATATAAGACGTTCGGTGCGGCTGATCTGATAATCCAACAACAGCAATTCGTTTACTGCTCTTTAAAATACGGCCAATTTCTTGTTTCGAAGAATGATTCATCCAAACACCCCTTTTCCTCTATTTTAGCGAACTTCTGCTTAAAAACAAAGCTGAATCCATCTGCATTTGATTTTTTCAAAAAAAGATCCCCATGTTTTTCATAAGATCATGTTAAAATGTAAGACAAGAGGGAGAATATAAAGGAGTTATGCAGATGTTAATTGCTTTGATGTTTATTTTGGCTTATCTTCTCGGCAGTATTCCATCCGGTCTCATTGTCGGGAAAGCTGCAAAGGGTATTGATATCCGTGAACATGGCAGCGGAAACCTAGGTGCAACGAATGCATTTCGTACGCTTGGCGTAAAAGCAGGGTCTATTGTTATTTCTGCTGATATTTTAAAGGGGACTCTCGCTTCTGCTTTACCGTTTTTCATGCAACTGGACATTCATCCCTTATTAGCGGGGGTTGCTGCTGTTATCGGTCACAGCTTTCCTATCTTTGCAAAGTTTAAAGGGGGAAAAGCAGTCGCTACATCTGGCGGCGTGTTATTATTTTATGCCCCATTCTTATTTATCACGATGATCGCTGCTTTTTTCTTATTTTTATACATTAGTAAATATGTTTCATTATCATCTATGCTGACCGGCATCTATACATTCATTTACAGCATATTCACCAAAGACGTATTCTTAATCATTGTTGTTGCCGTTCTTGCTGGTTTTGTGATCTACAGACACATCGCTAACCTCAAACGAATCCTCAACAAAACTGAACCGAAAATCAAATGGCTCTAGCCGTTTCATAAGTTTCATTCTGTGGTAAAAGTAAAGAAAAGCTGTTTTTTTGCATCCTGCATTTTTAAAAAACAGCATGACTTCAAAAAAGGGGCGATCACATTGAAATTAACGATTAAAGAAGATGCACTCAATTGGTACAAGGATGAATTAGATTTAGAAAAAGGTGATCAAGTTCGCTTTTTTGTGAGATATGGCGGGTGCAGTAATGTACAAAAAGGCTTTTCTCTCGGCGTCGCAAAAGATGAACCTCAAAATGCCGGCGCAACCGCTGAAATAGAAGGTATTACTTTCTTTGTAGAAGAAAGTGATATTTGGTATTTTGACAACCATGATCTGCATATTGATTATAACGAGTCTGTAAAAGAACCAGAATTCCATTATGAATAAACAAAAAAGATACCTCATCCCTCGGGTATCTTTTTTGTTTTATCCTTCAATATATAACCCATACTCCTGAATGTTTCCTAAAGACCGCTCCTTTTGAAGGATTCTTTTTTGCGGTTCACCGATCAAGTCAAAGTGAGGAAACCCTGCGCGGTCGTGAATCCATTCTTTTTTGAGTCCATGTTTTTCTCCCCACTCAATTAATTGCTTCATATCCTGACAGGCTGCTTTAGTGACTGTATTAGCATGCGGGAAACGGTCATCAAGCCAATAATGGGTTAAAAAGGCCATTTCTCCTTGCTGAACAGCTGATTTCCACGCATTTAAATCGCTTCTTTTAATACCAAACGCCATGAATTAAACCTGCTTCTTCGACTGTTCATATACTTTGTGCCAGGCAGGAAATGCTTTTCTAAATTGAATAGGTCTAAAGGTGTCTTTATCTACGCAAATATGCGAGGTTGTCCCTGTAATCGCTGTTTGCCCATCAGGCTTTTGAATTTCGTAGCCATACACCGTTTTGAGTCCATTGTATTCTTCAATCCAAGTATACACGGTCGCTGTTTCACCATACAGGAGTGGTTTTTTATATTTCACTTGCAAATCTATAACGGGTGCAAGAGCACCATCTGCTTCTAACTGCGCATAGGAAAATCCTAATTCTTTAATCAGGGCTGTTCTGCCGACTTCCATCCAGATTAAATAATTCGCATGATACACGATGCCCATTTGGTCTGTTTCTGCATAACGGACTTCTATTTCTTTTTTAGATACATACACGTTTTCATCGCTCTCCTATCAAAACCTAAGGTCTCTGCCATTTTACCACAATCGAAATGGTTCTTCTAAAAGGAGGCAATAAAATAAACCAGGAATCCCTGGTTTATTCAGTATAGCCATTTTTTCTTGCTGCTTCTTCGTCCTTGATCTCAGAACGCATGGCATCAATGCTCATTTTTCGATTTTCATTTTTTTGCTTGATCATCTGTTTTTCTTGATCTGTCGAAAGGGCCATCGCTGCTTCAGATTCATCGATATGATCAAGGGTGTTTTCGATCATATCTTGCAGCTTTTCAACATTATCAGAACGATCATCTGGATTGGATTGATATGACTTTTCATTCATCTTAATACCCTCCTTATTCGCCTTTCGTCTGGATCACATCAGGCTGTTCATTTGATTTATTATGCATCTTTTTACCTTTATTGCGTTTGTATGCTACAGGTTTTGTCCCTAAATGGTCTGGTGTAAACTGCGCTTGTTTATCATGCTCTCTACCCATCATTCATCCCTCCCTCTTCTTTAGGATGAACGAAAAAGGATAATTCATAACTTATTTCTGTCTAAAACGCTCTTCCAACTTTTCTTCAAGCTGGTTTAAAAATTCCTCATTGCTTAATAATTCTTTTTTATTTTCAAGTACAAGCTCTTCAAATGTACGGCGTTTTCTTCTTCTCATTGTACTCACCTCCAGTGTTTGTATTTCATTTTCGCCAAAACATTTAGAAAATAAGCAAAAAAGCTGAATCATTATAGATCCAGCTCTTGCTCAATTTCTTTTTTTGTCAGCATTTGATGCTTCACAGACATGATACGTCCTTTTTCATCTAATATGTATGTCGTGGGGTATGAAAGCACCTGATATCGTGCTTGAATGCCTTTTTGATCCAATAAAATAGGAAAGCTCAGCTTTAATTCATCTGCAAAAGCTGCAACATGATCTTCACTTTTTTCAGTGGTCGTTAAATTCACTGCAAGTACTTCGACCTGATCGTATTCGCTTCTAATTGCGTCTAGATCCGGCATTTCTGTCCTGCATGGCTTACACCATGTCGCCCAAAAATTGACGAGCACCTTTTTCCCTTGGTAATCAGATAATGAAGCCGTTTGACCATCTAGGGTTTTAAGTTCAAAATCAGGGGCTTGATCCCCTTTTTCAAGACCGATTGCGGGCTCTTTTGGTTCAAGTAAATTCCACACAAGTAAACCAATCAACACAAGTAAAACAGCGCTTGCCATTCCTTTTTTCCACATGATTGATCCTCCACTATTTTAAAAAAGAAGAGAAAGCTGTCTAGGCGCCTTCTCTTCTTTGCTGTATGAGTATTAGTTGCTTGCCAATTTTTCACGAAGTACCATTTGAAGGATACCGCCATGACGATAGTAGTCAATTTCGACTTCACTATCAAAACGAACAACCACTTCAAATGTTTTCTCATTGCCATCTGTGTCAATTGCTTTCACAGTGACGAGATCACGCGGACGAACTGTTTCGTCAACATGAACTTCAAATGTTTCTGTTCCTGTTAGACCATGAGTTTCTGCACTTTCTCCGTCTTTAAACTGTAAAGGAAGTACGCCCATGAAGACAAGGTTACTTCTATGGATACGCTCAAAGCTTTCAGCTAGAACAAATTTAATTCCAAGAAGATTTGTTCCTTTTGCAGCCCAGTCACGTGAAGAACCCATTCCGTAGTCTTTACCTGCTAAGATCGCAAGACCTGTTCCATCTTCTTTATAACGCATGCATGCATCATAAATGGATGTCACTTCACCAGTTGGCCAGTAGGTTGTATATCCGCCTTCTGTTCCTGGTGCAATTTGGTTCTTAATACGGATGTTTGCAAAAGTACCTCTCATCATGACATGGTGGTTACCACGGCGAGATCCGTATGAGTTAAAGTCTCTAGGCGACACGCCTCTTTCTTGCAAGTATTTGCCCGCCGGTGTATCCTTACCAATCGCTCCAGCAGGAGAAATATGGTCCGTTGTGACAGAGTCACCAAATTTCGCAACGACACGCAAGCCTTTAAGCGGTTCAACCTTACCAGGTTCAACTGATAGGTTTTCAAAGAATGGCGGGTTATCAATGTATGTGGAATTTTCATCCCATTTGTACAATGCATCATCCGTCGTTTTAATTTCATTCCAGCGGTCATTGTTGTCAAAAACAGTTTCATACTCTGAACGGAAGAGTTCAGGTGTGACAGTGCTTTTGACGACGCTGTTGATTTCGTCCATTGATGGCCAAATGTCATTGAAATAAACGTTCTCACCATTTTTATCGACACCGATAGGGTCTTTTGTTAAATCGATATTCACCGTACCAGCAAGTGCATACGCCACAACTAATGGTGGAGATGCAAGGTAGTTTCCTTTTACAAGTGGATGGATACGTCCTTCAAAGTTACGGTTACCTGATAAAACAGAAGTGATCAGCAGATCATTTTCAGAGACAGCATCCTCAATTTCTTGTGCAAGCGGTCCTGAGTTTCCGATACAAGTTGTACAGCCATACCCAACGATGTTAAATCCGAGGTCTCTTAAGTATGGAAGAAGTCCTGAGTTCACGAGGTATCCTGTTACAACCTTAGAACCTGGCGCTAGTGACGTTTTCACGTAGTTTGGCACCTTCATGCCAAGCTCACTTGCTTTCTTCGCAACAAGACCTGCTCCGATTAAGACGTATGGGTTCGATGTATTCGTACAGCTCGTAATCGCTGCAATCGCAATCGCACCTGTCTTCATCACAGCTTTTTCACCATTTGCTAGATCAAATTCAATTTGTTTATCCAGCTCTGATTTTTCTAAGCCAAACCCTTGGTTACCAGCTGGGCTTTCAATGTGCTGATGGAACGTTTCTTTCATTTTAGAAAGTGGAATCAAATCTTGTGGACGCTTTGGACCAGATAAGTTTGATTCAATTTGAGAAAGATCAATTTCCACAATATCCGTAAAAATTGGCTCTTCTGCATCTGGCGTATAGAATAAGCCATTTGCGCGAGAATATTCTTCAACGATATTAATTTGCTCTTCATCACGTCCAGTAAGGCGAAGGTAAGCAAGAGCTTCCTCATCTACTGGGAAGAATCCGCAAGTAGCACCGTATTCAGGCGCCATGTTTGCAATCGTTGCACGATCCGCTAACGGCAGCTGTGCAACTCCAGGTCCGAAGAATTCAACGAATTTGTTCACTACGCCTTTTTCACGCAGAACTTGTGTCACTTTTAGTGCGAGGTCAGTTGCAGTCGTTCCGTTTGGAAGCTCTCCAACTAATTTAGCACCAATGACTTCTGGTACTGGGAAGTATGAAGGCTGACCGAGCATTCCAGCTTCCGCTTCAATACCGCCAACGCCCCATCCAAGTACGCCGATCCCGTTGATCATGGTTGTATGAGAGTCAGTACCGACCAATGTATCTGGGTAAGTGATGATCTCGCCATCTTCTTCAATCGCATGAACAACACTTGCAAGGTACTCTAAGTTTACTTGGTGAACAATCCCTGTTGCAGGCGGAACAGCTTGATAATTATTAAACGCTTTCTTTGCCCAGCTAAGGAAGTTATAACGCTCTGCGTTACGTTCGAATTCTAAATCCATGTTAATGTTTAATGCATCTTCAGTTCCAGCTTTATCAACTTGTACTGAGTGGTCAATGACAAGGTCAACTGGAATTTCAGGGTTGATTTTATCCGGATCCCCACCTACATCTGCCATTGCTTTTCTTAAAGAAGCAAGGTCAACGACGGCTGGTACACCGGTGAAGTCTTGTAAAATAACACGAGAAGGTTTAAATGGAACATCAATTTCTTTTACCTCGGCAGTTCCCCATTTTGCCAAGTTTTCAACGTGTTCCTTCTTGATCACTCTACCGTCTACTTGGCGAAGCACTGATTCTAAAAGTACCTTAATGGAATAAGGCAGCTTAGAAACATTTCCAATTCCTTGTTTCTCTAGTGCTTCTAACGAATAATAGTGATACGTTTTCCCATTTGTCGAAAACGTTTTTCTAGATTGAAAAGCGTCTTGTTTAGCGACTTGCTGCTGTTTCGACATGTCCAAAATCCCCCTTTTGATGATCAAGATCAATTTCAATTCTCAGAAAAATCGTCGTATTTCACCACAATTTTCTCACAATTTCATCTTAAAACAAATTCATACATAAGTAAATAACAATGCTTTTATTAAATTCAATAAGTTTAACTTATCATTAGGAAATGATTACTCTTCATAAACGAAGCGGAGCGGGCTCATACTACAAATGAGGTGATAGAACATGACAAAACGCAAAGCAAATCATGTTATTAATGGCATGAACGCAGCCAAAAGCCAAGGAAATGGTGCAGGCTATATTGAAGAAGATCAACTCGTTTTAACAGAAGAACAAAGACAAAACAATAAAAAACGCAAAAAAAACCAATAAGAAAGGAGCAAGCATCATGACGAATAAAAACACAGGAAAAGACATCCGTCAAAACTCGCCTAAGGAACATCAAAGCGGACAGCCTGAGCCATTATCAGGCAGTAAAAAAGTAAAAAACCGCAACCATACAAGACAAAAACACAATTCTCATCACGATATGTAAACATTCTCCTCTTATCCCGTAGCAAAACGGGATGTTTTAGGTCTTTCACACATTTCCATTTTCATCATATGATTTATTATGAGATGTGATGGAGGAGTGTTTATGGAGAATGAAAAGCAATCGAATTCCTCTGATTTTCTTGAAATAGACGATTGGCTCAATGTTTTAATGGATGATCCATTTGCCTGGTATGATGAACACCTCCCAATTGATCTTTATGAAACAAGCCGTGATTATATTATCGAAATCGATGTCTCCACCCTATCGATCACTGATGTAAAACTAACCTTCGCTGGATATGAGCTCACTCTCGCTTACACAGTACAAAAGCCAAATGATAAAGGCGAACAGCCAATTGAAAAAAGTGTCATGCTCCCTTTTTATTTGAACGACAAAGAGATTGAAACAGAATACGAAAACCGAATCATTTCGATAAGGATTAAAAAAAGTTCTGACCATCCAAACGGTGCATTTTCCTTTCAAGTCCCGCACTTCAAACATTAAGAGCCCACCTTCATTTAGGTGGGCTCTCTTCCGTTCGTGTCAAGTCAATACCTTTTGCGAACCACCATGGCCAAATAGTAGAGTCGCTATATGATAATGTATTCTTTTTCTACTAGATGGTTTGGGTCTTTCTAGTAAATGGGCAGTTATGAATGAAAAAAGGCGTTCATAGAGATAAGAGACATACATTTTTGTTATTTTCTTCTATCATTTCTTCATGTAAAATAAGATAGAGAGACAAGGGGTATAAGGAGTGAGAACATGTTAAGCGGCTGGTTTTTGTGGTTCATTTTATTTTGGGGTACAGTGATGATCGGATTACTCGCAATCGGTGGCTTTTTTATGTTTCGCAAATTTTTAAAACGATTGCCAAAGGAAGATGGGAAATCAGAGCTTGATTGGCAGGATGAATATATTCAAAAGAGCCTCCACCTATGGCGGGAAGAAGACAAACAGCTTTTAAATGAACTTGTATTACCTGTTCCAGAGCTGTTTAGAGATGTCGCCAAAGAAAAAATTGCAGGAAAAATTGGCGAGCTGGCTTTAAAAGAACAAGCTGCCAGCATTAATTTAGACTTAATCATTCGCGGCTATATTATCGCTACACCAAAGCGTGATCATAAGTTTTTATTGAAGCGCCTTCAAGAAAAAAACATCGATCATACGCCATATGAAGCATTATTAAAATAACCTCCTTTTAAAAAAGAGGTTCAGAGAAGAAAAAGGGCTAAAATAAAGATTTAGCCCTTTTTCAACAATTTGAATTTAATTCATTTGAACCTGCTGCGGATCTAATTGCTTAGACATCTTTCTAAACGACAAATACATGGCAACTCGCCAAGGCACAATCATGCCAAAGGCAAGTATCCAAAACATTCCGCTTAGAGAACCATAATCAATAGAAGAACTCAGGATTGTCTTCATTCCAATACGAAGAACAAGGAGTCCAATAAGAATAAACACAAATGCTTTTGACCGCTTTAAGTAAATCTCATTCCCTCTAATTTCAAACTTCGATGTTTTGATTAAAAAGATGGAGAAAAACATCCCCACTGTGATCGCTTCAAGAAATTCAGCCCCAGTTACTCGAAACATAGGAACAAAAAACATCAATGCACCAGTGCTCATGAAAATAGGAGGCAATATAATTTTTTTCGCAGTTGCCGGTTTTGCAGATGACTTAATGCGAATAAACATGACGGCTACCGCCATACATATCGCAATTATAGAAGAAATTATGACCATCATATCTAATCATTCCTTTATTCTTTAAGGTCAGCCTATGTATAATATACTCCAATTGACGAAAAAAAACCATTCGCCGCGACTGTAGAAAACGATTTCAAAAGCCTGTAAATCCGCCAAACAAGGATGAGAACATGATGATAATCCATGTGAGAAGATCAAAGAACAGCAATATCCCTACCACAATCATAATGATCCCGCCAATTTTCATGATAAGCTGCTGACGCTTTCTGATCCATGCCATTTTCGTAATGAAGAAAGATAGAATAAAAAATGGGACGGCAAATCCAAGGACATATGTAATCATATAAGGCACAGCCGACTCTGGATTGTTACTAGCAAGTGCGATAACGGCAGATAAAATAGGTCCTGTGCAAGGTGTCCATCCAGCGGCAAAGCCCATTCCGATGAGAATTGACCCAAAAAAACCAGCTGGTCGGTTTTTGAACTGCATTCTCTTTTCGCCCATGAGGAAAGAAGGCTGAAATACGCCAAGCGTCATAAAGCCAAAGAAAATAATGAGAATGGCTCCAACCTGGCGAATCGCTTGATGGTAATCATCAAAAAACTTCCCAACAAACGATGTCCCAAAGCCAATCGCAATAAAGATAATAGAGAACCCAACTAAAAAGAATAAAGTATGAAGTAGACTTCTTCTTCTCAGCATCACCTTCTCAGATTTCACTTCATCCATACTAACGCCCGTAATATACGATAAAAAGGCTGGATAAAGCGGCAGACAGCATGGTGAGATAAAAGAAAGAAACCCTGCTCCAAAAGCTAAAAAGAAATTCAAATCTGTCAAAAGAGCACCCCCTTCTTACAATATACAATAAGAGATGACAAAATCATTTCATTTTTTTTACATCCTCTCAATAAAGATGGTCTATTCTCTTAAAACCTTATATAATTTAATTTGACATCAAGATAACGAATCCTTTAAATTTGAAAATAAACCTTAAAATGGATATAATAGAATCGATTCTTTTTATCAAGATTTGCATGAAAGGAACATGACTTTGGTAAAAACATCATTATTAACTCAAATCGAAGAAAAAAGAGAAGAGCTGATGAAAGTTGTCTTGCACAATGGCATGACATCCACAGTGACCATCGAACATAGCCAGCAGCTAGATCATCTCCTCTTACAATATCAACGACACTTACACTCAAACTCAGCCAACTAATCATATCTCATGATATTATCATGCTACACGATTTTTAGAACAGTTGATATGTGTGACCATAAACGAAACAAAAACCTCTGATAACAGGGGTTTTTGTTTTTTAGCAGGAAGCTGAAGCCAAAATAAAAACCACCTTCCCTGCTTCATTTAGGCAAGTACAGTGGTTTTAAAGCGTCTGATGAAGGTGAATTCAATAAAGAAAGGACAAACGCTTGTCCATTCTTTATAACCATGTTCCATCTATGATCATAATATCGTACGTATTATTTCGCTTGGTTGTTCATGGCTTTCATCATTTGATTGATTTTCTTCTGGGACGGTTTCATGCCCATTTGCATCATCATCATTCGAAGCATTTGTTCATTAATTGGTGGATTCTTTTTCAAGTAGCTCATCATATACTTACGAGCAATAAAGAATCCGAGTGCAACTCCTGCAAGCAGTGCAACAACGCCTACAAGGATGACAACCCATAAATCCATAATTCTTCCTCCTTCATGTTGTCTCGTATAAAGTGTACTAAACAAAAGGCTATTATACAACATTTCACGTTCAATTTTATTTTTTTAAACAAAATTCCTCACTTTTACCGGATTGAGCCACCCGTGCTTCTTTGAACCGAAGTCCATCGCAAGGAAGCAAGGACTAATTTTTCTCAGCACTTCAAAAAACACTGCTTCTGCTTCATAACTGCCGGTGGCAGACATTTGGATATAACGATCTTTTATGATAAATGCAGCCGTTCCTTTTCCATCAGGTAAGGAAGCGCTGTATATCGAGCCAATTTGTGTATAGTGAATATTCGTTAAGTTGTTCATTAATCGCTGGTGCATATGAAAAGCAGGGATTCGTTTCGTCACGTAATCCACTTGTTTCACAAGCATCACCAATTCATCTTCCGTGCGGTTCGTCCAGTGTAACGACTCAAACAAATGAAACAAAATTGATTCTCTGCCAAAATAATGATGGGCAAATTCATCCTCAATCCAATAAATATAATAATGGCGTTCCATGTCTATCCCTTCCTTTCACATTTCGTCAATCTCGTATATTGCTTGTATTATACAAAAATGCGAAAGAAAGAATTGTCTATATATGAAGCAAGAAGAAACTAGTTTTGTCAAAAAAACAAGAAAAAAGAAAAAAGTTTGCAGAGCGGATGAAAATGCTCTGCAAACAGATGAAAAAAAGCATGATGCTTGGAGACTGGTTATTTGTTCAGCTTCGCTTTCACACGGCTGACGACATTGCTGACCGTAAAACCGTATTTCTCAATAATGGTTTCACCAGGTGCAGAAGCGCCAAATTTATCAATGGCAATTACGTCACCATCAAGACCAGTGTAACGCTCCCAGCCAAGTGAAGCCCCCATTTCAATCGCAATACGAGCCCGTACTGCTGTAGGAAGGACTGATTCTTTGTATTCGTCTGACTGCTGATCGAAACGATCCCATGCAGGAAGACTGACAACAGACGCGCGAATCCCTTCTTTTTCAAGTGCTTTTTGCGCTTCAATCGCTAAGCCGACTTCAGATCCGGAAGCAAGTAGAAGTGCTTCAGGCTGTGCATCAGCAGCTTCAACAACGACGTATCCACCCTTTTCTACTCCCTCATATGCCTTCTCAGGTGCTTGATCAATCGTTGGAAGGTTTTGACGAGTCAGAACTAGTGCTGTCGGTTTATCCGTTGAAGATACAGCCAGTTTCCACGCTGCAGCTGTCTCGTTTCCATCCGCAGGGCGAATAACAGAAAGGTTCGGCATCGCACGTAATGAAGCAAGCTGTTCAACCGGCTCATGCGTCGGACCATCTTCACCAACAGCGATACTGTCATGAGTAAAGACATAAGTGACTGGAAGTCCCATTAAGGCAGCAAGACGAATCGCTGGTCTTAAGTAATCTGAGAAAACAAAGAACGTTCCGCCGAATACACGAAGACCGCCGTGAAGCGCCATACCGTTTAACGCTGCACCCATTGCAAATTCTCTGACGCCGAACCAAATGTTCTTGCCGGCATAATTCTCTTTACCAAAATCGTCAGTGTTTTTAATCGTTGTTTTGTTTGAACCTGCAAGGTCAGCAGACCCGCCAATGAAGAAAGCTACTTGCTTTGCAATGCCATTTAATACTTCGCCTGAAGAAGCGCGGGAGGCAAGACTTGAACCTGCTTCATAAACAGGAACCTCTTGATCCCAATTCTCAGGAAGCTTTCCTTCAATCGCAAGCTTCAATTGAGCTGCAAGCTCAGGGTATTCTTTTTCATATTGCGCAAATAGTTCATTCCAAGCTGCTTCTTTCTTCTGACCTGCGTCTTTTACAGCTTCTTTGAAATGATCGTACACTTCAGAAGGTACATGGAAATCTTCTTCAAACGTCCAAGAGTAAGCTTCCTTCGTCAGCTTGGCTTCATCGCTGCCAAGTGGTGCACCATGCACACCAGATGTTCCTGCACGGTTTGGCGATCCAAAACCAATTGTTGTTTTCACTTCAATCAGTGTCGGTCTGTCTGTGCTTTGTTTTGCCTTTTCAATAGCAGCCGTCACTTCTTCAATGTTGTTGCCGTCTTTCACATAAAGAACTTCCCAGTTCATCGCTTCAAAACGATTCTTCACATTTTCAGAGAATGAACGATCTAGGTCGCCATCTAAAGAAATATCATTTGAATCATAAAGAACAATTAAACGGCCTAAGCCTAAATGACCAGCAAGTGAAGCAGCTTCAGAGGAAATTCCCTCCATTAAGTCTCCATCTCCGCAAATGCTGTATGTATAGTGATCTACAACATTAAAGTTGTCTTTGTTATACGTTTCCGCAAGGTGTCTTTCTGCAAGTGCCATACCAACTGCCATGGCAATCCCCTGCCCTAAAGGACCTGTTGTGGCATCTACGCCCTCTGTATGTCCAAATTCAGGATGTCCAGGTGTTTTGCTACCCCATTGGCGGAATTGTTTTAGATCATCGATGCTCAGGTTGTATCCGCTTAAATGAAGCATGCTATATAGAAGCATAGAACCATGTCCCGCAGATAATACAAAACGGTCTCTGTTAAACCAACTTGGGTTTTGCGGACTTACGTTTAAGTGATTCGTCCATAAAGCGTATGCCATTGGTGCAGCACCCATCGGCATTCCAGGGTGACCGGAATTCGCTTTTTCAATTGCGTCTATGGAGAGAGTACGTATTGTTGCAATAGATTTCAATTCAATCGTTTCCATATAAATCCCCTTCCGTATCTTGTGTACACCATTATCATAAATCTACTGTCCTTTTTTCACAACTATTTCACGCTGAAAAAGAAGGATTTTGTCACATTTAGTTTATCGATCACCTAAAAAGTTATGCAAATATGAAAAAAGATGAGAATATTCTTCCCATCTTTTCAAAATTCAAGAAATCATACAACTATTAATGAAGGTTTTGATCTCTTTCTCTTTTTAATTTTTCTGGTGTGACATCGTTTCCTTCAGGATCAACGATTTTCACGGTTTTAAGTGTATTTTTCATAGAAGAACGAAAAGCTTTTAAATACTCTTCTCTTAATTGCTTTTGTTCTGTTTTTTCAGCGTCTGACAAACCGGTCTCTTTTGACTTTTTTGAAAGCTCATTGATTCTTGCAAGCTGATTTTTAGAAATCATGACTAACTCCTTTAAAACATTTTCTCTACATACTACTAAATATCAATCATTTTGACAACAAATCGAGCTTTAGGTGGTCAAACCTTTTTCATATTCTTGATACCTTCTATGGACCGTTGCTTTTGAAATGTCAAAACCTAGTGCCTGAAGAGTTGCTGCAATTTCGGCGAAGGTCATGTTGTTTTTTCTTAATCGAACAATTTCTGAAATTGGCACTTCAATACGCTCACGACCAGGCGCATGATCCTGCTGTTTTAAATTCAGTTCGGGCTGGTACCCGCGTTCTACAGCTCTTCTCATTCCCCGCTTGATTTTCAGATTATGAATTTTTCGTTGATATTCTTCAACGACTCCTACGATCTCAATCACCATTTCATCTGCTTCTGAAAGCTCAAGCTCGCCTCTATGAAACGTACTGTACACCTTCACATTCTCTTTAAAAAGACAATGGAGAAGCGCAATTTTTGCTTGTCCTCTTCCGAGACGTGTTTCATCCTGGATAAGAACAGCCTCAATTGACTCTTCTTTTAGTGTAGCTAGCATATCAAACACACCATCGCGATCTAGATCATACCCGCTTGCTTTTTCTTTAATGACTTTAACCACATTCATCTTGTGCATAGCAGCTAAAGCCAGCAATTCTTCTTCTTGTCTCTTCAGCGAGGTTTCCTGCTCTTCTTTAACAGTACTTACTCTCGCATAGATGATTGCATTCATGTCTTCAATCGACCTTTCTACTGTACTGTTGCAAGTTGATATACGACTGGATGCTCTTTTTTGACTGGTATTACAAGGATGTCACCAGGCTGGATTTCTGTTGAAGCAAGATCATTGTGCTGGGTGACCCAGTCAATAAACGCATTTTTATCGATTGATTTGCTGTCGTTTACTTGATCAGCTAATCCCCAAAGGGTATCACCTGATTGAACTTCTATTTTAACATATTGATTTGGATCATTATGGCTTGTGACTGCAATAAGTGAGAGAAATATGCCAACGATGAATGAGAATACCCCAATAAAAATAATAGATTCTTTTAACCTCATAATGTCATCTCTCCTAATAGAATGTGTGTTCGTTCTTTCTGTCACTTATTATAAATACGAACAAACGTTTCTGTCAAACGTTTTTTCGAACCTATGTTTGTACTGTTAGGAAAAACATGCTATAATTTCTTTAAAATTGACGTTTTGAGGTGCAAAAGATGACGAAGCTATCAAAAAGACAACTCGATATCCTGACATTCATCAAAGAAGAAGTAAAAAGTAAGGGCTATCCTCCATCCGTTCGTGAAATTGGAGAAGCTGTCGGTCTAGCATCAAGTTCAACGGTTCATGGACATTTAGCTAGACTAGAAACGAAGGGCTTAATTAGAAGAGACCCGACAAAACCTAGAGCGATCGAAGTATTAGATGAAGAGGAAATGAATATTCCAAAGAGTGCTGTAATGAACGTACCAGTCATCGGAAAAGTAACAGCAGGCCTGCCTATTACGGCTGTTGAGAATGTAGAAGAATACTTCCCTCTTCCAGAGACTTTTGCAGCACCAGATGAACAAGTATTTATGCTTGAAATTATGGGAGAAAGTATGATTGACGCAGGAATTTTGGACAAGGACTATGTCATTGTGCGTCAGCAAAGCACTGCTAACAATGGAGATATTGTCGTCGCCATGACAGAGGAAGATGAAGCGACAGTGAAGCGTTTCTATAAAGAAGATACACACTTTAGATTACAGCCAGAAAACCCATCTATGGAACCGATTATTTTACAGAATGTAAGTATACTAGGTAAAGTGATTGGCGTATTTAGAAATATTCACTAAAAAAAGCCGGTATTTCATCAGCTAATGATGAGAACCGGCTTTTTTTTATGAACAAGAATAGGCAAGAATACTCGAGCTTGGGAAGGAGCCAAATGTAAAGTTCGGCCATATAAAGCCAGTTGTTCTCCCGAAAGGCTGTGAAGATAGAACATACATTAAAAACACTTGACCGTTTCTCATAAACACAATCGTCCATCTTCTATTACATCCCGCAGCAAACTGAACTGATTGCTGTCCTCCACCTGTCTGCCCTGAAATAAGAGACTGCATGCTTTGAGGCTGCGATAACGCTTGCTGATATTGCGAAATGATATGCTGTGGTGGAGCTGGCGGGGCTGATCCACTAGATCCGGGCCCAGTGCCTCCTCCTCCGATTGGAAACCCTGGAAATCCTCCAACTTGAGAAGGGAACGACGGCCAACCTTGCATCTGCCTGTCATATGAGTACCCATTCCACACACCTTCATACGGATAATACATATTCAACACCACTTTCTTAGACATTCATCACGATAGTATATGTCATCAATGACAAAGCGTGTTGAACATCCAAACAGAAATTTTTCCAAAAAACGTTTTGTTCTTCTTTAGAACGGTTAAATAGTAGATATAAAGAAAAAATAAAAAAATGAAAACTTTTTGCCACCCTCAAACGTTATATATATAGAAAGAAAAGAAATAAAAAACATTTCAATTTAACACTTGTAATATCGCTGTAATTATTGTAACATTTGTAACATAAGAAGTTTTCATTGAGAAAAGGAGGCAATTGCCTTGAAAAAATTATTCGTTTTATTAACTGCTATTATGCTTATGATCTCATTACAATCCACAACATTGGCCGCTTCTAAAAAACCAGCCACTTTGACAAATAAAGAAGCGTTACATATTGCCCTTGATGCACGGGAACACTTTTGGAGTGCGATGTCAGGCTACAAAATTAATGAACATTCTGATTACAAATTAAAATCATTTAGCTATAAAGACATGACTTACAACTATCTTTCTAAAACATTTGATACAAAGAAAAAACTAAACAGCTACCTATCTCAAGTTTTCACAAAAGAAGCCATTAATCAAGGTTTAAAAGACTATCAGTTCATTGTTCATAAAGGCAAAATGGCTGTTCCGGTCGGCGACGGTGACAATATGCTTAATTGGGATAAAGCCACACCTAAACTTGTCTCTAAAAAACAAACAGTCCGCACATATGAATTCACTGTCCCAACACTTGATGGACGCAAAGTAAAAAGAACGGTTACGTTCGAAAAAGGACAAAAAGATTGGAAAGTCACAAAAATTGACGCTGTTATCTAAATAAAAAACCAGGCCGATTGAATGGCCTGGTTTTTATATTGAAGTAAATTCAGTCATGCGGTCTAGGGCGTGAGCAAGTGATGCTGCGGTGCGAAATTCATTAAAAGGAAGCCCGAGCTGTACAGCCGTTTGGGCAATTTCTGGTCTGATTCCTGAAATGGTTGTCTCTACTCCAATTAACCGAAGTGATGTGACAAGATCAAAGATCTGCTGAGCCACCATTGTATCAATAATGACAACGCCCGATAAATCAATACATAAATGCTGTACTCCTTTTTGTGAGCACTGTTTCAGCGTATTTTCTAAAATAATCTTCGCTCTCGCTGTATCAATATCACCTACTAACGGCAATAACGCAATATGACTTTTTAAGACAATGACAGGTGAGCTCAGCTCGTAAATCATGTCTCTTTGTGCCACGAGCTTCCTCGTTGTATTTTTTACATATTGCTGGATGAACACATGAATGGAAATATTAAACGCCTCTGAAATTAAATCATACCAATAAAAGATGCGGTCAATATCAATTTCATCTTGACGCTGCTTAATAAATTCTTTTAAGTAATGAAGGACCACTCTTTGATTGGACATGTATTCTCTCACAACATAATCTAATGGTGTGTTTAAATGCTTCGGGTCACTGGCTAAATCTTCAGACCACTTTTTAAACTCAGTATGTAAATATGTCTTGTCTTCAATAAGAGCACGTATAAAATGCTGGTAATAATCTTGATTTTGCCGTTTCAGCTCTGATATGATGCTGGAATCTGTTGAACGATAAATTGATTCTGGATCATCATCCTCAATTGAATCGTACCAAGTTTCAGTCAGTTTCTCTGCATGTTGTATGAAATAATCGTATAATGCACGGTTCTTATCCATAAGCATATGTCCCTTCACATTTTCTTCTTGTCTATCTTTGTATCTTATAGATCAATTGTACACTGAATCTTTTGTCCCTGCTAACTCCAATACGCTCTGATCGAACAAAAAAAGACACCTACTCACAGGCGCCTCTCTTTTAGTTTTATTTCACAATAAATAAAATTCTTTTCCCATCAGGATACCCACTTATCTGGTGTCCGACCCATGAGCCTGCTCCCCTATTATCAGACGGGCTGACATATTGAACACTCGCCCCTTTTCCTCCTTCAAGACAAACTGCCATCGGCCACTCATCTCGGTCGAATCCAGGCTTAGTCGGAATGCCTTTTAATGATTCTTGCCTGCGGGCATCTGCTCCATTTCGGTCTATCGTACACACATCTGAATGCCCTTTTCGAATAGCTTCTTGAATATGACTGCCTGTTTCAGGGTACCGTTCCTTTGGAAATTGAATAACATGATCATATCGATCCGCACCTTTTGCCGCATGTTCCTCTCCAAATCCACCTAACAGCGTGCCCATCCATATCACAAAGCATAAGACGACAGCAGTAATCCAGCCTCTTCTCATCTTCAAAAGCGTGAGACCTCCTCATTTTTCTCAAGCAGAATCTTGACTTAAAGGGAATGTGTCATTTTAATGTATGAGTCGTTCACGATTGACATGTGAAAAAAATGAAGAGGCTAAGTGTCAATGGATTTTTCAAGCATAAACAGATAGACACTTGTATCCACATAAAAAAGCTTGTCCCCTATGAAGGAAACAAGCTTTATGATTTAGCTTTTATTGCGCTTTTGCATAGTTGATAAATTCAACAAAGGCAGCTGTCGCTTTTGGACCGCCATTAATCGTACCGTTTGAATACCCTGCGTTATGAACCCCAACAATTTGCTGATTTTGATCTAGCATCGCTGAGCCTGAATTTCCGCTAAATGTATCAATCATATAGTATGCGAGATTCGTATCTTCTCTTGTCACAGGACCTGACATCTCCCACTGCGAGATCTTGCCAGTTGATCTCATTTTATCACCTGGATATCCAGAAATTTTAATCGTTGTCCCAGTTAAGTTTGTCACCTGACGGATGGAACGGTAACCGACTGTATTGCCAATGTTCGTATCTGTTTTGATCACGGCAAAATCATATTGGCTCGCACCTGTATTGATATACCCGCTTGGTACATAGAACTCTGTCATATTTGCTGAGCCATTCACCGCAGTACTATCGTTCATGCCTGGATACACCGATCCTTTTGCACTATAACTTCTGGATGCTGTATTGTACACGCAGTGTCCGTTTGTCAAAATTTTGTTAGGGGCAATCAGGGTCCCCGTGCAGCTGGAGCCGCCAAACGTAATATAAGCAATTGAATTATATGGTGCCACTCTTGTATTTGCTACTTTTGTTCTACCATCGTCTCCAATGACGACTTTTGTTTGAAAGTCTTTTAAATATTTTGATAGTGGTTTTACTTTTTCACCAACAGTTGAAGATAGATCATCCACTTTATCAAAGGATGAGGGGGATTTCGTATCATTGTGGAAATCACTTGAAGAGATCACCTTTCCATCAGAAGTCACCATGTCATAATCAGACGTTAGCACTGAATCAGATGAGGCATGGGCAAAACTAGGCACACTTAAAGCACCAAAAACAAGTAGAGAAGGGAGTAACATTTTCACCTTTTTCATCATATTCCTCCTTTATGTCCTATATCAAAAATGATACGATTGTTTCATATTGGAGTAAATGAGAGAATATTCTTATTTTTTACAAAATATTTCATTTCTAAATTAGGTGTTTTGTAACTTTCAAACTTTCATTCTATCGATCTCACCTCTCTTGATGAAACAGAAAAAACCGCCTAATTGGCGGTCTTTCCTTTTGTCAGCTCCATACATCTTTTACATATCTATTATTATTTGCAAGGGTTGTCAGCCAATTTTCAGCTACTTCCTTCGAACATTGTTTCTCTTGTTGATAGAGGTCGATCAATGTAGCCTCTACGTCTGGTGCCATGACTTTTCCGTCCCCGCACACGTAAAGATACGCACCTTGATCAAGTAACTTGATCAGCGTGCCGCCGTCTTCTTTCAACAAATGCTGGACATATATTTTTTGCTCATTGTAACGAGAATAAGCACGATGGATGTGAACAACTCCTTTTTGCGCTGCAAGCTGCATTTCCTCAAAATACAGATCATCTTCATGAGGGTGACGGCAGCCAAAATACAGGTGAGCTTCGCCTAGTGGTTTGCCTTCCTTCTGCCACACTTCTCTTGCCTGAACAAACCCTCTAAATGGAGCGATTCCTGTACCCGGCCCGATCATGATCATCGGTAATTCAGATGAAGGTGGTAGCTGGAATCCTGCCTGCGCTTCGTGAAGGAAGCAGGCGACTTCTTCACCTTCTTTCAGACCACATAAATAGGTTGATGCGACGCCTGCGTATTCTCCGCGTCCGTTCCATGCTTTACCTTTTACAACTGCCACTGTGATACTGACTTTTTCTTCCTCTACCTTTGGCGAGCTAGAAATCGAGTAATAACGCGGCTTTAAACCTGGTAAAAGTGCCAAAAAGTGCACAAACGGCAGCTCACACGCTTCATATTGATCTAATAAATCCAGCATGGTTACTCGTTTCTTTAAGATGGCGTCTTGATATGCTTCACCAGCCATTTGTTCAAGCTCCACGCGGTGAGGCGGACATACAGTATGTGCTGCGAGCTCTCTTAGCTGTGTACGTGTCGCAGGCTCTTGAAGCTCAACATGCGAGGCGAGTAATTCTTTGATTGGAATCGGCTGATCTAATGGTAAATGACTTGCCTCTTTCTCAGATGAAAGCTTAATGTGCTGCTCTGGATCTAGTTTAAAGCGGTGGGTCACACGCTGAACGAGTGCATCACTATTTTTCGGCACAATCCCGATATGATCCCCTTCTTTGTATACTTTTCCAGCAGGCAATTTCAGTTCAATATGTCTTGTCTGCCGTGTGCTTTTTTCTGATTGTAATTCTTCATTTTTCAATACAACAGCTGAAAAGGCATCATATATTTTAGCTACAGGACGCTCAACTAGCTCATTCGTATAAGCAACTGATAGGTTTGGTTTTTCCTTCCCCTTTTCTTGGAAAGTGAGCTTAAATTCTTTTGCAAGCTGTTCGAAGACCGTCTTCTGGAATGTTTCTTTATCTTCATCCATATCACCGCCTGCATCGCCTTCACCAATATCCGTTACACGCTTTGCCCCTTTTCTTTCAAGTGCTTCATCAATCAGACGAGGAATACGCTGATACGTACTCGCCCAATTTCGATCCCCACACCCAAAGACTGCAAATGTCACGTTTGATAGATCCTGCTCTTCATCCTGCGTCAACCAATCCACGAATTGCTTCGCGTTGTCAGGTGGATGTCCGTTGTATGAAGCGGTCACGATGAGGACAGCACCTGTATCTGGCAATCGGCGTGTAAAGTCATCAAGCGACGCAGTGGTCACATCGAACCCTTTTGCTTTCCCGTCTTCAACCAATTCGTTCGCTATTTTCTTTGCTGTGCCAAGATTTGATCCGTACAAAACTAGCAGCGAAGTACCGTGACTCGCCACTTTTGAATCACTAGATTTGGTGCTTTTCTTCGGTTCTTCTTTCGGTGGAGCCATAAAGAATTGCTGCTTCCTTGGCAGCACTTTGATTTTAAAATCGTTAGGTTTAATTGTGAGAGACTCTTTTAAATCAAGCTCATAAGATGTGTGATCAATTAACTCTAAATTGTGCAGGACCATCGCGAGAACCATCGTAGCTTCATGCAGGGCGAACTGCATACCGATACATGCACGCTGTCCATTCCCAAAAGGCTTGTAGGCATGCTGCGGGATTTTCTCAGGGTGCATAAACCGCTCTGGTTTAAAGTCTTCTGAATCCTCTCCCCATACTGCTGGATCACGGTGTAATTTAGGGAGCAGTACAGAGACACTTTGATTCTTTTGAATCGGATATTTCCCCCCGATTACTGTGTCCTCTTTCGCATAAAGAGAGAACGTAGGCGCTGTTGGCCAGAGGCGAAGGGCTTCATTTAACACCATACGAGTGTAGCTTAGCTTTTGCACCTGTTTAAATGTCGGAAGCCCGCCCTGCAGCACCTCATCTGCTTCCTGGATGGCTTTCTTTAATTTCTCTGGATTCTTTAGTAAGAAATAAATCGCAAATGATAGCAGTCCGCTTGTTGTTTCGTGCCCTGCAATTAAGAAGGTAATGATTTGATAACGGATATTTTCATCGGATAAACGTTCACCTGTTTCAGGGTCCTCTGCATGCAGCATAAGTGACAGTAAATCATCGCCCGTTTTATCTTGTTTTTTTCGTTCCTGAATAATGTCATCTACTAATTGCGACATAAAATCGACATGCTGGTCAAATTCTTTTCTTCTTTTGATCATGAGTTTATCTGCAATCGGCAATCGGCTCGACTGCTCCATTGCTTCATTTAAGCCTTTCAGCATGCTTTCGATGAACGGATGCTGATTTTCTTTATAAAAGCTGTTAAAGCGAAAATCAAAACCGCAAAGGCCGATCGTATCTAAAGTCAGCTTTGTCATATCCTCAGCTACTTCAATTTCTTCATCGCGGCCTGTTCTTTGCCATTTTTGCACAAGCTGTGTGGCAATATCGAGCATCATCTCATGATAGCCCTTCATGGCCTGCTGGCTAAATGCAGGCATCAAAATTTGATGAGCCTTTCTCCAGTTCGGTTCTTCTGTCCAGCTTGTAAATAGTCCATCTCCTGCAAATGCTCTTACTTTATTGAGACTAGTCCCAATAAATTTATCAAAACGGCTTTCGTCACATACTTCTTTGACAAGTTCATGGCTGGAAACAAAAATACTTGTTGCATTTGAAAATTCAAACTGAAAAATCGGTCCTAATTCATCTGCCAGCCGCCAAAAGGTTTGAGAAAGCTCTCCCTTTTTTATATGGGGAATATTTTTAAAAGGTCCGTATGTTTTTGGTTTTGGAATGATTGATGATTGATGCATATGCCCACTCCCTTTATTTCTTTATGATGCAACGCTAATGGCGCGCCATAAACATTGCTCAATATCCTCTAAAAATTCAATCGTTGGATCTATTTCTTCTGCAAGAATCTGCTTGTGAAGCTGGACGAATGCGCCAAATACAATGGATAAAATGGTTCTCCCTGATAGATTCGGATGAATCCCATCCTTCTTCCCTTCTTCAAAGATGAGGAATAGCTCATTTAACAATTGCTGCATTTTCTCTTTACTTTTCTGATCTAAATAATGTGACCGTTTATCAATTTCTAAGAAGTACAGACCACTCGGGTTCTCCTTTGTAAACAAAACCAAGCAATAAAAGACATGCTTAAAATAGGCTCTGATACTTGCTTTTGGGTCTGGACTGTTTGTGCTGATTTTGTCGATAAACGCAGTGAGGCTTCGCTGGTATAAAATGTTGACGAGTGCTTCTTTACTATCGAAATACCGATAAATGGTTCCCGCTCCAACGTTGGCTTTTTTTGAAATCATCGGCATCGTTGTGCCATCAAAGCCACGTTCAATAAATAAGTCCAGTGAAGCCTTCATAATCTGCTCCTGTTTATCACTAGTCGCTACAGACATTTCATCCTCTCCTTTCGTTTCACTAGGAATGAATGTTCATTCCGCTTGATATATATTATATTAATATTTTAAATTCTTCTATTTATACTTAAACATACTTATTTTTCTCCGTCACCACATTTTCTGAAAATAATAATAATTGAGAAATGATGCCTAGTCAGACAGCATCCAAACGACTTAGAAACATTGACAGATATGTGTCAGGAGGGTGACCTCCGCACTATACCTTCATTCTTGATCAATCGGAGAGTGAATGTGGTCGTCATATGTATCAATATATAAGCTGCCATTACTTGAACGGACTGCGTATACAATGTCCTTTAAGGAGAGCTGCCTTTTCTTAAGCTCTTCATCTATCCACTCCACAGTTAATTGATTTTCATGAATGTTTTTCAAAATGAGCTTTCCGTCCATGATCACTTCGATAGGCATGTAGCCCTCTGCCTTCATATACAATTGAATATCCTTTCGAGTGACATTTTCAAACGAAGGATATTTTTTCACTGACATATGCCCATCTGTTTCAATCATGGCAAATTCAACTTCGCTAATATCAAAAATGTCTTTTTCTCTCAGCTGCTGATTTAAATAATCAAGGGTATACCTCATTCCCTTCATATTCTCTTCAAGAATTTTGCCATTTTGTATGACAAGGGTTGGTTTACCGGCCATAAATCCTCTCAATTTTCGACTCCTTAAAGCAATGAGAGAAATCACATAAATGATCATGACAAGCGTGACAAAGGAAATCGTCGTGTGATGAAACGGCAGCGTAGTATTAAACGCGAGACTCGCCGCAATTGAACCTAAGCTGATGGCTGCTATAAAATCAAAAATATTCATTTGCGCAATGGTTTGTTTTCCAAGAAGACGTGCTCCGACAAATAAAATCGCAAAAGCAAACATCGTCCGTAAAATGACTTCAATATGGTCTGGCATGCAAGGGTCCACCTTTCAATTGCATCAAAAAAGCCTTTTCCTTAGAAAAGACTCCTTTTTAGACTATGCATTTATTCCATCATTATTCAATTGGACAGCATCGCTTTGCTCAAATTGTGAACGCAGCTCAATAATGGAGCTATTTCTGACAGCATTGGCATCTTGCTCAAGAAGCCACGTATAAAATCTAGCTTGCTCCGCTGTTTGCAATGCCTGCATATATTTTTGCGTGGAACGCTTCTCTGCAACGCGCTGTTTGATCGAACGCATCTGCTTCCAGAATTGATAATAAGGAAGCTTGAGCTTGGTCATAAAGCCGCGATCATCCTCAATGACATATCCCTCTTCTTTGATCGTGTCGTCATGAGAGACGGCCTGATACCATTTATAAAAAGAGGTCCAATCATGGAACACAGCCACTTCCTGCTTACAGGACATTCCAAGCTGTTCGCTTACTCTTTTCACTTCAGTAAAAGGTGCCTTTTCATAGCTCAGCTGACGCTTCACAATATCAAGTAAAATGAGTTGATCATGATCATATGTGATTATATGCGGGTCTTTCTCTGGCAAAATGACTTCAAACACAAGAGATACATCGTGGTCACGTACGTATGATTTGATGTAGTCGACCTGCACGTCTCCGAAGGTCTGATAGAATAACTCTTCGACCCAAGAAGCATGCTGGTTTTGCTTCACATGAGATGTATACGATTTGGACGTAAACACCAATTCATCTTCCATTTCGTTATACCCAACCGTCCCTAAATATCCATTTGCTTTATCATAGACGGTAACAGGAAATTGAAGGTGGTTCACTAGATGATGCATTTTTGTCTCCGGACGCTCATCAATGTTAAAAAATTTGTTGTAGCTTCTTGAAACAATCTGCTTTGACACCATATTGACAAACAAACCTCTTGCCTTCACATTCACATCATCCCACTGCCGTTCACTAAACGCTTTTTTCGTAAAATTAAAAGATGAAATATGGTGCGGAAGCTTTAATTCCTGTACATAGTCATGCTGATCTAAGTGAGCTAAAAAGTCATCTAGTGAGATATCTGGTTGAATAGCAGCCGATGGTTTTTTTTCAGAAGCTCTATAGACTGGGTTGTCAATTTCATGTGTCTCAATCCCGTCAGCTGTGATTTTCAACACCCTCAGCTGTCCCCCGAATTCAACCTGGCCTTCTAGATTATAAGACCTTTCCGCTGCTTGAGTAGGCAGCCTGTATAAATTGCGATGCCCGTGAATTTGAATGACATCTAATCCAGCAGTGTTTTGAACAAACAAATGGTCAATGTCATCTGAATATTCACCTACACCGTGAATGAGCTGCTGTGTTGAGACATGCAGAAGCTCTTCTGGCAAATGAGCAAGCCCCCCGTGGGTAACAAGAAATGTCTTGCCATGGTACGTAAAATAAGTGAGCTGATGAAATGTTCTGACAAACTTCCGTACTTCTTTTAAATCAAAGTCTGCTGCTTCGATTTCAGGTGCAGTATGCCGGTTAAACATATTGCTTCTTACTTTTTCACCATGTGCAAACCGGTATAAATGCTGATCATGATTGCCCTCAATTACGATGACATTCCGGCATTCTCTATGTGCGAGCATCCATTCTAATACTTCCTTGTTTTCTATCCCTCTATCAAGTAAATCACCTGCAAATATATAAAGTTCATTTTCTTTAATATCTCCTTGCAAATAGGTGGTCAGAGCAGTATGACAGCCGTGAATATCTCCAAAGATATGAATGGCCTCATATTGATCAAAGGATCGAGGCTGATAGGTCATCACTTGCGAATATTCCTCCGGCTGCAAGACCGTCACCCATGATGGGACCTTTTCTATTTTTAAACGCTCGTTCATTTGATATAAAACAGACTCCCGAACAACTTTGTGAGCTTCCCGTGAGCGATTTTGCAGGAGAGCTGTTTCAAGCGGCACCTGCGTGAAATCGACGACATACACCCTGTAATGATACGATGTGGCCAGCGATTTATATTGAGATATCGATTTGCTTGAAATATGCGTGGCATCAATCACAGTAAAATCTCCACGTTCCATACGAGCTGTAAGCAATTCAAATAATAAAGACCAGACTTTGTGGTCATGTTTGCTTGAAATTTCTGGTTTCCCATTGACAGATAACTGCGGAGGCCGGGTCAAAAGACGGATCTGATCCGCTGATAACGTGTAAGGCTCTAAGCCTTGGGCTTTGATCCAAGTTGATTTCCCTGCGCCTGGGAGACCTCGTAAAAGGACTAAAGTTCTCATATTGGTTCTCCTTTAACAAGTGATATTTTACCTATTATAGATAAATAATGGATAAATCTCAATCTTTTATTGATTATGGTAATATATAGATAGAAAGGGAGGTTTTACGTATGTCTAACGGAGAGAATATGGCATTTAACATGGGTGATCTTCTATTTCAAATGTTCTCTCTTCTTCTATTCATTGCTGCTATCGTGACGATCATTGTCATCGCTTTTCGAATGATCAGAAGAAAACGAATGGAATTGAAGAAGGTCGAGGAAAGATTAAACAAAGTGATTGAAAAGAACGATTTAAAAGAGTAAAAATCCGGGATTTAACCGGATTTTTTTTGTTTCATCACAATCCCTTGCCGCTGATGCATCAAAAAGAAAAAGACGCCTAAAAGGACAAGAAAACCGCCACACATTTGAAGCAGCGTGACTTTTTCTCCAAGTAGCCATACAGCAAGAATCGTGGCTCCAACAGGTTCGCCAAGGATACTCATTGAAATGGTTGTGGCATTGACATAGGTTAAAAGCCAATTATTAATGACATGAGACATGGTGGGAATGATCGCAAGCAATAAAAAGATCCCCCACTCTTTACCTGGATAGTCTGTAAAAGGAGTTTGCTGCATCAAATTAAATAAAATTAAAAAAAGACCGGCAAAACCAAACACACAAAAACTATAAATCCAATGAGATATCTTTCTGACAGCCTGTTGACCTATTAATAAATAACAAACAACGGCGATCACACTTAAAAAGGATAAAATGTCTCCTAGGATGGCTTCCTGGCTATGACCTATGTCTCCCCACCCAATCATAAGTGCACCAACAATTGCGGCACACATCGTCAAAAGTGCAGGGAGCGTGGTTCGTTCACGAAAAATGAGAAAGCCGCCTAATAAGGAGACCATCGGCTGAAGGGCGATGATAATAGTAGAGCTTGCCACAGTCGTCAGCTTCAGTGAGCCAAACCACAACACAAAATGGAGTCCTAAAAAGAAGCCTGACATACATAAGAAAAACCAGTCTCTTCTCTGAATCGAGAGAAATTCTTTTTTTCGTGGCAGAATAAACGGCAGCATAAAAACTGCGGCAAAGATCATTCGATACATACTTAAAATAGCAGCAGGTGCATTTGACCATTTCACAATAATAGCAGAAAACGAAATGGCAATAATTGAAATCACAAGCGGCAGTGCAATTGATTTCTTTTGAGCAGTTGACTTCATGTCCATGAGCAGCTTCCTTTACATCAGCAGTAGATGAGAAGTTCATCCTTGTATGTCGTCATCTTACTATGTCCAATCCGCTAGAGGCAAGATGATTTTAAAACTGATGTAAGCTTTTTTTGTATGAAAAAAGGCTTTCATCTCGAAAGCCCTATTCATCATCTATCAATAGATAAACCGCCCGAACTGGACCATGAACACCTACTACTAAATTCATCTCAATATCCGCAGAGTTACTTGGACCTGATATGAAATGAATCGCACCTTTCGGCTCTTCCCCCTCTTCTACCGAGCGATTAAGAGCCGAAACTGCCTGAATCATCCGCGGAACCACCGTGCTTTTTTCGATACACACGATATACATCATCGGTAAAAAATGCAGCGCTCTTCCTTGGCCCTGATGGGATGAAAGGACGACTGTCCCTGATTCTGCAAGAGTATAATCACTAAATACAACCGAATAAGCCGCTTGTTCTGCCAGCCTGATATTTTCTTCCCTTGATGCTTCAGCATTCCAGCTGGTGACTGTGAATCCTTCGTGCTGCAAGCTGTCAAACATCGGATAAAATCCATATTGTTCAAAACGATGATCGCCCGATGTCATCACAGAACCCTCTCCATACTCTGTCATTAATGATCGTAATACAGAGGGCGCTTCCTCTGGTGTTGTTTCGACCACTCTTGTGTGAATTCGTTGACATTGCACCTTCAGTTGCTCAACTAGCTCTTCTTTAGACAAAAGTCCGTTTGTTTCCCACTGAACTTGATGCTTCCAAGCCGGACGCTGAATAGATGCAGACGAGGAGGAATCCTTCCCTAATTGCTGACGAATATGCGCTAAGAACGATTCTCGGTGAAAAATGGTTCCCTTCATCACTGCTCCTCCTTCTGTCTCTTTTTAAACCAATCCCTGAATCTTTCTTTACTTGGAGCTGGCAGGTCACGAATATCTGTCCAATTCTTTAAAGGACCTATTCCTTTTGAAATCTGTCCGTTTGAAGCCATACGATTCATCAATACAGGAGCTGCTTTTGTTCCGAATTGATACATACCGGGAGTCGATGCACCCATTCCGAACATTTTCATCGCCATCATTTCAGCTTTAGGCGCTCTCCCCTCTTTTTCAACAATGACTTGTCGATGTTTTATTAATAATTCGTGAAGCGGGATCTTTACTGGACAAGCATCTGTGCAGGCCGCGCAAAGGCTGGATGCAAAGGGGAGCTCTTGGTAGTCATCATAGCCGCCAAGAAGCGGCGATAAAACAGCGCCAATTGGCCCCGGATAAATCGATCCGTATGAATGTCCGCCCACATGCCGGTAAACTGGGCACACATTGATGCAGGCTGCGCACCGGATACATTGGAGAACAGGCTGAAAGGGAGTATCTAATATATTGGACCGCCCATTGTCCACAATAACCAGGTGAAATTCTTCTGGTCCATCCACTTCTTCTTCTCCTTTTGGTCCGACGACAGAAATATAACTCGTTAATTTCTGACCGACTGCACTTCTGCACAAAAGACCAACGAGGACATCCAGCTCCTCCATCGTTGGAACAATCCGTTCCATGCCCATAACGGCGATATGTGTCTTCGGGATAGCCGTAACAAGATCCGCATTCCCTTCATTTGTCACAAGGCAAATGGAGCCTGTATTGGCGACAGCAAAATTACAGCCGGTGACACCAATATCTGCTTCGAGGAACTTTTCACGTAATATGGCTCTCACAAAACTCGTCATATCTTCAGGTGTCTCTGACATCTCATACCCGAGCTTTTCGTGAAAGACTTCTCTTATTTGTTCTTTCGTCATATGAAGAGCAGGTGCCACAATATGTGAAGGAGGTTCATGATCATCTACTTGCAGAATATACTCGCCAAGGTCACTTTCCACCACGTCACAGCCGATCTCTTCAAGGGCTTGATTCATTTCAATTTCTTCTGTGACCATTGATTTTGATTTAACGATCTTTTTGGCCGCTTTTTTCTGTGCCACATGTTGAATATACGCCGATGCCTCTTCCTTTGTTTTTGCAAAAAAGACATGTCCTCCGCGTGCACTAACGCTTTCACTTAACTGGTATAAGTAGTCATCAAGATGCGTCAGCGTATGCTGCCGGATTTCCTCGCCAAGTTCTCGCCACTTTTCCCAGTTGCCAAGTTCTTCGCTCGCAGATAGCCGCCTTTCATACAGGCGTTCCTGCGCTGAGGAAACAGCTCCTCTCATGACCGTATCTTCTAATCCTTCCCCGATTCGTTCTTTAAAGGCCTTCGCTCCAATTTTCATACTCATGTGCCGTTCCCCCTCTTAAAGTCAGCGGCTATTTAATACCTCTGCGATATGCATCACTTGAATGGGTTTATCAAGACGATTCAGTCTCCCGCCAATATTGAGAAGGCAGCCGCAGTCAGCACCAATGATATATTCAGCGCCTGTCTCCTCTATGCTTTGGACTTTTTCATCGACCATTTGCTCAGATATAGGTGTCATTTTTACTGAAAAGGTTCCTCCAAATCCGCAGCAATTTTCTGCGCGTGGCAATGGTGTCATCGTCAAATCCTTGACATTTGACAATAGAGTGAAAGGGGCTTCCTTAATTCGCAGCAGTCTCGTCATATGACAGGATGTGTGATAGGCTGCGTTTCCTTTCAGGCTTGCCCCTACATCTGTGACGTGTAATATATCAACAATAAACTCGGTTAATTCATATGTTTTCTCAGCAAGTGCTTCAGCTTTTGCTGACCACACTGGATCTTCTTTTAAAAGTTGAGGATATTCTAAAAACATCGCCTTACAAGAGCCTGACGGCGTCACGACATATTCAGCTGATTCAAAGGCTTTGATCATGTTTTTTGCTGCTTTAATGGTTTCTTTTGAATAGCCGCTGTTAAAGGCTGGCTGCCCGCAGCACACTTGTGCCTCTGGAAATTCCACTTCTACACCGAGCCTTTCTAATACTTCCACTGTGGCCTTCCCTACATTTGGCTGCATGGTGTCAATTAAACAGGTAACGAATAAATGGACTTTCATCGGCGAACTTCCCTTCTTTGCTGCAATTTGATTCATCAATTTGGTCATCTGATGACGAAATAACAGGCTATATTTTCATTTTAATCCCAAATTTCTGAAATTTCAACGAAGTGATTTGTCTAAATTTGTACATATGGCTCGTGTAGCTTGAATGAAAAAAACGCCCTTTTGAAAGGACGTTTTTCATATGTTTATTTTGAAATGATTTCACAAATTTTTTCGTCGATAGGAGTGAGATGACCTAACTTTTCTTTATGTTCTCAATTCTTTTCTCGAAAGAGGGATGACTTTCACGCCATTCAGACTTTTTTCCATAATCTCCATCTTCTTCTTCAATATGGCTGCTTAATTTAATCAAAGTATTGAGATACAGTGTTTTATTCCCAAGGTGGAAAACAGCAAAGTTATCAGCTTGAATCTCAAATAACCGGCTGATTTTCTTTGGCAACCATTCCGTAATGAAGATCATGAGAATGACTCCTACTGGGAAAATAAGAACATATTGCCACCATCCGTTGGCAAGCATAACATGTCTGGCATAATACATACTGATGCCCATAAGTAATGTTACGATCAAAGTTAGGTACATGGTATAATGTGCGTGTTTTAACTTCGCATGTCCCATTTCATGGTATAAGATGGCACGAATTTCATCTTTTTCAAACTTATCTAACAACCCTTCCGTCACATACACATCGACTCTTCTTTTAAATGGAAGTTTAAAAGAATATATCCAGGCATTCACATCCTGTTGAGAGTCTTTTTTCACCCAAATATTTACCTTTTGGTTTGTCTTATTCTCAATATCCTTGCGAATATTCATGAATGCTTTCGTATTTAAAAGTTCATATTTGTTTATTATTTTTTGAATGATTGAGTAACCAAAAATAAATAATATGATTAGGGCGAAGTACCAGCCACAAAATAGAAAAAGGTTATCCATGATCTTCGCTTGAAATGACAAAGGAAGTAATAAATATGATCCGAAATATAGCAAAGATAATGTGGCAGCACCAAACAAAACGACTTGCTCCCTAACATTCATTAAGAACGAATTTCCTGACGCGCCTTCTTTTTCTTCTAAATCTTCAGGCGTATCTTTTGTAGTATACTCAAATGAATAAGCTGTCAATATGACTGACAGAAAACTAGGTACAATTATAGAGAAAATAATACTTAAGACATAAGAGCTTGTTATTGATAGCACATATCCCATTAAGAAAAAATAATTTAATCCCAAGGGAAGAAAAATGGCTAGAACAAAGGGAATAAATAATGTGAATAAGTTTTTCATAGATTCATGGAGATTAAAAAATAAAAATAACAGAGCTGGAATAAGTATCCCCATTAAAGTAATTATTATAATCAATGTGGTATTATGCTTAAAACCTGTTTTGACCTTAGTAGTCTCTATTAGATTCGTTAAATTGTATTTAGAGAAAAAAGGATTCTGAGATACCTGTTCTATCTTGATTGTATCATCATGAATAAGTTCAAAACCTCTTCTTAGAAAAACCGTTGCCTTATCTTTCATTAATTTGTCAGTTTTAATCGTGCTAACTCTATTCCTAGATGGAATCTCCGTGAAATTTATTTGCTTTCCCCCCAATTGAAAGGCTGCTTCTGAACGATCTTTGGAGTCATCATCTTGATAGGTTAATAAAAAATCACCCTGATAAAGAGAATGGGAGATTAATAATTTTGGATTTTTATCTTTGTTCGAATCAAGTAGAACAAGTGGAGAAACAACTGCTGATCGGATACCAACTTCAATCAAAATGACTATTATTGTAATAATGCTTGCAATTAAATAAGAAAGTGAGGCTTTTCGTAACATTTCGTCACATCCTGCTTATGTAGGTTTAAAAAGGTTGCATATGTTAAGAAAGAGTAATAACCATTATATAAGTCCATTATTCAGAAGAACTAATTGAAAATCTAACCCTTATTATTAGCTTCCCTATGCTAGGGTACACCTTCTCAATTAAAAAGGAATAATAAACAACTAATAAGCCTAAATTCCATTTTAGTCCCAACTTCCTGCAATTTCAATGAAGTGCTCGTGTAGCTTGAATGAAAAAACGCCCTTTTGATAGGACGTTTGAGAAAATTTATTTTGAAATCATTTCACGAATTTTTTCGTCGATAGGCGTTAACGGCCGGCCTAATAAGGTTTCGAAATCATGGCTTTCAATGGCTAAGGCACCATCGCGAATCCCGCTTTGAATGGCTTTCACAAATGGCACAGCTTCTTTTGGTACCCCATTAGAAGCTAAAAATTCTCCAAATGTGTCGACAGTAATTTGCTCCACATTGATCTCTTTTCCGCTCACTTCACTGACAATGCGCGCAAGTTCAGTATGCGTCCGAAGAGGTCCTGACAGTTCATATTTCTCTTTGCTATGTTCAGAAAGTGTTAACGCATTTGCGGCCGCTTCTGCGTAGTCATTTCTTGTTGCCCAGCCAACCTTGCCATCACCAATTGGACTTAAAAATGGTGCGCCGCTAACGGCTGCTAGTATCGTATCTTTTTCATTTTCTACATACCAGTTGTTTCTTAAAAACACATGAGGAATACCAGAGGCGACAATGGCTTCTTCAGTTTTTGCATGGTCGTGTGCAAGGACAAGCTGACTCTCTCTTGCATTCACAACGCTTGTATAAGCAATAAAAGATACACCAGCTGCTTTCGCCGCTTGGATGGCAGCCGTATGCTGCTGCACGCGGTCTCCATCCGCAGTTGAAATGATCAAAAGGCGGTCAATGCCTTGAAAGGCTGCCTTAAGAGTGTCTGGCTGAGTAAAGTCTCCGTGGCGTACATCCACCCCAGCTTCCTTCAAATGTGCTGCCTTTTGCGGATCTCGAACACTCACCGCAATTTGTTCAGCTGGTACCTTTTTAAGTAAATGCTGGACGACGAGCGATCCAAGCTGTCCCGTTGCGCCTGTTACTAATAATTTCATTTGTTTGACCTCCTCATTTTTCGTTCAACGGTGATGTGCATACGTTATAATCAAAATGGTTACAACAAAGGTGTAAAAAAAGCTACAATGTATGAGCTTTTTTATTCCGCCTCTGTCAATAATTGCTGAATTGTCACTTGCTTTAGGTGATTCTCAAGTGCAGCTTGTGCTTCTTTTAGTTCATGCCGCAATCTCGTATCCATCGCTTGACCAATCGGGCATGCGATGACGGGCTGATGAAAGTTAAATAATTCTTCATCCTCGCTTACATCGACAGCGCGGTACACATCTAATAGCGTGATTTCCTCTGCCGGTCTTTTTAAATAAGCACCGCCTACTCCGCGGCGGATCTCAATAAGATCCGCCCGTTTGAGCATTGCCATCATTTTTCGAACAATGGCTGGATTTGAATTCACGCTCTCTGCAATAAAATCACCTGTACACTCTTTTGGAACACCTGCAATAAATGACACAATATGAACAGCAATCGGATACCTGCTGCTAATTTGCTTCACAATCTTTCACCACCGTTGTAATCAATATAGTTACAATGAGTGGTTTTGTCAATCAATAAATGGATTTTTCTTTCGATCCCAGTCCTCATAAGTCATGCTATCGTAGTCTTCTTCTGTATCAAGCTCAAGCGGCGCAATGCATTCAAGCAGATTTCCATCTGGGTCAAGAAAATAGATCGCTGCATGAAATTGCGGTGGATTATCCAGAACTAAAGGCTGCCTCTCTTCTGAAAAGCCAAACATTGGGTGAATGCCGATGCCCTTTTCAACCAGCCAAGCCTTGATCTGTTCAATACTGGACGTTGTAATTTGAAAGGCAACGTGCCGAGTCGAGGGATGGTATGGGAAGTCATTGATATCTACTTTCCACAAACCAAGCCAGCTCTTTCCTTTCTCAATCCATAAAAAAGCAACTCGTTCATTTTGGTGAGCAAGTGTCAATTCCAATTTTTCATAAAACGCAATAGACGCCTTCAAATCATTCACAGGTAAATGAGCTTCATACAAACCTTTTATCATCATCAAAACCACTCCTTTTCTACTTTCTATTCTGCGGGATTTAATGAAATGACACCTCAGCAAAACGATGTATTTTATCCCCTTCATTAGTTTGAGCAGAATGATATGTTTGATCCATTGCAGATGGGGGAAGGTGTTCAAATAAAAGAAAGGAGCGTTTTAAATGCCTTGGACGATGAATGATTATCCGGCTTCATTTCAATCGTTAGATCACATTATTCGAAAAAAAGCGCTTGAGATTGCGAACAAAATGATACAGGAAGGCTATGACGAAAGTAGAGCCATCCCAATTGCGATCAGTCAAGCGAAAGAATGGAAAAAGAACGCAACGGAAAAAGAGATCGAGAATTTCTCAGCCCGTGGTTCTATCACGCCATCTAAAGACAGCAGCTCCGCAAGACCAGAGCTTATGGATCATGCCCAGCATGTCGTCAAACATGAAGATGGCTGGGCGATTCAAACAGAGAAAGCAAAACGAGCAAGTGAGGTCAAACAAACGAAACAAGAAGCAATTGACCGGGCTAAGGAGATTGCCTCTAATAAAGGGACTTCAGTTGTTATCCATAGAAAAGATGGGAACATTCAGGACGTGTTAAAACCGCAATAAGACCGCCCAGGAGCGGTCTATTTTTATGCATTCTTTTCTTTTTTCGCTGGTGCTTTTCTTTTTTTAGGTGCTGCTTTTTTCGCTTTGGCTGGTTTTGATCGGTCGATTGAAGCCTGTAGCGCTGCCATTAAATCAGTTACATTGGATGCAGGATCTTTTTTGCCTGTCGTTTCTGGCTGAACGGTATGTTCTAAAGATATTTTATCTCCGATTAAATTCATCAGCTGTTCTCTGTATTCATCCTGATAGGCAGCTGGATCAAAAGTTGTGGTTAATTGTTCGATTAAAAGAAGCGCTGTATCTAACTCTTTTTTCACAATGTTTTCCTCTTGCGGGATATTTGGTACATCTGATACCTGTCTAATTTCATCAGGAAAATGAATAGTTTCCATCAGCAAAATATGTTCATAGCACCTAACGATCGCTAATTGTTCCTTTGAGCGGATCATAATCTTTGCCACACCAATTTTCCCCGATTCCTCTAAAGCTTTTCTTAATAATGAGTAAGCCTTCGCTCCGCCGGTATCTGGTGATAAAAAGTAACTTCTTTCATAATAGATTGGATCAATCTCTTCTATCTTCACAAAATCAATAATTTCAACGGCTTTTTCTTCATTTTCTTTTCGCAGTTTTTCAAGCTCTTCCTCGTCTAACTCAATGAATTTATTTTTTGCATACTCGTACGCTTTTACAATTTGTTCTGGTGCCACCTCTTCCCCGCAGTTGGCACAAACCTTTTTATAGTTAATGGGTGTGTGACACTCTTTATGCAGCTGTCTTAACTTAATATCTTTGTTCTCTGTAGCAGTAAACAGCTTCACTGGAATATTGACTAGTCCAAAGCTAATGCCGCCTTTCCAAACTGTATGCATCGCGTCGCCTCCGTTCTTTTCTCTTTACTATGCAATGTTTTCGTTAGACTTATGTATGTGAATGAAAATTTCATCCCACTCTAAGAACACATCATATGAGGAAGTGACATGCACAAATGAAACCTATGCGATTAACGGCTGCACATGATGTTCCTACCGGTGCAGACTGGGTGTATGAATTAAAATATGACGGCTTTCGAGTCATTCTGACGTGGGAGCAAAACAAGATTCATTTAGAAAGCAGAGCCGGAAAACGATTAAACGAACAGTTTCCTGAAATGATTGAACAGTGCGAACAATTAAGGGATCAGTTTGCTCCTTTTTTACCTCTGACGTTTGATGGAGAATTGGTCTTTTTACTGGATGAACAGCAAAGCGATTTTGCGAGGGTTCAGCAAAGAGGCAGATTAAAAAACAAAGAGGCGATTAAGCAACAGGCTGAGCGGTTTCCATGTCATTTGACCGTATTTGATCTATTAAGATGCAAAGGGCAATCTCTAATTGATTTGCCGTTGATGGAAAGGAAAAAACAGGTACAGCAAGTTTTCAAAGCAGCAAAACTTCCGCCATCTGTTCAGCTTGAGCACCCTTCCCTTCTTCAACTCATTCATACAGACACAAATCCTGAACATATGAAAAAGCTGATGACGACGTATTTAGCAGAAGGACTCGTTGCGAAAAAAGGGACGAGTAAATGGCACGAGAATACACGGTCAAAAGAATGGCTGAAAGTCAAAAACTGGCGATATATCTCTGTCATTGTGACTCGTTTTGATAAAGAAAATGGCTACTTCCAAGGCTGTATTTATCAAGATCATCATCTCACCGAGGTTGTCCAATTCAAGCATGGATTTTCTAAAGAAGAAGAACAAACGCTGCGTATGCTTTTTCAAACAAAAGGCAATCAAATAGGGACATCAGGATATGAAATCCCACCTTCTATCGTCGCGAGCATTGCTTGTATCTCCTTTGATGGGTCCGCCTTAAGAGAGCCGCGTTTTTCTTCCTTTTTACTTGATACTGACCCAGCGGCGTGTACGTTTCAGCAAATGCTCAAACAGCTGTATCCGCTCCCTGCTGTGATTGACGTCACTCATCCTGAAAAATCGATTGTGCCGTCTCTTCATCTGAACAAGGCAGATTACTTGCTTTATTTAAGACAAGCCGCTCCCTACCTCTTGCCCTTTTTACGTGAAAGACGGCTGACTTTAATTCGGTTTCCTCATGGCGCCGGGGATGAATTTTTTTATCAAAAATCGACACCTGATTATGCGCCAGATTATGTGTTGACCGATCAAGCTGATGATATTTCATACACTGTCTGTAATGACCCTCAGACGCTTCTTTGGCTCGGTAACCAGCTTGCAATGGAATTTCATATTCCTTTTGAAACAAGAGATACAAATCGGCCGATCGAAATCGTCTTTGATTTAGACCCGCCATCTGTTAACGAGTTTCATCTAGCCATAGAAGCTGCTAAGCGAATCAAAACGCTTTTAGACGGTCTCTTTCTTACAGCCTTTATTAAAACAAGCGGTGGTAAAGGACTGCAAGTTTATATTCCATTAAAGAAAAATGCCTTCACATACGAAGAAACGAGAACATTTACCGCGTTTATATGCCAATTTTTATGTGAACAAGCACCTGAGCTATTTACTCTGGAACGTCTTAAGAAAAAACGCGGCAATCGCTTGTATTTAGACTATATTCAGCACGATGCTGGAAAAACAATCATTGCGCCCTATTCACCAAGAGGAAATGAGCTTGGGCTTGTAGCGACACCGCTTGAATGGGACGAACTCCATCAAGATGGACTTCACCCTTCTTTGTTTACCATGCCAGCTGTGATAGAGCGTCTAAAGGAAAAAGGCGATCCATTCCGCCGCATGAGACACCTTGTAAATGATGACACTTTCAGACAAGTTTTGCACCGGCTTGAGGACATTATCCCGGCACATAAGATGGACATACGCGGTCATTAAGCGTTACACTTATTCATTAGAGAGCAAGAAAGGGATGACCATTTTGACCGCACATTCATTTCGAAATATAGCACTTATTTTCTTGTGCCTTGCAGCAGGTATTGTGGATGTGATTGGCTATTTGAGCTTAGGGCATGTGTTTACAGCCAATATGACAGGTAATATTGTGCTGCTTGGCATTGCAGCAGGAAGCTCCTTGCAGCTTACAGCCCTTCATTCCATCACTGCACTGAGTGGATTTGTTTTAGGGGTTTTACTAGCTGTTGTGATAGGCGGAAAACATGAGAAAACGTTTTGGCCAAAAGCCGTTACACGTATCTTTATCATAGAAGTCCTCATACTGCTTCTATTTGCTCTTATGACCATTTTCCCTTATACACAAGGTGCTTATTTTATGCTGATTATCCTTTTAAGTATGGCCATGGGCCTGCAAACAGCGGCCGCCCGCAAATTAAATGTGGCTGGTATTTCCACAACGGTTCTAACGAGTACACTCGCTAACCTATTTGAGGATTTGGCTCAGCGCATTTCACATCAGGAAAAAAGAAAAGCTCCCATTCAGCATGTCAGTTTCATGCGAATAGGCTCTATTGTTTTTTACTGCCTAGGTGCTGCTTTAGCGGCATACACAGATGCATACGATCCGTTTATCATCATTTGGCTACCTATCTCTATCCTTGGAGTCATTGTGATAACTGCTGCAATTAAGCACTTTCACCAATTGAAATAGCCATTCTCTAGAATGGCTATTTCAATCACTGTGATAAAACACTAATAACTTCTTACATAAAAACCAGGAGGACGCCCCATAATGAACGTGGAGCCATATGGAGAATATCCAGAAAATGTCCCGAATCCACCATATCCAGGATAACCTCCTAAACCAGAGAACACGCCAGGGCTCACATAATACCCGCCAAAGCCAATATGTGGTCCCACTGCTCCTCCGCTAAAACCGCCTCCATGAAAACCTCCATATACCCGTGGATACATACAATCACCTGCCTTCAAGTTACACCTCATCTCATCATATGCGTGACAAATGGAGGGGTGTTCCCTCTTTTGTAACAAATTCTATGTACAATAGACCAATTTGATAAAATTTGAATGAAAAGTCCTGCAAAAAATTAAATTAAGCAAAGAAAGGTGACCTTTTTAACTTGTTGCTCTGCCCTATGATTATTTAGAATAATGGAGCAGGTAAAAAATTTGCACACCCCCTTTGTTGCGAATTCTTCTTATTAAACGTTCTTGTAACGTTTAATAAGAAGAGCCTATTAATCACATACAAAAAACCCTTGCTGACGATCATCAACAAGGGCAAGAGATAAATGGTGAATTAACCACCAATGATTTTTTCTGCTACTTCGAAAGAACCCGCTACGTTTTCAGTTAAAACTGCCGCAGCAACCGCTAAACCCACAACGAATAATACTTTTAATCCTGTTTTCATCTTAAATCAACCCCATTCTTTTCATATGTAAATCCGCTTCTAAACTTTTATTGAAGTAAAAAACAGACTGCTCATAAAGTGTTTGCTTTTCACAATACTTAGCCGCAAAATGTGAAAGCTCTTTTACTTCATGATATTCATTCTTCTCTTCTAACTTTCTTAATTTCTCATCAATTTGCTGAAATCTTTGTGGTGCATTCGTTAAATAAAGGTCATGGACGATGCCTATTTTCAGCTGAAACACTTCATGAGAAGCATCTTTTATTCGCGCATACGCAGCCTCTATATATTGGCTTGCACGCTGCTTTTCACCAATCACACAGAGTTCCCGGCTCATCAGATACGTAGAATGGAAAAAGAAATCCGACTCGTAATATTCTTGATGGGACAATGCTTTTTCAAGATGATGTACTGATTCTTTCGGTTTATTCCAAAATGAATATAAAATGGCCACATTGTGATGAAGCTGAGCCAGCATAAAATCATCCTGCTCTTTTGTCAAAACCTCTTCCGCCAGACGGTAATTTTCAAGCGCTTCTTCATACCGGCCGATCTCAGTTTGATTCGCCGCTATGAGAGAATACGAAAGTGCGGTTCTTCTTTCATAGTGCTTGTGCCGTTTATAAACGTGAAGAGCTCTGCGGATATAGCTTAATGAGAGCATGATATGACTAAGCCGGTAGTAAAGCCAGGCCACCTTAAAATCAAAATCAGCACGTTCGATCTCACTTGGAATTTTATCTAAGAGCTTTTCAGCACTTTGATACATTTGCAATGCAACCTCGTAATTCCCTTGATGCTGCTCATACACCCCCTCATAAAAATCAAAATAATAGGCAAGTCGATTAGATAAGTCCTCCTCTTTTTTCCCGTGAAGACCTTCTATACTTTTGGTTGAAACACTGCCCTTTTGACCTCTTAAATTGTACATGAGAATGTGATGTCTCTTCTCAAGAAGAGAATAGTACATAAGGATGTCCGCATCATCAATTTCCTCTACTGCTTGTTTCGCTTTAGCAAATAGCCGTTCTGCCTCATCTGCATGATCCTTTTTAATTTCCATGTTCCAGTCATTTAATAATGATGCCAATTCCGCAACAGGAATCTTGCTCATTCTACACCCCCAATCACCTTCAGCTGCAACACATGATTTCTCTAAATATGGAACTTCTATTAGCAATTGCTAATTAGTCCATTTGAGATCATTTTAATATGAATCACTTCAATCTTCAATAACCGTTTCCTTTGAAAATGCGTTTCTTTCTTCTAGTCAATGAAGTTTGCGTAAAAATTCCGCCTTTTTTCGATTTTAAAATAACGAGTCATCTAGTGATGAAATAAAAAAAGCCCTTTTTGGGGCTTTTTGTCTTTATTCCAATCGGATGAAGGTAAGTGCCGCTCCAACAGACCCTCCCCAAGTAACACCACTGTTGCGACTATACCGAAAATTTGGTTACCCGCTGCAAGTGTTGTAATGAGTGATACATTGCAGGTAAATGCTGATAAAGTGGATGTTAATATAGAACCAGCAATGGCAAGTCCACTGTTAATCAGCCTTGTTCCAGCAAGCAGCGCTGCGTTTGTGTTCACTTAATATGCGATGAAATAGCAACCCGATACTGGCACTGTAAAAATCGTATTTCCACCACTTGCCGTAAAACCATCTAAGCTCTGATTATTAGGCAAAGAAACCGCTGTCCCGCCTAAGACACCAAGCACTGGAGGCGTACATTGAGTTAGCGGTTACAATTGTGCAGGATCGGTTATTCCTGTTGGACACTTCTATCAAAGAACACCCATGAGTAGAAAGGTTCCCCATCTTCCATGATGAGCAAATAAAGGAGATCTTATTGGACATTTGTAAGTAAAGCCTTCATTTTTTGTGTGAATATTGATCTCTTTCAGTTTACTCATCAACAGGTTTGTCACTTTCCATCAGCCCAATTCAATGCTGTATACAAACCATATGGTCTTTTATCATATGAGCCTATGACTATTTTGTGCGATTCGTCTAAGAGCAGGAGCTGGAAGAGACACCATGGAACTAATCACAAAATGTACTGAACGAAAAGTCACATTTAGAAATTGTTAACAGCCTATTGCATTATACGATATTAAAATCTGTTTTCCGTCATGTTCCGCGAAAAACAACGCCAAATCAAGACGCCTATAAAGGAGTTAACAGGTTATTCATAAATGATGAAAATAATCACCTTATAAAAATAGGTAAATTTAAGGTATTTTTACAAATTTCGACACAAACTACTCTTTCTCTTTGATACTATTGAATTAACCTATTTACAACTAATAGGTTAATTCGTATTAAGGAGTTGTTTTGTTTGAAAAAATCAACATTAAAAAAAGCTGTATTATCTATCGCCTTTTCAGCCACAATGTTATTTTCTATGAATACTGCAAGTGCTGCTCCGTTAGAGTGGGTCAGAGATGCTTACCCTGATCAGTGGGACTATGTATTAATTAAACAAAATGGGGTCAGTTACACTCAAGTTTGGACAAGTAGCAACAGTTATTTCCTTGTGAAATGCGAAGTATTATCTAACGGAAAATGCTTTGTTTCAAAATAAAACATTCACAAAACGACTTCCAATTTTGGGGTCGTTTTTTACTATAAAGTAAAAAATTCTTCTAAACTGGAGCTTTATATAAAACCTCATTGAGAGGGTAAGCTAGGTTTAGGTAAGTCTTTTTTAAACATGTATGCAATCATTCACTCTTACTGAATTCATTATTTATCTTTTAATGGTTATTTTGAGGATCATCTCTTCCTTTAGATTTTTCTTTACAATAACCCTATTAGCATTTTACTATATATCATATGAACGATAACTTCCGCGCCTCAGTAGCTCTAGAAGGGAAGAGCGCCGTAAAACAAATTGTAGCTGGCGGGTCGCAAGGCAAGGGTTTCAGAAGCACCGAAAAGCACACGAGCTGAGACGTGAGGCTTATGAGGTAGATGGAATGGGAGGATAAAATATCATGCATGTGTTTGAAGAGTATGTAAGCAACATTGGTAACCCAGAGCTGAAGCAGCGCACGCAAGACATTTTACAATGGATTTTAGACACATTCCCTCAATTAGAGCCAAGAATTGCTTGGAATCAGCCGATGTTCACAGACCATGGCACATTTATTATTGGGTTTAGCGTGGCAAAACATCACATTTCTGTCGCACCAGAAGGTAAAGGAATTGATCACTTTTCAGCTGACATTGTACAAGCGGGTTACGATCATGGAAAAAAGATGTTTCGCATGAAGGAAAGCTTGCCAGTTGATTATCCTCTCCTAAAGAAAATCATTGAATTTAATATCGAAGACAAAGCGGATTGTTCAACGTTTTGGCGAAAATAAAAAGCACCCCGATCTGAGCCATAAACAGATCGGGGCATTTTGCTGCAACATGTTATTTTGTTCTTTTCCTTACAACGTTCTGTTCAAGCCACTCATAACATGCCAAAATGGCATTCACGCTCCTTTGGCATATGGGCAAATAGACAACAGCGACCGCTGTTAAACTCGCTATGACAGCACCTGCTAAGACATCAAATGGATAATGGACACCTACCCAAATTCTTGAAAAACCAACGGCGCACGCTATGAACAGCCAATAAACATGGCGTTTGTGAAAAAGCCAAAAGATCAGACAAACAGAAAAAATAAAGATGGTATGATCACTCGGAAAAGAGTTATTCACTTCCTTTTGAATCAAAAGATTGACATGACTCATTTCGGCAAAGGGCTGCTGGTTGGAATAAAAAATACCTGCAATTTTTCCCATTAACTCTGCCAATATGAAAGTAAGTCCAGCAGATACAACCATGCCCCTATTGGTTCTACTTCGATTTTGAAACCATATGAACAGACACGTGAGTGCTGCTAACAGCACAGTATATTCAGCTAGTCCAATGAATATCGGATTCAAATAACCATGATCGATACTGAGCTGATTCACCCACCTAAATAAATCTTCATTATATCCCTGCATCTCATTTCATCCCTTTTTCCTCGATTTATGACAAGGATAAATGAAATAAGATGACTCCTCCATCGATTGAACGAACAAACCATGGAATCATATGACATGTTTGTCACTTTGCTGTCACTGAAGATCATTCACTTACTGCTCTATAGAGAGTGATGCTGCTCCCATTCCTTTTTTAGTAAAGCATATTGGTACGTGTTTTCATATTTAGGGGTGCCATCCTCATATGTAGTAAATGAAATAAACTCAAGAAAAAGCCCTTCTCTCCGCATGCCTAGTCGCTCACATAATGCCTGTGAACGGACATTATCATCTTCTACATAGGCATAAAGCCGCCTTGCTGCCTTTTCTACAAATAAATAGGACAAAAATGCCTCAGCACTCTCTCGTGCATATCCCTTTCCTTCAAATGCTTTATTGAAATTCCAGCCGATTGAATACGTATCAGGCTCCTCTTTTAATTGAAACAACTCACCGATAATCTGTTGGCTCTCTTTCAAACAAACTGCTACATATGAGTAATCTTCTTTTCTCTTTTGCACCTTAGCAGCCGCTTCCTCCAATGTAGAGATTCGATCATCAAGAAAACAATTGACTCTTGGATGAGCCAAGTACTCTAGCATTCCTGCCGCATCTTCATCGCAAAACGGTCTAATCATTAACCGGTTCGTTTCTAATAGATTCATATTGTACCCCTCACTGTTTCTGCTTGATTTCGCGTTTGCAGTCTCTCCATATTCTAGATGACATGTATCAACTTTGACAATCAGATCATGTTGAAGTGTCTTTAAATAAACCCATCAAAAGCATTTTGGCTCTTAAATATCATGATCACAACTGTTATAATAGAACATAGGTTTGCATTTTATCAAAAAGGGGTTACATCATATGATCAAAACGGTGGATGGCAACATTTTAGAGGCAAGCGAAGACATCATCTGTCACCAGGTGAACTGTAAAGGAGTCATGGGCGCTGGATTAGCGAAACAGATCAAAAGCAAATATCCGAATGTGTACAAAGATTATAAACAATTATGTACAGAACAAGGAGATGACTTGTTAAGCTCCGTTCAACTCATCCCAACAAAAGACGGAAAAACAATTGCCAACTTATTTGCCCAAGCTAGATACGGAAGAACAAGACAGCAAACAGACTACGATGCCTTACGCAGCTGCTTTCAACACTTAAAGGATACAGTGACACAATCACCTGAGGAGAAAAACCAAACGTCCATCGCCATTCCATATGGAATCGGCTGCGGATTGGCTGGCGGCGATTGGATGATTGTTGAAGAGATGATTGAAGAGGTACTAGGTGATTGTGAAGTGACGGTTTATCGGTTTAGATAGAGGGAAATGAAAAATGTAATTAGAAGGGAAATTTGTTTTTCGATCTTTTTGCTTTCGTTGATCGGTTCCTTTGACATGCTAATCAATAACAATTGATTCCAATCACAATCAATATTTTTATTTTGTCGTAACGTGTGTCTTTTTTGCTATTGAATAAAAGGAGTTATTAGAGCACCATTTCCGCATGGAATAGTGCTCTCAATAGTTCTCTAGTTTTTTTTCTATAATCTATCAAAGTGAAATTTTATAACATCTTAAAAATTCAAAAGTTACTCCAATGTAGAAAGGTATTTTTCTAAATGTTTTTTACCAGAATTACTTTTAGGTATAATACCTAGATGATTATATTTCCAAATGGTTTTTCTTTCATGAGGGTTTGTATTCGAAAGATCATCATAATTAAATTCTATATTGAAATGTCCGGTTTCATTAAATATCAGTGTGAAATTTGTCCAAGGCTCTTGACCACTTTGTTCAAACGCTCTCCTAAGTTCTTGGATACAGTCAACTAATTGATGCCATCTTTCTCTGTATTCATGTTCACTCACTTCAAACAATTCAGTGATCTCATGACTATATATCGGCTGATCATCATTTTCCTCAGGTAAAAAATAAAAGTAAGCAGTCTGTGAACCTTCAACTACCTCACCATATAAATACACCTTTATCCAATTGACAGGTATTGTCTTAACTACAATATCAACTATCTGTTTGTATACATATTCTAGTTCTTCTTCATTCATTATTTTTTCCCTCCATACACATTATCGAATCGTCTGATTTCCCATTCATCCTCACCAATTTTATACTTAATATCAAAAGTTTCTGGACGTAGAGAATCAGCTTTATAGTTAGGTGTTATCTTTACTTTAACCTGATCACCATTTTGAAGAGCATCAGCCCATGCATTCTCAAGCTTTTTCCATTCACCTTTATTTAAATTTCCATTCATCGGAACTAGATTATCAATATCCCCGGAACCTTAAAAAATAGTCGCGATTAAATGACCTCCGTCATCATCTAGTAATCGGTCCGGATTTCCTGAATTTAACTGAGCGTACTGGTTTCTTTTGATCTCTCCGTATTTTAAATCACTTGCTTCGATTTTAGCAATCCGTCCATAGTGATCGTTCGTAAAAGTTGAGAAAAATTTAAAAGGCAGGGAGAAAGGGATGGTAAAATATTCGGGAACGAAAATGGTAGTATATGACAATTTTTAAGAAATTCATTAAATATGGCATACAATTTAAAGGTGTTGTACGTAATAAATATTTTGTTAAAACATCAGATTGGGATTGCAAAGATTATCTCTATTCTGTAAGTAATAAATAGTTCATTCGTCACTAGGTATCTCTTCAATAAAAAAACCTTGAAAGGCACTTTGCCAATCAAGGTTTCACATAAATTACATTATATCAATCTCTTTGCCCGTAGTCTTGCTAATCAGAACCTTTAAGGGTTCTCTTATTCATAATTTGTAGTAGCAATAAAATCAAAAGCACCAGTTGAACTAATTTCATTGTTATATTCAAAATTATATATTAAAATTACTGCGTTATATGATTTCTTTAGGTTTATACTTTTCTGGATTTTTGGGATGACAATCTCTTCATACGAACACCCATCTAATAATGATGAAATATCACTACTACTATTCTTATAGACTGCTTTTTCTATTGTATCCTCATCTGTTTCATCCATATCAATATTAAAATCAATGAAAAATTTGGAAGGTACAGACTCGCCATCCTCATCATACTTTAAATCTACATACTCTTCTATAGAGTCCCCTTCTTTAATAGTACCTAGCCAAATAGAAACCCATCCTTTTTTTTCCATTTTAATATCCTCCTACTTTAATTTAAGACCTTCCGGTAAAGATGAAACCCCACCCTCTAGTCTATAATTAGCCCAATTATTAAGTCGTCTTACAAATGTATCATAGTCGCTAGAAGTATCTATTATTGCTAACAATTCATTATGTGCCTTAGTTGAGCCTAATCCACCATGAACACCGTTTGGATTGACGAATTTAACATCAGTTATTGCTGTTCGTAAATCTTTAATCTCTTCAGCACTAATATTCCAATGCTTAAATTGCGGCGCTCTTGAAACTAAGTGCCACTCATGTAAACCTCCAGGTTCTCTAAGCTGACGTTCAATTTTCTTTCTAATTCTTTTATCTTTCCAAAGTTCGTCTAGTTCTTTACTTGTAAGGGAATTGAAAAATTTATTAAAGTTACCACTTTTTGCAGTTGGTATATCATCGACAGTTAATTTGGTTATATCATTAGCATTGTCTATACCCTTATATCCTTTATTAGATGAGGTCAAATGACCTCCATTACCTTCTGAATTGTCTAGTCGCTTCGCCATGGAGAGAAGCTTATTTTTGATATTCTCACCATCAAACACATTATAAGGCAGTTTCCCTCCACCTGCTAGTTGAAACTTTGGTGAATATGGCAATAGATTTGGAATGGTGACGTTATCGATTGATTTTGCTCCTTGTTCAAGCCCTTTCTTCACTGTAGTTTTCGCCGCCGTTGTCCCCGTTTTTGTGATGGCTCCTGTTCCTTTAGAACCAAAGACAATTTCTGCTAGTGAACCCGTCGCATAGGCGAACCAGTGTGACCGTGAATACGCATCACCATCTATGACTTCTTTTTCGAATGAGTCTGAAATGGCTTTTCCAATCGCTTTCGATGTTTCAATTGGGTGTGAAACAGCTGTTACGACCGATTCAACGACACCCCCAGTGTCTGTTACAAGATCATAGATGCCAACCACTGTATCTTTTGCCACATCATATAGACCAACTGCAGCACCTTTTACACTGTCAACGAATACCTCTGATGCTTCTTCCTGCGCTTTGATCTGGAGAAGCTGGCTGTAATACAATTTTTGATCGTAAGAAAGATTTTCATATCCAATTTCGTCTACAATCTCAAAGTATTTCTCTACTGATATACACGAAGGATCATTGAGCTTTTCCTTCAATTCTTTGATTCTTCGTTTCTCTTTTTCTTCTTTTTTCACTTTTAAGTAAGCTTTCACCTGTGCATCAATTTTATCATGATTCTTGTACACATCTGTCTCGTGAAATGCTTTTGCATCATAATACATGGGCTGCGCATTTTTCCCTTTTCCTGTAGCAACCATCATTTTTGCATAAAAGGTTGCGAGGTGTTTTTCAATCGCTTCTGATTTTTCGTACTCTGTTTTTAGGGCATGATCTAATTTATGTACAGCATCAATTGCCTCTTTTCTTTTTTTATTCGCATCATCTAAATGTTCATTGACCTCTTTACTTGAAAATGCATTCAGTTCTATGAGATCACTGATGTCATCAAAAATAGTGGATAGGGCTTCTTTTTGTTCCTTGACCATATCTTTATTGTTTTGAATGCCTTGTTTCAATTGAGCATCTAAAAAGTGCTCATCAATAAATGTACTTCCGCCTAACGATTCATCATCAAGCTTTCCTTTTATCCCATCTAAAAATGCTTTTTGCATATCAATAAAGTCAAGATAAGTATCTGTGTAAAGCGCAAGATCCTCATAAAAGGCTTTGATATTGTCTGCACCTTTTCCAGTAAATTCATCACCTAATCCCGATACACTTTTTAATGATTTTTTCACATGCTGCATTTCGTCTCGAAGCTCCTGATAGACTTTTGACCTTTGTTCGACAGCTGACAGTAAAGATGGAGCATCTAATATTTTCATATAAAAAAGACTCCTTTTATGGCGTATTCTTTTACTAGAATACCACAAGGAGTCTGACACTTTAATCCACTTTATCGTTTTTTAACCAATTATCCTCCAGAGCTCCCTCTTGATGCGACGGTTTGGACATCATCATGTTGAGGTTGAATGAAACCATTTGTAAAGAAAAGTGTACCTAAGGCTACCACAGCTATTGATTTATTGATTACGTAACAACTCACTACAGCAATTGTTCTAATAATTTAATTGACAAAATCCCCATTTACCTAAAAATTTTATACATTCTTCCGATATATACCTGTGTACATAAAAATAGGATAAACATAATCAAATTATATTTTGTTAACAGCTAGATTGTGTTGATTTATTATTCTTGAAATAATGAAACTGTTGGAAACTAAACGTTAATGTTAGTATAAACATATTTTGAATCAATAATTGCTACTTATATTATAAAAATGGAGGGACTATGAATGAAATCAATAAATAAAGTAGAAGCTCTTGAAACACTTAATTTTTCAGGTGCTATATCAAGGAAAGAATTAGGCCTTAGTAATAAAGATATTAAAGTGAAAAAGATCTCTGGAATTAATATCAAAAAGTTCAGGAATATGGGAAAAGATTCTACAATTGACCTTGCAAATAGAATTACCTTAGTATCAGGCCATAATGGAACTATGAAATCAACGTTAATTGGTTTATGTGTTCAACCGTTTAATTCTGATGTAAATGACATATTTGGAAGTCCGCTGAAGACCAATTTCAGGGAGATATTTCGCCTTTCTTCTGAATATGATAAAGAACGCTACGAATACGATGTTTTTATAGAAGATACTGAAGGCTTATCTGTTAAGATTCCCGTTTATACAAAACCAAGGAGTAAATCAGATCCAAATATTCGTATAGTAACTGGCGGGAACACTAAAGGTGACGGAAATTTAATTTTTAATACTAATTATCTTAATTTAAATCGTCTCTATTCAATTCACTCATCTGATGCAATTCCGGTGATTTTAAACTTAACTGATCAAGAAAAAAATTTCATTTCTAAATTTTATAATACAGTTTTAATTAAAGACTCTTATAATTCTATCGAGAGTGTGCAAGGAAAAGGAACTGCTAATGCATCCTCAAAAAAAACCTTTGGACCCAAAAATTCACATTATAATTTTGAATCAATATCCTCTGGTGAAGATAATTTAGGTAGAATCGCTATTAGTCTGATTTCATTTATGAGAGCTGCAGAAAAAAACAAAAATAAAGATCTTTATAATGGAATTTTTTGCATTGATGAAATTGAGGCCAGCCTTCATCCCGTTGCACAAATAAATCTGTTTAATTTCTTGTATAAATGGTCTGGTAAATACAAAGTTCAAATATTAGTTAACTCCCACTCCCTACCTTTAATTAGACATGCCATACAGTTAGCACAAAGTGGACAGGAGATTACAACTTACTATTTGTCATCATTATATTCTGAGGATGTTCAAGTTAAACGCAACCACCCTTATGAAAGTATTTATAAAGAACTTACTTTTGACTTTGAATCTAAAGTGAAAATTCCCAAAGTGGATGTATTGTGTGAAGATAAACTAGCAATCAATTTCATAAAGCGATTAGTAACATCACAACAAGTATTAAGAAGAGTCAATTTTATTGTACCAGATGAAAATGAAGGTTTACCTTATAACTTGTTAATTAAGTTATGTCGAAATACTAGTGCATTTATGGCAAGTACCATTATTGTTTTTGATGCGGATGTACCTAACACAGCACTTTCAAAAGTTAAGAAAGATGACAATATAATTCAACTTCCAAACAAAACACTCAAACTTCCTATTGAAAAATTATTTGTCAAGTACTTATTAGATACAGAAAAAAATGATACACTTTTCTTTAGTAAGATTAAAAAGCCTAAAGATCATATTATTTCCACCTTAATTGAAGAAAATATTAACCCTAACATTATATCTGATATTAATAAATTTAGAGATATTGACACAAAAAGATATAAAAAGTGGTTTTCAAATAATCAGGATATTGTTAATAAAGTATTTAATACTTTTGTGAAACAAGTCGAAGGTCGTGAAGAATTCACATCTCTATTCATAAAAAAAATTAATAAAATTTGCGAGATAAATGGATATCCTTCTGTAGAAATAAACTAATTTTAAAGTAGGTGATTTTTTGCCAAGAGCCACATTAACTCCACTAAGATACCCTGGAGGCAAAGATAAAACTTATAACTATGTAAGACACCTCATTCTTGAAAACAAATTAACTAGTTATATCGAGCCTTTCGCAGGAGGAGCCGCAGTAGCAATAAGACTGTTGATAAATGAAGATGTCGAAAGAATATATATTAATGATGTTGATAAAAGTATTTATTGTTTATGGAAAACAATAATTAACCATCCAGATAGCCTTATAGAAAAAATCAAATTAACCCCTTTAACAATGGATGAATGGCACAAACAGAAGAACATTCAAAAAAATAAAGAGACTGCAGATGACTTATCATTAGCTTTTTCTACACTCTTTTTAAATCGAACAAATCGTTCTGGAATAATCAAAGCCGGTGTCATTGGTGGTAAGAATCAGGACGGTAATGACAAAATGGATTGTCGATTCAATAAAAATGATATTATAAATCGAATAGAGTTAATTGCAGCAAAGGCTTCTAGAATAAAAGTCTACAACTATGATGCGATAGAATTTATTGAAAAAGTCGTTAAGAATACCCGTAGATCTCTAACTTTTTTTGATCCGCCTTATTACGATAAAGGACCAGATTTGTATACCAATTTTTATGGTCATGAAGATCATGTTAAATTAGCAAAAGTAATACAAAAGCAGATGAGGAATCGCTATTGGATCTTAACATACGATATTGCTGAGGAGATTAAAAAGCTTTATTCAAGATACAACTATCAAAAATATTATTTAAATTATTCAATCGCTACACCAACAAAAGGACAAGAATTTATGTTTTTTTCTAGCAAAATCAAGCCAGGTAATTTTAGAGCTCACTTACAGACAGTTTAAACTCTCAAACGATTATTTATAAAGATTTCAATTTCATCTACAACAAACGCCAGCTGCCTCTCAGAAATCTTATAAATATTGAATAGTCTGTACATACTCTTTTTTACTGAACTCATACATACCTATAAAAAAGACATTATAGTATTGCAACATTTCTGAAGATTGATGGTTAGAATTCTCTATTTCAGCTAAATGCAACTCGAGTATTTCATTAACTTTCAGATGAATTTCCCTACCGCTATCTTTATTATTTATAACCATTATAAAATGTCTCACTTATTTTTAATGAAATTTTATTGTGGTCTCGAAATCCTTAAATTCTTGTGACTTGTCTTTAAATTCAATCCCTAAATCTTCAAGTGCTTTTTCTTTTGATTGTATTAAAGGTTCTGGGTCAATAATTAGATCAGCTTTCTGACCAATTAAGGCTCATATATTCATACTTGTTAGTTGTGTCTCCTTCATTTTGAAATATTAAGAACACTCACAAAAAGAAAACCCCCTGAAACCAATGGCTTCAAGGGGTTTTCTTTATTAATACTGAGACATATATTGATCGCGTTCCCATGGGTGTACTTGGGTGCGGAACATATCCCATTCGATTTCTTTTGATTCGATGAAGTGCTCGAATAAGTGATCGCCTAGTGCGTTGACCATAACTTCGTTTGACTTGAGCAGCTCAAGTGCTTCTGCAAGTGTTGCAGGCAGATCAGAGATGCCGTTTTCAAGACGCTCTTCTTTGTCCATGACATAGATGTTTCTGTCGATTGGTGCTGGTGCGTCTAGTTTGTTTTTGATTCCGTCAAGACCTGCTGCAAGTAATACGCTTAGTGCAAGGTATGGGTTTGCAGATGGGTCTACGCTGCGCACTTCTACACGTGTGCTGATGCCGCGTGATGCAGGGATACGGATTAATGGGCTGCGGTTTTGTGCACTCCATGCCACGTAGCAAGGTGCTTCATAACCAGGTACAAGACGCTTGTAAGAGTTCACCGTTGGGTTTGTGACCGCCGTAAAGCTAGTTGCATGCTTAACGATACCTGCGATAAAGTGTCTAGCCGTCTCGCTTAATTGTAAATCTGCTTTTTCATCAAAGAATGCGTTTTTGCCATTTTTGAATAATGATAGGTTACAGTGCATACCAGATCCGTTTACACCGAACAATGGTTTTGGCATGAATGTCGCATGAAGTCCGTGTTTTCTCGCAATCGTTTTAACAACAAGTTTGAATGTTTGAATATCATCACAAGAACGGATGGCGCCTGCATATTTGAAGTCAATTTCATGCTGTCCAGGTGCTACTTCGTGGTGAGAGGCTTCAATTTCAAAGCCCATTTCTTCAAGCTCAAGCACGATATCACGGCGGCAGTTTTCACCTAGATCTGTTGGTGCAAGGTCAAAGTATCCACCTTTATCGTTTAGTTCAAGCGTTGGCTCGCCTTTTTCATCTAATTTAAATAAGAAGAATTCTGGCTCAGGTCCAAGGTTGAAATCACTAAATCCTAGGTCTTCCATTTCCTTTAAAACACGCTTTAAGTTATTACGCGGGTCTCCATCAAATGGCGTCCCGTCCGGCTTGTAAATGTCACAAATAAAGCGTGCAACTTTACCTTTTTCAGCTGTCCAAGGGAAAATAACAAATGTGTTGAGATCTGGGTATAGATACATATCTGATTCTTCAATACGTACGAAGCCTTCAATAGATGAACCGTCAAACATACATTTGTTATCGAGAGCTTTTTCTAACTGGCTCACAGGAATCTCAACATTTTTAATCGTTCCGAGAATGTCTGTAAATTGCAGACGGATGTACTTTACGTTTTCCTCATTTACTAATTTTACGATATCTTCTCTTGTGTATTTTGCCATTTCGTAAAACTCCTCCCCTACAAAAGGTAAAATTGTATAGCAATGCTTTTGCTAATTGGTTAACGGAAGAACCTTGACATATCCCCCTGCCTAAAGGTCGTTCCTTGTTGGAAACGTCCAGCCTGAATGAGTTCCTTCTTCAGTAGCTTCCTGAGTTCATCATCTGTCAAGTTGTGCTTCGCTGTGGTTTTCTCCTCGGTCTTTGCATCAGACGCTGGATGTTCTGCCTCAGCTTTGGCAAAAAGTTTTTTGATTCCTGCCATGTTTACACCTTGTTCGATGAGGTTTTTAATTTCTAGTAATTTATCAACATCATGAAAAGAAAATAATCGGCGATTCCCATCACTTCTTGCTGGAAATACTAATCCATTTTCCTCATAATAGCGAATTTGCCTTGCAGATAATTCTGTTAACTGCATGACAATCCCAATTGGGAATAAAGGCATTGAGCGGCGAATGTTATCACTCATCTCAACTGTCTCCTCCTCTTTGCTTAAATTTATTATATGTCATGTTATATTATGTGTCAACAACATGTTAGGAATATTAACATGGTTTTTTTATTGAGCAGGTATGTCGATGAAACCTTGTTCCAATAAGGCATCTACAGCACTACAAATCGCATTTTTCACATGGGCATACGTGAGTCCGCCTTGAACGTAGGCTGTATAAGGCGGTCTGATCGGTCCATCGGCTGACAATTCGATACTAGCTCCTTGGACGAAGGTGCCCGCTGCCATAATGACATCATCCTCGTATCCTGGCATATAGCTTGCATGCGGCGTGACGTGACTGTTGATCGGAGATGCATATTGAATCGCTTGGCAGAATGCAATCATCTTTTTAGGATCTCCAAATTCGACAGATTGAATTAAATCTGTTCTTTTCGCATTCCACGCTGGGTTCGTTTGGAATCCGAGCTTCTCAAGAAAACGAGCCGTGAACACTGCACCTTTTAAGCTTTGCGCCACAACATGCGGTGCTAAGAAAAATCCTTGATACATCTCCTGAAGCGCATAAAGCGAGGCACCCGCTTCACTGCCGATGCCCGGAGATGTCATTCGATAAGAGCAAGCTTCTACCCATTTTTCTTTTCCAACGATGTAACCGCCTGTTTTGGCAAGCCCGCCGCCTGGGTTTTTAATAAGGGAACCCGCCATAAGATCCGCTCCCACATGACATGGCTCTTGCAATTCAGTAAATTCACCATAACAGTTGTCCACAAACACAATAATTTCTTCATTGATCTCTTTTACAAATGAAATCATTTGCTCAATTTCTTCTATTGTAAAAGAAGGTCTTGACGCATAGCCTTTCGAACGCTGAATGCCGATCATTTTTGTTTTAGAGGAGATTGACTCTTTTACTTTGTCATAATCGACGGATCCATCTTGCCTTAAATCAATGGCCTTGTAATCAATCTGGAAGTCTTTTAATGAGCCTGTCCCTTCTTTGCCGCGAATCCCCACAATTTCTTCTAGCGTATCGTATGGTTTTCCCGTCATATAGATCAATTCATCGCCAGGTCTCAGCACACCGAATAATGCAATGGAAATGGCATGTGTGCCGGAAATGATCTGTGGACGCACAAGGCCGCTTTCTCCTCCGAAGACATCCGCATAAATTTTTTCTAGCGTGTCTCTTCCCATATCATCGTAGCCATATCCAGTTGTCGGGTTAAAGTGAGAGTCACTGACTCTATGCTTTCGGTAGCTTTCAAGCACCCGCCACTCATTTTGTTCACTCTTTTGATCAATTTGCTGATGCATGTGTAAAATCTCTTGTTCTGTTTCTGCTGCTACTTTTTCTAAAATACTGCCGTGTTTTAATGTATGAAACATCTTGATTTAATTCCTTTCTTACAACATATACTTCTTGATTTGACCTAATATGGTCTGCTCCTCACCGCTAAACCCGGTGATGTCATAAAGTTCTGCTTCTTTTTGAAATTCTAGTGATTCCACGAGCGTTTCTGATTTTAATGCGGAGATGAGCTTTCCTTCATACGCTGGAATCTTCACATGATATGGTTTTAAAAAGTTTTGTTTCAGTTCTGCCATAATATCCGCTTTTAATCGCTTTATATCTTCTTCGCGTCTCGCACTGATTAAAAGATGACGATGCTTTGAAGATGGGATGAAATCCGGTCTGATTTGATCTTCTTTGTTATAAACCGTCAGCATCGGTATACGGTCTGCTTCTAGTTCTTCTAATAACTCATGAACCGTTCGTTCGTGTCCTTCGTAATCCTCGTTAGAAGAATCAATGACGTGAAGCAAATAATCAGCTTCCTTCACTTCTTCAAGAGTGGAACGAAATGCCGCAATGAGTGTTGTTGGGAGGTCTTGGATAAAACCAACGGTGTCTGAAATCAGCACACTATAGCCAGATGCTAATGTCATCTTACGTGTCATTGGGTCAAGGGTCGCAAACAGCAGATCCTCTTCATGACTATCTGCATCTGTTAATTGGTTAAACAAAGTAGATTTTCCGGCATTCGTATACCCAACAATGGCAATTTGGAACACACCATTTTTCTTCCGGCGTTCCCGGTATCTTGTCCGGTGTTCTTTGACTGTAGATAATTGCCCGTTAATTTCGTGAATACGGTTTCGAATATGACGTCTATCTGTTTCAAGTTTTGTTTCACCTGGACCTCTTGCGCCAATTCCGCCGCCTTGTCTTGAGAGGCTGATCCCTTGTCCGCTTAGTCTCGGCAAGGCATACTGAAGCTGGGCAAGCTCTATTTGCAGCTTCCCCTCTCTTGTCCGGGCTCTTTTTGCAAAGATGTCTAATATCAATTGTGTCCGATCGATAATTTTCACATCTAAGGCAGTTGCCAAAGCTTTTAGCTGACTTGGAGACAGTTCGTCGTTAAAAATAATGACATCACATTCGAATTCCTCACAAAGCACTTCAAGCTCTTCTACTTTCCCTTTACCTATATATGTTGCGCTGTCTTGTCTATTTCTCTTCTGCGTCATTACGCTGACAGCTTCACCGCCAGCCGTTTTGGTTAAGGAAGCTAATTCTTCCATTGAGTATTGAAAGCGTTCATCCGTGACATGCGGCAATTGACAGCCGACAAGGATCGCTTTTTCTGTCATTTCATGTTCATTCAACGTCAGTTGTTTCCTTTCTGTACTTAAGTTTTCAGTAGTACCATCATACCAAACACATCACACGTATACCACTATTCGGATGGTTTATTTTAGTATCTCTTTATAAAAAGGATACGCCATTTTAAGTAGGCGTATCCTCTTTCATTTGGAGATCGTGACTTTTAATCGTCAGCAAATCTTTTTTATCATAATGATCCACAAGCAGGAGTCTCATGGCTTGGGTCCGAATGGCCTTTTCAATCGTGTTTCGCACAAAGCGGCCGTTGCTGAATTTTGCAGGACTCGTGGTGCTTTTAATGTGCATTAAGTAATCTCGCAGTTTCCATTCAGCTTCTTGAGTAAATATATATTCTCTGTCAGCCATCATTCGTTTGGCAATGTCCATGAGCTGATCGACGGTATAATCAGGAAAGCTGATATTGATTGGAAATCTGGATTGCAGGCCGGGATTTAATGATAGAAAATGATCCATTTCCTTGGAGTAGCCAGCAAGAATAAGAATGAATTCGTGCTGTTTATCCTCCATATGCTTTACTAGGGTATCAATCGCTTCTTTCCCAAAATCCTTTTCGCCTCCGCGGGCAAGAGAATAGGCTTCGTCGATGAACAAAATGCCACCTAGTGATTTTTTAATTAAGTCTCTTGTTTTTTGAGCAGTATGACCGATGTACTCCCCGACTAGATCTCCGCGTTCCGCTTCAATTAAGTGACCCTTTGAAAGGACATTCATTTCAAAGAAAAGTTTCCCGACAAGCCTTGCAACCGTTGTTTTCCCTGTGCCTGGATTTCCTTTGAACATCATATGAAGCGCTTGTTTACCTACCTTTAACCCTTGTTCCTGCCTTTTTTGATTGACAAAGATCCAAGCATAAATTTCTTTTATGTTTCGTTTCATTTCATCCATACCGACAAGGCTGTTCATTTCACGTTCTATTTCCCGTAAGATGCTGTGTTTCGCCTCATTTTTCTGCAAGGCTTCAAGGTATTCTGCCTCTGAATCTGCATCAACCAATACTTGCTTTTGTCCGTTAAGTATAATATTGATTTGGCCGTTGTTTTTATATGTGACAGCTCGCTCCAACGTATTCACCTCTCGCTCTTCTCTCTTTATTCTATTCGGGTGGAGCTGTAATCGTGACAATCGCCCGCTTAAGCCCAAGTTTGCTGTCAAAATGACCCGAGATACCGAATATTGTAGGGATTTCTGCGGTTTCCCAGGAAATGATGTGCTATTTCCATTGTATTCATCCCATTTAGGCGGACAAACCAACAATTTGTTTTTTCTTAGAAAAATGTAGCTTTCTCATCACAAATTGTGCAGAAAAGAGTCTCAATGATTTCCGCATTTTGTACAGGCAATTTTTCTAATTTCTCATAAAATAAAGACGAGGTGATGAATAGATGGTGAAAATTTTTATTGATCCTGGCCATGGAGGAACAGATTCTGGAGCTGCTGCGAATGGACTTTTGGAGAAAAATATCACCCTGCAAATCGCGATTTTATTGAGAGATATGTTGATTAGTGATTATGATGATGTTTCCGTCCGCTTAAGTCGTTCAATTGACCAATCCGTCACTTTGACCCAGCGTACTAATGCAGCAAACAGCTGGGGAGCTGACTATTTCGTATCTATTCATATTAATGCAGGCGGGGGCACAGGTTTTGAAAGCTATGTGTATCCTGGCGTTTCAGCACCGACCACCACGTATCGCAATGCCCTTCATGATGAGATTGTTCGCTCAGTGGATTTTGCCAACCGCGGCAAGAAAACAGCGAACTTCCACGTTCTTCGAGAAACTTCTATGCCCGCTATTTTAACAGAGAATGGTTTCATTGACACGACAGCTGATGCAAATAAGCTTCGTAACGCGACCTTCCTTCAAGGCATCGCTCACGCTCATGCCACTGGATTAGAGAAAGCCTTTCAGCTGAAAGAAAAAGCAAGTAATCTTTATAAAGTACAGGCTGGAGCTTTCAAGGTGAAAGCCAATGCAGATGAGTTAGCAGCCACACTGAAATCCAAAGGCTTTGACGCCTTCGTTGTATTAGAGGGCGGCATGTTCCGAGTACAAGCCGGAGCTTTTCGTACAAAGCAAAATGCGGATGACCTCGTTGCAAAATTGAAACAGGCAGGTCACGACGCATTCGTTTTCCAATAACTGAAGCTGTTATAACGAAATAAACCGGCTCAAGTCTGCTGCTGAGCCGGTTTTTGATTGCTTCATTTATGCTAAAATGTTCACGACAAATTGAGACCACGTTTCAAGTCGATTGAAGTATTCAGGCTTTTTCAAATCAGATGCTTTCATCCATTTTCCTGATATTTGATCTGTTTCTTTCACTTCTACATGAGCACCTGGAGATAATTCAAGCGCTGATAACAGTCCAATGTGCACACGGCCTACACTGTTGTCATCATCATTAATTAATCCAAGGGTTTTCATCTCAAGTTTGTCTTCTTCTTGAATAGAAAGTTCCTCGTCTAGCTCACGATCCGTATTTTCTTTTAGAATTTCAGCAAAGTTTTTACCTTCGATGAAATTCATGTGACCACCAAAGCCAAGAGATAACTTATGATGCAATCGAGTCTCTCCCCCGCCTTGAAGCCTTTCATATACATACACTTCGTCTTCACGTTTAATCACGACATAAGGAATCGGCTGCTTGAAGTCAGGATTTTCTTCCGCATCGCCTCTGCGCATCTGCTCGAAGTGCTCTTCGATTTCTTTCATAATTGTATTGATTGTTTTCTCTTCACTATTCACACCATTAAACGCAAGCGTTTCGTTTTGGAATACGCGTGTGCGCGGTGCAACTAGTATGATTTCATCCATTTTTCCCATGTTCGGTAACCTCCAGTATGTAACGCATTGTATGAAATGGCAAAAAGCCAAAACGAGTGATGCGTTTTGACTTTTACGCCTTACTTATGATTCATCTCCAAAGAAGAAGTCGTCATCTTTTAACGGCTCAACTGTCGCTTTTTTGTAGCCGTTCCCTTTCATTGAGAAGAAGTCATGCGATTTTGTTTTTGTATTGAGTCCGTTCAATACAATTGGATTGATCTCTTCTTCTTCAAAGTAAGGGGCAAATCCAAGGTTCATTAACGCTTTATTGGCATTGTAACGAATGAACTTTTTCACATCATGCGATAAATTGACTTGGTCATATATATCTTCCGTGTAATGAAGTTCATTTTCATATAGCTCGTTCAAGAGGTCAATTGAGAAATCATATAGCTCTTTTTGCACGTCAGGTGTTTGTTTGTTGTAAATTTCTTGTGCTAATAATCCAACGTATACACCATGAATCGCTTCATCACGCAAAATCAAGTTGATGATTTCACCACTTTGCATGAGCTTACCTTGTCCATAGAAATAAAGCGGGTAGTAAAAACCACTGTAAAATAGGAAACTTTCTAAATAAACAGAAGCAACCATTGCTTTAAAGAGGGAAATCGGATCGTCCTTTTGAATTGAACAGTATAAACTGACAATCATATCTGCTTTCTTTTGCAAGAATTTATTCTTCTTCACCCATTCAAACACTTCACTGATCGTTTCAGTTGGTGCGAGTGTCATGAAGATATTTGAGTATGATTTCGCATGTACCGCATTTTCCATCATCGCCATAAAGTTTAATACCGCTTTACGCTGGTGACCTTCTACATGTTCAGCCACTATCGGCATCCCTGTGTTTCCTTGTTCTGTATCAAGTAAAGTCAGTCCAGCAAGTACCTTCATGTACGTATCTTGCTCTTTTTCACCTAAATATTTCCACGTCAAGAGATCCCCGTTTAAGGAAATCTCTTCCGGAAGCCAGAACTGCTTCACATTTTGGTTGTAAAACATTTGTGTAAAATCGTCTTCGTGTTTTGACCAGTTGGCTGCATCATAAATTTTTGTCACGTTAAACTCTCCTTTAATCAAACAACACAAGAAAGACAGCCTTCCTGCCCTGTATCCTTCGTTCTTGCATAATAAAGTGTCTTAATGCCTTTATGGTGTGCATACAGATCGATGCGGTTTAAGTCACGCGTTGTCATCGTATCTTTCAGGAATAGTGTAAAGCTGATTCCTTGATCAACATGCTGCTGAATCGTTGCGATCATATCAACCACTTTAAACATATCCATATCGTACGCTTCTTTATAGAAGAACCAGTTTTGCGCTGAAAGACCTGGCATTGGGTAATACGTTTTGCTGTTGCCGTATGTTCTTTCTTCGATACGTTCCATAATTGGCATAACTGAAGCTGTTGCCGATTGCACATAAGAAATGGAACCTGTTGGTGCAATACATAAGCGGTAGCTATGGTACATGCCATTTTCCGCTACAAAGTCTTTGAGTGCTGCCCAGTCTTCTTTTGTTGGAATGTGCATGCCTTCAAATAATGCTGCTGCTTTTTCTGTTTTTGGTGTGAAATCATTCTCCACGTATTTATTGAAGTACTCGCCCGTTGCGTAGCCAGAGCCTTCATAACGATGGAATGTTTCTCCTTTTTCTTTTGCAAGCTCACTTGAGCGTTTAATTGAATAGTAGTTCACCATCATAAAGAATGTATTCGCGAAGTCTCTTGCTTCTTCACTTTCATAGGCGATTTGGTTTTGAGCCAAATACCCGTGAAGGTTCATCGCGCCAAGTCCGATTGATTTCATCGCTTTGTTCGCTTTTCGAACAGCTGGTGCATTGCGAATATCTGTTGTTTCAGATACAAGCGTTAATGAATCTGTTGCTAGTTTGACCGTTTTTTCGATCGATTTGTTTTTCATGACATTCATGATATTTAATGAGCCAAGGTTACAAGAAATATCAAGACCAATTTCATCTTCTTGATCATAGTCCGCGTAAGAAGAGACCTCTGAAGCTTGAAGCACTTCTGAGCAAAGGTTTGAGAATTTCACTCGTGAAATATGGTTTAATGCATGCTCTCTATTCACGTTATCTTGGAACATGATATATGGATAGCCTGATTCTGAACGAAGAACAGCCAATTTTTCAAGAAGCTTTCTCGGATTGACTTTTTCTTTTTTGATTTTCGGGTTTTCTACAAGCTCATCATACATTTCTTCCATGTCCATCTCATCAAGATGCTGTCCATATTCTTTATAGACTGTGTGCGGATAGAAGGTGTAAGCTGTTTTATCTTCTCTTGCAAGCTCGATAAATTTATCGGGGATGACGACACCGATGGACAATGTTTTCACGCGAACATCTTCATCTGCAGAGATTTTTTTAGTATCTAAGAAATCATTAATATCTCTGTGGAAAATATTGAGGTACGCACTGCCTGATCCTTGTCTTTGTCCCATTTGATCTGCATATCTGAATGCATTATCAAGAAGCTTCATCACGCCAACGACACCTTTTGTCGCGTTTTCAACATCTTTAATTGCTTCGCCTTTTGCACGAAGTTTTGACAAGTTCAAGCTGACGCCGCCGCCTAATTTTGAAAGCTGCATTGAAATATCAATCGCTCTTGAAATATCGTTTAATGAGTCATTCACTTCAAGCAAGAAGCAGCTCACAAGCTCACCGCGTCTTTTACGCCCAGCGTTTAAGAATGTTGGTGTACTTGGCTGGTATTCCTGATTGATCATCAGTTCTACAAACTCAAGGGCTTTTTCTTTATCTCCGCCCGCAAAGAAAAGCGCTACAACTGAAATGCGGTCTTCATAGCGTTCAAGGATTTTCTTTTTATCATTTGTTTTCAGTGCATAGTCGTTGTAAAACTTAAACGCACTCATGAATGATGGAAATCTAAATTTCTTCGCATATGCAGCTTCGAATACCTCTTTAATATCTGCCATGCTGTATTGTCTTAAAAATTCTTCTTCATAGTAGTCGTTTTCTATTAAGTAATCAATCTTCTCTTCTAAGTTGTGAAAGAAGACTGTGTTTTGATTAATATAATCTACGAAATAACTATGTACAGCTTCTTTGTCCTTATCGAACTGAAACTTTCCTTCTTTTTGAATCATAATCTCGTTATTTAATTGTATCCACTTTGGAACCTGATTTTGTGACAATTCTTTCTACCTCCTGTGTAAACAATTCAACATCCCTTTTTGTTCCGCTTAGTTCAAAGGTGTGCAAAATAGGAACTTGATATTGTTTAGAAATCGTATCGGCGCTTTTGGCAAAATTATCTCCCCACACTTTGTTTCCACTCACCGCTACACCTAGTAAAAGGTGAGCATTTTTCTCTAAAAAAGATTGAGTGGTACTAGGGACTTGTCCAAATCCTGTCGTAAAGGTGACGAGAATAAACGGCGTATCCAAAAACTCTTCTCCAGTCAATTTTCGTTTGTCTGTAAAGGGGGTCTTGTCCAAAAAGCGTTGAACATTTCCTGTTTTTGAATCAAATACGATTTGAATCAATTCCATCACGACCTAGTTTTTAGTATTGTTGATCATTTCGTTATTCACTATATATAGTATACTATGTTTTTTCAAAACACAACATATAGATGTTCGAAACGAAAAAAATCAACCAACCCGGCCGAACGTTCATAGCCGAACTCGTACGTTCAAATAAATAGAGCAGAACAGGATCTAAAAATAGACTGCTCTACTCTCTATTCAACTGAAACCGAAATCTATCATAACACGAAAAAAAATCGCTTAGTAGACTAGACTTTTTGTTTTATTTTTTGTAGGCATCGCACTGTAAATCTTCTGACACTTCTGTAATTTCCACTTCAACACCTAATTCTTTTAGCACCGCTTCAAGCGCAGAGACGATTGAAGCTTCTCTGACTAATTCTTTCCCATTTACAGAAACACTTGTTCCATATTCGAAGCAGGAGTCGTCTTCACAAGTTTGTTCCCAATGATTAATTTTAATTTTGTGTGTCATGAACTCATCCTTTTCTGTCTAGATGTCTAATGCATGATTATAGTGTAGCGACTTCACATTCATTTGTAAATTTACGTGCTTACTCTTCCACAGAATCGTCATCATCATAATCTTCGTCCCACTCATCTATGTATTTTGTTTTAATAAGGGTCAGTTCTCCCTCTTTTTCATCAAACCGGTACACATGTACTTCATCATCTTTCACAACAGCAAAGTGATTATTTTTTAGTGCAACAGCTGATTGTAACAGACCTTCTATATCTCCATGATCATCTTGATTAGAATAGTTATGCCAGCTTTCCTGCCTGGATTCAATGTTTGAAATGGCGCACGATCCAAATAAGACAACAATCCCAATTAGTAGAAGGATCACTCTAATCCTTCTTAATTCAAGCTCTGCATTTTCCATATCGTTCCCCCCACCTTTCTTCATATCCAATAAGGGATTATACGCAAAATAGACAGAAAGGTTTCACGGCATGCAAAATAGCCCCTCTGCACTGACAAAAACGTAGCGGGTTCCGGCCGGTTTATTCGCAGATGCATGGGGCTATTAGGTCGAACATATCCTATTCTAATTCTAGATTTACATTCTTTTGAGGTGCAAATGTAGAAATAGCATGTTTATAAATAAGCTGCTGCTTCCCTTCTGTTTCAAGCAGCACCGTGAAATTGTCAAATCCTTTCACTTGACCGCGAAGCTGAAAGCCATTCAGTAAGAATACTGTGACAAATGTATTGTCTTTACGAATTTGATTCAAAAATTGGTCCTGAATATTAATCGGTTTCATGTTTCGTCCTCCTTGATTCTGATAACTACAGTTTCGCTTTAAGTCCAAGCTTTCCTGCTATATATGCGAAAATTTCCTCCTTTTTGTCTGAAAAGTGGCAAGGCGGTGTCATGTCGAACCAAGTGACATCCATTTTATTACGGAACCACGTGAACTGACGCTTCGCATATCTACGGGAATTTTGCTTTAATTGCTGGATAGCTTCATCAAGTGAGTAGTCACCTTGAAAATACGCATACAGCTCTTTATAACCAATCGCTTGAACCGATTGACAATCCTTCAAGCCAGATTGATAAAGTGCGCTCACTTCCTCAATTAAGCCTTCATCTATCATCATATCAATTCTTTTATGAATGCGCTCGTACAAAAGCTCTCGATCCATTTTCAGCCCAATGAAGGCTGTATCATAAAGAGGAACTTCTTGATGACCATTTTGCATTTCCGATATTTTCTGACCTGTTGTATGGATCACTTCAAGCGCCCGGATGACGCGGCGGACATTATTCGGATGAATGGCTTTTGCAGCATCAGGGTCTACTGCCTTTAGTTTTTCGTGCAGCTGAAGGGAGCCATGCTGCTGCTCAAACAGCGCCATTTCTTCTCTAAAAGCAGGGTCACTTTTCTCATCGGTAAATGTGTAATCATATAAAACAGATTGGATATACAAACCTGTTCCGCCGACGATCATGGGTGTTTTTCCTCTAGCGGCAATCTCTTTGATTTTCATACGGACCAGCTGCTGAAATTCAGCTGTAGAAAAGGATTCATCTGGCTCTTTAATATCAATTAAGTGGTGAGGGACATCATCCATTTCTTCAGGGGTGATTTTAGCTGTTCCAATGTCCATTCCTTTATAAATCTGCATAGAATCACCACTGATAATTTCTCCATTAAATGCTTTGGCTATATGAATGCTCAGTTTTGTTTTGCCGACAGCCGTCGGTCCTACTAATACAATCACTGGTTGTTTCGTTTTTTTCATAACATCACTCTCTTTTACAAACTGCCTACAGTATAGCATAACTTCTCTTTCTCTCATATATACGGTCTATCACCAGCCGAGTGGTTCATTTCCGACCACTTCGTACGTCTTTCCTTTTAAGCGATGCGTATGCGTCGGCCGCTCCTCGTCCGGACTATAGACGACTCCTCCGTATGGAATAGGGACAGAATCGTTATAGGCAGAAAACGTGACTTCCTCAATCTCGTGATAGTGCGTACCATCCAATCTCGGTATCGCAGGTCCTGTGACGCCGTAGTATCTGTGGAAATGTCCTCTCTCAAAAGAGGTGACCCCGCGATAGTAATGAGTATGCTGATCGGTACTGCTTCCATTGACAGGCTGAGAAATACCTTCTATTAAATGATAATGCTCTTCTGTTACATCCGTTCGTGCTTTATAGGCATGAGCATGCGGCGGACATTTAGCCCAATCAGACGGATACAGGCCCATTTTTAACATTCCTCCTTATAATAGGCGTTCACCCAAACACATATAGGCCAATCGAATACACTGATGTCAGTTACAGTGATTTTATGTGAGAGGAGCCTTTTTTTATGAATTATTTTGATGCACAGCCATTTATGCAAGAAGACATGAGAAGACCTTTTGGTTTTGGCTTTGGACGCCCGGGTTTTGGGTTTGGGAGACCCGGATTTGGCTTTGGGAGACCTGGATTCGGTTATGGTAGACCTGGATTTTTCGGACCTCCATTTTTAGGTGGTTTTGCTGGAGGTCTGCTTGCTGGGTCTCTGCTTGCACCAGGCTATGGCTATGGGTACCCTTATCCGCCTCCGTACCCGCCATATGGACCATACCCTTATTATTAAATATGACGATTTAGCGAAAAAATCTGTTCATCAAATGAATCGATTGACACACTCGTTTTTGATGGGTTAACATTTACTTTACCGACCGTTCAGTAAAGTAGGTGTTTTTTTTTATGTCTAAAACCAAAAAAGAGCAAATCTTTGATGCAGCTGCCCGCACGATTTTAGTAGAAGGATTAAGCCAGCTTACCCTTCAGCAAGTGGCAGAGCATGCACATATGACCAAAGCCGGCCTGCTTTATCATTTCGCAAGCAAGGAAGAGCTCATCCAAAAAATGAATGAGCACGCGATTCTTTGCTTTCGTCAGCAGCTCGAAACGTATCAAGAAACTTACAAACATGAAAAAGCGCCTTATGTCCGTGCATATATATCGGCCACATTACATGATCTTGATCATCAAAATACGATTCAGCTATGTACAAGTATGCTGGCTACTATGTCATTTGATGAAGCGTTATTGAACCCTTGGCGTGATTTTTATGCAGAGTTCAAAGCGAAAGCAGCTGAGGAAATTAATGACCCTGCATTGAGCCAGCTGATCCGTCTTGCATGTGATGGAATATGGTTTTCAGAAATGTTTCAGCTTGAACCGCTGAACCGAGAGGAAAAAACCCTTTTACTTCACCGGATTTTACACCTATTAGAGGAGGGAACATGATGATCCTCGGATATCTTTTTCTAGCTGTGGCCATTTTTTCAGAAGCCATTGGCGCCGTGATGTTAAAATTCTCAAATGGCTTTACTCGCTTTAAGCCTAGCGCTGTCGTTGTTGCTGGGTATACACTTGCTTTTTATATGCTGTCATTGACACTAAATATCATTCCGCTTAGCATGTCTTACGCAACATGGTCTGGGGTTGGTACAGTCCTCACGGCTATTTTTGGCGTGCTTTTTTTCAAAGAAACCTTGAACCAAAGAGCAATCATTGGGATGGCAATGCTTGTCTCAGGGGTCGTACTTTTAAATATGTCATAAAGGATGTGAGAGATCATGAAAGGAATGCTCTATTTAACAGGGGCTATTTTAACGGAGGTTTTTGGCAGTACGATGCTGAAGCTTTCCCAAGGTTTTTCGCAACTATTACCGAGTATTGGAGTCCTGATTGGATTTGGGTGTGCCTTTACCTTCCTAAGTCTAGCACTTAAAACGATTGACCTTTCGTCTGCTTATGCGACATGGTCTGGCGTTGGAACAGCACTCACTGCTCTTATCGGACTCGTGCTATTTAACGAAACCATTCACATCAAAGGATTCATTGGTCTTGCATTAGTAATATGCGGTGTGATTGTCTTGAACCTGTCAAAAAAACAAAAGGAAGAAAACAAAGAACAAATCAATCAAACCGAATGGACGTCATAAAAAAAGTCATTTTCTCCATTTCATTAAGAGAAAATGACTTTTTGTTTTTACCCGCCGACTTGAATGGTTTCTTCTAAGGAAATGTCCACATTTCCTTGAACAGCTCTTGAGATCATACATGAGCTTTCGGCTTTGTGAGCAAGCTTGCGGGCAAGCTCAATATCTTGCGGAGAAGCAGAGGCTTTGAGGATGATGACAGGCCGATGAATGATTTTTTCATATGTAAACACACCATTTGTCACATCGACGACAGCCTCAGAACTCATCGTGAGATCCTCTTTTTCTAATTGGCTCCGCTCCATCATAGCGGCAAGTGTAATAATATAACACGTAGCCGCTGCACCTAAGAGCATCTCATCTGGATTTGTCCCAATGCCGGGACCGTCCATTTCTTTTGGAATTGAAATGTTCGTTTTTAACTGTTCGCATGAGATTGTACCCACACCGTTACGCAGGCCAGGCCAGCTCGCCTGAAGATGAAAATGATGACGCGCCATATTCGTCTCTCCTTTTGTTATCACTTTTTATAGTGTAACAAGAATTCACGCTGCTTGTCTTAACATGTGCACCATTTTTATGTATATTCCTCATCAAGCACTGTCCGAATCGCCCTGACATACCGGTAGAACGTCTCGTTTTTTGTACTCGACCGCCGCCGAAAGTCAAAACTGTCAAATAAAGCTTCACGCTGACTTCTACTAATCTCTAGCTGTACACTTTGCCCTGTTTTTGTAAGATTATTAATATTATGATTGCTTGTTCCGCTCAGGGTTGCGTGTGCGACAGCCAGTTCAGCAGAAAATCCATTCCGCTCTAATGAGTTCACTATTTTCTCTGCACGGTCGTAATCTGTTCCGCCAACGAGTGTATGGTCAATGCCTTCCTCACCTTTGTAGCCATGCACTGCTAAGATATAATCGTGTGCTTTTGCCTGCGCGACGCCGACTGGCTCATCAAAATTTGTACTTGTCACATGAAGTTCTGACGCATTCTCTCTTAAACCTTCAAACAAATACGTAGAGAAATCATTATCAAAAAAATGGACGATCTCGCTCACGCCGCCTTCAATTCTCCCCCCATGGGGTGACATCACAAGAAGACGGCTTCCAGGCACTGGGTTGGATGTAATCTGATAGCTGCTTGTTGATTCGTTTTCTTCTAGTTCTTTAAAATTGCGATAAATATCATTTGAACCGCTTTCGTCTTCCCCACCTGATGACACTGGCTCATCATGTTCCTGTGCTTGCATTGTATAATAAACGCCCCATCCGATCGCAAGCAGGAGAAGCAAAGCAAAAAACTTCTTCATTCCCGTTCTCCTTTAACAGATTTCTAAGCCGTTTCTATGATTTATATTGAATCATCATTTCTTTTCATTTTTTCCACTTTTTCTCTTCAAATTTGATCATAACACTCTAGTTGATGAGATTCCTCAAAAATAAGATAATTGCATTTATATACACAGAAACGCCTCTCCTCTTTGAAAACAGAGTTAGAATAGTATGACAGACAAATGAAGTTATGTTTAAAATGACCTAGTTCTATCCAGTCTGTTTTCTTTAATTTGGCTATTTTTTATATGGATTTGATTTTTCCTCTCTGTGACAAGTCACATTTGTATGAGCATTGACCCTGTCTACCCCCTCCTTTTTTTCTGCAAAATCGTTTGTTTCACCGGTTCTCTAAGAAGAACTCTCCCACCTATCATCGGCTGATTCCACATGTTTTCCACCTTTTTCTATTATTTTACAAAATGTAAGCGCTTTTCTTTTTCATCAGAAATGAGTAAGCCGCCAATATGAAGAAAAGAAGGGACAAGAATCCGAACCAAGCACCTCTTATTCTCATAACGTAAGAGTGTACAAGAATGGATAGCTAGAATGGAGGGCATCACATGTTTGGATTTTCTATGGTGCAAATGGTCAGAACACATGCTAGTAAACTGGATCAACCTTTAAGAGAGACCGTCCTTCACCTTTATAAGCCTTTTAAATGGACGCCATGCTTTCTTCATCGTTTCTTTGAAGGAAGATTAAAGAAGAGAAAGAAGCTTCGTGTGATTATTGAATTTAAGGAAGGTGCGGTCGAAGCAGGAATTCAAAGCACAAAACAGCTCATGAAAAAAAGTAGAAAAACAAATATCAAACAGCACTTTTCACATATCGACTGCTGCGCTGCAGACCTAACACCAGCTGCTTTAGAGGAGCTGTTAGCAAATGGTGAGCATATTCGTAAAATTTATTTAGACCGGAAAGTTCATGCACTTCTGGATGTGGCCACACAAGCCAGTCACGCAGATGAAGTCATCCGAAACGGTACAGCCTTAACAGGGGAAGGCATTACGGTCGCTGTCATTGATACAGGGATTTATCCGCATGAAGATCTAGAAGGAAGAATTCGCGATTTTGTGGACTTAGTCAAGCAGAAAACAAAGCCTTATGATGATAACGGGCATGGCACTCATTGCGCTGGAGATGTAGCTGGAGACGGAGCGGCCTCAGATGGCTTGTACAAAGGACCTGCTCCAAAAGCTCATTTAATTGGCGTAAAAGTATTAAATAAACAAGGGGCTGGATCACTTTCTACTATAATAGAAGGGGTTGAATGGTGCATCCAGTTCAATGAAGATCACCCTGATGATCCGATTCATATTATGAGTATGTCACTAGGCGCAGATGCTCAGCGTTATGATGACGAACAGGACGATCCGATGGTGCGTGCTGTCAATGCCGCTTGGGATAAAGGCATTGTTGTATGCGTCGCAGCCGGAAACTCTGGTCCTAACAGCCAAACGATTGCGAGTCCTGCCGTCAGTCAAAAAGTGATTACGGTTGGCGCTTTTGATGACCGGAATACACCAGAATCGAACGATGATATTGTGGCACCATTTTCAAGCAGAGGTCCTACTGTTTATGGGGAGACAAAGCCTGATATCCTTGCACCGGGAGTAAACATTGTCTCCCTCAGATCACCAAGATCCTTTCTAGATAAACTCGATAAATCAAGCAGAGTCGATGATGATTACACGACGTTATCTGGCACATCTATGGCAACACCGATTTGCGCTGGTATTTGTGCTCTTTTATTAGAGCATTCACCAGCTTTAACGCCCGATGAGGTCAAAACCCTGTTAAAAGAAAATACAAGCAAGTGGTCTGGGGATGACCCGATGATTTACGGGGCAGGTGCCATTGACGCAGAAAAAGCCATCAAAGAATAAGTAAAAAAAGCCCTTTACGTTGATTCGTAAAGGGTGTTGTTTTTGTCTGTTATTATGTGTGAAGTCTTTCATCTACTTGATCAGCTGACATGTTATGCTTCGTTCTCATACATCTCATCTCCTTTTTGAATGTGCGTACGCGCTTCGATCACAATCTCAAAAAAAGTGGAGGATTCCTTGTACATGTCGCGTTCCTTATAATAATTAGCCGCATCAAGTGCTAATTCCTCTAAATCAGCAAACATTTTTTTGCTTCGCAGTCCAAAAAGTGCCGATCTTAATTGCTCACAGCTGTCTTTTTCTATATAAAGCGCCTGCAAAAATTGGAATTTCAACTGATAAATTTCATCTTCCAATAAACAAGCCTCGTTCATCCCTTTACGTATAGCTTCGCCCGCCCGCTCGATATCTCCGAGCTTAAACCAGGTGAGAGCAAGTGAAAATAATGATTTGATCATCGTGGATGCTTGATCTTTTTGATAAAGGGAAATGGCTTGTTCAAAAAAGACTGTCGCTGTATGGTACGTTCCCATACTATAATGACAAGCTCCTAAGTTATTAAGGGCCATCGCTTTAAAATAAGATGTGCACTTTTTCTGCTCCATCGCTTCACAGACCTTTAACGCTTTTTCTAAGTAAGGAAGCGCTTTCTGGTGCTGACTCACATCAATCCAATTACCTGCCATGACAAAATCACATTGAATGCTTCTTTTTCCATAAAGCTGATGTTTCTTATAAATGTCTCTTGCTTTTTTAGCATAATGCATGGAGAAATAAGTTTGTTTCATATGATAGTATACTTCAGCAATTTTATAGTAAAATTCCGCTTTTTCAATCTCATCTGTCACTAAGATCAGTTGATGTTCCGCATGCTTGTAATAGGAAATGGCCTCGATGTACCGGCGCTGGATAAACGCAAACATTCCATGGAAAAAATGAAAGTAATAGCCAAGTAAGCCTGTCATCTCATCTTCTCCATCTTCCATTTCTTTTGGAAAAGACACGGCTTGAAGTGTTTCACTCCCTGCATGGACTGGCGTTGAATGCTGAAGCATCAGTTGATGGCGAAAATCCATTAGAGAATAATATAAAAGTAAATCTTGATCCTCTTCCATCTCATGAATTTCTTCTTCAACAAGGCGCTTCATATCGTTTGCTTGTTCGACTTCAAATTTGCAAATATGCGTGTACCATTGATTGATCTTTACACCTACTTCGGAAGATGGTATTTTATGTGCCATCCACTTCAGCCCCATTCTATCATATCAAACTGATAACTATTATTTTACATAATTTATGTTTTTAAGGCAAATTGTAATTTAATGCATATTTTATGTTCATTTCGCATATTTCTATCTTTTTTACCAAGTTCAAATAGAGTACTTTTACCCATCAAAACGATTTTTCTACGATAATGGGTCAAATTCTCTTAATACTTCTTTTAAAGCATGGATATAACGTCTGAATGCTTTTTTCTTTCCTTTTCTCGTATCAAAATTGTCGAAAAAGGCCTCTCTCTGTGCCGTACTAATTTCTAACTGAACGCTTTCACCACTTGCATTTCGATTATTAATATTTTTAGGATCTGTCCCTGAGAGCCGTTCGCCTTCTTGCACCATTTCTGCAGAAAACCCTCGATCTTTTAATTCTCGTACAACTGCTCTTTGCATTTTTTCGTTTGTCCCGCCAACTAGCGTGTGCCTTTTATCACTTTTGTAGCCGTGGATGGAAATGGAGAAGGGGTACGTTTTAATCATTTGAACCAATATCGGTTCATCAAATTTGGTGCTTGTAATATGCAAATCACGATTATTCTCTTGTTTCGTTCCCTCAAACAAATACGTCGAGTATCTTTGTTGAAATGCTTCTACAATTTCACTTGTTCCTGGTTCAATTTCCCCTCCATGAGGTGAAAAGACAAGTAAATCACTTCCGCCCTTTTCGTGAAATTCTATTTCATAGCCTTCTCTTTCATGCCGGATAAGCTGTTTAAAGCTGTCATATTGATCCCCTTTTTTTCGCTCTTTTTGATACTTTTCCACCTCTTCTTGATGTTGCTTTTGCTCTTTTTTTTCTTGAACAGAATGGCTGCATTTCACCATTAAAAGAGCACACAGGATCAGAAAGATGAATCCACATATCAGTAGCCTTTTCATTTCACCGCTCCTTTTCATTCTCTTAGGTGTCATCTTATCGCATTATTTTACTATCAATGGCTAACAGAATTCAAAGGTTGTCCGGCTCATTTAAATGAATCAGGAGAACTTTCCTGTTTTTTTATGCCGTTCTAGGTATTTCTGACTTCTTTGTATCATTCGCTTCTTCCATAAAAACTGCATCGTATGACCTCATTTTCGCTTTAGTTAAAATCACCTACAAAAATGAAGATGTTTTTCTGATTTCAAACAAAAAAAGCCGTAAACAAAAGGAATGCCCTTCTGTTTACAGCCAATTATTGTATATCCATCATTAAACTCTTAGTTCATCCTCTAAAGCTGAAAGGACTTCATCTTGTGACAGCCCTTGTGCAAGAGAAATTTCACTCACTAACATGCCTCGCGCATCTTCAAGCATCTTCTTTTCACTTGAATTTAATGCTTTCTTCTGATTTCGTCTCATCAGATCTTTGACAACGTCTGCACCATCTTCGATCGCACCTGTTTTTAGCTTTTTCAGATTTTCATCATATCTTTGCTTCCAAGTAAGCGTGTCGTCGTTTGTTTCTTCTGCAAAATTGTTCATTACAACTTTCAGCGTTGCTTGATCTGCTACCGGACGTATACCTAGTTGATTGATTCTGCCTCTTGGGATCATCATCTGCATATTCGGCATTTGAATCAGAAAATATTCCTCCGTCTTACCTAAAATCTCTTTTTCTTCCATTCCTTCAATCACACCGGCACCATGCATAGGATAAACAATTTTATCACCTATTTGAAACAAATCCGCCACCTCCGAAAGTATTCACAATATGATTATAACACATTTCATCGTTGGATAAAATTTAATATTTTATCATGTTATTTTAGCACTAGTCAATTCTTTTTATTTGAGTTTTTTAGAAAAAGCCTTTTTTTGCAGAAGATGCGCCACCATCCAGTCCCCTTGTCTCATTCTCGCATATACTAGCATTGAGTCACATTTAGGAGGGATGACAATGTGCAAATGCAAGTGCAAACATTCCCACTCAAACTGTTATAAAAAGCATGACGATCATCGCCATGTTGATCCATGTAAAGAAAAGAAGTATTATCATAAAAAAGATGATTGGTTTGAGAGCGATTTCTGGGATACTTCTAGAAGCTACGATCCCTATTACTGTCCTAAAAGTGTCTGCAGCAGCTGTAAGAAGCGTCGCAGAAGAAGACACAGCATCTCATTTTAGCACCTGACGCTTTCATCTGCTTTTTGTTTTCCCGGCTGAAAAGCCGGTTTTTTTTCATGTGGATAGGCTCATGAAACGGATCATGCTCATAGGATATGGCAACCTGACATAAAGGATGAGATATCAAATGAACAATATGAATAGCCCAATGAATCATCATCACGAAGGAAACCCGTACCATACGTTTGAGAATGTGTATACAGCCAACCATGAGCATGTGGTCGCGCCAAACATGCATGATCATATGAATATGCCAAACCATTATCATGGTAAAAAAGATAAGTACAGCGGACATTATCCACATCATCATTCAGCCTATCTGCCTTTTCCAAATCAGCATGATCCCTTTTCACATGTTCCAATGAAGGATCACCATCATCATGGCCACTATGGTGGATATGGAATGATGCCATATCATCCATACGGATATCAAGATATGCATATGATGATGCCGAATCAGCAAATGACAGGCTTTGGTTACGGAATGAACCAACCAAATACACATTTCTCCCGTTATTACTAAACAAAATGACAAAATAAGGGTATAATATACCATTCAACACCTTGTAGGGATATGGTAACATTATAGGTAAATAATGGATTTAATCATCTATTATTTACCTATAATCAACAAGGGGGAATGAAGAAATGAAAAAAATATGGACAATGATCATGATGGGGATGCTGACACTGGTCATGGCACTATCGGTACCGATTGCCGCATCCGCTGAAGGAGCCAAAACAGAGGAAGGCAAAGCATCAACAAATGCCAGACCAGCTGAGCTTTATGCGAAAATTACAGGTACAAGTAAGCAGGAATGGTCTTTTTCAGACATTGAGCTAACATACCGCCCAAATTCTGTTTTAAGTATCGGTGCCATTGAGTTCACATTACCTGCAGGCTTTCAAGCGACAACAAAAGACATCTTCAATGGAAAAGCACTAAAAGACAGCTACATTTTGAACAGTGGAAAAACTGTCCGCATTCCAGCTAGAATCGATTTATTAGGAATCTCACAATATAAATTACAACTTTCACATAAAGTACTTCCTGCTGCAGGTACATATACGTTCCGTGCAGAAAACCGTGCGCTTAGCATTGGTTCTAAATTTTATGCAGAGGACACCCTCGATATTCAAACACGACCAGTTGTGGTCACACCGCCCAATCCGTGCGGATGCTAAATAAAAAAGCGCTCTTATAAGAGCGCTTCAGACTGTGACAAAGGGCTAATTTGGCCCTTTGTCTTTTTTTTATTTGATCACATCACCCGTTTAAACATTTTCTCCATTTCATATGTCGAGTGATGAATGATGATCGGCCGGCCGTGCGGACAGGTGAAAGGGTCATTGGTTTGCCGCAATTCATCTAATAAAGCTTTGATTTCATCATTTCGCAAATGACGATTTGCTTTGATAGAGCCTTTGCAGCTCATCATGATCGCCGCTTCTTCTCTTAATTTTTTGATATCTACACGCTTCTCATCCAGCACTTGCTCAATAATTTCTTCGATCAGTTCAGCCTCTTCCCCTTTTGGAAACCACTGTGGATGCGACCGAACAATGTAGCTTCCTGAACCGAAAGGCTCTAAGAAGACACCCACTTTCGTTAGTATCTCTTTATGCTCATCAATAATCAGCATGTCGTTTTTCGAGTAGTGGAATGTTAATGGGACGAGCATTTCTTGCACTTCCTGTTCGATCTCTCCTACCTTCTCACGATAATACTCATACTTGATTCGCTCCTGAGCCGCGTGCTGATCAATAATATAAAGCCCTCGTTCATTTTGAGCCAAAATATATGTGCCGTGCATTTGCCCGATGGGATACATGACAGGAACTCGTTCGTTTTCTGAAATGGTTTCTGCAGCATCCTCTCTCAGTACTGATTCTTCATATTCAAGAGAAGCAGCGGATTCCTCTACATGGATACGCTCAGACGGAGTATCTTCATTAAATACGGGTGATGATGCTCCTGTCATTTCCTGCGTAGGCGTCCCGTATGTGTCCATCTGATTTGTCTCGTATACAACCGATTCGAGAGACTCCGACTGATAGGGTAGCGATGTTCTCGCCTCGTTTGTATTTGCTTTTTTCGCATCAAAGGTTAAGGATTGCTGCTCATTTTTGATCGCTGGCATTGGTGCTTTCTTTGGCACCGAAGCACTTGGAATGAGTTGCTGTTTTTGAAATACGTCCTTAATTCCTTGTTTGATTAGCTCATGAAGTTCCTGCTCTTTACTTAGTCTCACTTCAAGCTTCGAAGGATGCACGTTCACATCCACTAAAATGGGGTCCATCTTCATTTCAATAAATGTAATCGGATGGCGGCCAATCGGCAGCAGCGTGTGATACCCTTCATGGACCGCTTTTACGAGCGGAAAATGCTTAACATATCTGCCATTTACTACAGAAGACATATAATTCCGTGATGCCCTTGTCACTTCTGGTAAGGAGATATATCCTTTCACTTCAAAGTCAAGTGATTGCACGTGAAGTGGCACCATTTTTTTCGCAACAGCTGTCCCATAAATGGCCGCAAGCACATGCCGCACATCCCCGTTTCCATTCGTCTGAAGCAGGACCTTTCCTTGGTGACGCAAGCGAATCGATACTTCTGGGTGAGCCAGTGCAATTCGATTGACGACATCTGATATATTGCCAAGCTCCGTATGAACGGTTTTCATGTATTTTAGTCTGGCAGGCGTATTGTAAAATAAGTTGGTAACGACAATTTCGGTACCACGGCGGCCAGAGGTTTTTTTCTCTGAAATGATCTTTCCGCCTTGCAGCACAAGGTGCGTTCCAGCTCCTTCACCAGTACTTGTTTTCATTTCCAGATGAGAGACAGATGCGATACTTGGCAGCGCCTCTCCCCTGAATCCAAGCGTTCTGACACGGAACAGGTCATTTTCATCTTTGATTTTACTCGTTGCATGGCGCTGAAAGGCGAGCTTACAATCTTCAGCATCGATTCCAACACCATTATCAATCATTCTAATAGAGGAAAGACCTGCTTCTTCTACATCGATTTCAATCACTGTACTGCTTGCATCGATTGCATTTTCCATAAGCTCTTTTACGACAGAAGCCGGCCGCTCGACTACTTCACCTGCAGCAATTTTATTGGATAGGTCATCGGATAACTGAATAATCTTTGCCATTTTGCTCACCTCATCTTACATTATAATTTCTTTTGCAATTCATATAGTTTAGTCATCGCTTCGAGCGGAGTCATATCCATTAGATTGAATGACTTTAATTCCTCGATCACCGCTTGATCTTTCTGTTTTAGAACTGGTTTGGTTTGCGGTTTTTCTTCTACTTCAAAGAAAGAAAGCTGCTGTTTTTCCTCAGCCTTTTCTGTTTTTGGAGCTGCTGATACGTGCGGGGTCACCTCATGTGATCCGCTCTCAAGCTCCGTCAAAATGGTCTGGGCCCTATCAATGATCGCATCAGGTAATTCAGCAAGCTGCGCTACATGAATACCATAGCTTTTATCAGCTGCACCCTCTTTGATTTGATGTAAGAAAACGACCGTGCCTTCATGCTCTTCAGCACGTACATGAACATTTTTCAGCTCGCTTAATTGAGATTCAAGAACTGTCAGTTCGTGATAATGTGTGGAAAAAAGCGTTTTGGCACCAATATGATCGTGAACAAATTCAATGATCGCCTGCGCAAGAGCCATTCCATCATAGGTGCTTGTCCCGCGTCCAATTTCATCAAATAAAATCAAGCTGTTTTTCGTTGCATGCACCATCGCATTTTTTGCTTCGAGCATCTCTACCATAAAAGTACTCTGACCAGAAATCAAATCATCTGCTGCCCCAATACGTGTAAAGATTTGGTCAAAGATCGGAAGGGTTGCCTTCGATGCCGGTACAAAGCATCCAATTTGCGCAAGAATGGAGATAAGCGCCATTTGCCTCATGTACGTACTTTTCCCTGACATATTCGGTCCAGTAATGAGCAAGGTTTGCCGGCCATTTCCCATATGGCAGTCATTCGGCACATACTCCTGGTGATCCATCACTTTTTCAACGACTGGATGACGGCCATCTATGACATCTACCTCATCCTCTGAGAATTCTGGACGAATATAACGGCGTTTTTCACTGACAGTCGCAAAGCATTGGAGGGCGTCCAGCTCACTCATTTGTTTTGCGAGCAGCTGTAATCTCGGAATATAGACTTTCACTTGTTCTCTGAGAGCTGCGAATAGTTCATATTCCAGTTCGCTAATATTTGATTCGGCCTCAAGAATCAGCGCTTCTTTTTCTTTCAATTCAGGTGTAATATACCGCTCTGCATTGGCGAGCGTTTGTTTTCTTTCATAACGCCCTTCCTCCAACAAATGCGTATTCGCTCGTGTCACTTCAATATAATAACCAAATACTTTATTAAACCCGACTTTTAAAGAGCGAATGCCTGTATATTCTCTTTCTTGCTGCTCAAGCCGTGCAATCCAGTCCTTCCCATTTCGGCTGGCATCACGGTATTCATCTAATTTTGCATTGTAGCCGTCTTTAATCAAATTGCCTTCTTTTAACGTCATTGGCGGATTTTCATATAGCGCATCTTCTAATAAATTCAGTAAATCATCACAAAGATCAATATCATTCGCTCTTGATTTCGCCATTTCCTCTGGCAGTGAGTGCACAAGTTCTTTAATGGCTGGCACTTGCTTTAAGGATTCCTTTAACTGAATGAGATCACGGGCATTGACGTTGCCAAACGCGACGCGGCCCGCTAGACGTTCAAGATCATATACTTGCTTCAACCGTTCACGCAGATCCTCTCGTTCAAAGAGATGGTCCATGAGAATTTGCACCATTTCCTGACGTTCTTTAATGTGCGAAAGACGAATTAACGGCCTGTCGATCCATTGCTTGAGCAGCCTTCCGCCCATCGCTGTTTTTGTTTCATCTAACAGCCATAACAAAGAGCCCTTCTTGCTTTTTGAGCGGATCGTCTCTGTTAATTCAAGATTTCGTTTTGAGTAAAGATCAATTTTCATTGTTTGTTCGAGCTCAAACACTTGCACTTGCTGAAGGTGATCAAGACTTCTTTTTTGCGTTCTTCTTAAATAAGCATATAATGTCAAAAATGCCGATCTTAGTTGCTCGCTCAGGCGGGACACGAGTCGCTCAGCTTCATCGATTAATTCATCACTATCTTCGTATGAAATGGTCGCTTGGCACCGTTCCTTTAAGGTCTTGACTGTTTCCTCATCCAGCTGCTTTGACACCACAATTTCTTTTGCACCGACAGAATAAATTTCAGACACGACTTCATCTAATCGATCGATGAAAGCCGCCATGTTTTCACCAGTCGATAAATCGGAAAGTGCAAGTCCATATCCATTTTCAAACTTTGTCACAGAGGCAATGAAGTTGTTTTCATTTTCACTTAAGCCTTTACCATCCATTACCGTACCTGGTGTAATGAGTTGAACGACTTCTCTTTTGACTACACCTTTTGCCGTTTTAGGATCTTCCACCTGCTCACAAATCGCGACCTTATAGCCTTTTGAAATCAATTGTTCTATGTATGCAGAAGCAGAATGATAAGGAACACCACACATTGGTATAGTTCCGCCATCTCTACTTGTTAACGTAATCTCTAATTCTTGTGACGCTTCTTTTGCGTCATCAAAAAACATTTCATAAAAATCGCCTAAGCGAAAAAATAAAAAGGCATCTTGATACTCTGCCTTGATTTTTAAATATTGCTGTATCATGGGCGTATAACTTGCCATATTTCTAATCCCTCACTATATTACATTCGAATTCATACCATCTTTCATTATAGCATAAAAAAACCCCTTTTTTCTCCTAGATAGGACACAAAAAAACTAGGGGGATATGCGCCCTAGTCATGAATTACTCTTCTGGATCACCCGCTAGGAATTCTGGATGAATATCCTCTAACTCCTCATCCACCTCTTCTTCCCACTCATGATCATCTTTTTCTTTCCAGCTTGAATTGACCTCTACAACAATTTTTGTTTCCCCTACCACTTCAGCAATGAATTCCCGCTCTGCTTGAACGATAATTTTATTGCCGTTTGGAGAAATGGTCACTTCTAAGCAATTCGGCTGCTGGAGCACTTTTGCAATCACTTCATGCTCATCATCAAGGAAATTTTTATCTTTATATCTCAGTTTGATGATGTCTACATATTTCACCCGTTCTGTTACGACTTCTGTTTTCGTGTTATCAGCGTAAGAATACCATACGTTAATATCAAAGGTTCCTTCAATCTCAACAGTTTTACCGACCTTTTCAGCATCATACTTATGATTAATGATCCAACCACCTAGGATGCTGGTTGGTTTTTGCGATGGAGAAATGGTGTGTGTGCTTTGGGTGAATTTCCTCCCTTTTGCAACCACCGCTTTTGTAATAATCTCTCTGTATTCAGACATTCCGGCATGCCTCCTTGTTCTTGATCGTTTTATCTTATGCTGGGCATTCGTCTAGTGTGTCACGATTTTGAACTTCATGATCAATTAAATTCATTTCTGTTTCAGTGTATGCATGGTCGCCCATAAACTTGCCTTGAAAATTGGAAAAGTTGGAGAGTGAGAGATTTTGGGTTGTCGAAGCAAGAAGTAGAACGGGGAGTGTGATTTTTGTTCTTTCAAAAATGATGATAGCAAAACAAAAACCCCGCAAATGCGGGGTTTTCTCATTTAATGGAGCAACTTGGTGATGAGTTTTTCACTTTTGAACCGGTTTCTCCTAACAAGAGGTCGCCTCCGGTTGAAAGAATGATTTCATCTGTTACTTGATTAGAAATCGTATGCGCTACGAGCTGCAATAGGGAATTGACTTCCACTTGTGATTCTTTGAATTCTTGAATCACCGGGATTTCATCCAGTTCTTCTTGCAGGGCATCAATTTTTTCTTCCACTTGCTTTAATGCTTCATGTTTGCCGTAATGCTTTAAATTTACAGCTTGTTTTTGAAGCGCCTTAATTTGGTTAATAATCGTTGAAATTTTTGTGTTTTCATTGATTTGCGCTTCTGCTTTCTTGAAGAAATCAACTTCTTCTGTTTCAGAAATCATTTTAGCGAGCTCTCTTGCGCGCTCGACAATCTCTTTTTTTGAATAAAGTGTCATTTTAATTCACCTCGATAGCTTCTCCAACCATTTCTCCGTCAAGAGACCAAGTTTTGGCTTGTGTGATTTTCACTTTGACGATGTTGCCAATCGCTTCTTTTGGTGCTTTAAAATTCACAAGCTTGCTTTTACTTGTATATCCGGCTAGGATTTCAGGGTTGTTTTTACTTTCACCCTCTACTAATACTTCGACAGTCTGCCCTTCGTATTCCTTCATTTTTTTCGCGGAAATTTCATTCACGAGTGCATTCAGGCGCTGAAGGCGTTCTTTTTTCACATGCATTGGCACGTTGTCTTGCATTTTCGCTGCTGGTGTTCCTTCTCTTGGAGAGTAAATGAACGTATATGCCGCATCAAACTCAACCTCGCGATAGAGGGAAAGTGTTTCCTCAAACTGCTCATCTGTCTCATTTGGGAACCCAACAATAATATCCGTTGTTAATGAAGCATTTGGCATCGCTTTTTTGATTTTGCGCACAAGATCAAGGTAACGCTCACGGTCATATTTTCTCGCCATAAGTTTCAAGACAGAAGAACTGCCGGATTGAACTGGCAAATGAATATGATCAAGAAGGTTCCCACCCTTAGCAAGCACTTCAATTAAGTGATCGTCGAAGTCACGTGGGTGGCTTGTTGTAAAACGGATACGCGGAATATCGATTTTACGCAGCTCATCCATCAAGTGTCCAAGACCATATTCCATGTCTTCAAAATCTTTTCCATACGCATTCACGTTTTGACCAAGAAGGGTAATTTCCTTATATCCTTCTGCCGCTAAACGTCTGACCTCTTGAATAATTTCATCAGGGCGGCGGCTTCTTTCTTTACCGCGTGTGTAAGGGACGATACAGTATGTACAGAATTTATCACAACCGTACATAATATTCACCCAGCCCTTAATTTTTCCTTGGCGGGCTCTCGGAAGGTTTTCAATGACATCGCCTTCTTTTGACCAAACCTCAATGACCATTTCTTTTGAAAGATAGCATTCAGATAACAGCTCTGGCAGGCGGTGAATGTTGTGTGTACCGAAAATCAAATCAACAAATGGATGTTTCTTCAAAATACGGCTCACGACAGATTCCTCTTGCGACATACATCCGCAGACACCTAAAATTAAATCTGGCTTTTCACGCTTTAATGCTTTTAAATGACCAAGCTCTCCGAACACTTTGTTTTCCGCATTCTCACGAATTGCACAAGTGTTTAATAAGATAACATTTGCATCTTCCGTTGAGTTTGTCGGTTCATAACCAAGCGCCATAAAAATACCAGCCATCACTTCTGTGTCATGCTCATTCATTTGACAGCCATATGTGCGAATATAAAACTTGCGCCCGTTTCCTAACCCTTGAAAACGCTCGTCAATTTGAAATTGATTGTATTCGACTTCTTCTTTACCCCGTTTTTTTGCATCTTTTAAGGAAGGCGGAATGTACACAGCTTCAAAATACTGGCTGTAGTCCTTCTCGGATTTTTTGTCCGATGAACTTACTTGTCCGCTCGCTTTTCTCTGCTCTTCATTCATGAATTTGTACTCCTTTCAAACCAAGCTCCACCCTACAGTATAGACTATTTTGTCGTGAATTGAAAATAAATTCATACATGCCACCACTTTTCAATCCACACGAATTTTGCATGAATATTGAGTAGGTTTCAGATGTAGATCGTCTTTACCTAAAGGGTTTTGTATTTCTTTGACAATCTTCATCTGCTGTGTACCGACACTCTCAACTAAAGTAATTACATATGATTCTTTTTCCTCTTCTGCTACCATTCTTTCTTGTTCAGATAAGAAGAATGGAAAGTCATGGTGAGTCAGTTTAGATCCTTTTACTTCTATAAGCTTCTCTTTTCCATCGGGGTAATAAGATTTAATATCAAATCCATGACCATCTTCCGTTTCAGCTACCCAATCGACAGCTTCCGCTAATTGTTCCCGTCCCACTGCTTTTAATTGCTCTACTTCCTTATGATAAACAAATTTCTCTGCTATTCTACCTGTCTCTTCGTTTTGCTTTGCTCTTTCTTCTCTTAATTGTTTATAAACATCTCTATGAATGATTCTTTTTCTTTTATACTTGTTCTGATCTTCCAATTTTGGGGTAAGGTCCTGATCCAAATATATTTCGTAAACAAAATCATAAAAAAACTCATTTAAAGAATTGATATCTTGTATTAATTGGTAATAGTCAAAATGATCAATATTATACTTTTTAAAGACCAATGAGCTTGCTGCATATTTTTTAGGTCTTAATGATTTACCCAAATGAAAATCACCTATATGAAAGCCCTCTAGTCTTTTATGTTGCTTTAATTCCGGCTGTAGCCTTTGCCTCCAAATGGCTGCCTCTTCCTTAATTTCAGATAAAGATAAATTTTCAGTTCCAGTTTCAATTGTTAAATAAAAATCTTCCCCGTTCTCAGCGAATAAAATAACAATAAATATACCTTTTTGTGTCGTTGTTTTTTGGGAATTAGGACTTGTCGTTAATCTCTTGTCTAAAAGTGCAATCCAAAAACATTCTGCAACTTTTCCATTTCCTGTAGATGCTTTAATATCGATCCTGTCCAAATTCCTCATATGACGTTTTTCTAATTCATAACGAATGTTGTTTGGGATCTCTTTATTAAACATGTTGTGAAAAGGGTGATTCTTATCTGTTCTCCCTTTGTTCTTATAATCTAAAAATTGCTCACAAAAATTTTTTTTATTAAATAACATTTGTCTCACCACTTACCTCAATAGATCTTTTTACATACATTATACATAACAAACGGTAGATTTGATGAAATATGGAAAGAATAGTGCAAAAAAAGAGAGCCTGCGCTCTCTCAATCAAGTATGTTCAGTTTTTTTGCTTCTTCTTCGATGATCGTCAGTGCACGGTCTAGTTCTTCTTTTGTGTGCTCTGCTGTGATGATGGCTCTAATTCTCGCTTTTCCCTTTGCTACAGTTGGGAAAGCGATGCCTTGGGCAAACACGCCTCGGTCTATTAAAGCCTTGGAAAAGCGAAACGTAAGAGCTTCGTCTCCAATCATGATTGGAATAATCGGTGTTTCTGTCGGAGCAACTTGAAATCCAAGGCTGACGACTTTTTCTTTGAAATAGGCGGCGTTTTCCCAGAGTGTGCTAATTCGCTCTGGTTCATCTAACAGCACTTCAATCGCTTCTTCACACGCTCTAGTCACAGCTGGCGGATGTGAGGTGCTGAATAAAAACGGTCTTGCTTTATGCTTTAAATAATCAATTAAAACGGCTGATCCCGCTACATAGCCGCCGAGCACTCCGACAGCCTTACTAAGTGTCCCAACCTGAATGTGCACTCTGCCGTCGAGTTTAAAATGGTTGACTGTCCCGCGGCCATTTTCACCAAGCACGCCTGAGGCATGTGCATCGTCTACCATCACAAATGCATCATATGCTTCTGCGAGCCTGACAATCTCAGGAAGCGGTGCAATATCTCCATCCATTGAGAACACACCGTCTGTGACGATGAGACGAATGCGGTAATTCATAGATTTCTTTAAAATTTTCTCAAGCTCTTCCATATTGGAATGCCCGTATACCTTTTTATCTGCTTTTGTTAACCGGATGCCGTCAATGATTGAGGCATGATTCAGTTCATCTGAAATCACAATATCATCTTTCGTCAAGATACTTGATAAGACCCCTTGATTGGTCGTAAAGCCTGATTGGAACACAAGGGCGGCCTCTGTCTTTTTAAATGCAGCGAGTTTTTTTTCAAGGCGTTCATGCATCGTCATTGTGCCAGCGATCGTTCGTACAGATCCTGTACCAGCACCGAATTCATCAATGGCCTCTTTTGCCGCTTTCATCAGCCTTGGATGTGAGGTGAGGCCTAAGTAGTTATTCGAGGAGAGCTGGATGACAGATTGTTCATTTAATGTCACAGTGGATGATTGTTTTGAGTCAATCTCTTTCAATGTTTGGTGAGTGCCTTGCTGCTTCATTGTTTCCAGTTCATCTTGTAAATACGTGAATTCTTTCATCATTTCTTCCCCCTTTGATTTGATGGCATCATCAGTACGACCTTTCCGCACATCCCATTTCTCATGAGTTCAAATCCCTTTTCGAACTGTTCAAATGGCAGTGTATGAGTGACAACTGGGTGGACATCGATGGTCTTCGTTCTTAATAACTCAGATACTTGACGCCACGTCTCAAACATTTTTCTTCCCGTGATCCCTTGCACGGTTAATCCCCTAAAAACAATTTGATTCGTAATGTCAATTGTCACTGGTCGTTCTGGCAAGCTTAGTATATTGAGTTTCCCTCCATTTGCACAAGCTTCGAGTGCTTGATTAATGGCAACTGGATGTCCTGACATCTCGCATATCACATCTGCCCCCTCCATCTGCGTGAACTGCTTAATCACCTCAACAGGATCATCTTTTCCAATATCCACGATATGGTCTGCCCCCATTTTTCGGGCAAGATCCAGCCTGTATTCGTTTTGATCGACAGCAAACACTTGAACAGCACCTGAAGCTTTCGCGACGGCGATCGCCATTAAACCGATTGGTCCGCAGCCAAAAATCGCCACTGACTTACCTGAAACAGGTGTGTGCAGCACTGTATGAACCGCATTTCCAAGCGGCTCTTGAATAGACGCAAGCTCCACTGGCATTTGAGCTGGATTGTGCCACACATTTTGTTCAGGTACTTTGACATATTCAGCAAAACAGCCGTCAATGTCTACCCCTAAAATTTTCGTTTCACTACACAAATGCTGCTGCCCAGTTAAACACATAGAGCACTGATTACATACAACATGTGTCTCTGCCGATACAAAATCCCCTACTTTTGCTCGAGAGACTTGCCTCCCCGCCTTGACAACTTTCCCTGTAAATTCATGTCCAAAAATGTAGGGCGCTTTAACTCTTCCCTTTGCCCAATCATCCCAGTTATAAATATGCACGTCTGTTCCGCATATTGAAGTGGCTTTCACCTGTATCAATACTTCATGATCATTGATTTCTGGAATCGGCATCTCCATCAACACCGCTCCGTAAGCGCTTTCTTTTTTAACAATCGCTTTCATCGTTCCACACATGACGTACAACCCCTTTATTAAAAAACTTCTCCCAATGAGATTTTAACACGTCTTATTTTCTTCGTAAATACCACCGTCTACTGGAAAAAAACAAATGAGCACTCCACATATTTTTTTGGATATTTTTCTAAAAAAAAAAGCAAATCCCCATAGAAAAGGAGATTTACTTTTTGATTCACCGTCTTTTTGAAACGGCAATATATAAGGCTGGCACGATTAATAGTGTCAAAATTGTTGAGAAAAAGACACCCGATACAATGCAGATTGCCAATGGCTTAAAGAGCGGATCATTACTTAATGCTACAGGCATAAGGGCGACAAGTGCCGTAAATGCGGTTAGTAAAATTGGCCTGATCCTTGCTCTTCCTGCTTCAATGACAGCTGTCTGTTGATCGAATCCTTGTTTACGCCGCTGCTCAATAAATTCGAACAAGACAACCGCATTTCGGACCACGATACCAGCTAATGAGACAATTCCCATTGTTGCCATAAAGCTGAACGGCGTTTGTGTGACAAATAGTCCGATAACAGCTCCAGATATCGCTAAGTAAACCGTTCCTAGAACTAATAGTGGCAGCATCAATGAATTGAACTGGAAAGCGATGGTTACATAAATGAGCAGCAAGACAACTCCAAACAAGAGACTAATTTCAATAAAGAACTGGGATTGATTTTCATTTTCTCCGCCTTGAGAAATAGCTAGATCCTTCGCTGCATCCGTTTTTCCTATTTGATCGACGACTTCTTTCATGTCGCCTTTAAACGAGTCTGACGTGCCAAGGTACGCCTTCAGCGTAATGGTCGGGATTCCATTTTCATGTGGAATGCTTTCATACTGCTCTGTTTCTTTTTCTTTTACATATCGGCTAAGTGGCTCTAGTGAAGGCATACCGCCTTCATTTGAATTGACAGGCACTTTTATTTTGTTTAGCTTTAATCCATTTTGATGTGTACCTACATCCTGTTTGACCACTAAGTCGATATCTTTTGTTCCTTGTTTAAAGCTGCCTAATGGCATGCCTTCTGTCACAAGACCGAGCTGTCTGCTGACAAACTGAGCGCTAAGGCCATCCTCTGCCATTCGGTCACGGTTTAGTTCAAAGGAGATCGTTTTTACCGGCTGATTGACATCGTCAGTAATCAAGCTTGCTCCTTTTTCTTTCATTTCACTTGTGAGCGTTTCTTTGACATCAATGAGCTTTGCAAATGAGTCACCCGCAATAGTTACTGTCACAGGCGCACCAGTTGGGGGTCCTTGAACAATGGTTTTCATAAAGATATCAGCATCTTTAAATTTCTTACGCAACGGCTCTGTCATACGATCGATCAATTGTTTACTCGTCATCTGATCATTGTCTACTCTCACGACAACCTGACCAGTATGATCACTTGCATTTGAGATACTTTCATTAAACAGATTCGGTACACCGCCGCCTGCAAAGATCGCCGTCTCTTCAATACCTTTCTGCTGTTTGATCTCTTGTTCTATTTTCTCTAATGTTTCATTTGTTTTGTCTAATGTTGTTTCACTCGGAAGTGTGACAGTGACAACCACTTCTTTCTTATTCGCTGCAGGGAAAAATTCAAATGGTGTGATGAAAATTAGTAAAAAGGCAAGCGTTGCAACAAGCAAACCACTTAAGCCAATAAGCAGCGGACGCTTCACAATGTTCGTCAGCACGCGGTCTGCATAAAAATCAGCTAATTTTTTTAACGGTTTGCCTAGGAATCCTGGCTCTTTTTGAATTTTCTTGTTCTGTCTTTTTCGGTTCACGGTATATTGATAGACTGGCACTAGAGTCAGAGAAATCACCATAGACGCAAGTACAGTCGTCACGAGGACAGACGGTAATGCTCGTATAAATGAACCGTTTGCACCTGATAGGAAAACAAGCGGCAAGAAAGCAAACACAACTGCAAGTGTGGAAGTCAAAATAGATCCTGCAACTTCTTTGACCCCTGCAATCGTTCCTTTCAGCGGACTTTCATATTTTTTCATCTGCCTTAAAATATTATCGTTGACGACAATGGCATCATCGACAAGTATTCCTAGGGCAATGATAAAGCCGATAATCGAAATCTGATTGAGGTCCACTTGTAAAAATGGCAGTGGAATCGTTCCGATTGTGATTGATAACGGGATGGCAAGTGAAACGATAAACGCACCGCCAATGGTAAGACCAAGTGTGGTGACAACAATCACAGCGATGACCGCAACAATGGCTTCTTTTATCAAATCATTAAAAATGGCATCCACTTCACTTTTTTGTGAATAGTAGTTTACCCACTCGACGCCATTTGGAAGCTCTTTCTCTTTCTCAATAACATCACTGACTTTGTCATACATTTTAGGGATATCAAGCCCTGGTTTGATATTGACTGTAAATGAATAGGCAGGCTTTCCGTTATACGACACAATGTCACTTTTCTCTTTTTCTACTTCTTTTAAGCTGCCAAGCTGACTGATTGTGACCGGCTCCCGGTTTGTTTTGGAGAAGAGCTCAAGCTTTTTCACTTGTTCCAAACGGTCGTAGGTACCTATGGACAGCTTAACCTTCTCACCGCCTGTCCGAATGTCACCTAGTGGGGATGTGTCAAACTCCTGATTGATGGCATTTGTGACATCCGTTACATTTAACCCTTCATCCTCTAGTTTGCTTGAATCTAAATTTAATACCGCTTGCTTGTCATTGAATCCTTTGATGACGACACTGTCTACCCCTTTGATGTCCTCAACCTTTTCCTTCAACGCACGCAGCGATTCCTGACTTTTTGCTAAGTCTGCTGATTGACTTGCCACAACCATATAAGAACCAACCGGCACGTTGCCAAACTCATCCTTTACATCAGGCTCCATCACTCCATCAGGAAAGGACGACGCAGTACTTGTGGTTTCGTTCTTAATTTGACTTGCCACCTTTTGAAAGTCGGCTTGATCATCAATTTCAAGCACAATATTTGAAAAACCAATGGCAGAAACAGAGCTCGTTTTCTCTACTCCATTGATATCAGATATGGCTGATTCGAGCTTATTGGTTACATCACTTTCTACCTGTTTTGCATCCGCACCCGGGAAAACGGTGGAAATTGTGACGATATTCGCTTGAAATTCTGGCAGTTCTCGCTTAGGAAGCTGCGTAAATAAATAGCCACCAGCAATGAGAACAATAAAAAATAAAATAAAAACAAGCTTTCCTCTTTTCAAAAAAGCTTCAACCATTATTTCACCTACTTAAATATTTGTTTTTGATGAAGTACTTTTAACTTAATCTTAATTTATCATCATGGTGAAAAAATGCAAGCTCTAATATGTAATTTTTATCTATTTCATGAACTGAATATGTTATATAAGAAATGTATAGTGGTAAACAAAAACAACCTGCTTACATGATGTAAGCAGGTTGAAAATAATAAAATTAGAATTATCGTGGCTCAACAATCAATTTGATGGCTGTTCTTTCTTCTCCATCGATAAGAATGTCAGTAAAGGCTGGAATGCATATCAAATCCACTCCGCTTGGTGCAACAAATCCCCTTGCTATGGCTACAGCCTTGACCGCCTGATTCAGCGCTCCAGCGCCGATTGCTTGTATTTCCGCTGCACCGCGTTCACGTAAAACGCCTGCTAATGCTCCTGCTACTGAATTCGGATTTGACTTTGCTGAAACTTTTAAAATTTCCATTTCTGCTCCCCCTTAAATTTACAATGGATAAGTGAGTGTTCATTAGAACAATCTTTGTTAGATGATGCTATTTTTTGAAAATCCATCCCCAAAATGTTTTTCAAAAATAGCAGGCTACCTACCATTTTTACTATATTCACGATAGAGGGCGCATATTCCTTCTTTCTGATTAATATTTTTCTGAAATAAATTTGTGAATATTTATTCAAAGAAAATATGGTCATCATTTATCAAAATTCGATCAATTTTGACAGCTTTTTTCGACTGTTCGTCAATTTCTACGATGACTGCACTTAATGTCGTGCGTCCTTCTGCAATCTCAAAACGGACGGGAAGACTTGTCTTAAATCGTTTAATAATCGTCTCCCGATCAACACCTAAAATGCCATCATAAGGTCCTGTCATTCCTACATCTGAAATATAAGCAGTTCCTTTTGGCAAAACGCGGTTATCAGCTGTTTGCACATGTGTATGCGTTCCAACGACACATGATGCACGGCCGTCTGTATACCAGCCCATCGCTAGTTTTTCACTTGTGGCTTCACCATGAAAATCAATAAAAATGAACGGTGTACGTTTGGATGCTTCTGCAATTAACTCGTCTGCTTTTTGAAATGGGCAGTCAAGTGGGGGTAAAAACGTACGTCCTTGCAGGTTGATGACGGCTAATTCTTTTCCTTGTTTTTTTATAAACGTCAAACCTTTACCAGGTGTGCCTTCTGGGAAGTTCGCTGGACGAACCATGTGGGCAGCGTCATCGATGAAATCAAAAATGTCTCTTTTATCCCATGTATGGTTGCCCATTGTGAGTACGTCAGCTCCCGCTTGCAGCAGCTCATGATAGATTTTTTCAGTTATCCCTTTTCCATGAGCAGCATTTTCTCCATTGACAATGGTAAAGTGGGGCTGATATTTTTTCTTTAGTTTTGGCAAGTATTCTTTCAGTGTGTCTCGTCCAGGTGAACCGACAATATCTCCAACAAATAATATTTTCATGCGCTTTGAACCCTTCCTCTTATAAATTGACTTCTTATCAGTGTTGCATATTTACACAAAAAAATAAAGCGGCGCTAAGCGCACCGCTCTATTTTGCATACTCTACTGCGCGAGTTTCTCGAATGACCGTCACTTTAATGTGACCAGGGTAATCGAGCTCGTCCTCAATCCGCTTACGAATATCCCTTGCTAGACGGTGAGCTTCAAGATCATTAATTGAATCCGGCTTCACCATAATACGCACTTCACGTCCAGCCTGTATCGCAAACGATTTTTCAACACCTTCATAAGATTCAGAGATATCTTCTAATTTCTCAAGTCTCCGAATGTAATTTTCAAGCGTCTCACTTCTTGCACCAGGGCGTGCTGCAGATAATGCATCTGCTGCTGCAACAAGAACAGCGATAATAGATGTCGGTTCTTGGTCACCGTGGTGAGAGGCAATACTGTTGATGACAACAGGATGCTCTTTATATTTCGTCGCAAGCTCAACGCCAATTTCTACGTGGCTTCCTTCTACTTCATGATCAATGGCTTTTCCAATGTCATGCAGAAGACCTGCTCGTTTTGCAAGCTTTGCATCTTCTCCAAGCTCTGAAGCCATGAGACCTGCAAGATGTGCAACCTCAATTGAATGCTTCAGGACATTTTGTCCATAACTTGTACGGAATTTTAAGCGACCGAGAATTTTGATGAGATCCGGATGCAGACCGTGAACTCCGACTTCGAATGTCGTTTGCTCACCCATCTCACGGATATAATCATCGACTTCACGGCGTGATTTTTCCACCATTTCTTCAATTCGTGCAGGATGAATGCGGCCATCCTGGACTAGCTTGTCCAGAGCTATCCTCGCTGTTTCACGTCTAATCGGATCAAAGCCCGATAGGATAACAGCTTCAGGTGTATCATCTATGATCAAGTCAATACCTGTTAACGTTTCTAACGTACGGATATTTCGTCCTTCACGTCCGATAATACGACCTTTCATCTCATCATTTGGAAGATTGACTACAGATACCGTCGTTTCAGCTACATGATCAGCTGCACAACGCTGTAACGCAAGTGAAAGAATGTTTTTCGCCTTTTTATCAGCCTCTTCTTTCGCTCGGTTTTCAGATTCTTTCGTCATGACTGCAATGTCGTGGGAAAGCTCATTTTCAACTTGATCCAGAATGATTTGTTTCGCTTCATCTCGAGTTAAACTTGAAATACGTTCCAACTCGGCTTTCTGCAAACGAATCATATCATCCACTTTGCTTTCCATCTCTTCAATATGTTGTTGTCGTTCATTCAGAGAATGATCTCTCTTCTCCAACAGGGACTCCCGTTTATCTAAAGATTCATCTTTGCGATCAAGATTTTCCTCTTTTTGAAGTAAACGGTTTTCTTGTCTTTGAAGCTCATTACGTCTTTCACGAACTTCTTGCTCCGCCTCTACTCGAAAGGAATGAATTTCATCTTTCGCTTCCAAGAGCGCTTCTTTCTTCAATGCTTCCGCATCACGCTTTGCATCCTCAACAATTTGTTCGGCCATGTTTCTTGCGCCGGATATTTTTGCTTCTGCAATGGTTTTACGAACAAAGTAGCCAACAACTAAACAGATTAGGCTCAGCAAAATGGAGATGATCGTAAACATCGTAGGCGACATATTTTCACCTCCTCTTGCTATGAACTTGGTTTTACAAATAAAGTGTCGGCATGTACATTGTTTTGAGTCTCAACATACAGGGCCTTCACAGGGAATGAGATCCTCACTGCCCTTGTCAAGTTTAAATTAGTTATCAATCATGTTAAGAAAAACAAGTGATACATTTCCATTGTAATTGTGTCGGAAATACTTGTCAAGCTAGTCAGACTGAGGCGTAAGTCGTTATTTCAAGCAAAGTCAGAACTTTTGACCTGCTAGCTGTCATGTAAATGTAAAAAAAAGACGCTTTTCAGCGTCTTTAGCATGTAGACAAACCCTCGCATTCGGTGTCAGGTCTGCGCTCCGGTGCTCACGAATGTTGAATTCGCTCCGCTCCGGTACTCACCCTTCCTAGACTTCAAAGGTTTTCTATCACGCTGAAAAGAAGACAAAGGGCTAAAATAAAGATCATTTTAGCCCTTTGTCAACTATCTAAGACGCTTTTCAGTGTCTTTTAGTCTTTAAATTTCCAATTCCTCTTGACCTTCTTCTTCTTCAGCTGCTTTCACTCCGTTTGTATCCAAACCGTAGTGCTCTCTAATTTGTTCTTGAATCATGAGAAGAATATCTTTGTTTTCTTTAAGGAACTGTTTCGCATTTTCACGGCCTTGTCCAAGACGTTCCTCTTGGTAAGAATACCAAGCACCGCTCTTTTGTACGATATCTAGTTCGCTTCCAAGGTCGATGATTTCGCCCTCTTTTGAGATTCCTTCACCGTACATAATGTCTACTTCTGCAATACGGAATGGCGGTGCTACTTTGTTTTTCACTACTTTAATTCTCGTTTTATTCCCCATAATGTCATTGCCCTGCTTCAGCTGTTCAGCACGGCGCACTTCTAAACGAACAGATGAATAGAACTTCAGCGCACGTCCACCTGGCGTTGTTTCAGGGTTACCGAACATGACCCCAACTTTTTCACGAATTTGGTTAATAAAGATGGCAATGGTTTTTGATTTATTAATGGCACCAGATAGTTTACGAAGTGCTTGGGACATCAAGCGTGCTTGTAGACCAACGTGTGAATCACCCATGTCTCCTTCAATCTCTGCTTTTGGTACAAGAGCAGCTACTGAGTCAATAACAACAATATCAACTGCACCACTACGGACAAGAGCTTCTGCAATTTCAAGTGCTTGTTCTCCTGTATCAGGCTGAGAAAGTAACAGCTCATCAATATTGACACCTAGTTTTTGAGCGTAAACTGGATCGAGCGCATGCTCTGCATCGATAAATGCAGCTTGTCCTCCCTGCTGCTGAACCTCAGCAATGGCATGAAGTGCTACTGTCGTTTTACCAGAACTCTCTGGACCATATACTTCAATAATACGACCACGAGGATATCCACCTATTCCTAGTGCAGTATCAAGTGCTAACGAACCACTCGGTACTGTTGAAATACGTGTATCTGTTTGCTCTCCTAGTTTCATAATAGAGCCTTTACCAAACTGCTTTTCTATTTGTTTAAGAGCCATATCTAAGGCTGCTTGACGATCACTCATTCTATTGTTTCCTCCTTTATCAATTCCACTATCTATACTATACCTTGTTTTACGTCATTTGCCAAGAAAAAAACGAACACATATTCGATTTTTTCTTGGCAAATTTTTAAGAAAAGAGTGATTTCTAGTAGAAAAAACACTCTTTTATAAAGGAGTAAACCTAACAAAAAACAAAATTAACTTTCTTTTAATAAATTGAGCAAGTGATGCAGACCGTATTTCACAGCGCGCTTGCGAATGCCCGACCGGCTTCCTGTAAACATCCATTCAAACACGTCAGTATGGTCTTTCGTAGATAGCCCGATGAACACTTTCCCGACAGGCTGTCCCTCTTGGGTATCAGGGCCTGCTACACCCGTAAAGCTAATGCCAATATCACTTCCCGTAAGCTTTCTAGCACCTTCAGCAAGCTCTAAAGCACACTCTTTGCTGACAGCACCATGAGAAGACAATGTTTCTTCCCGGCAGCCAAGCACCTGCTGTTTGACTTTGTTTGTATAACAAACGATACTGCCGCTTAAAATCGACGATGCACCTTCAAGATCTGTCAGCCATTCAGAAAACATTCCGCCTGTCAGGCTCTCAGCCGCTGCCACTGTTTTCCCGTGTTCGTGCAAGGCCTTTGAAGCTTCACGGACAAGTGAGGTATCACCATAACCGTAGAAGTACTCTCCTACCCGTGCTAAAATTTTCGCTTCTGTTTCTTTTAACAGACGCTCCGTTTCTTTTTCATCCTCATGCTTGGCCGTGAGCCTAAGTGTTACTTCACCGTCAGATGCAAGAGGTGCAATCGTTGGGTTTGTTTGAGCATCAATTAAATCTTCTAGGTCTGTTTCAAGCTGTGATTCACCGATTCCGAAGAAGCGAAGAACAACAGACACGATTTTTTCCTTTAAACCCAGTTTCTCAGATATCAGCGGTTTCGCCTCGTTCTCAAACATCGGATGCAGTTCACTTGGCGGGCCAGGAAGCAGCATATAAAACGTATCGTTTTCTTGAATAAACATACCTGGGGCCATCCCAAACCGGTTCACAAGCACATCAGAACCTTCTAGAACGAGCGCCTGCTTCCGGTTATTCGGTGACATGTCTCGTCCAGTCTTTCGAAAGTATTCTTGAATGGATTCAAACGCTTCTTCATTTAGCACGAGCTCTTTTCCGAGCGTACTCGCAATGGTTTCTTTTGTTAAATCATCTTTCGTTGGTCCAAGACCACCTGAGAAGATAATAAAATTCGATCTTTCCTGCGCCACTTGAATGGCGCTTTTTAAACGCTCTGGATTGTCACCAACTGCTGTATGGTAATAAACATTCACACCAATTTCAGCTAGCTGTTTGCTGATGAATTGTGCATTCGTATTCGTAATTTGCCCTAGCAAAAGTTCGGAACCGACTGCAATAATTTCTGCTTTTCTCTCTGACTTCAAAGCGTACACGTCCTTTTTAGTTAGAATTCTTTAAAGCTTCCCAGTTTTTCACAAAGTAATCCCAGCCTGACACAACAGTGAAGAACACTGCTACCCACATCGCAAGGTCACCAAACGGGAATGATACAAGTTCAAACGGAAGGTTATGCAAGAGAAGGGCTGAAATCGCAATGATTTGCGCCCATGTTTTCACTTTACCAAGCATATTAGCTGCTACCACTTCACCGCCTCCGGCTAGTACAAGCCTTAGACCAGTTACAGCAAATTCACGGCTAATGATCACAATCGCCATCCATGCCGGCGTGAGGTTGTACTGAACAAGTATAATTAAAGCAGCTGAAACAAGCAATTTATCTGCAAGCGGATCTAAAAATTTACCAAAATTCGTCACTAAGTTCAGTTTACGCGCATAGTACCCATCAATCCAGTCCGTTGTCGAAGCGACAATAAACAGGATTGCTCCAACAAGATGCGTCACTTCGATGCTGACGTGACCAAAACGCGCAACGCCCCAATCTAAAGGTGCAAGCATAATGATCATAAAAACAGGGATCAAGGCGATCCTAGAAAGAGTTATTTTATTCGGTAAGTTAAACATGAATTTCAATCCTCCAATAAGCCATTTTTTTATGTATATAATAGTAGGAACAAAAGAAAAGTCATCTACTTGCTTAAGATGACTTTTCCTTTCCTTTATTCACAATCACAATGTTTTGTGTCATGGTGTTCTTAGGGTCTAATTCGTACTTTAGCGTCTCGTCATTCACCTTAATATCAATTCCAGTCGCATTGCCTAGACGGATATCGACCTGAGAGAGCTCAGACAGGTCTGTTTTAAACGATTCACCATCTTTTAGTTCACCCATTTTCAGCACTTTTCCAGATTCGTCTCTGACGCGCAGCCATGAAGCTTTTGTAGCAGAAATGGTTAACTCCATCTCATCTGCGCCTGACGCTTCATACGTTGTCGTTGAGCCTTCTGTATTCGCTGCCTTCAAAGAGACCGTTTCATCGTCTTTGGATGAATCCTTTGATGAGTCATCTTTTTTAGATGATTTTTCTTGATCATCTGACGGAGCTTTTTCTTTTTTCTTTTGATCTTTTGCAAGAGATGAATCCTCAGATACTTCATACTTAGATTCTGACTTCTGAGGAGCCGTCTGGTTGTTCTTCTGTCCGCTATCATGATTGACCGCCTGCACGATGACATAAATGATCGCGATGACCACAAGGACGCCTCCAATAACCAAAATGGTCGGCAGCAGCTCAAGCACCTTCGAGGCAGGCTTTGGCAGCTCTCTTTGCGGCTTAATATTTGATAATTTATCAGATACTTCATCGTTATACGTGCTCGGCACATCTTTACGAAATTCTTCGAACAATTGTTCAGGATTTAGTCCAACGGCTTCGGCATATTGTTTAATAAACGCTCTGACGTAAAATTTACCTGGAATAATATCATAGTTTCCTTGTTCGATTGCTAGCAAGTAGCGCTTTTGGATTTTGGTCACCGTCTGAAGATCCTCCAGCGACATCCCTTTTTCCTCTCTGGCCTCAATGAGCCGTTTTCCCAATTCAGTCAAAACAAACACCTACCATTACCATATTAAAAATCGAAGCCAGAAAAACCAGAATGATCAAACACTTGTGGTTCTTCAGCGTGCTCATATGTAATCTCTTCGTCTGCACTATTACGCAATTCAATGATATAGTCGAAATCATCCATTGTATATTCTGAATTTTGAATAAAGATGTCTGGATGCTCAACTACTTTTGTTGCCGGCAGTCTCATAATTTCTCTTAAAAGCTGCAAGTGCTTCTCAGAACCTCTTCGCGTCGACACAATCCCATCAATAATAAAGACGTTATCTGGGCTGTATTCATCCGCAATCAGCTGACTTCGGATCGTCTGTTTCAAAAGAGTGGACGATACAAAAAGCCATCTCTTGCTGGCACATACACTTGAAGCCACAATTGATTCTGTTTTTCCGACACGCGGCATCCCGCGAATCCCAATCAATTTATGTCCTTCTTTTTTAAATAGTTCTGCCATAAAATCAACAAGAAGACCAAGCTCGTCTCTTTCAAAGCGGAACGTCTTTTTGTCATCTGCATCACGCTGAATATATCTGCCGTGACGAACCGCTAAGCGGTCACGTAGTTTTGGCTGTCTTAATTTCGTTACTTTTATCGTTTCCATTGTATTTAAAATTGATTCAAGGCGCTTAATTTGATCTGTATGGTCACAGCGCAGAAGCATTCCGCGTCTTGATACATCAACACCATTAATTGTCACAATATTAATTGAAAGCATCCCCATTAGAGATGAAATGTCTCCTAAAAGTCCGGGACGGTTTACCTGTATCTCATATTCAAAATACCATTCGAGCTTTGCCAAATGATATTACCCCCTTCATTGTGGCAAATTTTTACCTTCCTATATCATAAAGCATTTTCACATTTTTAGAAAGCACAATGTTGTGAAACAGTTAAAATAAAAAGAGAGGCACAAACGACCCCTCTTTTTGTTTAGTGCGAGCTATTATTTTCAACCAATTTGACCATCATATTGGCAATTGCGCGCTGCTCATCTTCTGATGCAACGCTCCAAAGGTCAGCAAGTACTCTTTCTTGCTCGTTCTTTGCTTCAACTTCGTTAGCTAAATATCCGCCAATTTCATACGCAAGGTTATTGATGGTATCATCTTTTAAGCCTTTATCCTGCGCATGATTTAAACGGTCACCTAAAAAGTTTTTCCAATGGTCCCAGTTCTCAAGTACTGACATGTCGATTCCTCCATTCGAAAAGATGAATTACAGCCATAGCTTTTGTCATGGAGTGATGAATTATACACGTTTTTTAACAGTACCAGCCGCCATTAACGGATAAAACTTGACCTGTCATATAACTTGACTGCTTTGAGGCGAGAAACCAAATGACATCAGCAATCTCCTCAGGTGATGCAAGCCGGCCAAGCGGGATTTCTTCCTCCAGCATGTCAATATCTTCTTGTGTGAAGCTTTTCATCATGTCTGTATGGACGGCACCTGGTGAAACAGCATTTGCTCTAATTCCACTTGGGGCAAGCTCTTTTGCCAGACCTTTAATAAACGCATTTTGCGCGCCCTTCACCATGCTGTACAGCACTTCACACGATGCCCCTGTTTCTCCCCATATCGAGCTTACCGCAACAATATGACCTGCTTTTTTTTGAATCATGGCTGGCAATAGGTGTTGGGTGAGCTCATATGGACTTGTGACATGAAGCTGCACCATACTGGCTAATACGTCTTTTTCTGTATCTGTCACTAATCCGACATGACTCTTACCGCTATTTAATACAAGAATATCTGGAGATACGGCCAGACGGCTGACGAGCTCATCTGCTCCGCCCGTTTTAGCTAAATCCGCTTGAACGACATGCGTCTGAATATGACATGTTTCTTCCAGCTCAGCGGCAAGCTGCACGGCTGCCTGTTCATTTTTGTGATAATGGAGCATCACGTGGCAGCCTTCCTGGGCAAGCCTTTTGGCTGCAGCCTGCCCAATCCCGCCACTGGCACCTGTTATCAGCGCCCAACGACTCATCACATGGATTCCTACTTTCTATTTAAAATATCTATTCTTTCCGTTTAAATGGGAACCAGTTCGCTGATCCGAACAATTTCACCATCACAGGTACGAACAATGGTAGCACAACGAGTGCGTACAGCAAAAGCCCAGTGAGGACAAGTGTTGCAATCTGCAAGAGAGACAGCACTCCTGAAGGAAGCATGGCTGCAAATGTTCCTGCCAAAATAACAGCAGCAGACATAATGACAGAGCCCATATTCTTCATTGATTCAGTCATCGCAAACTGAATGTCTTTTGTTTTGTATTCATTGAACCGCTCCATTAAGAAAATCGAATAATCGACTCCGAGCGCCATTAATATGACAAATCCAAAGAATGGAACCGCCCAGTTAATGCCCGGATATCCAAAGAAATGGGTGAAAATAAATTCTGTGACACCAATCGCAGTGAAGTACGTCAAAATCAGCGATCCAACTAAGTAAAGCGGCATAACGAGAGAACGGAACAGAATCACGAGTATCAGGAAAATACCGATCATCATGTAAAGAACTGTCTTATTGAAGTCTTGGTCTGACAGCTGTTTTAAATCAGCGTTCATACTTGATACACCAGATACGCCAAATGAAACATCTTTTAGATTTGTTTCAGGAAGTGCACGTTTTACCGAAGCTTCTACTTGTTTAATCGTTTTCATGGCGTCGTTCCCATATGGATTGTTTTCTAAAATGACGTCAATCTTTGTCATCTTGCGGTCATCCGACATATAGGAATCGAACACTTGCTTGAATGCTTTATTTTTCAGGACATCTTTTGGAATAAACCAACCGGCCATGTCTTGATCTGGTGCATTTTTTAGTTCGTCTAAGTAGTCACCTGCACCCATTAATCCGCTTGAAATCTTCTCCAAGCCATCGACGCTTTTGTTCAGTCCATCTGTCAGTTTGGTTAGGTCATCACCAAAGCCGCCAATCTTTTCTTTCATTTGTTTTTGACCATCAATCACTTGCCCGGCACCATTTGCAAGCTTTGGCATATTATCAGCTATTTGCCCTTGACCTTTAGACGTTTTATCCAATCCTGTTTCAATTGCATCTAAGCCAGCAATGAGTTCATCGATTTGACTCGTCAAAACTTTTTGCTGCTCTGAAGCTTTTGCGATGAAGGCATCCGCTGCTTCAAGCTGTTTTCTAGCTTCTTTCGCTTGTTTGGCATAGCTGTCTGCCTGCTTCGCCCCTTCTTGCAAGGTCGTAGAAAGTTCATTATATGAAGCTTTGATGGCTTGATACGATTGATTTTCTTTCACCTGCGGAATTTGTTTTTCAAGTGTACTAAATTGTTTATTTGCTTGTGTGATTAATGCTTTTACATCTGCTGCGGCAGAGGATGACGTATCCACCTGCGCCAATGCTGCTTTTAATTCTTTGGAGATGCTTTTATACAGCGACACTTGCTGATTCACTTGTGCGACTTGAGCCGTTAATTCCTTTTTCGCACCTTTAATTTTCTCTTTAATCTGTGCAACACCGTTTTTGTTTTGATCGATTCCGCTTTGTAAATCTCTTAACGACTTTTCGACGTTTTGAATGCCTGTTTGCACTGATTCTGTACCAGAAATCAATTTGTTAATGCCTTTTCCAGATGATTTGATTTGCGGCGTTTGATCCTCAATGGATTGACTCATTGTCGTCAGTGCATCTTGGATCTTTTTCAACCCTTCATTACTTTTATCAAGCCCGCTATTTAGCTCTTTGGCTTGAGATTTCACGTAAAGATCATTCAGTCCTTTACCAACAGGACGTGTGGCACTTCTCACTTTACTCACGCCATCTGTTTGTTCGATCGCGCGGCTGAGTTTTTCAATAGCAATCAGGCCTTTGTTATTGTCTAAAAGGTCAGATGATTTTACCACAACTGTTGCTGGAAGGGCTTCACCTGGTCCAAATTTGTCAGAGATGGTATTGAACGCGTTGACGGATTCGTATTTATTGCCGATTTCATCAAGGTTGTTATATGAAAGTGTCCCTTTATACATGAGAATCGGCGGAAGGGTAATGATTGCAACGATTAGCAAGCTGAAAAGTGGTTTCTTAAATGAAAAACGACCTGCTGTTTCCCACATTTTCGATTGCGGGTGGGCAATATCTCCTTTAATCGGCCAGAATAACACTTTTCCTAAAACCGCCATAAAGAATGGAACGACCGTGAGGAGTGCCACAATTAACACGGCGACACCAACTGCCACTGCTACAGCTGATTTATACAGTTGGAATTGGGCTAAACCGATACACGTAAAACCAATGAGGACAGCAATTCCGCTGAATAAAACGGTTTTACCTGCCGTCTTATATGTTGTAATAATGGCCTCAATCTTATCTTTCCCATGAGATAGTTCTTCTTTAAACCGGCTTAGCAATAAGATGCAGTAGTCGGTACCAATCCCAAACATGATGGCGACCATAAAAATTTGGGTAAAAGTCGAGAGCGGAAAATCAACATACTTTACTAGATAAGCCACAATCGATTGGCTGATTAAATAAGAAAGCGCCACTGCCACTAAAGGAACGAATGGTGCTACTGCCGATCTGAAGACAAGCACAAGAACAATTAAAATAAACCCAATTGTAATGAATTCCGTTTTTTTCAGACCTTCTTGCGAGCTTGTGATGACATCATCGTCGATCAGCGGCTGCCCTGTCATTTCAAATGTCAGGTTCAGACTCTTTAGCTTTTCATTGACTCTTTCTTTAAAATCGGATGCTTTGATTTTGTTCGAGTCGTATGTAACTGGAACAAGAAGTGTTGTTTGATCTTTAGAGAGCATCTGTTTTTTGATATCTTTGTTTGCATCAAAATAAGAAGTGATGTCTTCCACATGGAGGTCTTGATCCTTTTCTAATATCTCCATCGCTTTCTTTAAAGAGGTTTCTCTTTCTTTAACGATATCCTTACCTTGGAAGACTATGACGATCGACTTCTCCGTATCCCCATTTTTAGACATGTTCTTTAATAATTGATCGGCGTAGGAAGAAGGATAACCATCAGGAACAGAAATTTGCCCTTTTTCTTTAGTTAATTGCGCCATATTAGGAGCGGTGATGAGTAATACTGCCGCTAGTACGACCCAGAGGATCGTGATCAGCCATCTACCTTTTATGATTGCTCTCATTACTATGTTGTGCCTCCTCTTCGATGATAATTTGATAAATCTTTTCATATGTTTGAATAAATGATTCGATTTCCTTTTCATCAAACTTTTCTAAATATGACCGAACAAGATCCTGAAGCTGCTTCTCCATTCGGCTGACCACGTCTTTTCCTTCGGGTGTCACATAGAGATGAACGTTTCTTCGATCAGCTTGATCATGCTCTCGATAAATATAATCTTTATTAAAAAGACGATTGGTCATGGATGTCACAGCACTTTTATTGACATTACATTCGATGGCAAGGTCTGTTGATGTACATCCTGGGTGTAAGTTGATGTATCGAAGCGAGTAATATTGATCAAGTGTCAGTTCTTTATCCAGCTTTTCCGTGATCATACTCGATACTTTTTTCTCCATCATGAGATAGACGTCCGCATATCTCTGGATGAGCTGTGCAATTTTATTTTGTACCATATGCTGCTCCTTTAGTTTGATTGTTTAACTATTAAAGAGTTTAACTAATTGCCAAAACAATTGTCAATCAATACCCTCACATATAAAGCGCTTTCTTTCGTTGGACACAAAAAAGACAAACTCTTATACGTTGAGTTTGTCTTTTTTTCATTTTATTTTGTTTTCGGGACAACTTTGAAAACAGACATCCGTTCTTCATCAATTTCTTCTTCTAAAATGTGCTGAATGTCGGTTAATTGGATCTGTTCCAGCATAGTCACAACATCAAATAAGCTCATGTCTAAAAATGCATATCGAGTGAATTGGTTCGCAATGTATTCAGGAGAGTTCATGGCTTTTAAAAAGCTGCCGATTTTCTTCTTGCGCGCAAGCTCAATTTTCTCTTCTGAGATTAAGTTCTTTGCTTGAAGAAGGGTTTCTTTTAATACTTTCGCCAGTTGATCTGGATCATTTGTGTCTCCTCCAACTGATGTGAAGCCAAAGCCGCCTTCTTCCGTATAATCGTAGCTGAAGGTCTCATCAATTAAGCCTTTTTCATACATCTGTTCATATTGTAAGGAGCTTTTACCAAACAGCGTCTCTAAAATGAGATTCATACCGAGCTCATGTTTTAACAGTTCATTGCCTTTTTTATGAGGATTCTTTGTTTTTAATCCAAACATACATTTCGAGCCTTGTACGTTCATTGGAAGTTCGTATTCTTTTCGGTACACACCTTCAGGCTCATTGATGTCTTTTCGTTTGATCTCTGGCTGGTCTGTAAATGGCTTTTTCGCCTGATTCGCTCGAACTTGATCTAATATTTGCTTCGGATCAACGGGACCGACAACAAATAGAAGCATATTGCTTGGGTGATAGAACGTTTCATAGCATTCATACAAATGATCTTTTGTAATCGGAGCGATGCTTTCTACTGTTCCAGCTATATCAATTCTCACAGGATGCTCTTGATATAGATTTTCAATCAAACCAAAGAATAAACGCCAGTCAGGATTGTCATCATACATGTTAATCTCTTGACCAATGATGCCCTTTTCTTTTTCGACTGTTTTTTCAGTAAAATAAGGTTCTTGCACAAAATCAATGAGTGTCTCAAGGTTTTGTTCGACATTTGAGGTGCTTGAGAATAAGTAAGCTGTTCTCGTAAATGTCGTAAAAGCATTTGCGGATGCTCCTTGTTTACTAAATGTATGAAATACGTCTCCATCTTCTTTTTCAAACAGTTTATGCTCTAAGAAATGCGCAATTCCATCAGGCACTCGGATCATGTCTTCTTTGCCAAGCGGCACAAATTCATTGTCGACAGAGCCGTATTTTGTTGTAAAGGTTGCATAGGTTTTGTTAAACCCTTGCTTCGGGAGCACATAGACGTCAAGTCCGCTCTCCATTTTTTCGTGATAGACCGTTTCTTGCAGCTGGTCGAATTGAATTGTTTTCACTGTCATGAAGCACCCTCCGTTCCTTTAAGAAAATAGGTCGTATCCCATTCGATTTTCTGACCCACTTTGATGATGTCCTCTTTTGTCACTCGGTCAAGTGCTTCTAAAAAGGAATCAAGCGTTTCCCCTGTTGGCACAACGGCATGCTGATATAGGTATTCTGCTGTCCCATAAGATGTATCGATCGTTTCAAGCAGCTGATTTTTGACAACAGCTTTAGTTTGGTCAATCGCTTCATCTGAAAAATCACCTTTTTGCATCGCTTCAAATTGTTCTTTAATGATATCTACTGCCTGCTGATAGTTGCCGACTTCAATCCCTGACATGACCATCATCAACCCTTTAAAGCTCTCAAGTCTAGACACAGCATAGTACGCAAGACTTGCTTTTTCCCGAACATTGATGAATAGCTTCGAATGCGAGAAGCCACCGAATATGCCATTAAACAAATGCAAAGCCGGATAATCGTCATCTGCAATCGTCGTATGCGTGCGAAAGCCGATATTCAGCTTGCCTTGTTTCACGTCCTCTTCGTCGATGACTTCTTTTGCTTCTCTTTGCGTGCTTGCCGATTCAGCATGTTGTTTGACCGGTTCTCTATCACTTGTTTTGAAGTATTGAGAGACCATTCGGCTGATGTCTTGTTCGTCTACATCTCCCACAACATAAAGATCAAGCTGATTTGTTTGAAGCGCATGCTTATATGCTTCAAACAGCGAATGAGCTGTGATCGTTTCGATATCTTCCATTTCTCCATTAACGTGCAGCGCATACGGTTCACCTTTGCACATTTCCTGCACAAGCCTTAAGTTCGAGTAACGCATTTTATCATCATACACTGCTTGAATTCGCTGTTTTAAAGTGCGCTTTTCTTGATCTACATATAATTGACTAAAGGCTCCATCTTCAACATAAGGATGGAATAGTAGATCAGATAGTAAGGCAATCCCTTTTTCTAGTAAAGGAGTTTGATCCTTTAAATATTTTTCATTCGCCATTTCAAGGCGGAAGGTAATGATGTGATTCTCCCCTTTTTTCGCCATGTCTGCCGAAACAGTTGCACCATAAAGCTCATCAAAATAAGCACGTAATTCTCCTGTTTTCGGCATTTTCTCTGTTCCTCTTAACAGCACATGCGGGAAAAGTGAACGCATGGTGACGTCATCTTTCGATAGAGGAGCAAGCATTTTAAAAAGGATTGTGACCGTTTTAAATTTTTCTGTTTTGACAATATGAGTATGAAGACCAGGTGTGTCTAGTGTCTTCTCTTGTAAGTACGTCATGAGAAACCTCCTTTGTTCATCCTATTTATTATGTATTAGAACATAGCTGATATATACGTAAAACAGCCATTTAATAGACATTATATCAATCAGAGGAAAGGATAGGAAATAAAAACGCCTCTGCTATCAGCAGAGACGCCGGCCGTTATTTCATTCTAAAAGGCCACCAATTCCATTTACCGAAAATACGAACCATAACTGGGATAAAGAGCGGTAATACAACAAAAGCATATAATAAAAGCCCAATGAGTATGACCGTTGCAATTTCAACAAGTGATAATACACCGGACGGCAGCATAGCGGCGAAGGTTCCCGCTAATATCGCGACTGCTGAAATAATGACAGAACCCATATTTCTCATCGCTGATATCATGGATGCTTGCACATGCTCTCCCTTCCATTCATTAAAGCGATCCATTAGGAAGATCGAATAATCAATGCCAAGGGTGACAAGAATGACAAAGCTGAAAAATGGGACAGCCCAGCTGAGACCGTCGTAGCCAAAAAATGTTTTAAAGATCCATTCTGTTAAACCGACGGATGTAAAATACGTTAAAATGAGTGAAAGTGTTAAGTATATCGGCATGACGATTGACCGTAATAATATAATTAAAATGATAAAGATGCCAACTAACATGAAAATGACCGTTCGAATAAAGTCACCGTCAGATGTTTCTTTTAAATCTACATTTAAACTTGAGATACCAGACACACCGTAATTTGCATTCTTTAACCCGCTGACAGGTAAATATTGATCAAGGGTTTCCTCAATTTTTGCAACGCCTTTCATCGCCTCATTGCTGTATGGATTCACATTTAAAATAACTTCTAAGGTTGTTAATTTACGATCTGGAGACATATACGTTTGAAAGATTTGTTTAAATTCATGGCGTTTCAGCACTTCTTCTGGAATAAACCAGCCCGTTATTTCTTCATCTGGCGCTTGCTGAAGCTGCTTTAAATAGCCGTCCGCCTCTGTGAAGCCGCTTTTGACCTGCTCGAGCCCTTCAATGCTTTCACCTAATCCATCTGTTAATAATGTCAGTTTTGATGAAAGCTGGTTAAATCCTTTTTTGATGGCTTTTTGTCCGCCTGTCAGTTGATCTGCGCCGTCTTCAATTTTAGGCATTTCTTTGATCAATTGTTTTTGTCCTTCATTTGTTTGATCAAGACCGGCATAAATTTGGTCCAGCCCTTCCATGAGCGCTCTCACTTGATGTTTTACTTCTTTTTGCTTGCTTGAAAAGCTTTGAATCACTGAATCTGCTTTTTTGATCTTTTCTTTAAACAGAGAGGCTTCCTCTTCATACAGATTCATTTGATCCCCTGCTTGATCAAGCATTCCTTTTGTGTCTTTGAATACTTCCTTTATTTCTTTATATTCATCCATATCTTTTACTTCAGGAAGCCGTTTTTCAAGTGCTTCAAACGATACACTTTCATACGAACCTTTTACTTTTTTAATGGTGGTTATCAGCTGCTGATTTGATTTCGCATGACGTTCTAGCGTACTCACCATTCGTTTAAGCTCTTGAATCATCGCTTCACTGCTGCGATATTCTTGCTCTAATTCCTTTTTTGCTTTTTTGATTTTACTTCGGATGGTCCCGACACCATCTTTACTGCGCCTCACCCCATCTTCTAAAGAGATCAGGGACTCCCTTACTTCTCCAATGCCGCTTTTGATCGCTTTTGTTCCATCAATCAGCTGGTCAATGCCTTTAGCGGATTCTTGAATTTTTGGTTTTTGTTTAAGAAGGGCAAGATTTGTTTCGGTCAAACCATCTGAAATTTTTCCGATTCCTTCATGGCCTTTACCAAGTTCTCCTCCCAGCTCTTTTGCTTGAGAGGTGACGTAAAGCTGACTTAATCCATCACCAACAGGACGAGTGACACTGCGGACCGTCTTTACTTCGTCAATGTCATTTAATTTACGGGTTAGTTTTTCAATCATGACAATCTTTTCTTGGTTATCTAACTTGTTGTCACTTTCAACAAGTACATTCAGGGGCAGCGCTTCCCCAAAGCCAAATTGCTCTGATATCGTATTAAATGCAGACACTGATTCATATTTTGTCCCAATCTCATTTAAGCTGTTATAAGAAAGAGTCCCGTCGTACATCAAAATAGGGGGCACCGTAATGAGTGCAACTAAACCCAGGCTGATCAGCGGCCTTTTAAATGAAAAACGCCCAGCCCATTCCCACATTTTACTTTGCGGGTGGCGAATGTTTTCTCTTTTAGACGGCCAGAAAAGGGATTTTCCGAAAACAGACATAAAAAAGGGTACGATGGTGACAAGGGCGATCAGCAGGATGCCAACTCCTACAGCAACACTAACAGCTGATTGATACAATTGAAATTTGGCAAACCCAATGCTTGAGAAACCGACTAATACGGCTAAGCCGCTGAAAAGGACCGTTTTCCCTGCACATTTATATGTGATGATAATCGACTCTTTGACATCACGACCTTGACCGATTTCTTCTTTAAAACGGCTTAACAGCAAAATACAATAATCTGTTCCTATACCGAACATAATCGCTACCATAAAAATCTGAGTAAAATTAGATAGAGGAAATTGCATATATTCTACTAGAAAAGCCACAATACAACGGCTGACGGCATAAGAAATGCCGATCGTAATGAGTGGAACAACAGGTGCCAAAATCGATCTGAAAACAATGATTAAAATAAAGAAAATAAAAATAATCGTGATAAGTTCAGTTTTCTTCAGACCTTGTTGAGAGCTTTGAATGACATCTGAATCCACAAATTTTTGTCCCGTCATTTCATATGAGACATGATAGGGCTTTAAAACTTCCTCAATTTGTTCTTTAATCTTCACAGCTTTTGTTTCGTAGTGGTCGAATTTGAATGGAACAAGAAGTGTACTTTTATCCTTTGATAAAAGTTGTTTTTGAATGTCCGGATCTACATGAAAATACGAAGTAATTCCGTCAATGTGGAGGTCTGGAGCATGTGTCATGAGTGCAGATAAAGCCTTTTTTAATTCCTGCTCTTTCTTAGGGAACAGATGTTGTTCGGAGAATACAATGACACCCGTATCTTTTTTCCCATTTTGATCTGTGAGCTTATCCAATAAGTGAAGTGCCTCAGCTGTTGGTGTCCCCTCCGGAACCTTTAATTGCCCTTTTTCTCTTGTTAATTCCTCTAAATTGGGCGCAGTAATAAACAGAATCACAGCTGTTATCACCCACACCACTAATACAATCCATCTTGCTTTAATTATTTGCAACATAGCTGCTTCAAGCTCCTTCTAGTTCATCAATCAAATTGCTGTTTTTGAGCGTGTCTGAAGTGCTGACTGCGTCTCCTTCAACGTGCTAATGGCAGAATGACCTATTCAATTGTCTTTTCGTGTTGAAGAAACACACATTCATCATCACCACGCGAACTCAATTTCTGCCTAAAGAAAGACAGAAAATGAATGTTTTTGAACACCTCCTGTTTGGAATAATTTAAAAGATATTACTATACATTAGTTTAACTATCAAAATTTTACATGTCAATTTATAAAAAAGAAAAAAGATGGCAAAATACCGTCTTTTTTCTAGATTAAACCGTTTTTAATTGTTCACTTTCATCCTCTTCATCTGGCTGGATGAAGAAGATGACCAAAAATAGAGAAATAAGACTGCAAATGGTCGAGAGGATAAAAACAATGGAGTCCCCTTTATCCATGAGATAAGCGTAAATCGGTGGCCCTAAAGCGACACCGATAAAACGCATACTGCTGTAAAACGACGTAATGGTTCCGCACTGCTCTTTTTCAATTCCTTCTGTGATCAGGGCATCTAGTGCAGGCAGTACAATACCGATGCCAACACCGCCAATGCTTAAGCAGATAAACAATACGTAAAAGCTGTGATTCCACCATAAAAACATATAAGAAAGTGATAACAAGGCCATTCCTACGATTAAAAAGATTCTCATTTTCCCTTTTTCTTCTCCAATCGTTTTCCCAGCAACGTATGAGCTGATGGATAGAAAAAGGAGCGGAATGCTAAGCAGAAGCCCTTTTTTGACACCCTTAATTTGATAAGCTGCCTCTAGGTTATCAGATAAGTAAAAAAGCACACCAAAAAGAAGAAACATAATAAAACCGCCAATTGCAAAAATGGCATACAGCCAGCGTCCCTCATGCTTAAATATGGTCTTTGTTGATTTTAAAAATTCTTTAAATGAAGGCGGGTCCTCCTCTTTTTCCGCGGACTCTACCATGAACAGTACCATGAGAAAGCTGATGATTGAGAAGAACGGAATAAACCAAAACGGCACAAACCAAAACCATGAAGCCAAAAGCGCCCCAATAATCGGGCTCAATACCTTTCCAGCTGTGTTAGAGGTTTCAATGGCGCCTAGTCCCGCACTGACTTCTTCATCATCATGAAACAAATCTCCAATAAACGGCATCACGACAGGTGCTGCCCCGGCTGACCCAACACCTTGTAGGACCCTGCCAAATAGAATCCACATGTACGGCTCTTTCATGATCGTTGAGGCAACTGCTGCCACAGCCCCTCCAAGTCCTGCGATTAACAGACACGGCAGGAGTACCTTTTTTCGCCCGATTCGGTCTGATAAATAGCCGGCGATCGGAATACATAAGATCGCGACAACGGAGTATACCGTAATAATGAGGGAGACTTGAAAGGAAGTAATGGAAAGTGTCTTTTCTATCTGTGGCAATACGGGAATGAGCATCGAGTTCCCAAGTGTCATGATTAAAGGCACTGATGATAATGCAATAATATTCTTTTTACTAACTGTTTTCTCGCCCAACATCATTCACCCAATTCTATATACTGTTACGTATTAGTGTGGCAAGTTTTACGGGTATTATGTATGGGCAAACAAAAAGCAACCGCTTATGAAAGCGACTGCTCGTTAAAATCGTTTACGTATCACATGAAAGCTGAATTTATCCGCTCGAAAATAATTTAGTGAGTATAAGACCGGCTGATCATCCTGATCATAGTGCATTTGTTTCAATAATAATAATGCTGTTTCAGGATCACATTCTAGTATCGGTGAAACCTGATCGTGGTAGCCGATTGGTTCAATGTCAGCAACTGCATATTTAATCCCGCTGTGTGGTTCTCTTCCAAACAGCTCAAAAAGAGACTCTTCTTCATGTGTAAAAGAAGCAGGAAGATGCTTAACCGGAATTTTATCTAAACAGTAAACCACTGGCTGTCCATCTGCCGTTCGAACGCGCTCCATTGAAAAAATCTCATCAGATTCATCACACTGAAAACGAATCACATCATTCTCTGTTGGCTCCCCTTCTTGGGAGGATAAAAAGATGGTACCAGGCGTCATATTGACCTGCTCTATCATTTTCGTGACACTTGCCAGCTGTTCTATGCCTGTTGAAAAGAGGGGTCTTGTGTTGACGAACGTACCCACACCATGCCTTCTAATTAAATATTTCTCTTCTTCTAATATACGAAGGGCTTCACGCAGTGTCGCTCTGCTCACGCCTAAAAGCTTTGAGAGCTCAAATTCAGAAGGTAGTTTCTCTTTTTCGGCATATACGCCTGTTTGTATATCTTCTTTAATACGGTCAATCACTTTCAAATATAAATGGCGATTGTCTGTTTTGGTCGACATGTTTTCCCTCCGTCTAATCAATGCAAATGATAAGATGAGAAATCTCTATTCCGAGATAAGTTGAACATAACTATATCATGTTTTTGCAAATAAATAAATAGTCTGACTTCTAGTTAACATAATCATACTATCGTTCATTTCTTTTTTAGAAAGCTCTCTTCGATTTATGAAGAGAGCTCGTCATATTGTTCTTTTGAAAGCAGGACTTCTCTCGGTTTACTTCCTTCATAAGGACCGACAACGCCCCGCTCTTCCATTGCGTCAATCAGGCGGGCGGCCCGGGTATAGCCGATACGGAATCTTCTTTGAAGCATAGAGACAGAAGCCGTCTGCATGCCGATGATGAGTTCCACTGCTTCATCATATAAATCGTCATCCACAGCTGTAAGCTGATCCTGCGTTTCTTCAGTTGGGATCATTTCTTCTTGATATTGCGCTTTTTGCTGAGTGATCACATGATCAACGACATGCTCCACTTCTTCATCTGATAGAAAGGCGCCCTGCACACGAACCGGTTTGTTTGCACCAACTGGCAGAAACAGCATGTCCCCTCTGCCGAGCAGTTTTTCTGCGCCCCCCATATCAAGGATCGTCCTTGAATCAGTTTGCGAGGACACGCTAAAGGCGATGCGAGATGGGATGTTGGCTTTAATGACACCTGTAATGACATCGACAGAAGGTCTTTGTGTGGCGATAATTAAATGAATCCCAGCTGCACGAGCCATTTGCGAAAGTCTTGTAATAGAATCCTCCACATCTGAGGAAGCGACCATCATTAAATCTGCAAGCTCGTCTACAATGACGACAATATAAGGAAGTTCTGGCTGTTTCGCCTCTTCTGATTGATTCATTCGTTTAATGTAATCATTGTATCCTTCAATGTTTCTTGTCCCCGTATGAGAAAATAATTCATATCGGCGTTCCATTTCACTGACGACTTTTTTCAGTGCCTGTGAGGCTTTCTTAGGGTCCGTTACAACGGGAGCGAGCAGATGCGGAATGCCATTATACACATTTAGTTCAACCATTTTCGGATCAATCATCATCATTTTTACTTCATGAGGTTTCGCTCTCATGAGAATACTCGTGATAATACCATTAATGCACACACTTTTTCCGCTTCCTGTCGATCCTGCTACAAGTAAATGCGGCATTTTGTTCATTTCAGCGAGCACGGCTTCACCCGAAATATTGCGGCCGAGTCCAATCAGCAGCTTCGCATTTGGACGGTCATTTTGCTTCGATTCTAATACCTCTTTTAAAGAAACCATCGCAATTTCTGCATTAGGAACCTCAATCCCAATGGCTGATTTCCCAGGAATCGGCGCCTCAATCCGAATATCTTTTGCTGCAAGAGCAAGGGCTAAGTCATCACTTAAATTGACGATTTTACTTACCTTCACGCCAACATCGGGATAGACTTCATATTTGGTGACGGCTGGTCCTAAGTGAACCTGTGTGACTTTTGCTTTTACGCCGAAGCTTTGAAACGTTTTTTCAAGCTTTCTTGCATTTTCATATATATTCTTCTTGTCTGTTTGCTGTCCTGAGTGCTGCGGTTCTGCCAAAATATCCAGTGACGGCAATTCATAATCTTTGTTTTCAAGTTCCGTAAACGTCATCGGCGGCGCCTCTTTTGGTTCATCAGCTGAATCTGATGGAGCAGGCGCACTTTGCACAGATTCTTGAAGAGGTGAAGTCTCTTTTGCCGCCTGCTCTTTTTGAACGAGCGGGGTGAGAATGTCATCTCTATCTGCAAAGCTTGAGATAATCGGCTGACTATTGTCAGGTACCGCTGCTTCCTCTTCAACTAAGATCTGATCATCTTCGTCCTCTTCCTGAATACGAGACCGTTTTTTCTTTTCGGCCGTTTTCTGAGAGGGCACGCTCTTTTTCGCCTGCCGGATTCCTTTCATATCTTCAACAAACGCTTTCCACTGCTTCACCATAAATTGCGAGACAGGCAGCGTCACTTTTTTCACCATTTCTTGAAGAGATCGATTTGTAATCAGCACAATTCCAATCAGCATCAGAACGATTGCCATGATTTGAGAGCCTGCTTGTGCAAATAAGAAATAAGAAGCAGCAAATAATACGGCACCGATCATGCCGCCTCCTAAATCAGGCGATCCCGTCTCACCTTTCATGTCCATCAAGAAAAGCTCAAATGTATTTCTGATCACACTTTGAGAGCCTATCACACCTGCAGATGAGAGGTGCTGAAAGAGCTTCACATGAGACAAAAGCAAGATACTCGCAATGATGCAGTATAGCCCTGCCTTTCTCCTTGTCAACATATCTGGGATTTGTTTTTTCCAGAAGATGGTCACGCCAAAAAGAAATAATCCGATAAGGCAGAGAATGAACCATTCGCCTGCAAAAAATCGGAATAAATATACGAAGGTTTGTCCAACGACGCCTAGCTGTAAAATGGCAATGATCGCTATGGCAATACAGACTAACCCATTTAATTCATATTTCAGTTTTAGCTGTTTATTTTGTTTTTTTCTCGTTTTCCGTTTTCTCTTTTTAGCCATACTCATCACCTTACTACGAAAGAAAATATAACCTACCGAAAGATCAGAAAGAAAGCAGCCTGGTTTTGGCTGCATCTTGTTGTAAGTTTTCCCTTTATTATAGCATAGAATCATTCATATGAGTCGGTTTGATTGGAGCCTAATTGTAACTTCAATCGCTTGCCTGGTGCAAGCTCTTGATTCAGAAAATCCATTGGATTGGTACTCATGACTTGAACGATTTCTGCTTCATCCTCTTTCATTTCAACCATAACTGGCACGCCTTGGATGGATACCTGCTGAAGTTTGCGGTCTCCTTGCTCCTCCGCGTAAATGGCTTCATATGGCATAGGTGTGTATAAAATCATTGAATCATCCCCTCGTTTTGAGATGCCCTTTCTCCAATCAGCTCATTCAACTTTTTAATTGCTTGTCCTACACCGCCTACTTCATTCATGAGTCCGTATGCTGCTGCCTCATGACCAACAACATTTGTTCCAATGTCTCTTGTCAAATTGCCTTTTGAGAACATGAGCTCTTTGAACTTCTCTTCTGTAATATTGGAGTGGCTTGTCACAAAGTTAATGACTCTTTCCTGCATTTTATCTAAGTATTCAAATGTTTGCGGGACACCAATGACAAGACCAGTTAAGCGCACAGGATGAATGGTCATCGTGGCTGTTTCCGCAATATAGGAATAGTCACACGATACAGCAATCGGGACACCAATGGAGTGGCCGCCGCCAAGTACAATCGATACAGTCGGTTTTGATAGAGACGCAAGCATTTCTGCAATCGCTAGCCCCGCTTCAACATCGCCGCCTACTGTATTTAAGATGATCAAAAGCCCTTCAATTTTTGGGTTTTGCTCTACTGCTACGATTTGCGGAATGACATGTTCGTATTTGGTGGTTTTATTTTGTGGTGGAAGCTGCATGTGGCCTTCAATTTGTCCAATAATGGTAAGGCAATGGATATTTGTATCTTGCGGCAGCTGTGGTATGGCTGTTTCACCAAGCTGCTGTATTTTGCTCATTATGCTGTCTTTTTCTTCTGGCTTTCGCTCAGGCTGCTGTTCATTTTTTTCGTCCATTTGTCTCCATCCTTTCCTCAAACTCTCCTCCTATTATGAACAAGAAGGCCGTATTCAATCCGCATTCCTCGCACCACATCAAAAAAGCCCAAAGAGTTTATACTCCTTGGGCTTTCTCATCACACTTCCATAATAATTGGAATGATCATCGGCTTACGTTTTGTTTTTTCATATAGGAATTGATTAAGTACGTCACGCATGGATTGTTTCAATGTTGACCATTCAACAATTGAGTTTTCCGTTTGCTCTTTGACAATACCTTTGACCATTTCTGTCGCTTTCTCAATCAGCTCTTCAGACTCTCTGACATACACAAATCCTCTTGTGATGATTTCAGGTCCAGAAATTAATTGTTTCTTTTGTTTATCGAGCGTAATGACGACAATTAAGATACCGTCTTGAGACAATAAGCGTCTATCGCGTAACACAATGTTACCAATATCACCAACGCCCAGACCATCGATCAAAATATTGCCTTGGTGAACTTTTTCACCGATCTTGACGTTCTGTCCTCTAAACTCCACAACATCTCCTTTATCAATCAAGAAAATGTCACTTCGTTTCATTCCCACTTCTTCAGCAATACGAGAATGTGCTTTTTGCATACGATATTCACCATTCACCGGAATTAAATACTTCGGCTTGAGTAAGTTCAGCATGAGCTTTAACTCTTCTTGGCAGCCGTGTCCAGATACATGTACACGTTTTTGCGCAAAAATGACTTGTGCGCCGCTTCTTGTAAGGAAATCAACTGTTTTTGAATAGGTGAGTTCTTGTCCAGGAAGAGGTGTAGATGCAATCACAACCGTGTCATCTTTTTCAATATGAAGCTGTTTGTGATTTTGTTTCGCCATTTTTGTTAACGCAGCAAGAGGCTCTCCGTGGCTTCCAGCTGTCAGGATGACCACATCGTTTTTCGCCATTTTCTTCACTTCTTGAACTGGTACAAATAATTCTTCGTCTGCTGTGACATAACCAAGTTTGATCGCCAGCTGAAGAGTTGTCATCATATTCTTTCCTGCAACGGCAAGCTTACGGCCATTTTGATTTGTTGCATTAATGATCTGCTGCACTCGGTTAATGTTAGATGAAGATACAGCCACAATGACACGATTTTCAGCATTGTACATCGCATTTGAGATTTCGTCTTGGACGAGCGCCTCAGAAGGTGTATAACCTGGTTTTTCAGCATTGGCACTGTCTGAAAGAAGTGCTAGCACGCCATTGTTTCCAATTTTCGCAATCTCTCCGATGTCACAGGCTTGGTTAAGCGCTGGGGTTTGATCAAATTTAAAATCACCTGTGCATACGATTGAACCAAGAGAGGTTTTGAAGCTGATCCCAACTGAATCAGGGATGCTGTGATTCGTTCTAAAGAATGATACCTTTGTTGTTTCAAACGTAATGACTGATTTTGCATGAACTTCACGCAAATCAGCTTTTTGATTGAAGCCATACTGTTTTAATTTTTCTCGAAGTAACGCAAGGGTCAGCTTCGTTCCGTAAACTGGTACAGACAATTTGCTTAAGCAATGGAATACGCCTCCGATTGCTTCATCATGTCCGTGGGTAAGAAAAATTGCTTTCACCCGATCAGCACGTTCTGTTAAATAAGAGATATCAGGAATGACGACGTCAATGCCTAGCATTTCGTTTTCTGGATGCATCAAGCCTGCATCCACCACATATATGTCGGAATCAATTTCAATGACATATAAGTTTTTCCCGATTTCTCCAACGCCTCCGAGTGCAATAATTCTTACGTTCTCTGTATTTTTCTTTTTCAAAATTCTTATCCTCCTAGTCTCAAGCCCGTCCATCATCGCTTAATGCTATTATAACTGAATCTAATTTTAGAAAACAAGATGAAGTCACATTTTAAGAAAGTGTTTATGTATAAAAAACGGTCATACTCAGGGACATCTGAGAATGACCGCTTACGAAATCTTTTGTTTTGATCAGCTGTTTAAGACGCTGCTTAAATCCAGTCTCTCTTCTTCTGACAAAGGTAGAAGCGGAAGACGAACCGATCCGACATCTAGTCCTTTTAGCTGAAGAGCTGTTTTAACAGGCGTTGGATTTGGCGCTGAGAATAGCTGTTTCATGATTGGGAGCAGCTTTTGATGGATCAATGCGGCCTTGGCCGTTTGACCTGAAGCATAGCTTTTCAGCATTTCCTGCATATCAAGCCCTACGATATGAGACGCAACAGAGACTACTCCTTTTGCACCAACAGATACAGCAGGAAGTGTTAAGCTGTCGTCACCTGAATAAACATCGAAATCTTCTGGTGTCTCTGCAATGATTTTTGTCATAGCATCAAGATCACCACTTGCTTCTTTGATAGCGACAATGTTAGGTATTTGCGCAAGCTTAATGGTTGTTTCTGGGGCTAATGACGCAACCGTTCTCCCTGGTACATTGTAAAGCATGACAGGAAGAGATGTAGACTCGGCAATGGCTTTAAAGTGTGCATACATGCCTTCCTGTGATGGCTTGTTGTAGTAAGGTACGACAAGCATCACTGCATCAACGCCCGCTTCTTCTGCTTTTTTCGTTAGTTTGATAGACGCATTTGTATTATTACTGCCTGTTCCTGCAATGATTTTACAACGACCATTTGCTAATTTTACCGATTGCTGAAAAAGAGCGACTTTTTCTTCAGTCGATAAAGTTGGCGATTCGCCTGTTGTCCCTGCAACGACTAACGAGTCACTGCCGTTTTTTAACAAGTAATCAATGAGAATTGATAGCTTTTGGAAATCAATGTTGCCCTTTTTATCAAAAGGTGTAATCATAGCTGTTGCGATATTTCCGAAATTCATTTTTTTCACCTCATCATGATTCAATCACATTTATCTTGAAAGTTCAAACACTTCGTGCAGGGCATTGACAGCCGCTCTCATGTTTTCTTCGTTCACTAGCACCCAAATGGTCGTATGGCTGTCAGCCGATTGTAAAATCGGAATGTTTTGCTCGGATAGAGCCGATACAATTTTAGATGTGACACCTGGTACACCCATGATGCCTGCGCCAACAGCTGATACTTTCGCACAATTTGTTGTGACAATTGGCGTATAGCCAAGATCTTTTAGGATCGAGGTTGCCTTTTCAGTCATTGCACCTGTCACGGTATACACAATCTCACTCGGCGTAATGTTGAAGAAATCGACACTGATTTGTGCATTAGCCATTGCTTTAAAGACCTCTGTTTGGACGCTGTACTGCCCTTCTTTTGCTGGGACTTTGATTTGCGTCACATCATTGACATGTGCAATACCCGTAATAAGGCGGTCATACACATCATGGCTCATTTTATCTGAGTAGTGTGATGTGACGAGTGTGCCCTCTTCATCAGAGTATGTTGAACGGACCCTCATTGGTACTTTTGCTTGCATCGCAATTTCGACAGCTCTCGGATGAATGACTTTTGCTCCTTGATATGCAAGGTTGCAAATTTCTGTATAAGTCACGACTCTGAGCGGCTTTGCATTTTCAACAATGCGGGGATCTGCCGTCATCACACCTTCTACATCTGTAAAAATATCAATAAAGTCTGCCTGCAATGCAGCACCTAAAGCAGCTGCGGACGTATCACTGCCGCCTCGTCCGATTGTGGTCACGTCTCCATTTTTCGCGGCTCCTTGGAACCCAGCAACAACGACAACATCATGTTCAGACAGTGCCGCCTCGAGACGCTCACACTTCATATCAATAATTTTCGCACTCGTATGCTCCTTATCTGTCACAAAGCCAGCCTGTGCGCCTGTCATCGCTACAGCTTTTAGCCCGTTTTCATTCAGCATACTTGAAAACACAACAGCTGAAATATTCTCTCCGCAGGAAACGAGCAAGTCTTTTTCTCGATTTGTCATGTGCTGCGCGCTGCCATAAAGCAAACCAAGCAGCGTATCTGTAGCATAAGGATCACCTTTTCGTCCCATTGCGGAAACGACGACAACCGACTTATAGCCTTTCTCTTTTGCCGATAAGATATGTGCAAGTGCCCTTTTTCTACCTTGATCATCTTTGACAGATGTACCGCCAAATTTTTGGACAATTATTTTCACTGTCTTCACTCCAAGTTCATTCTGACGTAACAGAAGAGAGCAGGCGAAAGATGCCTAACTCTCTTCTGTTCGTCCTCATCATCCATTGAATGTTAAACTAATTTTAATGCTTTTAAGCTTTCTGCAATTTGAACGGAGTTCCACGCAGCGCCTTTTAGCAGGTTATCAGATACAATCCACATATGGAACCCGTTTGGACGGTCCAAATCTTTCCGAATGCGGCCGACAAATACGTCGTTTTTCCCAACAGCATCTGCAGGCATTGGATAAATTTGCTGAGACGGATCATCTTGCAATGTAATGCCTGGAGCATCTTTTAGAACGGACTTGATGTCGTCAACTGTTGCGTCGTTTGATTCTAGTTCGACGTAAACAGATTCTGAATGTCCTGTTTCAATTGGAAGTCTCACACATGTTGCCGCTACTTCCAGCTCTGGCATATGCATGATTTTTTTCGTTTCGTTGATCATTTTCATTTCTTCAAATGTATAACCATTATCTTGGAATTTATCAATTTGCGGAATTGCATTAAATGCAATTTGATAAGGCATGACTTCCGGCTTCACATCTTCTTTATTTAAAATGGCTTGTGATTGGCTGTATAGCTCGTCAATGGCTTCATGTCCTGCACCTGATACGGCTTGGTAAGTGGACACGATGACTTTTTTCATGCCATACGCCTTGCGAAGCGGTTCTAATGCCGCTACCATTTGAATCGTTGAACAGTTAGGGTTTGCAATGATTCCTTTATGGTCATGCAAGTCTTTTTCGTTTACCTCTGGTACGACAAGAGGGATGTTTTCGTCCATACGGAAAGCACTTGTGTTGTCTACAACAATCGCACCTCGTTTGACCGCTTCAGGAGCTAGCGCCTTGGAAACATTTCCTCCAGCACTGAATAATGCAATGTTTACTCCTTCAAAGCTTTCAGGTGTTGCTTCCTGTACGGTATACTCTTGACCTCTGAATGTCACTTTTGTTCCAGCAGAACGTTTTGAGGATAGTAGAGTCAGTGTATCCATTTCAAAATCTCTGTCAGCTAGTGTTTTTAACATTTGTTGACCGACAGCTCCAGTCGCTCCAACTACAGCTACATGCAATCCTCTTCCCATCAGTAAAACTCCTTCCGACCCATCCATGATTCTTTTCTTTCGGATGGCCATCCTATGACTTTTTACATTTTATTTTACCATAGAAAAGCAAGGCTTGAAGCATCTTTTTTGAATCTTTCATGATTTTCTAGTAAATCTATTATTCGTTTGGTCCAATTAAAATCGGCTGAATTTGTCTATGCTGAAGTGCCTCTTCCACTGTTTGAGAAAGCAGATTCATGTTCGCGACCATGGAGGTCGGTTTTTTAAATGGATCATCTTGACCAAATGGAATAAAGAAAATATTCTTTGTCGACATCAACCTCATCAGATTTGTACCATTTAAGCCTAGCGCATCATTTGTTGAAATTCCTAAAACGACAGGACGATGATTTCGAATGGTTGCTTTTGCAGCCATTAAAACAGGGCTGTCTGTCATGGCATTTGCGAATTTCGCCATCGAGTTCCCAGTTAATGGAGCAATGACCATACAATCAAGTGGCAGCTTAGGCCCGAGCGGCTCTGCTTTCACGATTGAGTCAATTGCCTTAAAGCCAGTCAGCTTCTCAATCCGCTCAATCCAGTCCGCCCCATCTCCGAATCTTGTATTCGTGTTCTGGACCGTATATGACACCACTGGACGCACTTCTGCTCCTTCTTTTACAAGTGCTTCGATTTGCGGATAAACCGCTTCGTACGTACAGTGGGAACCAGTTAAGCCAAAGCCGATTCTTTTCCCTTTTAATGTTGTCATGATTCCATCCCCCTTTTTTCCTCTGCAAGTTCACATAAGAGCCCAGAAAGCACTTTTGCAATGATTTGCCCTGCTGTCTTTGGCGCAACAATTCCCGGAAGTCCAGGTGCAAGAAGCGCCTTCACTCCGTGTTTTTGTGCAAAGTCAAAGTCTGTTCCTCCTGGGCGGGAGGCAATATCCAAAATGAGTGTCTTTGGTGTCATGCTGACGATGACAGATGAATCTAATACAAGGCTTGGAATGGTATTGATGATGATATCTACATCCGTTACTTCTTCTTTTAACTGGTCCATTGAAAATGGATCGAGTCCCATTTCAAAGGACCGCGCCAAGTGAGCTGTATCTGCTGCCCCTACTTTTACGTCCGCACCGAGTGCCCGAAATGTGCGGGCAATGGTGAGTCCTGTTCTTCCGAGCCCGAGAACAGCAACACGTGATCCATGAATGGTATAATCCGTTTGCTGAATGGCCATCATGATAATCCCTTCAACTGTAGGAATAGAGTTATATATGGCAATATCATCTCGCTCAAACAGCTTCACAAGTTTTCGGTTCACCTGCTTTGCCAGATTGTCTAAGTACGTATTAGAAATACCTGAGTACAAGGTACAATGGGCAGGGGTTCTTTCTAAATATGTTGCTTCTAGTAAAACCTGCTCATTTGAGAAAACTGTCGCGACAACACCTTCATCTGTTGCGCCTGATACTGGCAGGATCATACTGTCTACCTGTTCGAATGGTAGTTCTGACATTTTTAGCTTTTCAGCCCCAATAAATCCGTGATCCAGCTGATCAAATCCAACCAAAAACACTTTGGCATGCTGCTGTGACAGCTTGCGAATAATTTCAAGCTGCCTTGCATCTCCCCCGATCACCGCAACCGTTAAACCGCTCAACATACTGACCGTTCACCTTCTTTATTTAAAAAAGTCTGTAATATTTTCTGAATCTCCCTTTCAGCATATGAGGAGAGGATTCAGCCTGTGAACAAATCGAAGAGAGAAAAGAAAAAGAGCACCCATTTATGATGGATGCTCTTTTTCCCCCGGCGGCTGAAGTGCTTCAGGCACATCGAGAATGATCATATCTGATCCTATTTTTTGAATGTGATTCCAGGGGACGCGGATGTCATTTCCTTGCTTTCGAAAACCAAACCACTTCACCGAAGGTATGATAAGTGCTGTGATTTGACCGTCTTGTTCATTGATTTCAAGGTCGGTTTGTCCAAGCACACCAAGCCGCTCCGCTCTTTTGATATCGACAATCTCTTTTCCTGACAGCTCACTTAACCTCAAAATCGCATCACTTCCCTTCCGTATCATATATGCAGCCACAAGAAGAAATAGACCGTCCCGCTTTTTCAAGTTATGAATGATGCCAATTTGAATACCAAGCTGGTTTCATTAGATGAAAGTGATCATGGTCTGCCAGCATTCTTTCCACTCTGCTCACCATGTCTTTTACATGTTCAGTGTCATAAGAAAGCGTCCAGACAATAGAAGAAAAGCAGCTCATTGCTGTATAGATAGAAAAAAGAAGCCAAAAATCGTCTGTGGCCTGCGTACTTACATAGTAATCCAGTTGCCCTGCTGAAAACGGAATACTATTTTCTCGGCTAAATAAAGACAATTTATAAAAATCATGAACTGGGTCACCCCAGTCAGATTGATCAAAATCAATGACTCCTGAATACTCACCTTCTTGTATGATGATATTCCCCAAATGAAAATCATCATGCTGGAATTGATTAGGCCTCGCCTTTACTGCATCAACATGTGATTTAATAAAATCTAATACGAATTGATCCTGAGCAAAGGTCACTCCACTTGATTGATAGGCATGTACATACCGTTCATGTTTCGTCATGACCCTCTCTTCCCATGTCGCGATATGAGAAGGTGCGGGACATGTGTGCATGAAACTAAGTTCTTTGCCTGCCCGTCTCCCGATTTCATACTGCTCTTCATTTGTAAGCAGATGGATGGATGCTCTAGCATTCTCTCCTTCAATAAAAGAGAAAATACGATAGGTACAGTTGAGTTCAGTATTCATCCCAATCTCCATTACTTCAGAACATAGAAGGCCTCGATCTTTAAACTTTTGCTGAACTGACGCTTTTCTTTTAAAATTAGAATACGTTTTGAGGTTTGATAGCTTGAGCACTAGCTTTTCACTTGAGGATGTTGTGACGAGATAAGTACGGTTTCCAGAAAGGCCAGATGTCATTGGCTCAAAGGAGATGGCTTGTGTCAGAAGCGGAGAAAGGATTTTCAGTTTTTCACGTTCCATGTAAGCAGCGCCCCTTTCTTCTTGATATATAATAAACGGCAGACCTCTTAAGAAGCCTGCCGTGTTGTTTACATTATGATGGCTGATCACCCGTAGGACTAATAAGCGAGAGCGCATAATCCTCTGTAAAGATTCGTTTGGATAAGTTATTCACACCGTCTAATGTGACTTTGTTGATTTCGTCAATAATTTCATCAAGTGTGCGATGTTTGCCAAGGAGCAGTTCGTTTTTACCGTTTCGGCTCATCTTGCTGTTTGTGCTTTCAAGGCTGAGCATCAGGTTCCCTTTCATTTGCTCCTTAGAGTTTTCAAGCTCTTTTTGCGTGATTCCCTCACGCTTTAAGACGTCTAGCGTTTGTAAAATGGTTTCAGAGAGCAGGTTTAACTGCTTCGCTCCAGTCCCGCCATAAATCGTCAGCATGCCGTTATCTGCAAATGAACTGTGATAGCTGAAAACAGAATAGGCGAGTCCTTTGTCTTCTCTTACATCCTGGAACAAGCGGCTGCTCATGCTTCCACCAAGAACATTATTTAAGACAATTAAGTCATAGATGCCTTTGTCTCCAGCTGGGAGGCCATTAAAGCCCAAGCATAGATGCGCTTGCTCTGTTTCCTTTTTGCGTGTGAGCTTGTCATAGTGAAATTGCGGCGCTTCTACAGGCTGTTTTTTTCCTTTCGTTTCATACGAACCGAACAACTTTTCAACTTCACTAATGAATGTGTCATCCACATTCCCTGCAACAGAGATGACGACGCGGTCCGGCGTGTAGAATTCATCCATATAAGCTCTAAGAGAGTCACCGTTAAAGGTAGAAAGTGTTTCTTCTGTTCCTAAAATCGGGAAACCTAAAGAATGATCACCATAAATCGCTTTGCTCAACAGATCATGAACGATATCATCAGGTGTATCCTCATACATTTTGATTTCTTCATATACTACATTTTTTTCTTTTTTCAACTCTTCTTCATCAAAAGCAGAGTGGAAGAACATGTCGCTTAATACATCGAGGGCGTAGCCAGCATGTGAATCAAGCACCTTTGCATAGTAGCAAGTGTATTCTTTTGACGTAAAGGCATTCACTTGACCACCAATGCGGTCAAAGGATTCTGCGATATCACGTGCAGATCTCGTCTTTGTTCCTTTAAAGAACATATGCTCTAGAAAGTGTGAGATCCCGTTAATTTCTGGTGTCTCATGTCTAGAACCAGTTCCAATCCAGACGCCAATTGCGACAGATCTTACAGTGGGATTGTTTTCAAGTACAATTCTTACTCCATTTTGGCAAGTATACGTTTTGACCAAGTTTTGCTCCTCCTATTCAACAAACAGATCGGATCACGGATGTCTTTTTTCACTTAGGAGGTCAGAAACCGTTCCTAATTCATATCCTCTTTCCTTGATTTGAGTGATAAGTGCGTCAAGACTTTTCGCCGTCGAATCTGTTGGATGCATTAATATCATCGCCCCATTGTGAATTTTCCCAAGCACCCGTTTTTGTAGTATGTTTGGTGACGGTTTTTGCCAGTCAATGGTGTCTACCGTCCACATAATGGTTTCCATTCCTTCTTCTGCAGCCAGCTTCACTGTTTCTTCTTTGAAACTGCCGCTTGGAGGGGCGAACCATTTCGGTTTTGTTCCAAGGGATTCTTCAATTTGACGATTCGTTTTGGTAATCTGCTCTAATGCTCGTTCTCTTGTCAGTGTGCGCATATCCGGGTGATTGTATGAATGGTTTCCAATTTCATGACCATCTGCCACGATCTTTTTAGCAAGATCCGTGCTTTTTTTCACCCATTTGCCTTCTAAGAAAAAGGTCGCCTTGACCTGATGCTTTTCCAGTGTCTTTAACATCTTGATTAAATGCTCGTCACCCCAAGCCACGTTGATGAGGAAAGCAGTCATTTTTTTATCTGGATGTCCCTTGTAAATGGGTTCAGCACCAAGTTCATGTAAATGAATAGAAGGTTTTGTTTCATTGAAAACAAGCAGCTTTTCATCAAATGACCCTCGTTTTTTCATTTTTTCATAAGAGGCATCGATATTGACCGTCTGTCCATTTAGACCAGGCATCTTTTTCCACACTTTATCAATCTTAGCATTTTGCGCCTTCACTTCATAGTCAGAAGACTTCGATTCAATCTCTTGATATAAAATATCTTTTGAAACAGATGCAACCTCAGCATGCTCTTTCATTGATTCAATATATGTAACAGCAGCTGGCTGCTTCATCGTTTGATATGACACGAGCAGTAAAAATACAAACACAATGAACGGTAACGTTTTTTTCAATGGTTGTCCCTCCCCTTTACCACAAATTATGATAGGGAGAAACAAGCTAGAACTATTGTTAGCACAAGAAAAGAAAGAAGCCTGGTACGGATACCTGGCTTCTAACATATTTCATTAAGACTGTTTTTCTTCTTTTTCCTTTTCTTCACGTAAAACAGCTTTGCGAGAAAGGTTCACACGGCCCTGTTTATCGATTTCAGTGACTTTGACAAGTAATTCATCACCAATTTTCACGACATCTTCTACTTTGCCTACACGATCAAGCGCAAGCTCAGAAATATGAACAAGTCCATCTTTGCCGCTGAAGATTTCAAGGAAAGCCCCGAATTTTTCAATGCGTTTTACTTTACCTAAGTAAAGTTGTCCTACTTCAACTTCTCTCACAAGATCTTCAATGATTTTCTTCGCTTTTTGGTTCATGTCTTCTTCTGTAGAAGAGATAAAGATTGTACCATCTTGTTCAATATCAATCTTCACACCGGTATCTTCAATAATTTTGTTAATTTGTTTACCGCTTGGTCCAATGACATCGCGAATTTTATCAGGATTGATTTTCATCGTTAAGATTTTTGGTGCATAACGAGACAATTCTCCTCTAGAAGCAGGAATCGTTGACAGCATGCTATCTAAGATTTCCATTCTTCCTTTTTTCGCTTGTTGGAGAGCTTCTTCCAAAATGTCTTTTGATAGACCATCGATTTTGATATCCATTTGAAGTGCTGTTACACCTTTTGATGTACCTGCAACTTTAAAGTCCATATCTCCAAGTGCATCTTCCATTCCTTGAATGTCTGTCAGCACTGTGTAGTATTCCCCAGATTTCACAAGTCCCATTGCAATGCCTGCAACTGGTGCTTTAATTGGAACACCCGCATCCATCATCGCAAGTGTGCTTGCGCAAATACTTGCTTGTGAAGTAGAACCGTTTGATTCTAGTACCTCAGACACAAGGCGAACCGTATAAGGGAAATCTTTTTCAGATGGGATCACTGGTTCTAATGCCCGTTCACCTAGTGCTCCATGTCCGATTTCACGGCGGCCTGGGCCACGCATTGGACCTGTCTCACCAACACTGAATTGCGGGAAGTTGTAATGGTGCATGAAGCGTTTTGATTCTTCAACGCCTAGACCGTCAAGAATTTGCACATCGCCAAGTGCACCTAATGTACAAATACTGAGCGCCTGTGTTTGTCCTCTTGTAAATAGACCTGAACCGTGCGTTCTTGGCAGAAGTCCTACTTCTGAAGAAAGTGGTCGGATTTGATCTACACCGCGTCCATCTGGACGTACTTTCTCTTCAGTGATCAGACGACGAACTTCATTTTTGACAAGCTTGTTTAATACGTCTTTCGCTTGTTTAATTGTCGCTTCGTCGCGATCTTCTTCTTCAAATTTCTCAACCACAGCTTTTTTCACAGCACTGATTGCATCTTCACGTGCATGCTTCTCATGTACTTGAATCGCTTTCAGCAGGTCTGTTTCAGCAAGTGCCTTTACTTCGTCTGCTAACGTTTGATCTACTTCATATAAAGGAATATCGATCTTTGCTTTACCGACTGCCTTGACAATTTCCTCTTGGAATTCGATTAAACGTTTGATCTCTTGGTGGCCATACATGATAGCTTCAAGCATTGTTTCTTCTGGCACTTCATCAGCACCAGCTTCGACCATGTTGATCGCATCTTTCGTTCCAGCGACTACAAGGTTGATGTCACTTTGTTCAAGCTGTTCTACATTGGGATTGATGATAAACTTTCCATCAACTCGTCCTACTGTAACGCCGGCGATTGGTCCCTCAAATGGAATGTCAGACACACATAATGCTAATGATGAGCCAAACATTGCAGCCATTTCAGATGAACAATCTTGATCCACACTCATGACGATACTAATCACTTGTACTTCGTTTCTAAATCCATCTGCAAATAATGGACGGATTGGTCTATCAATTAAGCGGCTCGCAAGGATCGCTTTTTCACTTGGACGGCCTTCTCTTTTAATGAAGCCACCAGGAATTTTACCTACTGCGTATAATCTTTCTTCGTAGTTCACAGTGAGCGGGAAGAAATCAAGTGGTTTTGGTTCTTTAGAAGCTGTTGCTGAGCTAAGCACAGCTGTATCTCCGTAGCGTACGAGGACCGCTCCGTTTGCTTGCTTTGCAAGCTGGCCAGTTTCAACTGTCAGTTGACGTCCAGCCCAGTCTATGGTGAAGACATGTTTCTCTTGTCCCATTCTGAGAAAAACTCCTCTCTTATCTTGAAATTTTAGTTAATTCTTATTATGAACAAAATGATTTTCACATATCAATGTGAAAGGTGTATGTAGAAGGGTTTTTGCCATTCTTTCAACATTTTAACCATAAAATATTAGTGATTATACGATAAAAAAGCGGGAATCCTCCCGCTTTTTACGATTATCGACGTAAGCCTAGTTTGTTAATTAACTCACGGTAACGAGTTACGTCTTTATTACGTAGATACGTAAGAAGATTACGACGTCTACCTACCATTTTCAAAAGACCGCGACGTGAGTGGTGATCTTTCTTATGAGTACGTAAATGCTCGTTCAAGTTGTTAATTGATTCTGTTAGGACAGCGATCTGAACTTCTGGAGATCCAGTATCAGATTCGTGTGTTTTGAACTCACTAATTAATTGAGTTTTACGCTCTTGAGTAATAGCCATCCTGTTTCACCTCCAAATCATGTTAGCCCCATCTACCTCGCAACCGTCGGTGAAGTCGGCCTGCCAAGTAAGTGGTTTTAAAGCTACAGGAATAATCATACTAAAAATACGCTGAATTTGCAAATGGTAGAGCTGTTTTTCTATGAATTTTTTGTTTGCTTTCGCTGATGTTGAAAAAACTGAATCGCTTCTTCTTTATCTTGACTGATTTGTGCCGTTAACTCCTGGATTCCGTTAAATTTTTGCTCACTGCGAATGCGCTTGAACCACTGTAATTTAATCGGTTCACCATATATTTCTTCGTTAAAATCAAAGAGGTTTACTTCAATAGCAGGCTGATCAGGGCGTTTTTCATAAAAGGTTGGTTTATAGCCAATGTTACAAACACCGTCATACACTTTGCCTTTTACTTCTGCTCTTACTGCATAAACTCCTGTTGGCGGAATGATATATTCAGCAGATAAACCGACATTGGCAGTCGGAAAGCCGATCGTCCGTCCTCGCTTATCTCCATGAATGACAATACCGCGCAGCTGATAAGGTTTTCCTAAAAGCTCACTTACATATTCAACATCTCCATTTTTCAATGCAGAGCGTATGAGTGTTGAGCTGACTTTTCGGTCTTGATTGGACAACTTAGGAACGATGGTGGCAGAAATACGCCCTTTTCCGTACTCATCGAAGGTTTCCATTGTACCTGCACCAAAACGGCCAAACGTAAAATCAAAACCAGCTACTGCGTGCTTTACATTCAGCTCATCTAAATATTGATCGACAAACTCTTGAGGCGATAGCGCTGCAAAGCTTTCGCTGAACTGCACAATGTATAAATAGTCAGCGCCCAGCTGTTCGATGAAATCAATTTTATCCTCAAGCGGCGTAATTAAGTCCTTGGGTTCACGTGCTTTTTGCAAAACATGTGATGGGTGCGGATGAAAGGTCATGACTGCTAAAGCCAAACCTTCTTTACTCGCAATGCTTTTTGCTGCGTCAATCACTTTTTGATGTCCGAGGTGAACACCGTCAAAATACCCTAAAGCCATAACAGACGGGTCTTGATCCTTTTGATTCAATGTATGTGGGTGTGAAATATGTATAGTCTTCACGAGATGGTCACCTTTTCTTTAAGATTGCTTGTCCTGAGATAAGATCTTCGCCGGCTTCATTAGATTCTGTTTGGTCGGGTGCTTCATATATATCGCCATACACCGGCCTGAAGGAGCAAAGACAGCGACACGATCTTCCTCTGCGAAATGAGCGAATTCACCAGGCATTGGCAGGACTGCACCGTTTTCCACTTTACTTGCTAATGTATCATTTATCTCCCATTTCGGCAAATGATTGAGCGCACGCTCGATTGGGACAAGGTGCTCATCTACTGTACCTTCTTCGCTTATATCTCGCAGCTCATCAAGGGTGATGCACTCATCTAGTGTAAAATCACCTGATCCTGTGCGAATGAGGTGTGACATATGAGCTGGGAATCCTAGTTTCTTTCCAATATCAACCGCTAAGGTTCTGACATATGTTCCTTTTGAACATAAAACGGTGAATCTAAATGATACTTTTCCATTTTCAAATAAAGCAGGTGTTGTCCGCTCGATACGGTGAATCGTAATTTCACGGCTCGGTCGCTCAATTTCAATGCCTTCTCTTGCATATTCATAGAGCTTTTTCCCGCCAATTTTCACTGCCGAAAACATAGGTGGAATTTGTTCAATGGTTCCTTGAAACTGTTTCAGCACAGCATCAATTTCTTCTTCTGAGATGGGATTTTGCACCTTTTTTTCTTCTACAATCTCACCTGTTTGGTCTTCTGTTGTTGTAGAAAAACCAATCGTGATTTCTGCGTCATACGTTTTTGATTTATCTGTTAAGTATTCGACAATCTTCGTTGCTCTTCCGATACAAATGGGCAGAACACCTGATACCTCGGGGTCGAGGGTACCTGTATGTCCCACTTTTTTTGTATGCAGGATCTTTCTCACTTTGAACACACAGTCGTGAGAGGTCATCCCTCTTTCTTTATGTAATAAAAGAACACCATTTATCATCTGCGCTCTCTCCTTTCGTAAACGATGAAAAAGGACAGACGATCATCGCCTATCCTTATTTCAACGTCTTATTCATGATCTTTTGTGTTTAGTTCAGCAATTAGGCTTTCAATTCGGTTTCCGTAATCCACGGATTCATCGAATTCAAAGTGCAGTTCTGGTGTTTTGCGAAGTCTAATTCGATTGCCAATTTCAGAACGGATATACCCTTTAGCCTTTGCAAGGCCTTTTAAGGTTTCCTCTCTTTTTTTCTCGTCACCGAGAACAGAAATGTAAACTTTCGCAATTTGCAAATCACCGGATACTTCGACATCGGTTACAGTCAAAAAGCCGATTCTTGGATCTTTTAGCTTTCTGCCAAGGATGTCGCCTAATTCCTTTTTCATCTGCTCACCCACGCGGGTTGCTCTCATACTCATGATCTTATCACCTCTAATTAAAACCACTCAGTTTTCGTGATCGTTCGTTCAATTTCAGGAAAAGAATCAATAAAGCTTAAAACACGCTGCAATTCCTTTTCCACTTGAACCCGGGATGAGGAAATTACGGCGATTCCAATTGATGTACGCTGCCATGTGTCCTGGTAATCCATTTCAGCCATGGTTACATTGAATTTATGGCGCGTTCTTGTCAGTATACGCTGAAGAACCGCACGTTTTTCCTTCAGTGAGGAGGCATCATAAATGATGCACTCACATTCGGTATAACCGATCATTTTCTTTCGATTTCTTGCATAACGAATGATTCCATGACATCACCTTCACGGATATCATTGTACTTCTTAATGGTAATACCACACTCATAGCCTTGTGAAACTTCTTTCACGTCATCTTTGAATCGTTTTAAAACGTCGACTTCGCCTTCAAAAATAACGACGCCGTCACGAATTAAGCGGATACCACTATCTCTTGTGATGGTTCCTTCAGTGACATAACCACCAGCAATTGTACCGATTTTAGATACTTTGAACGTTTGACGAACTTCAACTTGACCGATGACTTTTTCTTCATATTCAGGGTCAAGCATTCCTTTCATCGCCGCTTCAATTTCATCGATGACTTTATAAATAATGCGGTGTAAGCGGATATCTACGTTTTCTGTTTCAGCTGTGCTCTTCGCATTTCCATCAGGACGTACGTTAAATCCGATCACGATCGCATTAGAAGCACTTGCTAAAATAATATCAGATTCTGTAATCGCTCCAACACCCGTATGGATGATTTTCACTTTTACGCCTTCTACTTCAATTTTTTGAAGAGCGGCCGTCAGTGCTTCAGCAGAACCTTGTACGTCTGCTTTCACGATCAAGTTGATATCTTTCACTTCACCTTGTTTGATTTGCTCAAATAGGTCATCTAGAGATAATTTCGCTTTGTCTGAACGCTGTTCATCAAGCTGTTTCGAAGCACGCGCCTCACCTACTTGACGAGCTGTTTTTTCATCTTTGAACACGAGGAACTGATCCCCTGCATTCGGTACATCGTTTAAACCAGTGATTTCAACAGGTGTAGATGGTCCTGCTGTTTTCACGCGGCGTCCGATGTCATTAACCATTGCACGTACACGGCCAAATGTATTTCCGACAACGATTGGGTCACCTACATGAAGTGTACCAGTTTGAACAAGAAGGGTTGCAACAGATCCTCTTCCTTTATCAAGCTCAGCCTCGATGACAGTTCCTTTTGCCGCACGATTTGGGTTGGCTTTCAGTTCTCCAACTTCGCTGACAAGAAGGATCATTTCAATCAATTCATCAATGCCTTCACCTGTTTTTGCAGATAGAGGAACGAAGATTGTTTCGCCGCCCCAAGCTTCTGGTACTAGACCATGCTCCGTTAATTCCTGCATCACACGGTCCGGGTTCGCTGTTGGTTTGTCAATTTTGTTGACAGCAACAATGATTGGCACTTCTGCTGCTTTCGCATGGTTAATCGCTTCAACCGTTTGCGGCATAACGCCATCATCTGCTGCAACGACCAGAATAGTTGTATCCGTTACCTCAGCACCACGTGCACGCATCGTTGTAAAGGCTGCGTGTCCAGGTGTATCAAGGAACGTGATTTTCTTGCCGTTTTCTTCAATTTGGTATGCACCGATATGCTGCGTGATTCCACCAGCTTCGCCTTCAACGACTTTCGTCTTACGAATGCTGTCAAGAAGCGTTGTTTTCCCGTGGTCAACGTGTCCCATGATCGTCACAACTGGAGGGCGTACTTGCATATCTTCTTCTTTATCTTCAACTTCATACTTTTCAAGTTCAGTTTCTTCTAAAATAATGACTTCCTCTACTGGAACACCATATTCAGAAGCGATTAATTCAACTGTATCTTTATCCAGCTCTTGGTTAATGGTTGCCATAACACCAAGCATCATCAGCTTTTTGATAATTTCAGCTGTTTCTTTTCCAAGCTCTTCAGCTAGCTGGCCGACTGTCATTGAATTTGTAAATTCAATTTTTTCAGGAAGCTCTTTTTTAGGTTTTACAGGTCTAGCTTGTTGATGCTGCGATTTGTTATTTCCACCGCGTTTATTTTTGTTTTTGTTTTGGTTGTTGTTTTTTTTGTTTTTATTAAATTGATTATTCTGCACGTCATTCTTCTTTCTATCATTGTTTTTGTTAGATGATTGTTTTTTTTGTTCTGCGGGTTTCTCGTTAGCTGTCTCTTTTGCTTTGGCTTTTTTATAGATCGCGTCTAGCTTTTTCACAGTGTCGTCTTCAAGCGTCGCCATGTGGTTGTTCACTTCCACGTTCATATCCTTAAGCGCTGCTATAATATCTTTACTTGAAACATCTATGGCTTTTGCGTATTCATATACTCTCACTTTAGCCATTCGTTCACCCCCAAATAAATTAATCGAGCAAGCTTATAAGCTTCTTTGCGAAGCCTTGGTCAGTGACAGCGACAACTACGCGAGCTTCTTTCCCAATAGAACGTCCGAGAACGGAACGGTCTTCAACTTTTCTAACCGGAACATTATAAAATTTGCATTTGTCAGATACCTTTTTCTCTGTGTTCGATGAGGCATCTGCTGCAAGAAGAACCAGCTTAGCACGCGCATGTCTAATTTCTTTGATCACAAGATCTTCTCCTGACACGACTTTACGAGCTCGATTTGCTAGACCAAGCAAAGGATACCATTCAGATTGAGTCATTTGGTTTTTTCACCTTTTCAGCTAGTTCTAGTAATTCTTCAAATATGTGTTCGTCAATCTGTGTCTGAAATTGCTGCTGTAAACTGCGTTTGTTCTTTGCCGCAAGAATGGTTTCTTTATCGAGAGAAAGGTAAGCTCCGCGTCCGTTCTTTTTTCCGGTTGCGTCAACAGACACTTCACCTTCTTTAGAACGAACAACACGGATCAGTTCTTTCTTTGGTTTCATTTCTCCCGTCACGACACATTTTCTAAGCGGGATTTTTTTTCGGCTATTCACCTTTTACATCACCTCTTATTCGTCAGATTCCTCAGCTACTGGTTCAGCCTCTAAGAAAAGAGATTCAGAGTCTTCAGTTCTTGGGAAAATACCGAGCTCCCTTGCATCTGTTTCACTTTTAATGTCAATTTTCCAGCTAGTCAGCTTTGCTGCAAGACGAGCATTTTGACCTCTTTTACCAATCGCTAACGACAGCTGATAATCAGGGACAATCACTGTTGTCGCCTTATCTTCTTCATTCACAATAACATCAAGTACTTTTGATGGACTTAATGCATTGGCAACAAATTCAACCGGGTCATTAGACCAATGGACAATGTCAATTTTTTCGCCTTTTAGCTCGTTGACAATTGCTTGTACACGCTGACCTTTTGGTCCAACACAAGAACCAACTGGGTCAACATCAGGATCATCAGTACGAACAGAGATTTTAGAACGGTCCCCAGCTTCTCTAGCAACCGATTTAAGCTCTACAGTACCATCATAAATTTCTGGCACTTCAATTTCAAATAAACGCTTTAAAAGACCTGGATGTGTTCTAGACACATAAATTTGTGGTCCTTTTGTTGTTTTTTCGACTTTTGTAATAAACACCTTAATGCGGTCATGTGGTTTGTAGTCCTCATTTGGCATTTGTTCGTTGACCGGAAGAAGGGCTTCGATTTTGCCAAGTGACACGTAAATGAATTTACTGTCAATTCGCTGAACGATTCCCGTCATAATGTCTTCCTCGCGATCGATAAACTCAGTGTAGATCACACCTCGCTCTGCTTCTCTCACTCGCTGCGTCACCACTTGTTTCGCAGTCTGAGCTGCAATGCGTCCGAAATCTTTTGGCGTGACTTCAATTTCAACGACGTCACCTACCATGTAATTCGGGTTCATATTGGCTGCATCATCTACAGAGATTTCAAGGCGAGAATCATACACTTCATCGACAACATCTTTTCTTGCAAATACGCGAATTGTTCCCGTTTCGCGGTTTAAATCAACACGAACATTTTGCGCTTGATTAAAGTTACGCTTATATGCAGAAATGAGTGCAGCTTCTATCGCTTCAATAATAATTTCTTTACTAATACCCTTCTCTTTCTCGAGAACAGTCAGGGCATCTAACAACTCACTACTCATTTTTATGGTTCCCCCTTATATCAATGAAAAGGTTAATTGAACGAAACTGCTAATCTTGCGTTAGCTATTTTTTCGTATGGAATATTGATCTCTTTCTTTCTTGTCTTGATCTTCACTGTCACTGTTGCAATCTCACCATCAAAGCTTGTAAGCTCACCTTCAAATGCTTTTTCACCATCAATTGGTTCATATGTTTTCATGAAAACATTTTTTCCAAGTGCTTTTTCAAAATCAGCTTTTTTCTTTAATGGGCGCTCCGCTCCAGGAGAGGACACTTCAAGAAAGTAGTTTTGGCTAATCGGATCTGCCTCATCAAGCTTTTCGCTCAAGGCTTCGCTCACTTTGGCACATTCTTCGATATCGACGCCTTTATCAGAGTCAATAAACACGCGAAGGAACCAGTTTTGACCCTCTTTGACAAATTCAACATCAACGAGTTCAAGCTGTAAGCCATCTAAAATTGGCTGCACCATTTCGCTTACGACATCCACTACTTTTTTGCTCATTCTCTTCCTCCTTGTGCTTTCGATAAACGCTCTTATCAATCATTCTGCATAAAAACCCTGCTTTATGTGAGCAGGGGGAGCAGAAAACGGATGAATAATGTCGAGACAAAAATTGCCTGTTCAATACAAAAGAGCGGGTTTCCCCACTCTTGTCTCGGTAATCGTTAGCATTTCCATAAAAACTATACCATATCCAATTTTTTTATGCAAATGAAGTTCCTTATTCTGCAGGCATTCGTCATCGGTTCTTTTCGTTCATTCTTTTCGCATGATCACTGATCAGTGCTGCCTCCCTGCTCCCTTTTATGATGCGGAAACCGTCATAATCCGGATAGAGCGAATCATCGTCCTGAATGCTCGTTAAAATCCAAAATTGACTGCCTGCCCCTCCGAGCCGCTCAATCGCTGAAAGCCAGCTTTCGTATACGTCAGGACGTGCTGATTGATTTTGATAGCCAAACTCCTCTAACACAACTGGTTTTCCGATTGACTTCCCGCGGGTGATATGGTATTCAATCCATTTCACTCCCCAGGTAGCAGACTTGTTCCAATGATCTGGGTACAGGTGATAGGTTCCATAATCAATATTAGGAAGAGCCGTCAAACGGTCCCAATCGACGCCTTCTCCGCCTCCGTACGACCAATCTTCATGCCCTGGTATGCGAAAGAACCCTTCATCTCCTACTGCAACAAGATGGTGACGATCCAGCGATTTGATCCATTTACTCATTTCATCTGCCCATTTGACTAGTACATTTCCCGTTGGATCTGACTGTACACGCGGCTCATTGGCCAATTCCCAAGTCATAATAGCTGGATCGTCTTTATATTGAACACCTGTATACGTATTGGTTCTTTCTAATACATAGCGCACATAATTTTTGTAAGCATGTTGAATACGAGGATCTGTATAAAAGGCATCATGCGTTCCTGCCCCGAACCACTTTACGTATTGATTCATCCCGCCAAAGTCATCCCAATTGTTCACTAGTGGAATGACAAGCTTTATCCCTTCCTGTCCTGCTTTATAAATCGCATAATCTAGTTTTTGAAAACCTGATTCTTCATAGACCCCAGGACTAGATTGTAAAACGGAGTTTTCTTGAGGGGCTCCGTCGTGAAATCCCCAAATACGTATGACCTTTAAATTCATTGCTTTCATATCATCGAACACTGCATCTACCATCTTTTTAGATTTGTAATGGAAATAGTAATTATTTGTACCAGCAAAGTAAAATGGTTGATTGTTCAGCGTAAATTGTGTACCAGATGTCTGCACGTAAGCGGCGGCTTTAATCGTAAGTGAAAACCAGCCGGCCCATATAGCGACCACAAGTATGAAGCAGGACACTCTTTGAGTCCACTTTTTCATTTACATTCTCCTCACAATCTATCCTTCTTCAGGTACGATCACATCTAGCTGAAGCGGTGCTTGTTCATTTGAATCAAGTTCAATTGTCTGCTGTTTCAACATTTTATTTTCTTTGCCGATTCGAACCTCATATGTTCCATGAAATGCTGGACATATCACATGGCCATTAGCATCTGTTGTTTCAACTCTTTGGGTCGTCCACTCATTTAGAAGTTTTTCATAACGTCGTCCTGCTTCATTTAAAGACCAATCATAATTCACGATAGCCGCATGCTCACCTCTCCAATGGGCACCTGCCCAAAATCCCCACATTAGCACTCCTTTTACGGCTGGATGACTAAATGCGACGCGATATAAAGCCTCTAGGTTATCCGCTCTTCTATTAGCGTCAGGGTGAACAGAGTCATACTCTGTGACCCATATAGGAAGACCAAGCTCAGCAAGCACATCGAGCCTCTCTTTGACAATGACTGGATCGACCCGTTCTTCAAAATGGCCTTGAACCCCAATCGCTTCAATAGGTGCGCCTAACTGACGCAGTTCATTGATATGCGCTTTATACGCATGGTGCTCACCATATGAGATCACATTATAATCATTCACAAACAAAAGTGCTTTCGGGTCAATTTTTTTCGTTTCTTCATACATCCACTTCCAAATATTTTTCCCAAAGCGATCTTTAAAAAATGAACCGTGCATCATTTCATTGTTTACATCCCAATGGCGGAATCTTCCCTTAAAATGATTGCCCGCATGCTCAAGCCGGTTTTTCATGGCTTCATATACTTCGTGATTCGGCAGTGACCTCAGCCAGCTTGGATTCGCATCCTCTACCTCCCAAAATAAAGCGTGCCCCCTCACTGGAAGTTGATGTCGATCTGCAAAATTCAGCATCGCATCTGCTTTTTCATAGGTGATTTTCCCTCTTTGTGGCTCATTCGCATACCATTTTGCCTCATTTTCAAAAACAGCCCAATTAAAATACTTCACGAAAAAATCAGCATATTGTTGATTAAATAACACTTGGTCATTCATTGCTGAACCAAATGCGAATTCATGCCTGATTTGCTTAATTTCAACCTCTATACCTGCTATTGGCTTTTTATCGCCGTTTGTCACGTTTATCACAAGGTCTCTTTGTCTATGCTCTGAGATTCGATCATTCGCCTCTTTTTTCCACATCAGATTGATCTGCTCATTTTCGCCCTTGTTGAATGATTGATGAAGAAAGCTTCTTTCTTTGACCATGTAAAAATCCCCCTATCTTCATTGGATTTATATTTCTTAATCAAACTGCCGGCTCAAAGAAACCGGCAGCTTAAATTTCGACTGTTAGTTGATCAGACGATGATATTCTGCGTAGGCAGTGGCCATATCCACTTGTGACCAGAAACGGTGATAAGTGAAAACCGGTGCCCCGTTCTCCCATTTGCCTGTTGCTTCATTAAATGAAGACTGATACTTACTCTCAAGTGAAGGCCATGCTGGATCTTGTTTAATGTTCGGACGAAGATCAGCAAAACTCGTATAGACTCCATTTCCTCCTCGCTGCGGATCAGAAGGAGTGGTGCTGCTTCCAGGAATCTGATTCCCTTGACCAAATGTCCCGTTCCAACCATTTGGGAAATACACTTCTTTTTTAAAGAAGCGGTCATAGTCCTCTCTTTCTTCTTCTGTTACAATGCCCACGCCATCATTGTAATTCCACGCCACCTCAAGGAGCTGTGCGGCTGCATCTTTCGCTCTGACACCAAGCGCTGTATAATCCCCTGTTTCAAGCTTTGTAGCAGCAGCAAAGAAAGTTAATGCCTTTACTAGGCTCCCTAATACGCCCGTATCCTGAGTTGGATCTTTTGTGACAGCTGTTAGGTTTGGATTTCCTGTTGCAGACTGGAATCCATTCCACGTGTCAGGCTGTCCGCTCCAAGCAATATTTCCAGGAAGCCAAAACTCGCCTGGTGCACTCGTTGTAGCCACAGAAACATTTGTTCCCCCTAGAATTCTTTGTCCTTGGTCATTTAAGAAATAACCCTCTTCATCCGACACAGGACGGCTGCCGATAAAAATGTAATCGAGTGCATAGTTAACCCATTTTGTGATACAGGATTTAGCCATTTGGACATTTTCAGAAGTTTTGTCTCCATCTTTCACTAAAATATAATAAAGCTCTGCTACGCGCTCCATCGGCCATGCCTGCATCCCAAACCAGTTATTAGAAGGCGGATCATGATAAACAGGTGCATCCTCGTATGCCATATCGTAAAAAGTACTTCTTCCCGCCGGATATGCACTATAGTCTCCATTCCAACTATTGGTTGCACCTCCTGCTATCGCTCCCTCTTTTGATTGAAGCCATACATAAAATTCAAGCTGCCTTTTTAATGTTTTTTCCCAATCGCTTGCACCAGTAGAGGAAGATGGCTTTAAACCACCTTTGTCTGAGGACAAAGCATAAGCGGCGACAGGGTTTTGATACCCTTGGTGACAATGGCTCGCTCCGATACGCCATGACCAGTTTGCATAGTCGCCAAGTCCTCCGCCCCAAGAGGTATACCACGCCATTAAGTAATGACAGGCACCCTTTCCGTTTCCAGGGTACGGATTCCCTTGCTTACCGCTTCCAATCGTTTGAAAATACTTATCGTACATACCGTAACGGAGAAAATCACCCATTTTTTTCGCTTTATCAAGATAGGTTGAATTATTGTAGCCAAGTTCCTTTGCCCAATAGATTGCTTGTATTGCACGCGCATCAGCATCCGTCGCATTGGTATAACGCCACTGAGCAGCTGGTACTTGATTTTCTTTTGTGAACAAACTCATAAAGCCTTCATTTGGCTTCCCAAACGATTTATCATCTTGTGATGGATGCGGGATCGCCTCCCATACTGATTCCTGCGGACCACGCTGGAACGTGTTCACATATGCAGCTGTATGTGATGGATTGAGCAAGTTCCCATATTTATACCAGTTATCGACATCAAGCAGCCAGTGCATTAAATACGTTTCATTTGTTCCATAGGTTGATTTCAATTCACCATCAATCGGATCTTGACCAGCAGGACGAGCTCCGCTCAGCTGACTAGGATATTGATCCGGATATGGTTTTTCTGCTGCGTAGGTGGCTGGACTAGAAGGGTTGTAGGCGCTCATATGCGGCTGTTCATCATTTCCATCTTCATTTACTGGGATGATGTATTTCTCCATATTGTCCCAGGCTGCCTCTAATTTGCTCCAATCCCCTGTGTAATGTCCGTACAACACCTCTAGCCACAGCCAATAACTATATGCTTCTGACGTTGTCATATGCCCATAATCAGGCGCTTCGCAAATGAGCGTCTCAATTGAATGATACGGAATTCCTTCTGGTGAAAAATATCCATTCGCATCACTTTTAATTTGATGATAAAGCGTTAAAAACCGTTCTTTGTTTGACAAATCCTTCACCCTTTCAATAAATCTTGATTTTTATTTGTCTGGAAGTGTACCAAATACTAAAGAACCATCATCAAAAACAGGTATTCTCGGTGTTTTTTGCATATTGGATGTTAAGCCTTGAAAGGAATAATCATTTGAGGCATCCCATATATTCGACCCATTTGGCGCAGATAATCGAAATTGGATTTCCTTTTTATGCTCTGATTCTCCTCCAGGAAAAATCGCTACGCCGGTAAAATCTATTTCTGCATAATAGACGTGAGCTGATGCGTCATATACCTTGAGCGGAGATAAGGAAGCGCCTTCATTGTAGGCGGCTGTCACTTGAATATCTTTTTCAGTGAATCCCTTTGCAAAGACCTCACTCAGATTGACGTAATATCTAAAGGAGAGCGTTTGACTACTTCTCGCCGGCCATCCAGACCGGTTGTATAGGACCACCTTGACTTGAGTAGAAGTTGCATCGTTATTCATCACTGCTGCCTCTACAAAAAACTCATCCTCTGGTTGTTCTTTAGGCGGGAAATTGGGCAGCTTTGATTGCCCTTTTCCAAACAGCTGCACCATTTTGGCTATATTTCCTGTAAAAGCGGCATTATAGTCCGTCGCCACCTCGTTTGATACATAATCAGAGATGTCGTCATCATATTGATCCTGTGCATTAGGTCCGCCAACGAGCGCCCCATAAAGAGTGTGACGATGATTCGAAGGATTTGTCAGCTGGTTAGACCATGAGCCATGTGCAGTTCGGTGGTGCGGATGCTTCGGCGGGTTCTGGCCAAACCCAACGATATAGCTTCTATTAAGCGGATTATCACCAAGCATATAGTGAGTTTGGTTGATCGCAAACGTTTGGTATCGATTCTTTTTTTCTTCATCTGACACCCAATCAGCGTAGACAAAGGCTAAAAATGCTGCATTTGCTGTATAACGAAGCGAGCCCCATTGATCAAGCCATGCCAAACCGCCAGGCGTATAAGTGATTCTTTCGACTTTTCCATTTTGAACAAAACCCGTCGTCCAGTAATCGAGATTACGCTCTGTCGATTCTATGAATCGGTTCTCTTTCGTGATTCTGGCGAGTAAGATTTGCGAAGCAAAAAAAGTATTGTCCCACGACATGGTAAACGTATAATCCCAATCCTTCGGCCATTCCTCCACTGCTTTTAGTGCTTGATTTAAATAGGTTTCTTCATTTGTTGCCAAGTACAGCCAGATTCCGCCCCATATGAGTTCATCAATATAGCCGCTCCATGAATTGTAAAACGGCTGAGCGTTTGTGACACAATCTGTATATTCGCCGCGATACCGGTCAGCAAATGCATAAAGCTGTTTCGCGTGCGTCAGCAGCTTTGCTGCATAAGGGGCATCTGTCTCTTTAAAAATGATAGAACCCGCTGCTAAAGCTGCCGCCGTTTGGGCGGCCACTTCTGTTCCAGGGCAATTTTCATCAATTTTAAAAGCTGGCCGGCTCATCGGCATCACTTCTGCCGGTCCCCACCAAGCATGATCAGCGTTCCCATCACCTACCTGAGCCCAAAACTCGTTCGGACCTGTATGAGCTTTCAAAAAATAATCTGTTGTCCACCTGATCTGATCTAAGATGTCATCAAGCAGTTCTGCCTCTTCATAGGCTTCTCGGTATTCATATACTGTCCAAGCAAGTACAGCTGCTGAGTAGGCCATTGGAAGACCAAATTTTACATGATCACCTGCGTCATACCAGCCGCCAGTTAAGTCATGCCCTACATCCTTCCCATCCTCTAGTCCGGAATCTCCCCGCCAGTTGAGACGGCTGCTTTTAGGCAGCTTTCCAGACCGCTGTGCTTCATAAAACAACAAGGATTTTTGAAGAACCTCTACATAGTTATAAGATGCCATTTCCGTATGACTCACCCCTTCTTTTTAGTCAAACATGAATAGACAAGCCACCTCCTTTTATTCAGAACGTGATTTGAACAGCTTTGAAAAGAATCAAATATGTTTCAAAAATAAGCATAGTAAACAGCAATCAGCTTTGTGCTCATCGAAGTTGTTTTCTCTTGATTCTTTCTGTGACTGTACCCAGAATGATCATATGTCGCATGAGAACATTTCAGACGGCGAAATTCTCTTTTTTGCTCTATTTGGGTAGAAAGAATGACATACAATCTCTTCTCTTAAAACATCACGCTAAATCAAGGTATATGAATGAATTAGAAAATGATTCCAATTGTCGGGAATTCCTTATTAGTTAACATAATAATATTATTGTGTATATAAAAAAGAACGCCCTTTATAAGGGCGCTCTTCATTGATCACATTAAAACAAAGAAAGTTGGTTTTGATCAGGAAGTGCTTCTAAGCAGCCTTGACGATCTAAATATTCTAGGATCGTTTTCGACACTTTTCCGCGTTTTTGTAAATCCTCTTTTGAAAGGAACTCCCCATCTTGACGTGCGCGCACAATATTTAACGCAACGTTCGTTCCGAGACCAGGGATTGAGTTGAATGGCGGAATCAATCCGTCACCATCAATGATAAACTCTGTTGCACTTGATCGGTAGAGGTCCACTTTTTTGAAATGATAGCCTCTTTCACACATTTCAAGGGCAAGCTCTAGTACAGTTAATAGGTTCTTTTCTTTCGGTGATGCATCTAAACCTTTTGAGTTAATATCATCCATGACTGCTCGAATCGCATTTGATCCTTTTGTCATTGTTTCAATATCAAAGTCATCTGCACGAACGGTAAAGTAAGCCGCATAGTATAAAAGTGCATGATGCACCTTAAAGTAGGCAATCCGTACAGCCATTAATACGTAAGCAGCTGCGTGGGCCTTAGGGAACATGTATTTGATCTTTTTACAAGAATCAATATACCAGTTCGGAACATTATTATTCTTCATTTCTTCTTCCCATTCAGGAGGAAGTCCTTTTCCTTTACGAACAGACTCCATGATTTTAAAGGCAAGTGACGGCTCTAAGCCCTGATAGATGAGATAGACCATAATATCGTCACGGCACCCAATCACTTCACTTAGTTCACACGTTTTATTGTGAATGAGCTCTTGCGCGTTCCCGAGCCATACATCTGTTCCGTGTGATAATCCAGAGATCTGAACGAGCTCTGAGAAGGTTGTTGGTTTTGTATCCTCAAGCATTTGCCGAACGAACCTTGTCCCAAACTCTGGAATACCGAGTGTACCTGTTTTACAGCCAATTTGCTCCTCTGTTACACCAAGAGGCTCTGTTCCTTGGAAAATTTTCATCACTTCAGGATCATCTGTTGGAATCGTTTTTGGATCAATTCCGCTTAAATCCTGAAGCATACGAATAACCGTAGGATCATCGTGCCCTAGTATATCAAGCTTGAGCAAGTTGTCATGGATTGAATGGAAGTCAAAATGCGTCGTTTTCCAATCAGAACCTGTCGCATCTGCTGGAAATTGAATAGGTGAGAAATCGTAAATGTCCATATAATCCGGTACTACAATAATACCGCCTGGATGCTGGCCCGTTGTCCGTTTTACCCCTGTACAGCCTTGTACAAGCCGGTCGATTTCTGCGCCCCTCATATGAAGATTATGATCTCCAGCGTAGCCTTTCACGTAACCGTATGCTGTTTTTTCTGCAACAGTACCAATCGTACCTGCTCGGTATACGTACTCTTCACCAAACAGCTCTTTCGTATAGTTATGGGCAATCGGCTGATATTCACCTGAGAAGTTCAAGTCGATATCAGGGACTTTGTCTCCTTTAAAACCTAAGAACGTTTCAAACGGAATATCGTGCCCGTCTTTTTTGTACGGCGTGCCGCATTCGGGGCAGTCTTTGTCAGGAAGGTCAAAGCCTGAACCAACAGATCCGTCGTTAAAGAATTCGGAATGCTTACAGCTTGGACATACATAATGCGGCGCAAGCGGGTTCACTTCGGTAATCTCTGTTAAAGTGGCAACAAGAGATGAGCCGACAGATCCCCTTGAACCAACAAGATATCCATCATCAAGTGATTTCTTTACGAGTTTATGAGAGATTAAGTAAATAACGGCGAAGCCATGACCGATAATACTTTTTAACTCTTTCTCAATGCGGTCTTCTACGATTTTCGGCAGGTCATCTCCATAGATGCTGCGCGCCATTTGATAGCTCATTTCCCGTATTTCTTCATCTGCACCTTCAATTTTTGGTGTGTATAGGTCGTCTTTGATTGGTTTAATGCTTTCGACCATCTCAGAGACTTTTTTAGTATTCGTCACGACGATCTCTCTCGCTTTTTCCTCTCCTAGAAAGGAGAATGCTTCAAGCATTTCATCTGTCGTTCTAAAATGAACTTTTGGCAGTTCATGACGGTTCAGCGGATTTGCTCCGCCTTGTGATGAAATTAAGATTTTACGATAAATTTTGTCTTCTGGATGCAGATAATGCACATTTCCAGTTGCCACGACTGGTTTATTCAGCTTTTCGCCAAGCTTCACAATGTTTGTGATGATTTCTTTTAACGCACGTTCATCTCGAACAAGCTCCAGCTGCAGCAGATGCTGATACACTTCTGGCGGATGAACTTCTAAATAGTCGTAAAATGCTGCAATGTCTTCCACCTCATCAGGTGATTTTTGCATCATCCCTTCAAACACTTCACCCTTATCACAGGCAGACCCGATAATTAGTCCTTCTCGATATTTCTCAAGCTGTGAGCGCGGTATGCGCGGCACCCGGTAGAAATAATGAATATGAGAAAGAGAAACAAGCTTGAATAAATTTTTCAGCCCTGTCTCATTTTGTGCGATCAGAATGGCATGGTAAGGACGTGAGCGCTGGTAAGCATTAGACTGACCCATGTTTTCATTCAATTGATCGTGATAGGCAATATCCTTTTCAGCCGCATCTTTTAGCATTTTTAGCATGAGATAGCCTGTCGCCTCTGCATCGTAAATGGCGCGGTGATGCTGCGTCAGTTCTATATCGAACTTTTTACAAAGTGTGTTCAGCCGGTGATTCTTAAATTCGGGGTAAAGGAATCGGCCAAGTTCAAGTGTATCAATCACAGGGTTTGACGCTTTATCTGTTTTTAACAGGCGTTTGTACGCTGTATTTAAAAAGCCCATATCAAAGCTTGCATTGTGCGCAACAAGGATATCTTGTCCAATCCATTCTTTGAAATCCCGTACGACATCGACGACATCCGGAGCATCTCTGACCATATCATCCGTGATACCTGTTAATTCGATCGTTGTCGCTGATAATGGGTGATGAGGATTTGCAAATGCCTCAAAACGGTCAATGATTTCTCCGCCCTTTATTTTCACTGCTGCCAGCTCAATGATCGTGTCATAAACAGCTGAAAGTCCAGTTGTCTCTACGTCAAATACGACATACGTTGCATCCTCTAACAAACGGTGCTCTGGATTATAGGCAATAGGTACTCCGTCATCGACCAAGTTGATTTCCACACCATACATCATTTTGATGTCATGCTTTTTACTTGCTGCATACGCATCTGGGAAGGATTGTACCACCGCATGATCCGTCAGGGCAATCGCTTCATGTCCCCATTTTTTTGCTTGTTCCACCAGCCTGCCGATGCCAGTAACAGCGTCCATTTGGCTCATTGGGGAATGCAAGTGAAGCTCGACGCGCTTTTCACCCTCAGGAGCCGTATCTTCCTTCAGCTGAGGTTTCATTTCATTGACGTCATTGGCAATCATGACAAGGTCTCTAACAAACGTATCGTTTTGAATGCTTCCTCTTGCTTTGACCCACATGCCTTTTTTCAATGATTTCATCAGCTGTGCATCTTCTTTTTCTCTTGCAAACATTTTGATTAAAATACTGTTTGTATAATCTGTAATTTTAAAGATACAAAGCGTTCTGCCGCTTTTCAGCTCACGCGTTTCTGCATCGAATACGTAGCCCTGGACGGCGATTCTTCTTTCCTCGTCCATAATACTATCAAGCGTACGAATTTCTTCATTGTCTTTAATTTGATAGCCAATCATGAGAGGGCCAGACGGGCCTTCCTCCTGCTCCTCACTTTCCTTCTTCTCCATCTCAGTGAGGGCTTGCATCGCTCTTTCTTGATCTTCAGCAAGCTTTTGTTCTCTGAACTTCTGAATCTCTTGATCTGATACAAAAATTTCTGTATCAAATTGGAGTTCTGGAAAGCCTACTTGTTTAAAAGCAGCCTGGAGCATTGGACTGTACTTCTTCTTGATGGCCAAAGCCTCTGTTTCGCTTTTTGTTTTAATGATGATTTTATGTCCAGACAGCGATGGTTTTTGCTGCTGAAGCAAGCTGATAATTGGAGGTGAAATTCCTTGAAGCTCTTCCACACAATGTGACCAATACGATTGAACGAGCTCTTCAGAGATGCTCGGATCATTGACTTCAATCGTACAAGTGACTTGTGCAATATGAGAAAATGCATTCGTCAGCCTGCTGAGAAACATCGCATACACCTTGTAAGGCAGAAGCGCCTTAAATTTAAAAAGGAAATGCCACGTTTTCGTCGCCTTATGCACCGTCAATTTGACGATTTCTCCTTCTTCAAAGTAACGACTGAGGTCATCATCTGTCATTTGAATCTGATTGAGTAATATATGAAATTGCCGCCGTGTGATCGGTAATTGTTCATCCAAGACAGGACCCTCCTTTTGTCAATCAGAAAGGTACCTCTTTTCTACAGGAGGTACCTTCATTTTTTTGTTCGTTTTTTATGCTTGGCGTATAAATGAAATCAGCTCATCAACAGATACTTCATGTGATTCACCTGATTTTCTAAACTTCACTTCAACAATGCCTTCTTCTGAACGTTTTCCGCAGCTAATGCGAATTGGCAACCCAATTAAATCACTGTCTGCAAATTTCACTCCAGCCCGCTCCTGGCGGTCATCGAAAAGTACGTCAAAGCCCTCATCTTCTAAGCGCTCGTATAACGTTTCAGCTAGCTCTTTTTGAGCATCATTTTTCATATTTAATGCAAGGAGGTGAAGGTCATATGGCGCAACAGCTTCTGGCCAAATGATTCCTTTCTCATCGTGATGCTGTTCAACAACTGCTGAAAGAGTTCTAGAAATACCGATACCATAGCAGCCCATAATCATTGGCTGTGCTCGACCATTCTCATCAAGGTACGTCGCATCCATTGACTCAGAATAACGAGTGCCTAGTTTAAAGACTTGTCCTACTTCAATCCCCTTAGCAAACTGGATTGTGCCTTCTCCATCTGGAGACACGTCTCCTTCTTGAATCAAACGAAGATCTGTGAATTCTTTCACTGACACATCACGCGCAGGATTGACATTGACATAGTGATAATCCGCTTCGTTTGCACCTGCGACAGCATTTGTCATGCCTTTAACCGCAAGGTCGGCATAAATATCGACTTCTGCTTCCAGCTTCACTGGACCAACAAATCCAGGCTCTGTTCCAATGACTTCTAGTACTTCTTCGCGAGTAGCAAGCTCTACAAGCTGTGCTCCTACCAAGTTTTTCACTTTCACATCATTTACTTCATGGTCGCCTCTCGTCAGGATGAGAACATACGCATCATCTGCTTTAAACAAAACAGACTTGATACAAAGAGAAGGATCAACTTCTAAAAATTCAGCGATGTCTTGAATCGTTTTTGCTTGCGGTGTATGGACTTTTTCAAGTTCTTTGAAGTCCGCAGGATTTGCTTCTTCTCCTTGATATACAGCTTCAGCCATTTCGATGTTCGCAGCATAGGAAGATGTGTCAGAGTATGCGATTGTATCTTCTCCTACTTCTGACAGTGCCATAAACTCATGTGTATCTTTTCCTCCCATTGCACCAGAATCTGCAATAACTGGTCTAAAATTAAGACCTACTTTTGAGAATACATTGGAGTAAGCTGTAAACATCTTGTTGTATGTGTCATCAAGGCTTTCTGGTGAAGAATGGAATGAGTACGCATCCTTCATAATAAATTCACGTCCGCGCAGCAGCCCAAAACGCGGTCTCTGTTCGTCGCGGAATTTTGATTGAATTTGATAAAGAGTTAAAGGAAGCTTCTTATACGATTTTACTTCGCTGCGTACGAGTGATGTAATCACTTCTTCGTGCGTTGGGCCAAGTGCGAACTCACGGCCATGACGATCTTTCATACGCATCAATTCTGGACCGTATGTATACCATCTTCCTGACTCTTGCCACATTTCTGCCTGCTGCAGCACGGGCATTAACAGCTCAGCTGCTCCCGCCTTTTCCATCTCTTTGCGAACGATGGATTGAATATGCTGGATGACTTTATGAGCAAGCGGGAGATAATGATAGATTCCGCTTGTATTTTGTCTAATGAACCCAGCTCTTACTAAGAGCTGGTGACTTTTTGCCTCAGCATCTGCCGGCACCTCTCGAAGAGTTGGTATGAAAGTCAGGGATTGTCTCATGTCGTTACACCTCATTTATGAAATAGGACTTCTCACAAAAACTCTTGTTTCCCGTAATGAGAAACAAGAGACATTGGTTTTATAAAAATAATCGCTGGATATCATTCCACGTAACCACTAGCATTAACAGCATGAGGAATGCAACACCGATAAAGACAACAAGTGCTTCTTTCTCACGATTAATTGGTTTACCGCGAATGGCTTCAACAAACAAGAATAGTAAACGTCCTCCGTCTAGTGCAGGAATCGGCAATAAATTCACGATACCTAAGTTAATACTAAGGAACGCCGCAAACTGCATTAATGTTAACACACCTTGCTTGGCTACTTCTCCTGTCATGTCATAGATTCCAACAGGACCTGCTAACATATCTAATGAAAATTGTCCTGTGACAATCTTTTGCAAGTTCGTTAAAATCAAACCTGCTGTTGAAATCACAGTTGTTCCTGAGGATGAAATAACCTTCAGAAATCCATTTTCCGTTGGCGGATAAGAGCCAAAACGGCCAATGTTTTTTCCGTCTGCTTTCACAGCTTCTGGTACAACCTGTACAGTGCTTTCTTTGCCATCTCGGTCAATGACGACATTCATTTTTTTCTCAGGGTTCTTTTGAACGGTTTGAACAACGTCTGTCCAAGAATTCATTTTATCCCCGTTAATGGACACGATGTGGTCTCCCTGCATGAGTCCAGCTTCTGCTGCGCGGCCGTCTTTCGTCAGCTTGCCGAGTACAGGGTCATCAACGGTGATCCCTTGAATAAACCCTAAAGCAACTAAAATCACATACGCCAAGATAAAGTTCATAATCGGTCCAGCTGCGATCGCTTTAATACGCTGCCATACCGTTTTTGATCCAAATTGGCGATTGTACGGTGCGATTTGAATCTCTTCACCATCTGCAATATAAAAGCTTGTTTGACTCACATTGTAGCCAGTCAAAATATCTTCATTTCCAGCTTCATATCCTGAGATTCTCATGGCATGATCTAAATCAATCTGCTCCACTTCGATGACAAGAGCATCAGGATATTTTTCTTTATCATTTAAAATGATTTTTTCTACTTCATTTTGCTCATTGAATAAAAGCCCCACTGTATGACCTGGTTTAATTTCAATGACTTCAGGGTCCTCTCCTGCCATTTTAACAAATCCGCCAATAGGGAGAAGTCTAATGGTATAAACGGTTTCCTTTCGTTTAAAAGAGAAAATCTTCGGTCCAAAACCAATTGCGAACTCACGGCATAAAATCCCCGCTCGCTGCGCCATAATTAAATGGCCAAGCTCGTGGAAAAAAACGAGCGTTCCAAAAATAATAATAAACGCAATCACTGTATTCACGAACATACCACCTTATGTGAGGATTGATTGAACAAAGTCTCGTGTATCTTTGTCCACTTCATGGATATCTTGCAAACTAGGCGTTGAAATCACATGATGTCTGTTTAGTGCCTTTTCAATCAATTCTTCAATTTGCAGGAACGTTACTTTGCCTTTCAGAAATGCATCGACTGCCATTTCATTTGCTGCATTGAGCACAGCAGGCATTGTCCCTCCTATTTTACCTGATTCATAAGCAAAATGTAAGCAGCGATACCTGTCAAAATCCGCTTTTTGGAAATTCAATTGTCCAATCTCCCAAAGGTTCAATGATTTCGCTTCTGGTAATGGCGCTCTGTCAGGGTATGTGAGTGCATATTGAATGGGCACTCTCATGTCAGGTGTCCCTAACTGAGCCATGACGCTTTTGTCGTGAAATTCCACCATCGAATGGATAATGCTCTCTTTATGTAACAGCACATCAATTTGTTCATAAGGTATATCAAACAACCAATGTGCCTCAATCACCTCGAGCCCTTTATTCATCATCGTCGCTGAATCAATGGTGATTTTCGCCCCCATTGACCAGTTTGGGTGGTTCAGCGCTTCTTCAACCGTAACACCTTCAAGTTCAGTTCGTTTTTTATCTCGGAAACTACCACCTGAAGCTGTCACTATTAAGCGTTCAATGTTTTTAGCTTGTTCACCTTGCAGGCATTGAAAAATAGCGGAATGCTCACTATCGACAGGAAGTAAAGGTACATCATATCTTTTCGCGTACTCTTTAACTATATGACCAGCTGTCACAAGTGTTTCCTTATTTGCGAGTGCAATCGTCTTTTTTTGTTCAATGGCCTTTAATGTTGGAACAAGCCCGACACTTCCGACAAGGGCATTGACCACAACGTCCACTGCATCATAGGTCGCTGCTTCGATGTTGGCTTCATCACCAGCAGCCATCTTGACATCGTATTCAAATGAATGACCTTTTAGCGTGTGATAAGCCTCTTCACTTAAGCATCCGACAAATTCAGGCTGAAACTGTTCAATGATTGGTATGGCCTTGTCTACATTTCGGCCAAACGTCATGGCTTTTAGCTTAAATTTGTCTGGGTGCTGCCTAATCACATCTAATGTTTGTTCTCCAATTGATCCTGTTGCGCCTAATAGCGAAATATATTTCAAATTGCCACTCCTTCTCTCGTTCAATAAGTTTCTATGAGGTTAGCTGGCAAACGTTGCGAGCAATAAATATAAAAACGGCAGAACGAATAAAAAGCTGTCAAACCTGTCCAAAATCCCGCCATGTCCAGGGAGAATTGTCCCTGAATCCTTCACGTCGTAATGACGCTTTAAAGCAGATTCCACAAGGTCGCCAAGCTGCCCAAAGATACTGAGCAAAAGCGTAATAAACATAACAAGCAGATATGATGGCAAAAATCCTGTAACCGCCTGAAACACAAATGACAACACGACCGCTGTGACGATTCCGCCGATAAATCCTTCTACTGTTTTGTTTGGGCTGATCTCTGGCCAGAGCTTTCGTTTCCCCATCGATTTCCCAATAAAATAGGCACCTGAGTCAGTGGACCAAATAATCACTGCTGCGAAGAAGATCGCACTCATGCCATATAAGCCTCTAATTTGGATAAAATAATAGAAACTAACGCCAATATATAATGTCGCTAAGATCACAAAAGCAACCTCATCGAATGTGAAAGAGTTTTTGCTCAACACTGTATAAGTTAAAAGAATTAAGACTGCAAATAAAGCAATCTGCATTTTTGATGCGTCTGCGTTCGGAAAGAAGCTGTTCTCTCCGCCCATTAAAAGCCAAAGCAATATTAAGCTGACAATACCAGGAAAGCTGAAAATCGATATCTTTTTCATTCTTAGAAGCTCAAAGAGAGCGACACTTCCCATTAAGTAAATCAGCAGGGTAAATGGCATCTGTCCATATATAACTGCAAGTAAAAAGACTGCAGCTGCCAACACACCCGTCAAAATTCTTTGTTTCATCTGCACCACCCTCTAAATTCCACCGAACCTCCGGCCGCGGCGCTGGTATTCTCCGATAGCGCCTATAAGATGCTCATCAGAAAAGTCAGGCCAAAGCACATCCGTAAAGACAAACTCGCTGTACGCAATTTGCCAAAGCATAAAGTTGCTTAATCTAATTTCTCCACTTGTGCGAATAAGCAAATCCGGATCTTGAAGAGATTCTGTCATTAAATAAGCTGAAAACATCTCTTCTGTGATGTCTTCTGCTTGAAGCTTACCTTCTTTGACTTTTTCAGAAATTTGTCTGCACGCGGAGACGATTTCTGTGCGCCCTCCATAGTTGAGCGCAAAATTCAAAACGAGTCCGTCATTATTCGCCGTACTCTTTACTGCGTTCTCTACCGCTCTTTTCGTATGCTGCGGGAGGCCGTCTGGATCACCTGTTAAGCGCACACGGACATTTTCCTCGATGAGCTCGGGCAGGTAGATGTTCAAAAATTCCTCAGGAAGTTTCATTAAAAAGTCTACTTCTAATTTTGGACGTTTCCAATTTTCCGTAGAGAAAGCATACAAAGTCAGCACTTTGACATTCAGCTCATTTGCAAGCTTTGTCATGCGCTTGACGACTTTCATTCCTTCATGATGTCCTGCTACCCGCGGAAGAGCACGTTTTTTTGCCCATCTTCCGTTCCCATCCATGATAATGGCGATATGTTCAGGAATTTCTCCATTTAATATGTCTTCTTTTGTCAGACTTTCTAAGTTGGAAGCTGCAGTTTGCTGATTCTTCCAATTTTTGAGTATATTGAGCATGAGATTCCTCCATCACCCAAAAAGGTTGCGTTTCCGCTAATAATATAGTCACCAACAGTATTAACAAAAAAACCCCCTGTAAACATGAAGAGGGTCTTTTCACTATTATCTATTGTACATAGTTTTTTCTTAAACTTCCATGATTTCTTTTTCTTTATCTTTCGTCACGTCATCAATTTTAGCGACATATTCATCTGTCAATTTTTGAACATCCTCTGTTGATGATCTTAATTCATCTTCAGTGATCTCACCATTTTTCTCGAGTTTTTTCAACTCATCGTTTGCATCACGACGAACATTACGAACAGCTACTTTTGCTTCTTCTGAATATTTTCTTACCACTTTCACAAGCTCTTTACGTCTTTCTTCTGTTAGTGCAGGAATCGCAATACGGATCACATTTCCGTCACTTGTTGGCGTGATGCCAAGATCAGACTTTTGGATCGATTTTTCGATATCACCAATAGCTGTTTTATCATAAGGTGTGATAATCAGCATACGTGCTTCTGGCACTGTGATTGACGCAATTTGGTTAAGTGGTGTTTGTGCACCGTAATAATCAACCGTTACTTTATCAAGCAATGAAGCATTTGCTCTGCCCGCACGAACAGTTGCAAGTTCACGTCCGTATGCTTGAACGGCTTTTTCCATTTTTTCTTTCGTTTGGTTCAATACTTCTTTTGACACGTTATTTCCCCCTCACAATCGTTCCAATTGATTCGCCATTTACGGCACGTTTAATATTTCCTTCTTCCATAATAGAGAATACGATTAATGGAATGTCATTGTCCATACATAATGAGGACGCAGTAGAATCCATTACTGCAAGCCCTTCTTTTAGCACATCAAGATATGAAAGCTTGTCATATTTTACTGCATCCGCATCTGTACGAGGATCAGCACTGTAGACACCGTCTACATTATTTTTCGCCATTAAAATGACATCTGCTTCAATTTCTGCTGCACGAAGTGCTGCCGTTGTATCTGTAGAGAAATAAGGGTTACCAGTACCTGCAGCAAAAATCACGACACGTTTCTTCTCAAGATGACGGATCGCTTTTCTTCTTATGTATGGTTCTGCAACCTGTCTCATTTCGATAGAAGTTTGTACCCTAGACTGAATGCCAAGCGTTTCTAGGCTGTCCTGTAGCGCGAGTGAATTCATCACTGTTGCCAGCATGCCCATATAGTCTGCTGTTGCACGGTCCATTCCTAAGTCACTACCTGTCTTACCGCGCCAAAGGTTTCCTCCGCCTACAACAACTGCAACCTCTACATCTAGCTCTGCAATTTCTTTTACTTGCTTTGCAATTGAATGAATGACAGTTGGGTTAATTCCATTTCCAGCATCACCTGCTAGTGCTTCGCCACTTAGCTTCAGTACAATGCGATTATATTTCGGTTTGCTCATGATAACCTCCAAGTGTAAACTATACCGTCTCTTATTATGCGTAAGAAACTGCCTTTTGTAAATCAATATCCTCTAAAAAATAGGGAACACAGTGCTTGTGCTCCCTAAAAAAGCCCCAGAGAGCTTTTCAAACATTATTTTTTCACTTGGCTCATTACTTCTTCAGCAAAGTTGTCTTGACGCTTCTCGATGCCTTCGCCCACTTCATAGCGAACATAAGTTTGAATGCTTGCGTTTTTCGCAGCTACTACTTGTTTCACTTTTTCATCTGGGTTTTTAACGAAAGCTTGGTCAAGTAAGCAAATTTCTTCGAAGAATTTGTTTAGACGGCCTTCTACCATTTTAGCTACGATGTTTTCAGGCTTTCCTTCTTGAAGCGCTTGCTGTGTTAATACTTCGCGCTCACGGTTTGCTTCTTCTTCTGACACTTGGTCACGAGAAATGTATTTAGGGTTTACAGCAGCAACGTGCATTGCGATGTCTCTTGCAAGCTCTTCGTCAGTTGTTCCGTTAAGAACAGCTAACACACCGATGCGTCCGCCCATGTGTAAGTAAGCACCGAATGCTGCGTTATCTTCTTTCGTGATAACAGAGAAACGACGTAGAGTGATTTTCTCTCCGATTTTCGCAATTGCAGATGTGATATGCTCTTCAACTGTTGAACCGTTTTCCATTTTAGAAGCATGAGCTTCTTCAATTGTTGCAGGTTTAGCAGCAAGCAAATGATCAGCAAGTTCGTTAAGAAGTGATTGGAACCCTTCGTTTTTCGAAACGAAATCAGTCTCAGAGTTCACTTCTAGGATCACGCCTGTGTTGCCGTCAGTTTTGATAAGAGTTAATCCTTCTGCAGCAATACGGTCTGCTTTTTTCGCAGCTTTTGCAATTCCTTTTTCTCTTAGAAGATCGATTGCTTTGTCAATGTCACCATCAGTTTCTGTTAACGCTTTTTTACAGTCCATCATACCTGCACCAGTTTTTTGACGCAGTTCTTTAACTAATTGAGCAGTAATAGCCATTTTACATTTCCTCCTTCTATGTTAAAACACGGATTACTAGGTGAAAAAAAGGTGATAAAAGGCATTTCCCTCTTATCACCTTTTGAATAGGTTACGCAGTTGTTGTTTCAGTTTCTGTCGTTTCTTCTACAACAGCTTCTTCTTCGCCTTGTTTAGACTCAAGAATCGCATCTGCCATTTTAGCAGTTAGAAGTTTTACAGCACGGATTGCATCATCGTTTGCAGGGATCACAACATCAATTTCGTCTGGATCACAGTTTGTGTCAACGATACCGATGATTGGGATATTCAATTTACGAGCTTCTGCAACTGCAATACGCTCTTTACGAGGGTCGATAATGAAAAGTGCATCCGGAAGACCTTTCATGTCTTTGATTCCGCCTAGGAATTTTTCAAGACGTTCTAATTCTTTTTTCAGTTGAACGACTTCTTTCTTAGGAAGAACATCGAATGTACCGTTTTCTTGCATTTTTTCAATATCTTTTAAACGTTTGATACGTTTTTGGATTGTTTCAAAGTTTGTTAAAGTTCCACCAAGCCAGCGTTGGTTCACATAGAACATACCAGAACGGATTGCTTCTTCTTTCACTGAATCTTGTGCTTGCTTTTTCGTACCAACGAAAAGGATTTTTCCTCCATCAGCAGCAAGGTTTTTCGTGAAGTTGTAAGCTTCCTCTACTTTTTTCACCGTTTTTTGAAGATCGATGATGTAGATACCGTTACGCTCTGTAAAGATATAACGCTTCATTTTTGGGTTCCAACGGCGTGTTTGGTGACCGAAGTGTACACCAGCTTCTAGCAATTGTTTCATAGAAATAACTGACATGTTGTTGCCTCCTAATATAATGGTTTTTTTTCCTCCGCTTAAGTCATGTTCACATAAAACTGCGCCACGGCAGCACCTTCATACGAATCATTAAGCGTGTGTATTTAACACCAAGAAATAATATAACACATGATGGACTGACAATCAAGAATCCTTTACAGCTTTCCGCTAAATTTTAATAAAAGCTCGATTTCTGTCTTGCCAGTTTTCAGTTCTTTCGCTATTTCTTCTAGCGAATGCCCTTTGTCATATAAGGTCTTCACTTGATCCTCGAATGTTTCTTCTATTTCACTTTCAGAAGGCACAGAAGCTTCTGATTCAAAATGTGGAACGGGTTCGTTTACCTTCTCTTCCTGCACTTCTACCTCGCTAAGGAGAGCCGACAAGTGCTCTGGGACTGGATCTTCACTTTCTACCGATTGCTGGGATTCAATTGGTGTTTGTGGCTGCTTTGGTGTCTGAAAATCCGATTTCAGCTCTTCAGCAGAAAAATCAGGGGAAGCGGCTGCCACTTTTGATAGTTTGTCATTCTCTTCTTTGACTTCCATCAAAAATGCAGCCAGGGTATTTTCCGTTTCTTCTAGAAGTTCTCGCTGCTTTTGTTCAGTTGCCTTCAGCGAATTCATTCTCGTATATAAAATGATCACAAAATAAATAAGTGCAGCATGAAGCATGAAGCTAATCAGCCATAACATATTTTTTCACTCACTAACTCTTTAAGATTGAATGGCTTTATCAAGCAGATGCTTAAGCTTGAACAATGCCTTTGAATGAATTTGCGAAATGCGTGAGGTCGATAAATTAAGCACGTGACCGATTTCCGTTAACGTCAGTTCCTCTTTATAGAATAGACTGATCACGAGCTTTTCTTTTTCCGAAAGCTCGGTCATTTTTTCAGCGAGCTGTTCTATTAATTCATCTTTCAGCATCTTTTCTTCAGGTGTCACAGTTTTCTCGTCGCGAATCATGACTTGGACGTTTTCACCGTCTTCTTGATCATGCAGCTTCTCGTCGATTGAAAGCAGATTTGCAAAGAAACCTTCATTCATTGTTGTGACAACATCCTGTTCACTCATGCCAAGTTCCTCTGCCACTTCTGTCGGCGTCACATTTCGTAAATAACGTTGTTCAAGCTTTTCAATAGCCGCTTCTACTTTTTTTGTTTTTTCTCTTGATGTACGAGGCAGCCAGTCCTCTTTACGAAGACCGTCGATGATGGCCCCGCGGATTCTGAAGGATGCATATGTATCAAACTTCAGATCTCTTCCGGGGTCGAATTTTTCAAGGGCATCATATAAACCGAGCATCCCTAGACTGATCAAGTCTTCTTTATGCACTGACTTCGGGAGACCGATGGAAATTCTTCCAACATGATATGTGACGAGCGGCATATAGCGGCGCATAAGATCATCTCCAGCAGCTGGGTCTTTCCACTCTTTCCATCTAGCCCATAGCGCCTGATCTTCGTAATTTAAGGATTGCATCTTTCTCCCCCTATACTTCCTTAGTTATATCTTCATAATGCCTTGCTTCACAGTGCGGATCTCAAGCTCTGTCGTAAGCGGATCAAATTCAATCGTACGGCCATTGTTCCCGCCCGTATCCTCACTAATGATCGGGATGCGATAAAGAGACAGATGTTCTTTAACAGCTGATACGTTTCTAGGTCCAATTCTCATTAGATCATTGGTTGACTTAAACTTAAACATTTCTGCGCCACCAGCAAGTTTTGCCTTTAGCGCATGTTTGCGCGCTCCTTCTTTAAGGAGCAGATCAATTGTATGCTTGACACCTGTATCTGCATATTTAGCCAAGTTCTCCACTGCCCCTTTTGCAAGGGATGAGTCTGGAAGCATGACATGGACAAGACCTGCCAGTTTTTTTTCTTGATCAAACAGAACAAGCCCTACACAAGAACCAAGTCCGGATGTCCGAATGCGGTCCGGTGTTTTCACAAGCTGAACATCCGCTATACCAACCTTTACAACTGCCGGAATCTGAACGTTCATTACAGGTTACCTAATGCTTTGAATAGTTTTTCAAACGATTCAAAGTCTGGTAATAGAAACATATTTCCTTTCAGCTCTTGCTTATTTTGATCATCAAAAATCGATGTATCAATCACAATTGCCTGATCACCTAGAGGGCTGAATTGCATTAACCCTTCGCTAATGACAGCCCCGAACATATCGAGCGTAACATCTGGAACACTTGGGTGAAGCTGCAATTTTGTTAAATCGGCAAGGGCTGATAAATAAGAGCCTGCTAAAATATTTCCCAGCTCATGTAGTGCTGACGTCCCCATCACATGCTCGTGAATAGTATCAATATCAAATGACGGATCTCGTACAAGCTCTCTTACGAATTGCTCGGCTTGCTCAAAGGGCATAATGAAAAAGATTGAGCCGGATAAATCTCCTTCCATTCGCAGGAAAATGCTTGCAACTGGGAGGTCTGCACCGCCAAAGAAATCCATTAATTCTTCAAACGAGAGAACCTTGACAAACGGAACAGCCATATCTATTTTGCGATCCAATAGGCTGGCAAGAGCAGACGCGGCGTGACCTGCTCCAATATTCCCAACCTCTCTTAATACATCCAGCTGTTCATCTTTTATTTCATTGAAAATGCTCATTTCACATCCTCCTTAATGAACAGGTGCATCTTGAACGCTCTTGTCGAGGACAGCACCAGGATGAATGATATTAAATAGACGCTGATCATGCTTAATGATACCTGTCACCCATGATTGTCCTTCTTTTTCAGCTGATTCAGGAGAAGATTCTACTTCTTCTTGATGAACTGTAATGACGTCATTTGCTTCATCAACAATCCAGCCGACTTCAATGTCACCAACTTGTACAATAATCATTCTTGTTTCATCTGTAATTTCGTTGTCACTTGATCCAAGTCTCACTCTAAGATCGATGACAGGTGTCACGACACCGCGCAGATTAATAACACCGCATATATAAGGGGCAACGCCAGGGACTCTTGTCGGCTGCTGCCATTTTTCAATGGACTTTACTTCTGATACTGAAATGGCGTATTCTTTTTTGTTTACGATAAACACAATCATCTTTTCGCCAGTTTTGATATCTGTACTCATTTCAGACCGCTCCTCTATTGTTTTTTACTTGATCAGTGCATTACAGTCAACGATGAGTGCAACTTGACCGTCGCCTAGGATTGTTGCGCCTGAAATCGCAAACACGTTTGGCAGGTAATCTCCTAGTGATTTCAATACAACCTCTTGCTGACCAATAAATGAATCGACCACAAATGCTGTCAGCTTATCTCCTTTACGAACAACGATGATGTGCAGTTCTTCCTCTAATTCATTCGCATTTGGTACGTGGAATTGTTTCTTCAAGTACACGACCGGTACGATAAATCCTCGGAAATCAATCACTTCACGATCATGCGTTTGAAGGATGTCGCTTTTCTTAATAACAGCCGTTTCAATAATAGAAGAAATCGGAATCGCAAATGTTTCCTCTTCCAGTTTCACAAGAAGTACAGAAATAATCGATAATGTAAGCGGAAGCTGGATCGAGAATAGTGAGCCCTGTCCTTCTGTTGAGTTGATGCTCACAGATCCGCCCAGTGATTCCAGCTTGTTTTTCACAACGTCAAGGCCTACACCGCGGCCAGAGATGTCAGAAATCGTATCAGCTGTAGAGAATCCTGCTGCAAAGATCAATGAATCAATTTGATGATCTTCAAGTGTCTCTGCTTCTCTTTCTGTAATAACGCCGCGCTCTAATGCTTTTTCAAGCACTTTCTTACGGTTAATTCCGCCGCCATCATCTTCTACTTCAATGAAGACGTGGTTTCCGCTATGATACGCCTTTAATAGAACGGTGCCTTTTTCTGGCTTACCTTTTTTCACACGTTCTTCTGGCGATTCAATTCCGTGATCTAGACTGTTTCTAAGTAAGTGTAAGAGCGGATCTCCAATCTCGTCGATAACCGTTCGGTCAAGCTCTGTCTCAGCACCTTCAATGATCAGTTCAATTTTCTTATTCAGCTCTTTTGTCAATTGACGGATCATACGAGGGAATCGGTTAAACACCGTTTCAACAGGAACCATTCTCATGTTCAGGATGATCGATTGCAGATCTCCAGAAATACGTGTCATTCTTTCAACTGTGTCTGTGAGTTCATTATTTTCTAATTCTTTGGCAATCTGTTCTAAACGGCCTCTGTCAATCACCAGTTCTTCAAATAGATTCATGAGAGAATCGAGACGGTCAATGTTGACACGAATCGTTTTTGTTCCGCCGGCAGCTGCACCGTTATTGCCATTTGCTTTTGGCGCATCGTTTGCTGGTGCTTTCGCAGCAGGCACAGATACTTCTTCTTTTTCCTGTTCAGGTTTTGCTTCTTGTTTTTCAGCTGGAGCCGCTTCTTCAAATGCAGAAACTTCTGAGATCTCAACTTGTTCAACTTCTGAGATCGCCATCACGATTTTTTTCACTTCATCCATCGATTGTTTAGATAAATAAGAAATACTGAATTCAGATTCGAAATCTTCTGATTCTAAAAGTTCTGCATTTGGAACTGTTTTAACGACTTCGCCTGCTTCGTTCAGTCTTTCAAAGATCATATAAACACGAACGGCTTTTAATAAGCATGCGTCGCTTAATGTTACATTGAGTTCATAACATTTAAAGCCTTGTTCTCTCGCTTCATCAAGCACTGTTCGTTCAAATTCGTTATAGTCTAAGTCGTTAGCAGCCGCTGATACATCAGCTGTTTCAACACTAGGAGCTGCCTCAGCATGGCTTCCTGTCACATCTAGCTTTTTACTAATCTCTGTGACATCGCGTTTCCCATCGCCGCCTTCTGCAATTGATTGAACCATTGCTTCAAGGTGATCAAGTGCTTCAAACATTGTGTCCATTGACTCAGGTGTGACAATCATTTGTTCATTTCGAATGGCATCAAACATGTTTTCTAAGTGATGTGTTAGCTGAGCCATATCAGCGTAGCCCATCGTTGCACTCATGCCTTTCAATGTGTGAGCCGCTCTGAATATATCATTCACTAGCTGCAAGTCGGTTGGGTTCTTTTCTAAATCAAGAAGTTTTTCATTACAAGTTTGTAAGTGTTCTCTGCTTTCATCTAAAAAGATATCTAAGTATTGGTTTACATCCAACGTGTTCACGCCCTCTCTTTATTCATGGAGCTTATAATTGCATGTGCGATGTCATCCACATGCCTTGTTTCATGTGCAAGGCCTGCTTTAATGACTGATTTAGGCATTCCGAAAACAACACATGATTCTTCTTTTTCTGCAATGACTTTTGTATGACCGCTTGCGACCATTTTTTTGACACCTTCTGTGCCGTCACTACCCATGCCTGTCATAATGACAGCGATTTTCTCGTAACCCTTTATATGACTGATGGATTCAAATAAATAGTTAACAGAAGGTTTGTGCCGGCTTTCTGTGTCCTCTGGAGACAGCCTGATGACTAAGGATGCCCCTTGTTCATGAAGTGACATATTCATTCCACCAGGTGCTATGTAAGCCACTCCATTTTTAGCGATGTCTCCATCTTGTGCTTCTTTAATCGAAATTTGAGATAAATGGTCTAACCTAGTAGCAAGTGATGCCGTAAATCCTGCCGGCATATGCTGCACAATCAAAATGGGTGCTTCTATGTCCTTGGGCAGCTTCGTGACGACTCGTTGAAGTGCTCTTGGCCCACCCGTTGATGTTCCGATTGAAATAATCTTTCGAAGTGAGCCGCTTTTTACTGCTTGCGGGCGAGGTGCAGCCACCGGAATCGGCGGCTTCATCACAGGCTTAGGAGAAACCTGCATTTCAGTACGTTTCCTTGACAGCCCTGCCGCAAGCACCCGTTCTACAATTTGGCCTCTTACTTTGTGTAAATCGAGCGAAATACTTCCTGAAGGCTTTGTCACAAAGTCAAAAGCACCAAGTTCTAAGCAATGGATGGTTAAATCCTTCCCTTGCTTTGTCTGGCTTGACACCATAATCACGGCAAGGTCGTGTTCAGCCAGAATTTGTTTTAATGCTTCTGTTCCATTTAAAACAGGCATTTCCACATCTAATGTGACGACATCTGGATTCAGTTCCTTGATCCGTTTTAAGGCATCTTCCCCATTTCGCGCCGTTCCGACGACTTCTATTTCTTGCTCGGCACTTAGGAAATCACTAATGAGCTTTCGCATAAAGGCCGAGTCATCTACTACAAGCACTCTAATCACGAGTCCACCTTCCTCCTTTTAAAAAAAGAGGACAACTTATCTATAAACGTATGCTGCTCTCTCTGTGCCTCTCTTATCTGCTGTTGATAAAGTGTTTCTGCCAGCATCTTGATCGTTTTACTCAGCCTTGAATGAGGCTGCTTCATATAAAATGGAATTTGTTCGGCCACTGCTTTTGGAACCGCAGGATCATCCGGCACAGCGCCAGCAAATACCAGTTTTCTGTGTAGAAATGATGTGACCACTCCTGCTAATTTTCTGTAGGTTTCAGACCCTTCTGACGGGGTTTTACACCGGTTGACAATGATTTGCACAGATTGTTCGAACTGATGAATCGCTAAGTGTTTAATTGCGCTGTAAGCATCCATGATCGATGTTGGTTCTGGCGTTGTCACAACTACTACTTCCCCTGCTGATAAAACAAATGGCAGTTGATCTTTTGAAAGGCCAGCCCCCATATCAAAGAAGATACAATCAAAGTCGTGCATCATTCTTTCCATTTCCTCAAGAAAGAACGACCATTGATCTTTATCTAAAGAAAACAGCTGTTCAAGTCCGCTTCCGCCAGAAATGTAATATAGGTTGTTCGTTCCTTGAGTCATAGCCGCTTGGAAGGATTTCTTCCTGACAAGAACATCTAATATAGAGCTGGTCGATGTTTTCCCTAGTAAAATATCAATATTCCCCATACCAAAATCAAGGTCGATGACTAACACTCGCTTACCTGCATTTGCGATAGACAGTGCCATATTCAGCGTCAAATTCGATTTTCCAACCCCGCCTTTACCACTCATGACAGCAATGGTTTTTGCCTGTCCGCTTATACCAAGAGGAGCTGGTGTGATCGTTTGATTCTGCTGAACGAGCTTTCTTAAACCTTCTGCTTGGTCGGGCTTCATCATTGTAAGACCATCCTTGTTAATTCAAGAGGAGAGCCCTCAAGAATATCCTCAGGAACATTTTGACCATTTGTTAAAAAGCCAAGTCCAATTTGAGAGTTTGCAATGATTTGAAAGATGGTTCCCATCGTGTCTGTTTCATCTACCTTTGTAAAAATGAATTGATCGATTGGAACGTGTTCAAAGCGTTTAACCATGGCTTTCATGTCCTGATACTTCGAGGTCGCACTCATCACTAGGAAACTTTGAATGCTTTCATTAAATGGAATGATGTCTGTCAGCTCTTTGATATACGCTTCTTCTTTAAAGTTACGACCCGCTGTGTCTACGAAAATATGATCATACTCTTTAAAGGTCTCTTGAGCTTTCACAAAATCCTCTCTAGAATAACAAACCTCAAGCGGTGCATTGAGCAGTTCCGCATATGTTTTCAGTTGTTCGATCGCTGCAATTCGGTACGTATCTGTTGTAATAAAAGCGATTTTCTTTTGCTTCTGAATGGCCGTTTTGGCAGCGAGCTTTGCAATCGTTGTTGTTTTACCAGCGCCAGTTGAACCAAACAGCACAATGTATTTTGAACGAATCATCGGCTCATCAGAGGTGTGAGCCGGCAGCATATCTGTCAGCAGTTGTTCAAGTTCTTTATGAATTTGATCTTCCTTGACAGCACCCTTCGTTAAAAGACCTTTTAGGCATTCGTCTCGAATGGCATCATCAAGACCTTGATCCTTCAGCTTTTGATCGATTGCCATGAGAGAGTCTGGCAGAATACCAGCATGCCGCTCATTTCTCTCATATTCTAAAGGCTGAGATTGAGAAGGTGCTGGTTTCACTGCCTCAGGAGCAAAAGGCGGCTCTTCAGGCCGGTGTTGAACGTGCTCCTTTTTCGGAAATACTGGAAGAGGAGGCGCAGGATGTCCACCTTTACCTGCTCTTTCTTCAAAATCTTGATCCAGCACTGCAATCACTTCAACCATTTGCTGTTTTTTTAAACCGAATAGCTTTCGTTTCACAACGGTTTTGGAATTTAAAATGACGGCATCCTTCCCAAGCTGCTGCCTAATTTGAATCGTTGCCTCCTGCATTGAATTCGCTATGATTTTTTTCATTTTCATTAGATATCCACCACTCCGATGCTCTGTACTTCCACATTTGCTTCTAGTTCGTTATAAGATAATACCGGTAAGTCCGGGAAATATCTTTCTAACAGCTGCTTGACGTACATTCTTATAGGAGGTGAGCACAATAGAACCGGCGTTTCCTGACGAAGCGAAAGCTGTTCAATTTCTCTCGCCACTGATTGAATCACACTTTCAGAGGATTCTGGATCTAACGATAAGTAGTTGCCATGCTCTGTCTGCTGTACACTGTCAGCAATCACCTTTTCCACTCGGCCTGAGCATGTCACAACTTTGAGCGATTCATTTTCTCTCGCATATTGTGCAGTAATCTGTCTTGCCAGTGCCTGTCTGACATACTCTGTTAACAAATCTGTATCCGTCGTTAATTTTCCGTAGTCTGCAAGCGTCTCAAAAATGGTGACAAGATTTCGAATAGAAACTTTTTCTTTCAGCAGTTTTGCAAGCACTTTTTGAATATCACCAACTGCTAGTGGATTCGGGGTCACTTCATCCACTAAGACAGGATAACTTTCTTTCAGATGATCGATTAATTGCTTCGTTTCCTGGCGTCCGAGCAGTTCGTGTGTGTTTTGTCTAATCTTCTCTGTGATGTGAGTAGACACAACAGATGCAGGATCTACAACCGTATAGCCGAGCATCTCAGCCTGATCTTTTTCTGCTTCTGAGATCCATTTAGCCGGAAGACCAAAGGATGGCTCGATTGTTTCGATTCCTTCAATCGGATCATCATCAGGCGTAGGCGACATCGCTAAGTAGTGATCAAGCAGGAGCTCGCCTTTTGCCACTTCGTTACCTTTTATTTTGAGTCGATACTCATTTGGGTTAAGTGCAATGTTGTCCCGGATCCGGACAACTGGAATCACAAGACCGAGTTCAAGGGCAAGCTGCCTTCGGATCATCACAATTCGGTCTAACAGGTCACCGCCTTGATTTGCATCGGCTAGCGGAATCAGACCGTAGCCAAACTCAAATTCAATGGCATCCATTTGGAGAAGGTGAATGACGCTTTCTGGACTTTTCATCTCTTCTACCTCTGCCTGCTCCTCTAGTACCTCTTCTATTTCTTCTTGATCCTGTTTGTTTTTTGACATCAAGTATGCGCCGAGGGCAAGTAAACCTGCGATCGGTCCTGTCAAAAGTACGCCGATTGGAGTAAACAACCCAAGAAGGAAGATCGTACCTGCTGTGACATAAAGCATAGCTGGGAATGCAAACAGCTGTTCAGTGATATCTGACCCAAGGTTCCCATTAGAAGCAGCCCTTGTGACGACAATCCCTGTCGCTGTTGAAATGAGAAGTGCAGGAATTTGTGAAACAATCCCATCTCCTACCGTTAATAATGTAAAGTGGGAAGCTGACTCTTGAATCGACATTCCTTGCTGAAGCATTCCAATGATAATCCCAAAAATAATATTAATAATGACGATGATAATACCTGCGATGGCATCCCCTTTGACGAACTTACTTGCCCCATCCATCGCACCATAAAAGTCTGCTTCTCTCGCTACTTTTTCACGGCGATTTCTCGCTTCACTTTCTGTCAGCATCCCTGCATTTAAATCTGCATCAATACTCATTTGTTTCCCTGGCATCGCATCAAGGGTAAATCTTGCCGCAACCTCTGAAACACGCTCAGCCCCTTTGGTGATTACAACAAATTGAATGATGATCAGAATAAGGAAGACCACCAGACCCACGAGTATATTTCCTCCAACAACAAATGAACCAAACGTTTCTACAACCTTTCCAGCGTCTCCAGTTGATAGGATAGAACGTGTTGTAGAGATGTTAAGCCCTAAGCGAAACAGCGTTAAGAGCAAAAGCAATGATGGAAATATTGAAAATTGCAGTGGTTCTTGCATGTTCATTGTGGTGAGAAGCACGATAAGCGCAAGAGAAATATTAATAATGATTAAAATACTTAATAGCATTGGCGGAAACGGTATGACCAGCATCGCCACAATTAAAATAACACTGAATAAAACAGATAAATCTCTTGCTGACATGCCTGTTCTCTCCTTTTAAAACCAAAAATTCATAAAATCTTTTGTTTCGTTTTATAAACATAAGCTAAAATTTCTGCGATCGCCTTAAAGTATTCCTCTGGCACCGCTTGGTCGATGTCGACCTGATCATAGAGTGCACGAGCGAGCGGCCGGTTTTCTACGGTCATAATATCGTGCTCTTTCGCAATCGTTCTAATTTTCAAAGCCAAAATATCTGTTCCCTTTGCCACAACAAAGGGCGCGTCCATTTTTTCTTCGTCATATTTCAAAGCAATTGCATAGTGAGTTGGGTTTGTAATGATGACGTCCGCTTTTGGGACTTCCTGCATCATCCGTCTCATGGCCATTTCCCGCTGACGCTGTTTAATCTTTGATTTTATGAGCGGGTCACCCTCAGATTTTTTATACTCATCTTTGATGTCTTGTTTGGACATCCGTAAGTTTTTTTCATAATCAAATTTCTGATACATATAATCAAGCCCTGCTAAGATCATGAGAGCACCTGCTGCATATAACCCCATAATTAAGGTCATATTTGCAACGAAATGAAGGGTTTCCTCTGCTGTTAATAAAGGAAGCCTCAGGATTTCGTCAAAGTGCATCCAAAGTGCAATAAATGTCGCAAAACCAATTAAACCAATTTTCAAAATGGATTTTAATAGCTCAACGAGGGCTCGAATACTGTATATTCGTTTAAACCCTTTGATTGGATCGAGTTTTTCTAATTTCGGTTTGATTACTTCTGTCGAAAAGAGAAAGCCAACTTGCAAATAGTTACTGATGATCCCTGCCAGCATACCAACACCAAGGATTGGCATGAGGAGGAGTCCTGTTTCCTGAAGCAATTCCACAAATAGTTGATGAATATTAGATGTGCTAACCTTCATTAGCATGGTTGTTGAATAAAAACGTTCAATGAGCGCAATAATACGCTCTTTCATAAAAGGCCCAATAAAAAAGAATGATAAAAAGATTAATAGAAATGAGATGGCTGTATTGACGTCGGTACTTTTGGCAACCTGACCTTTTTTACGTGAATCTTGTCTCTTTTTCGGCGTTGCTTTTTCTGTTTTTTCACCTGCGAAAAATTGCAAGTCTAGTCTAAGCCTTGTCATCATGACGAACCACCGACCAATGCTAAGAAATTCCTCATGGTGAGTACAATCGTATCAAATGTATTTTGGACAACTCCGAAGATGACGCCCATACAGATGATGATCATAATAAAACTCACACCCATTTTAATAGGAAGTCCGACAACAAAAACGTTCATCTGCGGAACTGTTCGTGCCACAATGCCCAGTGCCAAGTCGACCAAAAACAAGCTGGCGACAACCGGTGCTGAGATTTGAAAGGCAATGATGAACATTTGGTTGAAGCTCTTTGCAATAAAATAAGCAAAGGATTCACTGCCGAAATTCAGTGCGTACTGATCAACTGCAATATACTGAAAGCTGTAATAGATTCCATCAAGCAGCAGGTGGTGTGCATTGGTTGCCAGCATCAATAGCAATGTGACCGTATAAAAAAACTGCCCCATCAACGGCGTTTGTGCCCCTGTTTGCGGATCAATTACATTGGCGATCGCAAAGCCCATTTGAAAATCAATAAATGAGCCGGCAATTTGAACAGCAGAAACCATGATATATGCAATCAAACCAAGTAGAAGCCCGACCATTGCTTCTTTCACCGCAAGCATCATATAAAGACCGTCTATGTCGAGTGTTGGCGGTTCCTTAATCGTGCTAAAACTAATTACGGCTAAAAACAGTGAGAATCCAACTCTGTGTACAGCCGGGATCGTTCTATGCGCTAAAAGCGGTACTGTCACAAAAAAAGCGGTGATTCGAATAAAAACTAATAGAAAAGCAGGGAATAATTCTATGATTGACATCGCTCGTTAACCTGCAAATCGATCTAAATTCGAGAACAGCTCTGTCGTAAAGGACACAATGGTTGACAGCATCCATGGACCAAACACAACAAGCCCAATAAGAACTGCAACAATTTTAGGAATGAACGCAAGCGTCTGTTCTTGAATTTGGGTTGTTGCCTGAAACACACTGACAATCAGTCCCACAATAAGAGCGAGCGCTAAAAGCGGCCCACTGACAAGCAATACCACATACACTGATCTTTCAGCCATCGTAATGACAAATTCTGAACTCATGTTTTAAGCACCTACTCTAAAAGCTTTGCAGCAAAGATTTAACAATCAAATACCATCCATCGACTAAAACAAATAACAATATTTTAAAAGGGAGCGATATCATAACCGGCGGAAGCATCATCATCCCCATTGACATCAGGACACTTGCGACGACCATATCAATAATTAAAAATGGAATAAAGATCATGAAACCAATTTGAAATGCCGTCTTTAATTCTGAAATCGCAAAAGCGGGTACCATCGCCGTTAACGGAATATCTTTTATCGATTCAGGTGTATCCATTTTTGCGTAACTAAGAAATAAAGCCAAATCCTTCTGTCTCGTATGTTTACTCATAAACTCTTTAATGGGCACTTCGGCTTTTTCATATGCCTGATTGAGCGTAATGTCATCATTTAAAAGCGGCGTGAGTGCCTCTTTATTAATCTCTGAGAACGTAGGTGCCATGATAAAGAATGTAAGAAACAAAGCAAGCCCTACAAGCACTTGGTTTGGCGGCATTGAGTTGGTTGCAAGGGACGTTCTAACGAATGAAAGTACAATCACAATTCGTGTAAAACACGTCATTAAAATGAGAATGCCTGGTGCAACCGAAAACACGGTTAAAAGTAAAAGAAGACGGACAGACGTGCTAATATTCCCTGCACCGCTGGAATTAAATAAATCGATAAACTCATTCATTTTGTTTCGGGCCTTTCTTTCTGACTTCTGATTGGGTCTTTTTCAATTCGGCTAGCTGTGCCTTCAAATTGGCTGAAAAAAAAGAAGTGGTTGGCTGATCTTGTTTCTTTATCTGAGATGTGAATTTTTGAACGATTTTTGGTAAATCTGTTTTGCTTTCCATCGCTTCTTCGTATTGTTGCACGATCGCTTCACATTCTTGTTCATCATCAATTTCTTTTAGCAGCTGGATTGAGTCCGCTACTCCGACAACTAATACTCGTTTTCCCACTTTGATAAGCTGGACTGAACGGTTTTGGCCAACCGTCGTTCCGCCAATATTTTCAACATAGCGAAATGGTTTAAGTAAGCGGTTTTGCTTACCAACAAATCTCACCAATCCATATATAAGCAGGATGACAAAAAGTAAGGCACCAATCATTTTGACAAAATCCATAATGGAGACAGAAGAAGAGGGAACTTCTTCTGCCGGATTCGTTTGATTGTCAGTGGTTGTCTTTTCTGTATCCTTTTTGCTGCTCTTCTCTTCTTTGAGCCAGTCATTCACTGTGCCATTTTCAGGATCTTTCGTTTCAGCAAACAGTGAGGCAGGCTGTATCGTTAAGAAAAGCATAAAACTGATCATTGCTATACATATCAAACGTTTTTTCAACAAGTCTTACACCCTTTTTTAGCCTAACGTTTTATTAATTGCTTCAAGTACACGGTCTGCCTGGAACGGCTTCACGATAAAGTCTTTTGCACCTGCTTGGATCGCGTCAATAACCATTGACTGCTGCCCCATTGCAGAACACATGATGATTTTTGCAGAAGCGTCAATTTGTTTAATTTCTTTTAGTGCTGTGATCCCGTCCATTTCTGGCATTGTAATATCCATTGTGACAAGATCTGGAGACGTTTCTTTGTATTTTTCAACTGCTTGAGCGCCGTTTTCTGCTTCTCCTACTACATCAAATCCGTTTTTCACGAGAATATCCTTTATCATCATTCTCATGAATGCTGCATCATCTACGATTAATACCTTAGTAGCCATTTACTTATTCTCTCCCTGTATGTTTGTTTATTTTAAATTAGAAAGTCTTTCTGACTGACTTAAAATATCAGTCACACGAACACCAAAGTTCTCATCAATAACAACGACTTCCCCTTTGGCGACGATTCGTTTGTTAACTAGAATGTCTACTGGCTCACCAGCAAGTTTGTCCAGTTCAATGATACTTCCTGCTGAAAGCTCAAGAACTTCTTTGACACTTCGCTGAGTTCTTCCAAGTTCCACCGTAATGGAAAGCGGGATATCCATCAGCATATCAAGATTTCCAAGCTGGCTTGTTGTATGCTGAGGCTCACTGAATGCTTCAAATTCAACTGGTGCCACATTTACAGGTGCTGCCGGCTTTGGCTTCGCCTGTCTTTTCGCCGGAGCTGCTTGCTGCGCTGGTGCAGACTGCGCTTGCGGCGCTGCCGGCTGAGGTTCAGGTGTAGCCACTTGAGCTTCTTGAACCGGCTCTTCCTCTTGCGCAGGGTCTGTTAATTCTGCAATTAAGTCTTTCGCAAATGTAATAGGATAAAGCTGCATAATATTTGAATCAATGAGCTCACCTATTTTTAATCTGAAGGACACTTTGACAAGCATTTCTTCAGCTGGGATCCGGTCTGTTCCTTCTCCTTCTTTCACATCAAGTAATTCAACGCGAGGCGGAGAAATATCAATCTTTTTATTAAAGACAGTCGACATGGATGTCGCAGCAGAACCCATCATTTGGTTCATTGCTTCTTGCACCGCACTTAAGTGAATCTCGCTTAAAGAAGGGTCAGCATTTGTCCCGTCTCCGCCCATCATTAAGTCCGCAATGACTGCTGCATCTGTTTGCTGGACGACGAGCAGGTTACTTGCGCTGAAGCCTTCCGTATAATTCACTTCAATCGCGACATACGGATGAGGAAACTCCTCATTCAGCATACTTTTTTGAATTACTGTCACAGTTGGAGTGGTAATCTCCACTTTTTGATTTAATAGGGTTGAAAGTGCTGTAGCAGAACTGCCGAATGAAATATTTCCAATTTCTCCAATGGCATCTTGCTCCATTGCAGAAAGGACTGTATCAGGCTCTATATCGTCATTGCTACCTCCTTTAAGGAGCGCATCGATTTCGTCTTGTGATAATTTACTTCCGTTATTCTCCATCTTCTTCACCTCTTATGTCGTGATCTAGAATTTGAATCGCCTGTTTCCGATTCACGCGGCCGGCCTGTCCCAAGAATTTCGGTTTATTTCCGACCATAACAGTAAGAGGCGCATTTACTGGTTTGTCCAAGGCAATACAATCACCAATTTCCAAATTCAAAAACTCTTCCACCGTCATTTCCGATTCCCCTAGCTCTGCGACTACCGGTATCTTTGCCGTCATAATTCGTTTTTCAATGGCCTTTGTTTCTTGTTGTTTTGGTTCATTTCGTTCAGACTGCATCCAGTAGTGTACAGACAGCTTCGGAATAATAGGCTCTAATACAACATGAGGAATACATAGGTTAATAACCCCGCTTACCTCGCCAATTTGTGTATTAAGAGAAATGACGACAACGGTTTCGTTTGGTGACACCATTTGAACAAACTGGGGATTTACCTCGAAATCTGCCATTTCAGGCTCGATGTCGGTTATGGACTGCCACGCTTCTCTGTAATTTTCCAAAGCTCCCTCAAACATGTTTGAGATAATCTTTGTTTCGATTTCTGTAAGTGATTCTGTCTTATTATGACTAATGCCAATCCCGCCCATCAGCCTGTCCATCATGGCATAGCCGATTGTTGGGTTCACTTCAAGCATGATTCTTCCTTCAAGCGGGCTGACATAAAATAAGTTTAATAATGTCATATTAGGAATCGAACGAATAAATTCTTCGTATGGTACTTGGTCAACCGAGCTGACAGTAATTTGAATATATGATCTTAGCTGAGCTGAAAAGTGCGTGGTGAGCAGTCTAGCGAAGTTATCATGAATCCTTGTTAAACTTCGAATCTGGTCTTTTGAAAAGCGAAGTGCACGTTTAAAATCATACACCTTTACTTTTTTCGTCGTTTCTTCTTTTTTCAGCTCTTCTGCATCCATTTCACCTGTTGATATGGCGGATAATAATGCATCGATCTCATTCTGGGAAAGCACTTCTCCTGACATTTCTTCACCTCCATCGTGTCAATTAATCGCCTCTATTGCAGATTAAAGGAGGTTATATATACTTCTTTCACCTTGCCATCTTGCAAATAGTTATTCACTTTGTTTTTGACTAGTGTTTTAAAATGTTCTCTGCCTTTTTTGCCATCAAGTTCATCTGCATTTGTGTCTGATAAAATGTCAATTACGGCGTCTTTCACTTGAAAACTTCTTTTCTCAAGCTCTTCTTTTGCTTTTTCAGAGTCTGTTTCAATATTCAATACAAGTTTGACCGCATTTCCTTCAGACTTTAAATTGGTGATAATCTCAGGAATTTCAACAGAAGCTTTTACGACTTCATCTGCTGTTGGTTCTTTTTCAGCTTTTGCTTCTTCTGAACCATTCAGCAGAAAAATGATGCCTGCTCCTATTCCGCCGATGGCAATAATCATGATTAGCATTACTACGACTAATTTCTTCTTCATTCAAATTCCTCTATTCCTTGATTCAATGAAATGACTTGGATTTTTCTGTAGAAAGAAATGATTTTCTCTTGAAGCTGCTCTTCATTTTCTTTCACAACGAATTTCTTTCCATTGGCTAATGTAATGGTTGTGTCTGGAAAGCTTTCGATTTGCTCGATATGGAGAGCGTTCAGCATAAATCCTTTGCCATTCAATCTTGTCACTTCAATCATATTAAGCAGAGAAGCGATCATCCGCTCCCCCTACCTCCTATCGTTTCAGATTCACAAGCTCTTGCAGAATTTCATCAGATGTTGTGATCGTCTTTGCATTCGATTGGAATCCGCGCTGCGCGATAATCATTTCGGTAAACTCGTCTGTTAAATCAACGTTTGACATTTCAAGTTTCCCTGTTTGAAGTTCACCTGTTCCTTGACTTCCAGGAGCGATGGCATTACTTGGCGCACCGGAACTGAGCGTTTGGCGGTATAGGTTATCCCCAACTCTATCTAATCCTCCTGCATTACTGAATGACACAAGTGATACTTGCCCAACAGTACGAGAAACGTTGTTCTCAACAACAGAAACGGTCCCATCTGGCCCAACACTGACACTTGACACATTGTCTCGTGGAATGTTGATTCTTTGCCCATCCATGCCAAGTAGATAGTTTCCATCAGGTGTTGCCAAATCCCCATTTGAATCAGGTTTGAAGTTCCCTGTTCTTGTAAATAGGATTTCACCTTGCTTTTGAATACGGAAAAATCCATCTCCATTAATATAGAAATCAAATGGTTCGTCTGTATTTTGAGAAGAACCTGAATTCATTATTTTATCAATAGAAGATAAAGATGATCCTAAACCAATTTGTTTTGAGTTGATTGAGCCAGAGTTGTTCGTTGGTCCACCTGAGCTTGAAATTGTTTGACTGACCATATCTTTAAAAGTGATACGGCTTTTTTTGTATCCGTGTGTGTTGACGTTGGCTACGTTGTTGGCTACAACATCTAATTTTGATTGGAAGTTTTTCATTCCACTAATTCCTGAGTAAAGTGAGCGTAACATTTATTTTCCTCCTCGAATTACTTTGTTTTTTCTCCAACTGCTGTAACATCCCAAGGGCTGATTTTCGTTCCATCTTCTAAATACAGGAAGTATTCATTGTTTATGTTTTTAACAGATTTCACAGTGCCTGATATATCTTTATCATCCAATTTGCCCGATACTTCTTTACCGATCCACCCTACATACGTCGTAAACGGATCTTGGTGTGCAACAAATGTAGACATGAGCTGATTCAGCTTGGTGATAGAATCGTTCATATTGGTTTGCTGTTCTAAAGATGAAAATGTTGCAAGCTGTGTGACAAACTCACGGTCATCTAGTGGGTTTGTCGGATCTTGGTTTTGAAGCTGCGTGAGCAAAATTTTCAAGAATTGATCTTTGCCGAGCGTATCTGTTTTCTTTTCTGCTTTTGAAGAAGTGTCTGTTTGTGCGACTGTTCTATTCGTAGCATCAACCGTTGCCATTAGATTTCCTCCTCTTCTTCATCTGACCCAACAAGAGCATCCAGTACATCTTGGAATTCTGCTTCCTGTTCATCAGGCTTCTGGAAATTCTGCCCTTTTGACTGTTGCTGCTTGTTTTCTTCGTTAAATTGTCCAAATAACGGCTGTTCATTTGATTGAAGCGGTATATGGAAACGATCCACTTGAACCGACATATTCGGAAGCGCCTGCTTGAGCTGCGGCAGATGATGCTCTAGCAGCTCTTTTGCTGCTTGTGTCGAAGCAGTAATCTTACTCGCATACATACCATTTTGCTTCGTCAGCTGAATCGTGATAAATCCGAGATTTTCTGGATTTAATCGAACTGTAAAGCGTCCGCTTGAGTTGCCAAATGGTGTGAATTTCATTTGCTTCCACGTATTTAGAATTTGCTGATCAACCGTTCCCGGCTTTTCATCAGTTGTTTGTGTCTGCTGAACAGGGGCTGCTGATTGCAGTTGAAAAAACTGCTTATGACCTGGCAAAAGCGTATGAGTGATCGTTTTTTCAGAAGCAGGTGCAGCAGTGCTTTGCCCTTTGACCACTTCCTTTTTGATGAGCCATTCAAGAGAGGCAGCCCCTTTAGCAGGAGTAGCAAGAGTAGATTCTTGTCTTGGAGAGACCAATTCTTTTAACTCTCCTAAAGCAATCTTCAACTCTTTGTCTGACCCTTTTGCATTCGCCATCATATGGTCGATTAACTGATTAAAGTGTTTCAGCTCACTTTGAGACATCGAATTCAGCTTTGGAGCTGAACCCTGCGAGAAAAACTGCTCTTTTACTTGCTGAATCAGTTTCTCATCTACCCCATTTTTTGAAAGAAAGTGAATGAAGTCTTGACCCTTTGCTTCAATATCTTGCACTAACTTTGCATCAAAGCTGAGCGGCTGTTGATTGAGCAGTTGATATATGAAAAAGTGGACTTGTATGAGCTGCTCACTATGTTCAGAAGCTGGCTTATCAGCTTGATCACCGTAAATGGATGATTCCATTTTTTGAAATAGCTCTTCTAGTGACTTGAGATCAGACGAATCAAGCGTTTGACCTTGAAGTGTTTGAAGTGCGCTAAGAAGGTCTCCGTTGATACCTTCTTCAGGTGATTGCATCCATTTTTCAATGATTTGCATCGCATCATTGATGGAAAGAGTGGCACCCGTTGTCTCAGCATTCACAAGACGGCTTTGTACACCTGCCCCGCTAAGTAATTGTTTAAACAACCCGCTTGCAGAGGCCACTCCGCTCCCCTTTGGTCCCGCGAGACCTTGAGATGATTGCTGTAAGGCTCCAATATCTAATAGCTTCACTTATTGTCCACCCCCATTTTCACTTTCTTTTTTAGAAAGCTCTTTCGTAAACGTAGCTGCCTTCTGAGGTGTTAGTTTTGCTAATATGTCTGTTAGTTTATTTTTGCTCAGCTCTTCGAGGATCTTCAAGGCCTCTTTATCACTTAATTCTGATAAAATTTTGGCGGATTTCCCTGCGTCCATGCTTTCATAGATACTGGCAATCTTCCCTTTAGGTTTCTGGTTAGAGGCTGCTGCCTCATCAGAAGTTGTCCCTGACGCATTATTACCTGATGTATCGCTCGATGAGCTGTTGTTTGATGAACTGTCACTCGCTGACGTATTATTCGCATCATTTTCAGTTGTTTTTTCAAGTGAACTGATTTTTTGATTCAGTCTTTTAATCTCTTCATCACTTGTTTTTAAGTCTTTTTGCGCAATTTCAAGTTCATTTTTTTGCTCTTTAATGGTCTTTTTCAGTTCCTTCAATTCTGCATCGCTTTGATTATTATGTGAAGATGACGTTTTTGACGTGTCATCTGAACCAACCAAACTGCTGACGCCCGGAATGTGTTGGAGCGGTTTCTTTAGATCAAAACCTGCCATATAAAGGATTGTGCCAGTCACTAACACAAGCACAATCAATGGGATGATGACAATAAACAAGATCCATTGAAATTTACCGCCACTTGATTCCTTCGTTTTTTCCTTCTTAGGCATTCATCTCGACTCCTAATGTCCTTGAAACATGAATTGGCTGATAGAGATATCATCCATTTCTTTCATTTCAATGGCCTTATGTTCAAGGGAAAACTTTTCATACTGCTTTTCTTTCATTTTTTCAAACTTTTTAAACTCAATGTTTTTTTCAGTTAAATCAGATTGTTTTTCATTCATTTGATGGCGTTTCATGATCACAAGCTGCTGATAATGCTGAATCGTGTTATCTAAATTGGTCACAAATTGCTGATAATGACGCATTTCTTGGACACTCATACCACTTCTCAGCTTTTCTTCTTTGCTTTTTTCCATTAATTCTTTTTTACTCATATTTTCATAGAGCTTTTCAGCGACTTGCTCAAATGCCGAAACGGATTGTTGGTACGCTGCGAGTGACTTGTCTTTTTCACTTTCTTTCAGTTCTAAGAGCTTTTGAAATTTGTATTGATATCTCACTGTTTTCGTCAATCCTCTCTATTCATCAAACCGAGCAATACATTCACACTGTCTTCAATAGATACAGCCTCTTCTACATCCTGCTTCAAAAATGAAATCAGATGAGGATAAGCCTGCATAGCATCATCAATGTCTTTCGAGGAGCCTTTTTTATATGCTCCAATGTTAATGAGGTCTTCAGCGTTTTGATAAGTGGATAAAAGCTGGCGGAACCGGTTGGCCGCCTCCTTGTGATCATGACTTGCGATATTGCTCATCACGCGGCTGATACTTTTCAGAATATTGACAGCGGGAAATTGTCCTTTGTTGGCTAAAGCACGATCAAGTACAATGTGACCATCTAAGATTCCCCTAACTGTATCAGCGATTGGCTCATTCATATCGTCCCCATCAACAAGCACTGTATAAAACGCTGTGATGGAACCAAGCTGATTCGTTCCAGTTCGTTCAAGTAATTTTGGCAGTATAGCGAACACCGAAGGCGTATATCCTTTTGTCGTTGGCGGTTCACCAGTTGCAAGACCGATTTCCCTTTGTGCCATAGCGACCCGTGTAACAGAGTCCATCATGAACATGACATTTTTTCCTCTGTCTCTAAAATATTCCGCAATAGCTGTTGCTGTATAAGCAGCCTTCATTCTTGTCAGTGCAGGCTGGTCAGAAGTTGCGACGACAACAATCGATCGCTTTAGTCCCTCGGTACCTAAATCCTTTTCAATAAACTCACGAACTTCACGGCCACGCTCTCCAACAAGAGCAATGACATTCAGGTCTGCTTCTGTCTGCTTAGCAATCATCCCCATTAAGGTACTTTTCCCAACACCACTTCCGGCAAAAATACCGATCCTCTGACCAGTGCCGACTGTAAGCAGACTGTCGATCACTCTGACGCCAACGCCCATTTTTTCACGGATAGGCGGTCTGTCCATTGGGTTTGGAGGTGACTGATCTGTCGAAACAGGTGCAAGTCCCTTTGGAAGCATACTGCCGTCCAGCGGTTCACCGAAGGCATCAACAACTTCGCCAATTAAGCCTGTTCCAACTTTGACCTTCAGCGACTCACCTGTCGCTTCAACTAGACTTCCTGGTGAAATATTGGATGCTTCTACATAAGGCATGAGCAGAATATGTTCATCTCTAAACCCTACAACCTCTGCTTTTATCGGATCGTGCTTACGCCCCTTTTTATGAATGAGACACACATCTCCGATAGAACTTTCCGGCCCCTTAGATTCAATCATCAGTCCAACAACTCGATTGACTTTACCAAATCGTTTATAAGGATCGGCAGTTTCGATCGTTTCTTTTAACACATCGATGTTCATTTGTGATCACCTGAATCAATGACTTCTAGTAGCTTTTCTTTCAACTGATTCATTTGGGTATCAACACTCGCTTCCACTTTTCCAAAGCTTGTTTCTACGTAACAAGTCCCTTTTGGCGCTTTTTCATCCGAGTAAATCGCAAGGTGTGTATCCTTTTGAAGGATTCTGATTAATTCGTCTTTATACTCCATCACATGATCGTAATGTTTAGGGTCCACATAGATGGAAATATCGTCATATTCTTTCACTTCAGAAATGACCTGCTTCACGAGAGCCAAAAATTGATCTTTCGTGTCCTCAGCCGAGTACCAAACGCGTTTAGCGAGTTCAAAAGCCAGTTCCACAATTTTTTCTGCGGAGCTTTCAATTTTTTCTTCGTAATCCTGCTTCGCAAGACTGACAATGTCATTTGCTTGATCAAGAATTGATCGATACTGACTCATCGCATCTGCTTCACCCTTTTGGAAGCCATCTTGGTAACCAGCTTGTTTCGCTTCTTCAATCAGCTGCATTCTTTCTTCTTCAAAATCAGCACGGCGCTGATTGATTTCAGCCATTGTTTTTTCAAGCTCATTATTTGCTTGTTCTACTATACGGCTTGCTTGATCTTCAGCATCACTTAGTACAAGCTGCGATGCTTCTGTTTCATTGGCAAGCTCTTCTTCATGATGTTCTTTTTTGAACTCCACTTGCTGCAAAGGAATCGTTTGCCGGCCTTGCTCAGGAATAACAGATGTTTCATGTTTGATAATCCTAGACAATGATATCGTCTCCTCCGCCCCGAGCTATGACGATTTCTCCAGCTTCCTCGAGTCGCCTTACGATGCTGACAATACGGGTTTGTGCTTCCTCGACATCTCTAAGCCGGACAGGTCCCATAAACTCCATTTCTTCTTTGAACGTTTCGACCATTCTCTGTGACATGTTGCGGAAAACAATTTCTTTGACCTCTTCGCTTGCCACTTTGAGTGCGAGCAATAAGTCATCATTTTCAACATCTCTGATCACGCGCTGAATTGCTCTGCTGTCAAGAGTGACAATATCTTCAAAGACAAACATACGTTTCTTAATTTCATCAGCAAGCTCTGGATCCTGAATTTCAAGAGTGTCTAAAATGGTCTTCTCGGTCGCACGGTCTACACCATTTAGTACTTCTACAACCGCTTCGACTCCGCCCGTTTGCGTATAGTCTTGCGTAAAGGTTGAAGAAAGCTTTTGCTCAAGAATGCGTTCCACTTCATTGATGATCTCTGGAGATGTGCGGTCCATTAAAGCAATACGTCTCGCAACCTCTGTTTGTACATCCTCACCTAATTCAGATAATATCTGCCCTGCTTGGACTGGATCTAAGTAGGAAAGGATGAGCGCAATGGTTTGCGGATGCTCATGCTGGATAAAGTTTAAGATTTGTTCTGGGTCAGCCTTCCGGGCAAAATCAAACGGTTTCACTTGAAGCGAGGATGTTAACCGGTTTAAGATGCTGTCCGCTTTGTCCTCACCAAGTGCTTTTTCAAGTACTTGTCTTGCGTACATAAGACCGCCTTGTGATATGTAGTCCTGCGCGATGGCGATGCTGTGAAACTCTTCGATGATTTCATCTTTTTTAGCAGTATCTACACTTCGTACATTGGAAATTTCAAGTGTTAATTTTTCTATTTCGTCTTCAGACAGATGTTTGTATACAGATGCTGACACGTCTAGCCCTAAGGAAATCATTAGGATTGCTGCTTTTTGTCTGCCTGTTAGTCGATTTGGATCTTTTCTCGACATGTGTATTCCTCCTAATCCTCGGACAGCCAGCTGCGTAGCAATTTAGCAAAGTCTTCTGGTTTATCTTTTGCCATTTTCTCAAGCTGATTTTTCCTCACCATTTCCTCTGTTTCTGGTTCAGTGTCAATATCAGGAACATGGATTGGTGTACGTTCATCAAACTCAAACTCTTCTTCCTCTTCTTTTCTGCGTTTACGCACAAGAAGAACAATGAGAGCGATAATTGCAAGTAGTAGCACACCGCCTACAATATAAACCCAGATTGGAATATTGTTTGATGGGTTTTCTGCTGCAGTTTGCTGTTTACCGTCTAATTTTGATACAGATAAAACAATTTTGTTATCTAAGTCTGCTTGAGTGAGCGCTTGACCATTTGTGTATTCTTTATCAATTGACGTGCTAATGATCGTTGAAAGGATCTTTTTAATATCATCTTGCCTTTCAGCTGTTAAAGAGTTCACATCGTTTGCAGTTGGTGGTTCGACCAATGCTTGAATGCCAACATCTCTAATTTTATAAGGGCTCTCTTTGATATCTTTATGAATGCGGTTGACTTCATAGTTGATACGATCTTCGCTCTTTTCGTAATCTCCGCTACCATTCGCTCCATCGGCGCCTTGATAGTTTGTGACATCATCGTCGCCTGTTCCAGCGGTTCCACCAGCTGCTGCACCATTTCCTGAATAAGTTTCAGCAATTTTCTCAGCACTGACAGCGATGCCTTGCATGTTTTCTTTATCAACTGGTTCTACAAGATCTTCTTTTCTTTTCTCTTCAGTAAAATCAATGTCTGTTGTGACCGATACAGCGACTTTTTCTTGACCCATCATTGTTCCGAGCAGCTGTTGAATTTTTCTTTGAAGGTTCTTCTCAATTTCTTCTTTCTTCTGCTGCTGTGCATCCATTCCACTTGCATAGGAATCAGAACTGCTGTTTAAGTCGTAGTAGTTGGAATCTTGGTCCATAATGACAATGTTTTCTGTCTTTAAATTCGGCACACTTTTTGAAATAAGATGATAAAGGCCTTTTACTTGCTGCGGCGAGAGCGTGTAGCCACGTTCAACTTGCAGCACAATAGATGCTGATGCATTACTTTGCTCTTCTCCAACAAAAACGGAATCTTTTGGCAGGTTAATCATAACTTTTGAATCTTTAATCCCATCAATCGTGTTGATTAGATTGGATAGTTCTGTCTGGGTTGCGTCTACTTTCAGAACATCAAATTCATTATCTGTTAAACCGAAGCCGGAATTATTCGCAAAAAATGAGTAGTCAATATTCCCTGTCTTAGGGAGACCCTCAGATGCGAGTGTTACTTTTAAAGAGTCGGCCTGCTTTTCTGGAACGAGAATCGTTGTTCCATTATTCGCAAGTTCCGATTTAACGTTTTTGCCATCTAGTTCCTGTTTGATTTGTCCAGCTTCTGCCTCAGACAAGTCTCTAAACAATGGAACCATTTTTTCAGAAGAAGCAAAGATGCTAACAACCGTAATAATGATTGCTAGGGCAGCAACGCCGCCAATCATAAGTATTTTTTGTAATTTTGATCGATTTCGCCAAAACTCAACTGTTTTTGTTCTTAATTGCATTAAAGTACGATTCATCTTAACCCCCGGTCATTCCATTCAGTCTTTTTTTGTCCGTCAGCACCTCCTACATCTGCATTCTCATAATCTCTTGGTACGCTTCGACTGCTTTATTTCGAAACTCCGTTGCAGCTGTGAGTGTCACACTCGCTTTTTGCGAGGCAATCATGACTTCATCGAGATTGACATCTTTTCCTTGTGCAAGTGCATTTGTATACTGGTCTGATTTCAGCTGCGATTGATTTAATGCCTCAATGGAATTCTTCAGCACATCAGAGAAATTCGTTTGACTTTTAGGTGCAGCCGCATGAACGGACGATGCATTTGTCAATTCACTTGCTTGCTGAGCAGCTTGAAGCTGGAAAGGAGATATTGCGTTAACCAATTTTTTTCACCTTACTTTCCTATTTCTAAAGCTTTCATCAACATGCTTTTATTCGCATTTAGTGCGGTCACGTTTGCTTCATATGACCTTGAGCTGCTGATGAGGTCAACCATTTCCTTTAATGGATCAACATTAGGTGTTTGAACATATCCATTTTCATTGGCATCGGGATTTGTAGGATCATATTGAAGGTTGAATGGAGTTTCGTCTTCTGTAATCTTCGTTGCTTTCACGCCGTTTCCTAATTTACTGCTCGAATTCATGCTTGAGTTTAATATAGATGAAAACGATTCACCTGACGGCTGTAAGGTGACGAGCTTACGTCTATAAGGCTCCCAGTTGCCATCAACCTGTTTCGCTCTTGTTGTATCCATATTTGCAAGGTTAGAGGATACAACGTCCATTCTGAGCCTCTGTGCTGTTAGTGCAGAGGCCGAAGCGTTAACGCCTGAAAAAATTGACATCACTTACCTCCTGTCAAAACTGTTTTAAGAGAATTGAATTTTCCACTCATTCTTTCAACCAACGCATTATACTGAATTTGGTTTTTAGCGAGTTCACTCATCTCTTGATCAATATCGACATTATTTCCGTTTTCTTGATATGAAGTACGGTTGCTCGAAACAACTGAATAATTAGACCCTGTTTTAGAAAAATCAATGTGACCTTGGTATGTTTTTTTAGCATCTAGCTTGATCGACGCATCGTTTAGCATATCATGAAATGCGACGTTTTTCGACTTGTAGTTCGGTGTGTCTATATTCGCGATATTATTGCTTATGACTTTTTGCTTAACATTCGCTCTGCCCAAGGCATTCTCAAGGTTGCTTATCGTTCCAGAAAATATATCCAAAACCATATACCTCCAATCATATGTATTTCATTCCATTTAATCATGTCGAGATTTGTAAAACCATATGTTCATTGTAAGAAATAATAGGATTAAAGTCTATGATGTATATGTAAAAAAAACTCGTAATATATATCTATTTTACGAGTAGGTATAAAGACCTAGATTCAAAGAACTAAGAATTGTAAGGGTTTTCTTGGAAAAAAGAGTGTCATTTTTCGGACAAATCCTCTTTTTTTATAAAAAAAAACCCTTTTTAGCTTGTATTTCTGCTAAAAAGGGGTTTTGTATTAATGAGATTTTAAATTTTCAAGTTCAATTAAAAATTTGTTGTTTAACACTTTGATATACGTTCCCTTCATTCCAAGAGAGCGAGATTCGATGACGCCAGCACTTTCTAACTTACGTAAGGCGTTCACGATCACTGAACGAGTGATTCCTACACGGTCAGCAATTTTACTTGCCACTAGAAGCCCTTCGTTGCCATCAAGTTCTTCAAAGATGTGTTCAATGGCTTCAAGCTCACTATATGAAAGAGAACTAATCGCCATTTGGACAACTGCTTTACTTCTTGCTTCTTCTTCGATTTCCTCTGACTTCTCACGAAGGATCTCCATTCCAACAACTGTTGCACCGTATTCAGCAAGAATTAAATCATCATCTTTAAATGTATCTTGCAAACGAGACAGGATTAACGTTCCTAAACGATCTCCTCCTCCGATAATTGGCACAATGGTTGTCAAACCTGATTCAAATAAATCACGGTTCTCAATCGGGAAAGCTGTATACTCACTGTTAATATCAAGATTTGAAGATGTTTCAGGGATATTGAATAGACTCTTTGTATATTCCTCAGGGAACTGACGGTCTTCAAGCATTTTCTTCATACGCGGATTTTCAATCTGCTGGTTGATCGAGTAGCCTAGAAGCTTCCCTCTTCTGCTTAATACGAAAATGTTTGAATCAATGACATCTCTCAATGTTTCTGCCATTTCCTTAAAATTAACTGGTTTCCCCGCTGCATCTTGCAGCATTGAGTTAATAATCCTTGTTTTTTGTAGTAACGCCATATTAATGATCCTCCTAGATTACTTTATTCATTTGTTAAAGTATAAATTGACTTAAATCTTTGTTATTTGCAATCTTTCCTAGCTTCTCTTCTACATACTGAGGGGTAATGGTCACTGTCCCTAGTGTAATATCAGGCGCCTCAAATGAAAGCTCTTCAAGCAGCTTTTCAAGTATGGTATGAAGCCTTCTTGCACCGATGTTATCTGTCTCCTGATTGACATGATAAGCCACTTCGGCAATCTTATGAATAGCATCGTCAGAAAATTCAAGAGATATACCTTCCGTTTCAAGTAAAGCTTTATATTGCTTTAATAATGCATTATCTGGTTCCGTTAAGATTTTCACAAAGTCTTCGATACTTAATTTATCTAATTCTACACGAATTGGGAAGCGTCCTTGAAGCTCTGGAATCAAATCTGATGGTTTTGCCATATGAAATGCACCTGCTGCTACAAAAAGCACATGGTCTGTTTTCACTGCCCCATATTTCGTCATCACAGTTGAACCTTCTACAATCGGTAAAATATCACGTTGAACCCCTTCACGAGAAACATCTGCAGATGATGCACCACCGCTTTTGGCGATTTTGTCGATTTCGTCGATGAAAATAATCCCTTGCTGCTCTGCTTTATAGACAGCTTCTTGACTGACTTCATCCATGTCAATCAGTTTTGAAGCTTCCTCAGCTGTTAACGCCTTTCTTGCTTCTCTGACGGTCAGCTTTCTGCGTTTTTTCTTTTTAGGCATCAGATTGCCAAGCGCATCCTGCATGTTCATGCCCATTTGCTCCATACCCGAGCCCTGAAGCATATCAAACATGGATGGCTGCTGCTCTTCGACTTCGATCGTGACGTAATGATCTTCAAGTTCGCCCATCGCCAGCTGATGAGCGATTCGCTTTCTTGTCGATTCAAGTTCTACTTCTTCACTTGATTGATCTCGATCACGGTCATCTTCATCAGACCCACCAAACAGCATCTCAAAAGGATTTTTCACAGATTGGCTTTTTTTCTTGCCAGGAACAAGTAAATGAACAAGACGTTTATTTGCTTGTTTTTCTGCCTCTTCTTGAACTTCTTTCATCTTTTCTTCTTTGACAATTCTAATCGCTGTCTCAACTAGATCTCTGACCATCGATTCTACATCACGGCCGACGTAACCAACTTCAGTAAACTTCGTCGCTTCCACTTTAATAAAAGGCGCACCAGAAATTTTTGCAATTCTGCGGGCAATCTCTGTTTTCCCCACTCCTGTTGGGCCGATCATTAAGATGTTTTTCGGAACGACTTCATCCTTTAGCTTATCATGTAAAAGGCTTCTTCTGTAACGGTTTCTTAAAGCCACCGCCACTGCTTTTTTCGCATCGAGCTGACCAATAATGTATTGATCAAGCTTTTCAACTATCTCTCTTGGGGTGAACGGCTTTTTCTCCATACGTCTCATGTCCTTTCTATTCAAGCTCTTCTAAAGTGATTTGATCGTTCGTGTAGACACAGATTTCACCGGCGGTTTCTAGAGCAGCCTTTGCAATATCTCTTGCTGTGAGGTGATCACCTGCATGTGTTTTGAGTGCTCTCCCGGCGCTAAGCGCATAATTGCCGCCTGAGCCGATGGCCAAAATACCGTCATCTGGTTCGATGACCTCTCCTGTACCAGAGACAAGCAGGATGCTGTCTTTGTTCATAACGATCAGCATGGCCTCAAGCTGCCTAAGCATCTTGTCACTACGCCATTCTTTTGCTAGTTCTACGGCTGCCCTCTTTAAGTTACCACCATATTCTTCAAGCTTCGTTTCAAACTTTTCAAAGAGTGTAAATGCATCTGCTACTGAACCTGCAAAACCTGCAAGCACTTTACCTCCGAAAAGACGGCGCACTTTTTTTGCCGTGTGTTTCATCACGACAGCCTGCCCGAAAGTGACTTGACCGTCGCCAGCCATCGCACTTTTTCCTTTATGTTGAACGGCAAAGATGGTTGTTGCATGAAATGATGACATGAAAAAACCTCCTTTTAGGATCGTTTAAAAGCCCTTGGGTGATGAGACATGTACGTTTTCCTTAAAGAATCTTTTGATACATGCGTGTACACCTGAGTTGATGATAAATTCGAATGACCAAGAAGTTCTTGAACACTTCTCAAATCTGCTCCCTCATTTAAGAGATGTGTGGCAAAGGTGTGCCTTAACATGTGAGGATGGATATGTAATGTGCCTGACGCCTTTTTCATTAGTTCAGTGAGAATGAATCGAACACCTCTGTCTGTAAGAGGCGCCCCGCGCTGATTCAAAAATACATATGCATCAGCATGATCATTCCCCTTCGCTTTCAGCTTCAGCCTTCCATCCTCTAAATAAGTGATGAGTGCTTCATGAGCATATGAACCAAAAGGAACATACCGCTGCTTGCTGCCTTTCCCCTGAACAAGCACTGTATCCATCGATAAATCAAGATCAGATTCTTTTAATGAACATAACTCACTGACCCTCATACCTGTTGCATAAAGAAGTTCTAAAATCGCTTGGTTTCTCTGCCCAAGCGGTGTGCTGACATCAGAAACTGTAAAAAGCTCTTTCAGTTCCTCTTCATACAAAAATGAAGGAATTCGCTTATCCTGCTTTGGTAAGCTAACGAGTAAAAAAGGATTTTCTTTCACAAGCTGTTCTCTTAATAGAAATTTATAAAAGCTGCGAAGCGCAGAGACTTTCTTACTAATCGTTCTTCTTGTCAGGCCTTTTTCATAAGCTTCTGTTAAATAAATTCTCGTATCTTGATAGGATACCTCTTCAAAACCGTCTATTCCTTGAACGTTCATAAATCTGACAAACTCTTCAATCGCTTCTGTATATCCTGAGATGGTTAAAACAGAATAGTTTTTTTCAATTTGCAGATATTCAATGAATAAGTGGACAAGACGCTGTTTATTCGTCATTTTTACACCTCTTTAAGGCTTTTAAATGGTATCACATATCTTGCTTTCCGTGCAATGTTTTACTACAGAGATTTCGAAATAGTTTGAATAGTTTCGATTGCGCGCTTAGCGTACTCTGCATAACGCTCTTGTTTGTTTTTAATGCGAACACCAAGATCTTTCAACAAGCCAAAATTCGCATTCATTGGCTGGAAGCTTTTCTTGTTTGTCGATGTGATGTAATAAGCCATGCTGCCAATCGCTGTTTCCTCCGGAAGAGTCACAAGCTCTTCTCCTTTGACAAAACGAGCAGCGTTAATACCAGCCACTAGTCCAGAAGCTGCGGACTCGACATAGCCTTCAACGCCTGTCATTTGTCCGGCAAAGAATAGATCTTCTCTATTTTTAAACTGATACGTTGGTTTTAAAAGACTCGGTGAGTTAATGAATGTATTGCGGTGCATCACGCCATAACGAACAATCTCTGCTTCTTCAAGACCTGGAATCAAGCGGAATACTTCTTTTTGGTCGCCCCACTTCAGGTGTGTCTGGAAGCCGACGATGTTATATAAAGTACCTGCTGCATCATCCTGTCTTAATTGAACAACAGCGTAAGGTCTTTTTCCTGTTTTCGGATCTTCAAGTCCTACTGGCTTCATCGGACCAAACAACATCGTTTTCTTTCCTCTTTTCGCCATGACTTCAATTGGCATACAGCCTTCAAAGAAGATTTCTTTTTCGAACTCTTTTAATGGAACTGTTTCAGCAGAAATAAGCGCCTCATAAAAACGATCGAATTCTTCTTCTGTCATTGGACAGTTTAAATAAGCGGCTTCTCCTTTGTCATAGCGTGATTTCAAGTACACCTTATCCATATCAATGCTATCTTTCTCTAGGATAGGTGCCGCTGCATCGTAGAAGTATAGATACTCTTCTCCAGTTAACGATTTTAATTCTTTTGAAAGTGCTTCAGAAGTAAGCGGGCCTGTAGCAATAATTGTTGGGCCTTCTGGAATGCTTTGTACTTCTTCTTGAAAGACTGTCACATTCGGGTGATTTTTTACTCGATCAGTAACGTTTGCTGCAAATTCATGACGATCTACTGCAAGCGCTCCGCCAGCAGGAACTGAGCTTTCATCTGCGGCTGCGATAATCGCTGAATCTAAATGACGCATTTCTTCCTTTAATACACCGACCGCATTTGTCAAAGCGTTGGCACGCAGTGAATTGCTGCATACAAGCTCTGCAAATTTATCTGTGTGGTGAGCTGGCGTTTGTTTGACAGGTCTCATTTCATATAAGTTGACTTTAATTCCGCGTTTAGCAATTTGCCACGCCGCTTCACTTCCAGCTAAACCTGCTCCGATCACATTTACAAATTGACTCATTGTACAACTCTCCTATTTCGTAATTTCTGTTTGATGACACAAAAAAGCAGGTGAACAAGGTTGCTCACCGCTATTTTTGTTGTTCCTCTTTATAATCACAGTTCACACATTGAACTTGCATGCCTTTTTTCAGCTTTTTCTCTACAAGCATATTTTCGCATTTTGGACACTTTCTTTCAATCGGTTTGTCCCAAGAGACGAATTCGCACTCTGGAAAACGATCACAGCCATAAAAAATGCGGCGCTTCTTAGATTTTCGTTCAACAATGTTTCCTTCATGACAAGTTGGGCATTTCACACCAATGTCTTTCACAATTGGTTTTGTGTTACGACAGTCAGGAAAGTTAGAGCAAGCCATGAACTTACCGTATCGACCCATTTTGTACACCATCGGATGTCCGCACTCTTCACAGTCAACTCCGGCGTATTCAGGCTCAATCTCAACTTCTTGCATTTCTGCTTCCGCTTTTTCTACCCGTTTTGCAAAGTCTTGATAGAAGCTGTCGATAATGCGAACCCATTCGATCGTACCTTCTTCAACGCTATCAAGTTCTTTTTCCATTTTCGCAGTGAATTCCACGTTAATGATCTCAGGGAAGAATTCAATGATTAAGTTGAGAACAATTTCCCCAAGCTCTGTTGGGATAAACCGTTTATTATCAAGTGCGACATAGCCGCGCTTTTGAATCGTGTCTAATGTTGGTGCATACGTAGACGGACGTCCTATACCCAGCTCTTCAAGCGTTTTGACAAGTCTTGCCTCAGTATAGCGTGGAGGCGGCTGCGTGAAATGCTGTTCAGGTTCGATATCTTTTGAAAGAACCGTATCACCTTCTTTAAGATCAGGCAGCATTTTGTCCTTTTCTTCTAGCTGGTCGTCTTTCCCTTCTACATATACCTTCATGAATCCAGGGAATTTCACTTTGCTTCCGTTAGCACGGAATGTAAGCCCGTTATTATCAAGGTCCACACTCATTGTATCAAGAACAGCCGGCGCCATTTGGCTTGCGACGAATCGTTCCCAAATCAATTTATACAGACGAAGCTGATCTCGGCTTAAGACATGTTTGACATCTGCTGGTTTTCTCAGCGTAGAAGTCGGCCTAATGGCTTCGTGAGCATCTTGTGCATTTTCATTCTTTTTAGCGGTTCGTTTTGTTGTATTCAAGAAATTCTTACCGTACGTCTGATCAATGAAAGCAGATACTTCTTCAATTGCCGTATTGGAAATACGAGTTGAGTCTGTTCTCATGTATGTAATGAGTCCGACTGTACCTTCTTTACCAAGATCGATTCCTTCATATAATTGCTGTGCAATCATCATCGTCTTTTTCGCACGGAAGTTTAATTTTCTTGCAGCCTCCTGCTGTAAAGTAGATGTTGTAAACGGAACAGCTGGGTTTCGTTTACGCTCTTTTTTCGTCACTTTCTCTACAGAGAATTTGCTCCCTTTTAGTTTCGAAAGGATTTCTTTTACATCTTCTTTTGTTTTCAGTGGATGCTTTTTGCCATTGACGCCAAAGAAGCTCGCTTCGAAGCTTTCTTTTCCTTTTAGGAATGTACCGTCAATTGTCCAGTATTCTTCTGGTTTAAATTCATTGATTTCATTCTCGCGATCAATGATCAGGCGGAGTGCAACTGATTGAACACGACCGGCACTTAAGCCCTTTTTCACTTTCTTCCATAAAATCGGACTAATTTTATACCCAACGAGACGATCTAAGATCCGTCTTGCCTGCTGTGCATCAACTAAATCCATATTGATCATACGTGGATGCTTAAAGGAATCTTTAATAGCATCTTTTGTAATCTCGTTAAAGACAACTCGGCAGTCAGACGAGAGGTCAAGGTCAAGGCTATGCGCTAAATGCCAAGCAATCGCTTCTCCCTCTCTATCGGGGTCAGCTGCGAGATAGACTTTCTTTGCTTTTTTCGCAGCGGTTTTTAATTCTTTTAATACGGGGCCTTTCCCGCGAATCGTAATATACCTCGGTTCGAAATCATGCTCAGTGTCAACACCAAGCTGACTTTTCGGTAAATCTCTTATGTGTCCCATTGAAGCCTTTACTTTATACTTTTTACCTAAATAACGCTCAATCGTTTTCGCCTTGGCTGGCGACTCAACGATGACTAAATAATCAGCCATACTCAAAATCCCCCTTAAGAGGTGTTCTCTCTTTATACATTTCACAATTCATATTTATGTTAATTGCACCTATCTAACAGGCAATCATGAAAAATTCTTTATGATGAACATCATTATAAACACGAAAAACAAAGTGTAAACTTAAATCCTCACTATTATTAAATATTCCTATGTCTTTTGTCAAACGATATTTTTATGAGAGTTCAGTATATTGAACACCGCGGAAGGAGAATTCCTCTAAAATATCCTTCGTTGAATGAACAAGCTTTGCTCCCTGCTGTATAAGTTTGGCTGGACCTGTGGAATTAGGATCAAAGATTGATCCTGCAACCGCAAATACCTCTTTGCCTTGCTCAAGTGCTTGATACGCAGTAATGAGTGAACCGCTCTTTTCTTTGCACTGAATCACGATGGTTCCACTTGTTAGCGCACTAATTAAGCGATTCCTCAAAGGGAAATGCCACTTTTCTGGTTTGACATAAGGCGGATGCTCAGACAAAAGCAAATGATGCTCGCCCATGTATTCAGCCATTTGCACATGTTCCTTTGGGTATAAGTGCTGAAATCCGCCTGCTATAATACCAATCGTTTTCCCTTTATTCCTAATGCATTCTTTATGTGCAATTCCATCAATGCCTTTTGCTAAGCCACTGACAATCGTCCAATCTTCCTTTACAAGCTCACCAACAATTTTCTTCACACATGCTTCTCCATAAGACGATGGAACTCGTGTGCCTACTACACCTAAACTTTTTTCTTCATTTAAATATGATATGTTTCCTTTTAGGAATAACACAGGGGGAGGATCATAAATATGTTTTAGTGTGCTGGGATATAAGGGTGATGTGATGGGAATCATGTGAATGTTTTGCTTTAAATAGGCTTGAACGATGTGTTGAAAAATGGGGAATTCTTTTTCTTCGGCTTGTTTTAAGCGGGTAAAGTCGATTGTTTGTAATGATCGATCCTGTTTAAAATGATGTGTTTCTTCATTTATATATAGCTCAGGATCGACTTTCCACCATTTTGTTAACAAAGAGGGTGAGATGAGGCCTTTTAAGCGGTGAAAAATCATTCTTTCGGACACGTTGTACATACCATTCCTCCTGTTTAAGATAGAAAGAAGAAGACTTGTCAAAGAACAAGTCTTCTTGTGTCATTAATGCGTTTTACAAGCTTCAAAGAGATTCTTCTCTTTTAGTACTTTAATTAATGTTTCTCCCATGACAGATGGTGTCTCTGCCACTTCAATTCCACATTCACGCATTGTTTTTACTTTTTCATCTGCTGTTCCTTTACCACCAGAAATAATGGCACCAGCATGTCCCATGCGTTTTCCTGGAGGCGCCGTTTTACCGCCAATAAAGCCAACAACTGGCTTTGTCATATTTGCTTTTACCCATTCAGCTGCTTCTTCTTCAGCCGTACCGCCGATTTCACCGATCATAATGACAGCATGTGTATCAGGGTCTTCATTGAATGCTTTTAATACATCAATAAAGTTTGTCCCATTGACAGGGTCTCCGCCGATTCCTACAGCTGTCGATTGACCAACGCCAGCTTCTGAAAGCTGATGTACCGCTTCATATGTAAGCGTTCCAGAACGAGAAACAACACCCACATGACCTTTTTTATGAATGTAGCCTGGCATGATCCCAATCTTACATTCTTCAGGTGTAATGACACCTGGACAGTTAGGGCCAACAAGTCTTGTCTTTTTCCCTTCCATATACCGTTTTACTTTGACCATGTCAAGTACTGGAATATGTTCAGTAATACAAATGACTAGATCGACTTCTGCATCAACAGCCTCTAAAATGGCATCTGCTGCAAATGGTGCTGGTACATAGATAACAGAAGCATTTGCTCCAGTTGTTTGAACAGCTTCAGATACTGTATTAAATACAGGAACTCCTTCTACTTCAGTTCCACCTTTTCCAGGTGTGACACCGCCAACAATATTTGTTCCGTACTCAATCATTTGTTTTGTATGGAACAATGCGGTTGAACCGGTAATCCCCTGAACAATTACTCTCGTATTTTTATTAATAAATACACTCATTTAGGTTCCCTGCCTTTCTGCTCTACTTGACTAAAGATACAATCTTTTCTGCCCCGTCAGCCATAGACTCAGCAGAAGTGATATTTAAGCCTGAATCGCTCAGGATTTTCTTCCCTAATTCAACGTTTGTTCCTTCAAGACGTACAACGAGTGGTAATGTTAAGCCAACTTGTTTCGTTGCTTCAACGACACCTTCTGCAATGACATCACATTTCATGATGCCGCCAAAAATGTTAACGAAAATCCCTTTTACATTTTGATCAGATAAGATGATTTTAAATGCTTCCGTTACTTTTTCAGCTGTTGCACCGCCGCCAACATCCAGGAAGTTTGCAGGGTCCCCGCCGTAATGCTTGATGATATCCATTGTAGACATCGCAAGACCTGCACCATTGACCATACAGCCAATATTTCCATCTAGAGAAATGTAGCTCAGATCATATTTAGATGCTTCAATTTCTTTTGGATCCTCTTCATCAAGGTCACGGTATTCTAATATATCTTTTTGTCTATATAAGGCATTGCTATCAAAGTTTAATTTCGCATCAAGCGCCATGACTTTTCCATCGCCTGTTACAACAAGTGGATTAATCTCAGCAATTGAACAATCTTTTTCAATGAATGCATTGTAAAGACTTGTCATAAACTTAACAGCTTGGCCAACTAATTTTGTTGGAATATTAATTTTAAACGCTACTTCTCTCGCCTGATAGCCTTGCAATCCAATCGCTGGGTCGATGACCACTTTGACGATTTTTTCTGGCGTTTTTTCTGCTACTTCTTCAATTTCAGTACCGCCTTCTTCAGAAGCCATCAATACAATTCTTGATGTCGCTCTGTCCAAAACAAGTCCAACGTAGTACTCCTTTTGAATATCGCAGCCTTCTTCAATAAGTAAGCGTTTTATTTCGCGCCCCTCTGGCCCAGTTTGATGTGTGACAAGTGTTTTGCCGAGCAATTCCTCTGCAAACCCCTTCACTTCATCTCTTGTTTTTGCAATTTTTACCCCGCCTGCTTTGCCACGGCCGCCTGCATGAATCTGTGCTTTTACGACATATACAGAGCTTTCTAGCTCTTCTGATGCTTTCACTGCTTCATCAGGTGTAAATGCTACTTTACCATTTGGAACTGAAACCCCATATTTTCTTAGGATTTCTTTTCCTTGGTACTCATGGATATTCATTTCCCATCCTCCCAACATATGTAGAAACAAAAAATATAAAATAGACTGCGCTTTCATTTTAAAGAATAAAAAAGAGAATGTCTAGGGTTCTATGTAAAATCGTAAAATCCTTCTAAACATTCAAACTTTTATTTTATTAAAAATATAAATTTTTCATCCAAATCACTTATTTTTTCATTTTTTGATCTAACCTATAGATAAACGAAAATATTTCTGCTACAGTATCGTATAACGCTTCAGGGATCTCCTCATCCAGTGTTAAATGGCGCATGAGTTCGACTAAATTACGGTCTTCTTGGATAGGAACCCCCGACTTTTTTGCTTCTTCAATAATATGGTCTGCCACATAGCCGCTCCCTGTCGCGACCACTTTTGGCGCCTTTTGTTTTTCTTCATCATAATGTAGAGCGACCGCCCTTCTAAGCGGTTTTGAATCCTTCATACTCGTAAGTCCAGCCCCTTCTCGCTGATTTTATGAAAGTGTTCATCTAGAAAGTGAGACGGATCTACTGGCTCTTGTCTCTTCTTTGCTGTAATTCCCGTGAGGCTGTATCCTAATGCATTTAAATTCTCCCGAACAGCTGGAATCATCGGATTAATGGTTCCTTGAAGTTCATGACCGGTTTCAACTGTAATTGACATGACCTTTTGCTGAATCGTACAGTCGATTAATGTTTCTTCGAGGTTTTCCATGTTTAAGTAAAACATAAGGCGACACTGAGAAATATCAATAGAGCCATCTTTTTTCTTATGTCCTTTTAGAATAAAGGTTAAATCTTGAACACTATGTTTTGAAAAGAGCGGATAAGAGACCATCATTTGGCTGATAGTTTGGTTCTCCTGCTGCACAAATAACTGCCCGTTCAATCTATGAAACAATTGATCGACTTCTTTTTTTACGGACTCTGGTAAATCAGACTGTCTCACATCATTTAAGACGAGCTTTAATTGGTGAAGCTCCTGACTTTTTACATCCTGGTTGCCTTTTTCGAGTAGTTTCAGCATACCGATTTCGTCACGTACACCTATTGCCTTTTTCATCGTCATGAGTAAATCGAGCACGTCGGTTTTATTGCTTAATGCGGGTTCTGTCTGTTGCACGACCTGAGCCAATACTTTTGCTTCTGTTTTTGACAAGAACGGAAATTCTTTTTGAAGCACAGATGCTTTTGCGTCAGGCTGAGATCCAGCCTGCTGAAGTCCTTGCAGTAATGACGTAAGCTGTTTTAAGCTAGGCTCTTGCTGCCCATCTGCACCTTGTTTTATCAAACTTGTTAGTATCCGCTCGATTTGCTGAGGCGGGATTTGCAGCTCTTTTGGACTTGTTGATTGCTGCACGTTAGATTGAAGAACTTGGGTCGTCTGACGCTCTTGAGCTATTGGATTCTGACTATTTTCTTTTGGTTGAGACAGATTGGACTGAGGCGTTACAGGTAGATTTCCTCCTTGTTTCGCCGTCCCTTCTCTCGCTGCTAGAAGGACCGATAAGAGCTTTTCTGCATGGACAGTCGTCTCAGCACCTATGACTGATCGAACGGCTTGTGTAAGGGCCTGTGTGGCGTCTGAGTGCTTCGGGAGCTGTGTTAAGCGTTCTAGCAGTGCTGTCATATCTTGATGAAGAGCAGAGGATGATTTCACGGCTAAAATTGATTGAAGGACTCCTTCTTGGATCGGCAAGTCTTTCTTTAAAGCAAATAGGAGTGACTGGAGACCTTTTTTCACATCAGCTCCTTGAAGCTGTTCGATCCACTTCGCTGCCGTTTTTAACTCTGCTTCATTGATGACGGATTTTTCTTTTAAAAAAGCAGTAGCTGTTAGGATGTTTTCTAGTCCGTTTTTCAGAGAGAGACCTTCTAATAGTTTGGCAGCTGCATCCTTTAATGTTTTAGGGTCTTGTTCAAATTGCTGGACTGGCCTTAGTTTATTGAGGCTGCCTCCACCCTCTTGTTCAAATTGGAACCAATAAAATGCGTCTGCTTTGAGCTGAGCCGCTAGCTGCGCTTTTATTTTTGTTGAGCCTATTTGAACAAGGGCTGTATCATCTCCGAGCATTTTCAGTACTTTACCAAGAATCAGTCGATGCACATTTTCCTTTCCTTCGGTGTTTAATGGCACAGATTCTGCCGTATTCAGCCGGCTATTCAGTGCTGTATGTATGTCCTCAACTCTTGTCATCACAGGCAGCCTCCTTAGGTCAAAAATTTATGATATAACGGATTTCACTGGTGCAAATGATAATCGATGGATTGGGGTAGCTCCATGTGTTTGAATGGCAGCCAAATGCTCTTTTGTTCCGTACCCTTTATGTTTTTCAAATTGATACTCAGGGTACTTACGCCCGTATTCTTCCATCATCTGATCTCTTGTCACCTTTGCAATACATGCACCTGCTGCGATAGACGCACTTTTTGCATCTCCTTTGATGATATTCTCCTGTTGAATAGGAAGCGGGAGCGTCATGGCATCTATGAGTAGATAATCGGGTGTATGAGTTAACTTCTCCACCGCTCTCACCATCGCCAGTCTTGATGCCTCGTAAATATTGATTTCATCAATCGTAGCTGCATCCACAATGCCGATTCCGATATCAAGTGCTTCTTTTTGGATTAGGTCATAATATGCCAATCTTTTTTTCTCAGATAATTGCTTTGAGTCGTTTAAACCGAGCAGGACTGTATCTTCCTTTAATATGACAGCTGCTGCGACAACGGGGCCTGCAAGTGGACCTCTTCCTGCTTCATCTATTCCAGCAATACATGTGTATCCCTGCGCCTTCGCACTGTTTTCAAATTGCAGCATCTCATTCCATGCTGCTTGAAGTTGCTGCTGCTTTTCTCTCTCTTTGCGCCACTTCTCTATCAGTTTTTGGACACTTTTTCTCGTATCATCTTTTACAAGTTCATGAATGTATGACTCGTCTTGCGAATGCTTTTCTATCAGTTCTTTTATTTGTTTCACTGTGTACATCAGCTTTTCGTCAGCCTCCTTCTTTATATCGGCAGTTTTCCGCAAAAAATAAAGACCCGCATGAGCTGCGTGTCTTTTAGCTTTCAGGCTTCTCGAAAGTGAGGGGACCAAATTTTTCTGTTCGAATATCCCGAATAATGATTTCGGTGGTTTTGTCGTAATTAATAAATCCACCGCTCATGAGACAGCCGCGCTTTGTACCTATTGCATCAAACAGCTCAGCCGTATCTTCAGGGATCTCCGTTAGGTCATAGCGTTTTTTTAATCGCTCTGGATAGTTTTCTTCTAGAAAGCGAAGTCCATATACAGCGACATCCTGTAAGTTGATGATAGAATCTTTGATCGCTCCAGTTACCGCTAGCCTGAGTCCTACTTTCTCATCTTCAAACTTCGGCCAGAGGATTCCAGGTGTATCGAGAAGTTCCAATTCTTTCCCTACCTTCACCCATTGCTGTGAGGTGGTAATACCAGGACGGTCTCCTGTTTTGGCAATGTTCTTTTTCGCTAAACGATTGATTAAGGTCGATTTCCCGACGTTTGGAATTCCGATAATGAGCGCCCGGATTGCACGTGGTTTGACACCTTTTGCTTTCATGCGGTCGAATTTTTCTTTTAAGATTTCCTTTGAAGTTGTGATGATCTGATTTAACCCTTGTCCATCGACAGAGTTAATAGCAAGTGACCGAACGCCTTGCTGCTCAAAGTGCGCCTGCCACTCCTTTGTCACACGAGGATCCGCTTTATCTGCTTTGTTTAATAGCATGATTTTGGGTTTATTCTGAAGGATTTCTTCGATCATTGGGTTTCTAGAGGACATCGGAATTCTAGCATCAGTTAATTCAAATACGATGTCGATGAGCTTTAATTTTTCTGTGACTTCACGTCTTGCTTTTGCCATATGGCCTGGAAACCATTGAATCGTCATATGTGCACCTTCTCTTCTATCTATTATCTCTATACATTGTACAAAAAAAGAGCCTGTTACAGGTAACAAGCTCTTTCCTTTGATATCATTATCGTCTGATTTCTTTGATACGAGCCGCTTTACCGCGAAGTTCACGTAGGTAGTAAAGTTTCGCACGACGTACCTTACCGTGACGTACAACTTCGATGTTAGCGATTTTTGGTGTGTGTACAGGGAATGTACGCTCAACGCCTACACCGTAAGAAATCTTACGAACTGTGAAAGTTTCGCTGATTCCACCACCACGACGCTTAATTACAACACCTTCAAAGATCTGGATACGCTCACGAGTACCCTCGACAACTTTAACGTGTACACGTAAAGTGTCACCAGGACGGAACGCAGGAAGATCAGTGCGTAATTGTTCTTTTGTGATTTCTTCAATCAAATGTTGCATCGTTTTCAACTCCTTCCAACAGATGCTCATGTCCTCTTTCTTCATTGCAGCGGAACATCGTTTTCAAACTTGAATCGGCAAGCCGTCCAAGTCACAAGTAGTATCATACCATACCTCTATGCAGTGTGCAATACAATCTAGTCATTATGAAGCTGCCAAAGCCATCTTTTTTCTTCTTCTGTTAACGTTTTGCAAGAATCGATCAAATCTGGCCTTCTTGTATAGGTTCGCTTCAAAGATTCTTTGCGCCGCCACTCTTCTATTTTGGCATGATTTCCAGAGAGGAGCACATCCGGCACTTTTAGTCCTTTATAATCGGCTGGTCTTGTATAGTGAGGATGCTCTAGCAAACCTGTACTAAATGAATCTTCAATGTGAGACGCTTCTTTTCCAAGCACATGAGGCAAAAGCCTGACCACACTGTCTGCCATCATCATCGCTGGCAGCTCTCCGCCTGTGAGAACGAAATCTCCGATTGAGATTTCATCTGTGACAAGATGCTCCCTGATGCGCTCATCGTAGCCTTCATAATGGCCGCAAATGAACATAAGGTGTTCTTCTTTTGCTAGTTCCTCTGCCTTCTTTTGCGTATATCTTTCCCCTTGAGGACAGACAAGAATAATTCGAGGTTTCTTGCTTGCTTTCTTCGTTAAATCTTCTACCGCATCGAATACGGGCTGTGCTTTCAGTACCATACCAGCACCGCCGCCATATGGGTAATCATCTACTGTTTTATGCTTATGATCCGAATACTCTCTAAAATTGACAACATTGAATGAGACAGCTTCTTTCTCCTGTGCCTTTTTTAAGATCGATGAGTGGAGCACACCTTCGAACATTTCAGGAAAAAGTGTTAAGAAGTCGATTTTCATTCGTCAATAAGTCCTTCCATCACTTCTATGTGTATGGTTTTGGATGAGATATCAATCTTTTTGACGACAGATGGGATATAAGGAATCAAGGCATCTTTTTTGCCTTTTCTTCCGACCACCCAGACATCATTTGCCCCTGGTGTTAAAATCTCCTTGATTTGGCCGACAAGCTGATCCTCTTCATCGTATACTTCACAGCCAATGATTTGGTGGAAATAAAATTCTCCTTCATCTAAAGAGCCGAGATGTTCTTTTTCTACTTTTAAGATTGATTCTTTCAATAGCTCTGCTTCATTTAATGAGCTAATTTCTTCAAATGTAAGCAAATCAAACTGTTTATGCTGCCGGTGTGATGCGACAGTGACTTTTAGCGGCTCCCTTTGACCTTGCTTAAAGATATAGAGGACGCTTCCTTTTTTGTAACGCTCTTCTGGGAAATCTGTCTTTGACACGACGCGTACTTCTCCGCGTACTCCGTGTGTATTGACAATCTTTCCAACATTCAACCATTCCTGTTCCATGTTCTCAATCACCCCTGACGTATTTCCACAATGGTGCCGTCTTTCACGACGATGACATTGTCTTGCATCTTGTCATCCCATTTATCACCTATATTCACTTCAACCAGCGCATCCACTTCTGTCTCTTTCATTTCACTTCCAAGCGGCAAAATATGCAGCTGCTCTACTTGAAAGTCAATTTGCTGGATTTTCTCCTGCCGTTTATCGATGGCTTTTTGAAATTGAGGGATGGCTTCTTGCTGATGTGGTTCTTTTTCATGTTTTTTCAGTTGAAAATATAGTTGATTGCATTCACGCTCTAGTCTTTCTTTTTTCTCCAAAAAAGTCGTTAACAGTTTGTCCTTACTGCTTTCAGTTAATACTTGCATGACGGTGACATGTTGAATGATCTGCATCTTCCTTTTTGTCCCCCTATCCGAAGGCATTTGTCCTCTACAGTATAACGAAAAATAGATTTAAACGTGTAAAAAAAGGGGAGGTCCTAAGCCCTCTCCCTTTTTAGTCAGCAATCTCAAGTTGAACTTTCTTAGAAGACTCTGCACTTGCTGCAAACATGACTGTTCGTATCGCTTTTGCTGTACGTCCCTGCTTTCCGATCACCTTTCCGGTATCTTCAGCATTGACAGACAGTGTGTAAATCACTTGCTCATCTTTTTCTAATGAAGATACGTGAATATCTTCAGGGAAATCAACAAGTGGCTCGACGATGGACACAATCAATTCTTCCAAGGACAGCTCATTCATTATTTGCTGTTTTTCGCATTATGAAATTTTTCAAGAATTCCTTGGCTTGAGAAAAGGTTACGAACTGTATCAGATGGTTTCGCACCATTTTGAAGCCATTTAAGAGCCAATTCTTCGTTGATTTTCACCTCAGCTGGTGATAACACTGGATTGTATGTTCCAACTGTTTCGATGAAACGACCGTCACGTGGTGAACGAGAATCTGCTACAACAATACGATAGAAAGGAGATCTTTTTGATCCCATACGTTTTAAACGAATTTTTACTGCCATTTTACTAGCACCTCCGAAAATATTTCAACAAGATAGTATATTAACAATGATAAAAGGGTTTGTAAAGTGTTTTTTCTTAACAACGGTTTTATCATGTATAACCAATTACATAAATGGTAATTTAAAGCCTTTTTTCTTCCCTTTGGACATGTTGGTCATTTGCTTCATCATCTTTTTCATTTCGTCAAATTGCTTTAAAAGGCGATTGACTTCCTGTACAGATGTTCCGCTCCCTTTTGCAATCCGTTTTCTTCGGCTTGCATTGATGACCTCTGGCTGTTCTTTTTCCTCGGTCGTCATTGATTTAATGATCGCTTCGATGTGATTGAGCTGCTTTTCGTCTACTTGGACGTTTTTGAGCCCTTTCATTTTACCGGCTCCCGGCATCATTTGGATTAATTCATCAAGTGGACCCATGTTACGAACTTGGCCAAGCTGCTCGAGGAAATCATCGAGTGTAAAGCTCATGGTCCGCATTTTTTGTTCAAGCTCTTTCGCTTTATCTTGGTCCACGTTTGCCTGTGCTTTTTCAATCAGTGTAAGCACATCTCCCATGCCAAGTATTCTTGATGCCATCCGTTCTGGGTGGAATGGTTCAATCGCGTCAAGCTTTTCACCTAGAGCGGCGAATTTAATCGGCGTATTGGTGACAGCTCGAATGGAAAGTGCTGCACCGCCTCGTGTATCCCCGTCTAGTTTCGTTAGAACAACACCTGTTAAACCAAGCTGTTCATTAAAGCTTTTCGCTACATTGACAGCATCTTGACCTGTCATAGAGTCAACAACAAGAAAAATTTCTTCTGGACTCGCTACTTCTTTTACTTTCTGAAGTTCATCCATCAATTCTTCATCAATATGAAGGCGTCCTGCTGTATCTAAAATGACATAATCATGGTGTTCTTCTTTCGCTTTTTCGATTGCCTGTTTGGCAATCTCGACAGGACTGACTTGATCACCTAATGAAAACACAGGCATATCAAGCTGTTTCCCTAGCGTTTGAAGCTGCTGGATCGCTGCTGGTCTGTAAATATCTGCAGCCACCATCATCGGCTTGCGATTATGTTTTTTGCGAAGTAAATTGGCAAGCTTCCCAGTTGTGGTGGTTTTACCAGCCCCTTGAAGACCAACCATCATAATGACCGTCGGAAATTTTTTCGCTACAGCGATTTTACTCTCTTCTCCGCCCATTAATTCAGTGAGTTCTTCTTTTACAACTTTAATGACCTGTTGTCCAGGGGTAAGGCTTTTCATGACCTCTTGTCCAACTGCCCGCTCACTTACTTTTTTCACAAAGTCTTTGACTACTTTAAAATTGACGTCAGCTTCAAGAAGGGCAAGGCGTACCTCGCGCATCATTTCTTTTACATCTTGTTCTGACACTTTTCCTTTGCCGCGGATTTTTGAAATCGTCTGCTGCAGTCGGTCGGCTAATCCTTCAAATGCCATACTGTGCCGCCTCCTAATCTAATTTCTCAAGCGATTCAATTAAAGCTTCTGCTTCTTCCGTCTGTGCGGAATCTGCTACGAGCTCTCTCATTTTTTTGAGAAGTTCTTTACGCTCTTTAAATTTCTTAAACAAGAGCAGCTTTTCTTCATATTGTTCAAGCATCGCTTCAGTCCGTTTAATATTATCATAAACAGCCTGTCTTGATACTTCATATTCATCCGCAATTTCACCGAGGGAAAAATCGTCTAGGTAGTAAAGCGACATGTAGCTCTTTTGCTTTGCGGTTAACAACGATTGATAGAAGTCAAACAAGTAGTTCATTCTCGTTGTTTTTTCAAGCGTCATGGGCTCTCTCCCCTTTGTTAAGTTCATTCCCTTTACATCAACTAAGTTTACACGGTTCTCTACTGTGTGTCAAGTTTTTATCTTGTCACTTCATGAAGCGGCGTATAAACAAAAATGCCAGCAGTTTTTGCCGGCATTTTTGTTAGTCCTCTTGATCAATTACGTCTGAGAATAGTCCATACACATACGATTCTGCATCGAATTCTTGCAGATCATCTACCTTTTCACCTAAACCGACGAGCTTCACGGGAATGTTCAGCTCATTTCGAATTGCAAGGACAATCCCGCCTTTTGCAGTACCATCAAGCTTTGTTAAAGCAATTCCTGTCACATTCGTCGCTTTAGAAAATTCCTTCGCTTGAGCCATCGCATTTTGACCCGTTGTTGCATCAAGAGCGAGCAGCACTTCATGCGGTGCGTCTGGAACCTCACGTTCAATGACTCTCTTGACCTTCTCTAGCTCTTTCATCAAGTTGACTTTGTTTTGTAGTCTTCCTGCTGTATCACAGATAAGGACATCCGCATTTTTCGCTTTTGCTGATTGAACGGCATCATAGATCACTGCTGCTGGATCAGAGCCAGCCGTTTGTTTAATAACAGGGACACCTGAACGCTCTCCCCATACTTCAAGCTGCTCAATCGCACCGGCACGGAATGTATCACCTGCTGCCAAAACAACAGATTTCCCTTCATTTTTCAGCTTATTTGCAAGTTTGCCGATCGTCGTTGTTTTCCCAACGCCATTGACACCTACAAATAAAATAATATTTAATCGCCCGTCTTCAATATTCAGCGCAGAGATTTGTTCCTCTCCGCTATTGTAGATTTCAACCAGTTTTTCAGAAATGACCGATTGTACTTCACTTGGGTCTTGAATGTTTCTTAGTTTCACTTCTTTTTTCAGCTCATCAATCAGTTCCATCACCGTTGTAAAACCGACATCCGCGCCGATTAAAACCTCTTCTAATTCTTCAAAAAAGTCTTCATCGACTTTACGGTAGCGAGAAATTAGTTCGTTTACTCTTCCTTGAAAGGAGTTTCTCGTTTTTTCAAGTCCATCTTTAAACTTTTCTGATACTGAATCGGTTTGCTGTGTAAATTTTTCTTTTAACTTCTTAAAAAAGCTCATTTGGTTCAAAAACCTCCTTTAATTACTGGACAAGCTCTTTCGTTTCTTCTAGTTTGACGGATACAAGCTTAGAAACTCCTGACTCCTGCATCGTAACACCGTAAAGCACATCTGCTTCTTCCATTGTTCCTTTGCGGTGCGTAATGACAATGAACTGCGTTTCCTCGCTGTATTTTTTTAAATATTGCGCAAAGCGGAAAACATTGGCTTCATCAAGCGCCGCTTCTACCTCATCTAACACACAGAATGGAACAGGTCTGACTTTTAAAATAGAGAATAGTAAGGCGATCGCTGTCAATGCTCTCTCTCCGCCTGAAAGCAGGCTTAAGTTTTGCAGCTTTTTCCCTGGAGGCTGCGCGACAATTTCAACGCCAGAGTTTAGTAAATCGTTTGGGTCTGTTAGCTTCAGGTCTGCTCTTCCGCCGCCAAATAACGCTTGGAAAACTGATTCAAAATGCCCGCGAATTTGCGAGAATGTTTCAGAGAAGCGCTTTGTCATCTCTTGATCCATTTCTTCAATCACTTGGAATAATGTATTTTTCGCTTCTGTCAGATCATTTCGCTGTTCTGTTAAGAAAAGGTAGCGTTCATTTACTCGTTCATACTCATCAATGCTGCCTAAATTGACCGTTCCTAGCTCTTCAATGGCTAATTTGATCAGCTTCACTCGTTTTCTTGCTTCATCTGGCGATAACGTCAGATGATACATCTCTTTTGCCCCTTCAAATGAAAGAGCATACTCTTCGTTCAAATAAGCGATGAGGTTGTCGAGCTCAACTTCCATACGGCCAAGCTTAATTTCTTCATCTTTTAAACTTGTGGTGAGCTGTTTGTAAAGGCGTTTTTGTTCTTTCAGTTCACGTTCAGCAAATTCTAACGTTTCAGAAAGAGCAAGACGCTGTTTACGCCGCTCTGAAATGAGTGCGGTTGTTTTGTTTTTGTTTTCCAGTTTCTCTTTCGCCGCTTCTTCCAACTGTTCTGCTCCGCTTGAGCTAGACGTCATTTCACTTGTTAAAAGTGACAGATCTTCTTTTGTTTCCGTCAGCGTTTGTTCAGCCTCTTTTAATTCGGCTATTAAGCTCGAAAGCTTTTCTTGTTCGTTCGCTAAGGACTGCTCTTTTTTGGCAAGTGAGATTTTCAGCTCAGTTAATTCGGCAGAAATGGTTTCTTTCGTTGAGCTTTGGGTCTGCTTACGCTTTGTTAATGTATTGATCTCTTGATCAAGGGTGGTCAATTTCTCCCCTATAGAAACTTCAAGAGCTGCCTGCTCTTTGTCCTTATCTGTCAGTTCAGTAGAACGCAGCTGCAATTCTTCTTTTTCTTGGTCATAGAGTTCAAGGTGAGCATTAATATTTTTTTCTGCTACTTGCAGTTCGTACAGCTTCCCTTTGAGCTCTTGCTGCTGTTCTCGAAGCGTTTCTCCCCGCTGACGCAGTTCGTTTAATTGGCTTTCGTTTGTTGCAATCAATTGCTTCGTTTCTTTTGTTTCCTTTTCGAGGATCGTTGTTTTTTCTTCCATTTCAACGAGCTGCTTTGTTAATGTTTCAATCTCACGGTTTCTTGAAAGAAGGGAGTTGTTCTTTTTCTTCACACCACCACCGGTCATAGAACCGCCGGGGTTCACAACATCTCCATCAAGGGTCACGATGCGATAACGATGACCAAGCATTTTTGCCAGTTCATTGGCGCCTTTTAAGTCTCTAACGATCAGAACCGTACCAAGCAGGTTCTGTATGACCTTTTGATACTTTTCATCAAAGGAAACAAGTTGACTCGCTACACCGATAAATGCAGCATGCTGCTCAGCTGTTTGGACGTCTCTATGCTGAATGGTTCTTTCTTTGATCACATTCATTGGCAGGAAGGTTGCTCTTCCAAAGGAGTGCTGCTTTAAGTATGCAATTGCTTGTCGCGCTGCGGCTTCATTTTCTGTAACGACGTGCTGCGTTGCTGCACCTAACGCGATTTCAATCGCTGTCTCATGCTGCTGATCTGTTTGAATCAGCTCTGCAATGGCACCGTGAATACCGCCTAACCGTTCTTTTGCCTTTAAGACCTCTTTTACTCCTTGGAAAAAGCCTGAGAAGTCTTCCTGCATGGATTCTAGCATTTCTTTTTTTGATTTTGCCTGCTGCACATATTGATAGGCTTGGTAAAGAGCCGTTTCTTTTTTCTCGTATTGACGTTTCATTTGCTCAAGCTTTTGCTCTGCTTCCCTAAACCGCTTGACTTGAGCCAAAATGTCTTCTTCTAGGGCTGAAAGCTGCTGCTCAGCCTCTGTTTTCTTCTCTTTGACAGACACACGCTCTTCAATGTGTTTTTGGTTGTTTTGCGTGAGCCGATCCAGCTGCATGACCGCTTGGCGCTGCTGTTCTTCTAATAATTTGCGTTCATTGCGGATGGAAGCCTGTTCATTGAGCAGATCAAAATAATCGCTTTTTAGCTGTTCAATTTGACCTTCCACATCTTCACTATGAAGCGACAGTTGATGCTGCTTTGTTTTCACTTCATCTTTTAGCTGCTGCACTTCTTTTTGAAGGCTGTCCCGCGTGATTTTCTGCTGCTGAATCTTTTCGGTTAGCTGCGCCTGCTTTTCAGTTAAGCGAATGAGTGTTTCTTCTAGCTGTCCCTGGTTTGCGGCTGCATTTTTCTTCCGTTCTTTTAGTACTTCTTTTTTTCCTTCAAGCTTTTCTAATTCCTCACTTGTGAAAAGAAGAACTTCTTGCAGATCATTAATTGATTCATCAAGTGCTTGAATACGGTCTCTTGACTCTTCAATTTTAGCTTCTTTTGCTTGAATATCTGTGGATTGCTTCATTTCATCTTGTTTGAAGCGCTCGACAGCTTCACCAAGTGTTGTCCATTTTTCATGAAGTGCTTCGATGTCATGGACAGTTAAGGCGATTTCGACATTTTCAAGCTCTTCTTTTTTTTGCAAATAGTCCTTTGCAATAGATGCCTGCATTCTTAAAGGTTCTACTTGATCTTCTAGTTCATGCAGAATATCTTCTACTCGGTTTAAGTTGTCCTGCGTTTCAAACAGTTTATTCTCGGCTTTTTTCTTTCTTGTTTTATATTTCAAAACACCAGCCGCTTCTTCAAAGATGCTTCTTCTCTCTTCTGCCTTACTAGATAAAATTTCTTCTACCTTCCCTTGGCTGATGATTGAAAAAGCTTCCTTCCCAAGACCTGAATCCATGAAAAGATCAATAATATCCTTTAAGCGGACAGATTGATTGTTTATGAGAAATTCACTTTCTCCTGAACGATAGACTCTTCTTGTCACACTGACTTCGTGAAAATCGATCGGTAAAAAGTGATCTTCGTTATCTAATGTTAAAGTCACTTCTGCTAAATTGACTCTTTTTCTTGAGTCGCTTCCTGCAAAAATGATGTCTTCCATTTTTCCTCCGCGGAGGCTTTTCGCTGATTGTTCTCCAAGTACCCAGCGGATGGCATCGGTAATATTACTTTTGCCGCTTCCGTTTGGTCCAACAACAGCAGTGACTCCTTTGACAAAGTCCACGGTCACTCGCTGTGCAAACGATTTGAATCCTATCACGTCTAAACGTTTGAGGAACATGAGAGTGATCCTCCTTATGTATTTAAAGTACTATCATCTTACCATATGAAATGAAAAAAGATGATGGAAAACAGAGTGAAATCCCCCTGAATGACGAGGGGGATTTTATTGGTTCATATGATGTTTCTGCAATTTAGCAAGTGCTTCCTGTGCAGCGTGCTGTTCTGCTTCTTTTTTACTGCGGCCATTTCCAATTCCAAGCACATCTCCGCGAAGGGAGACATTTGCTTCAAATTCCCGGTTGTGTGCTGGTCCTTTTTCATGCAAGATGCGGTATTCCAGTACACCTTTTCCATCGCGCTGAACGAATTCTTGCAGCTGGCTTTTAAAGTCCATGACATGCGAGAACGCTCCATCATTAATTTTCGGATAAACATAGGCTTCTAAGAATCGTTCTACCGGCTCAAGCCCTTGATCCAAATAGAGTGCTCCGATAAACGCCTCGAATACGTCCGCTAAGAGCGCTGGGCGTTTTCTGCCGCCTGTCATTTCTTCGCCTTTTCCTAAAAGAACAAGGTCTCCGAAGGACAGCTCATGTGCCAGAGACACAAGTGACGGTTCACATACGATTGCTGCTCTTAGTTTCGTTAAATCGCCTTCGCTCATCGCAGGATATTTCGCAAATAAGAATTGAGAGATGGTCAATTCTAAAACAGCATCTCCTAGAAATTCAAGTCTTTCATTATCCTCGTATGGCTTTTTCCGGTGTTCATTCACATAAGAGGAATGCGTAAATGCTTGATATAGAAGTTTTTCATTTTGAAAATGTACAGAAATGCGCTGCTGGAATTCTCTAAATTGCTCTAGTTTTTTGCTCTGTTTCTGTTTGTCTTTATATTGTTTTGGCATAGCAACCTCCAGGTAGGCTTAATCGCCTTTAAGGATACTGATTATATGGAGTCTCTCTTTCTACATGCAAGGAAACATTGCTCCTTAGCATCTGAAAAAGGCTGACAATTGATCAGCTGAATATGTTGAAACTAACATAAATTTTGAAAGTCCCGTCATGAAAATAGACGGGACTTTGTTACGCTTATTGCTGGCTATTTATGTAGTTCACAGCGTCACCGACTGTTGCAATTTTTTCAGCATCTTCGTCAGAAATTTCCATATCGAACTCATCTTCAAGTTCCATAACTAGCTCAACTACATCAAGGGAATCAGCGCCTAAATCTTCTTTAAATGAAGCTTCCATTTTCACGTCAGCCTCATCAACGCCAAGGCGGTCTACAATAATTTTTGATACACGCTCTAATACGTCTGCCATTGCCTTTCACCTCCCCTCAAAGTATTATAGTTGATTCGTTTTTAAAAAACTAGAGAAAACCTAATGAAATTTTGATATTTCTTAAGACATGACCATTCCGCCATCTACTTGGATGGTTTGGCCTGTAATATAACCTGCTCCTTCTGAAGCTAAAAAGACAACAACGTTGCTAATATCTTCAGGTGCACCAAAGCGTGCAAGCGGGATCTGCTTGAGCATTTCAGTCTGTACATTCTCATCAAGCTTGTCTGTCATATCAGTAGAAATAAAGCCTGGTGCTACTGCATTGACTGTAATATGACGAGTTGCCAGCTCTTTTGCTGTTGTTTTCGTTAACCCGATAACACCAGCTTTTGCTGCAACATAGTTTGCTTGTCCAGGGTTTCCACATACGCCAACTACTGAAGCCAAGTTGATGATTCTTCCGCTGCGCTGTTTCATCATTTGACGCGTCACGGCTTTTGTACAGTTAAAGACACCTTTTAAGTTTATGTTAATGACGTCATCCCATTCATTTTCTTTCATTCTCATTAGCAGGTTGTCCTTTGTGATCCCTGCATTATTGACAAGGATGTCAATTGAACCAAATGTGTCAATCGCTTGCTTCATGAGCGCTTGTACTTCTTCAGCATTTGAAACATCAGCTTTAACGGCAAATGCCTGCTGGCCAAGTGCTTTGATTTCGTCTACGACTTCATTTGCTTTTGCTTCGTTTCCAGAATAGTTGACGACAACATTTGCACCATTCTTTGCCAAATCGATCGCGATAGAACGGCCAATCCCGCGTGATGCACCTGTTACAACGGCTGTTTTATTTGTAAGCATCAAGAATCCTCCTTCAATGTTTCAATGGCTGCTTCAATTGTTTCCTGATCTGAAACTGAAATGGTTGTCAGGCGGCGGTTAACCTTTTTCACAAGACCTGAAAGCACTTTGCCCGGGCCAATTTCAATAAACGTTGTCACGCCTAAATCAATCAGACGTTCTACGCTTTCTTCAAATCGTACAGGAGAATACAATTGTTCAATGAGTTTTGTTTCAATAGCATTACGAGATGTAACGATGTCTGCTGTGACATTTGAGATCACTGGTGTTTTGGCATCTTTAATGTCTAGCTTTGACAGAACATCTGTGAATTTTTCAGCGGCTGGTTTCATTAAGGCAGAATGGAAAGGTCCACTCACTTCAAGGGCAATCGCACGTTTTGCTCCTTTTTCTTTCGCTTTCTCTGAAGCGAGTTCGACACCTTTTGCTGTACCAGAGATCACGATTTGACCAGGACAGTTTAAGTTAGCGAGTTCTACAAGATGACCGCTCTCTGTCACTTCTTTTGTCACTTCTAAAAGCGCAGCTTGATCTAAGCCAAGGATCGCTGCCATAGCGCCTTCTCCTGCTGGAACAGCTTCATTCATTAATTCGCCGCGCTTTCTTACAGCATACACAGCATCTTGAAATGAAAGTGCACCTGCTGCAACGAGGGCCGTATATTCGCCAAGGCTATGTCCTGCTGCGTAATCTGCTTTGATTCCACTCTCTTCAAATTTCTTTAAGATGGCGATACTTGTCGTTAAAAGAGCTGGCTGCGCGTTATAAGTGAGCGTCAGTTCTTCCGCATCTCCTTCAAAAATCATTGAAGATAAGTCAAAACCGAGGGTCTTGTCTGCTTCTTCAAATACAGATTTAGATACTGCTTCTTGATCAAATAAATCTTTCCCCATGCCAATTTTCTGAGAGCCTTGGCCAGGGAATAAAAACGCAATTTTAGTCATGATGTTTTACCTCCATTAAGACTCGTTCGTGGTTTCTTTTTTGACTTCTTGATGAATGATGGCTGAAACGTCTTTTTCTACGATATCACGTGCCTGACGAATGGCATGAAAAATGGCGTTTTCATCAGAGGAACCGTGCGCTTTAATGACAGGTGCCTTTAAACCAAATAAAGCGGCACCGCCATATTCGGAGTAATCCATTTTAGACTTCATCTGCATCAATTTCGGCTTCATCATGCCAGCCGCTAATTTTGCTGTGAAGCTGGATGTTAAGGTTTCTTTCAGCATTTTAAATACAGAAAGAGCTGTGCCTTCAATCGTTTTGAGAGCGATATTTCCTGTGAAGCCATCTGTGACAACGACATCAGCTACACCTTCTAATAAATCACGAGACTCCACATTTCCTACGAAATTCAAGTCTGATGCTTTTAATAATTCAAAAGTTTTTTTCGTGAGATCGTTGCCTTTTTTATCTTCTGTACCTACATTTAACAATCCTACACGGGGATTGCTCTTTGGAAAAACACGCTCTGCGTAGATTGAACCCATCATCGCATATTGCACAAGGTGTTCTGGTTTGGCATCAACGTTTGCGCCGACATCTAGTAATAAAAAACCGCTGCCATCAAGTGTTGGCAGTGTTGGCGCAAGTGCCGGTCTATCGATGCCATCAATTCTTCCTACGATAAACAGTCCCGCTGTCATGAGTGCGCCAGTGTTTCCTGCTGAAATACAAGCATCTGCTCGTCCTTCGGATACTTCTTGCGCCATTTTCACCATAGATGAATCCTTTTTACGTCTGACTGCACGCACTGGTTCATCTGTCGGTTCAATGACTTCTTTTGCATCTAAAATCGTGATGCGCTCGTTATTTGTTATGTATGGTTTGATTTTATTTTCATCGCCGACAAGTGTAATCTCGATATCTGAAAATGCCGTTAAGCTTTTTTGCACACCGTCAATTATGGCTTTAGGGGCATGGTCTCCCCCCATTGCATCGACTGCAATTCTCATATTACGTGCCACCTTTTACTTTTGTTTTGAGCGATACATGACGAAGTCACCTGAGAAGACAACTTCCTCACCAACATAGCTGTTTACTTCAACTACAGTTCTGCCTTTTTCTTTATCATGCGAAGCTACTTTGGCTTTTGAGACAACTCGTTCGCCTTGTTTAACCTGCCTTGTAAATTTAATATTCGCCTTTGCTGTTAAAGCCAGTTCATCGTCAATGACTGCCACTGCAAGCGAATTTGCCTGGGCGAAGAGATGATGTCCCCTGGCAATTTGGTTTCGGCTGAATACATGCTCTTTTCTCACTTCTAAAATGGAAATGGCTTGATCATCAAGCTCTACATCAATCATTTCTCCTATTACTTCATCCAGCGGAAGGGACTTCACTTCATCCTCTAATGTCTTTTCGGCCACATGCTTAATTCTTTCGCGTAATTCAGGAATCGACAGTTCCAAACGATCAAGACGAACCGTTTGAATACTTACACCGAATTTACTTGCCAATTCTTCATCAGTAATGAACGGAGTCGAGCTGATCGTTTGCTGGAGAAGCTTTTGACGTTCTTTTTTATTTAGTTTCATATGCAGACACCATCCGTACATTTATGACTAGGTACTAATAGTAGTATATAATCTCATAGATGATAAATCAATCCTTGTTTCAAAAAGACAAGAAAATTCCTCCAGCGCTTGATCAGCTTAATTTATCTCCGCCCAGCACCCCGCTATCTACAAGTGTTTGCCGAAGCTCTTTGTATTCAGGATCTGTCCAAAATGCATCTGATTGCACAAGTTCTGCCGCATCTTTTCTAGCTGTTTCCAGTGCTCTGTAGTCATGAACCATATCTGCTACTTTAAATTCAGGCATTCCGCTTTGTTTTTTACCGAAGAAATCGCCAGGCCCTCTTAGCTCTAAGTCCTTTTCAGACAGCTCAAAGCCGTCGGTTGTTTCGGACATAATCCTCATTCGCTCTTTCCCGGTTTCTGATTTTGGATCCGCCATTAAAATACAAAATGATTGATGCTCTCCGCGTCCAACCCGCCCTCTGAGCTGATGAAGCTGAGACAGTCCGAAGCGGTCTGCATCGTAAATGACCATGATGGTCGCATTCGGCACGTTGACGCCAACTTCAACGACTGTGGTTGAAACGAGAATTTGTACTTCATTTGCTGTAAAGTCTCTCATCACTTGATCTTTTTCATCACTCGCCAGTTTCCCGTGCATTAAGCCGATCGCCCACTTACCGCGGTATGCCTCTGTCAGCATGCTATGGACATCAATCGCATTTTGCACATCCAGCTTGTCTGATTCTTCTATAAGTGGACAAATAATATATGCCTGTCTTCCTTTTTTCAGCTCTTTATCCACAAATGCAAGAATTCTCTCAAGCATGTCATGCTTGACCCAATACGTTTCGATCTGTTTCCTGCCAGCAGGTAATTCATCAATGACGGAAACGTCCATTTCTCCAAAAACAGTGATCGCAAGTGTACGCGGAATAGGTGTGGCAGTCATGAACAAGACATCTGGGTCCTGCCCTTTACTTCTTAATTTTTTCCGTTGTTCTACGCCAAACCGGTGCTGCTCATCTGTAATCACAAGACCGAGCTGCTGAAATTCGACTTCGTCTTGGATGAGTGCATGCGTTCCAACTAATATATCGATCTCGCCCTCTTTTAGACGTTCCAGCAATTCTCTGCGACGCTTTCCTTTTACAGAGCTTGTTAGTAGGGCGATATTTAGTCCCCATTTTTCAAACAGCTGATAAAGGGAATCTGCATGCTGCTCTGCCAAAATCTCTGTTGGGACCATTAATGCACCTTGATAGCCGGATAAATGAGCGGCATATAGTGCAATAGCTGCAACAGCAGTTTTCCCTGAACCTACATCCCCTTGAAGCAGACGGTTCATCCGGTACGGGGAAGCCATATCAGACATAATTTCATCAAGCACTCTTGATTGTGCCTTTGTCAGCGGAAATGGCAGGCTGTGAACAAACTCAAAAACAGCCTCTTTGGAAAACAGATGCTGGATGCCCGATGTTTTTTCTCGTTCTTTCTTTCTAATGGCCTGCATCTTTAGCTGGAAAATAAGAAATTCTTCGTACACAAAGCGTCGTCTTGCTTGCTTGAGTGATTCTCTTGTTTCTGGCAGGTGAATGGTTTTTAATGCTTCCTGATAGGACATAAGTTTATAGGTAGAGACAAGCTGCTTTGGCAGTGGATCTTCAGCTTTATCTACATAAAGTGACAAGGCTTGTTTGACAAAACGCCTCATCATCTTCACGGTTACATTTTCTTTTACTGAATAAACAGGCTCTATACTGCCATCTTGCTCGTGCGTCCCTTTTTTAAATTCCTGCACCATGATGGATTGACGGTTTTTATCCCATTTGCCAGTGACGGATACCGTATCACCTAACACAAGGCTTCGTTTTAAATAAGGGCGATTGAAGCAAATGGCTGTGATGAGAAAACGCCCGACAAGCAGCCTGAATGTCAGCCTGCTTCGTTTTTTTCCATAATAGGTGAGGACGGGCTCACTGTGCACTTTTCCTTCAACTGTGACACGTTCGTCATGCTTTACTTCTTCTAAATTACGAAGCTCATAGTCATCATATCGATAAGGAAAGTAGCCAAGTAAATCGGCTACTGTGTGGATTCCAAGTTCATTGAGTGTTTTTTCAGTTTCTTCTCCAATCCCCTTGAGGACTGAGACGTTATCTTGCAGTTTCTGTATCACGAGATGAGGTCACACCTCCGAAAATCTTCTTTTCAAGCTCTCTTGCTGTCGGTGTTGCAGCAAGTCCGCCTTGTGCTGTTTCGCGAAGTGCCGTTGGCATGGTTTGACCAATTTTATACATCGCATCAATGACTTCATCACATGGAATACGGCTTGTGATACCAGCAAGTGCCATATCTGCTGCGATCATCGCATTTGATGCACCCATGGCGTTTCGTTTTACGCACGGTACCTCGACAAGTCCAGCTACTGGGTCACAAACAAGTCCAAGCATATTTTTCAGTGTAATCGCCATTGCTTCAGCAGATTGCTGAGGGGTACCGCCTGCCATTTCGACAATGGCTGCTGCCGCCATCCCTGAGGCTGAACCTACCTCAGCCTGACAGCCGCCTGCTGCACCAGAGATGCTCGCATTATTGGCCACAACAAAACCAAATGCGCCAGAAGTGAATAGGAATCTGACCATTTGTTCCTTTGTTGGCTTTAATGTTTGTTTTACTGCAAATAACGTACCTGGCACAACACCTGCTGAGCCTGCTGTAGGCGTTGCACAGATCGTCCCCATTGCGGCATTGACTTCATTTGTTGCCACTGCCTTACTGACAGCATCTAATATCGTATGACCAGACAATGTTTTGCCTGATGCGATATACGCTTGAAGTTTGACCGCATCTCCGCCTGTTAAACCGGATAATGATTTCACACCTTTCAGTCCGTTTTCTACGGCCTGCTCCATCACTTCTAGGTTGCGGTACATTTGGGAGAAAATATCTTCACGTGACTTCCCTGTCACTTCCATTTCTTGCGTAATCATGATTTCTGAAATGGAGGTATTCCGTTCTTCTGTTAGCTGCACGAGTTCTTTGACGTTTTTAAACATCATCCATAACCTCCTTGTTGTTACTCTGCAATTTGTGTGACTTGAATAATGTTTGGCAGCGTTTCAAGCTCTGTTAGGACAGCTGGGTCAATATTTTGATCCACTTCGATGGTCATCAGAGCCTCTTGCCCAACATCTTTACGCGCCACTTCCATATGACCGATGTTGATGGCAAATTTCGCTAACACGTTGGCGACTGCCGCAATCGTACCGTAGCGATCGTTATGAACCACAAGAATGGCAGGATGATTTCCTGAAAGTCTGAGCTCAAAGCCATTCAGTTCAGTGATTTCAATTTTACCACCGCCGATGGAAATCCCGATTAATTCAAGGCTTCCGTTCGCATCTGATATCTCTACTTTTGCTGTATTCGGATGCGCTGGTACCGCATCTTCTTCTTTAAATTCAATGTCGATCCCTTTGCTTTTTGCAATATCGATCGCTGTTTTGATGCGTTCATCAAATGTATCAAAATCAAGAACGCCGCCGATAATGGCGACATCTGTACCATGTCCTTTATACGTATCTTTAAAAGAGCCATAAAATGAAACGACAATTCGTTTCGGTTCTCTTCCAAATAAGCTGCGAGCCACTCTTCCTATTCGAGCCGCACCCGCTGTGTGCGAACTTGATGGACCAATCATGACGGGTCCAATAATATCAAACACACTTCTAAATTTCATAGGTCTTCCCCTCTCATAACCACTCACATATTGGTTTGGTTCTTTCTTTAGACTAATGGATTCAATCATTTCCCGCAACTCATTTCACCGTTGAATGGTTAGTAAAAAATTGCAAAAGAAGAAGAAGGGCTTGATTTGCCCTTCTTTCGTTATTCCACAGCCAAAATATATGAATAAAGCGGCTGTTTTCCATCGTGGACTTCAACTTCTATATCTTCAAATGTTTCTTCAATAAAGGCTTCTAAGTCGTCCATCTCTTCAGATGATGCATCTTCCCCTTTAATGATCGTAACAATCTCATCATCTTCTGTCACCATTTTGGTTAAAAGTTCTTTGGCTGCATCTAATTGATTTTTCGCAGTTAAGGTGATTTTTCCGTTAAAGAGACCCATGTAATCTCCTTTGGCAATGTCGATTCCATCGATTTGGGTATCTCTCACCGCAAAAGTAATTTGACCGCTTTTTACGTGGTCAATCGCTTCTAGCATCGCCTCTTCGTTATCTTCGTTTGAAGCTGCTTCATTGAGAGAAAGAAGTGCCGACATTCCTTGTGGAACGGTTTTCGTCGGAATAACAACAACCTCACGACTTGAGACAGTTGCCGCCTGTTTCGCTGCCATGACAATATTAGAATTATTAGGTAAGATAAAGACGGTTTCGGCATGTACGCTTTCAATTGCTGTGACAATGTCTTCTGTGCTCGGGTTCATCGTCTGTCCGCCTTCAATGACGACGGAAGCTCCGATACTTTTAAACAAGTCAGCAATTCCTTCTCCCATTGCGACACTGACGACTCCAAAGCGCTGTTTTTCAGCAGCAGGTGCCTTTGGTGCAGCGGTCGCATGTTCTTTTTCTTCGTTCACAATCGAGCTATGCTGCTCTCTCATGTTTTCAATTTTCATGTTGATCAGGCTGCCGTAGCGCTGTGCATAGGATAAGACATCTCCAGGCTGCTCTGCATGTATATGAACTTTCGCCAGCGTTTCATCAGATACCACAAGTAGTGAATCTCCGAATTCGCTTAAGTCTTCTCTGAAAGCATTCTCATCAAAGGACTGTTTGTCTTCTTCAAATTTCACCATAAATTCAGTACAATAACCAAATTCGATATCTTCAGTGTTCATATGGCTTTGTGCACTTTTATGATGCTCTGCACTGACAAGCTCTTTTAACGTTGGCAAAGAGGCCGCTTTCGAAGGAAGCTCCTCTCCTCTTAATGAAGCAAGGAAACCTTCATATACGCAGAGAAGTCCTTTACCTCCACTATCGACAACGCCTACTTCTTTTAAAACAGGAAGTAGATCTGGCGTTCGCTCAAGTGATGCTCTCGCTTCCTCAATCGTTAACTCAAGAACGCGGTCAATGTTATTTTCGGTTGCTGAAACAGCAACCGCTTTCTTTGCTGCATCCTTTGCAACCGTTAAGATGGTCCCTTCAATCGGCTTCATCACGGCTTTATATGCTGTATCGACACCTGCCTGTAAGGCAAGAGCAAATTCTTTTGCATCAATCGTTTCTTTTTGTTCGATCTGTTTACTGAAACCTCTAAATAGCTGTGATAGAATGACGCCTGAGTTCCCTCTTGCGCCCATCAATAGCCCTTTTGACAATGCCACGCCGACCTTCCCAATATGATCGGTATTTGTTTCTTCAACTGCTTTTGCCCCTGAAGTCATTGACAAATTCATATTTGTCCCCGTGTCTCCGTCTGGCACTGGAAAAACATTTAACGCATCCACAATTTGTGCGTTTTGAGAAAGATGGTGAGCACCTGCAAGAATCATTTTTGCAAATGAGCGGCCATCAAGAATTCTAATAGACAATATATTTCCTCCTTACTACGGGTTCGTAACTCTTACTCCTTGTACATAAATGTTGACCGAATCAACAGAAAGTCCAACTGTGTGAGAAATCGTATATTTGACTTTCGTTTGAACATTATGTGCGACTTCTGATATTTTTGTACCGTAGCTGACGATGATGTACATATCAATATGAATGCGGTCTTCTTTTTGACGCACAAGAACACCCCGGCTGAAGTTCTCTTTGCGGAGAATATCCGTCAAGCCGTCCTTGATTTGATTTTTGGACGCCATCCCAACAATACCATAGCAATCGATCGCAGCGCCTCCTGCCACCATTGCAATGACTTCATTTGATATATCAATTTGTCCGTATTTTGTTCTAAGTTCAATGGACATATTGGTTCCCCCTTTTTGAGAAATTGCCCTGAGTTATCACTATTTTACTATAAGACCCTTCTTTTTAAAAGAAATCCTTCAATCCGACCCAATCCTACTTATACTATAGCCTTGATTTTTTATCAAGATGTCAAGGTATTTTTCTTGAAAGAGGAGTAAACAATCCTTGCAAACCCCTTGAAGCTGTGGTAAATTATTAAAGTATCTTGAGGCATCTCTAAGTACGTATATGAAGAATATGATGATGTTTTCGCAGTTAGGAGGGAAACAAATGGCACGTAAATGCGTTATCACAGGCAGAAAAACAAAAGCTGGGAACAATCGTTCTCACGCAATGAACTCTACAAAACGTACATGGGGCGCGAACCTTCAAAAAGTTCGTATTCTAGTGGACGGTAAGCCTAAAAGAGTATATGTATCAGCTCGAGCTTTGAAATCTGGTAAAGTTGAGCGTGTATAAGCAAGAGTAAACGCCTGCTACAATAAATTGTAGCAGGCGTTTTTATGTGGAAATAAAGGAGATTACTCATTAATCTTTCTTAAATGAACCAAGCATCGCACGGACAATGCCGCCAAGAAATCTAGGCAGTTTGATTGTATAAAATTTCATTTTGTCCCCCTCCTAAAAGTACCGCTTGCAGCACAATTGAGCTTAATCAGCCATCCACATTGATAGGTTGGTCAATCTTTGCTTCTTACCATTATTAATATGCCTTCATGAAAAGAAAAAGTACCATTTGAGTGGATGAGTTCGTTACTAATACATAGTGTGGAACCAGGCTCAATATGACAATTTTTCAGAGGATATTTGAAACCTTTTAATGTCAGCTTTTCAACCGGTATTCCAAAGGGCAGAAACGACACATATTGTTTATCATGATCTTCTTTTATTTCGTATGTACCAGGTTCAAACATTTGAATGATATTTTGTTTGTCTACAAGGGTGATATTCTGCTTGTGCTCAATCCCTTTGTAAAGAAGATGGATATTTCCTAGAAAATGATCCGCCCTTCCTCCTGTAATACCGTAGATGTAAATATGTGCTGGGTGCTGACTGAGTGCCCAGTTCAGTGCAAGCTCTAAATCAGTTTCATCCTTTTCAGCTTGAAAGACATTCAGGGCAGGCAATTTTTCTTTCAGCTCCCGAAGCTCTTCTTCTGTCACACTGTCAAAATCACCAAAGGCTTTGGCAGGGGTAATGCCGTGCTCTAGTAAGAAGAGGGTTCCACGGTCTACGCCAATCCAGAGAACATCCTCTTGTGATGCTTCACGTTCAAGTGGCGGGATGTATTCAAAAGGACCGCCGGCTACGATATGTATGTGCATGATATACGCTCCTCTCCATGTAAAAAGAACCAAAGATCACAATGACTTTGGTTCCTTCCTTTACGCTTCTCGAATTGCCTGGATCGCTGCTGCGCGGTTGTCTTTACCGTATACCGCAGAGCCCGCTACAAGTAAATTAGCGCCTGCCTCTTTGCAGCTTTTTGCAGTCTCTACATTGACACCGCCGTCTATTTCTATCAGTAAATCGGTTAAGCCCTTTTGTTCACTCAGTGCTTTTACTTCTTTTACTTTCGTGAGGACAGATGGAATAAATGCCTGTCCCCCGAAACCAGGGTTCACTGTCATGAATAACACAAGGTCCACATCTTCTAATACATGCTCAATGTGAGAAACGGGTGTGTGCGGATTCAAGACGACCCCTGCTTTTACACCTTGTTCTTTCATATGTTGTATTGTTCGATGTAAGTGCGGACAAGCTTCCACATGTACAGAAATAATATCAGCGCCAGCTTTTGCGAATGCAGGAATATACCGATCTGGCTGCTCAATCATTAGGTGAACATCAAGCGGAAGACGCGTATGCGGTCTGATCGCTTCGACGACATTTGGCCCAAATGTCATATTCGGAACAAAATGACCATCCATGACATCAATATGAATGTAATCTGCACCGCCTTGTTCCACATCACGGATATCTTTCTCCAAATTGGCAAAATCTGCTGATAAAATGGAAGGTGCAATATAAACCATGATTTAGTACCTCGGCTTTCTATCTTTGATTTCTGTTAAAAACTCTAAATAATGCTGATAGCGATACTCTTTGATTTGATCATGCTCGACCGCATCTTTTATTGCACACCCAGGCTCTTTCACGTGCAGGCAGCCTCGAAATTTACAATCTGCACTTCGGTCTCTAATGTCTAAAAAGTATAGACCAAGATCTTCTGCTTCAATGCCAGTAAATTCGAGCGAGCTAAAGCCCGGAGTATCTGCAATGAGCCCGTCTGCTGTTCGAATGAGTTCGACATGTCTTGTCGTATGCTTTCCTCGTCCGAGATGGGATGAGATATGATCTGTTTTCAGCGCCAATTCAGGACTCATCGCATTTAAAAGTGAAGATTTGCCTACACCAGACTGACCGGCAAATACCGTGATTTTATGGTGAAAGTGCGGAGTCAGCTTCTCAATGCCGTCTCCTTCAATCGTAGAGGTTAAATGAACCTCATAGCCAATTTGCTGATAGTCGTCTGCATATGCCATGATCGTTTCACGCTCTTCGTCTGTTTTCAATAAGTCCATTTTAGTGATACAGATAATCGGCTCAATATGATTGGCTTCAACAAGCACTAAAAATCTGTCTAAGAGTGAGGTGCTAAAGGCTGGTTCTGCCGCTGAGAAAACAAGTACCGCTTGATCAACGTTACTGATAGGCGGACGAACAAGTTCGTTTGTCCGTTCTTTTACTTCTAATAAGTAGCCTTCTTTATCGTTGTCTGCTTGATACACGACGTAATCGCCAACAAGAGGTGTAATTTTGTTTTTTCGAAAAATGCCTCTCGCTCTGCACTGAACCACTTTTCCACTCTCTTGTGACTCATCCAGTACATAGTAGAATCCGCTTAATGCTTTAATAATTTTGCCCTCAGGCATAAAGTCCCTCCTTTATTCATCATCAGGGTATTCGATCGTTTTCGAGCTGACGACTTTATCATCAACCGTCACTTGATAATATCCTTTTTGACCTGGTTCAATCTTAAATTTAATGGTCCTTTCAGTCGGCGCAGTGATTTTAAAGCTTTCGTATGAATCAGAGATGCTATGCTCCGCATCATCAATGGAAATTTGGACATTCATCTCCTGTCCTTCCGCTTCTGGTTCATAAGGGATCGCAATCTTTTCGGTCACCGTTTTGGCTGGTTTTTCCTTCGGTCCAAGAGAGAATGTAATCTTGACCGTGTCACCTGGTTTAACAGCCGTTCCTGCTCCTGGTTCCTGCTTCATGACCTCGCCTTTTGGCACATCATCAGAATACGCTTCTTTTTCATCAAGCTTTAAGCCGTTATCCTCTAAATAATTCGATGCCGCTTGCTTACTATACGTCGTTAAATCACGTAATGTAATATCGGCAGGACCTATACTGACAGTCAAGGTGACTTCTTCATCTGCTGCTACAAGTTCAGTATTCGCGGAAGGACTCTGTTCCATGACAATCCCAGATTCGGTGTCATTGTCATTCACTTCCTCCACAACGACCTGTTTAAACCCTTTTTTCTCTAAGATTTCTTTTGCTTTATCGACCTTTTCGCCTGTCACATCAGGTAATTCGGTCTTTTCCTTGCCAGTACTTTCGTAAAGCTGAATCTCTGTTCCTTCTTTGACCTTTGTGCCGATTTTCGGATCTGTTTTGACGACGAGACCTTTTTCAATTTTCTCATCAGCGATCTCTATTGACTCCGAAGCGACGGTGAACCCAGCTTTCTTTAAGGTATCTTCTGCTTTTTCAACTGTCATGCCAGATACATCTGTGACTTCCACATCTTTTGGAAAAAGCAGCCCTGGAAACACAGTGATGGCTAAAATTGTCGCAGCAGTCAATATAAATAAGGTGGATGCCACAATCCATGGCCATTTTTTCCGTTTCCTTTTCGGCTTTTGTTTCTCTTTTTTCTTCGGTTTTTGAGCTGGATGGACGGCTGTTTTTTCATTGTCTTGATCGATTTGATGATCTTGAATAATTGGGATCGCTTTCGTTGCTTCATGGTCTTCTTCAATGACAAAGCGTTTTTCTTTTAATCTGGCTGGATCGAAAGCGGTTTTTAAGTCTTTTTGCATTTCAGATGCATCTTCATATCGATAAAATGGATCTTTGGCCATCGCCTTTAAAATGATGTTTTCCACGCTTTGTGGAACAGAAGGATTCCACCTTCTCACAGATGGCGGCTCTGATTGCAAATGCTTCAGTGCAACACTGACAGCCGATTCCCCTTCAAATGGCATGCGTCCTGAGATGAGTTCATAGAGCACAATCCCAAGCGAATAGATGTCTGACTTTTTCGTTGCAAGACCCCCGCGTGCTTGTTCTGGAGACAAGTAGTGCACGGAGCCTAGGACAGAATTTGTATGGGTAATGGTCGCTGAGCTGAGTGCCATGGCAATCCCAAAATCCGTGACTTTGATGTTCCCCATATTGTCTATTAATATATTGTGAGGCTTAATGTCACGGTGGACGAGCTGTTTCGCATGGGCTTCTTCCATCGCCGCAACGACTTGTTCCATGATGCGAACGGCTTCTTTCGGATGAAGCGGACCATTGGCGTGTATGTATTCCTTCAGCGTCATTCCCTCGACATATTCCATGACAATATAATAAATGTCATCTTCTTCCCCGACATCGTAGATGCTGACAATATTCGAATGATCTAAGCTTGCAGCTGACTGCGCTTCCCTTCGGAAACGTCTAATAAAATCATCATCGCTCGCAAAGTCAAACCGCAAAATTTTAATCGCTACTTCGCGATCTAAAATCATATCTTCCGCCAAATAGACGTTTGCCATTCCGCCTCCGCCTATGACGCGAAGAATCTGATAACGGCCGCTGATCCTTTTTCCGATCAACACTTGCTGTCACCCTCCTCTGGCTGGGAGGAGATTTCTAACAGTACTGCTGTAATGTTATCTTCACCGCCGTTGTCATTCGCTGTTTGTATTAACTCTGTTACTTTTTCCTCTGGTGCGGTTGTTTGCGTTAAAATATGAATCAAATGCTCTTCTTCTATTTTATTCGATAGACCATCTGAGCAAAGCAGAATTTGATCTCCTGGGTCCACTTCAAAGGTGCGCGCATCAATCTGAACACGCTTATCTGTTCCTAATGCTTTCGTGAGCACATTTTTTCTTGGATGATATTCTGCATCCGCTTTTGAAATTTCACCTGTTTTCACAAGCTCATTCACGAGTGAATGATCATCTGTTAATTGGGTCAGCGCTCCTTCTCTTAGCAGGTAGCAGCGGCTGTCTCCAATATGCGCAATTGTGACCGTTTGCAAATGAACGAGCGCACATACAATGGTCGTCCCCATTCCTTGGCACTCCTCATTGTTTTGCGCATGTTCATAAACTTGGTCATTAATGTCACTGATTTTTGAGATTAACCAGCTTTCTTGATCGGCTGGCTTTTCTGGAATTGAAGATATTTCTTCCCAGTATTCTTTTAAAGAAGAGACTGCCATCTTGCTGGCGACATCACCAGCAAGATGACCTCCCATGCCGTCTGCTACAACAGCGAGAAGTGAATCTTCTTTTGCTTCAAAAATACCTGCATCATCTTCATTATGCTGACGGACTTTTCCTGTATCGGTAAGAAAGGCTGCCCTTATCAACATTCGTCACCTCGTCTCTTCCTGACGCTCCTTCGCTCTTAGCTGACCGCAAGCAGCATCAATGTCATGGCCTTGCTCTCGTCTAATCGTTACGTTTACGCCGCGTTCTTTCAGCGTTTTTTCAAATAGGAAGATTTGTTCTCTAGGTGTTCTCACATAATCTCTCTCTGGTACATAGTTCACCGGAATAAGGTTCACGTGGCACTTGATTCCTTTTAATAGGTCTGCCAGTTCTTCTGCATGGTGAACTTGATCATTTACTCCGCCAAACAGGCCGTATTCAAAGCTGACACGTCTACCCGTCTTTTGAATGTAGTATTCGATGGCTTCCATTAATTTTGGCAGCTTATATGCCTTATTGATCGGCATTAGGCGGCTTCTGATCTCTGTGTTCGGTGCGTGCAATGACACAGCAAAGTTGATTTGCATTTGCTCATCAGCGAATTGATAGATCTTTGGAATGATTCCGCTTGTCGAAACCGTAATATGGCGTGCACCAATATTTAAGCCATTATCATGGTTGATGATTTTAAGGAAGGCAAGCATTTCTTCAAAGTTATCAAACGGTTCGCCAATTCCCATGATGACAACAGAGCTGACTCTCTCGTCTGTTTCGTCAAGTGCCTGCTGCACTTTTAATACTTGTGCAACGATTTCTCCGGCTTCAAGGTTTCGTTTTAAACCACCCAGTGTAGATGCACAGAATGTACAGCCAATTCGACAGCCAACCTGTGTTGTCACACAGACAGAGTTTCCATATTCGTGACGCATAAGCACTGTTTCAATTGTATAACCATCATGCAGTTCAAATAAAAACTTGATCGTTCCGTCCTGAGACGTTTGTTTGATCACAGTTTTTAAAGTTGTGATTGTAAATTGATCTTTTAACTTTTCTCTTAATTCTTTGGAGAGGTTAGACATTTCATCAAATGATGTCACACGTTTCTCATAGAGCCACTCAAAAATTTGAGCTGCGCGGAAAGGTTTTTCGTCTTGTTCTTTTAACCATTCTTTCATTTCGTGAAGCTCAAATGAATAGATCGATGGCATATCTGTTTTCAGTTCTTTTCTTACTTTTTGTTCTGTCATTTTTTATCCCTTCTTTCTCATGCTGCAAATAAAGAAACCATCTGTTCCGAAATAATGAGGAAGAATTTGCACACTTCCGTTTTGAACAAACGGAGCAACCTGCTCAGGCAGCCGTTCATTAAGAGATAGATCGGGTTCGAAGTCTTGGTGTTCTTGTAAAAACGCATGAATCACTTGTTGATTTTCTGTTGGGTCCATTGTACATGTACTATATACAAGGGTTCCGCCAGGCTTTAAAAGCGGAGCTGTTTCTTTTAAGATTGCCTGCTGAATTGCAGCAAGCCTTGCTGAGTCTTCTGGAGACTTTGTATATTTCATATCTGGTTTCCGTCTAATGACGCCAAAACCAGAACACGGCGCATCAATCAGAATCCGGTCAAATGAAGCTTCGCTGTAATCACCCTTTGCTTTCCTTGCATCAAGCGCTTTTGCTTCAATCTGAGTAAGGTTCAGACGTTTTGCTGCTTGTTTGATGAGTTTCACTTTATGTTCGTGCAAATCAAGTGAAACAATTTGTCCTTCGTCGTTCATACGCTCTGCGATATGTGTTGATTTTCCGCCTGGAGCCGCACAGGCGTCAAGCACAATTTCTCCCGGCTGAGGGTCTAGTGCTCTTGCGACAAGCATTGAGCTTTCATCTTGAATGGTCACATAGCCTTCTTGGAAAGAAGAGGTTGAAACGATGGACCCTTTCATCAGCTTAAGTGCATCTTCAGATAAGTCACCAAGCTCCGTTTCAATCCCGGCCTCCAGCAGCTCTTGCTGCAGTGCAGCGCGGTCCGTTTTCATTCGATTGACACGAAGGGTTTGCTTTGGCGGTACTAAATGAATACGGCACATGCTTTCTGCTGCTTCAAATCCGTATGACTGAACCCACTCCTGCACGAGCCATAATGGGTGGCTTGTCTCAATCGAAAGCCGCTTGACCGGATCTTCGATGGCATCAAAAGCCGGAACGCCTTCTCTTTGCACGGAACGAAGAACACCGTTCACAAGTGAAGAAATGCCCTTGTGCCCTCTCTTTTTCGTTAGCTCAACTGCTTCATGGATGGCTGCACGATCTGGAATTTTTTCAAGGTAGACCATTTGATAAAGAGACATCCGCAAAAGCTGCATGACCCAAGGAGCCACCTTTTGCGGTTTTTTCACAAACGGTGCCAGCATATAATCTAATGCCAGCTTGTTTTGCAGAGTACCGTACACAAGCTCTGTTAAGAGCGGTTTGTCCTGATCTGCCAAGTCTTTGTCTTTCATGACTGACTGCAAAAGCAAATTACTGTATGCTTGGTTTTGTTCGAGTTTGATTAAAGCGTCTAGCGCTACTTCTCTCACATTACTTTTCTTCATTCATTAACCCTAATTTCTGTCCAATTTCGATATTTGCGCCTCTTAGGAAGTCTTCGCCGCTCATCTTTTTCTTACCAGCTGGCTGTACACCTGTTAATAAAAGGCCTTGGTTATTCCCAGTTCCAATGACTGGACCTTCTTTTTGAAGCTCAATCACTTTCCCAGGTTCTTCTTGCGCTTCGAGTGGCACTTTTTTCGCTTCCCATACTTTTAGATGAGCCCCGTTCCATTCAGTATAGGCAACTGGCCACGGATTTAAGCCGCGAACTTGGTTGTAAAGCTCTTCTCCGGTCTTTGTCCAGTCTAACCTTTCCTGCTCTCGCTTTATATTAGGTGCATACGTTGCCGCTTCTTCATTTTGCGGAATTGGTGAAATAGATCCACTCAGAACATTCGGCACAGTATCTTTCAATAGTGCAGCGCCTGCTACACTTAATTTGTCATGCAATGTACCGACATTGTCTAATTCGTCGATTTCCACTTCTACTTTACTGATCATGTCTCCTGCATCAAGTCGTTCCACCATGTACATGATCGTAACGCCTGTTTTCTTTTTACCTTGAAGGATCGCATAATGGATCGGCGCGCCCCCTCTTAGTTCTGGCAGCAGCGAGGCATGCACATTGATACAGCCAAACTGAGGTTCATCCAGTAGTCGTTTTGGGAGGATTTGTCCAAAAGCCGCTGTCACAATTAAATCTGGTTTTAAGGCAAGCACTTTATCAATTTCTTCATCAAGGCGTACCTTTTCAGGCTGCAAGACCGGAATGCCATGCTTTAAGGCTTCCACTTTCACAGGAGGCGGAGTGAGTACTCGTTTTCTGCCTTTCGGGCGATCTGGCTGCGTGACGACCCCGACAACTTCGTATCCTTCTGTTATGAGTGTTTGTAGCACAGGTACTGAGAAATCAGGGGTTCCCATAAATACAATACGTGCCATTTTCTTCACCCTTCCATTTCCGCAAGTTCTTTTTCTGTATAAGTTTGAATGATTTTCGACGTAAATAATATGCCGTCTAAATGATCAATTTCGTGCAATAAGGCTCTTGCTAAAAATCCTTCTGCTTCTATTGTAAATGGTTTGCCTTTCTTATCAAAGGCTTTTACCTTCACATAGCTCGGTCTTTCTACTGTGCCGTATAAAGATGGAAAGCTCAGGCAGCCTTCAATATCAGTTTGACTTCCTTTTACTTCAAGAACCTCGGGATTCACTAAATCAATTCTGCCAGGTTCTACTCCGATATCGACAACAGCAATTCTTTGAGAAATGCCAATTTGTGGTGCTGCTAGTCCGACTCCATCTAGCTCAAGCATTGTATCATACATATCATCAAGCAGTTTTTTAAGCTTTTTATCGAACGTATCGACAGGCTCTGCCTTTTGTTCAAGTACGTCTGCCGGATGTATGACTATTGGTTTTACTGCCACTTAAAGCCCTCCGTTTTACATCATCATATATGGATTCATATCTATTGAAATCATCAATTGTTTTTGTTCCATTTCCTTTTGATAATGATCTTGTATTTTCCGTAGTAAACTTGCCAGTTCATTTTCCCTTTTGTATTTTATCACGCATTGATATCGATATCTATCTTTGATCTTAGCGATTGGTGATGCAGCCGGACCAAGGATCCTTGTATTCGGTGCACAGTTCATTTTTAGGAACTGAACAATTTGATCCGTAACATGCGCTGCCTTCGTCACTTCCTCATGTGATACTGTCACCATCGCCAAAAAGTAATACGGCGGATAGGACTGGTGACGGCGATGCAGCATCTCCTGTTCATAAAAGGCTTCATAGTCATGCTGCTTCGTTAATTCAATACTATAATGAGAAGGCGTATACGATTGAATGATCACAGAGCCTGCTTTTTCATGTCGTCCTGCCCTGCCGCTGACCTGCGTGAGAAGCTGAAATGTTTTTTCACTTGAACGGAAATCAGGGATATGAAGAGACGTATCGGCACTTAGAACACCAACAAGTGTGACATCGGGGAAATCCAGCCCTTTTGCAATCATCTGCGTCCCGAGCAAAATATCTGCTTCTTTATTGCCAAAAGATGTGAGGAGCTTTTCGTGAGCACCTTTACGAGACGTTGTATCCACATCCATTCGGATGACTCTTGCCTCTGGCAGTACTTTAGTCAGCTCTTCTTCTACACGCTGCGTACCCGTACCAAAATAGCGAATATGCTCACTATGGCATTCTGGACATTCAGCTGGCACCGGTGCCTCGTGCCCGCAATAATGGCATTTCAGCCGTTTTTGATAGCGGTGATAGGTGAGAGAAATTTCGCAATGAGGACATTGCTCGACATATCCGCAATCACGGCACATCACAAAGGATGAATAGCCCCTTTTATTCAGAAATAAGACGGCTTGTTCTTTTCTTTCAAGCACTTCCTTTAATCTGATCATTAATTCTTCTGAAAACATGGACCTGTTGCCATTTCTCAATTCTTCTCTCATATCAATTAACGAAACGTGCGGCAGCTGCTGCTGGTTGACTCGGTTTTTGAGCGTCAGCAATGTAAACACGCCTTTTTTGGCACGCGCGTAGGTTTCAAGTGAAGGGGTAGCACTGCCTAAAACGACTGGGCATCGATGCCTTCTGGCTCGTTCAATAGCGACGTCCTTGGCATGATAACGAGGCATTTCCTCTTGTTTATAAGAAGATTCATGCTCTTCATCTATGATAATCATGCCTAGATTTTCAAATGGTGCGAAAACAGCCGATCTCGCACCCACGACAAGCTTGACTTCCTTGCGGTGAATTTTCCGCCATTCATCATATTTTTCCCCTGTCGATAAGCCGCTGTGAAGTACAGCCACATTTGAACCGAACCGTTCTTTAAACCGCTGAACCATTTGAGGGGTTAACGAGATTTCTGGAACGAGGACGATCGCTTCTTTTCCTTTTTGCAGGGCATGATCAATCGTCTGCAAGTATATTTCCGTTTTACCGCTTCCTGTTACCCCGTGCAGCAGAAAAGTTTCATGACGGTCATCACTGACTGCTTGATGAATATGTTTTGCCGCTTCTCTTTGTTCTGGCATGAGGTCAAGTGAAGCAGAAGGTGTAAACGCCCGGTCACGATAAGGATCCCGGTAGACCTCTTCATAGCTTTCTGTTAGCAGCCCTTCTTGAATAAAGGTTTTAAGCGTTTGAGAACTCGCGCCTGTTTGCTGCTGCAAGTCTTTCGCTAAAAAGGTTGTCTCACTCGCTTGAAGCAAAAAGGAGAGCAATGCCTTTTGTTTCACCGCATTTTTCTTCAGCTGCTGCTGTTTTTCTTCAAGCTTATCTTTGGATACAGCTAGTTGGAGCGTGCGCACTTTTTTCTTTCCAGATTTTTGCGAGACGTGATACCTTACCTCTAAATAACCTTTTTGGACATGCTTTTGAATCTGTTTTAGTTGTTCGGCTGGGATGTCAGCATAAAGAATGCTATCTCGCTGACCGAAAAGCTCTTTCAATGACTGCGGAAGTTCTTCATCTGACAGCACTTGAATTTCTTTTTCATATTTCGCCTTCATGGCTGCAGGGAGCATCGATTGAAGTGCCGTAATGTGATAGGACAACGTTTTTTCCGTCAGCCAGTGGGAAAGCTCCAATAGCTCATCTGTCAGAACAGGTGACAAGTCAAATAAATCGACAATGTCCTTTATGCTTCCTGTTTTTACGTCTGTTTCTTCTTTGACTTTTGTCACAAACCCTTGAATCTTCCTCGGGCCAAAGGGAACGACCACCCTCATTCCCGCTTTGACGAGATCTTTGAAGCGATCTGGTACACGGTAATCGAATGGCCGGTCAATGGCTTTCGTTGTGACATCTACGATGACTTCAGCAATCATTCTCGATCACACTCTTTTGGCAACAGCTGTTTTGCCTCCTTTAAGATTTCAAAAGCGAGGTCTTTTTTGCTCATCATCGGCAATTCTGTTGTTGTACCATCTGCTTTGATGATGGCTGCTACATTTGTGTCTGTGCCAAAGCCTGCACCTTCTTTTGTGACATTGTTTGCCACAATCATATCTAAATGCTTGGATTCGATTTTCTTTTTCGCATAATATTCTACATCCTGCGTTTCAGCTGCAAAACCGACAAGGACTTGATGCTCTTTTCTTTTCCCCAGCTCTTTTAAAATATCTTTTGTCCGGGTGAATTCAATCTCTAAGGCGCCGTCCTGTTTTTTCATTTTATGAGAATATGAGGTCACAGGGGTATAGTCGGCGACTGCTGCTGATTTAATGACAAGGTCCGCTTCCTCGTACACAGCTAATGCGGCTTGATACATGTCCTCTGCCGATTCAACGTGCACCACATGTACATGATCAGGTGCATTTAAAGAAACAGGTCCTGAAATAAGCGTGACATCTGCCCCCATCTGCTGCGCAGCCTCTGCAATCGCATAGCCCATTTTTCCTGACGATCGATTTGTAAAGAAACGCACAGGATCGATGACTTCTCGTGTAGGACCTGCTGTCACCACAACTTTTTTGCCTGAAAGCGGTAAGCTTTTTGGCTCTTCAAAAAATGCACGGATGTGCTCAACAATTTTTTCAGGCTCCTCTAATCGTCCTTTTCCAATGTAGCCACAGGCTAAATAACCTTCACTCGGCTCAATAAACCGGTAGCCGTCCTCATATAATGTGCGGATGTTCCGCTTTACAGCCGGGTGATCATACATATGCACATTCATAGCTGGTGCGATCCATACAGGAGCCGTTGAAGCAAGTAAGGTCGTCGTGAGCATATCATCTGCAAGCCCAGCGGCCATTTTACCAATCGTATGTGCTGTTGCAGGGGCAACTAGAATGAGATCGGCCCAGTCAGCTACATCAATATGCGCTATGACTTTTGGATTGTTTTCTTTAAATGTATCCACATACACCTCATGTCGAGACAGAGCTTGGAAGGTAAGCGGAGACACAAACTCACGAGCAGATTCCGTCATAATGACTCTTACATTTGCGCCTGCCTGTACGAGTTTACTAGTAAGTGCAGCTGCTTTATATACGGCGATTCCTCCGCTGACGCCGAGCAAAATATTTTTTGACTGTAACATTAGTTTGTCCCCCTTAACGGCCTTTTCACAAATTCGTCTACAATTCAAAAAAGTCAAAACCAATCATAGTTTTGACTTTTTTGAACGTATCGTATCTGCATAGCAGAAGCGATGTGTTATTCTTGATCCTCTTTTTCAAATGTCAAAAGACCGGCATCAATTTCTTCAAGTGCTTTGCCTACAAATTTGTAAGACTTCGTATTTTCGATTTGCTGATCTTGATGGATCTGCATTTCACGTGCACGGCGTGCAGACACTGTCACAAGTGTGTATTTTGAATCAAGTTTATTCATCAATGAGTCAATTGAAGGATCTAACATAATTTATTCTACCCCCAGCATTTTTTTATATCTTGGTGCGACTCTGTCTCTGCGCAGGTGTTCTGCAAGGACGATCGCTTTGATTCTTTCACAAGCAAGCTCGACATCATCGTTTTCCACGACATAGTCGTAAGCATCCATCATTTCAATCTCTTCTTTTGCAGCAGCCATTCGATTTCGAATAAGCTCCTCAGACTCTGTACCACGCGTAATGATGCGGTTCTGAAGTTCTGAAAGACTAGGCGGTGCAAGGAAAATAAAAAGACCTTCTGGGAATGCTTCTCTTACTTGAAGTGCACCTTGCACTTCGATTTCAAGGAAAACATCTTTTCCTTCGCTTAATGTCTGTTCTACATAGTCAACAGGCGTGCCGTAGTAATTCCCGACATACTCTGCCCATTCTAACAGCTTTTTATTTTCAATCATATGTTCAAATTCTTCCCTGGATTTAAAGAAATAATCGACACCATTTTTTTCACCTTCACGCGGTTTGCGTGTTGTCACAGAAATAGAGTATTCAAATTTCGTATCTTCCTGGGAGAAAATGGCTTGTCTGACCGTTCCTTTTCCAACTCCCGAAGGTCCAGAGAGAACGATTAAAAGTCCTCTTTCTTTCATAATGGCGTATTACCCCTGCCCTTCATCTATGATTTCTTCTTTTACAGAAAGTCTTTGCGCGACAGTCTCAGGCTGAACGGCAGATAAGATGACATGGTCACTGTCCATAATGACAACAGCACGGGTTCTTCTTCCGTATGTAGCATCTATGAGCATGCCTCGATCTCTTGCGTCTTGTATCATTCGTTTAATCGGTGCTGATTCCGGACTGACGATCGAAATCATCCGATTCGCTGAAATGATGTTTCCAAATCCGATATTGATCAACTTTATGGTCATCTTCTAACGTCCCCCTGTATTATAAACGTCTCTAGTCTCGCCGAAAGAGACGTACTGTAAACAGCATACACAATGACTATTCTATATTTTGCACTTGTTCTTTTATTTTTTCAATAGCACTTTTCATTTCAACCACCAGCTTAGTTAAATGATGATGGTTCGCTTTTGAGCCAATGGTGTTCACTTCACGGTTGAGCTCCTGTACAAGAAAATCAAGTTTTCTGCCAGCAGCACCGCCTTGCATCAAGATTTGCTGGAATTGCTGAAAGTGACTTTTCAATCTTGTAATCTCTTCTGTAATGTCACAGCGGTCAGCAAAGATCGCAGCCTCTGTTGTCAATCTGCTTTCGTCAAGCGCCTCTCCGATCCATTCTTGCAATCGCTGATTGAGCCTGTCTTTATACTGACTCACAACCTCTGGTGCAAAGACTTTGATTTCTTCTGTGTAAACCTCTAATTCAGAAAGCCTCAGCTCACAGTCTTTTTGAAGTGATGTTCCCTCCTGCTCTCTCATGAAGCAAAGCTCTTTGACAGCCGTTTCACAAGCTTCCATCAGCAATTGCTCTAATTGCTCATTTCGGCTGGACGATTCTTCTACTTGAACGGCATGCTCCAGCCCCAGTAAGTCATGTGCATGCTGAATGCCTGAAATGTGATAGCGTTTCTCGAGATCTTTTGCGGCTTTCATGTATTCATCGAGCAGCGGCCAGTCAATCTGCAAGGACCGGCTTGCTAGTTTACCGCCTTCAATCGTAACAAACAGCTCAATTCTACCGCGCTGCACGTGACGAAGAATGATTTTTTTCAATGTGTCTTCGAAATATAAAAGCGGCCTCGGCAAACGGGCATGAACCTCTTTAAAACGGTGATTGACCGATTTTAGCTCAACTGACACTGTCAGTTCTCCATCCGTTTTACTCGCTTGGCCGAATCCCGTCATACTGCGTATCATGTCAAAACACCCAATTCTTTCATATTAATAAAATGAAAAAGGTAATAGCAGACACTATTACCTCAAAATTATACCATAACGAATTATTTTTTTCTTGTCAAAAGTGATCCTGCCAGTAAAAAAGTTGGCAGTGCAGACATACCGATGATCAGCAGCCAATCAATTGGTGCAATCGCCACCGTTTTGAAAATTGGCTGAAGCGGCGGATAATAAATGACCACAAACATCAATAAAAGTGATGACAAAACCGCGCCGATCAAGTAGAGATTACCGAATGGATTGCGCTCAAAGATGGATCGTTCACTGCGGCAGTCAAATACATGAATGAGCTGCGCCAACACAAGCGTACTAAATGCAACAGTCTGCGCATATGGCAGGTTGTTTGGATCACGGTGATACACAAACATAAATGCTAAAAGGGTCGCAAGTCCAATGAGGAACCCCCTAGATACAACCTTCCATCCAAGTCCTCTAGCAAAAATCCCCTCTTTCATATTCCTCGGCTTTCTTTTCATGACATCGCCTTCTGGCTTATCCATGCCAAGCGCCATCGCCGGGAGACCATCTGTGACAAGGTTGACCCATAAAATTTGAATAGGAACGAGTGGAAGCGGAAGCGCTAGAAGCATCGCAAACAGCATAACCAAAATTTCCCCCACATTTGATGCCAGCAAATAACGGACAAATTTACGAATGTTTTCATAAATATTCCGGCCTTCTTTAATGGCCGATTTAATGGTTGCAAAGTTGTCATCAAGTAAAATAAGAGAGGAAGCTTCCTTGGCGACATCTGTTCCAGTGATACCCATAGAGATACCGATATCTGCTTGCTTAATTGCAGGCGCATCATTAACCCCGTCACCTGTCATCGCTACAATATGTCCATTTTTTTGATAGGCCTTCACAATTCTCAGCTTATGTTCCGGTGATACCCGTGCAAAAACGTATACATTTTCAGCCGTTTGCTCAAGCTCTTTGTCACTCATGTGATCTAGCGCTTTTCCGTCGAGCACCTTTCCTTGCTTTGGTAAAAGACTCAAGTCTTTCGCAATCGCTTTGGCTGTTTCCACGTGATCCCCTGTAATCATGACTGTTTTTATGCCCGCATCCCTGCACTCTTTAATCGCTCGCCTCACTTCAGGACGAGGCGGATCGATCATGCCCTCTAACCCAATAAATGTTAAATCAGTTTCAGCCTGCTGGACAGTGTTGATTGTTTCGGTCAGCCCAACTTTTTTATACGCAATGGCAATCGTTCTCAGCGCCTGCCTTGCTAAACCTTGAATCGCAGCCTCTGTTTCTTGCCTGTGAGTGGTTGAAAATGAAGCTGTGCGGCCGCCGTGCATGATATGGCTTGAACGGTTCATCAGGACATCCGGCGCACCTTTTGCAATGACGTACCGCTCTTTTTGATTCGTTTCGACGACGACTGACATCATCTTTCTTTCTGAATCAAAAGGAAACTCTTCTACTACGTGAAATCCTGCTTCGATGAATTGCTCTGTAAAACCCGCTTTACGTGCTGCGGTGAGAAGTGCCCCCTCTGTCGGATCACCATCAAGCCTCATTTCGCCATCTTTTTCAACGATGGTCGATGTATTACAAAGCGCCCCGTATAATAACACCTTTTGCAAGCTTGGATGTTTGTCTACATGGACAAGTTCTCCGTTCAAGGTGAAATCACCAGATGGCTCATAGCCCGTACCAGAAATATTCCACGTTTTGCCCTCTGCCCATACATGGGTCACAGTCATTTTATTTTGCGTCATCGTTCCTGTTTTATCTGAACAAATGATCGACGCGCAGCCAAGTGTCTCCACCGCCGGGAGCTTTCTGACAATCGATTTTTGTTTGATCATCCGCTGCACTCCTAAGGAAAGTGCGACGGTGACAATCGCCGGCAGGCCTTCAGGAATGGCAGCAACCGCAAGTGATACTCCCGCGAGGAACATATGATACAAATCATGTCCTTGCACAACACCAAGAACCACAACAAGCACCGTTAAAAATAAAGCAGCCACAATGAGGATTTTCCCCAGCTGTTCGAGACGTCTTTGCAGCGGTGTTTCCATATTCCCTGCTGCATCCAGCATGCCGGCAATTTGTCCCATCGCTGTATTCATTCCTGTCCCAATGACAACGCCCACGCCGCTTCCTCTAGTGACAAGCGTCCCCATAAAGGCCATGTTCGTCAAATCTCCAAGCGAGACATGATTGCTAGAAAGAGGACTTGCGTGTTTGACTGCTGGGATGGATTCGCCAGTGAGAGCAGACTCCTCGATTTCCAGGCTCTTTGTTTCTAGTAATCTAATATCTGCCCCAATCCGGTCTCCGCTTGAAAATTTCACAATATCCCCTGGCACGAGATGTTTAGACGGGATCTTGATCCATTCATTATTTCTCCTTGCATACACGTGCGGGGTTGATAATTCCTTTAGCGCTTGAAGGGATTTTTCCGCCCGTCGTTCTTGATAAAAGCCAAGCACTCCATTAATGAGAACAATCGCTACAATGGCTACTGCATCAATGTATTCGCCCAGAAAAGCAGAAATGATCGTTGCTGCAAGCAAGATTAACACCATAAAGTCTTTAAATTGCGCTAAAAAAATAATCAGAGCCGATGCCTTTTTCCCTTCCTGCAATTCGTTTGGCCCGTGTTTTTCAAGCCGTTTTTGTACATCTTTTTCTGACAGTCCGTCACCTATCGATGTATTCATTGTTTTTAATAAATCGGTTTGGTTCAGTTCATGCCAATTCATTTGACCTCGTCCACTCCTCTTTTGTTCTCTCTCATATGCAGTGTTCTATAAGCCAGTTTATTCAGACTCGTCCTAAATCATGCTATAATAATAAGACTGCCTAAAGAACGAGAAATGGAAGGTTCTTTCAGTAGATTTGTGTGAAAGAAGAGGGTGTATCCAACATGTCATTTGACGGCATTTTTACATATGGTATGACAAATGAATTGCAAGAGACATTAACTGGCGGTAGAATTTCAAAAATTCATCAGCCATATAAACACGAGTTAATTTTTCATATCCGGGCAAACGGAAAGAATCATAAGCTTCTTTTATCCGCTCACCCGAGCTACGCTAGAGTGCAGCTCACAGAGCAGCAATATGACAATCCAAGCGAACCTCCAATGTTTTGTATGCTCCTTAGAAAGCATCTTGAGGGCGGATTTATTGAGCGTTTTGAACAAATTGGATTTGACCGGGTGATCGTACTTCATGTACGAAGCCGCAATGAAATTGGCGACGAACAGACTCGAAAGCTCTACATTGAAATTATGGGAAGGCATAGTAATTTGATTCTTGTCGAAGATGACACGCAGCAGATCATCGATGGCCTGAAGCATCTTTCTCCATCTGTAAATAGCTATCGAACAGTGCTTCCTGGTCACGAATATCTTTTGCCACCTGCGCAGCAAAAATTAAATCCGTTTGCAGTAACGAAGGACGATATTTTAAAGCATTTACGCTTTCAAGAAGGAATGATCGCAAAGCAAATTGTCGATACATTCTCTGGGGTTTCTCCGCTGTTTGCAAAGGAAGCTGTATACAGGGCCGGTCTAGCCAATCAGGAAACAATTCCAAATACACTGCTCGACATGTTCCAGCTTATTCGCATGCATTCCTTTACCCCGCAGCTCACAAGAAAAGACGGAAAAGAATATTTCTATTTATTAGAACTGCATCATGTCGATGGTGAAATGAAAACATTCGACTCTCTCAGCAAGCTGCTTGACCGCTTTTATTTCGGCAAAGCTGAAAGAGACAGAGTGAAACAACAAGCGTCTGACCTTGAACGGTTTGTCGTAAATGAAAAAAAGAAAAATGAAAACAAACTCAAAAAACTGAACAGAACCCTTGAAGAATCTCAAAATGCTCATAAATACCAGCTCTATGGCGAATTGCTAACAGCCAATTTATATGCCATCAAAAAAGGGGATAAAGAAGCAACTGTCATCAATTATTACGATGAAGATGGCGGAGAGGTTACGATACCGCTGAAAACAAACAAAACCCCTTCTGAAAATGCGCAAGCATATTTCACAAAATATCAAAAGGCAAAAAATGCAATAGAAGCGGTCAATGAACAAATTGAACGGACACATGAAGAGATTGCTTATTTTGATGAGTTGATTCAGCAGCTGTCCTCTGCCTCACCGAAGGATTTAGAGGAAATGAGAGAAGAGCTTGTTGAGGGGAAATATTTACGCGCCAAACAAAAGCGCAACGCCAAAAAGAAAAAAACGTCGGCCATTCAGCTTGAAACGTATGAATCGTCTCAAGGTATTCCGATTTTAGTCGGAAAAAACAACAAACAAAACGAGTATTTAACCACAAAGGCAGCCGCCCGTGACGACATTTGGCTGCACACGAAAGATATTCCTGGATCACATGTCGTCATCCGTCATCAAACGCCTGATGAACAGACGCTGCTTGAAGCGGCTCAAATCGCTGCCTACTTCTCGAAAGCAAAAGAGTCGAGCTCCGTTCCTGTCGATTACACGAAAATCCGGCATGTGAAAAAACCAAATGGAGCCAAGCCCGGATTTGTGACGTATGATCAACAGCAAACATTATTTGTCACGCCTGACGAAGATGTCGTTCTAAAGCTGCGAAAATAATAAAAGCCGATAAAATCTTTTAAAGAGATTTTATCGGCTTTTTCTTTGTTGTTTTTTTCTTTCGATATAGAGAGCATCAAGTGCATCTACATCTTCTTGTTCAAGCAATGTCTCAATTTCCGCAGCCAGTTGTTTTGTCCGGGCTGGGCTCGCACCGCTTGTAGAGACTGAAATCGTCACTTTTCCTGCTTTGACCACCTTTGGCACGATCACATTGCCAAGCTCTGATTGGCTCACACAATTCACAAGCTGATGAGGTCGTGCTGTTTGGGCAATCCATTCATTTACCGCTGGATCGTTTGTAGCAGCGACAATGAAAAATGCATCCTCTACATCTTCAGCCTCCACTTTCTTTTCTTTCCAATGCAGGTTGTATGTATCAATGAGACGTGCCATCTCTTTAGAAATGTCAGGACTCACGATGGTGATATGGCAAGGCTCTATGCATAGCGCCTCTGCCCTTCTTGCAGCTATTTTTCCACCGCCGGCGATGAGCACTTGTTGATTGGTTAAATCAAGATGGACTGGAAGCATGGCTTACTCCTTGGAAATGAAACACATCATCTTTGTTTAAAATGGTTTCTTTAACGCGTTCAATATAAGCTGCTTTTACATGCGGATGAAAGCCAATATACCGGCATACCCGGACATCTTTCAGCCTCTCTCTCGCCTGAGCGGCTTCATTTTCAATCTCTTTCATTAAAATACCCGTAAACAACAAGTAGGGAACGAGATAAACAGGTGTATCATCATTTGCTGTTAATTTCGCAAGAACATCTCGGTAATTTGGCTCACATGCCGTAATAAAACATGGTAAGACCTCTGCGAGAGGAAGCAGCCGCCGGACATCGTCCGCAATGCCAAACACATCTCGCTTCACATCTGGATCAGAGCTTCCACGGCCAATTAAAAGAATCCGTGCTTTCCCGCCTTGATATCCTGCTTCTTCAATTCTTGCAGCAACTGCTTTTGTCACTTCTTGATTGACCCCAATTGGTTTCCCGTAGGTGACCTTCACTTGCGGGTATCGTTTTTGTACTTTCTCAATCTCAACTGGAATATCCGACTTAGCATGCATTGCAGTTAAAAGGAGGAGCGGGATGATCGCAATGTGTGTAGCTCCTTTTTTCACACAGGCTTCAAAACCTTCCTCTATAGAAGGGGCTGTCAGTTCTAAAAAACAAATTTCTTGTATTTCGGCTTCTACTAACGGCATACAGCTTTTCATAAAAGAAATGGCTTTATCTTGTGCTTCTTTTACCCTGCTTCCATGCCCAACATAAAGTACAGCTTGTTTCATGTGACTCCTCCTTCTTACTTGTTTTGTTCAGACGAAAAGACACGATCAATGCACGTGTCTTTTCTCTAACATTCTCAATTCTCAATGAGAGCCGGTTCAAACCAGTTCAGCTTTTGGTGAAAATGAACGACATCTCCAACAACTATTAAGCTTGGATGCTCGATACCTTCTTTTTCAACGGTTTCAGACAGTGTCGCCACAGTGCAGCAAGTCGTCTTTTGCCTTGTCGTGGTTCCCCAGTGTATAAACGCTGCTGGCGTTTCAGGATCGCGTCCATTTTTTATCAGAAGCTGCTGCACTCTTTCTACGTTTTTGACGCCCATGTAAATCACAAGGGTATCAATCCCCGTAGCTAGTGCCTCCCACTTTTCTTCAAAATGCTCATCCTTTTGATAATGACCTGTGACAAACGCAACATTCGAGCTGAATTCACGGTGCGTCACGGGAATGCCTGCATAAGCAGCTGCTGCAATACCAGAGGTAATTCCCGGGACAACTTCATATGGAATTCCGTGCTCAGCTAAGCATTCGATTTCTTCACCGCCGCGTCCAAATACAAAGGGGTCGCCGCCTTTCAGCCGGACGACCACATTCCCTTCCTTTGCATGGGTGACAAGAGCTTCATTGATGGCTTCCTGTCTCATCGTATGATGATTCGGGAGCTTGCCGCAATAAATTAATTCCGCCTCGGGTTTGGCGTGGGCGAGAATTTCTTGATTGACAAGACGATCATATAAAATGACATCTGCCTGCTGTATTGCCTTATGGGCTTTTAATGTGATTAAGTCTGGATCTCCAGGTCCAGCCCCCACAATGTATACTTTCCCCATCGTGCTTTTCTCCCCCTGCCATCAGGCGATTATTTCGCTTTTCCTTTTACATAATCAACAAGACGCTGTTTGGACTCTTCACGCGATAATTCACCTGTATCTAGAACAAGCTCAGGTGCTGCCGGCTCTTCATATGGCGAATCAATTCCGGTAAAAAATGGAATTTCTCCATTTCTAGCTTTTTTATATAACCCCTTTGGGTCACGCTCTTCGCATACATTCAGATCACATTTCACAAACACTTCGTGAAACTCTCCCGCTTCAACTAACTGTCTGACAATGCGGCGGTCTTCTTGAAATGGTGAAATAAAAGCCGTGATGACAATCGTTCCTTGCTCAACAAATAATTTCGCCACTTCTCCAATACGGCGGATGTTCTCTTTTCTGTCATCATCTGAAAACCCTAAATCTTTATTCAGACCATGCCGCACATTATCGCCATCAAGAACAGTGACTTGATAACCTTGTTCAAACAGCTCTCTAGCCGCTGCATTTGCGATTGTTGATTTACCTGACCCACTTAGACCTGTGAGCCAAATAATGCCGCTTTTATGATTGTTTTTCTGTTGATATTCTTTTTTTGTAATAGATGAATCATGCCACACGATATGTTCGTTGCTCATGTCATACCCTCCCATTAAGATACCGTCGTTTTTAATCCTTCGATTAATGTTTCAATGACCTCTTTTCGGCTGAACGTGCTTGGCGGTAATTCTCCGTTTCTGAGCATCGTTCGAACCTTTGTACCTGAAAGAATGACATGCTCGCTTTTATCGTGAGGACATGTTTTTGGCGTTGCCATTGCTTCACATGTATTACAGTAGAAGCTATGTTCAAATTTTAACGGGGTAATACCAATTTCTTCGCTTGTAAATTGTTCAAATAACTCCTGCGCCTCATATGTGCCGTAATAATCACCAACACCTGCATGATCTCTTCCGACAATAAAGTGAGTACATCCGTAATTTTTACGGACAAGCGCGTGAAAGATTGCTTCCTTTGGTCCAGCATAACGCATTGCTGCAGGAAAAACACCTAAAAAGACGCGATCCTTAGGGTAATAACCGTTCAATAACACTTGGTAGCTTTTCATTCTCACGTCTGCCGGAATATCGTCTGATTTTGTTTCACCGACAAGTGGATTTAAAAACAAACCATCGACGGTTTCAAGTGCTGTCTTTTGAATATATTCATGGGCACGGTGAACAGGGTTTCTCGTTTGGAAACCAACAATCGTTTTCCAGCCGTTCTCTTTAAAATGACGTCTTGTTTCTTCCGGCTCATACGTAAATTGAGGGAATGGTTTTTCGCTGCGTTTCGTCAGTGTGATTTTACCACCAATGTATGTGTCACCGCGTTCAAATAATTTTTTCACACCTGGATGATTGCGGTCATCAGTTTTATACACATTCACCGCTTCTTTTTCCTTATCTGGTGTGTATTGATCCTCTACTTCAATCACGCCATATACAGTTCCATTATACGATAGACGCACAATATCGCCTTGATGGATTTCCCCTGCCTTTTCCTTTGTCACTGGCAATGTAATAGGAAGAGACCAAACGACACCACTTGCTAGCCGCATACTGCTCACAACAGATTCATAATCAGCTTTTGTTAAAAACCCTTCAATTGGACTATACCCACCAATTGCTATGAGTTCAAGGTCTGCAAAAGAGATAGCATCTAGTTCAATTTCCTTTGCAGCCGTGCTGAGATCATATTCTTCATTTACTCGATTAATTAATACGCCACCATGTGGTGTTAAACTCATTTGTATCTTCCTCTCAATGTTCATATTTAGTAGATGTTAATAGTCGGATTTAACATTAAATCCCGCCGCCCTGTTCATGAATCGAGCTGCTTTCATTTTTGACTGCCTTCATCAAACTTAGCGCACCAAGTGAGGCAAGCAGTACACTCATCATGATAAAAATAGAGTAATAGTCACCTTTTAAGAAAAGGCTCACTAGCAAATACGATAGACTAAGTGATAAAAAGGGTGATACTACCCACACTTTCAGCATTTTTTTCACCACATGTTTATGAAAAATATTAGGTCCACCTTTTGCCATGCCAAGTCCAATGATAGACGAGGAGGTGATTTGGGTAAGTGGAACTGGCAGCCCAAAAATAGAGCTGACGATGACAAGTCCAGCACCGGTACCGGAAAGCAATATCCCTTCGCCCGTTTGATAGCGGGTGATTTTCTTTCCGTTTGTTTCCAGCACCCTTCTTCCTAATAAAAGAGCACCCAGTGCAACGAAAAGTCCGCCGTAAAGCGTTCCTTGCCCAACGGATAAAATGCCTGAAGCAACAAGGGGGCCTACAGCATTTGCGACATTGTTCATCCCAGCAGAAAATGCTTCTAGAAATCCACTGATGATCAAAATAATCGATAAAATCAAAGTGCCTTTTTTTGAAAAGGTTCGTTTCGGGAACATTCTGATGATTTTGACTACAATGAATGTAAAAAGAAAAGCAACAATAGGAATGATGACCCAAAAGGACACGATGACTAAAATGGATTTCACATACAATACTTTATAAGCGACCGCCACTCCAACGACAGCACCTACTGTCACCTCACTCGTTGATAAAGGGATAGCCATCAAATTCGCTATAAAGAGCGATAAAGCAGCAGAACCAATAATAATACATACAATTTCAAGTGTAATGACAGATTCAGGCATAATGCCAGAGCTGATGGTTTTGACGACCTCACCGCCGCCAATGACTGAACCTGCTAAAATCCCAACTGCACATACACTGAGTGCATAGATCGGCTTTCGAATCGCACCTGATCCGTATGCGATGCCCATTGAAGCAGCTGCACCACTAGCGCCAATGTTTAGCGCGAAAAATAAACTAAATAAAATTGCGGCAATTTCCATACATTAGGCTCCCTTACTCATGTAATCCGCACTCAGTCTTAGCTGTGCCTGACCATCTGCCAGACCGCAGATCCTCGGCAGTAAATGCTGGCTGTGTACACGGCGCACAGCCGATACTTGGATATCCTTGATCATGCAGCGGATTATAAGTAAGTTCCTCTCTAGATGCATATCTCCATATGTCCTTCCACGTCCAGTGGATAAGCGGACATACTTTCACTGATTTGAATTTTTCATCCTTATTTAAAAAGTTCGTCCCTGCTCGCTTAGGTGACTGCTCTCTTCTTAAGCCAGAAAGCCATGCCGGATAGCCTGATAATGCTTCTTGCAAAGGAATGACCTTACGCATATGGCAGCAGCTTTGAGGGTCCGTTTTCCATAGTTGATCACCATGCTGCTCGTTTTGCTCCTCAACCGTCAGCTCAGGGGTTTTCAGCACAATATCTAAACCTGGGTATCTTTCCTTTACCGCATCAATTGTGTCATACGTTTCCTTAAAATGCAGACCTGTATCTAAAAAGACAATTCTTGCATCCTTTTTTACTTTCGCAATCAAATCAATGAGGACGATGCCTTCAATACCAAAACTACATGCATAAACGAGCTGATCACCACCATAATGACCGTATGCCCATTTCAGCACAGATAAGGCCCCTTTATACAAATCGTCTTCTTGAAATGTAATGGACGGCTCTTGCCAATTCTCATAAGTTAACATTGTTTCTCCCCTTCCGGAGTATCACTACTCTCCGCACTACGTCAACTGAATTTTTTCTGTCTACTTCCACTTGAATCACTTGACCGTCCTGAACAATCAGTGTAACTAAACTGAATCATATCCCCAACCAGTTTCTGCATAGGCTTCAATTAAGTCTTCACCCTGCTTTTGCTCTCACTTCCTCCTCACCGTTAAAATAAAAAAACTCCCTTTCAGTCCGAAAGAAAGATGAGGAAGCTCACGATTTCCTTATCTTTCAAAATAGAATCATTTTGCAGGATGTAGCACCTTGCAAATCGCAGGTTGCCGGGCTTCATCGGGCCAGTCCCTCCACCTCTCTGGATAAGTGTTTTAATTTGTCTTAAATATTAACACAATTCAAACAAAAGTCAACCCGACTTTATTGATAGGATTAGTTTTTATTTAAATTTGAGTCTATTTTACTATTTTCACCAAATAAAAAAGCTGTGCGGGTTCGCGCAGCTTCAGATTGTATTCAGCGTGATAGAAAACCATTGCAGTCTAGGAAAGACGAGTACCAGAGCGGAGCGAATTGAACATTCGTGAGCACTGGCACGCAGTCCTGACAAAGAATGCGAGGGTTTGTCTACACGCTGAAAGCTGTGCGGGGAGGCGCAGCTTTTTAGACGGTTTCTTCCATCCAAGATTCAGAGGAAGGATCTTGTCTCCAGCGTTTCAATTTATTCATAGCAGAAGGCTCAATCGCTTTCAGCTCAAGTGCCACGTCTGTCAGGGTGTCATAGTCTGTTAAGGTGACATATGGAATGTTTTTCTCTTGGAAGGCTGCCGCAGCTTTTGGCAGACCGTATGTGAAGATTGCAGCAACGCCTAGTACGTCACAGCCCGCTTCTTGAAGAGCAGCGACCACTTCAAGCACACTGCCTCCTGTTGAAATCAGATCTTCTACGACAACCACCTTTTGACCTTTTGATACGGCACCTTCAATTTGATTCCCTTTTCCATGTGCTTTTGGTTTACTTCTGACATAACACATCGGGACGTTCAGACGGTCTGCCGCTAATGCCGCATGCGGGATGCCTGCTGTTGCAGTACCAGCAATCACCTCTGCTCCCTCAAAATGAGTGAGAATCAACTCTTTAAGACCTTCAGCAATGTCGTGTCTGACTTCTGGATAGGACAAGGTGAGACGATTGTCACAATAGATCGGTGATTTGATACCGCTTGCCCATGTAAACGGTTCGTCTGGTTTCAATGAGACCGCTTTGATTTGTAATAGGTGTTTAGCGATTTTTGTTTTCATCTGGCAGTCACTCCCACTCTTTCAAAATTTGATGATAGGCTTCCAATGGTTTTTCAGCTTTTGTGATTGACCTTCCGACAACAATTTGTGAAACACCTTGCTCTTTTGCATAAGCAGGGGTTGCCACACGCTTTTGATCATCGGTTTGATCATTTAGTAAACGAATCCCTGGTGTAACAGTGAGGAAGTCAGGTGAGATGTGCTCATGAAGGGCTTTGGATTCATGAACAGAGCAAACAACACCGTCTAGTCCACTTTCATATGCCAATTGACCGTACCGAATAACAGTCTCTTGCAGCGAACGGTCTATGAGTAATTCGCTTCTCATCATGTCTTCAGATGTACTCGTCAGCTGAGTCACAGCAATAATGCCCGGACGTTTTTGTCCAGCAGGCGTTCCGCTTTCAAGCCCTTCTAACGCAGCTTGCATCATCTGTTTCCCGCCAGCAGCATGTACATTAACTAGATCAACGCCAAGTGCGGCAAGCCGGTTCATTGCTTTTTTCACCGTTGTTGGAATGTCATGTAATTTGAGATCGAGGAAAATGCGGCAATTTTTTTCTTTAAGCGCCTCAAGGATGACAGGTCCTTCTTGGTAAAACAGCTCCATGCCGACCTTCACAAATAACGGTGTCCCTTCAAAGGGTTCTAAAAAGGCGAGCGCCTCCTGCCCTGATGGAAAATCAAGCGCGATGATGGGCAAGTGCTTCATGTTTCCAGCTCCTTCCGATACATTCCTCTACAGATGAATACCCATAGGCTGATAATACTTTTGGCAGTTCTTCAATGATTTCTGGGCAAATAAATGGGTTCACAAAATTGGCTGTGCCAACAGCTACTGCACTCGCTCCTGCTAGTAAAAATTCAAGTACGTCTTCAGCATTTTGCACCCCGCCCATTCCGATAATCGGGATAGACACTGCTTGACTGACTTCATGTACCATGCGCACAGCAACAGGTTTGACCGCAGGGCCTGATAATCCGCCTGTTTTATTGGCAAGAATCGGTTTCCCCGTTTTTAAATCTAAACGCATACCGATTAACGTGTTAATCATCGTGAGTCCATCCGCTCCAGCAGATTCAATCGCTTGAGCAATCTCCACAATATTGGCTACGTTAGGAGACAGTTTGACATAGACAGGAACGGAGGACACGTCCTTCACCGCTTTTGTCAATGCTGCTGCCATTTGAGGATCTGTACCAAAGGCAATTCCGCCTGTTTTGACATTTGGACACGAGATATTCAGTTCAAGGGCATGGACATTTTTTGCTTGGCTGATCTGCTTCGCTACTTCAACATAATCATCGACCTGTGAGCCAGCGACGTTTGCAATAATAGGCGTATCAAACTGCTCAAGCCAAGGTAATTCATTTTCAAGCACGCCTTTTAGGCCAGGATTTTGAAGACCGATGGCATTGAGCATACCAGCACCTGTCTCCGCTACCCTTGGTGTCGGGTTGCCAAATCTCGGTTCTAAGGTTGTGGCTTTGATCATGATACCGCCAAGCACGGATAAGTCGTATAATGAAGCAAATTCTCTTCCGAATCCAAAGCAGCCTGACGCCGGAATAATTGGATTCTTTAATGATAAGCCGGGTAACTCAACGTTTAGCATGACAATGCCACCTCCTCTGCTTTAAATACAGGTCCGTCCAGACAGACTTTGACGTAAGCTTTTTCGTGCTGGTCTGTATGACAAACACATGCAAAGCAAGCACCAATGCCGCAGCCCATTCGCTCTTCCATTGAAATGTAGACAGGCTTATCGGGGTAAGAGTCTTTTAGTGCCTTTAACATAGGGGTCGGCCCGCAAGAAAGCATGACATCAAAACTCAAATCATTCTCTTCAATAACACTTGTCACGAAGCCCTTTGCGCCATATGTCCCATCAACTGTTGCAATAAATGTATCTCCGAGTGCTTGGAATTTCTCCTCGTAAAATATATCCTTTTTCGATTGAAAGCCAAGGACATGCTTGACGATGACGCCTTTTTTCGTTAAACGCTTGGACAGCTCATATAAAGGCGGTACTCCAATCCCGCCGCCGACTAGTAACGCTGTCTGACCTGGCTGAACAACTGAAGGATCATAGCCGTTGCCAAGCGGCCCTAATACATCGATGGATTCCCCATCCCGCTTTTGGGAAAGGAGCTTTGTGCCCTCTCCCTCTGCGCGATAGATGATGGTTGCTTCTTGTTTCTCGGCATGAATATTGGCAATACTGATCGGTCTTCTCAGCAGCGGTGTCATGGACTCGCTGACCTTGATATGAAGAAATTGTCCAGCCGTTTGAAAGGAGTCCACAAGGTCACCTTTTAATGTCATTTCGTAAATATGATCAGCGATCTCTCGATTTGAGACGACCGTCAAGTATGCTTTTTTCATATCGTTACTGTCACCTCAGCATTCGTTTTCACTTCTGGCATTTCGTCCGCTCTAAATGTCATGCTTTCTAGTACTCTTAAAATCGCTTCTGCTGTATCTAGCGACGTTAAGCAAGCTACGCCATTTTCAACAGCTTCACGTCTGATTCTAAAGCCGTCTCTTGCCGGCTGTTTTCCTTTTGTCAGAGTGTTGATGACAAATTGGGCTTCCCCGTTTCGAATGACATCGAGAAGATTTTTGCCTTCTTCTCCTATTTTGCCGACAACACTTGATGGGATGGAGGCTTGTTTTAAGTAATTCGCCGTTCCTTCTGTCGCTAATATATGGTAGCCGATTGAATGGAATCTTCTCGCAATCTCAAGTCCTTCTTCTTTATCCTTATCAGCAACTGTCAGAAGAACTGTCCCATCTTTAGGAATTTGAATGCCTGATGCAATTAATCCTTTGTAAAGAGCTTTTTCGATTGTGACATCTTTCCCCATGACTTCACCTGTTGATTTCATTTCAGGTCCGAGTGTAATATCGACTCTTCTTAGTTTCGCAAAAGAGAAGACTGGCACTTTGACGTACACCCCTTCTTGCTCTGTGTGAAGTCCTTCTTCGTAGCCATAGTTTTTCAGTTTTTCTCCTAAAATGACCTTTGTCGCCAGGTTTGCCATCGGGATGCCTGTGATTTTGCTTAAGAAAGGAACTGTCCGGCTTGAACGCGGGTTCACTTCAAGTACGAACACTTCACCTTTTGAGAGAACAAATTGAATGTTGAGCAGCCCAATAATGTTGAGTCCTTTTGCAAGCTTGATCGTGTATTCTGCGATCTTCGCTTTGATCTCTTCAGACAATGTTTGCGGCGGGTAAACCGCAATCGAGTCACCAGAGTGAACCCCAGCTCTTTCAATGTGTTCCATAATGCCTGGGATCACGACAGTTTCGCCATCAGACACAGCATCTACTTCGATTTCTTTTCCTGTCAAATATTTGTCAATGAGCACTGGGTGCTGCGGATTGACTTTCACTGCATTCTCCATGTAGTGAAGAAGCTCGGCTTCTTGATAAACGATTTCCATTGCGCGACCGCCTAATACATAGGAAGGGCGGACAAGGACTGGGTAGCCGATCTGATTGGCAATCGCTACAGCTTCTGGCACAGATGTAGCTGTTTTCCCTTTAGGCTGCGGCACGCCAAGTGCTTCTAATGTTTGTTCAAACTTGTCTCGGTTTTCCGCGCGATCAAGATCTTCAAGGGAAGTTCCAAGAATCTTAACCCCTCTATTTGATAATTCGTCGGCTAAGTTAATTGCTGTTTGTCCGCCAAACTGAACGACAACACCTTCTGGTTTTTCAAGGTCGATGATGTGCATCACATCTTCTACAGTAAGTGGTTCAAAGTAGAGCTTGTCTGAAATACTAAAGTCTGTTGAGACCGTTTCAGGGTTGTTGTTAATAATAATTGCTTCATACCCTGCTTGTTTAATTGCCCACACAGAATGAACGGTCGCATAATCAAATTCTACTCCTTGACCGATTCTGATAGGACCTGAGCCTAATACGATGACGCTTTTCTTGTCTGTACGTTCTGATTCATTTTCATCTTCATATGTGCTGTAGAAATATGGCGTCTCTGATTCAAATTCAGCTGCACAAGTATCTACCATTTTGTAAACAGGTACGATGCCTGCTTCTTGTCTTAGCGTGTAGACATCCGCTTCATCCATATTCCACTCGCGGCTAATATAGATGTCTGAGAAGCCTTTTTCTTTCGCTTCTTTTAATACGTCTGTATTGCCTTTGTTTTCTTTTAATGTCTTTTCAAAAGCGATGATGCCTTCCAGCTTATGAAGGAAGAAGTAATCAATTTTTGAGAATTCATGTATCTGTTCAACCGTATAGCCTCTTCTAAGCGCCTCGGCGATATAGAATAATCGTTCGTCTCCCGCCTTGATAATCCGCTTTTCAAGCACTTCGTTTGTGATATCTGCTTCATCTTTTAATTCAATGTGATGCACATCAGCTTCAAGTGAACGGACAGCCTTTAGAAGAGACTCTTCTAATGTACGGCCGATCGCCATTACTTCACCCGTTGCTTTCATTTGCGTGCCAAGACGTCTGTTGGCAGATTCGAATTTATCAAACGGCCAGCGCGGAATTTTAGACACAATATAGTCAAGTGCCGGTTCGAAGGCGGCATAGGTTTTACCTGTGACAGGGTTCATCATTTCATCGAGCGTTAAGCCGACAGCAATTTTCGCTGCAAGTTTGGCAATTGGATAACCAGTTGCTTTCGACGCAAGTGCAGAAGAACGACTCACGCGCGGGTTTACTTCGATGATATAGTATTGAAAGCTGTCTGGATCAATTGCCAGCTGTACGTTACATCCCCCTTCAATACCAAGTGCCCGGATCAGCTTGAGCGACACATTGCGAAGCAGCTGATATTCACGGTCACTTAACGTTTGGCTTGGCGCCACAACGATACTGTCACCTGTGTGGATACCGACTGGATCAAAGTTTTCCATGTTACAAACAACGATCGCATGATCACCGCTATCACGCATGACTTCATATTCAATTTCTTTAAAGCCTGCAATACTTTTTTCAAGTAAGCATTGTGTGACTGGGCTTAGCTTCAAACCATTTTCGACGATTTCCTTCAGCTCTTGCTCGTTTGTACAAATTCCGCCGCCTGTTCCGCCTAATGTATAAGCTGGTCTCACAATGACAGGGAAACCGATTTGGTTCGTAAACGCCATCGCTTCTTCGAGGTTATGGATGATTTCACTTTCTGGTACAGGCTCATTTAGTTCATTCATCAAATTACGGAATAGATCTCTGTCTTCTGCTTTTTGAATAGCTGACAGCTTTGTACCGAGTACTTCAACGCCGCATTCAGCTAATACGCCAAGGTCTGATAATTCAACAGCAAGGTTCAATCCAGTTTGTCCGCCAAGTGTTGGCAAAATCGCATCAGGACGTTCTTTTCGAATGATTCGTGTTAAGAATTCTGGTGTCAGTGGTTCGATGTATACCTTATCGGCCATTTCTGTATCTGTCATGATGGTCGCTGGATTGGAATTCACAAGTACGACTTCATAGCCTTCTTCTTTTAGTGCTAAGCAAGCCTGTGTGCCTGCATAGTCAAACTCTGCTGCCTGACCGATGATGATTGGACCTGATCCGATGACTAAAATCTTTTTGATGTCTACGCGTTTTGGCATACTTCTTCCCCTTCTTTCTCAGTTGTATGAATCATGTCCATGAACTGGTCGAATAAGTAGTTGGCATCTTCTGGACCTGGTGATGCTTCTGGGTGGTACTGGACAGTGAATGCTGGTGCTTCTTTATGTTTTAATCCTTCAATTGTATTGTCGTTTAGGGCGATATGTGTGACTTCGAGCACATCCTCGTTAATGGCACTAACTGTGTAGCCGTGGTTTTGAGATGTCAGTGTCACCTTGCCAGTTGCTAGTTCTTTCACTGGGTGATTCGATCCTCTGTGACCGAATTTCATTTTTTCAGTACTTGCGCCGCATGCAAGCGCGAATAATTGATGTCCAAGGCAAATGCCAAAGAGCGGGACCTTTCCAATCAATTGCTGAATCATCTCGACTGCTTCTGGTACATCAACAGGATCCCCAGGACCGTTTGAAAGCATGATTCCATCAGGCTTTAACTGCAGTACTTCATCTGCCGTGATATTGTACGGCACCACGATGACATCACAGTCCCTTTTATTGAGCTCACGCAAAATGCCGTGCTTCATGCCGAAATCGACAAGGACAATTCTTTTTCCTCTTCCTGGGCTTGGGTACGCATTTTTCACAGAAACTTGACTTACTTGATCAGTCGGAAGCTGCATTGTTTGAAGGCGGCTAATCACGTCTTCCACTTGTTCATCAGGTCCCGCAAATGCTCCTTTTAAAGTTCCTGCACTTCGAATCATTCTCGTCAGCTTTCGTGTATCGATTCCGCTAAGCCCTGGAATGTTTTTCATTTTCAAATACTCATCGAGCGAGTATGAAGAGCGCCAGTTTGAGGGCTTTTCGCAAAGCTCCTTCACAATCAGCCCTTTTACAAACGGTGTGATCGATTCAAAATCATCACGGTTAATGCCGTAGTTGCCGATAAGCGGATAAGTGAGTGTGACAATTTGTCCGCAGTATGATGGATCAGACAAAATTTCTTGATAGCCTGTCATCCCTGTATTAAAGACAACTTCTCCGACTGATGATTCTAAGCTGCCAAAGCCTGTTCCTTCGAATACTGTTCCGTTTTCTAGCACTAAGCGTCTCTTCATTTTACTAGTCTCCCCTCTTCATACACGACTTTCCCAGATGCAAGCGTCATGACCGGCCATCCTGATACAGTCAATTTGTCAAACGGTGTATTTTGTCCTTTAGATAAGAAGCTCTTTTTATCGATTGCCATTTCTTTGTTTAAATCAATGAGTGTCATATCAGCTGTTTGTCCTTCTTCCAGCTTTCCATAAGGAAGGGAGAAAGCTTCTGCTGGCTTGATCGTCATATAATCAACGAGTTCTTTTAATGTCCATTCGCCCGTTTTGACAAATCGTGTATACAGAAGCGGGAACGCTGTTTCAAGCCCGACTATTCCAAAAGGTGCGCGCTGCATCGTTTCGTTCTTTTCTTCTTCTGTATGCGGCGCATGGTCTGTTGCGATGAAATCAATCGTTCCATCTAACAGTCCCTCGATTAGTGCCTCGCGATCCTCTTTTCCTCTGAGCGGCGGGTTCATTTTATAGTTCGTATCAAGCCCTGGGATGTCTGCATCACATAAGAGCAAGTGATGCGGTGACACCTCTGCCGTCACACGGATGCCTGCTTTTTTTGCATCGCGAACGACTCGCACAGATTCTTTTGTACTGATATGACATACATGATAATGACAGTTCGCTGCTTCTGCTAAAAGAACATCTCTTGCAATATGCACCGATTCACAAATGGACGGTATTCCGTTTAATTCATTTGCTTTTGAAAATTCTCCTTCATGAACGCATCCGCCGTAAATAAGCGAGTTATCTTCACAGTGTGCCACAATTGCTTGATCAAGGCTTGCCGCCTTTTTCATCGCTTCGTACATCATGCCTGCTGTTTGGATGCCTACCCCGTCATCTGTGAAAGCGAAGGCGCCTGCTTCTTTTAGTGCTGCAAAGTCTGTCATCTCTTCCCCAATTTGTCTAGTTGTGATGGAGGCATATGGCAGTACTCTGACAGAAGAAGTCTCTTCGATTCGATTCATGAGCCATTCCATTTGCTCTTTTGTATCTGGAACTGGACGTGTATTCGGCATCGCTGCGATCGTTGTATAGCCGCCTCTTGCTGCTGCTTTAGAGCCTGTTTCAATCGTTTCCTTTTTCTCTCCGCCTGGCTCTCTTAAATGTACATGCAGATCAATTAAGCCTGGTGAAACAAATAGCCCATTAGCATCAATGACCTCTTCTCCGTCTTCTCTTTCTAAGTGACCAATCGCTTGAATCACTTCTCCTTCTACCCTAATATCCTGCTGCACTTTTTCACCTGTGCTTGTTAAGATAAAACCGTTTTTAATGAGATACGACATAGACAGAATCTCTCCCTTTTTGATGTAGTCTGCTATTTTGAAAAGCTCTTTTTAATACCGCCATTCGGACATAAACGCCATTTTCCATTTGCTTGAAAATTCGTGACTGCTTTGATTCCACTAAAGAATCATCTATCTCCACACCTCTATTTACTGGCGCTGGATGCATGATAATGGCTCGTTCTTTCATGTTGTTTGCCCTGTTTACCGTTAATCCATAAGTCGATAAGTAATCTTCATTGCCCGTTTTTTCAGCGTGCCGTTCATGCTGGATTCTAAGCAGCATCACCACATCAGATTGTCTAATGGCTTCGTCTACTTGGACATACGTTCCGTGAGGATTTTGCTCATCTTGGAAGGAAGCAGGCCCTGAGAAAAGGACTGTCGCTCCGAGCCTTGAGAGTACTTCAGCATTCGACCTTGCCACTCTGCTGTGCTTGATGTCTCCATGAATCGAAATCGTTAAGCCCTCAAAGCAGCCAAACTCTTCATAGATGGTCATTAAATCAAGCAGTGATTGGGTCGGGTGCTGCCCGCAGCCATCTCCAGCATTGATGATGGGAATCCCAACCTTCCCGATTAGCTCGTTGTAGTATTCATCAGTGCTGTCTCTGATCACACATGCTTTCACGCCAATGGATTCGAGCGTTTTTACCGTATCGTATAGTGTTTCGCCTTTTTGGACGGAGGTGCTTGCCGCATCTAAGTTCAGTACATTCATCCCCAGTTTCTTTTCAGCGACTTCGAAGCTAAATCGTGTTCTTGTGCTTGGTTCAAAGAAGAGGTTTGCTACAAATTCTCCCGCTAAGCCAAGCTCTTGCTTCCCTTTTTTGAGAGCCGTTGCTTCTTCAATCAGCTGTAAAATCTCTTCTTTAGATAAGCTGCTCATTGTCGATAGATTATTCATTTTTTCTGCCCCCTCTAGTTTTTCATCACTTTCAGGTTCAAAAAAACCCTAAGCCTCGGCAGCTTAGGGTTCTCCAAAAGAAGCAGCGGCACATTCGTGCATTCTGCTCATTTTAGAACCCTTGTCAGCCTCACTGGACTTCTTTTAAAAGGTTTTCTGTATTCGATTCATTTGACTCGTCATCGGCCGCTTTTTGCTGCGGCAGGATCAGATTCAACAGGACACCCGTGATGGCAGCAAGTGCCATTCCAGATAGTGTGAGGTTGATTTGTTTCACCTCAATGAATGCCCCGCCAATTCCGATGACTAAGATGACTGATGCGATAATGAGATTACGCTTTTCTTCAAAATTCACTTTATGATCAATCAGGATTCTCAGACCGCTTGAGGCAATGATCCCAAAGAGCAGGAACGAAACGCCTCCCATGACCGCAGACGGTACTGTACTGATTAATGCTGAGATTTTTCCGACAAAGCCGAAGCAGATTGCAAATACTGCTGCTCCGCCGATGACGAAGATACTGAACACTCTTGTGATGGCGAGGACGCCGATGTTCTCTCCATACGTTGTTGTTGGTGGTCCGCCAATGAGTGAAGCGAAGATTGTCGCCGCACTGTCTCCTAAAATGGAGCGGTGAAGACCAGGTTTTTTAATGAAATCTTGCCCTACAACTTTACTTAACACCACTTGGTGGCCGATATGCTCAGACATTGTCACAAAGGCAACCGGCACCATCACCGTGAGAATGCTTAATGTCACAACAGGTGTGTAATTGACAAATGGTACGACGAAGTCTGGTACAGCAAACCATTTTGCATCAATGACCGGCTGAAAGTTCACAATACCTTGTGTTAAGGCAAAGAGATAGCCGCTTATAATGCCGATTAATACTGGAATTAAGCTTAGGAAACCTCTTAGGAAAATCATGCTGATAATCGTGACTGCCAGTGTGAAACCCGCGACCGTTAAGTGCTTAAGGCTGTATACAAGCTCGGTTGCATTCGGATCAACATACATCGCCATGTTAACAGCTGTTCCAGCGAGTCCGAGCCCAATGACCATAATGACCGGTCCTACGACGACTGGCGGCAGAAGCTTCATCAGCCAGCCTGTTCCGAGCCATTTAATAAATAGTGCAATGAGTGCATAAGCGACACCCGCCATGAAGGCACCAACCATTGCGGCTCCAGGGCCGCCTGTTGCTTTGACATTCAGTATGGGGGCGATAAAGGCAAAGGACGATCCAAGATACGCCGGAATTTGGCCTCTTGTGATAATTAAGTAAACAATGGTTCCAACACCACTTGAGATGAGCGCGACGGCTGGACTCATATCGATGATTTTTGGTACTAGAATGGTCGCACCAAACATGGCAAACAAATGCTGAAGGCTAAGTGACAGCCATGTAAATGGTTTTGGGATATCTCGAATGCCTAAATTGGCTTTTTGCTGACTCATGATTTTTCCTCCTAGATGTGTCCTTCTTCATTAAAAAAGCCTCTTTGCGAGTATGCGCAAAGAGGCTTAGAAAAACCGTACACGTCATGTTAGCCGTGCTCAGTGTCTCTGTTATTGCCCTCTTTGCAAACTCTCTGGAATGCATTTAAAAAGGTTATTTTTCATATATAGCGACAAGGTCGTTTTGATCTACTTCATTCAGTTGAACCATCACTGTCTCTGCTTTTGATGTCGGAATGTTCTTCCCGATATAATCCGCTCGAATCGGCAGCTCTCGGTGTCCCCGGTCGACGAGAACAGCAAGCTGAATGGAAGATGGTCTTCCTACATCCACTAGGGCATCCATGGCTGCTCTGACAGTTCTGCCTGTAAACAGGACATCATCAACGACGATTAGTGTTTTGTCATTAATGTCAGCTGGAATGTCTGCACCCTTTACAAGCGGGTCTTGATTGTCTGTCTTTTTTGTCAGGTCATCACGGTATAGCGTAATATCAAGTTCACCCACTATGACTGGATTTCCTTCAATTTGCTCAATGCGCTCTGCAAGGCGCTTTGCAAGATGAATGCCTCTTGTCTTGATCCCCGCAAGGATGACATCTTTCATCCCTTTGTTGCGCTCAATCATTTCATGTGCAATTCGGGTCAGCGCTCGTCTAATCGCTTGTTCATCAAGAATGACTGCTTTTTGTTCCATCTTTTACACCTCTTTTTGACAAATAAAAAGCCCCTTCTGCAAAGGGCAGAGAGGGGCGTTCATTTGTGCATATTCGTGCACAAATTGATCCGTTATCCTTCTCAGCCTCTCTGGACTGTTTTAAAGAATCTTCATTTCTTCGTTCATTATTTCAAAAAAAGAACGGCCTGTCAATCGTTATTTCTTAATGAATCGATAAAAGCTTGCATATCGGCAGGAACTGGTGCTGTGAACTCGATATATTCGCCAGTTCTTGGATGATCAAATCCTAAAACACCTGCATGCAGCAGCTGACCATTGAAATCGACTGTTTTTCTCGGACCATATTTCGGATCTCCTGCAAGCGGATAACCGATATATTTCATATGAACACGAATCTGGTGTGTCCTTCCTGTTTCAAGTCGGCACTCCACCACCGTGAAATCCTCAAAGCGTTCAATCACATCAAAGTGAGTGACGGCTTGTTTTGAACTTTCTTTTGTTACTGTCATGCTTTGGCGGTCTTTTTTGTCTCTGCCAATTGGGGCATCAATTGTACCTGTATCATGCTGGATAATGCCATGAACAACGGCTGTATATTTCCTTGTGACCGTCTTAGCCACAAGCTGATTGACGAGTGATTCATGCGCCATATCGTTTTTTGCGACCATTAACAGCCCAGATGTATCTTTATCAATTCGGTGGACAATACCAGGACGCATCACTCCATTAATCCCTGATAAATCTGTGCAATGGGCCATTAGACCATTTACTAGTGTTCCTGACACATGACCTGGCGCTGGATGAACGACCATTCCTCGTGGTTTATTCACAACTAGCACATCTGCATCTTCATAATAAATATCAAGATCCATTGCTTCTGCTTCTACATCTAGTGCTTCTGGTTCTGGAATCTCGACTTTAATCTGATCACCAGCTTGTACTTTGTAATTGGCTTTCACTTGCTTCCCATTTACTTCGATCAGCCCATCTTTTACCCACTGCTGGACCTGGGTTCTTGACCATTCTGGTTCTGTCGTGCTTAGAAATTTATCAAGCCGTTCACTTGTTTGTTCTTCTGAAACGGCAATATTTACTTGATTCATGTAGTTGACTCCTTCGTTTTCTTTCCATCTAACAGCATTTGAATGAAGAGCAGAATAACCCCTACACATAGAGAAGAATCTGCAATATTAAAAATTGGGTAGTGATAATTCCCAAAGACGAAATGAGCAAAATCTACCACTTCCTGACGGAAAATGCGGTCGATAAAGTTTCCAATCGCTCCGCCAAGCATTAAGGCCAGCGCAACTCCAAGCAGCTTGTCCTTTTGTCCATGCTTTTGCAAATAATAAACAATTCCCGCAATAACAACGAGTGTGATCACATAGAAAAACCACATTTGTCCTTGAAGAATTCCCCATGCCGCGCCTGAATTTCGGTGTGACGTGATATAAAAGAAGCCATCAATCACTGGATAAGAATCTCCGAGCATCATATTTTTGACAATGAGCCATTTTGTTAATTGATCTAAACAAATCATCACGAATGCGATTATGTAATAGAACACACACGTTCCTCCACTTTCATACTTTGATCTTTAAGCATTTTATCAAGAAAACAGGGAGGAGTAAAGAAACTTTAGTTGACAGACAAAAACCTCCCTACATATGGAAGGCTTCAAAATGAGAATCATCTGATTCATGAGGATAAGGAGTGAATGCTTTTTTCTCGTATTGCTTATGATATAAAAAGTCGTCAGCCGTGCGGGCGGTAGGAAGAATACTCATTTGTTCAAGCGGAATGATATCACCTGTTGCCTCACATATACCATAGGTTCCTTGCTCTATTTTTGCAATAGCGAGAGACACATCTTGAAGTTCTTCTTTGATGTGATAAAGAAGCGTGGCCGTTTGGACCTCGTTCATTGAGACATGCTCAGCGGATGAACGAAATGATGCGTATTCAAACAGTTTAGCTTGAAGCTCTTCTTTCATTTGAAGGAGTTCCGTGTAAATCGTCTCTAGATCGCCATTCATGTCGCTATTTCAACTCCTGCCCTGTCGTGATAATCATATTGTTGCCCCGGCTGTCCACTTTAAAGCCATAAGATTTTTCCTTTCGTTCTAAACGCTGTCATTTCTGCAAACAAGAAAACGCCCCGCATATGGCGGGGCGCTAGTTGGTCATATCACACTGTTAATTCTGGTAATATTTTTCCACGATTTCAGCATTTTTCAGTGACAATGTTGGGTATTTCGGATTTGCACCAACATCTTTTGAAATAATACGAGAACGTTCGCACAGTTCTCCTTCTGCTTTTTGAACCACAATTCGCCCTGAAGTGTATTCAGGTGCTGATGTGTCAGCATTTTGCGCATCTTCTACCGTTAATTCAGAGATGATAAAGAGCTGCTTCACATCTTCTTTAATGGATGCAAGAAGGTTTTTCACTTCTTCTGTCGCATAAAGGGTCACACTTGCTTCAAGAGAACGTCCGATAACTTTCTCATTACGTGCAATTTCGAGCGCTTTTAGCACATCGTCACGCACTTCCATAAAGCGGTCAAACTTCGCTTCTGTCGCTTCCGCTTGAGAAACAGCCACACCTTCTGGCATATCTGTTAACTGAACACTTGGCTCTTCAACAAAGCTTAAATGGCTCCATAATTCATCTGCTGTATGCGGAAGAATTGGTGCAGTCAGCTTCACTAACGCCATTAATGTTTCGTAGAAGACCGTCTGCATGCTGCGGCGGTCAGGATGATCCGCATGCTCGATATACACGACATCCTTTGCAAAGTCGAGATAGAAAGAGCTGAGCTCAATTGTACAGAAATTGTGAATCGCATGATACACGACCGCAAATTCGTAATCATCATAAGCCTTTTTCACTTTATCAATCAATTTGTTTAATTTGATCAAGATATATTGATCCACTTCGCGAAGCTCTTCTACAGGTACTGCATTGACTGCTGGATCAAAGTCAAATAGGTTACCATGCAGGAAGCGGAACGTGTTACGAATTTTACGGTAGACCTCTGCCACTTGTTTTAAGATATCATCAGACACCGGGTGATCGGCTTGATAGTTGACAGAAGATACCCAAAGTCTTAGAATCTCCGCCCCAAGCTGCTTCGCTACCTTTGTTGGGTCAATTGTATTGCCTAATGATTTACTCATCTTGCGTCCTTCTTTATCAAGCGTAAAGCCGTGGCTGAGAACACCTTTATACGGTGCTTTTCCAGTGACCGCAACTGCTGTTGATAAGGAAGAGTTAAACCAGCCGCGATATTGGTCAGAGCCTTCAAGGTAAAGGTCTGCCGGACGAACAAGATCATCTCTTTCTTCTAAAACAGCTTGGTGAGAAGAACCAGAATCAAACCATACATCCATGATGTCCTGCTCTTTTGTGAATTCACCGTTTGGACTGCCTGGATGTGTAAAGCCTTCTGGCAATAGTTCTTTCGCTTCTTTTTCAAACCAAATATTAGAGCCATGTTCTCTAAATAATTGAGAGACGTGCTGAATGGTTTCATCTGTGATGATCGGCTCACCATTTTCTGCATAAAAGACCGGAATTGGAACGCCCCATACACGCTGTCTTGAAATGCACCAGTCGCCTCTGTCACGCACCATATTGAATAGGCGCGTTTCGCCCCATGCTGGCACCCATTTCGTTTCTTTAATATTGTCTAATAGCGCTTCTCTGAAGTCTTTAATCGAAGCAAACCACTGAGCGGTTGCACGATAAATCGTTGGCTTTTTCGTTCTCCAGTCATGCGGGTAGGAGTGCGTGATAAAGTCGAGCTTTTTCAGCGCGCCTTTTGCTTCAAGCTGTTCTGTGATGGCTTTATTGGCATCCTCGTAAAATAGACCTTCAAAACCAGGCGCTTCTTCTGTCATGACACCTTTTTCGTCTACTGGACATAGTACGTCAAGACCGTACTTCATGCTGACAATAAAGTCATCTTCCCCGTGACCTGGTGCTGTATGAACACAGCCTGTTCCTGCATCCGTTGTCACGTGGTCACCAAGCATCACAAGTGAATCTCTGCCATAGATCGGATGCTCTGCAACGACGTTATCTAATTCTTTTCCTTTTAATGTTTTCACGACTTCATACTCTTCAAAACCAAGCGTTTTTGCCACTTGTTCAACAAGCTCAGATGCGACAACATATCGCTCAGCACCCACTTGAAGAACACTGTACTCTAGGTTTGGATGAACACAAATCCCAAGGTTTGCAGGAAGTGTCCAAGGTGTTGTTGTCCAGATGATGAATTGTTCGCCATTTTCAAGTACGCCTTTTCCATCTTTCACTTTAAATGAAACGTAAATGGATGGTGAACGTTTGTCTTTATATTCAATTTCCGCTTCTGCAAGAGCTGACTCACTTGAAGGAGACCAGTTAACAGGCTTTAGTCCTTTGTAAATGTAGCCTCTCTTCGCCATTTCTCCGAAGACAAGAATTTGCTGCGCTTCGTACTCAGGCTTTAACGTGACATAAGGATTGTCCCAATCTGCTCTGACGCCTAATCGCTTAAACTGATTGCGCTGACCTTCGATTTGTTTCCAAGCATACTCCTCGCATAGTTTGCGGAATTCAGCTGTCGACATTTCTTTACGTTTGACTTTTTTATTTTTAGTGAGTGCTGTTTCAATTGGCAGCCCGTGTGTATCCCAGCCCGGTACGTACGGTGCATGGAATCCATTCATTGATTTAAAACGGACAATAAAATCTTTAAGGATTTTATTGAGGGCGTGCCCCATATGAATGTCACCATTCGCATATGGAGGTCCATCATGCAAAATAAAGGTCGGACGTCCTTTTGTCCGCTCTAAAACCATTTGATAGATGTCTTTTTCTGCCCACTCCTCTTGGATTTCAGGCTCTTTGTTCGGCAAGTTCCCTCTCATTGGGAATTCTGTTTTCGGCATTAATAAGGTGTCTTTGTAGTTCATATACCCATTCCTCCATATGCAAATTCTGATTAAAAAACAATAAAAAAAGCCCTCTCATCCCATAAGGGACGAGAAGGCTTGTCTCGCGGTACCACCCTTTTAGACAAGCGCTATTTAATCAGACGCTTATCCACTCTAAAATCGTAACGTGATCAGACGCCTTTTCTTACTCATTTCTTTTCAGAAAAGGAACTAAAGGGGTGATCTCATTGCAGCGTCTCGTAATGTCAGGCTTCCACCATCCCCGATTCGCTTTATTACGCATATGACAACTGCGAGTGTCCCTTTCAAACGTTTATCTCTTGTTAATTTATGATGGTATTATATGCAACTTGTACACGTCATGTCAAGGTGATGCGCTTATTCTTTTTCGTCAAAGACAGCGTCAACTTCATATTCCAGTAAATGATCCCAATCGTCATTTTTTAGAAGATCAAGCTGAGCTTCGATGAGCATTTGGAAGCGAGTTCTAAAGACTTTCGACTGCTTCTTGAGCTCTTCGATTTCCATCGCAATCTTTCTTGATTTAGATAGCGCTTCGTTGATAATACGATCGGCATTTTTCTCCGCTTCACGAATAATCAATTTCGCTTCTTTATCAGAATGACGTTTGACGTCTTCTGCTGCTTCCTGCGCCACAAGAATTGATTTGTTTAACGTTTCTTCAATTGTCGCAAAATGGCCTAATCTTTCATCAAGCTCGTTTACTTTTTCTTCGAGTTCATTCTTTTTGCGAAGCACGATTTCGTAATCTTTACGTACTTGGCTTAAAAACTCGTTTACTTCATCTTCGTCATAGCCGCGAAAGCTTTTTGTGAACGTTTTATTATGAATATCATTAGGTGTTAATGGCAACCTCGCCACCTCCAGATTCAAGTTCGTTATGTCAGAAGCTCAAATGTTACTTTAAATTTATCTTTTTTGGTCTTCCCATCAATCGTTTTGAGGCTAAAGCGGCCAAATCCCCTGACAGAGAGCTGATCGCCTTCACCGATTGTAAAAGAAGGGTCCTCAGTGACTTTCCAGTTAACTTTAACAAGCCCATTTTTGACCAACAGCTGTGCCTTTTGCCGAGACTGACGGCTGATTGCAGCACATACCGCATCAAGCCGCAGTGAAGAAATCGTATCTTCTTTGATGTCAGTCTTGCTCTTAACCGGCTTTAAATCTGCCTGCGTGATTTCCTCTAATGAAACGGAGGCTCTGCCGACATGCGTCAGCTGCGCACGAACAAAATCGGCGACATCACTCGTACAAATAAACTGCACATCTTCCTCTGAAAATAACAGATCTCCAAATTTTTGACGCTTCAAGCCTGTCCCAATCAGTGAACCAAGGAGCTTCGGGTGTTCTAGCGAAATAAACTTTTTCGCATAGTTCACCTGAAAATAAGACAGTTCAGCATCCTGAGTAGCCGGTTCTAAATATTCAGGATAAATGAGCGCTCTTTTGCGCTCCGCTCCTTCATACCCGCCAAAAAACATGATCCCAAGCTCATCCGCATGCTGGATGACGGACTGGGTAATAAACTGCTCACGCGGATCAAGAAAGTCTGTTAATTTCATTCGATACTGGTCGAGTGCGATTTTTTTCCAGCCTAACACTTGGTCGACAAATGGCTGTTCGTCTTTTCTAAAATGTTGATAAATATCGCTCATTTTGTTCCCCTCTTATGTAAAAGAGCCTGGCAGCGCCAAGCCCGGCAGCCTGTCTACATGAAGCGTACAATCATATTGTAAAGACCAGTTAGTCCATATGATGATGCAAAACGAATCACAAGCAATGCCACAATTGGCGAAATGTCAATCATGCCAATTGGCGGAATAATTTTACGAAATGGTTCTAAATACGGTTCGCAAATATTTGTCAGAAAACGCCCAATTGCAGTTTCTCTTGCAGATGGCACCCATGACATAAAGATGTAAATAATAATCGCGAATGAGTAAATCGTTAATACCGTTCCTAAAAAATTAAAAATCAAATTTAGAATCACTATGATTTACCACCTCTGAGGTTCTTCCTCTGTCAAAAGTTCTGATATTGTGCCAGATACATCTACATTATCAGGTGTGCAGAGGAATATATTCGAGCCAATACGCTGGATGTCTCCACCGATTGCATATACAGTTCCGCTTAAGAAGTCGATGATTCGCTTTGCTTGATCGTGCTGAATGCGCTGCAAATTGACGACGACTGCACGTCTGTTTTTAATATGGTCTGCAATCTCCTGCGCTTCTGCATAAACACGCGGCTCACTTAACACCACTTTAGAGGATTTCTGCACGCTTTGCAAGCTGACGACATTTTGTTTCCCAGTCTGCGGACGCTCTTGAAATGCCGCTTTGTCCTTCGTTCCTTTTTCTTCTTGGACTGGTTCTCTTTCTTCATCAATATATTCGTACTCATACTCTTCATCGTCGAGAGTGAAAAAGCTTTTAAACTTATTTTTTATGCTCATGTCACGCACCTCCTGTTTCATTTCCAACAAGTGAAGAGCCAATCCGAACGAATGTCGCACCTTCTTCAATTGCGATTTCAAAATCATTTGACATGCCCATCGATAAATGCTGACAAGGTGCATTTACTTGGTTAAGATGTTTTACTTCTTCTTGAAGGTTTTTTAATGTTTTAAAGCAGTTTCGTATCACAGTGTGATCGTCTGTAAATGGAGCCATCGTCATCAGTCCAGCAATTTCAATCTTTTTGAAATCAGCGAGCTGCTTGACAAATGGAATCACGTCTTCACTTTGCAGGCCGCGCTTTGACTCCTCCAGTGATGTATTCACTTGTACAAAACAGCGAACCGTGTGATCCGCTCTTTTTTCAATTTCATTCGCAAGAGAAATCCTGTCGAGCGAATGTAAGTAGTCAATGGTCTGAATGACAGATTTTACTTTTCGTGTTTGTAAACTGCCGATGAAGTGCCAGCTAATGCTTTCATCGGTTATAGCCGCTTGTTTTTCAAGTAACCCTTGGTCACGATTTTCACCAAAATGCAAAATTCCTGCTTCCTTGGCTTCTTGTGCTCGTTCAATTGAGACATATTTTGTGACAGCGACGACTGATACATCGTCTGGGTTTCGACCGGCTCTTTTACATGCTTCGTTTATTTGTTCATTTAATTGTCTGAGATTCTCTCTTACATTCAATTGCTCTTATGCCTCCTTAAACCCGACAAAAGACATCATACGTCCTGTTTTCCCTTGATCACGCCGGTGTGAGAAGAATAGCTGATCATTGCAGCTTGTGCACATCGAACTGACATGTATGTTTTCTTCTATCATCCCTGCATGAAGCAATACGTTTTTGTTTAATGTTTTTAAGTCTAATTTATATTGTCCTTGTGATATCTCGGAATACACATCCACTGTAGAAAAGGGAAGCTGTTTCACTTGATTCAAGACCACATCATCAACTATGTAGCAGCAGCTGCCAATGGATGGTCCAATGACGACTTGTATTTGATCGGTCTTAGCACCTTCTTGATTGACCCATAGATCTACCATCTTTGCACCAATTTGCTTAACGGTTCCTTTCCATCCGGCATGGGCTGTTCCGATGAGTCCATGTTGCGGAGCTAGAAAATAAAGCGGAACACAATCGGCGAAACAAAGAGCGAGCATGATGTTCGCTTCAGACGTATATAAGCCGTCTGTTCCAGGCAGTGCCTCATGATAATGAAGACTTCCTCTTCCTCTTTGCTCCTTGGTGACTTTCTTGATGCGGTCCTCGTGTGTTTGATCTGCAAACACCCAATCAGAGAGCGGCACAGCAGTAGCATCTGCTATGACTTGACGATTCATTTGGACACTAGAAGCATCATCTCCTACATGGAGTCCAGTGTTCAATGATTGATATGGAGAAAGGCTGAAGCCGCCATTTTTTGTCGTAAATCCGGCCAATACCTCTTTACCAGAACATGTCATGTTCGTCCAATCATGAATCATCATTGCATCAGGTGATTTCTGCTGAAAGGGGTCATAATTGTGTGTCAAAGCTGCCTACCACCTTTCATTCATCTCTCTTTATATCGCTCCTATTTTACCACAAGACATGCGTAGACAGTTAGTGGGATTCATTAAATATTACACTCAAATGTGCCCTTTCTACAGGTTTTTTTGCAAATTGATATGAAAACGTAATCTTTTTACCCGAAAAAGACATTGTTTGCTGAGAATGGAGAGCTTATGTTAAGGATCATTGAATGATTCATTGAGGAGTTATACGAATTTTAAGAAGACAATCGGACAAGTATCACATCTTCGCCAATTTTTACTATATTTCGCCACGGCACAATCATTTCCTCTTCTTTTCCGAAAAATCCCATCATTTTACCTGTGCCGCCGATAATGATTGCTTGTATTTTACCGCTCGTAACATTGATATCAATGTCCCCAATGGTGCCTAGTTTTTTTCCGCTTGACACATCGACAACATCCTTGATTTGGAATTCAGAAATACTGATCATCTGTCCTTCCCCGCCTTTCGTTTTCTACTATAATATGTATGATGGAAAAGCAGGGACGCATACCAATAGTTTCTTTTATCTACAATTTACTTAAGTGAGGACGCCCATTTCTCCACATCACATCTACCGGGCATTCAAAGAAGGAAGAAAGCAAGTTGCTTGTCATCATCTCTTTTGTTTTCCCTTGATCAAAAACAGACCCCTCTTTTAATAATAGGGTGTGCTGAAAAACAGGCAAAATCTCTTCTGCATGATGGGTCGTGTAAAGCAAAGTAGGCGCATCAGGCTTTGAAGCAATGAATGAGATGGTCTCTAGCACCTGTTCTCTTGCTAAAAAATCAAGACCCGTCACAGGCTCATCTAAAATCAGGAGCTTAGGATCATTCATTAAAGCCCTCGCAATCAGGACTTTCTGCTTTTCTCCTTGTGAGAGTGTTTCATATGTCCGGTTCGCATATTTGAACGAACCAAATGCTTTTAATAGATCAATGGCTTTCTCTCTTATCTCATCTGTCGGGGTTTCATAAAGCCCGATGGAGGCAAATGCCCCGCTGAGAACAATTTCAAATGCATTGTCGTCTCTGTGCAGTTTCTTTTCAAGTCCCGCAGAAATGAGGCCAATTTTCTTCCTGAGCTTTTCGCCAAGAGCCTCCTTGCCAAAGACATGTCCCAGCACCGTCATCTCACCTGATGTAGGGAAATAATATGAGCAGAGCATATTTAATAAAGCGGTTTTCCCCGCACCATTTAAACCATAAAGCACCCAGTGCTCCTCTTTGGTCACCTGCCAGTCAACAGACTGAAGCAACCATTTTCCATTTCGTTTTAAAGAAACATTCTTTAATTCAAGTGACACCATCGTTTCCTCCTGAGTAAAAATTCTGAATAAACAAATAATGAATGTTTATAGCATATCGCAATTGCTCTTTCTGGTAAACCTCATATAAAAAAGCTGCTCCTTTTGAGGAACAGCTTTTCTTTAACGTTACGAAATTTCAATTCTTACGCCTTCTTTTATATCAGGAAACGTGTGCGGAGATGCAAAGACAGCTCCCGGTAATACATCATCAAACGGCTCTTGGAAGTAAATCGAAATATGGCCGAGCTCTTTAAAGTTGTCATTTGCTTTATTGCCGAGGGCTGTAATCGTGTACGTTTGATCACCCACTTGAATGGTACCGCCCAGTTTCAACGGCTCTTCTTCTAAATGTTCGAACTCATGAATGACGGACATATCTCTTAATTCCTGCGGCGCTGCGGGTCCAAATAAAACAATCAGCTTATCTTCTTTAAATTGCGGGACTAAAATCCCGATTTCTTTTACGACAGATTGTGTGACCATGTATCTCGATTCCTCCTTTAATACGTTTAATACATACCAAAGCTGGCAGCGTATGCGATCACAACAGATAGAACCCCTGTAATGAGACGGCTATACAAAACAGCTGGTACTCCATATTGTACCGTTTCCGGCTTCGCTTCACCAAGTGATAGCCCAACTGGAATGAAATCACACCCTACTTGACCGTTGATGGCAAATAGTGCAGGAAGTGCAAATTGAGGCGGGATATTCCCTAGTGCAATTTGACTACCAATGAGAACACCAATTACTTGTGCAATGACTGCACCAGGTCCTAAGACAGGTGATAGGAATGGCAATGTACAAACCACAACGAGGAGTAAGAGTCCCCATATAGATCCTGCCAGTGGTGATAGAAAATGGGCAATCAAGTCACCAATTTTTGTATAATTGATAATTCCAATTAACATACTGACAAATGCCATGAATGGAATAATGTTTTTCAAAAGCATATCAACGGAATCACGACCAGCCTGATAGAACGTACCGGTGACTTTCCCAATTCCTCTTGAGAACCTCATCAGGAAATTACCTTTTTCCTGACGCTCGAGATTTTCCTCTTTCAGTTTTGAATAGGTTTCTTTGAAATTCTCTTTGTCAATCGGCTTACTGTTATCCTGACCTTCTACTGTTGCCTCACCACTTGATGCATCCGCAAAGGAAATATCTTTTTCTGTGACGCCTGATACGAAGATATCCTCTGTAATATGTTTTGCAAGCGGTCCAGAAGGAGAGGATGCCAAAACGTCTACAGTTGGAATGCGCTTCATTGGATAAAGTCCGATTCGCGCGGTTCCTCCGCAGTCAATGACAACACACATCATTTCATCTTCTGGTATCGAGTTTTTAAAGCCATCACATGCTTCTGTCCCTGTCATTTCTGCAATTTTACGTGCAACTGGGTGAATGCCTCCCCCTGTAATGGAAACAACCTTTCTTTTTTTACCGGTTGGTTCAAGCTCCAAGCCTTGTCCCCATCCGCCAGCACCTTTTGCTACAAATACTTTGTGGTTTGTCATGTCTAACCCTCCCCTATTGTGAATTCGCTTTCATTTTTCCTGCTAAGTACTTTGTAATCCATTCAGTAATAATACCGCGAAGTAAAATGACGACGATCCCGACTAAGAAGTACCGAACAGCAAGCTCTGACATTGAGTACCCTGCTTCTTTAATCCCGTTCGCAATTCCTAAGTAGACAAACAGTTCTCCTGCATTGGCATATGGGAACAGTGATGTCACCGGATGAACAAATGAAACAGCTGAATCATAGAATGCTGGTTTTTGTTTTTCGGGTAAGAATCGGCCAAACGTATAAGCCATTGGGTTTGTCAAAATAAGAACGGATAAGATCGGCATTAACGTGTAGCGCAAAATGGTATATTTCGCAGCAAACTGAATTGCTCTATTCACTCGCTCTTCTCCAATAAACTTCATGACAGCATAAGTGAAAGTAAGTAACACAACAAGCGTTGGAACGATACCTGTAACAAGACCCATGAATTGCTTTCCGCCGGCTTCAAACATGCCGATAAAGTGCTCTCCAAACCATTGAATCCATTCCATGTTTCATCTCCCCTTTCTTTAGTTCACATTTGTTATATTTTTTTTCGAAATCGAGACAAGTGCCTGTTCAGCCGCCATGGAAAGTGCGTGCATGACAGCTGGCCCCTTTTTGCGTTTTTTCAACGTCTGCTTCATCATATGGTGCTCGTCTAACACTGCCCCTACATGCTTTCCTTCATATGAAGGGACTTCTTTAAACTTAGATAAGATCGACACACCGCCAAGCACATGGCATTTTTGAATGATATACGATTCATCTACAATGATGAGCGCAATGGCACCAGGGCCAACTTTGCGCCGCTCCATCCCTGAAAATAAGTGGTAGCCCTGCTTTCCTCTGTAATCATCAATAAGTGAATCCATGCTCTTGCGGTAGTACTTGATTTGAATAAAAGATAACCCATACTGCACAATGAGAATGATACAAAGTACGATCGCTAATTTTTCCACAGCTTCACGCCCTTATGATTGAAATAAATGATCTTGTAATGAACGCAGCTTCCAGACCGTTGTGTTTGAATCAAGCTCTACATCATCGTGAGTGAGGAATTGTCCTAATTTGATGTCTTTTTTCGCTACGACTTTTCCGCTAATTAAGCCAATTGGAATGTGGCCGTTCGTTTTCATGTCTTGATGTGTTTCAAGAACACCTCTTACGGAGTATCCACCAATTCCGTCAAGTGATTCTCCAGCTTTAATATCTCTTTTCGCCACAGCGACTGTTTCTGACACTGGTACTCCAATTGGGTGAATAGATGAATCATGCTGTAAGACCGCTTTAGCGATGGTAACAGGTGTTTCAAGACTCGCTAAGTGGAAAGGACGGTAAAGTGTGTAGTGTGGGCCTTTTCCAACTTTTAAGTAGCGCAGCTCTTCATCTACTGGCTCAAGGTCACTCTTCACGATGACAAATACACCTGGTGCAAGTCCATTTACATATTCAACGACTCCGAAGTTATCGAGCACGCCGCCTTGCTGTTTTTGATTCAATTTATCTGCAACATTTTCTAAATTCGCTTCGACTCCATGCATACCGACTTTATCTGGCAGAAGCCCTGTCGCGTTACTTAATAAGTTCATTTCCGCCATTGTTTTTGTTCCGTCTTGGAATGCAGCCAGCATATGTGCACTCATATGTTTACTATCTGCTTCTGCTTTACACGTATCTGGATTTGCTTCTGGGAAGAATGGGTTGTTCTTTCCTTTCCCAGCAACGAGTACTTCAAGCCCCATTGTTTTCGCAAATTCATATAATTCTAGTGTTGCTGCTGGTTCATCTCCAGCTGATCCTGAGTAAACAAGTCCTGCATTTGTGAACAACTTATGCATGACCAAACCGATGGTAATATCAACTTCTACATTTAAAAGAACAAGATGTTTTTTTGAATTAAGCGCTTCCAAAGAAATGTTTGCTCCGACCTCTGGGACACCTGTTGCGTCTACGACAACTTCCACGGAATCTGATTGAATCACTTCTCTGTAATCATTTGTGACAACCATGTGATGCGGCTTTGCATGCTGCTTATAAAAATTCGCTGCCTTCTCTGCTGCACTAAGGTGGATATCACAAACACCAGCAACAATCATGCCTGGAATTTTAGAAATTTGTGAAATGAGTCCAAAGCCCATTTGACCTGCCCCAATAATCCCTACTTTGATTGGATCTCCACTACGTTCTCGCGCTAACAATTGTTGATAGATTGACATCTAAATCATCCTTTCAGGTTTTCTTGCTTCTCGGGTAGATTGCTAGAAATATAATCTGAAACTTTTAACAAATGTTATAAAAATTAACAAAAATCTGTTTCTTGTAACATTTGTTATTTTATTTATCATTTGTTATGAACTTAGTTTATATGATGTGTCAACTTTGTGTCAAGCTAAAATCGATAAAATTTTCAATCTTTTTGAGTCTAAAGACTCAAAAAAAACTACCTAATATCATTAGGTAGTTACTTTAATAAGGCATCTCCAGTTCGTTCATCGGTAATTAATACATGAATTAATCCACCTGCTAATGCCGCCCGAATTGCTTCAATTTTCTCTTCGCCGCCAGCGACACCTATGACAAGCGGAATTTCTTTCAGCTTTTGCGGGCTTATCCCCATCACCCGGTCGTTCCATGGGTGGGGATATACTTCCCCTTGATGATCAATAAAGTTATAGCAAATGTCACCTGCTACATCCTTTGCTTGAAGGATGTCCTCTTCGCCGCTTGTCATATAAGATTTCACCATCGTTGAATGCTGCGGAACACCACCAATTCCGACAACCGCGATATTTGATGATTCTCCTAGTTCAATCACTTTTTTGATCGACGGCTGCCGGATCAGGACATCTTTCGCTTCTTTTGTATCAAGCATGACGGGTACATGTAAAAACTCACATTTAGATTTGAGTGCCTCTGTGCATCTCGCAATAATATAGTTGGCGTGGATATCGACATCTTCATTTCCCACACCTCCGACAAGCGGAACAAATGTCACGGATGGATAGTGCTGAACAGACGTAAGCGCTTTCGCCATTTCATGCAGCGTTGTCCCTGAGGAAAACCCGATGACTTGTCCATCTTTCATCACTTTTAATAAAAAGCTTGCCGCCGCGGCTCCGATTCGGCTTTTCGTTGTGTCTTTGCTGAGTGTTTCCACACAGACGACTTCTCGCAGCCCATATTTGCGTTCTATTTTTCTTTCTAACGATCCATACTGTTGGTTGACTTCATCATGAATAATGATTTCCACGATTCCTGCTTCACGTGCTTTTGCCAAATATTTCGATATGAGCGAACGACTAACCCCAACCGCTTCTGCGATGTTAAATTGAGTGGCGCCTTCTTCATAATACATATGCGCAACCTTAATGAGCAGCCTTCTTTCATCATGGAATGTCATAATAACCCTTCTTTCCGCTTAAGTGTTCCCTAACAAATGATATCTAAAATAACATTTGTTAAAAACAGATTAAATGAAAAAAATAACAGAGTCAATACTAGAGGCGTGTTCTCTCATAAGAATGAAAAAAGCCGCTCATGAAGCGGCGGCTTTAAAAGATGTTTTTATTCATTTGTTTAATGGCTGCTTTTTCAAGCCTTGAGACTTGTGCTTGAGAAATCCCGATCTCCTCAGCAACCTCCATTTGCGTTTTGCCCTGGAAGAAGCGTTTGCGAAGAATCATTTTTTCTCTGTCGTTCAATCTGCGCATGCCCTCTTTTAAGGCCAATTCTTCCACCCATTGTGTGTCTTTGTTCCGTTCATCACTAATTTGATCCATCACATAAATCGGATCTCCTCCGTCATTATAGATCGGTTCAAACAAAGAGACAGGATCTTGAATCGCATCTAGGGCAAAAACAATTTCCTCATGAGGCACTTCCAGCACTTTGGCAATGTCTTCTGCTGTTGGCTCCTTGCTTGTCTCACTAATCAGCCTCTCACGGACCTGAAGTGCCTTATAGGCAATATCTCTTAGTGAGCGAGACACCCGAATCGGGTTGTTATCACGCAAGTATCGACGGATTTCTCCTATGATCATAGGAACCGCATAAGTTGAAAATCTGACATTGTGGCTTAAATCAAAATTATCAATTGATTTCATTAATCCGATACAGCCTACTTGGAAGAGATCGTCGACATATTCGCCTCTGTTGTTAAAACGCTGAATCACACTTAAAACCAACCGTAAATTGCCATTGACTAGCTTTTCTCTTGCTGTATCGTCACCCTCATCTTGCAGCTGTCTGAACAATTTTCTCATCTCGTCGTTTTTCAGAACAGGCAGCTTGGAGGTGTCGACTCCGCAGATTTCCACTTTATTTCTGGACACTTTTTTCCCTCCCTACAGGAGCTGTTGTACAAAGTTCAGTATCTCCTTGGGATGGAAAAATATGCACGAGCGATGACGAGAATCATGAGAAAAAAGGTTATTTCCTTTGACAGTGCAGGCACAGAGCTTTTTTAAAAAAAATTTTTAGACCATTTTATTAAATTCTTTTTGTAATCGTTTAATGATTCGTTTTTCAAGTCTCGAAATATAAGACTGGGAAATCCCAAGCATGTCAGCGACATCTTTTTGGGTTTTTTCCTCGCCGCCAACTAAGCCAAATCTTAGTTCCATGATCTGCTTTTCGCGGTCATTTAATTGCTCTAGCGCTTTTTTCAGCAATTTTTTATCTACATTTGCTTCGATATCCCGCGTGATAATATCATCATCTGTTCCAAGTACGTCTGATAAAAGCAGTTCATTTCCGTCCCAATCAATGTTGAGCGGCTCATCAAACGAAACTTCTGACCGGATTTTATTATTTCGGCGCAAGTACATCAAAATCTCATTTTCAATACATCTCGAAGCATATGTTGCCAGCTTGATCTTTTTTTCTGGGTTAAATGTATTGACTGCTTTGATCAGACCAATGGTTCCGATACTAATTAAATCCTCAATATTAATACCAGTGTTTTCAAATTTTCTTGCGATGTAAACGACTAAACGCAAATTTCTTTCAATCAGAATCGCTCTTGCGGTTTGATCTCCCTTTGGTAATTTGACAAGCAGCTCCTGCTCTTCATCCTTTGATAATGGAGGCGGCAGCGCTTCACTTCCACCAATATAATAAATTTCATCACTCTTTAGACCTAGCTTCATGAGGAGTTTATACCAGTAGTAAGTGAGTTTAAATTTTAATTTTTTCATCTTCTTCTCCCTTCTAAATGTCAAGTTGACCTCGTAAGATAAAAGACATCACCAAAAACTACGACACCCCTTGGATGATTTTCCCGTCTAACATATCTGGATGAATGATGGATTGAAATTCCTGATCTGCCGATAAACCGCTCAGACTCAACCCTACAAAACACTTAGCAGGCTGAATCATATGCGTCTTTGAATAAATGAAGACTGTATCTGGTTTTAGGCATAGCAGAAAGCCGTGATCATGACCGACTGCTCGATATGGAACAAGTCTTAATCGATCAAGAAGAGGAAATTGATCATCGATCTTTTGCATGACTTCAACAGGATGAGACTGTTTCATGAGCTCTATAAATGGCTCTCCGCAAATGGCTGTTAGCTGGTCAGCCTGAACAATCATGACCGGTGTTTTTGTCATAGGATCATACAGCTGGTTGCCAGAATCGACGAGTCCCTTTAAACGAATGGTTTCTCCATGAATGTGTAGTTCCACAAGCACTTGTTCATCATACTGTCTTTTTTTCGTACCAACCTCTCCTAATCTTTTCTTTGAAAACAGCCAAATCGCAGGAAATCCAGTTAAAACAAAAAGCCAGCTAATCGGATCACCAAAGCCATCATTTTGTGAAATCAGCAGACCATTTTGAATCACTGTATTGGTTTGCAAAAATGAATGAACCCCGATCATGCCTCCTCCCATCAAAAAAGTTACAAAGTAAAAAGCAAACAGATTTTGAAAAAAGGAACGAAATCTTTGAAAACCAAAGGTTGCAAGAACGATGAAGATAGAAAATAGTAGTTTGCCTAAAGGGTGTGACACAACCATTGCAAATGGTGTAAAGAGCAAGAGAACAATGCTCGATCCAATGAGCGCTCCTAACATATATCGCCTTTTTTTTACTTGTCGTTTGAGAATAAATGCAGTGAGTAAGAGAAGCAATAGATCAAAACAAAAGTTTAACAGCCAAATCACATCTAAATAAATGACCACCTTCTGCTCCTTTCATCTGAAACAAAGAATCAAAAGCAGTACTTGCACTTGTTTGTACCAGTATAAAACAGTCATGAGTTGGAAGTCTGTCAATTCTTGTTGGTGATGATAGAGAACTTTTGGTGGATTGTTATTGTTTTTGTCGAGGAATGAGAGTGAGTATTCTTCTGGACAAGCCATCAACAATTGTTTAAAAGAAAAAAGACACGCTCCTAGAAATCGTGTCTTTTGTTTATATTACTTTTCATTGATGTTTAACGTACCTGAAGCTTTTTGTCTTGTGACATTTCCATAATCATCTCGCACAATGACTTCTACGACCGCACCTTTTGCTTTAGCGGTAGAAGTAGCAGTCCAATAACCTTCATACGTTCCGCTCGATACTTCGCGAAGCGGCAGCTCTGTAGTATTTTGAAGCTTTGATCTCGCGTTTGTCAGCGGCATGTGAATGACAAACGTTGCGTCTAGCTTTTCTCTACTATGAAATGAAATCTTAACAGACTCCCCTGATGCCAGATGGACATTATCTGCTGGAGTCAGCTTAGAAATCTCAGGTGCATCGTATTGAACATCGATATTGATTTTTTTAGTCGTTTTGTTTCCTGCTGCATCTTTCGCTGTGACTTTGATCGCATTTTCCCCGTTCTCAAGCAGTATTCTTGCGGAATACTTCCCTTCTTTTATGGTTGCCTTTTTTCCATTTACAGTGACTTGATCAAGATGATCATCTATGACCTTTCCTTCTACAGTGAACGATTCTTTATTTGTCTTTTCCCCTTTTTTCGGTGTATCGATAGTGAGCAGTGGAGCTGTTTGATCAATGATCACCTTTACTGGTTTGGATCGTTTTGTTGCGCCTTTATCCGTAACAGTTGCAGCGGTGAATACATGCTCTCCACTTGATACTGTGACCTTTTCTTTGAAAGCCCCAGACTGATCTGCTTTCACTTTGGCAATCTCTTCATCGTTTTGATAGATCGCTACATCAAGCCCAGGAGAGGATTTGCCTTCAATTTCTAGTTCATCTTTGTTCGTAATGATTCCTGCCTTTGGAGATGTAATCTCTGGCACATCTGCTTCATAGTCAACAAGCGCACGAATCATATAATTCCCCTCTTCTTTTGGAGAAGGAGAAAAAGCACCGCTTGTCAGCTGCCAGCTTCTTTCAGCATTTGGTCCATCCTCATCAGTTGCAAGGCCTGGAGATTCCGTATTCTTTTTCGTTTGAATATAGACAAGATAGAAATCTCCATCCACTGTAATGGCTTGATCTTCTAAATCTACTTTTGTCCATTCCCCATTACGCAGCGCATTCGCTTTGAGCGGTCCTGCAATTTTCTCCCCTGGAGCTCCGTTCTTCCCAGAAGCGTCATACACTTCAACCGCAAAGTCATTCCCTCCAGGAGCTGGCCACTCTGATGACCAGAAACGGAAAAGCCCTCCTGTGAGTTGCGCTTGTTTCTTCCCCTTTTCTAATGAAAACTTCACAGCCCAGCCATTGCCAGGATCATAGAAAGCCCTCGCATTTTCAGCTGTCCCGTCATCGTAGCCAATTTCCCCAGCAAAGCCGATGAATGGTTCTAGCTGAATGGCTTTTTCCACCGGCTTTTCTGTCACATCTGCTGTAAAAGAATATCCTTTAAACCCTTTGGCAAATACTTTGACGGTATAGACACCGCTTAATGCCTCTAGAGAAAATTCACCAGATTCATTTGTTTTCACCGGCTTAATTTTCGCATCCTCTACAAGGTAAACCGTGGCATCCTTTACTTTTTCACCCGTTGTTTCATTGGCAATTGTGCCAGATATCGTTCGTTTCTTTAGTGGCTGTAAGGCGAAATTCGCCTCTACTGTTTCTTTTGAAGAAATATGGACGGTTTGTGTGCGTGATTCAAATCCGTAAGCTTCGGCTTTCACTGTGAATTCACCTGCACTGTGAGGAAGCTGATATCTCCCTGTTGCTTCATCTGTGTACGTTGACTTGCCGCTTTCAAGAACACTGATTTCCGCTTTCATAGGAAGAGCTTTGATGGACGGAGAAGCTAAATTTTTTTCCTTTTTCTTTTCTTTTATGTTCGCAGGCTTCTTATGTGGATGTACAGCCTTATCTTTTTTAGGCATGGCTTGATCTGGTATTTTCATCTCATCTAAATGAACATCTTCGTTTGTCACCTGTCCTTCAATCATGCCAATTCCATCTGTTAATGCCGTAATTGCTGCTCTTGCATCAACTAAACCTGCCCCATAGCCATTGTTTGGAGACTCCGGGAATTGCTGATCAGTTAACGGCTTCGCAGTATCAATCAGTATTTGTTCAATCTGTTCAACAGAAAGATCTGACTGTACTTGGCGAAGAAGAGCCACAACAGCTGAAACATGCGGACCAGCCATCGACGTCCCATTCCAGCCATCCTCATACCCTTTCCCAGGAACGGATGAACGAATGTTTACCCCTGGGGCCGCAATGTCTGGTTTCATGACGCCATATGGAGACGGACCTTGCAGTGAGAAAGACCCCAATTTGTTATTTTGATCCGTAGCACCCGTTGAAAAGGCCTCTTGATAGTTCGCAGGATTCGCAATGGAGCCTTCACCGCCAGGGTTGAATAAATCGGTATTGCCAGCTGAAAACTCTGGGAAGATGTCCGCCGCTCTCCAAGCATTGACGACATCTTTATACCAATCATCAATACCAGGCCCACCGCCCCAAGAGTTATTGACGACATCAGGTGCCTTTTCTGGATGCGGGTTTCCCGCGTCATCTTTTGGTGCTAAAATCCACTCACCTGCATCAAGCAGATCAGCATCTGTACCACCATCTTCTGAGAAAGCTTTCACCGCAATCCATTTTGCTCCCGGTGCGACTCCGATTTGATTCTTTCCATCTGGCTCAGAGCCAACCATCGTTCCCGTTACATGTGTACCATGCTCTAAATCATCATATGGCGCTTCAGATCCTGTCGTAGCATCGTACCAATTGAATTCATGAGTTGGTTCATTCGGATGTGCTGGATCAAATCCGCGGTATTTTTCCTTTAAAGCAGGATGATCCCATTCCACTCCTGTATCAATACTTGCCACAACTGTACCAGTACCGTCATAACCTAAAGCCCACGCTTCTGGAGCATGAACTTGAGAAATGTTCCACTCGACCCCATCTACTGCTTTCTTTTGTTTTTTCTGCTTCGTCTTCAAATCAACCGGCCGGTGAATTTGACGGGTTTCGTTTGGCAGTACTTGATCTACTTCTGGGAAGGCAGCCACCTGTTCCATGACTTCTTTCGTTCCCGTCACCGCTAAACCATTCACAATATAGTACGAATGAATCTCCTTCACTTGCTTTTTCTTTTGTCCTTTTTGTAAATACGTAAGAAGCGCTTGCTGCGTCTCCTCAGACGTTGCTCTTAATTCGGATACGACAGCTGATCTTTTTGCGTATTGCGTTTTAGCCGCTGTTAATTTCTGTTTTTTGGCTTTGGATACCGCTTCCTTCGCCACTTTTTGCGTATTTGTTTGCTCTTTCATTTTGATTAAAAATGTCACCTGATCATCCTGCTGAAACTGTTTCATTAATCTAGATGAGATCTTTGCTTTTGTTGTCTTAGAGGAGACAGCTTCCTCCTGATATGAGGTAGAAGTCGATTTTGCTTGAACCATCCCAAAGCTTGTCATCGTTAAAGTACCAATCACCAAAAGACTCATCAAACGATAGCCGGCGGTCTTGCGAAACTTCAATTTCAATCAAATCCCTCCTCCTCAAATGGCCAAACAGAGTATAGGTCTCACTCCTTTCCTTCTGTTGTTCATGACAAGATTCATGGTGTTCTATTTAATGTAGTCAAATAAAGTTCATCATTTTGTCGTTTTTTGTAAGAGCGAGTAAAAATGATTCTTTTTTCTTAAATGCCATAAGTCAAATTACACATGGGAATTGAAGTGACTTTCACTCATTTAAGACTTTTTGATTATATCCTCTTATACGTTGAAACATGAAAAAACCCCTTCCATTGGAAGGGGTTTTGCGATACTCGATTAGCGTTTATTACGGTTGCGTAAGAACGTTGGAATGTCTAGCGTATCGTCACTTGATTGAGTATTTTGTCTTGGCTGAGATGATGGCTGTTGATGTTCCTCACGTTTCACTTCACGTTTTTGAGGAATGGATTGATTTTGCTTTAATCCTTGGCCTAGTGGGTTTCTTTGTGATTTTGTCACTTCTGGTTCTTGCTCAATGAATCCAGTAGCGATCACAGTCACCACAATTTCATCCTTCAAGTTATCATTGATGACAGACCCGAAAATCATGTTTACATCTTCGTCAGATGCAGAAGCCACAATATCCGCTGCTTCTTGCACTTCATAAAGACTTAGGTTTGTACCACCCGTAATGTTCATGATGACACCTTGAGCACCATCGATCGCTGTTTCTAGAAGTGGTGAAGAAATGGCTTTCTTCGCGGCTTCCGCAGCACGATTTTCGCCTGTTGCGACGCCAATGCCCATTAGAGCCGAACCTTTATTGGACATGATGGTTTTCACGTCAGCAAAGTCAAGGTTAATCAGACCTGGTGTTGCAATTAAATCGGAAATCCCTTGAACACCTTGTCTAAGAACGTTATCTGCCGCGCGGAATGCTTCCAGCATTGGCGTGTTTTTATCAACAATTTCAAGCAAGCGATCGTTAGGAATCACAATTAATGTGTCAACTGCTTCTTTCATAGAAGCAATTCCTTCAACTGCTTGAAGCTGACGTTTTCTTCCTTCAAATGTGAAAGGACGAGTCACAACTCCAACTGTCAATGCACCAGAATCTTTTGCGATTTTTGCAATGACAGGTGCAGCACCCGTACCAGTTCCACCACCCATACCAGCTGTAACGAAGACCATGTCTGCGCCTTTTAATACTTCTTCAATCTGCTCTTTGCTTTCCTCAGCAGCTTTTTTACCGACTTCAGGATTCGCACCTGCTCCAAGCCCTCTTGTCAGCTTAGCACCGATTTGCATTTTAGTTTCTGCTTTTGATAGATTTAATGCCTGTGCATCAGTATTGACTGCAATAAAATCGACACCTTGTACGTCATTTTCAATCATTCGGTTGACAGCGTTATTCCCGCCGCCACCTACTCCGATTACTTTAATTGATGCTAGGCCGTCTATATTTGTTTCAAACTCCAACATGCTGAATCCTCCTAATCCGTCGAAAATCTAATTCTATTCCCAGAACATATTAAATAGTTTTTTCATTTTGCCCGGTTTTTTATTTGTCTCTTGTTGTGCTTTTTGTTTTACTTTCGGTCTTGGCTGCGCTTCTTTCACTTGTGGTGCAGAAGAAACCGGCTCCATGGATGCGCCTACTTCATGAAACGCCTCATCTGGCATTTGGAATCCAACCTGTCTGCCCTGAATCTTTGCATTGCGATAAGCAAAGTGGATCAGACCTACTCCTGTCATATATTGAGGCTCTCTCACCCCGATATAATTCGGACTTGCAATCCTAACATTGTTTTGCAAAACCGTCTGTGCAAGAGAAAGAATACCTGGAATGGCTGCTTGTCCACCTGTTAGAACGAATCCACCAGGCAAATCATGGACACCCATATTTCTTAATTCCTCTGCCACAAAGAGCAAGATTTCCTCCAGCCGCGCTTCAATTATGTTAGCCGCATCAAGCTGTGTATACGTTTGTTTTTGATCGGTACCGATCACAGAAACTTCAAATGTCTCCTCAGTCGATGCCTCATCATAAAACGCATGCCCAAATTGTTTTTTGATTCGTTCAGCTTCTTCAGTGGAAGTTCTAAGTCCTATAGACAAATCTTTTGTTATGTTCTCTCCGCCCAAAGGGATACTGTGAGTAGAATAGAGATGCCCGTTTTCAAATACGGAAATCGTTGTAGAACCGCCGCCAATATCGACAAGAGCTACTCCGAGATTTTTTTCATCTTTCGATAATGCTGCTGAGCCCGATGCGAGTGGCTGCAAGCATATATCCATTATTTCAATTCCAGCTCTTTCTACACATCGGAGCCAGTTATGTAGAATCGTTTTAGAACCTGTAATTAACGATCCTTCCACTTCTAGCCGAACACCAAGCATTTTTTTCGGATCTGTGATCTCATCTCTTCCGTCGACGATAAATTGTCTCGGAATCACGTCTACGACGAGATGTTCTTGAGGAATAGATACTACTTGTGCAGCATCTAAGACACGTCTCACATCTTCAGCATGTATTTCTTTGTTTTCACTAGATACTGCGACTACGCCGCTCGTATTCTGAATATGAATGTGGTTTCCGTTAATTCCGACAATCGCCTTTTGTAAAGGAAAACCTACCATTCTCTCAGCCTGTTCAAATGCTTGTCTAATAGAATGAACTGTCTCATCTATATCAACAATCGATCCTTTTTTTAACCCCTCTGAAGGGACATTTCCAACACCTATAATGTTAAGCGAATCATCCGCCATTTCTCCGACGATGACTTTTATATTGGATGTACCGATGTCAAGGCTGACGTAAATTTCATTGTTGTTCATTCTATGGCACCTCCTCACATATCAATACTTTCTATTCTATTATTTGCTGAACAACAATACAATGAATGTGTTTTTACAAGTGTGTAACAAAACTTAAAAAATCAACATTTTTTATTAGGATTACTGAAAATATTCGTTACATCATATGTATATCCTTTTTTATGACTCACTTTTTTTCTTTTTTTCTCTAGAGATTGTCCATTTTGTTAGTAGAATTCTTCTGATAACTGCTATATTTTGAAACAATCTAACGCCGAATGCAAACATTCCGACTAAGTACAAGTCTACACCAAGATGGACGCCCAGAAAAGCTAAACTTATTGCCAGTATAATATTAAAGAAGAAGCCTGATACAAACACTAGTTCATCGTATGCCCCTTGCAGATGTGCCCGGATTCCACCAATCAATGTATCAAGCGCAGCAAGTACAGCGAGGGAAAGATAATTAGAATACTCATTCGGTATCGTAAAATTAGTTAAGAAACCGATCGCAACTCCTATGATTAAGCCAAGTACAGGTAGCCACATTAAGATTTTCCCTCCTTTACATCGTCAAGAGGCTTCAATTCGTTTACTTGAATTGCACCGTCATATGCTTTTAAGTGGATTTTTTTCTTCGGCTGGCTCATTCTCAAGCTGAAGTTTTCCTGAGCAAACAAATCACCAATATCCGATACATTTAAACGGCTGTATAATTTGTCGGCCTGCTCACTAATCATTTTAATGATGACTTCATCACTATCTAAGCTGTAGCCATCCATTTTTGTCGTGCCATTAATATCTCGAATGACACTTGTATTAATGACTCGGCGATCATTGATGGAAATATGTTTTGCCCCAAACATATTGGCTTCATTAATTAATTTTTTCAGAAGATCAGGTGGGATATTTTTCACTTCTTCTCCGGTAAGGTCCTTGGAAAAAAGCTGAGATATTTCAATTTCAATCCCCTCCCCTTCCACTTCTGTAAAACCAGCCTTTTCTTTTAAATCCTTTAACGTTTTTGTTAATTGTGCTTCTTTTGATCGATCTCCTTGATGACCATATTTTTTTAGCATCTCGTCATATTTATCAATTTCTTTCAGCAAATCTAATTCCTTACTTTTAGATGCGGATAAATCCTCTCTCAGTTCCCACACATCACGAGTATCTCGAACTTTGGGCTTTTGTAAGGAATTAAATTGGATGGAGACCATGATGCCAAATATGATCATTAAAGCTGTTAAACTAAGTAAAGGCTTCTTTTTCCTCAACACCACTCACCTTTTCACTTTTAATCTTTGTTTCTTAAAAGAGGGTTCATACGAATATCCGTTTTCTCAATCGTCATTGAAATGTGATCACTTGTCAGCTGATCGACCACTCCCCCTGCAATATTTAAAGCAGGTATTAACACAGCTGGATCACCAATAGCAGATATGACAAATGGTGCTGGATGCTGAACACCATCTACTGTGACAACTGGACCGTTACAATGTATGTATGATTGGTGTGTGATTCTTTGTCCATTAATAGATACAGCAGAAGCACCTGATATAAATAGTTCGTTTATCACATGAAAAATATGGCTCTCATGCACAATGTAATTATTGACATTTTGTCCACTCGGGATATAAGATGCATCTTCAAGAGACACTTTTACCCCTTTTCCTTTTACCCCGATCTCTCCTGTAAACATTCTGTATTTCTCAACATCTTCCAGTACATTAAAATACTGCTCTTTTTCATTTTTCAAATTGGACTCTGTTGCTTGTACCTTTGATTGAAGACTATATAATTCTTTTTCGAGTTTCTGATTCGCCTTTTCTTGCGTTGTGAGCTGACTTTTCAGGGAGTATTCTTTTTTCCATTGCTCTGTCCGAATGACATCTGCCTGATGCTGCTTTGTATATTGGTATGAAAAAGATATCAGAAAACCAAGAACAAGCATGACAAGTGAGAATATAACTGTTTTGCCCCTCAACGCTCATCTTCCTTTTTCTTAGATTTAAACGCTTCGAAATACGTAGCGACTTCCATATGAATTGTGCCTTTTTCAGTTGACGAAAGCTCTTTTACAATGGCTGGATAGGTTTTCATTTTATCACCGAATGTTTTAATTGAAGCAATCACAGTGTTTCCGTCATTCATATAAAATTTAACTAGCCACTTGTTTGAATTGGTCGGCACATAATATACTTCTGAGATGAGTTCCTGAATAGAGGCTGGCAGCTGATTTAAAGATTTAACGGTTTGCTTCAGCTTCTCCTTATTGTCCCAATCAACAAAAATAGGTCCTGCATGACTCGGTGTCACTTCTTCTGGTAAAGCGGTCCCATTTTCAAGAAGCTCATAATATAGATTTCCCTTTTGAAGATACGCAATATTTGCATATTCTTTGACAGCAATACTCACTTTATTCGGGAAATGCTTTTTGATACTGACACTTTTAATCAATTTATTTTGCTTCATATGATCTGCTGTTAAATCTTTATTTAAATTCCAAAACTCTGTTTCGCCTTCTTTAATTTGTGAAAGTTTAACAAGCTGTTTTGTTGAGACATGTTCGTTACCTGTGATGGTTAAAGAAGATATCTTGCTGATAGGTGTCTGTAAATAAACAATAATTAAAACCATGATAAAAAACAGTAGTATAAAAGAGATCAGTCTCCGATTCGCTTTTTGCTTCCTTTGTTCTTTAATTTTAGGAATTCGCTCTTCTATATTGACGATCTTTTCATTTTCATGATCAGGCCGCATATATACTCTTCACCTCATTCAAAGCTGCTTGTCGACACCTTTGGGTCATCATTTTGATGAGAAAACAAACGGCATGAAAGAATGCCGTTTGTTTTCCTCTGATGTCATCATTCATAAAAACTACCTGTTAATTTTCTTCACCGATAATTTCTACTTCTGTATGCATCTCTACGTTGTAGTCTTCTTTAATTTTCTTTTGGATGAACTGAATTAAGTCCAGCACGTCTTGAGCAGTGGCTCCACCAGCATTGACAATAAAGTTGCCGTGCATATCAGAAATTCTAGCTCCGCCGATTTGGTATCCTTTTAAATTCGCTTTTTCTACAAGCTGTCCTGCATATTCAGGCAGCGGATTTCGAAAAATACTGCCAGCACATGGCCGATTATAAGGCTGGGTTTCTTTGCGATAATCTTTATTTTGCTGCATCTTCTTTGTGATTTTCTCGCGGTCATCCTGCTTGAGCTTAAACACAGCTTCTAGAACAATGCCAGGTCGTTCCTTTTGTAGGACTGACGTCCGATAGCTAAAATTCATTTGTTCATTTGTAAGCCACTCGATGCTTCCATCTTCAAATAAGATTCTAGCTTTCACAAGAATCTTACTGATATCAGATCCATGTGCACCTGCGTTCATATAAACAGCTCCGCCAATAGATCCCGGAATACCAGCTGCGAATTCCAGTCCTGAAAGACCTTGTTTACTAAGTGATGTTGCGAGCCTTACGACAGAGTAGCCGCCGCCGACTGTAATTTCTTCATCATTTACAGTTAGGTGATCCAGTCCAGCACCCAGCTTTAGGACAACTCCTCGAATTCCTTTATCGAGTACAAGTAAATTCGACCCTCTTCCAATAACCGTCCAATTCGTATGGTGTTTTTTCACATGATCCATGATCGTTTTCACTGCACCGATATCTTTTGGGATGATCAAAAGATCTGCTGGTCCGCCTATTTTCATTGTTGTATGATTCGCAAGCGGCTCATTTTCAAGTACTTTACCAACTTGCGCTTCTAATAATTCATTCTTCAAGTTCTCCATATTACCCTCCGCCTTACCTAATATCATTCCATCATGTAGTCGTAATTTCTTTTAACACATTATATAAACGTGTAGCCGCATCTGGTACTCCTAGTTCTTTCGTTAAACGGCTCATTTGATTGAGTTTTTCTTCATTACCAGCAATTTTATCAATGGCATGAAGCAGACGATCCCCTGAAAGCTCTGATTCTCTTAAAACAATCGCAGCCTCATGTTTTTCAAGTGATCTTGCATTGATTTCCTGATGATTTGCCGTCACGTATGGGCTCGGAATAAAAATGGTTGGGATTCCAAGAGCCGTTACTTCAGCAATTGTTGTAGCTCCTGCTCTTGCAACAATCACATCGATCGATTTCAGGTACTCTGGCATTTGATGCAAGAAAGGTTTTGTGATCATGTTAGGTGCTGCACCTTTTTCCATTAGTTCATTCAACACTTTTTCATAATGAACCTCACCTGTGATATATAAAAGCTGGTAGTTTTTAGCCTTTAAATCATCTTGCATTTCGATCACTGCTCTATTGATAGGAGCAGCACCTCGACTCCCCCCGAAAATAAGAACCGTTTTTTTCTTTTCATCCAGCCCGAATTCTTTAAGAGATTTCCCCTCTTTTATAGAGACGACTTCAGAGGCTCTAGGGTTTCCCGTAAATACAACCTTTTCAGAAGGAAAATGTGCCTTTGCTTCATCAAAGCATATGGCTACCCTATTAACATATCTCGCTAGGAACTTATTTGTAATACCAGGCAGGCTGTTTTGTTCGTGTATAATAGTTGGGATCTTCAGCTTAGAAGCCGCATAAACCACAGGCCCACACACATAACCGCCTGTTCCAATAACCGCATCAGGCTTGAATTCTTTTAAGTAAGATTTGCTTTTTTGAACGCCTTTTAAAAATCTCATCACCGTTTTGACGTTATCAAAGGAAAGCTTTCGTTTAAAACCTGAAATTTCTATCGCCTTGAAAGGGATATTTTCTCTTTCTACAATTTTCTTTTCAAGTCCATTTTCAGTACCGATATATAAAAATTCCACATCAGGATGTAGTCTTTTCACTTCTTTAATAAAGGCTAAGGCCGGATAAATATGACCGCCTGTTCCGCCTCCACTGATTACTATACGCATTATACCATTTCCCCTCAATTTTTTTCTGCTCTGAACAAAGTATAAACCCTGTTTTAAACAACAGGGCTCCATTAAAACCTGTAAAGAAGAGTCAAAATACACGTTTTCTAAACAAAAACTGTCATTTTCACTCTTCAAATCATTTTTTTATACTTTTGCAAAATAAACGTCAACATGGTTTCATTAGCTTCAGCACGCTAATATCTTGCGTACCTGCTTACATTCAGAAGTACACCAATCGCCATCAGCATTAATGTCAATGATGAGCCGCCATAACTAAGGAATGGGAGCGTGATACCTGTCACAGGAATAAGTCCAGTGACAACTGCGATGTTAATCATTACTTGAATGGCAACCATTGAAATAATACCAACTGCTAGGAAACTCCCATATAAGTCTGGAGCTCCAAGTGCTATTCGTATGCCTCTCCATAATAGAACACTAAAGAGGAGCAAAATGAGTGACCCCCCTATAAAGCCAAGCTCTTCAGACAATATCGCAAAGATAAAGTCCGTTTGGGGCTCAGGTAAATAGAAGAATTTTTGTCTACTTTGACCAAGTCCCATTCCGAACAGACCACCTGGACCAACAGCGTATAAGGATTGAATAATTTGAAACCCACTGCCTAGTGGATCTTCCCAAGGATTTAAATAAGATGTAATTCGTTTTATTCGGTAGGGTGCTGATAAGACAAGTGCAGCAAACCCGCTGAGCCCTATAAGACCGAGAAACATAAAGTGTGCAATTCTCGCACCTGAAACAAATATCATAATAATACAGGTTCCAACCATCACCGTTCCTGTTCCCAGATCCGGTTGAAGCATAATGATGGCAAATGCAGAAAATACAATGCCTAAAGCTGGGGCAAAACCTTTGCGAAAGGATGTGATATTTTTTTGTTTTTCAGATAAGAATTTTGCAAGAAACGCAATCATCGCAAGCTTCATAAATTCAGAGGGCTGAATACTAAACGCACCGACACCGATCCAGCTTCTTGATCCATTTCTCTCCATCCCGATGCCAGGAATAAGTACAAGCAGCAAAAGGAGAAAACAAACAGCAATCAATATCTTTGACCAAGTCCGCCACGTCCAATAATCGACTCGCATAATGAAAAACATTGCGATAACTCCGATTCCGGCAAACAAAAGCTGTCTTTTTGCAAAATAAAACGAATCATCAAATTTATACGATGCCCACACAGCACTAGCGCTGTACACCATAATTAAACCAATCGTCAATAAAAGTAACGTAATGACAACAAGCAAAAAATCCGGAGAAGTTTTCTTATTCGTCAAGAGACCGACACCCCAAGCATAATTTCATTTGGGCTGTCAGTCATACGAGAGACAAGCCCTTATTTAAGCATATGCACGGCGTTTACAAACATGTCTCCACGTTCTTCAAATGTTTTATGTTGATCCCAGCTTGCACAAGCTGGAGATAATAAAATCACGTCTTCTTCTTCAGATATGTTAAACGCCGCAGGTACTGCTTGTTCAACATTATCGACATGTTTTACGTGATGTATTCCAAGCTCTTCACCAAGCTTCACAAACTTAGGTGCAGTCTCACCAAATGTGATAATTCCTTTTACATGTTTCATAAAAGGTTTCAACTCATCAAATTCATTACCTCGATCAAGTCCACCTGCTAATAAAATAGTCGGTTGTTCGAAGGCTGACAATGCTTTACTTGTTGCCAAAATATTAGTTGCTTTACTATCGTTATAAAATTTACGACTCTGAATTGTATCTACAAATTGAAGACGATGCTTCACTCCACCAAATGTCGTGAGAACGTGAACGATTGCTTCATTTGAGCAGCCTGCATTTTTTACAACACAAATAGCTGCCAGGATGTTTTCTTGATTATGCTCACCAGGAAGGACAACATCCTTTACATCAATGATATGTTCATTCATGTAGTAAATTGCACCATGTTGAATAAACGCACCATGTTTTACTCGTTCTTTCACTGAGAAAAACACTTTTTTTGCTTTTGAACCTTCTGCTAATTTTACAACGGAAGGATCATCTAGGTTAATTACAGCGATGTCATCTTCCTGTTGATGTGCGAATACTTTCTGCTTTGCTTTTTCATATTCATCACGAGTGTGGTGATAATCTAAATGCGCATCAAAAATATTTAATATTAAGCTGATTTTAGGTCTAAATTCAACTGTTCCCATTAACTGAAAAGAAGAGAGTTCTGTTACGATCCACTCATCGCCAGCTGCATTTGCAGCGACTTCACAGGCAACTGTTCCAATATTACCCGCCACTAATGTTTTTTGGCTGTCTTGTTTCAGCATTTCATAAATCAATGTCGTGGTAGTGGTTTTTCCATTCGATCCAGTAATCCCAATAAAAGGAGAGAAGGTTAAATGATACGCTAATTCTATTTCCGTCCAAACTGGAATTTGGCGGCGAAGCGCTTCTTGAACCATCACATTTTCATATGGAATGCCTGGATTTTTAATTAAAATTGTAATGTCTTTATCTTCGAATATACGAAGAGGATGACTGCCACAAATGACATCAATCCCCTTTTCAGAAAGTAGCTGAGCAGGTTCATTTTCTTCAAACGGTTTTTGATCATTTACCGTCACATTTACTCCATGTTCATGAAGAATTGAAGCCGCCGCATATCCGCTTTTAGCAAGACCTAATACTAGTACATGTTCGTTTTTTAACATTTGCATCTTATTCAATTATAACCACACCTCGATGTAAATTCCTAAAACAGCAAGTAATAAACCAGCTGTCCAGAAGGTGACAACTACTCTCCACTCTGACCAGCCAACTAACTCATAGTGGTGGTGAAGCGGACTCATCTTAAAGATTCTTTTGCCGGTTGTTTTAAAGGAGATGACTTGAAGAATAACGGATAACGTCTCAACAACAAATACTCCACCAATAATGACAAGTAAAATTTCAAGCTTCGTTAAAATCGCAATTGCTACAATGGCTCCGCCTAATGCTAGAGAACCTGTATCCCCCATAAATACTTTTGCAGGATGTGCGTTAAACACAAGGAAGCCAAGGACGGCTCCTGCAACAGCTACTGAAAAGATCGCTACATCATACTGAGATTGATTCCAAGCCAGTATAGCAAATGCTCCGAAAGCAATAGCAGCGGTTCCAGATAAGAGACCATCCAGTCCATCCGTTAAATTCACAGCATTAGAACCTCCGACAAGCATGAAAACAACAAGGATAAAGTAAGCCCATCCTAAATCAAAACTGACGTCTGTTCCTGGAATGCGAATCGTCGTTGCAAACTGATAATAATGAAAAACTGCATAAAAGATCACAGCGATCACAATTTGACCGATTAATTTCTGTTTCGATGTTAAACCAAGATTTCGTTTCATCGCTACTTTAATATAATCATCTAAAAATCCTAATAGGCCGTAACCAAGTGTGACAAATAACAGTAAAAACATTTCTGGACTAATCTCAGAAAATTTGTTGATCATCACAATCGTTGTAATAGTAATAGAAAAGATAATCATGATGCCGCCCATTGTCGGCGTCCCAGATTTCTTTTGGTGAGACTGCGGACCTTCTTCTCTAATACTTTGACCAAATTTAAGTCTTCTTAAAAACGGTATAAAAATCGGGGATAAAAGAACACTGATTAAAAATCCCATTATGATTGTAAACAATATCACCTGTTCAAGCATCGTTCTTTACTCCTTCCGAATTTCCAAAGCCGTTTTCCATCAAAAAATTGCATTCATTATTATGGTATTCATTCTCGTTCTTCATATGTTGTTTTTGTACAAAATGCTTCATTTCATTACACTCTTTTCATCATTTTAAGATTTGTTTAGATCTAAAATAGCGTCAACAGCAACCTTTGCATCATCAAAGTCATAGACTTGATCGCCAATAATTTGATAGGTCTCATGACCTTTACCCGCTATTAAGACTGTATCGCCTTTTTTCGCATTGGCAATGGCAAAGAAGATCGCTTGTTTCCGATTCACAAAGCTATGATAATATGCGTCTGGTACCCCGTTTTCCATATCTTTTAAAATGGCTGAAGGATCTTCGCTTCTTGGGTTGTCTGATGTAAATACAGGTTCATCTGCATATTTCACAGCGATTTGAGCCATCTGAGGACGCTTTGTTTTATCACGGTCGCCGCCGCAGCCAATTACACAGAAAATTTTCCCCTCTGTTAATTCTCTACATGTTGTGAGGACATTTTCTAAGCTGTCAGGTGTATGCGCGTAATCGACGATGACAGGGAAGTCTTGATCGCAGTTTACAAGTTCAAATCTGCCTTTGACTCCTTCCAGCTCTTCAATCGCACTCACGATCGTCTCAAATGTTAAGCCAGATACGATGCCAACTGATACAGCTGCAAGGATATTATACACATTGAACTTTCCGACGAGGGCAACCGTCACTTTTTTGGTGCCGATTGGAGTGACCAGATCAAACTGAGTTCCCTTCGGCATGATTTGAATATTTTTTGCCATGACATCCGCTTTTTGCTCTAAGGCATACGTCATGACTTCAGCAGCTGTGACTTTTTCAAAATAACTCGAAGCCTCATCATCTGCATTTAAAATCGCATGCTTCGGTTTATTGTGATGAAAGGCACTTCCAAGCTGAGAAAACAGCAAGCTTTTCGCATGTTTATATTCTTCCATTGTGTTGTGGTAGTCAAGATGGTCCTGCGTAAGGTTTGTGAAAACCGCAATATCATAATCACATCCATGTACTCTGCCAAGATGGAGTGCATGTGATGATACTTCCATGATGGCTGTGTCTACATCTTGATCAAGCATCTGTTTAAACGTTTTCTGAAGTGTGACACTTTCAGGTGTGGTGTTTTTCACGTCGAGAATGTCATCATTCACCTTCATATACATCGTACCGATTAAGCCTGTTTTCTTCTCGGCTTTTCTCATCATTTGTTCGATCATGTGTGTTGTTGAGGTTTTTCCATTTGTGCCTGTGATCCCTATGAGATTCAGCTTATGAGTGGGCTGTTCATAAAACGCATCAGCTATTCTTGCTAGTGCTCTTTGAGAGTGTTTCACAATAATGACTGGTACATTTGTTATGTTAAGAGGGTGTTCTGCTACAATGGCTGCAGCCCCGCTTTTCACCGCTTTTTCTGCGTAATCGTGTCCATCTACTGTATAGCCTTTTATACAGACAAAAAGGCTTCCCTCTTTCACCTCTCTTGAATCCATTTCAATGGAAGTGATATCAGGATTTTCGTTTATCAATTCGTTGTTTTCACTTTTAAAGTATGTAAGCAGTTCTTGTAATTTCATTTTCATATCAAACCTCTCAAATTCGTTCACGTGCATGTCTTGTGAAAAAAACACACAGTCTATATTTTATCGTAAAAAAAAGGATACATCCAGCGTATTCCTTAAGTTTCTGTTGGAAAAAACACACTTTGGACTCTTTTTTTCAAACTGTCCTTCTCTTTCAACAAAAAGAGGCAGCCAAATGAGTGCGGCTACCCTCTGTTCATTCTTTATTATTCATCGTTTAAGTATAATCTGATCGTGGAACCTTCTTTGACTTTTGTCCCAGCAGCAGGTGATTGCTTCACTACTTTACTGCCAGTTCCTGAGGCATCGATCTTTAGGTTGATCAAGAGGGATTCAAGATCTGAAACAGATCCTCCTACAAGATTCGGTACTTCAATGGTTTTTGTGTCCAGCCACTGATACTTCTTTTCAATTTGGCCTTTTCTTTTTTTCACACCCATCTCAGGCAGGCTATCCCGCATAATATGACCAACAATTGGTGCGGCAACGGTACCACCAAATTGAATGGTGCCTTTTGGGTTATCCACAGCTACATAGACTACAATGCTCGGGTCATCTGCAGGCGCAAATCCGATAAACGACACAATGTGGTTATTCTCCATATACTTTCCGTCCTTTACCTTCTGTGCTGTTCCTGTTTTTCCGCCAACCCGATACCCTTCAACAAATGCATTTCGGCCAGTTCCTTGGGCGACTACACTTTCAAGTGCATACCTGATTTCTTTAGATGTTTCTGCTGATATCACTTTCTTTTTGGCAATCGGCGATTGCTTTTTCACGACCTCTTTTGTGATTGGATCTATCCATTCTTTTGCAATATAAGGCGTGTAAAGTGTCCCGCCATTTACTGCAGCTGCTACTGCAGCTACTTGCTGAATCGGTGTAACAGAAACACCTTGACCAAAGGCGGTGGTCGCCTGCTCTACAGGGCCTACACGATCAAGCGGGAACAAAATTCCCCGCCCCTCCCCCTGAAGGTCAATCCCAGTTTTTTGGCCAAATCCGAAATTTTTGATATAGGAAAATAATTTTTCTTTACCAAGACGGTCTCCTAGCTCTACAAAGCCGGGGTTACAGGAATTTTGAACTACTTCCAAGAATGACTGTGATCCGTGTCCGCCTTTTTTCCAGCACCTGAGTCTTGCACCATCAACTGTCACAGATCCGCTGTCAAAAAATGAATCGCGTTTTAAATTAACTTTCTTCTCTTCTAATGCTGCTGCAAGTGTAATAATTTTAAATGTCGAACCTGGCTCATATGTGCTCCACACCGGTAGATTTCGGTTGAACACTTTTGGATCAACTGATTGATAGTCAGCTGGATCAAAATCTGGTCTGCTTGACATTCCCAGCACTTCACCATTTTTCGGATTCATCGCAATCGCAATCATACCATCTGGATGATACTTTGCCTGCGCGTTGTCTAATTCCCGCTCTATAATAGTTTGTACTTTTGCATCAACTGTTAACTTCATATCAAGACCATCTTTAGGCGGTGTATAATCATCTGCTTCATCTGGCATTTTCTGTCCCTTGGCATCAGAATAAAATTTCACAGAGCCTTTTTCGCCTTTTAGGTCATCGTCATAGTAGGCTTCAAGTCCAAGTAAGCCTTGATTATCGATTCCAGCGAAGCCCAGTACATGTGAAAGAAAGCTGCCAAACGGATAATGTCTGATGCTGTCTTCTGCTACATACACACCTTCTAAATCAAGCTCTCTTACTTCTTTTGCTTTTTCATGTGATACCTTTCTGCCCTCAGGAGAAATTCGTTCAATTGATGTTTTCTTCGTGACGTGCTTGTACGCTTTCTCTTCAGACATATTCAACACTGCTGCCAACTTCTTACTTGTTTCTGCAGGGTCTTTAATTTGCCGAGGTACAACCAAAATAGATGGAGCACTTTTGTTCGTCGCAAGCTCTACTCCATTCCGGTCCAAAATATCTCCTCGTTCCGGTTCGAATGGAAGGTTTCGGCTCCATGAATCTTTAGCTAAGCTTGTTAGCTTCTCGCCCATAATAAACTGCACATATCCTAATCTAGTATCTATGATGAAAAAAATGATCACCCCAAACAGCAGCACGAAAAGCAATCGTTTTCTCACTGTTACACTCGACACTCGCACGCCCGGTTCACTCCTTACATATGGCTTATTTTCATCATATGCAGGCCCGTCCTTTTGTAGAACGCACCGTGATATTCTGCTGGAGCAAAAGAAAAAACCTAGCAAGTGATTTGCTAGGTTTAAAGTTAATTTGGGCTTTTAAATGTCACGGTAACGACTTTGTCTGAAATCTCCGCTCCACTTTTGACACTTTGTTTCACAGCATATCCTTGTCCATTTGTTTCTATATGCACACCGGCAATCGAAGCATATTGAAGAACTTCCCTTCTGGACCAGCCTGTCATATCAGGCATCTTAATGGTTTTTCCTGCTGTTTTTAAGAAGACTTTCTGGCTTTCAGAGAATTCAGAGCCCGCACTCGGCCACTGGCGTTTAATGGAGAGGCCGTCGCCGATGACAACAGGCGTTAAGTGTTTATTTTTGGCTTCTGTTTCTGCCTGCTTCACTTCTAAATCCAAGAATGAAGGCATCGTTTCTTGTTTCACTTTTTGTTCGCCTGATTTTTTATCGTCTGTTTTTGTTGGTGCAATATTTAAATATAGCAAACTATTTTTCATGACAGGGTTAAAGATTTGAGAAACCGGGGCTGACCCCGTTTCTGTTTCAGACAGCTGCGGCTGCTGAACAGCCACATACACAAGCAGCTTCGGATCATCTTTTGGCGCCATTCCCATAAATGAAAAGACATAATCGTTTCTTCCCTGGAGGTAACCGCCGGCACCGCCAATTTGTCCCGTTCCTGTTTTCCCAGCAACGTCAAAGCCTTTGATTTGATAAGGCTGGCCTGTTCCAATTTTCGAGGAAACAACCTCACCTAAAATGTCGCGGACTTGCTTCGCTGTATCAGATGAAATCGGTTTGCCTGCTGCTGTTGGTTCATGCTGCAAAATCGTTTTGTTTGTGTTCGGGTCTGTAATATGATCAATGACATATGGTTTCATCATCGTTCCGCCGTTTGCTATCGCTGTGGCTGCTTCGATTTGTTGAATCGGTGTGATGGCCGATGCTTGACCATAAGCTGTCGATGCTTTGTCATATTCATATCTATAATTGATTTTGCTAGACGCTTCGTTCGGCAAGTCAATCCCCGTTTTGTCATAGAAATGGAACTTCTGCAAATATTGTTCGTAGCGTGTGAAGCCTAGCTTTTCTTTTGCCAGCTTTGCAAAGGCCACATTTGACGAGCGAAGAACCCCTTGGTGAAAGTCAATTTTCCCCCAGCCGTTTCCGTTGTTGTGGTCTCGCACAAGGCCGCCGCCTACTTTATAAGTACCAGATTGATATTTTTCACTGCCTTGGTAGACTCCTTCTTGGATCGCCGCAGCAAGGGTGAAAATCTTCATCGTTGAACCTGGTTCAAACGCATATGAAATCACATCATTGTTATAATTCGTAATGTCTAGTTCATTTAAATTAAAGCTTGGCCGCTGCCCCATCGCGAGAACCTTTCCAGTCTTCGGATCAACGACTGTGGCAATGATTTTCTTCGGCTTATACTTTTTGGCAACCTGCGTCATACTTTCTTCAAGAAACGCTTGAATTTTCTGATCGATGGTCAGCGTGACATTTTTCCCGTCTTTCGGGGCGACGATGTCTTCTTTGCTATTCGGCAAAGCCCATCCGCTTCTGTCACTGTTATATGTCACATAGCCGTCTTTTTCTTTTAAAAATTTGTTCAGTGCCTTCTCAAGTCCCATTGCACCCGACATGTCCTTTGTCGCTTCATTTAACCTGGCATAACCGATGAGGTTAGAAGCAAACATGCCGTTTGGATAATATCGCTTCGTGTCTTTTTCAAATGCAATCCCTGGAAGCTTTAGCTTTTCAATTTTTTCCTTCGTTGAAAAACTGATATCCTTCCCCGCTTTCCCAAACTCCACTTGGAATGCATCTTTTGTATTGAGACGCTTTAAAATTTCGCTTTCACTCATATCGATGACTTTTGAGAGCTCTTTTGCCGTCTTTTCTTTATCGACGACATGCATTGGATGCTTAGGGTCCACTGTCATTTTCTTGCTCATGACCGCAATGAGCTTATACACAGATGTATCCTCAGCGATCACATTTCCATTCCGGTCTAAAATAGATCCTCTTTTGGCTTCAAGTGTTTTCTTCGATTGATATTGTTCATTTGCCTTGGCAGCTAATACTTGTCCATCAACTGTTCCAGTAATTTGAATATAAATAAAACGTGCTAGGATGATAAAGAAAAACAGGGCGAAGCAAATACTTGCAATTGCCGCGCCTCTGTTCATCATTTTATTCTTTTTAGGCATCGCCATGTTAATCGACCTTCTTAACATCTTTCGATATGCTTAAGCCTGCTTTTTTCGCAGCTTCAATGATTCTTTCTGGTTCACTCAGCAAGTCTTTTTCCTTTTGTAGCTCAGTGATCTTCTTCGATTCTAAAGATACTTGCTGTTCTAGCTTCTGCACTTCGATATTGGCATGATAGACAGCAAAAGCTTTAGAAATGATGAGAATCGAGCTGCACATAAGAGCCATAACAAACATGACAAGTAAGATTTTTTCACCAAGCGTGATAGACCCTCTTCTTTTAATGACAACCGATTGGCCTTGCTGCTCTGTTTGATGTTGCTTCACTTCTCTTTGATAAGCCAAATTACTCATAAGAAACCTCCTTTTTATCATCATCTATGGTGTCGTTTTACTTTTTTTCTGCAATTCGGAGCTTCGCTGAACGGGCACGGTTGTTATGTTCCAGCTCTTGTTCTGATGCAACGATCGGTTTTCTCGTGATCAGCTTGAGTTTTGGTTCAAGTCCTTCTGGAATCACTGGTAGTCCGTGCGGAAGTTCTGGAAGAGAAGACATTTCTCTAAATGTACTTTTACAAATCCGGTCTTCAAGTGAATGGAATGTAATGACAGAAATTCTCCCCTTCGGATTGAGTAACTCTATTGCTTGTTCTAGCGCTTCTTCAAATACTTTCAATTCATCATTTACGGCAATTCGGATCGCTTGAAACACTCTTTTCGCTGGATGTCCGCCAGTTCGTCTTGCAGGTGCCGGAATTCCTTCTTTGATAATGTCGACAAGCTCACCCGTTGTTTCAATTGGCGCTTTTTTTCTTGCTTCTTCAATTTTGCGTGCGATTTGCTTGCTGAACTTTTCTTCCCCATATTTGTAGAAAATCCGAACTAGATCTTCAAATGGCCATTCATTCACCACTTTTTTTGCCGACAATGCGGCTGATTGATCCATTCGCATGTCAAGAGGTGCATCATGGTGATAACTAAAGCCTCTCTCTGGTGTGTCGAGCTGAGGAGATGATACCCCAAGGTCAAAAATCACACCGTCTACGCTCGTAATACCTTGTTCATTCAGACGTTCTTTTAAATATCGGAAGTTGCTTTTTATGAAAAGAATGTTCGCTTTAAAATCTGCGAGCTTCTCTCGTGCATGATCCAGTGCAGCATCGTCTTGGTCAAATCCAATCAATGTTCCTTTTTCTGATAAATGAGATAGTAAATATGAGCTATGACCTGCTCCGCCTAGCGTGCAGTCCACATATGTACCGTCTTCTTTTACGTTTAAACCGTCAACTGTTTCTTTTAATAATACTGTCTCATGTTGAAACATGATGTTATGGTCCCACCTTTTTCAAATAGAAATGAATGTGTAGAAAGCTTGCTGCACAAGGGATTATTATATATCAAATCCAATCATGTTTTCAGCAATTTCAGCAAAAGAATCTTCTTGCTCTTCTGTATATTGTTCCCAGATCGACTTACTCCACAACTCAATTCGATTTGAAACGCCGATGACCACACATTCTTTTTCGAGTTTTGCATATTGGAGTAGGTTTGATGCGATGTTAATACGCCCCTGCTTGTCCAGATCGCATTCTACTGCGCCAGAGAAGAAGAACCGTGTAAACGCACGTGCATCTTTTTTCGTTAGCGGTAGTGCTTTGAGTTTCTCTTCGATTAATTTCCACTCACTCATAGGGTAGCCAAATAAACATTGATCAAGCCCTCTCGTCAGCACAAATTGTTCTCCGAGACCGTCTCTAAATTTAGCAGGGATGATCATGCGCCCTTTTGTATCAATCGTATGTTGGTATTCACCCATGAACATGATAATCAGAGCCCCACTTTCTCACCCATACTCTCCACTATCCACCACTTCTCTCCACAAAACTTATTCTACACTGTTTCTACATAAAAAAAAACCCTGAACTAGTCAGGGTTCATTAAAACTTTATTTCAAAGTTTGACAATTTGTTGCTTGTTTTGAAATGAAAATGGCAGATTTTTGAACGTTTTGAAGAATTCTGGACCATATTTGTTTAAAAAGTACATGATATTCCAAATTCTTTCCTGCGGGGCATCTAGTGGTTTTAAACTATTTTCAATTCGTTCAAAGTCCCGAAGGATATACCCTTCCTTCTCTTCCACACGCTGCGCCACCTTTTGATAAACAAATTGAAGCTGGTCTTCAATAAATTTGGCATTTTTATCTAGCAGCTGCTCGAAGTTTGGTTCAATCTCCAGTGCTTCTTGTCTCATCACGCCATGAGCATTTGCTAATTCACGTTTGGCGTGTTGAACCGCTTGAACAAAGCTGTCTGGAAGACTTTGCTGAAAGTGCGCTTCTTTCTTTTCTTTTACTCCATTTGTCAGCACTTCTTCTACCGACAGTTCTCTAACTGGCAGTTTCTTGTCGATATGCCTTTCAAGAATGGTCACATGCAACCTCGGAAGAACAGGCGCCATCTTTAATTTAAAATGCTCAAAGATTCCTTTCAGCTCTCCCCAATAGTTAACCTCACCGTGTCCTGCCATAAAGGCAAGTGTCGGGAGAAGGGTTTCCTGCATCAAGGGACGCGTCACCACATTGTTGCTAAACCGTTCTGGGTGCTCCTCCACTTCCTGCAAAAGCTCTTCCTTCGTCCATGTAAGCCCCACTTCTGATATAGAAAACCGGCCGTTCTCTTTTTCAATCAGGAAACGTTCCTCATCATATTCGTAAAACAGATTCGCCTGATTGTCACCAGCTTCAATAATCGGCTGATATCCTGCTCGTTTCATAGCAGCCTGTGATTCATTTAAGCGAGTAGTAACCGCATCATTTGTCTCGACAATGTGCTTGAATAACGCACGTTCGAGTGGTTTAACACCTAAGTCACCTGAATTAAGTAAAAGCAGTCCATCCTCTTCAAAGAGGTCACATACAATCCATTCAAAGAAATCAGTAAACGTTTGTGATTTGCGTAAACATCGAAGAAGCTGATCAAGCAAGTCATTGGTGTATGCAGATTCTTCATACGTTGAAAACACATCACGGAGCCATGTCTCGGTTTTTTCTTGATCAAGCGGGATTCTTTTCGCAGCCGCTTTTTTGACGTTATGTAATGACAGCTTTTGTTTCACTGGCCCTTTTTCGCCAGATGTGTACACAAAATTAATTTCATCTACGTCATGATCCTCACCGGCTACCCAAAAGACCGGAATCACTGGGACGCCAAGCTCTGTTTCTTTTTCTTTTGCAAACTGAATGATGGATATGATTTTATGTATGGTATAAAGCGGTCCTGTTAATAGACCAGCCTGCTGTCCTCCGACCACCATGACACTCCGTTCATCACGGATCTTTTCAATGTTCTGGCGCATCGCTGCCGATTCAAACTTTGCGTGGTATGCGCTCATATAATCCGCTAAAGCCTCGCGCGGGAAGCTCATTTCCATGAGATCGTCGTATCTCTTTTTCCATGTGTGCTCAGAATGTATATCATAATCAAAAAAAGTCGTCATCTCTTTTTTTTCTTCTATATAATCACGTATGAATAAATTCTGACTTCGGATGGAAAGTTCAGTCAATTGCATGTTTAGAACTTCCTTTCTTCAATAAATAGTTAGTTTCCCGAAAAAAGTATAGCATGTAAACGAGCTCACTCAAAAGATTTTGTTTGCTTTTTTTCCAATACTTCCAAGCTTCGATCAAAGAAAGTGAGATGTGGCGCCGCAACGCCGTGAGCTTGAGCCTTTTTTAAAAGATAACCAAGGATGGCTTTTCTTTCGGTTTGGCGGCCTTTCACTATATCTTGAAGCATCGAGGACTGATTCTCAGCGGTTTTCTCACAAATAGAAACTACATATGGCCAGAGCCGCTCTTTTTCAGACAAGCTCAAGATGGAAACTGCTTCTTCAAATGCACATTTCATCATGTGTTCATATGAGGAGTTTGCGATTAATTCCCCGTTCCTCACATGCAGCAAAGCCGTGAGCGGATTGATACAGACATTGACAAGCAGTTTTTCCTCCAGCACCTTTATCCATTCATCCGTATAGATCATCTGAAAATGAGATGATGTCTCATTCAATGCATTTTTTATATCTGCTGCTTCTTCATGCTGATATGCCCCCCACTTGATGACACCGATACCTGTATGGTTCACTTCATGATCTGACATCTTCATAGCTCCGTGCTCTACCACACCTATGTATAATGAGTGTCCTGTTTTCCAATTCTCCAAATCTAATAAGTGAGCCATTCCGTTCTGTAAAAATAAGATACGATGAGGAGGTAATGTCGATAGTTCACGCAGCACATCTTGCAAATGATGATATTTCACTGTCACGATGAGCAAATCAAATTCTCCTGTTATTCCTGTCTGTGCATGAACAGTCGCCTGACATGTATCTCCTTTTCCTGTTCGCTCAATGCCGAATGCTCGAATCTCTTCTGCCTGTTCGTTTCTTCTTGTAAAGACTGTGACGTCATGATGCTGCGTTAAATAACTAGCACAAAGCAGACCAATCGCACCGCCACCAATGATTCCAATGTTCAACTTCCGCACATCCCTTTTTCGTTTACTTCATGATATCAACTATTTTAACAGGTTCATGTCGTGATGCAAAAAGCAGATGGCGCGCTATGATTGAATTTTTTTAATTTAAAAACTATAATAATAAGTGTAAAAACTTTTTGAGGCGGATGGGATGAAAACGCCTTCAATGACATCACTGTCGACATTATGTGTGTAAGGGGGAAGATCATATGGCACAAGTAAAACGACTTCTAATTAATTACAAAACTTTAGAGGAATTTAAACAATTTAAGGAATATGGCATACAAGAACTATCCATGCTTGAAGACCTTGAAAGCAATATGATTGAAAATGACAGCAACTCTCCATTTTACGGGATTTATTTTGGAGATAAGCTAGTGGCACGTATGAGTCTTTATCAAGTGGACGGCTCAACAACTACGTATTTTAACCACAACCATGATTATTTAGAGCTGTGGAAGCTGGAAGTGCTTCCTGGATATCAGCGCAAAGGGTACGGCGAAGCACTTGTTGAATTCGCTAAATCATTCGGATTGCCAATTCGGACCAATCCGCGTGTCAAATCTGCCGGTTTTTGGGATAAAATGGGCTTTGAAGCAGTCAAATATGATATGGAGCGCGATAAGGGTGAAAATCCACTTATCTGGGAGCCCGCACATATTCAAAAAAATACAGGTGAATCCGCTTAAAGGCTGATCACAAAACGCCCCTCCTTTCTCTGTGAGGGGCGTCTCTTTATTTAGCATATTCTTTTAAGCTAATATTCTGTTTGACTCTTTCAACAATACTTATGAGTGCCCGGTAATCTTCTTCTGTCATTTTTAATTGCCGCTTTAAGTGTTCATTTTCTTCTGTAAGTGACTTCAATTGATACTGTGCATCTGCCAGTTCTTCGCGTAAATGAGCGGGTCCATCAGGTTCTTTTTCAAGCTGCTCTAAAAACTGAATCACTTCTCGAAGGGTCAATTCAGCCTGGTTTGAAGAAGTCTTTTCTTCTATGATTAACGCTTGCTGTGGTAAACCAGAGGAATGAATACCTATTTTTTTACGCAATTCTTTCCGCTGTTTTTTTGCCAGCTCTATGCCTGCCTGATATTGTTTTCTAACGTATGAGTTCCACCTGAAACCACATGCTGCCGCTGTTCTTGACAATGCTTTCCCGACTTCCTCAAATGCGGAAAGCTGCGTTCCTCCATCTCGAATGTGCCTTAAAACGACTTCTGCTAAAAGTAAATCTTCATCCTGTGTCCATGCGTCCTGCCTTGTAATCGTCAATTGATCATCCCCCCTGAATCTGAATACCACATCATATGCGCCTACTAGAGTAGATAGACTATTTGCAGGGGAGAAACCTAAAAAATAGACAAATAAAAAAACGTAAGGGAAGGTTCCCTCACGTTTTTTTATTAAGCATTAGTTGCTTTTTACGTCTTTGCCTTTGTATGTTCCGCAAGATTTGCAGACACGATGAGAAATTTTCATTTCACCGCATTCTGGGCAAGCTACCATACCAGGTACTTGTAGTTTGAAATGCGTACGACGCAATCTTTTTTTCATTTTAGAAGTTCTTCTAAAAGGTACAGCCATTATTCCCACCTCCTTAAAGAGTTAAGATTCATTATTTTCTTCTAAGAGCTTCTTCAAGCCTTCCAGACGCGGATCAATTCGGTTTTGATGTGCATCTTCCGAAATGACTGCCCAGTCATTCCCTTCTTGTGGTGCAGCACCTTTTACGTCAGTTTGGTCGCAAAAGATTTGCATCGGCACTTCAAGAAGAATTTCTTCCTTGACTAAAGGCGTTAAGTCGATGATGTCGTCTTCTACAATAGAAACGTCTTCATCTTCTATGTCGTCTGTCTTATGAAGTACAAATAGTTCTTTCGTTGAAATCGCAAATGGATAATTTACATCAACAAGCGTTCTTGAACAAGGCAATGTCATTTCACCTGTGATGGTTAAATCAAATGCGACTTGCTTTGATTCGATCACTCCAGTCCCTTTCACCTCTACCGGTGAAATGCGACGTATATCTGAATGAAGGCTAGTAAGTTCATTTAAGTCAACCGTCTCATGAAAATCGAAGCTGTTTTTAGCTTTTTGATGTAACTGATAAACTGTCCATTTCAATTGTATCACCTCTAAGAGCAACAAACATGATTATAGCTTTCATCATGTTATTTGTCAATATTTTTTCTTTACAGTCCTTTGTGATGTCAGAGCGTTGTTTGACATCAGTTCTCGGAATGCCTACACTGAAAAAAATGGGCTTCATTTTTCCCTTATGCTACTGTAGCATAGACCATTTAACCATAGCAAGAAAGGCGGAACATCTATTGAAAGCAACAGGAGTCGTTGTCGAGTATAATCCATTTCATTATGGACATGCCTATCATGTTCGTCAGGCGAAAACACATACCTCCTCAGATGTTGCCATTGCCGTTATGAGCGGTCCCTTCCTCCAGCGCGGTGAGCCTGCCATCGTCTCAAAATGGGCGCGGACAAAAATGGCACTGCAAAACGGTGTAGACATTGTGTGTGAGCTTCCATACATATACGCAGTGCAAAAGGCAGAAACCTTTGCAAACGGTGCTGTGGCGATTCTAGATGCTTTAAAATGCCGCTCCCTTTTTTTCGGCAGCGAGGATGGTGACATCAAAGCATTTGAGCGAACAGCTCGTGCTTGGCATGAGAAAAAAGAAGAAATTGACTTTTTCACAAAAGAAAAGGTGAAAGAAGGCCTTAGTTATCCAGCAGCTGCTGCTGCTGCGTTTCAAGAGGTGATTGATCCTAAGCACTTACTGGATCTGTCTCGGCCCAATAACATTTTAGGTTTCCATTATGTCAAAGCCATCATGGAGCGATCCCCTCACATGCAGCCCTTTACCTCTCAAAGGATTTCATCTGGTTATCATGATGAAGAACTACCTGAAAATCAGAAAATCGCAAGCGCAACAAGTATACGAAAAGCCTTAAAAGATCATGGTGCATTTGAAACAGTCGCCCCTTATCTCCCAAATGCTACGCTCAAGCAATTACATGACTATCATTCTTCATATGGTCTTCTACATACTCAAGAAGCCTACTTTAGCTTCTTAAAACACGTCTTTCACACAATGGATACGGCAGAACTAGAAGGCATCTATGAAATTGAAGAAGGCATCGAACACCGCATGCAAAAAGCGATTACACATGCGTCCTCCTACGAGGAATATCTATCACTTGTGAAAACAAAACGCTATACGTGGACAAGGCTGCAGCGGATGAATACACATCTCTTAATGAGGGTGAAAAAGAATGCCATGCATGAGCTGCTGAAAGAGAAAAAAGCACCTTATATTCGGTTACTTGGTATGTCAAAGAAAGGGCAGCAATACTTATCTCTTGTGAAAAAAGAATTGGACGTGCCGCTCGTCAGTAAACTGTCTGCCTTTTCACATCCCGCTCTTGATCTTGATATACGCGCATCCCGCGTTTTCAGCCTGCCCGTTAGTGAACCAATGCAAACGAACTTAACGGAAGCGGAATTTAAAACCTCACCGATCCGATATGATGAAGAGACTGGTCTCTTCCAGTCTTAACAAAAAGAGCAGCCTTTACGAAGGCTGCTCCATATCGTTGACAAAGGGCTAAAATGATCTTTATTTTAGTCCTTTGTCTTCTTTTCAGCATGATAGAAAACCTTTGAAGTCTAGGAAGGACGAGTACCGGAGCGGAGCGAATTTGACATTCGCGAGCACCGGCACGCAGTCCTGACAAAGAATGCAAGGGTTTGTCTACATGCTGAGAGCAGCCTTTATGAAGGCTGCTCTTTTTTGATTAAGATGCTTTCTCTTTTAATTTATTTAAATAGTTCAGCGCATCTTGCATTGTATCTACAGGCACAATTTTCATATCACTTTTAATATCTTTTGCTGTTTTGACAGCATTTCGGTAGTCTGAGTTTGGATCACCTTTATCGTTCGGTGCAAAGAATATATCTTTTCCGGCTTTATCTGCCGCCACGACCTTTTGATCGATTCCGCCAATTGGACCGACCGTTCCATCGGCATCAATCGTTCCCGTTCCTGCAATCGCGTAGCCATGTGTTTCGTCTTCTTTTGTCAGCTGGTTATAAATTTCAAGTGACATCATAAGACCCGCTGACGGTCCGCCGATATTTTCAATATCCACCTTAATGGACGGTGAGACTTTCACATTTCGGTCTGTAAATAATGATACGCCAATTCCAACTCGATTCGGCTCTTCTTTAAATGGTTTTAACGTCACTTTCTCCGTAATGTCTTTGCCATTTCGTTCAAGGATAAAACGGACAGGTGTACCTGCTTTTTTGCTGCTGATATACGAAACCATTTTATCAGCAGAATCATAGGTCTTGCCATCAACGCTTTTGATTCGGTCGCCTACCTCAATTTTGCCGTAAGCAGGCATTCCTTTCATCACGTAGCTTGCATATACGCCGTTAAACGTATAATCTACTTTTTTTCCTGCTTTTGTATATGCTGCAATCATGGCATTTTCTTGAGAGCTTTTCATCAGCTGAAGCTGCCTTTTCATATAATCTTGATCCGACTCCCCGTCCGCTTTCATATTTTCTTCTGGGACGATTTCGTCATATTTATTCATTTTCGCAAGCAAATACGTATACGGATTGGCTGGACCTACTTTAATTGTCATAAGAGAGAAGCTGCCCTTCTCGTCATATCCGCCGTCTACTTGAATGTGGGGAGCAATCTCGGTTGCATCACCCGGCTTTGTCACGTAATATGGCAGTTTGACAAAGGTTAAACCACATAATACAAGGATAACGACAAAAAAGCTGAGCCAGCGAATATTCAATTTTTTCATTCGATTAACACTCCCATTTATCAATGACATCTTTCAGTTTACCTGTTAGTTGATCTGCGGCGAGCTCACCTGCTTCAATCATCTCCTGCACCTGCGTGAACGCACTCGAGCTAAATGTTTCAAGCCTCGGCCGAATCATGACATCAGCGTGAATGGTTTGATGACGGACCAATTCATTTTGAAGGATGTCCAAACTTTGCATAATGACATCCGATAATCTCGTCGCCTTTTCTGTTTTTTTCACCCTTGATACATCAGAGGCGATAATGAGGTCTGCACCCATATCTTTTAAAACAGACACAGGAATGCGGTCCACAACCGCTCCATCCACTAGCTGTCTGCCGCCCATTTCATGAGGAACAAACACGCCCGGAATGCTGATGCTTGCTCTGACTGCTTGTGAGACAGACCCTTTTTTAAACACGACCTTCTCCCCTGTCTCGAGGTCACAAGCAACCACCGAAAGGGGCATTCTTAATTCTTCGAATTTTTTCCCATATGTAAACGTGTGAATCAGCTGCAAAATTCGATTTCCTTTTAAAAGACCGATTTTTGGCAGTGTATAGTCAGCATAATACTTTCTTCTGAAGACAAGTGCAAGTTTTTTCATTTTTTCTACGTCTTGTCCTGCCGCATAAAAGCTCCCAACAAGTGCGCCAATACTGCTGCCAGCGATCATATCTACCTGAATACCTTGTTTCTCAAGACTAGATAAAACTCCGATATGTGCCATTCCCCTCGCACCCCCAGAGCCTAACGCAAGCCCGATGACTGGTCGCTTCATGAAAATCCACCCTCCTCTTTTCTATGCATATATACGAATCTATTGGTCTAAACATGCCCCTTATGCTCGTATAGTAATAGAAGACAGGCTCGGCTAGTTTCTTTCTTTTTTGATCACGAGCTCGCCAATAGATCATAACGGCAAGGGGCGAAATCTCCATGAAAAAATGGAACACTCTGTTCATCGCTGCTTTTTTTATCTTTTTAACAGCCACTGTGATTACACATCCACAAGCCTCTTTGCAAGCATCTAAAAATGGACTTGCAATGTGGTGGGAGGTTGTATTTCCATCATTGCTTCCTTTTTTTATTTTGTCCGAGCTATTAATTAGTTTCGGGATTGTCAGATTTGTCGGGGTATTATTAGAGCCATTTATGCGTCCCATCTTTCGAGTGCCTGGTGTAGGCGGGTTTGTCCTAGCGATGGGAATGGCATCAGGCTTTCCTTCTGGTGCGAAATTGACCACAAGGCTCAGACAGGAAGGACAACTGACACAAATCGAAGCAGAGCGCCTCGTTTCTTTTACAAATTCATCGAACCCATTGTTTATTTTCGGTGCGGTGGCTGTTGGTTTTTTTCATCATCCAGCATTAGGAATTGTTTTGGCCTGCGCACATTATTTAGGGAATCTCGCTGTTGGTGTGACGATGCGGGGATATAAAGCGCGGCAAGATGCACATCTGAGAAGCGGTAAGCGATTTTTATTCCCACCGTTTCAAGAGGCATTCAGTGCTCTTCATACAGCAAGACTCGCAGAGAAAAGGCCGCTCGGCCAAATTTTAAGTGATGCGGTCATGTCATCAGTCCAAACACTCTTTATGATTGGCGGCTTTATTATCTTATTTTCTGTTTTTAGCAAAATGTTATCAGTTGTTCATGTGACGGATCTCTTATCCATAGGGATCGGATATATGCTGCAAACGATGCATCTTCCGCCAGAATTAGATCTTGCGATGATTGCCGGTTTATTTGAAATCACGTTAGGAAGTCAGCTGACAGGGTCACAGGAAGTCACCCTTCTTGCTAAAACGATTGTCGTCAGCTTTATATTAGGATTCAGCGGGTTTTCTGTTCAAGCTCAGGTCGCCGGCATTCTGGCGGCAACAGATATACGCTTTAAACCATTCTTCTTCGCTCGTTTGCTCCACGGGATTTATGCAGCTATTTTTGCCTTTTTATTGTTCAAGCCTCTTTATATCTCTCGATCTGACATAGCTCTTCCAGCAGGTGCCTTTGAAGCAAGCCAGCAGGTCGTCATGTACAGCAGTGTGCTTTGGAATCAGCTTGTGACAGCTGGCCCTTTGATCACGCTATGCAGCTTGATCTTGTACACGGCGCTATACTATCAGAAATTAAAAAAAGGATGAGTGCACGGTGCACTCATCCTTTAAATTTTTCTATCAGCGCTTCTTCTACCTCTTTTGGCACAAGGTCTTTGACTGAACCATCATATTTCGCTACTTCTTTGACAATGCTTGAGCTTAAGAAGGAATATTGATTGTTGGTCATCATGAAAAATGTTTCAATGTCATCGTTTAACACTTTATTCATTGATGTGCCTTGCATTTCATATTCAAAGTCTGTCACAGCTCTTAATCCGCGTAAAATGACTTTGGCTTCTTTTTGTTTCGCATAATCAACAAGCAGACCGTGAAAGGATTCAACTTTGATATTTGGCAGATCCTTCGTCGCTTGGCGAATAAGCTCACACCGTTCTTCAACGGTAAATAACGGTTTCTTGGATGAGTTATTTAGTACACATACATACACTTCATCAAAGATCTTTGCACCTCTTTTGATGATATCCAAATGGCCCAATGTGACTGGATCGAAGCTACCCGGACAAACGGCTATGTTCCCCATGCTTTAATTTCCCCGCTTTCTATAGATCGTAATACCAGTCAACCCGTACAGTTCCTGTCTTGATATGTAAAGCTGTCCAGCTTCCTCTGGCAGTGTGACATCCTTATCATGCTCACACACGATCACTCCGTCATCTGTTAATAAGGCATGCTCGTCAATCATGTCAAGAAGTGCTTTCAGCTGTTGATCTTTATAAGGCGGATCAAGAAAGATCGCTTGAAAGGATTCCTCTCGTTTCACAACGGCAGCGAGTGCACGCTTTGCCTCATTTCGAAACACTTCACTTTGATCAATCAGCTCCAATTGATTGAGGTTTCCTTTTATCGTTTGAATCGCCTTCATATCTCGATCAACGAATATGCAGTGATCGAATCCTCTAGAAAGCCCTTCAATCCCTAAACCACCGCTTCCCGCAAATAAATCAAGCGCCCATCCGCCATCAAAATACGGGCCGATCATATTAAATATCGATTCTTTCACTTTATCTGTCGTCGGTCTTGTTGATTGACCTGGTACCGCTTTAAGTGTGCGGCCTTTTCTCGTTCCAGAGATGACTCTCATTTTTCCACCACTTTTTCTGCTTGCTTCTATTGGTTATTGTGTAAGACAAAAAATCCAACATTATCTTACCACAACACTCCGCAAGGGACAATGCGCGGACTTTCATTCATTTTCTATGTATAGATCAAGGAAAGCGGGGTCATACTACTTATAACAGCATCTGATGTGGTGCTGTTGCCAACCGCGGAGAAGACTTACGTTTCCCCATAAGTTCTTCCTCCGGTTTCTCCTCTCCCTTTGCCTTCTCCTTAATGAATCATTAAGAATAGAAGGACCCCGCGGGTGATGCCGCGGGGGTTTTTTTGTGTCTTTAAAAGCCCACTTTATAATCATACTCTTTTGCTTTGTCCAATTTGGATTCGTACTCTAGTTTAATAAAAGGTTTATATGAAGGTTCAACACGCTTCACAAATGGCAATGAGCTGAGCTTAGCCATATGGCGCTCGAGATCATTCATATCACAATAGATCACTGCATATTTCATTTTCCTTGAAATATAGTGAACATTTCCAAATTTTCTTAGCGCCTTTGACTGCTTTAACGAATGCAGCCAAACGACCATCCCTTGACGTTTGGTTTCCATCTTTTCACCTGCCGCTTTTTCAATTCTTTTCAGTTATTATGTAAAAGACGAGACATTCAAGTCTCGTCAAGATACTTTACAGCCACAGCTGCCACCAGATCCACAGCCACCGCCGCATGATGATAGACCATCAAAATATGGGTTCCCTGTTGGAACTTTGATATATGCTGATACAGCTTGACCGATTTCAATACTAATCTCATCTAAGATGGATTGAATCGCTGTTTCTGCTTTTTTGAAATCAACCACTGTATCGTGAAGATCTAACTTTCTTTTGACCTCACGCATTTCCTTTGAGATCGTTCTATAGTCCGGATGGTATTTGCCGAACCGCTGCACATCCTCATATTGCTCTTTTACTTTTGTAAAATGGGCAATAATTTGTTGGGCTTCTTCGTCTTGCTGGAGACGCTTAAAGCAGTTGCGGTAATGTTCAGCCTCCTCCGACTGAAGAATCATGGCAGCCAATTGATTTGCTTCCTCTTGGAGCTCCACAGATTCGATTGTCGCATACATAAATGTTGCACCTCCAATTCATAGTTTACCACGAAACCTATGGATCAGAAAATGCTTTTACGTCACAAATACATCCCATGTCTCTCTTTTCTGCCTATATTCTGGATGACGAGAATTGAGCACAACGGTGATTTTATGTTTTCCTTTTGAAAGATGCTTGACCACAAATGCAGCAGTATACTCATTGCCTGCACGTTTTCCGTCTACATACACTGTAAAATATCCCGCCTTCTCATCTTTTTTTAGTCGCGTAGACTCAAGATGAAAATCTTGAAGTGTACTTTCTATATAGACTGAAGACCCCTGCACTTTGTATTTAAAAAAGCCTTGCTGCTTCATTTCACTTTCGGCTTGCTGCATCACTGGTACAGCTGGATCTTGCTTCGTGATTTGCTTCTCTTCATGTTGACTTTGACACCCGGTGACAAGAAAAAGCAATGCGCACATTGACAGCATCCATTTCATCATCTGATTCTCCTTTCATCTACTTTTATAGGATGCTCAGGAAATAGACATCTTAATCAACTCAAAAAAGCCTCACCCGGCTCCATTTTGATTGCGCATTGCTTGGAACATTTGAATCATCATTTCAGCCATTTGGACACTGTTACTCAACTGACTCACACGATGAGGAATGGTTTTTTCGTAAAAATTCATTTTATCTAATTCAAAGGACGATAGCTTATCAGGATGTCGAGTCAGCTGTCTGTACCAGAGAGGACGCTGTCTGATGAATTTGATTCGTTCCTCTTCGGCCATGACAAACTCCTGTACTTCTTTCCTCACCAAAAGCATCCCCTTTCAATTAATCTTTCCTGAAGGAGAATGGGTGCTGACTGCCTCCAGATGAACCTTTCTTCGAGCCATTTGATGAAAATTGTCCGAGTAAGCTTTGTAAAGAGGAAATAGACTGGCTCATTTTGTTGATTTGTTCATTCATTTGTTCAGCGTCCATTTTTTTCACAGCAGAAACCATTTTAGACATAAAATCTGCTTTTCCAGATTCACTTGGCTTTGAAGCTTTTTCTTCTTTCACGTCCTCAGATTGCGTTTGCCGGTAAGGAGACCACATCTCATCTTCCTCACCAAACATGACCCAATTTTCGTATACACTTTGCCAGCTTTTTTCTTGCGTTTGCACTTCTTGAATTAACTTCGGATGGCGTCTGACGAATTGTTTAAATTCATCAATGGATGTTTGTTTTTGCTTGTTTGTCATATCCTCACCCCCCATACAAATGCCTACTATACTATATACACCAGCAGTTATTTTGGTGAGCCTCTTTTTTGAAACAAAAAAACAGCTGCGATGATGCAGCTGTTTTCGTTTAAGATGTTTTTTTGATGAAGTTTTGGGTGTAGTATTTTTCTTTCACACCGACGCCAAGGTGTGAGTAATCTTTATTTAACAACGCCTTTCTATGACCTTCACTATTGAGCCAGCCTTCTACAGCTGCAGGTCCATCTACATAATTATAGGCAATGTTTTCACCTGCGAGTTGAAATGCCACCTCGCCTCTTTCTAATCGGTCTTTCAGCGTACCGTACTTTTTAGATTCATGGGAGAAATAATGATTCTCTTTCATGTCCTCACTATGCATGAATGCCACTTCAGAGGTTTCATCATCCCACTTTAAGGTCGGCAGTTTGTACTTATGACGAATAATATTGGTCATATCAAAAATTTGTTTTTGACTGGAAGCTTCGATCTCTTTCCATTTTTCACCCGATATTGCCTCTGGTTCTATCAATTGACCACGATAGACGACTTCGTATGGCTTTTGTTTCACAAATGTATCTGCGTTAAACGCCCTGATACTTGAAAGGGTGCTTTCAAACTTATCCATGTAAAGCTGAACATATACATCATCGTCCACTTTCACGGTGGGCCTTGTATTCATATCATCTTCTGAGAATTCAAAGCGGTATGAATTTTGTTCATCCTCTACATGAATGTAAGGTGCAATTTGTGTTTTTTTAAATACCTCACTGGTGGCTTGACCGATTTTAAATGGTTCAACATTGAGTCCGTCTCCTGTTGCAAATAATGTCACCACTTTACTATCCTTTACCCCTACTTGAATATAGTGCTTCTTCGATTGATTGTATATCCACCAGTCATAATCATATGCGGAAGGATCAATGCGATCTGGTTCTCCCAGCTGTTTAAGCACTTCGTTTGAAGATTTTCCCATAAAGGACATGAGCCCCTTTTTCGGGATGTTGATCGGCTTATCGCTAGATGTTTCTTCATTAGACACCTTCGGTTCATTGCTGTTTTCTTTTTCTGGTGAAGATCCATATTGAATAAACAGAACGTACGTTCCAGATATAATCAGGAGGATGAGGAGTGTTTTGAGCACAGTTTTCAAATAAACACCTCCGTTAAATTGGCAAGGTACAAAAAAAGTACCTTCTACTGTCATTTAAACAAAACTCGCTTCATTTATCAACGACAATACAGCCTATTTAACACGAATTTAAAATATGCCCCTCTTAATGAAGAAATCCTTGCCCATGATCTTGATCCTGTTGAGAGATTTCTGTCAGTGCATCTCCTGCGCGATCATTCGATAAATCTTCGACGGATAAATCTCCAAGAGCGACAATCCCAGTTAATGCACCGTTTTTCACAACAGGAATGCGGCGGAGCTGGTGCTCTGACATCAGCCGGACAATTTCTTCAAGCGTTGCATCTTCTTCTGCTGTCAGTACTTCCTTCGTCATCAGCGAGCCTACTTCCTGTGAGTTTGGCTTTTTTTCTGCAATACCTCTGAGTACAAGGTCACGGTCTGTCACGATACCAACGAGCTGATCTCCGTTCACCACCGGAATGGCCCCAATGTCTGCGTCTCTCATTTTGACTGCCGCTTCATACGTATTGTCATCTTGCTGACATGTCACTACTTTTTTTGTCATAATATCTTTTATTTTTTTCGTTTTCACGTTGATTCCTCCATCTGTTATTTTCTTTATTACTGTAACCAGGTTATAAAAGAACATACCTTTCACAGTTGAAAGTTTAACGCTTTCATACTATGATTGTCAGTAAAGGGAATTTTTATAAGGAGGGGTTTTGGGTGAAGTTTGAAGGTACGGGGATTGAAAAGGTAGCAGCTGACTTAAATAAATTAGATTTCATCATGGAAAGTGAAGGATTTGTACGAGCCGATCAATGGGATTATGAGCGTGTGACGTACGACAGAAAGTATAACATGGTAGAGGGAACCTTTTATTTACGGATTTCCGGCTACGCCACCGAAGGAGATGTTGGTTCAAAAAGAGCACACATACAGCTTCTCACACCTTTACTCGGAAAACATTATTATCCGCACGGTGTTGAATATGGCGAAGGCGAAGATTTCCCTAAGTCTCTCATTCAATCAAGCAAAAAAACGCTTGAACAGCTGAAAGAAAAACTAGAAGCAATGACAGCAGAAGCATAAACGAAAGCACAGCCATATGGCTGTGCTTTTTTCATTCATATTTCGGAATCAGCGCATCTGGTACGGCATCTTTCGCTCTTTCTTTTCTTGCCCAGTCAAAGAAGACAACAGCAAGGATTGAGCCGTACACAATCTCCTGAATAATTTTCATCAAAATCGCGCCTAGCTGCTGGTCTTCTAGCAGCGGCAAGGTATGGAACATTTCAGGACCTGTGAGCGCAAGACCTGCCAGCGTATCACTTGGTACGCAGAGATGCAGCGCCTGTATCCAAGCACCAGCATCAGAATAGGTTGCATAGATCGGTGTCTCACTAAACATAATGAGTGCACATGCAGGAGTCATTAATATCCCGTCTGCCATAATATAACCAAGCTTTAAAATGCCTGTAATCTGAGGCTGACTTTGGACTTTATGAACGAGCGGCCACCACATGAAAAAGGCAGCAATAAAAATGACCACTGTCATCAGCGCATGATAAAACGGATCTGTTTTCACAAAATCAAACACAAGCGGGATATGGTACATCGAAAACAAACCGTTAAACCCGAGCAATGCAATTAAAGGCTTGGTAAACAAACGAAACATCTGCTGAATGCCTGGTGTTTGGATGATCCGCTCCCAAATGGCCGCAGGTAATCCTGTAATAAGGAGAGGCGGAATGACTAAATAGAGCACCGCCATTTGCGCCATATGTGCACTAAACATAATATGCCCCATTAAATCAATTGGGCTTCCTTTTACGGCGTATAACAGAACAAGCCCCGTCAGAAACAACGTTTTCTCTTTTACCGTCGCACGATGCTTCCCCTTTGTCACAAGAAGCAGATAAAGAGCAGCTGCTATGACAATACTAGTCAAATAGTAAGGGCTCCATAATGCCCGAAATCCGAATATCTCTAAGTTCTCCATTGCTGCGCCTCCTTCAAGGGCAAAGCGGGCCTACCACCATATAATGGTCAAAAAGGCTAATACGGTAATAAACGCGACAAACACACCTGAGTAAAGAAACAATGCGGGTGTTTCATGCCCTTTTTGGTTCATGTGCATAAAATAATAAAGCTGAAAAGCCACCTGAATAACGGCAAGCAGTAAAATAAATGGTACTGCGAACCAGTTTCCAACATCTTCGGAAGCGATTGTTAAAAAGGCAACAAAGGTTAATCCAATCATCAAGCCGAAAGAAATGAGCTGATGCTTCATTTCTTCGGCATTTTTCTTTTTACGGTATACAAGATCGACTTTAGACTGATTTGTGTTTTTATTTCCCATTCTTATCCCACCATTCCCATTAAATATACAACGGTAAAGATGAAGACCCACACAACATCAATGAAGTGCCAATACAGACTTGCCACATAATATTTTGGCGCATTGTATAAATCGAGTCCGCGTCTCATATTTCGAATCATAAGAGCGGTAATCCAGCAAAGTCCGAAGGCGACGTGAGCCCCGTGAGTTCCTACAAGAGTATAGAAGGAGGAACCAAGAGCTGAGCTGGTAATGGTAAAATCATACGCATGCACATAATGATAGAACTCATAAATCTCAACCCCTAGAAATGAAGCACCTAATAGCACAGTCACACCAAGCCAAAGCTGCATCTTTTTAAAGGCAAAGTTTTTCATATGATACATTGCATACACACTCGTTAAACTGCTCGTCAGTAGAAGCATCGTGGCAATAAAGACAAGTGTGAGATCAAACATATCAGTTGTTTTTGCTCCGCCTGCATTAGAGTTTTTCAGCGCCAAATATGTGGCAAAGAGCGATGCAAACAGAACAGTTTCTCCCCCAAGAAACAACCAGAACCCGACGAACTTATTCTTTCCTTCTAAAGTGGCTTTCTCAGGAGAAGCCGGAAAAGTTTCTGCTGTCATTTTTTGTGGTTCCATTATGCTTTCACCCCTTTATCATCGTCATCGGTCAGATCTTCTTTGTGAATATGGTACCCATGATCGTCTTTAAGAGAGCGAACCAGCATGGTTGCAAATGTAATGCCCAGACCAATGAGAATCACTGGAAGTCCCCAGCTGTGCTCTTGACGATACATGAAGCCAAACGCTGACACAAATAGACCGAATGAGATAATGACAGGTAAGATGGAATTATTCGGCATGTGAATATCATCGAGCGGTTCAGATGCTGTCATTCCTTTTTTACCATCCATTTTTTCAATCCATAATGGATCTAGTCCTCTGACAAGTGGCAACTGTTTAAAGTTATATTCTGGCGGAGGTGAAGACACTGCCCATTCAAGCGTTCTTCCGTCTCCCCAAGGATCGCCCGATACACGCTCCCCTTTCGCTGTCGTCCAGATGACGTTAATCAGCAGGATGACAACAGCTACAAACATAAACAGCGCCCCAATCGTACTGACCAAGTTCCCAAGGTCTAACCCCTGACCTGGCAGGAATGTAAAGACTCGGCGCGGCATGCCCCAAAGACCGAGGAAATGCTGAATAAAGAAGGTTAAATGGAAACCGATGAAAAATAGCACAAAGCTAATTTTCCCAAGCTTCTCATTTAGTATTTTTCCAAACATCTTCGGCCACCAGTAATGCACACCAGCTAAAATACCGAATACCACCCCGCCGATAATGACGTAGTGGAAATGCGCCACAACAAAGTACGTATCATGGAACTGATAATCTGCTGCAGCTGCTGCAAGCATGACGCCGGTTACCCCGCCAAGTAAAAATGACGGTATAAAGGCAACGGAATACAACATCGGCGTTGTAAACTTCACATTACCGCCCCATATGGTGAGCAGCCAGTTAAATACTTTAATTCCTGTCGGCACCGCAATCGCCATTGTGGCTACAGCAAAGATTGCATTGGCAATCGGACCAAGTCCTGTTGTGAACATGTGATGCGCCCACACCATGAATCCAAGGAAACCAATCAATACAGTCGCAAACACCATCGACGAATAGCCAAACAGCCTTTTTCTTGCAAACACTGGAATGATTTCAGAAAATATTCCGAATGCTGGCAGGATTAAGATATAAACTTCTGGGTGTCCGAAAATCCAGAACAAATGCTCCCAGATGATTGTATTACCGCCGAGCTCTGGATTGAAAAAGCTCGTATCAAACATTCTATCAAGCATCAGCATTGCAAGCCCTGCTGTAAGCGGCGGGAATGCGAATAAAATCAGTGCTGAAGCGACAAATGTCGTCCAAGTAAAGAGCGGCATTCTCATATACGTCATACCAGGCGTTCTCATATTAATAATCGTTGCAAGAAAGTTGATTCCGGCAATTAGCGTACCAATACCCGCTATCTGCAACCCTAAAATATAGAAATCCATGCCGTGTCCTTCTGAATTCAGCGTGAGTGAAGCGTATGCAGTCCAACCTGCATCAGGTGCCCCGCCCATAAACCATCCAAGGTTTAAGAAAATTCCTCCGAAAAAGAACAGCCAAAAACCAAGTGAATTCACAAACGGAAATGCTACGTCACGTGCACCAATTTGAATAGGTACAACCGCATTCATTAATGCAAATAAAAGCGGCATCGCTGCAAGGAAAATCATCGTTGTTCCGTGCATCGTCATGACTTCATTGTAAAACCCTGCACTTACAAAATCATTTTCAGGGATGGCTAGCTGAATACGGATTATCATCGCTTCCAGGCCGCCAATTAAAAAGAAAAATCCCCCTGCCACTAAATATAGTACGGCAATTTTTTTGTGGTCAACCGTCGTCAAGTAATCCCATAAGACAGCGCCAAACCCCCGCTTTTTAGCTATTGTACTCACCATGAAATCCCCCTCTTATCTCCCATTTGCCCCTTTTCATATAGATGTCTATTTTAACTTTACACAGACTGTGTCTGACAGATGGCTACTTCTTGGTTGTAGAGACATATTCGGGAGCTCTTAACAAAAACTTCACATCGATTACATACCCTCTTGCCCATTTGCATTCGAATTTACTGGATTTTAAGTTCTTTTAAATACTCATAAAGTGCATCTGCTTCTGAGTCATTTAATTTAGGGTACGTCCCTGTCATTTTATTTCCTGGTTTAAAGCTCTCTGGATCTTTCAGCCATGCTTTCACGTTTTCTTTGTTCATGTCTTTAATTCCAGCTACTTTTGTTCGCTCTCCGAAGGTTGCAAGGTTTGGTGCTGTCCTTGCCGCTTCCGGCCGTTCGTCCCCAGGCTCTACTGCGTGACAGCTCAAGCAGTTTTTCTCTTTAAATAATTTTTCACCTTCAAGGGCGAGATCTTTTGTGGATGTAGGCTTCTTGTAATCAGCCATTTTTTTCGTCCATCCTAAAAACTCATCTTGAGAAAGCGTTTTAACTTTAAAGTCCATTAAAGCATGTGAAGGACCGCAAAGCTCCGCACATTTCCCGTAGAAATATTCCCCTGCATCTTTCGTTCGTTTTGAATCAAAGGTTAAATAAAACTTGTTTTCGTTGTCTGTGTTTGTATCAATTTTACCGCCAGCCGATGGAACCCAGAAAGAGTGTTTCACATCAGATGCTTTCAATTTAAAGTAGACCTTTTGATCTGTTGGTACAATCAATTCCTGACTTGTGACAATCCCATAATCAGGGTATTCGAATTCCCACCAATATAAACTGGCTCTTACATTGACAACAAGTGTCTTTTCAGGATCTCGTTTTTTCTTATCCATAGCGCTTGTATCCCCAAGCTCAAGCGTGTATGCCACAACAGGCACAACGAGAATAATGAGGAGAAGAATCGGAATCGCTGTCCACGTAATTTCTAGATTACGGTTTCCTTCCACCTGCTTTGGAATCGTATCTTCTCCCACTTTAGAACGTTTGAATTTAATGATGACGTAAAAGAAAATGATCGATACAACAATGACGACAAGAACCATAATGAGTGTACTCAGTACCGTTAGGAAGAATTGTTTATCTGCTACTTCCCCAACTGGTTTGAGTGTTGATAAGTATGGTTCACCACAGCCCGCCAAAACGAGCGTCAATAAGAGAAACAGTGAATAAACACGCCATTTTCTTATCATAATTTGTCCCAACCCCTTTTGCTTGATCTCCTTTGCCTTTCGCTTTTTACCTCTTATTTATAAAATCACTTTTCACCCATCCATAACCCCCGCCTCTTATAAAAGCACTTACATTTCCTCTTTTCATAAAAAAATGATGTTTTTACTCAAAATACCATCTATGTATAAACAGAAAGCCGCCTAAATAGAACTGAATATCAGGCGGCTTTCATAGTTGTTAGAAAATGTTGTGTTATAAGATATAGCCTTGTTTTGATGTGATCAAAGTGTATTTTACTCTAGAATAGTGTAATAATAATCATCGCAACGAAAAAGATGGTTAAGTAATTTAATGAATAAACGAACATGAGCGTTGACCACTTCATGACGTCTTTCATTTTAAAGCCCATAAGGCCAATGACAAGCCATCCAATATTCAGCAATGTGCCAAGTGCGACAATCGGCCATCCTAATCCACCTAAGAAAAATGGAAGCGGGAGAAGACATGCTGTCCAAATGATGATTTGGCGTTTCGTGACTTCAAAGCCATAAACGACTGGCAGCATTGGAATACCTGCCTTACGGTAATCTTCCGTTTTCTTAATCGCAAGTGACAGGAAGTGCGGGATCTGCCAAATGAACATAATCATAAACAAAACCCAAGCCGTTGTGTCGATTGTACCTGTGACAGCTGTCCAGCCGATTAATGGCGGCACTGCACCAGACACACTTCCAATAACGGTATTGATGGTGTAATGACGTTTAGACCACATGGTGTAAAGAACCGCATAAGTAAAGACTCCAATAAATCCAATCACTGCTGATGTTATGGTTGTCATCAGAAGCATGATGAGTCCAAGTACAACAAGCAAAATACCAAATGCATACGCTTGCCCCGGCTGAATCTTACCTGTAACCGTCGGTCTTGTTTTTGTTCTTTCCATTAATATATCAATATCACGGTCAAACGCATTATTAATGGCGCATGAACCGGCAATAATAAGAGAAGAACCAATCATTGTTAACAGCACAATATCTAGATTCCCAAGGAAACTCATCCCTGTAAAATAAAAAGCAAGCCACATTCCAGTAAATGTCGTAATGAAATTGGAATTGACGATGCCCATTTTAATCAGAGCAAGAAAATCTTTCCAAGCTGTTGTTTCTTCTATTTGTCCATGAATAGCTGCTTCCGCGGCTGTTTTGGAATTTGCCAATGTGTATAACCTCCCTTACCCAAACCTTCAAACGAACTATGAAACGTAAATTCGTTACAACTCTATCATACAAGATAAACAGCTGTAAAAAAACATCCTATTAAATAATAAACGACAATCTCGAAGTTATTTGTGAACTTTTCGTGAATTTATTAGGATTTATCTGTGTTTCAGAAGGCGGTGCAAAATGAAATATTCTCTCCTCTATTTCTATCAGACTGTGAAAGAAAGATCAAGCACTCTAAATCTGTAAACTTTGTGAACTAACATATCATTTTTTTGTGAACTTTGGTCATTATGAATTGCAACAGAACACGCATTTGGCTTAAACTTGAGAGCATGTGAGGTTTTTCATTTAAATCAGAAGTTTTTTAGAGAAGGTGAAATAATTTGATGAAATTTGCTTTAAGGTTATTGAGCGTGATCACAACGTTTGTGATGCTGATCGTTTTGATTGGCGGTGCGCTTGTGACGAAAACCGGCTCGGGTCTTGGCTGCGGCAGGCAGTGGCCCCTTTGCCACGGTCGTTTCTTCCCTGAAATGAACCCTGCTTCCATCATCGAATGGAGTCACCGCATGTCAACAGGGGTTTCAACCATTCTTGTCTTGGCACTGGCGGTCTTATGCTGGAAAAAGATTAGTCCAGTATTCCGTGAAACCAAATTTTTGGTCATCATGTCGATTATATTCTTACTGCTACAAGCGCTGTTAGGGGCTCTTGCCGTCGTGTTTGGTTCCAACGCACTTGTCATGGCTCTGCACTTCGGTATTTCACTCATTTCTTTTGCTTCAGTGTTATTGCTTGCGCTACTTGTATTCGAGGCAACCCGATCTGAAACAAAGCTTGTGAAGCCGCTTCATATCGGCAAAAAAATGCAGTTTCATATTTATGGTTTGATCACCTATACGTATATCGTGGTGTACACGGGTGCTTATGTGAGGCATACAAAGTCAAGTCTTGCTTGCTCTGTCTTCCCGTTTTGTTCAAAAGACGGTGCACTTCCAGCGTACTTTAATCAGTGGGTGCAAATGTCTCACAGAGCAGCAGCACTTCTTTTATTCGTCTGGATATTTGTTGCGATGTTTCATGCCATGAAACATTATAAAGAACAGAAGCAGCTGTATTATGGATGGATTATTTCAGCCATTCTTATTACACTTCAAGCGATTTCAGGTGTGATGTCTGTGTATTCTCATCTCGCACTTGGTTACGCGCTAGCTCATTCATTATTTATTTCCGGTTTGTTTGGCGTACTCTGTTACTTCTGCTTACTTATTGCCCGGTTTAAATATGAAAGCAAAGAACCATTCAAATAAGAATTTGTATCCCCCTTCCATATGGAATGGGGATTTGTTTTATTGTTGTTTTGCTTCTTCAAATAGCGAAATGGCTTTTTTGCGTCTTTCCTGGTGGTCTACCGTCGGCAGCGGATATGTATCACCTAGCACACATCCCGATTTCAATTGCTCATCAATCGGCATTTTACTTGGTTCATGAATCCATTTTTCATCGACATACTCTAGCTCTGGTACATATTTTCTAATATATTCTCCGCTCGGATCAAATCGCTTTGACTGAGTGGTCGGGTTGAAAATACGGAAGTACGGCACCGCATCAGTTCCGACTGAGGCTGCCCACTGAAATCCTCCGATATTTGACGCCTCATCATAATCTACAAGTTTTTTTGCAAAATACGATTCGCCCTTTCTCCAATCAATCAAATAATCCTTTGTTAAAAATGAGGCTGTGACCATTCGCAAACGGTTATGCATCCAGCCTTCCTCATTTAACTGTCTCATCCCTGCATCAACGAGTGGAAAGCCTGTTTCTCCTTTACACCAAGCTTCAAACAGCGTCTCATCTTCATTCCATTTCATCCCTTGGAACTTCAAATTGATTTCTTTTTCTTTCATCTCGGGATAATGCGCATAAATCATATGATAAAAATCACGCCAAGCCAGCTCTTTAATAAAGGTCTCTCTGCCCTCATCTTCATAGAGTGCTTCTTCATATATCGAATGAAAGATCGTTCGAATTGAAATAGTACCTGTTTTTAAGAACCGCGACAGCTTGCTCGTTCCAAAAACAGACGGAATATCACGTTTCTCATGGTAACGTGTTAATCTTTTTTGGATAAAGTGATGCAGCGTGCTCATCGCTTTGTCTGAGCCAATTTGATCAAACTTCCTTGAGCAGCCCTTTATCAATTCTCGCAGTTTATCATTTCCTTTTTGTGAAAGTGACTCATCACAAATCGTATGCCCACTGCTAAAAAATGATTTGTCAACTTTTATCACAGGCTGCTTCTCTTGCTTACGCCATGATTGATAGTATGGGGTAAACACTTGATAATGTGACCCATCTGCTTTTAAAATATCTAGCGCCCCGTGAAGATGTGTATCTTGCCACATTGACACATGAATGCCCTTCTTACCTAAAAAATCGGTTACTTGCTTGTCACGCCTTTGGCCGATACCCACTTCATCTTCATTAAAAAAGACGGCTTTGATGTCATACACATCCATGACCTGCTGAAAGGCGCGCAGGACATCATCATGGAGAAGGTGGACATACACTTGAGATTCTCTCGCTTCCTTGACGAAATGCGCCAAGCTTTGAAAGAAATGTTCGTTATTTATATCCATTTCCATTTCAGTAAAAAATGGATCTAGATGATAAAGAGCCAATAATTTGTACTCATGTTTTTTTGCATATGTGATCGCTTTTGACAAGGCGATATGATCATCCAATCGCAGATCTCGGCGAAACCAAATCACGACAATTTCCAACTTTCTTCACCTCACTCTATAGTGTAATCACTCTCGCAGGCTGCTGCACATTTTAATGCGCTCAAAAAAAGACACATCACGATGGATGTGTCTCAATTATTATTCAGGCTTTAAAACAATGAGCAGATCTCCCGTTTGAATCGGTTCTCCATTTGTCACATGTATTTCATCTACGACCGCAGTGAATGGAGCTTGCACAGTCGTCTCCATTTTCATGGCTTCATTGATCATCAAATGCTCACCTTGCGAGATTTTCTGTCCTTTTTCCACGAGCACTTTGATGACAGTGCCTGGCATTGATGCGGCAATGTGATTTGGATTTGAACGGTCCGCCTTCATTTTTTCTTGAACGGATGATTTGATGCTTTCATCCTTAATGACGACTTCACGAGGCTGTCCATTTAGCTCAAAGTAAAGAACTCTTGTGGCATTTGGATTCGGTTCTCCAATTGACACGAGTTTAACAATGAGGGTTTTTCCTTTTTCGATTTCTACCTCAATCTCTTCACCAAGCCTCATCCCGTAGAAAAACGTTGGTGTGTCAAGAACAGAGATGTCTCCGTAACTTTCTGCTGTTTGGACAAATTCAGAAAAGACTTTCGGATATAAGGCATACGCAATTGCGTCTTTCTCTGTCAGCGTCAGATCATGAGATTCTTTAAACTGCTGCTGAATAGCTTCAAAGTCAACTGGCTTCAGCTTTTCACCAGGTCTAACAGTGAGCGGCTCTTCTCCTTTTAAAATCAGCTTTTGCAATTTTTCAGGGAATCCACCATGCGGCTGGCCTAAATAGCCTTTAAATAGTTCCACAACAGAATCAGGGAAGTCTAAAGTTGCTCCTTTTTCATAGACATCTTCCTCTGTTAAATCATTTTGCACCATATAAAGTGCCATGTCTCCGACTACTTTAGAGGAAGGAGTCACCTTCACAATATCACCAAACATGTCATTCACACGTCTGTACATTTCTTTTACTTCGTTCCAGCGGTCGCCAAGCCCGACACCTTTCGCCTGCTGCTGCAAGTTACTATACTGTCCGCCAGGCATTTCATGCTCATAAATTTCTGTATGAGGTGAATTCATGCCGCTTTCGAATTCACTGTAGTATTTTCTAACAGAATCCCAGTATTGAGAAAGGTGTTCGACCGATTGGACGTTCATGTCTGGCTTTCTTTCATGCCCATCTAAAGCATAGTACAGTGAGCTTGCGCTTGGCTGCGATGTGAGTCCCGCCATAGAGCTGACGGCCACATCGACAATGTCAACACCTGCATCAATTGCCCTTGCATAGGTGAACAGTCCATTTCCACTCGTATCATGCGTATGAAGATGAATAGGGATTGTGAGCTCATTTTTTAAAGCAGTGACTAACTCATAAGCTGCCTGCGGCTTTAATAATCCCGCCATATCTTTAATACCTAAAATATGCGCACCGGCAGATTCAAGCTCTTTCGCAAGAGATACATAGTACTTAAGATCATATTTCGGACGCGATGGATCGAGAATGTCCCCCGTATAACAAATCGCTGCCTCTGCCACTTTGCCTGATTCACGAACAGAATCAATGGCAAGTGTCATGCCTTTCACCCAGTTTAAGCTATCGAAAATACGGAACACGTCAATGCCTGCTTCGGCCGATTCCTTTACAAATGCTTTAATCACATTATCCGCATAGTTTGTATATCCGACAGCGTTTGATGATCTTAAAAGCATTTGGAACAACGTGTTTGGCACTTCTTGGCGAAGCTCTTTTAATCGCTGCCAAGGATCTTCTTTTAAGAATCGGTACGCAACATCAAATGTAGCACCGCCCCACATTTCCATACTAAACAGCTCTGGCCATAAACCTGCTGTTGGCTGGGCTACTTTCTTTAAATCATGAGTTCTGAAGCGGGTCGCAAGCAGAGACTGATGCGCGTCCCTAAAGGTTGTATCTGTTAAAAGGACGCTCTTTTGTTCTTTCACCCAATTGGCAAGACCCTCAGGTCCATGCGCATCTAATAATTGTTTAGTCCCAGATGGAATCTCTTGCTTGAGAGGAAGCTTCGGTACAACAGGCTTGTCAAAATGAGGCTTCTTTTTCTCCGCAATACCAGGGAATCCATTAATGGTCACGTTACCAATATAAGTCAGCATCTTCGTTCCACGGTCTTTTTGTTTAGGGAAATTAAATAGCTCTGGCGTTGAATCGATAAATGACGTATCGTATTCCCCTTTTAGAAACTTCTCATGCTTTGCCACGTTTTCAAGAAACGGAATGTTTGTTTTAATCCCGCGGATTCTGAATTCCTGTAAATTTCGAACCATTTTAGCAGCAGCTTGGTCAAATGTGAGCGCCCATGTGGACAGCTTGACCAATAGAGAATCGTAATAAGGTGTAATGACTGCACCTTGAAAGCTGTTCCCTGTATCAAGTCGTACACCAAATCCTCCGCCTGAACGGTAGGCCATAATTTTCCCTGTGTCTGGCATAAAATCATTTAAAGGATCTTCTGTTGTAACCCTTGATTGAATGGCAAAACCATGTGTGAAAATATCTTCTTGCTTTGGTATACCGACTTCCTTGCTGTGAAGGTCATGACCTTTCGCGACAAGAATTTGGGTTTGGACGATATCGACACCTGTGATCATTTCAGTGATCGTGTGTTCTACCTGTACCCTTGGATTGACTTCAATAAAATAAAACTCTCCATTTGCAACAAGGAATTCTACAGTGCCTGCATTGATATATGATACATTCCGAGCCAGCTGAACAGCCGCTTCGCAAATGTCTTCACGCAGTTGATCTGTAAGAGACACACTTGGCGCCACTTCAATGACCTTTTGATGCCGCCTTTGAACAGAGCAGTCACGCTCATATAAATGAATGATATTGCCGTGATTGTCACCAATCACCTGCACCTCAATGTGTTTCGGATTTTCAATCAGTTTTTCAACGTATACTTCGTCATTTCCAAAAGCCGCTTTTGCCTCTGACTTCGCACGGTCATAGGCTTCCTTCAGCTCCTCTTTCGTTCTGACAATCCGCATACCCCGGCCGCCGCCGCCTAGTGAAGCTTTAATAATAAACGGGTAACCGTATTCTTCACCGAATTTTTCGACTTCTTTGACCGAATCAACTGGTCCGTCACTTCCTGGAATGACTGGTATTCCGGCTTTTTTCGCTTCTTCTCTTGCCTTTACTTTATCTCCAAACATATCTAAATGCTGAGAAGTTGGACCGATAAATTGAATGCCTTCCTCTTCGCATCGTCTTGCAAAATGAATATTTTCAGATAAAAATCCGTAACCTGGATGGATTGCATCCACGTCATTTCGTTTTGCAATTTCGATGATCCCCTCGATATCAAGGTAGGCATCAATCGGTTTTTTTCCTTCTCCAACTAGATATGCTTCATCTGCTTTATAGCGATGATAAGAGCCTGAGTCTTCTTTGGAATAAATGGCTACTGTACGTAAATTGAGCTCCGTACAGGCCCTGAAGACTCTGATAGCAATTTCCCCTCTGTTTGCAACTAGAACCTTTTGAATTGTTCTCTGTGACATTTCTCACTCCTCCATATCCCTTAAAATTTTATATGTACTCTATAATAAAGGAAGAAATGAAAACTGTACACTTTTGTTTTCTAAAGATTCAAAGTTTTCTGCAATCCATTTTTTTGAACTGGTGGTTTGCTCATTGATTTTTTCTTTTTGTAACGCTCTTTATATTCAGTAAACATGCTGATATTCAGCAATATTCCCATACAACCGCTTAGTAAAATGATAGATGATCCCCCGTAGCTAATAAACGGAAGTGTGACCCCAGTAATCGGAATCAAACCTGAAACACCGCCTAAATTAATGCATGTTTGGATCGCAATCATGGAGGAAATTCCTATTGCAAGCAAACTTCCAAATGGATCTTCACACTTTCTTGCAATATAAAATCCTTTCACGACGATGAAGCCAAGAAGAGCGAGTACAAAAAATACTCCGAAAAAGCCAAGCTCTTCTGAAATGATTGCCATGATAAAATCGGTGTGCGGCTCTGGAAGATACCCGTACTTTTGAACGCTTTCTCCTAGACCCAGTCCAAAAAAGCCGCCTGATCCAATGGCATAATAAGAATTAATCAATTGATGTCCAGTAGCTCCTGCATCTTTAAAGGGATCTTGGAAACTCTCAAAACGCCCGAGACGATTTTGCGTGAAAATTTTATCCCAGAACAGAATAATAAATGGGGTCACGACGACCATCACGGCACTAAATAAGGCCAGCAGCTTCGCAAGTGTTTTCCCGCTAAACCCTGAGCATAAAATCATCGCAAGAGCAATCATCCCAATGATAAAGGCTGTCCCATAGTCTGGCTGCAAAATGATAAATCCGCATAAGATCGAAACAACCACAATTGGAGGTGTGACTCCTCGTAAAATATGATCAATATAATGCTGCTTTTTCGCATACACAGCAGCAAGATAAATAATGACGACAATCTTTACAAATTCAGCTGGCTGAAGGCTGAATGGGCCTACTTTAATCCAGCTTCTAGCGTTCCCTGCAATATGACCGCCAAAGTACACATAGATGAGGGAGAATACGGATAGCAGCAGCATACCGATCTGAAATTTCTTATTTGAAAACAGCTGATATGGAACGAGTGCCGTAAAGAGCAAGATGACCGCTCCAACGATCATAAATAAAAGCTGTTTCTTAAAAAAATTATCTGGCGCGGCATCGTATCTAATCACAGATGTAATCATACTTGAGCTATACACCATGACCAAACCGAATGCGCTAATTAAAATAATGGCGAACAATAATGAGTAGTCATACGATTTTAGCATTCTCTTTAACATATAATCCTCTTCCTAACGTCTGTTTCTACTGCTTGATATCCTCTTAGCTGTTTTTATTCTACTACATTTTCTCCGTTTGATCTCGTTTTACCTCTTTTATATTGTTCGTCATTCATGAAAGAATCAAGTCCGTTTGACATGAATCAATGAAAAAAATAGAGGACAAAAAAACTCAAACTTATGTTAAGGAAGTTTGAGTTTTCAATCACTATTTTTTTGTGAACGCATCATGAAGTGCGGAAAGCTCTCTCTCAAGTTTATCGAGTAGTTTCTTACCTTCATGTTGATCAACTAATCCAAGCCGGACAGCAAAATCAATTTCTCTCGATAATCCGAACATTTGAGTATCTAAAACCTCTTCATAAAGAGGACATTGCGGCATCGTTAAGTTGTCCATTTGCACTTGGATCAATTTTAAAATTTTATCTGCATCCAATTTTAATAAAGCCAGTGCTTTTTGCCGATGATCGACTAAAATTTCTGACGCCAAAAGTATCCCTCCGTTCCCCAGGCGAGTACCTAATTCTTCTATTTATCATAAAGCGAAACGCCCAAAATTGCAAGCAGATTTGTACAGTTCGCTTGTAAAAATAAAAAGAAGCCTTCCTCCATTAAAAGATACTCATCTCGTATTTTTCACTCATCAGCTCAAGCAGCTTAATTCCAGCAATACTATTCCCTTTTTCATCCAGAGCAGGACCGAAGATACCGATCCCAAAATCATATGGTGCAGCTCCCATAATTCCGCCTGAGACACCGCTTTTTGCAGGAATTCCGATGTTAATGGCAAATTCTCCGCTCGCATTGTACATGCCGCACGTCACCATAAAAGTTTTACAAATTCTAGCGACATCTTTTGAAAGAATCTGCTTCCCCGTTTCTGGATGTCTGCCGTCTAATGAAAAAACACAAGCAATTTTTGCCAAATCCAAACTATTCATCATGATGGCACATTGTTTCGTATAGACGTCCATGACTTCCTCTACGTTCCCTCTAATAATATGATATTGCTTCATATAATAGCACATCGCCCGGTTAATCATGGATGTCTCAAATTCGGAGGCAGCTGTTTCCTTGCAGTATGTAATGCTTTTGTCATTTGCAAGCTCTCTAATGAAGCTGAGCAACCGGCTCAGCTGATCTTGCGGAGTCGCTCCTCTGATTAAACTCGTGACTGCGAGCGCCCCTGCATTAATCATTGGATTCAGCGGTTTATTCGGACTCGCTGTTTCCAGTTTAATCATTGAATTAAACGGGTCACCTGTTGGTTCTTGTCCAACAAATTGAAAGACTTTTTTTGGCCCTTCTTCTGAGAGCACAAGCGCCAGTGCTAATACTTTTGAAATACTTTGAAGGGTAAATCGTTTATCTACATCTCCCGCTGAGTGGCACGTATTACTCACATGATACACTGCCACAGATAAATCCGTCTGATCCGCTTTGCCGAGAGCGGGAATATAGGATGCTACTTGACCATCTTTGGCCACTTTTTTTGCTTCTTCTACAAATCGTTGAAGCTCTTCATTGTCGCGACATGCCATGCCTCATACACTCCCTATCTTTCATGTATGATTAGTGTGTACAAGGTGCAGCATGTTTATGAAAGTGACAAAGCGGACGAAAACTTCTATAATTTATGTTGGAAAGGGGTTGTCTTGAACATGAGCATCATTCAAATCAAGGGGAACGTACAGTACAAGATCACCATTGATCCAAGTGTATGGATTTTTGATGACCGCAAATTTTTAATGGATTCATTTTTTAAAAAAAATGCAGCAAGTGAAGAGAATCAGCTAGATCAGGAGCTTGACCAAGAGCGGGTGATAAGAGAAGGTCAAACTCTTCCACCCACGTTAAAAACAGAGAAGAAGTACGAAAAGGAAAGACTCGTCACAGGCAGCTTCGGGATGAAGCTTGGCGATATGCTAAAAAATGCTGAGCCGCTTGAACATGCGGATACATGCGAATTTGTCACAGAAACAGGTACTATTGCTGTACCACTTTCTCAGGCAATGGAAAGCATTGCTCATTTCAGCCAGCATGGTAAGCCAATCACAGAAGAAGGACCGATCCATGTCTATTTCGCGGATCAGTCCAACCTCACTCAGCCGATAAAAGGTGTCAAAGAGCTAAACATTACATAAGACAAGGGGTCTGGACTATAGCAAATCAGCGGCAAGCTGTGCAAGTCCAGACCTTTCTCCTTTGACAAGCTTGACATGTCCAGATATTTGCTGCCCTTTGAACCGTTCGATCACATACGTAAGCCCATTATTTAAGCTGTCTAAATAAGGATGATCAATCTGCTCTGGATCTCCCATCAGCACAATTTTACTTCCCTCTCCGACTCGCGTTAATAATGTTTTCACCTCGTGCTTTGTTAAATTCTGCGCCTCATCAATGATAATAAATTGATCAGGTATACTTCTCCCCCGAATGTACGTCAATGCTTCGACTTGAATAGATCCAATTCCCGCCAAAATCGCATCAAGCTCACCTGGCTTTTTTGTATTAAATAAAAACTCTAGGTTGTCATAGATCGGCTGCATCCATGGTCTTAGCTTTTCTTCCTTTTCTCCTGGCAAATATCCGATATCTTTCCCAACAGGCACGATGGAGCGCGCCACGATCAACTTTTTAAACATACCGAGGTCCTCTGTCTGCATTAATCCGGCAGCAAGTGCAAGCAATGTTTTACCAGTCCCCGCTTTTCCAATCAGTGTCACGAGCGGAATGTCACGTCGCAAAAGCAGCTCGAGCGCCATCGTCTGTTGGACGTTTTTTGGACGAATTCCCCAAATATGCTCTTGATCATAAACGAGACGCTTTACATGCTCTGCCTTTTGATCAAGCATTCCTAAAGCAGAACCACCTTCATTTCCCTTCATGATGACAAATTGATGAGGGTTGAATGGTGCACTTGTGACCTCTTTTATTGGTAATTGATTTTGCTTATAAAATGTATTCAATTGCTCAGTTGGAATGTAGAGCTCATGATAGCCATTATCGATGTCTTCATTTTGCAAAACACGGTCACTTAAGAAGTCTTCTGCTTGAAGCCCTATAGCATCCGCCTTTACCCGCACTAACACATCCTTGCTGACCAAGATAACAGGCCTGCCATGAGGTTTTGTTTCTTCCTCTAAGCTTAAATTTTTCGCGACTGCCAAAATTCGATTATCGTTTGTTTTTTCAATAAAAATTTCTTGAAGCTCATGAAAAGAGCGGTGATTCAGTTCAATGCGCAGCGTCCCTTTTGACTCTAGTGTAATTTTTTCATGCAGTTTCCCTTTCGATCTTAAACCGTCAATTAGGCGTGAGACGCGCCGGGCATTTTGCCCAACCTCGTCCATATATCTCTTTTTTGAGTCTACTTCTTCTAACACAACGGCGGGTATGACGACCTCGTTGTCTTCAAATGAAAAGATTGAATTCGGATCCTGTAATAACACGTTTGTGTCTAATACATAAATTTTACTCAGGTCCTTCGCCTCCTGATCGGGGTTTCATTCATCCTGTCTTTCCCAAAACGATTGTTAAAATATATGTTTTCATGAATAAAGTTAGAAGGTTAATTCAACAATAAAATAAATCATGCAGTTTGTGAAGGAGGGTATACAGGTGCGACTATTTTTGACATTATTCATGATTCAAGCCATCATTCTGTTGGGCGCTTGCCAGCAGCAGGAAAAGCCAGAGGCACTTGACAAGCAGCAAGATGGACGCCAGCACGTAGTACGGGTGTCAGACTCGACTAAGAAAAAGACCAATCAAGCCCGGTCATCTACAGATGTTGCGCAGCATCTTGTCAAAGTGACAGAGCACGTAGCAGATGTCAATGATGCAACGGCGATCGTTATCGGCCGTTATGCTGTTGTTGGTATTGATGTAAAAGATGATTTAGATAGAAGCAAGGTAGAAAACATTAAATATTCAGTTGCAAAAGCACTGAAAAATGATCCAGAAGGTGCGAATGCTGTTGTGGTCGCTGATCCAGATACAGTCAGCCGATTAAAAGAGATGGGTAAAGAAATACAAGCAGGCCGTCCTGTCAGTGGGATTATGGATGAACTAGCCGCCATTGTCGGCCGCGTGATGCCAGAGATGCCGAGAAATGAAATTGATCGCCACGAAACAGATCCAACAAATGAGCCGAATGATCAGCTCAAACAAAACGATCAAAAGCAGTTAGACGAACAGCAAAACGATCAATCAAACCATCATATGAATCAGAAGAAATAAAGAGAACGGCTTATATCTCCTGTGATATAAGCCGTTTTCTACGCTGATTTTAAGTAGCTGGAAAACATGCTATAATAAATGCAATAAGTGAGGTGAAAAGGATGAGAGTGAAGTGCTCATTATGTGAGAAGCTTGAAACCATTGATGATGATACACTCGTTGCTAAGCGGTTAAGAAATCGACCGATTCATACATATATGTGCGATGACTGTCAGGAACGTATTAAAGTAAAGACAGAAGCACGCATCAAGACTGGCAGATTCTCTCTTTATCAAGATCCTGCGACGAAAGAGAAAAAGAAGAAAAAAGGAAAAAAAGAACAAAAGACATAAAAAAAGACCTGACACAAGTTCAGGTCTTTTTTTACGTATTCACTGTTCCTTCTTTTTTCGCACGATGCAACCTGATTTTATAAATAATCAAAATGGCAGCTGCCACGACTAGACCTTCCGCTACTGGCAGGAAGATACCTAGAAATGTGAGAAACGTGCAGCCAAAAATCAAAAACAAGTAAATCACGAGTGCTTTTAAAATCGGTAAACGTCTAGCAAAGCCGAGCTTAAAAACAATAATTGCTAAAACAAGGATGGTGCCATATAGGAGCCACATCCCTGTTTGCGGATTTTCATCGACACGAAACAGCATCGCGAAAAAGGATAGATTTTCACTTACTTCCTGATCATTCAAAAAGATTCCCTCCCCTTACCTTTCAGGGTTCTATCTTTTTAATTCTTCATGGAATTACGATAATCCTGCTAGCTTTTTCTTCTTCGCTGCTTTCTCACGTTCGTTTTTATCTAGAATTTTCTTTCTTAAACGAATTGATTCAGGCGTAACCTCACAGTATTCGTCCTCATTCAAGTACTCAAGAGATTCCTCAAGTGACATAATACGTGGTTTTTTCATGCTCACCGTTTGATCTTTCGTCGCTGAACGCACGTTTGTTTGTTGTTTCATACGGCTTACGTTGACAACAAGATCGTTCTCACGGTTATGCTCACCAACAATCATTCCTTGGTATACTTCAACACCCGGCTCAACGAAGATCACACCGCGCTCTTCAACGCCTTGGATTCCGTAAGCAGTTGCTTTACCTGTTTCCATTGAAACAAGTACTCCTTGACGGCGTCCGCCGACTTGACCAGACTGCATTGGCTGGTAGCTGTCAAATGTATGGTTTAAAATACCAAAACCACGAGTTAATGAAAGAAATTCAGTTGTATATCCGATTAAACCACGTGATGGCACTGTAAAGATCAGGCGAACTTGACCATTACCGTTATTGATCATGTCAATCATTTCACCTTTTCGTGCGCCCATTGATTCCATGATAGAGCCAGTGTGCTCTTCTGGTACATCAATTTGAACGCGTTCAACAGGCTCACATCGAACACCGTCAACTTCTTTTACAATAACTTCTGGCTTCGATACTTGTAATTCAAATCCTTCACGTCTCATATTCTCAATAAGAATGGATAAGTGAAGCTCTCCGCGTCCAGATACAACCCAAGCATCAGGTGAATCAGTTGGATCAACACGAAGACTAACGTCTGTTTGAAGCTGCTGCTCTAAGCGCTCTTCAATTTTACGTGATGTTACGTATTTTCCTTCACGGCCTGCAAATGGGCTGTTGTTCACAACAAACGTCATTTGAAGTGTCGGCTCATCAATACGAAGGATTGGCAAAGCCTCTTGGTGTTCAACCGGACAAACCGTTTCACCTACGTTAATGTCTTCCATTCCAGATACAGCGACAAGATCTCCTGCTTTTGCTTCGTTGATTTCCACTCGTTTTAACCCTTGGAAACCAAAGATCTTTGTCACACGGAATTGTTTCACACTGCCGTCAACTTTCATTAAGGCTACTTGCTGTCCTACTTGCATTGTTCCTCTAAATACACGACCGATCCCAATTCTTCCAACATAATCATTGTAATCAAGTAGTGCCACTTGGAATTGAAGCGGCTCTTCATGGTTATCAACTGGGCAAGGGATATGGTTAACAATGGCTTCAAACAAAGATTCCATGTTTTCATCTTGCTTGCTCGCATCGTTACTTGCTGTACCATTGATTGCTGATGCATAGACAACTGGGAATTCAAGTTGTTCTTCTGTTGCATCCAATTCAATGAACAAGTCAATTACTTCATCGACTACTTCAGCCGGACGAGCAAAGTCGCGGTCAATTTTGTTGACAACTACGATTGGTGTTAAGTTTTGCTCAAGTGCTTTTTTCAGCACAAAGCGTGTTTGAGGCATACAGCCTTCATAAGCATCCACAACGAGAAGTACACCATCTACCATTTTCATGATACGCTCAACCTCACCACCGAAATCGGCGTGTCCTGGTGTATCTAAAATATTAATGCGTGTATCTTTATAATGGATCGCAGTATTTTTAGCTAAAATCGTAATACCGCGCTCTCGCTCTAAATCATTTGAATCCATGGCTCTCTCAGCGATATTTTCATTCGCACGGAAAGTACCAGCTTGATGGAGCAATTGGTCAACAAGCGTCGTTTTACCATGGTCAACGTGGGCAATAATTGCGATGTTGCGAAGATCTTTTCGAAGTTTCACATTTTCATCTCCTAAAATAATTAGATAACTTTCATATTATATCACAATCCCCTTTAAATGCCGATCGTTTTTCTGTAAACTTATATTAACTCTAAAAAAAAGGGATGGAGACAAATGAAACAAATCAAATGGCTTCTATTATTATGTGCATTACTTGCGGTTGTCAGTATGGCGTTTATTGGGGTAACTCTTGCAGAAAAAAACGTGCTGGGTATTTGTCTAAGTATTGTGTTTGCCATGATTTTCATGGGTACAGGATTTACATTAAAAAGAAAATTAAACGTGCAATCATAAAATTTCTCAAAAGCCTTTTACATTCTATATGTAGAAGGCTTTTATTTTAGGTAAAAACAAGACCAACCACCTATGAAAGGTCGTGTATAAGACAGAACATATCATTTAGACTTGGCAAAAGTAAGCCATCTGAACCTCTCCATTTTTCGACAATAACGTTTATAGTTCTCCAAATTCAAACATAAAGTTACAATTTTCCTATTCTTACACAAAGTTTCTCGTGGTATGCTGTTCTTGCAACAAAATTTAACAGAAAAGGGAGAGAAAAGAAGCATGAAGAAGATTTTGAGCAAATCGCTCAGCTCTGTTGTATTTTTCGCTTTAGCTATTATTCTTACTTTCACAACAGTAGCTCCTGGGCAAGCAAGTGCTGCAACTTTCAAAGGGATTCCTTTTGAGCAGCAGCAAGTCATTAAAGAATTATTGGAGAAAAACGAGCGTGTCATCAACATTCTCATCAACTCATTTGTTGAGGAAGACAACAACTACACATTTGATGTGAAAAAAGCTGTTGAGCTCGGACTAACTGAAGAAGAAGCGGCGACTGCTGAGAAATTCTTAGATCGCGCAGCTGTTCTGACAATCGTTTTCAGTGAGAGCGTCACTAAAAACGAAAAAGGAAAATTGGTTTTTGATGCAGCGAAAGCTGTTGAACTTGGTCTTACAAAAGAAGAAGCAGCTAAATTTGAAAAGCTGTTTAAATCAGTGATCAGAATTGCTGATCTTGCTGGTGATGCACTTGTTTTAGACAAAAAAGGTAATGTTGTCATTGATTCAAAAATCGCAAAAGGTATTGGATTCAGCTCTACTGAATTACTTGTTTTCAACCAAATGCTGAAGAAAATTCCTCAAGAGCAATTAAAATCAGTCTATGATGCAATCCAAATTGCTAAAGAAAAATTAAGCTAAGCATGAAAACCCCCATCTGGATCGACCAGATGGGGGTCTTTTATTTCAGCCAATAAAGAATGATCATCATGACATATCCTAAACCAAACACGATGCTTGCTCGGTATATTAACTTGCCATAATAGCGCTTCTCGAACTTTCTTTTTTCTTCCATTTCATCTATATATGGCATGAGATCAGGTGTCTGTATAAGAGTGATTGGTTCTTTCATTTCTTGATAAAGTTGCCGGCAGCTCTCGCAGGTTTGTAGATGCTCGGCTATTATATTATTGGTACCCGTACTTGTGTCTCCCTCTATATAAAGGGGTAACAATTCTTCGATCAAATAACAGCTCATGTATTGAACTCCTCACAATGTAGCATTCGCTTCAGCTCTAATCTCGCTCGATGAAGGGTTGTTTTGACTTTGGATAAAGTCCAATTCAAAATTTCAGCTACTTCGTCATATGATAATTCCTGAATATCTCTTAAAATAAGGACCTCTCTATATGAATCCTTCAGCTGATTGATATGATGCCACAGCCTTTGAATGTCAGCTTGTGTTTCGACGTGGTCCTCTGGTGTCAAAAAGGACTGCTGCTCTAAGTAATCAACCTCTTCTACATTCGTAAATGTCCATTTGATTTTGCGGCGATAGTCATTCACAAATGTATGATAAGCAATGGTATAAAGCCATGTTTTCATACTAGAATGTCCTTTAAAAGAGGATAATCCATGTAGAGCCTTCATAAATACATCTTGCGCAAGATCCTTGGCTGTTTCCATATTTCCTGTCCGCCGATATAAATATTTGGTGATTTCCTGAAAATATTCTTCATAGATTTTTTCAATTTGATCAGCTGGTCTGGACATTAGAAATAAAACCACACAGTCATCCAAATCGATAAGACAATGAAAAAGAAGTATAACGAGTAAATAAACCCCTTCATGCGCTTTAACTCATTATAGTCATTCTGATCTTCAATCAGCGCTGAACCCTGTTCATTCTCTATAACAACATGCTGAAATTGCTGCTCATGTGACTTCATCCAGCTATATGCTTCGTCACCCAGCTCCCCTTCTTGATACAGTTCATATAAGTCTTGAAAGATGGCTTGTTTTTCTTTATCTGTCAAAACGGTGCACCTCTTTTGTTCGTCCATTTACTTCATAAATTTTACGCTCATTTGATCCGAAGGTTTGAATGATGACAAGCCATGAAATGTCCATGTCCCCTTCTTTGTTAATCATTCTTACTGGTTTTATTTGTTTTTTATAAATCTTAGAGGCTTTTTCACTTTTTAATACTTGCTGATAGACTTCATCACGATCTTTATTCGATATTGAATTTGATATAGACGACACTGATTGCAGCCTCAGCTTAATACCATCATGATCTCTAAACACATTCAGTAATTGAGAGGTTCGGTTAAATGTATACTGCTTGCTTTCATTAGTGCCCGTTTCTTTCCTCACGTCTTCTGGCTTTTTCCCTATGATCTTTAACAAATCCTCATCGCTGACTTTCCCTTTTTTCTGTTGCAGAAGCGTTTTTGACAACTTGAAGCTGATGATATCTTTTGTTGAGCCATTAAACACAAACTCCGATTGATCTTTTGTTGTCACCGTCACTTCATGCTGCCAATCAAAATAAAAATCATCGATGCCTGTGAATTGATAAGCTGGACGCTTTAGATTTAAATTTTTATACATGCTGTTTATCCTGTTTTTTATCTCCGTTTCTGTTAATCGGATTCCGTCTATATCCTTTAATTGAAAGATGGCGTTTCCGTATTGCGCTTGTCGAAGCGTCCCTTTTTCCCAGGTGGCAAACGCTAAACTGTCCTCTTCATTCTGAGACATTTTTGGCAGAAGAAGAACGTTCGTCTCTCCGTCCTCTTTTTGTACAGCCAATTGAATGCGATGTAGATCTATTGACCGTCCGCTTCTTTCGAAAAATTCAATGGTTTTTTCCCTATATTCTTTATCGGTCAGTTCCTTTCCCTCTACACGACCTTGATAAGAATATCCGCTTAATTCACCTGTAAACGCAGAAATATTCACTTCATACTGATCATCTGCAAACACGTAATAATAAGGGATAGGCTGATGACTAGCATTTAAATATAACGTCTGATCCGCTGGTACAAATTTTGAAGCGAATTCTTTTGCACTTATTGCAGATAAAGGGCGATATTCTTCTGAGAAAGTATCGACCAATTCCGTTTTGGTGAATTGGAACATAGTATGAGGGATATTAACGATTGGGTTGAGTAATAGTAGAAAAAAGCCAGCTATACAACCAGCGCCCCACTTCCTTAACCTCACCTTGTCCCGTAGTAAAGCACATAACAAATAAATCGTCATAAAGCTTCCTGCTGCCGCAGCTAAAATCACAATTGATTTAAATGAAGATTGAAGCTCATACTTCGTGATAGAAGGATAAAATATATAAAGCAAGGCTGCAAAAATCAAACCATAGAATAAAATCAATTCCTTCCACTTCCAGTGCCAAAACAAGCGAAAGAAAAGGTGTAGCAACAAAGCGGCAAAGCAAGCCATAGCCAAAATGGGTATCATATCTCTCCATACTAGCCCCGTATCACCGCTAAGAAAGAACTTTTTGTTTTCAGCAAACACAATAAACACTGTTTGACATAAAGGCAGAAGTAATACAGATAAATCAAAAGCAAAAAACATACCTTTATTTTTTAAATAAGGAAGAGTAATAACATAGTACAGTGATGCAAGCAAGACATACCCATAGATCAGAAATTGCATGAAATCTGTCAGCACTTCAAATGTTTGGATCGTATACTGTCTAGCTAGCACTTGGTGGCTCATTTCAAGTGTCATTCCGCCTAGCAGGACTACTCTTAATACAAGCCCAGCATAAAATACATAACCACTTTTCTTTTCTTTCCATATAGGAAGTGTCATAAAAAGGACAAATAGTCCAAGTACACACCATTGAATAATACGGATACTGTACTCGTTTAAAATAAAATACCTTTCAAAATGGAGGGATAAATCACTAAACAAATCTAACATTAAAACACAATCCTTTACATCAAATTAAGGCCTCGTTCGTATAGACATTTCTCTTTCCAAAAAGTTTCATTAAACACAAAAAATCACTTCATTCTCATGAAGTGATTTGGTTTATTTTTTATTTTCACTGCCTTTTATGTAATCATGCAAGATTTTTTCACAAACGGATCGATTTCCGGCGACGATACTGTTTTTGTCTAGAAACGTTAGGCGTTCTCCGTGTATATTTGAGTAGACTGCCCCTACTTCATCCAAAAGCACACAGCCTGCTGCATAATCCCACGGCGCAAGCCTTAACGTGACATATGCGTCACTTCTGCCGCTTGCGATATAAGCGAGCTCAAGTGCAGCTGATCCAATCGTTCTCGTCCCTCTCACATCTCGCACAAGGCGGGCGAACGGTTTAGCATCAAAATAAGGGCTTTCGATCGCCCAGGTCGGGTTAATGCCAACAATGGCTTTTTCAATCGCTACATCTTTTAATGGAGGAAGCAGGGTATCATTCATATAAGCCCCTTCTCCTTTGATCGCATGGTAAAGCTCGTCATGAATGACGTCATAAATGAGACCGATTTTCCCAATGCCATTTTCAAATATCCCGATTGAAATGGCAAAGTTGCGTTTTTGATGGACAAAGTTCATTGTGCCATCGATTGGATCAATGATCCACACGACTCCATCCAGTGAGGTCACTTCTTCCCCTTGTCCCTCTTCACCTAAAATATGATGATCTGAAAATGTCGTTTGTATCTTTTCAATGAAAAAACGTTCTGTTTCTTTATCGATATTTGTGACAAGATCATTTGGATTTGATTTTGTTTCAATTGATAGACCTTCCTGCATGGACGCTTTAATACGGCTTCCTGCTTCTTTTACCCAAAGCTTTGCAAGACGGTCAATTTCCACCCAGTTTGTCATCAGACTGTAAACCTCTTTTCTATGTAATACCTATTTGTAATAGCATACTGATATTATGTACGTAAAAGCAAGAAAAAAGCAGCTTCATACAAAAACGAACCGATGAATTGGTTCGTTTTTACCTCACCTTGTTTTACCCTTTAAGCTGCTCCCATTCTTTTCTTAGGCGCTCAAGCTTTCGTTTGCTGCGTTCGATTTGGATGTCATCTTTTTGCTCGATGGCTTCATGAAGCGTAGAAAGCTCATAGTCCACCTCTAATCTCCACACAGCGATGCGATTCTTCTTCTCCTGTCTATACCCCTGCTTCACGATTTGCTTCATTTGGTCAACGCCCCTTCCAGAGAATGATTCATTCCTTGTCAGTTTTCATTGATAAAAAATTCAATTGATAAGAGAATTGGTTCTTGCTTATATCGTATGAAGCGATCGCATAACCGCAACGACATTCTGAAAATTGTGTCTTTACCTATTTGTTATGTACCACAAAATCGTTGTTTTTAAACGCTGCCCTACTTCCTCTACAATCTTTGATCTGACGGTGCATCTTTTTTTGAGCTTAACCCAAGCTATGATAAAATATGATCAGCGAAAGAATACAGGAGGCATACTATGAGTGAAATGCGTTTTAGAGATGAAGATTTTGAGACATTTACAGTTGACGGTTTAGATGAACGAATGACCGTATTAAAAGAAAGAGTCCGTCCAAAGCTTGAAGCACTTGGAGAACACTTTGCACCACTTCTTTCTTCTATTACAGGTGACGAAATGTTTGTACACGTCGCAAAGCATGCTAGAAGATCAGTCAATCCGCCAAATGATACGTGGGTTGCTTTTGCAAACAGCAAGCGTGGGTATAAAAAACTCCCTCATTTTCAAATTGGGCTTTGGAAAACACATGTCTTTGTATGGTTTGCTCTTATTTATGAATCTCCTGTGAAAGGCGAATATGGTCAGTTATTCGAAAAAGAACTAGATACCATTCAAAAGAAAATACCGCAAGATTTTGTTTGGTCTAAAGATCATATGAAACCAGATGTCATGCGTCACAGCGAACTCGATGCAGAACAGCTGAAAACGCTGTTTGAACGTGTCCAAACGGTGAAAAAAGCCGAGCTCCTTTGCGGTATTCAGCTGCCTAGAGAAGAAGTCGTTCAAATGAATAATGAAGAATTCTTATCAAAAATCGAAGATGCCTTCCGCACGGTGACTTATCTATACCGCTTTACACAAAAACAATCTGTATAAAAAAAACGAGCCCATCTAGGCTCGTTTTTTCTTACATACGTATCATGGCGGACTCTTCTGCCTCTCTTGCCGTTTTCACTGCACGATAAGGAGAATACCCGCTTTCCTTTTCAAACGCTGCACAATGCGTCTTTTCTTCTGCTTTTGATGGCACAATCTCTTTAAAGCGTTTATAAGTATTTAATAACTCCTGCTTCGCTATTCCTTTTTCATAGGCTTTTTCAACAGCTTGAAAAAACGAAATAACCGCAATCTTTTCCTCTGTCGTCCAGTCGACGTCCATTGGATATTGATATTCCATTTACTTGTCCCTCACTTTAACACTCATTTCTTATTTGAACTTTTATTATAGCATCTGTTCGATCAGAAACCGATTGATTTTATGCTTTACATTCCGATCAGTTCATAATATAATTCTTTTGTTTTATGCAATGAAATCTGTCGTTATTGGCACAATAATAGCAGGTATTTCGACGAAGGTGGGAAAGCAATTGTCACAACATGATACACCCTTATATACTGGACTAAAAAAACACGCAGCAACCAATCCAGTTCAATTTCACATTCCTGGCCATAAAAAAGGAGCTGGAATGGACCCTGAATTTAGAGCATTCATTGGCGACAATGCATTAAGCATTGATCTCATTAATATAGAACCTCTTGATGATTTACACTCACCTCGAGGAATGATAAAAGAAGCACAAGATTTAGCTGCTGAAGCCTTCGGTGCTGACCATACATTTTTCTGTATTCAAGGAACAAGCGGCGCCATCATGACAATGGTGATGACCGTATGCGGACCTGGAGATAAAATCATCGTTCCGCGTAACGTCCATAAATCGATTATGTCCGCGATTGTATTTTCTGGCGCAGTTCCTGTTTTTATTCATCCAGAAATAGACAAAGAGCTTGGCATCTCTCACGGCATTACACCAGAATCAGCGAAAAAAGCACTCACAGAGCATCCAGATGCAAAAGGTCTGCTTGTGATTAATCCGACGTATTTTGGCGTTTCAGCAGACTTAAAATCGATTGTAGACATTGCCCATTCATTTCATGTGCCTGTCCTTGTTGATGAAGCACACGGCGTGCATATTCATTTTCATGATAAGCTCCCGCTATCAGCCATGCAGGCAGGTGCCGACATGGCAGCAACAAGTGTTCATAAACTCGGCGGTTCCCTGACCCAGAGCTCTATTTTAAATATGAAGGAAGGGCTTATCTCAAAAGATCGCGTGCAATCGATTTTGAGCATGCTGACAACAACCTCTACTTCTTATTTGCTCTTGGCGTCACTTGATGTCGCTCGAAAGCGATTAGCCACTGAAGGAAAGGCACTTGCAGATGAAGCCATCCGATTAGCTGAATCAGCGAGAAACCGTTTGAATCAAATTGATGGCATTACGTGTATTGGTAAGGAAATACTCGGTTCAGCTTCTACGTACGATTATGATCCAACGAAATTAATTATTTCAATTAAAGACCTTGGTCTCAATGGCCATGATGTGGAAAAATGGCTGAGAGAAAGCTACCGGATTGAAGTGGAGCTTTCTGACCTTTACAACATTTTATGTATTGTGACCCCTGGTGATTCTGATGAAACAATCGATACGCTTATAATGGCTATGAAAGACATTGCTGCAGCCTCTAAAAGTGAGAGCGGCACACAAGCGGTAACTGAAGTCATGCTACCTGAGATTCCATCGCTTGCCATGACGCCGCGTGATGCCTTTTATGCCACAACTGAAGTGGTTCCGTTTAAAGAAGCAGCGGGCCGCATCATCGCAGAGTTTGTCATGGTGTACCCGCCAGGCATACCTATTTTTATACCAGGAGAGATTATCACAGAAGAAAATATCTCCTATATCTTTAAAAACATTGAAATTGGGCTCCCTGTCCAAGGACCAGAAGATTCAACGCTGGAAATGATCCGTGTCATTAAAGAACAGAAACCAATTTTATAAAAAAAAGCATGCAGCCCCAAATGGAGCTGCATGCTTTTTTTATTTATTCAGAGGCTTCATCACAGCAATGACAGTGACCACACGTTCCGTATAGTGTTGTCACTTTTTCATTTTCAAATTGATCAATGGTCTCATTGCAATCTTGACAAATAATTGTACCCACGTACATTCCCCTTTTCTTCATTCATGATTTTAAAGCGTTTAATCTATTTCATACTTCTATAATATGATGTCACATTTAAGTTGTCAACGGTTAATTGTATGGCACATTTAATTATTTTTTATGAATATGTGCTCTTTTCTTATCATATTGAGGCAACGTTTCAATTGTATTTTGCTTCATATCAATTCTGTAACAATTGAGTAACAATCGAAAATTGTCAAAAAGGACATGATACACTAGAGTGACTAACAGGTAACCAGCTCCTAAAAATGTTGGGACAACCCCAAAAGATTTTGAGGTGAATAGATTGAATTTTATGAGGACACTTCTCATTATATTCCCCATGCTCTTTGTACTTAGTTCATGCTCATTTGCGTATATCATACCGAATCAGACAGACCAAGTCAGTCATATTCAAAAACCAAGAATTCTCTTTTTTACAGACGCAGAAAATCTTGATAAAGAAAGTCCTTATTATGATGCAGTCCTCGATTTAAAGAATGAATACCCGAAGGAAATGTCAAAGATGATTGTGAAAGAAGATCGTAAAGGCTGGAAAAATGAAGTAGACGAATTGCCGGCTATTTTACTTGTAAATAATGAAAAAGTCATAGTGAAGGTTGAAGGAAATGTCAGCAGCAAAGAGGATATTTTATCGCCCTTATGCCACGCTTTAGACCGCGTGAATACAAATTAATGGTCTCACCTTGCACTTATATAATCCATATGAAAAAGCCCCTCATGAAATGAGGGGTTTTTCTCATGCAGCGCTCAAAAAAACCCTCTCCTTGATGGAAAGGGTTTTAATAAGTTCATTATTTTACGATATGGATTGGGCTTCCAATTGCTACTTCAGCCGTTTCCATTGTAATTTCACCTAAAGTTGGGTGAGCATGAATTGTCATTGCGATATCTTCAGCAGTCACTCCAGCTTCGATTGCAAGGCTTAGCTCTGAAATCATATCAGAAGCGCCAACACCTGCGATTTGTGCGCCAATCACAAGACCATCCTCTTTACGAGTGATCATCTTCATGAAGCCATCAGTTGCGTCAAGAGAAAGTGCACGTCCGTTTGCTGCGAATGGGAATTTCGCTGCAACGATGTCGATTCCTTCTTCTTTTGCTTCTGCTTCAGTGTATCCAACTGTTGCAAGTTCTGGCTCAGAGAATACAACAGCAGGAATACCAAGGTAATCAATTTCAGCTGGCTCTCCAGCGATTGCTTCAGCTGCAATTTTACCTTCGTAAGAAGCTTTGTGTGCTAGTGGTGGTCCATCAACGATGTCACCAATTGCATAGATGTTTGAAACGCTTGTACGGCATTGTTTGTCTGTTTTGACAACTCCGCGGTCAGTCAATTCAACACCAACTTGCTCAAGACCAAGCTCATCTGTGTTTGGACGACGACCAACAGTAACAAGTACGTAATCAGCATCAACTGTTTTTTCTTCACCTTTTACTTCGAACGTAACAGTGACACCATCAGATTTTTCTTCAACGCCTTTTGCAAGAGCGTTTGTATGAATTTCAACGTTTCCTTTTTTCTTCAGGTTACGTTTAACCAATGAGCTCATTTGCTTTTCGAAACCTGGAAGGATTTCGTCTCCACCTTCAAGGATGACAACTTCTGTTCCAAAGTTTGCATAAGCAGTACCAAGCTCAGTACCGATATATCCACCACCGATAACAACTAACTTCTTAGGTACTTCTTTAAGCGCTAAAGCACCAGTTGAGTTGATCACGCGGTCTGTGTATTTAAAAGTAGGCAATTCAATTGGACGAGATCCAGTTGCAAGAATTGCATTTTTGAAAGTGTAAGTCTGTGCTGAATTTTCATCCATTACACGTACAGAGTTGCTGTCTACGAAATAAGCTTCACCTTTAACGATGTCTACTTTATTTCCTTTAAGAAGACCTTGAACTCCACCTGTTAATTTGTTTACAACAGAAGCTTTCCACTCTTGAACTTTTGTGAAATCAACTGTTACGTTTTCAGCTTTGATACCCATGTCTTCAGAATGCTTAGCATTTTCAAAACGATGGCCAGCATTGATTAATGCTTTTGAAGGAATACAACCAACGTTTAGACATACACCGCCAAGTGTTCCTTTTTCAACGATTGTTACTTTTTGTCCAAGCTGTGCAGCACGAATAGCAGCTACATATCCACCAGGACCTGCACCGATGACAAGAGTATCTGTTTCGATTGGGAAATCTCCTACTACCATGACATTACGCCTCCATTAAAATTAATTGTGGATCATTCAATAAACGCTTGATGTGGTTAAGGGCATTTTGCGCAGTAGCTCCGTCAATCATACGGTGGTCAAAGCTTAGGGAAAGAGCTAAGACTGGAGCTGCAACGATTTCGCCATCACGAACAACCGCTTTTTCAGCGATACGGCCAATACCAAGGATCGCTACTTCTGGGTGGTTGATGACTGGAGTAAACCATTGTCCACCAGCAGAACCGATGTTTGTGATTGTGCAAGATGCACCTTTCATTTCAGCTGGAGCCAATTTACCATCACGTGCTTTTGTTGCAAGCTCGTTGATTTCGTTAGACACTTCGAAAATTGCTTTGCGATCTGCATTTTTCACAACTGGAACGAGCAAGCCTTTTTCAGTATCAGCTGCAATTCCGATGTTGTAGTAATGCTTTTGAACAACTTCATCTGTTTTATCATCGATAGAAGTGTTAAGTACTGGGTACTTTTTCAAAGCAGAAGTAAGAGCTTTTACAACGTAAGGCAAGTAAGTTAACTTGATTCCTTGATCAGCTGCAACTTGTTTGAATTGTTTACGATGAGCAACAAGGTTCGTTACATCAACTTCATCCATTAATGTTACGTGAGGAGCTGTATGCTTAGAGTTCACCATTGCTTTCGCGATCGCTTTGCGGATTCCGCTCATTTTCTCGCGAGTTTCTGGGAATTCTCCTTCAAGAACTGTAGCTGCTGCTGCCGCTTTAGGAGCTGCTTCTTCTTTCGCACTTTCAGCTGCTTGAGGCGCTGCTTCTTGAGCTGCAGAACCACCATTAACGAAGCTGTCGATATCTTCTTTTAACACACGTCCGTTTTTACCAGAACCTGCAACTTTGTAAATTTCAATGCCTTTTTCGCGAGCATATTTACGTACAGATGGCATAGCGATAACGCGTTTGTTTGGATCAGCATCTACTTGCTCTTGTGCGCCTGCACCAGTTGCTGCTGCCGCTTCTTCTTGTGCCACTTCTTTCTTCTCTGGCTCGTTACCAGCCTCAGCAGTACCTTGTACTTGAGCTTCAGTTTTTGCTTCGCCTTCTTCTTCGCTGCCTTTAAATTGAAGATTTTCGTAACCAGGTGCATCAAACGTAATGATTGTTTGTCCTACAGTTGCAACTGTTCCCTCTTCAACTTTTAATTCTAATACTTTTCCTTTAACAGGTGAAGGAATTTCTACAACTGCTTTATCGTTTTGTACCTCTGCTAAAACGTCATCTTCATTAATTTCGTCGTTTGGTTTTACAAACCACTTAACGATCTCACCTTCGTGGATACCTTCTCCGATGTCCGGAAGTTTAAATTCAAATGCCACTGTTTTTCGCCTCCTAGATTTTGTTGAATCCTTGTTGTGTATGTTTACACGGTCTTGTAATTGATAAAGGGGAAGAGAAATAAATTCTTTTCCCCTCAGTCATTTAATTAAAATTCAAGAACTTTCTTAGCTGTTTCAAGCACGTCTTTATGGTTTGGAAGCCATACGCTCTCAGCTTGAGAGAAAGCAAATACAGTATCAGGTGCAGCTACACGAAGTACTGGTGCTTCTAGGCTAAGGATTGCTCTGTCATTGATTTCAGCTACTACGTTTGCAGCAATACCAGCTTGTTTTTGTGCTTCTTGAACAACGATCGCACGACCTGTTTTTTCAACAGAAGCGATGATTGTTTCAATATCAAGCGGGCTTACTGTACGAAGGTCGATTACTTCAGCAGAAACGCCTTCTTTTTCAAGCTCTTCAGCAGCTTTAAGTGATTCGTGAACCATTGCACCGTAAGTGATGATTGAAAGGTCAGAACCTTCACGTTTCACGTCAGCTTTACCGATTTCAATTGTGTACTCTTCTTCAGGAACTTCCTGACGGAAAGAGCGATAAAGTTTCATATGCTCAAGGAATACAACCGGATCATTGTCGCGGATTGCAGAAATTAATAGTCCTTTTGCATCGTAAGGTGTTGAAGGAATAACCACCTTGATACCAGGCTGTTGTGCGATAAGACCTTCTAAGCTGTCAGCGTGAAGCTCAGGTGTGTGAACTCCCCCACCGAATGGAGAACGGATTGTCACTGGAGAATGCCAGCGTCCGCCAGAACGGTAACGCATACGAGCCATTTGTCCAGAAACAGAATCTAATACTTCGTAAACGAATCCGAAGAATTGAATTTCCATTACTGGGCGGAATTCTTGTAGTCCAAGGCCAATTGCAAGACCGCCAATACCAGATTCAGCAAGTGGTGTATCGAATACACGATCCTCACCAAACTCTTTTTGCAATCCTTCAGTCGCACGGAATACGCCGCCGTTTTTACCAACGTCTTCTCCGAAAACGAGAACGTTTTCGTCATTTTTCAGTTCTGTGCGTAACGCATCAGTGATCGCTTGAATCATTGTCATTTGCGCCATGGCTTACTTCGACTCCTTCTGTTTGTAAATTTCAAGCTGTTCAACTAAGTTGAATGGTTTTACATCGTACATGTTTTCAATCAAGTCAGTGACTTTTTGCTTAGGCTGTTCGTCAGCTTCTTTGATCGCTTGTTTGATTTGTTCTTTTGCATCTTCAATGACTTTATTCTCTTCTTCTTCAGACCATAGGCCTTTGTTTTCCAAGAATTTGCGGTAGCGTACCAATGGATCTTTTTGCTCCCACTCGTTTTCATCTTCTTTTGTACGATATCTTGTTGGATCGTCACCAGCCATTGTATGTGGGCCGTAACGGAATGTAAGAGTTTCGATTAATGTTGGACCTTCGCCATTAACAGCACGCTCACGAGCTTCAGCAGTTGCTGCATATACAGCTAATGCATCCATACCGTCAACTTGTACGCCTACGATACCAGCTGCAGCCGCTTTTTGTGCAATTGTTTGCGCAGCAGATTGCTTCTCAACAGGAGTAGAGATCGCATATCTGTTGTTTTGGACAACAAAAATCGCTGGCGCTTTGTAAGCCCCTGCAAAGTTAATACCTTCGTAGAAATCACCTTGTGAAGCTCCGCCATCACCAGTGTAAGTGATTGCAACAGCATTTTTACCGCGCTTTTTCAAACCAAGAGCTACACCAGCAGCTTGAATGATTTGTGCACCGATAATGATTTGTGGTGAAAGTGCATTCACATCTTCAGGCATTTGGTTACCAACAAAGTGTCCACGAGAGAACAAGAACGCTTTTGTTAATGGAAGGCCATGCCAGATTAATTGTGGTACATCACGATATCCTGGAAGAATGAAATCTTCTTTCTCAAGTGCAAAGTGAGTTGCAAGCTGAGAAGCCTCTTGTCCAGCTGTTGGCGCATAGAAGCCAAGACGTCCTTGACGGTTCAATGAAATTGAACGTTGATCTAATACTCGTGTAAACACCATACGGCGCATTAATTCTTTTAATTGGTCATCTGAGAGATCCGGCATTGCCGCTTCGTTTACGACTTCGCCTTTTTCGTTTAAAATTTGAAACGTTTCAAACTGCTTTTTGATGGCATCAAATTGCTTTTTGCTATCAACAATTGCTTTTTTTGTTTTTGCAGCCATTCTAAAGTCACCTCTTCCTTTCTTTTAACAGTCAATTTGTCGTGAATCCATTTATACATACAGATATAGGATAACCCAAAATACGCATATGACTCCTGTATATAATAGCCACTGGGATCGTTGTCGAAACATTGAATGATCACTCGTTTTTGAGTTCTTCTAACTGTATTAACGATAGTTCACAAATAACTAATACAACTTCTGTTAACAAGGACTAGTTTACAACAAGAAAAATAGTCCGTCAATTGATTTAACGGCTTTATTTAAATAAATGTATTCGCTTTACTTTTTATGGTGAGCTGTATCAATCTGTTTAACAAACAACTCTAACTGTACTAGTATAGAGTGTACTACTGTACTACAATAGAAAATGTTTGTTTTTGTCGAAAAATAAAAAAAGAGCTGTTTTTTCACCTCCTTTTCAACTCTTGATCTGCCGCTTCAGACAAAGCCTGTTTATGCTCATTCAATTGCTTTGTATATTGATTGAACTTTTTACCTTCTTTTCTGACTTTGCTATAAGAACGGTTCACTGTCTTCAACTTGGATTTCAGCTCTTTATATCCTAAGTCCTTCTTTTTTAAAGATTGATACAAATGCTGATCTTGTTTCAGCGCCTTTTGATATTCCTTGTAAAGCTGGTCATACGACGCATATCTTTTCTCGAGCGATTTGACCGTTTCATCTGCTTTTTCTTTTAAAACCGTATCTTGTATACGTCCCGCAGATTCTTTGACCGTTTTCAATTCTTTTTTCGATTCATCCATACTGTCTTTTTCTGTTTTCAAATGTTCTTCTCGTTTCGCTGCAGATGCTAACGCCTGATCAGAAAGGCTTGACACTGTTTTTGTGTGATCCTTTGTGGTTTGTATCATTTTTTTATAGAGCTGCTGTTCTTTTTTCTCATAGCTTTGCAGTGTGCCTTGCTCTTTTTCAAAAGACGCCTCTTTTTCGCTCATTTTCGTCATCGCATCTTGCATGTCATGAAATGAACTTTGACCTCCGCATCCCGTCAGCAAAAGGGTACATATCCCCGCTAAAGCAGCACCTGCTTTCATGCTTCTTCTTATTTGTTTCATCACAAGGTTCCCCCTTTATATCTCCACATACAACTATAATTTTTATAGGCGTTTGTGACAAGGAAAGAGGTCATTCTGATGAGCCGAAGAAGATTTTTTTCAAGTGATAGGCGCATGACTATACAAATAGTGCATTCATACATAGTTTATATTACACGCTTCGCCTTCACTTATGAGAGGCCGAGTGTATTTCCAAAGGAGGTCAAAAGTATGTCTAATTATAGTCATGGAAGTATGTATGGTGGATACGGCGGTTACGGGTATGGATACGGTGGCGGATATGGTGGTGGCTGTTGTTACCCAAGTTATGGCGGTGGTTACGGATACGGCGGAGGACGCACATTCGCTTTAATCGTTGTCCTTTTCATCCTATTAATCATCGTTGGCGCAGCATTCTTAGGCGGCGGTGGCTGCTGCTAATGGCTGTTTAAGCCTCTGACCGGTCTCATAGACCGGTCTTCTTTATTTCATTGCATATGTTGTGTAACATTTTATATACTTTACATACAAAGGAAATAGGAGTGAAGATTTGTGATTACCATGGAAGATATCGTACGGGACGGACATCCCGTCTTAAGACAAACAGCTGAAGCGGTCGAGCTCCCGCCGACAGAAGAGGAAAAACAGCAATTAGCTGACATGATTGAGTTCGTCAAAAATAGTCAAGATGCTGACTTGGCTGAAAAGTATGGACTCAGACCTGGCGTTGGACTCGCGGCTCCGCAAATTAATGTCAGTAAGCGAATGATCGCTGTTCACTGTGAGGATGAAGATGGAGAGGAATACAGCTATGCCCTTTTCAACCCGCGCATTGTCAGTCATTCCGTCAAAAGAGCTTATTTAACGACAGGTGAAGGCTGCTTATCTGTTGATGAAGCCATTCCTGGATTTGTCCCGCGATATCAAAAGATCAGGGTGAAGGCCACAACGCTTGAAGGAGAAGACATTGATATTCGCCTAAAAGGGTTTCCAGCCATTGTATTTCAGCATGAAATCGACCATTTAAACGGCATTATGTTTTATGATCATATTCAAAAGGATCAGCCATTCGCTGAGCCAGACAACTCTGTTGCGATCGGCAGATCATAAATTAAAAAGAAGACCCAATAACCTCAGGGTCTTCTTTTTTTATTCATCAATCAAGCCTAGATGGGTTACTGCATAGAATATGCCGTCTTCATCTACCGGCTTTGTCACAAAATCAGCCAAATCTTTTAGTTCATTCACAGCATTTCCCATGGCGACACCTGTACCAGCAAACGAAATCATCTCTCGATCGTTCAGACCGTCTCCAAAGGCAACGGTATCCTTTTGCTCGTAAGGCAGTCTTTCGATAACTCGTTTAATGCCTTCAGCTTTCGAACCGCCCTTTGGCAAGACATCTGTTGACAGCTCGTGCCACCTGACAAGATCAATTTCTTCGCGAAACGCCTCGTATTGGACTTCCTCTTCTGCCTTACAGAATAACAGCATTTGAAAAATCTCGTTTTCTTTAAAGTAAGACAAATCATGTTCAGGATGCGCTGTTTTTAAAGTCCCAATCCCCTCATGGATAAACGGATGATTTGGCACAGAAGCCTTCATCGCTTTTTCCCCCATGAAAACAAGCGGATGATCATGACGATCTGCCGTTTCATAAATTTTCTCCATCAGCTCCAGTTTAAGCGGATTGCCGTAAATGACTTCTCCCTCATACATGACATACTGACCGTTATAAGCAATAAAGGAGTCAAGCCCTAATTCCTCTAAGATAGGCTTAATTAAAAAAGGCGAACGCCCAGATGCAATGAAGAGATGATGGCCTTTTTCTTTTAATAAACGAACTGCTCTCTTCGTTGATTCAGGTATTTTTTTATCATGATCATATAAAGTACCGTCGATATCAAAGAAGATGACTTTTTTATTCATATCCCGTCTCCTGTCTCTTGTTATGTATACTCACTCCCTTTCATCATACAGAAAGATTTCTGCTTTCGAAACCAATTCCTATGAAAACGCCCATTTCCCACATATAACCATGTAACATTCAATGGAAACGTCATATAATACAAGTATAAAGAGAGAACGGAATACAAGGTCTAATCTCACTTCAATTCGAAAGGAGGCGACCTGCGATGCTTCGTCGTCTGCGCAAGAAAATTAGAAGACAATGGAAGGACATGCTTCGTAAAAAATCGATCGCTTAAAAGGATCTTCCGCACATTTGCTGAGGGTCCTTTTTTCTCAGAGACTTTTCTTATGCGCGTTTTTTTAATATAATAGAAATAGCGAGTGTAACATACGGTATTTAAGGAGAGATTTGGATGATATATAAGGTATTTTTTCAGGCAACTACTACTGAGGTACCTGTAAGAGAACACACAGATTCACTATACGTTGAAGCGGTTTCTGAAAGAGACGTACGCGATAAGTTGAAAAAACATAGCTACAACATTGAATTCATTCAGCCTGTAGACGGTGCTTTTTTAGACTATGAACGAGAAAGTGAAAATTTTAAAGTATTGGAGCTATGAGAGGAATGAAATTTGTAAAAAACGATCAGGCGGCAGTTTTTGCGCTCGGCGGTTTAGGCGAGATCGGTAAAAACACGTATGGCGTTCAATTTCAAGATGAAATCATTTTAATTGATGCTGGTATTAAGTTCCCTGAAGATGAGCTTCTTGGAATTGACTACGTCATCCCTGACTATACGTACTTAGTTAAAAACGAAGATAAAATCAAAGGTCTTTTCATCACTCACGGACATGAAGACCACATCGGCGGTATCCCTTACCTTCTCAAGCAAGTGAATATTCCAGTTTACGGCGGCAAACTCGCAATCGGCCTACTTCGTAATAAATTGGAAGAGCACGGTCTCTTGAGACAGACAAAACTTCACATTTTTGAAGAAGAAGATACCATTAAATTTAGAAAAACAGCTGTGTCTTTCTTTAGAACAACACACAGTATTCCAGATTCTTATGGAATTGTCGTGAAGACACCTCCTGGTAACATCGTACATACAGGTGATTTCAAGTTTGACTTTACGCCTGTTGGCGAGCCTGCCAACTTAACAAAAATGGCTGAAATCGGGAAAGAAGGCGTTCTATGTCTTTTATCCGATAGTACAAACAGTGAAATTCCAGAATTTACGATGTCTGAAAGACGCGTAGGTGAAAGCATTGATGACATTTTTAGAAAAGTCGACGGCCGTATCATCTTTGCTACGTTTGCTTCAAACATTCACAGACTTCAGCAAGTGATCGAGTCCGCTGTTGCCAATGGCCGAAAAGTTGCGGTGTTTGGACGAAGTATGGAGTCTGCTATTGATATTGGACAAGATCTTGGCTACATTAAATGTCCAAAAAACACGTTCATTGAACACAATGAAATCAACCGTCTACCAGCAAACAAAGTGACGATTCTTTGTACTGGGAGCCAAGGTGAGCCGATGGCTGCTCTTTCTCGTATTGCAAACGGCACTCACCGCCAGATTTCGATTAATCCTGGAGACACTGTTGTCTTCTCATCTTCACCGATTCCGGGTAACAATATTAGTGTAAGCCGCACCATTAACCAGCTGTACCGTGCTGGCGCTGAGGTCATTCATGGCTCACTTAATAATATTCATACATCTGGTCACGGCGGACAAGAAGAACAAAAGCTGATGCTCCGTTTAATTAAACCAAAATTCTTTATGCCGATTCACGGTGAATACCGCATGCAAAAAACGCATATTAAACTGGCGAATGATTGCGGAATTCCTGAGGAAAACTGCTTTATCATGGATAATGGTGAAGTTCTTGCACTAAAAGGTGACGAAGCAAGTGTCGCTGGCAAAATTCCATCAGGTAACGTGTATATCGACGGAAGCGGAATTGGCGATATCGGGAATATCGTCTTAAGAGACCGCCGCATTCTTTCAGAAGAAGGTCTTGTCATTGTAGTCGTCAGCATGGACATGAAAGAATTCAAAATCTCTGCTGGTCCTGATCTCATCTCAAGAGGCTTTGTCTACATGAGAGAATCTGGCGACCTCATTAACGACGCACAAGATCTCATTTCAAAGCATCTTGAAAAAGTAATGGAACGTAAGACAACTCAGTGGTCTGAAATTAAGAACGAAATTACGGACACACTTGCTCCTTTCCTTTACGAAAAAACAAGACGCCGCCCAATGATCTTACCGATTATTATGGAAGTGTAATCAAAAAAGAGACACAAGGCCGACTGGCTGTGTCTCTTTTTTTCATCAAGTATTAAAAAAAGCCGCATATATACATCGTACACATGCGGTTTCTCACTTTTTATGATTGAATTGGGAGGTGCTGAAAGCTTCTGACATCAAACAAGCCCTTTGTCGTCATTTTCACATCAGGAATGACTGGAAGTGCCAAGAAGGACAGCGTCAAAAACGGATTAAAGTCTAAGGAAAAACCAGTTTCTTTTAGCGCTTCATGAAGTGTATGAAGGCTTTCATTGACGAGATGTGCCGGCTGATCTGACAACAAACCAGAGATTGGTAATGGCAGCGTATGAAGTGACTGCCCTTCTTTCACAACAGTCAAACCGCCGCCTGCTTCTTTTAACGCCTCAATCGCTTTGATGATATCAGCATCATTTGTACCAACTGCAATTAAGTTATGTGAATCATGTGCAACTGTTGTTGCAATCGCGCCCTGTTTGATGCCGAAGCCGCTGACAATCCCTACGCCCATTTCAGATAAACCTTGATGACGTTCAACAAGCACCATTTTCAATACATCTCTGCCTGTATCACTTGTAAATTGTCCGTTCATTTCTGAAGGAGAGACTTGTTCTAACTTTGTTTCAAGCTGATTCGGAATAATACGGATGACATTCATATGTTGATCGCCTGTGATAGGTAGTGCAATGTCTTCCTTTTGAACATCTACGGCATGAACAGATTGTAATAATGCCGGGCTCGGTGCAATCTTTTCGACACTCGGCTTATACTCTCCGTTCTGTGCAACCAATCGACCTGCGATAAATACACTTGTAATATCTACATGATGAAAGTCTGAGACAAGCATAAAATCAGCATCATAGCCTGGTGCAATGGCTCCCTTTGTTTTAAGACCAAAACACTCTGCGGCATTTAAGCTTCCCATTTGATAGGCTAAAAATGGATCTAAGCCTTCTTTTATGGACATCCGTACTTGCTCGTCAATACTTCCCTGTGCCATTAAATCATCCAAATGTTTATCATCTGTACAAAAGAAAAAGCGTCTCGCATTCTTCTCATTCACTGCTGGTAAAACATTTTTCACGTTTTTGGCAACAGATCCTTCTCTCAGCATCACATAGATGCCTCTTTTCACACGCTCAAGGGCTTCCTGTGCTGTTGTCACCTCATGGTCTGTTTGGACACTCGCTGTCCGGTAGACGTTGATTAATCGATCTGTTAAGCCTGCTAGATGGCCATCAATCAGTTTATTCTCGTTTTGAGCATCAAGCAGCTTTTGAAGCATATCTTCTTCTGCCTGCTCCACACCAACATAGTCCATCACCTCAGCAAGACCAAGCACTTCCTTTTCTTGATAAAGAGGTTTTAAATCTTGCGCTTTTAACGTAGCACCTGATCGTTCAAAACTGACTGCCGGTACACAAGATGGCAGCATGAAATAAATATGTAAGGCAGCTTTCCTCGCTTCTTCCAGCATAAAACGGATGCCTGTTATACCTGACACATTGGCGATTTCATGCGGATCTGTTACAACAGTTGTCACGCCGTGAGGAACGACAGCTTTGGAGAATTCAGCAGGGGTCACCATAGAAGACTCGATATGAACGTGGCCATCAATAAAACCAGGCACAAGCATTTGACCTGATGCATCTAGCTCCTGTTCTCCCTCGTACTCTCCTATCCCAACGATTTGTCCATTTTCAACAGCGACATCTGCGTCTATCCATTCCTGGTTAAACACATCCATGACTTTCGCATGTTTAATCACGAGGGCTGCTTTTTTTCTCTTTGCTGCTACCTCAATTTGATGTCTGAAAAGCTCCTTATCCAACGACACTGCCTCCTCCAAGTAAACAATATAATGTTTCTTATCGTAAACGAATCTGTTTGCCCAGTCAATGACATTTAGAGAAAATCAACCATATCAAAACACTGATTTTTATTTCTGAATAGTGATAATTGCATGAAAAATATCACGACTTATTTTTGCGGTTATACAGAACAACGCAGCCCTTTTCAATGTCTATTTTCATCTCAATGTCCACCTGTCATGAACACATTCATGTAAAAAAACACCCCGTCATCGGAGTGTTTAATAATCGTTCTGCATTTCTCGTTTTTCAAAGCGTCCTATATCGGCTACTGCCCCAATGACAATGAGGATATCTTCTTTTTGAATCATTTCATCAGCCAGCGGGGAAACAATGACTTCCTTACCGCGCTTAATCGCAACAATATTGATACCGTATCTTGCCCTAATATCAAGATCTAAAAGGGAATGCCCTGCAAGCCTGTTGTTTGCAACAATCTCAATCAGGCTGTACTCATCTGACAGCTCAAGGTAATCAAGCACGTTATTTGAAATGATTTTATGTGCAATCCGTCTCCCCATATCTCGCTCTGGATGAACGACGCGATCCGCTCCAATTTTGTTGAGTACCTTTTCATGATAATCATTTTGCGCTTTCACAGTGACCATTTTGACGCCAAGCTCTTTCAGCATAATCGTTGTTAAAATACTTGCCTGAATGTTTTCGCCAATTGCAACGATGACATGATCAAAATTGCGAATACCAAGATTTTTTAAAACGTTTTCGTCCGTCGAATCACCAATCACCGCATGTGAGGCGATTTTCGCATACTCGTTTACTCGATCTTCATTCATATCCATTGCCATGACTTCAAGTCCTTCTTCACTCAGCGCCTTGCAAATACTTCCACCAAAGCGTCCAAGACCAATGACTGCATATTCCTTTTTCATGTTCAGACTCCTTTTATCTCACTTACCATGCATTTTACTACGGTTTGATTAATGAATCCATATGTGAACGAATTTTTTTGCGGAACGCTTCACTTAAGTAAAGATCTGCTCCTTTTTCGATTTCACTGCGATAATGAGCTGGCGGAGCGATTTCTTCTCTTTTTTGAAGCACAAGAAAGGTTAAACAGTCCTCGTAAATTTGATCACCTATTTTGACATCGACAAATGCTGGACGATATGTACCTTCATATACTCCTTCTCGTTTATACAAATAACGAATGGCATCAAAAGGAACTTCATATAAAACACCCTCTGTTTCGCCGCCATCTTCTACCATATCAGCTCTTGATCCATCTGGCCTCACCAATGTAAATCTCGTAGTAAAACCATTTAGTACACCACCGCCGATGATTTGTTTAAAGTGATGATCGACTTCTGCGAGCTTAAACCTAGCATTATCCATGCAGGAGCCATAGGCAAAATAATAGAAGGTTGATGGCTTCTGCTGCCAAAGTTGATAAGCTTTCCAGCACCCTCTCTTTATTTCTTTCAGCGCTGATGCCTTCTGCTCTGGCAAAGTGTATGTCACGGCTGCTACCTGACCTTGATCCGTCATGATATTGATTTCCTGCTTGTCATACCCTTCCTCTAGTACGTCTATCTTATTCAACGTGTCAGCGGTTACCTCGTACAATTCCCCGAATACAGTGCCTTTTTCTGCAGGAACACACGCTGGATATCCTTGACCTGTATCGTAGATCCTTCCACTCATCCAAGCGGATTTAGCTAATAGTTTGTTTTCCTTCATGTACGTTTCGTGATGCTCTTCATGCTGCAATAGCGTCCCATATACAAATAAAGCTTTTACCGTCATGACTTCACGTCCTCTCAACTTGCTGCTGTCTGCTTTTTTGACACACAGGCAAATAAATATGAAAAGCTGTGCCTTTTCCAAGCTCACTTGACACGTCCATTCTTCCTTGATGATCTTTTAAAATTGTCGCACAGATGGTCAGACCAAGCCCTGTCCCTTCTTTTTTCGTGGAAAAGAAAGGATCATATATTTTTTGAATATCTTCTTCAGACATCCCTTTTCCTTCATCTTGAATGGTAATCTTCCATTCATTCAATACTTTTTCTGTAGATATGTATATGCTGCCACCTTCAGGCATTGCCTCAATCGCATTTTTGATTAAATTAATGAACAGCTGCTTCATTTGGTTAGCGTCTGCTAGGATTGCGCCGGCATCCTGCCTTTTAAATGGCTGCTTGAGATCAATATTTGAAAGAACGGCATTTGTTTTTAATAAAGTAATCACTTGTTCTAGAAGCTCATGAAGCTGGACCTCTTGAAAATGGACCGATTGAGGCTTAGCCAATACAAGCAGCTCACTTAAAACAAAATCAATCCGTTTAATTTCAGAAAAGATAATGTCAAAATAATCGGTTCTTTCAGGATATTGAGTCTTCATCAGCTGCAAAAAACCATTAACTGATGTCAGTGGATTTCTGACTTCATGGGCGATTCCAGCGGCTATTTGTCCAGCGACGGCCAGCTTTTGCGCCTGCATTTGCAATTGCTGATTGGATCTTTCAAGCTCAAGCTTTGCCTGCTTTTGTTTCGTAATATCAGCTACCGTTCCAATTCCTCCGGTAAACTGGTGGTGCTCATCAAAATAAAGCTTGTAATGAACATCTCCCCACACCTTCTTTCCCTCTTTATGGAGAAGCTGCAGTTCTACACGCCCCGCATCCTTATGCTCCTTGATCACAGACAATAAATGCTGGACCACGCGTTCCTCTTGATCAAAGTACTGATTGTACATGGTGCCTAGACATTCATCGATGTCATAGCCCGTCATTTGTGTCCATGCTTGATTTAAGAAAATAATTTCACCTTTTTCGTTTGTTTCAAAGACGATTTCTTGCAAGTTATCTGTGATTCGATTCAGCCGCTCTGTCAGTTCGTGTGCTTCTTTCTCTCTCGTATTTAAGTCTGACACAAGTAGATTTAGGCGGTCTACATAGCCTGAGACAACCCAGATTCCTGTTAGAACCAGGACTGTAAAGGCTAGATCGAGTGGCCAATTAATTTGATAGCCACCTAAATAATAAAAGAAATCCCAGCTTAAAATTAAAATAAATGCAAGAACAGATAACACGATCCGCACTTGATATGTTTTGTTCAAATGATTCCACCTGCCGCCCTGAGATTCTTTGTCAATTGTACCATTTTCCACTTGTTTTTTGAGGGAGATGGGGCATTTTTAAGGAACTTTTTCAGAAAAAAAGCCTGTTCTCAGCACAAAGGAAGAGAACAGGCTTTTTTCATTACTGCTGAAGAGCTTCTTGAAGTTCTTTTAACAGTAATTCTGCGCCTTCAGCGCTTAATGTAATTTGACCATTTCCATAATCATGGTTCTCTGATGTAATCTCACCAGTCATGAGGCAAACTCCCTCTGGCTGATATTTTTTCAAGACGATTTTATCCCCATCTATAAAAAATTCCATACTGTCCTTAATAGCAATATCAAGTGCTCTTCTTAATTCGATTGGCATCACAATACGCCCTAGTTCGTCTACTTTTCTTACGACTCCGATAGATTTCAAATTCGTTCCCTCTTTCTTTCATTAGCTCAAGATCAATCTGTTTTTCACCAATTGATATATCGTAGACGTAAGAGATTCTCAAAAGGTTTCTCTTCTATAAAAATTTTTTTCACAAAAGAAAAAACAAAGGGAAAATTTATTGTGATTGTCAAAATGATACTCGAATTTTACAAGTTCATTTCAAGGTCATCACAAACCCCCACAAATGACCTCACCCCCCTGAACTTTTAAATGTAAAATTGTTTAAAACAGCAAAAATAGAGATTGGGTGAAAACATGTTTCAAAATGCCGAAATTGGAATTGATTTAGGAACAGCTAACATATTGGTTTATAGTAAAAATAAGGGGATTATTTTGAATGAACCGTCCGTCGTGGCAGTCGATACAGAAACAAAAACTGTACTTGCCGTCGGAACAGAAGCAAAAGAAATGATTGGGAAAACACCTGGGAAAATTGTGGCGATCCGTCCGATGAAAGACGGTGTCATCGCTGATTATGATATGACAACAGATTTACTCAAACAAATCATGAAAAAAGCAGGAAAAAATATCGGATTTACCTTCAGAAAACCAACGGTCGTCGTATGTACACCTTCTGGTTCCACAGCTGTTGAGCGCCGTGCCATCAGTGATGCTGTGAAAAACTGCGGAGCAAAGCACGTGCATTTAATCGAAGAACCTGTTGCAGCCGCAATCGGCGCTGATCTTCCAGTAGATGAGCCTGTTGCAAACGTCGTAGTTGATATTGGCGGAGGAACAACGGAAGTTGCTATCATTTCGTTTGGCGGCGTTGTCTCTTGTCATTCCATTCGAATTGGCGGAGATCAGCTGGATGAAGATATCATTACGTTTGTGCGAAAGAAATATAACCTATTAATCGGCGAACGGACAGCTGAGCAGGTGAAAATGGAAATTGGTTATGGTCTCATTGAGCATGAGCCAGAGTCATTAGAAGTACGTGGACGTGATCTAGTGACAGGTCTTCCAAAAACAATCACACTTGAATCTCATGAAATTCAAGGAGCCATGCGAGAGTCACTTCTTCATATTTTAGAGGCGATTCGTGCAACATTAGAGGACAGCCCTCCAGAGCTTAGTGGTGACATCGTAGACCGCGGCGTGATCTTAACTGGTGGTGGCGCTTTGTTAAACGGGATTCAAGAATGGCTCTCACAGGAAATTGTCGTTCCAGTTCATATTGCAGCAAATCCACTTGAATCTGTCGCAATCGGAACAGGTCGTTCACTAGAAGTCATTCATAAATTGCAAAAAACATTAAAATAATCTTCTTGTTCTACTTCTTTTTTTATCATTTCGATCATATCGTGAGGAATGGATAAACGTGAAGGAGGAAGAACATGTTGCTTGATTTAGGTAAACGGGTTGTTGTCACAGTCATTTTAACGGGTATTATCTTAGGAGGAATGAGCCTGTCATTTTCACATATGCCCCCTTCTAACGCACAGCCTGTGAAACAACTGAACCGCTAAAAAAGCCGCATGAAAGCGGCTTTTTTATTTTGGCTTTTCGCGTGCTCCCCATTTTCCTTTTCGGTCTTAAATCTGATATGATGAACATGACTAAAGGAGGGTTTTTTTATGAGTTCATTTGAAAAACAACTAGATCAATATGCGAAGACCATCGTTGAAGTAGGTGTGAATGTTCAAAAAGAACAAGAAGTCGTCGTATCTGCATCTACTGATTCTGCAGACCTTGTTCGTCTTGTCGCGAAACATGCATATGAGCGCGGGGCGAAAAACGTACATATCCGCTGGGCTGACGGTGTTCTTGCTCGTTTAAAATATGAGCACGCACCGCAGGATGTGTTTGAGCAATTCCCAGAATGGGAAGCACAGATGATGGAAACCATCGCAAAACGCGGCGGCGCTTTTATCACGATCTTGTCAGAAAGCCCTGACCTTCTGCGAGGCATTGATTCGAAAAAAATCGCTGCACAGCAAAAAGCCGCTGGATCTGCCCTTCATACATATCGCCAATACGTTCAATCAGACAAAGTGGCTTGGACGGTTGTAGGCGCTGCATCAAAAGATTGGGCGAAAAAGATTTTCCCTGACCATACAGATGAAGAAGCTGTCGCTTTATTATGGGAACAAATCTTTAAAGTCGCTCGCGCTGATCAAGCGGATCCTGTGGAGGCTTGGAAAAAGCACGATGAGTCGCTAAATGAAAAGGTCAAAATCCTAAATGAGCGCCACTACCACAAGCTTCATTATGATGCTCCTGGCACTGATTTAACGATTGAGCTCCCTGAAAAGCACATTTGGGTAGGTGCCGGCAGCGTGAGTGAGCGCGGCGTCTCTTTCATGGCTAACATGCCAACAGAAGAAGTCTTTACCGTACCTAAAAAAGATGGTGTAAATGGGACAGTCTCAAGCACAAAACCGCTCAGCTATGCAGGAAATATCATTGATGAGTTTACTTTAACATTTGAAAATGGCCGAATTGTCGATGTGAAAGCGAAGGAAGGCGAAGACATTTTAACTTCGCTCGTTGAAACAGATGAAGGCTCTCATTATCTAGGTGAAGTTGCTCTCGTACCAGATGATTCACCAATCTCAAACTCGAATATTCTCTATTACAATACCCTTTATGATGAAAACGCATCGAACCACCTTGCCATCGGCAGCGGATATGCGTTCAATATCGAAGGCGGAAAAGAGATGAATCGTGAAGAATTGGATGCAGCTGGTGTAAACAACAGTATTACACACGTCGATTTCATGATTGGTTCAAAGGAAATGAATATTGACGGTATTACTAAAGACGGGAAACGCGAACCGATCTTCCGTAATGGAAACTGGGCGATTTAACCAAAAAAAGACATCCACAAGTGGATGTCTTTTCTTATTTACGCATAAAGCTCAACGAGTCTCTTTTGAATCTCTTGATCTGATAAGAACTCATCATATGTTGTTTGTTTATCGACGATGCCATTTGGCGTCACTTCGATGATACGGTTTGCCACTGTTTCAACAAACTGATGGTCATGAGATGAGAAGAGCATCGCTCCTTTAAAGCTCATTAAACCGTTATTCAGCGCCGTAATGGATTCTAGGTCTAAGTGGTTCGTCGGCTCATCTAGAAGCAGTACATTCGCTCCTGACAGCATCATTTTTGATAACATACAACGAACCTTTTCTCCTCCTGATAAGACGCTTGCTTTTTTCTTTACTTCTTCCCCAGAGAAAAGCATACGTCCTAAGAATCCGCGTAAGAAGCTTTCGCTTTGATCATTAGGAGAATACTGGCGAAGCCAATCCACTAGATCGACATCGTTTCCTTCAAAGTATTCACTATTGTCTTTCGGGAAAAAGGCTTGAGATGTTGTGACGCCCCATTTATATGTCCCGCTGTCTGGCTCCATCTCACCAGCAAGAATTTTAAATAAAGTAGACACAGCAAGCTCATTACGGCTTAGGAACGCAATTTTATCCTCGCGATTCATAATAAAGCTGACGTTATCAAGTACTTTCACACCGTCAATTGTTTTCGATAGACCTTCTACTTGAAGGACATCATTCCCGATTTCGCGCTCTGGCGCAAAATGGACATACGGATATTTACGTGAAGATGGCTTAATATCGTCTAAAGAGATTTTATCAAGCAATTTCTTTCTTGACGTCGCTTGCTTCGATTTAGAAGCATTCGCACTGAACCGGGCAACGAACTCTTGAAGCTGCTTAATTTGCTCTTCTTTTTTCTTATTTGCATCTTGGCTGAGTTTCAGCGCTAGCTGGCTGGACTCATACCAGAAATCATAGTTTCCGACATATACTTGAATTTTTCCGAAGTCTAGGTCCGCAATATGTGTACATACTTTGTTTAAGAAGTGACGGTCATGCGAAACGACGATGACGGTATTTTCAAAATGAATAAGGAACTCTTCCAGCCACTGGATGGCTTGTAAGTCCAAGTGGTTTGTTGGCTCATCCAGAAGAAGGACGTCAGGCTTACCAAATAAAGCTTGGGCTAGTAGTACTTTAACCTTTTCAGAACCACCAAGCTCAGACATTTTCTTCGATTGAAGGCTCTCTGGAATGCCAAGACCTTTTAGTAAGATCGCTGCTTCACTTTCTGCTTCCCAGCCGTTTAACTCAGCGAACTCACCTTCAAGCTCTGCTGCACGAATCCCGTCTTCATCTGAGAAATCAGGTTTCATATAGATCGCATCTTTCTCCTGCATCACATCATATAAACGTTTATGACCCATCATGACGACTTTTAATACTTCAAATTCTTCGTATTCAAAGTGGTTCTGTTTTAAGATCGCTAAACGCTCACCAGGGCTCATATGAACATCGCCCGTCTGAGCCTCAATTTCACCTGAAAGAATCTTTAGAAACGTTGATTTCCCAGCTCCATTGGCACCAATTAAACCGTAGCAGTTGCCAGGAGTGAATTTAATGTTTACTTCTTCAAATAGTTTACGATCAGCAAAACGTAAACTAACATTATTTACTGCAATCATTTATTAATCCTCCATCACTCATTCATCATTATGAAGTATAACATGAATAACGTTTGATAGAAACGTCTCTCACTAAGAACGAAGGCAAATTGTCCAATATGGTATAATAAGTGGGAATGATTTATTGAAGGAGTTCGTGCGATTTGAGATTACTTACACTGATGGAATACTGTTTATTGATTTTCTTTATGGGTATTTATTTATCTGCAACAGGATTTAATGCGAGGGATTTCGGCCTTTATATTGGGCTTGTGCTTATTTACACACTGGTACACATCTTTTCGAAACGCTTTTTACAAAAGCGAGGGAAAGAAAATCATAAGATCGGATTGTTTCGGTCCGTTTTAGCTATAACTGGCTCTGTCTTCGCTTCTGTGCTGGCCATTGTGCTCATTGTTACAGTGCTCACGCCAAATTAAAAACGACCCTATTTTTAAGGGCCGCCCATTTAAGCACTTTTCTCATGCATCTGAGAAGGGTGCTTTTATTTTGTTTGCCGAATGTCGCCAAATGGGAAGAAAACAAATTCTGATGTCCCGACAACCCGATCCTTTTCAATGAGTCCAAGTCCATTTCTGCTGTCCATGGAGTTGAGCCTGTTGTCCCCCATCACAAAGTAATCGTTTTTCGGTACTTTCACTGGACCAAAATCCCCTGTCAAATGCACTTCATACTCTTTCGCATGTGCCTTGTTCTCTTTTAAATAAGGCTCATCTACTTTTTTACCATTAATGTAAAGCGTATCATCCTTCATTTCAATCGTGTCTCCCGGAAGACCGATCAATCGTTTTACATAATGAATTTTCTGGCCGTCTTTTCCATTAATAATCACGATGTCACCTCGTTTGACACCACCTAGGTAGTTAATGGTTTTGTTGACGAACAGCTTTTCCCCATCATGAAGGGTCGGTTCCATCGACTCTCCTTCCACCACATACGGCTCAAATATAAACGTACGGATGAGCAAGACGAGCGCAAGTGCAATTAAAATGGCTTTGATCCATTCAAACAGTGAACTTTTCTTCTCTGTTTTGGCTTGCTTTGCATCAGATTGAATATCATTTTCGTTTTGTTTGTTTTCTTCGTTCAAAATACTGCTTCCTCCTAAGACTTTCTGCTAAAAGACTTGAAACGTGAATTGAATAACTTTACTTTATCACATGTCATTTAAAAATTCACAAGACAACCATTCAATTAGATATTTTTTCCTAATTTGTTCGTAATTAAACAAAAAGAAACACCGCTTTTCACGATGCTTCTCCTCTGAATTACGCTTCTAGTTTCACTGGTTTTTTCAAAATACCAAGTAAAATCGCTGTTACAACGGCACCGATTAAGATGCTGATGATATAAAGAATTGGATGATTTGTTACCCAGAAAACGAATAGTCCGCCGTGCGGTGCAGGAAGCGTGACTCTAAAGAATTCCGTTAATCCGCCAGCCACAGCTGCTCCAATGACAGCTGAAGGAATCACGCGTAGAGGGTCAGCCGCTGCAAACGGGATTGCCCCTTCAGTAATGAAGGCAGCTCCCATGAAGTAGCATGTAATCCCTGCTTCTCGATCACGTTTTGAGAACTTATTTCTAAAGATTGTTGTCGCAAGTGCAATACCTAGTGGTGGTACCATTCCGCCTGCCATAATGGCAGCGTGCGGTGCATAGTTTCCAGCAGCAATCATCGCAAGACCAAATGTGTAAGCCGCTTTGTTAATTGGACCACCCATATCAATCGCCATCATACCTGCCAAAATAATGCCCATTAAGACAAGGTTTCCAGTACCTAAAGTTTCAAGCCAATGAGTTAATCCGTCCATCACCATTTTTACTGGTGTGTTCACAATGTAATGCATGATGATACCTGTGAAGAAAATACCGAACAATGGATACAGCAGAACCGGCTTAATCCCGTCGAGTGACTGCGGTACAAATGTGAATACTTTTTTAAGTAACACAACGACATAACCAGCAAGGAAACCGGCAATGAGTCCACCTAGGAATCCTGCACCTGCTGCTGACGCCATAAATCCACCGACCATACCTGGCGCAAAACCTGGACGATCTGCAATACTCATCGCAATAAATCCGGCTAATACAGCGACGATTAAGGCAAGCGCATTATCTCCGCCAATTCCTTTTAATACAGCTGCAAATGAATTAAATGAAGGGTCTTTAGGATCTGCTGAGTTAATTCCCCAGAAGAATGAAATTGCAACAAGGATACCGCCTCCGACAACAAATGGAAGCATGTTGCTTACACCGCTCATTAAGTGCTTGTAGAAACCACTTCTACCTTTGCCAGATGACTCATGTTCGTCTTTTGAAGAACTGCCGCCAGAGCCTTTATAGATCGGTGCATCTTGATTGACTGCTTTTTCAATCAATTCCTGCGGACGACGGATTCCTGCTGTCACAGGCACTTCAATGACATGTTTGCCTTTAAAGCGTTCCATTTCAACTTGCTTGTCCGCTGCCACAATGATGGCTGGTGCTTCTTCAATTTCTTTTGCGGTAAGAGCGTGTTTAATACCACCAGAGCCGTTTGTTTCGACTTTAATGTCAACGCCCATTTCTTTCGCTTTTTCTTTCAAAGCATCTGCTGCCATAAATGTATGTGCAATACCCGTTGGGCAAGCTGTTACTGCTAAAATCTTAGCAGGTTTACCTGCTGGAGCTGGTTCCTCTTGAACTTCCTCTTCTTCTTCATCGTCCTTGTCATGCGTATTGATGATATCGATGATTTCATCTTCAGTAGCCGCTTCAAGAAGCTGCTTTCTGATTTCTTCACGCATCAGAAGTGTTGATAAACGAGAAAGGGCTTCTAAATGCGTGTTGTTTGCGCCTTCAGTTGCTGCAATCATAAAGACAAGATGACTCGGCTGCGCATCCAGTGATTCATAATCTACACCAGCTGTCGAGCGGCCAAATGCAATAGCAGGCTCTTTGACACTTGCTGTTTTAGCGTGAGGAATCGCAATGCCTTCTCCAATACCAGTAGAGCTTTGTTTTTCACGGTTGATCACCGCTTCTTTGTAGCCCTCTTTATCATTTAACTTGCCAGCTGTATCTAAAACAGTGACTAGTTCTTCAATGACTGCTTCTTTCTGCTGGCTGTCTAATTGAAGCTTAATGGTCTGCTTTGTGAGTAGTTCTGTTATTTTCATGGTGACTCCTCCTTTAAATGCGTGTGACTTTTACTTGTGGTAATAGTGTGTCAACAAGCTCTTTTGTCCCAAGCTCCTCAGAAAATGCTGTAGCACTGCCTGATGTGACGCCAAGCTTAAATGATTCTTCAATCGAAAGGCCTTTCGAAACGCCGGCTAAAAATCCTGCAACGACTGAATCCCCTGCACCAACCGAATTAACAAGTGTACCCTTTGGAACATTGGACTGATAAATCCCTTCCTTACTGAATAAGAGAGCGCCATTACCAGCCATGGATACAATAACATGTTCAGCACCTTGTTCTAACAGCTTCTTTCCATAAGGAATAGCTTCTTCTGCAGTAGAGATGCTCGTCTCAAACATTTCACCTAGTTCATGATGGTTTGGCTTCATTAAGAACGGTTTCAAGCCTGCTGCTTTTTTTAGGGCTTCTCCAGAAATATCAAGGACAACTCTAACGCCTTGCTTTTCACATACCTCAGCAATACGTTCATATGTGTTATGAGGCAATGAAGAAGGAATGCTGCCAGCTAACACAACGACATCTCCTTCAATCAATGAAGTAAATTGAGACAGAAACGACTCAAATTGTGCTTCAGTAATGGATGGGCCGAGTCCGTTGATTTCGGTTTCTTCACCTGTTTTTAGTTTCACATTAATTCGTGTATCTTCTGACACCTCGTGAAAGGCTGTTTGTAATTGTTCGTTTTGTAAAAAGTCTTGAATATATTTGCCTGTAAATCCGCCTATAAATCCAAGCGCTTTTGATTCCACACCGTGACGTTTTAAAAGCCTTGAGACATTGATCCCTTTTCCGCCCGGATATTTTTTGTCATAGGTTGAACGATTCAAACCGCCGACTGCGAAATCCTCCACGTGTACGATGTAATCAACTGATGGGTTTAAAGTAACTGTATAAATCATGTTTTCACTACCTTTATAACCGTTTTTTCATGGTAATTATCGAATGAATCTTCTTTTGCGTCGTTTGTGATAATGGTGGCTTCCTGTAAACTAGCAAAGGTTGAAAACGATATTTCGCCAAACTTGGAGGCATCTGTTAAGATATAGGTTTTTTTTGCCTGCTTCATGGCTCTTTTTTTCATGAGCGCTTCCTCTGGATCAGGTGTTGTAAATCCTGCCTCGGGATGAATGCCATTCGTCCCAACAAAGCTTTTGTCAAAACGGTAATTTTCCATCGCCGTCAAAGCTGCGGCACCGACCATGGCTCCTGTTCGATGTTTCACTGATCCGCCTATCAGGTAAAAAGAAATGCCTTTTCTCATGAGTGCTTCAATGTGCATAACACCGTTTGTCACCACAACTATATCTTGATCTGGATCGATATATTCAATCATTTGCTGTGTGGTCGTACCAGCGTCTAAATAAATACAATCTCCCTGTTTTAAAAGTGAAGCAGCTGCCTCCGCAATCAATGACTTTTCTTGAAGGTTTTTGGCAGATTTCTCAAATACATCTGGTTCAAGACGGATACTTGATATCTTGGCTGCTCCCCCATGGACCCTTTTTAGAAATCCTTTTTCTTCAAGGGCTGATAAATCCCTTCTAATAGTAGATTCAGACGCATCCGTCATAATCGTTAAGTCCTGTATTTTGATGACATCATTTTCTTCTAAACAGTCAATAATGAGTTGATGTCTTTCCGGTGTTAACATGGAAACACCCCCTTTTGAAAACGTATTCATTTTGCGCGCACCTTTATTGTAATCGCTTTTTTCAACATTATCAATATAAAACAATCAAATACATTCAATAACTATCAAAATCTTTCACCATGGTCATCTTACCTTTATATGTACCATTTGTAAACTGAAAAATATGTGACATTAAGATGAAAGTCATGATCTTAGCATTTCTATCATTTTTCATTTCATTCAATAGAACTAAAAAAAGCTTTTATGCAATGTGCATAAAAGCTTTTAATCCTTGATTACAGCGGAATTCACACTGTTTGTATGCTTTTGGTTCTTCTCGAAATTATTCATATCTAAGAGAATCAATAGGATCTAGTCTTGCTGCTTTATTCGCAGGAATTAACCCAAAAACAATCCCAATTAGCATACTAAACAGAACACCTACACAGATGATTTGCCAAGATACTAAGGACGGCCAGCCGGCAATGAGTGATACTAACGAGGCACCGCCTATACCTAGTGCAATCCCCATCAACCCGCCGATCAAGGTTAAGACGACAGACTCAATTAAAAATTGAACGAGTATTTGAGCCCTCGTTGCTCCAATCGCTTTTCGGATACCGATTTCCCTTGTCCTCTCTGTCACAGAAACAAGCATAATATTCATCACGCCGATACCTCCGACAAGTAAGGAAATTCCAGCTATTGAGCCAATGATTGTTGTCATGACAGACGTGATTTGACCGATGCCTTCTGCGATTTCTTCCATGTTGATCATTTCATAAGCATCTTCTGTATGATGATTCTCATTTAATAATGCAGCCGCATTCTTTCCTACTTCCTTCATTTGATCAGCATGTGCGACTTGAATTGACAACTTATCGTATTCACTGATCCCAAATGTGGAGGTGAGCATGGCGAATGGGACATATATTTCATTCATATCGAATGAAAGCATCCCTTTTTGTTTGGCTAAAACACCGATGACTTCAACCGGCTGTCCGTTCATCCAAATCATTTCGCCCAATGCCTTCTGTCCATTAAATAATTCTTTTTGTAAGCCTTCAGAGATAAGGGCGGCTCTTCTGCCGCTTCTAAAGTCAATATCTCTTAAATTCTGTCCTTCGGCTATTTGTAATGAATGTACATTCGTATACCCTTCATTTATACCGTTAACTGTCGCATCCACTGTCGTATCTTGAAATCTCAGCTGCATTCCTTGCGCAGTCGAAGATGCAACCTGATTCACCCCATTGATTGTCTTAATGCTTTTGATGTCTTCCTCAGTAAATGCGGCGTCGAATAAAGCGTTGGGATTTGCATTTAACTCTTCGTCAGAGGGCGTATACATCATATCAACGGTATTGTTTGGACCTGAAATCGACCCTTTTAGCATTTGCTCGCCGCCTTGACCGATAGCCACGACCGCAATGACTGATCCAACACCAATAATAATCCCAAGCATCGTTAAAATAGAACGTAATTTATGAGCTAAAACAGAATTCATCGCTATTTTGATATTTTCAAAGAGTTTCATTCATAGCGTCCCCTTGTGTCAATCTATCTTCAACGAGTCGCCCATCTCTTACAACGACCGTCCGATTTGTATACGCAGCTATTTCTTCTTCATGGGTAACAAGCACAATCGTTGTTCCTTCCTCATTCAGCTTCGTAAACTGTTCCATGATTGAGAAGCTTGTTTTTGAGTCAAGAGCGCCTGTCGGTTCATCTGCTAAGATAAGCTGCGGCTTATTGACAATTGCACGGGCAATTGCCACCCTTTGCTTTTGCCCTCCCGACAACTCGCTTGGCATGTGTTTCATTCGGTCTGACAAACCAACCTTTTCAAGTGCCATCTCTGCACGTTCTTTTCTTTCCTTTTGACTGATACCAGCGTAAATCATCGGAAGCTCAACATTACGCCTTGCATTTAACCTCGGCAGCAGATGAAATTGCTGAAAGACAAATCCAATGAATTGATTTCGAATCACTGCGAGGTCTTGATCCTTTGCTGCTGACAACTCTCTTTCTTGAAAATGATATTGTCCTGTAGTTGGCCGGTCTAAACAGCCAATGATATTCATTAACGTCGATTTTCCAGAGCCGGAGGGGCCCATAATGGACATATACTCGCCTTTTTCAATGACAAGATCGATCTCACTTAATACATCAAATGATTCCTCGGCAACCTCATAGCTTTTTGTCACGTTTGAAAGCTGAATCATTCAGCATTCACTTCCATTCCGTCATACATGTCATCTGATGGATGAGAAATGATTTGATCCTCTGCTACGACACCTTTTGTCACCTCAAGATCATGACCTGACGTTTCCCCTAGCACCACTTTTACTTTTTTAAGTACATTCTTTTTGACAACATAAACGTATTGTCCATCATCCTCTTTTTTTACAGCTGATTCAGGAATCGTTAGGGCTTGACGCTTATCTGTTTCAATTTCCATGATCATTTTAAAACCAGGTTTTGCTTCAGGTTTTTTTCCCTTTATTTCGATTTCAACTGGATATTGCACCGTTTGATCACCTGCAGGTGTTTCGGATGCTGCCTGAGCAGGTACAACCCCCACTTTTTTCACGACTCCTTGCCAGCTCTCTCCGCGAATGACATCAGACGTTATCTTTACTTTTTGTTTCTTTTTCACTTTTATGGCGTCATACTCAGAAATCAATCCTCGCACAACCATTTTTTTCTCATTGCCAATATGAATGATCGGCTGCCTCTCTTCCGGCTTTCCTGCCCCTTCTTCTTGCTCAATGGAAATCACTGTACCATCAATTTTACTATGTACGATTAAATCTTCTATTTGTGCTTTTACTTTTTCTTGGCTGATCTCTGCTTGTTTTTGTTCTAATTCAGCCGCTTTCAGCTCTAATTCAAGCTGGTCTCGCTCGTTTCTAGAATTGGTGGCGGATTCGCCTTCTTGTTTTTTGTCTAATTCGCTCAATCTATTTTGTAATTGTTCGCGTTTTAAAGTACTGGATTCAGCCGCAAGAGCTTGCTGCTCTTCTTCAAGCTCCAGCTCTCTATTTTCATATGTAAGAAGCGGCGTTCCAGGCTTTACCTTTTCTCCTTCTTTTACAGAAATTCCCTTCAAGTGTCCCTTTTCCTCTTCTGCATAAATAAACTGTTCTTCAAAGAATGAAAGTATCCCTGGCGTCATCACCTTAGTGGTGATTTCTTTTTGCGAGGGTTTTACTGTTTTGATCGCTGCTGTTGAAGCAGGCTTTGCTTGATTTTTCGCAATGTTAAAGCCAATAAATAGACCGATAACAATAATAAAAATGGATCCGATGATGATTTTCTTTCTCATAAAGACATTCTACCCCCAGCTTACTGATATGGTGATTGCAGTTCCTACATATTGAAAAATGATAGATAAGAGATAAAAGACTCCTATAATGGTCCAAGCTATTCTTGGCGATATATGGCCAACTTTCATCAATAAAAAGCCTGTTAAAACAAGGTTCCAGATCACAAATAGATCAATATTGGCAAGCACAGCATGCCATGGACCAGACGTTTGAATGAGTGCATTTAATGAGGTGATTGTGATGTTTTTTGGTACATGGAACAGAATGATGGACAGATGAGAAATAATCGTACCAACGATCGTAACTGGTGTAATAAACAGGACCGCTGAAAACAGCTGCTGAAACGATGCATCACCCTTTGCTAAAAAAACGATGAACTTATAGATTGCAGCATTAACCACAAGCCCGAGAAGTAGACCAATTAGCGTCACCACATAAACGACCGATACCGGCAAGCTTAAATCTGCCCACATTCCTTCATTCACCAGCTCTGACAAATAAGTCACAATCACTGTTAAAAGAAGTACGCAGGATAAAGGCCACCAAACCACCGGATTTTCCCATACTCTTTTCAGGTGCTCCGAAGGCCTTGTGCTCACTCCAATGATCGTAGGCTTTTGCATATTTTCTTTCATCAAATGTCATCCTCTCTATGTCATGCAAGTATGCAAACGCACATGCTCTCTCTTATTCTTTCTATTTTATCAAAAGATTGCCAATAAGTGATGGATGATTTGATTTTCTTATTTTCATTGAGGGAAAAATTATCTATTATTCTATTATCATGGATGAAATCCTCCAAATGACACCATGACTAGACCATATTCATATCAATAAATAAAGGTTTTTCTGACCTAAAAACATTTTATCAAAAAAACACATGTCTTTCGGAATAAATATCCTTTTCCTTTGAATTCGGATGGTCTTTGAGAGACACAACAATTTTTTGTTAAAATAATCCTAGTAATTTCAACAAATCCCGGCTTTATAGGACTACGATTGGTTTCTTTTATAGAACAAATGAGCCTTTAGTAACAATACTTTCATATTAAAAAATTAAAAATATAATGATTTTACTTGATCAAAAGTTATTTTTTCATATAATGTAAAATAGAGGTAGGTTAAATGATAGTGGAAATGGAGTCAAGTGAATGTTAAGAGAAAAATTGAAAACGCAATTGATTTTACTTTATGAAAAGGAACAAGAAGCATGGCAATACTTTCGAAAGGAAAGAGAACTGATTTATCATGAGCTCAAATTACTTGATATGAAAGAAAGCAGACCCTCAAATGACAAAATATACTACGCTGCTAGATGTGTAGATATTATTAAAGAGAAAAAGGGAAGCATTGTGAGCACAAAAGAATTAAAAGAACAACTTCAAGCCCAGACAGATTTCAATGTGAGACGAATTAGCGAATTGTATGATCTAATACAGCAGCTCGATCCTCACATTTCTAAAGCACGAAGGGGATGTTTTATTTACGAAGATCACACCCAAATACCTCTACAATCTTTTCACACATAAAAAATTGGTTACAGCCGCTGGCCATAACCAAATCCTCTAATATCTATTATCCACCGCTTACAGGAGGAATGAATGCAACAGTGTCCCCGCTACACACTTCAGCGTTTCCCCTCGTATATCGTTCGTTGACTGCAACCATCACATTTTGTGCAGCATCAACACCATATACCTCCTGTAATTCTAATTTAATCTCATCAACCGTTGTTCGATCTTTTTGAATGATGATTTGTTGTTTACCGGCCTTCTCAGCAAGGCCGGCGAACAATAATACACTAATCAACCTGATCACCTTCTTTCTTTGCAAGTTGAAGATCACTAGGTTTCCCCTCTGGATATGAAACTGTTTCAAGCTGATCACCTATCCAGGCTTCCCCGTCTTCCCAATATTCTTTTTTCCAAATCGGCACAATTTCCTTAATTCGCTCAATGGCATATTCGTTCGCTTCGTATGCAGCCTTCCTATGAGGAGATGAAACGGCTATCGCAACAGCAATATCCGTTATATCAAGTGTCCCGATCCTATGCACAATGGCAGCTTCAGTATCAGGCCACCGTTTTTTGATTTCTTGTCCAATTTGACTTAGCATGCTTTCTGCCATTGGTATGTAAGCTTCATAAGTTAAGCGCAGCGTTTTCTTACCGTTTGTCCACTCTCTGACCGTCCCGATAAACGTCGTAATGGCCCCTGCCTTCCGCTTTGTCACATGCTGAATCAATTCATTCACATCAATCGGCATTTTTGTTATTTTAAAAAGTTCACTCAAATAGAGCCGCCTCCCTTCAATAAGTTATAACAAAATGAGTTCGCATCCTTTTCAAAGGCTGAAAACACTGGAAAAGAATAATTTTCGGCTAACTGAAACTCTTGAGAAAAATAAATAGCTGCTTGTATATTGGAAAGTGTTGAAAGATCAATGAGCTCCTCTTCATTCTTTGCACAAACGATTTTGCGGTATGGTGCCTGTTTATACCCTTCTATCAAGACCGCGTCTAATGGAAGATGCTCACACATATTGAGCAATTGCTCTAACGTAATGTGCTGCATTGAAAAGTGAAATTCACCCTCTCCTTCTACGCCAGCGGCAAATGCACCCGCCCCTACATATCGATCAGTGTCTTTTTCTTTCAAAAGACGATCTGGTTTACCGCCATGTCCATGGTGTTTAAAGCAGCCCAGCTTCAGCCCATCAAGTACAGCCAGCTGACAGAGCTTTTCAATCAACGACGTCTTGCCGCTGTTTTGATAGCCGACCACCTGTAATATACTTAATGTGTCATCCAGCATGGGGAACCCTCGCCTTCGGGCTGAAACAGCAGAACATGCACCTGATCACCGGCCTTAAAACCTCTTGTTCCACCTGGCAGCACGATGAAACAGTTAGCCTCTGCAATTGAGGTTACGGCACTTGATTTATCAAGACCTGTTGGGGTTACACTGAGCTGACTCCCCGTGAATTGAAGTGCTGCTCTGACAAATCGAGTGAACGGATTGGCTTTTGGAAAATCGTGTGTCAGCTTCGCCTCAGCAAAATCGGGGAACGGCTGTTTCTTCAAAGACCATTTATAGATCATCGGTTTCACAAATAATTCAAAGCCAACAAAACAGGCAGCAGGATTTCCTGACAGACCAAAGAGCAGTTGACCATTTGGCATTGCAGCAACCGTTGTCACACTTCCAGGTCTCATAGCCACTTTATTAAATAGCACCTGAGCTCCAAGCTTCTCATAAATCGCGGGGAGAAAGTCAAAATCACCTACTGAAACTCCGCCTGTTGTGATTAAGTAGTCTACCTTGCTTAAAGCTGCTTTGACTGCATGAAAGCTATTGTCAAAATCATCGGACACACCGCCTAAATCAAGCGGCTCTCCCCCAGCCTTAAGGATCTGGGCATAAACCATACTAAGGTTACTGTTTCTAATCTTCCCGTCCATCATCGCATCACTCACTTGAAGAAGCTCTGTACCTGTTGAGATGATGCCGATCACTGGCTTTTTGACAACTGGGACTACCGCATATCCAAATGTCGCCAATAGGGCCGTAACGCCCGGAGTTACTTTGGTTCCTTTTTTAAGCATCACATTCCCTTCAAATACCTCTTCTCCTTGACGAGAAATATTGTCCCCTTTTTTCAGCGATCTTTTAAGTGACATATATAATTTGCCCTCTTTTTCGTAGGACTTAGTGAGCTCAAGCATGATGACGACATTTGCTCCATCCGGGATTTTTGCTCCTGTCATGATACGGATGGCTTGAAAGGGACCGATGGTTTTTGCTGAGACCACTCCTGCCCCAATGTGATCAATGACCTCAAATTCAATCGGATGCTCACTTGACGCTTCTATTGTATCTTCTGCCCGAAGTGCAAAACCATCATACGGGGACCGATCAAATGCAGGCACATCATGGTCTGCCAAAATGTCTTCTGCAATGAACCTTTCAAGGCTATTTCTTAAGGGCACCCATTCTTGTTCTCCATGCTTTTCATATTGATGGACTTTCTGAATGGCTTCTTGTACTGGAATTGGCTGACGTCTTTCCATCACACTTCACTCCTATATCCCTAGCAGTTTTGCTAGTAATGAATTGGCTGCTTTTTCATCATTTGTCCCATGAATTAATGCACGTCCACCTTTGAAAAAGACAATGCGATAAGATTCATAGCGGACATGGATTAAGAAGTCATTCACTTCCACCTCACAAATAGATGACAGCCGCTCTTTCACATGCTGAAATGATAGATTAGCTAAATCCTTAGATACGACTTGAACTGTATCTCGCCCGCAAAGAATCGTCGTTTTTTTACGTTGCTCGTGTAAATAAGGATAGGTTCTATCTTTGCCGCAAGATGGACAGTCCTTCTGCTTAGTAAGAGACAAATCCATTTTAAACGATGTCGCCTGCCAAAGATCAAATGTGACAAATTTCCGTTCGATTTGATCTTCATGTCCTGTTAAATATTTTAGCGCCTCTGTTTGCTGATAAGCAGAAACCATCTGAACTGCTGGAGAAATAATCCCCGCTGTATCACACGTCAAGCCGCCAACAGGCAGTTCTGTAAAGACACACGATAAACACGGCGTTTTATCCGGCAAAATGGTCATATACATCCCCTGACTGCTCACACAAGCACCATATATCCACGGCGTCTTCGTTTCCTGCGATAAATCATTCATAACCATTCTCGTCTCAAAATTATCCGTCGCATCAATGACAATATTTGCACTGTGAAATAACGGTCTTAACAGCTCAACCCCTGCATCTTCAATCAGGGCGTGTATGGTCACTTCATGATTGATCTCTTGGAGACGTTTTTTTGCCGCAGCTGCTTTTGGCACATGTGCCTTTGCATCATGTTCTGTGTACAGCTGCTGCCGCTGTAAATTTGAAAATTCTACATAATCACGATCGACAATCGTCAACGTGCCGATCCCAGACCGGACAAGCCCTTCCGCAGAGGCCGTTCCAAGTGCACCCGCTCCAACAATTAACACATGACTGTCAGCAAGCGCACGCTGACCCTTTTCCCCAACCGGAGGGAACAAAATTTGTCTTGAATATCGGTCATTCAATGCTGCTCTCTCCTCACCATTTTTATGTATCATATCATACCGTTTTCAGGTAAATCGCTTCTTTTATTGATATTTCGAAATTCGTTTGGTGTTACGTTCAGTTCCTCCTCTGGAACGATACGCACCTTAAGCCTTTGAAGTAACTCTTTCATGGCTAATTGATTCTCTTTTAAACACGCATCAATGGACGGCAGACAGCGGCGGTGATAAAGTGCAAATAAAGGCTGTAACCTTCCCTGAACAAGTGGGATAATTGCATCTACGTGCTCGCTGCAATAGGACGATAATGCTTCGGCGGTCTCTCTCCGGATGAAAGGCATGTCACATGCCGTCACTAAATACCATGCTGATTCTTTCTTTTGCATCGCCGTATAGATGCCGGCAAGCGGCCCGCATCCGCGCACCTGTTCATCATCCAACCATACATCTCGTTCACCTCTTTCTTTAAAAAAGGTCAGAAGTGTTGAATGGCTGATGATCACCATCTGTCCTTTCAAAAGCTGCTTTTTCACATGCTCATATAGTGGTTTTCCTTGATACATATAACTTGCCTTTGGCTCTCCAAAACGTCTCGATGCTCCTCCAGCTAAAATGACATTGACTACGTCCATCCGCTCACCCTCCTTTGATATGGTTGTTCTAATCACTCTCATCTCGCATACTTTATTGGTAACATGAATAAGGAGGGTCTATCGATGAACAGGCGCCATGCTTCTCCCCTATTCCATGATCTATCTCAAGAGAATTTATACTTAAAAGCAGAAACAGCCAAATATCAACAAATGATCTCTGAGTTACAGTCCTCATATACGTATTCTAAAAACAAGAAGTTAACTCAAGAATATCACGAGATGAAAAAGGATTACACGCAATTAAAGCAACAATTGGATGAATTGACCATTGATCAAGATCATGCAGCCTCAAAAATACAGGATCTTTCCTACAGCAAATCTGAATTATTACATAAAATAGTCCTTCTTCATGAAATGCTCCAAAAAGAAACCTTTCATAGAAGGAAAGAAACGGAAGACAAACACCGGCTGCATTTAAAAGTCATCAAATATAAAGAAATCTCTCAACAATTAAATGAACGGATGCAGGATCAAGATAAACGGCTTGCAAAAGAGGAGAAAAAAGGAAATACTTTATCCGCTGTGATTGAGAAACTGCAGCAAACATTAAGTCATAAAAACGCAGAGCTCAATCTATTACAGGAAGGCGTTAGACACCTACAAGAGCGGTTTTATGAAACACAAGAGAAATTACTGCAAATCGAAAAAGCAAAGGAAGCGATTTTTTATGAAACGCTCATAAGCTATCAAAAGCAGTTAGCCGAAAGCGAGGAATGGATCGCATCTCATTTTGCTGATATTGACCAGTCAGCCCAAACAAATTCACAGCCATTCTCACGAGACAGCATCCTGGAAACAACGGAAGAAATCGAACCCATCTTGAAAAAGCTGAACGAACAAGTTCAAACGCTACAAGCACAAGTCGATGCGGTGCACCAAAATGGAGATGTCATGACAGTGAAGATTGATGGCTTCAAAAAACAGCGTGATCGCCTGTCAAAGGAACGAAAAATTGTCTATACAGTTGATCAAAAAAAGTAATTATCGCAATAAAAAAAACTGCTGGCATGACGTCAGCAGTTTCTTTTTTATTTATTCGTCTTCTGTTTGAATATCGCCTTCTAAAATATACTGTCCGCGATATGGCTTTTTCACTTCAGGATACATTTTAATTAAGCTTTGCATAAACGTTGTCATATTTGGAATTTCAAGACCGCTCTCTTTTTCAATTTCTTTTTGAAGTTCAGAGCTTTTAATCGCTGCATTATGACGCTTTAACGTTTTAATCGCAGCTTCACGAAGCTTAGCTGCCTTTGAACCAGGGCGAGCTGTGCCTCTTCTGCGTCTTGTAGATCCTTCAGGAATACCTACAGGTGCACCGTTTAGCTGTCCTGTTCCTAAAGTTGATGCAGAATTTGATTGTGATTGTGCAGGCGGCTGGTAGCTTCTCATTTCTTGTGCAGCCAGTTCAGCTAATACAGGCAGTGAATCCGTTTTTCTTTCTGCACGCACTTCTTTTTTTGTATCTGACACTAGACCTGTTCCTTGACGGTCTAATTCTCTTAATTTTGCATAAATCGCATCTCGCTCAATTTGATATTCACGGATGACCTTTACTTCTGCTTCGTTTAATTGTTCCAATCGTAATCGTAACGCTTCCCTCTCATTAAACAATGGATTTCCCCCTCATCATATAAAAAATATTCTATAGTAAATATTAGATTAGAAAACTAATTTTATCAACTATTTTTTTATCATTTTACAGTTTGTTATCAGATAGGTATTTTCAACTAAAATTTTGCCAAAGAGGAACAATCGGCATCCATTTCATTGCCACTAAAGGCTTTTGACAAACCTTAAAATATTGTAAAAAATTTGAATAAACACTTATACTACTTGATTTACATCGTTATTTACCAAACTGAAATTTCTTTTGTGCAAAAACGTTCTGAATAGTAAAAAGTTAAAATCTTTACATTTTCATTTCAAAACAAAAATGTAAATAGGTCGTTATACCTTTTTGTTTCAGGAATATTTTTTAATAAACTCCCTCAATTTCTCTTTTCTTAAGAAGGACAAGTCCATTCCGTGCAATAGGTCGCCTATTTTTGTCCATGAAAAAACCCCCAATTATGGGGGAAAGCCTATTCTGCAGCCTTTTCAGACTCAGAAAGCACTCGATTGACACGTTTCTCAAGCATTTTCATTCCGCTTCCGCCAGCTTGGAAGTGGCGTAGAGCACCTGTTTTATCAAACACATAATATGCTGGTACATATTCATTTTCAAAGGCTTCTGTTAGTTTATGATCGCTATCCACAAAAATTGGCTGGGTGATTTCATGCTCTTTCGCAACTTCCTTGATCTTATCCAGATCTAGGTCATCCTCTGAACGCGGCATATGAACGGCTATCACGTTTAGTTGATCCTTGTATTCATCACGGAATTGATTGACTTGAGGCATTGCCTCTTTACAAAGATGACAGCTGACTGACCAGAAATGAATCAATGTTGGTTTGTCACCAATTAGATCTTCTTTTGTTACTTCTCCATTTAACCATTCTTTTGCACCAGTTAGTTCTGGCATTGGTTGACGTAATTTCATTATGAAGCGCCTCCATCCATTGTATGTGTCGAAACAAAAAGGTCTAACATCAGTTAGACCCTCCTGTTTCTTCAGTTATCAATTAAAGTGTTTTTTGACCAGGCTTCCAGTTCGCTGGGCAAAGTCCACCAGTTTGTAATGCTTGAAGAACACGTAATGTCTCATCTACATCACGACCGATATTGTTGTGGAATACTGTTTGATATTGAAGTTCGCCTTCTGGGTTGATAATGAATAGACCGCGAAGTGCAATTCCTTCTTCTTCAATTAAAACGCCGTATTCTCTAGATACTGTGTGGTTTGTGTCAGCAGCTAGCGGATATTTCAATTCACCTAGACCATTGTCTTTACGGTCTGTGTTGATCCAAGCAAGATGCGTATGGATTGTATCAGTAGATACACCAATGATTTCAGCATCTAAATCTTCGAACTCATCATAACGATCGCTCATTGCTGTAATTTCAGTTGGGCAAACAAATGTGAAATCCATTGGGTAGAAGAAAAGAACTGTCCATTTGTCATTCTTCATGTTTTCTTCTAGACTCACTTTACCAAATTCCTTGTTAGCAAGTACTGCTTCCATTTCAAAACGTGGAGCTTGTTTTCCTACAAAACGCTCTGCCATATGTAAATCCCTCCAAAAATAATATCTTTATACAGACTTCTAAGCTGTATATAAAATGAGAATCAAAAGTTGAAATTCTCATTTAGTTAATAACTTCACAATTACAATTATAATACTTAAGCGGTTTTTAGTCAATATTAATTAATAATAAATTTAATTAACGATTTGTCACAATCTCTTACTCCACTTAACGAAAGTTTAACATGTCTTGCAGAAGGGAACAAATGATTAGCTTCTCTATTAGAGCATACATAGAAAGGTTTTGAAGATCATGAAAGCATTTGAACAAGTAGATTGGGTTTCCATTATCCTGAATAGCAGTATGATTTTGCTAAAGCTCATCGCTATTTTCGCGATTTATTTTATCATCAGAGCCATCGGAAATAAGATGATTAAGCGTGCTTATTCTACATTCTCTGAAAAGCATGATGTCTCTTTATCAAGAGCTCAAACGCTGCAAAGTCTTACGTTAAATATTTTCGCCTACTTATTGATTTTTATTCTAGTCGTCATGATCCTCGACTTATTTCATTATAACCCGACCGCATTGTTAGCTGGTGCAGGCGTCGTGGGGCTTGCGATCGGCTTTGGCGCTCAAGGACTAGTGAGTGATATTGTGACAGGATTCTTTATCCTATTAGAGAAACAATTCGATGTGGGAGAATATATAACAGTTGCTGGTTTTGATGGGATCGTAGAACAAATTGGACTTAGGACCACGCAGCTTCGAAGTTTTGACGGCACCCTTCATTTTATTCCAAATCGAAGCATATTGAACGTGAGCAACCATTCAAGAGGGACTATGCAGGCACTCGTTGATATCGAGCTGTCTCCAGAAGAGAATGTGGATCAAATGATTACAGCCCTTCAAGCGGCGTGTGATGAGGTACGAGAGGACATTCCTCAAATTATCGAAGGACCTCAAGTTGTCGGGGTGGAGGCGTTCGGATCCTCTTCCCTTGTACTGCGCATCATTGCAAAAACTGAAACAATGGAGCAATGGCGGGTAGAACGTATTTTGCGCAAAAAAATGAAAGAAGTACTCGATATAGAAAAAGAGCAAAAAGAACCGGGATGATAAGCTACCGGTTCTTTTTCTTGTTTGTTTTATTGAACACGCTGTTCTACTTCTTGACAAATTTCATCAGCCGTCATACCAGACGCGGTAATCACAGATGCCTTTGTCGTTGTGTCTGAAATGCCAAGAACATTTGAATCTAGTCCTGTGACAACATAGCAGTCACACTGATCCATTTGCTGTTCATTTTGAATACGTACGACGTCATACCCTTTTTGCTTCAGTAGTTCTTCTACATCGGATAAAGATGGTTCTACACCAATTCTTGTCATAATCAAGAACACCTCCTGTTCATAAGGTGTACAGGAGGCAGCTTGATTATTCATTCACCTGCTTGCTTTTTGAAATAAGCCGTCATAACGTTTACAGCTGTTTCTATCGCTTTTTCATCAGGCATGAGTTTTGAATGATGCAGGCCATATTCTGAATCGACCCCTAACCAAAACATAAATCCAGGGTACTTTTTCAGCATGTAGCCAAAATCTTCTCCTGTCATGGCCTCTCTGCATTCAACCACATTCGCAAGCCCTTCTCCAGAAACATATGACATAAATTCCTCTGTCAGTTCCTTTGAATTATCCACTTCGTAATAAGATGAAGGGTATCGCACGGTTACCTTGCATTCGTAGCCAATTTCAATCCCTTTTGCTAGTGCTTCAATTCGCTTTCTCACTTTTTCCATAGACTCTGGTGAAAGTGTACGAATGGTGCCATCAAGCTTTGCATGCTGCGCAATGATATTTTGAGCCGTTCCCCCGGTAATCGTGCCAATCGTAATGACCGCACTATCAAGAGGATCGACATTACGAGAAATAACCGATTGCAGTTGACCTACAAGTGCACTCGCAGCCACAACCATATCATTCGCTAAATGAGGGTAAGCAGCGTGTCCGCCTTTTCCTTCAAGATCTATCACAAGCTCACTCGTATTGGCAAAAAGCAGCCCTGGCTTTGTGGCTATCGTTCCGACAGGATATTCAGGTGCAATATGCAGTGCTGTAATAAAATCTGGCGTCCACTTTTTCAGCACATCACTTGTAAGCATCGGTTCAGCTCCGCCTGGACCTTCTTCTGCCGGCTGGAACATAAATAATAGATCTTCTTTGATTGGCTCATGAACGAAATGATCAATGACCCCAAGTGCGATGGTCATATGAAGGTCATGTCCACACGCATGCATCTTCCCTTCATGTACTGATTGAAATGGATACCCTGTGTCCTCAGGAATAGACAGGCCGTCCATATCTGCACGATACGCAAATACGCGCTCAGGATTTGTTCCCTTTACTTTGACAAAAAGTCCAGTTCGCCATGTTTCTATCTCAACTCGATCTTTTGAATAAGCACCAAGATGCTGGATGAGGTATGCTTGTGTTTTGAATTCCTTAAAACCAAGCTCAGGGATTTGATGTAAATCTCTTCGAATGGATATCAATTGCTCACGATTTAACAAGTGAATTCGCTTCCTTTCCTCTATACGAATAAGACGTGGATATATATCCACGTCTATGTCTTCAGCTGCGAATTATATGAATTAAAGCTGACGCAGTTCTTGTTTGATTTCTGTTTTACCTTTTGTTTTTTCATCAATGTCTTTAATTTTCTTTGCAGGTGTACCTGCTACAACTGTGTAAGGCTCTACATCGTTCACAACGATCGCACCTGCAGCTACAACTGCACCTTTACCAATTGTCACACCTTCTAGAACAACAGCGTTCGCACCGATGACAACATCATCTTCTACGACAACTGGTTTAGCAGATGGCGGCTCAATGACACCTGCAAGAACAGATCCAGCACCGATATGACAGTTCTTACCTACTGTCGCACGGCCGCCAAGCACCACGTTCATGTCAATCATCGTACCTTCGCCGATCACAGAACCGATATTAATAGAAGCCCCCATCATGATGACTGCATTATCACCGATTTCAACTTGGTCACGAATGATCGCACCTGGCTCAATACGTGCTTTAATGTTCTTTAAATCTAACATTGGAATTGCAGAGTTGCGGCGGTCATTTTCCACGACAACATCTTCAATTTTGTCTTTGTTCGTTTCTAACGCTTTTTGAATGTCGCTCCACTCACCGAAAACAACTCCAGTGTTTCCTGTGATGAACGTTTTTGCATGTTCACCAAACTCAATGCCTTCTAGATCACCTTTGATGTAGACTTTGACAGGTGTTGATTTTGTACTATTTTGAATAAATGAAATAATTTCATTAGCGTCCATTTGTTTCATGTATGTATGTCCTCCTCTTAATTTATACTTCATTACTGTACCAAAGGAGAGTTTTAATGACAAGTGAAAGAGTTGACTCTTCAATGGAAAATAAAACAAGCGGGACTGATTACCCCGCTTCCTGCTGGTGAAGATGAACAAATTGTTTACCAAAAGAAATCAATTTCTCTTCTTCTTCTCCTTCTGGATTTAGCTCGATCTTGACTGATGGCAGGACAATGTCCCCGCCAAGTTCCTTCACTTTTTCTTCGATTAGATCAACAGCTCCGCAAAAATGCTCATAAGATGTATCCCCGGAACCGAATACAGCAAATGCTTTTCCCGTTAAATCAAGCTCTTCCATTTCTTCATATAAATCAATAAAATCATCAGGAAGGTCACCATCTCCCCATGTGTACGCACCTAACATAATGTGCGTGTAATCATTGAGAAGTTCTGCATCAATATCCATCGCTTCATGACGGTCCACGCCAGCTCCTGCTTCTGTTATTCCTTTTTCAATTAGATCCGCCATCGCTTCTGTATTCCCAGACATCGTGGCATACACCAGTAAAACCTTTTCTGTCACTTTTTCTTCCTCCTTATCAATGAATCAATGCCGGCTCCTCATATGGCCTTACAAACTTGCTTTCATATAAACCAGCACAGAAAAAGTTTTCATTTTGATTGGCTACACGAAAACCGTGTCCTTTGATCGTATCAAACCATTTGAGCTCTTTTTGCTCTATATCAAGCTGATACACTTTAGAAAACCCGTATTCGTCTTGTGAAGTAGTCACATACACAATGCCATTATCCTCTGACACATCCAAAAATGATTCTTCTCTAGCAAAGGCTTGTGATTGAATATCATGCAGCATATTGGTATGTAAATCTAAAATTTGAACAGATCCCTTTTTGCCTTTTTTTGATCCCAATGCGCAAACAAGCAGATGCTCTTGACAGAGCAGCATAGAAGCTGTCATCCGGTGCTCCTCTCTGTTTAGAAGGAAAACCTGTTCACTCTCCAAGTCATACACCCATACTCCTCCGTGAACCTCATGAATCTGTGTTCCAATATAAAGGTGATCACCTGCAGCACATAAGGAACGAATGACAGGCGGATGGTTCACATGAGCAAACGGCTTCATAATTTCCCAGGAAATCCCGAAATCATTTGACACATATATACTATGTTTTCCATGTGCACACACAAACCCGTCTTCGCGTCCTGTAATCGACCAAACGACTGCATTTGTTGGAAATGATGATAGCGCCCATGTATGACCTTCATCTCCTGATCTAATCACTGTGCCATTTTCACCAACACCGAATAAATAAGGTCCAATATAGCTGATGGCATGAATTTTATGCTTGAGCTTAAACAGTTGCTGCCATCCGCTCTCCACACTGTAGTGAAAAATACCTTCACGTTTTACAGCAACAAAGTATCCACCGTTTTTAGAGGCAGCAACGGCCGTCGCTCCTTTATGAAACATGGTTTTCAACTCGTTTCACAGATAGCGCAGCCCATGTTAAAAAGCTTGTCGCAAATTCCTGACAGCACGCCACATCCTCATCTGTATCAGGCGCAAGTTCCATTTTCAATGTTTCAGGAAACACAGATGCACCGGTTGATTTGAGCATGTCATGAAATGTATGGACAGCCTCACAAAACTTCGGGTAACTGTAATCTCCTGATCCGAACACAGCTGCTTTGATGTCACTTAGTTCAAGCGCAGAAACCTCTTCATAAAAATCCTCTGCTTCATAAGGTAAATCGCCATCACCCCATGTATAAGAACCGATGAACACATAATCGTATGAAGAAAGATCCTCTGCGCTTGTATCATCAAATTCCATCATCTCAGTATCGATCCCTTTTCCTTCTAGTGTTTGCTTTATAATCGCTGCCATATCTTCTGTATTACCAGACATACTCGCAAATGCAATTAGTGCTTTCATCTATCGGTCACCTCATCTAAATGATAATCATTTTCAATTATTATATGTACACTTTAAATGATAATGATTTTCATTGTCAAATGATTTCATAAAAAAGCTTTGACCAATCAATACTCTAACCCAATGAAAAACCCGCTCAATCCAATTGGAAGGCGGGTTTTTCGTATCGAAGAGATCATCGGTTCCTCATTCGTTCGTTTCATCTATTCGAATAAAATATGGACCATAATCCGTTTCGTGCGTCATCACAAATGTCCATTTTTCATTCCAATCCATCACATACATATCGTTATAATCCATATTATTAGACTGATATGGTAAATCATTGATTAAAAGAGAGCTAGCATTTTCGAAAAGATACGCCTCGTCAACAAATTGATAAAAAACAGTACACTTATCCTTTGATTGTTGAAGAAATGCGTCTATCGCCTCAGCCTTTTCAAGGCATGTAACCATTCCAAAACTGCATAAATGCCATAAAAAATCATCTACTGATATATCGTTTTGTTCTTTAACTGAAAGATGACTAGCAAAACGTTCACGCCACCTGGCGCGCAAATGATCTCCCCATTCAGGTTTGTTCATTTTGATTAATTGATTGTTTTTCATAAAATCGAGGTCTCCTCTATGATTCGCTCCATCTATCTATTGCTTTGATATGCGTACAATAAGTAAATTGAATCAAGCTGATTATTTACCTAAAAAAAGCACCTTCCTCTTCCAAGAAGGTGCTTACACCGCATCACTTTCAAGCATTTCTTTGACCACACCAACAAATGCTTGCACTTGTTTTAATTGAAAAGAAGCTTCATAGCCTAGCAGCCATGTGTCACGTCCGATTTGTTCTCCATTCACGTCAACAAGCGGTGTTTTATGAACACTTTTTTCGTGGTCGTATAAGGTGACCGAAGGCAAAATGGCGTAGCCGATGCCGTGGTAGGCCATCTGTTTACACGTCTCAATCTGGTCCACTAGAATCGTCTGCTTTGGAGACACTTTGAATTTTTGATGCCACCAGTGCTGGATTTCCTGATAATACGTGCTGTCGCTTTTAAATTGAATAAACGGGCGTTCTGTCTCGATTAACTCGTCCACGTCCTTGATAACAGAATCGACTAAATATAAATGATCTGTCATCAAATATTCCTTTGTTCCCTTCCAATCAGGGTTTCCGCGAATGATCCCAATGTGCACATGGTCCTCATATAAGCTTTTGAGCATTTCACTACTCCAGCCGGTCACAAGTGATACCTTCGCATTTGGGTACTTTTCGACATACCGCTTTAACACTTTCGGCAGCCAGTGCTGTCCAATAATGGAGGCCACCGCAAGCTTTAGTGTACCGTGAATTTCCCCTTCAAGTTCATCGATTCTCTCTCTCACTCGATCTTGCTCAACCGTCACCTCTTTTGCAAATTGAATGATCTGTTCACCTGCCGAAGTTACGGTGAGCCCTTTCTGAGAACGAAAAAAGATTTTGGTACCCCACTCTTTTTCGATCGTCTGCAATCTTTGGGATAAAGCAGGCTGAGAGACAAAGAGCCGCTCCGAAGCCTTTCTCATATTCAATTCTTCACTTAGCACAACAAGCATATGTAACTCTTGAAGCTGCATGGGCGTCCCCTTTCTCTCTATAAGTTTTTCTTATTCCATATGGTCATTATATAAATTATAGCTTATGAAGGCAAAAAAAATAAGCTGGACTTCAGCTCATTTTTTTCGCGGCATGAATCACTTCATTTAAGCGCTTTAATACAACACGTCGTGTAAATATTCCTTCAAAGACTTGCTCCTCATTTACGACACAAACAAATCCATTATTCGTTACAGCGTGAACGCCTTTTAGCACAGGATCCGTTGTTTTAAGCCTTGGGATATCAGTGAGCATAACTTCTTCTACCTTCAGTTGGTCCAGCTTTTCGAATTCAATTCGTTCTAAACCAAAGATCTTATCCATAATCATATTCGTTCCAATTAACCCATGCAGGTGATACGAAGGATCTAATACTGGAATGGCTGTATATCCTGTTTTTGTAAGGACCAATAGGGCATGCTCAAGATTATTTCCAATTTGAACATGTGCCACTTTATCTGCATCAATCATATGCTCAGCTACTGTGGACTCAAGCAATTGAGTTGGTTCTATCTCTATCATGTTTCTTCGACCCCTTTTCTCTCAATCATCAATCATACATTCCCCTTTACCATTAAGCATAAACTAAAACGAAATTTGTCGAAAGATTTTTTCTGCATAAAAAAGATACTCAGCTCCCGAGTATCTAATAGAATGTTCAATCAATATTAATTCTCAAACCTTACTCTGTCATACAATGTGATCAATTGCTTATACGTATTGTCATCGACATTTTTTGTTCCACATTCTATATCATTGATCTCACTGCTTAGTAATTCGACAGCATATTCCTGATTCAGCAATACGTTTAATAATAGCTTTTTCTCTTCTTCATTAAAACGATTTTCGATGACGCTCATCCAACATCAGGCCCCCTGTTTCATATATGCTTTTATATTGATTAGCAGGCTTTTGAATGTCTGCTTCCTCTCTATACAGCTAGAATAAGGAACTAGAATCGAATCGTCAACCGCACGTTTCGACAAGGTTTGGAGAAAAATGACGGAATTTATTTTGTGTATCGATTGGCATAGCAAAATGCTGCGTATGAGTCGGGTTTTATTTTAGCTTCAATTCCCATAGCTGTGATCATTCCGGTCATTTCCTGAATCAGCTCTTTTGTACTTCCTTTTTTGCCAATATCTAGATGAGCTTCAAAACGGAGGTCTGCCCCTTCCTCAGCAAAGGGAAGAAGCAAATCCATCAGTTCTGTTAAAGGCCCCTCAAGGATGTCTGCACATACCTTTTGGCTAAACGCTGTCTCTAATGAAATTTTTTCTCTAAGGCTTTGCACAGGCCTGCTGATCACTTGTTGCGTAAGACAGCCCCAAGCCCCTTTGCCAATCCGGTGGAGATGAATTGCAGTCATAAATTTTGTGACATTTTGATTGACCTGCGAGTCCGTACCAATTGATAACACATAGGCGGATCTAGGGTCTTTTCGAATAAAGTCTTTCATTCTCATGACGACATCAGAAAACGCTAAATGATCTTCAGAAAGATTGTAGTAAAAAGAATCACTCACAGAAAGGAACTCCTTTTTAATGGTCTCTTATCCGAATATTGCGCTGAATGATCATCTTCCTTTTGCTTATCACCTATGAAGTGTATGCTTCCGCAATCAACGAAGGAATTCTTAGAAAAAACATTTCATACGATTCAGCTTAGGATTGTAGAAGCTCAAAAATCTCAATCGAAATCATATCAATGTTGTCAAATGGGAAAGTATTTGGCTTATCCCCTTGTTGAAAAACAGTCAATTCAAACGTTTGATTCTTTTCGAAATACTTAACACTACAGATTTTCTCACCGTTCACTTCGAAATAACGCTGTGCCGGTTCGTTTGCAGCTTCTGCTGTCTCTTGAAGACTTTGCAGCCTTGTAATGATACCCATTAATTGTGACATTCTAAAAAAAGACTCCTTTCAAAAAAACAACTCAAGATGAACCCGTATTGATTATACACAAGTCCTACAAAGCATCATACCATAAAGTGTTCTCAGATGATATTTTTCCTCTTGAATTCAAAAAAAGAAAAAGAATCTGTTTTTTTAGTTTGAGTCTTTTTTCTGATCTCATGCACCATGTTTTTATAAACCCGCAGATCTCATCAGCCGTTTGGCAATTTCGTCAAAATCCTCTTTGGAAATGCCTGGGGCAAACTCTTCCGGTAATTCTCTATAATCTGGCACAGGTGCTCCTTGCGGGGTTCCCTCAATCACTGTGAGCGGTTTTCCATCAATCGGATGGCTGCCTTTCCAAATCTTATTGATATCCTTGTAATCCGTATCACTAAATGTGTACAGTTTTGTATGAATATTTTGGTCTTCAAATTTCCTTGCTGAATCAAAGTATTTGTTGTCGAGGTTTGGGATCGGGAGCATTTTCCCTACATCTACTCCTGTAGCTACCTCAAGCGCCTTTGCATATGCCACAACATGCACACCGCCTCGCACAAGTAAATAACCGATCATCTCTCTTGCTGTAGGATGATCTGTCATTTCATATACGCGCATTTTGTGCGTACGAGCCCCGCATTCAAGGAAGAAATTATGAAGGAGGTCAAGAATCAGGTTTCCGCTTGAGAACACATTCTCTCCGGTCCAAGGTTTTGCCATGGAATCAAACGGATAGCCTGTTTGAGCCGTTTGAATAAAATGCTGTGTATTTCGTTTATCGACAGCCGCTTTCATCGGTGTCGTATCTGGATCTCCGCCATGGGTGGTCCCTGTAATCATGAGATTCACTGCTGTTGTCACAAGTTCTACATGACCGAATTCTTCAGCCGTAATACTGGATACGAGGTCATAAAACGGTTTGAGTTTTCGTTTTCCTCTAAAGTTAAAGGATTGAAACATGTAATTATTTAATGTGGACATTTCACCGAATTTTCCGCCGAGTAATTCTTGCACAGCAGCAGCACCATTTGCATCTGGGTGATCTGGCCTTGGCAAATCAATCAGCAGCCGCTTGTCACGTTTGATCATGACGTTCCCTCCTACCGTCTAACTGTCATCACTTAAGATGTATGGAGTGATTGGGCTGTCCTATGCATGAGGCGAAGATGAAAAGCACAAAAAAAACTTGGCGGGGGTAGCGCCAAGTTTTTTGGATCTTGATCTGATAGAGGGGTTGGGGAACAGAGAGTAGCTTCTCTCTATAACTAAATGATAATGATTATCAGTTTCATTGTCAACCATTTTTTATTTCTTTTTTTCAATCAAAAAAAGCAGCCTAAAAGGCTGCTTTGATTGTTAATAAATGGCTAATATAATCTTCACTCTGTGCGTTTAAATTAATCCATCTTGCTCATATAAATAGGCATACGGAAGATCTATAAATAAATACATATCTCCCTCTAACGGGTAAGAAAACGTACGTATCCTCTCACCAGTTTCTAAATCGCTATATATATCACTGAAAAATCCTTTCCCGCTCATTCTCATTTGGAGAATATTCGCTAGGAAATAAGGACGCCAGCTCCAGTTTTTCTCAATATATTCAGGCTGAAACAGCCATTCTTTTTCTTTTTTAAACACATTTCCAGTGATTTGAAATCCCTCTTCATTACACATATATATCCGAAAGCTGCAATCCGTTAATTCTAATGCCAGCTTTTGGATGAGTTCATCATTTGTACTGCATGATTTTTTTAAGGTCGTGACAGCTTGGTGAATTCGTTTATAAAATGTTTCAGAATGTTCGTAGACAGTTTGTAGTTTCTTTTTCTCATGAGCAATAAATTGCTGGAATTCTTCTCTCAGCTGATCTTTTCGTTTATTACGGTCGATTAATTCCGCCGCCGGCTCGTGAAGATAGAATCCTTGAAAGTATCTGCCGCCATTTCTCCAAGCATATTGCAACTGAAAATTTGCTTCAATGTCTTCATAAATTAAAGCCGCCCCTATTTTTCTCGCAAGCAATGAAATGCTGTACAAGACATATTCATAGGAAGGTGAAGGAGCCGATGCCCTTAATGCGTGTAAATCTATTTTTAATAGATCGGGTGAGAGCAAGGCAATCCGGTCAAGATTGCTGCTTTCTTTTCCAATATTCGAGATGGCGATTTTAATACCATATGTACGAAAATACGTTAACGTATGGTAAAGCTGTTCAATATCGCCGCTAAACGTATGCTCTGTAAATTCGATAACAAACCGATTAAGCTGAATGCCCCTTGCTTCATATTGCTTCAAGAGTTCTAAAAAGCTTTCACCATGATCAAGCATCAGGATATTGGCATCATGATTAATAAAAATGAGCAAATCATCATCTGCTGTTGTGAAAAGATCAAGTGCTTGCGTCAGTACTTTATGATCTACTTCCACTTTATATTCGTCAGGAATAGATGAATCCGTAAAGAAGGAGCCTAGGCTAACTGTTTCAGACTCGAGCTTCATTCTTCCTAAAATCTCATAGCCTATCACTTTTTGCTCTTCCGCACTGAATATCGCTTGATAGTGCGGGAAAACATCTTCAATATTCGTTAAAATATCCAATGGATCGACCATTTTCATCACCTGCTTCTCTCTTTGTGTGATTATAACACATCAAAAGCAGGTCTTACATCGTCATTCAAAATGGGGATTGATTGAGCCATTGTCCCCCATCCATTGTGATACAATCTCCATTTATATAAGACGCTTGTTCAGATAATAAAAAGCTTGCAAGCTCTGCAATTTCCTCTGGTGTGCCCAGTCTGCCAAGAGGAACACTATCTAATGTTCTTTGCGCTGCCTCTTCCGATTCCCATAGTTTATCCGCACCGCCTGTTCTCTCAATTGGACCTGGCGCGATGGCATTGACGCGAATTCGATATTGCTTTCCCCATTCCACTGCAAGCGTTCGAGTGAGAGATAAAACACCTGCCTTTGCTGCCGCTGAATGCGCCACACCTACACCAGCACCCCATGCATAGGTCGCCACCATATTGACCATACTTCCGCTTTTCTTTTGACGAATCCAGTAATTGCCCACTGCATGACTGCAAAAAAATGTTCCATTTAATACAATATCAATGACAGCCTTCCAGCCGTTAGGAGATAGTTTTTCTGCTGGAACTAAAAAGTTTCCTGCAGCATTGTTAATGAGAGCATCCACATCGCCAAATGTATCTACGGCAAACTTGACCATTTGATCAGCATCTTCTGGGTTTCGCACATCCATTTGGAAGTAAGCGATCGAGCCGCCATTTTGTTTTATTTCATTTGCCGCTTTTTCTAACGTTTCTTCTGTTCTTCCAGTAATCACAACATTCCAGCCTTCATGTGCCAAATGGACAGCCATCGCCTTCCCCATTCCGCTTGATCCTCCTGTGACAATCACTGTTTGTTTCGTCATTTGTTCTCCCCCTCTGTGGTTTTGAATGACTATTCATTCATTATTTTCTATCATATCATGATTGACCCTAGATGCACCATATGGGAGATTCTTTAAATATGATGCTATACTTAATTTTATTTATAAAGGAGTCTTATATGAAGCAACTTTCTCGGAGACAGTTTTTAAAAGGAGCAGCCGGCGCGAGCATTCTCGGTTTTTTAGCTACAACATGTGGGTACGGATATGCCAGATACATCGAACCACGCATGATCGATACCGTGTCAATGACCATTCGGGATGCTCAGCTTCCAGCTTCATTTGACCAGTTTAAAATCGCTCAATTTAGTGATGTTCATTTAAGTGATACATTTCCTGCGAAGGAATTAGAATCCGTCGTCCAGCAAATCAACGCTGAGTCTCCAGACCTCATTGTATTCACAGGGGATCTCGTTGATTTTCAAGCATCGATTGAAGAGCATGAAAAAGCGAAAGCCTATTTGACTAAGCTCCATGCCCCGTTTGGTAAGCTCGCGATATGCGGTAATCATGACTACGGACCATTTGGCATTGAACTTTATGAGAAAACGATGAAAGAATGCGGCTTTACAATATGTAAAAATGATGTGTTTCCATTAGAAAAAGAAGGGGCACATATTCAGATTGCGACAATGGATGACTTGATGATGAGTGTGCCGGATTATGACCTAATGAAGCGGGAAGTATCATCTGATTTATTTACCTTGCTGCTCGTACATGAGCCTGATGCAGCATTGGAGCTGAATTCAACCCCCATTAACTTGCAGCTTTCTGGACATACCCATGGCGGACAGGTGCAGCTTCCTTTCTATGGACCCATTCTCACAGCACCTTTCGGCCATACATATGTGGAAGGTTTATACGGAAGTTATCAGCACCGCATCTATGTCAACCGCGGCCTTGGGACAACAAGACTGCCGCTTCGATTTTTAGCCAAACCTGAATTAACCTTTTTCACCCTCTCTTCTCGCATTTAGACAGAGGCCAAAACGCTTCTTTTTGCATATAGATAATCAAAGATCTTTCTCATGACAAATGTTAGGAGAAACCTTCCTTAGCCTGATTCCGTCCATATATATAGCAAGTGACGGGCATCATGGCTGCTTTTATTTGAGCAAAAGGAGTGTCCTTTGGTGCTGCGATATACGGTAAAACGCGGAGAAACGCTTGCTTCTATAGCGCTTGATTTTCGAACAACAACAGATGCCTTAAAGGCTGCAAACCCTTCACTTCAAGGTCAAGAACCGGTACAAAATGAGGTCATCATCATTCCTGGTCTGCCCGATCCTAATACGATCCCTTACCGCATCTCTGTTTCAATTTCTAGGAAACGTCTCGTCTTGTTTTCTGGATCAGAGCTGATTCGGTCGTATCCGATTGCAACAGGAAGAATTTTAAATATGACGCCGACAGGTTCTTATTATATTGTGAACAGACAGCCAAACCCAGGAGGTCCCTTTGGCGCCTATTGGCTGAGCCTCTCGAAAGTTCATTACGGCATCCACGGTACGAATAACCCCTCTTCAATTGGTAAAGCTGTGTCTAGAGGGTGCATTCGTATGTATAATCAGAATGTCATCGAACTTGCTTCACTCGTTCCAAATGGAACACCTGTGACCATTAGCCAGTAGGAGAAATCAATTGTATGAATGCTTAAAATTTTATATGATATAAAGTGGGATCTTCAGGTTAAGGAGCGTATTTATGGATATTTTTAAAAACAGAAATTTTGTTCGTCTCTTTTTTGCAGCACTTGCTTCGCAAATGGGGACAACAGTCGGCAATATGGCGTTTGCCTTTTATTTGCTCGATCATTTTAGTCATCAGCCCGCCTATGCCACATTAGCAGAGCTCATGTATTCACTTCCAACGATCTTTGTCTTTTTTATGGTCGGTGTCGTAGCAGATCGTTTTGATCGTAAAAAAGTCGCAGAGAATTGTGATTGGATACGAGCTGGGCTGACGATTGTTTTATTCATCGTTATTTATTTCAATTCACTTCCACTTATTTTCTTGATCTTATTTATACGAAGTGCCATTACGAAGTTCTTCTATCCAGCTGAAGCCTCTCTCGTTCAGGCGATTTTAAATAAAGATCAATATGCAAAAGCCGCTGGTTTAAATCAAATGCTGTTTAGTTTATTCATGGTATTTGGTGTTGGAATCGGTGCGATTATGTATAAGACAATTGGACTTCACGGAGCCATTACCATTGATTTGATCAGTTTTATTGTGTCAGGCATCTTGATTCGTTCATGTAACATTCCAATTGAAGCACGTCAGCCAAATGGACAAGCAGGCTGGAGAGGTATGACCATTAAAACGTCTCTAAAAGATTTTAAAGAAGGCATTCTTTACATTATAAAAAATAAATTATTGGCTTCTTTAATTTTCGGCTTTTTTGTTTTTGGTCTAGTCAATGGCGCATTTGCTGTACTTCCGATGTTTACAATGAAATATGGCCTTTCACCGGATCATTTTGAACTGCATACATCCTTCTTTACAATCGCGATCGGTGCAGGCCTGCTTGTTGGCAGCTTAATGGGCTCTGTTCTCGCTAAGAAAGTAAAGATGCAATATCTCATGTCACTTCCAATTTTGGTTGCAGGCATTCTGATTTTTGTACTTGGTTCCACCCATACACTATGGTTGTTTTATGTCACATCATTTGTCATTGGTACATGCATTGGACCGGTCAACATTGTCATTGGCGGCTGGCTGCCGAGAATCGTCCACCCTCGTCTGATGGGACGTGTGTCAGGCTGGGTTGATCCACTTACCATGTTTGCTCAATCCATGACATTAGGTTTGATTGCGGTACTATTTCCAAAACTCATTACAAACGTTTCTTATATTTATTACGGAATGGGCGTTATTATTTTACTCGTTTTCCTTTTTTACTTCTTTACACTGCCAAAGTTCAGCAGAGAAGCTGACGACTTAGACGTGCAGCGTGAACTTAAAGGTCAGGGAGCACAATAAATGAAGCAAAAAGGACTTTCTTCTATAGAAAGTCCTTTTTGTATGGCTCTGAAACACAACGGCGCTTATTTTTTTTGTTCATCGAAATGATTGGAAGCAAAATGAATAATTCTTTCAACTGCATAAATGCTAATAAATAGGATGAGGAATAGAAGCAAAGGATGAATCGGCTGGTCATCTATCACGTACACAATGCATCCAACGACAAATGCGACCAATAAAGGAGTTAAAATAGCTTTCAATCTTAACAATCCTTTCTGTTCTCATAGAATTTGATCTTCTTATTTTATAACATATTTTTCTTTTTATGACATAAAAGGAACGTGTATAAAATCGCAGTATTTTTAATTAAAAATCTTTACATCTTTGGGAATTTTATAGTAGTATAGTCAGGTTGGAGGTGAGAGGTATGCTAAAAAGTTATTATTTTATTCATACAAAAGATGATCAAGGTCAGTATGTTGTACATACAGAAGATTGTGCATTTTTAGGTGATGCTGCAAGCCGTAAATTGATTGGTCTGCACATGAGTGGCGAGAGCGCCATTGATGAAGCTAAAAAAATGACGAATGAAACTGATTTTAATGGTTGCTTCTATTGCGCTTATTCAAGTCATAAGAAATAGACTATGTGATGAAACCATATGTTCGACATGTTGTCTGGCATATGGTAAAGTTTCAGATACAAAATGAATACAATTGAGAAACTACCCATTTATTTAAATAGGTAGTTATCATGAACTAATAGTTCACTTCATATATATTTGATTCAGTCAATTATTCTGCGCTTCTTGCAATGAACGTCTCCTCTTCTTTGTCCATTAACACCAATGGCACCATCACAAGGTATGTGATGAATATACGACACCTTTAGCATATATAAATTTAAATATGCCGCTTTCTTTCCACCTGAAGCAGATAGAAGAAAAATCATATTGGATAGATGCTAGTGTTTTTGCTGACCTTTCTGCCATTTTTATCTTCACCTACGTTTTAGAACCTCCCTGAATGGCTATTGTACATAAGAGAGATAGGAATCCTATCGCTTTTTACAATAAGTCTATTTGCAATTTACTAATAAAAACGTATAATTTATACTAAGCACAGAAAGACGAAAGACAAAGGAGAGAAAAAATGGACGATTATGCTCATACTAAAGACATAGAACCTACAGCAGAAAACATCGCAAAAGCCATTTATACTGTTAACCGCCATGCTAAAACCGCACCAAATCCCAAGTTTCTTTATCTTTTGAAAAAACGTGCGCTGCAAAAACTATTGCAAGAAGGTAAAGGAAGAAAAGTGGGCCTACATTTCTCTAACAATCCCAAATATAGTCAACAACAGTCCGACGTGCTGATTGAAATTGGAGATTATTATTTTCACCTGCCACCAACTAAAGAAGACTTCGAATTTTTGCCACACTTAGGAAATTTAAATCAATCATATCGCAATCCGAAAGCGAATATGTCATTAAACCGAGCAAAGCAGCTGCTTCAAACGTATGTCGGTTTAAAAGAAAAACCTACCGCCACAAAACAAAAATCACATTATACAAAGCCCGTCTTCAAACGACTCGGGGAAAGTTATTTTTAAACAAAAAAACCACTCATGACGAGTGGTTTTTCCTTTAGATAATAAAGTGATCGACTTTTTCAATCAGCTGATGAATTTCTGGTTTACTAATTTGATCATCTGCACCGATTGTTTCCCCTTTATGGCGCAAATCTTCAGTAATTAACGAAGAGAAGATGAGAATCGGTATAGAACTCGTTAAAGGATTTTCCTTCAACAGTTTCGTTAATCGGTGACCATCCATTTTAGGCATTTCAATATCTGTAATAATCATATCAATTTCTTCTGTCACAGTAATTCCTTTGCTCACAAGGTCCATCACGTGGTCATATGCCTGTTTCCCGTCTTCAAAGGTCACAATGTTTTTATAGCCTGCTTCGGTTAATTCATTTGTTAATAAACGCATGAGAAGCGGAGAGTCTTCAACGACATAAAGCTTCTTCCCTGTTCTTCTCTCGTCTTTCTCACCGTCAAACATATGATACGTTTCTACGCCAGAAGCGGATTCAATATCATAAATGATTTTCTCGTAATCTGGAAGGAAAATCATTTTCTCATCAAGCTTAATGATACCGGTTAAATGACGGTCCATCCCTTGATTGAGTGCAGTTGGCTTTTCAATCTCTTCCCAGCTGACGCGGTGAATTTGTGATACCGTTCCTGTATGGAACACAAATTTCCGTTGGTTGAATTCAGTCACAATATATTTCTCTTGTTCTGACTGATCTGACTCGACATTAAAAAAGGAAAATAGATTGATGACTGGTAAAATCTCGCCTCGTAAACTAATCATCCCTTCTACATCTTGGTGAGAGTGCGGTACTACCGTCACCTCAACCGGCTGAATGATTTCTCTTACTTTCATGACGTTAATGCCGAATTGATTTGAACCAATTTCAAACTTCACAATTTCCAATTCATTGGTACCAGAGTCAAGTAAAATTTCTTGTTTGTTTAAAGCCACGGAAATCCCTCTATTCTTCAATATAAGATTGTACTTTTTATATCGGCAGCATAGGTAAAAAGTTGACGTTTCTTTACGCTTTCTCTCGTACGAATTGATGAATCACGAGTCCTATCGCTGCAAGAATGAGTAAAGACCCTAGTGCAAGGCGGCTTGCGAGATTTCCGTGCTCAGCAAACAGCAGAGTGACTGACCCATAAATGATGGGTCCAATAATAGACGACACCTTCCCTGAGAATGCGAAGAGACCAAAAAACTGTCCTCTCTTTTCCTTTGGTGTCAGCTCAATAATCAATATTCGTGATGCTCCCCAGCTTGCACCGAGTGAAATTCCAAATAAACTGCCAGCCACCCAGAAGACCCATTCTGTTGCGGCTGTCACAGCCAGAATCAGAGCAACGATCAAAATCACATACACGACTGTAATCGAGCGCTTTGCCCCAATCGCTTTTGTGATATATCCAAATAAAAAGGAGCCAATGATACTTGAAATAGTCGACACAAGATAAAGGAGTATAAATTGCCCAGCGGTAAAGCCAATGATGATTTTGGCATACACAGCCATCATCGCAATCGCTGTCTGCAGGGCATCATTCATAAAAAAGAAAGCGATCATAAAGATAAAAGCCGGCTTGTAATGCTTCATCTCTTTAAACGTGCGAATAATTTCTTTATACCCGCTGAAAAATGACGCCTTTTTCTCTTGTTGCGGCAGTGGATGAGGGTCTTTTACAAAAAAGAGAAATGGCAGGAAAAAGAGAAAGAATAAAAGTGCTGTCGGAATAAATGCTTCATGAAATTGGTCATTGCCAACAAGTAAATAAACTGAGAGACCGACGAGTGTCCCTAAATAACCAACGGCAATGCCAAATCCAGAAATAAGCGGTATTTCATCCTTTGTCCCAAGATCGGGCAGGATGGTGTCATAAAACACTAGGCTCGAGTGATAGAAGAATTTTGCGATCACAAATAAGGTGACAACGACTAATAAAGAGACAGGCAGCCCAAACCATTCGCTTGAGATATCAATTCCAGCAAAGATCCCCATCAAAAACGTACAAACTATACATATGAGAGTAAACACTGTGATGTAGCGCTTCTTTTTTCCTGTACGATCGATCAGGACTCCGTATAATGGTGTGAAAATGACGAGAAAAAAACTAGCTAGTGCATTTGCATAAGATATAAAAGTACTAGCGATCTGATCCATTCTTGCACTGTCTCCGATCGTTTCCTGCAAGTAGAACGGGAAGAAAATGGTGATCATATTCGATGAAAATATCGTATTTGCAAAGTCATACAATGCCCAGGCCAAAATGGGTGCTGTCAAAAACAGCCCGAAGCCTGCCCCTTTTTTCTGCATGGTCTTTTTCCCTGTTTTCAATCGTTCGTCTCCCTTCCCTGCCTAATTTTCCACTATCATTCTATTTTATGTCATACGTCCCTCTTCCATACAAGCAATCTATAGAAAAAGCACCTCTTACGATTGAGCAGAGGTGCTTTTTTTCATTATTTCTTCACAACAATGGTACTTGCAATTAAATCGTGAAGTGCTTGTTTTTTCTCTGTGAAAAAGGCAATGATGTAGCCAATGTATAAGATTGGAGACAAAAAGCCTTTTGCAAAAAAGCGGCCTGTTGCACGGCCGAATGTCACTTTTTCACCCGTTACTCTTGTTACTTTAATCCCAAGAGCCATTTTACCAAGCGTTCCTTGCAGTTTTGATGATTCCATGATGGCGTAATAAAGCCATGTCACCACGATACCGACCAAGATCGCTCCTATGTAGAAAAAGATAAGTCCCATAATCACTGCCCAGTCCTCATCTGTCATAACAGTTGTTGAATAGTAATAGCTGTCGTCATCCATCATCATTGCTGCCTCAGGACTTGAGACAAAAAAGAGTGTTGCCAAAATAAACATGACAAAAGAATATGGTACGCCGATGATAATACCATCTAAAAGATGTGCAAGAAAACGATAGCCTACGCCTGCTAGTTCAGGATGCTTCTTTTCTAGAATGTGTGGTTCTGTTATGTTTGTTTCCATCCTATTTCTCCTTTATTATGTATGTTTTCTATAAATTTCTTATAATCATTCGTTATTATATCTTATGAATATCGCAAGATCAATGTAACTTTACACTTTTACATATATTTCAGATTAGTTCATCCTCAATGATTTATGTGAATAAATACTGAAAATTTGTGAAAATCATGGCACTTCTAGTTCTTTTACCTCCTGATTTTTTAACATTTTGTGATATTTTCGTCTTGTTTCCATTCTGCTGTTGACAATCATTCTTCACATGGTACAATAGTCAAGGATTTTTTAAAGAAAGGTGTTCATGATGGGAACTGTCGTACTATTAAAGAACAATGAAATGACTGTGATTGAAGATATTTGCGAGGCCGATTTTTTAGACATGAAGCATGATTTGTCAAATGATGACGCAGCTTATATCTCTTGGTATGAAGATTACGATACTGCTTATGGATATTGATTTCATTTCATAGATGAAGCGTAAAAAAAGGCGATACAACCTAAGTTGGTTGATCGCCTTTTTTACATTTGTGTGCTTCTTTCACTTTCAGGTTCTACATGAATAAAGATTTGTGCATGCGGAAATTTTTGCTGAATCTTCTCTTCAATTCGATCACACAATTGATGAACATCTTCAATCGTTGTCTTGCCATCTACAATCAAATGGAAATCAATATATTCCTCTGCACCGGATCGTCTTGTTCGAAAGTCATGATATTCGATGAACTCCTGACTGAACCCTTGAATGATTGCTTCGATCGATTGTTCTTCCTCAGGCGTTAGCCGGGCATCTACGAGCGGCGGGAAAGCTTCTTTCATGAGTTTAAATGCTTCGCGCATAATAAAAAGAGCAAGTATCATTCCAATGATCGGATCTAGGAAATACCAGTCAGTTAATGCGACAAGAAATAAACTGACTGCCACCCCTAATGACGTATACACATCTGTTAACAGATGAAATGCATTCGATTTCATGGCGACAGAATGGACCCTTTCCGCCTCTTTGTTCACAACCTTCGATACGATAAAATTGATGATCGCACCTATTAGCATGACCACAATGCCAAGTACAGGCAGCTTGACTGGCTCTGGATGCATTAATTTGTGAACACATTCGTAGATGATCCAAATGCCTGCAACAAAAATCAACAGAGTTTCAATCGTTCCAGAAATATTTTCGACTTTTCCATGTCCATAAGGATGTTTCGAATCTGCTGGCTTTCTTGAAATACGAACAGAGATAAATGCAATAAATGATGCCATTAAATCGAGAAAAGAATGAATGGCTTCTGATAACACCGCAACAGATCCAGTGAGCAGACCTACAATGATTTTTAAGATGACAACAAATGTGTTGCTCATCACGGATAGAAACGCTATTTTCGATGTCTTCGCTGATTGTTCCATTTATCGTCCTCCTTTAGGAGATCGTATGTCTATGAAAGCACTTCCCATGACTTGATTCGCTCGTTCTTTCAGTTTACACAGTTTTGCTGCTTTCTAATCATGTTCATCGCAGCCTGTATTTTCTCGTGAGGTTACGCTATAATAAATGTTGCTCTTTCTTCAATATATCACTCATGCTGTGATGAATAGGAGAATAGACTACAGATAATGATATCCAGTGCCTTTCGCAGGTGACATTTATGCAGTGAATGGTAAAATAGGATAAAAACATAAATTTTTAAGGTGATGAGAAATGGAGCATTTGCTGAATCCAAGAGTAAAGGATATTGAAATTTCAGGCATTCGAACATTTTCAAATCTCGTATCGTCATATGAGAATGTCGTTTCTTTGACGATAGGCCAGCCCGATTTTTATACGCCGCATCATGTCAAGACAGCTGCCAAAGCAGCCATTGATGAGAATTTCACCTCGTACACACATAATGCTGGTTTTCTAGAGCTAAGACAAGCGATCCAGCATTACATCAAGAAGAAAGTCAATCTTGATTATGAAGCTGAGTCAGAGATCATTGTGACGACAGGTGCAAGTCAAGCGATTGATGCTGCGTTTCGAACCATTTTGTCAGAGGGTGACGAAGTGATTTTACCTGGACCTGTCTACCCTGGCTATGAACCGATCATTCGAATGTGTGGCGGGAAGCCCGTACATATCGACACAACGAATGCTGGCTTTAAATTAAATGCCAAGCTGATTGAGGATGCATTAACGGAAAAGACAAAGTGTGTTGTGCTTCCGTATCCTTCGAACCCAACTGGTGTCACGCTTTCAGAAGAAGAATTGAAAGAGATTGCCCAGCTACTTGAAGGAAAAGACATCTTTATTTTATCCGATGAGATCTATAGCGAGCTGACATTTGACCGGCCGCATCATTCAATCGCTTCTTTCTTAAAGGAACAGACCATTGTGATTAACGGACTGTCTAAGTCTCATAGCATGACTGGTTGGAGAATTGGCTTTTTATTTGCTTCAGCTCCAATTGCTAAACATGTATTAAAAGTACATCAATATAACGTGTCTTGTGCCTCGGCTGTCTCACAAAAGGCGGCACTTGAAGCTGTGACAAATGGTGTGGATGATGCACTTATCATGAGAGAGCAATATAAGAAAAGGCTCGATTATGTATACGATCGGCTCATTTCTATGGGGCTTCCGGTCATTAAGCCTTCTGGCGCTTTTTATATTTTTCCATCCATTGAATCGTTTGGGATGAGTTCCTTTGATTTTTGTATGGAGCTGTTAGAAAGCACAAGACTTGCTGTCGTACCAGGGTCTGCTTTCTCTCCACTCGGCGAGGGGTATGTGCGTCTATCCTATGCTTATTCACTTGAAACACTGAAAGAAGGACTTGACCGCCTAGAACATTTCGTTCTTGAAAAACGTTCCATTCATTTAACAGACTGAAACAACGGCTCTCCTGCCGTTGTTTTTATTTTGCAGGAAACATGATGTGAAATACGGTGCCCTTTTCGGGATGACTATCTACACGGATCGTCCCGTTGTGATTTTCTAAAATATTAAATGTGACCATAAGGCCAAGTCCAGTCCCTTTTTCCTTTGTCGTTAAAAAGGGCTCTCCTATTCGCTTCATGACCGATTCAGGAATACCGACCCCTTCATCACGAATGGTGACATGGATTCCATCTCTTTCTGCTTTGGCCGTAATGTCAACCTTCCCTCCGTCCGGCATGGATTCTACGGCATTTTTGATTAAATTGATAAACACCTGCTTGAGCTGATTTTGATCCCCGTTTATCAGGAGGCCCTCTTCTATCTCACTTGTGTTCATTAAAATGCCATTTAAGTTCGCTTGTGTTTCTAATAAAGCCGTGACTTCGCTGATGATTTTTTTCAAATCTAGTGTCTGCATTGATGCCGTTTGCTGCGGTTTTGCCAGCATGAGCAGCTCGCTTAAAATAATTTCTATCCGGCTCAGCTCAGAGAAAACAATCTCGAAATATTGATCCCGATCTTTTGTTTTCGGTTTAATGAGCTGCAAAAAGCCTTTGATGGCAGTCAATGGGTTCCTGATTTCATGTGCAATGCCAGCAGCCAATTGACCTGCGATCGATAATTTTTCAGATCGGAGCATGAGCTCTTCTGTCTGCTTACGTTCGGATATATCTCTTAAAATAATTTGAACGGCTGTTTCTCCAAAAAATGTAGTTGGGATACACACCATTTCTGTATAGATCAGCTTGTGCTTAAATGTATGACAGCTCATCGTGACAATTTCAGAATCTGATGCTCTTTCAATAATACGTGATATGCTCTTTTTCACTTTTGGCTGGTCACAGGAATGGATTTGATGGAAAATATCTTTTCCTATTAATTTATCGTAATGCTCGGCTTCAAATAATTTAATGCCTGATTCATTCATAAACACCCATTTGTGATCGTGAATGACCGCAATCGTATCAATGGAGTTTTGGATGAGAAGCTGATACCGCTCCCGGCTTTTTTGCAGAACGGTTTGGAATTTCTTACGGGATGAGATGTCTACTAACAGCAAAAGCTCTGCTCGCTGATTTTGATAGATCGTTGGTGATGACTTCACTTCGATATGAATGCTGCTCCCATCTTTCCGCTTCCATATCTGTTCAATCATTCCGACTGGAAGACCTTGCTGCAGCCTCGTAATTCGGCTTCTCACAATGTCATGGTACTCCTCAGCAATAAAGTCAAATGCAGTTTTGCCGATCATGTCATCTCTTGTACTGACCCCCATTAATTGAAGCATCGCATCATTCGCATAAACAATTTCCCCTAAAATCGTAATACATAACGGATTTGGCAGCATGGCAATCAATTGTTCAGCTTCACTGACATGTTGGAAAGCCGGCAGACTGCCTAACGACTGTTCTGACACTTCTGATGTTGTTTGAAATGCTGCTTTTTGCGGTTCAGCGTCCAGCACCCTCATTTTTAGGATCATTTCTCTACTTAATTCACTGTCTAACTCATCACAATCAACAAAATCAATACTAGCTTCAATCCATACAGCTGTTAGGTCACTTCTCAGCAGCCTAAAGTGGCAAATCTCCAGCATGTGCTGATTGTAGAAATAACTCTCGACGAGAAATTGATCTTCGGTATGAACAAAGTCTTTCAAAAAACACCCTAGTAAATCCTTTTGTTCATAGAGCAAAAGCTGCTTACAGTTAGAAGAAATGTAGAGAAAGCGGCCATTAGAAGAAAGAACGGCATGTAAATCGATATTCGAATAAAGCTGATTCGAATCTTTCATTTTTTGTTCCATCGTCGTCCGACCCTCCTTTTCATTTTTTAGGGTTGTCCTTAGATTGATGTATAAAAAAGATTCGCTAGAAAACCCGTATTTTCCTTCCGTCATCGAGGGAAACGTCCATATTTTCAGCAAAAAAGAGCACATTCTCTTGCTGTGCTCTCTGCTGTTTACTGCTTTTCGTATTTCTTTTGTAATTCAACATACTTATCAATAATTTTACTTGGAATGGTTTTAATGACAGGATCTTTGTCTGAGACATAAGGTGTCACGACACTAAAAGCCACTTTTGGATTGGACGATGGATAGTATCCTCCAAAGGTTAAATTGTATGTTGGATTGCCCCACCAGCTGCGGTTGGCACCATAGTAAAAGGTTTGGGCAGTCCCTGTTTTTCCTGAGACATCATGCTGACCAAAGCGGCCTGCGGCAGTACCGCCGGTCGATGTGACCATTTTCAGTCCCATTTTGACACGATCAATATCTGCTTTCGAGTTGTTAATCGTGTTCAATACCTTCGGCTCATATTTTTTCACGACTGGACCTACTTCATCCTTCTTCGTTGGAAGATGAACGCTTTTCACCACTCTTGGCTGAACGCGATTTCCACCATTAGCGATCGTTGACATATACTGGGCAACTTGAAGCGGTGTATACGTGTCATACTGGCCAATTGCTTCATCGAGCAAAAGTCCGCCGACCGTCTTCGGATGTGTCTGCATCCCGCTTGATTCCTGCGGCAAATCGATCCCTGTTTTCACGCCAAGACCGAATTGCGCATAGTAGTTTCTCATTTTTTGCAGGTGCTCAGGTCTTGCTGGTAACGGACCATCCTTTTGATAAGTAATGCCTGCCATTCTCATCGCTACTTGGAACATGTAGACGTTGGAACTTTTTTGGAGAGCCTGAAGGTCATTGACCCATCCAAGAACTTTGTATGACTGTTTCGGCTTTCCACCACTTCCTGCAAAAAAGAGCGGTGTATCCATATAGGATTGGTTGTGCGACATTCCGTCCTGATAACCGCCAAGTACTGTGGCTCCTTTGACTACAGAGCCCATTTCGTACTGGGTCGTAAATGTTCCGATGGCATAATCAGTGACGTCTCTGCCGTCCATTTTCTTTCCAGACATCGCAAGAACATCCCCAGTGTTCGGGTCCATCATCACGACAAATGCGCGGTCCATCATATAGTTTCTCGCACTAGCGGATCTAAGCTCTGATTCGACAATCTTGTCGACTTCCTTTTGCAGCTCCATATCAAATGTCAGTGCAAGGTCAAGTCCTCTTCGTCCCTCTGTCCGCTTGATTTCATCGAGCAGCTTCCCGCCAACCTGAGTATATTGAACGGTCGCTTTCTCCGGGTTCAGAAAATCTTCGTATTGATACTCTAAATAGCTCTTCCCTACTCGGTCATTACGTGAGTAGCCTCTTGCCATATAGTAATCTTCACGCTCTTTTATAATCCCCTGCTCTGGTGTAGTCACACCGCCAAGTACATTATAAAGGGTCTTCTCATACGGATATTTTCTTGTCCAATCGTTGATGACATTCACGCCAGGCAGTTCATCAAGATGTTCTGACACAAGTGAAATCTCTTCATAGGTCAAACTCACAGATGATGTCTGCTTTGACTCTTTTGTTTCATCGAGTAAAGCAACTTTTTCGTCCCCTTTTTTCTCTTCATTTGGGTCCATTGCTTTCACGATTTGAGGCTCAAAGGCATATCCGCCTGTAAATCTACGATAGATCGCTGCAACTGCTTTTTCCTCTGCATTTTTTTCGATCGCCTTGACCTCTTCCTTAGGCACACGCTCTACTTGAAGCGGATAGACATCTTTTGCTTTAAGTTTCTTTTGCTCTGCTTTTGAAATGAGCTTATCCGCTTCTTTCGGATGGCTTGCCAGCCAAAAATCTCGAATGTCACGCTCTCTCAAAAAATCAGTATCCATTTTTATATAAGTCGCAAGTTTTCTTGCTACTTTAATCTTATCCTTCGCTTTCACACCGCTTTCTGATGTATAAACGATGGCAGGTACACTTTCGTTATCAACGACGACTCTTCCTCTCGCGTCATACATTTTTCCTCTTGGGGACGGGTATGATGCTGTTTTGACCTCTGTTCGGTTTGCTTGCTTTTTATAATCCTCACCATTGACGATCTGCAGCACACCAAGCTTGATCACAAGTACAGCAAATAAACTAAAGACAGCGAAGAAAAAGAGATTAATCCTCCAGGCGTTCCGGCGCTTGAATTTTTTCTGCTCGGCACCACCTTGATGCTGTTTCTCTCCCACTTATGTAGCTCCTCTCATCCTTTCAATCTTTTACAATTACCACTCATTATTGTAACACTTTTGTAATAGTTGTTACAGCGAAACAAGTGAAAAAAAGCTGTCAATCCCTATTATGAAAAAAAATATACTAACACTTTAAAATATTGGTATGTTTATGTCGTTTTCATTAAATGGAAGAATCCCCTATCCATTGATATGAGGCGGATTTTTTTATGACTTTAACAAAAATGACAAAAAGGCCTTGTCAATGGAGGATGCTGGTACGTTTATAACAAAAAGTCCATGTTATGATTTTCTGTGAGAAAACAAAACAAAGATTTTAGGAGGAGTTACAATATGAAGAAGAAATCATTCTTTTTTTCAGCGCTAACGGCTGCTGCACTCATCACGTTCACTGGGGGACATTCAGCTGATGCGAAGGAGCTTAACCTGAAACAAGTGATACAAGTACAGCATCAAACTATTGATCTTCATACATTAGCTGCAAAATTACATATCTCTTCAGATGTAAACAAGCTAAGCAAGTCGAATCAAAAAGAGATCGAAGCTCTTTTAAACAAGCTAATCAAAAGCGGTCAACCTGTTACTGGCACAAAAGTGGTGAAAGAAGTAAACAAAGCAAAAAATGAACAAAAACAAGAATCAGTGAAAAAACCTACTGCTTCTAAACCAAGTACGCCAGCAAAACAAAACACAAACAACAATAACAATACAAAAGCTGACCAAAAAGACACAACAGCAGCAAAAGCAGACAGCAGCTTGAATGCATTTGAAAAAGAAGTCGTTGAGCTTACAAACAAAGAGCGTGCAAAGCAAGGATTAAAAGCACTTTCTGTTGATTCAAAGCTAAGCAAATCTGCTCGCGCAAAATCTCAAGATATGAAAGATAAAAACTACTTCTCTCATACAAGCCCAACTTACGGATCTCCATTTGATCAAATGAAGCAATTCGGGATCACTTACAAATCAGCAGGTGAAAACATTGCCCAAGGTCAAAGATCTCCTCAAGAAGTGGTGACTGCTTGGATGAACAGTGAAGGTCACAGAGCCAATATCTTAAACAAAAACTATACACATATTGGTGTTGGTTATGTGAAATCTGGCAACTACTGGACGCAGCAATTCATCGGAAAATAAGAGCAAAAAACCTGTCCCCTATATGGGACAGGCTTTTTTATTTCACCCATAATTTATATATACTCTGTGTGCCGCTGTTTTCTTCTCCCTGCTCACTCAGCTTTTCATATAGTGACTTTGCAAGTGAGAGTCCTGGCATTTCTTCTCCCATCAGCTCTGCTTCTTCAAGTGCTATGCCCATATCTTTAATAAAATGCTTCACGTAGAACCCTGGCTCGAAATCACCTTTCAGCATTCTTGGTGCAAGGTTTGACAAGGACCAGCTTCCTGCCGCGCCCGTTGTAATACTTTTGAGCACGTGCTCTGGATCAAGTCCTGATTTTTCGGCATAGGCCATAGCCTCTGCGACACCTACCATGCCTGCTGCAATCGCAATTTGGTTACACATTTTGGTATGCTGGCCGCTTCCTGCAGGTCCTTGATATTGAATGTTTTCGCCCATTTTTTCAAATAAGGGCAGACACGCTTCATAGGCTGATTTTTCTCCGCCAATCATGATCGCAAGCGTTCCATTTTTTGCGCCTACGTCTCCGCCAGAAACTGGTGCATCTAAGGCAAACAGCCCTTTTTCTTTCGCTTTCACTTCAATGTCTTTTGCCAGCTGAGGCTTCGATGTAGTCATATCAATTAGATAAGTACCAGGCGTAGCATATGCCACAAGCCCCTCTTCACCTAAATAGATTTCTTCTACATCTGATGGATATCCTACCATTGTGATGACAGCATCTGCATGTTCTGCAATTTCCTTCACTGCCGGCTTCCATGATGCGCCTTTTTGAATGAGTGCATCTGCTTTTGCTTTTGTTCTTGTATAAACGAGAACTTCATAACCTGCATCCATTAAATGTTCTGCCATACTGCGTCCCATTACACCAATTCCAATAAAACCAACTGTTTTGATTGTCATCACTTATTCCTCCTCAAAGAGACTTTGTCAATCCACCATCAATGATAAGTGTTTGACCTGTCATATATGTACTTGCTTCAGATAAAAGAAAAGCTGCATATGCTGCAAATTCCTCTGGCTGTCCATAACGGCCAAGCGGAATCGCATGTTCAGCCTGTGCTTTGATTTCTTCAACCGTTTGGTGCTCTGCCTGCGCGCGGTGCTTGTCCAGCTGTTTGACTCGGTCTGTTTCAATTTTTCCTGGGGCTAACGTATTAATCAAAATCCCATCCTTGGCAAGCTCCTGAGCGGCTGTTTTTGTCCAGCCCACAATAGACGGTCTAAAAGTATTTGACAGCATCAAGCCTGGGATCGGTTCTTTTACTGACATAGACGCAATGTTTAACACGCGTGCACCGCGTTTTTTCAAGTAAGGCAAGGCCTCTTTTAATAATCGAATATAGCTGAGTAAATGAAGCTGAAATGATTCCATCCAGTCTTCATCTGTTAAGGTTTCAAGCGTCCCTGTTTTAGGCCCGCCTGTATTGTTCACAAGAATGTCTAGATACTTCTCATCACCAGCTGCCGCTTGAACTAGCGCCTTGATTTGCTGCGCGTCAGACACATCACATACTTGATAAGTCAGCTTTCCTTTTACAAGCGGAGATAATTCTTTTAACGTTTCTTTCAGCGTGTGCTCATGCCTTCCTGAAAGCATGACATCAGCTCCCTCTTTTGCTAGAGCAAAGGCAATGGCTTTTCCAATACCTTGACTGCTTGCAGCGACCAATGCTTTTTTTCCAGATAAATTGACATTCATGTCAACACCTCCTCTGCTTTATTTTATCATACAAAAAGAACCTTGCTCACGCCGCAAGGTTCCTTTCTGCTTGATTACACCTTAAATCTGTCAACCGCCTGACGTAACGCCTGGCTTGATTCGTTCAGCATTTCAGTCGAAGTTTTCGTTCTTTCTAACGCTTGGACTTGTTCATCTGTAGACGCATGTACTTCCTCAGCTGAAGCCGCAGATTCTTCAGAAATTGCAGCAATGCTTTGAATGGAATCACTCATCTTCTGCTGTTCTTCTGTCATTTCATTGATCTGTGTATGAATGCTGTCGATTGATCCGACAAGTGCCTGCATTTCCATTGTGATGCTGCTGAGTGCCTCGCCTGTTGCATTAATGGCGTCACCTTGTTCCTCATTCATCTTACTTGCTACTGTCATCGCTTCAGCCGCCTTCTTCGATTCATCTTGAATGAGTTTAACGGTTTCACTAATGTGTTTTGTTGATTCCGCAGATTGTTCAGCAAGCTTTCTGACTTCTTCTGCAACAACAGCAAAGCCTCGTCCGCTTTCTCCAGCTCTCGCTGCTTCAATGCTTGCATTCAGTGCAAGTAAATTCGTTTGATCCGAGATTTGAGAAATGGCTGTCACTACATTTTCAATATTTTTTGTTTTATGCTCCAGGTCTAGCAGCATTTGCTCTACCTTTTTCGATTCTTCGCTCGCTTTTGTTGATTTTTGAACGAGCACCCCAAGTGCATCTAGCCCTTTATAGCTTGCGTCTTCTGATGATTTTGAGTTGGTTTGCATTTGTGAGGCAAGCTCACCCATATGGCGCACTTTCTCATACAAATGCTCTGATTTCTCATTAATCGTTTCTGCATCTGAAGCCTGCTTAGACGCCCCTGTTGCCACCTCTTGAATGGCCGTTGCAATCTGCTCGCTCGACAGCAAGGTTTCATTTGAAATTTGTGTGACTTCATCCGTTGATTTTACTACTTGATCTGAAGCCCCTTTTACTTTTTCAATTAACTCTCTGATCCCCTCGGTCATTTGATTAAAGCTCTTTGTGAGGAAACCAATCTCATCTTGAGATTTCGTTTCAAGTGGGCTGGTTAAATCACCTTCAGATACCTTACGCACATGCTCAATCAGACGCTTGATTGGCGTTGTAATGCTTTTTGCTAATAAGAAACTGAGAATGATCGCAATAATAATGGCAATCACTGAAATAATGATGCTTGTCTGATTCATTTGTTCTGTGATCCAAAGCAGTTTCTTTTTCTCAAAGCTGACACCTATTGTCCAGTCTGCTTCTTTGATTTTAGAAATAACCGTCAGTTCTTTTTTATCATCAATACCGGAATTGTCGACCGCTTTTTTTACAGAAGCGACTTTTGATATGTTTTTTCCTTGCTCAGTTGGATGTGCCAAAATCGTTCCTTTGCCATCAACTAAGAAAGCAGTTCCCATATAAGGAATCTTTTGTTCCTTAATATACGATTGAATGGAAGATAGCTTCAAATCAAGTCCTGCGACTCCAACAACTTTTCCATTTCGCACAATTGCCTTGGTGGCTGAGACAACCATTTCATTCGTTGCTTTATCAATGTACGGATCTGTCCAGATGACTTCATCAGGCTTTTCAGCAGAATTGATAAACCAATCTCTCTTTGTTGGATCATATCCTTCACCAAAATCAGATTCAGGGAAGGCAAACATTTTGGCGTCACTTGTTCCTATATAGGCAAGTGAAATCAGTTCATCCTGCTCCTGCAAGCCTTTTAGTTCATCATTTTCAAAGGCTAATATTTGTTTTGTTTGCTTTTGAGCAAAATCTTCTGTCAGTGTACTTGTTGCCAGTTTGTTTATTGTATCCCCGTAATTATCAAGCTTTTGAGCAATAATATCTCTCATGCTTTCTGCTGTTGCTACTGTGGTCGTTTTTGCATCCCGTTCAATGAGTGGTGTTAATACCATGTTGGAACCCACTTGAACTGCCACAACGGTTAAAATTAAAATAACTGAGATGAAAACAGCTATTCTCACTTGAAGTTTCTTAAACATCTCCTCACACCCCTATATCCTACTTTCATACCTTGTTTTATATATCGGCAAAATTGATACCGCATTCAATAGTTGCGAGAAAATTTAAATAGAAAAAACAAGCCATAAAGGCTTGCTTTAAGTAAAATATTCAATTTTTGCATTCGGAAAGTACTGATCGATATATGATTCTAACGTCTGTCTTAGTTCTTGTTCCTCATCTTTTTGATAGATATATTTCCCAATTCCATATCTACCCCACTTGTAACGTCTTTTTTCTTCATCTAATTCTAATTTTGATTTCGGATAGTTTTTTTGGATCACACGCTTCGCTGGTTTTGTAAAACGATGCTGGATCATTTCAAAGGTGATATCGTGCCTCACATCTTCAGGTAGAGCTGCATCGAGCTTTTCAAAAAGAACTTTATATCCTTCCTGCCAGCCTTCGTGAATGTAGATTGGGGCAATAATAAAGCCAAGGGGATAACCTGCTTTCGCAACCTTGACAGCCGCTTCAATCCGCTGATCTAACGGTGATGTACCGGGTTCGAAATATTTAATGACATAATCTGCATTGATACTAAAGCGAAATCTTGTCCGGCCATTATGCTTTGCATCAAGTAAATGATCGACATGATGAAATTTGGTCACAAAGCGAAGCTTGCCAAGATCAGTCTGGCCGAAGTATTCAATTGCTGTCTTTAGTGTATGTGTCAGATGGTCAATTCCTACAATATCTGACGTACAAGAAGCTTCAAATCTCGTGATTTCTGGCGCACGTTCGTTCATGTACTGCTCCGCCTGATCTAATATTTCTTCAACATTCACATATGTTCGAATGTATGGCTTACTTCCCATCGTCGTTTGCAGATAGCAATAATGGCAATGCCCCATACAGCCTGTCGCAAATGGGATCGCATACTCTGCAGATGGTTTAGACGTATCGAACTTCAACGTTTTCCTCACACCAATGACAAGCGTTGATTTCGCATTACGATACTTTTGCAAGTCATTTTTACCCGGAATATTTCTTACTTGGTTATGTGAAGTCGTTTCCCTTATTTCAATCCCCATACCCTCGAACTTTTCCTTCAGTTCTCGTCCTAACGGGTACTCTAACGCCCGTGGTTCAATGTACACAAGCTGGGGCACAAAAGGTTTGATCATATTTAGCACATCCTTACCTTATAGGTTTTCTACCGTTACTTTAACCGTGCAAGATGGCTTTTATCCTTTCTAAAATCTCCCTTATTCAAACAAATCTTGATAAAGAGCTTCTGCTTCTTCATATGTCGAAAAGACCGCATCATCTGGAGCTAAAGGATGGTACGTTTCAAGTAAAAATAGGGCAAGCTCCTCTTCGTTGTATGGATGTGAAACAATTTCTGCTTCTTTGATTTGTGCTACGTTTGCTGCATGTGGATTTCGATAAATCACATAGACTTGATCACCCGGTTGATAGTCTGAGAAAGGCAATCTGGTCACCTCCATTTTTCTTATAGAATGCCCTTCTCTCTGACGGATATGACCCAATATGATAAAATTCGACAAAAAAACCAGACAGGGTGACTGTCTGGTTTGAATTCACTTAGTTATGTTGAAACGTTTTCTTCACGAAATCAACTACTTCTTCTGTAGTGCTAAGTGATAAAATATGCTCTTTAAATGATGCAGCTTCTTCCTTAGAAAGCTTGCTTAGCTGAGTTCTTGCTGGAAGAATAGATGTTGCACTCATTGAGAATTCATCTAATCCTAATCCAAGTAGAAGAGGAATGGCGATTTCATCTCCTGCCATCTCACCGCACATGCCAACCCATTTACCTTCTTTATGCGCTGCTTCAATAACAAGCGTAATCAGACGTAAAATCGCTGGATTGTAAGGCTGGTAAAGATAAGACACTCGTTCGTTCATTCGATCAGCAGCCATTGTGTATTGAATCAAGTCATTCGTTCCAATACTGAAGAAATCAACCTCTTTTGCAAATTGGTCTGCGATGACAGCTGTTGATGGAATTTCTACCATTATACCGATTTCAATGGAATCGGATACGTCTGTACCAGCGGCAACCAATGCTTCTTTTTCTTCAAGTAAAATGGCTTTTGCTTCTCTAAATTCTGATAACGTCGCGATCATAGGGAACATGATTTTCAAGTTTCCATATGTACTTGCACGAAGTAAGGCGCGTAGTTGTGTTCTGAAAATCTCCTGTTCTTCGAGGCAAAGGCGGATCGCTCTAAAGCCAAGAAACGGGTTCATTTCTTTTGGAAGCTGCAAGTAAGGAAGTTCTTTATCGCCACCAATATCTAGTGTGCGGACAACCACTGCTTTGCCTTCCATTCTCTCTAAAACAGTTTTATATGCATCGAACTGCTCTTCTTCTGTAGGAAGCTGATCTCTGCCCATGTATAAAAATTCAGTACGGTACAATCCGACTGCTTCGCCGCCATTTTCAAGTACACCTTTTACATCTTCAGGTGTTCCGATATTTGCAGCTAGCTCTACGTGAACGCCGTCTTTTGTGACCGTTGGCTGATCAACAAGTTTCGCCCATTCCGCTTTTTGAGCTAAGTAGTCTTCATGCTTTTTTTGATACGCTTTCACTTCATCTTCAGAAGGCTGAATGATGACGTCTCCGCTAATACCATCAACAATGATCAGATCATTATTTTTCACCGTTTTTGTTGCTTCTTTTGTTCCAACAACAGCTGGAATCTCCATTGATCTTGCCATAATCGCTGAGTGAGAAGTACGACCGCCGATATCTGTCGCAAAACCTTTGACAAATTGTCTGTTCAGCTGAGCTGTATCGGAAGGAGTCAAATCTTCAGCAATGATGATGACTTCTTCAGAAATCATGCTTGGATTCGGAATGTCAACGCCTAGCAAATGTCCAGTTACACGTTTTGTTACGTCGCGAATATCCGCTGCACGTTCCTTCATGTATTCATTGTCCATTGCTTCGAACATTGTGACAAACATTGTCGCTGTTTCTTTTAAAGCAAATTCAGCATTTACTTTATCAGAGTTGATTTTATCCTTTACTGGGTTTAGCAGCTCTGGATCACTTAACACAAGAAGGTGTGCAGAAAAGATATCTGCTTTGTCTTGGCCAAGCTCTTTTAGCGCATGTTCTTTAATTGCTTCAAGTTCTTGTTTAGAAACATGAATTGCTTCTTCAAAACGCTTCACTTCTGTCTCTGGATCGTTGATGTCTTTTTGGTGAACTGTTAAATCTGGTTCTTCCAGACGATATGCTTTTGCAATCGCAACGCCTGCTGAAGCACCGATTCCTTTCAGTTGTTGCATTACTCGCCTAGGCCTTCACTTTTCATTGTGTCTTTAAGTGCAGCAAGTGCATCATTTTCATCAGAACCAGAAGCAGAGATAGTGATTGTAGCACCTTTCGCAATTCCTAGAGACATTACACCCATAATAGATTTCAGGTTCACTGTTTTACCATTATATTCTAAGTTGATATCAGCATCATATTTACTAGCAGTTTGTACAAGAACTGTTGCAGGACGTGCGTGAATTCCAGAATCTGCAGTTACTTTGAATGTTTGTTGAGCCATTTTTATCAATCTCCTTTTTATACAATTAATACATCCACAATATTATATCATACTGCCGAGCTTGTCATCTAACAAGAACGGCAGTTATGAAAATTATTTTGAAATTTTCATGATGTTTTCTTGACCAGCGTTGATTTCACCGGATTTTTGAAGGTCAATAAATTGTCCTTCACTTAAGTTGGTAAATACAATTGGTGTCATTAAAGATGGTACTTCAGACTTAATTTTATCAATATCAACCTCTAAGAGTTTTTGACCGATTTCTACTTGATCTCCCTCTTGTACAAATGCTTCAAATCCTTCTCCTTTGAGGCTGACCGTATCAATACCGAAGTGGATTAAAATTTCAAGTCCACCATCAGATTGCAGGCCAATTGCGTGTTTCGTTGGGAATACATTTAAGATCTTCCCTTTCACCGGTGAAACCACCGTTCCATCTGTTGGCAAGATGGCGAAACCGTCACCCATCATTTTCCCTGAGAATACTTGATCTGGTACATCTGTAATCGGATGAAGCTCCCCTGTAATTGGTGAAGCAAAGATTTCTTCACCTTGCTCGTTTTGAAGTGGTTTTGCAATGACTTCTTCGACCTGCTGGCTGACTTCTTCTTTTGCAGAAGGGTCTTTCGCTGGACGAGGCGTGCGGCCTGCAATGATGTCCTGCATTTGTGTTTTTAAATTATCAGAGCGTGGTCCGAAGATAGCCTGAATGTTGTTTCCTACTTCAAGAACTCCTGAAGCACCAAGCTTTTTCAAGCGGTCTTTGTCCACTTTCTTCTGATCATTCACAGTAACACGTAAACGCGTAATACAAGCATCAAGGTGTTTAATGTTTTCTTGGTCACCCATTGCTTCAAGAATTTCATAAGGCAAGTCATTACCCTTTTCAGACTTAGCACTACTTGCACCGTCAGCTGCTTCATCCTCACGGCCTGGCGTTTTCAGATTAAATTTGCGAATAGCGAATCTAAATCCGAAGTAATAAATAACGGCAAGTACAAGACCAACTGGAATCACAAGCCACCAAGCAGTTCTGTTTGGCAAGATTCCGAATAAGAAGAAGTCGATTAATCCTCCTGAGAAGGTCATACCGATTTTCACGTTTAGAATATCCATTATCATAAAGGATAATCCAGCAAATACACAGTGGATTGCAAATAACACTGGTGCAACAAATAAGAATGAGAATTCAAGCGGTTCAGTAATCCCTGTTAGGAAAGAAGTCAGGGCTGCTGATCCCATAATTCCAGCGACAAGCTTTTTATTCTTTGGTTTTGCTTCATGGTAAATCGCAAGTGCTGCTGCTGGGAGTCCAAACATCATGAACGGATATTTTCCTGTCATGAATGTACCAGCTGTCAGCTGAACACCATCTTTGATTTGTGCCATGAAGATACGCTGATCACCACGGACAAGCTCACCTGATAAGCTCTTATAACTAAAGAACTCATACCAGAATGGCGAGTAGAAAATGTGGTGCAGACCAAACGGAATTAATGAGCGTTCAATAACACCGAATACAAAGGCAGCAAGCGGCTCATTCGCTGCGAGCAGTCCTGTTGAGAACGAGTTCAGTGCACCTTGGATTGGCGGCCAAATGACTAGCATCAAAAGCCCTAAAATAAGTGCTGAAATAGATGTAACAATTGGAACAAAGCGTTTTCCAGCAAAGAAGCCGAGATATTGCGGAAGCTCAATTTTATAAAATTTATTATACATATAAGCTGCTAATACCCCGACAATTATCCCGCCAAAGACGCCGGTAGACAAGGTCGGAATGCCAAGCATATTAATATACGCTGGATGGCTTTCCTTAAAGAACTTAGCCAATTTGATGGAATCAGATGGAATTGATCCATTGGCCATTAATACGGCGCTCATTGTCACGTTCATGACAAGATAACCGATAATTGCGGCAATCCCTGCCACACCGTCTCCATTAGCTAGACCGATGGCAACCCCTACAGCAAATAAGAGCGGAAGATTCGAGAAGACAATGTTCCCTGCATTTTCCATGACGCTTGCAACAAGCTGAATTGTATCATTGCTTAAAAATTGAGCTACATCAATCAGCTGCGGATTTTGCATCGCATTCCCAAGTGCTAGTAAAATACCAGCAGCAGGAAGGATCGCAACTGGAAGCATAAGTGCTCGTCCAATTTTTTGCAACACACCAAAAAGTGATTTAAACACTAGTTGAACCTCCTTTTATTTTCGCTTACAACGCACATGCGGGACGCTCCCTGACATCCATTTCATAGTTAACCGTTTACATTTCACTTTCAAACACAAAAAAAGGCATGGTGATATAAGGTTGCGCAAATAACAGGATCTTATCCTGTATTTACCTTAAGTCACTCATGCCTGATCGAATCAGTTACACGTTTCTAGGAAACTATGAAATTTTATTTGTCAATCTGTACAGATGAAGTGTCAGGTAGACAGCCTCGGCATCCTGTACAGGCTTTTTCAATGCATGTTGTAATATTTTGATCATTTTCCAAGCAGTATTGTAGCATAAAGGATATTCATTTTTCAATAGATGAAGCAATTTTTCTGGCTCCTCTAAAGATTCTTCCCGTTTAATACGCTCAATCGAAAACGTAATATGGCGTAATAAGCGTAAATAATGAATACTTTCTCTGTCGACTTTCATATGAAATGAATCTTCTATGACTTGGACCATTTGCGTGATGAGCTGCGAATGACGGTTCACCTCAGATAATGGCCGATTCGTTAAAGCTGAGTGAATATGGAGCGCAATAAAACCAATCTCTCCTTCTGGCAGCTTTGTTTCGACATCAGGACGCTCGTTAATGAGCTCAACGACTTCCTTTGCGACCTCGTATTCTTTCGGATACAGCGATTTTGTCTCAAGCATAAAGGGATTGGTGATATCGTATCCTTGCTGCACCCGCTTAAAACTAAACGCAATATGGTCAGTCAGGGCAATATGAATATGCTCATTCAAACGGTGTCCCATTTTTTCTCGTATATGATAAATGACGTCATTGGCAAGCTCGATCATGTTCTCATCAATGTGGTGAAGCAGCTGTTTATATTCTGTTTGTTCCTTTGTATTTTTAAGAACAAACATTTTTTCAAATGTATCTTGATCGAGAACATCACCCGATTTTTTCCCGAAGCCGATTCCTTTCCCAATCAGAACTACTTCGCCCAAAGAAGGGTGTCTTGCGATGATGACATTATTATTTAACGCTTTATCAACGGTGAAGGATTCCATGAACATCCCCACCTCCTTCTTATTCAATCCCTCTTATCGTACAAAACAGATGAAACGTGCGTCAACGATTGTTTTTGAAAACGGTGGTCGATCGCTCGATCAGGCGAAATGGCAGCATTCTTTTCTCTGGCACCTCTCCTTTTATAGCTCGGTCGAACAAGTCAAACGCTTCCTGCCCCATTCGTTTCAGCGGAATATCAATGCTGGAAATCCCCAAGGCCTCACTTAATTGATCATTTTGAAAGCCGAGTATGGCTGGAGATTCTCCTACTTTTATATCGTGACGCTGCGCCTCTAATAAAAAGCCTGCTGATACGTCATCATTTGTGATGAATAATGCTGTGGGGCGATTCTTCATTTCTTGCCACTCTGTAAATAATTGTTTTCCATCAAAAAGTGTTAGCTTCCCTTCGATGACCCATTCTTCATCAATCTCCTGCCCAAGCGCTTTCATCATATCTTGATAAGCTTGAAGGCGTGACTGGCTGTTTGCGCCTTCTATTCTGGCTAGAACAATTGCGATTCGCTGATGCCCGCATGCTGCTAAATGATGCAGCCCTTCTTTAAAAGCTTGATCATGAGCAATCGACACCGTTGAACAGTCTTCAATTGGCGCCGGATGGCAAAAAATGATAGGCCCAGATTCCTGCCACCTTAAAATGTCTCGATCACTTAACGCATTTGAGCAAAAGATTAATCCATCCACGCGGCGCTCTTTTAAGCTCATCAAGGCTTCTTTTTCTTTTAAAGGATCATATCCTGTTTGAAACAAAGCAAAATGCATGCCGTGCGCCTGTGCTTTTTCTGCAATCCCTGTGACAAGTCTGCTGAAATAAGAATGATCAATTGTTGGAAGAACGATGCCAAGCATATTTGAATAACCCTTGGCTAAATGGACAGCCTGAATGTTTCTCGTATATTTGAGCTCTTTCATCGCACCAAGAACACGATCTCGTTTATCTTCTTTGACATAAGGATGATGATTCAACACACGTGATACAGTTGTCACAGATACGCCCGCTCTTTTTGCAATCTCCCTTATGTTTGCCAATTTTTCTCCTACTTTCTCTTGATATGGTAAGCGTTTCATACTTTAAGATGTATGTGAGCTGAACAAATCACTGGGTGGAAAGGGGAATTCAAGATGGGTTTCATCATATGGATTATATTATGTATGACTGTTTTGTTTTCTGCTCGTTTTGCACTACATCCTTTAGGAAAAGAACATAAAATCAAACCGTTTCAATCAATTGATGATTTTTTTGTTGATAAGGATCGAAAAGAGTGACAAAAAATCACGATGACACTTCCAGGACATGGGCGTTCATCGTGATTTTTTTATTACTTGATGATCGTCAGCTCTTTCGGATAATTGGTTAAAGTAACTGGACCATCCGCTGTGATTAGTACATCATCTTCAATTCTGACGCCGCCGACTCCTGGAACATAGATTCCCGGTTCGATCGTATACACCATGCCCTCTTGGAGAAGATCATCATTTGCCTGGCTCATCGAAGGAAACTCATGAACAGACACCCCTAGACCGTGTCCAAGGCGGTGAGGGAAATAGTCTCCATATCCAGCATCAGCGATCAGCCCGCGTGCTTTTAAGTCCAGGTCCCCAATTCTCACGCCCGGTTTACTCATTTCAAGTGCCGCCATTTCTGCGTTTAGGACGGTTTGATAGATGTCCTTTTGCTGATCAGAAGCTTCCTGATAAATAAATGTTCTTGTAATGTCTGAGCAATATCCATCAACAATGACACCAAGGTCAAATAACACAAAGTCGCCTTTTTTTAAGACTGCCTGTCCTGGATTTCCGTGAGGCTCTCCTGATTTTTCGCCAAAGAGAACCATCGTCGAAAAGGACATGCCTTGAATGCCTTTTTTCTTTAGCTCATATTCAATGACAGCGAGCACTTCTGTTTCGGTGACTCCTTCTTCTAAGGCGTTCACCCCAATTTTTACCCCTTCATCTGCCAATTGAGCGGCTTTTTTCAGTGTAGCAATTTCAGATTCATCTTTAATGAGTCTTAGCTGATTGAGCTCTTCTTCTGCCCGGACAAAAGTTTCTGCCCCAGTAGCAGCTTGAAGCTGTTCTGCTCTTTGAAGCGGAATTGACTCTTTTTCAATTGCAAGCCGAGTTGCTCTTACACCGCGTTTTTCTACTGCTGACTGAATGAAATCAAATGGATTCTCATGGTCTTCATAACCAATAATATCGCCTGACCACCCAGCATTTTTCGCCTGCTCGACTTCCATTTTAGGCAAAATAAAAAATGGATCTGCCTCTTGAAACACAAACAGCCCCATTACTCTTTCATGCGGCTCTGTGAAGTATCCAGATAGATAAAACACATTTTCCTTTGTATGTATAAATGCACCTTGAATGTCTTTTTCCTTTAGCCAAGAAGACAAGCTTTTCATTCGGTTCATCGTGATCCTCCTCACACGTTTTACTACTGATCTATTGTATCAGTTTTTGTTATATTTCGCACAAAAACGCACTGGCAGAAGCCAAGTGCGCTATGATGATTTGCTTAAGATGCACGAAGCAGACGCAGTCCATTTAAAATGACCAAAATCGTACTTCCTTCATGCCCGATTACGCCAAAAGGCAAATCAAGCACTTGTAAGAAATTCGCACAAATTAACAAGCAAATCACCGTTAATGAGAAAATAATATTTTGCTTAATGATTCGATTCATCTTTCTTGAAAGACGGATCATCTTTGTTAAGTTATTTAAATTGTTTTTCATTAAGATCAAATCTGCTGTTTCTAAGGCTACGTCTGTTCCTCCGCCCATCGCAACCCCCACATCTGCTGTGGCGAGTGCAGGTGCATCATTGATTCCGTCACCTACCATGATGATTGAGTTTCCTTGTTTTTTTAGTTGATTGACCTCATGGACCTTTTCATCTGGCAGACACTCAGCGACAACCGTTTGGATGCCAGCTTCCTGTGCAATGGCTTCAGCCGTTTTTTGCTGATCTCCTGTCAGCATGACCGTTTGGATGCCTAAATCATTCAGCTCTTGAATCATTTTCTTCGCTTCAGGTCTCATTTGATCTTTAAGGCCAAGGCACCCAACGACTACTTGATCCTTTTGAACATACACCACTGTATATCCTTTTTCAGAAAGATACTCTCCTGTCTCTTCAATCTCACGGTCCATTGAAGCCTTGCCAGCAAAGTCTTTCTTCCCAATCCGCCACGTTTCTCCATTCAATTGTGCCTTTACACCAAAACCAGAGGTTTCTTCAATGGTGACATGAGCTGATCTTTCTATTTGTTGCTCTTGTGCCATATCAGAGATCGCTTTCGCTAATGGATGGTTTGATTGACTTTCAATTTGATAAAGCGCCTGATAAAAGGCCGCTTCCTCTTGTCCTTTAGCGATCACCACCTGCTCTACAGCTGGCTTTCCGCTTGTAATTGTCCCCGTTTTGTCAAAAGCAATCATACTGCTAGTGCCTAGCTTTTCTAAAAAGACGCTCCCTTTGACAAGCATTCCGTTTCTTGCGCCGTTTGAGATCAGTGACAAAGCAGCTGGCATAATGGATGCAACAAGCGCACAAGGTGATGCTACAACCATAAACACCATAGCCCGGTAGAAGGTTTCACTCATACTCCAGCCTAGTACAAAATGAGGCAGAACCATTAAAATCGCGACGGTGATCAGTACACCTTTTACATAAGCACCTTCGAATTTTTCAATAAATGCCTGGCTTGGCGACACACTTTCTTGAGCCGATTCGACAAGTTTAATAATTTTATGGAAAAGCGTTTCTTCATTATGTTTGGTCACTTCTACTGTTAAGGAACCATTTAAGTTCACTGTGCCTGCAAACACGTCTTCACCTTGCCCTTTTTCCTGAGGCACAGACTCGCCCGTGAGCGCAGATTCATCTACACTTGTTCTTCCGCTTAAAATCACACCATCTGCTGCAATACGTTCCCCAGCTTTGATCATGATACGGTCACCTGGTATTAATGATGAAGCAGCGACTTGAATGGTCGTGCCATCTTCTTCAATTAAAATCGCTTCATTTGGCGCGATGCTCATTAAAGCTGTTAAATCCTTCTTGCTTTTATTTGATGTATACGTTTCAAGCGCACCACTAAGCGAGAAAATAAAAATTAAGATCGCGCCCTCTGCCCAATATCCAATGATCGCTGAGCCAATGGCTGCGAAAATCATTAAAAGTTCAACATTCAAGCTTTTAGACGAAATGGTTTCTTCAATTCCTTCCTTCGCCTTTGCAAAACCTCCAATGACAAATGCTAGGATGAAAAGAGGAATGCTCCACATGCTCTGATCCTTTAAAATCCATCCAATTAAAATGAGAATCCCCGAGATACCTGCTGCTATTAATTCTCCGTGCTGTGCCCATTGATGAAGGGACCATTTCGATTCCTTTTGATTTGTTGTTTGATAAAGTGCTGTATTCTCATTCATGATTGTTTTCTCCTCTCTAATTGATAATGGTTTTCACATCATCAATTGTTGCCCGTTTCCTTTTTCCATCTATATTTTCTGCTATTTCAAGCTTTTTATTGGTCTGTAACTCATTATAACAGGTTCTGAACAATTTTCAATTAATAATTATTATAATTTCTTTTTGATAATAATTATCATTATTGATGATAGGAACCATTCCATCTTCTGAGCACAGTTTATTCAGATGAAAAGAAATTGAACACAAAAAAGAACCAAAGGAATGACCCTTGGTTCTTGAAATAAGGTTTCGTTCTAAAAATTCGTCCACTCTTTGATTTGTTTTTTCGTCAGTGGACCTACATGATTTTTCACTATTTCCCCTTTTTCATTTATCAAAAAGCTGGTTGGAATGGTGATGATTTGGTATTTCTTCATCATGTGCCCTCCCTCATCTAGTATGACCGGGAATGTAAACTTTCTATCTTTCACAAATTGGGCAACCGCATGTTTACTTTGTTCAGCACCTAGTAAATTCACCGTTAAGATATCTACATCACTCTGATTTTCTTTCACGATCTGGTCAAATACAGGCAGCTCCATTTTGCAGGACGGGCACCATGTTGTCCAAAAATGCAAAATGGTCTTTTTTCCTTTCATCGGAATCATCTGCGTCTCACCAGTTAATGTAGGAGCCTCTATTTTTGGCGCCATAACGGGCTCTTTCGCTTCAGCCTCGCTGCCTATGAGTAATAGAAGCATGGTCATCATAAGAAGACTGGCGGGTAGATATTTAATTTTCATCAGGATCTTCCTTCCCAGTTTTCTTATAGCTTGCCCGCTCGCCGAAGAGGGCATTCATGCTTTTTTCATTCTAAGAAACATGGAAACACCGAGCTCCTTACAAATCGTCGCATAATGCAGTGCAGTCAAGAGGAGCATGCCCGTATTCATCCCTAATATAACCCCCATCATATTTAAGCTTTCAATTGATCCGAGAAAATACACCATTGAAAACGAGACGACATGCACCCATATATTATGTAGGAACACATCTTTAATGAGCCCCATACCGATTAAGCACGCTTGAAACGGCATCACAAACAGGTGGCATAAAAAGTACGGCCAAAGCAGCTGTAAGTAGACAGCAGCTTGCGGTGAATCAAAAAAGAGCTGTGTGAGCGGATAAGCAAAATAATACATCACCATCACTGCCGGTACCCCGTACCCAAATGTAATGAGAATCGCCTGCCTGACACGTTTTTTCACAAGATCATACTGACCTAAAGCATAGGCTTCAGATACATTGGGAATCATCACAATCATGATGGAATGAGCGATAAACGCTGGGAAAAAACCAATCGACATCGCGACACCAGCCAGCATGCCGTAATGATCAACAGCAAGTGTGCCAGAGATGCCTGCAGCAATAAGTGCCCCTTTGATTAAAAATGGTTCTATGGCATTTGCGATTGCATGAAAAATCCGCATGCCCGTTGTTGGAATAGAGACGGCTAATAGTCGCTTTCTCACGTCAATCCCTCTTAATTCAACAGACCTGACATGGACAGCATTTTTTGCCATGACGTATTGGGAGTATAAATAAATAAAGACGACAAGATCACTCGCGACAATGACACCGATGGCAATGAGTACTGCTGTTTCAATATCAAACGAATACCAATGAAAGAACAAAAACAAGCAAATAAGCTGGATCGTTTTCTTCAGCATATTGGCAAGAGCGATCCTTCCCATTTGCTGCTTTCCCATAAAATAGCCGCGTGCAATCGAGGTAAACGCAATAATTGGAATAAGAGACAGCACAAGCCCTTTCATGAGCGGATGATACGACTGAAATACAGGAATGAACGGCAGAACAATCGCAGCGATCCCCGTTGTTGTACTCGTCACCACAAGCGTCATTTTAAACGCATGGCGGAGCATACTTTTATGGAGCCGCTCATGCGATTCTGCAATGAATTTAGAAATGGAGACTGGCAGCTCTAAGCTGGCAATCACAAGGACAAGCATGATGATTGGAAGGATACTCATATATAGACCCATTCCATGCTCTCCAAGCTCTCTCGCTAAAATCATATTGACTAAAAACTCTATACACTCCGCAATGAAAGCTGCGACAGATAGCAGAATGACCCCTTTTACAAATCGATTCATGTAGCCTCCCCTTTATCTAAAGCAAATTCTTTTCACATTCTATGAGACAAGTCCTGAAAATATTTTGATAAATGAAGACAAAAAAAAGAGCGATCTGATTGATCGCTTTAGAACATTGACAAAGGGCTAAAAATGTTTTTATTTTAGTTCTTTGTCTTCCTTTCAGCGCGATAGAAAACCTTTGCAGTCTAGGAAGGGCGAGCACAGGAGCGGAGCGAATTGATTATTCGTGAGCACCGGAGCACAGTCCTGACAAAGAATGCGAGGGTTTGTCTACACGCTGAAGCGATCTGATTGATCGCTTCAATTCTTTATACGGCAAATACGTGACGACCAATACGTTCTACAATTTTGCGAGAACGAATCCAGTTATCTGTTGCCGTTTTGGGATTATAAAAATAAATGGCCTTTGTTGTTCTGTCATGTTCTTTCACTACTTGCTTCACAGCTTTAACAGAATCTTGATCTGCTTTATCATGAATACTTCCATTTGATACTGGCTGGAAAGCATTTCGCTGATAAATAACACCTTTGACACTGTTAGGAAAAGAGCGATGTTCCACCCTGTTTAAGACGACGCTTGCCACAGCTTTTTTACCTGCGTAAGATTCTCCTTTTGCTTCAGCATGCACCAATCGTGAGAGCAGTTCCATTTCTTCATTAGAATAGCGTTTGGCGCTTTCCTCATTCGTTGTTTCTGATTTTACTCTTTTCTTTTGCTTCGGTTTTGAAGACTTCTCTTCTGTAGACGTACTTAGCATTTTGACTTTCGGCTGACGCTTTTCCTCTGAAAATGCTGGGATGACTTGATCGTGATCATCTCGATCTATATATGAAAGCTCATGCTTAACAGGTGCTTGTGAAAGTTCGTGACTTAATGTCCCTTGCTGCTCTTGTATGTTGTCCATCTTCATGGCTGCAATCAGCATAAGGATGACAAAAAGAGCGGTATGAATTTTCATCATTCGCCTCATTCCTCCTTTAATTAAAGTAGGCGGTAAGATACTTGTCCACTCTAACAAGAGCTCCTTCTATTTTCACGCACAAAGATTTGCATGCCTGTCCAAATTCCGTCATTAATTGGCATGTCCTAGTTGATTTGAGTATCAACTGGAATTGTTAGCGCTTAAAAAGGTCCCTTTTCCGCCTATAATCATCCTTATGCTCCTGATTATGGGTTATTACATTTTCTTTTCAGATGTATCAAGCTCGTTTGAAGTGTGACAAAAGAACTAAAATAAAAAAGCTTTCTCTCATTCATGAGAAAAAGCTTTAGCTTCTTGCTTCTGTAAGATATTCAAAAATAACATCTCCACCATGTTTCGCAATCCCGCGAAAATGCTTAAAATCATCTTGATTTACCAAGATCGAACGAAACGTTAAGAAATCATCTTTCTTGATGGTTACTTGCTTTTCTGTCCCATTTCGTAACGATTCAAGTATTGTGAGGATTTGTTCTTCCGTCAAAAAAACCGCTCCTTTACAGCCATTATCAAATATTAAATATACCATCCGTTAGGAAAGCATACAACGAAAACAAAACAAAAACGTCTTTATCCTTTACATTGGTATGAAAATATTGCAAAATACTTTTTAATAGGGAATGAAATCTGTTTTTAAAGGAGAGGGATCGGTTGAAGATTGCAAAAATTGGAAATGTGATCGAATTTAGAAATGGTTTAACAGGTGTAGTTGAAAAAGTGAATGAAAACTCTGTCATTGTGGATGTCACCATTATGGACAACTATAGAGATTTAGAACTGGATTCACTAACAGTCGTTAATCATAAAAACTATAAAATCATCAAAGACTCCGTACATTAATTTGCAATCCTCAATTCAGATTATCGATACATACGTAAATACGAAGCAAAGCTGCTTTCTGACAGTTTAGCTCTCTTTGACAATCACATATGAAAAGGACTGACACCATATGAAGAAGTGTCAGTCTTTTTGCGTATGAAAGGTTTGCATTTCTGCTTTCGTTTTGTACATGTCCACTTCCTCGGGGGTGATAACGCCTTTATCAATCAAAAGTGCAATCACTCCAAGCAATGTAGAGGCACTCCATTTATATCGTTCTTTGTTTTGATGTTCAAGCATTTGAAGTTCTTCTTTTAGCTCCCTCAGCAGCTTCTCTGTCTTTTCTTCTTTGTTTACCAACTCAAACGCCTCCATTAGTCGTTCATTGCCTCTATTTTATCTTAAAGCAAATAAGATAAGCAAAAAACACAATTCCTCTTTACAAACATACGTTCTGTCATGTATAATAATTTTACGAGCTGGTAGCCCCCAGCCGTCCTAGCAAGTTCTATTCCCATTTGTATGAGGAGAGCGACATGACTCTTCTCTTTTTTTATCACTTCAGTCTGAATCATCTCTTTCAAACCCATAAAAAAAGACATGTCATTAGGCATGTCTTTTCCTTTATTAGCGATTATCAATCGTTTCTGGATACATATCATGGTTCATCATACGATACGATGCCATTTCTTCATATTTGGTACCAGGTTTTCCGTAGTTCGTGTACGGGTCAATTGAAATACCGCCTCTTGGTGTAAATTTGCCCCATACTTCAATGTATCTTGGGTCCATCAATTCAATAAGATCATTCATAATAATGTTCATACAATCCTCATGGAAATCACCATGGTTACGGAAGCTGAACAAATACAATTTTAATGATTTACTTTCGACCATGATGTCATTTGGGATATAGCTGATATAAACTGTCGCAAAATCCGGCTGACCTGTTTGCGGACAAAGTGACGTGAATTCTGGGCAGTTGAATTTCACAAAATAATCTCTATTTGTATGTTTATTCGGAAATGTTTCAAGCACTTGTGGTGCATAATCAAACAAATAATTGGTGCCTTGATTTCCTAGTAAAGTGACACCTTCTAATTCTTCTGGTTTTCTTGTCGTCATGTCTTCTCTTCCTTTCTATACGCCTCGTTTATTTCCCCACAATAATGTGTGCAGCTGCGGCAGCACTCTTACACGATTTAAGTCTGGGTCTTGCGCTACTTGATCAACAAGCGCTTCATATTTCTTTAATAAATGCGTCAATAAGTACGCATCATCACCTGTTGTCGTGTCATCATTTCCTACCTGTAAATAAAAAGGAAGCTCTGGATATTTTGCATGAACATCCTTTGCATAGGCTAGATCATGATCGTCAAAAATCACGACCTTCAGGCTTGCATGCTCTAATCTATTTCCGTTTTTTAGCTCATCTATGATACGTGTGAGTTTCGCGAAATCTGTTTTCATATTTGAGCTTGGCGGCTTCGGAGAAATGGTTAAATCATCAATTTTCAAAAACCAGTCCTGATACATCGTCCCTTGTGTTTCAAGCGCTGTATCAATTCCTTCTTCGTGTAGCAAATCAATAAGTGATCCCATTTGTTTTAAAAGCGCAGGGTTTCCCCCTGAAATAGTGACATGAGAAAAAGCCTGTCCACCTATTCTTTTTAATTCTTTCACAATGTCCTCTGCGTGAAGCCACTGAATGTCATGCTTTGCTGAGCCATCCCAAGTAAAGGCGGAATCACACCAGCTACAAGAGTAGTCACAGCCAGCCGTTCTGACAAACATGGTTTTTTGTCCAATCACCATCCCTTCTCCTTGAATGGTCGGACCAAAGATTTCTAATACAGGAATCGCCTTAGCCATTGTGTTCAACTCGTTTCGGCCGGTAAATGCAGTAGCTTGTTGGTGTCTCCCTAACAAAGACCTGAACACATACTGGTTCATTTGCTAAAGTCGATAAATATGCTGCGACTTTGTCATGGACTGTCTTTGCCACAACCTCTGTAGTAGGCATCGCGTATGGATCGGTTGATGAGAATTCCTCATGATCATTGAGCAGCGTGTGATCATATTTACCATGAATAAGTTTTTTCAATGTACTAAAATTGACAAGGAAGCCCGATTCATCTAGGTCATCTCCAGCAATGGTTATATTGATGGTGTACGTGTGACCATGTACACGGCTGCAAGCACCTGCATCTTCTCTCGGGATAAAATGGGCAGCTGATATATGCATATCTTTGTTCAATTCAAATGAGTATGGATGATTCGTTTGTGGATAGATCTGAGAAAGCATTTATTTTGCCTCCTTCATTTCCATATACGTGTCATAGCCATTTTTCCGAAGCTTACACGCAGGGCATTCCCCGCAGCCATCAGAAATGATGCCATTATAGCAAGTGAGCGTTTCATTTTTCACAAAATCTAATGCATTCAGCTCGTCTGCTAGCTTCCATGTTTCTGCTTTATTGAGCCACATGAGCGGTGTATGGATGACAAATGGTTTTTCCATCGCCAAATTCACTGTGACATTACAAGACTTTACAAAATCGTCACGGCAATCTGGATAGCCGCTAAAGTCTGTTTCACATACACCTGTGATAATATGTCTTGCTCCGATTTGATACGCAAGAATAGAAGCAAAGGATAAGAACACTAAGTTTCTTCCTGGTACAAATGTGGAAGGCAGCTCTCCTTCTTTTTCCTCAATATCAATGTCATCTCTTGTTAAAGCATTTGGTGCCAGCTGATTCAAAAGAGACATATCTAATAGATGGTTCTTCACACCTAACTTGTCAGCAATTCTTTTGGCGACATCAATTTCTTCTTGATGACGCTGATTATAATGAAAGGTCACGGTTTCTACCTCTTCGAATTGTTGAAGTGCCCATAATAAACATGTCGTACTGTCTTGCCCCCCGCTAAAGACAACGACTGCTTTTTCATTTTTCAATTTCTGTTCTCCTCCTTTTGCAGATCTATACCCTCGTACAAAGCTGCATCTGAAAGGTTCTTGAAAACCCCTGTTTTTCTCAAAAGAAAAGACACCTTTACATGTGTATGAGGTGTCCCAGCCATAAAAAATAAAAAATGCCACATCCAAGGATACGGCAAGTCCTTAGTTTTTTATAGAGGGTTTTGCTAGAACCTCTCCCGTTTAAACGGATTTTTGTTCAATTTTCACAGAAGATAGTGTACCATATATTTTTCATGCAGGCTATCCCTTCTTTACTTATCAAGTGATGCAGGCACTTTTTTTAGAAAAAGAAAGAGGATAAAAAAGATGCTCACATAGCCAAAAATAGGATAAACCGTTGATATCAATGTGCCGTAACCAATTTTACTAATCACATAGCAGCATAAGAGAATAAGGGATATTGTCAAGATACTGTTCATTCGAATATACGCCCTCACTTGTCTCTCGAGTCCATATAAATTGCCTATGACGGATGTAAAGACTTCTCCGAAGATCACAAATAAATAAATGAGATGAATGGAATTTGCTACTTGATACACGACCTGAGCCATTGGAATATCAAACGCCTCCAGCATATCTAATGAAGAAAGAGATAAAAAGCATACAAATAAAATAATTGTCAGCATGACGCCCCCAATCACAGCTCCCTTTTTGATCACCGCTTCAGAGGTCATTTCATTTGCGACAGGCACTAATACCGCTTGAGAAAGTGCCAAATTAAAAGCACCATATGAGATAGCTGATAAAATCCACTCTCCCTCACCCATTTGCAGTGCAAGAACAAAACTTTCACTACTGCTAAAAACGAATGAATCAAGAAACACAATCAATGAAAAGAAAATAAGCATTGGGACGACGAGAACATTGACACCAAATAATCCTTTTGATCCTTTCAAAAGCACAATAACGCTCAGAATGATCGTTAAAAAAATCCCATATTCCTTCGATATGCCAAGCTGCTCTTCAAATATAGCACCTGCGCCAGAAATCATCACTGAAGTGACGCCTAGTAAAATAAAAAACATGACAACATTAATATATCGACTGGCAGCTGCGCCAAATAGAAAACGGTTCATATCTTGATATGACTCTGCTTCAATTCGTTTAGAAATGAGCATCATTTTTGCTCCAAGTCCAGTAAAAATAGCGCCGCTAATCAAGATTCCGAATAGTCCAATCCAGCCAAAACGAACAAAAAATTCTACGATTTCTTTCCCTGTCGCAAACCCAGCTCCAACCACTGTTCCTACATATACAAAGGCAAGCTGAAAAGCGGATTCATTTGAACGTTTCATGTGACCCCTCCGCACCCATCACTTTCGATTGTCTTTTTTTATCCTATGAGACAAGTTCCTTGAAAAGAAGGACAAACCATGATTAAATGCAAAAAAAGGATTTTACCCGCCTTTGAGCAAAACAGTTGAAAGTCAAAATAGGTCAGAGTATACTATAGTCAAAGATGGTCAAACAACAGACCATTTTCTTTAACATTCATTGGTCAAATAAAGTCAAACTTTTATCATAAGGAGGTCATGGCAAATGCGTTGTCAACATTGTCAAGTAAATGAAGCAACTATTCGCCTGAATATGCAAGTGAATTCATCCCGGAGCCAAATGGTTTTATGTGAAGACTGCTACACCTCTTTGATGGAGCAATCAAAAATGAAAATGGGACCTCAATTGTTCGGAGGAAGCTCATTCTTCTCTGAGCAAGCAGGACATACGCAAAACGTAGAGCAGCCAAAACAAAAAGGCTTACTCGATGAACTTGGCCGCAATTTAACAGATGGCGCAAATGCTGGTTTAATTGATCCAGTCATCGGCCGTGATGAAGAAGTCGCAAGAGTCATTGAGATTTTAAATAGAAGAAATAAAAATAATCCTGTCCTCATTGGTGAACCAGGTGTTGGGAAAACAGCGATCGCTGAAGGACTTGCACTGAAAATTGCAAGTGGCGATGTACCAAATAAATTAAAGAACAAACAAATCTATTTATTAGATGTCTCCTCCCTTGTAGCGAATACAGGGATACGTGGTCAATTTGAGGAAAGAATGAAGCAGTTAATCAAAGAACTGCAAAGCCGTAAAAATATTATCTTATTTGTAGATGAAATCCATCTTCTTGTTGGCGCAGGATCTGCCGAAGGGTCAATGGATGCTGGAAACATCTTAAAACCAGCCCTTGCACGAGGCGAGCTCCAGCTAGTAGGTGCGACAACATTAAAAGAATATCGTCAAATTGAAAAAGATGCCGCACTTGAACGACGCTTTCAGCCCGTTATTGTAGATGAGCCAACACAAGCTGAAGCGATTGAAATTTTAAAAGGCATTCAAGATAAGTACGAAAGCTACCATGGCATCACCTATTCAGACGAAGCCATTCAAGCATGTGTTCAATTATCTTCACGATATATCCAGGACCGTCATTTGCCGGATAAAGCGATTGATTTAATGGATGAAGCAGGTTCAAAAGCGAACCTCTCCATTGATGCCGCAAGTGAAGATGAACTAACAAATCGTCTGAGAGAAATTGCTGCTGAAAAACAAGCCGCTTTAAAAGAAGAACAGTACGAAAAAGCAGCGAAGCTTCGAGATGAAGAAGAGGCCATTGAAGCTAGACTTCAAAATAAAACAAATGACAAAGAACATGTCGTCACAGCAGAAGACATTCAGGTCATAGTCGAACAAAAAACAGGCATTCCTGTTGGCAAACTGCAAGCAGACGAACAAACCAAAATGAAAGAAATTGGCGTCCGCTTAAAAGCACGAGTGATCGGCCAGGAACATGCGGTTGAAAAAGTAGCGAAAGCTGTGAAAAGAAGCAGAGCCGGCTTAAAATCGAAACATAGACCAACTGGCTCCTTCCTATTCGTTGGGCCAACAGGTGTCGGAAAAACCGAATTGTCAAAAACGCTAGCTGAAGAATTATTTGGTTCAAGAGATGCGATTATCCGTTTAGATATGAGTGAGTACATGGAGAAACACTCAGTATCTAAGCTCATCGGTTCTCCTCCTGGTTATGTTGGACATGATGAAGCGGGTCAACTAACGGAAAAAGTGCGCAGAAAACCATACAGCATCATTTTGCTGGATGAAATCGAAAAAGCACACCCTGATGTGCAGCACATGTTCCTGCAAATCATGGAAGATGGCCGGTTAACAGACAGCCAAGGCAGAACCGTCAGCTTTAAAGATACGGTCATCATCATGACAAGTAACGCAGGCAGCACAGATAAAACGGTCAAAGTCGGCTTCCAGTCTGATCAGGAAGAAGCAATTGAGGAGCAATCACTCATTGATTCACTCAGCGCTTATTTCAAGCCAGAATTCTTGAACCGTTTTGACAGCATCATTCAGTTTGACTCATTAGATCGAGATGATTTAGTGAAGATTGTGGACCTTCTGCTCAATGAGCTGTCAGAACAATTAAAAGAACAAAATTTAACAGTCCATGTGACAAATGAAGCGAAAGAAAAAATTGCAGAACTTGGATACCATCCTGCATTTGGTGCTCGTCCACTGCGAAGAACCATTCAAGAGCACGTTGAAGATCAAATGACGGAAATATTGCTTGAAGAAGAACAACTTTCAGGATTTACTGTAGAAGTTGAAGATAACGAAATTGTTGTAAAAAAAGGATAAGTACATCTTAAGAAGGGTCTACAGCTCCATCATGTTGCGGTGTCTAAGTTCCATCCGCACGCCGACGCTCCCCCGCCTCTTTTCCTTTAAGATAAAAGAAAAAGAGGTGGATCACATGATGAATTGTAGCTATGATCTTGTCAAAATCATGTATGAGGAAAAATTAAAAGAGCTGCTTTTAATTGAAACTGCTCAAAGAAATTAAAAAAGAAACTCCCTTTATATCAGAGGGAGTTTCTTTTTTAAGGTAATAGAAAGCGCTTTCGTCAAAATTTCTTCACAGAAACTGCCTTAATTTGATATTCAGACTAAAACCCTTCTAGAAGACACCGATATTAACTATAGAAAAAGATAGTTAAAGGATTTGGTGAGATAATGGATAAAACATCGTTAATTGGTATTATTTTAGCATTTATTGCACTGAGTGTCGGTATGGTTTTGAAAGGTGTAAGTCTAACCGCTCTTATCAACCCAGCGGCTATATTGATCATTGTGGTTGGGACGATTGCAGCTGTTGTCATCGCATTCCCATCTAGTGAAATTAAGAAAACACCAAAATTGTTCGGCAAAATTTTCAAAGACAACAAGCTTCCAACGATTCAAGAAATGATCCCTCTTTTTTCAAACTGGGCACAAATTGCGCGTCGTGAAGGTCTTTTGGCATTAGAAGCTAGCATTGAGGAAGTAGATGACGATTTTCTTAAGAACGGCTTAAGCATGGCGGTTGACGGTCAAAGTGCAGAATTTATTCGCGACGTCTTAACAGAAGAAGTTGACGCCATGTCAGAAAGACATCAGTCAGGTGCATTAATCTTTACACAAGCTGGTACATACGCTCCGACGCTTGGTGTACTTGGCGCCGTTGTCGGACTTATTGCTGCACTTGCTAACATGGGAGATATTGAAGCACTTGGACATGCAATCAGTGCAGCCTTCGTTGCCACACTTCTTGGGATTTTTACTGGGTATGTGTTATGGCATCCATTTGCCAACAAGCTAAAGCGTAAATCAAAGGAAGAAGTAAAACTTCGTCTGATTATGATCGAAGGGATTCTTTCTGTTCTTGAAGGTCAATCTCCAAAAGTGATTGAACAAAAACTTCTCATGTACTTACCAGCGAAAGAACGTGCAAATCTTGTCATTGAAGAAGGAGAAAAACAAAATGGCTAGGAAACGTAAAAAACATGATCACGATGACCATGTAGATGAATCTTGGCTGATCCCTTATGCCGATCTTCTGACGCTTCTGCTCGCTCTCTTCATTGTGCTTTTTGCATCTAGTTCGATTGATGCGGCAAAGTATGAACAGATGGCCAAGTCTTTTAATGTCGTCTTTACTGGCGGTACTGGTGTCATGGATCAAACCAGCATGCAAAGTACTGAAGAAACTGAAAATAGCAACCAGACCAAAAAAGCAGCTGAAGAAGAAGATGAAGAAGCGAAAGCGAAAGCTCGAGATCATGCCGTTCTCACAAAGGTCAAAAAGCAAGTGGATTCCTTCATTGCCAATAAGAAACTTGGAGCTAAGCTCGAAACAAAGCTCACGGACGAAGGTTTGCTCATTACGATAGAAGACAGTATCTTCTTTGATTCTGGCCGGGCGGTTATTCGTCCTCAAGATGTCCCGTTAGCAAAAGAAATCTCTAAACTACTCGTCATTAACCCCGCTCGTGACATCGTCATTAGCGGACATACTGATAATGTACCGATCAGAAATTCAGATTTTGAATCCAACTGGTATTTAAGTGCCATACGTGCTGTGAACTTTTTGAGTATTCTTCTTGAGAACAGCAATTTAAACCAAGAGAACTTTAGTACAAAAGGTTTCGGTGAATTTAAGCCCATCGCTTCAAATGATACAGCAGAAGGCAGAAGTAAAAACCGGCGCGTAGAAGTACTTATTTTACCGATCGAGAAAAAAGCAAAATAAAAAAGGAAGCCCTCGGCTTCCTTTTTTATTTATTCTTTATGATCATATAAATGTTTTGCACGCAGTCCCACATGTTTAAGCATGTCAATGCAGGCATCCTTCTCTTCTTCGCTCAGGACACTGATCATCTCATGAATTTCTTTCGCATGATCTGGGAAGATATCATCAAGCAAAGCTCGTCCCTGCTCGGTAATATGTGCAAATGTGACCCTCCGGTCTTCTGCACAGGCCTTACGACTGAGGAGTTCTTTCTTCTCCAATTTATCGACCACATACGTGATGCTGCCGCTTGCAAGTAAAATCTTATCACCGATTTGCTGAAGCGGCTGATCCCCTTTATGATACAGTAATTCTAATACTGCAAATTCAGTCGGATTCAGCCCGTGCTTCACAATATGTTTGTTCATGTGATGATTAATTGAGCGATAGGCACGTGATAATACAATAAATAATTTCAAAGATTTTTCAACATTATGATTTTCCATTTTTTTATCATCCTTTATGAAATGCAACCCACTAATGTGACATTAATAAACAATAAGTAAAATGTCAACATCTTGATCTATCTTTAGCATGAAAATGAGACCAGAACGAATCACCTAATTTTTTAAAAATCACACAAGTCATCGTAATAAAGATAGGTTCAATGCTATAATAAGTCTATTAGGTAATACGTTGGAGCGATGAATGATGAGTATATTGAAAGGGTTTTGGAAGAAGATCAGGCTGTACCTTATTTTGGTCATGATTCCAACCCTAATCATTAGTTATTTTATCTACGAAAAAGAAACGGAAAAAATCGACTTAAAAAACAAACAAACTGCTACACTTATGTTAAATATTCACAAAAACCAAATGAATTATTTAATTAGTGAAACAGAAGCGAGATTAACTTCACTTGCCATGGGATTTGACCAGCCTCTCGAGACGAAAAAAGTACAAAACATCCTAGAGAAAATCTATAAACAAGAACCTCGTTTTTCGGGTCTGTATCTCCTAGACAAAAAAGGAAATGTAACAGTAAGCACCACACCGTTAAAGGAAAAAATCAACCTATCATTCAGAGATTACTTTAAGCGCATTCAAGTGACCAAGCAGACGGTGATCACAGATAATTATGTGAGCCGAATTACAAAACAGCGGATTCTTTCCATTTGTGTGCCTGTGCTGGATGAAAACGAAGAAGTCACCAATGTACTAGTCGCCGCCATTCAAATTGATTATTTAAGAAATATTATGAATGTATTGAACCCTGATCTTCATTTTAAGATGCTGAATCAAAATGGACATGTCGTGTTTACAAGTGGTCCACAGCCAGCATCAGAAAATGGCAGTACCGTGTCTACATATTTAGATGAAAACAGCTGGAAGCTGGAGGTCTATCCGCAGCGTGCTTCTACAGGCGAAGTGCTGTCTGTTATGCTGATCCCCTTATCCAGTGCTTTTATTTTATTAAATATTTTATTCACACTTGTTCAATATATCATTTTAAGGCGTCAAACCCAGCAGGAGCGTCACCAAAATGAAGCGCAAAAGCTTGAATTAATCGGGACCCTCGCAGCAAGTACGGCACACGAAATTCGCAACCCATTAACAGGGATTAGTGGATTTATACAGCTTTTGCAAAAGAAGTATCACTCTGAAGAAGATCAGCTCTATTTTTCTGTCATTGAAGAAGAAATTAAACGAATCAACCAAATCGTCAGTGAGTTTCTTGTATTAGGGAAACCAACGGCAGAAAAATGGCAGAATAACTCTGTAAAAGAAATTGTAAGTGAGATCATGCCGATCGTTTTCTCTGAGGCGAACCTTTATAATGTTGAGGTTGATTTGCAAATTAATACGATTCAAGATGTTGGGGTATATTGCACAAAGGATCACATTAAACAAGTCGTATTAAATGTAGCGAAGAACTCGTTAGAAGCGATGCCAAATGGCGGTCATTTGAAGATTTTGATTGAGGCTGAAAAAGAACATGTCATTATTAAAGTGAAAGATACAGGCGAGGGCATACCAGAAGAAATGTTAAAACATATCTTCCTCCCTTTTATTACGTCGAAGGAAAAAGGGACAGGTCTTGGACTAGTCGTGTGTAAACGAATCATTTCGATGTATGGCGGAACAATTGATATCGAGAGCAAAGTGAATAAAGGAACAACCGTCATGATCATGCTTCCTTCTGCTCACTCAGCATAGCTGAAACATTCAGCCGGTTTTGCTTAGGCAAGACCGGTTTTTTCATGTCAATAAGAGGGACGGTTCACAGATAGAAGGCTCATTTGAGAGACAAGATCATGAAAGGTTGCAACAGATTGTTTCTCATGAAAAAGAAGATACTGATACTCATTCATCAGGTTGTCCAGTTCTTGACTATATTTAATTGTCGTCTCACCAGTGTAGCCTTCTGCTTGAGCAGCTTCTACCATCTGTTTTCTCTTCTCATCAATTGACATTAGCAATTGTTCTTTTCTTACATAACTATTCATGATCTCAGCTCCCGCAATAAATTCGACTGTCTGTGCTCAAAATGATCCGACACCAAAATTATACTTTATTTGTAAATTAAATTAAATATGCTTATTTTATTTAATTTTTTACAGCCTAAAGACCTCTTACCCAATCTTATTTGGGGGTAAACTTCAAATTTGGGCAGGACTGACACATGGATTAAACAGAATTTTATCCTATGCAGAAGCTCAAAATCAACTATTTTCTTTCTCATTTTATACCTATTTTCCTAAAAAAAAGCTGATCTTCCGCCTCATGCGGAATGATCAGCTCCTGTCATTAAACCGTTTCTTCCTCGTAAATTGGCACCCAGCCCTCAGTTGTGACAAATATGCGAACTGCGACCACTTTTCGATCCTCTTGAAGTGTAAAGTAGTGACGAATATGCGGCGGAACAGAAATTAAATCACCAGGATTCAGTCTCACATCAAAAAAGACGCCATCCTTCCCCTGAATGGCAAAGATTCCATGACCACTTACGATAAAGCGTACTTCGTCATCTGTATGGTGATGCTCACGCTGAAAATTTTGGAGCAGGTCATCTAGGTTTGGTGTGGCGTCAGATAGTGAAATCACATCCTGCGCTTTGTATCCTCGTTTTTCAGATATACTCTCGATTTCCTTTTGGAAAACAGTCAAAATCTCTTCCTTTTCCTCATCTGTTAAATCATACTTTTCTGCTAATCGGTTTGGCAGCTTTGCAATATCCCAATGTTCATAAATGACCCCTTGATTTTCTAAATAGGCTGCTACCTCTTGCTCGCTTTCAAGTAATGTGTTCTCTTCATTATGAATCAAAATCGTCGCCATGTGCTTTTCCTCCTTTTTATGTGACAAGCTGCTTTTGATAAAGCGTTAATTTTAAGTAGTAGCTAAACAAAAATTCATACGCCTCTAATACTCGTTTTGCTTCAGAGGCTGTTTTTCCCCAGACTGTGATGCCGTGATTTCGAATGAGCACAGCACCTGATTCCGACTCTTCAGTGAGATGCTTTGCAAATTGTGCTGCAAGTTGCGGAATATGGGCTGGATTTTCAATAATCGGTAATGATACTTCTGCATCCTCTTCCCAGAAACCAAGCGCTTTGATGATTTCGTTTCCTTTGAAACGAACCTCGCCCTTATCCCCATACAGCTCAGAGATTACATTATTATCGATTGTATGGACATGCAGACAGCAGCCTGCTTTCGTCCGTTCATACACGTACGTGTGAAGCAGTGTTTCAGCTGATGGTCTAAGCGGTTCGTCAGGATCAACAGGCTTACCTGCTGCATTTACTAAAACAAAGTCTTCATCTGTTTCTTTTCGTTTATCTTTGCCGCTTGCCGTCACCAAAAACGTGATTGGATCATCCGACACCTTGATTGATAAATTGCCGCTTGTTCCGTAAAACCAGTCTCTTTGTGCCAGTTCACGTTTGACGTCAGCTAGCTCCTGCCAGCGCTTGTTCATTGCGTCTGCCATTTCTTCACTTCCTTTATTTGATCAAATTGTGCTTTAAGATCAATAAATGTTTCAAACTCTTCATGAACAAGCCCGAGCTTTTTACATTCGTTTAGCAAGTAGTCACGCGCAAATGTGAGATCCGCATGCTTTGCCGCCTCCACATCGGTGACTGAATCCCCAATCATGATAATGAAGTCATTCTCACTGGTCAGCTCCCGAATGATTGACGGCTTGCAGCAGCCGCAGCCATTTTGACACTGCGAACCGCAGGCATGCGGCCATTCAATCTGAATATACTTTTCCCCAAATGAGGCATGATTGCAATAAATATCGTCTCTATCCACAATGCCCTCGAGTATGGGATAAACAAAAAAATCCATCCCGCCGCTTAGCACATAGAAGGGAATATCAGCCTTTTTTACATGATCAACAAATTGCTTGAATCCTTCTCGAATCTCTGTATCTTCTAAAATAAACGATTGAATGGCTTCTTTTTGATCACTCGTCAGTAATTGAAACATCTGCCCGACGCCTTCTTGAATGGTGATCTCCTTTGTGAGAACATCGTCCTTCAGCTTCGTCCATTCACTTGGTGCGAAGTGTTTCATGATGCGAATGATATTATCATTTTTCGTAATGGTTCCATCAAAATCACAACATACAATTGGTTTTTTCATTTATTCTGCTACCCTTCCCCATAGTTCAAGTGCTGCTTTTAAGTCTTGGCAAGAAGCTTCCTTCTCTTGGATCGACTCTCCATGTATCACCGCATCAATGATCGATCGAAATGCTTTCCCTCCGCCAATGGCTCCACGCGGATGGCCGTGAATTCCTCCGCCAGCATTTATCACATGATCAAGTCCAAAATCTTTGATCAATACTGGAACCATTCCAGGATGAATCCCTGCTGACGGGACTGGGAACGTTTTTTGAACCGAATCCTCTTTTACACAAGCTTCATAGATTCCAAAGGCATCTTTTTTCGGAAGTGCGACCGACCCATACGGTGAGGGAAAAAGACTTAAATCAGCGCCAGCATATCGATTTAATTTACCTAAAAGAAGAGAATGGGAGAATCCATATTCAGGCGATGATGTCAAAGCACCGCTTACTGCGGGATGGGCCATAATAGGCAATCGAATATCTGGATCCTCAGCTAAGCTTTGCATGACATCTAGCCCGTAGGCAAAGACATTGAATAAGAGGGCATCCGCTCCAAGCTCAGCAGCCTTTCTTGCTCGATCCCTCAGTTCAAAGGTTCTGCCTGTTAAATTAACGGCATATAGCGTTCGGTGCCCTGTCTCTTCATATGTTTCTTTTAATATCTTTTTTCCTTCTTTGATTCGCTCTTCAAAAGGGGCTAGCGGGCTCTCAAATAAAATTTCATCGTCTTTGATAAAGTCAACGCCGCCTAATGCTTGTAAACGGAGCTGTTCTTTTAAATCTGCCATATCACGGCCAATGACACCTTTAAAAATGCTCATCAACAAAGGTCGATCAAACACGCCTGTTTTTTTTCGTATGCCATCAATTCCAAATACCGGTCCTGGCAGATTTTTTTTCAATCTATCTGAAAATTGAATGTCGACTAGCTTCACTTTTCCATCTAGTGAAAGCTTTCCAAAGATCGTCGTCAAAACGGCCGGTATATCCGCTGAAAAGTTAGCCTCAGGATAAGCAATGGTCACCTCAGATTGATATAGGCCATTTTCGGCTGGAGCAAACTTTTCTGATACCTTTTCTACCCGGCCTTTATGCTTTTGAAGCTGCTCTTTTTTGAGCTGCGGCAAATCCGTCCATGATCCAACTGTTAGACCAAGCGCGATCTGCTCCGCTTTTCGGTTCACTTGTTCATCCTCTCGATGTGTTAATACGTATGTTGCCAGTAATTCACTCACTAGGAATCCCCTTTCGATTGCGTCATGCATATGGTCAATAAAAAAACCTCTTCAAGTGCTTTATCAGCGCCTGAAAGAGGTTGTTTCGTGTCATTCATCCGAATCTTATCTCTCAGCGCTTGCTGCAAGAATTAGCACCGTGCTTCATGGAAGTCGGTTGCCGGGCTTCATTGGGCTAGTCCCTCTGCCTACTCTTGATAAGAATATTCAATTTTCTTAAATATTGTCTGAATTATCGCACCGTTTATTCATGTTGTCAATGGCTTATTTTCAAACAGATTCAAGGCATCGATTCGCCGGGCGGCTTCTTTTAACCGCTCCTCATTTGTTAAAAGTCCTACTCTCACGTATCCTTCACCGTGAGTACCAAACCCATTTCCCGGTGCCACAACCACATGCGCTTTCTCTAATAATACGCCAGCAAAAGATTCAGATGTATACCCTTCTGGCACCTTTAGCCAAGCAAAAAACGACCCCTTTGGTGCAGTGACCTCCCAGCCAATCTCCTTACAGGCAGCAATCCACACATTTCGTCGATTCTCATATCGTTCATTTTGCACCTGTACGCACGTTTGGTCGCTTAACAAAGCTTCCGCTGCTGCATCTTGAGTGGCTTTGAACAGTGAAACAAACAGGTGATCCTGATAAAGCTCAATCGCTTCAATAACAGACGGATTTCCTGCTGCAAAACCTACTCTCCAGCCGGCCATATTATACGTTTTAGACAATGTATAAATTTCAATCCCCGTCTCTTTCGCTCCATTCGTTTGCAAAAAGCTGATCGGCTTTTCCCCATCAAACCCAATGCCGCCATAAGCAAAATCATGGACAACACAGAGCTTGTGATCTTTTGCGAATGTAACGGTTTCTTCAAAAAATGAAAGGCTTGCCGTGGCACCTGTCGGGTTGTTGGGATAATTTAAATACATCAACTTTGCCTTTTTCTTAACATCCTCAGGCAACCTGTCATAGTCAGGTAAAAAATCATTTTGTTCAAGAAGCGGCATCGTCACCATCTGAGCTCCAGCAAGCACGGCACCTGACCAGTAATCAGGATAACCTGGGTCTGGAACAAGAAGTGTGTCACCCGGATTCAGCAGGCATTGCGGCAGCTCAACAAGTCCCGCTTTCCCGCCAAATAAAATCGCAATTTCCGTCATCGGATCAAGCGTGACACCATATTCTCTTTCATAAAAGGCAGCGGCAGCCTTTTTTAATTTCGCTGTTCCGCGGAATGACGAGTATTGATGATTTTCAGGTTTTAATACCGCTTCCTGCATGGCTTTTACAATGTGCGTGGGCGTTGGCTGGTCAGGATTTCCCTGCCCTAAATTAATCATATCTGCGCCCTCCTGCACTTTTTTCTGCACCTTTTGGACAAGGGATGCAAAAAATTGTGTCGGTAATTGTTTCAATACATCTGAATGCTGGAATTCCATTTTTCTTCACCTTCTATTCAAGTTACATAGCAATACAAACACTGTAATGGATTGTTTTACGAATTGTAAAGCAATTTCGAAAAAGGATTGACATGTGAAGCGCAGCTCTGATAATATCTTGAATTAAGAAATGCAAACAAACACGAAACAATTACATATTGATTTCTCTTATCGAGAGTTGGGCGAGGGATTTGGCCTTTTGACCCCAACAGCAACCGACCGTTAATACCACTGTGAAGTGGGGCGCAGCAAGTAAGCGCCAAGACAATTGTCTTATAGGGCACGGTGCTAATTCCATCAGACGTATGTGCTGAGAGATAAGAGAGGCTTTGAGCATACACAACATCAAGCCTCTTTCTCTCAGGAGAAAGAGGCTTTTTATATGATTTGGAGGGGAAGCAATTGGTTACACTTACGGCATCATATGAAGAATTAACAGAAAGCTCGGCAGTTGCACTCGCAATTAGACTTGGCTTGATCCAAGAAAGCAGTCATTTGACATGTACGGAAATCGGTGACGGGAATTTAAATTATGTCTTTCATATTTTTGATCATAAACAAGAAAAAGGTTTGATCATCAAGCAGGCACTGCCTTACGCCAAGGTGGTCGGAGAGAGCTGGCCGCTTACATTAGACCGTGCGAGAATCGAAAGTGCTGCCCTGATCAAGCAGTCAGAATATACGCCGCACCTCGTACCAGCAGTCTATTATTCAGATACAGCTCTTGCTGTGACGGCAATGGAGGATCTATCACACCTAGAAATCGTCAGAAAAGGGCTAATTGCCGGAAAACAATATCCGCATTTATCTGACCATGTCGGAGAATTTTTAGGAAAAACGTTATTTTACACTTCTGACTTTGCCACAAATCCTAAAATCAAAAAACAATTTGTAAAGCAATTTACGAATCCGGACCTTTGTGACATTACCGAAAAGCTCGTCTTCACAGATCCTTTCTTTGATAGCGGCACAAATGATTTCGAAGAAGAATTAAGAGAAGCTGCCGAAGCGCTTTGGGCAGATCTTGAAGTGCAGGCAAAAGCAGCTGAATTGAAGCGTATTTTCCTGACATCTGCCGAAACATTAGTTCATGGAGATCTTCATACAGGCAGTATTTTTGCAAGTGAGACGGAAACAAAAATCATTGATCCAGAATTCGCTTTTTATGGTCCCTTCGGATTCGATATCGGTCACTTTATCGCTAACCTGTTCCTAAATGCTTTGTCTCGTGAGAATGAACATGATCAGCAGCACCTTTTTGACCATGTCGTCAATATATGGGCGACCTTCAAAGAAGTGTTCGCAAAAGCTTGGAAAGAAGACAGCATTGAAGCATTTAGTGTATCTGACAGCTTTTTAGAAACAACCTTTGACCGTATTTTAAAAGAAGCGACAGGATTTGCGGGCTGTGAGCTTGTCCGCCGAACGATCGGTCTTGCCCATGCCGCTGATCTCGATGCAATTCCATCACCATCTAGACGGATTCAGCAGAAAAAAGCAGCACTTACGCTCGGAAAAACATTCATCAAACAATATCATGCAGTGGAAACAGCGTCTGACCTCGTCGCATTATTCCATCAATCTGTAAAGGAGTGACGGGTTTTGTCTAAAGAATTTGAAATCCCCCGTTCTGTCGAATGGGAAGAAAACCATATTAACATTTTGAATCAGCAAAAATTACCGGCAGAAACCGTATTTGAACATCTCTATACAAAAGAAGACGTGTATGATGCCATTGTCACGTTAAAAGTGCGGGGAGCACCTGCCATTGGCATCACAGCAGCTTTTGGACTGGCGCTCAGTGCCCAAGACATTGAGACAGAAGATATTGATGTGTTTAAACAAGAAGTCATTCAGATCAAAGAATATTTAAACAGCGCTCGTCCAACCGCTGTGAATCTAGCCTGGGCATTAGAGCGATTATTGCAGCGCATTGAGCGTGCAGCCTCGGTCAATGCAGCCAAAACAGACCTTGTCCATGAAGCCATTCAAATTCAAATTGAAGATGAAGAAACATGCAGACAAATCGGTCAAAATGCACTTCAGCTCTTTAAATCGGGTGATCGGATTATGACAATATGCAATGCAGGCTCTATCGCCACGAGCCGTTACGGAACAGCCCTTGCTCCATTCTATTTAGCCAAAAAGAAAAATCTCGATCTTCACATTTATGCCTGTGAAACACGCCCTGTTCTTCAAGGGGCTAGGCTGACAACTTGGGAGCTCATGCAAGGCGGCGTAGATGTGACGCTCATCACAGATAACATGGCAGCCCATACGATGAAAGAAAAGCAAATTTCTGCAGTTATTGTTGGAGCTGATCGTATTGCCCGTAATGGAGATGCGGCGAATAAGATTGGCACGTTAAGTCTTGCTATTTTAGCCAAGCATTTTCAAATTCCGTTTTTTATAGCTGCACCGCTTTCTACCTTTGATGTCTCAACCAAAGACGGGGCAGATATTCCAATAGAAGAGCGCGATCCTCTGGAAGTAAAGGAATTTAACGGCGTCCAAATTGCACCGCCTGATGTTCAGGTATTCAATCCCGCCTTTGATGTCACTCCTCACCATCTCATTTCAGGGATTATTACAGAGAAAGGGATTATCACGTCGAACTATACAGAAGAGATTGATGCTCTGTTTGCTGGAAGCATCTCACTCTGATCATAAAAAAAGCGCCGTGTACTTATTATTTAAGAGCACCGCGCTTTTTTATTTCATTCGTTTTTGCTAAGATTTCTTTTTTCTGTTCTTCTGTCAAAACGTTCATTTTGACACATAGTGATGTGATGGCATACATTTTATTCTTTTTGTCCCAAAACATTCCGTAGCGCCCTCCTTTTTCCCTCAACCAACTTTTTTAGCTTAATAAAAGGATATGTCGCTTGGAAAACATTTGGAACAGGTCAATCGATTTATTTTTGAACAAATGGGATACCTTCTAATTCAAGCAGAACCGCTTTCATGTCTGTCTTCGTTCCTGCATAGCCCGTTAGAGAACGGTCTTTTCCAATCACTCTGTGACAGGGAATAAAAATAGGTAATGCATTGCGTCTGTTGGCTTGTCCAATCGCTCTCACTGCCTTTGGGTTACCAATCGCTTCTGCAATGTCTGCATAGCTTTTTGATTCACCATACGGAATAGTCGAAAGTGCTTCCCACACTTGCTCTTGAAACGAAGTTCCCTTTTGCTTGAGCGGGAGATCGAATACTTGGCGCTCCCCCTTGAAATATTCATCCAGCTGCTTTTTCGCTTCTTGTAATACAGACGTTTCTTCTTCTTTTAGATTGGCTTCCTGCTTTTTTTCTAAAAACGGCTCATCATCAAACATCACCTCGATGATGGCATCGTCTTTTTCTAGTATGTATAATGCCCCAATTGGTGCGTGATAGACGGTATAGTACACGTTAATGCTCTCCTTCTTGTTTCTTCTGCCTCAGTGGCAGCGTGAGATGGAAGACGGTTCCTACCCCTTCCTCACTTTCTACCTCAATGGTTCCTTGATGCTCTTCAATAATTTTATAACTAACCATTAAGCCAAGTCCAGTTCCTCTTTCTTTTGTCGTATAAAATGGTTCCCCTAAACGCTTCAGCTTGTCCTCTGCCATTCCGCAGCCTTCATCCCGCAATGAAATGACAATATGCTCTTCGCCCTTCCGCTGAATACTCACATAGACATTTCCTTTTCTCGGCATGACTTCAATTGCATTTTTTAAAATGTTAATAAAGACTTGTTTTAATTGGTTTTGTTCACAATAAATGAGCGGAATCTCATCCATTACATTGAGATGCATTTGAACGTTGCCAAGGTTCGCCTGTGCGTGCAGCAGATCCATCGTGTCTTTCACAATTTGCACGACATTTTTTTCTTCATATACGATGGCTTGCGGCTTCGCTAAAATCAAAAATTCGGTGATGATCGATTCAATTCTTTTCAGCTCTGATGTGATGACATTGAAATAGAGCGAATACTCCCCTTCTATATTTCCTTTTAACAGCTGAATAAAGCCTTTTAATGCTGTCATCGGGTTTCTAATTTCATGCGCAATTCCAGCGGCAAGCTCTCCGACCACATGAAGGGTATCTGATTTTCTCACCCGCTCTTCTAATTCCTTCCGCTCTGTCACATCTCTAAAGATCGCCAAATTCATATTATGAATAATGTTACGTTTAAAAGAGAATTCCAATATCCGCTGATCTGGATGGTTCAGCACAAACGGCACTTCATTGTCCATTTCATCTAATGACATCGCCTGGGCAGGCTGTGCCAAATGTTCAATTTGATAAGGCGCAAGGATATGGAATAGATTCATTTCCGTTAAATGATCATCTTTCAACCCGAGCAGCTCGCTTGCGGATGGATTGACTTCGATAATGCGGTATTGGTTATCAAAAAGAACAATGCCGTCCATTGATCCATTAAATACTTTACGGAATTTGAGCTCACTTTCGCGCAGCTCCTCCTCCATCCTTTTTCGATCACTCACATTACGTAAAATGGTTAAGTGCTGTCCTTCTAATACCGCATGCTTTGATGTAAACTCGAGCTCTTTAAACTGACCATTTGCCATTCTGAACAAAAGTTCTTCCCTTATTTCATGATTCCGAATATATCGTCTTCTAGTCGGTCTATATCTCCGATCAGATTTCACAAGAAAGTCTGTGAGTTTTTTGCCAATCAGTGAATGCATAGGCAATTCAAAAATGCGGCAAGCTGATTCATTGGCTCTCACAATCTCTCCATCATCCGCCCATATGATGATCGCATCCATTGCATTTTCAAAAATTTCTCTAAAGCGTTCCTCACTTTTTAACAGCTTCTCTTCCATTAACCTTTTTTCTGTAATATCCCGCATGATGGACATATAAAAACCGCTCATCACATTTGATGTGATGGTGAGCTCGAATAATTTGTACTGGCCAGATTGAAGGGTAACGGGAAGTTCTCCCTTGGCTTTCCCTGTTTCTTTCAGTGACGTTAAAAGGTGCTGCAAGGCTGGAAGATTTTCATCTTCGACAAATTCATTTAAATAACGATCGGTTAAATCCGTCTTTTGCAGTTCAAAGCTCTGACAAAAAGAGTGATTGGCGTCGATTATGCAGCCATCCTGATCAAAAATGACCATGCCGTCAATGGCTCGGTCAAACAAATCTTTGAACAGCTGCTCATTCATGGATCGTTCTCGTTCTAATATTTTCTTTGAGGAAATATCTCGCATGACCACAATATATTGCTGATTCAAGACATCATGCTCTGCGACAAATTCAATGTATTTTGTTTCGCCGTTTTCAAGCTGAATGGAAATTTCTCTTCTTAATGTTCCTTTACGAAAAAATAAATCAAGGGAGCATTCAATTTTGTCTTTCGGGATGCCGTATAGGAAATCTAGAACGGATTTATTGAGGAGGTCTTCTTTCGATGTCTGTACAAGCCTGCATGTCGCTTCATTGGCTTGGATAATATTGAGGTGTTGATCAAATATGAAAATGGCATCTAACGTCTTATTTAACAGCATTTTTTGCTGCATCAACTCTGTTCGCAAATATTCGTTCTCTTTTTCTAATTTTCTGATATCTTCTGCGCCATCGAGCGTTTCAGTCATTCTCTTACACTCCTTTTCCAGCCTCATTCCTCTACAATATTTCTACAATATTTTCATTGTTCCTTCATTCGACTCATAAAAAAAGATAACTTTTTACACGAAGACTGTCTCTTTTGTTTCATTTGGATGACAGGATTGAACCCCGATTCTCTTTTCTTACGCTTCTTTTACAACCGTTCTACAATTTCACATCAAATAGCGAAATGAGCCAAAATGTATTTTAAAATGGGGCAAATACGGGAACAGTGCACTTAGAACATTTATGTTTAAAATCAAGCAGGAAAGGTGATGTTATGGCATCTTCACGAGATAGTTATTTTGATAATGCGAAATTTCTTCTGATTTTTCTAGTTGTTTTTGGTCATTTGTTACGATCATTCATTCATGATAATGATTGGATGCTTTATTTATACAAGTTTATTTATACTTTTCACATGCCTGCCTTTATTTTGGTTTCCGGCTTCTTTGCAAAAGGGTTTAGAAAGCCAGGTTTTATGAAAAAAGTTGCTGTTAAGCTGATCATCCCATATTTCATTTTTCAGGTGATCTATTCCGTTTACTATTATCTCTTACAGGATCAAAGCATGGCCAATTTAAATCCAATTGATCCGCAATGGTCTTTATGGTTTTTAATTAGTTTATTCTTTTGGAATTTGCTGCTCATTCCTTTTTCTAAACTGCCATTTCACTGGGCGATGATCGTCAGTTTGTCGATTGCGTTACTTGTCGGTTACGTGGACACTATTAGCAATACGCTGAGCTTATCACGTACGTTTGTCTTTTTGCCGATGTTTTTAGCTGGCTTCTATTTAAAAAAGCAGCATTTTGAATTCATCCGTACAAGCAAAGGAAAGCTGGCAGCACTCCTTGTATTAATGGCTGTATTCTTGTTTTGCTATTTCTATGAATTTGATTATTCCTTCTTATTTGGATCACAGTCATATGCTTCTCTTGGTGATGAGGGAGTGATTGCGGCAATGAAACGAATGGCATGGTATCTGCTTGCATTCGGCGCTACATTCAGCTTCTTTGCTTTAGTGCCAACACGCCGTTTCTTCTTTACAAAATGGGGCACAAGAACGTTATATGTGTATTTATTACATGGCTTTGTTATCAAGCTTCTTAGAACGACTTGGTTTGATGACTGGGCCCTGAATGCAGCAAGTGTGCTCATGTTATTGCTGCTGACCATTCTGCTTACCTTCACCCTGTCTAGCACCTTTGTTAAAACCGTTGCACAGCCAGTGATTGAGCTCAAAATGACCAGTCTCATGCGTACAATCACCGGCAGACAAGGCAGTTATAGCAAATAAAAAACGATCCTTCGCGGATCGTTTTTTCTATTTTTCATTCATATATCCATTGTGGCATTCATCATCTTTCTTAGGTTTTACAAGAGTATCAATCCATTTGCTGCTGTTGATATCTCCAAGCTCACTGCCAAATTCCTCTTCTAAGATATCTGGGTCCATTGGCTTTTTATGGTCTTTCATGTCCTTGCTTTTTACATGCTTCTTAGTCACGAGATTCTCCCCCTTGTTTCCCTTTGTGAGAATTTCGGTTTGCCTGACGGTCTCTAGATTGTTCATCAAATTGAGTTTGTCCTTGATCATGTGCCATGCTCTCTGTCGGTGTCATATTATTTGTCAGTGCTTCATTTTTCGCTGCTTTTCTTTTCATCTGAAATCAGTCCTTTTTTAACATATTTAGTTCTTCTTTTAATTGGTCTAGGAGTTCCTTCATTTGTTTGACCGTCACGGGCCTTTCCTCTGGCTTTAACTCATAGCCGATTTGTCCATTGGCTTCTAGGGTGGCTTTTTTGAGACTGCTGATCTCTGTAATGCCTTGCTGCTTTAAGCGCATTTTGAATTCATCCCTTGTGAGCCTCGTTTTCTTCAGCTTGTGATCAAGCATTTTTCCATCCTGCAAAATGACCACAGATTTCCCAGAAACCAATTTTTCAAAGAAATCAGATTGGATAGACAATTTTTCCATGATGACGAGTGCAATGATAAATGTAGCGGCTGCATAAATCGTTTCAAGTAAATTGTGCTCAATAAAGGGTTGGATAATAATCGATCCGATTGAAATCATGATCACTGTTTGTTGAACAGTTAATTGACTAATGGATTTGGGTCCTGCTATTCTCAGCAGCAAGGTACCAACTAGCAGCATGACAATTGCTTTCCATATCACATCTAGCACGTCTCGTTCACCTCTTACCTTTAGATTGCGAACATCTCGCGTGATTTAGCCAGTTATATAATGGAAATAAAAAAACAGCATTCGCTCGGAATGCTGTTTAGCCGATGATGACACGCTCTTTCGGATAATGATAATTCGCTTCGCTTTCTCTTCGGCCAATTAAGTACAAGAAGCTTGGAATGCCGATCCGACCAATAAACATGACCATCATGATGATACACTTACCGAAAACAGAGAGCTCAGAGGTAATCCCTAGTGATAGCCCTGTTGTTCCGAATGCTGAACAGACTTCAAATAAATTTTGAAGAAGCGTATTATGCTCGGATAAAGTTAATAAGAATGTAGCGCCAAACACCAAGATAAAGGCCATCATCGTCACCATTAGAGATTTGTTTATATCTGCTTGATGCAGTTCTCTTTTGAAGATTTTAATGGACTTATTTCCCCGAGCAAAATGAAACAGTGCAAGTAAATTAAGGGCAAAGGTGGTTGTCCGAATTCCGCCCCCCACCGAGCTTGGAGATGCCCCGATAAACATGAGCAGACATAAAAATAACAGCGTTGGTTCTGTCAATTGAGTAATATCTAATGTGGAAAGTCCCCCACTTCTTGTGGCCGTCGATTGGAACAATGAATAAAACAAAACTTCGTGCCAGCTCTTCCCTAAAAACGTAAACCGTGCTTCAAGAGCATAAATCCCAATAGCACCAACAATGACTAAGCTGCCAAACGTAATCGTTGTGATTTTTGTAAACAACGAGAACGATGCATGCTTTCGGTCCTGATTAAATAAGTAATCCTTTACTTCCACGAGCACAGGAAAGCCAATAGCTCCAAAGATGATCAGCAGCATCGTAATAAATTGCACGAAATAATCATCTTTGTATGGGATGAGCGAGTTCCCTGTAATATCGAAGCCACCATTGGTGGTCGCACTAATACTTGAGAAGAAGCCATGTAAGAATGCTGTCTGTACATCGTAATATTTGAGAAAATACATACTTAAAATCAGACCGCCTACAAACTCAATGAGCAAAATTAAATATAAGACCTGCTTCATTAATTTCACAATTCCTGATAAATTGCTCTGGTTTTGATCTGCCATAATGAGCTTTCTTTCTTTAATCCCAATCCTTTTTCGCATGACAATCCACACAAAGGTACCAAGCGTCATAATGCCAATACCTCCGATTTGGAGGACAAACGCAAGGATCCACATACCTGCGACACTAAATGTTTGCGAAGTATCAACAACCGTGAGTCCTGTGACACTTACCGCACTCACCGCCGTAAATAAAGCATCGATAAATGTCCACTTCACCCCATCTTGATGAGCGACTGGCAAACTGAGAAGAATAAATGAGACGGTTACAGCGAGAAAATAATAAAGGGCAATCAGCTGGAAAGCCGATAGCCGGTCAATTAGCTTTTTAATTGGGTTCATTGTCATTCCTTCTTTTAACTTTCATTTTTCAATACTTATCATTTTAATGAAAAGAGACATGATTTTAAAGATATTTTATGCTTTATTTACTTTTTCATCAAAAAAGAAAAGACATCCTGTAACAGAATGTCTTTTTGTCTCTCTTATTTTGCTTCTAGTCTTCTAATTCTTTCGTTTAAATCAGGGTGTGTTGAGAAAAGAGAAGCTTTTCGTTTACCACTGATTTTAAGCGTAGCAACTGCTGTTTGATCATCATCTTTGATTCTTGACGTATACGCCTCAAGCGAGCGAAGCGCATGAACCATTTTATCTTTACCAGCAAGGTCAGCTCCGCCGCGGTCTGCATGAAATTCACGGTGTCTAGAATAGGCAAACACGACAAGGCTTCCTAGGACAGAGAAAATGATTTGGAAAACAATCACTGCAATAAAATGAACAATCGGCACAAGCTCTTCACGCGAAACAAAGCGGCTTGCGATCCATGCCGCAATTCTTGAAAGGAAGACAACGAACGTGTTGACAATCCCTTGAAGCAGAGTCATTGTCACCATGTCTCCGTTCGCAACGTGAGCCACTTCGTGAGCGATGACACCTTCAACTGCTGCATCATCCATTTCATGAAGTAATCCAGTGGAAACCGCAACAAGTGATCTTCTCTTAGAAGGACCTGTCGCAAAAGCATTTACTTCAGATGATTGATAAATACCTACCTCAGGCATTTTAGTAAGACCTGCTGCTCTTGATAATCTGTGAACGCGGTCAACAAGCTGCTGCTCATCATATGTTAATGAATCCTTTTCAGGGTTTAACACACGTACACCCATCATCATTTTTGCCATCCAGCGAGACATCGCAAGTGACATGAACGAGCCAACAAAACCAACAACTGCACTGAATACTAACAGTGCCACCAAATTAATTCCACCGTCTGCTCCTATATAAGAACCAACACCAGTTGCTGCACTAATAACCGATAGTACAATACCAATCGTAGTGATAACAAGAATGTTCGTTAATATAAACAGAAATATTCTTTTACCCATACATAACCTCCGCTGTCATATTAAGTTCATTTGAACTTATTAATAAAATTATAAAAATAAACGTCTCAAATTGCAAGGAAAAAGGGATCATTTCCTCTATTTATCATAACGTCTTAAGCCCCGTCACTTCAATATTTACGACATATGCCACAGCTGAAAAGTGAATAAACTGTGACGCCGCTTTCTGGATTTTAGTTTATTTTGCATTTTTATCAAAAAGAGATTATGATGTTGAATTAGATCAAATATGACGTTTTTGACACACAAAACGAGGTGGAACAATGGGTGCTTTTAAATTAACGAGAATTGACATGACAAGTCTTCTTTATTCTCTAAAAGGAGAGGGAGATCTAACTCCGCTTCAGCTATTAAATTTATCTGTAAAAAAAGACAAACATCACGAACTTGACGAGCTTATCATCCCTTCTTTTTTTGAGAGGCTTGAACGGCGGAAACAAAAATCAGAGCATGGACTCTCCACAAATGAAATTGTAGAATTAGGAAATCTATGCGAACTGACTTCTCTTAAATCGACAGCGATTCAAAACTGGATCAAGCGTGATATTAAAGATATGATTGGCCACCCTGAGCTTGGAAAGAAGTACTCAATTGATCAGGTCGTTATTTTATTAATTGTGAGAGATTTAAAATCAGTTTTTGACTTTGATGCCATCCGCACCATCTTATCTGCCTTATTTAACACGATTACGGATCGAACTGATGATATTATTAGTCCACTACGTTTTTATGAAGCATATGCGCATGTCCTTGATTTTATTTATCATCATACTCCTTTTCCGTTAAAAGAAACAAACTTACGGGAAATCACAGAGGAACAGACAGATAAGCTCCGTGAAGAATTTGCTGAATTATCGCAGCACCAATGGCGTTTGATCAAAGGTATTATCAGTTCAACCGTTTTTTCTGTCTTTACTTCACACTTGCAAAGTACGGCACAAGAAATGATGTTTCATACACTGCAGCATCAGGATTAAAAAAGAACCGAGGTGAATCATCACCTCGGTTTTTTTGTACAGCAATTGCCAGCATAATTACATGTCGTTTTCTTCAAAATAAGAAGGCGCAACAAACATAAGGTGAAAGGAGGAATACGGACATGGCAAATCGAAATCAACTTCTTGTTCCTGGAGTAGAACAAGCATTAGATCAATTTAAATACGAGATCGCTCAAGAATTTGGCGTGACTCTCGGTTCAGATACAGTCGCACGTGCAAACGGTTCTGTTGGCGGCGAAATTACAAAAAGACTCGTTCAACAGGCTCAATCACAAATGGGCAATCAATCTAAATAAAAACATGGTGAAATACGCCGGAGCTATTCTGGCGTTTTTTTATTGCTCATATGTGTGCTCATACCGGTTCTCACGATACGGGGACGGTGCACCATTTCCTTGCTTCTTCACATGTTCTTTTTTTCGTTCAGCGGACGGCTGTTTCTGATCCCTGTCGTTTTTTTTTACGTGCTTTTCAGCACCACCACGTGATGTGCCATTTGGATTCCTTTTGTCATCAGGTTCCGTTGAGTGATTTTTTTTTTGTTCTTTATCGATAGAACGATCCCTTTCTTCCTTTATTTGATTGTCTTTGCTTTTATCATCAGGTTTTGCTTGGTGAGGCTTTTGAATAGATCCTTGCTCTTCCCTCTCTTGATCCTTCTGCTCTTCGTCTTCAGCTTCAGGAGCCTCTTGATCTGGCTTCAACTCTTCGCTATCGTCTGTCTTGACGTCTTCTTGTTTGTCTTTGTCTGCTTGATCTTCATCATCTTTTTTAGGCTCTTCTTCTTTGACAGCATCACTCTCTGCTGCGTCTTCATCCTGTTGAATGTCTTCTTGTTCTTTGTCTTGCATTTCTTGATTTCTGATATATGTGCCTGTTGAAATGCCTGCCTTTTGAGCTTTTTCTCTTGTTTCCAGGTCACTTTCTACAGTTTCTAGCTTGTAATCGCGCTTTTGATATTCACCAGAGATGGTGTTAATTTTACTTTTGACGTTGGTTTTATATGTATGGTCCTGCTTATTTTCATAAACCGTTGAAATATAAATGCTCTTAGAGTGGTTCACGTAACCTTTTTTGTCACAGTCATCTATGATTTCCTGCACGACTTTGGTCATGTCGTTTTTTTCTAAACCCTTCATACTGGCCAGTACTTGTTTCGCATCTTTATTCAGTGGCGTGACACCGATCACTTGATAATTGTGATCAAGCTTTAGTTCAAAGCTTGGATTAATGTCAATCGTCATATATGCATATGCTTTTTGACTTGAGAACGATGGCATCATAGTAAAAATCACGACAATAATCGCTGCGATTGATAGGATTCCTGCATTTAATGGACGTAAACGAAGCAAGTCAAAAAAACCGGCTTTTTTTCTTTCGAGACGTGATTCATTCGGAAATGTCACTTCTTGACCGATTTCATAATCTTGCTGTTCATATTTTGTCCGCAGAAATTGTCCATCAGGGGTCAGCAGCGTGACATATTTTTTGTTTTTCTCTACTATAATGCCTCTTCTCATGAATTAAGCACCCCTTTAAGGTAATCTTTCAAATACACATAATCACCCGTCATAATGATCGCCATCGCAATGATATATTTTCTATTTCTTTCAATCGTTTTGCGGCTGACTTCCACTAGCTTTTCAAGCTGTTTGACTGGCAATTGTTTTTTCTGAAATAAAATGGTTCGGAGCTCATCGTGTTCAACGAGTGTGTGGGCTACTTTAATGGCATTTTGCCTGGCATCTGCATGCTTTGGTGAATGTTCAAGCAGCTCTTGAAACGTGAGACCGTATACTTTCAATCGTTCTTTAAAATGTTCAATTTCTTCTCTTCTGTGTTCTTGTTCAATTAAACGTCTATATTCGTTTGTAGACAGCTCTGCTTCAATCATGCTTTGAGAGTACTCGCCATTTTCACTTTCTTGCAGGTCCATTTGAACCGTTGGCGCATTTCTCGCTTCTTTTCGAATATAGTCGATCACTTTTCTTTTAATAATTAATTCTGCGAAAGCAAGGAGTGAGTTTCCTTTTTCGGCAGAGTATTTTTCTATCGCTTCATTAAAGGCAATTAAGCCTATGCTGAATTCATCATCTTTTTCATCTATATATCGTTTACAAACGGATGAAACCGTCTTAGCGACAAATGGTTTGTATTGCTCTATTAATGCATTTTGCAGCTCGATATCACCTTGTTGAATACTAATAGCCGACTGCTCTAATGTTTGCTTTTTCTTTCCTTTTTTAAACAAAAGGCTAAGCAATGGTTTCACCTCAGTTCTCCCTATATTACTCATTTATGATAGCTAATTTATGAGGGAAGCGCAAAGGAAGAAATGAGGAATTCATTTCCTGTTACTCAATTGTGACATGAATATCATCATCTACTTTACAATGTTTCGTCTAAAAGCAAAGAAATAAGGGGGTATCTCCCCCTTATTTGTAATATATGTGTTATGAAAATGAAATGATATTTCTTTCAAAAAACCTACTCTTCTAGGCGTTCCTCTTGTTTTTCTTTGTTTTGTTGCCCACCTTTTCTTGATGGACTTGATAAAAACCAGCCAAATGCTGCAATTGCGAGAAGCACTGTCCAGAAAATCACTTTCCATAATGCTGAATGAATAAAATGAGAGGACACGATCCCAATGGCTGGATGTGACAGTGTATAAAGCGTGAGCTTCACACCAACCCACCCGACAATGACAAAGGCTGCTGTTTCTAGGCTCGGTCTTGTTTTGAGCAGTTTCACAAAGACAGTTGCTGCAAATCTCATGATGATCAAACCGATGATACCACCTAAAAGAATGACAATAAATTGACCGCCATCAAGTCCACCGATTTGCGGAAGACTTGTTTTCGGCAATGTTACGGCTAATGCGACGGCCGCTAAGATCGAATCGACAGCAAAAGCGATGTCAGCAAGCTCGACTTTTACGACTGTTGCCCAGAAGCCGCTTTGCTTCATGTTTGTGTCTGATTCCTTTTTCTTAAATACGTGCGATTTTAAAATATGGTGAATGGAAATATAAAGAAGATAAATTGCACCAATGGCTTGAACTTGCCACACATCCACTAAAAACGAAATAAGAAACAGGGAGCCAAATCGCATAACAAACGCACCCGCAAGTCCGTAAAACAACGCCTTTTTTCTTTGCTTTTCTGGAAGGTGCTTCACCATCACAGCCATGACCAGCGCATTATCAGCGGCTAAAATCCCTTCTAATCCAATCAGTACGAGAAGAACCCACCCGTACTCTAAAATAATTGCTGCATCCATCATCATTCCTCCTTGTTTTTATCTATTGTCCCACAACAGACAAAGGCTTATGAATGCAAAAAAGACCTTTGCCTGTAATGGCAAAGGTCTTGCTAGACATGTGATATGTAGAATCATGCCAACAAAGCCGATGGAACTTAAGTCCATGTAATGACGACTTTGTTTCCGGTAAAAACCGGACGCTACTCCCCTTTGGTGGGATTTAAGAATATTTAGATTACTTATATTTTAATCAATAGACACTGTATTGTCAACAGGTGACTTTCACCTCGGGTCCAGTGATTAGGCAGTTGGTGTTTCTGCTTTTCTTTTTCTACGTTTCATCCATATATACATCGCGAAAAGCAACACAATCCCGATCCCAATCGGCAGAAGATATGGATCTAACATTGCGCCAACCTCTTTCCAGTTCTCCCCGAGCACAAATCCAAGATACACATATACAAATGTAATAGGCGTAATTGCTAAAAACGTGTACAGGCAAAAGACCCACACATTCATCTTGGCAATACCGCACGGGATGGAAATAAGCGTTCTGACCCCTGGAATAAACCGGCCGCTAAATGCGACGAATCCACCATGCTTTTCAAAGAAGGCATCCGATTTATCAAGCGACTCCGGTTTAACAAAAAAGTACTTCCCATATTTATTTAAAAAAGGTCTGCCGCCATAACGTCCTAACCAGTACAAGGTCAAAGGGCCAGCCACGCCGCCAATAGAGCCGGCTGCCACAACACCGATGAAGGCCATGTCCCCTTCTGAGACCCAGTAACCCGCAAGAGGCAGAACCACTTCAGCAGGAACAAATTCAATACATAATGCAAGGAAGATGCCAAAGTACGACAAGTTCTTAAAGGCATCAGCTAAAGAAATAATAAAATCTTCGATGTTTATCAATCCCTTTCACACATAATCGTTTAACTGATTCTATCTCTTTTAGAATCGCACATATATTAAACGAATAAAACCGAAGAAACGATTCACTTTTCGTCGTTTTTTTACATTAAATTTGATTTTACTATAAAAGACAAGTGAAGAAAACGTTGATTGTGGTATTTAAGTGAAGGAAAAGTGAACACAGAAGCCATTCGATCCGATATATTAAGTATACGTCTGTTTTAAGATACTGGAGGTTTTCTTACATGACCCATTTAACAGGAAGCTACAATGGATGGCTTGTCTTTCTGTCAATCGCAGTCGCCGCTGTCGCCTCCTACTCAGCTCTTCATTTAGCCAGCCGAGTGGCACAGTCAAGCAGTGCAAAGAAAAAGGTATGGCTGATCGTTGGTGCCTTGATCATGGGAATGGGGATATGGTCGATGCATTTTATTGGCATGATGGCATTTCACGTGCGTGCTGGCATCACATATGAAACACCCTTGCTCATTTTATCGATCTTGGCATCTTTTGCCGGGTCCTTGATCGCATTCACAATATGCATTCAAGAGCAGCTCTCCACAAGACGGCTGCTCATTAGTTCAATCACCATGGGCTCAGCTATTTGCAGCATGCATTATCTTGGAATGGAATCAATGGCCAATGTCTCCATCAGCTATGATCCAGTCCTCTTTTTTCTTTCGTTTGTCATTGCTGCGATAGCGTCTTTCTTTTCGCTTCATCTCTTTTTTCGGCTCCATCGATCCGGGAAAAAACAGGAGGATCATCTATTAAAAATAGCTGGTGCACTCGTGATGGGCGGGGCTGTTTCTGGGATGCATTATACCGGTATGGCTGCTTCTACTATGTTTTTTCATTCAGACGGACAGTCCTCTGGGGGTGGTTCTCTTGAATTATCACCATTCAGTCTGTCGATTTTCATCGGCCTTATGACACTGATTGTCCAAACACTGATGATTTTTGGTGCCTATATCGATCACCGAATCATGAAGCAGGCAGATAAGCTAAAGGAAAATGAACAGCGGTTCCAATCGCTCATCAAACATAATATCGATGGCATTATCGTGTTATCGGTCAATCGAAAGGTGCTTTCTGCGAACGACTCAGGTAAACAAATCCTAAAAATGTGCAATTCTTGGATTGGTGACGATGTTAGCCAATACGTCATGCCAACTGACATGTGGGAAGAATTTATTTGCGAGTCAAAAAAAGCCATCACGCGTGAAGCAGAACTAAAAGCAGCAGATCGCTTTTATTATTATCATGTCACTTACATACCTGTTCATGTCAACAATACGCTTGACAGTATTTATCTTGTCTTAAAAGATTTAACGCAGCAGCGGATTGCAGAAAAAGAAATTCATGTCATGGCACATTATGATGCATTAACTGAGCTTCCTAATCGGCGCCATGCCATCAACCATTTAAGTGATGTTCTCTCGGCTCAAGAAGAGACAGGAACATCGACAGCTGTTCTGTTTCTTGATTTAAATCGTTTTAAAATTATTAATGATGCACTTGGTCATAACATAGGGGACTTACTTCTTAAAGCAGCTGCAAACAGACTGACACAATGTTTACCAGACAACGGCTTTATAGCAAGACTAGGCGGAGATGAATTTTTAATGATCTTTCCTGACATGGGGCATGACACACAGAAAATTGAACAGCTTTCTCAAAATATCATTCGTCAATTTGAGCGTCCTTTTTTCATCCAGAATCATCAGCTCATTACATCTATCAGCATTGGAATCGCTATCTCACCTCAGAATGGCAAAGATGGGATGGAATTAATGAGGAAAGCCGATATGGCGATGTATTTATCCAAAAAACATAAGCAAAGCCGTTATGAGTTTTTCACCGAATCAATGGAAAGATCAAGTGAAGACAGATTGAACCGAGAGCTTGAGTTACGGGATGCGATTCAAAGAGAACAGTTTGTGCTTCATTACCAGCCGCAAGTCAGTGCGAAAACAAGACAGATGACTGGCGTAGAAGCTCTTCTAAGAATGAAAGCACCAGATGGCTCGTTAAAATCACCTGAGGCTTTTATTGAGCTGGCAGAGGAATCAGGGCTGATCATTGATATTGGCAGATGGGTCATTGATACCGCGTGCAGGCAGGCTAAGACGTGGTATGATAACGGGCTGAAAATTCCTGTGGCTGTCAATTTATCTGCGAAACAATTTAATTCTGAAGACTTAATTGATTTGATTAAGCTGACATTAAAAAAATACGATCTGACACCGTCACTGCTTGAGCTTGAAGTCACAGAAAGTATGACAATGGACAATATTAAGCAATCAAAACAGGTGCTGACGTCACTGAAACACCTGGGCGTCCGCATTAGTATTGATGATTTTGGTACAGGGCATAGCTCCTTAAGCTATTTAAAGGATTTGCCCATTCATCGACTGAAAATCGACAAATCCTTCATTGAAGATATTTTACATGATTCGAAATCCGAACAGATTACAGGTGCCATTATCGCGATGGGACATCAACTTTCTCTTGAGGTCATAGCAGAAGGTGTTGAAACCTTTGCGCAGGCGCAGCTTTTATCTGCGCAAGGATGTGACGACCTGCAAGGCTTTTATTATGCAAAGCCTCTTCCAGCAAACGATATCGAAAAATTCATTGCCTATCCAGCGCATCAGCTGGACACATAAAAAAGGTGCCAATCATGGCACCTTTTCGTTCTATCTAAATAATAAATGTTGACTGTGAATACCTGCTTTTTTCAATAGACTAATCAATTGTTCTTGTTCTTCTCGCGAGAGGCCTGAGAAGGCACGCGCAATCCGCAGAGAATGAATCGGGTAAATCTTATCAAGATAACTGCGCCCTTTATCTGTTAAATGGGCATAAACCGACCGTTTATCCTTTGGGTCCTGCTCTCTTTCAATAAAACCATTTCGTTCTAATTTGTCAATTACGTACGTCACATTCCCGCTGACAAGCAGGAGTCTTGAGCCGATTTGCTGAAGTTTTTGAGCACCTCTTGTATACAGCAATTCAAGAACCGCAAATTCAGTTGGATTAAATCCATGCTCTTTGCTGTCTCTAATGCTGTGTTCTGAAACGCTTTTAAATGCTCTTGCAAATACCTTGTAAAGTGTCATTGCACGTTCTACTTCTTCTTCATTAAACGATAGTCTCATCACATATCTACCTCTTATAATATTTTTTTAACTTCAAGGCTTTCTTGCGGTGCAGTTGGAGCCTTTCGTAAAAAATAGAAGTACGTTTTTGAAAACCCTTTCAACCACATAAGTGACTCCATTCGTGTTATGTATAAGATTTCGATATAAACTTTTAAAATCCTTCTTATTTTTCACAACCATCTCGAAAAAAAGGTTTTTTAGCAAACCATCAAGATACGACATGGTTTAACATAATCTGTAAAGACTCTATGTTTTCTCACACTGCATTCGTCAAATTTCTACAAAATTCAATATTGCTATAATATTAAACAAAAAAGAACCCCTTATGTGACATGCGCACATTTCAAGGGGATTTTCACAAATCACGCTCTGTTTTGTTGAAAAAGAAGTGATACTCTTTTTTTAAGTCACTAATTGTCATGTTCTTGGCCGCACTAGGACTGTACACGCCCAATGAACAGAGCTGCTTCGTATAGTAATATCTTTCCTTTGCTAAAGCTTCTGTTAAGATACGCCGCACCGATTATCCCCTCCTATCAATTGATCTGGACTAGGTGCTTATGAAGACCTTTTATACAAATCATTTTGTACGGCTCTTAGAAGAGCATGTGCATTCTGACCTGCCGCCTGCATGAATCGCTCCAGTAATTCATCCCTCTTTATATCTAATGCGATGATTTCTTTTGCCATACAGATGATCCGTGTTTGCTCCATCATATGCTCCTCCTCCTATTTCAACTCATCATCATTATATGCATGCGCAGCAATCATTTCACATCTGTTGTCAACTTTCCTTCCATCGTTTTTCATTTTTATGTTTTTATGTTATATTTTCTAACAAACGATGTTTTTTTTTCGTTTTCATTCTGTATAATATGAAGAAAAAACTTGCAGGGGTGAGTATATGACGCAGGAAGATGTATCATATAAAGATAAAAAAGTCATTTCAATCGGGATTGTCAGTGAATTAACAGGGCTATCCGTCAGGCAAATCCGATATTATGAGGAACGCAGACTCATCTACCCCCAGCGCTCAACAAGAGGCACGCGTAAATATTCTTTTTCTGATGTAGAACGTTTAATGGATATCGCCAACAAACGAGAAGACGGTGTGCAAACAGCGGAGATTTTGAAAGACATGAAGAAAAAAGAACAGGCATTAAAAAGCGGACAATATAAGAAAAAAATGCTGGAAGGTCAAATTAACGCACACTTCCGGTACAAAAATCGATAAACAAATAAAGTATTGCTGACTCTTTTAGGCTTTTTGGTCATGGCTTCATGAAAAAGAGACAGCTTTTTTGCTGTCTCCGTTCCATTTACGGCTTAGAGCTATTTTAGTTAGAGTATAGCTTTAATAGTTCTTGTGCTGGCTAACTATTTGTATTGTTCATGCCATTAACGCGTTATAAAATTCATTCACTGCTTTATCCCCTTATTTATTACTTATTCCAACAAACTTTCAACATTATCTTAATTTGAGCACAATGCCAAATCCTATTAAGTGAAATAAGCTATATAAGCAAGGAATCAGTTTAAATTTACTTTTTTCAGGCGGCGTTCAATAACATTTCATTCTAAGAACCAACACTCTATCAAATAACGTTTAGTATATTGTTAAGTGCAGTCGATCTAGCGTTCATCCATTCGTTCAGGAATCGAAACAGTTCGTTCATTGACCACATTCCCCGTGTTTAGCGTCGTTTTTGGTTCAATCAAGAGCAAATGAACTTCTTCTTCAGCAAATGGCTGATGTTCAATTCCTTTTGGAATCACAAGAAACTCCCCTTCATGAAGCGCTATTTCTCTATCCCTAAAACGGATGACTAGATTTCCTTTCCATACAAAGAACATTTCATCCTCGTCATCATGATGATGCCAAATGAATTCACCCTTAATTTTTACCATTTTCATGTATGAGTCGTTCAACTCTCCACTTATTCTAGGATTCCAATAATCATTTATTTGCGAAAATTTCTCTTGGATATTAACCTTTGAAATCAATAAATTCCCTCCTCATTTACTTGGAAACGTCTTTTTTTATCTTTCTTAAGCTAAAACTCCCTACCTTGCAAATTCTCCTCCTCATGATAAACATCAAGGGACACAATGAGCATCAACCTCTTATATTATTAAGTTTACTTATTCTATTGGATCACGTAAAATCAAAAAATAGTGTATAGTTCATCACAATTTGTGATGCAAAAAGGAGCATTATTTTGGATATTACATCTTTGGAGATATTTAAAGCAGTAGCTATTGAACAAAGCATTACAAAAGCTGCCGAGAAATTAAATTATGTGCAGTCGAATGTCACTGCACGAATCCAGCGTCTTGAACAAGAATTAGGTGTTCCTCTTTTCTATCGATATCACAAAAAGATATCCTTAACGCCTGCAGGGCGAGAACTGCTGCCATATGCAAACAAATTACTCTACAATTTTGAAGAAGCGATAGAGGCCGTAAAGCTTTCCTCTACTCCGCGAGGAACTTTGCACATTGGATCTATAGAGTCTACCGCTTCGACAAGATTGCCCAGCATTTTCGCAGCATATCACAAGACATTTTCACAAGTAGAATTAAGCATGTATATGGCACCTACTGTAGATCAGGTTCATGCTATTCTCAACTACAAGGTAGACGGTGCATTGGTTGATGGGCCCATTCTTCATCCCGACATTATTGAATATCCGGTATTAGAAGAATCCCTTGTTCTCATTACAAGCTACTCTGAGGAGGAATTCCAGGTAGAATCAATTTTACATGAACCATTGCTTTCGTCATTTGCGCATTGCATCTATTTGGGGCGTTGGCAACGATGGTTAGAGAGCAATGGCTTTGCTCCGATGAAGGTAATGGAATATGGCACTTTAGAGGGCGTGCTTAAATGCGTTGAAAACGGGCTAGGGGTTACCGTATTACCAAAATCTATGGTTGAATCTCGGATGCAAGGCAGATTTACCTGTCATCCTTTACCGGAACCACATAGAATCGTGCCCACTGTGTTTATAAGGCGCCGCAATTCGTACATGACTAGTGCCCTCTCACGGTTTATGGAATTATTGGGCATAACTCATATATGATCGGGTCATTTATGGTAAAAAAGAGGATAGATAGAGCGACATTCTTTCAGCTCTTCTATCCTTTTCAATAAAATCATTTTAGCTTTCATTGAGAGGAAGCGTCAGTTCCTTCAACGAGCCCTACAAAGTCAATCCGTACACCGCCTTTTTCAGGATCTTCTATGACCCGCATGGCCAGCGCCTTTTTCTCCCCTGTTTTTTCATCTTCGTAATTCGCATGAAAGACATGAATGCTGGCTTCTTCCAATTGAAAATCATCATAAGAAAGTGTCTCTATGCCCCATTCTTTTTTCATTTTTAGAATGTCATTCGGACTTGGGACAGCGCCTTCAACATAAATATTTTCTATTTTTCGTTTATTTCCTTCGCTAATAGCTTCAATCATATGCTCTGCTGCCACCAGTCTTCTGTCTTTCCCCTCGTCTTCTCTTGAACATGCACCTAGCAAAACAATGCACATTAAAATGAATAAAAACTTCTTCATTTTTCTCTCCCACCTTCTCCTTAAAATGTAAAGGATGGAAGCGCTATATGCAATCTTTATTCAAAAAAGACTGTAAAACGTCACGTTTTACAGTCTTCATGCTACATCAGTGTATGAAGGAATGCTGTTGCAATTCCAAAATAGATCAGTAAGGATAAAATATCATTCAATGTTGTGATCAGCGGCCCAGATGCAATGGCCGGGTCCACATTTAATCTGTGTAAAATAATCGGCACGACCGTACCTGCCATTGTCCCAATAATCAGTGTTGCAAGCAGCGAGGAACCGACAACAAAACCTAAAATCATATTGCCCTGCCACACCATTGCGACAACTGTAATAATAATGGAACAAACAATCCCAATGTAAATACTCGTTCTCAGCTCTCTAAAAATAAGGCGCATAATGGTTTTTTTCGTTAATTCTTCTTTTGAGAGTCCTCTAATGACGACGGCAAGAGACTGTGTTCCTGTATTACCTGTCATCCCGGCAATCATCGGCATGAAGAACGCTAAAGCAACAACTTGCTGAAGGGTATCTTCAAAATAATTTAAAATACTGCCTGAAATCAGCCCAATGAACAAGAGCAAAATGAGCCACGGAAGACGGCGGTATGCCGCCACAAATGCCGGTGTGTCGAACGTGATATCTTTACCAGAGGCAGCAAACTTTTCATAGTCTTCGCCTGCCTCTTGAATCACAACATCAATGATATCATCAACTGTAACAATTCCGACTAGGACATTGTTCTCTTCCACAACAGGAATCGCAAGGAAATCATATCGTTCAATCAGCTTTGCGATTTCCTCCTGATCCTGAAAGGCTCCAACGGCAATGACTCTTGTAAACATGAGATCCTGTACCTTTTCATCCGGTTCACCTAAAATGAGATCCCGGTATGAGAGAACGCCTACAAGCTGTTTTTGATCATTAATCACATATAAATAGTTGATTGATTCCGCGATTTCAGCAAAGCTTTTCAGCTTCACAACTGCATCCTGTACTGTAAAATGCTGAGGAATCCAAACGTAACGGTTGGTCATGATCCGTCCCGCTGTCTCAGCAGGGTAATTCATAAGAAGCTGGACGGCCTTGGATTCCTCTGCTTCCATGTTAGATAATAGCTGATCCTTTAGCTCATCCTCCATCTCATCAAACAAGTTGGCTAGATCATCGTTATCCATTTTGTTTGTGACGAAGGTCGCTTTGTCTTTCCCTACTTTTTCAAGAACGATTTCTTGATATTCCCGCTCCAGCTCACCCATCATTTCTGTCACGTCATCGACTGGTAAAAAGCTGAGGAAGCGGCTGCGGTGTTTCTCTGGAAGTTCTTTAAATAAGTAGGCCATATCATATGGCTGAAGTTCTTCCATAATGTTTTTAAATTCTTTTCGTTTTCCATCTCTTAGTAAAATAATGATGCGTAAAATGAGTTCATCGTACGTTATATTTTGTATCATCGCTGTTACCTCCCCAAAGTCAGGAGATACCCGAATCCCTTAGAATGTGCGGGGGTCAGGATCTCCTCTATCTGATGTCTCAATCTGATCTTTTGACATATTCTCTATGTGTCTCGAATCGGGATGATCCATCCCCACACCTCCTTTTCCCATAAAAAAACACCTTCAACCGAATGAAGGCGCTTTGTAAGCATGACAAATAAACACTTGCTCCTTCAATCGTAGAGCTTTAGCACTGTATGGCATAGGAAAAATCCAGCTGCATTAAAAATCACCTTATGTCGATGATTTCTGTTGACCCATTGGCGTCTTTGGACATTTTTGGGCAGCAGCGTATCTCCATACAGGAGCCTCACCTAACGAAGTCTCATATTGTTGACACACTGAGATTACAGAAAAAGCGCAGTGATGTCAATAAGCAAGATGCTAAGTTCCCTTATGTATTCGCTTACATTTGAAAAAAAGAGCGATAGACAAAGTAGACCATCGCCCTTTCATGTCTTTATTCCTCTTCTGGCTGATTCATATCCTCTTGGGAGAGGAGATGAAAGGAATCATGCAAAAACAAAGCATATCCTTCTCCGTCAGGATGCGGAACATATTCCGCATGGTCCATTGTTTGCTCTTCTTCTTTTTTCTTCATATTCTCTCGCCTCCTTTCCCGTAGTTTGTCCCAATGCAAAAACCTTACACATGAAAGTGTAAGGTTTCGTGATGGCTTAATCATCCCATTCTTGCTTTAGGATTTTGCCTGTTTTAGCGGAAATCTCAAAATCAACTTCCTCGCCTTTTGGTGTGGTGATTTCGACTTCATATAAGTACACACCATTTTCTTTATCTAAATCAGAATCTGTGACTGTTCCTTTTACTTTTGCAAGGGCAATTTGTTCAGCCTGCTTTTTAGTAATTTTCACATTCTGTTTCTTTTCTTTGACTGGATCGTTCAGCGCTTTTCCTGTTTTGGCATCGACATATACTTTATATTCAAAACCGCCTTTTTTAATCTCAACCTCATACACCCATTTTCCTTTTTTACGCTCAAGATCCACATCGTCCACATACCCTTTCACCACTTTTAGGGCAGCTTTTTCTGCTTGTTTCTTAGAGACAAACGAAGATTTCTTTTGCACCACTTGCTCCGCGTGTGCTGTTTGATTTGTATTTTGCGCTTGAAGTGTGAAACCACCTGCGACAAGAGTTCCTGTTAATGCTGTAGCTACTAGTACTTTTTTCATCATATTCATATCCTCCTCTATTTGATTTCTCCTTTATCTTAAAGAAACAAGATGATAAAGGAAGGAAAGAAACATGAGAAAATCATGAGAAAAGGATTAGTTTTCGTACGTAATTCCTTCAATATCTCCTGTATATGCGTTTACAAGTACCTCTGCCTCCCGCCCATCAGGCAAATCCAGCTCCACCTCAAATACGAGCATACCGCTAAATGTTTCAAGATCAGCATCATCCACTGTCCCTCCGACTTCTTTTACTGCAATTCGGATGGCTTCTTCGACCGTGATTTTTGTCATTTTCTTTTCTTTAGAGGTCGGGTTTTTCTTTTCTGCTTCAAGCACTTTAAACGTTTGCTTGTCAACATCGACTTGATATAATTCTTTTTTTGATTGGATTGTAAAGATATAACGATCGGACTTTTCTTTCTTTTGAATGACCGTACCGCTCACCTTTTTAACAGCCGCTTCTTCTGCTTGAAGCTCAGCATTTTTTTCATTTGGTTTTTGATAGCTCTTTATTTGTCTAATCTCTTTCATTTGACCGCTTGCGGAAGATGCAATGATTTGATAAATGCCATTTGCATTTTCCAGCGTCAATGTATAGTCCTGTTTATGATTGATTAAATCAATCTGTGTAATGTTTCCATTGTAGTCTTTTGCAATCATTTTTTTGATTTCTGCTTCACTTAATATTTTTTGATCAATGGTTTGAATCATGAGCATTGCAAAGGCCGCAAGAACGACGAGACATCCTGCGAGCGCAAGCACCATTTTCGTTTTTCTAGACATGCAGCGCCTCCTTCCTATTTCCTATTTTATAAGGAGGAAATGAGAAATTGATGAGAAAAGACCCATTTATTTCGGGAAAAGAATGGTCATGGTTGTCCCTTTGCCGATTCGGCTGTCTACCTTCAGCTCAGCTCCATGCTCTTCTGCAATTTGCTTCGCAATTGAAAGACCAAGACCTGTTCCGCCGGTCTCACTGTTTCTTGCTTCATCTACACGGAAAAAGCGGTCAAAGATTTTTGGGAGATCCTCTTCTTTTATGCCAATCCCATGGTCAATGACTGAAATAAACGGCTTCTCTCCTCTCCATCCGCAGGTCACATCAACTGGCTCTGTACTATATTTGACGGCATTATCAATCAAGATGGTCAAAAGCTGTTTGATTTTCTCTTCGTCTCCTTCCGCAATAAGCGGCTGATCTGTTTGCACACGAGATTGAATCGTTCGATTAGTGGCCACTTCAAGTGTATGGCAAAGCTGCTTGCACAAATGACCAAGATCAACTGGCTTCATATCCACATATAGCGGCTGACCATTTTTCGCCAGTGTCAGCAATTGATCTGTCAGTCTTTTCATTTTTTTCGCTTCATCATGTATCGCTTGGGAGGATTCTTCTACAACCTCTGGACGTGTTTGCCCCCAGCGCTTGAGTAAATTGCTGTAGCTCATAATGACCGTAATCGGCGTCTTCAACTCGTGTGAGGCATCATGCAGAAATTGCTGCTCTTTTTTATAATGCTTCTCGAGGATTTCTGACATTTCATTAAAGGTTTGGCCCATTTGATACAATTCATCCTTAGAATCGCCTGTTAGTTCGATTCGTTTAAACGCCTTCTCCCTCATACTCGCCTTCATGGTACTCGTCATTCGACTAATCGGCCGGACGATTTGTTTTGTTAAAATATGGCCTGCAAAGTAAGAAAGCACAATAATTAAAACACCCGCAGCAACTAAAATCATTTTTAATAACGCTAAGTTCTCTTCCGTATTTTCGATTTCTTCATATACTTGGAGCGACACAATCTCGCCATTTGTCCAAATAACCGGAATCGCAGCGAACGCAACCATATGCTTGTTGTATTCTTTGATTTCTGCTGTCTGCCCAGATTCATATGTAAAAGGCAGTGAACTAAACGTTGACTCCTTTGTGACAGTCAGCTTTGATTCACCCGTTTCTGTCACGACACGGATCATGCCATTTTGGGGCAGGTAGGCTTTCAGCAGCTCTGATGATGGAAGACCTTCTTCTTCTGATTTCTTTAAAGCAATGGCGATATTTTCAGCCACCTCAGACAGCCGGAACATATCTTTTTGCGTCAAGGTGATTGAAAAAATAAAATAAATGGCTGTATGGAATAAGAGCACCATTAAAAACAATGACAACGACGTATAAAGCTGGATCTTATTTTTTAATCTCATTCTTTATCCTTTCATCACATAACCCACACCTCTCACTGTGTGAATCAGCTGTTTTTCGAATGGGTAATCGACTTTTTTCCTTAAATAACGAATATAGACATCCACCACGTTCGTATCACCGAAATAATCAAAACCCCAAACAGCTGTTAAAAGCTGATCTCTTGTGAGCACTTGCTGCTGATGCTTCAGCAGGTGGACAAGCAGGTCATATTCTCTCGGCGTGAGTTCAAGCATTTGGCCTGCTCTTTGTATGTCTCTTGTTTTCTCGTTGACAGTCAAATCTGCTATGCTGAGCTCTGTCTCCTTCTCTTCTTGCTCGTTTATATTCAATCTGAGTTGCGCACGAATTCGCGCTAATAATTCTTCTATGTCAAAAGGCTTTGTAATATAATCATTCGCTCCAAGATCAAGTCCGCTTACCTTATCAGGCACACTATCTCTTGCTGTAATCAACATAATAGGTGTCGCTGTATTTGTCTTTCTAACTCTTCTCAGCACTTCAAGACCGCTTAATTCCGGCAGCATGACGTCAAGCAGCACCAGATCGAAGCTTTCTTCTTCAAGAGCCTGTAGTCCATCCATTCCTGTCTCTTTGACCGTCACCTCATACCCTTCATACTCAAGCTCTAGTGACAGCACCCTTGCAATTTTCTTTTCATCTTCGACTACGAGTATCTTCCCTTTGTTCATCTCTATCTCTCCTATCTAAAAGGCAAGCTTGTCTTTCCATTATTATATGTTGCCTTTTGCATTTGGAACAGACACAATCTTCACGTCTATTTTTTTATGAAAGAAACATTTATTTTTCAACAAAAACATTACACATCCTTTTCACATCGCATTTATTGCTTGATCTCATTGTTATGTAGTTTGCCTCTTTTAGTCCTTTTCACCCATTTTCCTCTAAACAGGTGCAAGCTCACTATGCAGCATTTCCTTCTTTTTCATATGATATCAAGAGTTTTCCTCAAAAGATGAGTTCTTTCGTCAAGATGTGAGAAGAACTGCACTTTTGATAATAGATTGATTATTTGAAAAATTATTACAATTGACCCTTTCCGATCAAAAGTTTCTTTTATACAATAACATTACGCAGCCTGAATCTACTTTGAAAACAAAATAAGGAGGGCTTTCTTATGAAAGGTGAAATTCGCTTAATTCCGTATGAAGTAAAAGCCAATGTGATGGAAGCGAAAGAGACGCCGGAAAGTATTCAGGAGATTAAAGCACCCGAACTTTGGTCAAGTGGCTTCAAAGGAAAAGGCATAACCATTGCTGTCCTTGATACAGGTTGCGACACGGAGCATCCCGACTTAAAAGATCAGATTATCGGAGGCAAAAACTTTACCGATGATGACAACGGAGATGCTGAAAATGTGAAAGACTATAACGGACATGGTACCCATGTAGCAGGAACGATTGCTGCTACAGATCAAAATGGTGGAATTTTAGGGGTTGCCCCTGAAGCAAAGCTGCTGATCGTGAAAGTTCTTGGCGGCGAAAATGGCAGCGGGAAATATGAATGGATCATTAACGGGATTAACTATGCCGCTGAGCAGAAGGTGGATATTATTTCTATGTCTCTCGGTGGTCCAAGCAATGAGCCCGCCTTACAGGAAGCCATTCAAAACGCGGTAAAAAGCGGAGTACTTGTTGTGTGCGCAGCAGGAAATGAAGGGGACGGAGACGAGCGTACGGAAGAGTTCTCCTACCCAGCAGCATACAATGAAGTCATTGCCGTCGGCTCTGTCTCCCTTGCAAGAGAATCCTCTGAATTCTCCAACGCCAATAAAGAAATCGACCTCGTCGCGCCAGGAGAAGACATTTTATCCACTCTCCCTAACCATAAATACGGCAGACTGACAGGCACCTCAATGGCCGCCCCACACGTAAGCGGTGCACTAGCCATTATAAAAAATGCCGAGGAAGAAGCGTTCCAGCGCAAGCTGTCAGAGCCTGAGGTCTATGCTCAGCTTGTCAGAAGAACCCTGCCACTGAAGCAGTCGAAAGCCCTCGTTGGGAATGGATTTTTATATTTAACTGCACCTGATGTGCTTTTAGAAAAGACATTGGAAGCAGATCTTTTATCGCTATAACTTGAATAGAGGTCCTGAGAATAGATCGAATTTTCTCAGGATTTTTTTAATTAAAATTATTCAAAATTTACTTTGACGAAATGAAGTGGACGTTATATAATCGAACACAATAAATTCATAGTTTGAGAGTCGGTAATTCGAATCACACATCGAATTTTAATTGGGAAGACCGGTGAAAATCCGGCGCGGTCCCGCCACTGTGAGTGAGGAGAGCTTTTCTTATGAATCCACTGTCATAAGGACGGGAAGGATGAAAAGCTTGCAGATTCACCAGCCAGGATACCAGCCGCTCTATCACATCAAACCCCCTACGGTTGATAGGAGATGTCGGAAAAAAGCGTCAGTTCTGCTCACGCTTTATTTCGCACACACATTTTGTCTTTTTAAACCAGACATTTGCCCTCATCAATCTTCACCATGAGTGTAAGTGTCTTTTTATATTTAGAGGAGGAATTGGAATTGACAATTGTTAAAACAAGTAATCTAGGTTTTCCGCGAATTGGTTTAAACAGAGAATGGAAAAAAGCACTTGAGTCTTATTGGAAAGGTCAAACAGACCGTGAAACCCTCTTAAGCACACTTGATGAACAATTTTCAGCTGCCATTAAAACGCAAATTGATCAACAAATTGATGTTGTTCCTTCTGGAGACTTTACCTTCTACGATCACGTGCTCGATACTGCTGTTATGTTCAATTGGATTCCAGAGCGCTTCCGCAGCTTAAAAGACCCGCTAGATACATACTTTGCGATGGCAAGAGGAACAAAAGATGCTGTCTCAAGTGAAATGACAAAATGGTTTAATACAAACTATCACTACATCGTTCCAGAATACGAAAAAAGCACGGAATTCAAACTCACACATAACAAACCGCTTGAAGCTTACGAAAAGGTGAAAAAGGCGTTTGGTGTTGAAACAAAACCTGTTGTACTTGGTCTTTATACATTTGTCTCACTTTCTAAAGGCTATGAACCAAATGAAGTAAAAGAGATTCAGCAGCGTCTCATCCCACTTTACACTCAGCTTTTAAAAGAACTTGAAGAAGCCGGCGTCAAATGGGTACAAATTGATGAACCAGCACTTGTCACAGCTTCATATGAAGACGTGAAAGCCGTCAAAGAAATCTATCAAACGATCAAAGAAGCCGTACCTGCCTTAAATATTCTTCTTCAAACATACTTTGATTCAGTAGATGCGTATGAAGAGCTTGTCACATATCCTGTTGAAGCCATCGGTCTTGATTTTGTCCATGATCAAGGGCGCAATCTTGATCAAGTGAAAAAGCACGGCTTCCCGAAAGACAAAGTTTTAGCAGCAGGCGTCATTGATGGAAGAAATATTTGGAGATCAGATCTTGGCGAAAGATTGTCATTCGTTTCTGAGGTTATTGCTGACGCTCAGCCAAAGGAAGTATGGCTGCAGCCATCAAGCAGTTTGCTGCATGTACCCGTTGCAAAACACCCAAGCGAACAGCTTGAAGAAAAACTATTAAACGGACTGTCTTATGCTACTGAAAAGCTGGCTGAATTAACAACATTAAAAGAAGGCTTAACAAAAGGCGCCGCAGCGATTGAAGCCGCCATCAATGAAGCCAAGCAAGCACTTCTTACTTTAAAAGAATTTGCAAAAGGAACCAATGCGGATTTCACAAAAGAACGCAACAATCTTTCATCGAAAGACTTTAAACGTCCAGTTGCCTTTGAAGAGCGCCTTCGTATCCAAAACGAATCTCTTGAACTGCCGCTCTTGCCAACAACAACCATTGGCAGCTTCCCGCAATCTGCGGAAGTGCGAAGTGCTCGTCAAAAATGGCGTAAAAATGAATGGACAGATGCAGAATATGATGAATTTATTAAGGAAGAAACAAAAAGATGGATTGATATTCAGGAGGAAATCGGTCTGGACGTTCTCGTACATGGAGAATTTGAACGTACAGACATGGTTGAATACTTTGGTGAAAAACTAGCCGGATTTGCCTTTACGAAATTTGCTTGGGTACAATCCTACGGATCACGCTGCGTGAAGCCGCCAATTATTTATGGAGATGTTGAGTTTACAGCACCAATGACTGTGAAAGAGACGGTTTACGCACAAAGCTTAACGAAGAAAAAGGTCAAAGGAATGCTGACAGGTCCTGTCACGATCTTAAACTGGTCTTTCCCAAGAACAGATATCTCCCGAAAGGACATTGCCTTCCAAATCGCTTTCGCATTACGTAAAGAGGTAGAAGCGTTAGAAGAAGCAGGAATTCAAGTCATTCAAGTGGATGAACCTGCACTAAGAGAAGGTCTTCCGCTCAAAGAAAGTGATTGGGCAGACTATTTAAACTGGGCAGCAGAGTCATTCCGTCTATCAACATCATCTGTTCAAAATGAAACGCAAATTCATACACATATGTGCTACAGTAACTTCGAGGATATTGTCGATACGATCGAAGACCTTGATGCCGATGTGATCACAATTGAACATTCACGCAGTCATGGCGGATTCCTCGATTATTTAGAGAAACATCCGTATTTGAAAGGTCTCGGACTTGGTGTATATGACATCCATAGCCCGCGCGTTCCATCTGTCGAAGAAATGAGTCAAATCATTGATGATGCATTGAACGTATGCCCAACAGATCGCTTCTGGGTGAATCCTGACTGCGGACTAAAAACGAGACAAGAGCCTGAAACCATTGCTGCTTTGAAAAACATGGTGACGGCGGCTGAAGTCGCTCGTAAAAAGCTGACGCAGCATGCATAATTGATTTCCTCTCCCCTGCTATCATGGCGGGGGATTTTTAATGCGTAAATTGTCCTGATTGACCATCTACTAGGAGGTTTCCTTTTCTAGCATGATTCGTTTATACTAGAGAAGTCAGACGAACATAGGGAGGAAGACAATGAATCACGAAGATTTTTTACAACGCGCAATTGATCTTGCAGTAGAAGGAGTCAATAGTGGTACTGGCGGTCCTTTTGGAGCAGTCATTGTCAAGGATGGACAGATTATTGCCGAGGGAAGCAACAATGTGACAACAACGAATGATCCAACCGCACATGCTGAGGTCACAGCCATTCGAAAGGCGTGCCAAACGCTGAATACATACCAATTAGAAGATTGTATTTTATATACAAGCTGTGAGCCTTGTCCGATGTGCCTTGGCGCTATTTACTGGGCTAGACCAAAAGCGGTCTATTTTGCTGCTGGACATCAGGATGCGGCAGTTTCTGGTTTTGATGACTCATTTATTTATGAAGAAATCAATAAAGATTACGAATCAAGAAATATTCCATTTTATCAGCTGACACTTCAAAAAACCCTTGCACCATTTGAAGCATGGGCAACATATGAACAAAAGAAAGAATATTAAAAAAAGACACCTGCTCATGAGCAGGTGTTTCTTTTTTTCAGCGTGATAGAGAACCTTTTTATTCAGCCACTTCAAGCTCTACTTCGATGTTCCCTCTTGTTGCTTTTGAATATGGACAAAATTCATGCGCAGCCTCGACTAGCTCTTTCGCTTTGTCATGGTCAAGGCCTTTTGCAGATACAATCAGCTTGACACCAAGCTTAAATCCGCCATCACTTTCATCTTTTAAAAGACTGACATGTCCCTCGACTTCTGATTCAATGTCGACCCCTTGCTTTTTCGCTACTTGTTCAAGCGCCCCTCCGAAACAAGCTGCATAGCCCGCTGCAAATAATTGCTCTGGATTCGTACCAGTTTCTCCGTCTTTCTTTGCATTAGGCATGACAATGTTATGATCGAGCACACCATCTTCTGAGCGAACGTGTCCAGCTCTTCCGTGTTGTGCCTTTACTTTTGCTGTGAATAATGGTTTCATCTTTATCTCCTCCTTTATCTATTTATTCCTTTCACGTTCTATCCATTTCTCAAACATTTATCGCACATTAAAGAATTTTTCGTTTTTGGGCTGTATTTATTTTAAAAAAGAAGAAAATCTTATACAATAATAAGTATGACAAAAAATAGTTGGTGACTGACATGACAAATGAATTCGAGCACATGAAGCTGGAAAATCAGCTTTGTTTCTTGTTATATGCAAGTTCAAGAGAGATGACGAAGCAGTATAAACCGTTATTAGAAGAGTTAGACATTACGTATCCGCAATATTTGGCACTGCTTTTATTGTGGGAGCATGGGACATTAAATGTGAAAACGATGGGAGAGCTTTTGTATTTAGACTCCGGTACACTCACACCTATGCTGAAACGGATGGAGCAAAACGGACTCATCATCCGCGAGCGCTCGAAAGAGGATGAACGTTCTGTGCAAATTCGTTTAACGGAATATGGAGGGCAACTAAAAGAGAAGGCTACTGCAATTCCATTTCAGATGCTGTCTGGGACAGGCAGATCGGAAGAAGAGTTAAAAACGCTGCGCGCCTCTTTACATGAGCTTTTGCAAAAATTAACACAATCAAAAGGCTGAGGGATTATTCCCTCAGCCTTTTATGATATCAATTATTGTGCGACAGCTACTAATTCTACTTCGATATTTCCTTGAGTTGCTTTTGAATATGGGCATACGCCATGTGCTTTATGAACAAGCTCATCTAATGCTGATTGCTCGATTCCAGTTCCTTTTACTTCTAACTTAACGCCTAGTTTGAAGCCGCCATCTGAACTGTCTTTTACTAAACTGACATGTGCTGTTACTTCGCTTTCAAAACGGATACGCTCTTGTCTTGCGACCATTTGAAGGGCTGAATCAAAACATGCAGAGTAGCCTGCTGCAAATAATTGCTCTGGATTTGTTGCTTTTTCTATTTTTTTCGCTCTTGGTGTTCCAGGCATTGCTACATCATGCTCAAGCACTCCATCAGTTGAAACGACCTTTCCTTCTCTTCCTCCGACAGCTGATACCGTTGCAGTAAATAAAACTTCTGACATGTATATAACCCTCTTTCTCTCCAATAATATTTTCTACAATTGAATTGTACACAATTTAAATTTAAGAGTCAATGAAAAACACTCACTTTCATCTTTCCTCCGAATTTCATTTTTATGAGTGGTCAATGCAGGATGATTTGAGATGAGTACGCAATAAAAGCGATTTTCAGATTCAGTATTACTATGACAAATGCATTGATCCAGCAATACAAATTCAGTTTCATGCTGAAAAAATTTCTAGTGTAGAACATGAAAATATGCAAATTTTAAGGAAAAAATAAAGCTGTCGAGATTTTCTCGACAGCCCGAATTCTAGTTAACTAACATTCTTCGCATTTGTTGTTCTCTTCGCTTCTTTTTCTAGAATGTCACTAGGTTTAAAAAACTTTCAAAGATTATCACTCAATAACTTGGGTTCTCATAAGATTATTCTCCCCATCAGTAATATCATAAGTTTTTATTAACATTCTAGTACCTATAACACCTTTTACTTCAGCAGAACCGTCAACAATCATACTATTATCACTAGAATTAATTTTTATTTCGTTGATACTTGCTTTCTGAGATGAATTTAAACTGTTCCATTCGTCACCGACTGATTCATGAAAATTATATATTTTTCTATATGGGGTTCCATTACGGTCTATCCACAAGCCCTTTGCGGTGATGTTATTATACAAATTTGTGCCTTTTGCTTTATAGTCGAATGTTCCATTAAAAGTAAACTCCTCTAAATAGACAGTAACCTTATATTTTTTGTGTGCGGGAACTTTAACTGGCTGTGCACCTGAGGTAATCGTTTCGGTAGTAGTATCAGTGTTCGTTGTTGTTGTACCGGAATTAAAGGATGCAGTAATTTTATTTCCTCCAATAAATAGTGGTAATTTAAATTCTAATCCTTGCCCATCTAGCTTAAATCCTTTTGTAGTAGAAGTAGATACAGTTTGTGTCACGGCTTTAGTATAATTGGTTGTCACATAACTTTGATCAGTACTAGTAGTATTATCAAATAGATTCTCTCCAACGTATATTAAATTAGGAACAGATTGTTTTAAATTTAAATTATCACTATTAGGATCAAAGTCTAAATCGGCTCTAGAGGATACGGATTGAGGTTTTTTATCTAATTTGTACATACGATCCATTGTTGTATCTGCTAAGTTGTTTTTATAATAGTATTCTCCGATCTGATTTAAATTGTTATTAATATTGGTAATCGTAATCGCTTGTTTCAAAATAAAACCCCCACTCTTTAATTGTTAAAAGATATTTTCATGGAAAAATTAAACATTTTTTGAATTCGTTATTCATGATACCATCTAAAAGATGCTGTTGCAAGATTCTTAATTAATGCAACACCATAACTATAAATAGGTATCCGATAAACGTCTTTTTCCATAAAATGAGGGTATGTACATTTTATAAAAAATAAAGCTGTCGAGATTTTCTCGACAGCTTTATCCCTGTGAAAAGGACTTTTAGATCGTGATATGCTTCGGATTCGGTTTTTCTAACGTATGGTTTCTGTTATCCGGGTCGGCATTTGCTGCTGCCAGCCATAACGCCAAGATGGTGATGCTTGTACAGACGACTGCCCATTTTTTAAAATTCATATAAACAATCCCCTCTCTGAATATAGATTCGAGCATGTTCTGCTTCTCCGTAGAACGTGGAAGATTTTTCATAATCTTCCATTTCATTATAATACTTTGCGGTGTCTAATGCCAGCTCCTCTATATCTGGATATGCATAGGCAGACTCTAAAAAATGAAAAATTCGTTTAATATGCTCCGCGTCTTGCTTTAAATACAATGCTTCTAAAAATATCGTCTTTTGAATATGAATGTCATCCTGAAGTGCTTCTGCTCGCTTCATACATTCTTCTCTGTAGTGTAAGGCTTCTTCGTGTTTACCTTGTTTGTATAATATCTGAGCAGCTGTATAAAGAGGGTCTATGGATCGACGAAGGTGATCAGATTGATTTTGGTCAAATAACGAGATGGATTCTTTCATTAGTTCGAGTGCGCGGTCAAGATCTCCCATTCGGTAATAACTGTTGCCCATATTAAACAAAGAGGAAGCAATAAAACGCACATTTTGAAAGTCTCTTGATCTCGCAAGTGCTCTCTCGAGATGTGGTAATGCCTTTTCATGTCTTCTCATATCATCATAATTACCTGCCACAATAAATTCGCATTGGATGGTGCGAAGCGCATATAGCTCATGCTGAATATAGACATCCAGCGCCAGTTTGGCATGATGCATCGAGATATGTGTTTGTTTCATGTGATAATATATTTCTGACATTTTAAAATGAAATTCCGCACGTTCAATATCATCTGACACAAAAGAAAGCTTGTGCTCTGCCTTTTGATAAGACGAGATGGCAGCAATATACTGCCTACGGCCAAATTCATACATGCCTCTGAAAAAATGATAGTAGTATTCAAGCATGCCTGTGACATGTGTTTGATGCTCATCTATTTCTTTCGAAAGCTCGGAAAAGTTGGCGCGAAGCTTTCCTTCCTTTAATGGCTTTAAATAATCGAGCATGACCTCATGTCTGAATTCCATTAAAGAAAAATAGAGAAGCAAATTCTGATCTTCTTCCATTGAATCAAGAGAGGTGCGAATTTCCTGCTTTAGTTGTTCTGCTTGTTCTGAATCAAATCTGCGGATTAATTCATACCACTTGTTGATTTTCACTCCAATATCCGAAGAGGGAATGATTTTCGCCATACGTTGCCTTCTCCAATCTTTTCAAAATATAAAACATTACCATATTTTATCATACTTGACCGAAGAAATACAAAAATGAAAGGAAAAAGAGAGCCTATTGTCACAAGACTCTCTTTTGAATTCGTTATTCTCTTATTTGTCCTTGACCGCGAATGACAAACTTTTCAGAGGTTAAGGCAGGCAGACCCATAGGTCCTCTTGCATGCAGTTTTTGTGTGCTAATCCCTATTTCTGCTCCGTAGCCAAATTCAAAGCCATCTGTGAACCGAGTAGAGGCATTATGATAGACAGCGGCAGCGTCGACAGCTGTTAAGAAAAGTGACGCATTTTGATCATTTTCCGAAATGATCGCTTCAGAGTGCTTGGAACTATACGTTTGTATATGCTGAATCGCTTCTTCTATGTTGGCTACGGTTTTAATACTGACAATCGGCGCTAAAAACTCTGTTTCATAGTCCTCTGTGCTCGCTAATGAAGCACTTGGCGCAAGGGCACATACAGCTTCATCGCCCCGTATTTCTACCCCATTTGCATGAAGGGCTTCAAATAATGAAGCGCCATATGTTTTTGCCCATGTTTCATGAATGACAATGCTCTCGATCGCGTTGCAAACAGATGGCCTTTGGGTTTTAGCATTCAGCACAATCTGCTCAGCCATTTCGTTTTTCGCTGTTTCATCAATGTAGATATGACAGTTCCCTGCCCCTGTCTCAAGCACTGGCACGGTAGACTCTCTCACGACAAGATCAATTAAATTTTTCCCGCCGCGCGGAATAAGGACATCCAAATATTCATTTAAAGTGAACAGCGTTTTCGCCGTTTCACGGCCTGTATCTTCAATCAATTGCACACTGTCTACTGGAATTTCCGTTGTGTGAAGCGCTTCATGGATCACCTTCACAATCGCTTTATTACTATGAATGGCAGAGGAGCTCCCGCGAAGAATAACAGCATTCCCAGTTTTCAAACAAAGGGCGGCAGCATCTACAGTCACGTTTGGTCTTGCTTCATAAATCATTCCAACCGTTCCAAGAGGTACACGCACCTTTTCAATGAACAAACCGTTTTCTTTTCGAATGGTTTCTAATGTTTCACCAATTGGGTCTTTTAGGTGAATGAGTTGAAGGGTCGCGTCTGCGATGGCTTCAATTCTCTCTTCTGTGAGTGTAATCCGGTCAATAACAGAAGGCGTGAACTGCTTTTCCTCAGCAGCCTGCACATCTTTTTTATTCTCATCGAGTAAATAAGCGGAAGATGCTTTAAGTGCAGTTGCGATGGCATGTAAAGCTGTATTTTTTTGCTCCGTCGTTTTTAGGAGCAGCTGATCTTTGGCTACACTTGCTTTTTTTGCTTTTTCAAGAACTTCATTCATCATATTCCCTCCTCAGTTTTGTACATGCTGTACCCAGTGATCTCTGTGTATGACTTCAGGCTTCTCATTTGAAAGCTCATCACTTCGCAGTCCTTTAATACCGAGAAGCTCATCGGATGCGTACAAGGTTTGTCCTTTACCTACTAGCCCATTCGGACCGACGACTTCAACGACCTCTCCTTTAGAAAAGTCACCAGCGACATCAATAACTCCAGCTGGAAGAAGACTTCTCCCATGATGCAAAATCGCCGCTTCTGCTCCTGCATCTATCATGATTTTCCCAGAAACGGGTGAATGGAATTGAATCCACTGACGGCGGTTGTTGATCGCTGATAAGTCCTGTTCTCCGATATACGTTCCGTCTCCTTGACCCGCAAGAATATGAAGCAGCTTATCTTCACCAGTACCTGTACCAATGAAGACTTTCACGCCTAGTGAAAGTGCCGTTTGTGCAGCAGACAGCTTTGATTTCATCCCGCCTGTTCCCACTTTTGAGCCTGTACTCTTCGCATATGAAAACAATTCTTCTGAAATGTGTGTTAGTACATCAAAACGCTTCGCATCAGGATGCTCATTTGGATTTGCATTATAAATTCCGTTAATGTCTGTTAAGATGATCAATTGGTCTGCATGAATTAAACCGCTGACAAGAGCTGACAGCATGTCATTATCCCCAAAAGTAAGCTCCTCAATGGAGACAGAATCATTTTCATTAATGATCGGTAAAATTTTTCTTTCCAGCAGCTCCATCATCGTTGCGTAAGCATTTCGATATCTTGTTCGATCTGAAAAGTCATTACGGGTTAAAAGCATTTGTGCAGGTGTCATGTGAAACTGTGAAAATAGTTCTGTATATTTCTGCATTAACAAGCCTTGACCAACGGCGGCTGCCGCCTGTTTTCCCTTTAAGGTCACAGGTCTTGATGGATACCCTAAGCTGCCAAACCCTGCTGCCACGGCTCCTGATGAAATTAAAATAATTTCATGCCCAGCCTCTTTCAGCTTTGCTATCGCTTTCACATGATCCTGCATTTTTTGTTCATCAATGGCTCCTTTTTGCTCTGTTAATGAACTGCTGCCAATTTTGATGACGATCCTTTGCTTTTTCATTATTGATTCCCTCCGCTATACCTTTAGGCACAAAAAAATCCCTTTTTCTCCTTATGTAAAGGACGAAAAGGGATTTTCCGTGGTACCACCTTCATTGAATAAGCATACTTCTAGCTTATTCCACTCAACTCCTGTAACGCCAGGCACGCGCTTAGATTTTTCCTCTAAGGCTCAAAGGGCAGGTTCAGCAGCTGTCTGCGGCAAATGTTTCAGCATGTCATTTGCTCTCTTTACGCATCAGTTCCTGCTTACTATTCCTTTTCAACGCTCGTTAATTTTTTTATATTATCACCAATTGCAAAGGAAAAGTCAAGCGGTCAATTAAATACAATCGTTTTATTCTCATGCACAATAATTCGATCTTCTAGATGCCATTTGACGGCACGTGCTAGCACACTCCGCTCAATTGTTCGACCAATATTTTTTAGAGCTTCCGCATCATCCCGGTGATCTACACGCTCTATATCCTGTTCAATGATCGGTCCTTCGTCTAAATCATTGGTCACATAATGAGAAGTTGCGCCAATTAATTTGACACCTCGCTCATATGCCCGCTTATATGGATTCGCACCGATAAACGCTGGCAGGAAGGAATGATGTATATTAATGATTTTGTTCGGGTGCTGTTCTATAAAAGCAGGTGTTAAAATTTGCATGTATCTAGCAAGCACAATGGCATCAATATCATACTCTTCTAATAATGCAAGCTGCTGTTTTTCCGCTTCTTTGCGAATGTCTTTGTTCGCCTTCACAAAATGGAACGGGATTCCAAGCGCTTCTACTGTATCTTTTGCCGTTTCATGATTGCTGATCACGACCGCAATTTCAGCCATCAAATTGCCGCTTTGCCATTCCCATAGCAGCTCATGTAAACAATGAAGCTCTTTTGACACAAAGATTGCCAGCTTTTTAAGCTCACTTGCACGCGACATGCTCCACGTCATTTGAAAAGATGCTGCAATTGGCTCAAACTGCCGCTTCAGCTGATCCATATTTGCCGAGATGTCTTTCCAATCAAATTCAATTCTTAAAAAGAACCGGCCGCTTTCATGGTCTGTTGTGTATTGGCTGGATTCAATGATATTTGCTCCGTTCTCAAATAAAAAGGAAGAAACAGCTGATACAATTCCAGGCTGATCCGGGCAGCTGACAAGCAATCTTCCTTTTTGCTCATGCTTTTGTCTGTGTAATTCAAGTTTCTCTGTTATCAAAGTTCTCATGTATCATGACCTCATTTACGTTTTCATTCTAATGAAATATTATACTGGACTGGAAAGAGAAAAAGCAATGTAGAGCCCCATTTTTTATTGAATATTCATTCAATTCTGCCCCTAGCGTGATATAATGTGAATAGACCTTTTAGCATAAAAGGAGTGATGGAGATGAAAAGTATGACTTTGTTTGGTAAAGTGAGCTTTTGGCTCGGCATCGTTTGTCTGATCACAGGTATTTCCCTTTTTATAGCCGGCGAAAGACTCGTTCCTTTTCTCACATTTGGTGTGTGTTTTCTACTTGTGAGCCAGCTTTACCGCAAAAATGAAAACGATTCCAATCATCATTCGATGTAACAAAAGGCTGGCATCTATCTGCCAGCCTTTTCTTATTCAATGATTTTCAACCCTACTGCCGCAGATAAAATCAATGCGATGAAGAAAATACGTTTTGCATCTTTCGACTCTCCGTAAAAGAGCATACCGACCATGGCGCCTCCAGCAGCTCCAATTCCAGTCCAAATGGCGTACGCCGTTCCCATCGGAATCGTGTTCATCGCAAGAGACAGCATCAGAAAGGACATCGAAAAGCCAGCCGCAATGAATAAAATCCATTTGACATGCTTGTCTTTTTGGAATTGGTTCATCATGGTCACACAAAGCATTTCTAAGATGCCTGCTCCAATAAGTAAAAGCCAGCTCATGATTCAGCCTCTCCCTTCTTTTCACCTGTTGTCAGCTTCAGTCCTAATACACCGCTCAAAAGCATGACAATCAAAAGCAGTTTGACAAGCTGAACCGGCTCACCAAGCACCATGCCTATGACGACGGTACCTGCTGTACCAAGCCCGGTAAAAACAGCATAAAGTGTGCCAACTGGCAGTACATTTGTTGCTTTCATGAGTAAATAAAAGCTCACGATAATACAAACGATGGTTGCGCCCCATTCTATGAGCGAGTGGGCATATTTCAGCCCCATCACCCAGCCGACTTCAAAGATGGCCGCGATAAAGACATTTCCCCATTTCATCTGATCTTCTCCTTTCTGAACGATTCCAACCAACAAAAAAAGCCTGGAAATCGATCGTTTGATCAAATCTCCCGGGCTTTTATCCCTCCGTGTCCATACGGCCTCTTCTAAAGACCCTATGTGTTTTCTCTCGGACCAGACTGCACCAGCGCACGGAACCCTAGAAAACCAATTCATGATAAACAGATCTGACTTAGAGCAGATTCTGTATTAAAAATCTTACCACACCCCAATATGCCGGTCTACCAGTTTGCTCTCCCTCTTCAAATATACTTGTTCATTTTTCGAAAGAAATGATTTCGGACCGGCGTATACTAAGTGTTAGAAACAGATCAACTGATAAAGAAGATCTGCGGGATATTTCCGTGCTGCCAACCGAAGGGAAATGAGCGTATATGACAATCCATTTATTTTTTATTACTTTGACGATCAAGCGTAAATACAAGGACATGGAGACCGTTCTTTACGAACAAGAAGTCGAAACAATTTATGAAGAAATGAAACAGAAACAACTAAAGTATATGAACTAAAACAGAAAAAATGGAAGAAGGACCAAGTTAGAAACGCCCAGACATTAAAGGAACGGTCATATCGCTGGTATAATGAACTCAGATTGATGAGATGAACGTTCCACTTTAGGATGCTGCATTTACAGATTATCCGTTGTATCGGCCTAAACAATGCTGAAAAACATTTTATAGAAAACCAAGAGGTGGATCATATGATGATAACCAACGAACAGAAACATGAATTTTATCAAGCACTGGTTGACAAGAACCCGCAATATGACGGCACGTTTTTCGCCGGCATTAAGACCACCGGTATCTTCTGCCATGCCACATGTACCGCTAGAAAACCAAAATATGAGAACTGTGAGTTTTTCTTTACAGCAGAGGAAGCACTGCTAGCAGGATATCGTCCGTGCAAGCGCTGCACTCCATTAACATATCCGAACAGCATTCCAGAAGAAGTCAAAACACTCGTTTCTGCAGTTGAAACACATCCTGAAAAACGCTGGAAAGAAGAGGACTTTCGCGAGTTAGGGATACACTCTGCAACGGCCAGGCGGAAATTCAAAGAAATCTATGGCATGACCTTTGTTCAATATGCGAGATCACGCCGAATGGGGCTTGCCTTTAAAGAAATTATGAATGGAAAAAAAGTGATTGATCAGCAGGTCGCATTGGGCTATGATTCTTCAAGTGCCTTCAATGATGCCTTTACGAAAATCATGGGGAATCCCCCTAAAAAGACGCAAACCAAGATTCTTCACGCTAATTTTATTTCTACACCGATTGGACGGATGATCAGCGTGACAGATGCGACGCATGTGTATTTACTGGAATTTATGGACAGGCGGGGACTAGAAAAGGAAATTGAGAACATGAGAAAAAAGCATCATGCGCGTATTTTAGTTGGGGAAACAAACATCCACCAGCAATTAACAAAGGAATTGACCTTATATTTCGAGAAAAAACTGACGCAGTTTACAGTACCACTTTCCATGCATGGCACCCCTTTTCAAATGAAGGTGTGGGACCTGCTCACACGTATTCCTTCAGGCGAAACTAGTTCTTACCGAGATCTTGCTGTGATGCTGGGCGATCCGCATTTGGTCCGGGCGGTAGGGAATGCAAATGGTGCCAATCAGTTGGCGATCATCATTCCTTGCCACCGCGTCATTCAAACAAGTGGTGAGCTCGGCGGCTACGGCGGCGGGATAGAACGTAAGAAATATTTACTTCAACTAGAACAGCGGATATAAAAAAAACGGCTCTGCTTATTTTGTAAGCGAGCCGTTTTCTTCGTTTCTGGTAATGCTGTAAACATCAATGATTTGGTCCCATTTTGAAATGGTTTTTTCTTTTTTCATGCCCATTTTTAAAGCGACCTTTACCGATGCTTCATTGTCCGGGCGGATTAAGCTTACCATTCGTCTGACTTTCATTTCTTCAAAGCCATAGGTGAGGCAGCCTTTTGCGGCTTCAGCAGCATAGCCATTCCCCCACGCTGCTTTCTTAAGCATATAGCCGATTTCAAGTTCTGTTTGTCCTTCAATGTTTTGCAGAACAATTCCGCTTTGTCCAAGTAGTTCATTCGTTTCTTTGTCTTCAATGATCCAGAGAGAAGTATGGTACATACGGTCATTCTTTTGATTCCATGCAATCCACTCTTTCGTCTGCTGCTTATCCTTCAAAGAAGGATAATACTTCATTACTTCTTCATCTTGGAACAACATGTCATATAAAAACGAGGCATCATGTTCATTCATCGTTCTCAGTCTAAGTCGCTCTGTTTCAAGCACTGTGCGTGTTTGAAGTTTCATTTATGATCCCCCCTCACTTACTGATTAAAAAGATCACCGAACAGTCCATTTGAATCTGGGGCAAAGTAATGGATTCCCGCACCGGTTAAACTAGCTGCCAGCGCCGTCCACATCATTAAACTGACTGTCATCCACACCGCAACTTGCTTTCTCTTCGTCCCGAAACTCATGCACATAAACGCTGCTAAATGACTGCCAATGATAAAAGGACCGACTATCGCTAATCCCGGGAGACCATAACGTTCCCAAATTTTTCTCGCCCGCTGCTGCTTTTTTTCTCCTTTTTCATTGCTTTTGTCCTCTTTTCTCTTTAACCGCCATGCTTTAAAGCGGTCTACGAAAACAATGAGAAGGAAAACGGTAAAAAAATTGCCGATGAACCCAATAACCGCTGCCGGTACAGGATGCATGCCACTTAAAATGGCCAGCGGAACGACCCCTACCACCTCAAAAAAAGGCAAAGCAGCCAATACAAAAACAAGTACATATCCCCATAAAATATCCAAACACAGAACCCCTTTTCATTTTTGTCCTCTTCCCATTGTAATGAAAAACACGTTACCATTTCTACATTTTTTTAGAAAAAGAAAAGCACATCTGATGGGATGTGCCCTGTTTTTTTACATCGTATTTTCATTTTTCTTATTCGTTCGGCGTAAAACAATGAGCACAAGCCCGATTAAGATCACAATAGATAGTAGACTTTGCAAGAGAAGCACGCTTGGTGATGTCCAGCCAATCCATTCGAATATGAGCTGCGGTCCGAAAAAGATGATTGGAATCAGTGAAATGAGATTCGCTTTCATGATTGCATTAAAGACAATGATACATAACAGCATAAGCAGGATGACGCCCCATCTTTGACCTGAAGTCAGTACAAGTAATGGTGTGCCGAGTTTTTGATCCAATAGTTTGATTGTGACCATTGAAGTCAACTGAAAGATTCCTAAGATCCAGAAATAAAGAAATGCCCGGCCTCCTGTTTGAAAGGAAGACGCTCTAAACATGACAATGATCATGATGACATTGGCTACTAAAACGAGCGGATAACCAATCAATGCATACCAAGAATAGGATAAGCTTTGACTGATCGCATCTGATAAAATCATATAAAAGAGTGAACCAATTAAGAAGGCACTGACAAAAGGAATCCAGTCTTTATGGTTTCCTGACAGCTCTTTTGCAAGTTCATCAGCATAGCCCCGCGGATCTCCGCCAAACAAAGCCTCCCCTGTTTTACCGTCTTTTTCAGCCTCAACCGCATGTGTCGTCAGTTCATCCATCAGCTCATCAATTTCGTCCTGATTTTTTCCTTTTGAGATGAGATAGAGTTTCAGCTCTAGTAGAACGTGTCTTGTTTCTTTTGATACCATAATCTCACTTCCCTTTTTGTAGTAAACAGTTTACATTTTTTGAAAGCTCACTCCAGCGGGTAATAAACTCTATGAGCGCTTTTTCTCCAGCTTGTGTGAGCGTATAGTATTTCCTTTTCGGCCCGCTTGCTGATGCTTTTGTGACAGTGGTCACGAGCTGTTCCTTTTGCATACGCAGCAGGATCGGATAGATACTTCCTTCACTAATTTGATCAAACCCGTAATGCGCGAGCTTCTTCGTCATTTCATATCCATAAATCTCACCCTCTGAAATAATCGACAGCAGGCAGCCTTCTAAAATTCCTTTTAGCATTTGTGTGGATGTTGTCATCTTTGTTCCTCCGATTCCAGTACCTTGCATCACAAGATAGCATCATCTTACCACACACTATCTTGCCATGCAAGATACCACCCTAGAAAAAAATCACCGCTTAAAGGGTGATTTTTACGCCCAAGGCTTATCTGTCCCAAGTGCGTCAGCCAAAGCTTTACTATGCTTTCGGCGGCTCTTTCTTTCCTCTGCCCGCTGCTTCGCTGTTTGATGCAGCATGATTTCTTCCTCTGTTTCCGGCATGACTTGCGGGACTCGTTTTGGCTTCCCATTTTCATCTAGCGAGACAAATGTCAGAAATGAAGTCGCTGCGAGTCTGCGCTCTCCAGACATCAAGTTTTCTTTCATAACTTTAACGAACACTTCCATGGAAGACGTGCCAACCCATGTCACATAGGATTCCAAGCATACTGACTCTTTTTGTCCAATTGGCTCTAAAAAATCAACAGAATCCATAGAAGCCGTGACCGTTTCACTGCGGCTGTGCCTTGCTGCCGAGATGGAAGCAATGTCATCTATATAACTCATTAATTTTCCGCCAAACAAGGTTTGGTGATTATTCGTATCGAGAGGGAATACCCTGCTGGTTTTTACAACTTTCGATTCCTTGCAGTATTTGAAATTTTCTTCTCTCATCATCATAGCTCCTTCTTGCTGTTTTCGTGAATGCGGAACGACTTTTATTAAACACTATTCTTTTAGGTTTGTCTAAACTTTTTGCTTTAGTCTCTTGTGAGAGATTTTCTTTCGGAAATGTTTCAACTATGACTAGAACGAGGAATAATAGAACTATGAACAAACAAGGAGGCCATTTGATGGATTCTATGAGAGCAGAACAAATACACAAAATGCCGCAATGCATGAGTGAATATGACGATTTACAAGAAGTCCTTTTATGCAGTCCCATCTATATGGAAATCAAACAGATCATCAACGAAACCCAAAAGCATTTTGCAAGAGAAAATATTTCTCAAATGAAAGCCATTGCTCAGCATAAGCAATTGATCCAAACCCTACAAGACCATCAAGTACGCCCCATTATGCTTCCTGCAAATGACCGCTTTCCTGAACAGGTCTTTACTCGGGATATTGGGTTTACGATTGGACATACACTCTTTGTTTCAAGCATGGCCGCTCCGGTTCGGCAAGGAGAAGAACAATTGTTAAAAGAGTGGGCACAGGGAATTGGAATGAATACTGTTACCCTGACAAACGGAACAATTGAAGGCGGCGATGTCCTTGTGGATCAAACACGTGTATTTGTTGGAACAAGCAAAAGAACAAACCCAGCCGCTATTCATGAGCTAAAAAAAGAACTGCCGGATCATGACATCATTCCCATTCATCTTCCTCCTCACATTTTGCATCTCGATTGTGTGATGAATATTCTGTCTCATGATGAGATATTGATTTATCCTGAAGCGTTCAAAAAAGAGGATCTTCACCTGCTCAACATGCATTATCATCTCATTGAAATAAGCGAACAAGAGCAATTCACACTCGGTCCAAACGTTTTATCCATTGGACAGAAAAAAGTGATTAGTTTGCCTATCAATCAAGAAACAAATGCTGCTTTAACCGCTCACGGCTACACTGTCATTGAAGTGAATTTTTCAGAAATCATTAAATCTGGCGGCTCTTTTAGATGCTGCACATTGCCGATTCGGCGTTCATCCACTAAAAAAGCCAGCGTGTAGAACAGCTTGTCTACTTGCTGGCTTTTTATCTGCCTATTTTATTTCTGATCGTATAAATGACAGGCGACATCATGCCCTTCTTCTACTGCTTGTAATGTTGGCTTTTTTTCAGCACACACATCCATCGCTGCAGGACATCTTGTTCGAAATACACAGCCGCTTGGCGGGTTCACTGGACTTGGAATTTCTCCTTTTAAAATGAACCTTTTGCGCTTGTCCTCCACGTCAGGATCTGGAATGGGGATCGCAGACAGCAATGCTTGTGTATAGGGGTGAAGCGGTGTTTGATATAACGCATCACTGCTGGTCAATTCGACGAGATGACCTAAATACATGACACCGATTCGGTCGCTAATATATTTGACCATCGACAGGTCATGTGCAATAAAGAGAAATGTCAGCCCTTCCTCCTTTTGCAGTTTCTTCAACAGATTCACGACCTGCGCTTGAACAGAGACATCCAGTGCAGAAATTGGCTCATCTGCCACAATAAATTTCGGTGCTAAGGCGAGTGCTCTTGCAATACCGATTCTCTGCCTCTGCCCTCCGCTGAATTCATGAGGATAGCGAGTGGCAAAGTCATAGCTAAGTCCAACAGCTTCCAGTAGTTCTTTCACCCTGGCAACCCTTCTCTTTTGACTCCCATAAAGGTTATGAATCTCCATTGGCTCCAGCATAATATCTTTAACAGACAGCCGCGGATTTAAGGAGGAATACGGGTCTTGAAACACCATTTGAATTTGCCGATTAAAATCAAAGGATTCCTTTTGTGAAAGGTGATGAAGGCTTTTCCCTTCATATAAGGCTTCCCCATCTGTCGGTTCATAAAGACGCATAAGCACTTTTCCAAGTGTGGATTTCCCGCAGCCAGACTCGCCAACAAGACCAAACGTTTCACCTTGTTTCAGCTGAAAGGAGACACCGTCTAGCGCTTTTAACGTTTTTCCTTTCGATAGATGAAAATGTTTTTTGAGATTGTTTACTTGTAAAAGTGGTTCAACTGCCATGACCTTTGCTCCTCTCGCTTGGCAAATACCGTCTTGCACCTGCCCATTCTTTTTCATATGAAGTGCCAGCAAGGGAAAGAAGTTCAATTTCTCTGCCGGTTTTAGGCGAGTGAAGCATCATACCGTCACCTGCATAGATCCCTACATGGCGGACAGCTCCCTTTCCATTGTCATTGGCGAAAAACAATAAGTCGCCTTGTTCTAAATGGCTTGATGCGACCAGTGTTCCTTGCACTGCTTGGTCACTTGCGTCCCTCGGCAAAAGATATCCGCTCGCTTTATACATGCTGTAAGCAAACCCCGAACAGTCATAGCCAAAGCTGCTCATGCCGCCCCATAAATACGAAAGACCAATAAATTGTTTTCCCTTGTCTACAACATCTTTTCCGGTCATAGAGGAAGTGGAGGAAACTGGCTGCACATCTTCTTTATTGATTTCTCTCGTCCCTGCTGGTGTGACAACACGAAAGCAATCACTCGTTTCTTCTAAAGCTGCGAGCTCTGTTAAAAAACTAATTTCCATGTCCGCTTGCCCGTTTTGATAGAGCGTGGCTTTTTTCTGACAAACGATATGAGATATAGCTGGCGCACTTCCTTCTGTCACTTGCTTTAGTTGGTTCGCAGGTATATAGCCAGGATAGCCTTGTGGATGTTTCCGGCTGGCCTGCTGCGGAATAACGACTTTCATCCAGCCGTCTGTCTCTTCTAATCCAATGACTCGTTCACCGAGCAGTACTTGCGACTGGATCAGATTTTCTTCACATAAAGCCAGTTTTTCTTCATATGTTTGCTTGTCAATCCACTCTTTGATTTTGAAGGAGCTCTGAAGTACCTTTTGATCGATTTCTCTCGGTGACTGCGGCGCTGTCCATACATTCGCAACTGGAACCTTTGATTCAAATATCATCATGAGACTCCTTTCACCCCTTGAATGCCTAATCCATGATGCGGCGGGAAAAAGATATCTTTTCCTTTGTACACGATTCCTCCGTCTACCATGTCCTCTTTTAGCATCAGCGGGGCATCAAAATCATAGCGGTTGATATTCGGCTGGCTTGCGGCGAGATGAGCGGCTGCTGTAATGCCGAGTTTTGACTCAATCATACTGCCAACCATGCACTTTACGCCGTATGCTTCTGCTAAAGCGTTGATTTTTAAGGCTTCTTTTATGCCGCCTGATTTCATTAATTTTAAATTGATCAAATCACAGCTTCTCGTTTCAAGCACCTTGATCGCATCATGAAAACTGAAAATGCTTTCATCTGCCATAATGAGTGTATCTGTTGCCTCCGTCACACGGCGCAGACCTTCGATATCTTCTTTTGGCACTGGCTGCTCGACTAGTTCGATATTCAGCGCCTCCATTTTTCGAATGGCTACGACCGCTTCCTTCCACGTCCAGCCCTGATTCGCATCGAGCCTGATCTGAATATCCGGTCCGACCTTTTCTCGAATTCGCTTGATACGCTGAATATCCGTGTCTATATCATCTTTTCCTACCTTGATCTTTAATGTCTGAAAGCCTTCTGCTGCGTATTGCTTCGCATCTTCCGCCATCTCAAGCGGCCGGTTCACACTGACCGTATAATCTGTTTCAAGCTGACTGCGATATCCGCCAAGGTATTGATAAAGCGGAAGTCCTGCCTGCTTCGCTAAGCCATCATAAATGGCCATGTCAACCGCTGCCTTTGCGCTTGTGTTGCAAGCGAGCACACGGTTCAAACGAGAAAAAATTTGTTCATACTCGGACAAGGAAGCCCCAAGCAATATCGGTCTGATCACTTCACAGATGGCATAGTCGATGCTTTCCAGCGTTTCACCTGTAATCACCGCTGTCGGGACTGCCTCTCCGTAGCTGACGTCACCTTGATCATATGTGATGATAACAATCAGAGATGCTGCGTCATACACCGTTCGCAAAGCGGTTTTGAACGGTTTTTTTAGCGGTACGCTCATTCTGCATGTACGAACATCGACGATTTTCATTTGATCGCCTCTTTCGCTGCAACGCCGGGAGAAATGTGCAGTTTTTTCCCTGTCGCATCTAATGCAGCCCGCGTGCCCATTGGAATGGCAAAGTTCGGAGAAGAATGGCCAATCCGAAAGCCCCCAAGTGCAGGCTTTTTTTGCGGCACAATATAGGTGTCCCATACTTGATTCAATGTGAGGGACTGATCTTTCTTTTTTGGTTCACATTGATGAAAATCTCCAATGATGAATCCAGCCGCATCATCCAATTTTCCCGCAGATATGAGGTGCTGCATCATTCGATCAATTTTATAGGGCTCTTCATCAATATCTTCAATGAACAAAAGCTTTCCCTTCGTATCGATTTCAAAAGGTGTACCAAGTGTTGTCACGATGAGGGCAAGATTTCCTCCAACAATCTCACCTGAAGCGGTGCCCGGATAGAAAGTATGAAGGGGTGACAAGTGGTGCGCATACGTAAAGGTTTTCGGTGCGAACAGCTGTAAAAAGGTATCTTTCGTATAAGGATGGACCTCCTCAAGTCCCACATCAGAGGAGAGCATTGGACCATGAAACGTCACAAGACCCGTCTGCTGCTGGATGGCCGTATGTAAAAACGTAATATCACTATAGCCCCAAAAGATTTTTGGATTCCGGCGAATCAGGTCATAGTCAATGGCTTCCGCAAGTCTGCCAGTCCCATATCCTCCGCAAGCACAAATAACCGCTTTCACTTCTGGATCTTGAAACATGCGGTGGAAATCCTCCACTCTTTCATGATCATGACCTGCTAAATACCCGTACCGGCGGCCCAAATACTTCCCTTTTTTCACCTTTAGCCCGAGGCTTTCTAAAAAGGCAATTCCTTTTGCTAATTTCAGCTCATCAGGCGGGCTTGCTGGTGCAATAATCCCCACCGTATCCCCTGTTTGAAGTGCCACTGGCAGCTGGCTCATGCCATATCCCCTCTTTCTCTTCGTTTCTTTCAATCTATGGGTTTCTGCTTCATAACATGAACGAATAAAGGAACAGACGCTTTTATTACAAAGCGTCTTTTGATCCTAATATCACTCTCCATCTACTTGTGCCCATTTCAAATCGATATACCCAACAGGGTGACGGACAATCCCTTTCACGCCTTCTTTTTGTAAATGGACTTGATTATAAAAATGAATCGGGATGATCGGTGCTTCTTCAATGAGAAGTGCCTCTGCATCATGAAGAATGTTGTTTCTCTTTTGCTCATCTGCTTCTTGGCTTGCCTTTTTGATCAACTGATCATAGGTATCGTTGGACCATCCTGTCCGGTTCATCGCATTCCCTGTTTGAAAGCTCTCTAGGAAATTGATCGGATCTGCATAGTCTGCTAAAAATGAACTTTGTGAGAATTGGAATTTCAGCGCCTTTTGATCTTCTGCAAATACATTGGCTTCCATGTTTGCAAGCTTCACATCTACACCTAGCGCTTCTTTCAGCTGCTGTTGGATGGCTTCAGCTTTTTTCTTGTTCTCAGGCTTTGTACTATATGTCAATGTGACGGCTGGCAGTTTTGAATAGTTCTCTTCTTTCAGCCCTTTTTCTAATAGCTTCGCAGCTTCACTCTTATCATTCTTCACAAGATCACCGCCAGCTTCTCTGAAATCCTCGCCCTTTGAATCTAGAATGCCTGGCGAGACGAAAGCACGTGCTGGCTTCTCTTCATTTTTTGTCACATAATCCACGATATCTTGCGGGTTGATCGCCATTTGAAAAGCTTTGCGAATGTTCTTATTTTGAAAAGGTTCCATGTTTACATTCAGACGATAAAAGAACAATCCAGCCTGGTCTTCAATTTGTACATCTTTATTTTTCAGCAGATTTTCACTTTGCTCTGCTGGGACAAAGGCAGTATCTAAATCTCCTGATTGATACATTTGATAGTCTGTGTTTCGATCACTGATCATCAGCCACTTCACTTGATCCAGCTTAACTGATTTTTCATCCCAATACGTCTCACTTTTTTCCATTGTGAAGCTCTCATCATGCTTCCACTCTGTCAGCTTGAACGGTCCATTTCCGACAAAGGTTTTGGCGTCTTTTGCCCAGTTTGGGTCCTTCTTTGCGACCAGTTCATTGACAGGAAAAAAGGCAGGGTTTGCGGTCATATTTAAGAACGATTTCTGCGGATATGCTAGTGTGACCTTAAGCGTTTTGTCATTTACAGCACTGACTTTCACGTCTTCTTTCTTTCCTTTGCCGCTGTTAAATGCCTCTCCGCCTTCAATCATGTATGCTAGGAACGATGCAGAAGAGCCTGTTTTCGGATCAAGAAGCCGCTTCCACGCATATTCAAAGTCACTCGCTTTCACTGGATCACCATTTGACCACTTGATGCCATCTTTTAAATGGAACGTATACGTTTTTCCATCCTTTGAAATCTCCCATTTTTCCGCCATTGCAGGAGATGGTTCGTGCTTTTCATTCAGTCTTGTTAATCCCTCCATTAAGTTATTGAGTCCTTGCCACGATACATTATTAAAACCAATCGGCGGATCAAACGACGTCGGTTCGTTTTCGTTATTTAAGGTTAATACTTTCTTTTCACCCTCTTTGCTTGATGATCCTTTCCCTGCTTGCTCATTGGCTGTACACCCTGCGAGCAGCATGATCGCTAACAAACATATACTGATGATCCATCCCTTTTTTCTCATCAAAAACTCCCCCTTTGTGTTGAAGATAAAACGGTTTGATTCGCACGCTCATCTTGGAGCCAGCAATGCACTGTATGGGTAGGTGACCGCTGCGTTTCATGCGGCATGATATGATCACATACCTTCATGGCGGCAGGGCAGCGATCTGTATACGGACAGCCCTTTGGCGGAGCAAATAAATCAGGCGGGCTTCCTTCAATTGGAATGAGTTCATCTTTCATATCAAGTCTTGGAACGGATTGCAGAAGTCCTTTTGTATAAGGGTGCTGCGGACTGTAAAAAATATCTCGCCTCGTTCCGACCTCCACCATTTTCCCTCCGTACATGACCGCCACTCGGTCTGCGACTTGGGCTACGACCCCTAAATCATGTGTGATTAAAATAATGGTGACCCCTGTTTTTCTCTGAATCTCTTTAAACAGCTCTAATATTTGTGCCTGTATGGTCACATCCAGTGCGGTCGTCGGTTCATCAGCAATCAGCACTTTCGGCTCGCAAATCAGTGCCATGGCAATCATGAGCCGCTGCCTCATTCCCCCGCTGAACTGATGAGGGTATTGCTTTAGCCTTTCCTTCGGCTGCGGAATGCCGACCAAATCAAGCATCCGAATGGCGGCTTCTTTCACTTCCTTTTTCGTCAGCTTTTGATGCTCCTTTGCCGCCTCCATGAGCTGATCGCCGATTGTCAAGGTTGGGTTCAGTGCGGTCATGGGATCTTGGAAGATCATCGAAATATCGACACCTCGTATGGCACGCATTTCTTTTTCAGATAAAGACAGTAAATTGCGGTCTTCAAACCAGATTTCTCCCTGATCAACAAGAGCGCTGTATGCTGGCAGCAGCCTCATGATGCTTTGTGAAGTCACACTTTTCCCGCAGCCTGATTCTCCTACAATGGCAAGGGTTTCTTTTTCATATACATCCACATTCACTCCGCGTACCGCTCGAACTGAGCCGCCATATGTCCGAAAGCTGACGTGCAGATCGATGATTTGTAGAACTTTTTTCAAAGCGCCATCACCTCTTCATCTTCGGATCAAGCGCATCCTGCAAGCCATCACCTAAATTGTTAAAGCAAAACATCGTGAGTGAAATAAAAAACGCAGGGAAAAATAAACGCCACCAATGCCCGTTATCTGACAGCACTGTCGGCAGCGCATCATTTGCCATCACGCCCCAGCTTGCAAACGGTGCTTGAATGCCTAAACCAAGAAAGCTTAGAAACGCTTCTGCAAATATCGCGGTCGGTACAGTTAAGGTCATCTGAACGATAATCGGCCCCATCGTATTCGGCAGCAGGTTGCGGCGAATGATCCGCAGACTCTTTGCACCAAAGGTTTTTGAGGCAAGGACATATTCCTGGCTTTTCAGCTGAAGAACTTGACCTCTCACGATTCTTGCCATTCCAATCCATCCGGTGACAGTGAGCGCTACAATAATGGTGACAAGCCCTGGCCCCATCAGAACCATCAATAAAATGACAACAAGTAAATAAGGAAGACCGTAGAGCACCTCGACGATTCGCATCATGACATGGTCATATCTCCCGCCCTTATAACCGGCAATCCCTCCATAGATCACGCCGATAGCAAAATCAATCAGGGCTGCCATGACGCCTACAAATAACGAAATACGTGCCCCGTACCATGTACGCGTGAACACATCTCGTCCAAGCTCATCCGTTCCGAACCAGTGAGCAGCCGATGGCGGCAGATTTTGCATCGAAAGACGCTGCTCTGTCACGCTATTAGGTGCAAGCAATGGGCCTAATAGTGCCATGATAAAAAGAAAAATCAATACCGATAGACTAAACATCGCAAGCTTATTTTGCTTCAGTCGTCTCCATGTGTCTGCCCAATACGAAAGAGAGGGTCTTTTAATGGCATGGGCCTCCGTTTTCTTTTGCTCTCTCGGAGAAAACCATTCGTCCGGCACTTCATGATGCGGATTCGGTTGATCCTGCTGGAGGTGTATACTCATGCCTTTCCTCCTTTCTGATGCAGCTGAATCCTCGGATCAAGCAGGCGATACGCCACATCAACAATGAAAAGAAGTGTGATTAAAATAATGCTGTAAAAAACAGTGGTTCCCATGATGACAGGATAATCACGGTTGTTAATACTCTCGACAAAGTATTTTCCCATGCCAGGAATCGCAAAGATTTTTTCAATGACAAAACTTCCTGTTAAAATACTTGCGACAAGTGTGCCAAGAATGGTCACAACAGGCAAAAGCGCATTTCGAAGCGCATGTTTGAACACAATTTTAAAGGGAGAAAGCCCTTTTGCTTTAGCAGTGCGAATATAGTCCTGAGACAGCACTTCAATCATGCTCGATCTTGTTAACCGGGCAATAATGGCCATCGGACTAACGGCAAGAGCAATGGTTGGCAGCACCATATGCATCGGACTTGTCCACATCGCTGTAGGAAAGAGCTTCAAATTCACAGCAAGCTGCTGAATTAATAAAGTAGCAAAGATAAAGTTTGGAATGGATATACCGAAAACAGCAATGGTCATGGCGATATAATCAATCAAGCCATTGTGCCGGAGGGCAGCCATGACCCCAAGCAGGATGCCGGAGATGACAGCAATCAATATTGAGATAAGACCAAGTTCTAATGAGACTGGGAAGCCTCTCGCCAATAGATCATTGACACTTTCAGAAGGCTTTTTAATGGAAGGACCAAAATCAAAGGTAACGATGGATTTTAAATAGATGACATATTGAACATACAGTGGTTCGTCTAAGTGATAGTAGCTTTCGAGGTTTCGCTGGACCGTTTCGTTTGTATTTCGTTCTTCATTGAAAGGCGATCCTGGGATGACCTTCATTAAAATAAACGTTAACGTTGTAATTGTTAAGATCGTGGCAATCATCGCAATAAAACGCTTGAGCAAAAAGCTGGTCATCTGCCGTCTCCCCCTCGTTTAACAAAATGTTGTACGTGCGGCAAGCTCTGTCATGACAAGCATCGCTTGGTAGGCTTCTAATATATTCTCTGCTTGATACGTCACCGTTGTTGTTCCTTCTATGATGGCAGTACCTGGCATTAAATTCGCCCATTCAGCTTGTCCATAATTGGCAAATTCAATCTTCAGCAGCGGCTGATCAGGAGGCGTCAGCGGCTTGATGTAATGAATCTGTTTCATTGCGGCTTCCACTTGCTGCGAGATTTGTTGGTTGACTTTGGCAGGAGTGAGACATTTCACAGCAGATCTTGATATGGTCTCTTTTACTGCCACTGTTTTCACACCAGGCATCAGCTTTTCTGCTTCAAGTGCTGCTTGATCATCTCCGCAAACAAGAATCACCGGCACACCGTAGTAGCCTGCAACATACGCATTAAAGCCCATTTCACCAATTGGATGATCATTTATGTAAAAATGTCTGACACCAAAAATCATACTGTGGGACATCACACCTTTCATAGACGCCCTCGCATGATAGCCTAAAAAAACAGCAGCGTCATAGGATTGATCTAGCCCTTGAACCATTGAATAAGGCTTGACGTCACCAGATATAAGAGATGCCTCTTCATGCAATTCTTCAATCAACAAATTATTCATTTTGGAATGACTGTCATTGACCAAAATGTCGGTTGCGCCATGCTGAAGAAGAGCCTCCACACAGGCATTCACTTCACCTGTCATGATCTTTCTGCCCCGTTCATAATTGTGCTGACGGGCATCGACAAATGTATGATCAGCTAGACCAGTAATCCCCTCCATATCGACAGATACATAGAGCTTCATCCCCATCCCCCTTTAATTAAACTTAAAATTTGTGTATATTTTTCTAAATTTTCTAAAAAATTATATGATTACTTGATTGATTTTTCAATACAATTTCTGAAAATAAGGAAATTAGACTCAGATAATACAGGTCAAAAGACTTTGTGACAAAGGATTTTTTTAACAAATAAAACACCACTAACTATGTCTTTAGTGGTGTTTGTCCGCTTCGTTAATCTGTGATTTTAGCTGTTCATATTTCTTCATGGTTTGTGTAAATAGATCATCAAACATCTGAGGTGCCTGCTTTTGAATAACATCGGCGCCTTCTCCTGTAATGCCCCCTTTTGTCGCCACCCTATCGACGGTTTCAGCAAAGGTGAGGCCTCGTTCTACAAGGACTTGACCTGTGCCTAAAAGGGCATACGTTAAAAATTCATACGCTTCCTCTAATGAAAGTTCACTATTTCTCACAGCGGCTCTCGCCATTTCTTCAAAAAGAGCAGCGATAAAACCAGGAGATGAGCTCGTCAAGTTACTCGCCGCATCAAACTGGTCTTCCCCTATTTCACGTACGATACTAAAAGCTGAAAGGAGGCGATGCAAACGCACCTTTTCTTCCTCTCCAGCAGTTTCACCATGCGCAACGAGGGATACGCCCGTTCCAACTGCTGACGTGAGCGTTGGGATGTATCTGGAAATTGGGTGAGTCGTATGCTTTGATAACTTGTCTAACGTCACAGCCGCGGCTACTGACACAATATGAACCGATTTGGCTGCTGAAGGCAGTTGATCGAGTACATCAAGTACAGCAAGCGGCGGCACGCAGATAAAAAGTACATCACATGACGCAGAAAGTTCGTCTAATGAGCAGATGTTTATTTCTTGATGCTTGTCTTTGAGTTGAAGCAGGCGGTCCGTTTCACTTCTTGTATGGATCATGATTTGATGGGCATTGAGCACTTCTTTTTCCAGCCATTTTTGCACCATCATATCAGCCATGCTTCCATATCCAATGATTCCAATTTTCTCCACAGTTTAATCTCCTCTATTTGGCTTAGATTCACTACTTATTTTAACAATTTCCCACAATGTTTTCATTTTTATCCCACACTTTTTTCTTACGATAAAGCCAATCGCCACACATTAAGGTCATCCCACCTCGAACCATACATGAAAAATTGAAGAAAGAGAGTGATTCGAATGACACATCACAAACATGAAAACCAACCTTCTCATGAGATTCAAACAATGAAGCAGCCACAAAAACAAAAGAAGAAGCCAAACAGCTGGTTTAAGCCATTTGTTAGCGGCATTGTAGGCGGCATACTAGCGTTAGGTGTGTATGTCCTTACGCCATATGCCCAGCACGCATCAAACAACACAGCAAGCGATTCTGCTGCAAAAACAGAAGCTGTATCAACAAATGATACAAGTGCCAGTTCGTCAAAAACAACTGCTGTCCAAACATCACATTCATCAAGCAGTATCTCAAGCATGGTCGAAGATGTATCGCCAGCCATTGTCGGCATTACAAACTATCAAGCGCAAAGTCAAACAGACATGGGCTTTGGCGATTTCAATACGCCTTTTGATGAATCACAGCAAAATAAAAGCAGTCAAGAGGAAAAAACCGGTACAGGCTCAGGGGTGATTTTCAAAAAATCCGGCAGCAAAGCCTATATCTTAACAAACAACCACGTCATTGAAGGGGCAAATAAACTCACAGTATCCTTGCACGATGGCAAAACCACCAAAGGTAAATTGGTTGGAGCTGACCCGCTGACTGACCTAGCAGTTGTAGAAATTAGCAGCAGTCATGTAACGAAGGTCGCGGCATTAGGCGATTCCTCCTCGCTGCGTGCTGGGGAAACTGTCATCGCGATCGGAAACCCGCTTGGTGAAGATCTATCAAGAACCGTGACCCAAGGAATTGTCAGCGGTGTCGACCGAACAGTCTCAATGAACACATCAGCAGGCGAAAGCAGCATTAATGTGATTCAAACAGATGCAGCTATTAACCCAGGAAACAGCGGCGGACCACTTCTTACGACAGATGGAAAGGTTGTGGGGATCACGAGTATGAAAATTTCTGAAACAGGTGTTGAAGGTATTGGATTCGCGCTTCCAATCAATGATGTCAAACCAATCGCCGATCAGCTTCTCGCAAAAGGAAAGATTGAGCGTCCATATATCGGCATCAGCATGCTGGATCTCGAACAAGTCCCAGACATATATCAGAAAGAAACACTCGGTCTCAAAAACAGTCAGCTTGATCAGGGCGTATACATCAAAGAAATCGCCGCAGGCTCACCTGCCGCCAAAGCCGGCTTAAAGTCTGAGGATGTCATTACCGCCATCAATGGGAAACAAATCAAAACCGGAAGTGAATTACGTCATGAACTATACACGAATACGAAAGTTGGAGACACCGTAAACATCACACTCATTCGAAACGGAAAGGAAGAAACGAAGAAGGTGACATTAACACAAACTGAATCTAAGCAGGAAAGTTCCTAATGCAAAAGAAAAAGGGCTAAAATCAAGATGATTTTACCCTTTTTTCTTTTCAGTTTGATAGAAAATATTTGCAGAAATGACAAAAAATGAAAGAATTTATCTATACATGAATGAACTGCTCTTATGATGACTGAATTGGCGTTAATCTCTGCTCAATTTCTGCTCGTTTGTGCTCTAGAAATGGAGGAAGGGCTAATTGATCGCCAAGCTCATCTACTCCTTCGTCCACTGTAAACCCAGGACCATCTGTTGAGATTTCAAATAAGATACCATTCGGTTCTCTAAAGTAAAGGGCTTTAAAGTAGAAACGTTCCACAACACCAGAGTTCGTGAAGCCTGCTTTTGATATTTTGTCATACCATTTTTCCAGTTCCTCAGCATCTTCCACGCGAAAGGCTACGTGATGCACACTTCCTCTGCCTGAACGCTCAGAAGGTCCTTCCGTTTTTTCGATCACATGAATTTCTGTTCCAGCACCGCCATTTCCTGACTCAAAAATGGTCACGATCTCACCATCATTTGATTGTTCACGCGCTCTTTCGGTAAAGCCAAGGATGTCTGTTAAAACACGGATCGTTTTGTCCGCTTCTGCAACGGTTAATTCCACTGGCCCCAAACCTCTAATGGCAAACTCTGCCGGAATATCATCATGCACTGGCGGTGAGCCTGCTTCTTGTGCGTTCGGTTCTACTGTTAAAAATAGCTGCTGCCCTTCTGGATCTTGGAAGCGCAAGGCAGGTCTACCCCCTCTTAAGGAAGCCGTTTCTTGCTGCACGCCTTTTTTTTCAAAACGCTTTTCCCAAAATGAAAGTGCTTCTTCAGAAGAAACGAGAAGGCCTGTGCTTGTGATGGCATTTGTTCCTTTCAAACGACGGGCGAGCATTGGAATTTCAAAGAAGGTGAGCTCCGTTCCCGGTGAAGCGACCTCATCTCCATAAAATAAGTGATACATAGATGGGTCATCCTGATTGACTGTTTTCTTTACAAGTTTTAAGCCAAGAATCTGGCGGTAGAAATCAACATTCTTTTGAGCATTGGCTGTTAATGCAGATACGTGGTGAATCCCATTGATTTTCATTATATTCACTCCTATTTCAAAATATCTCGAATTCAAGATAATATCCTTATGAATAAAATAGGTCATTTTTCAAGAAAAGTCAACCATTTGGCTAGATGTTCGGTTTCTAACGATAAAATTAACATTAAATCAAAAATAATCTTTTATCGTTCGTTTTTAACGAAACATTTACCCTGATTTCTCCAATAAACGAACACTTTTAAATACAAATACGAAAATCAGAAAATTTTTTTAATTCTTGTTTTCCTAAAATCGTATTACAATGAACAAAATACATGTCACAGTAACGTACGAAAGTGATGCAGGAGGTCGTGTGTAATGAACAAAGAACAACCAGCGTTAAAACAGGACATCGGCTTATTTTTCGCCCTATCTCTTGTCATCGGGACGATTATCGGGTCCGGCGTCTTTATGAAGCCAGGCAACGTCCTTTCCTATTCAGGAAGCTCAGATATCGCATTATTCGCTTGGCTGCTAGGTGGCATTTTAACCCTTGCAGGCGGACTCACTGTTGCTGAAATTGGCACACAAATCCCTCGGACTGGCGGATTGTATGCCTACCTTGAAGAAGTGTATGGTGAGTTTTGGGGCTATTTATGCGGCTGGGTACAGATTATCATTTACGGGCCTGCCATCATCGGTGCGCTCGGTCTTTATTTTGGTTCATTGTTAGCCAATTTATTTTCTCTTTCTTCTTTATGGTCGACAACAATCGGCATTATCACTGTTTTATTTTTATGTTTAATTAACATTATGGGCACAAAATATGGCGGTTTTGTACAAGGACTGACCACCATCGGAAAGCTTGTCCCGATTGCCGCTATTATTGTGTTTGGCTTATGGAAAGGAAACGAAAATATTTTGATGGCAGTCAACGATAGTATCGCTCAAATGAACTTTGGTGCAGCGATTTTGGCTACGTTGTTTGCTTATGATGGCTGGATATTGCTTGCAGCACTTGGCGGTGAAATGAAAAACCCAGAGAAGCTGCTGCCTCGTGCAATGGCAGGCGGGATTTTAATCGTCACGGCTTGTTATCTCTTTATTAATGTTGCTCTTTTACACGTGTTACCAGCAGATCAAATCGTACAGCTTGGAGAAAATGCGACAAGTACTGCTGCGACAATGCTCTTTGGCCCAATCGGCGGTAAGGTCATTAGTATCGGCATCATCATTAGTATCTTTGGCTGTTTGAACGGAAAGGTTCTTTCATTCCCACGTGTGATTTTCGCGATGGCAGAGCGAAAGCAAATTCCTTTCGCAAACGCGATTTCGCGTATTCACCCTACATTTAAAACACCGTGGATTGCGGTATTTGTACAAATTTTGATCGCCATTGTATTTATGATCGTCAGCAATCCAGAAAAACTGTCAGAGGTTTCGATTTTCATGATCTACATCTTTTATGTCATGGCCTTTTTCGCAGTCTTTAAATTGAGAAAACAAAACAAAGGAATGGAGCGTGCTTATAGCGTACCACTTTACCCGCTCACTCCAATCGTTGCAATTATCGGTTCTTTATTCGTCTTAATCAGCACCATGATCACCGACTGGAAAAGCTGTCTCATCTCCATGCTGATCGGAATTGCTGGACTGCCTATTTATTATTATATGAAAAAAGCACACAAAAAAGCAGAGCGCTAATCAGCTCTGCTTTTTTTCTTTCTTCACAGCGTGATAGAAAACCTTTGCTTTCTAGAAAGAACGAGCATCTGAGCGCAGACCTGTCAAAGAATGCGAGGTTTTGTCTAAACGCGCTAGTGCTCTGCTATTTTTTATATTGCTTAATCACTTTGTATGATTCGTTTAAATATCTCATGAGCCGGTATGGCTTACTAAGCACGCGGATTGGGAGTCTTGAGATAAATCCATTCAAATTCGCCTTATATTCTTGCGTCATCCGTTTTGGCTTTGTCGCAATTTTTTCGTATACTTCTTTGTAAAATTCCTTCATGATGTCGACTTGCACACTGATCTTCTGATGACACTCTGTACACTCAACGCTTTTCATCTGATCATTCACATAAACGATGCTGTGGAGGGTCTCTTCTTGGCACCGAGTACAATGTAGGTTCGCTTCCATTTCGGTTTTCTTCAAGATACACAGCTCCTTTCTCGTTTGATGTTGCTCTTTTTATACAATTCGATGGCTATGAGCCGTTTATTGGACGGAAGCTTCCTTTAAAATGGCTGCCGCCGTTAGTTCGTCTGTCACCAGCACTTGAATAAATCCGCCATTTAAAGCCCCTAAAATACTTTCAGCTTTATGGGTTCCTTCTACAACAGCGATGACCGTTTTGACGCTCTTTAACTGCTCCAGTGATAAACCAATGACCTTTTGATTCAGTTCATCTTGGACAGGTTTGCCTTGACCGTCAAAGAAACGAAAGCCAATATCACCTACAGCCCCTGATTGCCTTAAACCAGATAAATCCTCTTCTTTTAAGTAACCAACTGTTTTTAACGTTGAACCTTTATGCGGGTTGCCAATACCGATGAGGGCAATGTCGACATTTTTACCTTCTTCAAGCACAGCTTCTATATCCTGCATTGCCATAAGCCGCTCTTTTAATTCTTCTGTTTCTAAAATCGCCGGGGCATATAAATAGGAACACGTGCCATTCATTTTCTTTGCCAGCTCATATGCCAGCTGATTGGCATGAATGTCGACTGCCTGCCTGCCCATTCCACCCTCTAATGGAATGACCTTCACATCGTTTCTTCGCTCGAACGGGTATTCCTTTACAAGCTCAGCTAGCGTAGTTCCCCATGAAATGCCGATTTTCTCCGCATCTTTCATGTTTTTAGATAAATAATAGGCGCCAGCTTGACCGACGGCACGTTTCACCATCTCAGACATTGTCCCGACACTTGGGACAACGACAGCATCTGTTAATTGAAAAGTTGTTTCTAGCTGCTTTTCCAGTTCCACCGTGTGAATACTTTCGTCTTTAATGTACACCTCAACGATTCCCACATCTTTTGCTTTTTGTAAGAGCTTTGAAATGACTGGTCTCGAGACATTGAGCTTTTTTGCGATTTCCTGCTGCGTCCACCCGTCTGTATAATAAAGATGAGCAACTTTGACGAGCTGTCGTCTTTCTTCCCAATTCAGCATGTGACATCATCCTTTTAATATACTATGATTCCCAGTATACCAAACATTCGTTTCTAATTGGAACAATTGTTACGAAAATGACAAAAAGAGCGATTACCTCTCCGCTCTTTTTCCCTCCGTATATTTTGGCTGATACGTTCTCCCGCCGTCTAACAGGATAATTTGTCCGTGCAGATAGCTTCCCTCGTCACTTGTAAGAAATAAAGTGAGTCCTGCAATATCGTCTGGTCTTCCTAATCTCCCGACAGGAATGAGCGATTGCAGCTGCCTTTTCTCCACCTCAGTAGGATAGAGCGTATCAAGCATTTGAGATTCAATTACGCGGGGGGCAATCACATTGATACGCACATGGTGCGCCCCTAATTCCTTTACGAGCGAACGCATCAGACCAAAAGCACCTGCTTTTGAGGCGTAATACTGAATTCCGCCGCCTGAGCCAGTTATAGCAGATCCTGATCCAATCATGACAATGCTTCCTTCTTGCCGCTCACATATATAAGGTGCTGACGCTTTGATGCAATAATAAAGACCATACAAGTTCACAGCCAGTGTCTTTTTCCAAAGTGAAAAATCGACTTCTAAAAAAGGAAGTGATTTTGTCATCCCAGCTGAATACACAAGATGAGCAATGCCGCCTAGCTCCCTTTCAGCTGCTGAGATCATCTGCTGAACACTTTCCCACGATGAAACGTCAGCTTGAAATGTCAGCAGCTCAGAATGCTGTTTTTTTAAAAGTGAAAGTCCTTGTTCATCTATATCAGACACAGCCACTCTGTGTCCTTCTTTTAAAAAACGCTCGGCAATTTCCTTTCCTATCCCTTGGGCACCGCCAACGATGAGAACTGGTTTTTGATCATTAGCCAGCACTCTCACCCCCATCAAGCATAATCGCTGCACCATCTGTAAATGCGCCATATGATGTACTTAAAAAGACCGTCATATGGGCCACAGTCTCCTTGATTTGCTCTGTGTTAGGAATCAAATGGAGAGGCGGCGGTAATAAGGCGAGCACCCGAATGCCTTTGTCTTTAAATTCTCGCGCCAGCCCTTTTGTCATGGCATTCAGCATAGAATTCGATGTCGCATGTGAAATCCCGCCATCACCTGTGATACTGCCTGATGACGATATATTAATAATACAGCCTTTCTTCTGGTCAACCATGTGCCATACGGCAGCTTGACTGGAAAGAAAGACAGTATTCACAGCTGTTTCTACTTCGTCCATCCACTCATTAGGGTGAGTGGCATCAAGCTCCGCTTCCGCTCCTTGTGCTGCTTGATTGACCAAAATATCCAGTTTCCCGCACGTATCGATCACTTGCCTCATCATACGCGTGGCATCACGCGGCGTCTCCAGCGGGTTCATGATGATACTCGCCTGACCGCCCATTTTTTGAATGTCTTCACAAATGGTTCTAGCCTTTGATTCATCATGAAATGTGTGTAAAAAAACATGTGCACCTGCCCGGGCTAAAGCCAGGCAGATGGCTTCTCCAAATCCATCTGTGCTACCTGTCACAAGTGCCGCTTTCTGATGAAGCTGGACGTGCACATGCATCTCCTCCCTATCCCTTGTTTAGCATTTATTTTCTCAGCTTACTCACGATCTCAAGAGCTGCTTCATAAAAACCTTCTGAGATGGTCGGATGAGGATGAATCATTTTCGCCATCTCTTCTGCTGTTCCTTCTAAATACATAAAGGAAGAAGCTTCTGAAATCATCTCTGTGACATGCGGGCCAACCATCGTTGCGCCGATCACTTCACCATATGCTGTATCGTACACCAATTTGATAAAGCCTGTTTGAACACCTGCCGCTAACGCTTTACCACTGACCGCTAAATCAAATCGTTCTGTTTGTACGCTGAGCCCTTTGGCTTTTGCCTCTTTCTCCGTTAGACCTACACTTGCCACCTCTGGTAATGTATAAATACATCTAGGCATAATATCAGCATTCATTTTTTCAGGCACGCCGCAAATATTGCTGACCGCAACAGCAGCCTCTGCCATCGCCGCATGAGCCAGCTGATAGCCGCCGGCGACATCCCCAACTGCGTATACACCATCAGCACTTGTCTGCATCTGATCATTCACCTTGATAAACGGACCATCGAGCTGAAGATCAAGCTGGCTAACAGCTGATACATTCGGTTTTCTTCCAACGCAGACAAGCAGTCTTTCCGCTGTAAAGATGTGCGTCTCCCCTTTATCATCTGTTGCATGAACCGCTTTGACTCCTTCGCTTTCCGTCAACTCTGTCACAGTGGTCTTCTTCGCAATATGGATGCCCTTTTTCTTGAGTTCTCTTTCCAGTAGCTTAGATGCTTCTTCATCCTCTTGCGGGATAATGGACGGTGCCGCTTCAATAATGGTGACTTTTGATTGAAGACTTTGGAAGATACAAGCAAGTTCAAGACCAATGACACCTCCGCCAATAATGACGACAGAAGCAGGAATATCTGGGATGTCAAAGATTGTATCACTTGTATCAAATGAAATATCTTTAAGCCCCGGTATTGGCGGAATGGCCGGTGAAGATCCAGTAGCAATGATTAACTCTTTCGTTTCAATCGATTCTGATCCATCTTGTTTTTCTATTTCAATCCGATGCTTGGTCACCGCTGTGCCTCTGCCGTTATATACATCAATCTTTCCTTGCTTTAATAAAAAGGCGATTCCGCCTCTGAGCTTTTCAATGACGTCATCTTTGCGCTTTCTCATTTTATCGAAGGAAAGGATCATGTCACCTGTTTCGATTCCCCAGCTTTTCGCCTTCTCGATTGATTCAATGACTTCTGCATGTTTCAGCAGGGTCTTTGAAGGGATACAGCCTCGATTTAAACAAGTACCGCCTAGAAAATCCTCCTCAATCAAAGCAACCTTCCGTCCGCGCTCAGCCGCTTGAAGGGCGGCAGTATACCCGCCAGGCCCTCCGCCAATGACTGTCAGATCATACGTTTTCGTCATCCGATTCATCTCCTACATTAGCAATTCAAATGGTTGTTCAAGCACTTTTTTAAGGTCTGTTAAAAAGGCAGCTGCTGGTGCGCCATCTACCACTCGGTGATCAAACGATAAACTGACACCCATCATTGGCCGCACCTGAATTTCTCCATCCACTGCAACAGGCTTATCTTGAATCCGTCCTACTCCTAAAATCGCCACTTCCGGCTGATTAATGATCGGGGTAAAGGTATCAATAGCATACATGCCTAAGTTACTAATCGTAAAAGTGGACCCTTTCAGCTGGTCCGGAAGCAGCTTTTGATCGCGTGCGTTTCGGCCAATTTCTTTCGCTTCTTTTGTTAGTTGTTTTAACCCTTTTTGATTCGCATGAGAAATGACTGGTACCATCAAGCCGTCTTTCACTGCAACAGCAAGACCAATGTGTACATCCTCATGGAAATGGAGCTCATTTTGTTCAAATGTCATATTGATCTGCGGGTGGCGCGTGAGTACATGGCTGACCGCATGAATGATGATTTCTGTGAACGACAACCGGTAGCCTGTCTCTTTTTCAATCGCCGGGAGTAGCTGCTGACGCACTTCTTTTGCTTTCGTCATATCAATTTCACTTGTTAATGTGACGTGCGGTGCTGTAAAGGCACTTTGTGACATGCGATCAGCAATCACTTTTCTCATGCCAGCTAATTTTTGTGTTTTCACAGGCGAAGCCTCTGTTGTTTGCGTTGCTGCTGCTTGTACGTCACTCTTCATGATCTTGCCGTGAGCGCCAGATCCAGAAACTGCTGCTAAATCGATTCCTTCACGAGCAGCGACTTTTTCTGCAAGTGGTGAGACGCGTCGGTCTTTCTCACTAGAATGAACGACTGCCTCGACGTCCCGCTTTTGGACTCTGCCTTTTGGTCCTGTGCCAGATACCTCTTGAATCGCCACATGATGATCTTTTGCCGTTTTTCTCGCTGCGGGCGTGGCACGTACTTTTTCATCAGATGTTTTTGGAGCTTCAGTAGAACTGGATGAAGACGAGTCTGGTGAAGATGGTTCGCTGCTTTCTGAGGAATCCTCATCTGCCTGTGCTGGCGGCTCGCTTGGCACCTGTTCATTTGCCTCTCCAATATATCCAATAACAGCATTGACTGGAATTTGATCATCAGCTTCGTAGTATTTTTTTAGAAAAATGCCGTCATCATAGGCTTCCACCTCGATGTTGATCTTGTCTGTCATAATTTCAAAAAGAGGCTCACCGATTTCAACCGAATCTCCTTCTTCTTTAAACCATTGAAGCAAGGTTCCGATCTCCATCGTACTGCTTAGCTTCGGCATAAATATCTCTTTTGGCATGATCTTCTCCCCTTTATTTAAGAGCGTGCAAGCTCTTTTGCTGCTTCAATAATATCTGGCACTTGTGGAATGACCGCTTTTTCCAGTGTCGGGTTGTATGGTATTGGAACTGCAAGGCCGCCAAGTCGTTTAATCGGCGCATCTAAGTAGTCAAACGCTTCACTTTCCGCTATCATACTTGCAATCTCTCCGCCGTAGCCGCCTCGTTTGACCGCCTCATGAACCACGATACATTTACCCGTTTTCTTCACAGATTCGATAATGGTTTCTTCATCTAATGGGACGAGTGTTCTTGGGTCAATGATTTCAACATCGATTCCCTCTGCTTCTAGTTCCTTCGCCGCTTCTAATGCTTTGTGTACCATAATCGCTGTTGCTACAATTGTGACGTCCTTCCCGCTTCTTTTCACATCAGCTTTCCCTAAAGGAATCGAATAAGGCTCTTCAGGCACTTCGCCGATTGTTTTATATAAAAGCTTGTGCTCGTAGAAAATGACAGGGTTGTCATCATCCATTGCTGCTTTTAAAAGTCCTTTGGCATCATAAGCTGTTGAAGGCTGAACCACCTTTAATCCCGGAATATGAGCCATCCACGCTTCTAAGCTTTGTGAATGCTGCGCTGCGGCACCCGTTCCTGATCCTGCTGGTGTTCTCACAACAAGTGGTACTTTTCCTTTTCCACCAAACATGTATCGTGTTTTAGCTGCTTGGTTTACAAGCTGATCCATTGCGATTGTAATAAAGTCAGAGAATTGAAGCTCTAAAATCGGACGCATACCTGTCAAAGCCGCTCCGACTGCACCTCCTGCGATGGCAGCCTCAGAGATTGGTGTATTGCGCACGCGCTCTGGACCGAACTCTTCAATCATGCCGCGCGTGACCCCAAAAGCACCGCCATATACGCCGATATCCTCACCTAAAATGAATACATCTTGGTTCTCTCTCATTTCCTGACTCATAGCCTCTCGAACGGCTTCTAAATATGAAATCTCTCTCACTGTTGTTTTTGTCACGTGATTCCCCTCCTAATTAGGCGTATACATCCTCTAATAGTGTATCGATTGACGGTTCTTTACTGTTTTTAGCGAATTCTACAGACGCTTCAATTTCTTTCTTCGCTTCTTCCTGTAAGACCGCTGCCTGCTCTTCTGTCAAAACATTTAGTTCAATCAAGAGAGATTTAAAGCGCTTGATCCCGTCTTTTTGTCTCCACTCTGTTTCTTCTTCACGTGTACGGTATTTTTTCGCATCACTCTTAGAGTGACCCTTCCAGCGATACGTTTTCATTTCAACAAGTGATGGACCTTCTCCAGCTCTTGCACGGCTGACCGCTTGATCTACTGTGTTCATAATCTCAACCATGTCATTTCCATCAATTGATTTTCCTGGGATTCCATAGCTTTCTGCTCTTGTTGAAATGTCTTCAATGTTAATCATTTCTTTTACAGGGCCAGACATACCGTACTGGTTGTTTTCACAAATGAATACAACAGGCAAATCCCAAATGGATGCAAGATTTAATGCTTCGTGAAAGCTTCCTTCATTTGTCGCTCCATCTCCGAAGAAACAAAGAACGACAAAGCCTTCCTGTTTCATTTTAGATGTGAGCGCTGCACCTGTTGCCAGCGGGATACCGCCGCCAACGATTCCATTTGCGCCAAGGTTCCCTTTTTCTAAATCAGCGATATGCATCGAGCCGCCTTTTCCTTTGCAATAACCAGTCTCACGCCCGAATAGTTCCGCCATCATCTTATTGACCTCTGCACCTTTTGCAATACAGTGACCATGTCCACGGTGCGTACTGACGATCTTATCTTCGTCCTTTAATACGGCAATTGATCCAACAGCTGACGCTTCCTGTCCGACACATAAATGAGTGGTTCCATGGATAAGTCCTTTCGCAAAGAATTGATCGACCTTTTCATCAAAATATCTCACTAACCACATTTGTTTATATAAATCTGCTAATCTCTCATGACTAATTTGTTCAGGCAAAGTGATTTGTTTTTGCATTTCTTCTCTCCCCTTTACATTTGTTCTTATGTGTTACATTTGTAATTATCATACGTTTAAGTATCATTGAAGTCAAGCATTTCTCTTTCATTTTTAAGCGTTTTCACCTTTTATCAGAAAAAAAGAGAAAGGCAAAGCCCTTTTCTAAAGAACTTCTCTTTCTCTCCCAATCCCTTACGTTCTCATTTATCTGGATACATCATGATTTTGACACTCTCACCTTCAGGGTGCCTTGCGCATTCTATCGCCTGAAGGAGCTGACTTAACGGATAACGATGCGTCACCATCTTTTCTGTGTTGACCACTTTTGCTCTTAGAAGTTCAAAGGCTTCGAGGTAGTGATAAGGATGCGAGGAATAGGCTCCTACTACTTTCACTTCATCATGGAAAAACCGATCAGCCGGAATGGAGACGTCTCCCTTTGGGAAATGAGCAAATACTAAAATCGTTCCGCCTCTCGCTACTGCTTGAAACGCTTCTTTTAAAAGCGCACTACTCCCAACAGAAATAATGACGAGGTCTGCTCCCTTTCCATTTGTTTCTCTCATGACCCGGTCTTCCACCGGCTCAGACGCTGGATGAAAAGCGACGTCTGCCCCTAAATTTCTCGCTTGCAGCAGCCGGTTCTCATTCACATCCGTTATCATCACTTTCCCAGCCAAGTAATGTTTGGCAAGCTGTAGTTGAATGCAGCCAATTTGCCCCGCTCCAAGGATCAGTACAGAATCTCCTGGATGAACAGGTGCTCGTTCAAAACCGTGCAGGCAGCAGGCGACTGGCTCCACCATCGCCCCTTGCTCATATGAGACGTCATTTGGGAGCTTGCCCATTGTGTGCTTGACATGTAATGCAGGTACGCGGATATACTCTGAAAACCCGCCTGGCTCTACATTAGTGGCTGCAAACTGCGGACACATTGTATAAAATCCCCTTTGACAAAAGTCACAGGTAAAGCAAGGCACATGGTGCGCAACATAAACCCTGTCTCCCGTTTTTATATTTGTCACATGCTTTCCGGTTTCAACAATATCACCAGCGATTTCGTGCCCTAGTACCGTTCCTGGAGGTACCGTCTCATGTGTTGCTTTGTAAATATCTGTGCCGCATAAGCCGCAGGCACGCATCCTTAATAGAACTTCATCCTCACTTATCGCAGGCCGGTTCCGCTTCTCATACCGAATGTCCTCTGAAGAATAAAAGACAGCTGATTTCATGTAGCTGCATCCTCCTTTTCATCACCTTTCGCAAAATCCTGCAACGTTTGCACAAGCTGCTTGTACTCACTCATCTCACTGGATATCCAGTAACGTCCTCCGAATATACGAGATGGGCCCACCCTGACATAGACTTTTCCGATATGAGGGTATGGCTTAATAAAAAGCTTTCCTTTAATATCAGAGACCGCATATGTGTGCCATCTGCCAAACGCTCCGATTTTGAGTTTATCTTCACTAATGATGACGTTTGTCGGCTGGTTCAGTCCAGTGATACTAGAAAGCATGAGGATAGGCAGCGTATAAACGCCTAACACAGCTAACGGTTCAGGCCCTGCTGACATTAACGTATAAAGAGACCAAAGGAAAAACAGACAGATGAGTACGGCTGGAAGAAAAATAGACAACACTGCAGACGTTCGGTTATAAGCATGATGCTGCATGAGACGTCCTCCTTTCAGAGATACATAGAAGGAGCCGGGAAAGCTCCTCCATGGAATGATTGTTTACTTAATATGATCGATGATTTTTTCAATATCATCTTCAATGCCAAATCCGGTTAAAAAGGATAATGTTTGAATCACAGGCGTTCCTTTCGTATCACTCACTGGTGTTGTCGTTACGATTAAATCGGCGCCCTCCGCTTTTTGCGGGACTTCAGATGCCTTGCACTGTTCCACCACAACATCGTATCCTTTTTCCTTTAACGTCTCTTCGACCTTTTTAGCAACAACCGTTGACGTTGCAACCGCTGTTCCGCATGAAACCAATATTTTCTTTGCCATAAGAATCCCTCCAGCTCGTTTATTGATCTTTCTGATCTAAGCCCATTTCTTTCGCATACTGCTTTCTAATATCATTTCGCACCCAGTACCATAGAAGCGCATAAGCCAAAGCACAGATGATGGCTGCAATAAAGTATGGGTTGCTCGGATCAAGAAGTCTCACCATGATCCAAGGAATGACGTGGGAACCAAGGTCAATACCTGAAATCATATTGGCTCCTTCTGGGAAGTCAAATCCGACTGCTTTCCCCATTGTTGTCGCAAGCGGTGCGAGATTTGTTGCGATAAAGAAGACAATCATTAATGTAAAAATACTGTTAATAAGGCCACGAATAATATTTCCACGAGCGGCTGCTACTGCCCATACAACTGTAAACGGCAGAACTGATAAGTCAGCAAACGGCAGCATGCCATTGTAAGGCAGAACGACCGCAAGTAGAATCGTAATCGGCACCATAAGAAGGGCTACCGCCATATTTGCCGGATGACCAATCACAATCGCTGTATCTAAACCAATATAGACATTTTTTCCAGGGAAGCGCTTTTGAATATAAGAACGAGCGCCCTCAGAGATTGGAATAAGACCTTCCATTAATAACGCAACCATTCTTGGCATTAGTACAAGAACTGCTGCCATTTGAATACCAAGCGTCATGACGCCTTTCGCATCATATCCACCTAAAAGACCAATAATGATACCAAGTATGAGACCCATCACAAGTGGTTCGCCAAAAATGCCAAAACGTTTCTTCAATGTTTCTGGATCAGCATGAATTTTGTTTAAACCAGGGATCTTGTCAATGATGCGGTTAGACGCATACATAAGCGGCGCAAAGTTGACCGTTTCAGCATGAGCCATCGATACGCCTTTCAATCCAAAGTGGTGTTCGATTGTCGGTGCCGTCCAATCGGCTAATTTAAGTGTGATAGCAGAGACGATCAAACCAACAGCAAGTGCCAAGAACATATTATGATAAGCGTAGTAAGTCACAGAGGCTGCGAAAATCAAATGCCAGAAGTTCCAAATATCCACATTCAATGTTTTCGTAAAATTAACGGACAATAAGATGACATTTAACAAAAGCACAAGAGGAATCATCAAAGGGGCAACGGGTGTTCCAAAGGATATAGCAGCTCCAATCGGCCATCCAACATCCAAAATATCGAGCTTTAGCCCAAGGGAAGTAACCATGGCTTTTGCTGCTGGCCCAAGGCCGCTCACAAGCAAATTAATGACAAGGTTGACACCGACAAACCCAATTCCGATCGTAATACCGGCTCGGAAGGATTTCTTAAAGCCTTGCCTTAAAATCATACCGAAAAGCGTCATAATAATCGGGAGCATAATAGTTGGTCCAAGGTCTAATATAAAATCGACAGCTTGCTTGATCATACATCCACCTCCTGGATTTTTCGAATAAAGCGCTTACATTATTTTGTCAAAGGCTATTGGTTTAATTCTTTCTGAAGCAAAGCAACCGCTTCTTCATACGACGTCATGTCAGACAGCTTCGTCATCACCTCTTCTTTTCTAAAAAGTGTCATGAGCTTCTCTAACATCACAAGCTGCTTACTAGGTTCAGAGATTGCTAGGACGAACACAATTTTGGCCAGCACAGTTTCATCAGGGCTCCCCATCTTGTGAAACATAACAGGTTCCTTTAGAGTGGCTACACTAATCGCCGGTTTGTTCACATGCTCAGGATCTGTATGTGGAATTGCTACCCCAAAGGTCGCAAGTGGAAGGCCTGTAGGATATGTTTTTTCTCTTTCAAGCACCGCTGGTAAAAAGCTCGACTTAATATATCCTCCTGCTTCTAATTGCTCTGCTAAATATGTGGTCACCTCCTCTCTCGAAGATGCATCGTACTGCAGCTTGATCAGTTGTTCATCTAACTCAAACAAGTTGTTCAAACAACCACCCCTTTCATTTGGTATAAATGTGAACACATGTAACAAAAAGAAAGAACATTTTAGAATAGAACCTTTTATAAAGCGCTTACAAATACACATATAGAAAAATGTTCAATGTTGTTACCTTTGTAAAGATATTATAATATTCTAAATTATAAGTCAATGTTCCTAGGAAAAATTTTATAAAAAAAGATGCAGTTTTTTCTGCCTCTCAGATTGTTGACAAAGAGCTAAAATGATTTTTATTTTAGCCCTTTGTCTTCTTTTCAGCGTGATAGAAAACCTTTGCAGTTTAGGAAGGACGAGCACAGGAACGGAACGAATTTAACATCCGTGAGTACCGACGCGCAGGACTGACACCGAATGCGAGGGTTTGTCTACACGCTGAGATGCAGTCTTTTCTGCATCTTTCATCAACTCTGCTCTACTTCTTATTAAATGTGACTTCTTCTAATCACTCAGTACTTGCTCTTTGATGTAAGCAACAACTTTGTCATTCATACGCAAAAAGACCCTTAGCCATTGAAATACATTACAGTCTGTACTTCAAATGGCCAAAGCGTCTTCGATTCCCTGATCCGCTGTGTTTCTTTTATATAAATAAAAAAAGAAACGCCATCCTCAAGAGGCGCTTCTTTTCCCGGGAAATGTTCTTATTGGGCAGAGAGCTTTAAATCGACGCCAACGGCAGTTCCGTTTCTTGAGGAATCAGCCACTCCAGTAAAGGTTCCTGCTTTTCGATCAATGAGTAGCGCTTGAACATTTCCTATATCAATAGGCGAATTGCCGAAACGATGCCCCATATCATTAAGTTTTGTTCTCACATCGAGAGGGACACCTACTTCATAACGATAAGAAGTAGGACTGTTTGTATAAATTCTTGGTTCTTCAACTGCATCCTGAAGCTCCATCTCATATTCAAGCAAATTCAAAATAGTTTGTGAAACAGAAGCAATGATGGTTGTTCCTCCCGGTGAACCTACTGTCATGACAGGCTCATTATCTTTAAAAATGATGGTCGGTGTCATACTGGACAACGGTCGTTTATTCGGCTGAACTTCATTTGCTCCGCCTGGTATTGCATCAAAATCTGTTAGTTCATTGTTTAAGAAGAAACCATATTCCGGGACGAGAATCCCCGTACCAAATAACTGTTCAATGGTTGTCGTGAACGACACAACATTTCCCCACTGATCGGCAACAGTAAAATGTGTGGTCTCACCAATGGTTTTATCTTCAGGCTGCGGTACAATAGGAGATGGATTTTTTTCATCCTCATACGCCCACGGATCTCCTTCTTTCGGGTTAAGATTCTTTTTGTCTAATTGAATAAGAGAGGCTCTTTCTGAAATGTAATCATCGTCTAATAGTCCTTTTAGTGGAACATCTACGAACTCGGGGTCGCCGGCATATGCAGCACGGTCAGCATAGGAGAGATGCATCGTTTCAGCAAGTAGTTGATATTTTTCGAATGATTTGGGGTCATATTGAGATAGGTTAAAGTGGTCAAGTATTTTGAGCATTTGCAGCATAAACACCCCGCCTGAGCTTGGTGGAGGCATACTTGCAAGCTGGTATCCTTTATAGTCTCCCCAGATAGGCTTGTCACTCTCGACCTCATAACGACCAATGTCATCAGTTGTCATTGTCCCGCCAAAATCTTGGACTGTATTTGCAAGTGCCTTTGCTACTTTTCCTTCATAAAATGCTTTGCTTCCTTTTTTCGCAATGAGCTTAAATGTTTTTGCAAGGCCTGGCTGAACTAGGAGGTCTCCTTCTTTGAGCGGCTGATCATTTGGAAGAAAGATGGGCGCTGCAGCCGTTTTTTTCAATTTTCCTTGATGATCATCAATGGCTTTTGCCAAGACAGAATCGATTTCAAATCCATCCTCTGCAAGCTGGATGGAAGGCTTAATCAATTCCTTCATTGAGCGGGTTCCCCACTTATCTAATGCCGCCTCAAGACCTTTCACAGTCCCTGGAACACCAACAGCATTACCATGTGTGGATCGCTCAGCAAACGGGATGGCTTTCCCCTCATCTGTTAAAAACATGTCAGGTGTTGCGCCTTGTGGTGCTCTTTCTCGACTATTGATGATGGATGTTTCTTTTGTCTTCCCATCATAAACCATCATAAATCCTCCGCCACCAATTCCAGACATCATTGGCTCTGTCACATTCAGTGCGTACTGGATGGCAACAGCAGCGTCAACAGCGTTTCCACCTTTCTTTAATACATCTGCACCCACTTCTGATGCGAGCGGATGGGCAGTAGCCACCATGCCATCTTTCCCAACAGCTACTTTATTCCCATGAGTTTCGTTTGCAGTGACCTGACCGACAGGCAGAAAAAACGAGAAAACCAACAGACATATGGACAAAATAGTTAGAGAAATGCGTTTCATACACAACACCCCTTCCATATTCTTACTTTGACCATACCGACTTCTTGACCAGAATACAATAGATTATTCTAAAATTTCTAAAATTTTCATTCTATCATCCTATATTCATCAAATGTAAAGTGGATTTTCAAAACATATGACACACGTACTAAGTAGGGATAAAGACACTATCCTTTCATGTTTTTGATTTCGCGGTATAATAAACGCATCGCAAAGGGGGAAGAATGATGAATCAAAAAAGCACTTTATTTTGGGAAACTTATTGGAAAGAAAAATCAGAAAGCGCACTAATTGACGCATCTGTTTCCGCTTGGGCATTTGGAGCAGACCCAGATCATTTACTTGACCTTGTTCTGCAAGGGAAAAAAACAGCGACATGTTCTGGACATCTTTTTTACGAAAAGGAACAGGAGCCGCTTCCAAAGGCAGGACAATATGCGGTCATTTTGGACAGCCATGACGAACCAAAAGCCATCATAGAGATCACGCATGTAGATGTCATGCCAATGAATGAAGTTCCAGAATCATTTGCCCAAGCAGAAGGTGAAGGCGATCTTTCTTATCACTATTGGTACAGAGCCCATGAAGCATTTTTCACAGAATCACTCAAACCGTACGGATTAGAATTTAAAGAAGACATGCTCCTCGTTTGCGAGCGATTTAAACTTGTTTATTCAGCTTCTTAAGCTTTAAGCGGCGCCAAAAAAGGACCGCTTTTTTCATTTCTTTTCTCCTTTCTGAAAAAGGTGTGATGAGAACACATCTTTAGGTCAGAATAAGATCAAATAGAAAAAGTGAAGAAATTTTCGACTACACCTGTTTTTTTTCGACAAAAGAATATATAATTATTTGATGTGTGCATTGTCTCATTTATACAATGGAGGGTTTTTACATGTTAAAAAGGAAAAAAGACAAGTTTTCCGTCTTGTTAACGGAAATTGCTAAAAATTTAGATGAAACTGCTGAGTATTTTGTTAGCTATAAAGTAACAAATCAAACCACTCTGAAAGAATTTTCTGACACATTGAAGGAATATGAGACAAAAGGTGATAATCATGTTCATACTATGATTAAAGAGCTGAACAAAGCCTTTATTACACCGATTGAACGTGAAGACATTCTTCAATTGACGAATAGCCTCGACGATGTTTTAGATGGAATTGAGCATTTTTCAGCGACAATGGAAATTTATTCAATGACAAGCTCTGACGAACATATCGACAAATTCAGCCACTACATCAGAGAATGTGCGAAGGAAATTTTAATTACAATCGATTTACTGGCTGAAAATCGCTTAAAAGATATTCAACCACACGCAATCAAAATCAAAGAGATCGAGCACAATTGTGACAATCTTTATCGTAAATCACTCAAGAACTTGTTTGGAAAAGAAACGGATCCAATCAAGGTCATTCAATACAAAGAAATTTACGAAACACTTGAAGAAATTGCTGATTCCTGTCAAAGTGTTGCCAACAATCTAGAAACAATCATAATGAAGAATGCGTAACGGGGTTAGTTAAACATGGACACATTACTCATCCTTACCATATTTATTGTCATTTGTGCACTTGCTTTTGATTTCATCAACGGATTCCACGATACAGCAAATGCCATTGCCACTTCGGTTTCAACAAAGGCGTTAAAGCCTAGACATGCTATTATTATGGCAGCGTTTATGAACTTCTTAGGAGCAATGACATTTACAGGTGTGGCAAAGTCCATTACAAAAGACATCGCAGATCCTTTTACACTTCAAAACGGTTCTGTCGTCATTTTGGCTGCTTTAATTGCGGCCATTACTTGGAACTTGCTTACTTGGTATTACGGGATTCCGAGTAGTTCTTCGCATGCACTGATCGGATCAATTGCAGGAGCTGTTATTGCATCTGCTGGTTTTGGCGCTTTAAACTATTCGGGGTTCATTAAAATCATTCAAGCACTGTTGCTTTCACCTATCCTAGCTTTCGTATTAGGATATATCGTGTACACCATTGTCAAATTTATATTTAGAAACCACAATCTCGCAAAAACAAATAAACAATTCCGTCGTGTTCAAATTTTAACTGCAGCACTACAATCGTATACCCACGGAACAAACGATGCGCAAAAAGCGATGGGAATTATTACGATGGCTTTAATTGCAGGGAATTTGCATACAACAGACGATATTCCTTTCTGGGTACAATTCTCTTGTGCGCTTGCAATGGGACTAGGTACGTCTATTGGCGGCTGGAAGATTATTAAAACAGTCGGCGGTAAAATTATGAAAATTCGTCCAGTAAACGGAGTATCTGCCGATTTAACGGGTGCAGCTATTATCTTCGGTGCGACATTTATTCACTTACCTGTTAGTACCACTCACGTGATCTCATCTTCTATTCTAGGTGTAGGTTCTGCACACAGAGTAAAAGGGGTAAACTGGGGTACGGCAAAACGTATGCTTGTCACTTGGGTAATTACATTACCGATTTCAGGAACTCTCGGGGCTCTTATATACTTTGTGTTAAATGCGATTATCTAATATCAAAGACCTGTCTGACAGGTCTTTTTTTATTTGTCTGCACCCTTTTCCTACAAGTCATTTTTTCATGAAGCAGGGTTTCCAATCATATCCATAGAAATAAAGTAAGTATCCATCTGTCTATGGGAGAGAAAATCATGCTATTATTTTTTCAATTGACCGTGTGGTTATTGCTGGGTGCCCTTGCTGTATATGTATTTGCCGTATGGCGTTTTGAACAAAAAGTAAAAGAAAAGATGTTTGCCATTCGTAAAACGTGGTATTGGATTTATGTAGCTGGTGCTGTTGTGTACTGGACAAATGACCCTTCTTCAATCTTCACCGATTGGATGCACTACTTAATTATTGCCGTTTTTTTCGCATTAACCGATGCATTCATCTTTCTCAGCTCCTATATTAAAAAATTCGGAAATCACGAACTAGAAACCGACACCCACCAACTCCTAGAACAAAACAATGATCTACTTCATTCTTACCTCAATAAACTAAAAACGTACCAATACCTATTGAAAAACGAACCGATTCATGTATATTATGGAAGTGTAGAGGCATATATAGAGGGAATTGAACGGCTCATTTATTCCTTTGCCGACAAGATGAATATTCAAGCAGTGCTTTGTCCTTACGATACGCAGGAACAAAAAGATGACCTGCTCCGGACACTTGACCAACGAGCTCTTATTCAGGCGAAGCTTGACAGGCAGGAAGTCTATTACGATGATTTCGGCAAATTGGTGCTCATCCCGTTTTCTGTAGCAGATGATTACTTCGTCATTAAGCTCACCTCTGATGACATTGTCACTGAGTTCGACTATTTATTAATGACATCACTTACAACAATTTATGACCTAATCTTGCCTGACGAAGAGGAAGGTGATGAAGATGGACCACGCACTTCAAGGGGATAACAACAATCGCAAGAAAAACCCTTTTAAGATTTTAAAGAAAAAGCAACATATCAGTATGGCGGATTACAAGGTAAGCCCCCATACAGAACGTATTTTTAAAAAGAATGAACAGCTATTGGATGAGTATAAAAATAAAAGGGCATGATTACACTAAAGGACGCGGAACAAAATCCGCGTCCTGCTTCCATTTTTACATAGACTTGCATACAATAATCTATACGCTGCAACGATTGAGGTGCCAATAAATGAAAAAGAAAATCAAACAATTGAGATATGTTCAGTTTGCTGAATTTAAGTCGTCGCCTTATATGCGTCGATTAAATGAACAAAGTGAAGCAGTCATCCAATCATCCAAACAGAAACACTCACTGATTTAACAGCTTCAGAAGCTTTTCCTTCGTTTTAGGTCCGTATACCCCATCACTTGTCAGACCATTTACCAGCTGAAAACGCGCTACGGCGTTCGCCGTTTTTTCTCCGTAAACTCCGTCTATTCCTTTATTTGCAGCTGCTTTATCAGGATAAAAATAAACAGCAGCAAGCGCCTGCTGGACGAGGCGTACGTGCTCTCCCTTTGTCAATGGAGAAGTCACCTTTAAAACCCCATCTGGCAGCTCATACAAGCTCTTTGCATCGTTACGATAAATTTTGAGAACTTGTCCAATTTGAATCTTATTCGGATCACTAATGTCATTCCACTTCTGTAAATCTTGAACTGTGACCCCATGAGCTTTTGCAATACTCGTTAACGTATCCCCGCTTTTCACGACATATGTGATGACCGTCTCAGGATCTTCTGCTGTTTCAATCCCTTTTTTAAATTCATTCCAAGTAGATAGAAGCTGGCGTGGACATGCTTTTCCTGACCAGTACTGATGTGTGACCACATTTGCTAGCGGTATGTGATGTTCTTTTAACAGCTTTTGAATGAGCCATTGTGCATGTTTGACCGCTTGCTGAAAATTCCCATCTACATTCTCACAAATTTCAATTCCGATCGACTTCCGGTTACCATTCCCATGACCATCCCCTGCATGCCAACCATTTTCATTTAACGGTAGATGCTGAAAGATTTCATGATCATCCACTGTAAAGTGCCAGCTCACCTCTGTCGTTGGGCTTTTTACATAGGCCGCATGACTTTTCGCATCCGCTCCCTTTGACGTGTTTGCTGTGTTATGCACCGTTACATACTCCGGTGCCATCGCATACCCTGGGCGGTTTCCGTTTCCAACTGGAATAAAATCTTGATAAATTTGTACCATGTACTGCACTCCCTTTTGCTAGATTGAATTGATCTTTCTCATCAATCGGTGGCATTCGTAAGACAATACTTGTTTGTTTTCATGAGAAGACTATGGTAAAATTTGAATTCAATTCACTCTTTTTAGTCGTGAAACGTGCAAAAATACAGAAAAAAACAGGAATTAATTCCATTTTTCCTTGATTTTATGTTAAAATTGTTAAAAATAAACCGATAATAAAAGTAAGTAATAGCTCATTTAGCTATTTAGTCCTATATGGACTTTTCTTTTACGCCAAAAATAGAACATACGTTTGTATGGAGGTTTTCAAATGACTGGTTTTTTAACCCATTTAGAAGAAGATATTAAGCGTTTATATGCTCAATTACAAATAAGCGGTCCTGCTTATAGAGAGATGCAAAGGATCGCTTCTGAATTTCGCGTATGGGTCCATTACGAGGAGACTGGCAGCATGATGATCCAGCATCAAGGTCTTTACAGTATTATCTTAAACAGATCCCTATCACCTGAAGAACAGTGGCAGGATTTTGCCCACGAGCTTTGTCATGTGCTAAAGCATACAGGCAATCATTTCAAAATGAACAAACTCTTTCGAGAATTGCAGGAGTTTCAGGCAAAACAATTCATGTATCACTTTTGTGTTCCAACCTTTATGCTGATGAAAATGAAGCTTCCACCCCTTCGGCAGCAAGCCATTTTTCATATTGCTCAAACGTTTCATGTCACTTGGACTTTTGCTGAAAAGCGGCTTGCCTTATTCGAACAGCGAAAAGCAGGTATTCGCTTTCAGCAGGAGTTTACGTCTTATTTAATGAAAGCAGAAAGAGTCGCTGAAAAAGAAGCTGCTTATCAAACGTAAATTATCGCATAAAAGTTTATACATAAAGAGCTAATACTTGTTTGAGTACATTTGTGTACCGATAAAATTGTTCAGTTTGTGTATCTCGCCGGTATTGACGCCTAAAGTCTTGAAAGAATGCTCTTCTTTGAGCCTGACTAATTTCAAGTTGTACACTTTTTCCTGTCAGACATTTGTTATTGATATTATCAGGATGCGTTCCAGAAAAACGATCAGATTCGGCTAGCAGCAATGCTTGAAAGCCATTTTGCGTTAAACGCTTCACAGTTTCTGCCGCTCTTTCTCTGTCCGTACCTCCCACTAACGTTTGAAGCTCCTCTGTTTCTCCGTAGCCATGAAGTGCAAACGTATAATGATGGGTATGCACCTCTGAAAGGCAAAGCGGCTCATCAAAGCGTGTACTTGTAATATGAAGCACATGATTGCCTTTTACTTTAAGGCCTTCAAATAAATACATAGAATAGTCACTAGAAATTTCATGAACAAGCTCACTCACGCCTGATTCAATTCCTCCAGCATGAGGAGACAAAACTAGCAGCTGGTCACCTTTCCGCTCGTGAAGAATTTGATAATCAATCCCTTTTCTTTCATGAGCGGAGAGCTCTTCATAATTTTGATACGTATCGATAATTTGCATCATGTCATCTGCTCCATTTCTTTATATGAGCATAAGTCTACTGATCCCTCATTCTTTTGTAAAGAGGTTTCGAATCAAATATACCACTTGAATTCTTCCTTAAATTTTCCTTACATTTACGGCATTCTGTTGAATTTTGAGAAAAAATGACCGATAATTGAAACGAATAGAACTTTTGGACTATATGAATCTTTTTGTATTCTCTCTCATAAATTAGAAATATTGTGATCTACATCTGGAGGAATTCATGTTAAAAAAGAAAACCACCCTCACTCTTATCATCTTACTCCTTAGCTTCGCTGGCATTATTTATTGGAAATGCTTCTCTCTTCAAGGCGTGTCTCACGGAACATTCATCCGCTCGATGTCATCACCTGACGGAATGTATATCATCAACACCTATCAGCATAGCGGAGGAAAGCTAAAGGAAAACGCAGTCAGAGCAGAAATTGAAAACAAACTGACCCATCGCAAGAAAACGATTTACTGGAAATACCCTGATAAGGACCCTCTCATCAAATGGAAAAACGGACAGCTTGTTCAAATTGGACATGAGTTTTTAAATGTGGTGAAAGGCGACACCTACGATTATCGCTTTGATCAGAACAAGAGAAAATAACGACATACAAAAAACGAATCCTCTTGGATTCGTTTTTTACGTTGCCATGACGGTTTGCATAAATTTCTTCATATCTGTACTAACCGTTGTCAATCGATCAACAATTTCGCTAAATTCCGTCACAAGTGAAGCCTGTTCTGATGAAGAACCTTTCATATGGTCCATACTTTCAAGTAATGTATGTATATTGGAGGAAATTCCTTGTAATGAGCTTTCGATGTTTTCTGTTGCACGTGAAGTTTCACTTGAAAGCTTTTGAACCTCACTTGCTACAACACTAAAACCTGCTCCGTCTTTTCCTGCCCTGGCCGCTTCAATTGACGCATTCAATCCTAGCAAACTCGTTTGTTTCGAGATGCCTTTAATCATTTTTGTAATATCGGCTGTTTGTTTCGAGCTTTCAAGAGTTTGCTGCGTTTGTAAGGTCATCTCCTCACTTGTAGCAGAAAGCTCCTCTGAATGCGCCGCCACCACGTGCACCTTTTCTTGAATACTTTGAATAATGTCATTCAATGAATCCATATACGCTTCAAGCTCTATTTGATTTTTGAGCGGAAATCCTAAAGCGAGGGCACCAATCACTTGCCCGTTTTCATCAAAAATGGGCAATCCCATTGCATTTAAAGGTACTCCATATACTGATTCAGGCACAAACATACTCGATGTCTCACCTCTCAGCGCTTTTTTCATATTCAGATCATCTGGTTTAATACGTTCACCAGCTCGAATTTGAAAATCAACATCTTTCGATGGCAAATACAGCAAAAATTTCTCTCGGTCAATGACACCCATCGTCACTTCATTTTTTAAAATCTGCATCATATAAGGTGCTGCTGTCACTATACTCTGTAGTATATCCAATTTCTCTACCCCCTTATATTATTTATCGGTCGCTTTTCTTAAAATAATAGTTATTTTTTAAAAATAATGATGATGAAAGTTATTTCTCATATGTATGAGTAAAAAGAGGGAAATTCCCTCTCTATATTCAACAAAACGTAAATTTGCTATAATTTAAGTATCAACATATGATGAAATGGTCATGTAATCATTTTATATATATTCATTGGAGGCGCATGTTGTGAGACAACCTATGACTTATGAGCGGGCGATCGTCATTGGCGGCGGTATGACGGGAATACTCGCTGCAAAAGTTTTATCAACGTTTTATCATCAAGTTTTTATTATCGAAAAGGACGAAATGCCAGACTCTCCTAAGAATCGTCTCGGCACTCCTCAAGCTTTTCATCCACATAGAATGCTGCCACTAGGCAAGCAAATCGTTGAACGTCTATTCCCTGGCTATACAAAAGAGTTATTGACAATGGGCGGATTTAATACATGGCAACAAACCTCTCGATTTATCACAAAAGATGGTGAATTAACGCTTACTGATACAGAAGAAACAGCCGTTACAAGACGTGCCATGCTAGAGTGGGTGCTAATGCAAAGAATGTTAAATGAGGGACGGGTGCAATGTTTAGAAAAACATGAAGCCTTCTCACTTCAGTTGAAAGAGGGAACGAATCAAGTCATCGGACTGATCGTGAAAGATCGGCATCAAAAGCCGGGACGCATTTTTGAAATGAAAGCAGATTTAGTGATCGATACGTCTGGAAGAATGTCTAAATTGCCAAAATGGCTGAAAGATGCTGGACTGACCTTACCGCAGACAGATGAATTAAGTGTGTCACTCGGTTACAGCACTAGATATTACAAAATACCACCAGAAGCGCCATACCAGCAATCAATGGTCGTCGTGGGTCAGCCAGACAGGCAAATTCCAACAGGACTGTTTGAACGCGTAGATCATGATTTAGTAGCTGTTCTTCTCTCTGCAGCTGGCGGATCACATTATCCAACAACGGATGCTGATCAATTTGATTCAGAAACGGCTGCACTCGCGCATCCAGCAATAGCAGAGGCCATCACTCATTTAACGCCCTATACAAAACCAAAAGGGTTTAGAGTTCCTTCTTGCGTGAGACATCACTATGAACAAATGCACGAATGGCCAAGTGGATTATTGGTGATGGGCGATGCCTTGTGTACATTAGATCCTATTCACGGGCAAGGAATGACAAAGGCCGCACTCGAAGCACAAGTTCTTGAGCGTATGCTCAAACAAGCACAAAAAAATAAGCAGCTATCTTTTGAAAAGGACACATTACAACAAATGCAGCATGCCAATGAACTTGGCTGGTGGCTTTGTGCGATTGCTGATATGGCGTGGGAAGGCGTTGAATTAAAAGGAGAAACAACCATTCCCCATTTGACATTCGTACAAGGATTTTTAAATCGCTACGTACAATACGCCATAGTAACAAAACAGCCTGAACGTCTTGAGGCGTATCACCGAATGCATTCTTTTTTAACTGAACCGAGAGACATCATCAACTTAGAACAGCTGCATGACATGATTCAAGCCGACACTTCTGGCGAAACGGCTGAATGGTGGAGTCAGTGGGATCAAGAGGACGAAGAACGCAATCGGGCTTTTTTCCATGAAGCGGTTCCTGACTTTCGTTTACAGCAACTACTGTCATTCAATTGAAACAAAAAAGCCCCTTTAAGGGGCTTTTTGATTAACGTAATAATTGAAGTACGTTTTGTGGCTGTTGGTTGGCTTGTGCTAGCATCGCTTGAGATGCTTGAGAAAGAATGTTGTTCTTTGTGAACTCACTCATTTCTTTCGCCATGTCAACGTCACGAATACGAGACTCAGCAGCCGTTAAGTTTTCAGCAGAAGCACCAAGGTTGTTGATTGTGTGCTCTAGGCGGTTTTGGACGGCACCAAGTGCTGAACGCTGTTTAGATACTGCGCCGATGGCTTCATCAATTTTTGCTACTTCAACGTCAAAGTCAAAACCATCTTCATTTACTTTAATATCTTTGACAGTCAAGGTTTCAGCGTCCATTTTGCCGATCTGAACGTTGATGTTTTGCTCAATGTTAGCGCCAATTTGAAATTGGAATCCATCTTCAACGCTACCATCCAACAGATTTTTTCCGTTAAATGCTGTACGCTGAGAAATCCCATCAATTTCATCTACCAAAGCCGTGAGCTCTTCTTGAATAGCTGTTAAATCTTCTGTTTGTTGAGTCCCAACGTTACCCGCTTGAACTGTTAATTCACGCATACGTTGAAGGATCGCATGTGTTTCAGTTAATGCACCTTCAGCTGTTTGGATAAGAGAGATACCATCTTGTGCGTTTTTAGATGCCATTTCTAATCCGCGGATTTGTCCACGCATTTTTTCAGAAATGGCTAGACCTGCTGCGTCATCTCCTGCACGGTTGATACGAAGACCAGAAGAAAGCTTCTCCATGTTCTTTTGCCCTGCTCCATTGTTTGCAGACAAACGGTTCAGTGTGTTAAGTGCTGCGATATTGTGGTTAATTCTCATATTAAATGACCTCCATGTGTTTGAACCAATTGAACATCCTTGTCCAAAAGTTCTAAATTAGAATTTTTTTGTAAGCCTTACAATCCATTTATCGAACTTTAATGGAATTTGTTTAACAAAAAAGGGATAAATGAGGTAAAAGTCTCATTCGTTATGATCGTTTCGCTAGAGTATGCCAAATCTAAAGGTCATTTTTCATGATTTGTCAGAGGGATTTAAGAATCATAAGACTGGAGAAAATGCGAAGAAAAAACAGCATAAAAAAAAGCCCCATAAAAGGGGCTCTTCATTAACGTAGTAATTGAAGTACGTTTTGTGGCTGTTGGTTCGCTTGTGCAAGCATTGCTTGAGACGCTTGAGAAAGAATGTTGTTCTTTGTGAACTCACTCATTTCTTTCGCCATGTCAACGTCACGGATACGAGACTCAGCAGCTGTTAGGTTTTCACCAGAAGCACCAAGGTTGTTGATTGTGTGCTCTAGGCGGTTTTGGACTGCACCAAGTTTACCACGCTCAGAAGATACTTTATTGATTGCAGCATCTACTTTGTCTAATAAAGCATCTGTATTAGCAGCTGTAGCAGTTGTTACAACATAATCTGCTTTCAACATATCAAGACCAGTAGCAGCAGTACCCATGTTACCAATATTAACAGTTAATTGTTGAGTTTTGTTAGCACCGATTTGGAAAGTGAATCCATCTGTAGCCGTACCATCAAGTAATTTTTTACCGTTGAATGCTGTACGATTAGAGATACCATCTACTTCATCTAAAAGGTTGTCGATCTCATCTTGGATCGCTTTAAGATCTGTAGTTGCATCTTGCGTACCAGTGTTACCCGCTTGAACAGTTAGTTCACGAACACGTTGAAGGATTGAGTGAGTTTCAGTCAATGCACCTTCAGCTGTTTGGATAAGAGAGATACCGTCTTGTGCGTTTTTAGAAGCCATTTCTAATCCGCGGATTTGTCCACGCATTTTTTCAGAAATCGCAAGACCTGCTGCGTCATCTCCTGCACGGTTGATCTTAAGACCAGAAGAAAGTTTCTCCATGTTCTTTTGGCTTGAAGCGTTGTTTGCAGACAAACGGTTTAAAGTGTTAAGTGCTGCGATATTGTGGTTAATTCTCATTTCCTATTACCTCCATGTATGTGGGACCTGACAGACGTCCTTGTCTGAAAAAAGTCCTTTGTTCTAGGGCTTATCAACCCTGACAATTCTATTATCGGACATAGTTATAGGATGTTTAGCAGATTTTTAAAAAAATATCGTATTTTTTCATGATGTTGATCCTAATTTGAACAATTCTATAAAAACAAAAGCTGCTGATCTATCATCAGCAGCTTTATCGTTTTATGAATATCAGTATTGCTTGATATCAAACATTAAGATATTTTGGTACACCACATAATCCTTCTTACTTGTAAAAGGCCCTTTATTATGCTCATCATTGATTTCATAGAAGTTCATCCCAATTCCAAAACTTCTCTCTTTATACCAGTTTAGAAAATCGTTAATTTCTTTCATTGAAAGCAAATAATCCTTTTGCAACCCGTTTATCATGGTAATTGAAAGTATACCTTTTGTTACTTCTTCACCTGGCTTTGTTCCGTCCTGATCTTTCGGTTCTTCGGTTGTGCCATCACTAGGCTTTGTCCCGTCCTGATCTTTTGGTTCTTCAGTTGTGCCATCACTAGGCTTTGTCCCGTCCTGATCTTTCGGTTCTTCGGTTGTGCCGTCACCTGGCTTTGTCCCGTCCTGATCTTTTGGTTCTTCTGCTGTGCCATCACCTGGCTTTGTCCCGTCCTGATCTTTTGGTTCTTCTGCTGTGCCATCACCTGGCTTTGTCCCGTCCTGATCTTTCGGTTCTTCTGCTGTGCCATCACCTGGCTTTGTCCCGTCCTGATCTTTTGGTTCTTCTGCTGAACCATCGTCTGGCTTTGTTTCACCTTCAGCAATTTGCAAGTCTTTTAATGAGATAGAGATTACTGATTTGTAATCACTTTTAATCGATTTTGAATGATAATCTTGCTTGAAATTTCGTCCACCTATGATATATATGGTATCCTCAATCGTTACAGCACTTGAACCTACTCTAGCTTCAGGTAAATTGATCGAGCTTCTTTTCACAGAATTCGTTTTAGCATCATAAAACTGTGTGTATGGTGATAATAGACTGGATCTGTCGTCATACTGTCCTCCAGCCATAAACAATTTCCCCTGATATGTCGTAAATGCAGCCCCTAGTTGATAAAAATTTAACTTTGATTTCGTTTGTACCCATTGATTTGTTTCAATGTTATATTCATATACTTGGGCATTATGGAGATTACTAACTGTTCTTTCTCCACCTGTGGCATAAATCTTGTTGTTAATGACTTCTGACATAGACATACCAGTAAGTTGCTGAGGAAACATTTTTAATTGTTGCCATGTATCCGTTTTTGTATCATAACTATAAAAATTATGTTCTTGATAAGGACTTTTATTCGTTGCAAGAATATAAATCTTATCATTTACAACACTCGCGCTTATATCCCCTTTTGTCACAGCTAGGTTTGGTATATTAATTGGTGTTTCTGACCATGTATCGGATTCTACATCATAAATATCAATTGTTTTTGTGCTATCTTGATATGCTCCTCCAATGACATATATTTTTTTCCCTATCGCCACTGCCGCACTATCTGTTCTTTCTCTTGGCATTTCAGCTTTTGAACTCCACTCATTTTTGTCAGGATCATACATGTAGGTATTTTTATTACTATGTGATTTTTCACTACTTCCCCCAAAAACAAAAATCTTCCCATCTACTACTACGGAACTTGAATGAAGTCTCTCTTCCGGTAAATCCGCTCGCTTCGTCCAGCCATTTGCCTCAGCTGCATCAGCTTTTAACGGATGAATTGTGACCATCATAAAAATGGTCAAAAGCACTAGAAATAATCCTTTTTTCATCATTTTTTTCCTCCATATCTTAAATAGCCCTCCTCTTATCGACATATTTGTAATAAAATTTAATTTTTATCACTGTTTACTAGAATCAGCATTTCCTGTTATTTACCTTCACACATACATCACCGGCGTCGATATTTTAATAATCTTCCCGCCTCGACGATAAAATCTTGGGACGCGGCGGCTTAGGGTGGCGATGACTTCGTAGTTGATTGTATTGAGCATTTCAGCGATTTCATCGACAGAAATTTCTCCGCCCTTTTGACGTCCGTATATGACGACTTCCTCGCCTTGCTTTGCTTTCATTTCTCCTAAACTGATCATCGTCATATCCATTGTGACTCGGCCAGCAATCGGCATTCGTTCTCCGCGGAAAAGCATAAATCCCCGATTTGATAAAGCACGTGAGTACCCATCTGCGTAACCGATTGGTATGGTGGCAATAACTTCATCAGGCTTTGCTACATACGTTGCCCCATAGCTGACGGTCCTTGGCTTTGTGACCATTTCCTTCACGAACGCAATTCTCGCTTTTAAACTGAGAGCCGGCTCTAGCTGAACAGCGTCTAAGCTTTCAATGTATTGCGAGGGATACAGTCCATAAAGTCCGATGCCTAGCCGAATCATATCGGCGCTAAATTCAGGAAATGCGATAGCAGCCGCTGTATTGTTCATATGTACGGTCGGCAGCTTAATTCCTTGTTTTTTCAAAAAGCGAAGAAAATCAATAAAAATACTGTGCTGCAGCAGCGTGAAATCAGGGTCAGGCTCATCCGCAGTGGAGAAATGCGTAAAAATTCCGTTCCAGCTAAGGTTTTCACTCTTTTCTAGTGCCTCCACTACGCCTAAAAGCTCTTCCTTCCTTCGTACACCTAATCGTCCCATCCCTGTGTCGACATTGACATGAATCCCAAGACGGTGCTGACTTTCTTCTTCTGCTAAGATCTCATTTGCTTCAACAATCCAGTCTTCACGAAGGCCAGATAGATCAATTCTCCAGGCCGCAGCCCTTTTCACACAGTCGAGCGGCGTAAACCCAAGAACCAAAATCGGCGCTTCAATTTTTGCTCTTCGCAGCACAATGCCTTCCTCCAAGCTAGCAACTGCAAGCTCCGTCGCACCGCTTTCTAGTGCCTGCCGAGCTACCTCCACTGAGCCATGTCCATAAGCATTCGCCTTCACAACAGCCATGATCTTACTTTTCCTCGGAATATGCGCTTGAATGGCTTCGATATTTCTTTTAATCGCATCAAGATTGACTTCGATCCAGACTTCCCTGCATAGCTTTTTCATTTATTTTTCCTCCTCATCACATGAGCGTTCTTTCTATATCCATGTTCGCTTTTGTGTCTAGTCTATCTTTATTCATTTTTGAGAAAAACATTCAGCTACAATGACTGAACCTGCTTTGTCTTGTCTCACAAAAAAAAAGAAACCACATCAACTGTGATTTCTTCTCTATGTGCGATGATATTCAATTTCATCCGCCGATTTCATCATTGCATCCATATCATGATAAATCTCCTGCAAATTTTCCCGTTCAGCTAAGTATTGAGCATTGCTTTTATGAACAGGCACATCAAATTGCAAGAAGTTGATCGTGATCGTTGATGACTCTCGGTCATTCATTATTAATCTTAATTCAAGCGTTGAGACCTCTTCTTTATCATCTCTCTCAGCTGAAGCAATCGGCACCCCATCTTCTAACATCACAACTTGTTTCAAATCTTTCAAGTATAGCTCAGTGACTGCAAATCTATTTTTACTAGTTGACCCATCAGGCTGATGTTCAATAAAGCGCATTTTCTTTAACTCATCATCAATCGCAAATCCCTTATCAACTTGCTCTGAGAAGAAATAGGTAGATGCTCGAAACCCATCTTCGTGAAAAAGCATCATCATTTTATCCATTAATATGTTTGGATCATTCTGTTCTTTTCGCCTTTGTAATCTACCGGCAATGAATAAAATGACCATTCCTCCGATGATGCTAAGAGCCGTTACCAATCCATTCCCTACATCTACGAAAACAGTAAAACCTAAAATAGCAATCATAAAAGCAATGATAATGCCTATGATGAATATCACACAATGCTCCTCCTATCATGACCCTTCATGAATGGTTTAGCCATAGTATAGCATTTGAAGTAAGGTGATTTAAGAATATTTATATGAAGAAAACAGACCATAAAGATCTGTTTTCCCATTGAACTTCATTCAAGTGTTTAAAAGATAGGCAGTAAGAATTCACACACGCCTTCTTCTTCTCTATATCGTTCCATAATAGATGCCTGACGCATGTTCAATTGATTGTTTTGGATCATTTGAGGCAATTGGCTCCAAAACAAATTCACTTTTTCGGTTGTATGTGTCACTGTAAACACAGCATACTTTCCCCCTTCAAAATGTCCAGTCTGAACCATTTGACCTTTTGAGAAATCTCTATTTGTCATCAACATGAGGTCGTATCTGCATTTTTCTGATGAAATTTTTTCAGGATCATCTTGAGGAACACCATATATACCAAATTCCTTTAATTCATCAATTAATTGATGTTGATTGATCCATTTTTTAAATCTCTTCATCATCTCTACATTTTCTTTGCTGCCATATGGTCCTATATTTCTCATATACACCATTTTCATATTCGTTAACATTTCAATTTTGTAATTCATGATTTCCCTCCAACTCTTATTGGAAGATTGGCCAATCATTCCTTACATCCAACGGTAACATCCTTTAAAATATAATACAGCAGGTTATTAAAAATAATTGAATTATGTTGGAAAAATATTCACTGGAATTGCGATTTAGATCATAAATTAAGTCATCTCATCATCTCTTTAAATAGCATATCCCATTTTTAAAAATAAAAAAGAACGGTCTTTAGCCGCTCACTGGTTTATTGATTTTCCTTTGAAGATTTAGCAAAGAGAAGGGTAACAATCAAATAGATAATTGTTCCGAAAAACAGACCATTTAACAAGCTGATAAACAACATCTTACAAACCAGGCCAACATAATAAGACACTGGTGTCCCTGGAAACACAGCCATATTGAACAGACTAATCATAAAGGTTAAAGCAAAAAATATAATGAAAATCTTTCGAAATACTGTTGATTTTAACATTGTCATTTCACTTCCTCCTCAGTATGTTTTCTATGGAGAAAATATTCTTTGTTCATAGCGTATATTCCGTTTTATAGTAAAAAGCCCTTAAAGGGCTTTTTACTTAAGCAGTATAACCAATACTTGCAGTGTGACCTCTCCTAGCTTCATCATGACTTGCTGTCACTTCAGACGTAAAATAACCAACAACACTTATGACACTAATCATCACGAATACCACTGATAACGTTTTAAATTTCATACTGACAGTCCCCCCGCTTTACTTGAGTTTGGAAATAAAGAATCTTTTCATAGAAATGCATCGCGTTGTCTTTATCTCCCATTTCATTATAATATTTTGCAGCATCTTTTGCTAAATCTTCGAGGTCAGGATACATTGACTTTACTTCTAACAATTCCATTATTTTTTCCAACTGCTCAAAATTGTTGTCAATGTATAGAGATCTTAAAAACTTGAATATCAATAATAGAACATGGTCTTTCAGCTTTTCAGATAGTTCTATACCGTTATTTAATGCATATGTACCTAAGTCCTGTTCTTTCTTTTTGAAGTAGGCTTTTGACAACATAATGAGCGGATCTAAGATTCTATTTAAATGCTCGTATCCCTGCTCTTTAAATGCTCGAATTGAATCATTAAAATGAGTAATCGCTTGTGCTAATTCTTTGTTATGAAAATAACTCAACCCTAAATTATAAAGTGCTGATCCTTTTAATCGTTTTGTTGAGTTGTCGGCGGCTTTTTCTAGTGCGTGTTGAAAATGGGGTATCGCTTTTTCGGGGCAGCCCATATCGATATAGTTTAATCCAATCACAAAAGAACATTGAATTTCTCTCACTGTGTATGTATCTTTTTCTCTGTAACAGTCTATCGCCTGTGCAATATGGTGCATCGACATGTGGGTTTGTTTCATGTGGTAATAAATTTCTGCCATCTTGTAATTGAACTCGGCACGTTCAATATCGTCGCTGACAAGAGACAGCTTTTTTTCTGCCCGCTTATAGAAGGTAATCGCATTTAGGTATTCATAGTTTTCAAATTCATACATGCCGTAGAAAAAATTGAAATAATACTCGAGCAATCCTGTTAATTTCTCTTGATCCCTTTTGATCTTCAGTGCGAGTTCCCTAAAGTTCGCCCGCTCTTTCCCATTTTCTAAAGGATTCAAGTAATCAAGCATTAATTTATGTCTGAACTCCATAAGTGAGAAATACAATAATAAATCTTGATTTTCTTCCATATGATCAAGCATTGATTTGATTTCCTCTTTATATGCTTCGGCGTCTGGTACGTTAAATCGTTGAATGTGATAATACCATTCATTGATTTTCAAACCGACGTGAGAAGAAAGCACTTTCTCCATCAGCCCTTACCCCTTCCTCTATTTTCCCTATAATGACATATATTATCATTTCATAAATCGTCCGGCACCGAAAAGAAACCGCAAAAGAACAAAAAAAGCTTCTTTAAAGAAGACCTCTCCTCCTGTACTCTCTAATGATACATTCAGGTCTACATCTAGTATATCCTTCACGTCATACTTGTTTTAATCGTTTCCATTTACGAATTTGAGTACGGAAATTTTTAAAAGGGGCAACGGTATTCACATGAATAAATTTATAAACTGGCCAGACAGCCTTTGCTGTAGCGTCATCCGCCCATTTTCGTTGATGAGGTTCAAACACTTCATCTTCACTCATACGATCTAACATATTACAAATAGTTAAAACATTCTGTTTGAGCTGAGCTCTTAATGCGACAAGTGATTGACAAGCATACTTCTCATTAAAAAGAGAATATAATGCGCCAAGCTGATTCCATTTATAACCTTCTGCTGGCGTATGGACAACCCTTCCTTCAGTTTCGTCTTGCTCCCATTGAAGTAGCAGGGTAGTCCAGCCAACTTGATAGGCCAAATTTTCTGCAGGAGTTCGGCTTACATCCTCTATTTGATCATCTTTCATTTCTTCTGGGATCATATCGAATTCTTCATCGTATTGATTGTACGATTTCATGATTGCTTGCTTTAAAACATCTTTTGACTCATAGCTTGTCATATGACTCACCTCTAGTTTTTTTTGTGCAAATTTTTCTCGGAACATATCTTGCAAAAGTACAAAAAAGTAACTGTAGCTCATGATACTGAAATTATTCTTAATCGAGCGAAAAAGCAATAGCTCAATAAAGTAAAGCTATAAGAGCGGCTGCGAAAAAAGAAGACACTCTTTACGTTCCATCATAAACAAACACCCAGTATCTCTCCCCAGGCTCCCCTTCTTCTACAACAGCCTTCCAGCCTCTTTTTTGATAAAAAGATAAAGCCTTGTGATTGTCAGAGACACATTTGAGGGTGACCGGTGTTCCGAGGACTTTGATAGCATGTTTGAGCAGCAAATCACCAGCCCCTTGACCAGCAGCTTTTGGATGCACAAACAAGAGATGAATAAAACGATCTGGTACATAGAGCGAGATGAATCCAAGGATTTTGTTGTTTTTCTCAGCTAAGAAAATTTGCTCTTCCTGCGTATCTTGATCAAAGTCTTGCAGATTGATTTCTTCTGTATTAAGCCATTGAAAGCTCTGACGGCGGGATGCTAAATAGATTTGTCTTAATTGTGGATAATCTTCTATGCTTGCTTCTCTAATCAACATCGCATCATCCCCTATGTTTTTTATTTGAATGTTATGTCGCCTCTAGAATGTGTTTTGCCTGTGTTCTGCCTGCCAATAACAATTGATCACTGAACTGCGAATCATTGACAGCTCGTGCAAGAGCAATTGTACCAATCATGCTGCTTACTAGTGCGTAACTCTTAGAGAGATCTATGTTTCCAGCATCAGCTATAAACGCCATAAATCGTTTCAGTTCATCAGTATAAACTTTCCGTACCTCTTGCGATAATTGAGAAATCTCCCCTGCAAGCGCAGGCAGTATACAGCCGACCTCCGTCTGATCACGGTGAACGGAACTTAAATAGAATTCAATGATCGTCTGAATTCGAGGCTGATCTGCTTTCTTGTTTGCAACACTTTGCAGCAGCTTTATCGTATCAGTAATAGCAAAATGAAAAGCCTCTATCACCAACTGATCCTTGTTCTTAAAGTGAGCGTAAAACCCTCCATGAGTTAGGCCTGCCCCTTTCATAATGAATGGCAAACTGATATTACGAACGCCATTTGTTCGAAATGCTCGTGCAGCACTTGCAATGATTTGCTCTCTCACTTTTGACTTATGACCTTTCGGATAAGGCATCTTCTTTCTCCCCTCCTTCACTTTAACTCTTGCTAAGTGTGTTTATCAAAATATTATAATCATCATATTTTCGAGTGTCAATTGACTGAAATCCAACTTCCCTCACTTAGATGGGATTGACTTCATTAAAATATGATGGATATAATATATTATGATCATCATATTTTGAAGATGGAGGTGCAAGAAATGATTCATTTAGAAACAGTAGATACATTAGTGATCGGATCAGGTCCGGGAGGCTACGTGGCGGCATTACGTTCAGCTCACCTCGGCATGAAAACAGCGATTGTAGAGCGTGATCAATTAGGTGGAGTGTGTACCCATGTAGGCTGTATCCCATCTAAAGCACTGATAGCAGAAGCAGAGCGTTTCAAACTCCGCACACAATGGAGTGGTTTTCAAGAAGGCGGCTCTTTCAATGAAGCTCAAGCGTTCAAAAAAGCTGTTGTGGAAAAACAAGCTGGAGGCGTCCAATTTTTGCTAAAGTCAGCGGGAGTTACCATTCTGGAAGGCGAGGCAAGCTTAATCGATCAGCATACAGCGGTGATTCAACTTGCAGAAAATGGTGAAAAGCGAATCAACTTCAAACACCTAATACTAGCAACTGGTTCCCGTCCAATTGAAATGAGATCACTCCCTTTCGGGGATCGTATATTGTCTTCAACTGAAGCACTATCCCTTCCTAAAATTCCGAAAAGCCTTGTCGTAGTTGGGGGTGGTTATATTGGGGTTGAACTTGGACAGATGTTTGCAAGATTCGGGGCAAACGTCACCATTTTGGAAGGCGGCAATCAAGTATTGCCTGGCTTTGAAAGTGAACTTGTCTCACCTGTCGTTCGACAATTGAAAGAAGATAACATCACCCTGATTACAGGAGCAAATGTCACAGATGCCAAGCAGCATATAAACGGAATTGATCTTCATTATGAGAAACAGAAAGAAAGCTACACGGTGAAAGCGGAATATGCTCTGATTACTGTCGGAAGAAAACCAAATACAGATGGAACATTAGGTCTTGATTCTATCGGGGTGTCTATTACCCCTCACGGACTGATTGAAATTGATGAACAATGCAGAACATCCATTCCGCACATATATGCCATTGGTGATATCACCGAGGGTCCTGCTCTGGCTCATAAAGCTTCCTATGAAGCGAAGGTGGCAGCTGAAGCAATCGCTGGGAAACCTTCGATGATAGATTATAAAGCAATCCCACTTGTTGTGTTTTCCAGCCCAGAATTGACGAGTGTCGGACTGAGCGAAACAGATTGCAAGCAACAATCCATTCCGACTGTCATTGGAAAATCAATGTTCTCCATTAATGGTCGAGCGCTGGCACTAAAAGAACCAGAAGGATTTGTGAAGATTGTAGCCCATGCCGAATCTGGCCTTATTTTAGGAGCACAAATCGCAGGTACAGAAGCATCTACTCTTATATCAGAACTTTCTCTCTCTATTGAAGTTGGTGCTACAGTAGAAGATTTAACAATGACGATTCATCCTCATCCAACATTAGGTGAAATAATCATGGAAGCTGCAGAAATGGCCACCCGTAAAGTTGAAAAATATCTATCACGATAATTGTTTAATGTGTAGTTTCTACAATTGAGCAAAATAATCGCCATAGCCTATTTATTTAGGAATAGGCTATGGCGATGTCAAATGAGTATTGATATTAAAACGTCGGTCAATTGATCATTAATTGGATTCTACTTCGCGCTTTTTACCGAGATTCATAGATAACTGAACGCCAATCATCAGCATGACGATGACAAGCATTGCCACAATAGAAGCATAAAAATGTCCGCTTAGATCGAAAACTAAGCCAATGAAAAACGGACCGAATCCTCCCATGATATACCCGCCCATCTGCGACATGGCGGACCAAGTTCCGGCTTCCTCTGGAGTACGCGTCTCTATAATCGGTAGCATGAGCGCTAAAGGAAATAATCCACCTGCCCCCATACCTAGGAAAATGACAGCTGGCAAGATTGGCATTGGCAAAAGAAGAAAGATGAGACCAATCAGCTCAGACAGACTGCATAAGATGAGAAATAATTTCGGTTTTCCTAATCGAGTAACGACCGCTGGAACGAGTAGTGCCACCGGAATCTGAATGAGTGTAAATATGGTCAGCAGCATGGCAGCATATTGCGGACTGTTTCCGAAACTAAGAGCAATCGGTGAAATCCATGCCGTCAAAGAATAAAACATGCTGGACATAAAGCCAAAAAACAAGGTAAATTGAATCGCCTTTTTGTTTCGCAGCGGCAATTTTAGCGGCAAGGTAACAAAATCACTCTGCTCATTTTTGCGAGCAATACCTACCCAGAGAATAAGCGCGATCACCCCTAGAATAGCCCAGCAAGACAATGCAAACGGAAGATGGTGACTGCGTAGGTAAATCGGAATGGTGAAGCCGGAAGCAAGTGCTGCACCTATTGTCATCGAAATGGAATATACACTGACGATACCAGGATTTCTCAGGAAATACTTTTTAATAAAACTAGACAATAAAGGACCAGCGAAGCTAATCCCTACCCCTCCTGCAAATGCAGTCATGAGCAGGATAGCGACCGATTGGCTTGTACCCCGCAGCGCTGTAGCGATCGTGATGAGAAGAATCGAGAAAAAAAGCGTTCTCTCTAAACCAAATCGCCGGCTGAGTGTCGTCGCAACGGGAGCAAATACCCCCATACAAAGGACAGGTAAAGTGGTTAAAAGACTTGCTGTCAGTGCGTTCACACCAAGCTCTGATTGGATCATACTCATCATAGAAGCGACGGACGTAATGATTGGGCGCAAGTTTAATGCAGCTAAAAATAAAGCGGCTAAATAAAATATTTTTTTCATCAATGCACTTCTTCCTCTCTCAACTTGTTGAAGTTACTTTGAGTATAAATCCGCCGCATTCATTGATCAATACAATAATTCGTATTATGATGATAGTAAAAAACTATGATTAATGAAAGGATGACAAATGGATACTCGGCATATTACATATTTCATGGCAGTATTCGATCATTTACATTTCACAAAAGCTGCTGAGCAATTAGGGATATCACAGCCTACATTAAGCCAGCAGATTCGGCTGCTTGAAGCAGAAGTTGGGATGCCACTCTTTGATCGAATCGGCAAAAAAGTCGTTGCAACCGAAGCGGGTTCTCTTCTTTATCAATATGGGATGAAAATGCTTCAAGCTGAAAGAGATGCAAAAAATGCGATGAAAGAACTATTATCTGAAAAACGAGGAAACGTTCGACTTGCCGTTCTCCCCTCCGATCTTGACTTTCAGCTTGTTCCGCTTTTTGTAGAATTTAAAACACATTATCCCGAAACCAATTTGAAAGCATATTCAACGATCTTCGTTCGTGAAGAAGTACTGTCGCATAAAGTGGATCTTGGCATTGGGCTGCGAGGGCCTGCGGATAAGCGGCTCATTCAAATTCCACTTGGAAGTGAGCCCTACGAATTATTTGCTCATTCAGAAAGTGAACTAGCCCAAAAATGTGAAGTGACATTGGAAGAGCTGACGCAGCATGCTTTGGTCATGTATCCGAAGGGATATCTAGGAAGAGATTTAGTAGATGACGTATGTAAAGAACAGGGTGTTGAACTAGACACTGTCATGGAAGTTGGTTCCGCATCTTCATTATTGCAGCTGGTTGAAGCCGGCATCGGTGCAACCATTCAGCCGCGAGGATTGCTGCAACAACATGCGACATGGTCAAATATTGTGTCGATTCCTATTGCTGATCCGGCACCTGTTCGTCACTTAGAATTAACTTATTATGCAGATCGATTTGTCAGTAAAGCACAGCAGCAGCTATCTGAATGGTTAATTGACTTTTTTAAATCAAAAACAAATGAAAAATGAGGATAAAACATGAAGAATGCAAACAGCGTATTTACAAGAACAAACCGGATAGTAATTCGTCAATTTGATCTACAAGATATTGAGGCATTTTATCAGTATCGAGCAACCCCCTCTATTGCAACCTATCAATCCTGGGAAAACTATACGTATGAACAAGCTGAATCATTTGTTTAGCAACAAATGACGCAAACACCTAATCAACCAGGGACATGGTTTCAATACGCCATTGCCTTTTCTGAATCCAATCAACTGATAGGAGATTGCGCCATTCATACACTTGACAGTGAGCCTAGAATCGTCGAAATCGGATTTACACTCGCACCTGAATTTCAAGGAAAAGGCTATATTCACGAAGCCTTGAGTTCAATGATCGAATATATTTTCACTACACTGAACAAGCATAAAATCATTGCCTATACTGATGTGCGCAATGAAAAATCCATTCGAGTGCTGGAACGTTTAGACATGAGACGCGAAGGACATTTGCTTCAAAATGATATGTCAAAAGGACATTGGGTTGATGAATATCAATATGCGATTCTTCAATCGGAGTGGGCCGCTTAAGCGGCATTAAAAGACGCTCTTGATAAACCTTCTATATACATATAGAACTTTTCTATAACGCTCAGCATGCTTTCTTTTTTTATAATAAAAAAAAAGAAATGTGGTGGCGTATATGTCTACAACGATCGGAATCATGGGCGGGATGGGTCCTTTAGCAACGGTTGATCTGATGAAAAAAATCATTTCACATACTCCAGCGATAAAAGATCAGGATCATCTTCATGTGATTGCTGATAATTATCCCCAAATTCCTGATAGAACCAATGCCATATTTGGGAAAGGCGAAGATCCTACAGAATATATGATTGCATCAGCTAAAAGATTAGAACGCGCAGGAGCGGACTTTATTCTGATTGCATGCAATACCGCTCACTTCTTTTTAGAAAACGTACAACAATCCACTCATATCCCTATCATGAATATGCCATTAGAAACCGCAAATTACCTAAACAAACATCACTATACGTCTGTGGGCTTACTATGTACTGATGGCACATTAAAAACCAAGCTCTACCAAAAAGCTTGTGCTCATCACAAGATTGACGTCATGATCCCAAGTGAAGAGCTTCAGAAAAATGTCATGAATGGGATATATGCAGTGAAAGCAGGGAAATTGAGCAAAGGCGAAAGTGAACTGGCATTAGCTTCAGAAATTTTAATCAACCAAGGAGCCGAAGCCATCATTGCCGGCTGTACAGAAATTCCTTTAGTTCTAAGGCCAACCAAAGCTGTGAAAGTGATTGACCCTACTGTCATTTTGGCGAAAGAAGCTGTAAAATTGGTGTATGAGCTTGAAAAGCTAAACATTTAAAGAACGTCATATAAGGGGATAACATGAATATTGAGAATATAGAAGCGTTTATTTATGTATGCCAGCTAGGCAGTATCAATAAAGCTGCAGAAGCACTCTATTTAACCCAGCCTTCTGTTTCGGCACGTATTCAATCGTTAGAAAAGGAATTAGACCTGAAATTATTTGATAGACAGAGAAATAAATTATCTTTGACGGAAAAAGGTGAACAGTTTTACCCGCATGCCAAAAAGATTCTCCATTCTTATCAAGAAGCAAAGCATAGTCTCAAACAAACGATGATCCCTTATGAATTGACAATTGGATGCGCATCCTCTATTTCCAATAATCTATTGCCTAACATATTGCCCGCCCTAAAAGAAAAATACGAAAACCTGAAAGTGAAAATTGTAACAGGACATTCAAAGGATGTTGTCCAAAAAGTGATTAACAACCATGTAGACTTTGGCATTGTCAGAACTGAAACACATCCTCAAATTGAATCGCTCCCAATTTTCAGCGATCCAATTGGGCTGTTCGTCCCAACTCATCACCCGCTTGCCAGCCTTGACAATATCAATATGAAAGAACTAGAAGAACAGCCTTTTATTTTCTTTGACTATGGGTCATTTGATTGGTTGATGCTTCACCGATTATTTCAAAAAAACAACATCACACCGAACATTTCCATTGAGGTTGATCATATGGAAACCGCAAAGAACTTAGTTCTGCAAGGAATGGGACTATCGTTTCTACCTCATCATTGTGTGAGAAATGAGGTAGAACAAGGTACCTTAAAACAAATTTCAATCGATCCATCCATCAATTTCAACATCAATATCGAGTTCATTTATAAAAAAGGAAAATCAAAATCCGTTTTCATTGATCAACTCAAACAGTTTTTTCATGATTTAGATTAAAAAAAGCCCTTTTTAGGGGCTTTTTTTGGATTCATTCTGATTGATTAGCTTTCGTTTGCTAACATATACGCTGCAGTTTCATGCATATCTTTTAATCCTGATCTCTGAGCGTACTCGGCCACAGTGATCGCACTTGTAGTCAGAAGTTCTATTATATGTTCATCCATTCCCGGCCAAGTTCTTCCGCCTGCTTTTTCATACGCATGGATAAGTTTTATTAATCCTTCTTTCCCAAACAGAAGTTGATGTGACAAAAAGTCTGCAGATACATCACCAATCCCCAGTTCAGACCAATCAATCACACCCTTAACACATTGATTTTCATCAATCAGAATGTGGCCAGGATGTAAATCTCCATGCTTCACCCCCACGAAAGGCGGCCATAAAGAATCTTTTGCTAGCCATTCTTGCCAGCGCTCCCATAAACCGCTGTTAATGGTGTATTGCGATTTGACACGTTCCATTCGCTGTTTCATTGATTCTCTTAATTCATGAGCACTGAGCATCTCCACACCGATCGTTTTAAAAGGCTGTTGATCTAAGGAATGTATATTCGCTAGAACGCTTCCTAATGATTCATAATAAGCTTGCGGTACATTCGTTGGGTCAAAACTCCACACATAAGATTGCTGTTCCACATCAATACTAGCCGCCGGTATCCCCTCTAATTGTTTATAAGCAATTAGACTTTCTGTAAAAATAGACCAATTAGGGACCTGAAAGTAAACCTGCTTACTCATATGATCTAATGTCTTTTTTTCTTGTAAAGTATGTTTCATTGATTCAGGTCTGCGAGGCATTCTTAATATCCATTGATCACCATGTATATCTTCGACGTGTGCGACACGGAAATCCACACCTGATTCATTTATTTTGATGGTATTCTCTAAAATCTCTAATCCGTGATGTTTGGCTAACTGCTTTAATTCCAGTCTATTCATATCCATTCCTCCAATTGCTCATTTAGTCATGATCAATAGGCATCAAGAATATCATCACAAAACCCACAAACAGGCTACTTTCTGTGGTCAGAGTAAACAAAGCTAGACTTATAATTTTCTTTGCATCATAAAAAACATACAAAAAAAAGACAGAACGATTAACTGCCTCTTTTCTAGTGAAATTGCATACTTTCCCGCTGAAGATCATTAAAAATGTGCAGACTACCCCGTTTACTCCGTTTTGATGAAAACAGAGCCTTTGAACATATGAAATTACTAATTGTTCAAAGTTTGTTGGCGTAATCTTCCTGCATGCATCATCTTTAACCATCCTCCTCTTTGTCATATAAAGTTACTATACTTTATTTAAATATGACTTTCAATAAGATGACAAAATAAAGGATTTAAAACAACCATATATTTCATTAAATTACATAAAATGATAATTGTGTTTATTCATGTTATGATATGGTTATTAATTCTTTTGTCTAATAATTTATGAAACTCAAATGTAGCTAAGTCATTTAAAGGGAGAATTGGTATGACTCATTTAGAATTCGCATTCGGCTTGCTTCCAGTCAGTATGATCATCGCTTCTTTTATCGTCACATTGATTGTACAAAAGATTTATTTCATGCCAGTTGTGAGCTTTATCATTTTACTCATCCTGACATTTACACTTTTTAATGTCTCTTTCTTAGGCTGGGTAGTTGTCTACACTTTAGGCTCAATCATTGCTTCATATTTAGCGTTATTCATCATGAAAATTTTAAATAAAAAGAGGTCTTAAATACATTTAAAAAGCCCTTTACAGGGGCTTTTCTTCTTTCACTATCGTTTTTCCACTGGATAAATGTCTTCTCCCAAAAAAGCGGTATTAGGATCTCCACTCTTTTCTAAAAACTCAGCCATTTCTTGCAGCTCTTGATTGATACGGTTATTTCTTGGCATATCCGGGTTTAACAGAAGGATGGAGTGAATCGTTGTGGCTGTTTCATACAAAACATGTTGATCGTTTATCTGTTGGATGCATAGTTTCATACGATTGAAAAACCATTCGATCTCTTCTGTTTCTTCCATCGGATAATGTGCCATTTTGAATAGATTCTGCTGACGAAGGTCCTGCCTCTCAAATATGTGTTCAAGCTCTTCTTTACTGACATATAAATCAGAATCTTCCTCCTTAATCTCTACTACTTCGACCATCGCATCTTCAGCTGTATATAACTTCTCAATAAAATCATCGAAAGTTTCTGCCAGCTTAAAATCTACTTCCAGCTCTAAATCAAAATAGTGAATAGAAGGATGTTCCTTCGTTTCTCGATAATCCATGGCGATCCATGTATCTTCTTCTCCGCTGATGATCACAAGTCCCTCAGGCAGATCCAATTCATTACTTAACCGAAGACTATTCATGTTGCCATCATCTTTGGCGATTCCTCTTAAATGGTCAAATTGAACATGATCCTCAGCCCATGAATTCGGCTGTTCGGTTGGAAAAGCATTACGAACTGTAAACCCGCCATTCCATTCTAAAATGAGCTTTTTGTATGTATCAGGTAAAATGACTCCAAGTGTACCCTCTGCTTCATGAATTTGTTCCTCATCTATCTTTTTTAACGTAAAAGGACTCTCTTCCTCTTTCTCCCAGAATGATTTCAAAGTGGGTGCCTCCTCGTATCTATTGAGATAAGTATAACATTGACCAACTGTTCATTTGCTCATTCTACTTCATAAAAAAACAGACTCTTAAAGTCTGTTTTAATCTTGTCTATACGTTTTCAGAGGTTGTATTTCGATCAATCATAGTCGTGTTTCGATTTGATTTTTGTTCCTCCATTGTTGTATTCCGAATTGATTTTGTTTCAATGATTTTTAAAGTTTCTGCTGTTGAAACACTTAACAATACAATGGATAAAATGATTAGTAATTTTTTAATAATCATACAGACACTCTCCTTTTTGAATATCATTTTGAGCCTTAAGAGCCTTTCTATAATATTCGGTAGCTTTTTCAAAGTCCCCTTTTTTTTCATAAAATAACCCGACACTTTGAGCAAATGCTTCCACATAGACATGTAGTTTCTTTTCTTCAAAAATATCAAACACTTCTTTCAAAGCTTGTTCATCAGTATCCATATAAATAGCTTTTAATGCTTTAAATAACAAGACACTTAGCGAATCATTTACCTTTGAGGAATATATAAGTCCATCTTCAACGAGCAGATCCGCTTCATCAGTTTGATTAGACTTGTACAGCGACCAACACAAACTAAATAGAGTGATTGGCTTTATGTCACTTTTTTCCGAAGAAATGACATCTAACACTTCTTTATAATGCTTTATTGCCTCTGTATACTTTGATTGCCTATCATATGTATTACCAATATTTAATAATGTTTTTGCTACTAAACGTTGATCGTTTGCGCCCACAGCAATTGAATAAGCAGTCTTTAAATGTTGCAACGACTTTTCATATCTCATGAAATCATCATAATTTCCTGCTATGACAATTAGACTTTGAATTTGACGAACTCTATACTGTTCATGTTCTTTATAAATATCTAGTGCCTTTATGATGTGATGCATAGACACATGCGTTTGCTTCATAATATAGTAGGCCTCAGCCACCTTGAAATGAAACTCCGCTTGCTCAATATCATCGACAACCAATGCTAGCTGCCTCTCAGCGATCTTGTAATATTGAATGGCCTGTATGTATTCTTTCTTACTAAATTCATGCATTCCTCTAAAAAAGGCATTGTAATATTGCAACATACCGGAAAGTTGATGATTAGAATTCTCAATTTTATCAACCAAATCAGAAACAGAAGGTGATCTTTTTTCTGAAGGCTTGATATAATCAAGCATAAGCTGATGTCGAAAGCACATCAGTTGATAATAAATGAGTAAATCTTGATCTTCTTCCATCCGTTCAATTTCTTGTTCTACCTCAGCTTTCAAAATCTCTGCATCTGGAACGCTGAATTGCCGAATCATTTTATACCATTCATTTATTTTCACACCTACATGTGAAGAAAGAACTTTCTCCATCCCTTATTCCCCTTCCACCAAAATCCCTTATATGACATTTATTATCACATACAGTAATTTACAAAGCACCGAAAAGAAACCGCAAAAAGAACGATTGTTACATCAATAAACCTTTGACACAATTCATGATCATCACAAAACAAAAAGGCAGACTCATTTCAGTCTGCCTTCATCTTCTAGATTTCCATGAGAACACCTTTTGTCTTCAGGTAATATGCAATGAATCATTTAACCACACTTCACAATGTTCAAGAAGCCACCTCAAATATTCCACATATTGACCCACGTGATAGCCATCACAAACAGCATGATGTACTTGTATGGCAACGGGCAAAATGATTTTTCCTTCTTCCACCTTAAATTTGCCTATCGTAAATATTGGCAGTAAATAAGCTTCATCTGTAGATACAGTAAGGTTAAAAGAAGTAAAATCTATCCACGGTAGACTTGAAATATTGAACATGTTTTCTGGCATATGAGGTTTCGGAAATAGGCTGCTGCTTTTGCTATATGTTTCAATGTCGGCTACACAGCTTTTATAAAACTGAGCAAAGTTTTCATCATAAGGCGTCCAAATACTTGAAAACGTCTTTGTTTCTTTATTTAGAATTGTATAACTAGGATGGAGAATCTCCCAGTAACCAAGCTCATCGTTCACTTGATCCATCCGAAACTCAGGAATTTTTTGCACAGCTCTTGCTAACAAATAAATTTGCACAGGATATACTTTTAGCTTTTTTTCTTTTAATATTGCATGTAATTTCGTGATGTCTAGATTGACCACCAAGCTATATGAGCATCGGGTTAATGTCATATAATGATGAAAGTGCTCTTTTCGCGGGTAATTTTCGTCTATTTGTTGAAACATTTTTTATCTCCTCCTGAATTTGATTTACTGTATTCAGGAGGAAACTTTATCTGTTTTCACCACCACAATCATCCTTTCAAAAGATATGTCATGTTTCTGTCTATTCAAAGTCTACCATGAGCTTTGCTTACGATAAAGCCTGCAGCAACTCTTCGTAAGTCATCTTGCCCAACGTGAATTTTTCTAGTGCTATATATGTTTTCTCCGCTGAGGTATTCATTCTATTATGACATTCATTCACTAGCTCATGTTCATTTGGTAATGGTTCATGTATATGTTGTGTTCTTCGAAATGCTTCATAGTATCTTATACCAAATATTCTTTGGGACATCGCATTGATGTGAATTCCGTCCGGATTAGATATAAGGCCTTTCGCAGTAACATAATAACAATTTTCATGATGTTGTGCATATTTTTGTAGTTCCTCATTAATACGTTGATATTCCACACACCCTGCGCCAAATGCTGCCTTTCCCAAGAAATCGCCCAAACCTCCTATCAAAAGCGGAATGTTAGGGACAGATAATTCAGTTCTTAGTTCATGAAATAATCTTCGTATTTTTTCATCGTATTCTTTGTATTTCCCATCTTGGCTGTCACTTTCTCCTTGATGCCATAATATCCCGGCCAATTCGCTATCTTCCTTTGCAAATTTAGCTTCATTTATTGCATGACGAAATAATGCCCCATCTCGTGACCACTCATCAATGGAACTGCCACCTTCAGCACATGGAATAAGACCAATTTTTTCTCCCTCATGATCCTTACACCAAGTCTCCGCGAAGGAAGCGGCCAGTCCTACACCAGCGACCGGCCTATCAAAATGAATAGGTTCAGTCATCATCTGCCATCTTCCATTTCGCAGCATCATGATTCTTTCATTATAAATTGGCGGCACTTCATGCTTAAAGCCTCGACCCGCCATATTAGATTGTCCAATTAGTAAAAATGACTTCATACCTTTCCCCCTCTAAATATTTTATCAAATATATATCTACCTGAACGTTATCAGTTTACCCTTGCGCTGTGATTTCTAGAATTTCAATCATCTCTTGAAATTCCCTTAAAATCTATTACTTCTTTCTCGACTCATAAACATAATTCAAACCAAAAGCAATCTCTTTTAATATATCAATGAAAATGTGAATGGCCGCTCCTAGGTGTTTGTCTTTCCTATAAACGATCCCTACACTTCTAATAAGATTAGCATTATTTATAGGAATAATCTTTAATCGAGGTTCGTTTAGATATTCAAGATAAGGAGTTGGTAAGACCGTTATCCCTATGCCATCTACCACCATATTAATTAATGACTGCATAGTTGTTACTTCAAAAATAGGGTCGGGTAGAAAACCAATATCTTTACAACTTTTGTTGATTAACTGTCTGATATAAAATTGCTCAGGAAACAAAATTGAAGCGGTTTCTTCTAATACTTCTAACCCCAACTTTTCACTTTGTGCAAGGGGATGTTTAACAGGTACTGCAAAAGCCATATCTTCCATGTATAAAGAGATTGTTTCAAATTCATCCCCTTCCATTGGTAAAAAGACAATTCCTAAGTCCACTCTATTTTCTATTAAGTGTTTTTGAATATCCCCAGTACGCAGACCTAGTACAGAAATTTTAACAGCTGGGTATTGCTGATGAAATTTAAATAGTGCCGGTGGAATAAGATAGTTCTCGACTGTTAGTAATGTCCCAATTGAGATCGATCCTCTTTGAAGTCCATTCAATTCATTGATCGATATTTTTGCTTGTTCAATTTCGTGAAAAATATTGCGAGTATATTTTAATAGGAGTTTTCCTGATTCAGTAAGAGTCGTTTTCTTACCAATACGGTCAAACAAAGGTGTTCCAATTTCATGCTCTAAAAGTTTGATTTGCTGGCTTAAAGATGGTTGAGATATTCCAACCTTTTCTGCAGCTTTTGTAAAATGCAGTTCTTGACACATTGCATAAAAATACTCTAATTGTTTTAATTCCATTCTTCGACTCCTAATTAGAAATTTTCACAAGTACCAACTTTATGATTTTTAAATATCAACATCTAATATACATTATTATACAAATAAAACCATAGGTACAAACTATAGTTATTATATAAATAATTGAATTGTTCTATAAAAATAAGTGTCTTAGACTATTACATGAAGGCTAGATTTACATGCACAAAGGAATCCTTCAAACCGTGTAAAGGAGGTCAGTCGATATAACGAGAACAAGTAACATTTTTTATAAATGATAAAAATTTTAATGTTGGAGGTTAAAAAATGAAGAATTTAAATGTCGCAATCCCAACCCCCTTTCATGAAGATGAAAGTCTGTACTTGGATGGATTTAAACCAATCGTTGAATATTTAGCTGAAAATGGTATTGATTCACTACTCGTATCTGCAACTACAGGTGAACAAAACTCAATGAGTATTGAAGAAAGGATACAAATTATTGATTTTTTTAATCAGCAAGACTTTAAACATGTTGAACTAATGTTTGGTGTATCAGCTACAACGACAAAAAATGCATTAAAATTGATTGAAAGTCTCGATGATTCAGTTTTCGACTCGATTCTCATTCAATTTCCTCCTTATATCCGACCAACTCAGGAACAAGCGATGTCTTACATGAATGAATTGTTAGAGCAAACCACAAAACATGTTGTTCTTTATAATAATCCTTTGCGCACAGGGTTTGAATTGAGTGCTGACTCATTTCACACTCTTATGAATCAAAAACACTCTCATTTGGTTGGGATGAAAGAAGAGAGTGATGTAAGACGCCTGAAAAATACAACTTTACCAGATGACTTTATCATGTTCGCTGGAGGGGACGTAAACCTTACTGAAAAAATATTAAACGGATGTAACGGGCTTTCTAGTATGGTAGGAAATGTTTATCCAAAAGAGATTCAAACATTTTTTAGTGACTTAGTTGCAAATAAGCCTGTGAATCTTCAAAAAATAAATCAATTAATCGATGAGGTGACACGTGGACACGCGATTGTCAATATTAAAAACCATTACAATGCTTTAGGCATAAAGGTAGGTAGGTGTCGTTCTCCCATTCGATAATTATTAATTCATTGCAAGCAGGTTCGAATCATTTAATCCAGCTTGCCCCAATTCGTTATAAAAAATTTGGAGGGGTCTATAGCTGCCATGAGTATTCCACAAACGGAGCAAAAGAAAAGATCGAGTATGCAGACAAATAAAAAGATATTAACTGTTGTTGGTGTTATTCTAATTGCAGCAAATCTTAGGGCCCCAATTACATCAGTCGGTCCAGTATTATCTTCCATTCGTGATCATCTTGGTATCTCTAACACATTAGCTGGTACAATCCCTACAGCCATTTTACTCACATTCGCATTGTTTTCTCCTTTTGCCCCCAAGATCACTCGCCGTTTCAGCATGGAATTCATACTGTTTATGTCGATAACATTATTATTAGTTGGAATTGGAATACGTTCTTTTGGTAGAGTGGACACGTTATTTATAGGAACCATTATAATCGGTTCTTCAATCGCGATTTGTAATGTTTTATTACCTAGCTTCATTAAACATCATTTTGCAACCAAATTAGGTTCGATGACTGGCCTATATGCTGTTTCTATGAATTTATTTGGCGCTATTGGTTCAGGGATTAGCGCCCCCATTTCTTCATCATTAGGTTTCGGATGGTCAGGCTCCCTGGGGTGCTGGGGAATCTTAACTCTTCTTACCATGATATTTTGGGTACCAAAACTAAGGAACAACCAAGAATCTTTGGATTTTTTTCGAAAAGAGAATAAGAAAAGACCTATCAGCCTTTGGCGTTCTAAGCTAGCGTGGAATGTTACATTGTTTATGGGGACTCAGTCCTTCGTATTTTTCACAGTCATTTCATGGATACCTGAAATTCTTGAAACTAAAGGGTTAAATGCTAATGAAAGTGGATGGATGCTATCATTGATGCAACTTTCAATGCTTCCTGTTACATTTATTGTACCTATTTTAGCTGGACGTTTTAGCAAACAACAGATATTAGTATGGATTTCATTTCTCTTGCTTGTTGTTGGCTTAATGGGCTTTTTATTTGGCGTGTCATTCCTTATACCCCTGTGGATGATAATGATTGGGATTGGCATTGGAATGGCCTTTAGCTTAGCCATGATGTTTTTTAGTTTACGCACCAAAAATACACAAGAAGCAGCAGAATTATCTGGTATGGCACAGTCTTTAGGTTATCTATTAGCAGCTTTAGGGCCTATTTTATTCGGCTGGTTACATGACATTACTTATCAATGGACTGTTCCCCTGTTCATGCTAATCTTCATTTCAGTCATTATTTTAATTACTGGTGTGAATTCTGGTAAGAACGTATATGTTACTTCTGCTACATAAATGGTAACATTCATTAAGAATCTTTATGATACTTTAATCGTAAAGATTTCCCAATTCGTCCCTTTTCAAAAAAAATAAAAACAAATATCTGTTGTCGAAAAAAAACCTTGCTTAGCACGGGTTTCAACGTTTATTCCGACTGGACTCGAACCAGCGACCTCTCCCCTGTCAAGGTGAAAGACCTTATCCGAAGCTACCAGATGTTCTCTTAAAAAGACTGATTTAATAAGGTACGATGGGCCTTTCTAATAAAAAATGTGCACTTCTGAAGAAAACTGAAAGTTGCAAAATAAAAATTTTTTTCTAAATTAATCTCTCCCATCTTCGGGAAATGAAATATAAATTCTTTATGATATAATTCAATATCAGTTTAAAAATGCCTTTTTGAACTTTAACAAGCGATCCAGATTACATCACAAGAAACTTTTATAAAACGAATTTTTAGGAGGTTTACATTAGTGGACAGTTCCCCCAATGAATTGAAGCTTATCGTTCCAACAGGATGTGACAATGCTCCCAGGAAACAAATAGTCATTGATTTTACAGTAGCTATATTAACGCAGCAAACTGAAGTTATTAAGGAATATGCGGTTGAATCTATTATCTGGTATCAGTTAAAGGGTAATACAAAGCTTGAAGGGCGAAATGCCTTAATCTCCACTTTGTACAAAGAGGACAGAGAAATCGTTGGCAACCTTGAAATTTACCAAGTCATAACACACGGAAAATTTGCTTCAATTAACGGTGTAATGTTATTAGCGAATGGTTTAAAAATTGATTTCTGTGATGTATATATTTTTAGTAGTGCTGCAAAGTCTGGAAAGATAAAGGAAATAAAATCATATAGGATTTAAACATTACTGGTCCATTTATTAGGTGACTCAAAAGGCGTTGTGATACAAATTCCATACGCTTTTTAGATATAATAAGTGTAAAAACACCCTAACAAAAGTAAGGGTGTCTTTTAGCGAGGTATTTATTATTTATAGTTTTTTTGTCCTCCATAGCGCTCCATTAGCTCCAGCACCTACAATTACGCTTCGGCATGGCCAGAGTTAAAAACACCCCCTCCAATTTTAGAGCCCAAAATGGCTTCTACATAAATCCTTGTTATGTATGTTTTTTATTGATGCAAATGCTTTAGATAGATATTTAACAATATGTTAGAAAGTTTACTTGTTCGATGTTACTTAATCAACAAGCAAAAAAATCCCCTTCCTACAATGGAAAATTCCTTTAATTTTTGAAAGGAATAGTTTAATTGAGAAAAACAAATTGGTTTCTGTCTATGTTTATAACTGCTTTAATCTCATTTGTAATTCAATCGGGATTAAGTAAGTTCGACGTGATTAACACGTCAAATCTTTGGCTAGATTTGGTCAGTTGGATAGTAATATTCTTTGTCGTATTCATTGGCGTTGAAACGTCTTTTAGAACGATCAATAAAATGAAACATTGAACCGAATATAGACAAACAAAAAAGCCCCTTTAGAAAGGGACTTTGGGTATATTAACGTAATAGTTGAAGTACGTTTTGTGGCTGTTGATTCGCTTGTGCAAGCATAGCTTGAGAAGCTTGAGAAAGAATGTTGTTCTTAGTGAACTCACTCATTTCTTTTGCCATGTCGACATCGCGAATACGAGACTCAGCAGCAGTTAAGTTTTCAGCAGATGCCCCCAAGTTGTTAATAGTGTGCTCTAGACGGTTTTGTACTGCACCAAGTTTTCCACGTTGAGCAGATACTTGGTTAATAGCTGCATCAACAATACTTAGTTGAGTATCAAAACCAACATCAGTAGCATCAGCTGCATTATCAGCAAATTTTCTAACATCGATGTCTTTCAAAGATTGATTTGCAACAATTCCATCAGCGTCTTTAACTCCTAATGCATCTGTGCTCATTTTTTCAATATGAACTGAAATTTGTTGAGTTGCGTTAGCACCAATTTGGAACACCAAATCATTACCAGTTGCTGGGACTGCAGGTGTACCTGCATCATCTGGATCATCTGGATCTCCCGGAATTGCTGGAGTTCCCGGCGTTCCAGCTTTAAACGTACCATCTAATAATTTCTTACCGTTAAACTCTGTACGGTTTGAGATACCGTCTACTTCTTCTTGTAGAGCTTTAATCTCATCTTGAATAGATTGAAGATCAGACTCTTTATCCTGTGTACCAGTATTTCCAGCTTGAACGACTAGTTCACGAACACGTTGAAGGATTGAGTGAGTTTCAGTCAATGCACCCTCAGCTGTTTGGATAAGAGAGATACCGTCCTGTGCGTTTTTAGATGCCATTTCTAATCCGCGGATTTGGCCACGCATTTTCTCAGAGATTGCAAGACCTGCTGCGTCATCTCCTGCACGGTTGATTTTAAGACCAGAAGAAAGCTTCTCCATGTTCTTTTGGCTCGCACCGTTGTTTGCAGACAGACGGTTTAAAGTGTTAAGTGCTGCGATATTGTGGTTAATTCTCATTTCTTATTACCTCCGTGTAATTTTTTAGAGCTTATCTGTAAAGTCCATTTAGATGAGAAGCTCTTCCTTAGAATTTTCGATTTCTAAGGCATGTGTATAGTAGTAACGCAGAGCATCTTTTGGTTCTCTAACTTTACTACCTTATGTAACATCAGTTATGGCAATAATCCTGAAACCTCCTTCTATCAAGCAAAATGATTATTCTTGTCACTTTTACGAGACTAGATACTCGCCATAACAATGAGTATTATGTTACCTACTATAGACAGACCTTCCACATATTTTAGTTTGTGGAAATTGTTAATTTCACAAATTCGACACATTTAACAACCAGATAAGGATGATAAAATTCAATCAACTACAGTTTTATGGATCGTATTTCTGCTTGGCTACATCAGAAAATTCATTATCAATAAAAGTTCAAATGATCATTGACAGAATAACAGGACTAGTTTTAGTAGGTTTTGCTGAGACTATTATTTACAAATCCAAAGCATTAAATTTTGACTACAAGTAGAGTTACACCATTTAAAACATAAAAAAACCTCTATCCTATAAAGGACAGGGGTTTTTATGTTTTAATGTCTTTTGAAGAGTTGTTTTTTAATGTTTAAAAAACAAAAAACCCTTGCTTAACAAGGGTTTCAACGATGATTCCGACTGGACTCGAACCAGCAACTCTCCCTTGTCAAGGTGAATAATCATCCGAAGTAACTGATTTCCCCCTGAAAAAGACTGATTTAATAAAGTTCTATGATGAGGCTTTCTGATAAAAAATGTGCATTTCTGAAGAAAACTGAAAGGGTTCGTCCCCATAAAAAAACAGACCCTTCATGTTCTGTTTTAATTTTGCCTATACGTTTTGAGATGTTGTGTTTCAATCAGCTGCAATCACTGTAAGAGCAATCAACGTAAAACCCTCCTTTAAAGTCATACAAACAATCCCTCTCTGAGTTTTGAATTGTGTTTCTAATACCTTTTGATCAGCAACCGTAGCTTCTTCAAATCGACCTTGTTTCCCATACTCATCTGCATATACTATCTAGCATGCTTCAGCATAAGCGAAACGCTGTTTCTGCTCTAAATACTGAAAGACCTCGGCAAGCTGCTCCTCATTTATATTATTAAAATAAATCGGTTTATACCATTTTAACAAGTAGAAATATCTCATCCTTATTTTAATATTGGCTTACGTTAAACTTGTGAAAAAAACACATTCATGTATAATACAATTGATGTATGATACATGAATTGTAGGAGGGTAACCTTTTTGAAAAGAGAAGATGCCTTAAAACTAAGATCAGATATTAAGAAAATGATTATAATAACTGGGGTTTTTGAATCTCAAAATTTGCCCAATGGACCATTTGAAAAACCTCTACCAACTTCTCAAATGATGGCGTTAGAGGAACTAGAGGTGGAAAAATTAACTGTTTGGCAACTATCCAATAAACTTAGATTAGAGACTTCAACTGTGAGTAGATTGGTAGATAAGTTAGTAAAAAAGGGGCTTGTTTATCGTGAAGTAAATGAAAAAAATAGAAGAGAACTTTTTCTGCACCTCACAGAAAAAGGTCACACAACTGTTGAATACTTAAGAGAGCAATCCATTACATTTTATCAAAATATTCTCAATAACTTATCAGAATCAGAACAAAAAATAGTTGTGGCTGGTTTTGAATTATTTATTGATTCTATTTCTAAGCCTTTTGATTAGAGTGAGGTAAATCAAAACATTTGGAGGGTATAATGAGTTTGGATTTTGAACGTCCTATTATTGAATTAAAAGAGAAATTTGATGAATTAAAGAAAATAATGAAAGAACATGATGTAGATTTATCTTCAGAAATTCATATATTAGAAAAACGTTTAAATAAAATGCAAGATGAAATTTATTCTAATATTACACCTTTTCAACGAGTTCAAATTGCAAGGCTACGTAACCGGCCCACGACATTGGACTACATACCTTTATTGTTTACAAACTTTCTAGAACTTCATGGTGATCGATTATATGGTGATGATAAAGCAATGATAGGTGGTATTGCAAAATTTAAAGGGATGCCCGTTACGATTATTGGTCATCAAAGAGGTAGAAGTACAAAGGAAAATATAGAAAGAAATTTTGGAATGGCACATCCAGAAGGTTATAGAAAAGCGCTAAGACTTATGAAACAAGCTGATAAATTTAATCGCCCTATTATTACATTTATTGATACAATAGGCGCCTATCCAGGGAAAGGGTCTGAAGAACGTGGAATTTCTGAAGCGATAGCTCGAAATCTATTTGAAATGGCTACACTTAAAGTGCCAATTGTTTGTATTGTAATTGGAGAGGCATCAAGTGGTGGAGCTCTTGGCATTAGTGTCGGTAACCATATCCATATGTTAGAGTATTCATGGTACTCGGTCATTTCGCCAGAAGGAGCAGCATCTATCCTATGGAAGGACGCTAAGTATGCTCCAGAAGCTGCTGAACATATGAAAATTTCAGCAAAAGATTTAAAACAGTTAGGAATTATTGATGAAATCATCCCTGAAATGAAAGGTGGAGCACAAAATGATATAAAATCACAGGCACAAATGATTGAATCTGTGATCGAATCATCTCTAAAAAAATTGACACCATTATCCTCAGAAGAGCTTATACAACAGCGATATGAAAAGTATAGACAAATAGAAAATATTTAAAGTCCGTATTACATTTAGGAGGATTCTTACAAGATAGTTCTAAATATTTTGTAAGTAACCTCTTAAACTGAATATGCTGATACTATTAAAAGATGTGTGATCGGTATGAAAAAGGATTTCTTCCATCAATACTTTTTCTGAAGGTCCTCAAATAATTCCTCATAAAAAACAGACCCTGCATGGTCTGTTTTCATTTTGCCTATATGTTTTGAGATTCTTCATCTCTCAGTCGCCAAGCCATATCTAAAGCAAAATAAGTCAAAATGCCATCGCATCCAGCGCGTTTGAACGACATTAATGATTCTTCAATTACAACATTTGCTTCAAGCCAACCATTCTGAATAGCTGCCATCAACATTGAATCTTCTCCATTCCTTACCTAATTTCCATAAAAAACTTAATATTATATTTATTATCACATCCAATAATTTACAACGCACCGAAAAGAAACTGAAAAAAGCTCCTGTAAAGGAGCCTTGTGATAGTTATAGATTTAATATGAAACTTGTTTATAAAAGTACATCATTGAAAATTATTTATAATTGTACTTAATGCTTTCTTTAGTACAACCTTATCATCATTTGACAAGTTTTGAAGCGCTGTCTTGTTCAGCTCAATTGTTGCTGCTTCAACTTGATCTCTAATGACTAAAGATTTTTGAGTAGCCTCTACTAAAATATTTCTTCGATTGTTTGGATCTATTGTGCGTTCAATTAAGTCAGCTTTTTGCATTTTATCTAATATTCCAGAAACGGTTGAGGCTTCTAAATATACAAGTTCTCCAATTTGTTTAGGAGATAGCTGGCCCTCTCTCCATAGACAGTTCAACACACCATATTGAGCGGGTGTCAAATCACATTCCTCTAAAAGTTTACTAAAGTACTTGAACACTTTATTTTGACTAACACTTAGTAAAAAATTTATGCACTCTGATAATTCCATTTTATCTCCCCCACATTGACTTCACCTATAATATCATGGTAGTTTTTTAATTGAAATACTTTTGGACCAGAAATATTTGGTTGTAATATATTTTTAGAGAGGAAGATACACGATGGATTCATTTAAAGCGATTCTAGTTACAGAAAAAAATGATCAAGTTAGTTATGATCTTCAAAATGTAAGTGTTAATGATTTATCTGAAGGAGAAGTATTAATTAAAGTAGCATATTCTTCAATCAATTATAAAGATATGCTGGCTGTTCAAAAAAATGGAGGTGTAATTCGTAACTATCCAATGATTCCTGGAATTGATCTAAGTGGGACTATCGTTCATACAACAGATAATCGTTTCGTAGAGGGTCAACAAGTTATTGTCACAGGTTTCGCTATGGGCATGAGCCACACTGGAGGTTTTTCTGAATATGCTAGAGTACCTGCGGATTGGATTGTTCCTTTGCCAAATAACTTGACTTTAAAAGAAGCAATGATTTTTGGAACAGCAGGCTTTACCGCAGCTCTTTCTATCATGGCTTTACAGGAAAATGGTATGAGTACGAAAAATCAACCTAATATACTCGTTACAGGGTCAACTGGTGGAGTTGGTAGCATTGCTATACAATTATTATCTAAAATTGGGTACAACAATATTTTTGCTTTAGTGCGTAAAGATAATCAAGTTGATATAGCAAAATCTTTAGGAGCAGCTGATGTCATTTTTGCAAACGAATTAGGAGAGCTAAAAAAACCATTAAACAAGCAAAAATTTGACTTCGTCTTAGATACCGTAGGAGGAGATGTGGCTTCTGTGATCATTCCTCAAATTTCTTATGGTGGAAGCATGAGCATGTGCGGGAATGCAGGTGGATTTAAATTAACAACAACTGTGTTACCTTTTATTCTAAGAGGGATCAACCTTCTAGGGATCGATTCTGTAAATGTACCAATCAATAAACGTAAAGTAATTTGGAACGAGATAGCAAACGAATGGAATATCTCCCAAACGACTCTAGTCAATGAGATTACGCTCGATACGTTACCTGAAAAAATTGAAGCCATTAAAAATGGCCAACATTTAGGAAGAACCATTATTAAATATTAAGATAAACGAACTTTATTTATTTAAATTACACCAGACAAATATTGAATGTATTGATGCAGATACCCCATCCCAAACAGGTGGGGTACATCTATTCAAAAAAGAGCGGGACATGCTAGTGCTAAAATACCCTCAGATATTTATAATCATGTCACAAACAAATTAGAATTTAACACCGCAGAACACTTTAATCGTTTTAACCTAAAAAAACAACCTGCAAAAAACAAAAAAACCCTTGCTACGCAAGGGTTTCAACGATGATTCCGACTGGGCTCGAACCAGCGACCTCTACCCTGTCAAGGTAGCGCTCTCCCAGCTGAGCTACGGAATCGGGTTATGTATCAGTTCTGGGCTTTCTGTTACTGACAGTTTCTATTATATAACCAGCATAACCAGTCGTCAATGGTTTTGTTCAAAAAAGGTCAAAAAGCCGGTAGACGGACCGGCTTTTTTCTTCCTTTATGATTGGTTGACAAGAACGGGCTTGAGTTGATCGAGTGCTTGTTTGAAGTCGCGTTTGAGGTCTTCTCCGTTTTCTACTCCTACACTTAATCGAAGCAGGCCATCTGTAATCCCTCTTTTTTCTCTTTCTTCTTTTGGCATAGCCGCATGTGACATTTTGGCTGGGTATGACAGAATGGATTCGACAGCGCCAAGGCTGACGGCAAATACTGGTAATGTGACAGCATCCACTAATTCTTTGACCGCTACTTCGTTTTCTAATTCAAATGAGAGAACGGCTCCAGCTCCGCTCGCTTGCTTTCGCTGAATGTCTGCCCCAGGATGGTCATCTAAGCCTGGATAGTATACTTTTTTCACCGCAGGATGTTCTTTGAGGAATGAAGCGAGTTCAAATGCCGTTTGGCTGGCTTTTTCTAATCTCACCTGAAGGGTTTTTAATCCCCTTAACACAAGCCAGCAATCCTGCACGCCAAGGACCGCACCGAAGGAGTTTTGCAGCGAATACAGCTCCTCACCTAACTTCTCGTCTTTTACTACAGCTAAGCCTGATAGTACATCACTGTGTCCGCTCAAAAATTTCGTTGCACTATGCAGGACAACGTCAACGCCAAGATCGAGCGGACGCTGAAGAGCGGGTGTTAGAAATGTATTATCTAAAAAAGTCAGACAGTCATGTTCTTTGGCAAGCTGGACGACACCCCCAATATCCGTAATTCCTAGAGTCGGGTTTGACGGTGTTTCCAAGTAAATGACTTTTGTATTCGATTGAATGCCTCTTTTGACTTCATTCAAATCCGTCATGTCCACAAAGGTATGCTCAATGCCAAATCGCAAAAGAACTTGAGTAATCATTCTGAAAGTACCGCCATACACATCTCTTGTGACAAGGACGTGATCTCCTTTTGATAATAGCAGAAAAGCAGTGGAGATGGCTGCCATGCCTGATGCAAAAGCAAGCCCTCTTGTTCCTCCTTCTAGCGCCGCAATCGTATCCTCTAATGCTTGACGTGTAGGAGTCCCCGATCTTGAGTAGTCATATTGACCAAAATCATCAAAGCTGCTTTGATGAAAGGTGGACGCATGCTGAATCGGCACACTGACAGCACCTGTTGAACGATCTGTTTTGAATGCATTATGAACGAGTTGGGTTTCGAATGTCCAATCATGTGTGGTCATTTAGCATGTACCTCCTCTTTTACTTGTGATAGTGCCTGCTTTAGGTCTGCCTTCAGATCATCTACGTGCTCAATACCAACGGAGAAACGGAGCAGTTTGTTACACACACCGTTTGCAATGCGAATTTCCTCAGGAATATCCATGTGCGTTTGCGTCGCTGGATACGTAATGAAGCTTTCAATTCCGCCAAGACTTTCAGCAAAACAAATCGTTTTCAGCTGCTTCAAAAATGGATTGACCCAGTCCTCTTCGGCTACACGGAATGACAGCATTCCTCCCTTGCCTGGGTAAAGGACATCTTGAATTTCTGGCTGTTTCTTTAAAAACGCTGCTAGCTCCTTCGCATTTGCCTCGTGCTGGCGCATTCTAAGAGCCAGTGTTTTCATCCCTCTCATTAACAGCCATGAGTCAAATGGAGATAAAACGGCGCCAATTGCGTTTTGATGCTGGAACATGTCTTCAGAGAGCTTCTCTCCTTTTGTCACCACAAGCCCGGCGAGAACGTCATTGTGCCCGCCTAGATATTTGGTTGCACTATGGATGACAATGTCTGCTCCAAGCGTAATCGGCTTTTGCAAAACGGGTGTGTAAAAGGTGTTATCAACAATGACCAATGCGTCATGTTCTTTTGCAACCTTCGCTATTTTTTGAATATCCGCTTCCTGCATCAGTGGATTTGTCGGCGTCTCAATAAAGACTGCTTTTGTGTTTGGCGTGATTTTAGAGCGTAAACAGTCTTCATCTGAAAAATCATCGTAAAGAAAACGTAAGCCGTACTTTTTCCATTCGTTTTCAAACAAACGGTATGTACCGCCATATAGGTCTGATGAGACGATGAGTTCATCACCGCTTTCAAATAGGGCCATAATCGTTTGGATCGCAGCCATTCCCGAACTGAAGGCAAATCCGGCGGTCCCTTCTTCGAGTGAAGCAATCGCATCCTCTACAAGCTGCCTTGTTGGGTTTTTCGTTCGAATGTAATCAAATCCGGTTGATTCCCCTATACCTCTATGTCTGTATGCTGTTGAAAGATAAACGGGGGGACTGACCGTACCAGTCGCCTCTTCGCTCCGGTTTCCAATTTGCGCTAATGTCGTTTCCACATGTTCTGTCATTTGACACCATCCTAAGTAAAAATCTGATTTCAAAACAGAAAAACCCCTTCTTCATAAGAAGAAGGGGTTTTAATCGCTTCCTCTTATCTTCCAAGCAAAAAAGCTGCTTGCTGGATTTAGCACCTTGGTACATCACATGAAGTGATGCATACCGGTTGCTGAGGTTTCAAAGGGCCAGTCCCTCCACCTCTCACGATAAGAATGTGTTGTCTGTCTGTTCTAATTCTTAATACTGTAACGCATTAAATCTCATTTTTCAAGAGGAAATGGAACAATTAATTGAAATTTTCTGTATTTTATAACAGATTCGGTGTTAACTGAATTGATTGCATGTTAGCATATAGGAACAACATTATTTTTCATGTTACAATGAATGGAAACATTTCACTTTGTGATGAAATCGGTTAGCTGGAGGAATGGATTATGGTGAAGAAAACAGGCATTATTCAAGAAGAAACCTTACATTCAAAAGAACTTGGGGCGGATATGACCCTTTTGATCTATTTGCCAGTCAATTACTCCCCCCTTTATACATATCATGTCATCATTGCCCAAGATGGTCATGATTATTTCCGTTTAGGCAAAATAGGCAGACAGGCAGAAGAATTGATGCAAAACAAAGATATGGAACGCTCCATTATCATTGGTGTCCCTTATGAAAATGTCACGGAAAGACGGAATACGTATCATCCAGATGGCACAAAATTTGAAGCATATAAACGCTTTTTAGCAAATGAACTTGTCCCTTATATTGATACGCACTATCCAACCTATCAAATTGGCTCAGGACGCACGTTTATTGGTGATTCACTGGGTGCTACAATTTCTCTTATGACAGCGATAGATTATCCTTCTTTATTTGGCGGACTCATTTTGCAGTCTCCTTACGTTGATGAGTCAGTCTTAGAAGCTGTTAAACAGTCGACTGCCCTTTCTCATTATGCGATTATTCATCAAATTGGACTGGAAGAAACGGCTGTGAAAACGACAGACGGCCAAGTGCTTGATTTTATTCAGCCGAACGACGATTTAAAGACACTTCTTGAACAGTCAGGTGCAGATTATTTATTTGAGACATTCGAAGGAGATCATAAATGGACGTATTGGCAGCCGCTCATTGCGCCTTCGTTAAAAAGAATGCTCCCATATTCGTTAATCAACTGAATTTTGTTATAATAAACAATAATAAATACTTTCTTAATCAGGAGGGAACAAGATGAAATACGGAGTTGTTATATTTCCATCAAAAAAATTGCAAGATATTGCGAACTCTTACCGGAAGCGTTATGATCCGAACTATGCACTCATACCGCCTCATTTAACACTTAGAACACCTTTTGAATTAACGGATCTAGAAGCGGCTGAGGTCGTCTCAACGCTAAGAGAGTATGCAAAAAATGCTTCTCCTGTTACATTACGTATTAAAAAATTCAGTTCATTCGCTCCTGTAAACAACGTTATTTATATGAAAGTAGAACCGAACGAAGAAATCATGGCACTCAATGAAAGGTTGTATGCAGATCCACTTGAAGGTACACCTGAATATGCCTTTGTTCCGCATGTGACAGTGGCTCAAAAACTATCAGATGATGAGCATTCAGACGTTCTTGGCACATTAAAGCTGAGAAAGATTGACCATGAAGAAACAGTGGATCGCTTCCACCTTTTATATCAATTAGAGAACGGATCTTGGACCGTCTATGAAACATTTATTTTAGGAGAAGAGGGTTAAGTACATTTGAAAACAGTTATCGCAACAGCACAAACACAACGAGAAGATGCATATTACGTTCGAAAAGAAGTATTTGTCAAAGAACAAGAAGTCCCGTTAGAGATTGAAATAGATGAATTAGAAGACGAGGCCATTCATTTTGTCATTTATAATGATGAAATGAAGCCTCAGGCAGCTGCTAGATTGCGGATCATTGAAGGACCAAAGGCAAAGCTAGAACGAATTTGCGTGTTAAAAGAGGCGCGCGCTTTCGGCCTTGGCCACAAACTATTAGAAGCGCTGGAAACAGAAGCCATTGCGAATGGAGCGAAGGAAGCGGTTATGCACGCACAAGTCCAAGCTCTTCCTTTCTACGAAAAGAAAGGCTACAAAGCCGTATCTGAACCATTTGAAGAAGCAGGGATCACACATGTCAAAATGACAAAAACGCTGTCTGTTTGACCAAAAGAAAAAGCCAGAGCATCATCCATGATGTCCTGGCTTTTTCTTTATCATCGTTCGTCAATGGAAGAAAGCGCAATCATTTATATATACGTATTAATATGAACGCCTTTGCCTTCCTCCATAAACATATCTCGTACAAAGCGTTCCCGCTTTTTTTGCTGTACTTTCGTTTCCGCTTCTGTCACTAAGTCCTCTTTTTTCTCCAGTTCTCTGTATACCTTGTCATGAAAGGTGCGAGTAACCTTAGTTACTTTCGCGTAGTCTTCTTTATCCTGAGGAGCAGGACGATTGATATATTGAAAATACAGATCCGGCTGAATCGGGGCTATATATCCCATCAAGAACGCCTCCTTTGCTTCTCTTCTACTCTACTATTCCCTAATAATGACTGTTTGAAACACGTCTCATTTGATATGATTAGATGTGTTTCTTTTTAAGATTGATTAACTATTGGAGGACTAGCTTTGAAATGCGCACGACGACATGATCGAACGATCTCATTACATACGTATTCGAGAGAACATTATCAATTCCTCCATGACGAGGGAAAAAAAGGGCACTTATTCTGCCCATATTGCGGACAACCAGTCTTTTTCAGATTAAATATACATGAAGAACCTGCCTTTATTCATAAACATATGTCTCAGCAAGAGCTGTGTGAACAAGCAGAAGAACAAGAAGATCAGAAAAAACACGCAGAGCGAGAGGAAAGTGCTTCTTATAAAGAACTTGGGGGCTTCCGTTTTCCAACAGGTAAACAAATCATCTCGCAAACGAATGAATCATATGACTGGCAGGAACCAAGGTCGATTCAATTTAGCGATGTGATACATTTAGAAGAAAATGAACAAGCACATACCATCGATCTCTTTCCGCATATCACCTTTAGCACACCGCAGCTTCAAGCTGTCACACATAAAGATGGTCCGATGCTTGTGCTGGCTGGTGCTGGCAGCGGGAAAACAAGAGTCCTGACAGCAAGAGCGGCTTATCTCATGTCACATCATCATATTCCTGCTCACCATATCTTACTCGTGACGTTCACCACAAAAGCCAGCAGTGAAATGAAAGAAAGACTGCGCAAGCAATATCAGCTGCACCCATCACAAGCAAGCCAAGTGGTGACAGGCACCTTCCACAGTCTTTTTTATAAAATGCTGCTTCACGATGACGCAAACAAATGGAACGGCCAGCACCTGATCAAGTTTGATTGGCAGAAGGAACAGTACATTCGAAAAGCCATCATGAATGAAAGACTAGATGAAAAAGACTACCCTACCGATCAAGTCCTGCAATCGATCGGCTATTGGAAAAATGCTTTTTTACCAGGCGATCTTCCTGATTTGAAGGATGAAAAGGAAAAACACATGTGGACGATCTATCAATCTTATGAACAGCAAAAACGAGACAATCAGCAATTTGACTTTGATGACATGGCCATTGCCTGCTTGCACATGCTGACTGAACAGCCTGAACTGCTGAAACGGTATCAAGAACGGTTCAAATATATATTGGTGGATGAATTTCAGGATATAAATCCAGTTCAATATCAATTGATTCAGCTGTTAGCTGGAGAATCTGAGCAGCTATTTTGTGTCGGTGATGATGATCAAGCCATTTATGCCTTTAGGGGCAGTAATCCTGCTTTCATTCTTGAATTTAAACGAGATTATCCTTTGGCTCAGATTGTTCATTTACATGCCAATTACCGGTCGCATCATACGATTGTCGCAAGTGCGGATGCCGTTATTAAGAAAAATCAGCATCGTTATGAGAAAACGTTAAAAGCCGTCCGATCGGAGACAATCCCTCCTACGCTCTTTTATCCATATGACGAGGAAGAGGAAGCGACCATGATCGTGTCAGATATTCAGGAGAAAATTAAAAACGGCGCAAAGCCGAGTGATATCTGCGTGCTCTTTCGCACCAATACGGGAGGCCGCGCGATTTATGAGCGTCTGCATCAATCCGCGATTCCGTATGAGACGGAGGCTGGTGTCAAAGCCTTCTACAGCAGACGAATTGTTCGGGTTCTTCTCGCCTTTCTCTCTTTAAGTCAGGATGCCGATGATGTGTCCGCTATGAAACAGCTGCTTCCGGTTTTCTTTTTAAAGCAGCAGACCTTAAACACAATGAAGGCACTAACCATCACGGAAGATTGTTCAATGGTCGACGCACTCGGAAAAATAACAGATATTCAGCCGTTTCAACGAAAAAAGCTGCAATCTATTGTTCCTCTGTTCAGCACGTTACGAAATTTAAAGCCGTCTGACGCTGTGGCGTTTATTGAACAAAAGATGGGACTTGGTGATTTCTTAAAAAAACGAGTGAACGATACGAATGTACTTGAAAAAGGGGCAGATGATGTACGAGATGTAAAAACCGCTGCCAAACGCTTTGAAACGATTGAAGCCTTTCTCTCACATGCCGAGCATATGAAGTCTGCCGAAAAGGAAAAGACAGACGAACCAGGTGTTCAGCTCATGACGATTCACCGTGCAAAGGGACTGGAATTCCAAACGGTGTACATCACTTGCGTGGTCGACGGAGCACTGCCACATGATTTCTCACTCGATGAACTGAGAAACGGTGATGATGAAGCCTTGGAAGAAGAGCGCCGTTTATTATATGTGGCTATGACAAGAGCTGAACAGTCTCTTTATCTATCGGTTCCATCATTTAGACGAGGGAAAACCACTCATCGCTCGCGCTTTTTATATCCCCTACTAAAGAAAAATCGAGCATTATTCACAGAAAAACAACAGGCCCCCCTTTAAGCGGAGAGCCTGTTGTTTACTTTTTGTTGTTCATCATTTTAGCGATGGTATTGAAATCAAGCTTTTCTTTTCCACTTGTAATCGATTGAACGATTTTGTCTTCCATTTCTTTCGGTACACGTTTATTCGCAAGCTGCGCGACTTTTTTAATGACGCCTCGAACCGTTGCTTCATCTTTAAAGTTAGCATTTTGCAAAGAACCTGCAAGCTTAAAGACATCGTTCATATTCACACCCGTTTTATTTTCAACGCTTTTAAAGAATTTATTATCCATTCATTTGCCTCCTCTTTATGGAGTAATCACCTTACTATATGAAAATAGGCGAGATATGTGCCTATCCTAAAGCCTGGTTTGCCCAAAGAGAAAGGAAAGCAAAAGGCTCCCCCATTGCTTCCCTCACCTTCTTACTGTTTAGTTAAAGAAAGAAGCACCAACGATGATTAGAAGGATGAAAAGCACAACGACAAGAACAAATGTTGATCCATATCCGCCGCCGTAACCTCCGCCGTAGCCGCCGCAAGAACCGCCACCGTAACCGTAACAACTCATATATAAGCACCTCCTCTTCTCCCTTACAAAATATGAAAAATACTACAAATGGTTTGGACGATCACATAAAAAAGTGCGGAATTTTTATTTCTGCTGTTTAAAGACGTAATCTGCCTCTCCATGACGCACAATGAATGCTTCTGTTTCTTTCGCAAAAGCATCCATCTTCTCGCCAAATGCCTTTAAGTGCTGCTCAAGATCCTTCGCTTTATCCGCTAGATCCATTTCACCCTTTTCGTGCGCTTGCTCTTTCCCATCATGGGGTTTAGTGAACAAGGAGCCGATTAATTGTTCGAATGCATCCATTCTGGTCACCCCTTCTCTCTTACATATGCATCACTCAAAAAAAGGGCAACAAAAAAACCGGATAAATCCGGCTTTTGTTTTCTCTTCTATTGAGGTTTCTTTTTGTTTCCACAGCCGCAGCCTGCTTTTTTAATTTTCTTCGTATAAACAGATTGTTGATTTGACTGCGCTGGATAACCTTGAAGCGTATGTGACGGCGTTTCAGTTGGTTTCATCGCAACCCTTCCTTTCCCTATTCCATGATAGTATATGCATTTTTTGAAAGCGTGTCTGATGAGAATGCCTGTTTATTTCACCAGCTTTGAGACAATTGCTTCAATAATGCCTGCTGCTGCTGCAATGGCTAATAGTAAATTAAGCCACATGCTGATGACAGGAAATAGTATGTATATCAGAAGTAAAGCAGCAGTGCACCACATACCAGTACACCAATAACAGCTTAACAGCTCTCCTATCCAAGACCGCAGCCCTTTACCTTTAATGATGATATATGTCTCTACTTCACCTTGTTCATTGATCTCTTCTTGTTCTTCATGAAATAAACGGCGGAAAGGAGCAGTAATGGTATCAAACACAATGAGCCTCGTCAGTCTAAAGGATGCGAGGGCAAACACGACAAATGACAAAGCACCGCTCAGGAGCCTCCACCTCCTTCTTTCTTCTTTTTTGCGTCCTTTCTTTATATATGCAAAAAGAAAGACCGCCATGATGAATCGAGCGGAAATAAAATTGGGTTGTACTTTTTCACACTTTCCGATTCCACCTTGAGCCTCTGCTGCATTAAATAATGTATAGATAAGAAAGGAGTGAAAGTATTGTCTATTGAAGAAAGTGCTGATTTATTATACACACAACTATTAAACGAATTAATCAGCAATTATGATGATTTCATTGAAATCAAAGATTCCGAAAATGTCACGATTCATAAAACAGATGTAACAGCCGCACTCTCCCTTCAAGCGACCGTAACGACAATCATTACTCTTTTAATCCAACTTCTTGTACCAGACGATGAATTGGCTGCAGATATCACAGATCAGCTTTTAGCCACACAACAAGTGACAGTCCAAAAGAAGACTGTGATTCAAATCATCAATTGCTATAACGTCACGATTACACTATCTGATGCATCCATTATGAACTCCGTACAAATTCTCACTCAAACATTGAATGTACTATTAGTTGAAGCCGGCATTCTTTGACCCTTTCTTTTTCTAACATTATGTATGAAAGAGGTGAAATAATCGTGGCTGAAGAGAACGAAAAAAAGGAATTTCAAATCAACACTGAGGTTGATCCATTAACGAGCCTTCTTGTAAGTGATATTTTAAACAAAAACAATATCACAGATGATCAGAAAGCAAATATTTCAGATGATCAAAGAAGAATGATTTTGAAATTAGTTGAGGACTTACAAAAGAAAGCAGATGACTTCGTACAACAGCAGCAGGAGAAAAAAAGGCAGGCTGAGTCAGCAAAACATGTGGAAGAAGTAGCCCCTGAACCGCAAGTACGTCCAAAACGAAATTCACTTCGAGATCGTATTCAACAGCGCCGTGATGCGCAGCGAAACAACGATTAAATAAAAATGGGTTGCGTGATAGGGTAAATGCCTGAGACAAAACCATGCATTCCAGCATTTAATAAAGTAAACGGAAGGAGGAATAGAAATGGATTCTAAACCATATTCTTGGGTCGCTCTAGATCGTAACTGTACACACCACGGACACCACGGCGATTACAACTATGAAAGAAAAGCAGTTTGTGACGGCCACTATTATGATGATGAAGACGTCTTGCAAGACTTTGATCAAGTAAGTGTGACAAAGCAGACATCTGAGGAAGTCATTATCGTTAGAGACTCTTGTGACATTAACGTCTCTTCTGTTGATGCACAGGTTGCAGCATCTATCCAAGTAGCTGTTCAAACAGCGATCATTACCATTACAAACATCTCAATCGCAGATGGTGATTTAGCAGACCGCGTCACACAAGATCTCTTACAAGCCGCTACTCACAAACAAACAAACCGCCAGAAACTTGTCATTGAAAACTCTAGAAACGTTACAGTATCAACAATCGATGCGGACATCTCGATCGCAATCCAAACACTTACTCAAACACTTGTTGCGACAATCGTTGCAATCGGTATCCTCTAATGTCCAAAAGCAGAGCGAAAAGCTCTGCTTTTCCTTTTATAAAAATACAACAAATATAAATAGTCATTTACCCACACCAACTAGAGGGCGCATACATATGTTGTTAAGGACTAAAGTCAAATACCTTGTTAAAGGAGCTGAAATCCATGAGCTGCGGAAAACACCATGGCCGACATGATGAAAACTGTGTATGCGATGCGGTTGATAAGATTTTAGCAGAGCAGGAAGCTGTAGAAGATAAATGTCCTACGAGCTGCTACAGTAATTTATTAAGCCCGACAGTTTCTGGAAAAGATACAATTCCGTTTTTACTTTTTGATAAAAAGGGCGGATTGTTTTCTACTTTCGGAAACATTGGAGGATTTGTTGACGATTGCCAATGCTTCGAATCCATTTTCTTCCGGGTTGAAAAATTACACGACTGCTGTGCTACGTTATCTGTATTAAGACCTGTTGATGTACACGGACATACGCTCAGCGTGTGTCACCCTTGTGACCCTGACTTCTTTGGTCTAGAAAAAACGGACTTTTGTATTGAGGTTGATCTAAACTGCTTCTGCGCAATCCAATGTTTAAACCCAGAACTAGTAGACAGAGTCATGCCATCGAAAGATAAAAAGCATCATCACCACGGCTAAATCAATCATCCGTTGACCTAACTTGTCATGAGTCAAAGCATCCCCTTCCTTACGAATGACAGTCAATCATGCGGAACAGTCAGCATAAGAGCTGCCGCTTCCGCATTGATTGAAAGTAGAAGTATCAACCGGTAAAACAAAAAGCTTGTAGATGATGACAGTGCTCAAACACTCAAACAAATTCCCTAGTATAGGAGGGTTGAATATGAGCCGCAAACATTCATGGAATTGTGTAGCAGAGGCTGTTGAAAATATTAACGACTTACAAAATGCCGTTGAAGAAAAATGTCCGACCAGCTGTTACAGCAATCTCCTTTCTCCATCCCATTCATTAGGTGACACTGTCCCGTTTGTTCTCTTTACCTCTAAATCAAAACCATTCGTCGCATTCGGAAACGTTGGAGAAGTAGATCCAGGTCCTTGCTTTAGCACTACATTTTTCAGAGTCGAACACATCTCTGACCACTGCGCAACACTCAGCTTGCTTATCGCATTTGACAAAGACCGTCATATTTTAGATTTTACAGATAAAGATTCCGTATGTGATGTGTTCCGATTAGAAAAATCGAAGTATTGCATTGAAGTAGATCTTGACTGCTTCTGCGCAATCGAGTGCTTAAATCCACGACTCATCAACCGTAACTGCTAACAAAAAAAGTCCCTCTATGGGACTTTTTTTATTTGTTAAAAACCAAGTGGATGAATCGAGGAAATTTCATCTACTGCTAATTCAACTGGATTTCCCCCGCCCGCTGTTCGAATGACCACTGTATCTTCTTTTCGATCCATGATAATCCCTCTATAAGTTTTACCATCAGCTTCAATCAGGCAAAGGGCTCTTGGCATATTATGAGGCAGGCTTGTGAGAAAATCGACTTTTTCGTCAATGCTCATCTGACTTAAAGGCTTTTTCACTCGTTTTCTTCTAGGTTCTTCTTTTGTTTCATGAAATACACCTTCTGGCGGCTTTTCCTCTTCTTGCTGGGGCTTTCTTTCTTGTGTAAGTTCCGGTTCTTGCGTGATGTCTTGTTCTTGTGTAACCTCAGCTTCTTGCGTGATGTCTTGTTCTTGTGTAACCTCAGCTTCTTGCGTGATGTCTTGTTCTTGTGTAACCTCAGCTTCTTCTGTAATGTCTTGTTCTTGCTGAAGTTCAGATGGCTCGGCTTCTTTTTTCTTCTCGATTTCTTGAGCCACAGGCTCCTCGTGCGTACTTTCTTCGATCACGTCTTTTGCACTCTGATGACTTTCTTGCGGTTTTTCTGATTTCTTTCGCTTTCTCACAATATTTTGCATGGCCGGCATTGATTCATCATAGCTCGGCTGAACAATATACATAAGCGGCTTCTGGTTCTCATCACCTTTATTTGACATACTAATCCCTCCCGAATGATTCATTCCTTATATATATGAGCGGACGACTCAAATCAGAAGAAAAATAAAAAAACAGCATACCCTTATTCGGTATGCTGCAAATCATTTAGTTGTTTAGCGGGCAATGATATGGAAGCCAGAATCAACATGCAGGTTCTCACCTGTCATGCCGCGTGATAGATCACTGAATAAGAATAGCGCTGTATCGCCAACTTCTTCAGGAGTCGTTGTACGGCGAAGCGGTGCACGCTCTTCAATATCCTTCAGAATGGTATTAAAGCCACTGATGCCTTTTGCAGACAGCGTACGAATTGGACCAGCAGAAATACTATTCACACGAATACCTTCTGCGCCTAAATCAGCTGCTAAGTATTTCACACTTGCTTCAAGTGCTGCTTTTGCTACACCCATTACGTTGTAGTTAGAAACTACACGCTCTCCGCCTAGGTATGTAAGCGTGACGATGCTTCCACCTTCTGTCATCAATGGACGTGCTGCTTTTGCTACAGCTGTTAATGAGTATGCGCTAATGTTGTGCGCCAAAAGGAAACCTTCACGGTTCGTGTTTAAGTATTCACCGACAAGTTCTTCTTTGTTTGCAAATGCAATCGCATGCGCAACGCCATGAATGACTTGTACTTTTTCTTTAATTGTAGCGAAACATTTTTCGATTTCTTCGTCACTTGTCACGTCACATGGAAGAATGATTGAATCATCGCGCTCAAGTGTGCTTGCAAGTTCTTTTACAGATTCAGCAAGACGATCTCCAACATAAGTAAAAATCAAACGAGCTCCAGCTTCGTGAAGTGAGCGGGCAATTCCCCATGCGATGCTTCGTTTGTTGGCAACACCCATTACCACGATATTACGGCCTTCTAAAGAAAAGTTCATATGTAATAAAGCCTCCTATTTTTTCAAGACATAGTATTAGTACCTGATCATAATATTATCACAGATCACGAGAGAATGACAATTTCCGCTGCAAGAAAGTTTCTTTTTCATCAAAAAACCGTCCTCTCAAGTGAAGACGGTTCGATCCTCTTATCGTTTGAGCCTGTTTTGCTGATAAGCAAAATGGTTGGTAGGTCCGTGTCCAGCTCCAATATTCAAAGGGAATTTGATGGCTTCATGGACAAAGGTTTCTGCTGTGTCAAAAGCCTTTCTCATGGAGTATCCTTTCGCAATTTCAGCTGTTAATGCCGCTGCAAACGTGCAGCCTGTGCCATGTGTATGCGGGGTATCAATATGTTCGTTTGTGACTTCTATAAAGCCTTTTCCATCATACAACAGGTCTGTTATCATCCCGCCAGAGGGGCCATGTCCCCCTTTGATCACGACATGTTTCGTACCAAGCTCATATAAACGCTCCGCTGCTAGATAGCGATCCTCTTTTGTCTGAATGCGCATGCCTGTCAGCACTTCTGCCTCAGGAAGATTCGGCGTTACGGCATAGCTGACAGGTAGCAAGTGTGTTTTCATCGCTAAGACCGCATCTTCATTTAATAAAGAAGCGCCTCCTTTTGCGATCATCACTGGATCGACAATGAGCTTCATGTCATATTGAACCGTTTTTTCAGCAACTATCTTGATCATATCTGCACTCCACAGCATCCCTGTTTTGACGGCATCTGGCAGTAAATCCTCTGCCACTGCATCAATTTGACTTTCTAACGCCTCGATTGAAAGCGGATATACCCCATGAACACCTAGTGTGTTTTGTGCTGTAATCGCTGTGATTGCAGACATTCCGAACACACCGAGCTCCTGAAAGGTTTTTAAATCAGCTTGAATGCCTGCTCCGCCGCCAGAATCAGAACCTGCGATTGTAAATGCTTTTTTAATCGTCATTTCATCACACCTCTCATTAGCCAATCCATTGATGATAAATGGTTCTTGCTTTTGCCATATCATTTGTGCCATGGACAAGGGCTCTGCCGTCTTTAAATAAGACAAGCTTATATTCATCCTTTTGACAGGAAAGCAAATACGGATTTTCAAGGACATCCATCCCTGCTTTCTTTAACCGAAGAGCCACTTCGTGTAACGAAGGCGGAGTTTCAGCTGCACTGCGGATTTGGACCGTATTGCGGCCGCATAGTACATCTGCCTTTGCTCTCTTGTCATAGGAGAGAAAAGGATATGTTTTCATTCCGCAGCTTGGACATTGTTTTTTCTTTAAGGAACTGGCTGATCGGATGTCAGACCGTTCATTGGTCCATAAATCAAACGATCTTAAAATCGGCGTCACTTGATGACCCGTTAAATACTTCAGGGCATCTGCCACTTGATATGCTGCCACCTGCTGCACAACTGGACTAATGATACCGGCTGTATCACATGTCATGCCCTGTGCGGGTAAATGTTCAAGCAGACAGTGTAAACACGGTGTTTCACCAGGAATGACAGTAAATTGAATACCATAGCTGGCAACGCAAGCTCCATAAAGGAATGGAATTTGATGTTTCACAGCAGCATCATTAGCGATCATTCTCACTTCAAAATTATCCGCTGCATCGACAACGATTGAAGCGCCGCTGACCAGTTCATCAATATGTTCAGCGGTCACATCGACGACGATTCCTTTGACCTGTACGTCACTATTTATCTGTTTGAGTCTATTTTCAGCCGCCACGGCCTTTGGCAGCCGATCCTGCACATCTTGCTCTGTGTAAAGCTGCTGACGCTGAAGGTTGCTCCACTCAATATAATCTCGATCCAAAATGGTGACAGATCCAACGCCAGCACGAACGAGCATTTCGGCACTAGCTGTTCCAAGCGCCCCTGCACCAATAATGACAGCCTTTGAGTCATTTAACCGCTTTTGCCCCTCTGTGCCGATTGGCTGAAAGAGCTCTTGACGTGAATAACGAGTGCTCAAAATGCCGGCATTCCTTCCTGCGGGCTACTTGCTGTCCCGTAGTTTTTCAATGGAATGCGTCCTGCCTCGAAGCCTAGTCTTCCTGATTCAATCGCCAGTTTCATGGCTTTTGCCATTTTCACAGGGTCCTTAGCGCCTGACACAGCTGTGTTCAGTAATACAGCGTCAGCTCCTAGTTCCATCGCATAAGCCGCATCTTTTGGAGAGCCTACACCAGCATCAATAATCACTGGTACCTTCGCCTGCTCGATAATAAATGAGAGATTCAGAGGGTTTAGTAAGCCTTGCCCTGAACCAATCGGCGAAGCACCTGGCATGATAGCATGGACACCAAGCTCTTCTAATTTTCTTGCCAGTACCACATCATCAGATGTATATGGCAGCACGATAAATCCTTCTTCGAGTAGCATTTCGGATGCTTTTAACGTTTCGACTGGATCTGGTAGAAGAGACCTTGAGCAGCCAATGACTTCTACCTTGATCATGTCACACAGTCCGGAAGCCTTCGCTAAGCGAGCAATACGAACTGCCTCTTCTGCTGTACTTGCACCAGCTGTATTCGGAAGCAGCGTATATTTAGATAAATCAAGCTGTTCCAAAAAGTTAGGCTGAGATGCTTCGAAAATGTTCATTCTTCTCACAGCAAAGGTTAATATTTCTGCTTCTGATACGTTCACAGCTTCTTTTTGAATTTCAAATGATGGGTACTTCCCTGTACCAAGTAATAATCTAGATGTGAATGTTTTTCCGCCAATATGCAGCATGTTGTCATCCTCCTCCTACAAAGTGAACGATTTCGATTGTGTCATTAGGTTGAATTTTCACTTGTTGAAACGCTTCTTTATCAATAATTTCTTGGTTCTTTTCCACAATCACTACTCGATTTTCAAGGTGATAGTCTGATAGCAGGTCATAGATCGTTCCATTCTCTTGATCGAAATCAACGATTCTGCCATTCAATTGAATTTTCATACAAACAGTGCCTCCTTTCGGTCAATACGAAACGCGTGAAGCCATTCTTTTTTGACCGGTTCACCTAATATCAGGTCGCGAATGATCTTTCCAGTAATCGGAGCAAGTAAAATACCATTTCTGTAATGACCAGCAGCAAAAAGAATACGCCGATCTTCTGGGTGTCTTCCGATGTAGGGATGCTGGTCGCTTGTCGCCGGACGAAGGCCAGCCCAGCACTGATCAATCGGCATCTCCTTGATCGAAGGCATCAGCTGTGACGCCTTTTGAATGACAGCTTCGATACCGCCAAGCGTTGGAACAGTTTGCCACTCGTTTGGCTTCATCGTTGCGCCAACGATCAGTTTGCCGCTATCTCGTTGAACGATGTAACAATGATCATGGTAAATGGTGTGTTGGAGTGCTGGACCATGATTCCATACAGACACACATTCCCCTTTTACTGGATAAAGAGAATGAGATAATCCAAGCTCTTCAAAAAAATGGCCAGACCATACACCACTTGCTACAGTTAGTTCATCACATGTGAATGTTCCCATCGTTGTTCTAATTGCTAACGCTTCTTTCTCCCGCTTCACTTCGATCACGGGTGTACACTCTTTCACTTCTGCCCCGTACCTGACCGCCGCCTGCCAAAATGCTCGGCATACCGCATAAGGTTCGACATGGACATCCTCTTTAATCAAACCTGCTCCTAGGATGTTCTCTGCCATTTGAGGCATGCATTTTTTTACGCTGCCTGCGTCCATCCACTCAAATGTAGACAAATGCTGCATCCGGCAAAGTGCTTGTTTCTCCTCTTCGGTAAAGGCTACCTTCATGATACCGCCCACTGATGTTCGAATATCAATGCCAGATTCATGCCGTAAATCGACTTTTAACTTCTCGTACAATGCCTGGCTTGCTCTGCCTGCTTGAAAGAAAATATCCTCATGACCCTCTCCTTCAGCATGTGCACCAAGCATCCCAGCAGCAGCACTTGTCGTTTGCTTCCCTGCCTCATTCGCCTCAAATAAAACGACCTGCTTTCCTGCTTTTGCAAGGTGATAGGCAATGGACATCCCTATGACTCCACCACCAATGATCGCCACATCATAATGCTTCTTCATAAGGATTCTCCTTTACTTGTTTAGAAAATGCTTGTGCCATCTTGCGCGGCTGATGATGAGTAAAAATTCCAGACATGACAGCAATCCCTTTCACATTCGCTTGTCTCAATTCTGGAACGCGCTCAGGTGTCACACCACCGATTGCCACCACTGGTATAGACAGTACAGATGTCAGTTCTTCCACAAGCTGTATGCCTCTTGCCTGAAGTCCTGGTTTACAAGTGGTGTCATATACGTGCCCAAACATGACATATTCTGCTCCATTTTTCTCAGCTGCTTTCCCTTCTTCTATCGAATGAACGGAGACACCCACATGAAGATGAGGGAATTTTTTCCGCAGCTCTTTTGGCGAAAAGCTATGGCCCGGGAGATGTACCCGGTGAATATTGGTGAGCAGCGCAACGTCTACTCTGTCGTTGATCATGAGCTTCTCTTTTGGTACACCTTCTAAAAGGAGACATTTCACGATATCAACAAGCTCACTTGCTGTTTTAGACCGTTCCCGTATATGAATAAAATCCACTTCAGATACAATGGCTATTATTTGTTTGATCAGCTCTTCCGCAGGAAGCGAATCATTTGTCACTGCGTGGAGTTCCATTTGCACCAACCCCATCTAAGCATGCTGTTTGCCACATTTCTTTTTGATACGCCATCTCCCAGAAATGGTATTCGTAATAGCTAGAAATCACAAAATTTTCTTTCATATTGGCCTGCACATGTTCTGGTGCTTTTTCGGCTAGTTCATCAAAGCGGTTGACCTGTTCAAAGACGAGCTCCTTAAACCAATCCCCTCCATATGTCAAAATCCATTCTTGATAAATCGGATGGTCAGGTGTGGTTTGTTTCAGCTTTTCACCCACCTCATAATAAAGCCAGTAGCACGGCAATAACGCAGCCAATATCTCTTCGAATCGTCCGCTTTTCACAGATCGGTACATATGTGAGGTATACGCGTAAGCAGTTGGAGATGGCTTAAAGTTCTCGATGGCTTCATCTGAAATCTCTAAAAGCTCTGTAAACTTTCTATGCAGCGACAGCTCCGCTTCATACGTCCCCTGCGCATGATATGCCATTCTGCCCGTCGTATGTAAGTCCTCACTAATCGCCGCTCCATATGCTTGCACCTTTGCAAAATGAGTTAAATAATATGAATCCTGCATCACGTAATAAGTGAAACGATCGAGTGACAGCGTGCCATCTCCAATCCCTTTCACAAAGGGGTGTGTAAAGCTTCCATTCCACCATGTTGCTGCTGCTTCTTTACATTCAGTTGAAAACGTCATGTTTCTCTCCTCCTGTTTTTCCATATAAAAAAACCACTTTCCATATGGAAAGTGGCTTGGAATTTGTCAAAAGCATAATCAAAAACCGCACCACTTCCCTACGCAGGTATGAACCTGTTCAGGTAATGAGGGTCTAAAAGTCAATACTTTTATCTCAGCCCTTTTAAAGGACTCCCCTAGTGGATCAAATATATGATGTTGTACTTCTATCTTAATCAGGAATTGTTCATTGGTCAAGGGTTCATTGTTACTCTAATTGGGCTCTTAGTCCTGCCACATATTCACGAGAGCCCGACACAAGCACACGGTCGCCGCTTCTAAGCGTCGTATCTCCATGTGGGACTAAACTGTCTACCCCTCTGAAAATACGGACAAAGACCAAATCGCCGGTAAACGGAAACTCCCTGAGCATGACATTGTGAAAGCGATGATTGTTCATTTGAATTTGATACAAGGAAGTATCCTCATTTGTTAATAATCGAATCGCATCTGGTGCTTCAATCAGAGCTCTTAGCACCGTTTTAGATGATAGGAAATTAGAAAACGTATCAATGCCCGCTTCCTTCAATGTCAGCTCTGCCTCAGCTTTATTCACACTCGCAATAACTTGTTTTGCTCCTTCTTCCTTTGCAAATAAAGCAATTTCCTTATTTTTTGTCTCACTGCCTGTTGCGACGACGAGGACATCCTCCCGGCCAACGCCTGCCTTTCGCAGCGTCTCATCGTCGTACTTCTCAATCGATTCCACTTCAAAGATGGAGTCGGCAAGCAGCGCTTCTTTATTTTCTTGAAAGACATGCAAAATTCGAATATCATATTCATCCTGATGTAAATCGAGTGTGACAGGTAAGGTGAGCTGATTTGCACCAATAAAGGTCACACGTTTTTTATGGCTCGCAGCTTGTTCTTTTTTAAACAGCGCTTTAAACCAAACAGGCGTTAAAATACTCGTGAGTACCGCGACTAAAATCAGCGCGCCAGACATTTTGTGATCAATGACTCCAAGCCGCTCCCCGATCGTCGCTGCTGCAATGACGAGTGATAACGTCGATGTTAATAAAAAGCCAGAGCCGATCACTTTTTTCATGTCATACCATTTTTTCAAATAAAGGATCGGAATGAGCTTACTAATCAGTAATGCAATAAATAGCAGCGGGATCATGATCATAATGGTTGGGTCCTTGAACAGTGCCCATATATTCAAATCAACTCCGACCATCACAAAGAAGATAGGGATCAAAAATCCGTAGCCAAATGAATCCAGCTGCTGAACAAGCTCTTTATTCGGCGAAAGAAGAGACACAAGCACACCTGCTAAAAATGCCCCAAGAATATTTTCAGCACCGAGTGATTCAGATAAGGCAACTAAGACTATAATGAGAGTAAAGATCGCCCTTGTCCCAATTTGCACGGTCCCTTTTGACATGGACTGAAAAATTGACTTTGTCTTAAATACGCGGCCAAATAAATAAAGAAGGATGCCTGCAGCAAATAATAAGAGCAGAAGCCACATATTCCCTGTACCATCGCCATAAATGGAGGAAAATACAGCAAGTAAAATCATTGTCACCAAATCAGCAATGACAGCGACAAGCAAGATGATTTGACCGATATTCGTCTGCATCAATTTTTCCTCTTTTAAGGTGGGAACCACTACCCCTAATGAGATCGTCGATATAATGAGCGTCATTAAAAAGGCATTTTGGATAAACCCTGCAAGAACAAACGCATAAGACAGGATAAAAGAAATACTAAATACGCCAAGAAAAACAATAGTGGCTGCAATAAACGTATTTGGTTCTTTTAGACCATTTGGCAGTTCTCGTGCTTTCTTCTTTGACTCGAAAGAAGAAAAATCTATTTCAAGTCCACTTAAAAACATCAGAAAAATAAAACCGAGCATGGATAACGTATCTAACCACGCATCATGTTCAACAACCAGTTGAAGACCGCTTTTTCCAATGATGAGCCCCATGATGATCTCAGCAACAACGACCGGAATGGTCAGCTTAAATCGGTGCAATAAAAGTGGGGTGAAAAAGGCAACAATAATAACGACAACGAGTGATGAAACAGATGTATGCTCCATTGGCTAAAGCCTCCTAACATTGATGTTTAATCTTTTAAGGTTTACGTTAAAGCATTGATTCTAACAATTGCCTAAATGAAAAGAAAGCCATTCGTTATATGTTCTAAAATTCAAACTTCTTTAACCCCGATGAACGGATGAGTAAAATCAGGAGGAAATCTTATGAAATTTGATATCATTGGTGATATCCACGGCTGCTACGAAGAGCTGCTTACCCTCATACACAAACTAGGATACGAACTCAAACATGGATTACCCGTCCATCCTGATAAGAGAACGCTAGCACTTGTCGGTGATTTAACAGATCGAGGACCTCAGTCAGTAGATGTCATGCGCTTTGTCATTCATGCCTACGCACACGGCGCGATCCGCTACGTACCTGGCAACCATTGCTTTAAACTATATCGCTATTTGAAAGGAAATCCCGTGAAATTACTTCATGGCATTGAAACCACAGTGAACGAAATAAAAATGCTTCCCCTTCATGAACAAACGAAATTGTCACATGAATTTAAGCAGCTATTTGAGAAGGCTCCGCTTTACGATGTACTTATTCCTGATGAACTAATGATTGCTCACGCAGCGATGAAGGAAAAGGACATTGGTAGAAAGCCGAACAAACAGATGCGATCCTATCTATTATTTGGCGCAGTCACAGGAGAAACATGGCCGGATGGACGACCTGTGCGGAAGGATTGGGCAAAGGAATATCGCGGAAAACCATGGGTTGTCTACGGGCATACACCAGTGAAAGAACCGCGATTCGTTGGCAGAACCGTCAACATTGATACAGGCTGTGTATTTGGCCACCGGCTGTCTGCCCTTAAATACCCTGAGCTTGAAACGGTTTCTGTTCCATCCTCTATGCCTTATGACGATTCAAGGTTTCAGCATTTCACATCATAAAAAAACCCGGTCCTGAGCTTGCAGGTAGCCGGGTTTCTCTATTTAAAGCAGCAATGATTTCATGTCTTCAGGAAGCGGAGCCGAGAATGTCATTTCCTCCCCGGTCATCGGATGAGGAAAGACAAGAGTCTCACTATGCAGTGCCTGCCGGTTCATCTGCTCACTCGTCCCACCATATAACGTATCTCCGATGAGCGGATGACCAAGATACTGCATATGAACACGAATTTGATGGGTTCTCCCCGTTTCAAGTGCCAGCGTCACATCTGACATCTTCAACTCAGCGTCCACCGCTCGCACTGTAAAATGCGTCACAGCTTCCTGCCCAGTATCATCGACCATTCGCTCGATGATACTATCTCCTTTTCGGGCAATTTTTGCACGAATGGTTCCACGCTTTTCTTTGATCAAGCCATGTGTAAACGCTCTGTATGTTCGTTTGACCGCTCCACTTTTCTGCGCTTTTGATAAAAGGCTGTGGGCAAAGCGATGCTTGGCCACAAGCATGACGCCAGATGTATCACGATCAAGGCGGTTCACTAAATGAACCGTCAGCCGAACGGACTGCTCTGCATAATGATGCAGCAATCCATTCGCAATACTGTGCTCTGGGTGCTCCCGAGAAGGAATAGACGGGATATATGGCTTTTTATTCAGCACAAGGACGTGCTCATCCTCAAATAAAATATCAAGCGGAATCTGAGCAGGCTTCAGCCCTTCACTCACTTTTTCCTCGGGGAATAAAATAGTGAGCCTGTCTCCGTTATGCAGCTTGTATCTCACAGTCACATGCTCTCCATTAATGAGGAGATCACCGCCATCAAATTTAATATCCGTAAGCATTCTTTTCGAAATGCCAATATCTATTAAATAATCCTTTAAAAGCAGCCCTTCTTCTTTGGCTGTCATGGTTTTGTTTAGTGTAAAGTATTCCAGCGAGAACGACCTCTTTCTTATTCACCTTTTCCGATAAAGGAATCTTGCACCCTTTTCCAAAATGGAAATGGTCTAAATCGGGCAAAGCGGACATTCTCGTCTGCTACCCGGCATTGAATGGATTTGACGTCCTTATGAAGCAGCGTCAAATGATCAATGGTTACCTGAAAATCAACATCATTCCTCGGTTTAATGACACAAGTATGATGGTCTGGTAAAATAAGCGGCGAACCGACCGTTCGAAACACTCTGTTGTTGATTGAAGCCATTTCTGCCAGCTGAATGGCTCTAATGGAAGGATGAATAATGGCGCCCCCAAGTGCTTTATTATAGGCTGTACTGCCAGACGGTGTAGACAGACAAAGACCGTCACCTCTGAATGTTTCAAACAGCTGACCCCTAATTTCAACATCTGCCACAAGTGTCCCTTCCATACTTTTAATCGTACATTCATTCATGGCTAAATATTTCTCTTCTCTGCCGCCGTCGTTGTATCTGACAATGACTTCTAAGATTGGATATTCCACAATGTGATAAGGTGTTTTCGCTATAGCTAAGACGAGTTTTTCAATTTCACTTGGCACCCAGTCAGCATAAAAACCAAGATGACCTGTATGAACACCCACAAAAGCTGTTTCATTCAGACGGTCGCTATAACGGTGAAATGCATAAAGAAGGGTGCCGTCACCACCAACCGTAATGACAAGATCTGGTTCCTCTTCATTGAGTTCCATTCCGAAATCCAATAAGTAGGTCTGAATTTTATTTTTGAGGGTGTCAGATACAGAATTCCCTTTCGAAGAAACTGCAAATTTCATGAATTCTTCTCCTTTTCCACCTTGCTGCTATAAGAGGGCAGCATCATATTTGATCAAGCACAGGCTCAGCTATCGTTTTTCTTTTTCCGGGAAAATGCTACTTGTGCTTCTTGAATTTCCCCTCTAATTTCGGACATCTCATCATCAAGAAGAGATGCTGCCTCAGAAGCTCTTTGAAGGCGCAGCTTGACTTTCTCCGGGATATTCCCGCTATATTTATAATTCAGAGAATGCTCAATGGTCGCCCAGAAATTCATCGCAAGTGTACGAATTTGGATTTCGACAAGGAGCTGTTTCTCTCCATTGATCGTTTGCAGCGGATATAACACAACAAGGTGGTACGAACGGTATCCGCTTTCTTTATGCTCTGCAATATAGTCGCGTTTATCAACAACCACGAAGTCTTTTCGTGACTGGAGCATTTTTTTCACGACTTGTATGTCTTCTACAAACTGGCACATAATGCGAAGCCCAGCAATATCCTGCATCGTTTCAATTTCATGCATTGGGATGTTTTTACGCTTTGCCTTTTCTAATATGCTGGCAACGGGTTTCACTCGGCCTGTGACAAATTCTACTGGTGAATGGTCATCCTCGAATTCATACAGCTTTCGAATGCCTTTTAGTTTCACTTTTAATTCTTCGACTGCTTGTTTATACGGTGCGAGGAATTGATCCCATTGTTTTTTGTCCATGAAACTTCCCCCAATTCCATATACCTAATTATTTCAGAGGAATGTGCTCTTCACTTTCTCTTCCATATCTCCGTAATTGGCATTGTCTTTAATATTGTCGATTAAATAATGTAATTCTTGATGAAGCTGAATGAGTTCTAACGAATGGCCTCCTGCTGTCAAATAGACAGGGATGTCAAGATTCATTGCTTCTTTTAATGGAGCCCATGTATGTTCCCCTAAGATAAGATATGAAAAGGACTCCTCGTTTTCAAGTATGTAAACGAACGCAAAGTGATCAGAATCAACAAGCATTTGTCCTGATGCTTTTGCTTTTTGGATTTGCTCTTCTGACTTGGTCGTCAAAATCAGCCTGTCTTCTTTTAAAGTTGCTTCTGCGATTTCAATTCGGTTTTGCATCATGATCTCCTTTACAACAAAGTACAGCTTTATTTTATCATATCAAGTTCAATATTGATAAACCGAACTTTTTGAGAAAATCCTATTTTCTTCTTATAAATGATCCTTTCACGTAATTATCCATTGATTTTGGTACATGCGGAAAGAGAAATAATAGATAAAAACTGTCTTTTACATGATGAACATACTTCATGTACAATAATCATATTTCCTCTAAATGAAAGGTTGATGTCAAAATGGCCCAGGAAATTGAAATAGAACTAAAGCAATTGTTAATGAAAGAAGAATTTGAACAGTTGAAACAACATTTTCAATTGAAGGATTCGGATTTTCACACACAAACCAACTATTACTTTGATACACCCCAATTTGATATAAAATCTCAATTTACTGCATTAAGAATGAGAGAAAAAAACGATCAGTGGGTTCTCACGTTAAAGGAACCACACGAAATAGGCTTACTCGAAACCCACCAAACAATTGCTCCTCCTTCAAGCCTTGACGATTTTCAGCTGCCAAAAGGTGAAGTGGCTGACAGGCTAGACCATTTGAACATTCAAAAGGATCAAATTGTGTATTTTGGTTCACTTGAAACGTCAAGAGCTGAAAAAATGATCAAAGAAGGCTTAATTGTTTTGGATCACAGCCGATATTTAACAATAGAGGACTATGAACTTGAATTTGAAGTGAGCGACCTGGAAATCGGACAAGCCGCATTCTCCGCATTGCTCCAACAATTTCAAATCCCTGTACGAAACACGAAAAACAAAGTTGTACGTTTTTATGAAGAGAAAATGAAAACACAGAATAGATGAATTCCTTGAAGGAGGAACAAGATGAACGTCAATCAAATTCAATCCTTTATGCAGCTCCAAGCGCTTAAAACGTTACAATCAGACCCTGGACAAACGCAAATGCCGGGCGGCCAAGAATCGAATGCACAAGCTTCATTTCAGTCGCTGCTGCAAGATTTTTTAGGCGGATCAGAATTATCACGCCTGCCGCTTTCAATTTCTGCATTGATGGGAACGGACCCTTCAACGGCTCCGAACACGCAATACGCGCGTACAAACCCATACTTATCTGCTATCGCTGGTGGTGAGCAGCTTCAAGCTCAACCTTCATATGCAAATGACGCTCAATTGAATACAGCAAATGGTATTGGAAATGTCTTAAACAACAGCTACACGCCGCCGCTTCAAAAGGCTGTTTCAAGCGGCTCATCATCAAAAGAAATTAATCAAATTGTGTCACAAATGGCTCAAAAACATGGTGTTCCAGAAAAGCTGATTCATGCGGTCATTAAGCAAGAATCCGGCTATCGTACGAATGCGGTTAGCCATGCAGGCACACTTGGCCTCATGCAGCTTATGCCTTCTACAGCTAAGTCCCTTGGTGTGAATAATGCCTTTGATGCGGCCCAAAACATCGAAGGCGGTACGAAATATATAAAACAAATGCTTCAGAAATATAATGGAAATGTCTCACTCGCCTTAGCTGCTTATAATGCAGGCTCAGGAAATGTCGATAAATACGGCGGCATTCCACCATTTAAAGAAACACAAAATTATGTAAAGAAAATCACAGCACAATATTTCGCTTAAACCGAAGAGAATAACCTCTTCGGTTTTTTGTATGTCGCTTTTCACCCTTTTTTGACTGAATGTGTTATGATATGGTCAATTGATCACGGAACCCGCCTCTCCCCTTATTTCCAATAGACCAAAGCGGTTTGTTTGTGGAATTGAGTTGAGGTTGTTAAAATAAATATACAAGAATAGAAACAATAAAATAGAACAAACTGAATATCACTTTTGAAATAAATGAATTCACAATAGGGCGCTTCATCCTATTAACTACGAGTAAAAGGAGTAGTCAACATGGTACAATCGTTTAACGCACCTTACGAAGCGGTTGGAGAGGAACTTCTATCGCAACTTGTTGATACTTTTTATGAAAATGTAAAGTGTCATCCTTTGCTTCATCCTATTTTCCCGGATGACTTAAAAGAAACAGCAAGAAAACAAAAACAGTTTTTAACTCAATATTTAGGCGGACCCCCGCTTTATACAGAGGAGCATGGTCACCCTATGCTACGGGCGAGACATCTCCCTTTTCCGATTACTGAGGAGCGGGCTGACGCATGGCTTGAATGCATGGAGGATGCAATGGATCAAGTAGGATTAACCGGCGATATTCGTGACTTTTTATTTGAGCGGCTCTCTTTAACGGCTCGTCATATGGTCAATCAAACACCTGAAAAGGATGGACGATCTTGAGCTGCAATACGCACGATCAATATTTCTCACACTGTCACGGACATCCTCAAAAGCCGATTGAAATCTATGTATTCATTGACCCTCTAAGTCCAGACTGCTGGTTATTAGAGCCATCCATTAAAAAATTGAAAATGAAGTACGGCCGTTTTTTCACTTTACGAACGGTGACAAGCTCTAGTATTAATGCATTGAATCGAAAACGAAAAAAGCATTTACTCACCGAAGCATGGGGGAAATTCGCGACCAAAACTCAGACCAAAAAAGAACAAATGCTGTCTGAACAAATTGTGACCTCACCCTATCTCGCCTCGCTTGCATTAAAAGCGGCTGAACTTCAAGGCAGAAAATGCGGAATGAAATTTCTGCGTCTCATTCAAGAATCACTTTTTTGCCATCAGCAAGATGTCACAAGTGAACATGTACTGCTAGAAAATGCAAAAAGCGCTGGACTAGATATCGAGGAATTCCAGCGCGATATTCATTCTCAAAGTGCTGTCAAAGCACTAAAATGTGATATGAAAATTGCCGCTGAAATGGACGTGTCTGAGCTTCCGACCTTTGCCTTTTTTAATACAGTAAACGGAGATGAAGGATTAAAAATTTCAGGTGCGTACTCTTACGATGTATACGAGGAAATCCTTTTTGAAATGATTGGTGAAAAACCGACCCCATCAGTACGGCCTCCAATTGAATGGTTTATTGCTTACTTTCAATTTGCATCTGCCAAAGAGATTGCGGTCGTATATGACCTGACACTTGAAGAAGTTGAACGAGAAATGAAAAAGCTGGCTTTCGCTAAAAAAGTCGAACGTGTACAAGTGCATCAAGAAATGTTTTGGCGCTACAAAGAAGATGATCATCCTTCAGATCTTGATGTCTATCGCTGTGAGAATGAACATGGGTGCTGACCCATGTTTTTTCTTTACCTCAAAAAGGAACACTTGTTCTTTTTTAAACCACGAAGAAACCGCGCCGGGATAAGCGCGGTTTCACTATGTCTTAACGACAACAAAGGGGATGGGAGAAATTTTTCACGGTCAAACAAAGGGGTAATGTTTGTATGTGATTAATTTCACATCTGTAGTATATCAAATTTTGTCGACTTATGACAACAGATATACTATATGTTCATATTTTTGTCACAAAACATAAGAGGGTTGTCACTTTCATATAGTGAAAGTAACGAAAAAATGGAGGGATCTGCATGCGCAGCACAACCATTGGACTTGTTTCCATTGGCTTATGTTTCTTTTTAAATATATTAGGCTTAATGAAAATGCTTCCTCTTTATCTCACATCGCCTCTCTTATTTGCTGCAATACTTTTTACACTTTATCGAATGAACCATCGGAAGACCTTTAAGGGATTTAAAGGGTGATGATAAGAAGCGACCTCTACATGCGAAGAGGTCTTTTTTTGTGAGAAAAAAACTCCTGTCAAAAGATGAGTTTGCACTCACACGTCTGACAGAAGTCTTTTCATTACTCACCCGTTTTAGAGATGAGCTCTTCCATTTCTTTTAATTTTTCTTCGAACAATTGACATGCTGCTTCGATTGGTTCTTTGGAAGCCATATCAACACCTGCTTTTTTCAGCACATTGATTGGATAATCAGAGCTTCCTGCTTTAAGGAAGTCTGTGTAGCGCTCCACCGCAGGTTTTCCTTCTTCTAAGATTTGCTTGCTTAATGCCTGTGCTGCACTATAGCCCGTTGCATATTGATATACATAATAGTTGTAATAGAAGTGAGGGATTCTCGTCCATTCTAACCCGATTTCTTTATCCACAACCATGCCGTCTCCAAAATACTTCTTGTTCAGGTCGTAATAGAGGTTCGTCATGAATTCTGGCGTTAAAGCCTCTCCTTCTTGTGCTTTCACATGAATCAGATGCTCAAACTCAGCAAACATTGTCTGTCTGAATACCGTTCCTCTAAATCCTTCTAGCAAGTGATTTAACACATACAAACGCTGTTTTTTATCATCTAGATGATTCAGCAGGTATTCGCCAAGTAACGCTTCATTTGTCGTAGAAGCTACTTCAGCTACAAAGATGCTATAGTTTCCATACGGATATGGCTGATGTTTTCTTGTATAGTAGCTGTGGACAGAGTGCCCAAATTCATGAGCCAGTGTAAATAAATTATCAATGTTATTTTGCCAGTTCATGAGGATATATGGATTTGTGCCATAGCTTCCAGATGAATACGCACCGCTACGTTTCCCTTTATTCTCATAAACGTCCACCCAGCGATTATTGAGTCCCTCTTTTAACACGGATACATATTCTTCTCCTAATGGTGCTAACCCTTTTAGCATATAATCCTTTGCTTCATCGTAGGTTAGCTTCATGCCAGCATCTTTTACAAGTGGCGTATACAAGTCATAGTTATGCACTTCATCAAGCTTTAATACCTTTTTACGCAATTCAATATAACGGTGTAATAACGGTAAATATTGATGAACGGTATCAATTAGATTGTCATATACTTCTTCTGGAATACTGTTCCGAGATAGTGCTGATTCTCTTGCCGATTTATAATTTCGTACTTTTGCATAAAAATTATCCTTTTTAATCGAACCGCTCAGTGTCGAAGCAAGCGTGTTTTTATACTGATCATACGTTTTATACACAGCTTTAAAGGCATTCTTTCTCACTTCACGGTCATCACTGTTTAAAAATGTAATAAAGTTGCCATGGGTAATCTTCTTTTCTTCCCCATTTTCATCCTTTACAGAAGGGAACGAAATATCAGCATTGTTAAACATACTAAAAGTAGTAGATGAAGTTGAGAGAGGTTCAGATGCCTCAGCTAATAAGGCCTCTTGCTCCTCACTTAAAATATGTGGACGTTCTTTATTAATTTCTTCAAGAGCATGGGAATACAGTTTTAATTCTTCTTTTTCCAAAATAAACTGCTGCAATTTATCTTCTTGAATCGATAAAATCTCTGGAACAATATAAGCAGAAGTACTAGAGAGTTGTGTAAATAAATTCGATGCTTTATCATTCAGCGCTTGAAATGATGAGTTCGTAGTATCCTCATCGTATTTCATGTGCGCATATGTATAAAGCTTACCAAGCTTTTCAGAAAGCTGATCCTGAAAGGTTAGGGCTTCATACAGTACATCAGCAGAATGGGCGAGCTTGCCTTTAAATTGGGCGAGCTTAGGAATTTCTTTTTTGACCGCTTCGAATTCCTTGTTCCATGCATCGACGCTTTCAAAAATATCTTCAAGCCGCCATTTGTTTTCTTCTTTTACTTCGCTTCTGTCTGGTAAATGGTTGTTTTTGCTTTGTGAAGTCATATGAATCCCCCTTGCATAAGTTGTGTTGAACCAACCTTTCGGAAAGTGAAAGAAATTGGTGTTGTATTTATCTTCTTTGTTTTGAACTATATTTGTCAAATCATATGCAGAAATAAATACCAAACAGACTAAAAAAATGAGAAAAAAGCGTTTCTTTCTATTCAATCGCAGCACCACCTTTTTCTTATCATGATCAAAGTGGACATGAAACATGCTAATGAAATAAGAAAGCATCTCGTTTGAACGCTTCATCTACTGTTTGTATCGGCATTTGTTTTGACGCTACTTCATAATTACCCTCTTTCGTCATATGCAAAAACCCTTGTCTGACAATCGCATGAACATATGAGGTGATAACCTCTTTCATTTCTTCTATTGAAACATCGCCATATCGAAGTTTTACTTCTTTCATCTGGATACACCGCTTCATTTCTTTCATCAGCAGTTTAATCGTCACTGGACTGCTTCCTTTTTTTCTTATGATCCAATCATATAGACACCCCTGCCAGACATAAACGGGGCTTGTAAAGATGTACGCTTCTGGCAGCGGGATAAATAATTCAGCCGGCAGAAAAGGGAAAGCTGTTTGATGATGCTCATAAAAAATGTCTCTTAACCGTTTGCTTTCATTTGATAAAATACGAGGTGGCCGCTGTCTAAATTGCTGTATACATCTTAGCCATTGCTTGGAGACTTGGCGCTTGCTTGAGGGCTGCGATAGGATATCTGAAAATTGGCGGAATGCTGTTGGCGATCTGACAGTCATAGCGGCACATATTTTTGTTGGTTGAAATACAAGGAATTGAGCAAGATGGATGAATCGATTCTGAAGCGGACAATAAAAAATCAGGCTTCCTTTCTGTGATTCCCTTAACATTCCCCAATGAATGGAGGAGAAGGAAAAGAGCTGGGCAGATTTTCGCTTTAAACGATTTGCTCCTATGATCCATATAGGGAAGTGCCCTGCTTGACGGAGTCCTGTTGTCCTTTTACTTAGCTCTTGCCGCGAAATATTTGAACATTGATATTCGATTGCATAGCTTGTTCCTCCAATAGAGACGGCCACGTCAGGACGCTGATGAACCTTTGACACATACTTTTCAAGCACCGGTTTATGCCCAAGCCGCTGAAGCCAATTCATAATGGCTTCTTTTCCGGCCTGATGATAAGCCGTTTCGCCTGAGGCTAGTGGACATGCAGTGAGCTGTTTATGTGCAAAATGATAAACACGTTGTTCACCAAGCTTTAATTGCACTTCTTCCCTGCATTCTGGGCAGTAAAACTTGCACGTCGTCCTGACATGCTCCAGCCGGTTTTTAGATAAATGATGTGTAATACGAATAAGCTTACCATTATCCATGATCGCTGTATTCATTCAGCTCGCCCCTTAGTCTTTGATGACCGTATTATAGCTTGTTCATCTATAAGAGAGCGAATAGGCAAAATGAACTTTTATGGTGTGAAAATATGATTTTACTGATGTTTTACTGAAGAAAATGAAAAACCCCCTCTGATAAAAAGGGGGGAAATACAATCTTTATAGTAATGGCGATAATAATCTTGCTGTTGATTCAAAGAGCCTTACCCTTAACGGTCTCTTTGCAAATTCTTCTGGGATTATCTCGTGTGACTGCTCTAAATCACCTAAGAAGTCGTTTACGAGCTTCTCAGTGCTTCTCGTTTTGTAGAGGAAGGCATTCACTTCAAAATTCAAATGAAAGCTTCTCATATCCATGTTGGCCGTTCCTATCGAAGCCAGCTCGCTATCCACAATGATAAATTTACTATGCATAAAGCCTTGATCATATTCATACACCTTTGCCCCTGCTTCTAAAAGCTCCGGGAAGTATGAACGGGACGCATGGAAGACGATCCGTTTATCTGGATTCTTCGGTGCAATAATCCGTACGTCTACTCCGCTTAAAGCAGCAATTTTCAATGCAGACAAAATATCATCATCCGGCACAAAATATGGTGAAGCGATCCAAATAGACTTTTTGGCAGAGATAATCATGGAGAAAAAGAGATTTTTAATGACCTCCCACTGTTTATCAGGGCCACCAGCGATCATTTGTACGCCTTCTGTTGTACTTTCAAGATAGCTGAAATCTTTAAAGTAGTCCACACCTGCGCATCTTTCATTCGTCATATAGTACCAATCCTGCATGAAAATCTGCTGCAGATCACGTACAGCTTCACCCTTAATCATCAAATGAGTGTCACGCCAAAAACCATATTGTCTGCTTCTGCCCAAATATTCGTCTCCAATGTTCAGCCCGCCAACAAATCCAACTTCTCCATCAATCACGACAATTTTTCTGTGATTTCGGAAATTGATTTTATTATTTAACAGAGGCAGCCTCACAGGTAAAAATGGAACGATCTGAACGCCAGCCTTTTCGAGGTCAGCAATATATTGACGAGAGAGCTTCAAACTCCCTACATCATCATATAAAAAGCGGACAATCACACCATTTTTCGCTTTATCAATGAGAATATCCTTTAATTCTTGTCCAAGGTCATCATGACGGAGAATATAATATTCTAAATGAATGTGATGTGTCGCCTTTTTAATTTCTTCAAAAATATGAGAGAATGTTTCTTCTCCATTGGTCAGGACTTTAGAGGACGTGCGATACGTAATAGGGGTATGTCCAAGTCTGTGGGCCAGCTTAAATAAGAGCTGCTGATGATCACCCATATGTGTCATTTTCTCAATCGCTTCTCTATGAATATGTTCATCTTCCTGGATTAACTGTTCGTCCAGGATGGCTTTCTTTTCAAACAGCCGGCGTTTTTTGATATTGCGTCCAAAGAAAATATAGAACAGAAAGCCGAATAACGGAAAGCTGCCAAGCAGGACAAGCCACGTTATCGTTTGAGATGGATTCCGGTTCTCCAAGAATATGACAAACCCGATGAAGATAATCGATAAAGTGAATAGAACACTGACAGAACTTAATACACTGACCGCTAAATCACCAGCAATTAATTGAATGACTAAATAAGCACCTATCGTAATGATAAGAAAAAATAGAACTTTGACTAAATTTCTCATTTCATTTTCTCCTTGCCGATCTCTTTATTTACCTATTCATTCAGATAAAAAAGCCGATTCCTCTATAGAAATCGACTTTTGTTGGTTACGAGAAGTGCTGTTGAATCGTTTCAAGGGCATTTCCTTCGATAATCAGCTGACCGTATTCTTTCAGTCTGTAAATGCTGACCACTGATTCATGAGCATATTCAAGCAAAATGCTGAGCTTATTCTCCACTTGCTCATCTGACAAATCCTCGTGGAAGTCAACATATAGATAATAACGGTTTTCAAACGAATATAAACTTGTGGTGAAATCCTGCATATTTAATTGAGAAAGTGCAATCAAATCTTCAAAGTCATCCATTTTCAACACAAATTGAAGTTGAAGTTTTTTGTCCTTCTCATTATGATCTTCTTGATCCTGCTCTTCTTTTTGAAAATCATCAAGCAGTGCATCTAGACTTTCTTCATCTGTTTGATCTTTTTTATCTTCTGGAATCGGCAATTCGAGCTTTTGTCCATCTTTAGAAAGTTGGGCTTTCGTCACGACAATTTCAAGACCTTTGTCAAGTGCCTGCACTTGAATCCAAAGCGGCCCCTCAACTGCAAATTCTTCTTCTTCGTGCACTTCGTCCATTACTTCCCAAAACAGCTCTTCACTGCGTTCACGATTATACCAAATCTCTTCACGGTCAAATCCGCGGTCTTCAATATCACCGTAGGAAATATAAAATTTCACTGTATGTTCATTAATTCTTTCGATTTCCATTTTGCCAACCTTCCCTTCTATATAAGATGTTGAAGGGACATACAAGCTCCCAATTAATAGTACTTTACTACACTTTACCCGTTCCGTCTACATGTTAACCTTTTAAAGAATTGAGGTATCACTTCGTACTGTCTATTTTATGATAAAACATGAATAAAAGAAATAAAAACGCATTTTTTGCAGAGAAAACTTACAGAAACATATATTTGAATTGTCCTCATATATTGGTTGTACGAGCTCTATTAGACATGAGGTGAAATGGATGGAAACAGAGTGGATCATATCCTTACTGATGATTATTGGCATTGATCTGATTTTAGGCGGAGATAACGCATTGATCATTGCGATGGCTAGCCGCAGCTTGTCAAATGACAAACGGAATAAAGCCATATGGATCGGCACACTTTTGGCCGTGCTGATGAGAATTACAATGACAGGTGCCGCAGTTTATTTATTAACCATCCCTTATTTACAATTTATCGGCGGACTTTTTCTCCTTTATATAGGATACAATTTGTTAATTGAACAAAAGAAAGAATCGATTCGCATTAAAAGCAGCGGCTCCCTTTGGCGTGCGGTTCAGACCATTGTGATTGCCGACCTCTTTATGTCACTTGATAATGTGATTGCAGTTGCAGGGGCGGCAAAAGGCAACATGCTGCTGACTGCTTTTGGCCTGATGATTTCAGTACCGATTATTATTTGGGGAAGTAAACTGATTCATACCGCTCTAACCAAATTTCCGTATCTTTTATACGGAGGAAGTGCTCTTTTGGCTTTTACTGGCGGTGAAATGATTGTTCGTGATGTGAAATTGAATGAATTTATGGCTCAGCATGCGACTCTTGAATTGATGCTTCCGTTTTTAACAGTCGTCATGGTCATTTTAGCCAGCCTGTTTTACGAACAAACGGCTGAAAACAAATAAAAAAAGCTGCCAAAACATCGGCAGCTTTTCGTTTTTTCTATTAGTTAGCAAGTCGCTGAGCTTCTCTTAGTTGGAATGTACGAACCGTTCTTGGAAGGAAACGTCTAATTTCATCTTCATTGTAGCCAACTTGTAGTCTTTTTTCATCCAAGATAATTGGACGTCTTAAAAGACCTGGATGCTCATTGATTAGTTTATACAATTGTTGGAGAGGCATTGTCTCAACATTCACATTTAGCTTTTGGAATACTTTTGAACGTGTTGAGATAATTTCATCTGTACCGTCTTCAGTCATTCGAAGAATTTCTTTGATTTCATCAATTGAAAGAGGCTCTGAAAAGATGTTTCTCTCTTGATACGGAATATTGTGCTCTTCTAACCACGCTCTTGCTTTTCTACATGATGTACAGCTTGGTGATGTGTATAATGTTACCATAAATCTTCACTCCTCAATTTGTAGAATGAATATTGATCTGTATTCTTAAATTAAAATTGTTCTAAATAAGTAATCTTTATAGTGATTATACTATAAAAAAGTAAGTGTGAACAGATTTTCTTGCAATTTTTGTGACAAAAACTAGACAATTTCATTCATTTTTTCGTGTTGCTTGATGTCTGAACATTCTCATTTAGTCGAGATGATCGAAAATATTTTTTTGTTTTCGATTTTCAATGACCTTCAATACATCATCAACATCTTCATACGACTGCCCATACCATTCTTCATCTTTATACGTATGGATTCGTTCATAGGTTTTCCTCATAGCCTCCATCATTTCTTCTTCATTATCTGTAAGAGGCGACCAATAAAGGATTTCCATGCGGTTCACTTCATTTGTTGCAAGTGACCTGCGTTTATAACCGATTGATTCTGCATGCTTGAAGTGCTCTCTTTGGTAAAACTTTAGGCGTTTTGCAGTATCTGCATCATCTTCATCTACAGGCTCAACCTCAAGCAAGATCGGTTTCTTTTTTTCCTTCAGCTTATGAATGAGCTTTGATCCGAGGCCTTCACCTCTTGCATCTCTGGAAACAAATAAATAATCAATAAAGATAAAATTATCAAATTCGGCGTACATCATCACATGATGAGGTCCTTCCTCCTTATGATAAACATCACTTCTTTCCTTTAATAAAGCTTCCATATGCTCTTTTGACTTCATTTCTTCTATCGGGAAGTATTCACTGAGCTTTTCATACCAATTCATGGATCCGCTCCTTATGATATCGTTAAGAACCACTTCCTTAGATATTCCCGATTTCCTGCTATTTAAACGCCTGTACTAGTAAGACGCAGCAAAGTCTCCTCTAGTTTCACTTTTTTTCAAACAACAGAAAAAAGTTTTATATCGAACGTTCCATGAGTAATTGAAAACAGACAAACAGGATGAGTGTCATCCCGGTTTGAAACATGATGAAATAAAGGTACTTCCTGCGACGTGCTTCCTCTTTCTGATTGCTCGTTTTCCGGTGAAGCATATATTCCACGGAAAAAGACACGATGCCAATGAGCACCATAAATATGAGCATCCACTGTCCTCCATTTGGCTTTCTCAAAAATGACGTTGAAAAAAGCATGAATACAATGAGAAAGTGAAAGAATGAATAGCGAAACGTCTTCCATATCGACATCTGATTTCCTCCTAGAACCCGCTTGTTGTTAACTAGAAATTACCATCATCTCGTTTTTTTGTAAAATAAAAAAAGAAGCACTGACATAGCAGCGCTTCTTCCTTCTTATAATTGTTTTGCCTGAAGCTCTTTGAATTCTTCCTCTGTGCAGCTCACAAAGTGACCTGGCTTCACTTCACGGAACTCAGTGTTTGTTCCTTTGTGAACAGATGGATCATACTTGATCCGTTTGCGGTTACGCTCATAATCTGGATCTGGAAGCGGAATCGCAGATAATAATGATTTTGTATATGGATGAAGCGGGTTTTCGTATAATTCATTCGCTGGTGCCAGCTCTACCAATTTCCCGAAATACATCACGCCAATACGATCGCTGATGTATTTTACCATGGACAGGTCATGGGCAATGAATAAGTACGTTAACCCTTTTTCTTCTTGAAGCTCTTTCATTAAGTTGACGACCTGTGCTTGGATCGACACATCTAATGCAGAGATTGGTTCATCGGCAATGATAAAATCTGGTTCAACTGCTAATGCACGGGCAATCCCGATACGCTGCCTTTGACCACCAGAGAATTCATGCGGATATCTGTTTGCATGCTCTTTGTTCAAACCAACAGTTTCAAGCAATTGGTACACACGCTCTTTACGTGCTTTCTTTGTTTTCGCAAGACCATGAATGTCGATGCCTTCTGCAATGATATCAAGCACTGTCATTCTAGGGTTCAGTGAGGCATATGGATCTTGGAAGATCATCTGCATTTGACGGTTGAACTCAAGCATTTTTTGTCTTGATTTCTTCCCGTGTACACTTTCCCCTTTATAAAGAACCTCACCATCTGTCGCATCATAAAGCCTAATGATGGAACGGCCAGTAGTGGATTTACCACAACCAGACTCCCCTACAAGGCCAAGTGTTTCACCTTTATAAATATCAAATGAAACGCCGTCAACTGCTTTCACAGTCCCTCTTGCTGTATGGAAATGCTGCTTTAAATTTTTGATTTCTAACAGTTTTTCTGCCATGCTATTCACCCTCTTTTACTAATACAGGTTTTTCGTAGCTACCTTCTAGTTCACGCATTCTCGCCTTTACAGAAGCAGGCGGTTCAACTTTAGGTGCATTCGGATGAAGTAGCCATGATTTCACATAATGCGTATCTGATACTTTGAACATTGGCGGTTCTTGTTCAAAGTCAATTTTCATTGCATAATCGCTTCGGAGTGCAAATGCATCTCCTTTCGGCGGGTTTGTCAGATCTGGCGGTGTTCCTGGGATTGCAGTCAGCTTTCCTTCATCTCCGCCATCTGTATCAAGGCTTGGCATTGACGCTAAAAGTCCCCACGTATATGGATGTTGTGGATTGTAGAAAATTTCATCAACCGTTCCTGTCTCGACAATCTGACCTGCATACATAACAGCTACACGATCAGCGACGTTGGCGACAACACCTAGATCATGTGTAATAAAGATAATTGACGTTTCCACCTTTTGCTGAATTTCTTTCATTAATTCTAAAATTTGCGCCTGAATCGTTACATCTAGTGCTGTTGTCGGCTCATCGGCAATCAATAGCTTTGGGTCTGCTGCAAGTGCCATCGCAATGACAACCCTTTGTCTCATCCCGCCACTAAATTCGTGTGGGTATTGTTTGATTCTTTTTTCAGGCATTGCAATTCCAACAAGCTCCAGTAATTCAATGGCTCTTTTTTCAGCCGCTTCTTTTGAAATTTGTTCGTGCTTGAACAGCACTTCTGTAATTTGTTTCCCGACCTTCATCGTTGGATTCAAAGAAGTCATTGGATCTTGGAAGATCATTGAGATGTCTTTACCTCGAATGTTTTGCATTTGTTTTTCAGTTTTCTTAACAATATCTTGCCCATCAAACAGGATCTGTCCGCGCTTGAAATAACCCGGCGGCATCGGAATTAATCTCATGATGGCCTGTGATGTCACACTTTTACCAGAGCCAGATTCACCTACAATAGCAAGTGTCTCGCCTTTATTTAAGTGGAAGTTCACACCACGAATGGCTTGAACCTCTCCACCATATGTTTTAAATGAGATTGCAAGGTCTTTCACCTCTAGAATACGTTCACGTTCCATCCTAATCACTCCTTATTTACGCAACTTCGGATCTAAAGCGTCTCTTAGTCCGTCTCCAACCACGTTAAAACCAAACATTGTAATACAGATAAATGCGGCTGGGAACCATAATCTCCACGGGTAGTACGTCATGGCTGGAATTCCGTCAGACGCCATTGTTCCCCAGCTCGCTAATGGCTGAGGTACACCAAGCCCTAGATAGCTTAAGAATGCCTCTGTAAAAATAGCAGAAGGAATGGTTAATGTCATCGTCACAAGAATTGGTCCCATTGAGTTTGGTATTAAGTGTTTAAATAAAAGTCTAGATGTTTTCGCACCTAATGTTTGTGCGGCAAGAACGTACTCTTGACTCTTCAATTGTAAAACCTGTCCCCGAACGATACGTGCCATGTTGATCCAGCCTACAACTGTCATGGCAAGGATAATCGTTAATAATCCTTTTGGCAGAACAACCATCATTAAGATGACCATTAGTAGTGTTGGAATTGCCCATAAAACGTCAGCAATACGCATCATCACTTCATCTGTACGGCCGCCTTTGAATGCTGCAATACTTCCCCAAATAATCCCGATGATGACGTCAAGAACAGCTGCAGCAAGACCGATGAAGATCGAAATTCTTGCCCCGACCCATGTCCGGACAAACATGTCACGTCCTAAATCATCTGTACCAAACCAGTGCTCTTTTGAAGGCGGCTGGTCCGCATTCAGTAAGTCAGTCGTTGAATAATCATACTTAGAAAAAATCGGAACAAAGATGGCCAACATCACAATAATAAAAATGATTGTAAGACCAACCATTGCAAGTTTATTTGCACGGAAGCGAAGCATAGCATCCTTCCATAAAGATAGACTAGGTTTAGAAATTTTTTCAGATTCTGCTGCGTCAGCTGTCGCAGGAACAAATAAATCTTTTCTCATCTCTTCCATGTGTTAGACCCCTTTCTTCGCCTTCGTCAGTTTAATTCTAGGATCGATAATACCGTAGAGGACGTCAACGACTAAAATACTAATTAATAGAATAATACTGTAGAAGACTGTGACACCCATGATGACGGTGTAATCACGGTTTGTAATACTTGTGACAAAGTGAGAGCCTAATCCAGGAATACCGAAAATCTTCTCCACGACAAAACTACCTGTTAAAACTGAAGCAGCCATTGGTCCCATATATGTAATGACAGGTAACAATGCGTTTCGAATGGCGTGTTTAATCGTCACAGCTGATTTCGTTAATCCTTTCGCTCTAGCCGTTCTAATGTAGTCACTGTTTAAAACTTCAAGCATACTTGACCGTGCAAGTCTAGCGATAAATGCCATAGGCATGAAGGAAAGTGCAATAGAAGGTAGTACGGTGCTGGCCCAAGTCTCCCATCCTGCAACTGGGAAAATCGCTATAACGCTTGCCTCAGATGCAAATACATATTGTAGTAGCGCAGCTAAAATGAAACTTGGAACTGAAATTCCAAAGATCGTTAAAATGGCAATCGTATAGTCTTGCCACTTGTTATGATAGAGCGCTGCAAGGACCCCAAACAATACACCAAATGCTAATGCGAGGAGAATTGCCTCAATTCCGAGGGTAAAGGAAACGGGGAATCCAGAACTGATTAAGTCATTTACAGTTTGTCCTTTATATTTAAATGAGGGACCAAAATCTAATTTTGCAACTGAACCTAAGTAGCTTACATATTGAACAAATAAGGGCTTGTCCAACCCGTAGTGCTCGTTTAGGTTTGCTTCAATTTCAGCAGGAAGTTTCTTCTCACCAGAGAATGGACCACCCGGTGCTGCCTGCATGAGAAAGAAAGTTGCAGTTACAATAACAAACAGTGTGATTAAAATATATATTAATCGCTTACCGATATATTTAAGCAACGGAATTGCACCTCCATGATTTTACAACATTTTCTCTAATCAGCAAGAAAGGTATATGGAGAGACATCCTCCATATACCTTAAGATCCTTGCCGTAGATCTCTTACACTATAATTCTTACTTTTCGAAATGTGCCCATTTGTATTGAACATCACCTAGTCCAGATACAACCACACCTTTTAGTTTTGGATCTTGTACCCAAGGCTGAGTGTAGAAGTAAATTGGTGCTACAGGCATATCGTTGATGATGATTTCTTCTGCTTTTTTCAGCATTTCTTCACGCTTCGTTTGATCTGTTTCTTTTGCAGAATCATTCAACAATTGTTTGTACTCTTTGTTTTCCCAGCCAGTGTCGTTGTTTCCACCGTCTTTATCTTTGTACAGCTCAAGGAAGTTCACTGGATCGTTGAAGTCACCTAACCAGCCCATACGTCCGATTTGGTAGTCTCCGCTGTGGATTTTGTCGATGTATACGTTCCACTCAGAGTTATCAAGTTCAACTTTTACACCTAAATCTTTTTTCCACATTTCTTGAATTGCTTGAGCAATCTTTTGGTGGCCTTCATCTGTGTTGTAAGAAAGTTTCAATGTTGGAAGATCAGAAACAGACTTATAACCTAATTCTTTCACACCTTTTTCAAGAAGTTCTTTAGCAGTTGCTACATCATGATCTTTGAAGTAGCCAGTTTTGTTATCAGTGAACCCTTTCATTGTTGGTGGAACGATTGCCATTGCTGGAACTTGTTCACCTTGCGTAATTTTATCAACGATCGCTTGACGGTTGATTGAATAAGTAAGGGCTTTACGGATGTTTGCATTGTTTAATGGTTTTACTTTTGTGTTGAATTTGTAGTTATAAATACCTGCGATCGTTTGGATTTTCAGACCGCCTTCTTTTTTCAATGTTTTTAAAGACTCAGTTGGAAGGCTTCCAGTTGGCATACCAGCCCAGTCAAGCTCGCCTTTTTTGAACATGCTAAGCTCAGTGTTTGTATCTTTGATCATAGACATGTTGATTTTTTTCAATTTCACAGTATCTTTATCCCAGTATTCATTGTTCTTTTCAAGCGTGATAGAACCGCCATGTTTCCATTTAGAAAGAACGAATGGTCCGTTAGATACGTAGTTTTCACCAGCATTTGTGTACCAGTTTTTATTCTTTTCAGCCACTTTTTTGTTGACTGGCATATACGTATAGAATGCAGTTAGTTCAGTAAAGAACGGTGTTGGGTTCTCTAACTCAACGACAAGCGTCTTTTTGTCTTTTGCTTTAATGCCAACATCAGCAACTTTCGCTTTCCCTTTGTTGGCTTCTTCAGCACCTTTAATATAGTAAAGCTGGTAAGCATATTGAGATTCATTTTTAGGATCTAATGCCCATTTCCAAGCATATTCGAAATCTTCAGCTGTGACAGGGTCACCATTAGACCATTTTGCATCACGAAGTGTGAATGTGTATGTTTTACCATCAGCACTTGTTTTGATATCAGAAGCCATTGCATTTTCTGGCTTACCTTCAGCGTTAATTCTTGTTAATCCCTCAAAAGTCTGACGGATGACACTTCCTGAAGTTGAATCATTTGCCAATCCCGGATGTAGAGAAAAAGGCTCAGTGGAGATATTCACATTTAGTGTTGTTTTAGCCTCTCCAGAACTGCTCGTGCTGTCGCCTGATTTGTTTCCGCTGAAACCACAAGCGCTTAATACAAGTGTGAAAATAAGCATTAAAGTAACAACAGACCAACGCTTTTTCAACTGTATTCCCCCTTATAATATGTTTTAGTTCAAAGGTCTCGATAAAAGATGAGATTCAGATTTAAGAAATAGCGTAAAAAAGTCCCTAAATAGCTTACTTTCTATTTCTTTTGTTTTTTCTGAATTTTCACTATGTAAAGAGCCTAGCACAAACGTGTGAACAAATTAATTATAATGAATAGAATAATTTATTGCAATATCAATTTCATATATTTTTAAAAAACGTAAATGGGGATAAAGAGGGATTTTTATAAACTAAAGTCTCAATCACTTCAACAAATTAAAGCGGAAATTGATTAAAATAATTTAACAAATTCAGCAGGAATAATGTTTTATACATATAATTAATCATCCCTTTTTAAAAAATTGTGACAGATAGTTGGTATTTTACCTAAAATTTTAAGTGTCAAACGACATGATGAGAAGGTCACATAAGGGGCTTCGTGACTTTTTTATGGTCATCCTTTATAATAGATAGACATACTGTTGCGATGAAAAAGAAGAGTACATATATTCACCATTAACAGAGAGTCTGCGGCCGGTGCGAGCAGACAATGGCATATATGGAATGGGCTTTGGAGCAGCTAACCGAACACTTTTGAAAGTAAGTAGGCTTAGACGGAGCAGTCTCCGATATCAACGTCTTGAGTGATTTCCATGTGAAATAACAAGGGTGGTACCACGGTTCATTCGTCCCTTTTCTGTTGAAAAGTGACGGGTGGGCCTTTTTATATTGAGGAAAAGAGGTTTTAGTATGACAAAGAAGACGATTTTTTCAGGCATTCAGCCGAGCGGTTCTGTGACATTGGGGAACTATATTGGAGCGATGAAGCAATTTGTCGATCTCCAGCATGATTATAATGGCTACTTTTGTGTAGTCGATCAGCATGCCATCACGGTGAATCAGGATCGTTTAGCCCTTCGACAAAATATTAGAAGCTTAGCAGCTCTTTATTTAGCAGTGGGACTTGATCCTGAGAAGGCGACATTGTTTATCCAATCAGAGGTACCTGCTCACGCCCAGGCAGGATGGATGCTTCAATGTGTTGCTTATATTGGGGAATTAGAGAGAATGACCCAATTTAAGGATAAATCCGCTGGTAAGGAAGCGGTTGTTTCAGGACTATTAACGTATCCTCCATTAATGGCTGGCGATATCTTATTATATGGTACTGATTTAGTTCCTGTCGGAGAAGATCAAAAACAGCATCTTGAATTGACTAGAACGCTTGCTGAACGTTTTAACCGAAAATACAATGACATCTTCACTGTACCTGAAGTGAAGATTCCAAAAGAAGGCGCTCGGATTATGTCTTTAGCAGATCCAACGAAAAAGATGAGCAAATCCGATCCGAACCAAAAATCCTTCATTACTTTATTAGATGAACCAAAGCAGCTTGAAAAGAAAATCAAAAGTGCTGTGACGGATTCAGAAGGCATCGTTAAGTATGACAAAGAGAACAAGCCTGGAATTGCCAACTTGCTGACGATTTACTCTGTATTAGGTAACATATCGATTGCAGAGCTTGAGCAAAAGTATGAAGGCAAAGGGTATGGTGAGTTTAAGGGAGATCTTGCGAACGTCGTCATTGATGCTTTAAAACCAATTCAAGATCGATACAATGAACTCATTGAGTCAGACGAGCTTGATCGTATTCTTGACGAAGGTGCTGAAAAAGCAAACCGCGCAGCAAATAAAATGCTGAAAAAAATGGAGAATGCAATGGGTCTTGGCAGAAAACGCAAATAAAAAAGGCTTGCAGCACATCACGCTGCAAGCTTTTTCTAATTCACCTTTGATTCGTTTTCTATTTCCCAAAGCTTTTCAAAAAACGGCTGTCCCTTAATCATTTTTTCACAAAATGTTAAATGATTTTCTGACCATCCATCAATGGTTTCATTGTAAAGCATGTTCCAAATCTCTTCGAATGACATTCGTTTGATTTGATTGTACATGCGAGGGTTCCATTCCGTATACCAATACGCAATCTCCGCCCTGTTTTGAAGACCTTTTAATTGATCGAGCGCCATAAACATGAGCTGCTTCAACTGTCTTTCTTTTCTCGTTAATCCACAGATATGCTGCGGCGGCAAAGACAAAATATGATACTCCTTCGCTGACTCAAGACTGTCCTGAGAGAATTCATATTCCTCAGCCCTCACATCTTTCACCATTTCATACACCAATTGCTCCTGCCTTGGGATTAAGCGGCTTTTCCTCACAGGAATGGAATACCCAATCGTATCCACAGCAATAATTCGTATACCGTCCGTCACCACAAAACAATACTCTAATTTGCGCCGTTCATGATTTTTTCGAATATATGATTTCTCAAATACTGCTTCTAGCAGCGTCTTTGGCAGTTCTGAAAGATCATTCTCTATGTAATCATACAAAGGACTCTGCACCTTGAGTAAAGGTACTTGATCTAACAGCTCCACGCTGTCCTCCTTACGCCACTCATGAAAATGACACACATTGTAGCCATTTTCTTCCCCTTCAAACCAATTCACCCATACGTCATGAAGAAATAACATAACCAATCCCTCACTTTATAAAAACTGTTGTCCACAGTATGGGCAAGGGATAGAGAAATTATTCCAACTTTATTAAACTTCAAGCTGAGTGAATGATGGCATGCTTTTCTTTATGACATAAAGAAAAGAAAGGGTGTCGCAGAGTCCCTTTCATCTTGTCATACAAATGAGGCATTACTTTAACTTTTTAGGATCAAGTGCATCTCTCAGCCCATCTCCTAAGAAATTAAAGCATAAAACGGTCAGTAGAATCAGTAAACCTGGAAACAATGGATACCACCACGCCTGCACCATAATCGAGAAATTTTGTGCATCTTGCAGCATGTTGCCCCAGCTCGCCGTTGGCGGCTGTATGCCAAACCCTAGATAGCTCAGCGTTGATTCGGCTAAAATGACGGAACCTACTTTTAGTGTAGCTGACACAATAATAGGACCGATACAGTTCGGTAAAATATGCGAAAAGATGATGACATGGTTTTTCGTTCCAATGGTTCTTGCTGCGAGTACGAATTCTCTTGTTCGCAGTGATAAAAATTCACTGCGGATTAGTCTCGCGGTTGTGGTCCATCCGGTCAAAGCAAAGATTAAAATCAATTTATCAATACCCGGTTTGAAAATGGTAACGAGCGTGATCAAGAGAAAAATATCGGGAATCGACAACACGACATCCACAAATCTCATTAACAAGGAATCAACAAATCCTTTGAAATACCCTGCTACCGCTCCTACCACAGTACCAATGGTAATCGCACCGACCACCGAGACGAAACCGACTAATAAAGAGACCCTCGCGCCATATAGCACCCTTGAGAAAATATCGCGACCAAACTTGTCAGTTCCCATCAAATGCTCAGCACTTGGCGGCTGAAGCCGTTTTAATAAATCTTGCTGCTCTGGTGCGTAAGGGGCAATCACTGGAGCGAAAATGGCTGAATAGATAATGACCAATAAGATCACGGAGCCGGCAACCGCCAATTTATTTTTGAAAAACTTCTCACAAAATAAACGCAGCATCGTCTCTGGCTTTGGCGGAAGACCCTCCTTTAATTTGAGATCAACAGGAGGTGTTCCCATATTAGGCTGTGCCAATTGTGCTTCAGCTCCCTTCTAATATTCAATACGCGGATCAACGATCGCATAGAGAATATCCGCAATTAAATTTCCAACCACCACGAGCACTGCGGAAATAACAGTCATCGCCATAATGACCGGATAATCTCTCGAAAAAGCAGAATCAATAAACAGCTTCCCTAGCCCTGGCCAAGTGAAAATTTGCTCCACCACGACTGCACCACCAATAAAGGATGGAATCATCAATCCAAAAATCGTAATGACAGGCATAAGACCGTTTCTTAACCCGTGCTTGAAAATGACCTTGTTTTCTCGAAAGCCTTTCGCTCTTGCGGTACGAATGTAATCCTGCCTCATGACATCAAGCATACTCGACCTTGTGTACCGAGTGAGCCCTGCCATATCAGCCGTTGCTAAAACAAAGGCTGGTAAAATGATGTGATGGAGCCGGTCAAACACATTAAAATCGGCATTCAAGGTAGAGACTCCGCCAGTTGGAAACCATCCTAAATTCACGGATAAAACCATAATGAGGATGAGTCCAAACCAAAAGTTCGGAATAGCCAGTCCGATAAAAGATGTAACTGTAATACCATAGTCTAGCTTTGTATATGGACGTTTTGCTGAAAGAACACCGAATGGGATGGCGATGATCAGGGCAACTAATGTAGAAAAGATCATGAGGATGAGGGTATTTGGCAGCCTTGCAAAAATCAAATCAGCCACTGGCGTTCCCTTTTTAACAATGGAGGTGCCAAAATCACCTTGAAGCATATTGCCAAGCCATTTCATATATTGCACATATTCAGGATCGTTCAAGCCGTACTTATCAATAAAGGCTTCCCGGTCTGCCGCACTAATGGTTGGGTCCATCATAAGTGACATCGGATCGCCTGGTGCTGCTTTCATGATGGCGAAGGACAAAATGGTAATCCCAAATAAGATGGGAATGGAAAGCAATGTCCTTCTAATGATATATGTAACCATATGCACAACTCCTTTTTCATCGGATCGCCATACTGTGATGAAAAAGGGCTAAAATGATCTTTCTTTTAGCCCTCTGTCTTCATTGCATCGTGATATGAAAACCCTCTCAATCTAACTGGTGCACGGTGAATAAAATTGTGAGCGCCAGCACGCCTGATTGACACCGATGAAAGGGGTTATCTGAGAGAACTTTCCTCTTCTTTCACTAGCAGCCTACTGTTCAATCCACCATTTCTCGATTTTGTAATACTCATCTTTCGGGTGGTATGAGTAGCCTTGGAGATTAGATGGCATCGCGCGATGTGAGTTGGCATAGTAAAGGAACGTATATGGTTGATCCTCTGCGATCAGTTCATAAATTTTTTCATATGCCTTTGAGTATTCTTTTCGATCACTTAAATTCTTCGCATCTACTAACAGCTTATCGACCTCTTTATTTTTATACCAAATGTTATTCAAGCCTTTTTCTGACTGGCTTGAGTGGAAGATGCTGTATTGATCAGGGAATGTCGCAAGGCTCCAGCCGAGCAGCAGCGCATCATAATCCCATTTAGGCGGTGTCGTCTGTTCAATGAGTGCGCTGAATTCCACAATTTGTGGCTTCGCTTCCACACCAATTTCCTTGAGCTGCTGCTGGACAACGACAGCAATGTCTTCACGGACTTTGTTTCCTTGGTTGGTCTTTATGACAAAAGAGAATTTTTTGCCATCCTTATCAAGATAGCCATCTCCATCTGCATCCTCCCAGCCCTCTTCTTTCAGCATCTTTTTCGCTTTTTCTTGATCAAACTCAAATACTGGAACACGATCAGTCTTTGGATAGTTCCATGACAGTGGACTTTCTGGAATGTTGGCTACTTTGCCGTCTCCATCCAACACTTGATCGACAATCGTTTGGCGGTCAATGGCATGTGTCAGCGCCTGGCGGACCTTTTTACTTTTGAAGAGTTCATTTTTCTGGTTCCAGCCAATGTATGAATAATTGAGTCCGAGATCAGATTCAATTTTAATGTTGCTGACTTTTTCGGCTGTTTGCAGCTCAGATCCCGGTACCGCAAAGAAATCAATATCACCTGCTGAAAGCTGGGCGATTGCTGCGTTCTGATCAGGAATGGTTTTAATCGTGACGGTATCAAGATATGGACGCCCATCCCAATAATCGTCAAAGGCTTCTAGTTTCACGTAGTCGCCTTCTTTCCACTCGGCAAATTTAAATGGACCAGAACCAATTGGTTTTTTTCGGTTAAATTCATTTTCACCGAGATCCTTTATAGGCACATCACCTAAAATATGCTTAGGTAAAATGCCATAGCTTCCTAGTGTGACATTATAGAAATAAGGATCTTTTTTATTGAGCTTGAATTCGATTGAGTAATCCCCTGTCTTTTTAACAGAATCTAATACTTCAAAGCCTGATCCGCGCTCCCCATTGTAGTCCTTATTGATCGGAATGCTGTATGTAAACACAACATCATCAGCTGTCAGTTCTTCTCCATCATGAAACTTCACGCCTTTTCTAATGGTCACATCAAACTGCTTGCCGTCATTAGATTCTTTAATATCTTCTGCGAGTGATAGCTGAGGGTTCAGCTTTCCGTCAGTTTGAAGTAAAAAGCTGTAGATTCTTTCTTCAATATCTGAGCTAGCCACATCTGTTGAATAAAGCGAGTTAAATAATGTTGGTTCTGCAATGGAACCGATGACAAGATCTCCGCCCTGCACAGGTTTACCGGTGGATTTCTTTTCACTGTCTCCAGAGGTTTTATTTCCACTAGAGCAAGCCGCAAGCATGAGCGTGAAGATCAGCAGTAAACTGAACAATATGGATTTTCTATTTCTACCTTTCATATACAATTCCCCCTATCCTTTTTTAGAAATGACGACAGAAGCCGCTTCATCCCCCCTCTCAAAGATGAATTCATCCAAGCCGATTAAGCGTCGTAGAGGTGACAGGCAACGAAGTGGTTTGGTTTTAATTCTTGAAATGCTGGTATTTTTTCTTTACAGATTTGTTTCGCATGCGGGCATCTTGTGTGAAATACACACCCTTTTGGCGGATTTGCAGGACTTGGCAGATCGCCTTGAAGCATGATCCGTTCTCTTTTGATCTGACCTTTTTTACGGGTAACAGGGACAGAAGAAAGCAATGCCTGTGTATATGGGTGGAGCGGTTCATCGTACAAGCTATGCTTATCGGCAAGCTCCATCATTTTACCGAGATACATCACGCCGACTCGATCACTAATATGCCTGACCACACTTAAGTCGTGAGAGATAAATAGATATGTCAGGTCAAATTCCTCCTGAAGTTCCTCCATCAGATTAATCACCTGCGCCTGAATGGATACATCAAGTGCTGAAACCGGCTCATCTGCGATGATCATTTCGGGATTCATGGCAAGCGCACGAGCAATGCCGATTCGCTGCCTCTGCCCGCCAGAAAATTCGTGGGGATAGCGATTTGCAAAGCTTGGATGAAGGCCCACCTTTGATAAAAGCTGTTCTACTTTTTCATTTCTTTCTTTTAAGGAATATAAGTGGTGTGTTTTGTAGGGTTCTTTGATGATGCTTCGAAGTGTTTTTCTAGGGTTGAGTGATGCAAAGGGATCTTGAAAAACCATTTGGATGTTTTTTCGCGTTGATTGTCTTAGCTTTGATTCTGATACGCGGGAGATATCTTGCCCTTTAAAAAGGATTTGACCGTCAGTTGGCTCATATAAACGAATCATGGTCCGGCCTAATGTCGATTTACCACATCCTGATTCCCCCACTATCCCTAACGTTTCACCTTTATAAATCTTCAAATCTATGCCGTCAACAGCTTTGACTGCACCGACTTTCTTCTGAAAGACGCCTGCTTTAATCGGAAAATGTTTTTTAATCTGTTTCAGTTCAAGAATGGTTTCTTTCTCTATTAGATCTGTTGCATGTGGCTGATTTTGAGCAAGGGTCATGTTCGGTCTGCCTCCTCATATAAGAAGCATCTGACGCTTCTGCCATTTTCAAAAGTCCTCAGCTTAGGCAGTTCGCCTAGGCATCGCTCCTTCACTTGCGGGCATCTAGGAGCAAAGCGGCAGCCGGCTGGAAGCTGATCTGGCGCAGGGACATTCCCTTTTATCGCCGTTAACGGCTGTATGTCTCCGTCAATGACAGGAATCGATTCAAGCAGCCCTTCTGTGTAAGGATGAAGTGGCTGATCAAATAATTCTTCGACGGTCCCATTTTCAACAACCTGTCCGCAGTACATGACAATGACTCGATCTGCCACTTCAGACACGACACCTAGATCATGCGTAATGAGGAGAATCGATGTACCAAATGTCGTGCATAAATCTTTCATCAATGTGAGCACCTGGGCTTGAATCGTAACATCTAGGGCAGTTGTCGGTTCGTCTGCAATGAGAAGCTTCGGGTCACAGCTTAGCGCAATGGCAATCATCACTCTTTGCCGCATGCCGCCTGATAAACGGTGCGGATAATCTTTGATGATTTGTTCCGGTCTGGAAAAACCAACAAGCTTCAGCAGGTCAATCGCTTTTTTCGTCGCTTCTTTTTTTGAAAGTTTTTTGTGATAGATGAGGATTTCTGTTATTTGTTCCCCAATAGTTAGGACGGGATTAAGTGAGGTCATGGGCTCCTGAAAGATCATCGATACGTCATTACCACGAATGCTGCATAATTCCTTTTCACCATATGTAACGAGATCCTTACCATTTAGCTTGATGGAACCGTCCATAATTTTTCCACCAGTGCCGTTAATCAAGCCCATAATGGATAAGGACGTAATGCTTTTACCAGATCCAGACTCACCGACTAATGCAACAGTTTCTCCTTTGTTGATGCTGAAATCAACGCCATCTACAGCAGGTATCGCTTCTTTTTTTCGAAAAAAATAGGTTTTTAAGTTCTGCACTTCAAGCAGTGAGGTCATTTATTCGCCCCTTTCACCATCAATTAATAGAAATGGATCTAAAATTCAGCCTTTTTTGAATAAAAAGAATTATCAAAATTTATATTTGTATATTATTACATTGTTATGACGAAATCAAGAAGAATTTAGTAAATTTGTAATATGTCTCTTTTTATGTGAATCATTCACTTTGTGAGTCTATCGCCTTTAAAAAAGTTTCGGACGGCTCTGCAATCATAGACTCCTCGCTGATTCTGTGTTCACTGAAATACTTTTTCACGATATAAAATCCAGTGGCGTAACCAAGCATTTTGGGGTAGTTCCCTTTTCCATAAAGGAGGTTCTGTATCAGTCTTTCGTCGTCCTGCACTTTTTGATCAAGATGACTGGATACCCATTTCTGGTACATACGTTGAAGCTGCGTTTCGTCATAGAGAGTGGTCCATTTGGCTGTATAGCTTTCTCCGTATCTATGATACACAGCATATTCAGCGAGCCCCTCCATCATGATTGTATCAAGGAATGTAAAATCTTTTTCTTCTTTCGTGAGAAAATGCAACCTGCATACATGGTGATATTCATGAGTCAGCAATGTTCCGATACGTTCTTTCGGGGTATTTGGCGACAAAAAGAGAAAGACCTTGTCGTCAAATGCCATGCCGGATTGATAATAAAATTGCTCTCTAATTTCTTTGCTGCTCTCATTGACTGGCAAAATAAAGACTGGAATGTCAGGGCCTTTCCACTGCTTTTGGAGCGCCCGGTATTCTTTCATGACGAGCTGGAAGTACCCTTTTTCTTTGAGCTTGTCGATTATGTCTATGCATGATCTAAAAGACCGAATCATGCCGTGATGCTGCAGGTGGGAGAGAATAGAGGACCATTCTTTTTCCTCCGCCCCTTTAAAATAAGGAACAAAGTGCGACGCAAGCTCCTGAAATGATGAAGATTGATGAATGAGATATTGTGTATTGACTAGACCCATACTGCTAAACACCTCCATTTTCATCATATGCAAAAAAGCGGCGATCTGTTTATAGATCGCCGCCTCTTAGGAAATATTATGCTTCGTATTTTTTAAAGATAATTGTCGCATTATGTCCGCCAAAGCCAAGTGAGTTACTTAGAGCCACTTGTACTTCTTTTGAACGTGCTGCATTTGCCACATAATCAAGATCACATTCTTCATCCGGTGTTTCAAGGTTAATGGTTGGAGGAATGACGCTGTCTTTAATTGCAAGTACAGAGAAAATAGCTTCTACTCCGCCTGCTGCGCCAAGTAAGTGACCTGTCATCGATTTTGTCGAACTGATCGCAAGCTGATTCGCATGCTCTCCGAACACTTCTTTAATCGCCATTGTTTCAAACTTATCATTGTACGGTGTGCTTGTTCCGTGGGCATTGATATAATCAATTTCTTCCACAGACAAACCAGCATCTCGAATCGCTTCTTTCATTGCGCGGACGCCGCCTTCTCCGTTTGGAGCCGGTGCTGTAATATGATACGCATCTCCAGTTGATCCATATCCAACGATTTCTGCATAAATCGTCGCGCCACGTTTTAATGCATGCTCAAGTTCTTCAAGAACGACAATCCCTGCACCCTCACCCATAACAAATCCGTCACGGTTTTTATCAAATGGACGGCTTGCTGTCTCTGGATCAGGATTTGTCGAAAGCGCTTTGTTCGCACAGAAACCAGCAAACGACATTTTTGTTAACGGCGCTTCTGTTCCGCCTGTGATCATCGCATCTGCATCTCCTCGCTGAATGACTTTAAATGCATCACCAATTGAGTTTGTACCTGTTGCACATGCTGTTACAGTACAAGAGTTAACTCCTTTTGCGCCAAGTGCAATTGAAATTTGGCCTGTTGCCATATCTGGAATCATCATTGGAACGAAGAACGGGCTTACGCGTCTTGCCCCTTTATTTGAATACACTTCAAACTGCTCTTCAAATGTTTCAAGTCCACCAATACCAGATCCAACCCATACACCAACACGCGGTGCGATTTCATCTGTGATTTCAAGACGTGAATCTTCTAAAGCCTTTTGAGCAGCAACAACTGCATATTGCGTGAAGCGTGCCATTTTTCGTGCTTCTTTTTTCTCCATGTAATCTTCAATGTTAAAATCTTTTAATTCTGCAGCCACTTTTGCTGTATATTCACTTGAGTCGACACGTGTGATTGGTCCAACTCCTGATACACCTGCTAAAGCATTTTTCCATGTTGATTCTACATCGTTGCCAAGAGGTGTCAAAGCACCCAACCCTGTAACAACTACTCGTTTTTTATCCATTAATTTGTGCACCTCACTCTTTTATCGGCCCCATCGCATAGCGATTGCGCCCCACGTTAATCCACCACCAAAACCTACCATTACAATCACATCGCCGTCATGAATTTTTCCGGCTTCGATTTCTTCACATAGTGAAATTGGAATAGATGCTGCTGATGTGTTTCCATATTTATGGACTGTCTTCGACATTTTTTCAACTGGCAGCTCTAGGCGTTCGCGGGCTGCTTCCATAATGCGAATATTTGCTTGATGCGGGATCAAGAAGTCAACGTCTTCTTTTGATAGTCCAGCTTTTTCGATGACGTTTACGCTTGACTCGCCCATTTGTCTTACAGCAAATTTAAATACTTCTCGTCCATTCATGATTGTATGATCTTTTTCATCTAAGTACAAGTGCTTACCGCCTCTTCCGTCGGCTCCAAGCTCAAATGAGAGAATTCCTTTCCCTTCGCTGACCTCTCCTAACACAGCAGCACCTGCTCCATCTCCAAACAGAACAGCAGTATTGCGGTCATCCCAGTCGGTAATACGAGAAAGTTTTTCAACGCCAACGACGAGCACGTGCTTGAACGTACCTGATTCGATAAATTGTTTTCCAGTAACAAGCCCATACATAAAGCCAGCACACGCAGCGCTAATATCCATTGCACATGCTTTATGTGCACCGAGCTGCTCTTGAATCATACAAGCGACTGTCGGAAATGCTTGATCTGGCGTGACTGTTGCCACAAGAATCATATCGATATCTTCTGCAGCTACATCTGCGTCAGCTAATGCTTTTTTTGCAGCAGCAAGCGCCATATGTGATGTATTGACATCATCAGAAGCAATTCTTCTTTCTTCTATACCTGTTCTAGTACGAATCCATTCGTCAGAAGTTTCAACCATTTTTTCTAAATCAAGATTTGTTAACACTTTTTCAGGTATGTAGCGGCCAAGGCCAATAATTCCAGCATTCATTGAATAAGACTCCTTTTACTCATACGAGCATGTGATATTGTGATCTTATATTAGTATCTGGTACTAATTTTACCTTATTTTTTTCTCCTTGGCAATACAAACGTCTAACCTTTCCTCTCACTTTTTTCATAGATTATTGATATACCGATAGTAGAAAGGAGCATTTGATATGGCACAAAAAGATATTTTTTCGGCGATGATGTTTGGACAGCCGCTTGAAAAGGAGAAAGACAAGACAGAAGCAAAGGAGGAACGAGCAGAAACAACTTCAAGTGAAGACTCCATTGACTACATGCATGTCATGAATCAAATTGGGAACATTATGAACTCCATCGATGAATTGAAGCCTGTGTTTAAAGATGTTGGGCCTATGATTAGTGCCTTCAAAAAAAAATTATCATAAAAAAAAGCCACTATTCTGTGGCTTTTCCTGATTCTGCATCTGCTTTTCCAAGCTCATATGCCTCTTGCATGACAGATGTAAACAATGATAAAAGCGGCTGAAGAGCTTCGGGCTCAAGCTGAATACCTGCTTTATCTAATTCTTCTTTTGCCTGCGGAAAATACTTCATGGCAATTTGTAAAAACTCCATCGATTTTTCGTGCTGCATCGTCGTATCCTCACTTTTCATTTGGCAGTTTGCCAGTTTTTTTGTAAGTCGCAATATCACTTTCAATGTCTTTCAAAAAAGCACGGTCAATGGTAGAACTAAATTTCCCCATTTCGATCACTCCTTCTTTAAAGTCAAAGGAGTACTCACCTTGTGCATTTAGCTTGCCTTCATTAAATTTCTTCGCAATAATACCGTACGCTTTATCCACATGCTGGACTGTGCTTGTTAAAACGGTATGGCTGCCGAGGTTGGATTGATCGGTGACATATCCGATCGCTGATAAATTATCGGCTTTGATTTGTTCAATGACAGGGATATTATAACCATCACCTGCTGGATATACAACATCTACGCCTTGTTTTTTCAATTTTTGATAGAGCTCCACGGCTTTGTCCGCATCATCCCAGTTTTCGACAAACTCAGCAAGCACTTGTACATGTTCATCTTGATATTTTGCACCTTTGATAAAGCCGTCTACTTCGCTTTGCCAATCATATGTAGCAAGAATACCAATCTTTTTTGATTTTGACATATGTGCTGCTGTCATGCCTCCGAAAAAGCCCATCGCTTCACCTTTAAACGTCACATTCGCAACATTATCCGCCTGAGGCTTGTTTCCATTTACCGTGATAAATTGTGTTTTCGGATAATCTTCACTGATTAAATTGAAAATTTCGCTGTATTCATTGCCATGGCCAATAATCAAATTGACTCCTTTTTTGTGAAATTCTTCAATGGCATCAACGATTTTCTCTTTGTCGACCATTCCTTCCTTATAATAAACATCTACACCAAATGTTGATTGAATATTTAATAAGCCTTTATAACCTTTCGTTCCCCAAACTTGATCATTAATAGTATCGGGGACGAGTAAACCCACCTTCTCAATCTGTCCTTTTAAAGGTGCCTGTGAGCAGGCAGATAATAGGAGAAGGAACGAAAAGATCATGACAAGCCGCTGATACTTCATGCCATGTTCAACTCCCTTTGCCACATGCAGGCATGAACCTGTATGTTAAATATAGGTTTATTTTATACTGAAAAAAGATAAGATGGAAGATCATTCTTGCTTTTTGTCGAAAAATGTTGAGTTTTGTCTTTTCCATTCTGCTATCATTTCTTCTGCTTGTTTGTCATCTATTTGTCTTTCTACCTTCAATTCATGTGTCATTTCCTGTCTTTGTTCAGAGCCCGATGCCCACTTGAACAAATCCCTAGCTACATCTTCTACAAAAAATGCTTCTTCACGCTTCGTTCTTTCTTCATCAAGTGTCCATGGTCCAAACATGCGCGGTAGAATAACTGCCGGCACATTCTGGTTGGATGATTTGTCTTCGGTTTTTTCGTAAAGAACACGGTACATGCCATGCGCCGCTTTCAAGTCTTCCTGTCTTTTATCTGATTCATCTGATTGAATAAAGATCAGATCATACGTGTCTTTTCCATCCTGAAGGTCAATGACACGGAAAAGCTCATTTCTGCCAAGCCACATCATTCGTTCTTCTAATAACATCTTTTGCTCTTCTGTTTGATCATGAGGACATGTGATTTCCACTTGAATGCCCTCTTTCATCATATATTCACACAGCGCTAGGCCAAAAAATTCATCTGCCCCTATGATCAGTCCTGTCTCCATGTTCATGTCCCCTTTTTTAGCTTATCGAATAAAAAGAAGAGCCCTTTCCATGAAGGGCTGTTATCATCCTATTCATCACAATTCTTTTTCATGCGATTTATAAAACTTGTGAATGGATTGAAAGATTCTTCTCGGATGATCAAACATATGCAAAGTGAGATCGATCTGACAATGCTCTGGATTCTTCATGTGCTGATCAATAAAAGGCTTTGCATGCAGTTCATATGCATAGGGTGCACCGTTTAGTCTTTGCCATATGTGAATTGGTACATGAGCAGAATGAACAGGGCAAGCCGGGAGCTGATACGTTTCCGCTTCCTTTTCAGAACAGCCGTAGCTCTTCGCTAATTCTTTGATTAGCTGTTTATAAAAGAATTTGTGTTCCTTTTCTCTTTCTCGTTGTGCATGGAGATGCAGACATGGATTCACCAGTGCAATGGATCTTAGCACTTCTGGCATCTCTTCTGCAAGACTCATAGCAACGAGTGCGCCCATCCCCTCTGCCAGCACATGAATTTCTCGGTTTAATATTTCTTGTTTTAATGTGTGATGAACGAGCTGCTTTGCACTAAAAACAGCATCTTCGCATCCCCAGTGATTCCCATGAAGATGACTATTAAACAATGTATATCCTTCATCCTTTAAGGCAGTTAAAAGCTGGTTTCTTCCATAGTGTTGAAGCCAGAATGATGTATTTTCCTGCACAAAGTGATTTCGGTCACCGAGGATAAGAATGCCAAAGCCATTTGGTTTTTGAGGAAGGTGAATGACGTTCCACTGGGAACCAAGCTGGAAAAACCGTTCGCTTACACCCATATGGCCAGCCTCCTTTCAGTGATTCTGCTTTCTATGATATGAACAACAACTCTTGTAGGAATAAGGAAATCCCCTAATGACAGAAGAATTCTTTTTATTTTTATAGCAGAAGGTCTAAAAATGGTCACATAAAGGCTAAAACAGTCTTTTCCCCTCACTCGTATCTATGGTATGATAATCAATAGATTGTTACATAAAGGACGGTGGGATTATGCATTATATTATCACCCTCATTTGGACTTTTCTGCTGACACATATGGCTGGTTACATCGTTGCTTCGATGAATGGCGCTGCTTATGACTTTACTTTGACTTCTATTCTTGCAGTGGTGTTTACGGTTATTTTATTCATCTTTGCTGAAGTAAGTCCATTGAAAGAAACGGAAAGTTCAACAAAACACTCTTAATACGTAAGAGATGAATGTGAGAAAGAGCTAAAATGATCTTGTTTTTAGCTCTTTTTCTTTTTGCTTGAAAAGAGGTACGCTAAAACCCCCTGCAGCCACAGGGGGTTTTTTATTGCCTACACCTCGACGGTTTCGGACTTCTGTTTGTCTGCTGTCAAATGGCTTTTCGCAAGCCCTGTAAACAGGAAGATTGCGATACCTGATAAAATTTCAAGGACCCCACCGCCAGCAATGACAGGTCCCGCTCCAAATCTTTCTGCCAGGACGCCTGATACGACAGCTGCAAGCGGGAGGAAAACATTTGATGAAGCATTGATCACTGCGTATACTTGCGGCTGATCATCTTGGTCGACAGACGTTTGAATAATGACCATTTCAGGTACATTGATCGCACTAACGGCGGCACCGAATATAAAGGAAGCAAGTAAAACGACCGGCAGCCATGTACTCATCCCTGTGATAAAGAATGCAGCCCCTTCAATCATACCAGCGACAATAAAGAACAAACCAAATCTCTTAATTTTCACTTTCGCTAGAGCAAAGCCCATCATAAAGGCACCTACTGCAGCAACTCCTCTTAAAATGGAATACACCATGGAATCGCTTTGCAATGCTTCTGCTACATATACAGCAGAAAGTGCCTGCCACGGAGCTGCGGCGACATTCATTAAAATACAATACAACGTCAGCGCAAATAAAATATGATGATTTTTAACGACGAGAAACCCTCTTTTTAAGTTATACAAATATGTATTCTTTGCTTGTTTAATGCCTGCTGCTTTGTCTTCATCGGTTTTCTTTAATTTAACGCCGATAATAAACAGGCCGGATATGATAAATAAGGCAGTGGTGATAAGCAGGGTATCTGCAGGTCCGATTAATTTGACTAAGAGACCAGCCACCATGACTGCTGCAAGTGCAACAATTTCAAAAGAAGATTGCAGGATGGCATTTGCTTTTTGAATCAGATGCTTCGGTACAATCTGAGGTAAAATTGCCACAGAAGCTGGGTTATACGCTGCACCAGTTGCCGATTGAATAACCATTAATGAGATCAATAACCATAAAGGCAATAGATGCGAAAAATGCAGTAGCGGAATAATGAGTACAATGGTTGCTCGAACGACGTCTGAAGCGAACATCCATTTAGACAAATGGTGCTTTTTCATAAGAGGTCCTAGTATTGGGGCTAGCAAAGATGAAGGAAGTACGGTTACTGCTAGGAGAAGTCCTGTACCGAGCGCTCCATCCCCTCTCAAAATCAATAGCCAAAGGACGGATGTAAAAGCAAAACTTTCTCCTGTGTTTTTAATGAGTCTTGATATGAATAATGAGGTGAAGCGTTTATTCCAAACACTTTCACTGAGATTCGTCTTTTCCATCACACAAATCCTTTCAACAATATATTACAATTACATATTTTACCTTATTTTCTCTTTTATTCATACTATTTATTTGAAAATTTGAACTTAATTGTTTTTTATTATAAAGAAAAAAGAGGCATGACACATGCCTCTAAAGACTTATTCCAACCGACTCTTAGTCAATTGCTTACGGCTTTCTCTGATAGGTCCAAACACGGTTATGGTTTGAGTTATCCGGAAAGACGTCGCCTGCTTGAAGCTTAATCTTTAAAGGATCTTTCACCATACTGCCGGTTTCACCGATCTCGACATACACACCATTATTTGGTGCTTTATTCCCTGATTTAAACTGATGCTGCTGACCCATTTCCATCCTCCTTTCTCGATGATGTTATTATGTCCCGTGACTTGCCTCTCCAATCCTTTATGCAAAAAGTCCCTGCTCCTACGAGTCAGGGATGCTTTTCATTTATTTGGTTTGTTGATACATGAGCTCTTTGATTAATGCTTTTTGTACATGCAGGCGGTTTTCTGCCTGCTGAAATACTTTTGAGTGCGGTCCGTCAATAATGTCTGCTGTCACTTCTTCTCCGCGGTGTGCTGGGAGACAATGAAGGAAAATATAATCTTTTGCTGCATGACGCATTAGTTCATCATTGACTTGATATTCTTTAAATTCAGCAAGGCGTTTCTCTGTTTCTGCTTCCTGCCCCATGCTTGTAAACACATCAGAATAAATGACATCTGCATTTTGGACAGCAGCGACAGGATCTGTCGTAACGATGACTTCTGCGCCTGATTGTTTTGCAAACTCACGTGCTGTGTCTGTTACTTCTTGAAGTGGTTCATAGCCTTTCGGAGATGCAACTGCAATATCACAGCCTAGCTGCGCACAGCCAACCATCAAGGAGTGCGCCACATTATTTCCGTCACCGATGTAGGCGACTTTGATTCCTTTTAATGTTCCTTTTGCTTCTTTTATTGTCAATAAATCAGCAAGTGCCTGACATGGATGGGAGTAGTCAGTCAGTCCATTGATGACAGGAATGGACGCATATTGTGCCAGCTCCTCGACCTTCTCATGTTCAAAGGTTCGAATCATAATGCCGTCTACATAGCCAGACAGCACCTGCGCTGTATCACTGATCGTTTCTCCTCTGCCGATTTGCAAATCATTTGAGCTGAGGAAGAGCGCATGTCCCCCAAGCTGCGTCATTCCCGCTTCAAATGATACACGGGTTCTAGTTGACGATTTTTCAAAAATCATCGCTAATGTTTTCCCTTTAAATAAATCTTGGTATGGGTTTTGTTTCATTTCTTCCGCTTTTTCAATTAAATAAGCAATGTCATTGATTGAGAAATCTTTTAATGATAAAAAGTCTTTTCCGTATAATGTCGGTTGCAGGTCAACTTGACTCATGCCGTCACTTCCTTTTTGTATAATTCTTGGAGCGATACTGGTGATACATCTCCATTTTTCCCTTGCAGGAATGCTTGAACGGTTTCATATTCGGTTAGAACTTGGACGCCATGTGTGAGTGCTTTTACGCGTTGCTCTTTTGCCTCTTCATCTTCGCCTAAATGGATATGAAGGGATTTATCTTCGTTTTGCAGCCAAGTGTCAAAGCTGTCCGTCCAGACATCAAAACCTGCATGTTTTGCTTCATCTACCAATTGTTCACTGCCTTTTATAAATAAGCTGCCTTTCTGATGCCAGATTGACGCAAACACTTTTTTCAAGGCGCTTTCGGCGTTCTTACCTACACACATTCCTTCTCCTGTCGCTTTCATTTCAGGTGTTAGCTTTAAGTCAATATCTTGAATGGCATGTGATGAGAAAACTGGGAATTTGACCGCTGTGCCCCCTTTGTTTTTCGTTACTGGGTTCAGTTCTTGAAGCGTTGCACCCGCTAATAATTGAGTCGCAAGCGGAATCATGTCAATGCCCATTACCTTGCTGACAACTGGAACGGTCCGGCTTGCCCTCGGGTTCACTTCTAGTACAAGCGCCTGATCCCCTTTGATCACAAATTGGATATTCATAATGCCCTTAAACGCTAATTTATTCGCTATTTGTTCGGACGCAGTATGCACCTGCTGTTTGATGTCTTCACTGATGGAGACACTTGGTAGGATGGCAAAGCTGTCACCTGAATGGACGCCCGCTTTCTCAATATGCTCGACGATCGTTGGGATGAAGGTCGTTTTTCCGTCAGAAATCAGATCCACTTCAACTTCTTTTCCAGTGACATACTCATCAATTAAAATTGGGTATGGCAAATGATCTGGCTGATCAAGTAGTGATGTCAAATGCGCTTCTGACTGGACAACCATCATTCCCATTCCGCCAATGACATACGATGGGCGAATTAACACAGGGTAACCGATGCTTTTAGCATGCGTGAGTGCTTCTTCTTTAGAATGAGCTGTATCTCCTTTTGCATGAGGAAGGTTCAGTTCATCAAGAAGCTGATAGAACAGATCACGATCTTCCAGCGCATCTAGCGTGTCAAAAGATGTACCTAACAACGTAATGCCCGCTTTTTCTAAGCCTTCTGCTACATTGATGGCAGTCTGTCCGCCAAATTGAACGATCACAAAATCAATTTGCTCTGCTTCCACAACGTTTAAGATGTGCTCTAATGTAATGGGCTCAAAATATAAACGATCTGCAATTTCATAATCCGTACTGACCGTCTCGGGATTGTTGTTCATCATGATGGTTTCAAAGCCAAGCTTTTGCAGGGTAAGAACGCCATGCACCGCACTATAATCAAACTCGACTCCTTGCCCAATTCGAATTGGACCAGAGCCAATGATGAGTGCACGCTGTTTTGTTTTCTCTTGATGCTCTCCATCACTTTTACCAAAGTATGTGGAATAGAAATAGTTCGTTTTTGCATCAAATTCCGCTGCACATGTGTCGACAATTTTAAATGAAGCCGTAATGCCATATTCTTGACGAAGCTGTCTAATAGCTTCTTCACTATTGCCTGTTAGAAGAGCAATCGTTTCATCAAGGAACCCCTTTTCCTTTACCTTTTTCAAGGTGTCTTTAGAGAGCGTTCCATCATGGTTCTTCAATTCCTGTTCGAGCGTGATCATATTGTTGAACACATGTAAGAAGAATAGATCGATTTTCGTCGCTTGATGGATCGCTTCAACCGTTTCCTTTCTTGAAAGAAGCTCCATAACAGCGAAGAAACGTCGATCGTCTGGTGTTTTGACAAGCTCAAATAGTTGTTCAGTCGATTGACCTTTCAATTCTGGCAGGTGGAAGCCCTTTGTTTTAATTTCAAGGGAGGCAACGGCTTTCTGGATGGCTGACTCTAAATTACGGTCAATCGCCATGACTTCGCCCGTCGCTTTCATTTTTGTACCTAATTGACGATCTGCCTGTTTAAATTTATCAAACGGCCAGCGCGGGAATTTCACGACGACATAATCGAGTGCCGGCTCAAAACTAGCATAAGTTGTGCCTGTGAGCGGGTTTTTGAGTTCGTCTAGTGTATAGCCTACCGCAAGCTTTGCTGCCATTTTAGCAATCGGATAGCCCGTTGCTTTTGAGGCAAGAGCGGATGAACGGCTAACCCGCGGATTCACCTCTATGACAAAGTATTCTTTACTAAGCGGATCAAGGGCGAATTGAATATTACATCCACCGACTACATCGAGTGCTGAAATGATTTTCAGGCTCGCTGAACGAAGCATTTGATAATCCTGATCCGTTAATGTTTGCGAAGGTGCAACGACAATTGAGTCTCCTGTATGCACACCAACTGGATCGATATTTTCCATATTACAAACCGTGATACACGTATTTTGACGGTCTCTCATGACCTCATATTCCACTTCTTTAAAGCCCGCGATGCTTTTTTCAACTAAACACTGATGAATCGGGCTCGCTAAAAGGGCTCCTTCAATAAGTGGTTTAAACGCTTCTTCTGTTAAAGCGATTCCGCCGCCCTTACCGCCAAGTGTGTATGCTGGTCTTAGAATGACTGGGAAGCCTACTTCTTTTGCAAATTGAAGGGCATCCTTTGCATTATCCACAATTTCACTATCTGGTACAGGTTCGTTCAACTGCTTCATGAGAGCACGGAATTTCTCTCGATCTTCACCGTTTTCAATTGTTTCAACTGACGTTCCGAGCAGGGTTACTCCGTGCTTTTTCAGCACACCGGCTTTTTCTAGCTCGACAGCAAGGTTTAAAGCGGTCTGTCCGCCAAGGTTGGCTAAAAGACCATCTGGTTTTTCCTTTTCGATGATTCTTGTCACTGAATCAACTGAAAGCGGTTCAAAATAGATTTCATCAGCAAATGATTCGTCTGTCATAATGGTTGCTGGGTTGTTATTCACTAAAATCACTTTGTAGCCCTCTTCTTTTAGGGCCATACATCCTTGTGTTCCTGAGTAATCAAATTCTGCTGCCTGACCAATGATGATTGGACCAGACCCGATGACTAGAATGGTTTGTATGCTTTGATCTTTAGGCATGTGCGACTTCTCTCCTTGCTTGTTTCACTTTCTCAATAAAATCATCGAATACCCATTCACTTTCAGCAGGCCCTGGGTGTGCTTCTGGATGAAATTGAACTGACATAATGAGCTTCTCTTTATGAATGAATCCTTCAACAGATCCATCATTAACATGAAGGAATTTCACGTCCACTTCTTTGTCATTCATGCTTTTTTCATTCACCACATAGCTGTGATTCTGACTTGTCATGAACACACGTTTGGATTCTGTATCTTGTACAGGATGATTCGCCCCGCGGTGGCCAAATGGAAGTTTATACGTATCCCCGCCAAGTGCAAGAGCGATTAATTGATGACCTAAGCAGATCCCAAGTGTCGGGAAGGTCATCATGATCTCATGAATGGTTTTTAAATATGGCTTCAATGTTTTGGGATCTCCAGGTCCATTTGATAGCAGGACCGCATCTGGCTTCATTTCAAACACCTTTTCCAGCTGTTTGTACGGAATGACGGTTACTTTACAGCCGCGCGCTTCAAGCGAATCTGCTATTGATTTTTTAAAGCCAAAATCAATAAGCGCTACATGTTCCTCGCCGCTGCCTTGAGTGTAGATATCATCGTCTGTCACCTGTGCAACCACATTGTCTTGTTTCATGGCCGGCGGTGTTTCATTTTCGTCTACACTGATCACAGCGTTCATCGTCCCATTTGCCCGAATGTTTTGCACGACTGCACGTGTATCTGTATGTGTCAGAAGCGGGATGTTCCACTTCTGTAAATAATCTTTTAAGCTAACCGCAGCAAGATGGTGAGAGAAATGATCGGCTGCTTCATACACAACGACCGCTTTCACTTGTGGTTTTTTGCTCTCAAAGTCTTCATGATTAATGCCGTAATTTCCGATGAGTGGATATGTGAAAACAATGATTTGTCCCTTATAGGAAGGATCTGTGAGTACCTCTTGGTAACCTGTCATCCCTGTAAAGAAAACCACTTCACCTGTCTTGCCAGCTTCTCCTGTCAGATCTCCTTCAAAAGAGGCTCCATCTTCTAAATTTAAATAACCTTTCATGCTTGTGTCACCCCAAATTGAATAATTAGTAATATAAATGCATTTTTATGCGTTTTGGTGTAAAAAAATTTATACCGTCACTGTTTCATTTGCTAAAACATGAGTAATCGCTTTTATTGCTTGATCTATTTCTGCTGTTTCTACATTCAGCGGAGGCAATAACCGAATCACATTCGGACCAGCTGGAAGTACTAGCAATCCTTGTTCTCTCAAAGCTGTGATATAATCCCCCACTGGCTGATGACATTCAATCCCTGTCATCAATCCTTTTCCGCGTACTTCTTTTACGATATTCAGTTGTTTCAGATCTTGCAGCTTTTCTAACAGATAAGCGCCTTTTTCTTTCACTTCTGTCAGAAACTCATCTTTGAAAATGACATCGAGTGTTGCATTCACTGCTGCCATGGCAAGCATGTTGCCACCGAAGGTTGTTCCGTGTGAACCTGGTGAGAATGCGTCTCCTAAAGCCTTTTTCCCGATGATTGCACCGACTGGGAAGCCATTCCCTAATCCTTTTGCAGAAGAGATAATATCAGGATCAAGTCCCGTTTGTTCGTATGCAAATGCTGTTCCTGTACGTCCTATACCCGTTTGAATCTCATCTACGATCAGAAGTGCTTCATGCTTTTGGCAAAACGCTTGAACAGCTTCTAGAAATTCTGTTGTCGCTGGATTTACGCCACCTTCTCCTTGCACAACCTCGAGCATCACCGCTGCCACATTATCGACTTCACATGCGGCAATCGCTTCTGGATCATTAAACGGTACATAATGAAAGCCTTCCAGCATGGGGCCAAAACCCGTTTTGATTTTATCTTGACCTGTAGCAGCCATACCAGCATACGTACGCCCATGAAAAGAGTGCAAAAATGTCACGATGTTTGTTTTCCCTGTTGCTTTACGCGCTAATTTGATCGCACCTTCATTTGCCTCAGCTCCGCTATTACAGAAAAACACGAGATCCCCTGAACTGTTTGCAGCCAGTTTTTCTGCTGCTTTTTCTTGCAGTCCATTTTCAAATAGATTCGATACATGCCAGACGTGATCAAGCTGTTTCTTGATGGCTTGATTGACCTTTGGGTGATTGTGACCGAGATTTGTGACTGCTATGCCTTGTATAAAGTCTAAATATTTTTTCCCATTTGTATCGACTGCCCAAGAACCTGCTGCCTCTTTAATTTCAATATTCCACCGTCCATATGTTTGAAAGAGATGACTCACAGGACCGCCTCCTTTTCCTTCACAATTCTTGTTCCTTTAAAGGTTTCCCCTGTAAAGATACTGCCTTTGCCATTGACGATCATGACTTCATCCACATCTCCTGATAGAGCATTCAAAGCGGATTGTACTTTTGGAATCATTCCCCCGGAAATAATGCCTTCATCAATGAGCGTGAGAGCTTCTTGTTCGGTGACAACATCTAATAATTCACCATTTTTTAAAATGCCTTCGACATCTGTCACAAACATGAGCTTATCAGCTTTCATCGCTCCTGCGACAGCGGATGCTGCTAAATCAGCGTTTACGTTTAACGTTTGGCATTCTTCTGTCATAGACAGTGGTGCAATCACAGGAATAAATTGTTTCTCCATTAATGCTTCTGCCATTTCTGGATGCACTTCTTTGATTTCACCAACGTACCCGTACACGTCTTGATCAAGAAAATCAGCGACAAGCATCCGTCCATCTTTGCCAGACACGCCAACAGATGAGATATCATGCTTTGCGAGCTCTGATACAAAGTATTTATTGACCGTTCCTGAAAGGACCATTTCGGCTACCTCTAATACTGGCTTCGTTGTTTTGCGCTGCCCGTCAACAAATTCTGTTTTCACTTCTAATTTTTGAAGCATGTTCGTGATTTCAGGGCCTCCGCCATGGACGATAGCCAGCTTAAACCCAGCAGCTTGAAGTGAGCGGACATTTTCGTAAAAGGTATCTGAAAGTTCTCGAATGACACTGCCGCCACACTTGAATACGATCGTTTTATCCATGTCTATCTCCTTCATTATGTGCGATAGCTCGCGTTAATTTTCACATAATCATAAGTAAGGTCACAGCCCCATGCCGCTGCTTCACCATTTCCCTCATTCATTTGAATTAAAATCGTGATCTCATCCTGCTCTAGATACGCTTTTGCTTCCTCTTCAGAGAATGGCTGCGGTTCATTATGTTTAAACAGACATTGCCCGCCTAAATACACTTCTACCTCTTGTGGTGTGACTGACGCTGCGCTATGGCCAATCGCTCCGATGATACGCCCCCAGTTGGCGTCGGTGCCATATACGGCTGTTTTCACTAGACTTGAACCGACGATTTTCTTCGCTATGATGCCGGCTTCTAAATGATTTTTAGCACCAGTGACTTGCGCTTCAATTAATTTCGTTGCACCTTCTCCGTCTCTAGCAATATCTTTGGCAAGATCCTCACAAGCTAGCTTTAATCCTTCCTTGAACAATGGCCATTCTGGATGCTCTTCATTTAGAATTTCATTTTCTGCCATGCCATTTGCCATTACGAGTACCATATCGTTTGTCGATGTTTCTCCGTCGACGGTAATTTGATTAAAGGTTACATCTGTAATATCACGAAGTGCGTTTTGCAGAGCTTCTTGTTCGACATTTGCATCTGTTGTCACGAAGCCAAGCATTGTTGCCATGTTCGGATGAATCATACCAGAGCCTTTCGCTGCACCTGAAATGAGAATCTCTTTGCCGTTTATCGTCAGGGTGTATGTTGTGTTTTTAATGACTGTATCTGTTGTTAAGATGGCCTCTTCAAAATGACCATTTCCTGCTTTTGCTTCTTTCAGCTGAGTGATGCCTTTTTTGATTTTATCCATATCCAGACACTCTCCAATGACACCAGTAGAAGAAACAGCAATGTAATCAGGTTCTACCCCTAACATATCTGCGCAGGCTGCCTGCATTTCGTATGCGTCTTTCAAACCTTGCTCACCGGTACATGCATTGGCGATGGCACTATTGACAATGACACCTTTTAATTGCCCTGTCTTTTTTAAGCTTTTCTGAGTGACTTGTAGAGGCGCAGCTTGAAAGTGACTTTGTGTGTATACCGCTGCACTCGCTGCTGGCACTTCACTGACGATCAGTCCAAGGTCTTTTTTTGAATAACGTAATCCAATATGAATCCCCTTTGCTTCAAAGCCTTTTGGTGATGATACGTCACCGTCTATTTTAACAATGCTTTTTTCATTCAATTCGATCATGTTTGTTGTCTCCCTTGTTCTTATGGATAGAGAGGTGTCATTGTGAGGCCCGCCTCTTCATCTAAGCCTTTGATGATGTTGAAGTTTTGAACCGCTTGACCGGCTGCGCCCTTCATGAGATTGTCGATCACAGACACAATTGTGAGTCTGCCTGTACGTTCATCTAAATGAAAGCCAATGTCACAGAAATTACTGCCGTATACTTCCCTTGTTTGCGGATATACTTCGTGATCTCTCACTCTGACAAAATAGGAATCTTCATAAAAGCCTTTCATATGCTTCATCAATTCCTCTTTTGTGATATCTGATTTCAGCTGAGTATACATCGTCGCCATAATCCCCCTTGTCATCGGAACAAGGTGCGTTGAAAATGTAATGTTCGCCGTTTGCGGATTCCATTCTCTTAATATTTGCTCTATTTCAGGTGTATGTTGATGTTCATTTACCTTATAAATTTTGAAGTTGTCGTTTAGCTCTGAAAAATGCGTTCCAAGTGAGGCAGATCGTCCTGCACCGGACACTCCTGTTTTTGCATCTATGATGATCATAGATTCATCGATTAGATTCTGTTTCATCAGCGGTGCTAAACCGAGAAGAACTGCGGTAGGGAAGCACCCTGGGTTTGCAATGACTTCAGCCTGCTCAATCGTTTCACGATTCAATTCCGATAACCCATACACAGCTTGTTGAACAGATGCTTGATCAGCTGCCCTTCGTTTATACCAAGCTTCATAGGTTGCACCGTCTTGAATACGCAAATCACCTGATAAATCAATGATAGGCACTCCTTGGTTCATGAGCTTCGGTGTGAGTTCACTTGATACGCCTGCTGGTGTCGCTAAAAACACAGCATCTGTTTCTCGCACAATGGCAGCAGGATCAATGGCTTTTAATGTTTGATCAGTAATCGTTGTTAGATGCGGATAAGATTGACTGTATAATTGTCCATCACCACTCGATGAATACAATATACATTCATCGACATGTGGATGCTGCTTGAAGATACGAACTAATTCCGCACCACCGTATCCCGTAGCACCTATAATACCTATTTTCAACGTCAATACACCCTCTTGATCTTTGTGAAATTATTTAACATTATAACATGTATAAAAATTAATTCAATTGTATATTTAATATTTCTTTTCATTTTTTTTCATAAAAAAATCCACATATCTTCATAAGACATGCGGATTTATCTTTCATATTTCATCATGATGACTATGAGAGCACTGCATAAATATAATATGGAGCTTGCATAAAAAATGAAATAAACGGTGAAGAAATCTGCAAACAGGCCCCCAAGCATAATGGCTATCGATGAAAAAAGAGCTGTCCAAAAATGATAGCGGCCGACCTCTTTCATTCTTTTGTTCTCTGTTGTCAGTTCCGTGACAAGCAGTTTTTCCCCGTGCTTTTGAAAGCCGCCAAGCGCACCAAGTGCAAGCTGAATCATATACACCTGCTCCACTTCTGTTATATGCGGAAATAGCAGTAAAAGAAATGCCATACCGAACGAATGAATAATTAAAAAGAGCCGCCTGTCAGTAGTTTCGGGCAGTTTTCCTAAGAGTAAATGAATAAACGCTCCACTTAAACCAAACAAGCCATAGGCAAGACCAAACTGTGAATAGCTTGAACCAACATTTTTAATAAAAAGAATGTAAAAAGGGAAAATCAAACTGCTGGCGAAAAACAGCAGGCTTTGTGAGTAGACGAACCATTTCATTGCTTTTGCATTCATTGTGTATTGTACCTTTCATAAAAGTAATTGATAAATCTGCCATCTGGATCTGCTTGCTGTTTCTTTTGGAAGAATACATCGGTTTTAGGATAGGCCCGCTTCATTTGCGCTTTCGTTTGATAAGGCATGTACGGTAAGTAATAGCTTCCATGGTGCCGAAGCGTGATATCTGTCATTTGCCGGATGATCCGCTCTGCTTCTGCCTTCTTTTCTTTCTCAAAACCATAATTCACTAAAAGAACAAGGGCAAACATATCTTCTTTCGCATATGAGAGATCCGCTTTTTCATTTTTTTGTACGTATCGTATCGTAATGTTCATTAAATTCAATTCTTCCTGTTGTAAATAGCTTCTCATGTCATCAATGTACGCACGAAAGCGGTCCACTGGGACGAAATATTCCTGAAGCACATCTGTATCTGACTCATTTTCATATTCTAAAAAAGCAGAATCTGAGCGCATCACATTGTTTCTTGTGATCAACTGATCATTTTGACTTTGGAAATACTTCTTTTGTAAATGCCAGAGCAGATCTTTCCCCATATCAAATCTTCTTGAAAGGCCGAGCATAAATTTGAGTGGCATGACGAGTTGATCCTCTTTCAGCTCTTGATATGATTCGATCTCTTGTTGTGAAGTGAGGGAATAATTCGTTACATACATCTCTTTCAAAAAGTTTGTTTTCGCTGTTGAGATTCTGGCAAGATGCATGCGTACTTCTTTATTTTGTTTGACATGTTTTTGAAAATAATTGCTGTATTCGCGATAATCAAGAGAGGTTGTCTCCATTTTGTATAACTCATCTTTCGTTAACGAAAGCTCAACATCTAAAATGACGCCGAACAAACCATATCCGCCAATCACGGCAGTAAACAAATCATCGCCCGGCTTCACTGTAACGATGTCCCCATCTGCCTGAAGCAGCCTGAAGGAACGAACTGTGTCTATGAGTGAGCCGTAGCGAATGTCACGTCCATGTGCGTTTGCACTGAGAGAACCGCCAATCGTGAAGATATTCTGTGATTGCATGACCTTCACGGCAAGGCCATATGGGTTCACATATGTTTGTATATCATCCCATGTAACGCCGCTTTGGACCCTAATCGTTTTCTTTTTTTCATCAAATGCTAAAATCTGACGGAATTTGGTCATATCGAGCACGATGCCATTTTCATAATACGTGTGGCCACCCATGCTATGCTGTTTCCCTGCAATTGATATCGGCAGGCTTTTTGCTTTCGCTTCTTTTAATACTTCTTTTAAAGTATCTATTTCTTTTCCTTGAACGATTTTTTTTATTTTGACAGGCATGAGATGACTGACATCTGTAAAAGCTTCTAGATCTTGGCTTTTGTGTGCTTGCTCCTCACGAATGGTGATTGACGCAAAAAATGCAGCTGCGTATCCCATGAAAAGAACAATCCATAACCATTTTCGTTTCATTATAGGTACTCCGTTCTATGAAATTACACCCATTATATCGTACTATTCTCTTCCTCCACCTTATTTTTTCATAAAAAATGCCTGGCATGAGTTCAACTCATACCAGGCATTTTTATTTGTGCTTATTGAATACCGAGCGCAATTTTTGCGTATCTTGACATTTTGTCTCGTGTCCAAGGCGGATTCCATACGATGTGAACTTCTGTTTCTTTCACTTCTGGAAGATCACTTAATGCTTTTTTCACTTCATCCACGATAACTGGTGCAAGGGGACACCCCATTGATGTTAAGGTCATCGTGATATCCGCTTTTCCATTCTCATCAAGATCGACATCATAGACAAGTCCAAGGTTGACGATGTCGACATTCAGTTCAGGGTCAATCACCTGTTCTAGGGCGCCTAAAATATTTTCTTTCAATGCTTCATCCATGATATCCACTCCTTTTCCATTAGTATAACGTACTTTTTCTTTTGACTAAACGTTTGTGCTTTTCAGATGTGTCACAAACCACTCAATCGTTTCAAACATTGCTTGTCTTGAGACCTTATGGCCAGCCTGTCCATCTGTGATAAAACGAATCAGGTGCGGATCTTCTTTATATTGGGTTGCTGCCAACTCGTCATAAAGAGCTTTTGCATGTCTGTAAGGGACAACTGGATCGTTTTCTGCATGCCAGAATAACAGCGGTCTTTTGTTTAATCGATCTGTTTGCAGCGTTAAATCATAAGGACGCAGCGCGTCTAATTGCTGATGAACCTCTTCGTCTGTAATCTCTTTCATCAACCCTTTGTGCCGCATGTCCATAATTTGTGCTTGTAGGAATGTCGTATATTTCGGACTGCCCATCAAGCTGACTGCCGCTTTAATCCAATCATGTTTTGCGAGTGCACCAAAGGTCGTGATGCCGCCCATGGAAGTACCTGCAACACCGATCAGATCGGCTTCAATCAAATGTTTTTCTTGAAAGTATGTTTTGAGTATATCGATTTCACGTATTTCGTTCAGGACAATTTCCCAGAACCTTGACGCCAGTTCCTCTAAGCTGAGGTTTTCTGATCTTACACCATGATAAGCACAGTCAGGCAAAATGACTCTCATGCCTTTTTCCGCCAAATGAAAGGCGAAGTGTAAATTGTGCTCGCGTGCACTTGTAAATCCGTGTATAAAAAATACAAGCGGCAGCGGTTTGTCTTTATTTTCAGCTTTTACGATATGTAAAAATGGAATATCGCGCGTAATTTGCTCATCAATGGTGATCACAGCCTATGAATCCTCCTTTATCATTCCCGTCTTTGTTTATTTTAACATGTAGACAACAAAGATGTGATAAAGATACACTATAGGTAGAGGCGCCGCACGAACTGCCTCCTATCACTTACAGATCAAAGGAGATTTTATGGAGACTAAACCTTATCTAATCGCACTTGACCTGGATGGCACGTTATTAAAAGATGATAAAACCATCTCTGCGCATACACTTGACGTCATTCAAAAAGTGAAAGACAGCGGGCATCATGTCTGTATTTCAACCGGCCGGCCATTTCGTTCCAGCTCTCCTTATTATCAGCAATTACAGCTTGATTCACCCATTGTGAATTTTAATGGAGCGTTTGTCCATCATCCTCTTGATGAAAAATGGGGCAGATTTCATACGTCACTTGATCTTCAAGTCGTTAAACAGCTTGTAGACATTAGTGAGGAGTATAAAGTACACAATGTGCTAGCTGAAGTGTTAGACGATTTGTATTTCCATTATCATGATGAGAAACTCATTGATATATTTAATATGAATGCAAATAAAGTGACTGTTGGAGACCTTCGGGACAACCTTGGAGAGAATGTGACGAGCGTGTTAATTCACGCAAAAGAAGAGGACGTTGGAGCTATTCGAAGCTATTTATCAGATGTTCATGCAGAAGTGATTGATCATAGGCGATGGGCTGCCCCGTGGCACGTGATTGAGATCATTAAAACAGGCATGAACAAGGCCGTTGGACTGCAAAAGATCAGTGATTATTACGGCGTTCCACAGGAGCGGATTGTGGCATTCGGAGATGAAGACAATGATTTAGAAATGCTTGAATTTGCCGGATGCGGTGTGGCAATGGGCAACGGAATTGATGCCGTGAAACGTGTCTCAAATGAAGTCACTGATACGAATGAACAAGATGGGATTGCAAAGTTTCTAACGAATTACTTCTCGCTTTAATTTTTCCATTCATACATAGCAGATGGAAGCGGGCATACTACCGTTAGACAGGTTGTCCTGTCAGCTTGTGTAAAGGGGCGGATTCCGAATGGGTAAAAGAAGCAAATCGAAACGCTTTATACAACAAGGTAAAGATTCAGTCAGTCTGCATGATGCACGTTTTCCTTATCGTTCTACACTTGAAGAAGTGTCAGACAAAGAAAATATGAAGACTGATGCTTCTGGAGGTTCATTGTGAGAAACGAACTTTTTGATCAAGCCAAATCATTTACTGAAGAAGCCCTTACTTCTTCATTTTCATCTGGGTTAGAGCGTCAACAGGCGGTCAAACGAGCCAAAAATGCCGTATCTTCTGCATTTGCCAATTCGACAGATGCAGAAAGAAACCAGCTACACACCTTCCAAGACTTGCTCGATGATCTCTAACATAAAAGAAGCTGTCCATTAAGGACAGCTTTTTCTGATTCTCATGAAGCTGAAAGCACTTATTTCACTTGGAATGTTTTCTTTTCCGTGATTTGCTTCAGCCCTTCTGCTTTTCCTTTAAATGTGACGACCGCTTCATACGTTCCCGGCTTGACACCATTTGACCACGTATCTTGAAAATCATAGGCTTCGCCTTTCTTTAGCACAAACGATTGGATGGCCTGAGTGAACATACGGTCTTTTGAATAGCGGTATTGTTCATTTCCGCTTTCGTCATACACACTGAGCTCGAATTTTTGGCTTGTGTTAAAGGTAAATTCAATATCTCGATCTGATTCATTTTTCAGTGACATGTTAAATTGAACCGAAGAACCTTTCTGGACGGGGTCTACTGTGAGTACAACCGTTTTTTCTCCCATTTGACCGGATACCTCCTTGTCTGGTTCATCCTTTTTTTGTTGTCCACAAGCGGTTAAAATCAATACAACGAGAAGAAGCACCAACCCTTTTTTCATACGCTACCCACCTTTTAATCTCGTCTGAAAAATCCAAGAATATTAGTTGTTTGCACAATATTTGTAAAAGCTTTTGGATCGACTTCTTTAATAATTTGTTCAAGTTCATACAGCTCATACCTTGTAATGACGATCACCATCATTTCTTTTGGCTCGTTGGTAAAAGCCCCCTTTGCAGGTACCGTCGTAATGCCTCTGACCATTTTTCCATAAATGGCTTCCTTGATTTCATCAGCCTTCTTTGTCACAATCATCGCGGTCAGCTTCTCATGTCTTGTATGGATGGCATCAATGACCCTTGTGGTCACATATAATGTGACAAGGGTATATAATGCTTTCTCCCAACCTTGTAATAATCCTGCTGTAAAAATGATGATACCATTTAAAATGAAGAAATACGTACCGACTGGTTTATCCTTCCACTTCGCCAAGATCATGGCTATGATGTCGAGTCCGCCTGTCGATGCCCCAAATTTGAGCGTGATCCCAATCCCTACTGCGGATATCACGCCGCCAAACACAGCATTTAGTAAAATATCATGTGAAACACTCGTTTCTGGTAAGATGCCGAGGAAAATGGTCGTCAGGGCAACACTGATGATGCTGTAAAACGTAAAGGAACGGCCCACTTTCATCCAGCCTAAAATGCCGACTGGAATATTTAAAATAAATAATAGAATTCCTGTGGATACATAAAATGGGGCATATTGATCCATTAAGCTGGATAACAGCTGGGCTACCCCTGTAAACCCGCTCGCGTATACATCAGCTGGGATTAAGAATAAATTCAGTCCAATCGCATTGAGCAGTGCACCAATGACGACGACAATGAGTTTTTTTGCTTCTCCGATGAACATATTGTCATTCCTCCACTTACCATTCTCTCTATGGTTTTCCCTAAAATTTAGAATTTGAACACGAAAAAGTGATTTCTGTGATATAGTTAGGCTAAAAAGTTGCAAAATATGGCTGATTTTTTTAGAAAGAAGGGATTTTGATGACTGTTCATATCATAGCAGACAGTGCTGCTGATCTGCCTCTTTCTTATTATGATGAACATAACATGACGCTTATTCCGCTCCGTGTATTGCTTGGCGAAGAGGAATTTGAAGATTTGATCACCATTGAACCAAAACAAGTATTTGATGCGATGAGACAAGGCGCCAGCCCAAAAACGTCACAAGCTTCACCAAACCGAATCAAAGAAGCCTTTGTTTCTCTCGCACAAAACCATACATCTGCAATCTATGTTGCCTTTTCATCAGAGCTTTCCGGTACATACCAAACGGCTGTGATGATGGCAAACGAAGTGAAGGAAGAATACCCTGATTTTGATTTACGAATCATTGATTCTAAATGTGCTTCACTCGGCTATGGGCTTGCTGTCAAACACGCTCAATCACTTGCTATTGACGGAAATACAATACAAGAAATTGAAACGTCTGTAAAGCATTTTTGCGAATCTTTACAACATATTTTTACTGTAGACGATTTATCGTATTTAGCAAGAGGCGGAAGAATCAGTAAAGCGTCCGCATTTGTTGGTGGTTTATTGAGTATTAAGCCCATTTTACACGTCGAGGACGGAAAGCTCATCCCCCTTGAGAAAATCCGCGGACGTAAAAAGCTGTTGAAACGCATTATTGAACTGATGAAAGAACGTGGAACGGATTGGTCAAATCAAACTGTTGGCATTAGTCATGGTGATGATCCTGCACTTGCAGAAGACATGAGAGAATTGATTGAAGCCGAATTTCATCCAAAGGAAATTGATATTCAGATTGTCGGCGCAGCTGTTGGGTCCCATTCAGGACCAGGCACGCTTGCCATCTTCTTTACAGGCAAACCATCATAAAAAGCACCCTTCCCTGACACATCACGGGAAGGGTGCTTTTCTTATGACTTATGAAAGTTTAAAACGGTGGACGGTTTCATTTAGCCTTGCCGTCATACTCATGAGTTCTTCTACTTGTTTGTTCATTTGATGGAATGATTGCAGCTGTTCATTGGCAGAGGCAGAAATTTCTTCACTGCCAGCTGCTGTTTCTTCTACAACCGCACTAATATTTTCAATCGAGTTGAGCACTTGTCCGCCAAGCTCTGTTGATTGAACAATTTGGTCATTTAAGACCGCCATTTCTTGTTTAATGTGCTGCGCTTTTGTTTCTATATCTTCAAAGGAGTGTGAGGTTTTGTCCATCGCATCCTGCTGCTGAAGTGAAAGCTTGACTCCTTCTTTGACAGTTTGACTAATGGATTGAATGCCTCTTTCAATATGACTGACCATATCAAAGATTTGTCTTGTAGCGTTAGATGATTCGTCGGCAAGCTTACGAATTTCATCTGCGACAACGGCAAAGCCTTTTCCAGCCTCACCTGCTCTTGCCGCTTCGATCGCCGCATTTAGCGAAAGTAAGTTTGTCTGATCCGCAATGTCAGAAACTGTTTTGGCCATAGCCGAGATCCCGCTGGCATATTGCGTGAATTCTCCTGCCGACTGTTCGATTTGTCTTGTGGCATGTGTGTTTTTTTCAATCGCCGTTTTGGTTTCTGTTAACGTGTGCTTTCCACTTTCTACTGCTTCTATCGCGTCCGCTGTACTTTGGATGACTGTTTGTGAACGTTCGGAATTTTTACGTCCATGCTGATCCATCTTTTCAATCAAGCTGACGCCATGCTGGAGATCCTCTGAAATGGCTTGTGACCCATTTGCCATCTCGTCTGTCGAGACAGATACTTGATTTGCAGATTCCATCAGCTTTTTGTTTTCATCATCTAACTGGATCGAGAATGTCTCTACTTGACTTGAGACATTACTGATTTCTTTAATCAAACTAATCAGTTGATCTGTCATTTGATTAAAGGATTCATTCAAGCCGCCGATTTCATCCTTACGCTGAATGTCCATCCGCTCGACAGCAAGGTTGCCTTCTGCGATCTGCTTCGCTCTGTAGGAAAGTGATTTAATTGGTGTCACGATGGATCTTGTTAATCCAATATTTAAAAAGACAGCAATGACGATCAGTGTAAGGGCTGCGACGAGTGCACTTGTGATGATCCATTGCACATTATCCGCTGTATTCTCTAGATTTTGTTTATACGCTTCTTCCGCTCTTTTATTCATTGTATGCACGTCGTTTAAGACGCCATCAATTCTTGCTGCTACCCGCCTTGCATCTGATGCATTTTTTTCACCAATGGCGCCATTCGCTTCCTTGGTCCACGTATCATATTTTGCATTTAACCTTGTTAGTGCATCTTTATTGATATTACCTGCATTTTTGTTTAACGTTTGCAGCTGTTTTTTTGCTGTAGAAATATCGGTTTGAACAACTTCTAGCTGTTCATCAGACAGTGTCATTGAGTAATTGGTCATGGCTTGTTCGACACTTTCAAAGCTTGCTTTTGTTTTTTGAACGTTTAATAAGGTTTGAACTTCTGTTTCATTTGATGATTGGATCTTTGTCATACTAACAATGATAAAGGCGATGACGCCAACTGCTAAAAGAAGTGAGACGAGTGAGTTGAGTAAAATTTTGATGCGCAAGCTCATGATGCGTCCCCCTCTTCTTTTAGCAATTTCTGCTTCAGTTCATTTACTTTTTTGGTCAATGCTTCAGCATTCTTCAGCACCCGAATTCTTGCCATGTCGATTCCGTCATTGCTTAAGTCGTAAATAACATGCCCATTTTTGATTTTGTTGCTCTTGACGAGCTGTTCGCTGAATTGATAGACCACTTCGTCAACTTTTTTTACCATGGACGAAATCACCGCTTTTTCAGCGGTGTAGTACTGATCACTATCTACACCAATGGCATACTTGCCCTCTGATTGTGCTTCTTTTAATACACCAACACCTGTATAGCCTGCTGCGGCATATAAAACATCTGCTTTCTTTTTGATCATGTCTTTGGCTATTTTACTGCCTTTGCCCGCATCACTAAACGTATTGGCATAGGTGGATAAGATCTTAATTTTCGGATTCACTGATTTGGCGCCTTTTTGGAACCCCTTTTCAAAACGATGAATCACATCCGCATCGACACCGCCAACAAATCCAATGACATCACTTTTCGTTGTCATCGCAGCAAGTGCGCCTGCTAAATAGCTGCCCTGCTCTTCTTTAAACGTCACGGAGGTTACGTTTTTTAGCTCAGATACAGCATCAATGAGCAAGAACTGCTTCTTCGGATATTTCTTTGCGACTTTTTCTAAGTCTTCTTGCATACTAAAGCCTACCCCGATGACGAGGTCATTGCCAGCTTTTACGAGCTCGGTCAGCCCTTTTTCATATGTATCGGTTTCTGCAATTTCTCTATAATCAAATTCAATTCCTAGGTCATCACGTGCTTTTTCTAATCCTTTAAATGACGAATCGTTAAATGATTGATCACCAAGACCATCATCTGTGAGCATAACGCCAATATGCTTCGCATTTGATGCTGGTGGTTTCCCTTGTTGATTGCTGCATGCAGCTAACACCATAAGCATGGCTACCAACAGAAGTAATGAAATTTTCACTTTCATCCAAACACACACTCCTTTTATCATCCTTACTCCTTTCTTATCGGATTTGAGAGGCGTTGTTTCAATGATTATGTGAAGGTTTTCCAGATTTTTTATGACTTTTTTCACTGAAAAAAACCATTATTTATAACAAATATAAAAAAAGGGATAAAATCATCATGATTTTATCCCTTTTTCTTCATTTCAGTGTAATGTGAAAACCCATGAGGTTAGAGTTCTCTTTCACGCTGCTCATTTTTTCTCGTATGTCCAGCCCTCTTTTTGGTAGACTAGGCCGTTTTTCATCAAATGACCTAATGCTCGTTTAAAGGCTGCCTTGCTCATTTGGAATCGTTCGCGGATGTCTTCTGGATCACTTTTGTCTCCATAAGGCATAGCGCCATTTCTCGTTCGCATATAGGTTAAGATTTCTTCTGCATCGACAGATAACGCTTCCTGTTTTCTAGGAAGCAGAGACACGTTTACGGTTCCATCCTCTTTCACTGCAATGACGCGTCCTGTCACGGTCGATCCTAATCTTGGTTCTTCCTTTCGTTCCGTACGGTGGATAAACCCTCGCACGCCTGTATCTGTCAGCATAAACGAGCCTGTCGCAATTAAGCGGTAAATCGTTCCAGTGATTTCTTTGTTCATTAAGGTTTCAGGTGCCTCAGTAAACAATTCACTGATCACATCTTCAGTGGCTGGCTTTGCGAACATTCTGCCGTAGCTTGTGACTTTCAGCATACAGTAAAGTTTGTCTCCTTTTTTCGGCCATGCTTCCTCAAAAGGCGGTAGATGTTCTGTTGCAACTAGTGCATCCTTTGAAAGCCCGACATCCACAAATGCACCCATGTCTTCTACGACGTCTACGACTTCTACCCAGCCATATGTATGCACATTGATTGAAGGTATTTTCATCGTCGCAGCTAGTCTTTCTTCATGATCTACGTATAAGTAGACCTCTACTTCATCCTGGTCACCAATATCTTCTGTCATTTCACTGCGGTGCAAAAGGACCGAATCTTCTCCATCTGTCAAAAAGTAACCGTATTCCATCTCGTTCTCTATTTGCAAGGTCAGTTGCTCACCTGGTCTCATGTTCTCTTCCTTCCTATCTGCTCTTAAAAGAGCGTTCGTTCATCTTTTGATTCACTTTATTCTACTATACTTCTCCTCACATGAACATCTCTAGTTCTGTTAGCTAAAGTGGACAAACCGAACACGATTTATACCGCTACTGGCAGAACTCTTTGACTCGTCTCTTCGATAAAGTTTCTTCTTCCCCACGTTGCATGATAAAATAGACGCAATATCTATACATGGAGGTCATGTGTTATGGCAAAAGAAAGCTCATTTGACATTGTATCGAAGGTGGAACTGCCAGAGGTGCAAAACGCCGTTCAAGCAGCGCTCAAGGAAATTAAAAACCGTTATGATTTTAAAGGAAGTAAAAGTGATATTTCTCTTGAAAAAGAAGAGCTCGTTCTCATCTCTGATGATGACTTCAAGCTGGAGCAGCTAAAAGATGTCCTTGTGTCAAAGCTGATTAAACGAAACGTTCCAACTAAAAACATCGATTACGGAAAAACTGAGCATGCCCTTGGCGGAACAGTGCGCCAGCGCGCGAAACTGATCAGCGGAATTGATCAAGACAACGCTAAAAAGATCAATGCACTCATTAAGCAATCTGGCATCAAAGTGAAGTCACAATTTCAAGATGACCAAGTGCGTGTAACAGGGAAAAATAAAGATGATTTACAAGAGGTTATCTCTCTTATGCGCAAGGCAGATTTACCGATTGACGTTCAATTTATAAATTTTCGATAAATTTCAAATTTTCCATTGATTATTTCCGATTTTTTCGATACAGTGGATGGAAGTTCAATTCATTGACATGTTCATATCGCTTTCTTATCAAGAGAGGCAGAGGGACTGGCCCTGTGAAGCCTCAGCAACCGGTGTAGTAGAAAAATATTTTCTATGACCAAGGTGCTAAATCCAGCAAGCAACTGCTTGGAAGATAAGAAGAAGAATAACGATACAGCCAAAAAGTCTTCTTCTTATCAGAAGGCTTTTTTTGTTACATAGAAATAAGGAGGAAACCAATGGGCCTATTACAAGACTTACAAAACCGCGTACTGATTGCTGACGGTGCAATGGGAACACTTTTATACTCTTACGGCATTGACCGCTGCTTTGAAGAATTAAATTTATCGAAAGAAGATGAGGTAAAGCGCGTGCACGAAGCATATGTGCAGGCTGGTGCAGACATCATTCAAACGAATACGTACGGCGCAAATTATATTAAACTATCCCGCTACGGCTTAGAGGAAGAAACAAAGCGTATCAATACAAAGGCGGTACAAATCGCAAAAGCAGCCGCAGGCTCCGCTTATGTCCTTGGAACGATCGGTGGTATTCGAACGTTTAACAAAAATGCCTACACGATTGAAGAAATTAAACGAAGCTTTAGAGAGCAGCTATACATTCTATTAAACGAGCAGCCTGATGGATTATTGCTAGAAACGTATTATGACATGGAAGAAGCGAAGGCCATTCTCCAAATTGCACGTAAAGAAACGACTCTCCCAATTGTCATGAACGTCTCCATGCATGAACAAGGTGTGTTGCAGGATGGAACACCGCTCAAGGATGGTTTATCTGAATTGTCTTCTCTTGGTGCAGACGTCGTTGGCATCAACTGCCGGCTGGGCCCTTATCATATGATTCAGGCACTCGAAGGCGTTCCAATTTTAGAAAATTCCCATTTATCAGTCTATCCTAACAGCAGTCTTCCCTCTCTTGAAGAAGGCAGACTCGTCTATGATACAGATAACGATTATTTCCGAAAAAGTGCACTTGAATTTAGAAATCAAGGCGCACGTATTATCGGCGGCTGCTGCGGAACAACGCCTCAGCATATTCAAGCAATGGCTGAAGCGGTCAAGGATTTAGCACCGATCACTGAAAAAGAAGTGAAAGTTTTAAAAGAAGAAATCATTTCGATTCAAGATCAGCGGACTGAACCAGGTCTTGATGAGCTCGCTACGAAAAAACGGACGATTATTGTAGAGCTTGATCCGCCGAAGAAGCTGAACTTCGAAAAATTTCTCGTCGCGGCAAATGAGTTAAAGAATGCAGGCATTGATGCCTTGACATTAGCTGATAATTCTCTTGCAACCCCGCGCATTAGCAATGTGGCTTGCGGGGCATTATTGAAACAGCAGCTTGATATGCGCTCACTCGTCCATATCACATGCCGTGATCGTAATTTGATTGGGCTTCAGTCCCATTTGATGGGTCTTGACACCCTTGGTTTAACTGATATTTTAGCCATTACAGGCGACCCTTCTAAGATTGGGGATTTCCCAGGTGCAACGTCGGTTTATGATTTAACCTCCTTTGATTTGATCCGGCTGATTAAGCAGTTTAACGAAGGCCTTTCTTTCTCAGGGAAACCGCTTGGCAAAAAGACCAATTTTTCAGTAGCTGGCGCGTTTAATCCGAATGTTCGTCACATTGATAAAGCGGTCAAACGTCTTGAGAAAAAAATCGAATACGGTGCTGATTATTTTATTTCACAGCCTGTTTATTCTGAGGAACAGCTTGTGAAAATTCATGAGGAGAGCCGTCATTTAGATAAACCGATTTATATTGGCATTATGCCGTTAACAAGCAGTCGAAATGCGGAGTTTATTCATCATGAAATTCCAGGCATCAAATTATCTGATTCCATTCGTGACATTATGGCGAGGGCTGGTGAGGATAAAGAAAAGCAGCGAGCAGAAGGCTTAGCGATTGCCCGCTCTTTATTAGATACAGCCTGTGAATTGTTTAATGGCATTTATTTAATTACTCCTTTCCTTCGATCAGACTTAACAGCAGAACTAACCACCTACATTCATCAGAAAGAAAAGGAGTCAAACATCCATGTCAACTATCACTGAACAGCTGAAGAAACGCATTCTCGTCCTTGATGGTGCAATGGGGACCATGATTCAAAATGCCAATCTCACAGCAGAAGACTTTGGCGGCGAGGAGTATGAGGGCTGTAACGAGTATTTGAATGTGACAGCCCCTCACATCATCCGCACGATTCATAGAGAATACCTTGAGGCAAGCGCCGATCTCATTGAAACGAATACGTTCGGGGCTACAAAGCTCGTCCTTGACGAATACGGGCTTGGCCACCTTGCCTATGAACTCAATGCACGGGCTGCCCAGCTGGCAAAGGAAGAAGCTGACCGTTTCTCCACGCCGGAGCAGCCTCGATTTGTTGTAGGTGCGATGGGTCCCACTACGAAAACATTATCTGTGACAGGCGGCACAACCTTCGATGAGCTCGTCAGAAACTATGAAGAGCAAGCACGCGCCCTGATTGATGGCAAATGTGATGCCCTTCTTTTAGAAACAAGTCAAGACATGCTGAATGTAAAAGCTGGTTTCAAAGGCATTCAGGAAGCCTTCCAGCAGACAGGTATTGAGCTGCCTCTCATGGTATCAGGTACGATTGAACCGATGGGCACGACCCTTGCTGGTCAGGATATTGAAGCCTTTTATATTTCTCTTGAGCATATGAAACCGATGAGTATCGGTCTGAACTGTGCGACGGGTCCTGAATTTATGACAGACCATATCCGCACGCTATCCTCCATCGCCAAGTCAGCAGTTAGCTGCTATCCAAATGCTGGTCTCCCTGATGAAGAAGGTCAATATCATGAATCCCCAGCTTCACTTGCTAAAAAAATTTCCGCCTTTGCCAAGGAAGGCTGGTTAAATATTGTTGGCGGCTGCTGCGGAACAACACCTGCACATATACAGGCATTGTCAGATGAAGTACGCACGATTCAGCCGCGTCACATCACGCATGAATCGTCTCAGCATACTGTATCAGGAATTGAGCCCCTACTATATGAGGAATCAATGCGACCTCTTTTTGTAGGAGAACGGACCAACGTGATTGGTTCACGCAAATTCAAACGACTCATTGCGGAACAAAAGTTTGAAGAAGCATCAGAAGTTGCTCGTGCACAGGTAAAAAACGGTGCTCACGTGATTGATGTGTGTCTTGCTGATCCAGACCGCGATGAGGCGGCAGACATGGAAGGTTTTTTACAAGAGGCTATGAAAAAAGTCAAAGCCCCTTTTGTCATTGATTCAACGGATAAACACGTGATCGAAAAGGCGCTGACATATTCCCAAGGGAAAGCCATCATCAATTCTATTAACCTTGAGGATGGCGAAGAACGCTTTGAAGAAATTCTTCCACTTGTGAAGCTGTACGGTGGTGCACTTGTTGTCGGCACGATCGATGAAACAGGGATGGCTGTAACAGCAGAACGAAAGCTCGAGATTGCGGTACGCTCTCATGATCTATTAACGAAGAAATATGGCATTCCCGCAAGTGACATCATTTTTGATCCACTTGTCTTTCCAGTGGGGACTGGAGACGAGCAGTATATTGGCGCTGCCGAAGAAACGATCAAAGGCATCAAAATGATCAAGGAAAACCTGCCTGAGTGTCTGACGATTTTAGGCATCAGCAACGTGTCTTTTGGACTCCCGCCTCTTGGGAGAGAAATCTTGAATGCCGTCTACTTGTATCACTGCGTCCAAGCAGGACTTGACTACGCCATTGTGAATACAGAAAAGCTTGAACGCTTCGCTTCTATTCCAAAGGAAGAAATCAAGCTCGCTGAAACGTTGCTCTATGAAACAAATGATCAAACCCTTGCTGAATTCACCCAATTTTACCGCGGCAAAAAGAAAACGGAGAAAAAACCAAAGATCTCCTTATCGCTTGATGAAAGGCTGGCACTCTATGTCGTCGAAGGAACAAAAGAAGGTCTTATCGATGATTTATCCCTTGCTCTACAGCAATTTGAATCACCACTTCATATCATCAATGGTCCGTTAATGCAGGGAATGGCTGAGGTTGGTCGTCTTTTTAATCAAAACGAACTGATTGTGGCGGAAGTTCTTCAATCGGCAGAGGTCATGAAGGCTTCTGTATCGTATCTCGAACAATATATGGAAAAGCAGCATGCAAGCGGGAAAGGTAAAATTCTACTTGCCACTGTAAAAGGAGATGTCCATGATATTGGGAAAAACCTTGTCGACATCATTTTGAGTAATAACGGCTTTCAAGTGGTCGACCTCGGAATCAAGGTGACACCGCAAACATTGATCGAAGCTGTGCAAAAAGAAAAGCCAGATATGATTGGATTATCAGGATTACTCGTGAAGTCAGCCCAGCAAATGGTCCTCACCGCTCAGGATTTACAAAAAGCGAATATTTCCGTGCCTATTTTGGTCGGTGGTGCTGCACTTTCTCGGAAATTTACGAAAATGAAGATTTCGCCTCATTATGACGGACCGGTCCTTTACGCAAAAGATGCCATGGACGGCTTATCTTTAGCCAATGAGTTAAAAGCAAATCCTCTTCAATTTCAAATAAAGCCCGATGAAGAGCCTGTGTCTCCTGTCAAAGAGAAAGAAACAAAGCAGCCACAAGCTGTCATTGAATTACTAGAAAAACGTGCGGCGCTCCCTGAGGCACCTATTTTCACACCAGAAAATACGGCACGTCATTATGTAAGAGACATCGATCTGCATCACATTATGCCTTATGTGAATGAACAAATGCTTATTGGCCACCACCTTGGATTAAAAGGAAAGGTGAAAAAGCTGTTGGCTGAACAGCATCCAAAAGCATTGGAATTAAAGCAGCTTGTCACAGATCTTCTAAACGAAGGCAGAGAGAAAAACTGGTTTGCGCCTGCTTTTGTCTATCAATTTTATCCTGCCAGTTCTAACGGAAATGATCTGCACATTTATGATCCCAAAGCGCCTGACCGTATCATTGAAACGTTCCAATTTCCAAGACAGGAGAAGCTTCCATACCGCTCCATTTCTGATTATGTGCGGGGAAGCGGTGAAAAGGAGAAAGATTATATTGCCTTATTTGCCGTCACAGCCGGAGCGCGTATACGTGAAGTCGCGCAGCAATTTAAGCAAGAAGGAGATTATTTAAAAATGCATGCGGTTCAAGCTCTGGCGCTTGAGCTTGCAGAAGGGTTAGCCGAAAGAACCCACCAAGTGATTCGTGACAAATGGGGCTTCCCTGACCCAGTCGATTTCACAATGGAAAAACGTTTCCAAGCGAAATATCAAGGACAGCGCTATTCCTTTGGTTATCCCGCTTGCCCAAACCTTGAAGACCAAGAAAAGCTGTTCAAGCTGCTTCAGCCTGAAAAAATCGGCATCCATCTGACAGAAGGATTTATGATGGAACCTGAAGCATCTGTTTCAGCGATCGTCGTTTCTCATCCTGAAGCTCGATATTTTAATGTTCATTAATGCAGGATCTCCGAAATTGGAGGTCCTTTTTTGATGGGAAGATTAGATAAACTTCAATTTTTACACTATACCTTCTTATGGTACGATACACATAGATGAATTCAGCTAAGAAGGAGTTGCATGTCATGACAAACGTTGTTCAACGAGCATTAACACTCGATGACATACCAGATCTTATCGCATTGTCACAAGAGGTAGACTGGCCTGATTACAATGCGGAAGAGCTCACATCTCTTTTAACAAGTGGGTATTTCACAGGTTTTTCAACAGCGGATGGACAAGTCATCTCATGTGCAGGACTTTTCCAATATGATCGAATGGCTTCAATTGGTGCCGTCATTGTATCTAGGACACATCGCGGCTTAGGTCTTGCAAGGAAAATGATTGACACTCTGCTAGATCAATGTGATCACAGCATTCCTGTCTTTTTAACCGCGACTGTTCAGGGGCGGCCTGTTTACAAAAAAATCGGGTTTCACACGGCTGGTTACATTACGACTTACAAAGCACAAAACCCGAACCAAGAAGCGCTTCGTGTGTCAGATGACATTTACCTGTCTCCTGCCGATGAATCGCACCTTCCGTGTATTGAAGCACTAGATGAAAAAGCCGCAGGCACAAATCGATCAAGCTTTTTAAAAAACCGGATGAACCGGGCAGCGCAGCGTATCATTGCAAAGAATGAACATCACGAAACAACTGGCTTTGCGTTCGGCGTTGAAACACCTGCCAATTTAATGATTGGACCGCTTGCTGCAAATGATGAACTTACAGCTCTCTCGCTGGTTCGTTCGCTCATTTCGTCTTATTCGGGTCCGATTCGTTTAGATATGCAGGAAGAAACAGCTGAGCGCCTCCATGAATCACTTGTTGAAGCAGGTTTTACGAAAACAAACAAAGCTCATTTTATGATGATTCGCGGAAAAGAAAAGCTGAACGATCCCGCCCTTCTTTATTTCCTTGCCTCTCAAGCATTTTCGTAATATATAAAAAGCTGTAGACACTTGATGTCTACAGCTTCAGATTGTTGACAAAGGGCTAAAATGATCTTTATTTTAGCCCTTTGTCTTCTTTTCAACGTGATTGAAAACCTTTGAAGTCTAGGAAGGCCGAGCACTGGCGCGGAGCGAATTTGCAATTCGTGAGCACCAGCGCACAGGACTGACAAAGAATGCGAGGGTTTGTCTACACGCTGAGCTGTAGACACTTGATGTCTACAGCTTTTCTATTACTTCTCACAGGTGGACGAAAGAACATGTGCGAGTGCATTTGTGACCTTTCCATGCTCTGATGCATGCGGGCGGTCATCTCCGTCTCCATACCCATAATCAATCATTCGATTACGATTTAAGCACAGCTTTGTCAGCTTCGGCTGGAATAGATCAAAGAGTTCAAAACGGTCCTTCAGCTGTGGGAATTGCTTTTGATACTGCTGAATTTGTTCGGCAAGCAAGCTCCAAAGTGTCACTTCATCTAATAGCTGATGGTTCTCTAACACGTTTGATACGTAACGCAGGTTGCAAATAAACAATCCTGTAAAGATAAACTGCACTAAGCCTTCCGGCGGTTCACTCCGCAGCACTTCTTTTAAATCGTCTCCTAGAGAAGCCAATTCAGGCAGCGGCTGATCACTAATGTTCACATCGTCAACAAAATCTTTGATCGCCAAACGATGAGGCTGATGATCTTTTAACACAAGAATCGTATTTTGTCCGTGCGGTGAAAAGACGGTGCCGTATTGATACATAAAATGCAGCAGTGGCGGCATGACCACATGGAAAAATTTCGCCATCCACTCTTTAGCTGAGAGACCTGATTTTTCAATCAGCTGTTTCACAAATGGCTCACCTTCATGATCCTCATAGGTGAGTGCCGCAAGTGTAACAGGGGTCTCTCCTTCATCTAAGTACGAGTAAATACTTTCTCTAAAAATCACACCGAGCATCTCAAGATATTGATACGGCGCACCAGGTAGTTTGCTATAGTAAGGATGATCGACATTAATACTTGCATTCTCACCAGGTAATATCACGCGGCAGACATCAGATAAAAATGAATCTTGGTCCGCAATCCCTTTAATATGCGCTGTAATACGAGGGGCAATGACTGTCCGTTCTGACGGAAGTCCCCGGTACACAAGCGTATTTAAAATACTCATTGGCAGTTTAATATGATGCTTGCCTTTATTTGAGATGTTCGTAAAAGTTCTGATCGACTGCTGCGGGATATATTGGTCCAGTCCCTCTCCTACATACACAATCCGGCGCATCGCCAAATCTTCCGGGAAATGCTGAATAATCATGTGTGTCCACTGCCACTTATGAACAGGCATCAAATAATAATCAGCTACAATCAATCCTTCATCCTTTAGCACGCGGTGAAATTGACGGATCGTGACTTCATCTAACTCTTTGGCGATTACCTGCTCATAGTTTTCATGATCGACTGCATGGAATGTCGCAAGGTCCCGGTGAACAGCAATCCAAGACAGCTGCACACTTTCTTGCCTTTCAGGTGCGTAGGCTAGGTAGTCATCGTAACTGAATCCAATGCGTCCTTTGTTATACACAATCCAAGGATGGCCTGTCATCTCTCCTTCAATCCATGCATAATCAGTATCTGTTAACTCATCCGCACGAAGTGCTTTTTTCGAAAGCAAATGGACATCCGCTAACAGGGTATGGTGAAGCTCTTTTATAAGATGTCCTGTTGTCTCAGAAGACATTGGAATGAGCGGCTGAATGTCTAGTAAAAACACGATTGCACTGACATCCTTTGACCATTTTCCATCTTGACAGCACTCGATTGATTCAGCGATTGTATCAAAACTATCAAACAAACGAGGTTTTGCAAGATAGCGATATTTCTTCTGTTCGTGAATAATTAATTCATACTGAGCAATGCCATCCTTATGATCTAGCTGCACGGGATGAAGCATATCCTCATACATGTATTCAGACAGCATTTTTGCTACCATTCGCTGGTTTGCCTTTTTCCAAGCAGCAGGATTCACCGCTTTTTTCAATTCATCTTGTACACTCATCGCTTCATCCTCCTTAACCTTTGATTTCTTCAAATGTGTTGACGTTCATACGTGTACCAAATGTCTGGAAGACGTGCTTTTGATAAAGTGGATACACAGTTTGACGAGCAAGTTCATTGATAATCACACTATTTCGGTAAGCACCAAGCCCTAAATCCGGGGCGCCAACACCATGTGTATGAAGCTCTGCATTTTGGACAAATATATCATTTTCACCCATTGTATTTGTTTTCAAGCGATATTCACGTTCAACTTGGAACCGTCCTTGATCGTCCCATTGAATGTGATGAGAAATTGGGTTGATAAACGGCGGCAGTACCGATTGATAGCCCGTCGCCAGCACGACAATATCTGTCTCGTGGGTAAAGGAGTCCTCCTTGACCCATTGCGTGCATGAAAGGGACAAGCCGCGAGATGTTTCCTCAATCAAGTTAACCTCCGTCATCGCTTGAAGCACTGTATTCAACTGCTTTCCGCAGGCAGAACGTTCATATAGCAAATGATAAATATCACGGATCATTGCAGAGCTGATGCCTTTATACAGCAAGTCCTGCTGCTTTAACAACGCATCCTTTTTTGTTTGCGGAAGCTCATAAAAGAAATCAATATAATCTGGAGAGAAATATTCAAGACCAAGGTTTGAATATTCCATTGGGAAAAATCCTTTAGAGCGTGTGAACCAGTGAATATCCTTAGCCTCATCATCTGATAAAATATCATAGAACACTTCTGCCGCACTTTGACCAGAGCCGATCACTGTCACAGATTTCCCTTTGAAACAGCCTTCTTTTTTTCGTTTTAAATAGTCGGCGGAATGAAAAACCTTCTCTCCTAAAGCTGGCTGGAGCGATGCTGGTATCGCCGGCTGTGTACCAATTCCTAAGACGAGATGCTTACTTTCAAACACCTCTACCGTTTGGTCTTTCACATGACGAACATGCACTTCATAACGCTTTTCTCCTGCTTTCTCGATCAATGAGACAGATTCGACGTTCATGCCAAATCGGCAAGAGTCTAACTGGTCTGCGACCCAGCGGCAATAATGACTATATTCCTTGCGCGGGATATGAAAATCCTCTAGAAAGTAAAATGAATACAAACGGTTTTGTTCCTGTAAGTAGTTAAGAAAGCTATATTTACTTTTCACATCTGCCATACTGACAAGGTCCGCTAAAAAGGGAACCTGCAGTGTCGTCCCCTCAATAAGCATCCCTGGGTGCCAATGAAAGGCTTCACTTCTTTCAAAAAACAAAGCGTCAATATCATTTACCTCTTCAGATAATGCGGCAAGACCTAAGTTAAACGGACCAATGCCGATTCCTATTACATCCACTACATTATTTTGCTTGTTGAACCGCGTCATGGTTATACTTCCTTTCGAATCGTTCTCGATCACAAAACATCAAAAGACCGGTTTTATCGGGTAAATTGACTGGTTTTACACGTTCAAAGCCGCATTTTTCAAATACATGGATCATTTTTTCATTGCGAATATCCGGCTCAGCGACGATTTTTTCTGTTCGTTTGTTCTGCTCAAATTGAAATGCTGTCATGGCCTGAAGCAGCGGGGCTGCAAAACCTTTTCCCACATAATCCGGCTCCCCTATTAATAGATGGATTCCTTGATCATGCGGAGAAGGCTGATAGTAAGATTCAATGACATCACCTTTGACGTTGTACGCCTCAAAATAACTCATGGGTGTCCCATCAATTGTGCCTAAATAAAGGGTTTGATGCGGATCATGAATTGCCTGATAAAAATGCTTTTCAAAAGCAGGAAACGGAATATTCAAATGCCAAAATGGGTGAACATACTCCTCTTGCATCCACTTGTGGACAAGCCGGACATCTCTTTCATATTCAGCCCGAATAAAATGAATACGATGCCTCATCCAATCAGCGCCTCCTTATGTAAAAAAAGTGGATTCAAAACAGCTGTGTAACGAGACTGTGTTTCCAGAGATCCTGTCAGCTCATCCATATCTTCAAACCGTGTCAGCAAATTCGCTTTTGAAGGGAGTTCCTTTAAGCGAAGTAGGCTGTTTGTCAGTTCAGATGCACCGTATGTTTCCTCATGAGCGAGCAATGTGTCTCTCACAAGGGCGAGCAAGTCTTCTTCTTTCGCCAGACCTTCTGTACCAAAGCCGTTAATAAGACCAAATAAATGATTAAAGAAGAAATAATAACGCAGTCTCTCAACGGCTACTTCATCTGCACAAATCGTTTCACTTCTCACGCTCAGGTTTTGGACAAGATTTGCGAGTTTATCCTTTTTCGATTCACTATAATAGTAGCCTTGGTTGTCACGATAATAGAAGGTGTGCGGGTAACCATCCTTCATTTGCACAACAGCGTTTTGCTGATGGGCTTCAAGCGCAAGACCATACGTTTCAAACAGCCAAAGCATCGGTTCTAACGAAATGGTTAAATATTGCTTAAACCAATCTTGGCTTACATCATTCGTTGATCGGCCTTCTGCGTCTGCAAGGTCATGAATGATCCCTGCTAATCGCGATTTTCCACCATACGCATGATCCTGACACAATCCAGCAATTAAGCTCGCTCCTTTTTCACGATGTAAAAATGGATTTTGACGAATGACTACTTCAAAGCCAGATTCCGCCTCTTCTCCTTGAATGGATAAATAGGCGGGATCTTCAATGACCCGGAATCCAGAAAATTTGTCGTATAAAGAAACGCCTAATTCTGTTTTTAAAATGCGCGACATCTCTACACCGCGATCGAGTTCCTTTTGTTTATTAACACGTAAGGAGTTTGTAATTTTCACAGGAACAGAGAATTTGAGCATGTAAGCAGAATCCTTTTGATAGACGGTTCTGAAAGATGAGGTCGCTGTGTATTCAGATCCCATCGGGCCTAAATAAGAGAGTTTCCCTTCCTCTATATAACGGTTCACGAACGCTTTCTCCATGACCACCTTCACTTGAAGCGGATGAATCGGAAGGAGCACATATTCTCCGTTTTCTACTAACGTATTCAGCCTCTCTTTTTCTTCTGGCACTTGGCGCAAGAGCTCCTCTAACATTAGACTTGCCGCAGACTGTGTAATAGACGAATCCTGAAGCACAATCGAATGATGCGCTTTAAAGTAATGAAGCTGGAAAGTCCCTTTCAGCTCAGGAGAATAGATTGCTTCCTCCTCCTCTGTCATTCCTTGTCTGCTTTTTGGGGTAGGATGCGTTAAATGACCAAGGAGAAGTGACTGCTCAGCCTCGATATACTCAAAATCGGCTTCAGAAAGAGCGGATCGATCACTTTCTCTCTCCTTTAAGAACCGTTCAATATTTCGGCAGCTTAAAATGATGCGAAGCATGAATTCATCCTCTGCATCTGTACGGCCATATTCAATGAGAAGCTCCTTTGAACATAAAGCAACAAGTGTCGTGTAATCGACGATTGCGCCCTCTTGTTCACTGCCTTGCGGGCGAAAGCGAATCGGAAAATCAAAGAGATGACGGCCAACAGATGAAACATATCGGATCGGAATCACTAGCTCTAGATCTTGTTTTGCTAGTTTTGCGATGAAGACAAACGAGCCATCTGCTCTCACCTCTTTTTTTGCAGATCGATCGATTCCTGTTTCGCGTAAAAAACAGTTTAAAAAGCTTTGCATGGTTGCATTTTCAGCCATTTGTTTATATTGACTCAACGTAGTACCCTCCCGGATTGAATATGAGCAATCCCGATATCAACGATGTCAGAAAGGATTTCCTCAATATGTGTGATTGTCGTTCTTGGATTTAACAAAGTGAATTTTAAGCATGTTCGGTCATTAACCACTGTTTTTGCAATGACAGCAGTTCCTTTTTTGAATAATGTCCGATGAATGATTTTATTGACGTCATCTGCTTGGTCGTCATCCTTAAATCGGAACACAACTGCATTGATTTCTGGCTCAGGATTGATCACTTCAAGGTCATCATTTCTCTCAATAAGCGCAGCCACATCCTTTGCAAAATGAATGGTATGGTCAATAATGTCTCCAAAGCCTTCTTCTCCAATTAAACGAAGAGAAAGAAGTAATTTCAGGGCATCAAACCGGCGCGTCGTTTGGACAGATTTATTGACGAGATGTAGAATACCATCGAGCTCGTCTTCCTTTGGATTAAGATAATCGGCATGATAATTGATCAAACCAAAATGTCTTTTATCCTTTAGCAAAAATGCCCCGCAGGATATCGGCTGATAAAATTGTTTGTGAAAGTCAATCGTGATTGAATCAGCAAGCTCAATACCGTCTAACTTCTTTCGGTAGGTTTCGCTTAGTACAAGTGCTCCGCCGTAGGCAGCATCTGCATGAATCCAAAGACCGTATGGCTTGACGAGGTCATATACCTCTCGAACTGGGTCAATACTGCCAAAATCCGTTGTCCCGCAAGTGGCTACTACCGCAAACGGCAGCAAGTTCTGCTCCTTCAACTCAGCCAGCTTCTTTTTCAAATCAGTGAGGTCCATTCGATGATGCTCATCTGTCTCGACTAGTACGACTGCCTGTTCTCCTAAACCTAACTGGGAGGCAGATTTTTTCACAGTGAAGTGAGCATTCTTTGAGCAAAGGATTCTCAGGCGGTGAGATTCACTTGGTAAGCCTTTCTGCTGAACATTCCACTGCCATGTGTTTTCACAAAAGGCATCTCTCGCCAGAAGCAGCCCCATGTAGTTAGATTGAGTTCCACCGCTTGTAAATGTCCCATCTGCTTGGCCGCCATAAGAAAACTTCGCACATAGCCACTTGAGGATTTCTTCCTCAACCAAAGAAGCAATACCGCTTTGATCAAAGGAATCCATTGATTGGTTAAAGGAACTTACCATTACCTCTGCGGCAAGTGCAGGAATGAGCGGTGGACAATGCAGATGTGCCAAGCATTTAGGATGCGATACATCAATCAAATGCGGTAAAAGATGTTCTTTTATATCTTGAAAGACAGATTCAATGGATTCTCCAGACGGTTGAAATCGGAATAGCGATTCGACACTAGCCGCTAATTTCCCAGGCAATATCCCACTGTATGGTCCTGTGTCTTTTTGCCATTGATCCAGTAAGCTGTCGATAGATGTATGAAGAGCCGCTTGGAAGGACTCTCTTCCAAGCTGGCTTTGATTGATAAATAATGAATCCACTGGAGCCTTAGTTGATTGCATCGTACACGGCCTCTTTAAAAATAGCGATGACTTTTTCAAGCTGTTCTTCTGTCATAATGAGTGGTGGCAGGAATCGAATGACACTTCCGAAACGGCCTCCTGTCTCCACAATTAACCCTTTGTCGAAGCAATTCTTTTGAATAAGACTGGCCAGCTCTGGATTCGCTGGATAGCTTCCGTCAACATCCTGTTTCTCATTTGGATTGACTACTTCAACGCCAATCATTAAACCTCTTCCTCGAACATCACCGAGAGCAGGGACTTGTTTTTGGATGTCTTTGAGATGCGCCTGCATACGATCTCCTAACCGTTCTACATGATCAAGCAGGTTATTTTCTTTGATAAATTTAAGCGTAGCGGTTCCAGCAGCCATTGCCATTTGATTTCCTCTAAATGTTCCGATATGTGCACCTGGATTCCATTGATCTAAATCTTGATCATAAATCACCACTGAAAGCGGCAGGCTTCCACCAATGGCTTTTGACAGCACAATAACGTCAGGTACAATTCCTGCATGTTCAAAGGCAAACATCTTCCCTGTTCGGCCGATGCCTGATTGAACCTCATCAATAATGAGTGGGATCCCTTTTTCTTTTGTGATTCTTCTCATTTCTTTCATCCATTCAATCGATGCTGGAATGGAGCCCCCCTCGCCTTGCACTGCTTCAAAGATCATGCCGGCTGGCGGAAGAATACCACTTTCAGGATCATTTAATACGCGCTCAATATACGAACTTGAAATGCGGTGCGAATCCCTCCCACCAATGCCAAATGGGCAGCGATATTCATATGGGTAAGGCATAAAATGAACATCAGGTATTAACCCTTGCACTCTTTCCTTCGGAGATAAATTCCCACTTAATGACATCGTGGCATGTGTCGCACCGTGATACGCACCATGGAATGATAGAATGCTTCGATTCCCTGTCGCTGTTTTGACTAATTTAATCGCTGCTTCTATGGCATCACCACCAGTTGGTCCACAAAATTGAATTTTGGCTCTTTTTGCAAACTCTTCTGGCAAGTGAGAAAAAATTTCATTCACAAATTCTTCTTTAATTTCTGAGGTTATGTCCAGCGTATGCAATGGTCTTTTTTCATGAAGCATACGTTCAATTGCATCTATAACAACTGGATGATTGTGACCAAGTGCAAGTGTTCCTGCGCCTGCCAGACAGTCGTAAAACTCTCTACCATCCGCATCTGTCACGATCATACCTTCGGCTTTTTGCATGGCTAATGGGAACCGTCTCGGATAAGACCTTGCATTCGATTCTCTTTGACTTTGCTGCTCCAAAAATTGCTGATTTTTAGAAACGGTTTTGATGGACATAATAAAACACTCCTCCAATTGATAAAGATTATCATTTTCATTTACTAGCCTAGAGGATGTGAGATATGAAAGTCAATTGTATTCAAAAAGATGATTCTAAAAGCATATGAATGCTATATTCTCTATTTAACGAGTAATTTCGTGTCATTTTGACAAACCTCTACTGCTATAAGGAGAATAAACGCGTGAGACGGAATAATGTAGAAAAAAATTACAAATCATTTTTCCTGGTTCTTTTGTTCTATTCATGACAAAGCACTTATTTTATATGGGAAAGTGGATGAAAGTGATGTAGAAAAGGAAAAAAAGAAACGTCATTCTATATTGATATAAATGGTTATAATGGTATAATTTCTCTGAAACAAAAGGGGATGGAGAGGGATATGATGATTTTAACAAAGCATGATCTTCACCACTACTTAGCTCAGGACAAGAAAGCATTAGCCATTAAGCGCAAACGACCTAAGCGGTTTGGAGATGATATATGGAAATATCAAAGGATTTTACGAAAATATGAATACTATTCTAATAGTGGTGCTACAATTCGCAAATGGCTTTATCGCTATTTACATAAAAAGAAAGGCATGCAGCTTGGTTTTGATATCCCGATTGGTGTCTTCGGCCCCGGTCTTAGAATCAATCATACGGGTCTCTTAATTGTGAACAAGCATGCAAAAATTGGGGCATTTTGTGATATTCATCAAGGGGTGAATATTGGTCAGAATCATCATGAAAAAGATGTACCAACCATTGGGGATCATGTGTGGATCGGCCCAGGTGCTAAGCTGTTTGGGGATATCTATATTGCAGATCATATTTCAATTGGAGCAAATGCTGTGGTAAACCGTTCCTTCCACGAGGAGAAAATTGTGATTGCAGGTGTGCCGGCGCAAAAGGTAAAAGAAAAAAGCCCTTCATCATGAAGGACCTACCTGATAAAAAAGAATGATACCGATCAAAACAGAGATGAGCAGCATGAGGTAAAACAAAATCGTTAAAATAAGAATGGTCCAGCCAAGTCCCTTCCTCTCTGTCTTGATCAAATAAATACCGAGAACGATCGTACTAAATAATATACCTAAAATGGCCCACAGCCATTTGTCTTTATCATGCTTTGGCGCATCAAACCATAAATAAATGGCAACAGCAAGTGAAACGAATAACCCTGTAAGTCTCACGTCCAAACTCCTCCTTATGTACACTCGTGCTTTCTATTATGCGTTTGAATATCCGATAATCAGCAATAAGAAATAAAAAACATAGACTAGAATGAAAATAGAATAGATGATAATGGACACGATCAGAACCGTCCAGCCCAATCCTTTTCTTCCTGTTTTGATCAGGTATATTCCAAATGTAAAGAGCCCGAATAAAAGGCCTAAAATCGCCCACAGCCATTTATTCTTTCCTTGTTTAGGCGCATCTACAAATAGGTAAGCGCCCACTATGATCGACACAAACCATCCGGTAATCCAACGCAACTCATTCGCCGCCCTTCTTTTTTAGATTATTCAATCATAAGCTACTTTTGTACTAAAAAAAAAAGGAATTATTCTGTTGAATATTGCAGAAGGCTTTTCCATTCCTCACGCAGCATCCCATAGCGCATCGAATCATAATATTCTCCTTGATAGTAACGGACCTTTCGCAGCCTTCCTTCAAGGACAAATCCGCATTTCTCTGCGCACCGCATCATTCGTTCATTTCCCGACCATGTAGTAAGACCAATTCGAGGAATATCAATGTGTGTAAATAACTCATCTGTCCATAGACTTAACGCCTTTGTCCCAACGCCACCGCTCCAAAAACGCGAATCATAAATGAGGATGCCGCATTCAAGCCACCGTGTACGTTCATTCTCCCAATAATATGACACGGTGCCTTTGATTTCGCCGTCTATTTCAATACCATATAGCTTTGGCGGAATGGATGTATCCTGTAAGTATCGTTTTTTAAATGCAGCAAGCGGGATTTCGTGTTCATGAAAATATGGGGCATTCCACTTTCGATAGGACTGGTCTGGTGCTTTGAATCTTAAATACCATACCATCTCTAAATCAGCTTCATTTAATGGTCGTATGCTCACAAGCTTTTCCTTTTCCCTTTTCATCTGTTCACGTTCCTTTACTTTGTCGTTCTTTTTGCGAGATGACGGTACTCGATAGGCGTCATGCCTTCGTTTTGACGAAACAGCTTAGAAAAATAAGTAGGGTCATCAATGCCTACCTGTTCAGCAATCGCTGCGATTTGATTATTCGTTGAAGCAAGCATGCTTTTGGCTTTTTCGACCTTGAGACGATTGATGTATTGGGTTGGCGTGAGTCCATATACCGTCTGCATGCATCTTGTCATGTAATCAGGATGATAGTGCAGTTTCTCTGCCAGCTCTTCCATTTGTAGTTTCTTCATAAAGTGACGCTCAAGATAATGAACCACTTCTGAGGCGACATTCTCCTTTGCACTTGGAATATGAAATGCTTCTTTTTGTAAATGAATGAGCAGTTCTTCAAACTGAAGCTGTTTTTTCAGCGGCAATTCAGACGCGTCATCATTTAGTGCCCGCATCTGTGCAAGGTGCTTTTCAAATACATTTCTCCCCTTCACTTTTCCTATACGGGGCAGGCTAAATTCATATGTTGCCGGCTTTTCAAAGGTGGCTTGATTTTGTTTCATATCAAACCAGTGTTCTCTCGGCCGATTCGTCAAATCAAAAGGATCAATCGAAAAATGAAGCCACTCATAGTGCGTTTCTTCTTCGCATGGCAGGTGTCCGCCATGTGACAAGCCTGGTGAGAGAATGATATATTCTCCTTCTTTTACGTGGTGAGCCTCCCTGTTTTCTGTGATCCATAGCTGCCCTCTTGTGACATAAAGAAGATCAAACACGGTAAAGGTTCTAGAGATATGTCTTTCTCCTTCATAAAATACGCCTTTGCCAGAAACGATATAAACCGGAAACGGCGGTACAGTAAATGTAATAAATCGATTCATATTCATCCCCTTATGAAGTCGGATTTCTCCAATAAGTTTCGGTTTCATCTCTTCTTATTATAGTCGATGCAAGGTACACTATAAATCGGATTTATACGAAAGGAGGTTGATTGATGAAACCTCAATCACTGCCAATTCAAAAAGTTCAAGCTAGGGGGAAGAAAAACCACCCTTCATTATTTGCATTAACTTGGCCTATTTTTATTGAAATCTCTTTATATATGCTCATGGGAAGCGCTGATACCCTCATGCTCAGCCAATATTCCGATAATAGTGTTGCCGCAGTTGGTGTAAGCAATCAGCTGTTGAATTTATTGATTGTCATGTTCAGTTTCATTACAACTGGAACGACGATTGTGATTGCGCAGCTTTTAGGAGCAAGCCGCAGGCAGGAAGCGGCTCAAGTCGCCTATGTCTCGCTAGGGACCAATTTCTTGATTAGCTTTGTTATTAGTCTTCTCATGTTTGTATTAGCTGTCCCCATCTTACATCTGATGGGCCTATCAAGTGAGCTCATGCCGGATGCGACTGTATTTTTACAAATTGTCGGGCTGCTTTCCTTTATTCAAGCGCTCATTATGACGTATAGTGCTATTTTAAAAAGCTATGGATATACAAGAGATACGATGTATGTCACCATCGGAATGAACTTGCTAAATGTTGCTGGTAACTATTTGGTGATTTTCGGTCCGTTTGGCTTCCCTATATTAGGTGTCATGGGGGTCGCTTTTTCAACCTCACTCGCTCGATTGATCGGATTAATGGCCATGATCCTCATTGTACGCCGCCGAATTGGATTACGCTTTTCACTAAAGAAGATGTTTCACATCCAGCGGACATATTTAAAAAAGCTGCTAAAGATCGGGATTCCTTCTGCTGGAGAGCAGCTTTCTTATAACGGCTCCCAAATGATTATTACACTGTTTATTACATTTATGGGGACGCAGGCATTAGCAGCAAAGGTTTATACTCAAAATATCATGATGTTCATTATGCTATTTGGTGCAGCCATTAGCCAAGGGACACAAATTTTAATCGGACGCCATATTGGGGCGAAGGAATTCGATGCTGCCTATCACAGATGCATGAAAAGTTTATACTGGGCCATTGGCATCTCCCTTCTTTCTTCCACTGCTTTATCTTTATCATCGACGCATTTACTTACTTTCTTTACTAGCAACAGCGAGATCATTCAAACAGCCGCCACCCTCCTCCTTTTGACCATTATTTTAGAACCGGGCCGTTCGTTTAATATGGTCATTATTAATTCCTTGCGGGCTGCCGGGGACGCGAAGTTTCCAGTGTATATGGCGATGATTTCAATGTGGGGCATCGGGCTTCCGATCGCTTACTTGTTAGGCATACAGCTTGAGATGGGTCTCATTGGAATTTGGATTTCTTTTATCGTGGATGAATGGGTGAGAGGCATCTTTATGTATAGGCGTTGGCGTTCAAGGGTTTGGACGGAATATCGCTTTTCATCCACATAAAAAGGACTGCGGGTGCAGTCCTTTTTACTTAATACCTTCTAAAATAAGTGCTTTTTCTTGGTTTGAAATAAATGATCGCTGTGTAAATACGCGGTATTCATTTTCTCTTGTTTTATCTAAAATGGCTTTATAAAAGTGAGCAGCTGCTTTCACTGGTATACGTGAATAAAGCGGGAATTCATGAAGATGGTCAAAAAACTCCTCGTAGTATGCCTCTGCCTCAAAGGCAATGTACTCCCATACGTGCTGAAATGCTTGATTGACAATGCCTTCTTGCAATTCTTGCTCTGTATATCCGAATTGATCCATGACTTGCTTTGGCAAATAAATGCGGTCTCTTTCAGCCTTATCCTCGCCAATGTCACGAAGAATATTGGTCAGCTGCATGGCAATTCCTAATGAAATCGCTGCTTCTTTTAGCTGTTCTTTTTTACGCGGTGCAATAATAGGAAGCAGCATAAGTCCAACGGTACTAGCAACATGGTAGGAATAAATGAGCAGTTCATCTAACGTATCATATCGATGCTGCTCTAAATCCATCTCCTGACCTTGGAGCAAGTCACGGAACGGTGCTTCATCCATACGAAACTCTTGAAATGTATGTTCCAGCGCTACCCACATCGGATCATTCCGATCTACCTCACCTTGTAAAAATCGATCAAACGTCTCTCGAAAGGAGGCAAGCTCCTCTTTTGGCGAGGGTGACTCATCTACAATATCATCTGCTCTTCGGCAAAAGGAATACACGGCCCATACAGCCTGTCGTTTCTTTTTAGGCAGCATGGAAAAGGCACGGTAAAACGTTTTGGAATGGGTTTGAATGGTCTCCTCACACAATTTCAATGCTGTTTGTACATCAACCACTTAGTTTCACTTCCTTTCTGTCATTCAAATCTTTTAACAGCACAGATGTCATCAGCTTCGCACTTTGCATCACGATCGGCACTCCGCCACCAGGATGGATGGAAGCACCTACCGCATAAAGATTATCGGTCTCAGCTGCCTTCACTTGCGGGCGGAACACACCTGATTGAAATAAGTTAGGCGCAAGTCCAAAGCTGCCGCCTTCAAACAACCCTTCCCGCAAGGAATCATTTGGTGTTCTGACTTTTTTCCAGACAATCGACTCTCGCAATCTCGGAAAGCCTCTTTTCTCAAGACGATCCACCATTTTCTCTACAAAATCTGTCTCCTCTTCCCAGTTGATATGATCTCCTGAGGGAACGGGAATCAGCAAATATAAAACACTACAGCCTTCCGGGGCAAGAGATGGATCAATAATCGATGGATTAAATGTATAAAACGACGGATCTTGAGGGATCGTCTTCGTTTGAAAAACCTCTTTCATATGCTGTTCAAAGTGTTCGCCCATAAAGAATTGGTGAACAGGCGCATCATGGTACATTTTGTTTAACCCAACATACACCATCACACAGCCAGAAGATGGCACGTATTTTCGCCGATCTTGTTCGTCTAAACTAAGCTGTTTTAACGCAGCCGGATAATCTCCGTTGATGACAAAAGCATCAGCTGCTATCTGGTCGTCAATGACTTTTGCTTTAACCACGCGTTTCCCCTCAAACTCGAGCTCCGTGACTTCAGCATTTTTTCTCACATGCACACCCATTTTCATGAGCTGTTCTTCTAATATATCTACTAAACTCGCATAGCCGCCTTTTAAATAGTAGATGCCATGTGCGTGCTCACTATATGAAACAAGCGAATAAATAGCAGATGCTTCATATGGATTTCCTCCGACATAGAGGGTTTGAAGTGCATATGCATCTCGCAGGCGTTCGTCTGAGAAATACTTTTTCAGAGCACTTTGAACCGTGCGATACGCCTTTAATTTCATTAAAATCTTCATATTTGCTTTTGTAAAAAATGTCCGCTTTTCATGAAATGATTTCTCTAAAAAGGCTTGCTGTCCTTCTTGAAACCGGTCTGTCATTTCTTCCATAAACCTTAGGAATCCTTGATCTTCCTTTGGAAATACACGTCTGATTTCCTCTAGCTGACGAAGTGCATCAGAATACTTCGTGTAGGAGGTTCCATCTTGAAATTGAATCGTATACAGCGGATCAAGCTGCAAAAGATCAAGAGATGCTTCGTCAATTCCTACCTCATGTAAAATACCTTTTAACATAGCTGGAAGTAGGACAATGGTCGGACCTTCATCTACTTTATATCCTTTCTCACGTACAAAAGCAAGTCTTCCGCCAAGTCGTTCATTTTTTTCGACAAGCGTCACATCATGTCCAGCTCTTTTTAAATAAAGTGCCGAGATCATCCCGCCAATACCGCCACCTGCAATCAATATATGTTTTTTCATGAGGCGCTCCCCTTTTCTTCTTGCGGCAATGTTTTGTGCGTATGTTTCTCTTTTGAAAGAATCGCATTTGTCGTGATACGTGCTGATTCTAAAATGGTCGGCAGTCCACTTCCTGGATGCGTTCCTCCTCCTACAAGCCAGCAATGATCCAATTCATCAAAATCATTGTGCGGCCTTAGAACCATCATCTGCGTCAGCTGGTGACCAAGGTTAAAAGTGGCTCCTTCGTATACGTAAAGGTCTTCCTCCCATTGCTTCGGTGTGATCATCCGCTCGACTTCTATATGCTGCCTTACATTCTTAAAACCGGTTTTTCGCTCCAGTGTATCCAGTACAAGTTCTCTGAATTCATCTTGATGCGCTTCCCAGTCAATGCTGCTTTGATTATTGGCAACGGGTGCTAATACATAAAGAGCTGACTTTCCTTTTGGCGCAAGTGAGTCATCTGTGACACTAGCATTTTGAATATAAATAGATGGATCATCTGGCAGCTCATATGTTTTCGTAATGCCTTTGACGAATTGCGCATAATCATCAGAAAAAACGATAGTATGATGGGGCTCCTCATATATGGTATCTAATCCCAAATAAAGCATAAAGGTCGAGCATGAGAATTTTTTCTTTTTTAATTTTTTCTCGCTATATTTCTTTAAAAGTCCTGGCTCTACAAGCTTTGTCATTACATGTGCAAAATCTCCATTTACGACAACCTCATCTGCCTCTATTTCTTCCCCCGATTCTAAGCGAATGCCCTTTACTTTCCTGCCTTCTGTCAGCAACTTTTCGACGCCGGCTGACAAATGAATCGTTGCTCCAGCTTCAACCGCTGCTTTTGCCATCGCTTCTGACAGCTGATTGACCCCGCCCTTCGGATGGAACACACCTGTGTCATGCTCCATAAATGATAGAATGGAAAAAGCACCCGGGCATTCCCACGGTGACATGCCTAAATACTTTGATTGAAATGTAAAGGCATATTTCACTGATTCATTTGAGAAATAATCTGACAGTACATCATATAAACTCTTATTCAATGAAAGCTGCGGAAGTGCTTTGAGCACCTTCGGACGCAAATAATGATGAAAACGATCCATTTTACTTTGTAATATAGGTGTAAGTCGATCCATTTTGCGTTTCGTATCGTTCATAAATCGTATATACCCTTCTCCCTCTCCAGGTGCAAAGGCTTCTAACCGTCTATACATTTCTTCACGATCTCGTATCATATCTAGCTGATCGTCTCGGAAAATCAATCTATACATTTCTTTTAATTCGATCACATCAATATAGTCATAAAGATTTTTACCAGCAAAGGTGAACAGCTCCTCTGCAATATGAATCATGCTGAGAAAGGTAGGACCTGTATCAAACGTGAAATCACCAAGTTGAAACTTAGAATTACGTCCGCCAACAAAGGGCTGTTTTTCGTAAACATGAACATCGTGTCCTTTGCTTTGAAGCATCATAGCTGCCGCAAGTCCCCCTGGTCCTGCTCCGATCACAATGATTTTCATTATCCTTTTTCCTCCAAATTAATTCACTTTAAGTTAATTATACAAATTAGAAAGATTAGATCAACTTTCGATGTGCTCTATTTGTCTCATGTTATGTATCAAAAAAAGCCGGCTTCCCTTCAACAAATGTAAGAAAGCCGGCCCTTTATTACGCTTCTATATCAATTCGATACGTCTCAAACCAGTGATGAATCTGCGCCAGATGAGCGATTAATTGCGGGCCCTTCATGAGCTGGCCATACCAAGGCACTTGAAAGGATGCTCCTTCCGTTTCAATCAACTGCTTTAATTGATGTGGATCTAGAAATTCATGGAGAACAGAATCTTTTTGCGCAAGGCAACCTGTTAACATCTCTTTTACAGCCTGAGTATAGGCTGGATGATGTGTTTTCGGGTAAGGACTCTTCTTGCGATAAAGCACTTCATTCGGTAAAATTCCCTCTAATGCTTTCCGTAAAACCCCTTTTTCACGATTTCCATGCATTTTCATTTCCCAAGGAATATTCCATACATATTCGACAAGGCGATGGTCCGCAAATGGCACACGTACCTCAAGACTCGCCCCCATACTCATCCGGTCTTTTCGATCTAGCAGCGTTGTCATAAACCAGACCATATTTAAGTAAAAAAGTTCTCTCCGTGCTTTATCTATTCCAGTTTCTCCATCTAAAAGAGGCGTTTCAGCCACGGTTTCTTCATATTTGCTTTGTGCATATTCTCTTAGTGACAGCTTTTTTTGCCACGAGTCTTGTAAGAGCTGCGTTCTAGCTTCCGTCGATCTCATCCAAGGAAAACCATTCGTTTCATTTGCCGAATGGAACCAAGGATAGCCTCCAAAAATTTCATCCGCACATTCACCTGACAAACCGACCACAAAGTCCTTTTTAATTTCTCGGCAGAACCAAAGCAAGGAAGAATCAATATCTGCCATACCCGGTAAGTCTCGGACCTCAACCGCTTCCTTTAAATAAGCAGCCAGATCCTTTTGTCCAATGATGCAGCTGTGATGATTCGTTTGAAATGCCTTGGTCATGCGGTCAATCCATGGACCATCTGCATTCGGCTGGAACTGACTTGCTTCAAAGAATTGATCATTCCCTTCGTAGTCAACAGAATACGTATGAAGCGGTGCTTTCCCTATTTTCTCAAAGTGCTTAGCGGCAATGGCGGTAATGGCACTCGAATCGACGCCACCCGATAAAAATGTACAAACAGGCACATCAGAGACAAGCTGCCTTGTGACGGCATCTGTAAAGAGATCCTTGACGTGCTGTGCGGTGTCATCAAGTGAGTCCGTATGCGCCTTGCTTTGGACATTCCAGTATCTCCACACACATAGTCCGTCTTTTGAATAGGTCAAGGCATGAGCAGGTCTCAGCTCTTTTACCCCTTTAAACACTCCTTGGCCTGGTGTTCTAGATGGTCCTAGACCAAAAATCTCCGATAATCCCTCATGATCGACTTTTGCTTTCATATCAGGGTGAGCAAGAAGCGCTTTGATTTCTGAACCAAATAAAAAGGAATGATGACGTTCTGTATAGAAAAATGGCTTGACGCCGAGCCGGTCTCTCCCTGCAAATAATAATTCACGCTCACTATCCCAAATCACAAATGCAAAAATACCATTAAAATGGGTCACACACTCTTCCTTCCATTCTGTGTAGGCATGAAGAAGTACCTCTGTATCAGAATGCCCAAGAAAGCGGTGGCCCCTTTTTAACAATTCCTTTCTTATATCCTCTGTGTTATAGAGCTCTCCATTATATACAACGGTATAAGCATGGTTTTGATGTGTATATGTCATCGGCTGTTTTCCGCCTTCTACATCTACAACCGCTAACCTTTTATGCCCAAATAGAACGTGCTCACTTTTCCACGTATTTGTATCGTCTGGCCCTCTTTTAGATAATGTATCTGTCATTTGATTGATTACATGATCCTGTTGGATGAGCTGCTTTTTAAAGTCTGCCCAGCCTGTTATTCCACACATCATCATCAGCTCCCATCCGTTTTTCCTCAAGTGTTCTCATTCAGCCTTTCTTAGTTTATGCATCGTCTCCTCGATAGTTGATTTGTCCTTTTTTCTCGGGCGTATAGGACAAGCTTGTTTTGGTAAGAAAAAGAAAGAGGAAAGGAGCGTCTGCAAATGGAAAAACGAATGAAGCAGCTTGAACGCTGTAGCCGAAGATGGTGTAGCGGGTATTTACTCATTGAAAATGGGCATTGTCTGATTGAAGATGAAGAAGGAGAACTCATGCTGCCAGAAAGTCTTCAAAGCACGATGATCTGTTTGAAGGAGAATGATAGGTGGATAAAAGGAGAGCTGCTCGGTTCCATGATACTTCATGAAAATGGACAGCTGTTAGAAGTACAAGGCGGTGAAGAAATTCAATATACGGCATCACTCGCCAAAGGCTTGCTTGACCTTCTCATGTTTGTTCCTGAAAACGTCTTTTATGAAATCATTGCACAGATCGAGCAGCTTGGCTTTTCCGTCTATGATTGTGTTTTCTCCTCCTTTCATTCTTTTCAACGAGTTACTTTCTTTCAGTTTTCGACAGATACACAATCGCTTGCCCTTCAATCTCACCACGACTCAACTGCAGGTCAAATTCGGTTTGAATGGACCACTTCTGACGGTCACCGGTCGGTTTCACAGTTTGATGGCATATAAAAAGGACACTGCTTCGTATAAGCAATGTCCTTTTTCTGTTAAAAGATATGAAAACCAATCGGCAGACGTAAACCGAGAAGAATGGTCACGATCGCGAGTACGATAAAACCAATCAATACACCAGTCACCGATTTTCCTTTTTTCTTGCGTACAAGAGTCATTTCCATGAAGCCAATCACAAGGATACCGAGAATCATTTTACCGATATACTCGCCACCGAAACCTGGAATCTTCATTCCTGTGCGAACATACAGCTCTACGCCTGTGGCGATAATGATCAAGTACAATAGTCTGACAATCATGTGCACAATTTTAGCACCTTTGTCGTTTTTACCTGCTAGAGCAAAGGCCACGAAGAATAAAATAATTCCTAGCACCCATGCTGTAATATGTAAATGCGTTCCCATTTGTTATTTCCCCCTTTATCAGAACAATTACCTTCTCATCGTACCACGAAATAAGTCGAACACAAAACGACAATCCTGTGTCATATTACTCTTTATTTGACGCGATTTGATAGCGTTCCAATCGGTTCAATCGTAATATCGATTTGATCCCCTGAAGCTAAGAATTTAGGCGGTTCAAAGCCTTTTCCAACCCCAGAAGGTGTTCCCGTTGCAATGATGTCACCAGCTTCTAGTGTCATCCCTTTTGAAAGAGTAGACACAATGTTCTCGATGGAGAAAATCATTAATTCTGTACTTGCAGACTGGCGAACCTCTCCGTTAACCTTTGTTTCCACATGAAGCGCGCTATGATCCTCGATTACAGACTTATGCACAATATAAGGTCCTATCGGGCAGGTTGTATCTAAGCTTTTCCCTATAAAAAATTGTTTGTGTTTTTTCTGTAAATCTCTTGCCGTTACGTCATTTAAAATGGTGTAACCAAATAGATAATCCTTGACTTCTTCAGGTGCAATATTCTTTCCCGATTTGCCCATCACGATCGCAAGCTCCCCTTCATAATCCAGTTCACTCGTCACATCTTCATGAAGGAGGATATCCGCTTCATGTCCAACGACTGAAGTAGGTGCCTTTGTAAAGATCATCACATCTTTAGGAATATCCGCTGCACTTCCCATCTCCATGACATGATCTTGATAATTCTTTCCAACACACATAATGTTTTTAGCTGGCTTTGGAATGGGCGCATGGAGTTTCACGTCCGACAGCGGATAAACATAAGAACCGCGGTCTTCTTCTTTTTTCTCAGCCCAGTCAAGGAGCTGTTTGACATGCTCAACAAACTTGTCCCCCATATGAATACATTCAGCTAAAGAGTTCGGCAGTGTCTCTAGCTCGAATAATTTGGCTTCTGCCTTTTTGACGTCCATGACCCATTCATCATCAATGACTACCCCAATAAACATCCTGCTATGTATCTCACCTGTAAAAAACTTCATGTCTTCCCCTCACAATCTTCATTTCGCTAAGTGGTGATGTCTCATTTTATTTCTCTATGAAATAAAAAAAACCCTTTTTTATCATACTCTCTTTTAAAAAGGGTTTCAAAAAAGATGATCTGATGTTTAGCGGTAGCGGCGATACTCCCACATGTTCCCTTGATCCCATTTACGATCAACATTTCCTCTGCTGCGGGAATAATGCTTTTTCTTTCCACATCTTTTGCAAGAGTGGCTGCGGCGCGACTTGTGGCTCTTCTTATGATGGGATCTGTGCTTGCTGCGATGTGACTTGCGGCAACTCTTCTTATGATGCGATCTGTGCTTGCTGCGATGTGACTTGCGGCAGCTCTTCTTATGATGCGATCTGCATTTGCTGCGGTGTGACTTGCGGCAGCTTTTCTTATGATGGGATCTGTGTTTGCTGCGACATGATTTTTTCGGTTCGCTCTTTTTGCTTCTGCAAGATTTTTTGCTTTTATATGACTTTTTACTCTTCATGCTTTTCTTCGAGCGATAACTTTTCTTTGAACGATAGCTTCTGTAGCTTTTTTTACTGCGGCATGATTTACGGCGTCCACCACCGCCAAAGAACCAATGACCGCGACTTGAATGACGAGAACGAGCTGACTTATGCGAACGTCTCGATTCTGGTTCACGATCTAAGTGATGATCACGCCCCTCACTTTTAAGTGAATCCACTGCATGCTCAATATGTGAATGATCAAATGTGCTCACGAACGATTCCCCTCCCAGTCTATACTTTGACAAAACAAACAGATCAAGCTGTTTATCTTCTCTGCTTTATGTTACGAGAATTGATAGACAAGTGTTCTTGGCGGATGCCCCTTTCTTTTAAAACTCCATGAATACCTAACAAACGGGTACAGGACATTCCTTCATTTTCATATCGTAAAGAAGAGCAAAGGAGGAGGATGAACGCATGACCACAGAACCTTTAAAGCAAATGGATATTTGGATTCATCCAAAGGACCTGATTGAATTAAGAAAAGACATATGGAACGACGAACCTGTTGAGGGCATTTTGAAAACTGGCCAGATCAAATCACACATTTATGCTTCATATCGGGGGTCTCACATCAGAAAGCTGAAAAAAAAGTCCTATCAAATTGAATATCGAAAGCCAAAGCAAAGACAAGGCGAATCGATCTTTCATTTAAATGCAGAATACAATGACCCTTCGTTTATCCGAAACAGACTGTCCTTTTATTTCTTCGAGCAGATAGGGGTGCTAAGTCCTGCTGCGGCTCATGTGTTTCTCACGATAAACGGAAGAAAAGAAGGCATTTATTTAAAAATAGAATCCGTCGATGAGCACTTTTTTCAGAAAAGAGAGCTTTCAGAAGGCGGCATTTATTATGCAGTCGATGACGACGCCAACTTTTCCCTTTTGAGTTCATTTGATAAAAAGCCAAAAAAACACCTTCTCCTCGGGTACGAGAAAAAAACAGGGAGTTCTCAACATGATCAACAGCTGAGTGAATTTATTTACTTTCTCAACACAGCGAAAGATGACATATTTGCCGAAAAGATTGGGCATTACCTAGATGTGACCCAGTATTTCCGCTGGCTCATTGGTGTCGTGTGCACACAAAACTTTGACGGCTTTGTCCATAACTACGCTCTTTATGTGAATGAACAAGGCAGATTCCAAGTGCTTCCTTGGGATTATGATGCGACATGGGGCCGTGACATTCATGGAGAAGAAATGGCGTTTGATTATATTCCAGTAAGCGGCTTTAATACGTTAACTGCTAGATTACTAGATATCCCTTCGTTTAAGAGAGCCTATTACACGCTTTTCCAGCACGTACTCGATACACATTTTTTAGAAGACCAGCTTTGTCCAATCATTGAGAAATGGCATGCTTCTATTGAGAAGCGAATTGGAGATGATCCTTATACAAGAGACCGAAAAGACATTCTACGATCAGAACGAGAGGTCATCCGGCAGTATATCAACAAAAGACGACGTTATTTACAGACTGAAATAAGAAAAGAGAGAGATGTCACGTAAGGACGCTTTCGAATTTTGTCACTTTATTACTCATATTGACGAAACAACTTTTTTTATAGAAAAATAGGGTATACTAACCATATCCTTCTATTTGATAAAAAATGTGAGAGTTGGCGTCCGTTATGATCAATTATGAAATTGAACAAAAAAGATTACATTTAATTGAGACCGCAAAAAAATTCGGGATGAATGCCGAAGAAACCATCAGGTGCAGTCAAGAGCTTGACACACTTTTAAATAAAGGCATCAAATACACCTCGAATGAATGCTCTAAAAAAGGGTAAACCATACACCTCATTCCTCTCATCAAAAGCTTTCAAAAAGACAATCACACATTAAAAGACCCATCATAAGCTATGGTGAAACGCCCAAAAACAAAGTGCCTTATTTTTATAAAGGATGTGCACCGCTATGCCGGCTATTGTTGGAGCCTTTAAAGTAAATGCCGTCGGAACGAGCGGAGTCGTTCATGTTGGAGACTGCATCACCATTTCTCCAAATAGTCAGGTTAAAACGTTTGCTGGCGCAGGCAGTTTTAATACTGGTGATCAATTACGCATTAGCAACTATAAAAGTGTGACAAATACGTATGATAGTGATGTCATTGATCAACCGCTTGTTGGTAACTTGTAAGGAGTGAGAATCCATTGAACTTCTATATTAATCAAGCGATACAAATTAATTACTTACGAGTGGAGTCTGTGAGTAACTCATCCGTTCTGCAAATCGGAAGTGCTGGATCCATCAAGGCATTATCCAATTTGTATAACACTGGAAGCTACGTAGAATCAGCACCTGCCGCAGCAGGCACACAAGGCATTGCAGAATCTCAAGGCGCAACCACGACACCTTTTGTACCGCTTCAGTCACCAACAACATAAGTTCATCTGCAATCCCCGGAGGTGTATGCATATGTATGACTATCAAAACAACGCTTCACAAATGTATGGCATCATTCAAAAGCAAACACAGCAAATCATGATGCTTGAAAAAAGGCTTAATGAGCTTCAGCAGGAAATGCAAATGATCAAAGATAAACCGACAACAACAATTGAACGGATTGATTATCAATTTGATCAACTGAAAATCGAGCGGCTGGAAGGCACATTAAATATCGGCCTCAATCCATCTGATCCAAATAGTGTTCAAAATTTTGAAGTGGGTCAAACAACAACCCCGGGAATTGGAATGATGCAGCAAGAAATGGCTGATCAATTTTTCAATCAAACACGCCAGCTTGTCGATGCATTCTTAAATGAAGAAGCACCACAGCTTCTTGAAGAACTAGAGCAGCGATACGAAGGCTCGCTTGATGAAAGCAACAAGCACCATATCATTGAGGACATTCGAAAACAGATAGACAGCAGAATCAAATATTACGCGGGACAGCTGCCACAAAGGGAAGATATGACACCACTTCAACGTTCCGAGCAAATTGCTGAATATGTGAAACATGATGTCAAACGGGCAATCGAACACTTTTTAGCCCATATTCCAAATGAAACGAAAGGAGAGGAAAACGGATGAATTTCACAGTCGTCAACCGCAACATCGAAACCGGAAGCATCAAAGTAGTTGGGGTATCGTCCTCTTCCCTATTTATTATCGGGGACACAGACCATGTACAATTGTCATCGATTTTCGATACACCGCCAGAATCATTAATTATTGGCCCGTTTGTTCCTCTATCCCCTCGATAATGATAAAGCGCACATCTCAAGTGAAGTTCTCGAAGGTGAATTCTGTGGGGATTTCGAGTGTGGTTCAAATTGGTGATACACAAGAGTTATGCCCGAACGTGAAGGTGTTAGCTGTTCAGCGAACGATTAGTTTGTTTTATGGAAATGAAGCCGAAAACCTAGATGCAAAAGAATTTGAAGTGTATTATGAGCCAATCCCATTGATGCTGCCAGAACGAAAAGTTAGAACGGCCTTTTATCATGAAAAGCCTCTCATTAAAGTTTCGTCAATTCATGTAGAAGGGGTCTCTTCCTCCTCTATCTATCAAATCGGCTCTACGTGCGGGATAAATGCCGTTGCACGAGTAAAGCATATTCGAGAGTTATTTAGCAACAACGACGAAAATCCGCCAAACTCACAATTGGACCTCCCTGCGCATATGATGGTGATATGACTTCGAATAAAGGATGTCGATTATGCCAGCAATTGTCGGACCCATTTACATTAACTCGATTTCTGGGGGCGTCGTAAACGTCGGTGACTCATTTTATCTTTCGCCTAAAAGTTCTTCAAAATCTGCTTTAGGCTCTGGAGCGGGGAATACCGGAGATTTCTTGATTTTAAATAATGGCATTAGCGCCACTAACTATGTGGATCCTGACTTAAACGATCAGAATATGGTAGGCAATGCATAAAGCGGCTCCTCTACATCCATTTCACTTAGAGGAGCGCTTTTTTATGTTTATTTCTTTCTACGTTGTCTTGATTTCTTTGTTTTGACCAACTTACTTGCCGGCTGCTTTCGAATCCATTTGATGTACGGAACAAGCTTTTCATCTTGTCTAAGCGCATCAAGCGTGTTCAAACGTGCGGCAAGCTCCTGATTTGTATAAAGAGCATGTACTTGTTTATGGCAAGGGATGCACAGGAAGGCAGTCGGTAGAAAGGCTCCGCCCTCTTCTCTTGGGGTCAAGTGATGTTCCGTAAGGACGACCTCTTGTCTTCCGCACAGCTCACATAATCCAATCGTTTGCTTTGCCATCCTGACATCACCTCACTTTACATTAATTCCATTGAGACTGTTGTTCCTTTCCCGCTTGGATCTGCTGGATGGACAATCAGTTTCTTCGGTAGCCTCATTTTCAATTCTTCCACGTGGCTAATAACACCAACTGCTAAATTGTGAGACTGAAGCTTTTCTAATGCGGTAATGACCGTATCAAGCAAGTCTTGATCGAGCGTACCGAATCCTTCATCAAGGAAAAAGAATTGCAGCGGGAATTCACCTCTCAGCTGAATTTGTGCAGAAAGAGCAAGGGCAAGCGCCAGTGATGTCAAGAAGGTTTCCCCGCCGGACAAGCTGGACACGGGACGCCTAACACCGCCATTTGCATCATCACGCATAACAAAGCCGCCTTCTGAGTCGACCTCAATCGCATATCTTTGTCTCGTCAACATACCTAAGCGGGCGGATGCATCACGACTGACACTTTCCAGCTGTTCTTCTGCTAAAAATTCAACAAACGTATTCCCTTTAAAAACAGTTTGCAGTTTATCAAGGCGATCAATTTCTTGCTGCAGTGCTTCCAATCGTTCGTGAATACTTGCAAAGCGCTGATTATTCTCTTCCATCACACGCAGGTGTTCATGTGCGGACCCACTCATTGCAGTCGCTTCTTCCAATGCTTTTTCAGCTGCCTTTTTTCTGTGCTGAATGTCCATCCACTGCTTTTCATCCAGAGACTCTTCTTTCAATAATTCAGAAATTCGCTTTAAGTTTGCGGCACATTCCTTTCTTTTATCCTCAAATTCCTCAATTTCTTGTTTGACCGATTGACGTACTGCTTGTTCCATTGAAACAGACTCAATTTCCTGCGGCATATGAAAAGGAGAAGATTCTGCTGCTGTTTCCCAAGCTGCTGCTGTTTCTTGTTTTCGCTTGTTCGCCTCTTGAAGCTGACGCTCACTGCTTGAAAAATGACTTTGCGCCTCACTAAACAACTGCTGCGCGTGCTGCAATTGCTTGTACGATTGCTGCTCTTTTTCATTAAGAAGAGAAAGGGTGTGTTCAACCTCTATAAGTTCATCAGAAATAGAGGCAGCTTTTAATGGATATCGGCCTAAATCTATTTCATATTGTTGGATAAGCTGCTGCTGACTTTCTAACTGATGCGCTAGTTTATCAAGTTCTTTCTCGACATTGTATATCACTGTCTGCAGCTGCTCTTTTGCTAGCTGTTTTTCTTCCAAAAACGAAATACTTTTCTCAATTCGTTCTTTATAGCCTTCCGCTTGTTGGTCCTTTTCATCGATTTGCTTTTGCATTTCTTGTACTTGATTCAATGTAAGATGCGGGAAGGTCTGTTCAAATTGAGTCGTTTGCTCTGAAAGCTCAGCATGAAGCTCTTTGATCAGCACTTCTAATTCTTCAATGCGCTGCTGTTCAAAAGTCATTTGCTCTTTCATTTTGCTCATCTCTGCTGATTGATCATGCGTTTCATCCATTAAACGAGCTCGTTTCTGCTCAACTTCTTGAATATCTTGCTTTATGCCTTTCCATTCTTGCATCAGATCCTGCAAAGACTGCGAATTTTGTACCATTTCTACTGCTGCAGCGACTTCCGCTCCAGGGGCTTTCTGAGATAAGAAAGCGAATTGCTTCACTAATTGATTGGCATGCGTTTCGAGAAGCTGCTTTGCGGCATACATGTCTCTTCCATAATCCTCTGCCTGCTTGAGCTCTTTGTCCATCCGTTGAATGACTTCATCGACTTGTGCCACGGTTTCTTCATGGTCATTGGATTGCAAAGCCTTTGGATCATGATGAATCGACCCACAAACCGGGCATGGCTCACCATCTACTAGCTCTGCTGCTAATTCTTTTCTTAATTCTGCCGCTCTTACAGCATCTCGCTGCTTTAATTTTTCGAGTTTCTGTTGTTGTTCTTTTTGACTCCATTCTGTCAGAGCTCGTTCGAGTTCACATACATAAAAATAGAGGTGTTCAATTGCTTGAAACGATTGGTATATTTTTTCATGATGGTCGTTTTGCTGCTTTTGAAGCCTTTCATATGCTTCTGAAGTCTGTAAGGCCCGCTTGTTGAACTCCTCCAGCTTTTGCTTTTCCTTTTGAATGCTAAAGTTTATTCTTTCAAGATTTTCACTTAAACGTAAAGCATCCTGTACACTTTTGCGTTCTTTCACTGAAACTTGTAACAGCTCCAGCTCATTCTTCAGCTGTGTTTGTTTCGTTAGTGCACGCTCTAATAGAGATTGGAGATTCTCCGCTTCTTTCTTCTTTTGGAGGAGCTGCTGCGCTTTTTCATTTTTTTGGCGCTCTATGCCCGTCTTTTCCCGAAGAGCTGCCTCTTTTTTACGTTCAATTTCTTTTAGCTGAATCAGCTGCTCTTTCTTTTGGAGAAGGTCTGGCTCTGTCTCTATTTTCTTTTGCCGGTCTTGCTCATACTCCCGCGCCATTTGATCATAGATCGTTCGTTGATGCAGCAGCTGCTTTTCTGCTTCCTGCTTCTCTTTCGATGCTTGAGAAAGCTGTTTTTCAGCCTTTGTCAATGCATTCGCATAGGGCTTTAGCGTCTCTGCCTGCTCTGCGATATGGAGCTTCGCCCTTTTCTCTTCTATTGATGGTGCCAGTAAATTCAGCTTGTTTTGTTCAGTCTCGTAAGCTTCTTGTTCCTTTTGATACTGCCAGATCGTTTGCGCCTTTGTAAAAGCAGTGAGCGCTTCGTCCCGCGCTTGTTTTTTCTCATGAAAAATAGCCTTTGCCTGCTCTGCTGCTTCCTTTGCTTTTGCCAGCGCCTCTGGGCCAGCTTCTCCTAAACCATTCAGTTCAGCCAGCAGTTCATTTTTTTGTCCATAATGCTTTTGAGCCTTTGCACGCAATCGCTTGACGAGCTGATCCCCATATTTCTCCAAGTTAAACAACCGCTGAAGCATTTGACGTCTGTCTGCCCCTTTTAAGGAGAGAAATTCTGCAAACTTCCCTTGAGGTAAGACGACCGCACGGGTAAAATCATCAATGGTTAATCCGAGTAGTTCTTCTACTTTACGATTCACCTCACTCGCTTTATCTGCGAGAACTGTCTGCGTATCACCGATTTCAATCAGGCGGCATAAAGTCGTTCTGACTTTCATTTCATCCGCTCGTTTGAAAGCACGCTCGACTTTATAAGAAATGTGGTGTTCCTTTTGCAAAGCAAATGTAAAGGAAACCGACAGCTTTTCTTCCGCTTGGTTCAAAATACCATGTGTATTATTTAACGCACGCTCCACTTTGCCATAGAGTGCCAGTGTCATAGCGTCTAATATGGACGACTTTCCACTTCCTGTCGGTCCAAATATGCCAAACACACCCGCATCACATAATGAGCTAAAGTCAATTGTTTGTTCTTCTCTGAAGCTATGAAGTCCTTTAATGGTCAGCGTAATCGGCTTCAAGTCGCTTCCTCCTCTTGCATATCATTGGCTAGCTCTAAAAACAGTTTGACTGTTTTTTCATCAGGCAGACCGCCACCTGTCTGGCGCTCATAAAACTTCACGAATCTCTCTTCGATCGAGAGTTTTTCCACTTGCTTTTGCTCTTCTATTTGCTGTAGTTCTTTGAATTTTGGACGAATGTGAACAAACCCACTATGCTGCTTTCGGAGTTGATGAATCTCTTCAATAGAGAGCTGATCTGTTAAATGAATCTCTAGATCAATCCATGCCTGAAGATCCCGTTTTTCATCCAGCCACTCGTACACTTGACTCAGTCCCTCAGTCGCCTTCCATTTCATAAGTGGTTTTCCACTTGATAAAAACACTTCTTTCCAGCTCGCTTTTTCATTCGGTTTTGCCTCCACAATTGTGACTGATTTGGCATAGCCTGATTCAGAAAAGCTATAAGCAAGAGGTGATCCAGAATAACGAGCAATCGTTTTGGCACGTTTGATCGTTTGCGGCCTGTGCAAATGACCAAGTGCAACATAGCAAGCGGATTCTGGCAGGCTTTCAGCCGCAACGGTATATGCGCCGCCTACTTCAATCGGTCTTTCTGAATCTGTTTGACTTCCTCCTGCCACATAAATGTGGCTTGTTGCGATATTGACCGTATCCGGTTGAAATTGAGTACTTAAATGTTGAAACGCTTGTTGAATCTTTAAATTGTAATGATCACGAAGCAATTTCTCTTCGAATGTTTCAGCCAGCACCTCATTTAGCCTCGCCTCAGACGGATAAGCGAGTGCTGCAATGGATAAACGTTCATCCGCAGAAGAAACATCGACACGGATGATGTCATTTGTCGGATATCCAATTAAATGAATCCCTTGATCATTTGTTAAAGGAGATGCGGCTGATAAACGATCCGGATTATCGTGGTTGCCTGAAATGACCACTACCTGGCGTTTTCCTTTATCAGATAAAGCAGATAGACTTTCATAAAAAAGCTGCTCTGCTCTAGCAGGCGGATTCACTGTATCAAAGGCATCACCGGCCATCACAATGACATCAATGTGTTCGTCTTTCACGATTTGATACAGCTCATCTAAAAACTGTGCTTGCTCATCGAGCCGGCTTCGACCTTCAAGGGTTTTCCCTAAATGCCAATCCGCTGTATGCAGAATCCTCATGTGATTCACCTCTCATTTCGATACATTTATAAAGAGATTTCTAAATTCCCATCGAAGAAATAAAGAATTTTCTCCTCTAATGTTCTGTTTGTCAAACGCTCTACAGCTTTTGCATATAATGCTATTTGGGTTTCATAACGCTTTTTCAAGATCGATTCAGCAGCGTCAACTGTATATCTGCCTTGTACTCTATCAGTTTTATAATCTAGTAAATATAGCTTTCCATCTGTTTCAAATAAACAGTCAATCATTCCTTGAATCAGAACAGGCTCTCCCTCAGTATCTATATGACGGTATACCTCTTTAACAGGTAACACCATACTAAAAGACACCTCTCGTTTCACCCAGTCCGCTTTTAGCAGTTTTTGGCCAATTGAAGTAGAGAAGAAAGATGCAATTCCTTCTTGATTAATTGACCGGATCTGCTCATCTGTTAGCAAATCTCGCTGCTGTAAAGATTCGAGCAAGTGTCCTATCTGTGATTCATCATAAGGCTCCTCAGAAGGAAGCGGGATATGCTGCATCACTGTATGCATTGCGGTGCCTTGCTCTGCGGCAGTGAGTGTTTTTTTCTTCATGAAAGCCGGCCGGTCATACAATGTTGCACGAGCTTTTCGAATAGAAGAAGGAACACTGTACTCATCCTGTATTTCTTTCATTCTTTTTATCTCGGAAACTGACTGCTTTGTGCCGACTTGCGAGGCCGCTAGATACGGATATTTCCATGAGAGCCTCTCTGCCACCTTCTCATCAGCATCACCATATCCTTCAACAGGCAGACCATCCATCAATGCTTGTACAATCTCGTCTTGCTCCTTCTTTTCAAGTGACATATCTTCCGTTAAAAGATCAGAAGCTTGCGTAAATGAGATAGTGAATGTAGACGGATGTGAAAGAACAACATCTCCTGCTTCTTCTAAAACAGATGCCATCGCTTGATGACGGATGAGGGCAGGTCCAATGAAATCTAAGTATGTTTTTGATTGATACCGTTCAAAATCAGGAAGCAGCCACTCTTCTCCGGTTGCGGCATTTTGCCATTTACTTAATGCTTTCACCTGATTTTTGACAGAGCCGACCAGAAATAATTTTTCTTTAGCCCTTGTGAGTGCCACATATAGGACTCTCAGCTCTTCAGATAATAACTCTTTTCTCATCTTTTTTTTCATCGCCACAAGCGGTAATGTCGCATAACTAATTCTCAGTTCAGGATGGATGTACTTGCTTCCAAACCCTAGTTCTTTATCAAGTAAATAGGACTGGTTTAAGTCCATCATATTAAAGTTCCTGCCGAGTCCTGCGGTAAAGACGACTGGAAATTCTAATCCTTTACTGCTGTGGATCGTCATCATACGCACAACGTCCTCTGTTTCACTGAACGTTTTTGCCGCACCAAGATCATCCCCACGCTCCTGCATTCTTTCAATAAAACGAAGGAATCGGAATAGCCCTCTAAAGGCAGCTTTTTCATATTGCTTGGCCCTGTCATAAAGGGCACGAAGATTCGCCTGCCGCTGCTTACCTCCAGGCATCCCGCCAACATAATCAAGATACTGCGTGTCACGGTAGACTTCCCAAATTAATTCTGCCACCGAATGATTGATAGAAAAATCACGCCACTTGCGCAGGAATTGGAAAAATCGCTCTAGCTTTTTGCATGTAGGGTGATCAGAATGCGTCACACTCATAAATGCCTTTACAGCATCATAATACGTGCCTTTTTTATCACTTGTTCGAATCAGAGCCAATTCATTTTCATCTAAATGAACAAGAGGTGATCTTAAAACAGCAGCAAGCGGGATATCCTGATATGGATTATCGATGACTTTTAACAAAGAAAGAATGACAGACACCTCTGTTGCTTCAAAATAACCAGAGGAAAGATTGGCATATACGGGGATTCCCTGCTTCTTTAATTCCTCCATCATTTGTGGAGCCCACGGCATAGATCGAAGCAAAATGACAATGTCACGATACTGTAAGTTACGGGTCATTTGCTGCTTTGCATCGTACACTTGAAATGGCTGCTCCACTAATTCTTTTATTTTTTTAGCAATGATTCTCGCTTCAAATTGGACGGTCTCGAGCTCTTCTCGCTCTTCGCCGGTTTCTGCTTCCTGCTGATCTAAGTGGACAAGAAGCATTTCTGTCGTTGTATCTTTGCTTTCTGGATAACTCGCTCCAAGCTTTAATTCAGCTTGTTCATCATATTCAATTTCTCCAACTGTTTCCCCCATCAGCTGCTTGAACAAAAAGTTCGTACTATCTAAAACATCTGAACGGCTGCGGAAGTTTTTATTCAAATCGATTCTCTTCCCTGTTTCTTTGCCGTCTGGTTGAAAGTGTTTATATTTGTTTAAAAAGAGCATAGGCTCTGCCAGCCTAAAACGATAAATAGACTGCTTTACATCACCAACCATAAACAGATTGCCCTCTGCAGAATGTTCTCCTTTAGATACAAGCTTTAAAATGGTTTCTTGTACAAGGTTTGTATCCTGATATTCATCAACGAGCACTTCTTCAAACTGCTGTTGATAGTACTTGGCAGCTTCTGTTTCAATCAAATGTCCTTCTGCATCCTGCTCCGCTAAAATGCGTAAGCAATAGTGCTCTAAATCCGAAAAGTCAACAATTGACTTTTCCTGCTTCGCTCTTTCAAAACGCTCACCAAATTGGATCACAAGCTCTACAAGCGTCTCCACAACTGGCTTCATTTCAGCTAAGCTTTTTAAATGCTGGGCAGGACTGCGCATGAAGTATTCATCTTTTAGTTTTTCTAATTGTTTTTTCGCTTGATTACGTGCATCTGTGGCTTTTTCTAATAAAGCAGGGTCATATTCGTCCCCTTTGCACGTTTTGAGCCTTTTAAAATTGACGTTCGGCAAAAGCTCATAAAGTTTCTCAAAATCATCTTGATGACGGATTAATTCATTGACTTGCTCTAAATCATCTATAAAATTCTCTGCTCTCGGTGCTGGGCCACCCGGCTCTTTTGATAGCGAAAGAGCTCGTTCAAGCAGCTCCTGACAGCTCCGGAGAACGAGAGAAAGATCTTCTTTGATATATGGATAAAACGGTAATTCTTCTACTTTTGTTTGAGCATCTACATCATAAAGTGAAAGAAATGCCCGCATCCATTGCTCAGGGGATGGATGCGATCTTGAAAACTCATAAATTCTCTTCACGAGCCATTGCAAATCTAAGTCGTGACGGTCAGACGTGTAACGGTCAACCAGTTCAAAGAATGATGGCTTTCCAGCCTTATATTCATCCTCAAACAGTTCATCTAACACTTCATCTCCTAATAGTTCTCCTTCTGTTTGATCGGCCAAACGAAAGCCTGGATCAAGATCAATTTCATAGTAAAAGGTGCGCAAAACCTGCAAGCAAAAGGAGTGCAAGGTTGAAATATTGGCTCGATTCATGAGGGACAGCTGCCTTCTCATATGAAGAGACCCAGGGTTTTTGGCTAATTCTTTTTCAAGTGCTTCTGTGATCCGATGCTTCATCTCTGCCGCAGAAGCATTTGTGAAAGTTACAACAAGCAGACGGTCCACATCAACTGGAAGTTCAGGCCGGGTCATTTTTCGAATCAGGCGTTCAACCAAAACAGCTGTTTTACCCGACCCTGCCGCCGCCGCAACCAAGATATCTTGTCCTTCTGAAACGATGGCTTCCCACTGGTCATCCGTCCACGTACTGTTATTCGGTTTTGGTATTTGCATACTGATCCCCTTCTTTTTTGATCCGGTCTATCACAACATCGTCCTTTTCAGAGGTGAGCACTCTAAAATCATTATCTTCTATTGATTCATCGAATTGGCAAATAGACTTGAAAGAACAAAAGCGGCAAGGTGTTTGATCCTTTAATTTATATGGATTAATTGTGACCTCTCCATTTGTAATTCTTTCACCTGCTTCTTCAAATGTACGCCGAACGTGTTGTGTGAGTATATGGAAATGATCTTCACTTAAAACTGCCGAATCAGAACGGAAAGACCCATCCTTTTTCAAGCCAGCTTGAATGACTTGCGATCTACCTGAATCAAGCGTTTGATCCATTAGCTTTACTGCTTCCACATCTTCAAGCAATAAACCCTTCATTTTAAATTTATTGTATATTTCCTGCTCAATTTCATCTTCTGCAAGCGGAATTGGTGCTTGAATGAGCGGATCATGAATATGGAAATATAAAATGCCAGCAGGCGTTGCTTCTACGCCGAGCCACTCTTTCGAATACGTAATGGTTAGGTCTAAGTATGTGAGCATTTGCAAGGCAAGACCATAGTATACTTCTGCTAGGTCAAGACCTTTCTCACTGGATTTGTAATCGACGATTCTTAAAAGCAGCCCTTTTGAACCTTCTGCTTTATCTACCCTGTCAATTCTTCCGACAAGTTCCATCGTGCAGCCATTCTTTAATTGAAAAGTAAACGGCGGCAAAGGTCCTTGCCCCCCGAAACCTAACTCAAGCCCTACTGGAGAAAATCCACTCACTTTGGCATGTTCACTTAATATAGAAGAGACTCGAATTAGGATTTTCTGGAGCTTTTCTTTAATATAAGCATGCCGATTAGAGCTTAATAGAATTTCCTTTTGAAGACGCGGAGCAAGCTGTTCGATTGCATGTCTTGAATAGGTGACACAATCTTCCTTCGTTAGGTTTTTCCAATCCTTTTTTTGTTCAACTAGCGTATCTGAAATATGCTTCAAAGCCGAGTGAAACAACTGGCCGATATCGGGTGCTTCCAATTTGTAAAATTGTCGATCCTTAAGTTTTAAGCCGTGGGAAGCAAAGTGAGAAAATGCACACGCATTGAATTTCTCCATTCTTGAAACACTGCCCTGAATATGATCACCGTAAAGCTCTTTTGTGACATTTTGCTTTAAAGGCTTCGCTCGATTTGTAAAGAACAAACTTGACATGATGTTTTTTGATACATCCCGATTAGGAGATGTCATTAAGTAGTTATAGACACTCCACCATACACCGCTAATGGGATATTGATTGAGCCATTGCTGCAGCTGTGAGACAGTATACGACAACGAAACATGCTCATTCGCTACAAATTTTAATTGCTCATTGTCTTCCAGCTGTTCTGGATCTAACACATAAAGAGCGTGCTGATGATTTGGCATAAGCTCTTGGCAATACTTGATGAGTGTTGAAGGCAATAAAGAACGTCCTTCTGCATCAGAAGCCGCATAGGATAGATACAAATGATGGGATGGACTTGATAACGCTTGGTAAATTAAAAATTGCTCATCTAGCAGCCGTTCTTTTCCTGTCTCTGCCAGCTCTGCTCCTGCTCGTTTTAACCATTCTCGGTCATCCTCAGACAATACACTCTCATCAGAGGGGCGTGCGGGAATAACGCCATCGTTTACACCAATGATAAACGTACACTTCACTTGATACATTCTGGATAAATCCATACTTCCGATAAATACTTGATCGAGTGAAGGCGGAATCAAAGCGAATTTTAGAGAAGCTAATCCTGTATCTATCATCTGTTGGAATAAAGGAAATGAGAGCTCTTCGTCACCTAGCATGTCAACAAATTCATCCATTAATTGAATCACAGCATCCCATACTTGCCCGTGCTGCATTGCTTCAGCTAATCGACCTGCTTCTTCAGCCTCAAGCCTCGCTTTTTCAAGCTTGTCTGGTACTTGTATCTCTTCTAAAAAGACATAGACAGCCTCTACCATGTCCCTTACCTTTTGCGCTTTTTTAAGTCTTTTCTGCAACTGGTAAAGCGGGGGCGTGATCCATTCTTTGACATCATTTAGCATTTGTTCCATTTCGATTTCTTGATCTGTTTGCCTGAAATCCTCATCTAATGATTGGAAGCGCCTGTAATGAAACCGGGAACCATTTGTCCAGCGCTCTCCTTTCACACCATAAGCAATACAATAGTTTTCGAGCTGATCTGCCTGCTCTCTCGCTTTGTTCTTAGTGATTTCAAGCGGAAATAAGAACTCTGTTTTCACGCAGCGAAATACCGCCTCATACCGCCAATTTCCTTTTATGACATCCAAGCTCGAACGAATCAATTCAATGAGCGGATGATACTGCATCGATTCATTTCCATCAATAAAAAAAGGAATGTCGTAATCTCGAAAAACCTCTTTTAACGTATCTTTATAGTCGTCTACATGCCTCGCTACAATCGAGATATCTCGGAGTCTGAGTCCTTTTTCTCTCACTAAATCAAGGATGTCTCTCGCTACTCCCTCAATTTCAGCTCGTTTATTTGCACTTTTAGACACTGTGAGATGAGGGGTGTTTTCCTGATATGGCTGTACTGGCCGCTGCTCATATTGGTGTTCTAAATAAGCAAGATCTGGTGTATAAAGGTGCCGATGATTTCTTTCAAAAATGGTTTCAGAAATGTCAGCTCCGCACTCTTTAGCAAGCTGATAGAGCTGGAAATACGTTTTACCTGTCATACGAAATAAATCAAGTTCATTTGGCTGCCTATCATGATAGGATCGATCTACTGTGAAAGCCGCAGTTATTTTTGCTGCATGGAGCAAGAGCTGTTCAATGACAAGAAGCTGCTGCGGTGTAAATTGATAAAAACCATCGATATAAATATGTGCTCCTTTTATTTCTTCAGCTGAAGGAATTTGCTGGGCAAGAAGAGTCAAATAGTCTTCTGAGTGCACATATTCATCTTGTAAATGCTCCTCCATCTGCTGATAAAGAACATGGAGATCATGCAATTTTTCGGCTGCCCGTCTTTCTTCTGTATACTCTGAATGCATGCTTTCCACTGAAATTTTCTCAATTTCCTCAGGCGGCATACAGTATCTTTTGAATTCAGCCATCGTTTTTTCGATTTGCTCCACAAACCCTGGCTTATCACTGGCTTTTTTGAATACTTTAAACTTGTCTTTCTGCTCTTCAATCACTTTTCTTAAAAGCATTTGAATTCCTGTGCTTGTCACAAATTGCCGGTTCGCTCCACCAGTCTGCTGTAAAATAGACCAAGCAAGACGAGTAAAACTAAAAACTTTAGCTCTGATCATTCCACCGGCTTCAGACGTTTTCGCAAGCTCATATTCCATTAAAAATGTCATTTGATCCGGGACTAAAAAAATGATTGGCGGACCCAACGGATCAAGCCGAAGCTGTTCTTTGATTTCCTCTAAGATTGCAGTCGTTTTTCCACTCCCCGATCTGCCTGCTAAAAACTGAATCTCCACGTTCCACAACACCTTTCTTATGTACTCATATTCTAGCGAAAATAAAGGTAAATAGCTATTTTCCGATCACGTTCCCATTCTCCTTTCTGAAAAAAACATAGGCACCTTTCCTCACTCTTTTCATATCATAAACCATCATGAACATAAAGGAGGCTGGCAATATCATGTATTACGGTTACTATGACTACTCGCCTTATGACATGCGCCAAAACACAAGAATCATTTCAGACCTTGAGAAGGCGATCAATGGTGAATATTCTGCGATCCAGTGCTACGAAAAACTTGCCCAAAAAGCAAAAAATCCTGAAGCAAAAAAGATCATTCAAGAAATACGTCAGGATGAAGTCAGACACTATCAACTATTTTCAAAGCTATATTATTCTTTAACAGGTAAAAATCACAAACCAAGCGTAACAGAACCTTGTCCAGACCAATTCAGAGAAGGGCTTCTGTTTGCTTTTAAAGATGAACAAAAAACGGTTGATTTTTACTTAAGCGTATCAGACTATGTCCGAGATCAAGGAACAAAAGAGCTAATGAAACGTATCGCTCAAGATGAGCAGCAGCACGCTGTATGGTTTCTATATCTTTTAACGCACCATGTATCATAGATAGTCCTATTTTAATAGGAGAGCATATGTTCCGTCAAAAGATGAAATCGATATTTCGTTCATTCAAACTGTCAAAGAAAGCGCTAAATGTAGCAAAGCCTCCCATCCCTTCCTCATTTTCAAACGAGAAAATGAGAATTCGATCATTAAAAAAACTCCTCTGCCACAAAGAGCAGAAGGAGTTTTTATGATCTTTTAATGAAATTTTGCTTCATTGCTTTGCTGCTGATGCTTGAGAATCCCATCAATTGATAGCAGCTTACTGCCGCTGAGAGTTAAATAAAGCGCCATGACGAGAAGCGAAAGTTCAAATTCATAACCACCTACAAATCCTCTAGAAAAACCAACAGTGATAATTGCTACTGCCATAATTGGTACAAATAATGCTGCGATAACTCGAGTTCCTAGACCTAAAATCAAGGCGATACCACCGACCAGCTCAATTGTCTTCACAATATAGGCCATAAATTCAGGTACACCGATTTGCCCGAAGAATGCTGCTGTACCTCCCAGCCCTCCTTGATATGCCTGAAGCCCATGTAAAAAGAAAATAATCCCTAAAATAACGCGTACAAAAAGTGTTCCTATTTCTTGATTTGTTTTCATATAGTGATTTCCTCCTGTTTTTACACTACACAATGTAATGTTAATAAGTAAAAAAATTAGTAATTAAGGTTGAGCATAATTATCAAGATCACCATCAGAATGGCTGAAGTGACGATTGGAATCATTGGTACATTAAAAGGAATATTGTAAGTTGGATTTAAGATTTTTTGTATTCTTAAATTCAATGCCCGATCCCCAAAGGACACCGCAAACTTTGTTTGTTTTTGAAACTGGGTTCTTTTTTTAACCAGTTTCAAAAGGGCCTGCCCTACTCCAAGCTCAGTGCCTGTCTTCTGAATGGCATAGTCATCTGCAATCACTTCACGAAAAACAGAGTAGCTTTGTCTCATATGCTTTAACACTGGAATGTACCAAATGACTTTTGTGAGCATTGAGAACATAAAAGCCTTCAAAGGATCATAGCTGTATTTGTGATGCAATTCATGATGAACTACAGCGTCAATCTCTTCTTCATCCAGCATGTCTATGAGAGCTGTTGATAAATAAACCTTTGGGTGAAGCATCCCCATTGCAAAAGCAAGCGGTTCATGACAATGAAATACAATGATATCGTTTTGATATTTCTCTGACAGAGATTCGGTTGACGGTTGTTCGACTGCGAGCATCATATGTCGTTTGAATTGAATGTACTTTCTGATTTGCTTTGCCATATAGAAAATCGCAAAACCCAATGTGGAAAGGACTAAGGCATCCAGAAAGTATTTTAAAGGAGTGAATCCATAGAATTCGAGCACAGACTGGCATACATGAATCAGATTATATGCTTGATTCCAGCCAAAAAAGCTTGATAGCACATAATACCCCATCTGATAAAAAATCGTTAGACCAATCAATATACCGCCTAAAAACAGCAGACTCGACTTCATTTTATTCATTTTGCTGCTCCTCTTTTTTAGACGCTAGCCTTGCTTCAAGCACTTTGAGCAATTCAGGGTCAGCACTTTCAATTGCATCCACCATATGATTGACTGCCAGCGGACCGAAATCGTCCATCAATCCTTGTGTAATCCATTTTGTTTGCTCATTTAGAAATTCTTCTTTTGTTAAAATAGGATTATAAATAGATGAGCGCCCTTTTGTTTTTTTCTCCACAATTCCCTTTTCGGTTAAGCGGTTCAACACAGTCATCACTGTGTTGAAATTAATCGGCTTCTCATCTGACAGCTTTTGCTGCACCTCTTTAATCGGCATATCCTCACCATCATAAAGGATCTCCATAATTCTCCCCTCTAAAGGACCAAAAAAGCGATTCAATCCCTTTTCATTATATTTAAAAGAAGGAATTTTCATGTTATCACCTCACACTAAGTAGTGTAGTGTAATTGAAAATGATAGTCAACTGATAACAAAAATAGGGGAAAATCGTTGTATATTGACTTTGTTTTTGGTAAAAATTATATCTTTCTTTATAAAAATGTACTAATCATTTAGTGATAAGATAATCTTATGTAAATGGTGAAAAAATTCGTATTTTATTTATAGAGACTTTTGTATTATAGTGAAGTTAACAACATTTCACTTACTGAACAAACATATAGGAAGAAGGTTTACATGTAATGAAACAAGGCCTTCGAACCGATCTCATTCTCATTGCGACAAGCGGTTTAGGTGGATTTCTTTTGTCTTTAACAGGTATGTCTATTGGCTGGATGGTAGGTACATTAATCACCGCAGCTTTTATTGCGATGCGCCGCCCCACCCTGTTTCAGCGTAAAGGAACCAGCACCTTACGTATTCACAGCAGATGGCTGCTCCTTGGTCAATCCATTCTCGGAATTGAACTCGGACAGAAAATGAATATGAAGGTCCTTCACATTTTCGCTGAAAATTGGCTCCCTGTGAGTTTCATGCTCATCTTTTCTATTCTACTGGCGATGCTCTCAGGCTTTGTCTTATGGAAGCTGAGCAAAACTGATATGCTGACAAGCTTTGTCGGAACTGCCCCCGGCGGTTTATCCGCTATGCCGGGGATTGCCCAAGAGGTGGGAGCCAATACAGCTGTTGTGAGTCTCGTGCAAACGATACGTGTATTAATGGTTGTACTCACTATCCCCTTTACAGTGTTTTATTTAAATACAAAAAACCAAGCGGATGCGGCTGTAGTTACGCAAGGGAGCGCTTTTTCTTCGGGCGTTTTCACCCTTTCAAACATCTCTTGGACCGCTGCGCTTATTTTAGGTGCCTGGCTCATGTCACGCCTAGCAGTTCGTCTTCATTTTCCTGCCCCTTGGCTGATCGGCAGTATGCTAGGCGTCGCAGCTCTTCAAGTTGGTGCGGGCGCGCTCATAGGTTATGATTTGATTCCTTATTGGCCGGCACAAGCGAACATTGCGTCTCAAGTATTTCTAGGTGCAACCATCGGTTCAAAAATGAATAAACAGATGTTTGTCGGGCTAAAAAACACTCTCATTGTGGCTGTCGTCAGCTCAGCTGGACTCATTGCTGCAACTGTCCTCAGCTCTATTGCCATCGCTGAGATCACAGGTATTTCTGTCATTACAGCCATTCTTGCTTTTTCGCCTGGCGGTATTGCAGAAATGGCAACAACAGCAGTCACACTGCACGAGGATTCTACCTTTGTTGTGGCTGTACAAGTCGTCAGAATTATTCTCGTCATTGCAATGCTGCCACCGTTTTTCCGGTTCTTACATCATGTATGGGCAAAAAGGCAGCCTGATTATAAAGCCGCAAAATAAAAAAGAGACGCTTTGCATATGCAGAGCGCCTTTTTTTATTCGCTGGTATTCCTTTTGACACCAACAACTTGATCCTTTGAAATGGTGCCAAAATGCCGGCTGTCGAAGCTATGTATTCGGTTATCTCCGACCACAAAGTAATGATTGCTTTTAATTTTATCTTCTCCTGTGATGGCTTTCAGCTGAAAATCCCCTGTTAGAACGTTCCCCATTTTATGTTGTTTCTGCTCTTTTAAATAAGGTTCCTTCTTTTTTTCACCATCGACAAATAACTGATCATCTTCATACTTGATCGTTTCTCCTGGGAGTCCAATGACCCGCTTGATCAAGATTTGATTTTTAGGTCCGTGAAATAATACATAATCAAACCGGCTAATTTTCGTGAGTTTTGGCGAGAACTTATTGATTAATAATTCTGTTCCATCTGTAAAAGTTGGGTCCATACTAACCCCTTCTACTTTGTATGTGACAAACATGAAATTCTTTACTTGGAACAATAAGACGATGCCTGTAATAATCATCAACCATAGCAATGGCTTCTTTTTCATTAAGAGCCTCCTTTGTCCTCACGTTTACTCATTCGAATGTTTAACCTATTTTCTACTCTCTTTCCAACATACCATAATACTGCAATAACTAGAACCGCAAAAACACTTCTTAACGGATTCTTAACTAAAGCAGAGAGATCATACCCAATAAAACTAATGATAAAAAGCATGACACACTTACCAGATAAAGTAGCTAATGAGAATTGCCAAAAGCTAATTCTTGATAAACCAGCTACAACATTGACGGCAGCAGAGGGTGTGAAAGGAAAGCAAAGTAAAATAAATAATGGACCAAATCCCCGCTTCTCCACCCAAAGCATTAATTTTTTAATGGAAGGATGCCTGCTAATAAAGTTGAGCATTCTCATTCGTCCAAATTTTCTAATCAGCAAAAAGACAAGAATAGACCCTGCACTTGCGCCAATCCAGGTCAATAAAAAGCCTTCCCACAGGCCGAATGCATTTGCATTTGCTACAGCAAACGCAACGAGTGGTAAAAACGGAAGAAATGCTTCTATTAAAGGGAGCAATATGGCGACAATCGGTCCAAAGGCCTTGTAGCTCTCAAAAAATGATGTGATATTTTCGTGAGTAAATAGGGAAAGAAATGATGTCAACTTGTTTGACTCCTTCAAGGTTTGTCTACTTTTCATTTTACATGGAAAACATAAAAATATACAAATGAATCCCCCCCCTTGAGATTATTTGACTCATTCGATATAATAAACAAGAACATGTGTTCTATTAAGAAAGAAAGCAGGCTTGGACATGACGAGACTATCAAGAATACAGCTTCAGATGATGGAACAGGCCATCTTTCTTCCAATGGTCGTCTCCATCCTCAATCGTGATTTGACTCACTTAAAACAACATCAAACATTTAAACTAAATGAACCATACATTCAGCTAGTGACCTCCGCCTTAAAGGAAGCACAGAAAGCACTTTATGAACTAAAGCAGCATTTACGTAAAGAAAAAATGAAGGTACAGCAAATTGAACACGATGAAGGATTTACAACGTATCTATTTATCATGGATGGCTATGAAGAAAAACATAAATACTTTAATCCACGTATACGTCACCGGGTAGAGGAACTGCTGACTCGGTATTTTCTTCATCAAGCGAATTGAATTTGCTTCATTGTCGCGCGTCTCCATTCAAAGCAAAAAGCCTGCCACAGCGGCAGGCTCCTACATATTATGATAATTCAAGCTGTTCTCTCAGCTCTGTTCTCACTTCTTCTAATCCAGCGCCATCTAACTCAAAGTAATACACATTCCCAGGCTGATAATCATGGCCCTTTAGCTGAATGGTATCCACTGATTTCAATGAGCTCAATAACGGGAAAAGGCCGATAAACTGCTTCATTGACAGATTGGTTGAAACATTATCACCAAGTGTATCAATGATGTTGTCATAGGATGGGATCGAAGAAATGGATTTAGACTTTTCAAAGATGGCTTGAAGTGCTTCCATTTGGCGCTTCCCGCGCATGAGGTCACTGTCTGCCTTTCTCGTTCTTACAAACGCTAATGCTTCTTCACCATTTAACGTATGTGTACCTGTTTGCACATGAACTTTCCCTTTTGAGTCCTTTTCCATTTGTTTTGCGATACCTTCATCTTCAATCGTGACGTCAATTCCGTTTAGCTCATCTACAATGTCTTGAAACGCCTTAAAGTTCCCTGAAATCACATAGTCTACAGGGATATTCAGCAAATTTTCGACCGTTTTGACTGACAAATCTGCACTTCCAAATGCATGGGCGTGGGCGATTTTATCATATCCTCTTCCTGGTATATCAACATAAGAATCACGAGGAATACTAAGGAGCTTGATGGTTTTCTCTGTTCGGTTCACCGCCGCCAGTAAGACCGCATCACTTCGTGCTTCGTCTACCGTTTCACCTGGACGGCTGTCAATTCCAAGCAAGAGCACCGAGAAGTTGTCCTTTCCTGGATCAAAAGCTTTTACACGCTTTTGCGAGGTGTCTCCTCTTTCTAATGACACTTGCGCCTTATCTGACGCTTTTGAAATTTTAAAGTAGGCATATCCTGTTACGGATACTGCCATCACCATGACAAAAGCCATGATAAACAGCACTGCTTTCACCCAAGGTCTCAGCCTTCTTTTGGATCTTGTTTTTGCTCTAGTTTTTTCCTTCATCCTTTCCGAACCCTCACTCTATCTTAGTCTATCAATGTAGGTTCCACTATAACATATTTTGATGAAAGTTTCCTACACGCAACTTATTTTTATGAACCCACAATTAAAAACTTGTAAAACTCAGATAACCCATGCTTTTCTGCTAGTAGTATTCTTTTTAAATGATTCTGTGTAGTTAGCATTGTCTATCCATATCATCGCAGGTGAGAATCAGAAAAAAAGCAACCTCTAATGTCGGCTGCTTTTTCACCATTATTGAATGCTCACTTGAAATTGTCCCTTCAATTCCTCTTCTGCTTCTTGAAATAACTGCTTTACGTTTTCTGCATACTCGCCAAGAGCGTCCTTGCTCGTGTCAAAATTCACCCATGTCAGCTTTACTGGCAGATTTACTTCTCCTGTCAAACAGTCCCATAGGGCATCAAGATTTTTCCCGTAGTAGTCAGGAAGGTGTAAAACTGTTTTTAGTTGGTCATGAAGCTCTTCTTGCGACCTGCACGATGCACCGTCCAGCTGCACTTTTTTCATGTCATCTTCCCCTCTCATACCTTTATTTTAAACGAATGGAAGGAAAAAGAAAAAGCCAGGCTCCTCACTTTTGTTTCTTGACACTTGAGATCAAAAGGATGAGACAAGCTGCCAAAACGACCAAGAAAAAGACGGTTAACACCATCTGGGTTCCGTACAAATCAGCGAAAAGTCCGACAAAAACACTTGGAAGACCCAGACCTAAATAGGCAAATAAATAAAACCCTGCAACGGCTCTAGCTGCTTCCTTTTTTCCCCTCTCGACAATCAGCTGAAGACCACCTAAATAAGTAAATCCATAGCAGGCCGTACCCGCAAGCATCGTTCCGGCAAGCACAAGAATGATGGATCCGCTATTTGCTCCAATTAGCAAGAGGCCGTATCCGCATGGAAGACAAATAAATCCGGCGAGGAGCGCTGCTGTGCTATTCATTTTGCGAACAAAAGGCTGCATCAGGACACCTGCCATATTAATTAAAAATAGTGCCGGCCCTACCCATAATTCATATCCATTTAATTTAAGCTGTGCTGGCAAAACCGAAATCACAAGGCCGCACACCGACCACGCGACAGCAATCGCTGCATTCGCTGGCATTGTTCCTTTTGGAAATGTTGGCATGTTCATCATCGGTTTACCTGAATCTCCTTGTACAGGCGGAACGAAAAAGAAGACACCCACAATCGTTAGGATTAAAAAGCCCAGCACAATCCAATAGCTAAGCGGCGCAAGCGTCATATGCTGAAAAGAAAGAAGTGCCGTAAAAAGAGCACCGCCCCCAAAGCCAATCGAACTGCATAACGCAATAAACGTTGGAATCCAGTTTGACTTTTCTGGATATAAAGCAATTAAATAAGCGGTGCATGTGCCAACACTCAGCCCAAGCCCCACCCCTTGCAGCAGCCGGGCCAAAAAGAGCATTTGAATGGTAGGATGTACGATCATCAATAAGGTAGCACATAATGAAAAACTAAGTGCAACCAATAAAACCGGTTTACGTCCAGCCCGGTCAGATATCCCCCCAAGAAAAAGCAAGACTGGAATCAGTCCGAAGACATATGCAGCAAATACAAGGGCTGTCGCCGCTTTTCCGTACCCTGCTTGTTCGGCATACAACGTATAAAGGGGCACCTGCAGATTTACTGCGGTTGTAATCATAAAAAGACCAAATAAAACGAATGTAAATGGAATGATAGATAGGTGTGTAGTGTCTTCTTTAGATGCAGGGATCATTTCACTCTCTCCTTTAGTCATAAGCATATGAGAACAGTGTACACACCTTTTGGCTTACTTCCTATATCCAAAAATGACGCTATTGACCACTCCATATTTCCGTGTCATCATCATGTTATATGTGACAATGAGAGAAGGTGTCCGATGTATATTTATTTAGACCGCTCAAGTACGACCCCGCTCTGGCAGCAAATCGTGACTGGGATCATTCAACAAATTCATTCCAAAAAACTGAATCCTCATGATCAGTTAACACCGACACGCGTATTAGCACAGGAGCTCAATGTATCAAGATCAACAATACAGCTTGCTTATGATGAACTGCTGGCAAGAGGTTATGTCAGCACATCTAGACGAGGCGGTACGAAGGTCATTTCGAGTGATCACTATGCGGCCTCCGCCCCCCATCAAGGTGAGCCCCCTTTTCCTCTTCCGGTAAGACCACACTTTCAAGAGGCGGAGAAACAAATGAACCACTGGCTGTCGGCCAATCAATTTCATGAAAAGCTTGATATTGATTTTCGTCATCAGGAACCAGCCATCGACGAACATTTCCAAAACATATGGAAACGCTCGCTCATGAAAGCATTACAGCGATTAGAGATGAAAGATTGGGGCTATTCCTCCCCGCATGGTTTATGGGAAGTACGTTCAGAAATACGCCAATACTTATCTGTAGAACGAGGCATTGATGTAGAAGAGGATCAAATCGTATTAACAGGAGGCACGCAGCAAGCCATTGATTTGATTTCACAGGTATTACTCAAAAAAGGCGATACAGTAGCTGTTGAAGATCCAGGCTTTCCTGGAGCAAGGCTTTCATTTATGCATCGTGAAATGAACATTTATCCCGCGCCCGTCGATGAAGAAGGAATGATGGTGAATACATTACCACGAAGAACAAAGCTGATTGCAGTGACACCCTCCCATCAGCGTCCAACCGGTGTATGTATGAGTGTGAGCAGAAGGCAGCAGCTGCTAAAATTTGCTGTCAGCCATCAGTCTTATATACTAGAGGATGATTTTGATGGAGATTATCGTTATCATGGCGGACCGCTTCCTTCCTTATTTTCAGAAGCATCAGGCCATGTGATTTATATCTTAAGCTTCTCCAAAGTGCTAGCACCCGGCATCCGCCTTGCTGCCATTATCGGCTCCAAAGCCGTCATAAAAGAAATCGCTTCCTTGCAATCACTCATTCAAAGGCAGCTACCCATTATGGAACAGATCACACTCGCCTCTTTTTTCAGAGAAGGAGACTTCACGAGATATGTCAGGCGAATGAGACAGCTATATAAAAAAAGACAGGCTGCCATGATGGATGCCCTTTTAACACAACAATTTGACAAGCACTTTCATATTTATGGAACAGATACGGGTCTTCATGTCTTTTTAGAAGGAGCACCAGACTTTGACGAAAAAGGCAGTATTGAGGCAGCAAAAGCAGCAGGTATTGGCATTTATCCATTAAGTCCTTATTGTTTTGAGAGCAATCGAAAGGGATTACTACTAGGCTTCGCCTGTACGGACGAAAACATGATCCAAGAAGGTGTGCGCCGCTTAAAGCAAATACTTTATATGTAAAAAAGCTTGGAAGTCCGTCTTCCAAGCTTTTTTACGTTGATTGCTGAATACGGCCGACTTCTTCAATAAATGCAGTTGCCCTCTGCAATCCATCTTGCAGATGATGAGTAGCGGAAATAAACAGCTTTTCTTGATCTGGGCGCTTTAATAGCTGCTCCACCTGACCAATTCCTTTTTCAAATGAATGAAGACCTGTCTTTAACTGTTCATCTGCCTCTTGATACGCGGCTGGAACTTCTTGATGAGCAAGCCCCTTTTGAATCACATGATCAAAGGCTTTCGTCGCCTTTTTCAATTTTTTATTTACTTGGATCTTTCCCTGTCCATCTGAAATAAATTGGTCGGTCATGTTCTCATAAGCTTCATTTAACTCATCCATATAACGCTGAACCCATTGTTCATACGCAGCTTCTTTTGTGTCTTGTTTTGAAGGCGATTGACCTGCTTGCTGGCAGGCTGCTAGTAAGGTCACTGTCAAAGTGAACAGCAGAATCAATTGCGATTGTTTTTTCATACAGAGCCTCCATTTCCTATTCCCATTCGTTCATATCGGTCAAAATAGGAGGATCCTTTACCACATACGAACACTTTACAAGAAATGATTTCTTTTATTGTAACAGACGGCTCGTGTCACTTCTGTGATTTATGAGGAATTGCTTGAAAATACGTCTAAGGATCCACATTTCCCTGTCATTTATTTGGTGAACAGTCTACCGATACACTCTTTAGACGACTGGATATATGGATTTGGTTTCAACAAATTCATGGTCATGGTGGATGTTTTCGTGTCATCATGATGATGCCTCATCAAAGTCGCTTTGTCCTGTTGATTTATTGAAGTTTACCTTTACAAGCAATTTCAAGCTCTTCGACTACTTCACCATCTTGGATGAGATAGGCTTTTTCATGGAGATTGACAGCAGGACAAATATGATTTGGAATGATTTGCACCTTCTCACCGATCTGGACAGTCTGACGGAAGCCTTCGTGATAAATGATGGCATGCTCATCAAATACACTGGAAACAAATACATCATCATAGCCTTTTACTTTGCCTAGTCCTTTTGTTTGTGTCAGACCTTTTGTACGGGTTTGTGCCGTGAGCCCTTTGGCTCCAACATCTGTAATGACACGAGTCTTTGTTGGCTTACTAATGACTGTCGTCAGGACGGCTGCTGCGCAATATGAAAAAGTGCCGATCACATTGGACTGAGAGGCATCCATGAAAATGTAAGTACCAGGTCTGATTTCGGTGACTCCCTTTGGAATATCAAATTGAAATAAGAACGGCGGCGTTGATCCTATGCTCACCACCTCTAGCAGCATGCCTGCTTCTTTTGCAATCTGTGCAAACCGAAGCGTTCGATTCACAGCGTCTTCATATAATGTCTGACAATGCGCTTTACTTTCCGCCTTGTATGTGTGACCATCATGAGAAAAAATCCCTTTTAAATGAACAAAGTCACATGTTTTTATCGCCTGCAAGATTTGACAGAAATCACTCTCTTCAATGACACCAGACCTCTCTTCTCCAACTTCTATCTCAATTAAAACCTCCGCTTTTTTCTCTGCTCCTCGAAAAACCTCTTCAATTTGATGCACATGCTCTACACAATCTATTCCAAATGAAATGTGTATCGACTCTGCCAGCTTTCGAATTCGCTTCAGCTTTGTCTCACCTACAATTTGATTGGCGATAAAAATATCTGTCAGCCCATGCGCTGCCATCACTTCCGCTTCCCCTACTTTCGCTACAGTTAAGCCAGAGGCGCCCATCTCCTCCTGCACCTTCGCAAGACCAGGTGTTTTATGTGTTTTCGTATGAGGACGCAGTTTGACTTGCTGACGGTCCGCATATTGCTGCATAGCAGCTAGATTCTCCATCATCACCTGTTTATCAATTAATAGCGCTGGTGTATCTAGTTCATCATAAGTCATCATCATATCCCCTTCTCTGCTGCTCATTATATAAAATTTTATACATTATATTTAAATTATATAATTTATTATGCAATTATCAATGTTTTTTTCTTCGAGAAAGGAAGACGATATAACATAAGGAGCCCAGCGGCTGTACTGCCGCTGGTTTTAGTTAATATCTGTTCCGTAGCTCCCTTAATATAAAATCGTATACAAGGTTGAGCTGTTGTTCCTTTGGATACAGCATAAATTCTTGTTTTTTAGGAAGACCACCATCAAGGCGATCTTGAAATTTCGTTCGGAGATACGCTGTTCTGTGTACCTGACTCTCAAAAGATTTATATGAGACATCGATTTTGACGGTTTGCTCATTTGTAAAGATGACCACCGTGTCTCCGAGGGATGATTCCTGGAAGGTATGAATGTATTTGTGGGAGATCCAGCCGCACTGAGGACGGTTGGATGAATAGGTTGGGAAGAAATACAGATGATTGGATGAGTCAATTACAATGGGAGGCTTATGAGATATTCCTGTTACTTCATATGTTCCCGCTTTTCTGCCTGCATAGCTTGAGCCGAAGAATCTGCAGCTGCGTTCAATAATTTGCAGGGGCTTTAATTCAACGTAAAAGCTTGTCTCTCTTTCTATGACTTTTGAATATACTCTTTTTCCTTCTTCAACTGGAAGGACCGCCATTGTTGTTTGATTAATGACGTATGAATCTAAAGGTGTTTCACTAATTCCTGACACTTCATTTCCTCCTGTGTTAATTTTTGGTTATTTTAGATACTATTAATCTATCACCAACATATAAGAAACGACAGGATTTTTTCAAAATTTATTAAAAATCATTTTTTTATCGTGTTATTTAGTTCATTTGATCTATCGAAAAGCCTTTTTTAAAGTTATATCACATCGTGTCGATCGGACAAGAGGTGTCGATTCCGCTCAAAAATAAATTGTCTAAAAATTATAAATTCTTGTTGATTTTTTCTCCACCAATCCATATACTATAAAAAAGGCATCGGGGGGATTCTTTATGAAAGAGAAAAAAACGTATGCTGAGCTCATGAAGTCCCGCAACACCCAAAAAACCGAAGAAAACGGCGTGACGATTTTAGACATCTATATTCAAATGGTTTTAGATGAGGCGCTTTATAAACAGCGCTTAACCTTCCTTAGAGAAGAGATTGATAAGGCACTGGATCAGCGTGATGAAAAGCGATTCAACGACCTGTCAGCTCAATATGCAGAACACTGCTTACACTAATCATGATGATTTTACTTGCGGCAAAGAGACAGCAACTCGTCTCTTTACCGCAAGTTTTTTGTTTATCCATTTAAAATGGTTCCGCCATTTACATGCAGAATTTGTCCATTTATATAAGAGGAGTCTTCGCTCGCTAAAAATAAATAGCTCGGCGCAAGCTCTACTGGCTCACCTGGCCGCTCCATTGGAACATCCCCGCCAAATTCGGAGACTTCCTTTTCCGTAAAGGTTGATGGAATGAGTGGTGTCCAAATGGGCCCTGGGGCTACCCCATTTACTCTGATTCCCTGTTTAATAAGCGATAAAGATAATGATCTCGTAAATGTCACGACTGCCCCTTTTGTAGCTGAATAGTCGATCAAGGTTTCATGCCCTTTATAGGCTGTGACAGATGCGGTATTTATGATACTGCTTCCTTTCTTTAAGTGAGGAAGTACCGCTTTTGTTAAATAAAACATGGCAAAAATATTCGTTTGAAATGTTCGAAGAAGCTGATGCGAGGTAATCTGTTCAATGCTTTTTTGCGGATGCTGTTCCCCGGCATTGTTCACCAAAATATCAATGGAACCGAAAGCATCCTTCGTTTTTTTGACGACCTCATTTGAAAACGCCTCATCTCCTAAATCACCTGCAATTAAAATAGCACGGCCTCCCGCCTTTTCAATATAGTCCTTCGTTTCCTCTGCATCGCGGTGCTCACTCAAGTAAACAATGGCGACATTGGCGCCTTCCTTCGCAAATAAGACCGAGACTGCTCTTCCAATCCCGCTGTCCCCACCTGTCACTATGGCTGTTTTCCCTGCTAATTTTTTATTCGGCACCTCTCGATCAAAAACAGGTCTTGGATTCATTTTATATTCAAGACCTGGACGCTCACTTTGATGCTGAGGCGGCAATGTTTTCTTCGGCTGCTTTGTTGACACGTCTGTCCACTCCTTCCTTTTATCTTGTTTATTTTTATGTGTTGGCTATTTTTTTATGTATGTCGAACTAGTTTCCTTTCGAATGTATGTTTTTCTTCATCGAGGAAAAATTATACACAACAAGTGACTAACTGGAGGCGACAATATGGAACAAGAACATAAGGGGTTGGAACAGGCAAAATCGTTATGGATTGCGGATAGTCAAAAGCATTCTTTTCCTGCAGTACATGAGGATCTCACAGCAGATGTCATCATTGTCGGCGGCGGTATTACCGGTATCGCTACCGCGTTTGAAATGACAGAACGCGGGCTGGATGTCATCATCATTGATGCTGGTCAACTGCTGCAAGGTACGACCGGACATACGACAGCTAAGATTACCTCACAGCACGATGTGTACTACCATGAGCTGATCCAGCAAATTGGAATGCCCAAAGCCCGTTTGTATGTAGAAGCAAATGAGAAAGCAAAAGAGCTGATTCAAGCACGCGTTCAAAAGTACGACATTGATTGTCAGCTAGAAGTCAAAGATGCGTACCTCTATACAAAGGAAGAAAACGGTGTCAAAAAATTAAAAAAGGAATTAGATGCCTACAAACAGCTTGGGATTGATCGGGAATGGAAAACAGCGCTTCCTTTTGATGCTGACATCAAGGCTGCCCTAGCAATGACGCAGCAGGCACAGTTCCATCCCCTTCATTATCTCAATGCGCTCATTGACCAGCTCCTAGAGCGAGGTGTACGTATTTATGAACAGACAACTGCTGTTGACGTGAACGAAGGAAACCGCCCTGCTGTCGTCACCAAAAACGGCCATCACCTGACAGGCCGCTATATTATTTCCTGTTCGCACTTTCCTTTTTATGATGGGAAAGGACTTTATTTCACGCGCATTCACCCAGAGCAATCTTATGTGGTAGCAGCCAAAACAACGAAGCCGCTCCCAGATGGAATGTACTTAGGGATCGACCAGCCTGCTCATTCTTTAAGAACGGCAGAATGGGAGGGTGAGAAAGTGGTGCTCATCGGAGGAGAAGGTCATAAAACTGGACAAGGCGGAGATGAATCTGCTCACTATGAAGGATTAGAAAGTTTTGGAGACGCCACCCTTGGAATTGAAGAGGTGCTGTATCGCTGGTCGACACACGATATGGTGACAATGGATCAAATCCCTTACATCGGCCGCCTGACCAAACACCATCAAAATATCTTTGTTGCGACCGGTTTTAGAAAATGGGGCATGACAACAAGCCATGTCGCAGCTACTCTTATCGGTGATTTGATTGAAGGAAAATCGAATCCATCCGAATCCATTTTTACGCCATCAAGGCCTGTTTCTGATTCTTTCGTCAAAGATTTCGTTAAAGAAAACAGCAATGTCGCAGCCAAGCTGATCAGTGGTAAATTAAAACGAACCGATCAAACCATTGATGATTTAAAGCCAGGTGAAGGCGGTATTGTCTCTTATGAACATAAAAAATGCGGTGCCTTTAAATCAGAGGACGGGAACATTTTTCTTGTCGATACAACGTGTACTCACCTAGGCTGTGAAGTCGCTTGGAATAATAGCGACCGCACGTGGGATTGCCCGTGTCACGGCTCTCGTTTTTCTATTACTGGAGAAGTAGTAGAAGGCCCAGCAAAGAAACCACTAAAAAGGTCATATAAAGAACAGTAAAATTTTACTGATTCCCTTTAAAAAATCCAATATTATCCGATAGATAATATAAAGTCTGATAATTTGTGATGATTATAGGGGGACAAAAACATTGTTATTTAAAAAAGAGAAGAAAAGAAAAAACACTGCTTTTTTCACACAGCAGGACGATGGAATAAAACGTATCAACTTTTCTGACAATACGGATATCGCAAAACAAATCAAGATGATAGATCTGACGCAGCATGACCTATTGATTCTAAAACAGCTCAATCCAATTGTTCAGGACGATATCGCACATATCGTTGATAAATTTTATAAAAATTTAGAAGTTGAGTCTTCCTTGATGCATATCATTCAGGATAATAGTTCTGTCGAGCGTCTGAAAAAAACACTCCGCATTCATATTAGTGAAATGTTTGCAGGTGTGGTTGATGAAGCCTATGTGGCAAAACGAATTAAAATTGCGCAAGTTCATTTACGGATTGGCCTTCAGCCTAAGTGGTATATGGCAGCATTCCAGGATCTTCTGCTATCGATTATGGATTTATTTGCTCAGCATATCCAAGATTTCAAAGAATATCAGACAGCAGTGAAAGCGACGACGAAAATTTTAAATTTAGAACAGCAGCTTGTCCTTGATACGTTCCAAAATGAATATTCTAAAATTCGTGATGAAGCAGAACAGCAGCAGCAGGAGCTCCATACAAAGATCACAGAAACATCAAATTCACTTGCTTCTCTCTTCTCTAACACAACAAATGCAGTGGACAAGCTTGTATCAAAATCTGATGAGATGGCAGACATGTCACAAGCTGGAACGCAAATTTCAGCACAGGTTGAGGAAAAATCGATCGGCGGTAAAAAAGAATTAGAAATTCAACAAACACAAATGAACCAAATTGATGGCAGCATGACAAAGATTGAAACAGAAATTAAGCGTTTAGAAGAAATCGCAAAACAGATTGAACAAATCTTTGGGATTGTCACAGGCATTGCAGAGCAGACGAACTTGTTATCTTTAAATGCTTCCATCGAATCTGCACGAGCAGGCGAACACGGAAAAGGCTTTGCTGTCGTCGCAAACGAGGTTCGTAAATTATCAGAAGACACAAAGAAAACGGTGTCAACCGTATCTGAACTTGTCAACAATACCAATTCACAAATCTCCATTGTGTCTCAGCACATTGGGGACGTGAATTTACTCGTGACAGATAGTAAAGAAAAAATGACTCAAATCAATTCGCTCTTCGATGATATCGTCAGCAGCATGAACTTAAGCAAAAATCAAAATGGAAAAATTGAAATAGACCTTCAAACCTTCCTAAACGAACTGAAGGAAGTCAAACAAACGGTGTCTCAAGTTGCCAGCTCAGTCGAATCCTTAACAAGTCTCACAAATCGCTAATCCAGTCTTTTTTCTTCTGCTTTAGTATAATAGAAGAAAAGATAGAAAAGGCGGGATTTGATTGACAACAATTTGCCTAGTCAGACACGGGGAAACAGATTGGAATGCAGCGAAACGAATTCAAGGACGAACAGATATCCCTTTAAATGATACTGGTAAATGGCAGGCTGAACAAACGGGCCTTTATTTAAAAGATGCCCATTGGGATGTTGTCATTTCCAGTCCACTTACAAGGGCAAAAGAAACAGCACATTTGATTTTAAAACATGTAGATGCGCCTCTTGTCATCATGGATGATTTCATTGAGCGTGATTATGGCGATGCTGAAGGCATGTCATTTGAGGAGCGCCAAAAGCTGTTTCCAAATAAACAGTATCCAAATATGGAGCCGCTTGAGACAATCCAAGATCGAATGGTAGAAGGCATTGAGAAAGTCAGAGCAGCCTATCCGAATCAACAAGTCCTAATCGTGGCACACGGCGCTGCCATCCATGCTTTACTCACCACCTTAGCGGATGAACATCTTGGTCTTGAGAACACGAGACTCGTCAATGCTTGCTTAAATTATGTGGAATGGAAAGATGGTAAATGGAAGGTGCTTGATTACAATGTGGTCAGCCATTTAACTCAATCCTCTCCTACTTAAAGAACCTGTTATGTAAACAGGTTCTTTTTAAATGACAAAAACAATGATAAAATAATATTTTTTTATATCGAAATTCGAAATAGATGCTAGACGTTTCTACCTATTTTAAGGCTTTTCGTGTATCGAATATTTCTCCAGAAATGGATCATAAGAAAAAAAGCACACTTCCTTTTTAATAGATAACCGCTGAAATAGTAGAATAAACATATTTTACCATCATTTCCAAGTGACTTAATTCCCCAATTTTCGCTAGGACTTTCACAAAAATTCAGGTCTACTCTTATTTGCCTACTTCCATTAAACTGAATATACAGAATAGTCAAACGGATCATTCTTATAGACTACGGATGATTATTCTGAAATAAAAAAAAGGGATGTGGATTGTGCGTGAAAAAGAAAAATGTGATGACAAGTGTTTTATTGGCTGTCCCTCTTTTGTTTTCAGCAGGGTTTGGAGGCTCCATGGCAAATGCCGAGACGGTCTCAAAGTCAGATAGTGAAAAGAGCTATATTGTTGGCTTTAAAGCCTCCGCCACCACAAACAGCTCTAAGAAACAAGCCGTCACTCAAAATGGTGGAAAACTAGAAAAGCAATATCGTCTCATTAATGCCGCACAAGTAAAAATGTCCGAACAAGCCGCGAAAAAACTTGAACATGACCCTAGCATTGCTTACGTAGAAGAAGACCACAAAGCAGAAGCATATGCACAAACCGTCCCTTATGGAATCCCTCAAATCAAAGCTCCCGCTGTACACGCTCAAGGTTATAAAGGTGCTAATGTCAAAGTAGCTGTCCTTGATACGGGCATCCACGCTGCACACCCTGACTTAAATGTTGCAGGCGGTGCCAGCTTCGTCCCTTCAGAACCAAATGCCACCCAAGACTTTCAATCACATGGAACTCACGTAGCCGGAACGATCGCTGCCCTTGATAACACAATTGGTGTTCTTGGGGTCGCTCCAAGTGCTTCCCTATATGCTGTTAAAGTATTAGACCGCTATGGCGACGGACAATATAGCTGGATCATTAGCGGTATTGAATGGGCAGTAGCCAATAATATGGATGTCATCAACATGAGCTTAGGCGGACCAAACGGTTCAACAGCGCTTAAAAATGCCGTTGATACAGCGAATAATCGCGGAGTCGTTGTTGTGGCGGCTGCAGGTAACTCAGGTTCCACTGGTTCTACAAGTACCGTTGGCTATCCAGCAAAATATGATTCTACCATTGCCGTTGCCAATGTAAACAGCAACAATGTCAGAAATACGTCTTCCAGCGCAGGTCCTGAATTAGATGTTTCTGCACCTGGTACTTCTATTTTAAGTACTGTACCAAGCAGTGGATACACTTCCTATACTGGAACGTCTATGGCGTCTCCTCATGTAGCAGGAGCAGCAGCGCTTATCCTTTCTAAGTACCCGAACCTATCAACTTCTCAGGTCCGTCAGCGCTTAGAAAACACAGCAACACCGCTTGGTAACTCCTTCTATTACGGAAAAGGGTTAATCAACGTTCAAGCGGCTTCTAACTAAAAAAGAATAAATAAAATCCGGCTGATGCAGCCGGATTTTATTTATTGCTTCCTCGATGTTTCCTCTTTTTCCGCTGCTTTTTCCATCTCCATAATTCTCTCCATCATCGTTGGGTGCCCGTAGCGGAAGACCTTCACTAAAAGTGGTGGATTCACCTGAGACAGTCCTGATTTTGCAAGCTTTTGAAAAGACGTCACCCCTGCCTCTCCGTCTTTAGTCAGGTTTATCGCATACTCATCTGCTGCACGTTCTTGATGTCTTGAAACTGCATTTGTAAAAGGTGATGCTGCAAATGACAGCATCGATACAATCATGAGAAGAAGCGGAAGAGCGGCGATATCGCGCGGCTCCCTCAGCCGAAATAGAACTGCTCCTTTGCGATAGAAATAAAAATAGAGACGGTCGATTGCAAAAAATCCCGCAAACGACAGTACTAAATATCCTGCTAATCCTATATAGACATGCTTCATGACGTAATGTCCCATTTCATGCGCCATGATAAATAAAATTTCGCGATCTTTCAGCTTTTGCAGTGTCGTATCCCATAACACAATACGCTTATTTTCACCAATCCCTGTGACATAAGCATTCATCGTGTTCGTTTTCTCAGACATATTGACCTCATATACATGATCTGCCGGGATATGAGCTTTGTCTGCAAGCGTTAAGATCTTGTTCTCAAGAGCTTGATCCTTTAGTGGATAAAAACTGTTATATAACGGATCAATGACGACTGGCTGTATAAAGAAGAGAAATAGTGTGAATGGGACTGTCAGACACCAAGCATACAGCCACCAGCGCTTTCTTCTTTTTTGAATAAGCCAAAAGAATATAATTGCACATAGGGCAAGAAGCGGATATTGAATCCAGAAATCTAGAATTTGATCTTTCAACCAGCTTGCCGTACTTTGAGCAGATACTCCGTAGTGCAAAGACAGCTGATAGCCGATCCACTTAATGGGAAGCGCAATCAGCATTGTCAACAGCGACAATACAAACACATATACAAGTTTGCTTAAAAATGTAAAACGAGCTGCTGCCAGACTCCAGTCTGCTAATTTTCGTGAAAACCCTGAAATGAGCAGAAGAAAAAAGACATACCAATCTAATGGAATTGTCATGAAAAACAGCAAGTTACGTATGTTCGAGAAATTCTCGCTGATGACAAGCTCATGGCTTGTCATAAAGGTATGCGGATCTGCACTTGTTCCTTTTACACTGTCAGGAACCGATGCATCCCCAAATAGAAACAAATAAGAATAAATAAAAAGACCGTACAATATGTATGCTACCGTTGCAAGAGCTACCCATTTACGTCCTCGCACAGGTCAGCCTCCTTTCCATCCCTTTCTTTATTCTAAGCATCCATTCTTTTGTTTAGAACCTGTCTCATGTGGCTCCATCATAGCATGCCCTATCTGAAAAAGCTTTCACGAAAAAAATGATTATGCTACTCAAAAATCGGAGATGCTACATATAAAATAGTGAGTTGGAGGATCGAAATGAAGAAAATCCTTGCAGGAGTTGTGATCTTTGGACTTTTACTTATTACCTTCTTTTATGTATTCAGCCGGACGAGCGACATCTTTGATGAGAATCGAGCAGAAAAATTGCTCCTTTCATCTGAAAACGAGTCCATTTCTTATGAAATAGATGATAAGGACACAGCAGAAGATTTAATAGAAGAATTAAACAAAGGCAAACAAACAAGCAATCATCTCAAAAAAAATTTAAAGAAACCAGATTATATCGCCAAGGTGATGTACGGCCGAACAAACGGCACCACCTTTCAGCTTTGGACAAACCGTTCGCAGGTTGTTTTTTTAGTAGATGGGACTTATTATGAGCTGAATCAAAAACAGTCTCATTCTTTTCAGAAACAGTTAAAAGAAGCCATTCAAAAGAGCTGAAATTTTATCTCTTTGTCTTCTGAACAGTGTTATAGAACCTGTACACACTAAGGGAGTCTCTTCATAAGAGAGACTCCCTTTTCTTATTTACTTTCCTCTGCTTGATACTTTTCCTTTAGTGCTCTTCTTAAAATTTTACCTGTTGTGTTCTTTGGAATATCATCTATGAAATGGATCGTTTGGGGCTGCTTATATTTCGCTAAAAAGCGTGAACAATGTGTGATGATGTCTTCTTGATCGATGTGAGCATGTTTCTTAGGGGAAATGTAACAGACGACAGCCTCTCCGGTGTTCGGATCCGGCACACCGATGACAACGGCTTCTGCTACAGCTTCATGTTGATAAAGCACTTCTTCTACTTCTCTTGGATACACATTATAACCGCCAACGAGAATCATATCCTTTTTCCGATCGACAATATAAATGTATCCTTCTTCATCTCTTCTTGCTAAATCACCGGTGTACAGCCACCCGTCTCTAAGTGCAGCTTCAGTATCTTCTGGCATTTGATAATAGCCTTTCATAATGTTGGGTCCTTTTGCTATGAGCTCTCCGACTTCATTTGGACCGACTTCTTCTCCTAGTTCATTCACAATCTTATTCTTCACATTCATAATGTCGGTCCCGACTGAACCAGGTTTTCTCTTTCCATCAAGAGGGTTGAATGCAGTGACTGGGGAAGCTTCTGATAATCCGTAACCCTCCAGCACCGTGACACCAAATTTTTTCTCAAAACCGTGAAGTAAGGCAACAGGCATTGAGGCACCGCCTGATATACAAATTCTCACAGAGGACATCGCTTTTTCATGCCCTTCCTGGCGGTATAAATAGTTATACATAGTCGGAACACCAACAAATAACGTGGGCTTCTCTTTTTCCATCATTCGCAAAAGCTCTGATGGGCTGAAATGCGGCAGGACATAGATGGTCGCGCCATGAATCAGTGGCGCATTCATACAAACCGTTAAACAAAATACGTGGAACATCGGCAATGCGGCAATCACCTTGTCCTTTGCATCAATGGATAGGTACTCAGCAACGTCTCTAGCATTTGAATACAGGTTGAAATGAGTCAGCATCGCACCCTTTGGTTTTCCTGTCGTGCCAGATGTAAATAAAATAACTGCCGTATCATCCTGATGAATAGAAGGATGCACGCTCTCTTTCGCATGGCCAGACACAAGCTTTCCAAAGAAGACAAGTTGATCTGATACTTCCTTAAAACTTGATCTGCACGCAGATTCATTTTCTGCACAAATAATCACCCGTTCAATAGACGGAAGCTGTTCGTACACCTGCTCGTACACTGGCAGTAGCTGTTCAGGGGCAACAATGCCTTTTACATCACCTGTAATCAGCATATAGCCAATTTCACTAGGCGTGTATGTTGGATTGATTGGTACTACGACAAGCCCTGCCTTTAAAGCACCAAAAAAAGAAATGACAAAATGCGGTGAATTTCCTAAAATAAGCGCGATATGATCCCCGGCTTGAAACCCTTCGCTCACTAAACCATCTGCAAAGCGCTCGATACTTGTCATGAGCTCTCGGTAGGTCCACTGATTTCCTTCAAAGATCAGTGCGATATCTTCTCCTTTCGTCATCGCCGTCTGCTCTAGATTTTTGATCAAATCCATTCTCCCACCCCTTACATGTCATCAATGAATGAATAGCCATTCATTTTATGGCCAAACATTCCTCCTTTCTATTATAATAGACAATTGAAAAAATCCACAAGATCAAATGTAAATCGCTTTCATTTCTTTCAATCAAAAAAGCACCGCTATCTCTAGCCGTGCTTGTCCCTCTTAATAAATCAAATCAAGAAAATCCTCTTTTGATACGTTGCCGAAGTAGTGGCGCATGTCCATATCCTCTAATACGTCGCTGATCGTTTTGCGATCATACTGCTGCCCAATGAGTCTTTTTTCAATATCAGCAATATCTCCTACACCAAAGAAATCACCAAAGATCTTGCAGTCCTGAATCATTCCTTTTTTCACTTCTAATCGAAGGTCAATGGAGCCTGCTGAGAATCTCTTAGAATGCTGCAAATTAAATTTCGGCGAACGGCCGTAGTTCCATTCCCATTTTTGATAGCGATCACGAGAAATCTCGTGAATCTTTTCCCAATCCTTCTCAGTCAACTGATATTGAGGAACATCCCCATTCGTGTCAAAAATGTAGCTTAACAGAATTTTTCTAAATTCTTCTGTTGTCATCTTTTGATCCATTAGTTCACTAATATTGGCAACCCTGCTTCTAATGGATTTAATGCCTTTTGATTCAATCTTTTCTTTTTTCACATTTAAAGCCGAAACAACATGTTCAATTTCTGAATCAAATAGGAGCGTGCCATGGCTGAAAATGCGCCCTCTTGTAGCAAACTGAGCATTTCCAGAAATTTTCCGACCATCTGCCATGATGTCATTTCTGCCACTTAATTCAGCTTTGACGCCTAGCTTTTCAAGCGCCTGAATGACTGGCTCCGTAAACTTTTTAAAATTATGGAAGCTGTCCCCATCATCTTTTGTGATAAAGCTGAAGTTTAAGTTTCCTTTGTCATGATAAACTGCCCCGCCACCGGACAGGCGGCGGACAACTTTGATGCCGTTGCCTTCGACATACTTTGTGTTGATTTCTTCTATTGTATTTTGGTTCTTTCCAATGATAATCGACGGCTGGTTAATATAGAACAGCAAGTACGTTTCTTCTGGGTCTAAATATTTTAAGCAATATTCTTCAATTGCCAAATTAATCATTGGATCATAATGTTGTTCGTTATCGATAAACAGCATCTCTCTATCTTCCTTCCTTGTTCCATCTAAGCCCTGAATGGGCAAGCTGTATATTGCCAGTATATAACGCATGTGCTTCATTGACTAGGTCTTTATGACGACCAAAATGGGGCAGGTGGGTGATGATCAGTTCCCCAACATTTGCTTCCATTGCAAGCTTGCCCACCTCTGTGCTATTCATATGTCCTGCACCCGATCCGTCCTGTCCAGCGTAGAAGTTGCTTTCAGCAATCAGTAGATCTGCATCCTTGCTAAATGGGACAAATGCCTCCTGATAACTTGAATCTGCTGTATACACCACCACAGCATCCTCTTTCTGAATTCTCATCGCATAGCATTCTGCCGGATGAACCGTTTTCAAAAAATCAATTTGAAATGGACCAATTTGAATACCCTCTTCTGGCTGATAAGCTTTTGCCTTAGTATGTACGTCATCCGCAAGCCGCCCAAATGCTTCTTGATTACCTGTATGTCCATAGATCGGAAGCGGACCGCTGCTTTTTCCTAAATGATATCCCACTAGCTTCGCATATTGGAGTGGTCCGATATCTGCAATATGATCGTGGTGATAATGAGAAAGGAGAACAGCATCAAGTTCTTCTATATCTATGTATTGCTGCAGTTTGGAAAGAACACCGCTCCCGCAGTCTACAAGTAGACGAAAGCCATCTGATTCAAAAAGATACCCCGACGTCGCTTCACCAGCGGCCGGAAACCCTCCATAGCATCCAATGACAGTTAACTTCATCGTCATTTTTCCCTCCTTTTCTAAAAATCCCCTTCTTACAATATACCCATTTTTCATGAAAAAAGCATTCTTCTTGCCTATTGTTACAAAACAGATTGACAATTACTAATCTGTTATAATACAATGATAGCAACAAAACGTATTGGAGGATGACAAATGCTAGGAAAAATCACAGAGTTTTTTAGAAATTTGCCCTCAAAAAAATGCACAAAATGTGGAAATGATTTAATGGAACAACACGAGTGTTACGGTAATGAATGTGAGGAATGCTCACAAGTAAGTTATCTTAAATAAGGTAAAAAATTAAATTAAAAAGCACTTTTTTCCTCCGTCGTCAGTTGGAGTCAAAAGTGCTTTTTATTTTTTCTGAAAAATAGGTAAAAAGGTAAAACCCTTGGTCTAAAAGGGTTTTTTAGTATTTTCATCTGATGAGTTTTAGTTCCGAAGGCACTTTTTATTGACTTGAATCAATAATGGAGGTTCTAAATGTTCATTTTTTCAAACAATTTTGTATTTTCTTAATATAATTTAATCGTGGACGAAACTCTTTAATTTTAGTTATACTTTAATTCATATATTAAAACTTAATATGATGGGAATATTCCTTTAATGAATATGTTAGGGAGGAAATCTATGAAAAAATTAAAATTTGGATTAGCTACACAAATCCTAATCGGTCTTATTCTCGGTGTCGTTGTTGGGGCAATCTTTTTCGGTAACCCGGGCGTTGAGACTTATTTAAAACCAATTGGAGACTTCTTCTTAAGACTCATTAAGATGATTGTTATACCAATTGTCGTATCTAGCTTAATTTTAGGTGTTGCAGGTGCAGGTGATGGTAAAAAGGTAGGGAAACTTGGCTTTAGAACCATTCTTTATTTTGAAATTATCACAACATTTGCGATTATTCTTGGTCTTGTGCTTGCAAACTTTGTTCAACCTGGTGCAGGCGTTGACTTTGGAAATACGGAAAAACAAGATATTAGCCAGTATGTTGAAACGGAAAAAGAGCAAAGCAGCAAATCAATTGCTGATACGTTCCTTCATATCGTTCCAACGAACTTCTTCCAATCATTGGCGGAAGGTGATTTGCTTGCGATTATTTTCTTCACTGTGCTATTTGCTCTTGGCGTTTCAGCCATCGGTGAACGCGGCAAACCAGTGCTCGCCTTCTTTGAAGGTGTATCACACGCCATGTTCCATGTCGTCAATGTTGTGATGAAAGCTGCACCATTTGGTGTCTTCGCACTCATTGGTGTGACTGTATCAAAATTTGGTCTTGAATCTCTTATTTCATTAGGTAAGCTTGTAGGTCTTGTTTATTTTGCGCTCGCTCTCTTCCTTATCGTTGTATTCGGAATTATTGGAAAGATGATTGGCGTCAATATTTTCAGATTTCTTGCCTACATGAAAGACGAAATGCTTCTTGCCTTTAGTACATCCAGCTCTGAAACAGTTTTACCAAGAGTCATGGATAAAATGGAGCGCATTGGATGTCCGAAGGGAATTGTTTCTTTCGTTATCCCAATCGGTTATACATTTAACCTGGACGGCTCCGTCTTGTATCAAGCGATCGCTGCGCTTTTCCTTGCACAGGTATACGGCATTGACCTTACGATTGTCCAGCAGCTCACACTTATTCTTGTGCTGATGGTAACATCTAAAGGTATGGCTGCCGTTCCTGGTACGTCCTTTGTTGTATTACTTGCCACATTAGGAACAATCGGTGTACCTGCCGAAGGTCTAGCATTTATTGCAGGTGTAGATCGTATCATGGATATGGCACGAACAGTTGTTAACTTAACAGGAAATGCACTTGCAGCTGTTGTGATGTCTAAATGGGAAGGGCAATATGACCCTGAAAAAGGACATCGCGTGATGACTGGACAAGATGTCCCTGAACCGACACAGCTTTCAAGCTAATGAAAAAGAACCCCGATCAATGGGGTTCTTTTTTTATGCTGTGATTAATGACGATTGCACGTAGTGATAAAGAAGATTCGCTGTATGGACAAGGGAATCTTCATGCGTTCGTTCAAAAGCATGCGAGGAATCTATTCCCGGACCAATCAGTCCATGAATGATATCATGCCCTGCTCGAATCGCTGCTGATGCATCAGAGCCGTAATAAGGGTAAATATCTAGACGATAATCAATATTATTCTCTTCTGCTAATGCGGCTAAATGCTTGCGTAATCCATAATGATAAGGTCCACTTGAGTCCTTCACACAAATAGACACGCTGTATTCATCTGTTGATTGACCATCGCCGATCGCTCCCATATCAACAGCAAGGTATTCCACCGTTTCTTCTGGAATATTGGAGTTTCCACCGTAGCCAATTTCTTCATTATTAGAAATTAAGAAGTGCGTCGTATGCGGCAATGTGATGTTTTCCTTTTGAATGCGGAGGATGAGTCGCAGCAAAAGCGCTACACTCGCCTTGTCATCAAGGTGTCTTGATTTAATAAAACCTGATGACGTCACTTCCACTCTAGGGTCAAATGAGATAAAGTCCCCTACTTGAATGCCAAGTGCTTTGACATCGTCTGCATTTTGCACCTTTTCATCGAGACGAATCTCCATATTCTCTTGGTTTCGTTTTGCTTTTCCAGCATCCGCATAGACGTGAACGGATGTTTGATGCATCAGAATGGTACCTGTGTATGTATGACCTGCTGCTGTTTCAATTTCACAATATTCGCCTTCAATTGAGTTATATTGAAAGCCTCCAATGAGTGCAAGACGAAGCCGTCCATTTGATTTAATTTCCTTTACCATCGCACCGAGCGTATCGACATGTGCTGTCAGCATGCGGTGTTCCTTGTCATCAGTTCCTTTAATAGTGGCAATTAAGCCGCCCTTACGATTTCGTTTTGTCTCAATATTTACATCTTGTAAAAAGCGTTCAACAAAGCCGATCACCTTTTCTGTATTCCCTGACGGACTTGGAATCGATACGAGCTTTTGAATCAGCTGAACGGTTTCATTTACTTCAGTTGTCATTCGGCATTTCCTCCTTTGTGTGAAAGCAATTCCTTCCATGTATGCCTTTTATAGCATCTCTTCTTAAAATATATCGCTTCGGGTTCAAGATGTCTAATTTCAAATCAAAAATCCTTTCTCCATCAAGAGAAAGGATTCATTGATTAAGCTTCGTCTTGTTTCATTTTTCTTACGTTCCAAGCAAAGTATGCGGTTGTTGCCGCCATCATGATGATCGCAACTGTACCGAGAATCGCTGCTTGGTGCCATAAATAGCTGTCATCACCGCTTGCAATGATCGTTCTAAATCCATTGATTGTATACGTCATTGGAAGCAGACTATGAATAACTTGGAAGAACTTCGGTACAAGCTCAAGCGGGAATGTACCAGCACTTGCCGCGAGCTGAAGAACTAAGATAATGACGGCAATGAAGCGTCCTGGGTTCCCCATTGTTGTGGCTAGCAGCTGAATAATCGCTAAGAATGTCAGACTGACGACGATTGCAAATAGATAGAAGCGCCAGAGGCTTTCCACCTCAAGACCAAGTCCAAAGATGAGCATCGTACTTGCAATGACTGCTTGAAGGATACCGACAAGCAGAAGCACGCTATATTTGCTGACAAACCATTCAAACGCATTTCTAGGGCTTCCAGCAGGGTCTTTCATTGGGAATACGACGGTGAGCATTAGAGCCCCAACAAAGAGTCCCATGGATAAAATATAAGGCGTGAGCCCTGTTCCATAATTATCAATCTTTTTCGCTGTATCGTTTTCTGTTTTAACAGGGCTTGCAATCATATTGTAATTATCTTGATTTGCATCAATTTCACCTGTTTCATCAGCAGCGCTTTTCAATTTATTGGACAGCTTACCTGTACCGCTTTTTAAATCTCCCAATCCTTTATCAAGCGATTTTGAGCCTTCGGCAAGCTTAGATGTATTGCTTTGGATATTTGTTGAACCACTTTCCAGCTTATTTAACGCTGCGCTAAGCTGGCTTGATCCATTTGCAAGCTTATCCGCTCCGCTTTTCGCCGTATCAAGCTTTCCATTTGCTGTTTGCAGGCCATCTTGTAATTGGCCTTGACCTGTTTGAAGCTTCAGTGCACCTTGATATAATTTATTCGTACCAGATGTCATTTGGTCGATCGCATTTTGAATCGCGACTGTAGACGTGTACAGCTGTTCTGTTTTCTCTGGCAGCTGTTTGACTTGCTGCAGCTGCGCTTTTGCAGATGCAACTGCTTGTTGAACCTCACTTGCATCAGGTAGTTCCTGCAAGGCCGCTAAGCTTTGTTCGAGTCCAGACAGATCAGGCAGTTCGATTTTAGGCAGACTGTTCAGCTGATCCATTGCCGCCTTTTTCTCTTCATCTGTCATAGAGCTGTTTTGGATAATGCTTTTTACTTTAGCATCTCGATTTGATAATGCTTCTTTTAATGAAGCAAGTTTTGTACTGAACGTTTTTGCGTCTTTTTTCACCTGATCGAGTTTAGGCGCCATCTTTTCAAGATTCGCTAATTCTGGTGACGATAAGACTTTTTCCACTGCTGCAATTTTTTCTGAAAAGGATTGTGCTTTGTTGTTTAGCTGCTCAATGCCTGCTGTGAATTGCGGCATTTTAGAAGCGAGCTGCTGATGTCCTTCTCGGCTTGTGTTTAATCCTTCGGTTAATGTATCAATTCCTGAACCAAGCTCTCCAAATTTCTGATCAATGGTTTGATAGCCTGTTAAAAGCTGACCAAGTCCACTGTCTAAAGACTGTATGCCTGTGTTCAGTTCACCCATTTTCCCTGCGAACTGATGAACACCTTCGCTATAGGTTAACGTACCTTCAGCCAATTTGGCTAAGTTGTCTTTTAATTTCGTACTGCCATCTTTTGCGCTTTTTGTTCCGTCATCAATTTTCTTCGCGCCATCGCTTGCTTGATCTAATCCTTTTGCAATGGTTTTGAAGTTATCAAAGATGACCTCGGCGTAATTTTTTGTGACTTCTTTTGAAACCGAATCTTTTAATTTGATAATGGCATTATTCGCAATTTGTGACGCCGCATAGTTGGCGCCCGGATTCGTATAATATTTCAGATTCGATTTTTTCGGATGCTTTTCTAGCACTGTACTTGCATTTTTCGAGAAATTCTTTGGTATTTCCACCACGAGGTAATAGTCCTCGTTATTTAATCCTTTTATGGCCTTTTCATGACTATCGACAAAGTTCCATTTAAAATTATCGTTTTTCTTTAATTCCTTTACTAAATCATCGCCGACTTGAAGGGTTTTCCCGTCATAATGACTGCCCTCATCCAAGTTGACAACCGCCACAGGCAATTGATCAACTGTACCATAAGGGTCCCAGTACGCTTTTAAAAATACACCACTGTAAATCAGCGGAATAAATAAGACAGCTAAAATCGGGATCAGTAGTTTTTTGCTCGTTACAATGTCTTTCCATTGATTCCGAATTAAATTCATTGCTGTTTTCCTCCCATAGATGAATGACTAAATATACAATTTGGTCATTTGAACTCAAAAAAAATTATGTTGTTGCAGATAGTCCTTTTAAGACATAAAGCTCCAGCGATTCAGCTACCTCTTCTTTTGTTAAAGGCTCGTATCGCTTTTCCCAATCAAAAATCAATGCAATATATAGTTTCACCATCACAAATGCAGTCAATTCAGGATCACAAGGCTTAATGTCGCCTTTATCCATCGCTTCTTGTACTTTCATTTTGATATAGCGAATGATCATCTGCTCCATTTTTTCGATCATTTCCTTGACCGCTGACGTGCCAAGCTCCGCATTTTCCTGAAAAATCTTAATTGTGAGCTGGTGGTTTTTTCGAAATTCTAAAATTGCAAAGAGTGCTAAGTGAAGGTTTTCAGAGAAACTATTCTTCTCATCAATTGCCTCATCCGCAATTTTCCTCATCTCTAGTAAAAGGGATGTGAAAATTTCATCAAACAACTCTTCTTTGTTTTTGAAAAATGTATAAATGGTTCCTTTTCCGACGTTGGCAAGCTTTGCCACAAGATCCATTGTTGTCGCTTTATACCCGAATTGAGTAAATGCCTTCGTCGCACCATCTAAAATCATTTGTCTCCTATCAACACTCATGATCTCACTCCTGAAATGACTATTTGAACGTTTTGGTCATTAAGTACAGAAAGTAATATACCATATCCTTTTCATTAGATGCAACAACTTTGTTCACATTTATGATTCCCAACTCTTTTTGAATGATCCAAACACGAAAAACTCCCTTTCCATGACAGAAAAGGGAGTTGTTTTTTTATGAAAATAGATACGATACAGCCTCTGAGATGGCAGCTTTTCCTTGATCAATACAATCAGGGATTCCGACACCTTCAAAAGCAGCACCTGTGATATAAACACCAGGATATGATTGCTTAAACGTTTCTCGCATGTTCGAAATGGCTTTCTGATGACCGACGTGATATTGCGGCATACTTGTCTTCCACCGAGTCACTGTCGTCAATTCTGGATCTGCTTTAATATCCATGATTTTCTTTAAATCTTCGAGCACGATGCTGACGATTTGACTGTCTGACTGCTCGACAATCGATTCGTCACCAGCTTTTCCGACATACGCACGCAATAGCGTTTTTCCTTTCGGAGCGGTATGCGGCCATTTTTTGTTTGTCCATGTACAGGCCGTAATAGAGAAATCACTGTTTCTTGAGATGACAAAACCAGTGCCGTCATATTCATTATGAACATCCTCTTCTTTAAAACCGAGTGCTACCGTTGCAACAGATGTAGAGGTCATGTCATGCAAATACTCTAGCCCTGCTTCTTTAGGAAACATAGAATAAATCGATTGATGCGGAGTCGTGACAATGGCTGAATCGGCAAAAAGCGTTTGACCGCTGTCTAATTGCAAACCATAGCCTCCATCCGTTTTTTCAATCTGTTTTACTTTTGTCCCTTTATAGACCGTTGTCAGCTTGAGCTTACTTTCTACAGCTTCCACAAGCGACTGCAATCCTTGATTGATCGTTTGGAACTGTCCTTGTTTTTTCGCAGTCACTTGCTGGGCTTTCGCATGCTGCTGTGATTTTTTCATCCCAAGAATCAAACTGCGATGCTGCTGTTCTGTTTGATAAAATTGCGGGAATGTGGACATTAAGCTCAGGCGGTCAATATCCCCTGCATAAATGCCTGATAGAAGCGGCTCAATTAAATTCTCAACGACCTCATCACCCACACGTCTTCTAAAAAATTCACCAAGCGACTGATCTTCGGTCTGCTTGCTTTTTGGCAACACGAAATCCATCGCCGCTCTTGCTTTTCCCGCAACTGAAAAAAGACCAGTTGTAATAAATGGGCTGATTTGAGTTGGAATCCCCATAACAGCACCCTTTGGCATCGGGTGAAGCTTTTCATTGACTAGTACATACGCTTGCCCAGTTTCATTATTGACAAGCTGATCGGACAGACCGACATCTTTCGCAAGCTGCGGCCCACTGACCTTTCTTTCTAAAAATGAATCAGGTCCACGCTCAATGATGTAGCCGTCTTTATATAATGTTTGTATTTTTCCACCTAGCCTAGGGCTCGCTTCAATAAGTGATATTTGAATCGGAAGACCTTTTTCTTCGACTTCCTTTTCCAAATAGAAGGCGGCGGCTAAACCAGTGATGCCACCGCCAATGATGACAAGGTGTTTTTGATTGTCATGCATAGGATCGCCTTCTTTTATATGATTACTTGCTTTCGTCAAGCTTCTTTAATACGACTGTTGCCAGAGCATCAATAAATGCTGGTTTCGCATTTGGCATTTCTGGACGATAGTAGGCTGCACCAATTTCATCTGTCACGACTTTACATTCATAATCGTTGTCGTATAACACTTCAAGATGATCAGCGACAAAACCAACAGGCACATACACGAATGTTTGATAGCCTTTTTGTTCAAATAAATCTCGCGTTAAATCTTGCACGTCTGGTCCAAGCCATGGATCCGGCGTATTGCCTTCACTTTGCCAGCCAATTTCATAGTGTTCAATTCCCGCACCTTCTGCAATCATTTTAGCAGATTGTGCGAGCTGATCCGGATATGGATCTCCTGCTGCAATAATTTTTTCAGGAAGGCTGTGTGCAGACACAATAAGTACTGCGGAATCTCTTTCCTCTTGACTCATTGATGCATACGTATCCTTCACTTGCTTCACCCAATAGTCCACAAACTTCGGCTCATCGTACCAGCTTTCAACAGACGTAATCTGTAGATTGCCTAGCTTGTCCGCCTCATCTTGTGCACGTTTGTTATATGATTTCACACTAAAGGTAGAGAAATGCGGCGCTAAAACGATACTCACAGCTTCTGTAATGCCGTCCTTGTGCATATCAGCAACTGCATCCTCGATGAAAGGCTCGATATGTTTTAAGCCAATGTACACATGAAATTCAATGTCGTCTTGAATGTCATTCAAGTGCTCACACAAACCATGTGCCTGCTGCTCTGTAATTTTTGATAAAGGAGAAATACCGCCGATTGCCTTGTAGCGATCCTTTAAATCTTGCAGCATTTCCGTCTCCGGCTTTCTGCCTCTACGAATATGTGTATAATAACGCTCAATGTCTTCTTCTTTATATGGGGTGCCATATGCCATGACAAGAAGCCCCATTTTCTTTTTCTCCACAACCAACACTCCTTCAGATCAATTGAAATAGTTTAGATGGATGATTTTTTATGTTTAGCTGAATAGTCGTGAATAAAATCGGTCAGCTTCTTTAACGTATCTGGTGAAACATCTGGAAATACCCCATGACCTAAGTTAAAGATGAAGTGATCTGATTTCATCCCTTGATCTAATATGTCTTTTGCTCTTTCTTCAATGACTTCCCAAGGAGAAAGTAAGATCGTTGGATCAAGATTTCCTTGTAACGTTTTTGTGAGCCCTTCTTTTCGCGCTTCGTCTACACTCATACGCCAATCAAGTCCAACGACGTCTAGCGGCAGGTCATGCCAATCTTTCACGAGATGGCTTGCACCAACTCCGTACATGATCATTGGTACATTTTCACTCTTCAACTCTGTGAAAATTCGCTGCATGACAGGTTTAATGAATGTCCGGTAGTCCGCTGCATTTAAAGCGCCCACCCATGAGTCGAAGATTTGAAACGCACTGACCCCTGCTTTTACCTGCGCGCGTATGTACGTGATCGTCATATCAGCTAATTTGTTCATGAGCAGCATCCATGTCTCAGGCTCACTGTACATGAGCGCTTTTGTTTTATGATAGTTTTTAGATGGACCGCCTTCAATCATATAGCTAGCCATCGTAAATGGTGCACCAGCAAAACCGATGAGCGGTACATTCAGCTGCTCCTTCGTTAAAAGCTGAATGGTGTCAAGCACATATGGCAGGTCTTCTTCAGGATGAAGTTCCCCAAGACTTTCGATATCTGCTTTTGTCCGAATCGGTGAATCAATGACAGGTCCAATGCCATTTTTAATTTCAACATCCACTCCAATAGCTGGAAGCGGGGTCATAATATCTTTATATAAAATCGCGGCATCTACACCATATTGTTCTACAGGAAGTCGTGTTACATAAGCACATAGCTCTGGCTGATGCGTAATTTCAAATAGCCCGTACTTTTCTTTAAGGGCACGATATTCAGGCTGTGAGCGTCCTGCCTGTCTCATATACCAAACTGGTACATGGTCTGTTTTTTCCCCTTTGCACGCCTTTAAGAACGTGTCATTAAAAGCCTTCGTTTTTCCCATTACCTTTCATTCCACCTTTCGCCTTACACTCTCTTTGTATAAGGCTCAAACACTGCTTTTACTATACCGCTTTTTCAAGGCACGGTATACTAAACCGGCTCATTGTTCAAAAAATCGCCGAATATTAACGTCCAAAAGCCTCTGGCTTGACATATGGACTGCCTTCTCCTTCTTCTTGCGTTTGGGTATTATACGGAACCACCTTATACGCCGCATCTGAAAACACATTGGCATACGGCATTGTATAGCTATTTGTGCCTGTCACTGAGTCAATCAGCGTCTCGTTTCCATTCCTCTTTTCATAAATACGGTATTCAACTCGTTTATCCTCCTGTTTGTCCCAAGACAGCTCTAATGTAAACAATCCTTTGATTTTAAACGCATAGCGGGCTTCAAATCCTGATAGTCCTTCTAAATGAATTGGCGCTTGAAGTTCTTTAATCCCCTCTGGTTTTTTAAACGTTTCATTCGTCATTCGGGCCGCCGTTAAAATATCCTTAAACAGCTGCACTGGATATTGACTTCCGCCAGTTAAGTAGTGACTGTTATCGGTTTTGTCATACCCCATCCAGATCGCACCCGTTGTACTCGGCGTATAGCCGGCAAACCAAGCATCTTTTGTTGCACCCTTCACACCTGAATATGTGGTTGTGCCAGTTTTACCAACTAAATCTCCAGCATATGAACCGCTTTGGGCTGTTCCGCCTTTGACGACTTGCTGCAGCATTCTTGTCATATTCCAAGCATTCTGCACGCTAAACACTCGTTCTGGCTTACTGCTATTTTTCTTTACCGTTTCTCCTTCATCATTGGTGATTTTCTGAATGAAGAAAGGCTTTTTATATACACCTTCGTTTGCAAATGTATGGAAAGCTCCCGCGATTTGAAGTGGAGAAACCCCTTTTTCTAAACCGCCAAGGGCTATCGCAAGTCCTTGATCCGAAATATCGATTCCCATTTTCTCGAGATATGTTTTCGAAGTATCAATACCAAGCTGGCTTAATGTCCACACCGCTGCTGTATTCTTACTTTTCATGAGGGCCTCCACCATCGTGACCTTGCCTTCATACTGCCCATCGTAATTCTTTGGTGAATAGCCGTCATAGCTTTTTTCTTCGTCTTCAAGCAGGGAATAAGGTCGGAATTTTTTCTCCTGCAGCGCAGGCCCATATACCGCGATCGGCTTGAAAACAGATCCAGGCTGTCTAACAGCGGTCACCCTGTTATAGCCCCTTGCTTGATATTCTCGTCCTCCGATTGCTGCTTTAACTCCTCCAGACTCATTATCAATAAAGATGGCACTGCTTTCAGGAGAACCGCTTTTTCCCGGGAAATAACGGTTGTTTTTCATCGCATCGTAGGTGACCTTTTGCAGATTCATATCAATCGGAACTGTTATGGTATAACCACCTTGAAGCAATTGTTCATGTGAAATGGAATACTCTGATTCTGCTTCCTTAATGATAAGATCGACATAGCTGTCCACCCAAGGCGTTTCTGATTTCTTTTTCAAATGAATGCCTAATGTTCTCCCTTTTGCTTCTACTGTTTCGGTTGATGATAAATACCCTTGCTCATTCATTAAGTTCAGGATCGTATCCCGTCTTTGTTTATTTTTATCAGGGTGTAAAACAGGCGAGTAAGTAGACGGCGCCTTTGGCATCGCAGCGAGTGTCGCCCCTTCACTGACAGTTAAATCTTTCACATCTTTACTAAAGTAATAATTGGCTGCTGCCTGAATACCGTAGACGCCATGACCGAAGTAAAGCTGATTCAAGTACATTTCGAGCAGCTTATCCTTTGAATAATCTCTTTCTAAATTAATCGCAATGATGACTTCTTTTGTTTTCCGCAAAAAGGTTTTGTCATTTGTGAGAAAAATATTTTTTGCGAGCTGCTGAGTAATTGTACTGCCGCCCTCTACCTTTCCACCTGCTAATATATCTCGATAAACCGCCCTTGAAATTGACTGCGCATCTATTCCATGATGCTCATAAAACCGCTTGTCCTCGACAGATACAAAGGCTTTTGCTACTTTATCGGGTACATCCTTTATTGACACGGGGTCCCGATTTTCTGAATACATACTTGTGAGTTCTTTTCCATTCTGATCAATGATTTGAGATGAAGCGTGAAATACAAGCTTCTTTTCATCTATGACATAATGTCCTAAAAATAAAATGGTCAGATAGCCAATAAATGAAAGTACGATGGTACTTCCTGCAATGACTAATGGAATGATTATCTTCTTTTTCTTCAAATTAGGTCACCTCATTCCTTTATACGGATAGTATGGGATGTATTGCTTCATAATATGTTTTATGGATTGACTACCAAAGAATTATATATCATTCTTTTGTTATACTATCAAGCGGGAGGCGGTTTAGATGAATGTCTATATAACATATGGAACAGCAGATTTCTTGCATAAAATCGCAAAAAAACACGATCAGGAAAATCTGCTTTATATGGTCGGAAAAGAACAAGCAGCTCTTTTTCATGAGACGGAGGGTGAGACTGTTTTTAAAGCCCCTCATGCCTATGATGTGATTTATGCAAAAGGTGAGCTTGTCCATACTGGCTTCGTCACCTTGAATCATATCCCTGTGAAGCTTGAAAGCAGGGCACTGTTTGAATCTACTTTCAAGAAGAAGACGAACATCTCAGAACATCAGCGGGGCTTCAAGGCTCTTCGAGTGTTAAGGCCGAAAAAAGATGAAGAAGTTTATTTAATTATGACGCTTTGGGAATCAGAGGACTTATTTGAAGACTTTCAAGAATCAGAAGCATTCTTTCAGCCAAACGATGATACTGGCTCCATCTTCTCACGTCCTGCTTATCTCACATCCTATCATGCCGTTACAGACAATTAAGGAAGTGCTGCTCTCAGCACTTCTTTTTTCATGAAAAAAAGCCCAATCGCTGGGCTTTTCATTTTAACGTCGTGATGTCAGCTCGTACCGATGTATGATCGGCTGAAATACATAGAAATTCAATAGGAGCCATCCTAATAAGATCGGCCACTTCAACATAGGCGATGCCCCTTTCAATTGAATGAGCATCACCAATAGCGGAATCAAGCAGATCATGAAAAAACTCATTTTCGATACAAAGGTTTCTTTGATTTGATGCCGACAGCTTGGACACATCATCATTCTCGTATGTGATAAATGAAACTTTTCAACGAAAGAAAACACTTTTGAACAATTTGGGCAGCTTCCCAATACAATTCCTCCCTTTCCCCGCTTCATAGCAACTTCGACTTATTATGTCAAATGACCTTTTGATGCGCAGACGACATCCTCTTCTGTTGAAAGATTCTAACAATTACCATACAATCAGTAAAAGAGTATGAAGGAGGTTTTCAAATCAATGACAATTTCTACTTTACAAAAAAGCATCAATGAACGTCTTGATGAACATTATGAGGAAATGGTTGAAATTAGACGCCATCTCCACATGAATCCTGAACTTTCTTTCCAGGAAGAAGAAACAGCCGCTTTCATCGCCAGCTACTACGACAGATTACATATACCAACACGTACACAGGTGGGCGGCCATGGTGTACTCGCCTTTATCGAAGGAGCTTCTCCGGGACCGGCGATTGCCCTCAGGGCTGATTTCGATGCGCTTCCTATCCATGATGAAAAGGAAGTGCCTTACAAGTCGACAAAGCCCGGTGTAATGCATGCATGCGGGCACGATGGGCACACAGCGACACTACTTGTCTTAGCGAAAATTTTGAATGAGCACCGTGATCAATTAAAAGGGAAAATCGTCCTCATTCATCAGCACGCAGAAGAATATGCGCCAGGCGGCGCAAAACCAATGATCGAAGACGGCTGCTTAGACGGTGTCGATGTCATATTCGGGACACATCTTTGGTCACCAGAGCCTTGTGGCACGGTTCTTTATAAAAGCGGGAACTTTATGGCAGCTGCCGACCGCTTCTCTATCCGAGTTCAGGGGAAAGGCGGACACGGCGCCCAGCCTCACTTAACGAAAGATGCTGTCCTTATCGGTTCACAAATCGTCGCAAACTTGCAGCAAGTCGTAGCCCGTAAAGTCAATCCAGTTGATTCTGCTGTTGTATCTGTTGGAGGTTTTGTGGCAGAGAATGCTTTTAACGTCATTGCAGATTCAGCAGTTTTAACTGGTACTGCACGATCCTTCGAAGAAAGTGCACGACACACCATCGAACGAGAAATTGAACAGGTTGTAAAAGGGGTGTGCGACATGCATGATGCCGGCTACACATATGAATATGTAAGAGGATACCCTGCTGTCAAAAATCATCCAAAGCCGACTGAATTTATTGCTGACATCGCAAAACAAACAGATGGTGTCACAGAAGTAAAAGAAGCCGAAACCCAAATGGGTGGAGAAGATTTTGCTTACTACCTTCAGCATGTCCCTGGTACCTTCTTTTACACAGGCGCCATGCCGGAAAACAGCGAAGACGTGTATCCCCATCACCACCCGAAGTTTGATATCAACGAAAAAGCAATGCCTATCGCAGCAAAGGTACTCGCCCGTGCCGTCCTTTCCTACGATGAATAAAAAAAGCCGCTGGCAAACAGCGGCTTTTCTATTTCATTTCTCTCAACACCCGTAAGTGAAACACATGACGAGCGACATCTCCGAGTTGTCCTGTCAGATGATGATTTGCTACACCGCCAACAGCGGCTCCGACGATCGGCATTAATTGAAACAGCTTCACTAGGTCAATGTAATCTCGATACTCCTGCTGAAAGCTGTACCAATCCATTTTCTCGCGGCTCGTTTCCCAATCATCTATGATGCTCATCATTTTTTGACGATGCGCACTACCGGAAAAGGCAAGTTGAAATATACAGAGCAAAAAGAGTCTTTCCTCTTTTTGAGACAAATCAAAGCCATAAATACATGCCAGTTCATAAAGACATTTCATCTTGATGCTAAGCAGCAGCGGAAAGTCTGCCATACCGAGCAAAATACCACCTGCACCTGTTCCAATTCCTTCGATCGCAGCTGCCTTTTGATAGTACTTCACTTTCTCCTTTGCCAGTTCATTCCGCTCAATGATGGTTAATTGCTCATCAATGACTGAAAATGAAGTGAAGTGAGATCCTGATACGGTGGATTCAACCATTGTTTTGACCGCACTTGTGATGACTTGATGAAACTTGGCAGGGATTCGTCGGTTCACCTGCTGCTGAACTCCTTTTGAAAAGCGTTCGATCTTTGATGGTTTTCTTAAAAAACGCGTTTGAAAAAGAATGGCTTCTTCATATAACTCCCGTTCAGCTGCATTCATCCGTTCCCCTCCTTGATGTCATCATACGCTTGCGGTCAGAAACATATCTCTTCTTATCTCATCTTTTTCAATCGACTGAGTACGTAAGGCTTGAAGAGGACAAGTACAAATGCCAGTGAAATCAGAAGGGCAAGTCCACTTCCCTGCCATCCTCCTGCCGGTAGTACTGAACAACTGAGCACAATCGATTGGATGATGAGCACGTTACGGACGAGAATAAAAAAGCTCCGATCCTTTTCTTGATGAGTAACTGGATAAAGTGCCTGTAATGAAAGATGGGCAAAGTGCTTCGTTAACGGCACAAGCTGGACACCTGTGATAAACACGGTGAACAAGACAAGCAGTGCGCCCACCCAGCCTGCTGCACCTGTATACAAAATAATCAGCACAAACACGGCTGTTAGCCTAAACACGAGACCAAAATAGTCATTTGATCGTAAGAATGCCCTCACATACATGTAAGAAAAAGTTTTACGCTGGTCATACGGAACAAACTGCAAAAGCCAGTCCATATAGGCTCTTCTTTTCACCTGTTTCTTTAAATGAGGCACATCTGTAAATAAGTTTGCCAAACGATAAAAACGCTGTTTTCGTTTTAATTCGTCAGAAATATGCAATTCCCATTGAAAAGGCTGCTTTTTGACTGCATTTGTTAAGTAAACAAGATAGACACCATAGATCAGATAAAAAAAGATTGCGATTGCATAGGATGCCTGTAAAACGGTATAGATTAAAATCATATTCAATAGAAAACGAAGGACTGCATCAAGCCATCTCATCTGTTTTCCTTGAAAATACGTCATTCTCCATTGAATCGCTGTATTCAGACCCTTAATCAAAATCATTTGCGCCAATATAAGCACATACATCTTGATGCCGCCTGAGGACACTGCCGAATAAAGCGGGAGTGCGACAATGGATACGGCAATGAGAGGAAACAGCTGAGAAATGAAGCTAAAGTTAAAAGCTTGTTTTAAATAAGACTCCATCTTCCCTTCCAAAGGAAGCAAAAACACGAGATCTGCTTCTTTGATCAACGTCCGCACGTAAGAGCTTGTCAGCACCAATGAGAAAACAACTGCCATGACCCAGTAGGAAGGAAAATGAGCTGGAATTTGTTTGAGCCAGTTACTATACCAGCTCGCTCCGCCTGCAAGGAAAAAAATGAGCACAATGACAAGATGATCATTGAACATGTATTTTAAATATTTTCTTGTATCTTGTATGTGTTCCTCTAATCGGGATTTCCAAATGCTTTGCGTCGTTTTACTCATAGCTTTCTTCCTTTGTTAATTCCAAATAAAGATCATCGAGTGTCGCATCTCTCATATTGAACTGTTCTCTCAGCTCTGTCAGTGTTCCTTTCGCTCTGATTTCCCCTTCGTGCAAAATAATAAAGGAATCACAATAGCGTTCTGCTGTCGCCAAGATATGCGTTGACATCAGGACACTAGCGCCGTTTTTCTTTGCAGCATTCATCCGTTCAAGCAGTGCATTGATGGCAAGAGGATCAAGACCTAAGAACGGTTCATCAATGATATACAGTTCTGGTTCAACAAGAAATGCACACATAATCATGACCTTCTGCTTCATTCCTTTTGAAAAATGAGCAGGGAACCACTTCAAACGTTTCTCCATTCGAAATTCTTTCAGCAATGACGGCAGCCGTTCATCTAATTGTTCTTTTGATAGCCCATAAGCCATCGCTGTCAGCTCTAAATGCTCTTTTAAAGTTAATTCTTCATATAATACAGGTGTTTCTGGAATAAACGTAAACTGCGAGCGATACGCCTCTTGATCCTCTTGAAGGGTTCGTCCATTCAATTCAATAACACCTTTATGCGGTTTCATGAGTCCAATGATATGGCGAATGGTTGTACTTTTCCCCGCCCCGTTTAAACCGATGAGACCGACGATTTGATTTCTTTCTAATTCAAATGAGATATTTTTTAGAACGGGATTCTTCGTATATCCACCCGTTACATCTTTTACAGTGAGAAGGGACATGAATTCGTTCCTTTCTTTCGTTTTTCCTTTATAGTAACAAAAATGAAAGGTAATTTGAAATGTTTACCTATAGACAAGTCCTGAATAAAAAATAGGCGTCTTGGTCATCATAATGTATGTAGAAGAAATGAACTTGATGACCAATAAGTAAATGAGGTGTTTGTTAAAGGCAAAGAACCGCATGACAAGTTGGTTTTTCATCTAAAAACCTTAGCTTCTGTTTTGCTTCACTGATTCTTGATTTTTGTGTCCTATACAATATGTATACGACAAACCAAAACGTCAAATGAGGTGTTTACGGCAGAAATAGCAGGCATATGAATTCTTTATTTCAGTAAATAGAGAATTCAAAAGGCATATCGAATGAAAGCATCAGCATTTCTTCTGCAGGAGCAGGATGAGCGACCAAAGGAGTTCGCTTATCCTGTTTTCTTTTTTGCTCATTTTTGTGATACGATGAAGGAAAATGAATGAGGAGTGACATGACGTGAGCGATTGTATTTTTTGCAAGATCATTGATGGAGACATTCCATGTGCAAAAGTATATGAAGACGAGCATGTATTGGCTTTTCTAGATATTAGCCAAGTAACAAAAGGGCATACCCTTGTAATCCCGAAAATACATAAAGAAAACATCTACGAAATGACACCAGAAGTGTCTAATCACTACTTCCAAGCGATTCCGAAAATTGCAAGAGCCATCAAACAGGAATTTGAACCCATTGGATTAAACCTTTTAAACAACAACGGCGAAAAAGCTGGACAATCTGTGTTCCATTACCATATGCATATCATTCCGCGTTACGGCAAAGGCGATGGCTTTGGTGCCGTATGGAAATCACATCAAGATCAATACACGTCAGAGGATTTAAAAGACATTTCTTCTGCCATCCATACTCGCCTTACCTCATCTTAATAGATGAGGTTTTTCTCATTTCTGCCCCCTCTTTTTATCCCCTTCATTTCTTAATAGTAAGATATTTAGAACGATTCAAATTTTTTGTCCAATTGCTTCAAATTTGTGATAGGATGGTTTTATCTTTTGATCCATTAACGCGAGAAATAGGGAGAGATTGTGATGAAGCGAACGACGAATTTTAATGCTGGTCCGGCGGCACTGCCGCTAGAAGTGCTTCAAAAAGCACAGGAAGAACTTGTTGATTTTAAACAAACTGGAATGTCTGTGATGGAGCTGTCTCATCGCAGCAGTGAATATGAAGAAGTCCACAATAAGGCAAAAGCACTGTTGGTGGAACTGATGGACATTCCTGAAGATTATGAAGTCCTCTTTTTACAGGGCGGAGCTAGCCTTCAATTTGCGATGATTCCTATGAACTTCTTACATGAAGGCGAAACGGCTCATTTCATTCAAACAGGCGCTTGGTCAGAAAAAGCATTATCAGAAGCAAAAGGGTTTGGTGAAACATCTGTGTTTGCTTCAAGTGAAGACAACAACTACTCGTATATTCCAGAAGTAGATGCCTCCGATTTAACAGATGGCGCTTACTTACACATCACATCAAACAATACGATCTTCGGCACTCAGTGGAAAACGTTCCCTGGTACATCATTACCGCTCATTGCGGATATGTCCAGTGATATTCTCAGCAAAAAAATCGATGTTTCTCAATTTGATCTCATTTATGCTGGGGCACAAAAAAACTTAGGGCCTTCTGGTATCACGATTGTGATCGCGCGCAAACGTTTATTAGAAAAAGAGAAAAGCAGCACACCGAAAATATTAAAATATTCAACACACGCAAAAGCTGGCTCTCTTTATCACACACCACCGACTTTTGCGATTTATATGCTGTCTCTTGTCCTTGACCATGTCAAACAGGCTGGCGGTGTAGAAGCAGCGGAAAAACGCAATGAACAAAAAGCAGGCATTCTCTATGACACAATTGATCAAAGCGGCGGTTTTTACAAAGGACACGCACGCACTGACAGCCGGTCGCATATGAATATCACGTTTACCCTTCGTGATGATGCGCTCACTGCTTCCTTTGTAGAGAAAGCAAAGCAGGAACAAATGGTTGGACTTGCCGGCCACCGTTCTGTCGGTGGATGCAGAGCTTCTATTTACAATGCAGTATCGATTGAAGACTGCCAAAAGCTTGCGGACTTTATGAAAAAGTTCCAGCAAGAAAATGAGTGAAAAAGCTTTTCTATAGAGAAATAAATTTGTTATAATAACGAGAAATATAAAGTGATGACTCTTGCAATAAATGATGAGCCATATTATTGGAGAGTTCTAAGAGCTTAGCAGAGGAGAGCATAGAAATGAAAACAAAAGAATTAGTGATTATGTCATTGCTTGCAGCAATGGGAGCTGTTTTGCATACGATTTTCCCGCCCATCTTTTTCGGAATGAAACCTGATATGATGCTGGTCATGATGTTTTTAAGCATCATCCTTTTCCCAAAGGTACAGCATGTAGTGGTTATTGCCCTCGTAACTGGCGCCATTTCTGCATTAACAACAGGTTTCCCAGGCGGACAAATTCCAAATATGATTGATAAACCAGTGACAGCCTTTATCTTCTTAGCCCTTTTCCTATCTTGCATGAAGATAAAGAACAAAGTAGTGCTGACCGCTGTGTTAACTGCGATTGGAACCATCGTATCCGGCGTGATTTTCTTATCTGCCGCATTACTGATCACTGGACTGCCAGCTGCATTACCGGCACTTCTTGTAGGCGTCGTCCTGCCAGCAGCCGTGATTAATACCATTGCCATGGTATTTGTCTTCCCAATTGCACAGTCCATTCTCAGACGTGCAAGAATGATAGAAGTTGCTTAACGAATAATCGAACCTCTTCATAATAGATGAAGAGGTTTTTTTCATGCTTTTATAAAAGAAAAAGGGTTAGCAGCAAAATGAGGAGCGAAATTCCTGCACCTGCCGCACACACAAGTGCTTTTTGCTTTAATACATGTTTTGGCGGATAAGACCCTGCATACCCCAGCTGTCTTGCATAATGAATAGAACCACCTGTAAAAACGACACCGATACACGTAAAAACGAACAGAAAGACAGACAACCTTCTCCCCTCCCTTTTCTTCAAAAGTATGCTAAAATAAAGCAAGCTATGTATGGAAGTTCAATGAAGCTGATCGTCAGCTCAGAGAGAACATGCGAATGTGTAAAATTTGACTAGAGGTGATTTGAATGGCTAGTGGACGTTCTTTATTAACAGGATTATTTGTAGGCGGTCTCCTCGGAGGTGCGGCAGTGCTCCTGACGACTCCCTCTTCTGGCAGAGATGTGCGCGGAAAGATGAAAGACGGCTATGACAAATTCGAAGATACGCTGACAAGATTAAAAAGAGATGGACAAGCTTTAAAAGAGCAAATTGTTGAAACAGCAAAAGAAAGCGCAGAGGTTATTAAAGAAGTCGGAACTGAATTACAAACATCGATTCAGCAATGGCGCGAAGAAATCAAACCTCATCAGCAGGATTTGCAAAAGGAAATTCAGGAAATTGAGGAAAAGCTCAAACAACTGGAGAAAACCTTACAAAACTAATATACTCAAGAAAAAATATTCGTTTACAAAAGTGTGCGGGGTGCGTATCCCGCACTTTTTTTGTTGAAAAAAGGTTATTTTGTCAATGTTTTTCATGAGTTTTAAAAATTCTTGAATTTTCAGCTTTATTAATCTTTATTTTATTGGCATAATAGAATTACAAGAAAAAGAGAAGTAGGTGAAATGGATGAATCATTCGGAACAGCCTTTCGATGTAAAAGAAGCACTTTTATTCAGTCAAAGAATGGCCCAATTGAGCAAAGCTCTTTGGAAATCCATTGAAAAGGACTGGCAGCAGTGGATCAAACCGTATAACCTAAATATCAATGAACATCATATTTTGTGGATTGCGTATCAATTAAAAGGAGCTTCAATATCAGAAATTGCAAAGTTTGGCGTCATGCATGTATCAACGGCGTTTAACTTCTCCAAGAAACTGGAGGAACGAGGATTTTTAAAATTTTCTAAAAAGTTAAACGATAAACGCAATACGTATATTGAGCTAACGCCAAAAGGCGAAGAGACATTCCATAAACTACTCGAAGATTATGACCCGGCACGAACTGGTATTGTCAAAGGCGCACAGCCGCTTCATGACATTTACGGAAAGTTCCCTGAGATTTTAGAAATGATGTGTATTATCCGAAACATCTATGGTGAGGACTTCATGGAGATTTTCGAGAAATCGTTTTCAAACATTGAGAAAGACTTTTTGAATGAGCGAGGAAAAGTCACGAAAAAACCTGAGGAACTTGAAGACTCAGCTGATGCAGCAGAAAAAGCGGCTAAAGCAAATCAAATTGTTTAATGATCTTTATAAATTCATTCATTAACGGCTGAAACAGCCCTTGATCATGCAATGCAAATATCGTCTCATGCACATCCAGCTTTTCAATTAACTGTCCTGCAAAAAGCGCAAGCATATCGTCAAACATGACGTAGCCTTGTGCTTTTTGCTTGTCCATTTCCTCTGAAAGCTCAGCACAAATACGCTCAATTTCCAGCGCCTCTTCTTTCGATACCCGCTGTCTGATCAATAATGCATAATATGGATAACGGCTCATATCGGTCGCCGTCAGCAAAAGTTCCATATAATATTCGAGCTGGCTCATTCGTTCCTCAATACTCATGTACGTTCCCTCTTTCTCTTAGTCTTTCTATTCTAGCCGAAATTACTCATTGACGAAAGAGACGAACCTCCCTCTTCTGTCTTTTTTTCTTGAAAAACCCAAAGTTTCCTCTCTTTATTCCATATGAAGGCAACATTTTATTTTTTTTCATGAAAACCATTGATTTTTATCCTCAGGAAGAGTAAATTATCTTGAGATATTCAATTAGTTTTTTAAGATTGGAAGGATGAAAAATGAATTGTTGGAAGACCATTAATCTTGAAAAGGATTATGGTTATACAAGACTGCTGATTTCAGCCATAAGTCTTGCTATACTTTTTTTCATTACGGCTTTTTTATGTTTTCAACTGACTCATCCTGAAACGAGACTAAGCAGTCACAACGCACCGCTTTTTGCTATGCTTTTACTTGTGACATTGCTCGTCCACCGTGTGGTTCACTTGATCCCAGTGATGAAAAACAAGAAAAAAATGACGCTATTTAAACGAAATTGCTGGCAGCGTGTGCCAAAGAACATCATGCTTTATTCACTTCTCAGTCCATTTTGTGTGATTTCACCGGTTTACTTTGTTTTAGGTGTGGCGCTTCCTATGTATGCACACTATTTTATCATCATCGCAAGTATTCATGCAGGCTATTGTTTGCCTGACTTTTTATTTGCATGGAAACTGCTTAAAGCACCTAAATCCTGCATCATCGATCAAGCCCAAGACGAGTTTGATATTTTAGTTGACCAAACATCCTCATCATGAGGTTTTTAAAGCCAACTTCTATCTTTTTCATAAAAAATTTGGTAATGTAGTATGGGAATAGCATAGAGAGGGGGGATCTCCGATAGTTTTATTTTACTTCATCGTCTTTGCCGCGTTTATTGTGTATTCAATAAACAGGCTTACTAATACATTATGCCTTGTCAGAGAGATTCCTGAAGAACGGCAAGATAAGGTGTTTCGCTTTATCAATGTATCGATACTGATCTTACTGATCTCATCATTTGTTGAAATTACCATATCTATTTAAGATCAAAGCAAAAGCTGCCAGTTTGAGGGCAGCTTTTTGTGTATATTGATTAATTAGCAAATCCAAGATGCACCGATAATGATCAATAAGATGAATAACACGACGACTAGTGCAAAACCGCCAGCGAAGACTTCTCCTCCCATGTAAAAACACCTCCTGCCAGTTCTTCCTCTGTTCTAAGCTCAGTGTATGCAATAAAATTGAAAACGTTTAGGCACCTGTCATCGTTTAAAAAAAGAACCGCCCGCACGCATGGCAGGACGGCTCCTTTCTGTCACAGCGATTTAATTAATAAAGATATGCTGCACCAACGATGATCAGCAAAATGAATAGCACGACCAATAAAGCAAATCCATTAGAATATCCTGCTCCCATATAATTCAGCCTCCTTTTTGTGATCACTATATGTGTATGTTGCGCGCAAATTTTTGACTAGACGAATGCCCTCCCATTTGCATTTCTTTTTACAGCGTGTCACAATATGTTATGATACAAGCAATGATAAATAAATTGGAAAGATTAGGAGTGTTTTTTGAATGAAAAAAATGGCTTTAGCAGCTGTAACAGCAGTTAGTGTTTTAACTCTTGGCGCATGCAGTAGCGGTGATAAAGATGTCATCGCAACAACAAAATCAGGAGATGTCACAAAAGAAGAGCTTTATACAACTCTTAAGAAACAAGCAGGTGGAGATGCTTTAAATCTACTTGTTCAACAAAAGGTTCTTGCTGACAAATACAAAGTATCTGATAAAGAAATTGATAAGAAAATGGAAGAATATAAAAAGACACTTGGTGAAGATCGTTTAAAACAACTTCAAGATGAATTCGGAAAAGATTACATCAAAGATCAAGTGAAATATGAGCTGCTGACTCAAAAGGCTGCCAAAGCTAACATCAAAATCACTGATAAAGAAGTAAAAGCGTATTACGATGACCTAAAAGGCAAAATCCGCGCAAGCCACATTTTAGTAGCTGATAAGAAAACAGCTGACGAAGTGGAAAAGAAATTAGATAAAGGTGAAAAATGGGATGCTGTTGTGTCTGAATATTCAACTGATACCGCTTCAGCTGCACAAGGCGGAGATGTAGGCTGGTTCGCAAAAGAAGGTCAAATGGACGAAAACTTCAGTAAAGCTGCATTCAAACTAAAAGTGAATGAAATCAGCAAACCAGTGAAATCACAATTCGGCTACCATATCATTAAAAAGACCGAGGAACGCGGTAAATACGATGACATGAAAGCAGACTTGAAAAAAGAACTAACTAATCAAAAACAAGCAGACACAAATGAAATCCAAACCATCTTAAACAAATTGGTGAAAGATGCAGATGTGAAAGTAAAAGATAAAGAGCTTGAAAACACGTTCAAAGAAAAGTCTCAACAACCCGCACAAAATCAACAAGGTCAATAATCACAAAAAACCCCCTCTGCAATGAACGTGCAGAGGGGGTTTTTTATGACCAGATTTAAGCAATCGAGTGATCTTCATGTGCCGACGTATCCTGGGATCTTTTCACTTGCTCCCCCTGACGTCTGCGCTCTCTTTCTTGCTCCATTCGCTCGATAAAAATTTCTCCTTCCTTTTCAATAAAGGATTGATCAATCTCTTGCTCCTCTTTGGCCGTTGTCATTAATTTATACGCACAGAAAATAATGCCAATGATACATGCATACACCCACCATGGAAAAAACAACATTTTTTCATCGCCTCCTTTTTTTCAGAACAGCTCTCTCTTCCCTTGTGTTACATGCTTATGCAAAGAGAAGACAAGTTATGAAAAAAACGCCCGCATAAGCGGACGTTTTGACATGGTTATTCGTGAAAGGTTGGTTTATAAAATGAACGATTCTCTAGCGCAAAAATACGTTCTGTATATTCTCCTGGCTTCACATGCTCAAGCGCACGATCCATCATATTCATCTTCGCATCTAAATTATCAATATAGTGGAGAATTTCGGCTTCCTTTACCATTGGTGGTTTTGGGCTACCCCACTCTCCTTTTCCGTGATGACTTAGGACTAAGTGCTGTAGAATCAGAATTTCTTCTGAATCAATGCCAAGCTCCTCAGCAGCTTTCGCAATTTCTGTCACCATAATCGAAATATGACCAATTAAATTCCCTTCCACCGTATAGGTGGTTGAGACTGGGCCTGAAAGCTCTTTGACTTTTCCTAAATCATGAAGAATGATGCCTGAATATAAAAGATCTCGATCTAAAGATGGATATAGATCAACAATTGATTTAGCCAAATGCAGCATAGACACCACGTGATAAGCAAGACCAGAGACAAATTCGTGATGGTTTTTTGTCGCTGCTGGATAGTCAGCGAATTCCTGTCCATATTTTTTTAGCAAATGTCTTGTGACACGCTGTATATTAGGGTTTTTCATATCAAAAATATATTGCATAATCGTATCCATCATATCATGCTTTGGAATAGGAGCTGTTTCGAGAAAATCATCGATTCGAATTTGCTCATTTTCAGCAACAGGGCGTATATTCCTAAGTTTCAGCTGATTCCTCCCGCGATAATGATGAATATCGCCTACTACCTTCACAATGGTTTGTGCGGCATAGGTTTGTTCATCATTCTGCTTCGCATCCCATAGTTTCGCCTCAATATCTCCACTTTGATCTTGAAGAATTAACGTTAAAAATGGTTTGCCATTACTCGCAATCCCTTTAGTAGATGATTTAATTAATAAATGCAGGTCAACTTGTTCGCCGACATCATAGGTCATGATCCCTTTAGCCATTCAATAAAAGCTCCTTCCATGTTTCTGCTCATATAAGTATAACATAAGTCATTATTTGTCAATCATTCCACTGCTAAACTCGTAACCTGTCCATCTTCTGCCGCTTGCTTCATATGCTCATGACAGGTGAAATAAAACAGCTGTGTTTCAAAACGTGTGAGTTCGTTCATCATCTCCAGCACTCTGCCTAAACGCACGTGATCGAAATGAACAAAGCTGTCATCCATCATAAACGGAAGCTGACAATCTTGCTGATGAGACAAAGCAAGCGCAAAACGAATCGCTAGATAGATCTGTTCACACGTTGCCTGTGAAAGCTCCTCTGGACGGAATAATCGTCCATCCATTCTTTTCACCATCAGCAAATCATCTTCAGGTGAAAATAAAATTGCTTCATAACGATCATTTGTTAACGGTTGAATAAAACTAGAGGCTGTTTGAAGCAATGCAGGCAGCCTTGTTTCTTTATGCTCATTCAATTTTTCTCGTATGACGGAGCGGACAAGCTGAATGGCCGCCCATTTTTTTGCGAGGTGCTTCGCATGCTCCTGCTCTGCGGCAAGCTGATGAGTCAAATCAGACACCGTTCCAGAAGCTTCTATTTGCCGGATTTCCACTGCTAGTTCTGCTAAACGCTTTTCAAGATTCTCCGCATTCAATTGAATGTCATGAAGGTGCTGCTTTGCTTCTGCACACTCCTCCTCAAGGAGAAGTAGTCCTTTGCGACTAATCCATTCCTCCTCATCAAAACAACCGCTTCTATGAAGCTCTTGATTCAGCTGCTGCAGCTCCAAAAGCCGTTCCCGGTATTCTTTCGATAGATGAGAAAGTACTTGGTAATCTTCTTTGGACTCTGCTTCTACTTGATGAAAAAGCTCATCAGTTTGTTTTTCGTAATATTGAATTTCACTTTCTAGTGTCGCGAGCTGCTGCATCGCATGTTGAATGGATACATGTAATGTTTGACGTTCTTTTTCTCTTTTCGCCTCATCTTCCAATATCTCTTGAAAGGCTGAAATATTCTCCTGAATAGTTCCTTCTTTTTTTTGAAGAATACTGGTTAACGCTGAAACCTTGCGCTCATAAATCGATTGCTGATCGGAGAGTTCTTCTATTTCACGCTGAAGCTCCTCATATGCCGCTGTATTGATTTTTAATTGTTTTAGAATATGGAAGGCCTCTACTAGGAAAGAAAGCTCAGACGACAAGCCAAGCTGTCTCTTCTTTTCCTCTACTTGCTGCTGGACAGGCTCCAGCTCTAGCTCCCAGTCTTCATATTGCCGGATGATTCTTTCGTACAGCAGCTCCTTCTGCCTCATAAGTGTTTCAGCTGAAGCTGCCTGCACTTGAAAGGAATCTAAGGCGGCTTCGCCGTTTCTTTGTTTCATAGGGCTCATTTGACTGGATGAGTAAATGACAAAGAAGAGAAAAACAGAAAATCCCGCAAACGAGAGCGTGATCCACCACTCTGTTAAAAAGAATAGAACAAACAGAAACACCACATCAAATGCGATCAAGCCTCGGAATAACAACGCCAGGGAATAAACCCGTTTCTTTTTCGACCTTGTCTCCTTCGCATCATCTTCTGCTCCGTGCAGTCTCACTTCTTGTTCCTTTAATCCTTTTAGCGCGGCTTCTGCTTCGTCCAGCTCATGTCTTGCGTGATCAAATCGTTCATCTAACTGCGCTTTTCGGTCCATGAGACGAACGTATTGAGTGACAATCTCCTTTAATTCCCACTCGAATTCAAGCGAATCGTCGATTTGTTCGAGCTTTATCGGGCGCTCCCACTTTAACTTTGCGACCGCTTCGTCTATTTTTTGTTTCAATGAATCACGATTTGCTTGACACTCTGCTATGCGCTTTTTCACAAGCTCAACATTAGATGCTTCATCTACGACTCGTTTCATCTCCATAAAGGTTTCCTTGTCATAAAGCGGTTGAACTTGTAAGAGTGAGGTTTGCAAATGATCTAACCTCTGTTTCAGTGCAGTCAATTGAGCCTTTTTCGGGTGAAGGTGTGATTCTAGTTTATCCAGCTCATGCTCAGTTTCTGCTCTAAAACGTTTGACTCGGTCTGGATAGCGGGCTAATTCCTTTTTCAACTCCACTTTTTTCTCAATCATGGGATACACTTGAATGGATTCAGTCAGTTTCTGAAGGTGTTCTTCCGCTTGCTTCATTTCATTTTGAAGCTTTTCGATCGTCTCCGTTAATTCAGAATGCTCCCGTTTCTTATCGATATAGCTGCCTTCTGCCAATCTCGCTTGTTTCAGCTGACCTGCCAGCTCTTTTAAGCGATCAAGCTGCTGATTTAATTCAGGTTTGCGGCCATTTGGTTTAAACAGCTGCTCCTGTTGCTTTAGCAGCCTGCTATCCATCTTGGTGGCTGCATCTGAGCCAAATAAACTTGAGAAAAGTAGAAATTCGCCTATCTGGTCCTGATTCAAGGCTTGGACATTTTGAAGTCCAAACACATCAAACGAATAGATTGATTGATATAATCTGCGATCCGTTCCCTTTAAAAGTGTTTGTAGAAAAGCTTCGTCTTTCACTTCACCATTCGGTAAAAACACCTGTGCTTGCCCACCGCGATCGGATGTTCTCTCAATATGAATGACGCCTAACTCGTCATCTTGGCAAGTGAGGGAACCACCATAAAAAGAACCCTGCTTCATCTTGTACATCTTGTTTTTCGGAAAACCAAATAACATCGATTCAATAAACGTTTTCAATGTCGTTTTCCCCGATTCATTCAGCCCGTAAACTAGCTGAAAACCGTCATCAGAAAAGTGAAAGGTCCGATTTGAAAATTTTCCAAAATGGGCGATATGGAGTGAACGTATTTTCATTGTGCCTCTCCTTTTCTCATAATTGCTTAAGCTGTTCTGTCAGCAGCCTTTGTGCTTCTTCTTTTATATCCACTTCATCCTCTTTTGTAAGAGCTTTTCCTGACTTTCTATAGGTTGGGTGACGCTTGATCGGTGATAGAAGCTCTTCATATGCCTCAAACTGTGAAATTTCAGCAGTGAGTTCCTTTAAAAAGGAATCTTCTGGATAGGCGACGTCCTCGTTTGTCTGGCAGTCAATCGATATCACCCAAACGAATACATCTTCATCTTCCTCCTGTTCATGAAGAACGGCCATCAGCTCCTCAAGCAACTCAAGCTGCGTATGCTCAAAGTAAGAAGGAGAATCACCCGTCAATTCAATTTTCACAAAATGAGGGACGCCTTCTTCTTTCAGTTCAATGATTTTGTTATCCACAAGTGTCACAAGATCCGTCATATGAACCGTCTCTGTGATGTCTATTTCAAGTGTCTCAAACATCACATCCGCACAGCTAATAAATTCCGCTGCCGCAGAATCCTCAGAGAGTTGAACAACGTAACAGCCTTTCTCTCCTGTTTCTTTTATATGTCTGCCCTGCATGTTACCAGGGTAAATAATCAACGGGTCTTCATGCAGAAGAGCTCTCTTATGTATATGTCCAAGCGCCCAATAATCGAAATCTCGGGAAAGGAGCTGCTCAAGCTGAAAAGGTGCATATGCGTCATGACCTTCTTGTCCAGCTAATGTACCGTGAAGCATCGCAATGTGATAGGCAGCATCTGTCTTTTTGACATAATGAGAGGTCATATTTTCATAAACAGCACGCTCTTTGTAGCTAAATCCATAAATACTTGCGACAAGCTGATCTCCTCTATAGTAGGATTGCTCACTTGGGGTACTGGTTGAAAAAACGTGCACATTCTCAGGCCACTCAATCGGTGTCCATTCACCGCCTAAATGATCATGATTACCATAAATAATAAAGACTTCAATCCCTTTGGTTTGCAGTCTTAAAAACTGATTTCTTAAAAACAGCTGTGCTTTCAGACTGCGGTTAGATTCATCAAATAAATCTCCGCTCAGCAGCACAAAGTCTACTGCTCGAGCAATGGCGAGATCAAACATATTCTTCGCACTTTGAAATGTACTTTCTTTGAGCCGCTTAAAGGGTAAGCTAGGGATATTCGACATTCCTGCAAATGGACTGTCTAAATGTAAATCTGCGGCATGAATAAAGGTAAGCTTAGTCAAACGTCTATCTCCTTGTCCGATACTGTCATTGTCCATATTTTATCATGCCATTTTTACGAATGCACGTTCTATCACTCTCATTCTAAAAAACACATTTTTAAGGGGTAAAAAAGAGGTTTTGTCTTATTCCTTGTTTAATTACATAGAAAAGCAGAGGAAAGGAAGATGAGGAATGGAGAAGACATACTTTTTAACTGTATTTGACCCGACAGGTGAGACTTTACTAAATGAAAAAATCACAACAGATAGTGATGAAAAGGCAAAGGAATTAGGTCGCCATCGCTTATTAGAACAGCAATACACGAAGCATTCTCATCGGCTCGTTGATGATGCAGGCAAGCTGCTTTTATTTGAACGTTAAAAAAGCCGGCATTCGCCGGCCTCACATTCGTTTATACATTCTGGAACACAGGTCGTCTTTTTTCTAAAAAGGCCTGAATGCCTTCCTTATGATCATGGCTTTGCCTCAGTCTAGCCTGTGCTGCCCTCTCCTTTTGAAGAACGGCTAGCAGCTGTGATTCTGACTGCTGGAAATAGATTCGCTTTGTCTCGATAAATGCTTGAAGCGGCATGTTCATAAACGGCTTCACACATACCTTTTGATGCGCATCGACTTCCTCTTGAAATACGCCGTCTGCAAGGCGCAGCTTTAGCGCTTCTTCAGCCGGAAGCTTTTGTCCGCTCCAAATCAATTGTTTCGCGGTTTGTTCACTGACTCTTTTTGTGAGGAAAAAGTGCCCTCCGCCATCTGGAATTAAACCTACTCCATTAAAATTCATGGCGAGCTTTGCATCTTGATGCATAAACAAGTAGTCACAGCTTAAAGCAAAGCTAAAAGCTAGGCCAGCCGCTGACCCGTGGACAAGGGCAATCGTCACTTTTTTCATACCTGCAAGAGAAAGCGTAATCCCCTCGATCAAATCCATCACATGATGGAAATCCTCTTCACTTTCTTGCTTAAGCATCATGCCAATATCTCCGCCTGCTGAAAACCCTTTTCCCGCACCCTTGATCACAACGACTTTTGCACTACTATCCTCCGCCGCATCACATGCCTCTTTGAATTCAGCAAACATCTCCACATGAAATGAATTGTAAGCATCCGGTCTATTGAAAACGATTTCAAAAATATCCCCGTCTAGCTGACAATTGATATATGTCATCATCCATCCCCCTTTTTTAAGCACATGACTTACTTCCATTTCAACCCGAATAATCCTTTTTCCTCTGCATAAAAAATTTCAGGATCAGTTGATACCAAAACAAGCATAATTGTTGAAACGAAAAATATATTTTTATATAGTAAATGAAGAAAGAAATTGATGGTGAAAGGGGGAGAATGGTTGATCAGGTGTTCCCTATTCATATTAGTTCATTTCATCGTCATGTTTTCTCCTTTTTCAAATGTCGTTTTTGATCCACAAGCAGAAGCGAGCACACCTAGTCTTATTTCTCCATCCATCTACGATGAAGAAATACACGCTGTGAAGACACCTCCATTTTCAAAAAAACATGCCTCTTCTATTCTATTAAAGGACAAATTATCACTGGCTGATTCAAAGATTTTTCTTCTAAAGCCTGCTCCATCAGCTGCGTTATCGATTGATCTATGTTTTTTGAAAATGAAGTGTGCGATCCCCATTATGTGTCAATCAAATTATCTATACTGATTCATTTTATTTCATCCGTATTCACTATATGAAAATCACAACCTATCATATTCGGAGGGATAAAATGAATATTAAAGAAAATGATCTTCCTGGGATCGGAAAGAAATTTGAAATTGAAACGAGAAATAGAGAAAAGATGACGATCGTGATTCATGATGATGGCAGACGGGAGATTTATCGTTTTGATGATGATGATCCAGATGAAGTGCTGTCCACCATTTCTCTCGATGATGCTGAATCACGGCAAATCGCTGCAATTATTGGCGGCATGGTATATAAACCACAGGCACTCGAAACCATTGAAATGGCCTTCAACGACTTGATGATTGAATGGTTTAAGGTGGAAAAAGAAGCAAAAGCGGTTGGATATACACTCGGTGATTTAGATGTGCGGCAAAACTATGAAGTCACCGTCATTGCGATCATAAAGCATACAAATGAAAAATTACTCAACCCTGGTGCCGAATCGATTATTGAAGCAAATGATACGCTGGTCATTTCAGGCGAAAGAAAACACTTAAAGCGATTGATACGTGATTTTCTTTCAAGAGGGGGAGAGTGATGAATGGATCATTTAGTCTTTGAAGTTGGGACGGCACTGATTCTCATCGCCATCGCCAGCTTAATCGCCAATAAAATGAAATTCTCAATCATCCCTTTCCTCATTGTCCTTGGTATGATCGTTGGTCCGCATGCTCCAACCATTGGGATCATTGATCTAAAATTTATTGAAAGCACCGACATTATTTCGTTTTTTGGCAGAATGGGCGTCTTGTTCCTTCTTTTCTACCTTGGACTTGAATTCTCTGCGGGAAAGCTCATTAAATCGGGCAAGTCCATTGCTGTCGGCGGATCTATATATATTTTGATTAACTTCAGCTTAGGACTGCTTTACGGCTTTATTACAGGGTTTGGGGTCCTCGAAGTTCTCATTATGGCAGGAGTTATCACGATTTCATCCAGTGCCATTGTGGCCAAAGTTCTTGTTGATTTGAAACGGACAGCGAATCCTGAAACTGAGTTAATTCTTGGGATCATCATGTTTGAGGATATTTTCCTCGCTGTTTATTTATCCGTCGTATCCGGTCTTGTCCTTGGAGATGCCACAACTGTTGGCGGTGCATTATTATCTATTTTCATTGCTTTTGGTTATATGATGCTTTTCTTTATCATTGCACGTAAGCTGCCGAAACGATTAAACAAGTTATTCGATATCCGTTCGAACGAAGTGTTCATCATTGTGATTTTTGCGGCTTTATTTTTTGTCGCAGGTTTCTCAGAGACGATCCATGTAGCAGAGGCCATTGGTGCTCTCTTACTTGGTCTTGTTTTCTCAGAAACAGAGCACGCTGACCGCATTGAACATCTTGTGGTACCATTTAGAGATTTCTTCGGGGCCATGTTTTTCTTCAGCTTCGGTCTCAGCATTGATCCATTTACATTAGGTGATGCATTTTGGCTTGCGATTGGCGCTGTGGTCCTCACCTTCATTGGGAATTTCACTGCTGGAATGTTCGCTGGGAGAAGAGCTGGATTTTCTCATAAAGCGTCTTCTAATATTGGTTTAACCATCGTATCACGCGGAGAGTTTTCAATTATTGTAGCCGAGCTCGGTATTGCGGGCGGACTTGCCGCTACCTTAAAGCCATTTGCTGCATTGTATGTCTTAATCCTTGCGATATTAGGTCCACTAGTGACGAAGGAATCTAAGCGAATCTATCAAATCCTAAACAAAGTGTTCAAATGGCAAACAGAAAAACCAAAAGCGAAAAAAGAAACGACAATCTAATGAAAAAGGGCCCTATGCTTGGGCCCTTTTTATCTCTTATTCAAATTGCTGAAAAGCTGTTTCTTGCTTGACTGGCGCTTCTTTGACCCCGCGAATCGTTTGAATCACTTTCTGGTTGCGGTAGATGGATAGTTTTAAATTGGTCGCCGCTGTTCCATGAGAGTGATCTAGGTGCGTGAATGTAAAGAAATGATGCGGACGCTTGTCTTTGAACACAAGCCTGAAGTCTTTTGTCACTTTAAGATGTTCCTCACTTTCCCATTCAATCAAAGGTTCATACGCACTAAACCACGCCGGGATATTCGGTGTGTACCCTGTAGCCAATACGGCACGATCTACTGTTATACTCTTTTCTTTCTTTAGCTGCCACTGCTTTAGTTTCAGCTTCAGGGACTGATTCTCCTCCACCTGAATCGCTTCAAGCTCGGTCATTGGCTGAATAATCACAGATGGCTCTTCGCCAGAAACAGACCGATGATACAATTCTTGATAAATGCGTGAGAGCGTCGATGCATCTATCCCATTTCTTAATCCAGTCAGCCTAGGCAATGTGTTCATTCGTTCTTCATAAGGAAGCGAATGGAAATATTCAACGTACTTTGGTGTAAATAGCTCCTGACCAAGCTCAGCCGTCTCTAGCTCTCTAAATTCACTAGATCGCGTAAACCAAGATAGCTGCTGCCCTTTCTTCTGATGCTGAAGCAAGTCTAAGAAGATTTCGGCTGCACTCTGCCCAGAGCCAATCACCGTCACCGACTCAGCTTCATGAAGTTCTTTCTGCTGGTCTAAATACCGGCTGCTATGGGTCACATTTGGCAGTGCAGCATCAGGCACATCGACAGGAATCATCGGTTTGCTCCCTGTTCCAAGCACGACATGCTTTGCCCGATACTCAGAAAGCGATCCATCCTTTAAGCACCTGACTTTCACAAGATAACCACCTTGACAGTCCGTCACTTCTTCTACCTTCATGCCAAATTGACAGCTATCTATTTCACCTGCGACCCATGATAAATACTCATTGAATTCTCTTCGCGGAATGTCAAACTGTTCAAATGTATAGAACCGGTGAAGTCTATTGGATTCATGTAAATAATTTAAAAATGTATATCTGCTCCTTGGATTCGCCATCGTCACAAGATCAGCTAAAAAGGAGACTTGTAAATCCGTTCCTTTGATCAGCATACCAGGATGCCAGGCAAATTCAGACTCCTGTTCAAAAAAACAGCATGAAACATCTTCATACTCCTCTAACAAAGCCGCCAAACCTAAATTGGCAGGTCCAATCCCAATTCCGATCACATCAATCATATGTACACCTGCTTTAACTTTTTATCACTTATATACCCTTTTACAAATGAAAAAAACACTACGTCACCGCAGTGTTTAAACGTGAGGAACAAATAATGACTCAAGAAATTGAATTTTCTCTTCAGTATAGTGTTCATAACGGTCATTATATGATTTTGGATCTTTTGGATTGGCATATTGCGTAATTTTTCCTGAACGTGGATCAATGAATTTACTAGCAGCACCGCATCCAATCCCAATGATTGTCTGCACTTCTTCCATAATAATGATATTATACAAACTTTCCTGTCCATCTAATGAATACCCGACATTTTCAAGGTTCCCTAAGATGTTTTTTTGTCTATATAAATAATAAGGATGATAGTCATGTGCTTTCGTCCAAGCGACCGCTTCATCCATCATACGTGTGATTTCTTCTCGGTCAGCTACTTGATATTTGTCCTTATTGCGCGTCATCTCAGACGCTCTTTTAAAGGAGAGCGTATGCACAGTTAAAGATTCAGGCTTAAGTTCTTCAGTCTGCTGCAAGGAATGCTGGAATTCCTTTAGCCCTTCTCCCGGCAAACCGATAATTAAGTCCATATTAATGTTATTCATGCCATACTGTCTTGATAAGTGATACTTTTCAATCGTTTCTTCTACACTATGGTGACGGCCAATGGCTTTCAGTGTTTCATTCTCATACGATTGTGGATTGATACTAATCCGGTCAATATGATATCGGTTTAGCACCTCTAGCTTATCAGGCGAAATCGTATCAGGACGCCCTGCTTCGACAGTCACTTCCCGTATATGTTTCACATCAGGGAATGAGCGGTACATTTCTTCATACAGCAAATCCATTTCTTCCGCAGTGATACTTGTCGGCGTACCTCCGCCAAAGTAAACGGTCGTCACTTTGATCCCATGTTCTTTTAGCCAAGTACCGATTTTTTGCATCTCATAATGCAGACCAAACAAAAACGTTCCCACTCTTCCAGCTTGTCCTTTAATCGCATAAGCAGGAAACGTGCAATAAGCGCATTTTGTTGGGCAGAAAGGAATACCAATATAAATACTTACCTCCTGCTGAAGGTCATACAGGTCAGGAATCGCTTGAAGCTGACGGTCGACAATCTCCTGCATCAAATCGATTTTTTCATCATGAATCAAATAATCACGCTTTAATGCGGCATGCGCATCTTCCTTTGTCATACCATCTCTCAGCATCTTATGAAGTAATTTTGTAGGACGTATCCCTGTGAGAATCCCCCACTTTTGCGTCATTCCTGTGTGCTCCTGAAGCAGATGTAAATAAACAGACAGCACTGTGTTTTTAATTTGCTTCCAGCGCTCCTTGTCATTCAATCCCTCTGGCACGTCTCGCGAAAAACGACTAGTGATGTCTGTTCCAGCGATGTGACCAGATGCCTCCACCGTCCCATTTTCTTCTTTCCAGCTAAACTCCATGACTAGTCCATCATGCAATTCATCTGGACCAAACAGCACTTCACTATCTTCTTCAAATAAATTGGCTATATTGACAAGCGGGCGATGAAATCGTTCATCTGACAGCCCTTTAATTAAAATTCGCATCGTATCACCTTTATCTTCAAACTTGTTTCATTTTACAAAATCTATGTAGGAAAAGCAATGACTGGAACAGTTGAAGGCCCTGCCATTTCTTGATTGACAGGACCTTCGTCTATATTATCGCTTAATATCGAATTGATGTAAAAATCCTTCTCTTTGCTGCATTCTAAAGTATTCTTTGATCATATAAGCGACTCCCTGTTCATCGTGTGAACGTGTCACCCAATCGGCTTTACGTTTAACAGAATGAGGTGCATTTCCCATCGCAACGCCTAAGCCAGCCAATTCGAGCATTGGAATATCATCTGTTCCCTGCCCAATGACCACCGTATCTTCTAATGTCAAACCTAAGGCTGAGGTCAAAAGAGAAAGCCCCGCTTCTTTTGATACGCCTTTGCATACAATATTCATTTTCTCATCACTAATCCGAATAAGATCGACAGATGGAAAAGCTTGTTGAATGGTTCGGTGAATTTCAGCCTGAAGCTCTGCGGTTGAATACACTTCAATCACTGGTGTACTGACCGGCTCATCCATCAGCATATCACTTAGCGATTCAACAAATTGCACGGGATAGAAAATTGGATCAGACGGATGAATCAACGTCTTTCCCATCAGCTGTGACTGCGTTTTTTTCCGGTTGCCTATCGAGAATTTTTCATGCAGCAAGCGGACATTACAATCAAAGCTTTCAAGAATTTGCACAAGATTAAATGTTTTTTCTTCCGTTAGTTTTTTCACATGAAGCGGCTCATCGAGTTTATTCGCGATAAATGCACCACTATGCGTTACAAGGGTTGACGTTGGAATCTTCAACGCCTTGGCAATTTTTTGTGCGGAACGAAAATGCCGATTGGTGACAAGCGTCACGTAAACCCCTTTTTTCTTTACGTATTCCACAGCTTCTTTTGTAGCGGAATGGATTTTTCCATTGGAACGAAGTAACGTTCCATCTATATTGAGTGCAAGTAATTTTTTTGACACTGAGGCATCCCCCTTCTTGATGACTGTACTTACGATGAGGATATGCCCTAGCTTGGTGCTTTAGAACATGCAGTTGAAAGAGCCCTGTGTGTTATGAATCTTTTGCAAATAAAAAAAGCCTACCCCTAGGCTTTTTTTTATGTATGGTTTGGATGCGTCACAATGAGGTGATGAAGCTCCCCATGATCCCCTTATCTTTCACACACCAAAGCATTGCTTATATCAGATCCCCTTATGCTTTGCGTTTCTCCCAGAAGCGCTTCTCTCTCGTTTGGCTAATCGCCTTAAATCCCAAGTGAAACGCACCCAATTGTCCCATGAGAGCGCTTATTTGAAAGCACTTTCAATATAAGTATTATCGCAGAATTTATGAGCTTCGACAACCTTTTTTTGAAAAGTTGGACAGGGAACATGTGAAATAAAAAAAGGGCGAATATCATCGCCCTTTTCATTAATTTTCTTCTGGATTCCCATAAAGCTCTTCAAGAGGCTTCATGATCACTTTATTTAATTCTCCGATGAGAACACTCACACGTTGTTCTGCTTCCATCAACTGAGAGATTTTATCGTGCTGTTGAACAAGTGCCACTGTTTTTTGTGCTTGCTCCACTTCTTCTTGTGTGATCTCTTGACCAGTCATTTGTTTTTGTTGAAGGTTTACTTGAATATCACGGAAGTTCTCGAACATTCTTTTAGAGGACTCATCCGCGTTAACCTCATCATAAAGATTTTTTAGAGTTGAGTATTCTTCGCTATGACGCAATGCTTTTTCAAGGTCATATGCAACATCATAAACATTTACAGACATGTTATGTCTCCTTTCTATCCGTTATCACCGATATGATCGGCGGACACCACTCCACTATAACAAACTATGGCTTTCGTTTCACATATATACAACGAATTCATTAAAATTTCTCTAGTCTGTCTTAAAATAACGTGACAAAGATTGCTTGGATTGCGCCGATTAATCCCCCTAAAAAACCACCTAAAAACGTGATCATCTTAAGTTCATTGTTGGAAATGCTAACGACAAGCTCCTCCATTTTTTTAAGCGGAAACAGTTCAATCTGCTCACGAATGATATCTTCAAACTTGAGCTTTGCGAGCAGTCCCTCTAATGCATTTGATGCTGCTTTAATCCCCTTATCGACAAGCACTGGTGCTAAGTGTATTTTGAGATCAACCGCTACTACGCTGACATAAGATCCAACTGGCTTGTCTAATATCAGCTTTGTAGAGAAGTGTGAAAGCAATTGCTTTTTCACACTATAAGCAAGCTCCTTCACATTCCATTTATCATCCAGTTCCTGAAGAGAAAATTGTTTCACCTTGTCCCATTCCTGAACAAGCAAATCTGATAAAAACCTCTTTGTTTCTGCATTTCTTAGAAATTTAATGATTTCAGGATGTACACGGTCAATTAAGCTTGAATTTCCTAAAAACATTTGAACCATACCGCCAAGCATGCCGCGTTCCTTTAAGAAATCATCAATCATATTGCCAAGCCTCGCTTTACCTTCTTCACTTTCAAAGTAATGGATGCCTCTCTTTAAAATATAATCTGCTGCATCTGGAATTTTTGCCGAAATTTTGTTTTCTACTTCTAATGGGAGTAACTCAGATAACGTTTGCTCATTATATTTTTTTAGTAATGAATCGAGCTTCTGATCAGACCAATGATGAATCCATTCATCTGCTTTGACGTCAGCATGCGATACACCGAATCTTTCTAACAAAGAGAGCATTGTGATCTCCATGTCAGCGCCTTTATCAATCAATCGATGAACTGTATGCAAGATCTCCTGCTTAGCCTCAGATGATTCAAATCGCTTTTGAATACCTTCTGGCGTGAGCAAATGCTCCATAACCAAGACTCCAACCTGCTTGGCTACTTCATCTCTTCTTTTAGGAATGAGCCCTGGTGTAAAAGGAAGCTGTTTCCCGAATAAGTAATACGGCTTATAAGGACGAAAAAGCATTTTAATCGCAAGATGGTTTGTCGCTGCTCCTATAACGGCACCTATAACAATCATAAAGATAAACGTTGTGAATATATTCAAAGTCGTCATCTACCTTTCAAACAATACCCGATGTTTATTGGTTTAATCTATACGTATTATAGTTGTTGTCATGTCCTCAAGCAAATGAAGCATGCTGCTAGACATATGATCAATCGATCTGTCGTAATGATAAAGGAGCGCAATCTTTATGTAAAATCATGAAAAAGTGTTTTTCTGCTGGTAAAAAAAGAAGTTGAAAAGAAGGTGTTTTTTAATGACATCAACATTAGGTATTGTGACTCTTTCACCGAAGTATGAAGAGGGATTCACACGTGGGCTAGCCAAAGCTGCCCCTGCTTATGGTTTAAAGGTTGTCCGTTTTACACCACTTGATTTAAAGCCGGCTTCAAATTTAATACAAGGTCAAACATATACGAATGGTCAAGGATTCACCGCAGCAGAATTTGAAATTCCTGACTTGATTTACGATCGATGCCTTTACAAGCATGACGCACAATCTAAAAAAGCAAAACCAATCATGGAATGGCTGAAAAAGTATCCGAAAACAGATTTTTTGAATACAGGTATTTCAAATAAAATGATGCTGTTCGAGCAGCTCCGCCTTCTCCCTGCTTTACAGCCATACTTACCTGTCTGCTCATTATTAAAAGAGCCATCAGACCTTCTCAGCATGTTAAGCAAAGACGGTTATTGTAAAATGCAGCCGCTCTCTCAACAACATGCAGCATCTACTTACTTCATTTTCTTAAAAGACAACACTTTCACTGTTCAGCTAAGTCCCGAACAAGTCATCACATTTTCGCGTCCATCAGATATAGAGCGCTGGTGCAGAAAGTATGTAGGCCGATATTTCCTTCAATTTTTTCAGACGAGTGATCAAAAAGACTTTTTATTCAATGAAATAAGGATTTTCCTGATGAAAGATTCACAAAATCAGTGGAATCGCATAGGGATTCACACAAAATCACCTACAGAAAATAATCATTTAAGCATTACACAAAAATCAGCATCCATGATAGGCTTTGATCACTATCTAAACACCTTGCAGCCGCACATCAAAGAGCTTCTTTTAGATGATATTGCATCCATTCAAGCATCTCTGCCAGCATATATAGATAAAACCCTTTCCCCTTGCTTTGAATTCGCTGTAGACTTACTCCATACAAGTGAAGGCAGGCTTTTCATATCAAATATAAGATCAAAACCAGGGCGATCCGCTTTTTTAAAAGCTTATCCTGACAAGGAAAATGAATTGATTCGTACCATTCTTGCACATGCACAGTCGATGAAGTCACAACCGAAGGAGGTTTCTCATGAACAAAAATCGTTACATCATCGCCACTCATCCCGCAAGTGAAAAAACAATTCATCTTCCCATCCATTTTAAAAAGCAGGAGGCGATCTATTCTCTTGCTTTAGGTTCTCGTCTAGTAGATGACTTCACCGTTTCCTATCATCAACATCCAACTAAAATTTTATTATCAGAAGATCTATATAGAGATTTATTCATTCCTTATCAATCAAAAGCTGATGTGATAGCCATTGATCATACCCTGTTCATAGGGCCACTGCTTGGTATTTTCACCGCAGGTTTTGAGCAAAGCACGCAGCCACTAGGAACGAGATCAGACTTTTTTATCAAACTGCTGCGCTCTTTCAAACAGCATGCCGGTTTTGCTTATCTTTTTGGGACACATTCTATTGATTGGGATAAAGGAATAGTAGAAGGATTGTTGTACCAACAGCAAACATGGGTTAAAAAACAAATGCCCCTGCCTTCAGTCATTTACGATCGTCTTCCAAATAGAAAGGCTGCTCAGTCAGCATTCATTCAAGAAACAAAGCGCAAACTCACTCAAGACTATGATATTCCTTGGTTCAACCCTCATTTTTTTAATAAATGGGACATTCATGAACAATTGTTAACAGATGAAAAAACATGTCCTTTTCTTCCACATTCCATACAATTGGACCCGGTGGACGCTCTAAATAAAATAGAAACACTCCTCCATCTACATCAGGTCATTTACTTAAAACCGTCGAACGGCAGTCATGGCGACGGTATTTATCAATTAAACAAGAAGGCTCATGGAATCACTGTATGCTCAAATCAAGGAAGGGCTGTTCCATATGACTCTTTAGAGGATTTCGTTATCAATCTCCGGAAAGATCACGCAATTCAAGATTTTATGGCTCAACAAGGCATTGCACTTCTTCAAATAGACAATCAACCAATGGATTTCAGAGTTCATACCAATAAAAATAAGTACGGTCATTGGACAGTCACAGCAGTAGCAGCAAAAATTTCTGGCAATCACACCGTCACGACTCACCATTCACATGGAGGCTCGGTGAAAACACTTTATGATGTTTTTCCAGAAAAGAAGAAGCGTTTGAAAATCTTAGAGCAGCTTTCTTATACTGCTATCACGCTTAGTCAGGTAATTGATGAAAAATTGTCCGGTCATATTGGTGAAATCGGTTTTGATTTAGGTATTGATCGGACAGGAGCTATCTGGATGTTTGAAGCCAATTCTCGCCCTGGCCGAGAGGTTTTCCAGCATGTCTCATTGCGAAACTCAGAAAGGCTGATTGGAAAAAGAATCATGGATTACGCCTCTTACCTTTCACAAACGACCTTAACAACTACAGACCACACAAACATCTATTGACAGGTTTTTAAAAAAGTAAGGGTGTGATGAAATCTATGCTTTTCCTATGCTCTTTTCATCAGATGAGATACAATAAAATCAAGTTCAAGATTGTTTCCGTATTGTCGTGTTTATTTATTGTTTCATCAATAAAAGCAAGGAGGCAATGATGATATGATTTCTCATTTTCAATGGAAACCTCTCTTTAAAAAAGCACAATTGCCAGGCTGGAAAATATCCTTTTTTCACAATGGTGCGCACTACGAAGGCATCTACCACAAAACAGGTGATATTGAATGGGGCTCTCAGCTTCCGCCTCATGAAGTCGAACCAACCTTAAAAGAAGAAATCCACGAATTAATGCTATTCCATGTCTATGATTAAACTGTTTAAGGAGCTTCGCCATGTTAGAAAAATTAAAGCTTGTTTACGGAGAGCATATCATCAGCTCCCCTACAGATGATCATCAAATACTTTGGTACCAAACAGACGAAGGCGAATTATTTGGAGTAGACAAATCAAAGCTTACAGCTAGAGAAACACATCTTCTCAATACTTTCCTTACACCAATTGATCTTTCTCACACAAAGCGGACTGAGGATGAACAACAATGGTACAGCTATCTTTTTGATAACAAGCCACTAACCGTTCAGCACCCCGTCCGTGTATATTATTTTAAAATGTCACATCAAGCAGAACAAAGGCAGCAAATAAAAGAGGCTGTGGTTCACAGCCTCGAACAAACTCATTTCATTTGGACAGGCGCTCATACAGCGATGCTGATTCAAACAAACGCTACATCAGAAAATAGTCAATTAGAGCTGCTATATGATTTGTCTCTAGCCATTACAAGTGACTTTTTAACAGACTCATTCTTTTTACAAGGACAACTTCATTTGCCAAATGAACATTTACAGAAGAAATTGTTAAATGAACAGCAGCTTGTCTTTGGTCATATGCAGCGAGGTAAGCTTAGGTCAGGGACTTCCACATTTTATCAATGTCTGCCATCACTTTTGCGTTATGATGAAACCGCCCTCTCTCATGCTATTTCAGATGCTTTTAAAGAGGCGGTTCTTGATCGGGACGTTTACCGTACCCTCATGACTTATATGCAATGTAACTTAAATGCATCTAAGGCAGCAAAAGCTTTATATGTTCACAGAAACAGCCTTCAATATCGAATCGATAAATTTATTGAGCGAACAGGAATAGATATACGACATTTTCCAGAAGCATCTGCTGTTTATTTTATAATGAACCTTCTCGATATTTCATAACATTCCGTGACATGAGCAACCTGCCCAAAAATGAAAATGAGATGTTGTGCACGTTGTCCATTTACAGACGCTTCCCCATTTTATACACTTTATGTACAATATAAAGCGCTTTCAATAAAAGGATGGGGAGGTTATCATTTATGGCTGAAATGATGCTCAATCAAATTTATAAAGTGTATGATAACAAGGTAACAGCAGTAGACAACTTTAATCTACATATAGAAGATAAAGAATTTATTGTGTTTGTTGGTCCATCTGGATGCGGAAAATCAACAACCCTTCGCATGATTGCAGGACTTGAAGAGATTTCACAAGGGGATTTTCTTTTAGACGGCAAACGGATGAACGATGTAGCACCAAAAGACCGAGATATCGCAATGGTTTTCCAAAACTATGCATTATACCCTCATATGAATGTATACGATAATATGGCTTTTGGATTAAAGCTGCGGAAGTTCCCGAAAGCAGAAATTGATGAGCGGGTTCGAAATGCCGCTAAAATATTAGGCCTTGAGCAATATTTAGACAGGAAACCAAAAGCACTGTCTGGCGGTCAAAGGCAGCGTGTTGCACTTGGGAGAGCAATTGTGCGTGATGCAAAGGTCTTTCTTTTGGATGAGCCGCTTTCTAATTTAGATGCAAAACTTCGCGTTCAAATGCGTGCTGAAATATCTAAGCTTCATCAGCGTCTGCAAACGACATTTATCTATGTCACACATGACCAGACTGAAGCTATGACAATGGCTACTCGTCTTGTTGTAATGAAAGATGGCTTTATTCAGCAGGTTGGAGCGCCAAAGGATGTATATGAAAATCCAGAAAATATATTTGTTGGTGGATTCATTGGCTCTCCTGCGATGAATTTTTTTACAGGAAAGCTCTCTGACGGTGCCATTGCAGTTGGAAAAACGCATATACGTGTACCAGAAGGAAAGATGAAGGTATTACGGAGCCAAGGTTATATCGGAAAAAATATCATCCTTGGGATCAGACCAGAAGATTTTCATGATGAACCCGTGTTTATAGAAGCGTCTGAGGGCACAAAGATCGATGCGAGCGTAGAAGTTGCTGAATTAATGGGAGCAGAAACGATGCTTTACTCTTCTCTCGATGGTCAGTCTTTTATTGCACGTGTTGATTCTCGTACCGATGTTCAGGCCGGACAAACTATACCTCTTGCCATCGATATGAATAAAGCCCACTTCTTTGACTCAGATACGGAGCTCCGCATTCGTTCCGCTGAATAAATATATATGCAGTGCCATCACTCATGATTGAGTGATGGCTTTTTTGCATGTTGAACAACATTTACCATGTTCTTTTCTCGTATGTTTTTTTCGAAAATCACCATAATACTTAGTACAAAGCAGTTACCGCATTGGGTTTCGCCAAGTGGCAAATGACTTGATCATTTCGCTGGTGCGATTCCAGCAAACCCAACCATAAAAAAATCACATACAAAAAGGAGATTCACATCATGGCTAATTCTAATAGTTCAAATCAATTACTAGTTCCTGGAGCAGAGCAAGCAATCGATCAAATGAAATACGAAATCGCTTCTGAATTTGGCGTTAACCTTGGAGCAGAAACTACAGCTCGTGCTAACGGTTCAGTTGGTGGAGAAATCACAAAACGTCTTGTCTCTTACGCTCAACAACACATGGGTGGAACAAAAGCTTAATTTCAATTTCATATCTGGATCATAGGAGGCACCTCTTAAGGTGTCTTCTTTTTTTGTTGTTATCCCTCACCAATCTCCTTTCCAGCTCATATTATGGAGTAGAAAGGAGCGGATCTTCATGGACATTATTTCCGGTATGAACTTTGAACTTCTACAATTCGTCGGTATCTCTCTATTATGTGAATATGCTCATAGTATTCGGTCCTTTCATCTTTATAAAAAAAGCATCACATAAAAGTTGTACCATTTTGGGTTCTTTTCACTTATAGTATGTAGTGGAGGGATCGAATAGATGAAAATAGCTCTTTTCGGTGCTCATGGACGTGTAGGACAAGCATTTCTTCGTTTCGTTCAAGTAGATGATCGTTACATCGTTCGTTCATTGATTCGGACAAACCGAGAAGAAATGCTTGCGGGTATGTTTCAAGTCACCGGCAATTCAAGAAATCTAGAAGATGTGCTTGAGACGATCAAAGGAGCAGATATTGTTGTGAGCTGTCTATCCACAGATGGTGATGATACATTATCTGTTTCAATGGAGCATATCGTACAAGCCATGAAGCAATCAAATACATCAAGAATTATTACAATAGGTACGGCAGGTATTTTAAAGGCAAGGCAGCAGCCGGAGCATTACCGTTTTGAAACAAATGAATCAAGGCGGACCACTTCCCGAGCAGCTAAAGAGCATGCCAAAGCGTTTGAACTCCTTCAATCGACTGATTTAGATTGGACCATTATTTGTCCAACCTATTTACCAGACGGAGAAGTGACACGGTCATATCGCTATGAGAAAGATTTTCTCCCTATAGATGGAAAGAAAATTTCAGTTGAAGATACCGCACACTTTTTATATCAGCAGTTAAATTCGAAGGAATTTGTACATCAACGTGTCGGTATTGCTTACTAATGACGCATAATGAGTAAAGATCGAGGTCAAAAACGATCGCTCGACTTTTTTATGCAAATAAAAAGAGCCCATTCAATATGAATAGGCTCTTTTTGTGATTCATCAGCTGTTTGCCACAGCACCCTTTTGCAGTTCGTACATTTGCGCATATAGCCCTTCTTGCTGCATGAGTTGATCATGACTGCCCCGCTCGACAATTTCCCCTTTTTCTAAAACCAAAATCATATCGGCTTTCTTAATGGTGGATAATCGGTGAGCAATGACAAAAGTTGTTCGTCCTTCTTTGACGACATCAAGCGCTCGCTGAATGATCGCTTCTGTTTCTGTATCAATGTTTGCGGTGGCTTCATCTAAAATTAAGATCGCTGGATTGTATGCTAGTGCACGAGCAAATGAAATGAGCTGACGTTCCCCTGAGGAAAGAGTACTTCCCTTTTCAACGACTGGTTCATCAAATCCTTCTGGCAGGTGCTTCAATAACTCTACTGCGCCTACTTGTTTTAATGATGATTCAATCGTTTCTCTTTTAATGTCTTCATTTCCTAAGCTGACATTGGATGCAATCGTTCCGGAAAATAAATACGGGTCTTGAAGCACAATGCCCATTTGTTTCCGCAACGTTTGCCGGGACTGGCGATAAATGCTTTCCCCATCAATGAGAATGTCTCCTTGCTGAATGTCATAAAAACGCAGCAGCAAGTTCATAATCGAGCTTTTCCCAGAACCAGTATGCCCCACAAGTGCAATCGTCTGGCCTTTTTTGGCCTCGAATGTAATGTTCTTTAATACATTTTTCCCTTCATTATAAGCAAAGGTGACGTCTTGGAACTGAACGTGCCCTTCCATTTCCTTCTGAACAGGTTCTTCCACTGTTGTTCCTGGCTCATCTAATAATCGGAAAACCCTTTCCGATGAAACCCGTGCTAATTCCAATCTCGAGAATTGGTTCACAATGCCTGTAATCGGCTGAAATAATCGATTTAGGTAATCGACAAACGCATAGAGCACACCAATCGACACAATTCCCGTCGCACTTAAAGAGGCACCGCCAAAATACCAAATGAGTGCCACGTAGGCTAAATTCCGAAGCAGGTTAACCAAGTTATGCGACAGAAGTGAATTTAAATGAAGCATCTTTCGCTGATATCGAAAGTGATTGTTGTTCAGCTCATCGAATTCCTCTTTTGTCACTTTTTCATGACGAAACGCTTGAATAATGGTCATCCCTTGAATGGCTTCATTTAGCTTGGCATTGATGTCACTAATGATCGAACGAATGCGGTGGTTGTATACCGATGCAAATTTTCTGTAGGTCATTGACCATAGGAAAATAATCGGTACCGCCACCAAACAAATAAGTGCCAGCTTCACATTTAATAAAAACATGGCAATATAAATCCCAATCATATAAATCGCACTCGTCACAAAATTGGCGAGGACTGTCACATATAAATCACGAATGGTTTCAGTGTCATTGGTAATCCTCGCTACAACCTTTCCAGCCGGTAAATTATCAAAATACCGGATAGGCAGCGTTTGAATATGTTCAAACACATCTACTCTCATTTTTTGAATAATTCGGTTGGCTATTCGCTGTAACAGGTAATGCTGCGCATATTGAAAGAAAATCGCAATGACGAGAAGCCCTAGATAAAATAGAACAAGCTGCACCAAACCACTGATTTCCGGCTCATAAAAAGAGAAAATTTCCTCTTTTGATAAAGGCTGTACTTGATAGGTCTCGCGCTCGTTTCCATTTTCAATGGTAAGTTGATCTCCCGATATTTTTCGGTTTCCGTCAAAGCGAATCGGCTCATTTACAAAATAGTAACCGAATCCGACTTGCACCACATTGATTTGTTTTCCGGATTCCATCTCACTGTCTAATCGATCGCTTCGTATATAGTTATTTCCCTGGTAATAAACGGTTTTGTCTGTTTTTTCATTGACCTCGACATATGGCTTTTCTACACCTAAAATATGATCATCAATCATTTTCTTCCCAATAAATGGTCCTGTCAGTTCAGCACCTACTGCAATGATGAGAAAGATCAAGGCAACAGACAGTACTTTTTTATAAAGGAGTGCGTAGGCGAGGAGTCTTCTTCCCGTTGTCATGCCTCATCCCCTCCTTCCAGCTGGTTTGTCAGCTGTTGACGCAGAAATTGTTCTTTGTACCACCCATCTTGCTGAATGAGCTCTTCGTGAGTTCCCTTTTGGACGATGCGTCCTTCTTCCATGACAAGTATAAGATCTGCATGCTCAACAGCTGATAGACGATGAGTCGTAATAAACGTCGTTTTCCCATGACGATTTTGCCTTAAATTTTCTAAAATAGCGGTTTCTGTTTTTGCATCTACCGCAGAAAGCGAGTCATCCAGTATTAAAATGTCGGGATCTATTAATAAAGCGCGCGCAATGGAAATTCTCTGCTTTTGTCCACCTGACAGCGCCACACCTTTTTCTCCGACCATCGTTTCGAGACCCTCTGGCAAAAGACGTAAATCTTTTTCAAAATAAGCATCTTTGATTGCTTGTGCTAATTCATTTTGTTTTGCGTCTCGATGACCAAAACACATATTCTCTTCTACACTTTTTGAAAAGAGAATATGATCCTGCGGTACGTATCCAATCCATTGAAATAGCTGATCCAATTCGATCTCTTGGATTGGGATTCCTGATAGCAGGATGTGACCATCACCTGTTGGATACTGGCGCAGAAGCTGTTTTACAATAGTTGTTTTACCGCTTCCTGTTTTGCCTGTAATTCCGATCGTCTGCCCCTTTCGAACCGTAAAGGACACATCAATTAAATTATCTTTTGGGGAAGTTGGATACCTAAATGTCACGTGGTCAAACTGAATATCGCCAGGCTCTTGTAACATTTTTGGCTGAGAAGCGTCTGTAACATCCGGCTTATAGCTGAGTGTATGATTCAACCGGTCTAACGACGCATTTCCTCTTTGCATAATATTAATCAACTCGCCGATCGCAAACATTGGCCAGATCATCATCCCAAGATATACGTTAAAAGCGACAAGCTCACCAATGGTTAAATCGCTTTGGAATACAAGGTAGGCACCGTATCCAATTCCTATTAAGTAGCTGACCCCGACAAGTAATTTCACTGTCGGCTCAAACAATGAATCAATGACCGCCACTCTCATATTTTTTTGAAATACATCATCTGTCATTTGGCGAAAGCGTTCGACATCTTGCTTCTCCTGTACAAAAGACCGGATGACCCGGACACCTGCGACCGATTCAAGGACGCGATCATTCATATCACCAAATGCATCTTGAGCAACTGTAAAGCGATCATGAATTTTGCTGCCATAATACGCAATCAAGAGCGCCATCAGCGGCATAGGAATGATCGCCATTAAAGTTAATTTCCAGCTAATCGTCAGACCCATCGTAAAAAAGATCATCAGCATATAAGCAGTGGAATCCACCAATGTCAGAACGCCAAAACCTGTCGTTAAAGCTACAGCATTCAAATCGTTTGTACCTAATGCCATTAAGTTACCGGTTTTTTTCTTTTCATAAAAGGTGGGTGTCATCTTGAGTAAGTGACGCATAAGTTTCCCGCGCATCACACGTTCCATGACATTTGCGCCGCCAAATAACTGATACATCCAGAAATATGTCAGTGTATAGACAACGACACCTAGCAAGCAAAAAATGGCTACATAAAACATCATACTAGATGTTGTAAATTGACCAGAACGAATGTCATCAACTGCCTGCCCAAGATATCTTGGTGGCAGCATTTCAAGCACATTCACAATGAGCAGGAGCGTAATGGCGATCGTATAACGCCTCCACTCTTGTTTGAAGAACCAGCCTAATTTCGTAAATACTGAAAACATGTTTGTCTCTCCTTTTAAAGCTAGCCGCTTTCTATATTTTCTTGACTGTCACCTTGAATTGTTTTTTTGTTTTTTGTCATTTGTCTTGTTTTTGGCATGTTCACATGCTTTCACTCCTCTTCATTTACTTGTTGATCTCCATCCCTTTATTTCGAAATACGAAATGAATACAACAAAAAAAGAGGCAACCAGCTATCTGGTACGCCTCTTTTCGTCATGTAAAAAGGCGCATGTTGACAAATACGCAACATACGCCTTGATTCATCCGATCAATTGGAACATACGAGTCCCTTTTCAATGACCAATGAAGGTGTAATTGTCACGTGAATCAACCCATTCATGCAGTTTGATTTCATTCTTCCAATGATGTTGCACATGACATTTCCTCCTTTTGGCTCTTGAATCTTTTTTTATCTTATAGTGGCTGTCACCATTTTGTCAATAAATATTTTTCAATAAATGAAATTTTCTAACAAAAAATTCACACCCTTTATGTGTATCTTTTTCAGCTAACGGGTATACCATGAGTGTAAAGACTCCTTTTGAAAGGAATGAGGACATTGTTTCAAGCTGATCGGATGGTCGTTGCGTTTGATGGACATGAAGACAGTAAGAAAGCATTAAAAAAGGCAATCGCTTTAGCCAAAACCTTGCATGCCAAGCTGACCGTTGCCTATGCACATGATGGCAAATCAAGCAGACAGGTGTTTGATGCACCTCGCCCAATGACTGGCGGTGCTTATATCGGCAGCGGCATGGCAGACCTTCAAACGCCCCCTGTGTATGTACCTCATGATGAACAGCAAAGTCCCTTGATTTTTGAAGACCATACAGAAGAGGTCGTTGCAGAAGCAAGAATGCTTTTAAATGAGGAGCAGTTTGAGGCTGCCATTGAAATTGTTGAGGGAGAACCAGCAGAAGCGATTATCGAATATGCTGAAGACATTTCAGCAGACCTCATTGTCATGGGAGCCCGTGACCAAAGCAGATTAAAAAAAATGCTCTTTGGCAGTGTAAGTGAAAAATTATCATCAAAATCAGATATACCTGTGCTTATTGTCAAATAAAAGAATCACCAAAGGCTGTAAACATTCGTTTACAGCCTCTTTTTATTATGAAGAAATCGATGCTTCACTTTCCTGTTTAATTTTTTGCTGAAAGCCTTCCTGTACACGCTTTGTCAACTCTCCTGGAACGCCTTCCCCTACTGGCTGGCCATCAATTTCAACAATCGGAATGACTTCAGCCGTCGTCGAGCTGATGAAAATTTCCTGCGCGCGCAGCAGCTCTTCCTTACTTATACGTGTTTCTTCAACACTGCATTCCTCTTCTTCACATACTTCAAGAAGCTTTCTACGGGTAATACCGTTTAGAATAAAATTGTTTGCGGGATGTGTGCGAATCACGCCATCAATGACGGCATATACATTCGAGGAGGTACCCTCTGTCACAAAACCATCCCTAATGAGAATGGCTTCAAACGCACCAGCTTCAGATGCTTTCTGTTTTTCCATGACGTTATATAAGAGATTTAAGCTTTTAATATCACATCTTAACCAGCGAAGGTCCTCAGATATTATGGCCTTTGCACCAGCTGTCTGCTCTTGAACAGGCCTTTTCACTTGGAACGTATATGCTGTGATTTGAGGAGTGAGAGAATCGCCATATTGATGTTTACGAGGTGCGATGCCCCGCGTGACTTGAATATACACACCACCATCTGTTAATTGGTTATGGGCGACGAGCTGTTTTAACTTTTCTTCCATATCTGATACTGCACCTTGAAGATGAATGCCGATTTCTTTTGCACTCTTGAACAGACGCTCTGTATGCTCTTTCAATGTAAACAAAGTCCCATTGTATACACGAATAACCTCATAGACACCGTCTCCAAATTGATAACCTCTGTCTTCAATATCCACATGAGCATCCTTTTTTTCAATGAAATCGTCATTATACAATACTTTCATACGGAATCTCCCCTTCGCTTCGCATTAATGGTTGAATCTGATGCTATCTTAGCGGATAAATGGGTATGTTTCAATGATTATTCAGAATTATTTCACATCATGATAAATGGTCAACTTTCTATTGTAACAAAGATAGACTCATAACCAAAAAGATTCCAATTTTTTAGCATCTTCTATATTCATAGGCTCTTTTTTCCTGTATACTTACTCCATATAAACACGACAAAAAACAGTGAAAAAAGACAGAATCTACTACATGATTCGACACAAATTTTTGATTTATTGGAGCGATTGTAATGCAACGGGTTACGAAAAAACAGACACCTTCAAACACGATGCTGCTCTCAAAGGCGATTGGTTTAGTGATTCTGTCACTGATCCTCTTTTTTATTTGGGATATATCTAAAACCAATATGCAGGCAGCAGACCAGCCGACTAAAATGTCTGCGAGCAGTCAATTCCGAGACACAAGCACAAGTCTGAAAGCAAAAGATGATTCTACGAAAACATTAGATGCACATTTTAAGATCAACCCAAACAAACACGTAACGGATCAAACGATCTTTTTAACCTTTGATGATGGTCCGTCAGCGACATCAAACCAGCTTTTAGATGTGCTCAAGGCGCATCAAGTAAAGGCTACATTCTTCATGCTTGGGCCGCAGATTAAGGAACATCCGGCCGCTGTGAAAAGACTTCATCAAGAAGGTCATCAGTTAGGGCTTCATGGGATCACACACGATGTGAAACGCTTTTATCAAAAAAGTGATTCTCCCGTCAATGAGATGAAAGAAGATCAGCGCATTTTGGCTTCTGTCACAGGAGAGTATACACACCTTGTGAGAACACCTTATGGCAGCGCCCCAAATTTAACCGATCAACAAAAAGCACGTTTAAAACAAAAAGGCTTTATCTACTGGGATTGGACAATTGACAGTCTTGACTGGAAATATAAAAGCTCAAAATATGTACCAGAAGTATTGAATCAGCTGCAAGTGCTAGAGACAAAACATCCAAAGGAACCAAAGATCATCTTAATGCACGACCAGCCAGCGACAGCAAAATACTTAAACAGTTTGCTCACACAGCTAAAAGCGAAGGGCTATACTTTTGAAGTTCTTGATGAAACAATGACGCCGCTGCAGCAATAAAGAGAACCCGCACCTATTAGATGCGGGTTTTTTGATGATTTATATAGCTTTCACGAGATCACCAATTCGCTCATGAAAGACAAGATCAAACAGTGGATCGTATTCTGTTTCACTCAAATTCATCATCACCTTGAAGATGGAAGGATTTTGAGCGGCATCTTCTGGAATATATCTTGCTGGCGCTACTTCTAGGGAGGTTCCCATGACGAGCAGAAGGTCCGCTTGCTGAAGTGATTTCTCTACTTGATCAAAATGTTTAACCCTGTCTCCAAAAAGGACAACATCTGTTTTCAGCACTTGCCCACATGTCCGTCCGTCTGAGGAAACCTTTAGACATACAGGCACTTCTTCTTGTAATAAATAAGGCAGTTCATATGTCGCTTGGCATGATGGGCAAGTAGCTGTTTGAATAGAGCCGTGAAGTTCATATACATGCTGGCTTCCTGCTTTTTTATGCAGACCATCAATATTTTGGGTAAAAATCTCTACATGTTTTCCTTGTTTCTCAAGGCTGGCTAAAAAGGTATGCCCGCTATTCGGCTCGTACTTCCCGCTCATTTTCATCTGAAACAATTCCTTGAATTTCGGCCAGAATTGATGAGGGTTTGATAAAAAGTAGGACCGGCTCATCGCTTCCATGCGAGCGGTGTCTTCAGTCCATAAGCCGCCCGTTGATCTAAAATCGGGAATACCTGATTCCGTGCTCATGCCCGCACCTGAAAGTACCATTATATGTGAAGCCTGCGTTAATTTCTCCCTTAGCACTGCCACCTTTGTTTGATCCACTCATCCTTCCTCCTTTATTCACTCAGCTGTTTTTCACCTTTTTGTTTCATGTAAATGGTCTGTCCAGGGAAGGCAAATTCTACACCTTCTTCATGGAAGATATCCATGATCCGGTAGTTAATGTCCTGTTTGATATTTAGGTTTTCAGCCCAGGCCGTCGTGTTTGTGTAAAAGTTGAAAAATAAATTCAAATAACTGTCTGCCAGTACATCGAGATTCACCATGATTGTCTCCTTGTGCACCCCATCATGCTCATAAAGCATTTGTTTGAGTCGTTTGATACAATGGTCCAGATTTTCCTTTGGTGTATTGTAGGATACACGTACGGAAAACGTTATTTGGCGTTTATTCATTCTCGTCCAGTTCGTGATTGGTTCCTTTGAAAGCGTAGAATTCGGAACTGTCACGACTGCTTCAGCAGGTGTTCTAAATTTTGTACTTCGAAATGTAATGTCCTCGACAGTCCCCAGAACACTTGGCGTCTCCACAAAGTCGCCCATTGTAAAAGGCTTCTCTGTAATGATGACGATTCCTCCAAAAAAGTTCGCCACCGTATCCTGTGCAGCAAGCGCAAAGGCTAGCCCCCCTAGACCAAGACCAGCCACAAGTCCATTTACATCATAATTAAATTCCTGTGCAATCACACTAATACTTAGTGCAATGATAATGAAACGAAGCACCTTCGATAAAAATGGCGCTAAAATATCATCCATTTCTAATTCAAATTTCGAATTTACTTTTTGAAATAAGAAAGAAGAAGCTGCGGTTAAATTACAAAGCCCCCATGTCAGCATCAATATAATAGAGGATCTATATAATTTGACGATGACATCCATATGATGCTCAAAGTATGGTGCCTGTCTTAACGCAAAATATAACCCAAGTGCGACAAAAAACAGTCTGGCTGGCTTTTCGAATGCCACAACAATTTGGTTAATGACCTCCGTTTTAGACCGATTGGTCAGCCTAAAGAGAAGATGAAATAAGTACTTCGTAAATACTTTCCGAAGCAATAAAAAAAGCAATAAAATACAAAGGCTAATGCCGATTTGGATCGCAACATCTACTGTAAAATATGTATCCATCCATTTTTGTGTAAACATGTTTGTCTCTCTCCTTTAAAACAATCCTCTCTAGTTTATAATATAACCTTCGTTTATGTCCTCTCATAAATGTCTGACCTCTAAATAAAAAGCCTCGGGACCAGTCCCGAGGCATGATGTTCAATTATGAAATTTTGGCTAGAGACATATCGACGGGCAGCAAACTACTTTTTCTTCTGAGCCTGATCAAGGAGAGTCGCTTTAAACATTTCAGCATCCGTTTCGACCTTAATACGTTCTTCCACTCTAATTCTCCCTTTACCCAATCATCTCGCCTCCTTTTCATCATTATAAAACATCAGAATTTTCAGTCAACATGACGAAAGCACTAATATTTTGGCGAACGCTGACGATTTGGACAAAATTGATCGAAGAAAAAATTGATGTACTTCAGATTTACTCAATCATGGCTTGGGATATTCCTGTAACTTTTCATATTTGAAACCTCATACTTTCTCGGCACATGCCGTTCACCCTTACATACTGCTCTTCTTCCCTCCATATAGTAAAGAAGGAAAAACGGGAAAGCATTTGATATGATAAGACCAGAACTTACGTCAGGGAGCTGGAGCATATGTATATTATCGCGCATAGAGGGTCATCAAGCGCTGCCCCAGAAAATACAATCGCTGCGTTTGATTTAGCTGTTCAGCAGGGTGCAGATTATATTGAATTAGATGTACAGCTCACAATGGACCAGCACGTCGTCGTGATCCATGATGATACAGTTGACCGAACGACGAACGGAAACGGCTTCGTCAAAAGCTATACACTTGATCAGCTGAAAAAACTGGACGCAGGAAGCTGGTTTGACCAACAGTACACGAATGAACGAATTCCGACATTACAAGAAATTCTTGAAAGATACAGTCAGCGGATTGGGATATTGATCGAGATCAAACATCCAAAACGGCAGATAGGAATTGAAAAGGCAGTTGCCGACATCATCAATCGTTTTGCCTATTCTCGTCACATCATGATTCAATCTTTTGATGATCATGCACTGCAAAGAATCAAAGCATTCGCCCCTTCTCTTCGAACAGCTTTGATTATAAAGCCTAATGCATTTAAACTGACGAAAAGAAAGTTAACGGCATACAGCTCGTTTGCAAATTGTCTTAATATGAAGAAAACGATGATCAATAAATGGTGGATAGACCGCATCCACGCATTCGGGATGGATGTGTTTATATGGACTGTGAAAGATCAAAAAACAGCTGATCGGATCAAAAAATATCCCGTTGATGGTGTCGTGACGGATCACCCGCCATTTTTTCTAAAGGAGAAATGATGTAAATGAAAGCATATCTTGCCGTATTTATTGGCGGACTGATTGGGACACTTTGCAGATATGAACTGAGCCAAACTGTTGTCAGCCAAACATTCCCCTATGCAACGCTAATTGAAAACGTGACAGGCAGTCTGCTTCTTGGTTTTTCAACAGGATATTTTATGTTCCATAAGAGAAAAAAATATCTTGCCGCTTTGATCGGAACAGGATTTTGCGGAGGTTTTACGACAATGTCCACTTTTTCAAAAGAAACGATTCTTTTATTACAGACTGGGCAGTTCACTTCAAGTGTGATCTACACCCTGCTCTCAGTCATTGCCGGAGTAGCCGCTGCCTTATGTGGACTAATGTTAGCTCAGCGGCTTTTTCATCAAAATAAGCAGCAGAGAGGAGGCAGATAAATGATCATTTTATATACAGCTATTGCCGGCGGGATCGGCAGCGCCCTTCGTTTTTTCATTAGCCAAACGATACAGAAATCTAAGTCTCATGCTCGTTTCCCGTACAGTATTATTCTCATCAACTTATTAGGTGCTGCCGGTTTAGGTATACTGACAGGTGCCGTGACTGCCAATCATCCGCTGCTTGTGATCATTGGAACAGGTTTTTTCGGTGGCTTTACAACATTCTCTACATTTAGTGTAGAATCTGCAACCATGCTAGAGCAGCGGAAAATCGGAAAACTTGCTGTCTACTTATTGATGACAATCATTGGGTCTTTCTGTCTCTTTTCTGCGTTCTATCAAATAGGACAACACCTTTTTTAAATATTGGTAATAGCGGCTAAGCTGATAAGCAGTTGATCCATAAGCTGGCGCTTCATTAAAAAGAGGGTTTTTTCACTGTAGCCGATTTCCATCGCACACTTGGCCATACGCCAATCACGAAAGTATTTGTAATCGATGAGCTGCTTCTCTATCTCATCCAACTCTTTTAGTGCTGTTTCAATACACGCAACGATGAGTTCATACTGATTTTTTTGCTCTTCTAACTTCTTCCGTGTCATGTGATCCAAATGATGCGCACTTCTTTTTTCAAGCTGTCTTTCGATATTTAAAATCGCCGCCTGGTAATTTTTGAAGTTCTTCAAATGAAACTCAATTCGTTTCATTGAGTTTTTTTTCTCCGTGATACTTGCTGTTTCATACCAAAGCATGTTCATCCCCCTCATTTCGAACGTTTGTTCTTATTATAAACCGAACAAGCATTCGTAAAAAGAGACTAAATACCCAAAAAAACCTTGAGCTTATTTTTCGCTCAAGGTCATTTCGTTTACTAACAGCGGCTCTTTTATATCACGCCCTATGCGTGCATTTCCTTTTTCTGATGAGGTGACGCCTTTCTTCAGGTCGATCTTTTTCACATAGCGTCCATCCATCTCCAAGACCTTCATCCGAATATCATCAAGATAAATGGATTGTCCTTCTCGGATATCAATATTCTCATTTAAGATTAACCCGCCTATTGTATCAATTTCTTCATCATGATATGACATTCCGATCAAATCTTGAATTTCATCTAATCTGACTTTGCCATCTAAAACATAATGATGATCGGCTCTTTTTTGAATAACCGGCTGCTCATCTTCATCGAACTCATCTCGAATATCGCCAACAATCTCTTCTAATATATCTTCTGTTGTAACAAGTCCAGACGTTCCACCATATTCGTCGGTTAAAATCGCCATATGCATTCGATCGCGCTGCATTTTGACGAGAAGCTCCTGAATAGGAATCGTGTCAATGACCTCAATCACTGGATATATATAATCTTGAATCTTCAATTGATCCTTTTCTACTTGATACACAAGATCTGCAAAGAGCTGCTTTTTGTTCAGCATGCCGATGACATGGTCTTTATCGCCTGAAAACACAGGAAAGCGTGTATACTTCTCCTGCGTCATGATGGAGAGGATCTCATCTAGCGGCATATCTTCTGGAATGGCACAAATTTCTCTCCGCGGGACCATGATCTCTCTGGCAATTCGATTATCAAAGTCGAAAATTTTGTTCATATAATTATATTCTGATGGGTTGATTTCCCCATTTTTTAAGCTCTCAGATAATAAAATCTTTAATTCTTCCTCAGAATGGGAATGTTCTTTTTCAGACCCCATATCGATGCCCATCATTTTGGTTAGAACCCGAGCTGACCCGTTTAACACATAAATGAAAGGGAACATTAGGATATAAAATGCATGCAGCGGGCCTGACAGCCAGAGCGTCATTTTTTCCGCCTTTTGAATCGCCAGTGTTTTTGGTGCAAGCTCACCGACGACTACATGCAAAAAGGTAATAATAGAGAACGCAAGTGTTGCTGAGATCAGGCTGATTGCTGAATCAGGAATGTTTGTCAAACCGAAACCTCGAACCAAAAGTTCTTTTACAGCTGGCTTACCAATCCACCCTAAACCAAGGGATGTCACTGTAATACCGAGCTGACAGGCTGACAAATATTCATCCAGCCTTGATGTCACCTTTTTCGCCACGATGGCCTTTTTGGACCCTTCGGCAACAAGCTGATCAATTCTTGAGCTTCTCACCTTTACTATGGCAAATTCAGATGCAACAAAGAAAGCTGTTAAAGCAATCAAAACACCGACTATACTCAGATTAACAATATCGTCCATTTAACCTTGCTCTTTCTCAGAAGAACAAGGAGTCACCTCCTGATTGATGATGTTATGTTTTGCAAAACGGTTAACTGATTAAATAAGACTATATTGAGGGCCCCACTTAACCACCTCCGGTTCACGTATAAATCCGCTTCTCTACATATATATGAAACGGTCTTCATTTTATCTTACCATAAATAATCTGAAAATTCCTGTATCACTATGTGAAATTTGACAGGACCATTTAGACTGAGAAGTCCCTCTCTCCTCTTCATGTCGGCAGGAAATATGAACAATTAACTTGTATTTCAGACTAGAATTATATTAAACTATTTTCATAAACTATAACGTGACGGTTAGGAGGAGATGTTCAGATGGGGCTGAGAAAAAGTATCGTATTGGTGAACTAGCACAGATTGCACAGGTGACGAAACGTACTGTAGATTATTATACAAATCTAGGGTTGCTTGCGCCTGTTAGATCTTGCTCAAATTATCGTTATTACGATGAACATGCTTTAAAACGATTACAATTAATCGTTCTTTGCAAACAGCAGAGATTGGCTCTTTCTGACATCAAATCCAGATTAGATGAACAATTCCCTTCTCAAAAGGAAGATCCTGATGAACTTGTCCATTTAACCTCTGATATCGATCGGATGAACGAGCATATGGACCGCATTTTAGTACGTTGTAAGCAGCTTCAACCAGAACAACGTGAAAAATTAAAAGAACAGCTTACACCTGAAAAGATGACGGCTGTCCAATCATTTTTACTGCTGTTAAGTTAAAATTTTTACTAAACAGGAGGTGTTACCTTCGTTCTCAAAGTCAGAACGAAGGCCTTAATTGGACATAGTTAATTTACTTATAGTTGCTTTGCTTATAGCTTTAACCGCATTTTTCGTTGCATCAGAGTTTGCGATCATTCGCTTAAGAAGCTCAAGAATTGATCAGTTAATCGCAGAAGGTAATAAAACAGCAGTTGCTGTCAAGCATGTCACGACTCACCTTGATGAGTATCTGTCAGCCTGTCAGCTCGGTATTACCATTACCGCCCTTGGTATTGGTTGGTTAGGGGAAGAAACAATTGCGCACATGCTTGCTCCACTATTTGTAGAGCTGTCCATTCCTCAATCAGCTAGTTCTATTGTCACTTTTATTATTGCGTTTAGTATTATGACGTTTTTACACGTTGTGGTTGGAGAACTTGCACCAAAAACACTCGCCATTCAAAAGGCAGAGCAAGTATCTCTTCTTTTTGCTAGACCGCTCATGATTTTTTACAAAGTGATGTTCCCGTTTATCTGGGTATTAAATGGATCTGCTCGTTTGTTAACAAAAGCGTTCGGTCTTCAGCAAGTTTCTGAGCATGACATGGCGCACTCTGAAGAAGAATTGCGGATTATTTTATCAGAGAGCTATAAAAGCGGCGAAATTAACCAGTCTGAATTCAAATATGTAAATAAAATTTTTGAATTTGATGACCGTCTGGCGAAAGAAATTATGATTCCTCGTACCGAAGTTGTCAGCTTCCCTCATGATATTACCATTGAGGAAATGCTGAAGGTGACCAAGGTAGAGAAATATACACGTTATCCAATTGAAGATGGCGATAAAGATAATATGATTGGTGTTCTGAACATTAAAGAGGTTCTCACTGCCTGCATTAGCGGTGAGTGTTCTACAAGTGATACGATCGAAAAGTTTGTCAATCCAATTATTCATGTAATTGAAACCGTTCCTGTACATGATCTATTGCTCAAAATGCAGCGCGAACGTGTACACATGGCGATTTTATCAGATGAATACGGCGGTACAGCTGGTCTTGTGACTGTAGAAGACATCCTTGAAGAAATCGTCGGTGAAATTCGTGATGAATTCGATATGGATGAAATCAACGAAGTGCGTAAACTTGGAGAAGACCATTACATCTTTGATGGAAAGGTCCTAGTTGATCAAGTCAACCTGCTCTTAGGTACGCAGCTTGATAACGAAGAAGTCGATACGATCGGCGGCTGGTTCCTTACTCAGAAATATGAAGTTGAGAAAAATGACACCATTCGTGAACAAGGCTATGAATTTATCATTAATGAAGTCGATGGACACCATGTGGTATATATCGAAGTCAAAAAGTTAAATGAACAATTAGCAGAAGCCGCTGAAGAAGGCGCTTCTTAAGAAAAAAACGACCCTTGCCAAAGCAAGCGGTCGTTTTTCTTATCCTTTTTCCATTAATTGAGCTTCAAGTTCTTTAATTCTCGTGTTTAATACTTCAGTCATGGCACCTAAACGTTCTTTTGGCGGCAGATGCTCAAATTCTGACTGCTCTATCGGTTCACCAATAATTAAGCGCATTTTCCCCTTTTTGAAAAGACTTTTCGCATTGGACGGCCCTTTGTACGCTGCTGGAACGATTGGCGCTTTACCGAGCTGCGCAATGGTAACCGCACCTCTTTTTAAAGGTACATCCTCTGTTGTACGTGTTCCGCTTGGAAAAATCCCAACGATCTTTCCCTCTTTTAATAATTTAATGGGCGTTTTAATACTGCTTGGCCCAGGATTCTCTCGATCAACTGGAAAGGCATGAATCTTCTTTAAAAATCCACCGATCCATTTGTTTGCAAACAATTCTTTTTTTGCCATGTAGTGGATCTCAAACGGAAGAATCCCTGCGCCTAATGCAAGAACATCCACAAAACCCTCATGTGTACATGCAATGACAAATCCCCGATCCGTTGGCAGATTCTCTTTTTGATATACTTTGATTCCGCCTCGGAGAGTAAATAATACTTTAATGGTATAGCCTGAAAATTTATACATAGTGCACTTCCTTTGTTTGAAAAATGAAGGATTTGTTTCTATTATAACAAATTTTTTATTACCTGGTACTAATTTTTTTGAAACAATCAAACCATCACATCATTTTTCGTTCAGAATCATCGTTCTTTCTGTATTCAGGTCTATGATTTTAGGAGAGAATAGAAGAAGAATTGTGTCCAATTTTGTCGTTTTTTAAGGTTTTTTCCTGATTTGTTCTATTGAAAATGCTTTATAAATGGCGCAAATTTCGCTATGATAAGGAGAAATGATTTTGATTCGGCGAAAGAGATGAGTATTGTACGGTATTGAGAAGTTTCGTGCAACTTTATGCCTTTCTTATGCGTTTATAACATAGAGGGGAGAAAAATCAGTGACGATCGATGAAATTTATCAAATGTATATGAACGATGTTTACAGGTTTCTGCTCTCCATGACAAAAGACAAACATTTGGCAGAAGACTTATTGCAGGAAACCTTTATGCGTGCTTATATACATATTCATTCCTACGACCATAGCAAAGTGAAACCTTGGTTATTTCAGGTGGCACGAAATGCTTTTATTGATTATGTCAGGAAACATAAAAAAGAAGTGACCATATCGGATGATCTTATTGGCGGCCTTTTACAAACGTCTGTACAAAGCCCTGCTGAACAGATTGAAATAAAAGAAGTCCTCAACATGTATTTAGAACAGCTTCCAGATAACTACAAGGAAGCGTTGACATTGTATTATTTAAAAGAACTGAATTACAAGGAAGCATCCAAGGTCATGAATATTACTGAAGCAAATTTTAAAAGTGTTTTATTTCGTGCAAGGCAGCGCCTAAAAGCACTATATAACAGAGGTGTTAATGATGAATGAAGAGTTTAACAAGCGATGGGAACAATATAATAATGGTGAGATGAACGAGGAAGAAATGATAGCGTTTGAAGAAGAGCTTGAAGAAAACGAAAAACGCTTAAGTCAGGAACTGAACGACTCGGATTGGACCGATTTTTCCATCAGTCCTGAAAAGCAAAAAGCCATCTTGCAATACGGAAAAAGAAAGTCTTATTTACGTATTTCTGTACTTGCTGTCATCTCTACACTTATTATTTTACCGCTTTGTACATTAGGAAGTTATCTATATTACGGCGTTGGCGGAGCAGAGAGCAAAGGGAATCATTTCATGGAAACAGCCGCTGTAACAGTCGCTTTGACGAAACCAAACGTGGCAATTGAAATGAAAGATTTAAAAGGCCAAGTCAAGCTTTTTGGAATGAACACAGAACTTAAGCTGCAAAAACAAATTGGCAATAAAACAGAAGCCATTGGCAGTGAGCAAATCGAGATGTTCTTCGATAAATTAAAGCAGCCTACGATCTCATATTATGGTGACAGCGCACGCGAGACGGAGGATTTCTTTACCCATCCTTCTACTCAGGCAGATGCATCAAAAAAACAAACACTCACTACTTTAGACAAGCTTCCTGAAGGAACAGTCAGTGAAGTGTATGTCTCCTATGACAAAGCGTATATACCAAAGGACGTTTATTCCTTTGCTAAAAAATATGATATGAAAGTGCTCTGGAATGCGATTAAAACAGAGGATTCATTAAGCGGGAATCAGCGGCCAATTGGCTTTCCTGGGAGAGACTCTGAATTCTTAAAAGAGCTTCAGCACACATCAAAAACAGAGGTAGATCAATTTAAAGATGCCCTTGCTTATGTCAATCAACACCCAACCTGGGCAAAAACGATCTCTGGCAGACCTGAATTGGATCTGTCAAACCGAATACGCTATATCAACCAAAATGGTGTCACGATTTATGGCTCTGTGATCACAGGTCCTTCGAAAGAAATCGAGAAATTTGTGAAGACAAAACGCATTAAAACGGCAAAAGTGAGCGAGGTGGAATTATGGAATTGGTAAGAATTTTTAAAGAGCATAATGTATTTGGCTGGATTTCTGTCGGTACAGCGATATTATCCCTGCTCATGCTGAACCTCGCCATTATCAGTAATGTGACATTTTATTCTTTTCAGATGCTCCCTTTTGCAATGGCCGCAGTTCCATTTGGCATTATTGAACTGTTCATTAAAAAAGGCCGTACGGGCCCTGGGTTCCTCGGTGTCGTACTGAATATCTTTGTCATTTTATGTGTCTATGCCATCGTATCGATCGATGTCGATCTTCAATTAGGCTTTTAAGCCGCTCTCAAAATGAAAAGCCCGTGTTACTTGACTAATGCCAAGTAACACGGGCTTTTTCTATCGATTTATTTTCTTCATTCTACAGCGCAAATAAAAAAGACTGCTTCATAAGCAGTCTTTTAAAATAAATTAGTTCACAAATGTTTTCGCTCCAAGGTAAATCGGCTTCCAGTAGCTTGAATTCATATCACTGATCGTCACACCATCGGAAGCAGCATGAATAAACTTGTTGTTCCCAATGTAGACACCCATGTGAGATGGACCCGATTTATATGTTGTAAAGAACACAAAATCGCCAACCTTTGGAGAAGATACGCTTTTCATTGATCCCCAGAAACCTTCAGTTGTTTGTCTTGAAATCTTTTTTTGCTTGTTAATGATATACCACATAAACCCACTGCAATCAAAGCCCTTTGGTGTCGTTCCACCCCATCTATATGGTGTGCCATTGTACGCTTTAGCATCCGCAACAAGCTTAGACGTGTTTAAAGAAGAAACAGAAACTGTTTTTTCTTTAACAGGTGTTGTCTTTACTTTTTTAGACGTCTTTTTGACCTTTAGCTTTTGCCCAATTTTAATCAGGTTTGTTTTGAGTTTATTTAACGATTTCAGCTCTTTTACAGTCATGCCGTACTTTTTGCCGATTTTCGATAATGTATCACCTTTCACAACTTTATGAGTGGCTGTCGCTGACGCCGCTTTTACTTTTGTTGTTGTTTTTGATGTTTTCGTTGTTTTTTTTGCGGCAGTACTATTTACTTTTAACGTTTGTCCAACATATATCGTGTTAGATTTCAGCTTATTGTCTGATTTAATCTTGCTCACGCTTGTCTTATATTTTTTCGCTAGAACAGAAAGAGAGTCACCTTTTTGAACTTTTACTGATTGCGCTGAGGCAGCTCCGGCAAATAATGTCGTCCCAAGTAGAACTGCACTTGCAGCTGTGATCAATTGTTTTTTCATTTGTTCCTCCTGTATGTATCTATCGTGATCCGGATTTTTATCTACTTACTATTATAAGGATCAAATACCAGAAGAAATAGTCTTGACTTCCTACGACATTATGCTTATTAATTCGGCAAAATTTATTTTTTTTTAGGGTTCTTTATATTTCATTTTCATTACACAATCATGACAAAATAAATGTATCTTGTCATGGATAAATGATACATTCATTTCTCTTTTTGGCTCATTCTATGTAAAGTGGACCTTTACAATTTTAAAGGGATTTTTACGATCCTGTAAATGGGAATCCACAATTCTGCTCTACCATTGTAAACGTAAGAGCGATACATAAACAATGAGGAGGCAAAATGAATGAGTGTGTTGAAAAGCTCGAAAACGAAAATCGCTGCAGTGGCGGCAGCATCTGTGCTATCGATTGGCATTTTTTCAGGAATTGAATTTGGACAAGCGGACAAAGCAGAGGCTAAAAAGAAGCCCAAAAATGACGTGCAAAATGTGATCGTGCTGATCGGGGATGGCATGGGAACACCGTACCTTTCAACTTACCGCTCATTTAAGCACAACGGAGACCTTTCAAAACAAACAGCGTTTGACCCTTACCTCACTGGCATGCACAAAACATATCCTAATGATTCGAAAAGCAATATCACTGATTCTGCCGCAGCTGGTACAGCTATGGCAACTGGTAAAAAAACTTACAACAATGCAATCAGTGTAAATAAAAAGGGCAAAAAATTAAAAACAGTTCTAGAAGAAGCAAAACGGAAGGGAAAATCTACGGGACTTGTCGTGACCTCTGAATTAACAAATGCCACTCCTGCTGCGTATGCGGCTCACGATGTATCGAGAAAAAATACAGCATCCATCGCTGATGATTTCTTCGATGAAAAAATCGGTAAACAGCATACAGTCGATGTCATGCTTGGCGGAGGTCTCGTCGATTTTGTCCGAAAGGATCGTGATTTAACGAAGGAATTTAAGCAAGCTGGATATGATTATGTCACCAATAAAGAGGCATTACAAAAAAACAAAAATCAAAAGGTGTTAGGCATTTTTGCAGATGGCGGTCTTGATAAAGCGATTGATCGTGATAAAAAGACCCCTTCCCTGCAAGACATGACGTCCTCAGCCATTAAACAGCTGTCTAAAAACAAAAATGGGTTTTTCCTTATGGTTGAAGGCAGCCAAATTGACTGGGCAGGCCATGATCATGATATTGTGAGTGCCATGAGTGAAATGAAGGATTTTGAAAAAGCATTTGAAGAAGCGATTCGTTTTGCAAAAAAGGATAAAAATACGTTAGTCATCACCACTGCCGATCATTCAACTGGCGGACTCTCCTTTGGGGCAGACGGCTCGGGCAGCTGGGATTATAAACCGGTAAAAGCAGCGAAAAAGACCCCTGATTTTATCGCAAACAAAATCGTCAGTGGTATGACTGTTGAATCAGCGCTTAAACAATATATCGATCTTGATTTCACAAAAGAAGAAATGGCCTCCATTCAAAAGGCTGCTGAAACAAAGGATGCTGTTAAAATTGATGATGCGATTGAAGAAGTGATCAACGTGAGATCTCATACAGGCTGGACCACATCAGGTCATACGGGTGATGAAGTGCCATTCTTTGCGTATGGCCCAACAAGCCAAAAGCTAAAAGGTCTGATGGAAAACACCGATCAAGCAAAACACATTTTCAAACTGCTGAAAAACCAATAAAATCGGCAAAAAAAGATGTCTGCTCAGAGACATCTTTTTTTGATTTTTTATGCGAGATATTTTCTATGAACTCCTTTTCCATCATACGAAAACATGACTTCTTTTCCTTCAAGAATGGATTCGATATGCACACTTCTTCCCCATAGCTGATGCAAATATGGGAGTACTTTTTCTAAGTATTTCAAATCTAGTTCAATGCCTTCATACCAATGTTTAATATAGAGTTCATTGTTTTTTAAATAGTCGCCATCCATCACGGTCAAATAAGGAAAACCGCCATTGACCCTCATGCTGACTAGCTGATCACGAACAGCCTTCCATTCTTTATCGATGACTTTATAATCTCTCCCTTGTTTTTGAAACAAGTACAAATCTTCTCTCATCACAAGGTCTTTTGTTAAGTAATTTCGAATGAAGGAAATATCTGATTCAATCTCCCTGACTTCAAACATTTTGCTGCGGCCTGATCCTTCTGTCACCCCTGCTTTTTTTAATTCTTCACATGGGTTGTCATAGCGCTCTTCGATATCTTCAAAAATCTTCAGACCTAAATAGTAAGGATTGATGCCCGTTTTTGACGGCTGCACCACGCCAGCATTTAATTTGGCAAACTCAATCGATTCACTTGAATCCAAATCAAGCTCTCGCATAATCCGCTGATGCCAATACGATGCCCAGCCTTCATTCATAATCTTTGTTTCTAGCTGCGGCCAAAAATAGAGCATTTCCTCTCTCAGCATCGTGAGAACGTCCCGCTGCCACGGCTCTAGCTCCCGGGAGTGCGCCTCAATAAAGAGTAAAATATCTTTTTCCGGCTTTGGCGGAAATGGCTTGGCGATTTTCTTTTTCTCACGTATTTTCGGCTCATCCATTCCCCACAAATCATCATACGGCGTCTGACGCTTTGGTTTGTCATCTTCATATTCTTCTTCATCGCCGATATTCCAGCTTAGTTTTGAACGTACAAGAGACGGATCAATATGCTCCTGAAGAGCCAATACGGCGTCTAAAAAGGATTCAACTTCTTTTGTTCCATGAAGGTGCTCATATTCCTTGATCCGCTCTGCCGCTGCTGACATACTTTCTACCATGTCTCGTTTTGTGTTTTGAAAACGGCAATTATTTTTGAAGAAGTCACAGTGAGCCAGTACATGAGCCACAATTAATTTATTTTGAACAAGCGTGTTGTTATCAAGTAGAAAGGCATAGCAAGGATTTGAATTGATGACCAGCTCATAAATTTTGCTTAATCCTAAATCATAATGAAGCTTCATTTTATGAAATTGTTTCCCGAAGCTCCAGTGGCTGAATCGTGTTGGCATTCCGTATGCACCGAACGTATAAATAATTTCCGCGGGACAGATTTCATACCTCATCGGATAAAAATCTAGACCAAATCCTTCTGCAATTTCTGTAATTTCATCAATGGCTCTTTGTAAAAGACGTTTTTCTGATACGCTCAAGGAAACCATCCCTCCTCATCGGACTTATCCCTACTATATGAGCGCATCTAAAAAAACATGATGTTCCGCCATTCGTTTAGACGACTTCCATTTCTTTTGTGGACTGCCCGCCGAATGACTCGAAATGTATATTCTGTTCTGGAATTCCCAGCTCTTTTAGTATATAAATCATCTCTTGTGTAAATACCGGGGAACCGCAAAGATAAAATTGCCCCTTCCCTTCTCCAACCACTGATTGAAGGAATGGACGGTCAATGCGGGAAGCTGCCTTTTCAACAAGCTCACCTTTACCAGACTGCGCAAATTGTTCATTACATAAGAGGATGCGGCCATGCGGAGCTGAAGCTAGAATGCTTTCAAATTCATGTTCAAAAGCGGTGACATCCTCTAATCGATCTGCATGAATCATTGTAAATGGCTGGCTGTTTTGCGCTGCTGTTTTCAATAAACCAATCATTGGTGTGACGCCAGAACCCGCACTAATGAAATAAACAGGCTCTTTTGTGTCTTCTTGCAAGCAGAACATTCCCTGCGGCATACTCACTTGAAGAACGTCTCCTTCTTCCATTTCATCATGCAAAAATGTAGACACATGACCATCGCGCTTCACTGTGATGCGGTAATAAGACGGATGATGCTGATCTGATAAGCTGTATTGTCTGCTGCACATATAAGCCTCACCCGGCATATCTGCCTGAACCGTAATGTATTGGCCGGCTTCAAACATTGGCAGCTCTGACTCATCTTCTGGTACTAAATAAAAGGAGATCAGTGCTGGAGATTCCTGTACTTTTTTCTTAATCACAAACGGTTTCACATCTGACCATCCGCCTGTTTGTTTTACATTCTCCTCCATCATTTCTGCTTCAATCGTAATAAAGATATTCGCAATGATGTCATATGCCGCCTTCCAAGCTAAAAGTGTGTCATCTTTTTCAGTTAAACCAAACACTTCTTTCATCGCTTCAATTAGGTGATATCCGACGATTGGATATTGCTCTTCTTTGACCATCACACTGACATGCTTATGGGCAATCTGTTTGACCGCAGGAAGTAATTCTTCTAATCGATCGATATGCAGTGCAGCTTGGTATAGTGTTGCAGCAAGCGCCTCTGGCTGACTTCCGTTCATAAGGTTTGTTTTATTAAATTGATTGAGTAGCTCTGGATGCTGACGAATCATATTTTGATAAAAAACAGTCACAAGTTTGGTTCCCTCGGCTTTTAATAAAGGGGCTGATTGTTTAATGGCATTCATTTGATCTTTAGATAACATCGTTATTCCTTCTTTCAAAAGATGTATTTTAAATACATCTTTATCGTAATGGATGACAGCTTATAAAAGCAATATTTATAATACATGTTTTAAATGTTGTCACATTTAAAACTTTCTCGAACAGTTTTTGTCTAAAGTGTGTTACGATGATACAAAACTCTATCAGGTTTAGAGGTCGTCAAAATGAAACTAACGAATTATACAGATTTCTCATTAAGAGTACTCATTTATTTAGCATCAAGAGAGAACAATGAACTGTCAAATATTCAGCAGATCGCCGATGTTTATGGCATCTCTAAAAATCATCTGACAAAGGTGATTTACCATCTTGGAAAACGCGGGTATGTAGAAACGATCCGTGGGAGAAATGGCGGGATTAGGCTTGGGAAAAGCCCAGAAAGCATTAACATTGGAGAGGTTGTCCGTTATACAGAGGATGATTTAGTCATGGTTGAATGCTTTGATCCAAGCAAAAACAACTGTATCATCTCCCCGATTTGTTCATTAAAGCATGTACTTCATGAAGCACTTACTGCTTACTTGCGCGTACTTGACCAATACACATTAAAAGATTTAACTCAAAACAAAGATGCTCTTAGAGAGCTCCTCCTTTAGGCGAAAGAATTCTATTCTTTCGTCTTTTTCTTTACCTCCTTGTAATAATAATTAATTTAAAATTATTATAAATAGATATTGACTATCATGTTTGATTCAATATAATTAGGGTATATAGATTGCTAGAAACCATTTTTTTGTTTACAGGAGGAGAAAAAGAATGACAAATTCAAATCATAAAAATTTGACAACAAACCAAGGCGTACCTGTTGGCGATAACCAAAACTCAAGAACAGCTGGTCACCGCGGACCTACATTTCTTGATGATTACCATTTGATTGAAAAACTTGCACACTTCGATCGTGAACGTATTCCAGAGCGTGTCGTTCATGCAAGAGGCGCCGGCGCTTATGGTGTGTTTGAAGTTGAAAATAGCATGGAGAAACATACAAAAGCTGCTTTCTTAAGTGAAGAAGGAAAACAGACAGATGTTTTTGTTCGCTTCTCAACCGTTATTCATCCTAAAGGTTCACCTGAAACATTGCGTGATCCGCGCGGCTTTGCTGTCAAATTTTACACAGAAGAAGGCAACTATGATCTAGTTGGTAACAACTTGCCGATCTTCTTTATACGTGATGCATTGAAATTCCCTGATATGGTTCACTCTCTCAAGCCAGATCCTGTAACCAATATTCAAGATCCTGACCGTTATTGGGATTTTATGACCTTAACACCTGAATCCACTCATATGCTCACATGGCTCTTCTCTGATGAAGGAATTCCTGCGAGCTACGCTGAAATGCGCGGTTCTGGTGTGCATACATTTAGATGGGTCAACAAATATGGAGAAACAAAATATGTGAAATATCACTGGAGACCTTCAGAAGGTATTCGCAATTTATCAATGGAAGAAGCAGCAGAAATCCAAGCAAATGATTTCCAGCATGCGACAAGAGACTTATATGACCGCATTGAAAATGGCAACTACCCGGCATGGGACTTATATGTGCAGTTGATGCCGCTGAGCGATTATGATGATCTTGATTATGATCCTTGTGATCCAACAAAGACATGGAGCGAAGAAGATTACCCGCTTCAAAAAGTAGGACGCATGACACTGAACCGCAATCCTGAGAACTTCTTTGCTGAAACAGAGCAATCTGCTTTCACACCAAGTGCACTTGTTCCAGGAATTGAAGCATCTGAAGATAAACTGCTTCAAGGCCGTCTGTTCTCATATCCAGATACGCAGCGTCATCGTCTTGGTGCCAACTATATGCGTATTCCGGTGAACTGTCCTTATGCACCTGTACACAATAATCAGCAGGATGGCTTCATGACAACGACTCGTCCAAGCGGTCATATTAACTATGAACCAAACCGTTACGATGATCAGCCAAAAGAAAATCCTCACTACAAAGAAAGCGAACAAGTTCTTCATGGTGATCGAATGGTGAGACAAAAAATTGAAAAACCAAACGACTTCAAACAAGCTGGGGAAAAATATCGAAGCTACTCAGAAGAAGAGAAACAAGCATTGATCAAAAACCTAACAGCTGACCTGAAAGACGTAAATGACAAAACAAAATTACTTGCGATCTGCAACTTCTATCGTGCAGATGAAGATTATGGACAACGATTAGCCGATTCACTTGGCGTAGATATCCGCTCATACCTTCAAGGAAGCATGAAATAATGGCTTAAGAATGTTGACAAAGGGCTAAAATGATCTTGATTTTAGCCCCTATGTCTTCTTTTCAGCGGAATAGAAAACCTTTGCAGCCCTAGGAAGGACGAGTATTGGCGCGTATTTATGATGTGAGCACCAGCACACAGGACTGACAACGAATGCAATGGTTTGTCTCCACGCTGGAGCACCTCTTTAATAGAGGTGCTTTTTTTATAGCCGGAATACGTTAATACTAATCAAATGACCGGTGACCGGGTGAAAATAGATTTCTGCATGCGCAGCAAAAAGCGTTGAGCCTTCCTTCACGGTGACGCGAAAGACATCTTTTGTCTGATCTTCATTTACTTGTGTACGCCCGATATATTGATAATCGTTTAAAGCGGCGCCTTCATATTCCTCTTGCAGCGCTGTGTACGCAAGTCTTTCCCAATTTTCAACAGGCTGCATCGCTGCATTTGTTGCAGGATGGATCATGAAACTGCCAAACAAAACCATTCCCGCTGCAAACGGCACCCACCATTTCGGCTGCATGATATCATTGATCTCACTTTCATGTATATTTTGTTTATGTTTTGCTGATCGATCCATTTTCATACATGAAGCATTTATTCAGCCTATAATTGCCGGTACACGATTGATGCGGACACCAACTTTTCCCCTGAAAATGTCGATATGTTCCGAGCAAACTAATGAGGACTTCTCAAGGGAAAGGAGAAGGTTTAATGAATGTGGCGGATTATGATAAAGCACTTTATTATACGCATCGCTCGCAGTGGGATAATTTACTTATTCTTATGGTACGTACGCAAGATGACTTGCTCTCGAAACGTATTGAGCATTTCTTACACGCGTATCAATTTAACCGGAACGATGCTGATGTTGAAAAATGTTTATATGGGCTCCTACAGTACATTGACCATGCTTCAGAGGCTGCTGCTTCTGAAGTTTATTCACAACCGATGTACACATAAAGAAAAAGGCTGATGATCAGCCTTTTTACATACATTTAGCAGTGCGCAGTAATTGGAAGCATAAAGTGGTCTTTGACCCAATGTTGTTTTGTATAAACAAACAGCGCATCCTCATCATTTGGCGCCTTCACCGTGTGTAAGCCGTCAATTGACGGATCAGGTGTAAAATAGAACATCACTTTTTTCGTCGTTTCATTCATAATATGTGCAACAACTTCCTCTATATTTTGTGGCTCAAGAGAAATGATATCAAAGACATGTATGGTTTCATTTTCTTCATTCATCAGGACAATCGTATCCAATGCTTCAATATAGAAAATGGCCTCCGGCCAAACCAATGTAAAGTAGAACATTAATAAGCTGCCATGATCCTCAGCATCTAATTTCATTGAACCCGTTTGACGTTTTTCTGCGAACTGTTCAAGTAATGGCAGGTCATGTTCCAATGTTAGCTGCTTGAAGCGCATGTCCTTATTTATCTGAATGACGCTTTTGCCGATATCGAGACTAAATTCACTTTCGTGGTAACGGGTAAAGCCGAATTTCGGATAGTCCAGTACAGTTTCATTGGCAAAAGAAAAATCAAACCACAGTCATGTTCGTACGTATCCATAATATGCTGCATTAACTTTGTCGCTAATCCCTTGTTGCGGTAGGCTTGATCCGTCATCACCGTGCCAATTTGAACAGCTCGATACGTTTCGCCATCAATGATCAGTGACATGAGATAAACGGAAGCGTTTGAGATCTCTTTCCCGTGATGGACAAAGGAATAAGGAATATATTTTTCATCCCAATATCCTCTTTTGTACCAGTCACTAAAATCCAAATCAAAAGTTTTGATCGCTAATTGATTAAAGCTTTCTTTCAATTCGTTATCATAGCGATAATCACTCACTAATTCAATATGTGTCCATGCTCATTTCCTCCTTTTATCATTTCACCTCTAGTCAGCCGGTTTATCACCACCTTCAAAATAAAAAAAGACTTGATGAGCAGATACTCATCAAGTCTTTTAACGTTTATCTCATAGAAATTAGACTGAACACGCTTCTCTTATCACGCAAAAGGGCACGTCAAATAACCAACTACTGTGCTCTTTTTATTCAATTCATTGAACTGAATGTGTGCTTAAAAGTTTTAGCATAACGACTAAATTCCCTTCTGTTATAGCAGCTCTTTGGGCTGACTTTTTTGATAATCCACTGCATATAGAGCCGCTTGGGTACGATCTGCCAGCTCTAGTTTTGATAATACATGAGATACGTGCGTTTTGACAGTCTTTTCAGAAATGAACAAAGATGAGGCAATTTCTTTATTGCTTTTCCCCTTTGCAATTTCGAATAAGACATCTCGCTCTCTATTGGTCAGCTCTTTCATTAACTCCCATCTTTGCTCTTTTGGCTCAGTCAAATGCTGCACAAGAAAATTGGTGATATGACCATCTAATTGATAGGTGCCCTTTTGTACGTCAATCATTGTCGTAAGAAGTTTTTCTGGCGCTACATCCTTGAGCTGATAGGCTTTTGCCCCTGCTTGAATGGCGGGAATAACATAATCTTTATCCGCATAGCTTGTCAGGATTACAATGCGGGTATCGGGCATTTCCAGCGTCATTTGTTTCGTTGCCTCAATGCCATTCATTACAGGCATCGATAAATCCATGAGAACGATGTCAGGACGCGTTTGTCTGACAATTTCTAATGCTTCTTCTCCATTAGAAGCCTCCCCAACGATTTCAACGTCAGGCTGTGTCTGCAGGAAAAACACAAGCCCTTTTCTCACAATATGATGATCATCTGCAATGACGACTCTCATGACGACCCCTTCCTTTCTTGAGAAAATGGCACCTTTACTTGAATAGTGGTTCCTTTACCAAGCTCAGACTCTATACAAAATGTCCCTCCAGCTCTTTTGATGCGGTCAGACATCCCTTTCAGACCGAGTGAAGGAAGGCTCATTTGCTCGTCATACTGAAACCCTTTTCCGTGGTCGATGATTTTCATCACAAACGTGTCTTTTGATTGTTCAAGCTGGACCTTAACTTCCTCTACTTCCGCATGTTTTTGACAATTATTCAGCGCTTCCTGGCATACTCGAAACAACGTTTCATGCTGGGTATGATCCATCTCCATACAGCCTGATAACGATAATGTACAGCGTAATCCTAAAAGTTTTGCATATTCTTGAATCCCTGTTGTGAATCCTTTTTCAAGTCCTCTTGGCCTTAGCTGCCAAATGAGTGACCGCATTTCAACCAGTGCATCTTGTGACAAATGCTGAATAAAATCAATCATTTCCCCTAAATTCTGATCGTTTGTCATTTGACGGGCGGCTTTCGCCGTCAGACTAACTGAAAATAGCATTTGGTTAACGGAATCATGCAAGTCCTGTGCAAGCCGGTTTCTTTCTTCCAAAAGAGCATGCTGATGTTCGTTTTGCACAAGCTTCATCCGTTGAATAGCCGTACCAATTTGAAGCGCAATGCTTTCAAGCAAGTTCAATTCTTCTTGCGTAAATGTGACTTTTCCTTTTGCCGCCACATTCAATAATCCGAACGTACGCTTACATGCTTTGAGGGGAACCGTCGCATGATGCGTAATTCCTTCAGTATCCCCGAGCTGCTTTTTCATCGCCGTTTCGATGCGTTTACAATTCATAATGTTTGTGGCTGATTGGAGTGAACCTTTTGTGTATCGATTGATGCAATAGCAATCGTTTTGGCACATGAGCTCTTTTTGATGCTTTGCCAGCGCTTCGGGTAAGGAGACCTCTGCCATCAGTTCATACGAGCCGTCTTTTTCTATAAAATAAATCCATGCTGAGTGAAAGCCTGTGATATCCATCAACATATGAAGCACTTCATGAAGCGTTTCTTTCATTTCCGTGCCTTCATTTAGCTTTTCAGCAATTTCTTTTAACGTTTTTAATGTCTCAACCTTCTCTTGGTATTCTCCCATACTGTTTACCCCCGGCCTTTGCTGCCTTCTCTTTTCATTACGCTCATTATATCATGAGCATTCTGCCGGTTCTTTCTCTAAAAGGATGATTTTTTCTCATCCTTTTGATGGAGAAAAAGCCATCATGCATTCACGATGGCCTTGTTTGTTTATTTAGCTGTTTCTTCCACGATTTCATAAACGACTTTCATCACTTCTTCTGACAAATGCTTCAGCTTTTCTTCGCTATCTGTTAACGATGTACCTTTGACAGCCATATAAAATTTCACTTTAGGCTCAGTGCCGGAAGGTCTTAAACAGAACCACGAGCCATCCTCAAGAAAATACTTCAGCACGTTTGATGCTGGCAGATGAATGGTTTCTTCTTTCTTTTCGGAAACGAGGTGTCTTTGACTTGATTGGTAATCCTCGATGACAGTGATGCGCTGACCCGCAATAGCAGCTGGCGGATTTGTTCTAAAGGTATGAAGGATCGCTGAAATTTGCTCTGCGCCTTCTTTTCCTTTTAAGGTTAACGACTTTAACCCTTCCCGGTAAAATCCAAACTCCTTGAAAATATCAACAAGCGCATCGTACAAGGACTTGCCTTGTTTTTTATAGAAAGCAGCAACTTCGACAGCTAACAGCGCTGCTTGCACCGCATCTTTATCTCGGGCAAAGTCGCCGATCAAATAGCCATAGCTTTCTTCGTACCCGAATTGAAATGTGTATTCTCCACTCTCTTCAAATTGCCTGATTTTTTCTCCGATAAACTTAAAGCCGGTCAGTGTGTCCATCGTATGGGCACCAAATGCGGAAGCAACAGCACGCCCGAGCTCACTTGTGACAATCGTTTTCATCACAACAGGACGAGGCGGCAGCTGACCAAGCTTTTGTTTTTCAGACAATAAATAATGGAGCAATAGGGCTCCTGTTTGGTTGCCTGTTAAGACGGTAAACTCTCCATCATGATCTCTGACCGCAATACCTAACCTATCCGCATCTGGGTCTGTTGCAATGAGGATATCGGCATTCTGCTTTTCGCCAAGCTTGATGGCATACTCAAATGCTGCATGCTCTTCTGGGTTTGGTGATGTCACTGTTGAAAATTGCGGATCTGGTCTTTCCTGTTCAGGCACAACGGTTACATGCTGATAGCCTAAAGCTTGAAGTCCTTTTCGGACAGGCTGGTTGGCCGTACCATGAAGCGGTGTGAAAACGACTTTAACATCGACCTCACCTGCCAGCTCAGGGTGGACACTGATCGTTTTTAATTTTTCAATATAAGCATGATCGATTTCTGCTCCGATCATCTTGATCAGCCCTTGTTGTTTTAACGTTTCTTCTGAATCAACTGAAATCGACAGTTCATTTTCTATTGCATCTACTTCTTGAATGACTTGATCTGCCTGAAATGGTGGCAGCTGTCCGCCGTCTTCTCCATATACTTTATAGCCATTATATTCTGGTGGATTGTGACTTGCTGTTACGACAATCCCAGCAAATGCATTCAGCTCTCGAACAGCAAAGGAGAGCTCTGGTGTTGGACGCAGTTCGTCAAATACGTATGTTTGGATGCCCTGTGAAGCAAGAGTTTTGGCTGCTTCCATCGCAAATTCAGGCGATTTATGGCGTGAATCATATGCAATGGCGACGCCTCTTCTTTTTGCATCCTCTCCATGTTTCGCAATATACGCAGCAAGGCCTGCAGATGCTTTACGAACCGTGTACACATTCATTCGGTTCGTGCCAGCACCAATCTCCCCGCGCATTCCTCCAGTGCCGAACTCAAGGTTTTTGTAGAAACAGTCTTCAAGTGCTTGTTGATCATCTTGATGTGCCTCCAGCCATTCCCTTAGCTCAGTATCCAGGTGCTTCTCATTGATCCATCGCTCATAATTCCTCTTCCAACTCATGGTCGTCCTCCCAGCTCTTATCATCAATAAAATAACCTCTCCTGTTATTTTATATGGAATCAACCTTTATGTCATGCTATATCGTTGGGAGATGAAGAAAATGATGAACAAATAAAAAAAGCCGATACTTGATCGGCTTCAGATTGTTGACAAAGGGCTAAAATATACTTGATTTTAGCCCTTAGCGGCTTTTCTTTTATTCAGCATCAAGCGGTACAACTGCTTCATGGAATAGTTGATCTAATTCTGTTTGATGCTTCTGTTTGACTTCTTCATCCCAGCCAAAACGCTCTGCCATATAATCAACGACAGGCTGTGCATATTTTTTTGCCCAGTTGATATTAAATAATAGACTTCCTGTTCTTCTTAAGAAGAAATCGACAGGGGTAACAGCTAATTCTTCTTCGATTGCATAGACAAGCTCTGCGAGTACATACGCTGGAATGTTTCGTTTGTCTGCTTCACCTTGAAGCTGCTCTACACGTTTGAAAAGACTGCTGACATTTGAGCCATATTTTTCGGCAAGTTTTTGAGCAACTGGTTCTGTTAGACCAACAGATGCTCCTTCTGCTGTTTTCGCTTGGACAAAGGCAGCCATATTTTTTGATCCGCCTACATGACCGCCTGAAATTGGCATATGCTTTGTTTTACATGGTCCAAAGTCTTTGCCTGTTTCTTCTTTTAGTCCATCACGTACAAGATTCACAATGTGCTCAGCCATTTTGCGGTAGCCTGTTAATTTACCGCCAGCAATGGTGATTAAGCCTGAAGATGATGTCCACACTTCATCCTTACGAGAAATTTCTGAAGGGTCTTTGCCCTCTTCATGAATAAGTGGACGAAGACCAGCCCAGTTAGATTCTACATCTTTTTCTGTAATATTGAGATCAGGGAACATGTATTGAATCGCTTTGATGACATAATCACGATCTGCTTTTGTCATACGCGGATGTTCCAGCTGCTTTTTGTACACTGTATCTGTTGTACCAACGTACGTTTTGCCTTCTCTTGGAATCGCAAAGACCATCCGTTTATCAGGTGTGTCAAAGTAGATCGCTTGTTTTAATGGGAAGACTGATTGGTCGAATACTAAGTGAATCCCTTTTGTATGCTGTAAGTGCTTCCCTTCTTTTGAGTGATCCTTGTCTCTTAGCTGATCGACCCACGGACCTGTCGCATTGACGATTTTCTTCGCATATACATCGTAGGTTTTCTGCGTCATGACATCTTCAATGACAACACCGACCACTTTGCCTTTATCATAAATAAATTCTTTTACTTTCGCATAGTTGACCGCTTCTGCTCCGAATTTCACAGCCTCTTTCATGACTTCGATTGTAAGGCGTGCATCGTCTGTACGGTATTCAACATAGTAGCCGCCGCCTTTTAAACCGTCCTTTTTCACAAGCGGTTCTTTTGCAAGTGTTTCCTTCGCACTTAGCATGCTTCTGCGTTCACTATGCTTGACGCCAGCTAAAAAGTCATACACTCTAAGCCCAATGGATGTTGAAAACTTACCGAATGTGCCGCCTTTATGCATCGGAAGAAGCATCCATTCTGGTGTTGTCACATGAGGACCATTTTCATATACAATGGCACGCTCTTTACCGACCTCTGCGACCATTTTCACTTCAAATTGTTTTAAATAACGAAGTCCACCGTGCACTAGTTTCGTTGAGCGGCTAGACGTACCTGCTGCGAAATCCTGCATTTCTGCAAGACCGACACGCATTCCTCGTGAAGCCGCGTCAAGTGCTGTACCCGCGCCTGTTATACCCCCACCAATGATAAACACATCATATGGTTTTTTTGTCATTTCCTGCAGCATTTGTTCTCTTTCTAAGCTAGAAAAAGTCATCTCTTGTTCCTCCCATGTTGTACGGTAAAGAAAAAGAGACCGCAAACACCCAAAGCGTATTTCTACACTTCGGTGCCTGCGGTCTCTCCAGTTCTCCAACCGTTCTATTAACTTACTTGAAGTATACCATACTTTTGGTTTATTTGAAAGCTTGAGCTGCTTTTACAGCCTTTTTCCACCCGCTGTATAACGAGTCACGGCTGTCTTCTTCCATCTTAGGATCAAAGCGCTTGTCAAGGTTCCATTGTTTTGCAATGTCTGAACGGTCGTTCCAGAAGCCAACTGCTATTCCCGCAAGATAGGCCGCACCGAGTGCCGTCGTTTCATTAATTTCTGGACGCTCTACAGGCACATCCAGTAAATCACTTTGGAAGCCCATTAAGAAATCATTCTTTACAGCTCCGCCATCAACACGCAATGTTTTTAATGAAATGTTTGAATCCTTTTCCATCGCATCTAACACATCTTTCGTTTGATAAGCAAGTGATTCTAACGTTGCACGGACAAAGTGCTCTTTTGAAGTACCGCGTGTTAACCCAAACACAGCGCCTCTGACATCACTATCCCAGTATGGTGTGCCTAGACCAACGAATGCCGGAACGACGTATACGCCATCTGTTGACTCAACGCGCTCTGCATAAGCTTCGCTGTCTTTCGAGTCTTTAAACATTCTGAGTCCATCACGCAGCCATTGAATCGCTGAGCCAGCAACGAAAATACTTCCTTCTAAAGCATATTCAACTTTGCCGTCAATGCCCCATGCAATCGTCGTTAATAAACCATGATCCGACTTAATGGCTTTTTCCCCTGTATTCATCAACATGAAACATCCTGTACCATATGTGTTCTTCGCCATTCCTTCTTCAAAGCAAGCCTGACCGAATAAAGCAGCCTGCTGATCTCCCGCCGCTCCTGCAATCGGAATATTTCTGCCAAAGAAGTGATAGTCTGTTGTTTCACCATAAATGTGTGAAGATGGTTTCACCTCTGGAAGCATAGAAGCCGGTACGCCAAGGATATCAAGTAATTCTTCATCCCATTTCAAATCGTAAATGTTGAACATTAATGTTCTGGACGCATTGGAGTAATCTGTGACGTGTGATTTACCGCCTGTCATCTTCCAAATCAGCCAAGTATCAATTGTGCCAAACAGTAAGTCACCATTTTCTGCTTTCTCACGGGCACCTTCTACATTGTCTAAGATCCATTTTACCTTTGTACCTGAGAAATAAGCATCAATGAGAAGACCTGTTTTATTTCTAAACGTTTCATTGTGTCCTTGTTCTTTTAACTCTTCACAAATGCCAGACGTTTGTCTTGACTGCCAAACAATGGCATTGTAAATAGGTGCGCCTGTATGTTTATCCCAAACAACCGCTGTCTCACGCTGGTTCGTAATTCCGATACCAGCGATTTGGTCTGCTTCAATTCCTGATTCAATTAAAGCAGTTGAAATGACCGATAGAACAGAGCTCCAAATTTCATTTGCATTGTGTTCTACCCAGCCTGGGTTCGGAAAGTATTGATTAAATTCCTTCTGAGTTGTATGTGCAATTTTGCCTTCTTGATCAAATAAGATCGCTCTTGTGCTTGTTGTCCCTTGATCTAATGCAAGAATATATTTTTCTTTTGTCATGATGTTTTCCTCCCCTTACATACTTTCATTTACAGCATTTGTTTGGTTTTTCGTAGTGACATAGAGTCCTAACAATACCACAACTAAAATAACGCTTACAATCCAAAAGGCTGGAGTGACGTTCGCTTTAAAGGCTGCATTGTAGAAAACACCGCCAAATGCCCCGCCTAAAATTGGACCAACGACTGGCACCCAAGCATACTTCCAATTCGATGGACCTTTTCCTGGAATCGGCAAGATCGCATGTGCGATTCTCGGACCTAAATCACGTGCAGGGTTAATTGCATAACCAGTTGTTCCACCTAAAGAAAGACCAATTGCAACAATTAAGAAACCAACAATCAGCGGATTGACTCCGTCTGCAAATTTATTTGCACCAATCGCTAAGATTCCAAGAACTAATACAAATGTACCGATGACTTCACTAAGTACGTTTGCAAAAGTATGCGGAATCGCAGGACCAGTTGAAAATACACCTAGTTTTGCACCTGGATCATCTGTTGCTTTCCAGTGCGGTAAGTAATGTAAAAAGACAATAGTAGCCCCTATTAATGCGCCAAGCATTTGACCAACAATATACATTGGAACATCAGCCCAAGGAAAACTTCCTTCTAGCGCAAGCCCAATTGTGAGTGCGGGGTTTAAATGCGCTCCGCTGATTCCACCAGTTGCATATGCTGCAATGGCTACTGCAAATCCCCATCCGAAAGCGATTACAATCCAGCCGGATTGATATGCGAGTGATTTCTTTAAATTAACTGCCGCACACACACCGCCTCCAAAAATAATGAGCAGCATTGTACCTACGACTTCTCCCCAAAATGGTGTCATGAAAAATTCCTCCTCTGGTTCAGTTGCCATCCCCTATGAATGTGTAGAAAAGATAAAGAAAAAGATCCACAACAAACATACTTTACATTAGGGTCATTTGTCACCTAGTAAAGCGTTGTTGTGGATCTCCATTTCTCCATCACATGATATTAACTTAGTGCTATAGTATCAGAGGATGAAAACGTTGTCAATAAATATTCACATTTTATCTTTTTACTTTTGGAACGCTTTCCAAAGGGTGGTATTTGAGGTCGTCACAGCTGTAGCCCCTGCTTCAAGCGCTCTTTCTACATCTTCTTTTGTACGGATAAATCCGCCTGCAAAAATCGGGATCCCAGCTCGCTCGCGCACTTCTGTAATTAAATCTGGCACGACGCCCGGCAATACTTCAATAAAATCTGGACGATGTTTCCCAACGAACTCCATGCTTTTTTCCATGGCACTTGTATCCAGTAAAAACATTCGCTGAATGGCATATACCTTTTTTTGCTTGGCTTTTACTATGACAGAAGACCTAGTAGAAATAATTCCTGCTGGCTTCATTTCCTGACAAATAAATTCTGTTCCATACTCATCATGTTTAATCCCGTGAATGAGATCAACATGGACAAACATTTTTTTGTGATGAGCATTTGCCTCATTCATGATGCCCTTAAGCCGGCCTAAATGAACATCAAGTAAAACACCATATGTAAATGGACTTTTTAAAAATTCCTCAAATTGCTTCATATTGCGCACAGCAGGTAAAATGGGTTGATCATGAAAACTCATAAGCCGTCTCCTTCAAAAGTGTATTGGATCAGTCTTCTCCTAACAGTAATAGAAACTCTTCTATTTTTCAATACACGTAGTGTGCCCAATACCGCTTTCATCTCACATCACCTTCCTAGAACTAGCTCAAAATGATGAAAAGCAAACTTTTATTCAATAAAAAAAAGCAGAGAAGTCTCTCTGCTATAGCTGTGCCATGCTTTCTTTTAAGGTATTGATGATAAATGAGGCGTCATCATCTGTTATATTAAGCGGCGGTGCAAGCTGGGCAACGTTATTATAGCCGGCCACTGTATCCCCATTTTTCCCGATGATCAGCCCGCGTTTTTTACATTCAGCAATCAATTGGCCGACGACATGTGGTTCAGCTGGTTTTTTGGATTGTTGCTCCTGAACAAGCTCAATGCCAAACAGCAACCCTTTTCCTCTGACATCTCCGACAAATGGGTGTTCTTTTAACTCTTGCAAACGTTCAAGCATATCCCGGCCGAGCGCATCGGACCGTTCCACTAATTGCTCGTTTTCCATAATCTCTAGGTTCGCAAGTGCCACCGCACAGGAAGCAGGGTGACCGCCAAATGTATTCACATGGCGCAGCCTGTCATACGTATCTTCTCCTGCATAGGCTTCATAGATTTCTCGTTTCACGCACGTTGCAGAAAGTGGTAAATAACCGCTTGTGATCCCTTTTGCCATGGTGATAATATCCGGCTTTACTTCCTCATGCATAAAACCAAACCGCTTCCCTGTCCGTCCAAATCCGCAGATGACTTCATCTACAATGAGAAGCGCTCCATGGGCTTCACAGATATCTTTGACCTTCTTCAAATACCCTTTTGGCGGCATTAGGATACCTCCGCCCGTAATGATCGGCTCCATAATGACCCCAGCTATCGTCTCACTTAGTTCCCACGTCATGGCCTGATCTATTGCCGCAGCACTTGCCAGATTCTCTTGATCCTCAGGATGACGATACATATCAGGCGGTGCGACATGAATAAAGCCTTGACCTAATGGTTCATATTTATATTTACGCTGCGCTTGACCGGTTGCGGCAAGAGCTGCTGCTGTATTGCCGTGATACGACCGATACCGGGAGATAAACTTTGTCCTAGTACTCTCTCCTTTTTGCGCATGGTATTGTTTAGCCATTTTAAATGCAGCTTCGTTGGCTTCAGAACCGCTGTTAGAAAAGAAGATGACATAATCTCCGCCAAGCCACTCATTTAGCTTTTCAGCCAGCTGAATCGCCGGCACGTGGCTTTGTGTAAGCGGATAGTAAGGCATTGTCTTTAATTGCTTATACGCCGCTTCTGCAAGCTCTTTCCGGCCATATCCGGCATTTACACACCAAAGGCCTGACATTCCGTCTAAATAGCGATTCCCATGAATATCTGTCACCCAAGCACCTTCTGCCTCGTGAATGACCATACTTTCATTTTCCTTGTTTGTCCCTTTCATATGATGCCAAATCAACTGATCATCTTTCGCCTGAAGATTTTGAGCCTGCTCATGTATTTTCATCTTCCCGCCCCCATGTATCCGTTTTCATCATTAAAGAAGCTTAGACCAGTTCAGCAGCACATTGCCGCTCCATTCATTATATGGATGAAACGTGAGGCTTATGAAACTGGCACTAGAACGCCTGTAAAAGAGAACCAATCGATACTTTCATTATAAGAAAGGGGTCAGGCCGATTACATTAGACAGATCGTCAACTGATTGAACACCATCATAAGACACTTTTCTTAATGCCTTGGCAAAATCGCTAACGTTTATTTCCTTGCAGGAATTCATGAGCAAGAATCGCAAATTCAAGCGCCTGTCGTTTTGGCGCCTTCATCATATCCTCACCGAGCAAGGCATGCAGTTTATCCAGTCTATGATAAAGAGTTTGCCTGACAATATAAAGCTGGCTTGCGGTTTCTTTTTTAGAACCGTTTGTTTGTAAAAAGATATTCAGCGTTTGATAGAGTCTCCCGCTATTTTGATTATCGTATACAATCACGGGCTCTAAATACTCTTTCACCATACATTCAAGCAGACCGCTTTCCTTCATCATAGGCATGAGACGGAGCATATGTAGATCTTGGTAAAATGGGCTTTCCACCCGCTGAGGCATCACTTTTTTTAAATGCAGCAATTCTTTGGCTGCTTGAAAGCTTTTTCTCATGTGCTGAAATTTTTCACAATATTGACCGATACCAAAATTGATCTCGGCCCCTCGGGGCTGCTCCCGATTATACAATTGTTTGATGTCGTTTGCAGCCTTTTCCGCACGCTCTTTCCAGTCCTCTTTCTTTCTCGTGTTTAGTAAAATAAACAAGGTTTGTTCTTGATGCTCATATGCAATCAGATGGAAACCAGCACGCTGAAAAATAGAGCGGCAAGAGACAAGAAAGTAAAGATTCCCTGCGATTTCTTCAATTTGATGATGCTTTTGAAAGAGCAAGACGACGCAGCCAGTTGGCTTTTTCACCCCTTCTGTTTCTTCAAGGTGCTCTATAATCTCTTGTTCTGTATGCTCTTCTTGAAACCATTTTTGCAGCCATTCATTTTCTTTTGTCTTTTTCAGTTCTTCTGTATAAAGCTCTCTTAATGTTTGCTGGGCTAGAGCATTCGCTCCTTTATCCATCACAAGCAGTTCAAATTCAGAGAGCGTGTCTGCTTGATGAATGAGCACAAGATCTGCAAATGTTTGTTTGAGTGCAAGCACTTGTTTTTGTGTCACTTCGTATCCTTTTGGCACGGAAGCAAACTGCAAATAATTCATGACCAGTTCTTCCGTTTGTTTGGAAGAATCGCATAAAATAATCGGCTCGCCCTGAACAGGGAGGAGTAAAAGAATCCCCCTTACATGCTGATACACTTGATCCAAAATATCCATCTGCGGATGCGGAGTCAGCAAAAGCTCATTTAGCTTTGATGACAATGCTTCTAAATCAGCCATCATTTGATACTGACGCTCGATCATCATCGTATGAAGATGTTGCGTGATGTTGACGAACTTCACTTCTTTTGTAAACAGAATAAGCGGAAAATCTCTCTCTTCTGCATAAGTCAGTAATTCTTCTGGCACTTCGAATCTTAGCGGGACAAATTCAATACACAAGCCGGCCGCCCCTGAATCAATCAACTGTCGTAAAAACGCTTGAAACACATCCAGTTGATCATGGAAGCCTGCGGCTGTTGTTAATATAAGCTCGCCGCCATTTAATAAATCCTCTACATCAGGAACTTCTAACACATGTATCCATTTGACCTGCCGAAACAATCCTTTTTCCCCTGCTAACACTTTTGCATGCGCAAAATGCTTCGTTTTCAACACGTCACTCACTTGGAAATGAACATCTACATTCATTCATATGTCCCCCTTTGTTTGCCGCCTATCCCCTATCCCAGAGGGTGCATGGATAAAATCCATAATAAAACTGGTAATGTCACGATACTTAAGATTGTACTGAGAAATGTCGTGCTTGAGACAAACTCAGGCTTCGTTCGAAATTGTACAGCCATCAGCGTGGTATTTGCTGCTGTCGGCATCGCTGCCACTAAAATCATAATTTGTTTCACCATATCATCTACCGGTAAAATAAGCGTAAAGCCAAATGCGATGAGTGGGGAGATAAACAGCTTCAGCAATACAGCATAAGAAATATTGCGATAATCCACTTGCTTAAAAGAGATCACGGCAAGCTGCATGCCTAAAATAAGCATAATCGTCGGTATGGCAGCATTCCCCACAAGCTGAATACCCGTCATCAGCTCTTTAGGTAATGAAAGGTCAATCAGCTGAAATAATAGACCGATGAGCGCCCCGTAAGCAACTGGCATACGCAGCACTTTTTTCAAGACGACCTTTCCATCTCCTGCATCCTCTCCGCCCTTTGCTGCATAATACATGCCGATTGTACTCATGACAAGCTGCTGCAGCACCATCAACACGATCGCAATATCCAATCCTGCTGCTCCGAAGACAAGTAGCACAACGGGCGTGCCATAATTTCCATTGTTCATAAAGGCTGACGACAGAATCATGGCGCAATACGTTTCATTCGAATACCCATAAATACGAGATAAAATAAAAACAAATAAAATAAGTGCAAGACAAAGCCCGACAACAAAAATGGATAAATACACATAGTCCATCGACACTTTGTTTTGATAAAAGGTTTCAAACGCAAGAAATGGTGACATTAAATATAAAGACATTGATGAGAGCGTATGTATGTCAAAACCAATCGCCTTCTGCCCGATATACCCGATCAGGAATATGCCGAACACTGGCAGTAAGACAAGTAAAAACTCCATGCTGCACCTACTTTTCTCTAGTTGAATTCCAGATTCCTTCTGCTCCTCATTATCATACCACTGATAAACAATAAAAAAGAAGCACCCCTATGAAAGGCCGCTTCTTTCCTCATCCATATAAAACACTTCCCACAAATGACCATCTAGATCCTGAAAGCTCCATCCATACATGAACTCATGATCCTGCTTCTCCTTAAACGGTGAACCGCCTGCCGCCATTGCCTGCTCGACAAGCTCATCGACCTCTTCCCGTGAATGAACGCGCATAGAGATAATCACCTCTGATGCTTTTTTTGCATCCACTAATTGTTTCTCTGAAATAGATTGAAAATGCCTAAGAGATAACAGCATGACGGTGATCGTGTCATCAATGACCAAACAGGCCGCCTGATCATTCGTGAACTGCTGCTCAAATTCAAAACCCAGCCGCTCAAAGAAAGCGATAGATTCCTTCACATGATTTACCGGCAAATTGATATACAAATGTTTAGATTGTCGCCTCATGTTCCTCTCCTTCTTGAACACATAATCTCCTTTAAGTATATTCAGCTTTTTCTCCAGCATCCCTTTGTCAATTGAAAAAATCTGATGTCATCAAAAAGAAGCGCCTCAACGATAGGCGCTTCCTTCATTATTTCTTATATTCAATATGGTACACATCTCTTCTTCGGTCTTTCAGTTGACGTACAGTCCCATCTTGTCTTTGTCTTCTTAAAATTTCTAAATCGACATCACCTACGACGACCATCTCAATGTTTGGATTACACTCTCCTACAATCCCATCTCTTGCAAATTCAAAGTCTGATGGGGCAAATATAGCCGATTGTGCATATTGAACATCCATATTTTCGGTTTGCGGAAGGTTGCCAACTGTTCCAGAGATAACGGTATAAATCTGGTTTTCAACTGCTCTCGCCTGTGCACAGTAACGTACTCTTAAATAGCCTTGGCGGTCTTCTGTACAGAACGGAGTGAAAATAATTTTCGCTCCTTTGTCCGCTGCGATCCGTGCAAGCTCAGGAAATTCTATATCGTAGCAAATTTGGATCGCAATTTTGCCGCAATCCGTATCAAATACCCGGACTTGGTCACCTGCTGAAATCCCCCACCATTTTCTTTCATTTGGCGTGATGTGAAGCTTATATTGTTTTTCAATCGTTCCATCACGTCTAAATAAATAGGCAATATTGTAGATTTTCCCTTCCTCTTCTACAAAGTGGGAACCACCGATGATATTAATGTTATATTTCACAGAAAGGTCTGTGAACAAATTGATGTAGTCCTCTGTATATTCCGTGATCCGCTGCACGGCAAGACTTGGTGACCGCTCTTCTAAATAAGACATGAGCTGCGTCGTGAAAATTTCTGGGAATACGGCAAAGTCAGCTGATGCATCTGATGCGACATCCACATAATACTCGACCTGGTTCATAAATTCTTCAAAGGAATGAATTTGTTTCATTGCATATTGAATTACACAAATTCGAACAGGGAACGCCGATTTATAATACCTTTTCGATTGCGGGCGATAATCGACATTGTTCCATTCCATTAACGTCGCATATGTGCTGGATGCTTTATCATCTGGCAAGTAATTCGGATTGATCCGCATGAGACTAAATTCATTTAACAGCTGAAAAGATAAAACAGGATCATAAATTTGGTGAAGCATGACCTGCTCGACATACTGGCGAGGCGTCATTTCCTCTTGGTATTTATGATAGTTCGGAATGCGCCCGCCAATGATGATGCTTTTTAAATTTAATCTTCTTGCCAAGTCTTTTCTTGCTTCATACAAACGATGTCCAATTTTCATTCGTCGGTATTCAGGACTCACCATGACTTCGATTCCGTACATATTCATTCCATCAGGATTATGGTTTGTGATGTACCCATCATCTGTAATGTCCTGCCACGTGTGGCGATCATCGTATTCATCAAAGTTAATTAATAAACTTGAACAAGAGCCAATAATTTCCCCCTCGAATTCAGCACAAAACTGCCCTTCTGGGAAATGCTCAAGATGGCTTTCAAGATGCTCTCGTTTCCAAGGATCCATGCCAGGAAAGCATACCTCTTGCAAGGCAATGATTCGGTCAATATCCTCTTCCCGGATATTACGGATCACCATTCTTTTTTCAAATCGCGTTAAGTCTAGTTTTTCTGCCATGATGTATTTGCCCCCTTACTGATCCTCTTTTTCAAGCTGATGGAATAGCTGGAGCAATTCGATTTCAGCCATGGATTCTAATCTGACATCATATTCTTCAAATTGCAGCGTGCTCGTCACTTTGTTTGGGACGATGACACATTTCATGCCTGCGCGTTTGGCAGCTACTGATCCATTTACAGAATCCTCAAATGCCACGCAATCTTTTGGTTCTACCCCTAAGCAGCGTGCGGTTTGCAAATAGAGCTCTGGATTTGGTTTCACTTCTTCCACATCATCTGACGTGCGGATACATTCAAAGTAGTCGAAAAGACCAATCTGCTTCAGGTGATCAGACACCCATTTATAGTCTGAGCTGGAAGCAAGTCCAATCTTAATCCCCAGCTCCTTTGCTGCTTCTAAATAAGCTTCTACGCCAGGTCTTGCTGATTCGTCCTTCATTCTTTGTTGAAAACGAGAACGCCGATCTGCTGTGAGTGTCTCATGATCCAGCGTCTTCCCTAGCTGCTTTTCCAAATATTCAAATGGCTTAAAGCCTGCCTGCGTGCCAATGACCTTGCCCCATACAGAAAGAGGCAGATCTGACTCGTGCTCCGCAAACATTTCTTGTAAAACCTCATATTCATGTGTTTCTGTATCTAAAATTAATCCGTCAAAATCAAATATAATCGCCTTTACCAACGAGGCCACTCCTTTTTTTTACAAAAGTCTTAAACATATACTCCATGCTATCATATCGTGAATAAAATTGACTTTCAAAGATGAATGTCTGCTAAAATGATTATGTATAAAAGGAGCCTGCACCATTTTGTCAGGCTCCTACCCGTGTTCGGTTTATTCTGCAAGAGATCCAAGCGCTCCGATTCGTGGAGAAATAGGCAATGTTGAAAAAGAGCGGGTTTGGTATTACAGATCTTAAAGGTTTCTCCGTTCCCTTAAAAATAGTATGTGCGAGGGCCTTGTAAGTTAACAAGGAAGTTCACACCATCTTTTACGCATTTTGAAGGTGACGACTGGCAAAATCGTCTAGATCAAACGGAAAAGAAAAGCCGCAGGCATTGACCTGCTCACGGTTTCGCTCGAATAACTCACGATCACGTTTGGTGATATGACGTTTCGGTTTTACAATAATGGTATGTAATAGCTGAAGTCCCGATAAAATACGAAAAGCATCATCCATCGTCCCGTTATATACGCCATCAATAAAGGTAAGGGAGCGATCTTTTTGACGCATATCCCGCTGCTGTCCATTGACAGCATGAGAAAGAAGATCTTCAACATCCTTTGATATTTCTTCAATTGCCTGCTCTTGCAGGTCTGTAGCAGCTTTCATTAATCTCACGTGACATCTACCTCTCTGTCGTTATTTCTCCATTCAGAATAGCACAGAAAAAAAGGCGTTCGCCAAGGTAAGTGTTTCCTATATATACCCATAGAGAGGAACGGATATCATGATCATAAAAGGACACACGCTCTCACTCAAAGTAGACGAGCAGTATCATCACACATCACTCAGTCATTTTTTAAAGACGGCCGTATCTGCATCAAAACCAATTATTCATTTTTGGATGGAGCATCAAAAAGTCCGTTTAAATCAAAAGCCTGCCCATCACGCGGCTAAAGTCAGTCAAGGCGACCAGATCATCATTGATTTATTTGAAACAGAAGAAAGTGATGTGACACCGGAATACGGTGAATTAGAGGTACTCTTCGAAGACGAGCATTTATTAATTGTGCAAAAACCTGCCGGACGACCCACTCATCCGAATGAACAAGGACAAACAGGCACACTGGCAAATCTTGTGGCGTTCCATTTTCAAGCAAATGGAGAAGAAAAGCGGGTAAGACATATCCACAGACTTGATCAAGACACGAGCGGCACCGTCATATTTGCAAAGCATAGATTAGCCCATGCGGCTCTTGATCAAATGCTTTCTAAAAAAACAATCAAACGTACATACATCGCCATCGCAGAGGGACTTTTCAAAAAGAAGAAAGGCACCATCGATGCAGCGATCGGCCGTGACAAACACCATGCAGTCAAACGAAGAATCTCCCCTACAGGGCAAAAAGCTGTGACTCATTTTCAGGTCATGGACATAAATAAACGTCTGCAACTAACAGCGGTTAAACTTCAATTAGAGACGGGTAGAACGCATCAAATTCGTGTTCACCTGAGCAGTATCGGGCATCCACTAGTTGGGGATACATTATATGACGGAGTTCGTGAATACATCAACAGGTGTGCTCTTCACGCCAAGCAAGTAGACATGAAACATCCTTTTACAGGCGAGCATCTAATCATAGAAGCACCTCTACCACCTGATATGGACCAGCTCATGAGTCAAATCATCCATTAACAAAAGAGCCTGCTTTCATACGCAGGCTCTTTTTCTTTATTCAGACACTCTTTTTGCATAAATAATATACCGCTCTGGCGCATTGCCGACGAAATGAAAAGGATAGCATGTGGTTAATATGAGCTCTTCCTTTTCATTCTGCAATGTAATGATGGATGTATCATGCTGATCGACAATTTTTGTATGTGTGATTTCATATATAAATTCACCATACGGCACAGTGATTTTCAGTTGATCTCCAATATCCAGTTCGCCTGTCCGGCGAAACACCGTGTCACGATGGCCAGAAAGGACGATTTGTCCATTTTGATCCGGATAATAACTGTCTTTGTAGTGTCCTACTCCCTTCGCAAGGTCATCGGCATCCGTCCCTTCGACAATGGGAAGGTCTGCTTTTAATTTTGGAATCGTCAGGATGCCAGAGGCTTTCCCCATTTCAGGAGCAAACTGCTTCTTGGACATCCCTTGATCGTCCGCCACGACCTTCTTCGCTTCGTCTAATGATTGGGCTGTTTGAAGATGAGTCGATGCGATTTGCCAAATTCCCCAGCCGAGAAGCACAATCCCAGCTGTCATCACAGTCAGTGCAAGCCACTTTTTCATGCTTAAACTCCTTTGCTTGTTCCATTTCTCTTAGATGATACGCTCTTTAGCTTGCTGCTTTTTCTTCTTGTTTTGCTTTTTGAATTCGTCCCTCTTTTTGATACACAATGGAAGCTCCCTCAAAGCTTTTCACAAAATCGACAGTCGCTTCTAAGTCTTCTGGGCCTGTTTCAGGGTTTTGCCCCAGCCTGCCTATTGGTGCATATTTACTGCCAGTTGCAGTTGCCATGAAGTTATTCACAGTGAGTGTATACGTTTGATCAAGAGCTACAGCTGAACCGTCTGGCAGCTTCAAGTCGACTACTTTATATGTTACCGGATCATAGGAATATGAAAAGCCTGAAATGCTATAATCTGGTCCAAATTGTGGAGAAATTTGTGCTTCTATGATCTCTACTAAGTCTTTTCCCTTGATCTCTAGTTTGACTAAAACGTTGCCAAATGGCTGAATATTAAAGAGATCTCCCCACGTTATCGGCCCTTTTTCAAGGTTTTGCCTAATGCCGCCTCCATTCATCATGGCAAAGTCACTTTTCATTGAATATCTCATACCATCCGCAATCAAATTACCGAGCGGCGTGTCTCCATCATTTGAATAGCCGCCTTCCATTTTGACCCCGGCTTCTCCAACAACCTCACTAATTATCGGCTCCACTTCTTTCCCGTAATGTGCCAAGATGTCTGCTGCTTCCTTGTCCTTTTCTATACCTGCTTGATCTATATACTGGATTTTCGCACTCTTTTTGACGATATCCTTCGTTTTACGGTCAAGTGTCACATTGACTTCGCCAATCGCCTTTCCATATTCAAAGGCTTGCACAATTAATTTTCCATTGACCTCTCCATTGACCACTTCGTGATTATGCCCTGCAAAGATGACGTCAATTTCATCATCACCTTCTTTGGCAAGCTTTGCACTCTCTCCAGTGATTGTATCTCCATTTTGAGAGGCTGTCATATGAGCTAAAACCGCTATGGCTTTAATTCCTTTTTGTTTTAATTCCTTCGTGGCTTCATTCACGGCTTTGACTTCATCTGTAAACTGAATGTCTTTAATCCCTTCTGGCATGACCATTCCTGCGGCTGACTTGGTCACAACGCCGATAAATGCGACTGGGATTCCATCGACATCGATGATTTCATAAGCTGGTAAAAGCGGTTTGCCAGTATCCTTGTATTCACAGTTCGCACAAACGAGCGGAAAGTTCTGTCCATCATACCCCTTTGTGCCTTTAGGATGATCTCCGCCATTTAAGATACGCAATAGCTCGTCTACCCCTTCATCGAATTCATGGTTGCCGACCGTGCCCACATCAAATCCAATGTTCTCCATGAGTTCAACGGTTGGTTCATCTTGTAGAAGAGAAGATATTGGAGAGCTCCCGCCAATCATATCTCCGGCATGGACCGTAATCGTATTTTTGTGCGCTGCTTGTTTTTGCTTCATATAGGCCGCGACATAATCCATTCGTCCATACATGCCTTTATTGCCATCACCTTTTAGATCCAGCTCGTATTCTTGATCAATTTTACCGTGTAAATCATTCATACTTAAAATCGTTAATGGTACGTCGTCCGCATCCTTTACAGGCTGATAACCAGCCTGTTCTGCTTCTTCTTTGGAAGCAAAAAAGATCCGTTTGTCCACATCGATTTCTTTCCATTTGTCAGGGGACACGTAGGTTTTGACAGATGAGTCACCAACATAGCGTGTCAGTCCTTTTTTCTGTTCACGTGCTCTAAATTCAAACGGCTGTTCCAAGAGAGGGTCCGCTTCGTTCCATATGCCCAGTCCTTTTTCCTTTGCTTCTTTTACTGCTTTTTGATACGTATGATACTCCTTTTCATCTCCTACTGGCCAGATGAAATAAGTAGGAGCATATCCTTTTTTCACAAGCTCTAGATTTGTATTTAACCCTTTTTTGGTTTTCACTTGAGCTAAAAGACGTCCATAGTTATCCTTTGCTTCAGGACCAATCTTTAATGTGACCTGGTCACCACTCGAAAGCAGTGTTTTTAAATAGTCAGTTGCTTGCTGTCCAAAACGCAATTGGTTTTTGTCTAATTCGCTTTTTGGCTGATGATACGTTTCAGGCGTGTCCATATTCACAAAGCGCACCTTTGTTGTACCTAAAACGGGCTTCTTTAGATGAATCGTATCTCCATCCACCACACGGTCAACCGTTGCTTTGTATTCTTTCTTCATCTTTGGCGGCTTTGGCTGGCGTTTCAGCAGGTTGATATCATCCTTATGTCTTGGAAGCACCTGCAGCGTATCATACCTGCTTAACACCCCTGTAAACTCGTACCATTTCCCTGTCTTTACTTTATCAATCGCATTCGTATCGACCATCACTCTCAGAGTGGTGCTGTGATATTTTTTATCAATGATCACCACATTGTATCCACCACCAGCCGGCTGCGCTGGTTTTGCCTCTACATAGCCTTTGAGCTTTACTAGTCTTCCTTCATGTTTACCGGCTTGTTCCGTTTCTAGCTGCTTCACAGACACTCGCTTCGCCTTTGGCAAGGTTTGCTTCACAGCATCTATCTTCAGACTGCCTTGATCTGGCACAATTTCAATCAGTCCTTTATAAGACGTGATTTTACCAGTCACTGTCACCTTCATCCCTGCTTTTAGTTCCGGGAAGTGATTGGGCTGCGCTGAATAAACATTGATTCCAGCTGATTTGTCTTGAATGTATGTGGACAGTTTCCCATTGCCAACAGCTGATTGATCTGCTGTCACAATTCCGCTCACCGTCACAGTCTCTACTATGAGCTGACGGGCTTTTTTGATCTGCACAATCTTTTTTTGTTTCCACACCATTTCTTTCTTTTCAGATGCATTGACCTCGCTCCCTGCGGACATGCCAGGCAATAAGGATTGCAAACTAAAGATCACCAAAACCAAACAACAAATCATTCGAATAGATAGCATTCGTCTCATTAGACCTCTCCCCTTTGCGCTTCATCTCTCATAGTGTACAAAGTAAATATTGATGTTGAATGGATTTCATGTAAAACTTGTCTTTTTTAACTCATCGGAAAGGTAATAATCACTCGTGTCCCCTCAAAGCTTTTGCTTTCAAAACGAATGGTGCCGCCATGGCTTTCGATGATTTTAATGGTCATCATTAAACCAAGGCCTGTCCCCTTTTCTTTTGTTGTATAAAATGGTTCACCGAGTTTCCCTATTTCGTCCTCTGGTATTCCCTTTCCTTGGTCTTCAAAGATCAGCATCATTTGCTGATCTTTCATGAGAGAGGCCACCTTGATGACGCCTGTCACACCATCCATCGCTTCTATTCCATTTTTAAGGATGTTTAGGAAGACTTGTTTTAGTTCATTCGGAATGCCTTGAATGTTAGGGAGCGACGGAGACAGCTTTTTCTGAATGGACACGCCTTTTAAGACCGCCTGAGATTCAACGACCATGATCACTTCTTCGAGCAGAAGATTGACATGTACTGGTTCAAATTTCACCGATTTGCTTCTAGAAAGAACGAGGAATTCATTAATAATCGACTCGAGCCGATTAAACTCTGACATCATCACATCTGCATAATCTTTCTGATACTTCTTACTTTGAATCATCAGCTGTAAAAATCCTTTTAATGAGGTCAGCGGGTTCCGTATCTCATGAGCGATGCCTGCTGCAAGCTGCCCTACTGCTGACAGCATCTCTGATTTCATCAGCATCTTCTCTGACTGCTTTTGATTGGTGATATCCTCTGAAATCCGCATGACGGTTGACTGCATTTTGTCAGGGTCATCAATTCGATGTAAAGAGACTCTCTCCCATCGTTCACGTCCAGATAAATCTTGAAAGTACAGCTCACCTGTCCAACTGCCCTCTCTTAAACAAACCTTCCATTGCTTCTCTAAATCATCACATTGACATAGTGAATGATAGACAGAAAAAATATCTTTGCCGATCAGGTCATATTCATGTTGCTGGACAAACTGACAGAAACGCTGGTTCACGCATTGGATGACTCCTTCCTCAGTTGCCACAACAATATGAATATGGCTGTTATCAAGTGCCGTTACCGCTAGATGAAGCGACTGCTTGATTTTCGTTACTTCAGTCATTTTAATCCAAGTCATCACCGCGCCTTCATGTTCTTCATCGTAGATGGGTGTGATGTGAACAGTGAATTGCTCGCCTTCGTTCGTTTCAATTTCACGTTCGATCGCGCGCCTATTCGATATGACGGATTGGATATCATGATAGAGCGTTTCCTGCGTAAGCTTTTTAGCCATCGACTGAAAGGATTGTTGATGTCTGATTTTCGCAGAAGTAAATAAAGAGGCAGCTGTAGGAGTGTAATAGTGTATATTCATGTCCCTGTCCACAAACAGCGTTGCCAGCTCCGGCTTGACAGAGGGTCTGTACAGTTCTTCTCTCGTCACCCTTAAATTGTTTATGATATTTATATAATGCTCGTGTTTTTTCTCAAACTCCTCTAATTGCGTGTGTTTTGCTTTTAATTGAGCCCTTGCCTCCTGCTCCTTTTGTTTGACTTCATTGAGTTCATTTTCCAAATCGACAATACGCTGTTGGTAGACTGAATTCTGATCTGACATCCCTATGTCCCTGCCGTTCTTTTGATTTTTCCCTCTCTCATTCATTCGAATGAGAATGACGTAAACTCCCTTAAAACGGCGGTCAAAACTTTTCACGGTAAAATCTGCATACTGCTTTCTGCCTTTTTCCGAAATGAGAACATGTTGAAACACAACCTCTGTCTCGTCTGTCCACACCTTTTGAAAGGTTTGACTGAGCATCTCTTTCATATAATCAGGTGTCACATATTCACATGATTGATCTGACACTTCTGTATGATCTAAAAAAGAATACGCACCCTTTGATACTGCCAGGATTTTGTCACTATCGTTGATGACCATACATGCATCATAATCCTTGCTTACTTCTTGCATATATTGTTCGGCTCGCGCTTTCAACTCGATATCACGAGCGTCTGGTGTCCAAGGGACATGTGGTTTTGAAACGTTTGAATGAGTGTAAATGTTCCATTTTTCATTGAACAAATGAAACAAACGAGGGATATTGGGTACAGTTTCATTTGGCCCTAATATCAACATCCCTTGGTCTTTTAAAGCATATTGGAATCGGGACAATACTCGTTTTTGCACTTCAGGCTGGAAGTACATCAGAACATTTCGGCAACTGATAAAATCGAGGTGGATAAAAGGTGAATCGATCAATAAATTGTGAGGTGCAAAGACAATATGTTTTCTAAGCGACTGCTTCACAATAAAAGCGTCACCTTTCCTTTCGAAATATCGCGCCCGCCATTTTTCCGGCATCCTTGCCATAGACTCTACTGAGTAAAGACCTTTACTAGCTGTTTGAATGGCTTTCCGGTTGATATCTGTTGCAAATACTTGAAGTTCAATGGTCACTTGTCTTCGCTTCATTTCTTCTAAAAATAAGATCGTAAAAGAATAGGCTTCCTCTCCTGTCGAACATCCAGCAATCCAAATACGGCATCGAGATTTCCCGTTTTTCACCGCATTTTCAATGATCGACGGAATGATCTGATGTTCACATACATGAAAAGCCTCCATATCTCTAAAAAAAGATGTCATACCGCTTAGAAGCTGTACGTGCAGAAGGTCAAGCTCATCTGGTTCTCTTTCTAATAAGTTGTCGTACTCTGATAATAATGAAATCCGTTTTTTTGCAACCTTCATTCGTTTTTGAATGACAGATAGCAGCCTTTTCCTTTCATAGGTTGAAAAGGCAATGCCTTTATACATTTCAAGTCGTTCAATAATTCTCAGTAAAACAGGATCTGCCTCATCGATGTGCGGAACATTCATGATATTGGAGATATATGCCGCAAGGGTGGTAGGATCCTTGAATGTTTGTTGATACAAGGTGTCAAAACCACTTTCTTCCTCACTGCACGATAAAGCTGTACCGCCCTGCTCAACCAACTGAAGCAAGCCACTTCCCACGCAATGACCTTTTTGAAAGAAAATCGCATAAGCCTCCTCCTTTTGAACGCTGGCAAGAGACTGAAAAAGCAAGTCCACAGAGCAAGCCATGCACGCCGGCAGCTGGTCTGATAGGTGTAGCCGCTGATCTTCTGTTAACGTCACCACCGCATGCTGTGGACAAAAATAAATCGTCTTCTTCATGACTTTCTCACCATGTTTAATCGTTTTTGCCCGGTAGCCAATCGGTAAAACAAGTGCTTCCAAATCAGTTATACAATCGCCTGTCACATGATTTTGCACAACAATAAAAGAGGCATTTAATTCATGTGGAAATGATTGAAAAAAAGCCTCAAGATGATGCTGTTCAAACGGCGAAACACCGATGCCAATCACTGGTGTCTGCACATGTTCGTCTTCTATCAAACGATTAATGATTTTGTCCTGCATCTGGTACCCCCATGTTCATTCGTCTGATACTTTTTTTCGACAAAAAGGAAGAAAACCCTCTAATTGTAAATAATGTTTTTGCATGAAAGAAGGAAAACATCCTCACATTAAAACAGAATGTATAAACAATAGGAGGAATCTCTATGCAAAACGATCAGCAGACAAACGTTCAAGGAAATGTCCAGCAGCCCCAATTCAATCATGGCGGGCATGAGTTATTTGATTTACATGAAGTATTAGCAGGGACCATTAATATTTTGGATCAATACATGATCTTTCGCCAATTCATCCAAGATCCCGCATTATCCGACATTTTAGATCGACAATATCAATTTGTATTGTCACAGTATAATGTCACAGTAGATTGTTTTTCTACTGGTCAAAAGCCTAGTGAAGAAACATCTACGTATATGATGAAAGAACAAACACAGGTGACATACGGAATAAAACCATCTCAGCCTAAGAAGCCAAATCAATCGTTACAGGATGTAAAAGACACGGGAATTACAGGGCATATGCTAGGTCTCGTGAAATCACATGCTGGATTACTTTCAATGACTGCACTAGAGGTAACAAACCCTGTGGTGCGACGTGTGCTTGCAGCGCAAATTCCGAACTTTATTGAAATGGCGTATGAAATTTTCTTATATCAAAATAAACATAGCTATTATCAAGTTCCGCAGCTTACAGCTCAAGATATGCAGGCGATGACGTCTACATTTGCCCCAATGAAGGGCCAAGTTCAAATGCCGCCAAACAAAGCCAATCAGCAAAAACCGCTTCATTAAATAAAAAACGGCCGGCCTATATCCTCAGGTCAGCCGTTTTTTATTTGATATATCTTGTTAAACTGATCTTCAAAATCTGCGAGCCGCTGTCCTGTCGCTTGTTCAAAACCTCTATCAAAACGGCCAGTCTTCGCCGTTTCCTCCATAATCTCATGTATGACATCTCGTCCATAAAGCTGCACGAGCTCATAAATCATATAGTAGCTTTGCACATAAACATCTGTCTCATACGTCATCCGGGAGTCCTGCCAATCTTGATCGGAATGAAGAGACTGAAAGGGAATGACGTCGAACCGCTCAGACGTAGCATTTAACACATCATAGGCCGTCCATTCTGCAGTCCCCTCATGGAACCAAAGGGGAAAGATCACCGGAGACACTTCGTAAGAATGAACTTTTTCATAGAAAACAAAGTGAGCATATTCATGAATCAATAACGTGTTGAAAAAGTATAAAGGGAGTGTCTCTTTCTTCAATAATGCTTCCCGCTTATCTGGATATAGCCCTATCATTTGATCATGATCAGAGTAAAAACCTGTAATATGCTTGATCCCGGCAAATTGCTCGATTGTCTCTTTATCATCAAAATAAATAATGTCTAAAGGTTTGTCAGTTTCAAATTGAAACACTGACGCTGTCCTCTTCTTTGCCTGATCCATGGCCTCGATTGTCAAATCAACAAAAGCGTCCTCTTCCTCTGCATAGTATATTCTAATATGTTCATAGACTTGCTTATTGAGTCCCTCCGTTAGAATTGTTTTAGGAGAAGACTGCTGCTCTAAATATTGTCCTGTCAGCTGAAACGCAACATAAATCAAGTACGCGGTGAAAGCATAAAAAATGAGACCTGCTGCTATCATTCCGCCTACAAGCTTTTTATGAATCAAAGACGACTTGGCTTTCATTTGCTCCCCACCTGAATTCATCCTGCAGCCTCTTTCTCTTTCTATGAAGAAACAAAGATCAACAAGAGGTGATATATTTTTTACTTTATGCAGTCAGGTGCGCAAGGTGCGGTTCCAAACAAAAAAGCCGCATATGACATACGGCTTTTGTCGTAGCTATTTTGATTCAGGGAAGACACGTCTGACCGTATCAGTAAATTCATCGAAAAATCCTGAGATAGGCTCTCCGCTTCTAATACGTTTTCCGTACCCTTCCATGCGGTCGACAAAGTCTGGATTGGCAGATACATACACATTGTCGATTTGTTGATCCGTTGATTTGACTTTATCAGAAATTTTCTTTTTCAAATCTTCTGTGACATTACCACTTTTATCGCCTTCAAGCATAACGGCAACAAATGCATTCTTTCCTGTAACAAGTACGTTCGCTGTTTTTACTTCAGACATGTTGGCTACAAGCTCTGACGCTTTATCTGCCACTTTGACCTTCTGAGGTGTTTGGACATTTTGCTGATCCTGCCTCATGTTGTCATTCTTATATGTGACATTTTCATACTGTCGTTTCATTGTTCCTCTTCGCTCGTCTCCTTGGTTGTTCATACCACATCCAGTGGTGATCAATGCTGGAACGAGTAGTAAAGATAGCATCCATTTCTTATTCATCAATTATTCCCTCCTTTTGCTCTTAGGTTTTTCATCCAGTCGGCTTTTTATGCATCCATCCTCTCTTTCAGCGAAATGAATTCATAATTCAGCTTTGTTTGGTCATCCTAAACATGATGAAGAAGTATCATCACGACCAAATGGAGGGATTCGTTTGTTTAAAAAAAGAAAAGGCATGAGCACTGGCGCAATGATCGCAGCATCAACAGCCATCATTGCATTATTTTCCCCGGTTTTAAGAAGAAGACTGAAAAGCATGACGCAAATGAACATGTCTTCAATGATGAAGGGAAAAGATCAACAGCACCATGACTCGACTCGACACGAGTCACACGCACAGAAAGAATCAAAGGGCACTGCGGAAATCGGACAAATGATGAAGCAAGCATTCACTGCTGTACAGCCAAACCATTCGAACCAGCACCAATCAACATCAAGAAACCATCAGCCAAGAGAGTCTTATGCACAGTCTCTCCATATTGATGAGAGTGTCATGAATGTGATGGATGATGAATCAATCCAGCAAGTGATCAATGACATCGAGCACAAATAAGAAAACAGGAGCCTTCATGTATAGAGGCTCCTGTTTATTCTCCTGAAAAATGTTCTTTCACCATCACAGAGAAGAAAGGTAAAAAGGTGATTTCAACTGTTGCCATAAAATCGTGATAAGCTTCCATTATGATTAAAAGCTCTTTTTCGTTCGGCCGATCCTTTTTGATCTCTACATGCTGCACGGTTTTAAAATCATAGATGCCTAAAACAGATCCATCTTTTTTTCGAACAGCTTTTAACGTAAATTCTTGACTTCCAAGGTACATCGTGACAACAAAGCGCTCGTCTTGATTCTCAAATCGAAATGTCAGGCTTTGATATTCAATAGGCATCCCTTTCTCGAACCTTTCATCAGGCTCCGTTTCAAAAAAAGAAAGCCAGTCCGTTTCATCTGGGAAACGTTTTCCTCGCATGTGTTTCGTTCCCCTCATAAGTGAAATTTTTATTAATTATCCTTTTTCCCCTTTTCTTTTGCAACAAATTTTAGTAATTTTAAAAAGGTGATTTAATTTTGCTAAGAGACCTCTTTATTAATTTAACAATTCTTGTCACTTTCCATTATTTATTTATGCTTGTGTTTAAAGAGAATTTCCTTAAGAAAGAAGATACCCTGCTTAGACAACTATGCAAAGGCATTCTTTCTGGGTTACTCGGTGTCCTTTTAATGTTCTTCTCTATCAAAGCAGGACCAGCCATCATCGATTTAAGACATATCCCCCTTATTTTAACGGCCTTTTACGGAGGCATCGCCCAAACCATCATTGCAGCCTTTGTTGTGATCATTGGTCGATTATTAATCGAAGCCAACGTCGCTTCTTTCATCAATATTTTTTCCATGATGATCATCGCAACTGCTTCTTTTTTAATTGCTGAACGGCATATGAATCATGTTGTGAAAATGCTGTTGTCCATTACGTTAGGTAATGTGATTGCCACAAGCCTATTTATCTTAATCGTGCATGAGACATCATTTGAACTGCATTTTGCTTATTGGATGTTCTCTTTTATTGCAGGATTGTTTAACTTTTACGTCATTGAGCATCAAACAAAAGCATATCAGCTGCTGAATTTATATAAATTCCAAGCTCATTATGATTTTTTAACAGGTGTTTTAAATAAACGGAAGTTCGATGAGGTCTTAAATGATGCTTTTTCGATGAAATTTAAGCAGCCTATCCATCAAATGTCCCTTATTTACTTAGACATTGATTACTTCAAATCCATCAATGACCAATATGGACATCATGAGGGAGATATGGTTTTAAAAGAAATCGGAAAAAGGCTGATCAAAAACACAAGAAGTTCTGATTATATTGGCCGGATCGGCGGCGAGGAATTTGCAGTCTTTCTACCAAATTGTACAGTTGAAAAAACATGGCAGATTGCAGAACGCTTACGGAGAAAAATAGCAGATCAGCCGGTTTATTTACAAAATGGCATGTCCATTCATATTACAGTATCACTTGGGTGTGCGTATTACCCCGGGACAAGTCCAGATATCAAACAATTACCGATTATAGCTGACCAGGAGCTCTATAAAGCGAAGCAGTCTGGCCGAAATCAAGTGAGCTTCTCAAGGAGAAAAAGAGGCCAATGAATATAGGCTTTTTCCTCAATTTGTTATCGCTAATTATTTTTAAAAAAGTTTTCGTATAACAGTTGTTTTTTCCCGCAAACACTGGTAAAGTAAAGGTAATTATTTTTGTTCGTATCATCTTTAAGAAGAAAGTTTTGAAAGAGTTTTCGTCTTTGAAGTTTGTGTAAGAGCAAGAATAGTGAATTTAAGCGTTATGATCGCTTTAGGAGGAAATTTCATGTTAGAAGGTAAAGTAAAATGGTTCAACTCTGAAAAAGGTTTCGGATTCATCGAAGTAGAAGGTCAAGACGATGTATTCGTTCACTTCTCTGCTATCCAAGGCGAAGGCTTCAAAACTTTAGAAGAAGGTCAAGCAGTTTCTTTCGAAATCGTTGAAGGTAACCGTGGACCACAAGCTGCTAACGTTAACAAAGCGTAATTTAAGAGCATCTGCTCTTTAGCACTTTATAGAGTGAAGGAAAACCGCCCGGCTTCTGCCGGCGGTTTTTTTGTGCCATAATAAAAAAGAGAACCTGACGAGAGGTTCTCTTTTTTATTTATCCTTCTGCTTTAGCTTCTGCAAAGCAGAACGATACATATCATCATTCATTTTTGTCTCTGGTTCTTCTTCTTTGACAGGTGGTTCTGGCTGCTTAAACTTTTGAAGCGCCTGTCTATAGAAATCATCTCCAGGCACTCGTTCATCCGTTTGAGGAGGCGTTGACGCTTCCTCTTCTACTTCAGGCTCTACAGGTCTCACCGCAACTTCTGACTCGCTGCGGGCCACGTCAGGCTGATTGGGCACATCTTCATTGATCTCTTTCTTCTCGACCGAAGCGTGTCTAACATTGAATGCTACTAATCCGATAATGACTAGAACAGCAGCTACTAACGCTACAATAATCGTCGCCAAAAGAACCCTCTCCTTATCGCTTAAATGACGCAGTGACTGATGCTACACGTCTTCCTAATGCTTTCCCGAGTTCAATGCCTTCTGTCGAAATCACTTCATCAGAATCAATCGGACATGTCACACCTGCTCCATAGTAAGAGCCGTATAAAGCATTTTCTGGCACATTTCCAGGAAGACCAACGACAAGCATCCCTTGGTGGAACATTGGTGTAATCAAATTATGCATTGTCATTTCTAAACCGCCGTGCGTTGTAGCAGTTGTACAGAAAACGGCACCGACTTTATCGATTAGTTTTCCCTCTGCCCATAGATAGCCAAGACGGTCAATCCATGTCTTTAATCCAGCACTAATGGTCCCAAAGTGACCAGGGCAGCCCCAAATGATTGCATCCATTTGATCAAGCTTGCGAATATCCGCATCTTTTACGTGATCAACGAATACTTCTGCCTGCTCTGTTTCACCTGCACCCGCTGCAATTGCTTCTGCCAGTGCTTTCGTATGGTCACCTTCACTATCGTATACGACATAAATTTTCATGTACGGTCCCTCCACACTTATCTTGCATCTTGATTTGCTTCCTTAGGTGCTGGAAGCAGTGTCATTTCTTGTTTTTTATGCTGCTGATCTTTTCGCTTTTTATCCTTACGTACATCACGCAGGAACAAGCTGAGAATGACACCAGCGGCACAGAATAACGTTACCCACATGTAAGCATCATTGATACCCATTACGTTTGAATCAACCTGTGCTTTCGTAAAGAGCTGGGTAGATACATATTTTTGAGCAGCTTCAGCTGTCATGCCCATATGGTGCATCACATTCGACACAGCCGCCTGGAATGAATTCATAAAGAACGGGTCCGCTGTATTTGTTTGATCCGCCATATTGGAATAATGGAATGTTGTCCGATTCGTATAAATCGTTGTGATCAAACTCGTACCGATCGAACCGCTTATTTGTCTTAATGTATTAGACATCGCTGTCCCATGGCTGTTTAAGTGCTGTGGTAGTTGGTTCATCCCAGCTGTCATCACCGGCATCATAAGGAGTGACATACCGAATGCACGAATTGCATACATGAGCACAATGTGACTATATGATGTATCAATAGTCAGCCTTGTAAACTCAAATGTGGTGACAACGGTAATGAGCATCCCCACAATCGCAAGCGGACGAGGTCCAAATTTATCAAACAAAATACCTGAAATCGGGGACATTATCAGCATCGCAAGTGCTCCTGGAAGCATTAATAGCCCGGATTGCAATGCGGTAAACCCAACGAGGTTCTGCAAATAAATCGGAAGTAAGAACATCCCAGTGTATAAGGCAACTGTAATAATAATATTAATGACACTTGATAATGAGAAAATGCTGTATTTAAACACTCGGAAATCAAGCATCGGATTATCAGCTTTCAGCTGTTGGAAAATAAAGAGAATGATCGCAATCGCACCTACAATAATCGTCGATAAGACGATCGGATCTGTCCAGCCATCACTTCCAGCTTCACTCACTCCGTATAGGAGCGAAGCAAAACCAACGATGGAAAGAATCGCACCAAGGCTGTCCAGCTTGATCTTTTTAGGCTCTACAATATTTCTAAACATAAAGAAAGCCGCGATAATGACAATTGCTCCGATTGGAACAAGTCCATAAAACATAATACGCCAAGAATAATGTTCAATAATGTAACCAGATAAAGTTGGTCCTACCGCAGGAGCAAACATCATCGCAAGACCGAAAATCCCCATTCCTTTCCCTCTGTTTTCTGGAGGGAAAATAAAAAGGATTGTTGTCATTACGAGTGGCTGCAGAATACCGCCGCCGACTGCCTGAATCAAACGGCCGATGAGCATGGTCGAAAAGTTCGGTGCAATCCCGCAAATAAAGGTCCCTAGTGTAAACGAGATCATGGCAACTAGGAATAAACTGCGCTGTCCAAAGCGTGTGATTAAAAACGCAGATAACGGAATCAGCACACCGTTGACAAGCATATAACCTGTTGTAAGCCACTGAATCGTCGTTGCACTCACATTAAATTCAGTCATTAAATGGGGCATAGCTACGTTCAGAAGTGTTTGGTTCAAAATCGCGACGAACAAGCCGGCCATTAAAATGATCAGTAAAGACAAGGAGCCTGCTCCCTGTTTTGTTGCTGCAGGTTGATTTGCCATCTCAGACAACCTCCTTTCATTTTTTGATATCAATCATCATTAAGATGAAATTTTGACAGAAGCATTCATACCAGGAAGTACTTTGTCTGATGGATTTTTAATTGAAATTTTCACTGCTACTTTTTGTGTCACTTTTGTATAGTTACCACTTGAGTTTGTTGCTGGCAGCATGTTGAATGTTGAATTTGTCGCATAACCAATTTGTTCAACTGTTCCTTCAAATGTTGTATCAGGATCACCATCTACCACGATGTCGACTTTGTCGCCTTTTTCAATGTTTTTAATATCTGTTTCTTTGATATTTGCTGTGATGTAAAGCTTGCTTAAATCAATCGTTTCACCAAGAACTGTACCAGGCTGCACTTGTTGATTATTTTGTACTTCTTTTTTGACTAATGTGCCATCAGCCACTGATTTAACGTTTGTTTTTGTTTCTCCTTCAACTTTTGCAACAGTGCTGTCTTTTTGCACTTCGTCACCTTCATTGATATCCCAGCCTTTGATTTGTCCAGCTGCTGGTGCTGTGATTTGATACATGTCACCTGTTACTTTCGCCTCGTCAGTTTTGACAAAATTTGTGCTTTCGTAGTAGTAATAAGCACCTCCGGCAATAATGGCAAGAATCACAATAAGGCCAATAATGTTCGTTAGCAATAAACGCCCTCTGTTCATGTTTTGTTTCTCCTTTCATGTATAAAAATATAGTGTCATCTGCTTTAGCAAACTTAGAATGCCCATCATCTGACAGAATATGAAGTAAGCTCATAAAACTGTTATTTCCCCTTCATCTTCCCCGCATGAATAATGGTGTGCAGCCCATTTATACTTATTGTTCACTCATGAGCAAAGAGTAGAAAAAGAAGAAAAGAAGATCGGCATCTTTTTTGAAAAACTTATATTTAACAAGATTAAATATTAATAAATGAAAATTGAAATGTCAAAGAGAAAGTTTTACTTTTTTTCTGGTGATCCCTTCCTTCTCCATACAAAAAACCCTTCAGCCCTTATACTGAAAGGTTTTTTTTAATGTGCTATTTACGAAAGAACTTCTTCCTGCTGAAAAAATTTTTTTAGGGCGAGAAAAACATCTGATTTTTGCTTCAAAATATAATGCTTAAATTTCTCATCCTGTATATGCTTATATGCTGACATTAATGTGGAATGACGGTTGTATTGATTCACTTCTCCATAACAGAATAAGTTGGCTTTTTTCATAATTTCAGAAACAAGTTTCACGCACCGTGCATTGTCTGAGGTCAAATTGTCTCCATCAGAAAAATGAAAAGGATAAATATTATATCGTGACGGCGGGTAACGTTCGTCTATGAGCTCTAGCGCCTTTCGATAGACAGAGGAGCAAATCGTCCCCCCGCTCTCACCGCGCGAGAAGAAATGCTCTTCATCTACAACCTTCGCCTCTGTATGATGGGCAATAAATTCAATATCGACCGTCTCATACTTTGTCCGTAAGAAACGTGTCATCCAAAAGAAAAAACTTCTCGCCATATATTTTTCCCAAAGTCCCATACTTCCGCTCGTATCCATCATTGCCAAAACGACGGCTTTCGACTCTGGTTTGGTCACTTCATTCCACGTCTTATATTTGATATCCTCTGGGTAGATTGGATAAAAGGAAGGACTGCCTGTCATTGCATTTCGTTTAAATGCTGACAGCATCGTTCGTTTTTTATGAATATTCCCTGTTAACCCGGTTTTGCGAATATCGTTAAACTCAATTTGCTCGACAATGATGTCGTCAAGCTCCTTTTGTTTAAGGTTTGGCAGCTCTAATTCCCGAAACAGCGCTTCCTCAAGATCCATTAATGAGACCTCAGCTTCGTAATAATCCTCTCCAGCCTGATCTCCTGCGCTCTGCCCCTTTCCTTGCCCTTGCTTACTGTCTGATCCATCACGTGCGACAATATCGCCTACCTCGCTGTCTCCATCGCCTTGACCCACATGCTTATTTTTATCGTAGTTGTACCGAATTTTATATTCATCTAACGAACGAATTGGAATTTTAACAACATCTTTTCCATTAGACATGATAATGCTCTCTTCTGTGACAAGATCCGGCAAATTGTTTTTAATCGCTTCTTTGACCTTTTTCTGATGACGCTGCTGGTCGTCATAGCCTTTTCGATGGAGGGACCAGTCTTCCTGAGATACAATAAACTGACTTTTTTCTTGCCGGGACATCCATCCCCCTCCTCACCTGTTTGCACTATTCTTCTAACCACCGATTCCTTTATCTTATGCTGCTCGTCACCCAAGTTGACGGTCATTTCTAAAAAAGACATTACCGGTGCAGGTGCGCCAATAATGCCTCCTTCATTTATTAACGATTGAGAAGACTGCCTACATATTTTAAAAGTTCATTTGCACTTGTTGAATTATAGCCATGTTCATCAATTAATCTAGCCACTACTTCATTCACTTTCTTCAGCTGCTGTTCATCCGGTGTCTTCGTTGACGTCGTGATTTTTACCACATCTTTTAAATCAGCAAACAGCTTCTTCTGAATCGCCTCACGCAATCTCTCATGAGAATTATAATCAAAGCGTTTGCCCTTTCTCGCATAAGCCGAAATACGAATCAGAATTTCTTCTCTGAAAGCCTTTTTGGCGTTTTCAGAAATCCCGATCTGCTCTTCAATTGAACGCATAAGCTTCTCATCAGGATTCATTTCTTCACCGGTTAATGGATCACGCAGCTTGTTTTTGTTGCAATAGGCCTCGACATTATCTAAGTAATTATCCATGAGCGTTTTCGCTGACTCCTCATAGGAATACACAAATGCCTTTTGTACTTCCTTCTTCGCAATATCGTCGTACTCTTTTCGCGCAACAGAAATAAAATTCAAATAGCGCTCCCGGTCCTCGCTTGAGATAGATGGATGCTGATCGAGCCCTTCTTTTAACGAACGAAGGACATCCAGCGCATTGATAGATTCCATATTCTTCCTTATAATGGTGGAGGAAATGCGGTTAATGACATACCGCGGATCAATTCCGCTCATCCCTTCATCATGAAATTCCTTTTTCATCTCATCAATATCAGCAGATTGGAAGCCCTCGACACTTTCTCCGTCATACAGACGCATTTTTTTCACCAAATCAATATCAGAACGCTTCGGCTCTTTGAGTCTTGTCAAAATGGAGAACATCGCTGCCACCTTCAGTGTATGCGGGGCAATATGCACACCTGCGACATCACTTTCTGAAATCATTTTATGATAAATGCGTTCCTCCTCTGTTACCTTCAAGTTATAAGGAATTGGCATCACAATAATTCTTGAATGCAAGGCCTCGTTCTTTTTATTTGAAATAAATGACCTGTACTCGGTTTCATTCGTATGAGCAACGATCAATTCATCTGCACTAATCAAGGCAAAACGGCCTGCTTTAAAATTTCCTTCCTGTGTTAATGACAGAAGATGCCATAAAAATTTCTCATCACACTTTAACATCTCCTGAAACTCCATCATCCCGCGGTTTGCTTTATTGAGTTCTCCATCAAAGCGGTAGGCCCTTGGATCTGACTCTGATCCAAATTCAGCAATGGTTGAAAAATCGATGCTCCCTGTTAAATCAGCAATGTCCTGAGATTTCGGATCAGACGGACTAAAGGTACCAATACCGGTCCGTTTATCCTCTGAGAAAAAGATCCGTTCAACCCTTACATCCTCAATTCGTCCGCCATATTCCTCTTCCAGCCTCATCGTATTGAGAGGAGACAAATTCCCCTGCACACGAATGCCATACTCTCTATAGAAATCCTCCCGCAGATTTTGCGGAATAAGATGAAGCGGATCTTCATGCATTGGGCAGCCTTTGATCGCATAGACTGCGCCATTATCTGTCAGTGAATATTCTTCTAGTCCTCTTTTCAGCCTAGTAACAAGCGTAGATTTCCCCCCGCTCACTGGTCCCATCAATAACAAAATACGCTTCCTCACATCGAGCCTCTTGGCAGCAGGGTGAAAATATTCCTCCACTAATCTTTCGAGTGATTCCTCTAATCCAAAAAGCTCCTGATCAAAAAATTTGTACGTTCTGACCCCATTCTCCTCTTCAATCCCGCTGTCTTTAATCATATGATAAACGCGAGAATGAGCAGATTGAGCGACAAGTGGATTTTCCTTTATTATGTCTAAATACTCGCCAAATGTGCCTTCCCATTTAAGACGCTGCTCTTCTTCTCTGTGCTGTTCGATTTTCTTTAAAATATCCATATGAACCTCCTCTTTCAAGATTGAAGCAAGTAATCAGATACTGTTTTACAATCTATGCGGAGGCGTCCTATTACATGCTTTCGTTCTTCAAAATGACGAATTGGCAAACTGAATTGACAACCATCCGCAAGACCCTTCATAATAAAGGAAAAACAGGAGAAAAATGATCTTCTTCTCCTGCTTTTCAGAGGCGAACTTCACATCATATGAAACAGGCAGCGATCGAAACAAAGGGATAAGGGGGAGCTTATATGAGAACGGTCATTATGATGGGCGTCATCATTACGTTTTTAGTATCCATTTTCACAGCTGGCTACGAAGGCAAGCCTGGTAAATGAAAAAAAGGATGTTCCATTAGCGGAACATCCTTTTTTCATTTAGTTCGTTGTTTTTAGCACCTGCATATTCACTGTATTTCCTGATACCTGAATGGACGTAAAGTCTTGCGTATCAATCACAGGTGTGACGGCACGACTGTCTAATGTAATGTCAGTAAAACGAGTAGAGAAGTTCGCACGAATATCTTTCCGGTAGATATCGTCAGTCACTGCTACTGTGGACAGTAAGTTCCACTTCGTCACAGAGCCAATGTTTGAGTTTTGGATTTCCGTGATGATACGCCCGGTATAACCAACATTATTTGTCCCCCAGAACGTTGCTCTTGTATGTCCATTCAAGTTTTTGTAAATGGTCATTTGCACAGTACTTCCAGGCTTAAATCCTTTTGTATACGTAAAGTCATTTTTCCCTTCGATATATGTCTCTTGATTATTTGCTCCTACTTTCATCGTAGGTTTCCACACATTATAAGTTGAACTGTATTGAAGACCAATATCCGCTTCCTTTGATCCTGTGAACCCAGAATAAATATAAGCTGTCCCATTTGACACACTTATTGCGGAAGGGAGTTGAATCTTTGTGACCAATATAGATCCATTGCTATTGATATAAGTACGCCCGCCGATACCTTTCGATAGTTGCGCTGCTTCTATTTCCTGCGTTAGAGAGAGACCTGGGATACTGACTGGAATCGTCCCCATTAAAATAGCTGAACTAATGGCACTAGTGATCAGTAGCTTTTTCATCTCATTTTTCCTCCTAATGGATTCATTTTTTGAAAACGTTATCACAATCTATCATACTACCTATTTTTTTACATGTCAAAAAAAGTATAAAAGTGTCGTATTTTCCTTCTTTTTGTTTCTTATTTCATATAAAAAAGCCGAGATGAGTATCCCGGCTTTCATGATGACCTTAAATCAGATCACGGTATTGCTGCTGGCGAAGTGCCTCATACACAAGAATTGCTGCCGTATTCGATAGATTCAGAGAACGAACATGTTCTGTCATCGGTAAACGAAGACAGCGGTCCATATTCCGCTCGATCAAATCCTTCGGCAATCCACTTGTCTCTCTGCCAAAAACGAAGAAATAGTCTTCATCTAGCTGAGAGTAATCAAATGTCGTATGCGGCTTTTGACCAAATTTTGTAATATAGAAGAATTGTCCCTTCGGATGAGCCTCAAACAATTCATCAAGCGAGTCATGATAGACCACATTGGCATATTTCCAATAATCGAGTCCTGCACGCTTCAGCATTTTATCATCTGTCGAAAAACCAAGCGGACGAATCAGATGAAGGGTTGTATTTGTTGCTGCACATGTACGCGCAATATTTCCAGTATTAGCTGGAATCTCTGGTTGATATAAAACGACATGAAGTCCCAAAAAAGTTCACCTCTAATTTTCTTTTCCGCTCAACATTATACCATTAACTATCCTTTGCGGCATCGTCCAAAATGTGAAAAAACATATAACGAATAGCTGGTGTATAGGCGGTCGAATCCTCATACGACCAATAACGCATACGACTGTCATATGTCTGAGCATTCACAAGAGGCATCCCGCCTTTATCGTGATCGACGACAATGGTTGTATGATTATACCTGCCATCTCCCTCAAAATCGTAGCAAATGACATCACCAATTTGAAGCTCCTGCGCTTCTTTCAGTTTCTTTGCTCTTAAACCCGCTTTCGAATTCGCTAAATAATTTTTCATCGAATGAGCTACTGTCCAGCTATAGCTCCACGTATGCGGCCTCACCCACCAGCCAGATCCACGGTTCGGATATCCTCTCGTTGGCGCATTCCCTGCCTTTAAGCATTGTGAAATAAAATTTGTGCAGTTATCTTCAAAATTTTTATAGGCAGGATTTCGTTTATTCCAGTACGTCTCCGCATATTGCACGGCTGCCCGCCGGTCATAGTGAAAGGCTCTCCCAAATTGTTCTTCGGTCTGAAAGCGCTCATCCACTTGCTCTTCCATTTGACGTTCTTCTATCATCAATCGATCTTTTACAAGCATGTCGTTGTAAAGGAACGCTTCTCTTTTTTCTACCTGTTCCTCTAAATAAAAAGAATCGTCTACATCCTTGCATACATAAGTGAGATGAGCGAGATACTGCACATGCTGAGCACCGTCATCCTGAATCGATGAATCTAGGAGTGTTGCTTTGGCTTTTGCTTTGACAATCTCCACCTGTCTTCTAGCAAAAAGCTCTTTTTTCCGTTCGACTGCTTCCACATCAGACATCAGCTGCGGCTGTTTGATTGCACTCCCATTTAATAAATAACCAAGCCTGTCTTCTAATGTTTGCTCTAATAATTGTTTCACACAGACACCACCAAACTTTTTTTAAAATCTCTGTTTGGTTCATTCTATGTTCATAGGGATGTTATTTAGTATTTAAAGGTGTCTGTAAAAGATCCATCCCTTTAACAATTTCTTGTTTCGCTTCTTCATCATTTTCCCGCTCAATGGCTTTTTCCAGCTCTGGGAGCAGCTCCACATCACCAATTTTCCCTATTGCCCAAGCAGCCGTGCCCCGAATAACAGGCCGCGGATCCTTGTGCATCAAATCAATCAACACGGGTAAGGCAGATGTATCTTTAAAGTGTGCAAGTGCCAAAATCGCATTTCGCTGAATCGGCTTTTTCCCCCGCCATGAACCTGAAACATGACCGTATTTTTCCTTAAACTCGCGATTACTGATCGTAAGAAGCGGCTTTAAGAGCGGCTTCGCAATTTCAGGATCCGGCTCCATTTCAGGATGCAGGTGAAAGTCCTTCCCTTTATTGATCGGGCAGACTATTTGGCACGTATCACACCCATATAAACGATTTCCTATTTTCGAACGAAATTCGTCAGGCAAAAATCCTTTTGTTTGCGTTAAAAAGGAAATACACCGTTGAGAATTCAGTTGTCCTGGATTCACAAGTGCACCAGTTGGACATGAATCTACACATTTATTACACGTTCCGCACTGATCTTCAATTTTTTCATCCGGTTCAAATGGGACATTTGTGATCATTTCAGCCAAATACACGTAAGACCCAAACTCTGGCGTGATAATCATACAGTTCTTCGCACTAAAACCTATGCCAGCACGTTCCGCTACTGCACGATCGGACAGTTCCCCTGTGTCCACCATTGACTTTGTTCGTATATCGGCATGTTTGCTTCGCAAGAATTCTTCGAGCATATCGAGCTTTTTTTTCAACACAACATGATAGTCTGTTCCCCAAGAAGCACGGCAAAAGATCCCTCTTCTTGCATCCTTTGTACTTCGAGGAGCATCTTTCATTTTGGAAGGATACGCAAGCGCTATCGCAACAATTGATTTGGCCTTCGGAAGCAGCAAAGAAGGGTTTGTTCGTTTTTCGATATCAGGCTCTTCAAAGCCTGACAAATACCCTAACGATTCATGTAAGATGAGGCGGTCTTTTAATGAATCAAATGTATCAGCACTTGCAAATCGGATTTTATCAACACCAATTTCTTTAGCATATTGAATCAATTCTTCTTTTAATTCTCCAACATGAATCACCTTGCAAACCTCCTTTCTTTGTTTATTCTATTGTTTTCAGTATAATACGAGTGTATCATGACCGATTGGAGTGAGTCACTGTGAAGATACATATGGAAATTTCTCATCCTGAAAACCCGTCTATCCATGTTGGACAGATTGAATATTCGCATATTGAAGTTGGCACTTCCCCGCAAATGTTAAAAGGCAGGCTCCGCCTGTTTCAAGAATCTTTATTTTTTGAATACGAAGATAAAGTCTTAGAAGAAGTACCAGCAATCAAAGAATGGATGGATCTTTTAAAAGACATCCCTTTCTTGCCAATTCTTGCTGATATCCAAAAAGAACAATTTATTGACTCGACCAATTCCGTACAGGATTTGTCGATCTTTTTCTCTTTAAAATATTTCTTGCCTATCCTGACATTCGATGCTGATCGAATAGAAGAGCCGCTTTCACTAGCAAAACATGAGAGAGGTCACATTGAATGGCAGGACAACGCACGACTTAAGGGATTATTTTCTCAACCAAGTAAAGCTCACATTTCTCAAGAAACAAAAAACATTTTGCAAATCATCCTGTTTCCGCCATCTATTTCCCGGGAAAAGAGTGAAGCTCTCATTCAATCCTTGACGAAGATGTTTGTACAAATACATGGTGGAGAAAGTAAATATGAACTTATTGAAAAAGCACTGTAGCTTGACAGTGCTTTTTCACATTATACTGACATAATAAAAAACGCAACACTTCGTTTATCTAAGAAACGAAATACTGCGTTATAAACAAAATTATGTATTGGAGCGGGTGATGAGAATCGAACTCACGACATCAGCTTGGAAGGCTGAGGTTTTACCACTAAACTACACCCGCATCAATTTTTAAAAAGCAACGTCATTGCGTTGACTTTTATTATGTTACAACTTTCTTAACAATTCGTCAAGAGAATATGAAGATTTTTCGTCAAAAAACTTCATATTCTCCGTATATATTACGATAGTTATTTATCGAGCTGAATATAAAATAAGTAGGCATGTGACTTATTCTTCAGCGCTTGCTTAGGATTTTCCTCAATCTTTTCAAGCATCGGTGAATTTCCGTCTTTCCCCATTGCCGCTGTGTACGCAATCAGTGCCTTTCCTCCAGAAGAGACTTTGACAGTTTCAGATTGAGCAGAGAAAACATAGTCACTTACTTTGAACGGAAAGCTTGCTGTCGCTTTCGTCATTCCCTCGTTCTTGTTGTCTGACCACATACTAAATTGTGATTCATATGTATCTTTCTCATGTCTTAATTGTAAGAGCACATTCATCGTTTGGTCGGTTCCATCCTGATGTAAAGTAAAGGTGGCAGATGATGCTTCCTTATTAGCTAATCGGCCATTTTTATAATGACTCCCGATAAACGTAATACTCTTATCCTTCTTCGTTAATCCTTTTATTGTTAAAGCCACCATTTCATTAGTGGTTGATGCTTCTAGTAAGCTCTTTTCTTTTTTTGTCAGTTTCATTTGTTCAATGGTTACTTTCTTTTTAGTAGACTCCTTGTTTATTGTAGATACCGTCTTCTCGGTTTGCGTGGTTTCTTCGGCCTTCTCGCCGCATCCTGCTAATAGAAAAACAGTGAATATAAGAAAACTCCATTTTTTTAACATTGAGATCCCCTTTGATGTTTTTTATTTTCTATTATACTAAAATTTGGTTTTACATACAAAAAAAGATTAGGAGAATTCTCCTAACCTTTCGCTTTTTTCTGCTTCATGGCTGATAAGAAAGCCACAATGAGAAAACTCGCGGCAAAAATCACAATCATATAAATAAAAAAGTTTGGCTTGATTTGAAAAGTAAATGCGGATGAACCTTCCATCTCAAAAGCGAGACTGTTAAATAATAAAGCATCATTCGTTTTTGATTGAAATAAATGATAAAACAATACACCGATTGTCAGCATCGGAAAGCCTAAAAACCCCAAGAAACCACCAACAATAGCACCTTGTTTCATCGCCTGTACGTTCATGATCGTTGTCCTCCCATTCCCCCAAGCAATAGTTGCTTCATAATGGATTTACCATCCCCCATAAACGGAAGAAGATAGAGTAATTGAATAAAATACGTGATTGAAAAAATAAAGAAGCCTGTTGAAATTGGATTTTCTTTTAGACATAATACGGTCACAATGATCCCTGCTGCCCCGATCACACCTGGGACAAGCGGCCCAAGCAAGGTAATCCATACCTGCTTTTTCTGAAACGGATCTAATACGGGTCTCACAAATTTCACAGACATCATATCACTCGCAAAAAACCCTTGTGGACCATCCCGTCCCGCAAATTTCCGATGCGCATAGCCGTGTGCTGCCTCATGTAAGGCGGTCCCGGTAATTAATCCAAAATAAATAATTGTAAAATAAATCGCAATGGCTGCAATCGACCGGTCAGGAATGAATAAAAAAGCGAGCCCTGCCATGACCATAAAAAGCATCCAGAAAAAAATGATTTTACGTGTCACCATGAGCAATGCTGTCCCAAAAATGTGAAGGAACGAGTGACCAGTGCAATCAAATCGTTCCTTCATTTTCACTTGATACTGTTTAAAAAATTGACAGCAGGCTGTTACAATCCGATATGGTGATTGATAATGAATAGACATTAAGTGGTGCTGATTCAACCCCATCATCAGTTGATAAAAGTCACGAGAAATCACAGACTCATCGACCTGAAACAAATCAGCGAGCTCTGCGGTAATACTCGCTTCTGTCCTTTTGCCATCTACTTTCGTTAGCATATGATAGGCACTTTCATTAATCGGGAGTGTGCTTCCATACTGCGTATCCGTGAGATGCCTCTTTTGTAAGGTCACATACGGCGCAAGTGCCGGTACCCGCTCAATCTTTAGCTTATTGTTAAGAAGTTGAATCATGTGAATACCTCCATGAAAAACCTTTGTATATGGCAAAGATGAGCAGACCTTCAAATGCAGCTACAAGCAGCCACTGAAGTGTTTGACTCGACTCCCCTATGACATAGTTTCCAATAAAAACAATCGGAATCATGAGTAAAATAAGTGCTCCAAATGAAAAAATGCCTGTGTAAGGATTGTTCCGATCAAGCGGAAGTAAAATACCTACCACATAAAAGAGCGCAGTGGCATTGCATAAGACAGCGGCCCCAATCAATACGTTCCAAACCTGATCAGGAAGCGTCAGCGTTGTCAGCATAAATATTGCAATTTGCAGTACACCAACAAGCAAAAGCCCGATAAACTTATACAGAGCCACTTCCCAAGATCTTAAGCCAAACGTTTTGTACATCCCCAGCATTCGTTTATCATTGCCAAATGAATTGAAGGCGGTTAATCCAGCGAGAGCGCAGAGAATAAAAAATGCTTCTGCTTCAAAGCGGAATCCAAATTGATAACGGACGAATAAGATCACAATGAGGAGAATGAGAAAGTTTAAAATGTTTTCTTCATTTCGCACCTGTGATTTCATTTCCTTTACAATAAGTGACCATTTTTTTGAAGAAGAAAATGGCAGCTTGTTTAAAAAGGTTAACGCTTTTTTTTCTGCCATAATCGGCATCATCGCAAGAGAAAGAAAGGCGCCGCCCGCCGATAAAAGGATAAACAGAATCAAAATTACATAGTTTACCCCTTCAGGAGACATTCCTTGAGCCGCTAAGAAAAACGGTGCTGTAAAATACATCAAATGATAATCAAACTGTATATATGATTGCTGAATTTGACTGATATTAAAGTGCGTCATTCCATACGCCACAACTAGTGCTAATAAAACAAAGATCGCTGCAAATTTTTGCAACGGTAATTTTAATTTCAGTACGACCAAATAGGTCATATTATAAATGAGCTGTAAAAGCATTAAGACAAAAAGCGATTGCAAAATCACCATCAAAAAGAACGTAAAGATAAAGAAAATACCTATTCCCTGGGCAATAAAATTAGGTAAAAGCAGAATACCGATAAAAAATAAAACAAGCCCTGCCACCACTGTCACCATCGGGATAAAGTACCCAAGGCTTTTCTGAAAGGTAGAAAGCGGGAACCAGCTTAGCTGCATAGAAAAACGGTCTTGCTCAGGCGTTCTGACCTTGATCAAAATGAATAACAGGCTTGTAAAGATGGATGCATTGATCGCCATTGATACAACAAGTAATCCAAGTGAACGTTCATCTCCATTTAAGAAAGCCTTCATAAAGACGCCCGTAAAACTATATCCGATGATGGCGCCCATTGTGATGGCAAATAAAAAGAATAAGATCACAATGATTCGCTTCGTCTGAGTATCAAAGAGCTTATACATCTCCTGCTGCCACATTTTAAGCATCATTCTAGAAATGATTAATGATTTCATCAAAATGTGCACCCCTATCACTTAACATTGAAGCTTTCAGAAACACCTGTTCCAATGTGCTTGATTGATATTTCTCCTTTAAGGCTGAGACCGTTCCTTCATCCATTTTATTTCCTTTAGAAATAATGGCGATTTTGTGGCACAGCTCTTCCGCTGAAAGCATATCATGCGTTGAAAGCAAGATCGCACCATGGTGCTCGGCATAACGCTTCATCAGTTTCTTTGTGTTTATAACCGCTTCAATATCAAGTCCTCTAAAGGGCTCATCCATGATCACCAATTGACTATCAAGCATAAAGGCGGCAATCAGCTGTGTCTTTTTTTTCATACCATGTGAATAGGTTTCAATCGGTCTTGATAAAGCCGAGTCCATATCAAACAGTTCAATTAGTTGATTTCTTCTATGAATTGTTTTACATTCATACATAGAAGAAACAAAATCTAAATATTCAGCACCAGTCAATGCTTCAGGAAGCAGCAGATCATCTGGAACATAGGCTACTTGTTTTTTAAAGGATGGTTCGTCATTTGTGACGTCCTGCAACAGAATCGTTCCTTCTGTATGCTTAATGATGCCGAGTATACAGTTAATCATCGTTGTTTTACCGGAACCATTCGGTCCAGCAACAGCAACGATTTGATGAGGGGCGATCTTTAAATGAAAATCATTGACAGCAGTCACGTTATTTTTATACGTCTTGGTTAATTTCTCGATCGTAAACATATAACCTCCAAGTGTCTGCATATTCTTTAAAAACAGATCAGGCTAAACCGCCCGCCACAGACGGTTTAGCCTTGGTGTCATTTCATAGAAGTAAAAAGATGAATCCTAAGTATAGCTACTTACATTCAATTTGGACTTTTAAGCCACTTTCCCACTGAACGGCTCCTGTAAAGCTACCCTTGCCGTTTGCTAAACACCAAACTGCTGCTCCTAGAACAACTGTTGCTCCCAATCCAAGAAGGACAGCAACAAATACTAAGAACCAAGCTTGGTCCATAATAGCAGGTTCCATAGTGGAATAGTCAACTTGCGGCGCTGCATAAGTCATACTTTTCACCTCCCAGCTTATGATGATCGTATCATAGGCTTCACTCTCCAAACATCAACAGAAGATCCCATTTTTGACCAAACGTACTTTCGAGTAAAATGTGACTTTTTATTCAATTCTTCGCTTTTAAGTGCAGAAACCCTATCTTATTATCTAGATTTTCCCACCCCTTAAGAACCACAAAACCCATATAATGGCAATGAAACCATCTTTTTTCTCCCTTTTTTGAAATAGTCCTTATTTATCAATCCCTTTATATATGCTTTCTTTTTTGTGAAATAGAAAGAATTCCCCCGATATATCAGATAAAAAAGTCCTGATTATATGTCGTTAAAACACCATTTATGAAATATTTACTGATAATTCCGACAAAAGAGTGAGCCTATTTTCCTTCTTCTCTTGTCACTTAAAATATGTATATACAAGAAAGCCCATTGGGAAAAAAGCCCTTTCTTTTCTTGAGTAACATCCAACATATGATTCGCTTCTTTCTATGATAAAGCAACTTACAGCATAGGCATTCCAATGACTTCACTAGCTGTACTGCTTTCAAAAAAAACTGATCCGTACTCTCTAATAACACAATCTCTCTTTTCCTCAGCATATCTACACCCTTTCTCATTGAAATAAAAAAAGCCCATCAACTTTATTGATTATTTTTTCAGATTTATCTAAAAAATGATTGACCAAGCATGAAACAAGTTTTATAGTCATATTAAATATTTCTTATCAAAGTAGTTGGTTTTATCTAACAAAAGGAGGATACACACATGTCAGAAGAACGTCCATTCCGTTTAGAAACAAAAGCCATTCACGCAGGTCAGGAGCTTGATTCAGCAACCTATTCAAGAGCCGTTCCTATTTACCAAACAAGCTCTTTCGGTTTTAGAGATAGTGAGCATGCTGCGAATTTATTCGGACTGCAGGAACCCGGAAATATTTATTCTCGCATTATGAACCCTACAAATGACGTCTTTGAAAAACGGATCGCCGAGCTTGAGGGCGGCATTGGTGCACTCGCTGTCTCTTCTGGACAAGCAGCGACCACTTATTCTATTTTAAACATTGCAGGAGCTGGTGACGAAATTGTCTCCTCCAGCAGCCTATATGGAGGCACGTACAATTTATTTGCTCATACACTCAAAAAACTCGGTATTACAGTGAAATTTGTTGATTCATCCAATTTAGAAGAACTCGAAGCAGCGATTACAGACAAAACGAAGGCAGTGTATGCAGAAAGCATTGGGAATCCTAAAGGCGACATTCTACATATTGAAGCCATCTCAGGCATTGCACACAAGCACCATATTCCGCTTATTGTGGATAATACACTCGCAAGTCCTTATTTATTAAGACCGATTGAGTTTGGTGCAGACATTGTTGTCCATTCCGCTACGAAATTCATTGGCGGTCATGGTACATCAATTGGCGGTGTCATTGTGGATAGCGGCAAGTTTCCTTGGGACGAAAGTGATAAGTTCAAAGGGCTGACTGAACCAGATCCAAGTTATCACGGCCTGACATATACCGAAGCAATTGGAGAAGCGGCTTATATCACAAAAGCACGTGTGCAGCTCTTACGTGATTTAGGAGCAGCCTTGTCACCTTTCAACTCATTTTTACTTCTGCAAGGCTTAGAAACTTTGCATCTGCGTCTCGAGCGACATAGTGAAAATGCGTTAAAAACAGCGCAATTCTTACAAGATCATCCTCTAGTAGATTGGGTAAGCTACCCAGGTCTTGAAAGCCATGAATCTTATAAGCTTGCTAAAACCTATTTACCAAAAGGACAAGGCGCCATTCTCACATTTGGTATTAAAGGTGGACGAGAAGCTGGTAAAAAGCTCATTGATTCTGTTAAGCTGTTCTCACACCTTGCAAATGTGGGCGATTCTAAATCACTGATTATTCATCCTGCCAGCACAACGCATCAGCAATTAAGTGAAGCAGAGCAAAAAGCGACGGGTGTCACACCAGAGCTTATTCGTTTATCTGTCGGAACAGAAGCGATTGAAGACATTATTGCAGATCTTGAACAGGCGATCACAAAAAGTCAGGCTGAATGAAATAGAAAAAGCACACCTCAGTGTGCTTTTTTTATGTGTCATTAATCATTAAGTAGTCGAATGTCTTGGAAAGGATAAAACACAAATGAAGTCGTTCCTTGAATATCACTCTTTGTAAAAAGACCTAAGCCATTGCGGCTGTCCATTGAGTTTTGACGATTGTCACCCATGACAAAATACTTGCCTTTTGGAACGGTAAGAGGGCCAAAATCAGGCGTAAGCAAGGTCCCATCTGCAGCTGCTTTCTTTTTGTTTGATGCTAAGTAAGGCTCTGCCACTTTTTGACCATTGACATATAGCTGGTCATTTTTCATTTCAATTTTATCACCAGGTAAACCAATCAACCGTTTAACATAATGAGTGCTGCGGTCTTCACCATCAAGAACAATGATCTGTCCCCGCTTGTAATCACCAAAGTAATCAACTGTTTTATTCACAAAAACCCGCTCTGTATTATGCAATGTTGGATCCATAGAGGTCCCTTTTACAATGTACGGTGCGAATAAAAAGTTGCGAATGATAAAAACGGCGATGAATGCGATTAAGATCGCTTTGAGCCAGCCCCATACTTCTGATTTCTTTTTTTGTGTTTTTGTATTTGTTGTCATAAGCTCCTCCTGAAATCCCCTAGGACGAAATGAGTTCCGCTAGCTGTACGCCAGCATCACGCTTGTATCACCCTAAATATAAACATATTTTGCCAACAAATCAAGCGATGAGAGAGAAAAAGGCAAGCACCCTTCTGTGCTTGCCCAAAACTCAGTTACTTAGCAGTAGAATTCTCTTCTTTTTCTTTTGATTTACCATAGAAATAATCAGATGGATTCACTGGTTTAAAATCAGACAGCTTGTGGAATCGAAGAAGATCCCTATAAAGCACTTTATCTGATAGGCTTAACTGATTATCGACACGGGCTTTAATTGCCTCTGTCTTTTTATTTTGTTTCACAACTTTACCTGTTTTTGTATCATAGACAGTGTTATCTACAAGTGTATATTTTGGTGTCACATAGTTTCCGTTACGGAATGCAACAGTTTGATCATGCTTCTTAGAGAATAGATCTGTTCCAAAATTTACATACTCATTTGAATCAATACCTTGTAAGTGAAGAAGCGTAGGCATCACGTCTACTTCACCACCATACGTATGGTTCACGCCGCCCTGTTTGCCAGGAATACGAATCATGAGTGGTACACGCTGGTTTTGCGCATTTTGATAAGGTGTAATTTCTTTCCCTTGAATTTCGCTCATTGCACGGTTATGGTTTTCAGAAATACCGTTGTGATCACCATATAATAAAATGACAGAGTCTTTATACATACCTGATTTTTTCAAGTCTTTAAAGAATTGCTCTAATGATTCATCTAGATATCTTGCTGTTTGGAAGTAGTTATCTACTGTTTTGTCACCAGTTGTTGCCTTAGCAATCGTCGCATCTTTTTCATCTAAATTAAATGGATAGTGATTAGTCAATGTCATTAAATGTGCATAAAATGGCTTTTTCATTGATTCTAGCATCGGGATTGATTCTTTGAAGAATGGTTTATCCTTCAGACCCATATTCACAAGATTTTCTTCATCCATGTTGTAATATGAAGCATCGAAGAATTGATCATATCCCATATGCTTATAAATCGTGTCACGGTTCCAGAAAGATTTATAGTCCCCGTGAAGCACTGCGCTCGTATAGCCTGCTTTTTGATCTAGGATGGCAGGGAGTGATTGGTAAGTGTTTTCACCTTTTGTTACAAACGCTGCTCCCTCTGGCAAGCCGAACATACTATTATCCATCATCAGTTCAGCATCAGCTGTTTTTCCTTGACCTGTCTGATGGAAGAAGTTATCGAAATACGTAAAGTCCTCTTTCCCATGAGCCAGCTTATTTAAAAACGGTGTCACTTCTTCTCCATTTAGTTTGTAGTCAATTAAGAAAGACTGGAAGCTTTCTAAATGGATTTTAATGATGTTTTTCCCTTTTGCTTTACCGAAATACTCTGCGTTTGGCTTCGCATAGTGAGAAGCTGTATAGTTTACAACATCTGTTAAATCTTCACTGCTCGCATTTGCTACCTGTGTTGCATTTTGTGCTGATTGTACTCCGTCATAAATCGTATAATTATAAACACCTAAATATTTAACAACATACTTATGATCAAATGTTCTTGTTAACAATTCTGGACGGTCCTTTTCAGCTAAATGAAGGTTTACGAAGAACAGTCCTACACCTGCAGCCACAATCAGCAGTGCAAATGTCTTTTTCATTTGGAATTTCTTCACTTCTGGTCTCCAAATCACAATCGCAATCAAGATCATAATATCAAGGAAATACAAAAGGTCATGCGGCTTAATACTAGATAACACACCGCCAGTCATGCCTCCTCCAAGATTGCCTGCTTGCTTCATTGTGGAGAAAGTCAAAAAGTCATCAAAGAAACGGTAGTACGCTACATTCGCATATAAAAGTGCGGTCATAATAAAGTCAATCACAATTAAAACAATGGCAGATTTACGACCCTTCAAAAAGAGAGCCAGTCCCAAAAACACAATGGCTGAACTAAATGGATTTAATAAAAGAAGACCCTCTTGAAAAGAACCTTTCACTCCTAAATTAAAGTCCATTTTGTAGGCTGCATACGATTTCGCCCAAAATAAAAGGACAGCCAATACAAAAAAGCTATATTTGTTCGCAAATATTTTTTTCATAAAACCTCTTCTTTCTTATTATCGTTCTAATATAAATGAAATCATAAAAAATTTACATTGATTTTGCAAATGTAAATCTTCTTCACCAAGCATTCCGATGCTCTGTTTCCGCCGGATATGTGTGCTCCTCTAATATAACGTATGAGAAGCATTATAGGTTTCAAAAAAAATACGAGTAAATAAAAGGAAAAATATCCATTTACATTTGATTTACACACACTTTGCAATTCAATGGATGAAGAAGGGTTTGTAAATCACTCAGTACTACTTTACTTTTTTCATCTATTCGTGTCAAAGTAATTATAAAGAAAAGGAAGAATCACCTAGGTCTTTCGACTCTTTCACCTAAATTTATACAAAATTTGATAACTTCCAGCCATCCATGTATTTTCTCTCCTTCTAACAATCTAAAAAAGTTTTAAGCAAAAAAAGCTTGATTTCTCCTCCTCATATGCGGTGTGATAAAGATATAGATTTTCAACAAATCAGGCTGGAGGACATCAAATGAAACATAACAAACAAATAAACGCATTTGAAGAACGATTTTCAGAAGAAATAGACCACATCATTGCTGTCACAGGACCCTCTGGAGTAGGTGCAGGAAAAGCCGGACAGGAATCTCTTTTGACCGCTTCAATTCCCCTCATTGCATGGAAAGATAAAGACCTCATCACAACAGAAAACATCAGACTCTGCTGGTTAACAGATGAAGAGGGATTAAGGGAAAAGCAGGCACAATTACATAAAGGATCAATCGTGACACTTCAGGTCCGAAAAGGTGAAGGTGAGTTCATGCTTGTGTCACTCATCGATACAGATACACAGGATGAAGAGCTGCAAGTGATACTAGAAGAAGCCCAAAAACCTGTTTTTTATCATGATGACATGCTGGGTACCTTTGAATTAGTGAAAGGACTAGACTTATTTGAAACAACGATCCAGTGGAGTAATGAAGAGTGCCTGCTCTACTTCAACCTCGAAGAAGATGAAAAAGTAAACGACTCTCTTCGAACCGCTAGACAACTCATGAAAGGGCAGACTACATGGGATGCTTCTATTAAATCATTTGCAGCAAATCAGCTGCTTGAATTAGCTAAAGACTGGCAGGCACAAGATGACTCCGCTGAAACACAAGAAGAGCTTACGCTGGATCACTTTATAAGCCGAATCTCCCTCGAAAGCTTGCATGCCTACCCAGATGGAGAGTTTGAGGTCTACTGTCATGACGGTGATTTATTTTGGGGACATGTCATTATTGTCTCTGGCAATATCAATGGCACCTTTCAAGATGCCCACATTGCAGGCTAACAATTGGAGGGGTAAGTAATGGAGTTCAAAGCTTTTCATGAATTAAAACAATTAGGGAAAACACCCATCGTAGCTAAGATTGGTGGCTTTCGTCCTGATCCAGCAGTATATAGCTGGTTTGCCGGTCATTTCTTCATCCACCCTGATCAAGGCTGGCCCATAGATCAAGATGGTGTCATGATTCCAATCTTACAAATTCATTTACCTGAAGTGCCAGGAGGATTAAACGGATTCAATGAATGTCAATTGATTCAAATCTTTCTCAATCAGAAAGCACTTCCGATGGAAATCACAAAAAACGGCGAAGGCTGGAAACTCATTGAATATTCAACTATGGATGGATTAGAAGTAGTTGAGACTCCCGACGAAGTGAGAGGACTAAAACCCTTTCAAATCCAATGGAACGAAAATGAGCAAAAGGACTTCCCCTGCTGGGAAGAAGCTTGGTCATATGTTGATTTATCAGAAGTGAATGAAAGTGATGAAGCGACAGAACACTTCTTTGATCAATACACCCATTATTCGTTCACAAAAATCGGTGGATATGGAGCATATATTCAATCCCCACCCCATCATCAACCAGGCGAGTTCATGCTGCAAATCGCCTCAGAAGAAAAACCTCGATTTATGATTGGGGATAACGGCACGATGTATTTCTATTACGACAAAGACACAAAAGAATGGTTTATGCATTGGGATTGTTTTTAACGTTGTATTGAATGAAACCTTCCCTCCTTCTAAGCGTAGGAAATAATATGAAAGGAGGAACCAATATGGGATTCATTTTTGATATCTTCTCACTAGCTGTGTATATTCCTTTTCTACAGGTAGATGAAGAGGATATCTCTAGAAACGCAAGCAAGCTCAAAAAGTATAGCTGGTTTCATGCATTATTAAATGATCCAGCTTACAGACACCTTATCATTTATCATCCTGATGTCAGACACGTCATTGGCAGATGTCACACGGATAAACTCCATCGCAAGCGATACAACTTAAAATGCGAACGTAAATTACTGAAAGCTTTACGTCGTGCTATGTAAATATACAAAAAGAGCCGCACTATCCTGTGTGGCTCTTTTCATATATCCTGTTGAAGAAAACATTTGACGCCTGGACAACTCTCCCCGTATATTATGTATAAATCCATCTTTTTCATAGAAAAGGGGGCTTCACATGCGCTTGTTTAATTATTGGAAAAAAAAGCAGCCAAGACAGCAGGTCACCACTGAAAAACAGGAAGACAGCATCCCAATCAACTTCTCCGCACTTCCCTTTGGCTCAGACACCATAGATGATTTTTTGTTCAACTTAGACCTTACCTCGAAGCTCACAGATCCCTATAAAGAAACAGACCCGAACAAATGAACCTAACCTAACCTCATCCAATCCCGGATGATTTTTTTATACTCGATGAAAGGTGTGGCCCATGAAAACATTTTATATCGCGAGACATTGCCACGCAAATGGACAATCCGAGGATGCGTCTTTAACACCACAAGGCATTGCACAATCTCACGCACTAGCAGAGTTCTTTAATGGCATTCACCTCAATCAGATCATCTCAAGTCCCTACAAGCGAGCGCTCCAAACTGCTGATCCTCTTGCTCATGCAAAACAACTCGAGGTGAAAATTGATCAGCGTCTCGCTGAACGTGTGCTAAGTAGCAAACCAATGGACGATTGGTACGAGAAACTAAAGCTTAGTTTTACGGACTTACATTTGACTTGTGAGGGCGGAGAATCAAGCCTCGAAGCCATGAACCGCATTGTAGAATTACTCTACGAACAAATAAATTCAGAAAACGATCATACCATATTTGTCACACATGGCAATCTTATGAGCCTGCTTCTTAAACATGCCGATCCCATGATTGGATTCAAAGAGTGGGAGAAACTAAGCAATCCAGACGTCTATGTCCTGAAATATTTTAAACCAGATCATATAGAAATAGAGCGAATATGGCATAAATAAACGGCAGAATGAATTCTGCCGTTTCCTTATCTATTGTTGATAATAAAAAGCCTCTACCCACTCATACGGCTTCTTACGCTCCGCACACCATTTCACGAAGCCTGTTGTCTCCGTTTGCTGAAATTTCTTCCAGTCTGATAAAAGCCGATCATAATAGGCTACTTGTTTTTCAACATTAGTGCGAATTCTCTTATCTTCGATCAGCATCATGACATCTTCAATACCTTGAATTCGCTCTTGGTCTTTCTCATAGATGCTCAAATAAAGATCTTCATGTATATGATGAAACGAATACCATAAAGACGATAAATAGGTTTCGCATATTTGAACAATGACACGTTGCTCTTTGCTGCCTCCAAGCTCTAGTGCCTTCAATAAATAGGGCAGCCCTTCTCCCCGATGCACAAACAAGCCCTGCCAGCGATACGGCCTCACATCCATCGGATCAACTTTCTCCCACTCTTGCAGAACAGGCTGAATCACCCCAATGATCAATGGATATACAAGCAAATGATGTCCATCCTCAAACCGTTCAATCTTTTCAAACAGCCAAGCAACAAATGAACGCCGTGCTGCAAATTCGTTCTCCTTCATTTCTTCAACAAAAGTCTGAAGAACCTTTAACGCATCTTTACGCAGACCCTGTTCTTTCTTCACACAGTACTGTCTAAAAAGCGGAAAATCATGGGATCCCTCGTCTTCAATGATGGTCTGTAATATCGTCTTCATTTGCAAGTTAACAACTCCGCCTTTTTACATTTATTCTATTTCTCATTTATCTTTGAATCATAAATCTGATTCCTTAACGCTGATTTACCCATTCTAAATAACGCCTTTGAATCACTTTTTTGATTTTATCGTAGTTCTCCCAACTATCTTTAACATAATATACGCCTTCAGCTTCTGGAAATGTCTCCTCGTAGTCATCTAAATATAAACCATTATCAAAATCGAAATATTCTTGGGTAAATTCATTTCCCTCATCATTCAGCATATCATTTGAAAACACACCATCACAGTCCATATAGATTTGAGTCCCTGTCACTTCTCGTGATTTAAATTTTTGAATTTCACCCTCAATGTCTTCTTCAAATTCTTCACTGAACAAATCATTATCAATGATCCACCCCAAAAACATGCCTGTATGTACAAAGGCTTGATCAATAGATAAGTCCTTTGGAAACTCCCCATCATAATGATATTTTGCTTTATCATAAACGACTACTTCAAACAGCATTTCCTGCTCCCTTCATTTCTTCTCTATTTCAAAAATAACTTTAGGTCTAGGTAAAGTCAATCTTATTTAAGCGTGATTAGAGTGGTATAAACACCTAATTGTTCTTTCGCTTTAGAAAGCCCCTAGTATCCCTCAAACCCATTCTTTTCTATGTTCATGAATGAATTGTATGTCTTTTTGATAATGCTCAAGGTGCCCCTCATCAATCATTTTTTGAAAAGCTATATCCCCGTCACTCGCTTTTCGTTTCATGTACTGACATAACCCTTTTAAACGCAGCAGCACCATCTCCACATAATCTTCTGCTATTTCCTCACCATAAGCTTCAAAAAACAGTTTGACCCTATACTTTATATGGCCTGCATGTTCTATTGAATGATAATTCACGATCTCCCCCTTTTCAGTGCGAAAAAATCTACTGAGAGGCACACATGTATAAAGGGTATAAGCGATATCCCAAAGTCTTGGACCAGGAGCAGCTACATCAAAATCAATGATTCCCACTGGCTTTTTATCTTTGAAAATGATGTTGTACATCGCAAAATCATTATGGCACACAACCTCTATGTTGTTAGGCGTATTGTCCATTCGTTCCCAATCGTCTGAAATGGGAAAATCACAAACAGCATCATGATACAGTCTAAGCATTCTCGCTATTTCTTTTAAGGCATGGTGAGAGCACATGTATTCTTTTAAAGGATCATGACCGGCTACGCCTTCAATGAAGGACAAGATCTCTCTACCTTGTTCATCAACCCCTAAAAACTTTGGAGCATAGGAGAAATTCTTTTTTTCTAAATGCTTTAGCAGCTTTCGTGTATTGATATTGTCTGAATTTACTTCTCGACGAACCGTATCTCCCGAACGATATACGTTCGAGACATTTCCACCTGTCAATAACTCCTCATGATCATTTTGTTTTTTCATAAATTCTCTCCTCAAACTGGGTCACAATGATGATGTCAGCTAAAGATGTGTATGTACCCACAAATATTCATTTAGTTATACAAAGGTAGTACACTGTTTTATGTGAATGTGCTGCCTCATTTTGTATCCTTACATGGTTAAATGTATCTTATCAAATGTTGCAAATCATCTAAAGATTATTCTGCTAAAAGAAGTACATGCTCATTCTTTTCTAATAGGTTTCTATTTTTTATCTAAATAACTCATTTAAACCACAAAAAAACGTTTCACCACGAGGGTGAAACGTTAGATTGACGGGAAAAACCAATCATGAAATTATTAATAGATACCGGTGGCCGGGGTCTAACCGGCACTCCGAGATAAATTATTCCAAAAAGGCAAGGTATACCCTCTTCAAGTAAAGCACCCGTTAATGAAATAAAAATTAAAGTTCTTCTTGATATATTTTTGATTTTATCGGCTTTAAACTCAAAGGAATTTTAAACTCATGAATACTTTCAATATGATTAAAAAAATGTTCTATATCGTCATAATCCATTGACCATTCTTCTACCACCTTTAACTTTTTTAACTCGTTTGTTGGTTTAAATAAAAATTCACAGTGTAGTTGTTCCATGTGAGAATAATCATCTTCTTCATAAACTGTAAACTGACGTAGAAAGTCGAAATGAAATAGTTCCTCTCCTGTAAAATCATAGAAACCACACTGAAATAAAATTTCTTTATCTTCTTCGCTCTCAACTGTCTCTTTTGAAAAAGCCTTAAATGTTTCCCAAACCTTTTTTATATCATCGGTATCTTCACCAATGCTATCTTTAAGATAACTTTCAGCATTTTTAACCGTAATCATTCCAACACCTCTTATGTACAATTTATCCAATCCTTCTTCAATTAGCCTGCCCCTTTATTTTAATAATAAGGTAACTATCAATAAAGTAAAAGTCAATCTCCTTAGAATGGCCCCTCAGTAACAACCATTTTTTATCATCTAATGCACTTAAACTGGTATGTATATTTTTCAAGTACTAGACGAGGGGATTATATAGGGGTGCCTCCCCATGGTGGGGTACTGTGGGCTTACTGTGGGCTTACTGTGGTTCGGTGCTAATTTCACAGGGTACTAGTGTCCTCTTATAAAAAACAAATAAAAAACGCCCTCCTACAGTTTGTAGAAAGACGTTTAAACGTTGATATTCCTTAATTCTTCTGTAATGGACGATAATAAAGAATATCTAAAATTAGATACCGGTGGCCGGGGTCGAACCGGCACTCCGTGAGGAACACGATTTTGAGTCGTGCGCGTCTGCCAATTCCGCCACACCGGCATGATCATTAAAGAGCGCAACTTATGATAAAAAACATGGTGCCGAGGGCCGGACTTGAACCGGCACGGTAGTCACCTACCGCAGGATTTTAAGTCCTGTGTGTCTGCCAATTCCACCACCCCGGCAGTCTTTTCAAAAAGGCGACACCCGGATTTGAACCGGGGATAAAGGTTTTGCAGACCTCTGCCTTACCACTTGGCTATGCCGCCATTATTGGAGCGGAAGACGGGATTCGAACCCGCGACCCCCACCTTGGCAAGGTGGTGTTCTACCACTGAACTACTTCCGCAAATCAACTGGGCTAGCTGGATTCGAACCAACGCATGACGGAGTCAAAGTCCGTTGCCTTACCGCTTGGCTATAGCCCAATAATAAAATGGGGCGATTGATGGGAATCGAACCCACGAGTGCCAGAGCCACAATCTGGTGCGTTAACCACTTCGCCACAACCGCCATAGATGTTATGAATCATATTAAGAAAATTGGCAGGGGCAGTAGGAATCGAACCCACACCGGAGGTTTTGGAGACCTCTGTTCTACCTTTAAACTATGCCCCTATGAAAATAAAAATGGTGGAGGGGGGCGGATTCGAACCGCCGAACCCGGAGGGAGCGGATTTACAGTCCGCCGCGTTTAGCCACTTCGCTACCCCTCCACATTTGAAAAACAGTGCCGGCAAGAGGACTTGAACCCCCAACCTACTGATTACAAGTCAGTTGCTCTACCAATTGAGCTACACCGGCAAATAGTGGTGGCTCGGGACGGAATCGAACCGCCGACACACGGATTTTCAGTCCGTTGCTCTACCAACTGAGCTACCGAGCCATGTATTCATTTTAAAAATGGCGGTCCGGACGGGACTCGAACCCGCGACCTCCTGCGTGACAGGCAGGCATTCTAACCAACTGAACTACCGGACCATTTTGGTTGCACTCAATGAGCACTCCCTATTGGTGTATAAAATAATTTGGTTGCGGGGGCAGGATTTGAACCTGCGACCTTCGGGTTATGAGCCCGACGAGCTACCGAACTGCTCCACCCCGCGATGATATAAAAGATATGGTGGAGGATGACGGGCTCGAACCGCCGACCCTCTGCTTGTAAGGCAGATGCTCTCCCAGCTGAGCTAATCCTCCGAATAAAAAATACTGGTGTATATTCTATAAATGGTGACCCGTACGGGATTCGAACCCGTGTTACCGCCGTGAAAGGGCGGTGTCTTAACCGCTTGACCAACGGGCCCTTTATTATGTAAATTTGTGGCGGAGAGCAAGGGATTCGAACCCTTGAGACGGGGTTACCGCCTACACGATTTCCAATCGTGCTCCTTCGGCCACTCGGACAGCTCTCCAAATTGGCTCCGCAGGTAGGATTCGAACCTACGACCGATCGGTTAACAGCCGATAGCTCTACCACTGAGCTACTGCGGAATGAAGAAAGCCTGGCGATGTCCTACTCTCACAGGGGGAGACCCCCAACTACCATCGGCGCTGAAGAGCTTAACTTCCGTGTTCGGTATGGGAACGGGTGTGACCTCTTCGCCATCATCACCAGACAATTTAGTGACAAAAGATATTATACTATGTATTGAAAATAAATCAAGAGATATTTAAAAAATGTTCTCTCAAAACTAGATAACAATGTTCAAACTTCACATTAGAATATAGGTTAAGTCCTCGATCTATTAGTATCTGTCAGCTCCACGTGTCACCACGCTTCCACCTCAGACCTATCAACCTGATCATCTTTCAGGGATCTTACTTCCTTGCGGAATGGGAAATCTCATCTTGAGGGGGGCTTCATGCTTAGATGCTTTCAGCACTTATCCCGTCCGCACATAGCTACCCAGCGATGCCCTTGGCAGAACAACTGGTACACCAGCGGTGCGTCCATCCCGGTCCTCTCGTACTAAGGACAGCTCCTCTCAAATTTCCTGCGCCCGCGACGGATAGGGACCGAACTGTCTCACGACGTTCTGAACCCAGCTCGCGTACCGCTTTAATGGGCGAACAGCCCAACCCTTGGGACCGACTACAGCCCCAGGATGCGATGAGCCGACATCGAGGTGCCAAACCTCCCCGTCGATGTGGACTCTTGGGGGAGATAAGCCTGTTATCCCCGGGGTAGCTTTTATCCGTTGAGCGATGGCCCTTCCATGCGGAACCACCGGATCACTAAGCCCGACTTTCGTCCCTGCTCGACTTGTAGGTCTCGCAGTCAAGCTCCCTTGTGCCTTTACACTCTGCGAATGATTTCCAACCATTCTGAGGGAACCTTTGGGCGCCTCCGTTACATTTTAGGAGGCGACCGCCCCAGTCAAACTGCCCACCTGACACTGTCTCCCTGCCCGATAAGGGCAGCGGGTTAGAAGGTCAATACAGCCAGGGTAGTATCCCACCGATGCCTCCACCGAAGCTAGCGCTCCGGTTTCCAAGGCTCCTACCTATCCTGTACAAGCTGTACCAACATTCAATATCAGGCTGCAGTAAAGCTCCACGGGGTCTTTCCGTCCTGTCGCGGGTAACCTGCATCTTCACAGGTACTATAATTTCACCGAGTCTCTCGTTGAGACAGTGCCCAGATCGTTGCGCCTTTCGTGCGGGTCGGAACTTACCCGACAAGGAATTTCGCTACCTTAGGACCGTTATAGTTACGGCCGCCGTTTACTGGGGCTTCAATTCGCACCTTCGCTTACGCTAAGCGCTCCTCTTAACCTTCCAGCACCGGGCAGGCGTCAGCCCCTATACTTCGCCTTACGGCTTCGCAGAGACCTGTGTTTTTGCTAAACAGTCGCCTGGGCCTATTCACTGCGGCTTCTCGGGGCTTTAACACCCTAAGAAGCACCCCTTCTCCCGAAGTTACGGGGTCATTTTGCCGAGTTCCTTAACGAGAGTTCTCTCGATCACCTTAGGATTCTCTCCTCGCCTACCTGTGTCGGTTTGCGGTACGGGCACCTCTCACCTCGCTAGAGGCTTTTCTTGGCAGTGTGGAATCAGGAACTTCGCTACTAAATTTCGCTCGCCATCACAGCTCAGCCTTCACGGGAAACGGATTTGCCTATTTCCCAGCCTAACTGCTTGGACGCGGATATCCAATACCGCGCTTACCCTATCCTCCTGCGTCCCCCCATTGCTCAAATGGTGAGGAGGTGGTACAGGAATATCAACCTGTTGTCCATCGCCTACGCCTTTCGGCCTCGGCTTAGGTCCCGACTAACCCTGAGCGGACGAGCCTTCCTCAGGAAACCTTAGGCATTCGGTGGACGGGATTCTCACCCGTCTTTCGCTACTCATACCGGCATTCTCACTTCTAAGCGCTCCACCAGTCCTTCCGGTCTGACTTCACAGCACTTAGAACGCTCTCCTACCACTGTTCGTAAGAACAGTCCGCAGCTTCGGTGATACGTTTAGCCCCGGTACATTTTCGGCGCAGAGTCACTCGACCAGTGAGCTATTACGCACTCTTTAAATGGTGGCTGCTTCTAAGCCAACATCCTGGTTGTCTAAGCAACTCCACATCCTTTTCCACTTAACGTATACTTTGGGACCTTAGCTGGCGGTCTGGGCTGTTTCCCTTTCGACTACGGATCTTATCACTCGCAGTCTGACTCCCAAGGATAAGTCATCGGCATTCGGAGTTTGACTGAATTCGGTAACCCGGTAGGGGCCCCTAGTCCAATCAGTGCTCTACCTCCGAGACTCTTACCTTGAGGCTAGCCCTAAAGCTATTTCGGAGAGAACCAGCTATCTCCAGGTTCGATTGGCATTTCACCCCTACCCACACCTCATCCCCGCACTTTTCAACGTGCGTGGGTTCGGGCCTCCATTCAGTGTTACCTGAACTTCACCCTGGACATGGGTAGATCACCTGGTTTCGGGTCTACGACCACGTACTCATGCGCCCTATTCAGACTCGCTTTCGCTGCGGCTCCGCATCTTCTGCTTAACCTTGCACGGGATCGTAACTCGCCGGTTCATTCTACAAAAGGCACGCCATCACCCTTTAACGGGCTCTGACTACTTGTAGGCACACGGTTTCAGGATCTATTTCACTCCCCTTCCGGGGTGCTTTTCACCTTTCCCTCACGGTACTGGTTCACTATCGGTCACTAGGGAGTATTTAGCCTTGGGAGATGGTCCTCCCGGATTCCGACGGAATTTCACGTGTTCCGCCGTACTCAGGATCCACTCTGGAGAGAACAACATTTCAGTTACAGGGCTGTTACCTTCTTTGGCGGGCCTTTCCAGACCTCTTCGCTTATATCGTTCCTTTGTAACTCCGTATAGAGTGTCCTACAACCCCAAGAGGCAAGCCTCTTGGTTTGGGCTGTTCCCGTTTCGCTCGCCGCTACTCAGGGAATCGCATTTGCTTTCTCTTCCTCCGGGTACTTAGATGTTTCAGTTCCCCGGGTATGCCTTCTCATACTCTATGTATTCAAGTATGGATACTACTCCATTACGAGCAGTGGGTTTCCCCATTCGGAAATCTCCGGATCAAAGCTTGCTTACAGCTCCCCGAAGCATATCGGTGTTCGTCCCGTCCTTCATCGGCTCCTAGTGCCAAGGCATCCACCGTGCGCCCTTTCTAACTTAACCATTTCTTACTTTAGAAAGAATCACTATGTGTGATGAACTTTGCATTGCATTCAATGTGAATGTATTACTTATTGTTATCTAGTTTTCAAAGAACAATCCTGTCTCGCTAGAGACATGTCTTGAAGGAATGATCCTTCAAAACTAAACAAGACGAAAACGCACGCTGCTCCATATATCCTTAGAAAGGAGGTGATCCAGCCGCACCTTCCGATACGGCTACCTTGTTACGACTTCACCCCAATCATCTGCCCCACCTTCGGCGGCTGGCTCCATAAAGGTTACCTCACCGACTTCGGGTGTTGCAAACTCTCGTGGTGTGACGGGCGGTGTGTACAAGGCCCGGGAACGTATTCACCGCGGCATGCTGATCCGCGATTACTAGCGATTCCAGCTTCACGCAGTCGAGTTGCAGACTGCGATCCGAACTGAGAACAGATTTATGGGATTGGCTAAACCTTGCGGTCTCGCAGCCCTTTGTTCTGTCCATTGTAGCACGTGTGTAGCCCAGGTCATAAGGGGCATGATGATTTGACGTCATCCCCACCTTCCTCCGGTTTGTCACCGGCAGTCACCTTAGAGTGCCCAACTAAATGCTGGCAACTAAGATCAAGGGTTGCGCTCGTTGCGGGACTTAACCCAACATCTCACGACACGAGCTGACGACAACCATGCACCACCTGTCACTCTGTCCCCGAAGGGAAAGCCCTATCTCTAGGGTTGTCAGAGGATGTCAAGACCTGGTAAGGTTCTTCGCGTTGCTTCGAATTAAACCACATGCTCCACCGCTTGTGCGGGCCCCCGTCAATTCCTTTGAGTTTCAGTCTTGCGACCGTACTCCCCAGGCGGAGTGCTTAATGCGTTAGCTGCAGCACTAAGGGGCGGAAACCCCCTAACACTTAGCACTCATCGTTTACGGCGTGGACTACCAGGGTATCTAATCCTGTTCGCTCCCCACGCTTTCGCTCCTCAGCGTCAGTTACAGACCAGAGAGTCGCCTTCGCCACTGGTGTTCCTCCACATCTCTACGCATTTCACCGCTACACGTGGAATTCCACTCTCCTCTTCTGCACTCAAGTTTCCCAGTTTCCAATGACCCTCCCCGGTTGAGCCGGGGGCTTTCACATCAGACTTAAGAAACCGCCTGCGAGCCCTTTACGCCCAATAATTCCGGACAACGCTTGCCACCTACGTATTACCGCGGCTGCTGGCACGTAGTTAGCCGTGGCTTTCTGGTTAGGTACCGTCAAGGTGCGAGCAGTTACTCTCGCACTTGTTCTTCCCTAACAACAGAGCTTTACGATCCGAAAACCTTCATCACTCACGCGGCGTTGCTCCGTCAGACTTTCGTCCATTGCGGAAGATTCCCTACTGCTGCCTCCCGTAGGAGTCTGGGCCGTGTCTCAGTCCCAGTGTGGCCGATCACCCTCTCAGGTCGGCTACGCATCGTCGCCTTGGTGAGCCATTACCCCACCAACTAGCTAATGCGCCGCGGGTCCATCTGTAAGTGACAGCCGAAACCGTCTTTCATCCTTGAACCATGCGGTTCAAGGAACTATCCGGTATTAGCTCCGGTTTCCCGGAGTTATCCCAGTCTTACAGGCAGGTTACCCACGTGTTACTCACCCGTCCGCCGCTAACATCCGGGAGCAAGCTCCCTTCTGTTCGCTCGACTTGCATGTATTAGGCACGCCGCCAGCGTTCGTCCTGAGCCAGGATCAAACTCTCCGAGGTATGCAGGATGCATATCACACATGCGTTGCTACACGATGTAGCGAACTTAGCATGTGATCATTTCCTGCCTCGTCAGCGTTTGACTGACTACCTATGATATTTCATAGGATTTTTTTATAAAAACTCGAATTAACAGGTACGTTTTGTCTTGTTTAGTTTTCAAAGATCATCTTCGTCGTCTCTCAGAGGCGACTTTCTTAATATAACATTTCGACGCTGTGTGCGTCAAGTGTTTTTTAGAATTTCTTTTTGTCAGCTTTTCTTTCAAAGCAACTTGGTTGCTCGTTAGCGACGTATAATAATATACCATCATAATATTCAGGCGTCAATATCTTTTTTCACAAAATATCCTCGATGATAGATTTTTTGCCCCTTTGTCTCAATCGGCTCCACTTGGACAATTCCTTTTTCCACAAAGAAATCAATCATGACGCTAAGGTCAGGCGTGAAATACTTGAGGTCAGGATGCGCGAGCAGCTCGCCAAAAAGCCATATATCTTGCTGTTCCATGACATGACGCAAATGAGCGGCACCAATTTCTGCTTTTGAATGGATCAAAAAGTCATTTGCTAAAAATAAAAGTTCCAAACGCTTATGAAGGCTTTCGTGGCTTTCAATGAGTTCTGAATAAAGTTTATAAACTTCCGGTTCCATATGTCGCACCTGATTCCAAACTGTCACTTCTGGATGGAAGCCTTTATCGATTACTTCAATACGCGCCAAATGATGCAGCGCATGCACAATTGAATTATATGCATCAAGGAATTGATTTGACTCAAAAAATGCTTTTCCTTCTATATATCTGCGAATTAGCTTGCCGTATTCTAAACCGATTTTAAGTTTGCGATTTGAAAATGGGAATGTACTCAGGTCATCAATTAAGTTAAAAATATATTCATTTCGGTCAAATAGGACTTTCCCATTCAAAATCCAATCAATGATTCGGCGGTTCGTGCCTAGGGTAATCCATTCCTTCAACTGCTCATCTGTGACAACATTTAAAGAAGCTGTTTGGTGATCGGATTCATAGTGCTTGATAAATAACGGCTCTTCCGCTTCTTTTACAATGACTAGAAGTGCTGCATCAAAGTTATCCGTCTCAGAAGATACCTTGTGTCTTCTTTCTACTATAATCACAGCCAATGTGTCTGGATGACTTGCTCTCTCTTGATAAATAGGACGGAGAAGATTTTCCATAGTGATTCCTCCAATACTCGGGTGTAAAGTTCTTCTCTAATGCTATGTATTTCTCCTCATAGAATCAAAATTCCTTCAATTCAAGAAAAAAGATCATTGAACCATTATAAGCAATTTATTCACAAAACTCTATAACTAATTCAAACGGAAAGGTAAAATGTGCTATATTGGAGACAAGGGGGGCTAGGGATGGCGAAATACTCCAGTAAAATTAATAAAATCAGAACATTTGCACTTAGCTTGGTTTTTGTTGGCTTTCTGATCATGTATATCGGTGTGTTCTTCAAGGAATCGATTTGGCTGTCGACTTTCTTTATGCTGCTCGGCGTCTTATCGATCGGATTGAGTACAGTGGTTTACTTTTGGATCGGTATGCTTTCTACGAAGGCAGTCCGTGTCGTATGTCCAGGCTGTGAGAAGGAAACAAAAGTGCTTGGACGGGTGGACATGTGTATGCATTGCAGAGAGCCGCTTACACTCGATCCAGCATTAGAAGGCAAAGAGTTTGATGAATCCTACAATCGAAAAAAGTCATAAAAAAAGCTGACCATTTAACCGGTCAGCTTTTTCATTAATGATTTTCTTTTTTCGCACATTCTTGACAAGTCCCATAGATCTCCAAGCGATGATGACTGACTTTAAAGCCCGTCACATGGGATGCAAGCTGTTCAACTTCATCAAGGCCAGGATAATGAAAGTCCACTATTTTTCCGCAGTTTTCACAAATCGCATGGTAATGGTCAGATGTCGCAAAATCAAATCGGCTTGAGGAATCACCGTACGTTAATTCCTTTACTAATCCAGATTCCCGGAAGACTCGTAAATTGTTGTAAACCGTTGCGACACTCATATTTGGAAATTTACCTTCAAGTGCTTTATATATATCGTCCGCGGTTGGGTGAGTCATAGAATTTACGAGAAACTCCAAGATGGCATGGCGCTGCGGAGTAATTCGAACACCGGTTTCTTTTAAAGCATCTAAAGCGTCTTTTAGTTCGTGAGCAGCCATTTCATCATGCACCTCTCTTCAAAAATATTCTTATATTATAATCTTTATAAATAGTGTACCCCCAGAGCCGAATCTTTGTCAATTACAATCCTCTTTTTTACCTATTCTTTTTCACAAAAAAGACCGGCATGTGTGCCGGTCCTACCCTGTGATGATATTAAGCGTGAGCTTTTAGTTCCTCAAGCGCTTCTTCTACGTGGTCTTTCACCTTAACTTTTCTCCACTCTTTTACAAGCGTTCCTTCTTTATTAATAAGAAACGTTGAACGTTCGATGCCCATGTATTCTTTGCCAAAGTTCTTTTTCAGCTTCCATACTCCAAAGGCTTCAGACAATTTCTGTTCATCGTCTACAAGAAGTAAGAACGGTAAATCATGTTTTTCTTTAAACTTCTGATGCTTGTCCTGACTGTCTGGGCTTACGCCGATAATGACAGCATCTAATTCTGAAAAGCTTTGATGGCGATCGCGGAAATCACATGCTTCTGTTGTACAGCCGGGTGTCATATCTTTTGGATAGAAATAAAGGACAATATGTTTTCCTTTAAAGTCAGAAAGCTTTATTTTCTCCCCGTTGTCACTGGTTAATTCGATTTCAGGTACTTGCTGGCCTACTTCGATTGTCATAACACAATCCCTCCAACCTATTTTTTAAATAGCCTATCCAATTTTGAGAGGATATTCAACTAAGGACTCTTGCATTGGCATGTTAAAATAATGATAGACGACGTGATACGTTGAGATAGGAGGCTATTTATGAAATTCACAGAATCAGAAAAATTACATCAAGAGGCGCTGGAGCATATTGTTGGAGGTGTCAACAGCCCCTCTCGTTCATATAAGGCAGTAGGCGGCGGTTCACCCGTGGCTATGGAAAAAGGAGAAGGCGCTTATTTTTGGGATGTTGACGGTAATCGCTATATCGATTATCTAGCAGCATACGGCCCCATTATTACAGGACATGCCCACCCTCATATTACAAAAGCGATTACAAAAGCGGCTGAATCAGGCGTTCTTTACGGAACGCCAACGAAGCATGAAGTCACTTTTGCTAAAATGCTGAAGGAAGCCATGCCTGCTTTGGACAAAGTCCGCTTTGTCAATTCAGGTACTGAAGCGGTGATGACAACGATTCGTGTGGCACGTGCATATACAGGCAGAACAAAAATCATTAAGTTTGCCGGGTGCTATCACGGTCACTCTGATCTTGTACTTGTGGCAGCTGGCTCTGGTCCTTCCACTTTAGGAACCCCTGATTCAGCAGGCGTTCCTAAGAGCATCGCCAATGAAGTCATTACCGTTCCATTTAATGATATTGACAGCTACAAAGAAGCATTGGATCGATGGGGCGATGAAGTCGCAGCTGTCCTTGTCGAGCCAATTGTCGGGAACTTCGGCATCGTAGAACCTAAGGACGGTTTCCTGCAACAAGTCAATGACCTCACTCATGAAAAGGGCGCACTTGTGATCTATGATGAAGTAATTACAGCTTTCCGCTTTATGTACGGAGGCGCACAGGACTTGCTTCAAATAAAACCTGACCTCACTGCATTAGGAAAAATCATTGGCGGCGGACTTCCGATCGGTGCTTATGGCGGTAAAAAAGAAATTATGGAGCAAGTCGCTCCTCTTGGACCGGCCTATCAAGCTGGCACGATGGCAGGAAATCCTGCATCCATTCTTTCTGGTATTGCCTGCTTGGAAGTGTTAAAACAAGATGGTGTTTACGAACGTCTAGATCAGCTTGGCGCTATGCTAGAAGAAGGCATTTTAGCCCATGCAAAAAAACATCAAGTAGATATTACAGTGAACCGCTTAAAAGGGGCTCTTACTGTCTACTTCACAAAAGAAACCATTGTAAACTATGAGCAGGCTGAAAATACGGATGGCGAAATGTTCGCCCGCTTCTTTAAATTAATGCTTTCGCAAGGGATTAACCTCGCTCCTTCTAAATATGAAGCTTGGTTCTTAACGATCGCACATACTGAAAAAGATATTTCTAAGACGCTACAAGCAGTAGATCATGCGTTTGAACAGTTGAAACAATCATAATAGGGTCAAAAACAGGCGTAAAAAGATGCGCCTGTTTTTTTATTTATCAGCTCTTATTTGTCAAAAGCGTGTGAATCTGTTACATTTCTTCTCAATACCTTCTTTTGATGTTTTCATGAACTTTCAAAAATCACTTGAATATTTCGGAAGACCGCTGTATATTACTTAGTTGTTCATCAAAATATTTATAATAAATGACGAGTGATCATCTATTATCTAAAAGAAAGGAATGCAGGGACAAAACCAATGAAACTTGGAGCCCGTATTTTAAAAACCGGTATTGCCATTGTACTCGCGCTTTACCTGGCAACATGGCTTGGGTTGCCAACGCCCGTCTTCGCGGGAATTGCAGCTGTATTTGCTATCCAGCCATCTATTTATCGATCTTTTTTAACGATTATTGATCAAGTGCAAGCCAATATTATCGGAGCAGCACTTGCCATTACGTTCGGTCTGCTTTTTGGTACTGGACCAGTCATTATCGGTTTAACCGCCGTCATGGTCATCGCCATTAATTTAAAGCTGAAGATTGAACACACGATTCCAATTGCACTTGTAACCGTCATTGCGATTTTAGAAAGTGCAGGGGATCATTTCCTTTCCTTTGCCTTAATTCGAACAGCTACTGTGGTGTTAGGAGTTCTTTCTTCATTTTTAGTGAATTTAATCTTCCTGCCGCCAAAGTATGAAACAAAGCTTGTTCATCACATTATGGAAAATACGGAGGAGATTTTAAAATGGATCCGTCTGAGCTCCAGACAGTCTACTGATCATTCCACTTTAAAGGATGACATCGATCAAATAAAAGAACGCATGATCAAATTAGATCACATTTACTTGTTATACAAAGAGGAACGAAGCTATTTAAAGAAAACAACCTATGTAAAATCAAGAAAGCTCGTTTTGTTTAGACAGGCCATTATGGCATCGAATCGCGCTCTTTACTTGCTGAAAAAGCTTCATAAATTAGAAAATGAAATTCATTTGATGCCAGAGCATTTCAGGGAAAGCTTAACAGATGAAATTGATTACTTACTGTATTGGCATGAGCGCACCTTGATGAAATTCGTCGGTAAAATGAAACCGCAGGACGATGAATTTCAAAATGAATGCTCTCTTCGTCTTGAAACGTTAACGAAATCATTTATCCAGCATCAGCAAAACCAAGAAAATGACTTGCTCGATTACAATATGCTAAATGTTATGTCCAGCATCATCGAATACCGTGATGAACTAGAGCATTTAGATACATTGATTACAAGCTTCCAGACGTATCACCCAAAAGACAGTGAAATTGAGACAGAAGAAAAAGAAGCATAGACAGAAAAGACCAATTCCTAGAATTGGTCTTATTTTATTTTCTTCATTTTAGGATCCAGTGTGTCACGTAATCCATCTCCCATCAGGTTAAAACCTAAAACTGTCAGCATGATCGCGACACCTGGGAAAATTAATGTCCAAGGGGCTTGAACGAGATAAGGTCTCGCATCGGCAAGCATTTTCCCCCACTCTGGGCTTGGTGCCTGTGCACCTAATCCTAAAAAACCTAAAGCTGCTGCCTCAATAATCGCTGTTCCGATCGCAAGCGTCGCCTGTACGATGACCGGCACCATACTATTTGGCAGAATGTGACGCAGCACGATGCGGCGGTGTGACATCCCAACCGCCTTTGCTGCTAGCACGTATTCTTCTTGTTTAATACTCAGCACTTTTGAACGAACGAGCCGTCCAAAGGTTGGGACATTAATAATCGCAATGGCAATAAGGGCATTTTGTAAGGAGGGGCCTAAGATGGAGACGATCGCAATCGCCAGTAGAATACTAGGAAAAGCGAGTAAAATATCAAACACTCTCGAGATCACAGCATCTAGCACTCTACCGCCATAGCCTGCAATCAATCCAAGCAGTGTGCCTAAAATGACAGACCCGAGAACCGAGAAGAAACCAACCCATAAGGAAATTCGCGCGCCATGCACAACTCTTGAGAATATATCTCTGCCGAAATCATCTGTACCAAACCAGTGCGCAGCTGATGGTGCACTAAATCGCTCACCGAGAGATTGTTCATTGATTCCAAAAGGAGCAATGAGCGGTGCGAATATTGCTAAGATCAGAAATAAAAAGACAATCACACTGCCAATGACCGCCAGCTTGTGCTGAAAGAACAGCTTCATCGATTCAAGAATCAATGATTGAGAGCGTTCTTCTTTTGGTTGAGGTGGTTCAAGCTCTTTTTGTGCTTCCATGTGATCACTCTCCCTCCCTAATATTTAATCCTTGGATCAATGACCGCATACAAGATATCCACAATGAAGTTGATCAGGACAAATATGAGCGCAACAACGAGAATGCCAGTTTGAATGACTGGGTAATCACGATAGCTGATGGCGTCATATATATACCGCCCAATGCCCGGCCATGCAAAAATGGTCTCTGTTAAAATGGCTCCGCCTAGCAAGAGGCCTGTCTGAAGACCAATAATCGTCAAGATCGGAATAAGCGCATTTTTCAACCCATGCTGATAAATGATGAAAAATGAACGTACTCCTTTTGCTTTTGCTGTTCGAATAAAATCTGAATGAAGCACTTCCAGCATACTTGCCCTTGTTATCCTCGCAATAATCGCAGCAGGAATTGTGGCAAGTGCTGTACTTGGTAAGATCAAATGCTTGATGCTGTCAGTGAATTGATCAAACCGGCCTTGCAAAAGCGTATCCAGCGTATGAATATAGGTGATTGACTCCACTGGATTTCTGACGTTTTCACGGCCCGTTGTCGGTAAAATACCTAATTCAATTGAGAACAGCCATTGCCCCATTAAGCCTAACCAGAAAATCGGCATGGACACTCCAATGAGTGCAATAAACATTGCGGCATAATCAAAGAAAGAATGCTTAAACCAAGCACTGATAATTCCGGCATTTACCCCCACAACGATCGCCAGCACCATGGCAAAAAAAGTCAATTCTAACGTCGCAAATAAGTATGGTTTCATTTCCTGGGCAATAGCCGCTCCTGTTCGTATCGAAGTCCCTAAATCTCCTTTTAAAAGGCCCAGCATGTAATGTCCGTATTGAACATACCAAGGCTGATTTAAACCGAGCTGGATGGTTAACTGTTCTACTGCTTCTTTCGTTGCCCGCTGTCCTAAGATAACCTGTGCTGGGTTCCCTGGAATAAACCGTATAATTGAAAACACGACCAATGTCATTCCGATCAATACTGGGATGAGCATTCCTGCCCGCTTCATACAATAAGCAAACAAACAGCTTTCACCGCCTTTTCTTTGTTTGAATAAGGGAGATACAAGATCTCCCTTATTTGCTTATTCGAAATACACGTCAGTCAAAGCTTCTGAACCAGTTGGATGCGGCTGGTAGCCTTTTAAATCACTAGATGCTGCAAGCATTGGGATCGAATGCACCAATGGAATCCAAGGTGCTTCGTCATGAATGATTTCCTGCGCTTTTTTATACAGCTCATTTCGTTTCTTTTGATCTGTGTCTGTTTGCGCTTCAATTAAAATGTCATGCATTTTATCATTTTGAAAAAATGTATAGTTGTTGCCGCCAATGCTGTCCTTGTCCAGCAGAGTGTAGATGAAATTATCAGGATCGCCATTGTCCCCTGTCCAGCCTAATAAGAACACATCTGCTTCCCCTTTACTTGCTTTATCTAAATAGGTGGCCCAGTCATATGTCACAATTTCTGCTTTGACGCCGACCTTTTCAAAATTTGACTGAATGACTTCTGCTACCTTCATTCCATCTGGCATATATGGACGTGGTACAGGCATTGCCCAAAGCTTGATGCGAAAGCCGTCAGGGAAGCCCGCTTCTTTTAATAGTTCTTTCGCTTTTTCTGGATCATATGGATATGGCTCAATGTCGTCATTGTAGCCTTCTAAAGCAGGCGGCAATGGATTTTTTGCTGGCTCAGCCAGTCCGCCATAAAATGACTCAATAATCGATTCTTTATCGACCGCATAATTGAGTGCCTGACGAACCAGCTTGTTATCAAGCGGCTTTCTTGTGACAGTCAGTCCGATATAGCCTACGTTCATTGATGGTCTTTCAATGAGCTGGAGTGCTTTATCCGTTTTAATGCCATCTAAATCTGACGGATTCACACCATCCATCAAATCGATTTCGCCTGTTTTCAAGGCATTTAAGCGAGCCGAGTTTTCTGGGATCGAGCGGAAGATGATTTGATTCAGTTTTGGTTTATCTTTCTGCCAGTAATCTTCGTTCTTTTCTAATACGATACGGTCGTTTTGTTTCCACTCTTTAAACTTAAATGGTCCTGTTCCTACTGGATTCTCGCGAAAGGAGTCGCCGCTTTTTTCAACAGCCGCAGGACTTGCGATGCCAAACGGTGACATGGCAATGTTTTTAAGAAATGTCGCCTGCGGTCGCTTTAGCTGAAATTCTACTTCATGCTCACCTTTGACGATGATGTCTTTAATGACATGTCCTTTATCTTTTTTATAGCCGCCAAACATGCCATAGTAAGGAAATTTTTCTGCATCACCATTCATCCAGCGGTCAAAGTTGAATTTCACTGCTTCTGCGTTAAAGTCTGTGCCATCGTGAAATTTCACACCTTCTCTTAAGTAGAATGTGTATGATTTTCCGTCCTTTGCAACATCCCAGTCTGTTGCGAGACCTGGGTGGATGGTCGTGTCTTTCTCACCGTAATTCAGGAGCTTTTCAAACATATTCTCTGTGACCTTGAAGGTTTCGCCTTCTGTTGTTGTGATTGGATCAAGTGAAGTGGAGTCTCCTCCTCTGCCAAATACGAGAGTGTCTTTTGTTGCCTTCTCTTCTGATGACGGAGCGGACGAGCATCCCCCCAAAAATAGTGCAAGCACCAGCACAAAAATGAAACTACTGAATAACCATGTCTTCTTCATTGTGTTCCTCCTTTTGATATAAGTAACACGCCGCCGCATGCCCCGGCTCCTCCTCATACAAAGCAGGTGCTGCTTTCAAGCATTTCTCCCACCTTTTTGGACACCTTTTGTAGAAAGGACAACCGCCGCTTGGCGTCATTGCAGACTCTTCTGCTGCCACATCTTGCGTCTCTAGCACGTGATCCATATGTGGAATGGATTTCAGAAGCAGCGATGTATAGGGATGAAGCGGGCTGTGAAACACATCTTCGGCAGGCCCCATCTCGACAATGCGGCCAGCATACATGACGGCGATTCGGTCGCTCATATACCTGACAACGCCAAGATCGTGAGAAATAAATAGATACGTCAGAGAAAGCGTCTTTTGCAATTCAAGCATCAAATTTAAAATTTGCGCTTGAACGGATACATCTAAAGCTGAAACCGGTTCATCGGCAATGACAAGACTTGGATGGGTAATGAGTGCTCTAGCGATCCCAATACGCTGCCTCTGTCCACCGCTAAATTGGTGCGCATAACGCTCCCCGTAGGAAGGATCAAAACCGACAATATGCAGCATCTCTTTGACCCACTTCCGTCTTTCTGCTTTCGTCCCATGTCGATGCACAATGAGTGGTTCCTCTAAAATATCTTTGATTTTCATTCGTGGATTTAATGAAGCATATGGATCTTGAAAAATCATTTGAATGTCTTTTCTTAAAGAACGCATCTCTCTTTCTTTCAAAAGAGTGACCTCTTGCCCTTTCAGTTGAATAGAGCCTGACGTCGGTTCAGTTAATCTCATTAAGCTTTTGCCAAGTGTTGATTTCCCGCAGCCTGATTCACCGACAATGCCAAGCGTTTCCCCCTCCTTCACGTGAAAGGACACTTGATTTAAAGCCAAAGTCGATTGTTTATGTTTAGAAAAAAAAGCGGCTGTGTCATACCGTTTTGTCAGCCGATTCACTTGCAAGAGTGGGTGACTCAGTGTCTTCTCCTCCTTCCATTAGAAAGCACGCCACGCGGTGATCCTGTTCAATGGATTGTAAAACGGGGTCTTCTTCAAGACATTGCGCCATTTGATAGGGGCAGCGCGCGGCAAATTGACAGCCGGATCGAATGGTCCCTGGCTTCGGTACATGACCTGCAATAGAGATGAGCTTTTCTTTTTTCTCTTTGAACGATGGAACTGAGGCGAAAAGACCTTTTGTGTAGGGATGCAGAGGTTTTTGAAAAATACGGTCAACGGTTCCTTCTTCTACGATTCGACCGGCATACATAATCATGACTCGCTGGCATATTTGCCGTACAACGCCTAGATCATGGGTAATAAATAAGATCGCGGTGTCCATCTCTTCGTTCAGCTTTTTGAGCAGGCGAAGGATTTGCGCTTGGATGGTCACATCAAGTGCAGTTGTTGGTTCATCTGCGATCATGAGCTTTGGGTGACAAAGCATCGCCATCGCAATCATCACACGCTGACGCATGCCGCCTGATAATTCATGCGGGTATTTTTTAAGCAACGATTCGGCTTGCTTCAATCCGACGGTCTGAAGCAGATCAACCGCCTTCGCTTTTGCTTCTTTTTGACCGATTGCTTGATGTGTGAAAAGGGCTTCTGTCATTTGTTTGCCGATGGTCATTAATGGGTTCAGAGAGGTCATTGGTTCCTGGAATATCATCGAAATGTCATTTCCTCTTATTTCTCGCCACTGTTTTTCTGAAAGCGACAGCAGGTTTTGCCCTTCGAATTGGATCTCTCCCGTTGTCTCTGTTTGCTGGTTCAGCCCCATTAATGACATAGATGTGATACTTTTCCCGCAGCCAGATTCGCCAACAATTCCTAAGGTTTCTCCTTTTTGAATCGAGAACGATATGTGATGGACGATGGGTACTTTTTGCTTTTTTTGCTGAAATGCAATGGACAGCTGTTTGACATCTAGCAGCACGTCTTGTTCTTTCACATATTCACCACCCCGTCATACTTTTTAAAATTGTATTGAGACAAGCTGGGAAATATGTCATGTTTTTGACAAGCATAAAAAAGCCTATCCGCTAGAATTGGATAGGCTTCTACTAATTTAATGTTTGAATGGTAAAAAGATGGCGATAGTGGCTGTCTCTGTTCATTAATTCTTCGTGTGTTCCTTTTTCCACAATCTCACCTTGTTCCATGACGACAATGAGGTCAGCATGTGTAATTGTTGATAAGCGGTGCGCGACAATAAAGGTTGTGCGGTCCTTTGCTAGCTTTTGCATCGCTTCTTGAATGTAATGTTCACTTTCTAAATCTAGTGCAGACGTTGCTTCATCTAAAATCAACAGTGGTGGATTTTTCAGAAAAACCCTTGCAATGGAAATCCGTTGTTTTTGACCACCTGACAGCTTCACGCCCCGTTCTCCTACCTTCGTGTCATATCCTTCAGGAAGAGACATGATAAAATCATGGGCATTTGCCGCTTTTGCAGCCGAAACGATTTTTTCAAAAGAAGCTTCTGGATCTCCAACGGCAATGTTTTCTTTAATCGTGTCACTGAATAAGAAAGTATCCTGCAGCACCATTCCGACTTGATTTCGAAGGCTTCTTGCTTTGTACTCTTTTATATCAATGCCGTCAATTTCAAGTGATCCGTTTGTCACATCATAAAATCTTGGAATTAAGCTGACGAGAGTGGACTTCCCCCCACCGCTCATTCCTACAAGCGCAACCGTTTGTCCTTTTTCTACTTTCAAGGAGATGTTGCGGAGAATCTCTTCCTGCGTGTGTTCATAACGAAATGACACATTTTTAAATTCGACCTCTCCTTTTAAATGATCGGCTTCTTTTGCATTCGGCCGATCTGTTACCTCGTATGGCTCATCAATAAATTCAAAGATACGATCCATTGACGCTACCGACTGAGTTAAAGTCGTGGATGAGTTTATGAGGCGGCGAATCGGGTTGTACATCCGGTCAATATAACCGACAAAGGCAATCATGGTCCCGATCGAAAGTGATCCATTAATGACGGTGTAGCCAGCAAATGCAATGATTAATAGCGGTGCAATATCAGTAATGGTATTGACAACGGCAAATGTTTTGGCGTTCCAATTCGTATGATTGATCGCTTTGTTTAAGAAATTTTTATTTTCATCATGAAAATTCTCTTGTTCATATTCTTCAATGGCAAAGCTCCGAATGACTGGCATTCCTTGTACCCGCTCATGCAGATGCCCTTGCACTTCAGCCAGCGCCTGTGACCGCTCTTTTGTCAGCTTACGCAGCCTGCCGTAAAAAAACTTCACTGCAAACGCATATAACGGAAAAATAATGACAGACACAATGGTGAGCTTGATGTCCAGTGTACACATAATAGCGATCACGATGAGCACGGTCATCAAATCAAGCCAAATATTCATAAGACCTGTGATGACAAACTCTTTTGTCTGCTCCACATCGTTGATGACTCTAGAAATGATTTCTCCTGTTCTCGTGTTGGCATAATAACGAAGGCTGAGCTTTTGAATATGCGAAAACAGCTTTTCCCGAATATCAAATAATACTTTACTGCCTGTCCACTGCGCATAGTATTGTCTATAGTATTCAACAGGCGGTCTCATCACTAAAAATAAGACGAGCATGATTCCCATAATCATCAGTAGAGATGATGTCTTTTCTTCAGCCGACCCCGAGCCTTGAATGACATCATCAATGACATACTTTAAAAGCAGAGGCAATGTTAAGGGTATCGAGAACTTGATCATCCCGATGACCATTGTCAATGCAATCTGTTTTTTATACGGTGTTACAAAAGCCATGTAGCGTTTAATGACCCCCATGTAAATCTCCTTCCCAATCTATCAGTGCCTCTTATCCGTACGCAATCAAAAACCTGTTAGCCTAAAAGCTAAACAGGTTTTTGCTGCTCTTGCTATTTTGTATAATGTAAAAAACGTTCATACCACATATCCACAAATTCAGGAGCAAACGGACCTTTCCGCTGGTGAATCCAATGCAATAATGTATTCAGATGCTCTCTTAAGATACTATCGATTTCCTTTGGATAATTCATCTGCCTCTTATGATCTGCATATTCATCCTCATCCAAAATATTGTATGTCATGTCCGGAAAAACTTTGACATCTAAGTCGTAATCAATATACTTAATTGCTTCTTCATCTGTTGCAAAAGGAGAGCTGATGTTGCAGTAATAATATACCCCATCATCTCTAAGCATCCCAATCACATTAAACCATTGTTTTGCATGGAAATAGCAAATAGCCGGTTCTCTCGTCATCCAAGTACGGCCGTCGGATTCAGTCACCATTGTCCGGTCGTTTGCACCAATGATACACAATTCCGTTGCTTTCAGAATGGTGGTTTCATTCCAAATCCTGTGGATCAAGCCATTGTGTTTATAGCTTTGAATTTGGATGGTTTCTCCTTCCTTGGGATAGCCCATATTTTCTCCCCTACTTTCTATAACAAAAAAACCTAACAGTCCAAAGACCTAATTTCCCAACTAAACATGTCTCTATTATATTATACCGTTACATCATTAAAAAATGAAATGAAAAAGCCATTCAACCCAATTGAACGGCACACTGTCTTACATCACGGTTGAACTCTTTTCCATCTGCTTATATGAATTGATGACCTCTTCTGTCTGTTTTGTAAACAAGGTTTGAACTCTTTGCAGTTCCACACGTTTCTGTTTGATTTGATCATGAAGCCTGGTCCACTCTTCTTTTTTTTCATCTTGCAGCAATTGTTTTTCTGTTTCTAAGCATAGATCGAGTTCTCCCTGTACATTGAGCAGTTGATCCATGAGCTGCATTTGTTCTTTTACAAGCTGATCGAAATCAGACATCTAACTCCTCCCTTTTATTTTCATCCACTTTTTGTCTGTATACCATTTCTTGAAAGATCGCCGAAATCCTTTGACTGTTTATGTAGAGGTTTTACAGGTTTTGTCGGATGGTGGGGAGAGGCAAAAAGAAAAGCACTTCATTCGTAGATGAAGTGCTTTCTCTGTTTCAGTGATTAGCTGTTTTGTTGTTTGTTTTGCTCAGCTTTTTGGTTATATTTTTTTACGTGCTGTGCATCAGTCTCGCTAGCAAATTCAGTGCCGTATTGACCACCTTGTGCAGCAGCTTGGTTTTGTTTCTTCACTTGTTGTGCGTTTGTTTTGTTTTGTTGTTTGTCCATCATTATCACCTCCACGCACATTAATTTGTGCAGAAGGTGCAAATCCTATTCATGATTTTTTTAAACAAGCAAAGAACGTCCGCCATCCACAATAATCGTCTGTCCTCTAATCATATCTGCCTTGCCTGATACAAGGAATTCCACACTGTCGACCATGTCTTTAATTTCCACCATTCGGCCAGCTGGTGTATTTTTCTTGGCATCTTCTAAAAGCTCTTCTCGGTTCGGGAAGTGCTTAAGTGCATCTGTATCGATCGCGCCGCCAGATACGGCATTCACGACAATATTCTTTTGTGACAGCTCCACAGATAGATAACGCGTCAATGCTTCTAATGCTGCTTTTGAGACGCCAACAACTGTGTAATTTTCAAGATAGCGAATAGAGCCTAGTGAGCTAATGCTGACGATATGACCGCCACCGTTTTTCTCCATTAGTTTCGCCGCTTCTTGTCCGCAAAATAGTAACGCTTTTGCATTGATATTCATCGTCCAGTCCCAATGATTTTCTTCAAGGTCCATGATTGGACGCTGAACACCAGATGCCGCATTGTTCACAAATATATCTAAACGGCCAAAGGTTTCGTCGATTTGCTGAAACATATCTTTAATTTTCTCTGGCTGACCTACGTTGGCTTTGACAACCAATGTTTTAACACCCATCGCTTCAATTTCTTCCGCTGTTTCAAGTGCGGCTTTTTTGCTTCTCGCATAGTTAATGACAATGTCATATCCTTTTTCAGCTAGGCGAAGGGCAACTTCTTTCCCTACACCTCTGCTGCTACCTGTAATTAATGCACATTTACGTTGACTCATTATTGTTCATCTCCTGATTTGAATAGTTTTCGTCCATTCGCTTCACACTAATAGAAAGTTCCTATTAGGAGGTTACATTCATGTATGTCGGACGCGATTTAAGCCAGCTTGGCATGATGTCCAAGGATCAATGGAAAGATACTGAGCTTGCTTACTTTCATCATGCTTTCCAACAAATTTTACCTTATTTAAACGAAGAAGGGCAATCTAAGTATCGAGAAATCATTTCTGAAATTGAAGACCGCGGGGGTCTGCACCGAAATGAAGCCGATTATACCCACGGTACAACAGTTAAATACGACTAGGTTCTTCAAGTGCCATCTTCCAAATTTTTTGGTGTGAGACTGGCAAAGCATATGCCTCAAATTCTTCTGTTGTCACTTTTTTCAGCATCGTGTCATCAGATACAGATGTCACACGTCCAAAGAAAACAGAAATATTCCAGATGAGGTGGGTAAATACATGCTGAATGGTGCCTTCTAAGTCACCAAGCTCTGCTTGTACACCTGCCTCCTCTTTTAAGAAATCCATGAGCTGCTCTTTTTCCGTTTTTCTTCCCTTTATGGTTTCCAAGTTAGGGAATTCCCATAAATTCGCAAGAAGGCCTGTACTTGGCCGCTTATGAATATAGAGGTTGCCTGCGTCATCAAATAACACCGCTGCTGCCATTGATTTTGCAGTCGGTTTTTTCTTTTTGCTTTTCACTGGGAGCTCATGCTGAACACCTTCTTCGAGTGCCGAGCAATGCATGTTCACAGGACAAATGAGGCATGCAGGGGATGTTGGGGTGCAAATGAGCGCACCAAGCTCCATCAGCCCTTGATTGAATTCTGATGGCTTTTCCCGGGAAATGAGCTGATCGACCGCAAACTCGAAAATATTTCTCGTTTTTGGTTTTGCAATATCATCCCATATGGACAAAATACGGGAAATGACCCTCATAACGTTGCCGTCTACAGCAGGGTACGGCTTGTTATAGGCGATACTCAGTACTGCGCCGCTCGTATACGGACCTACACCTTTGAGCTTTGAAAATTGCTCTTTCGTATCAGGGACAATGCCACCGTAGGATTCATATACTTCTTTCACAGCTGCCTGTAAATTACGCACTCTTGAGTAGTAGCCAAGACCTTCCCATGCTTTCATGACCTTTTCTTCATCAGCTAAAGCGAGATCTTTCACCGTCGGGAATTGCTCCATAAACCGGTTGAAGTACGGAATGACCGTATCTACTCTCGTTTGCTGAAGCATCACTTCTGATACCCAGACTCTGTATGGATCTTGATTTTCACGCCACGGAAGTGTTCGTTGTTCTTTTTCATACCAATCAATTAAATCATGCTGAAATCCCGCAATATTTTTGCGGTCCAGCTTTTCTTGAATGTCTTTCATATCTATACTCCTTCTCACTTGAACCGAGGGCTAACGTTCTGAAAAGAACCTTATTTGTTGTATACTGTTTGTAGATACGTTAACATGTTACATTAAATCAAGACAAAGCAAAAGTGCTTTTGCACATAGTCTTGAAAGAAGGCGTATACTTTGTATGATTGTTCCTAAGCATGACAACTAGGAGGTAATCAATTGGATACTGGTACTCATGTAGTAATGGGCATTTCTCTTGGGGGACTTGCACTTTTAGATCCAGCCGTCAGCGCAGATCCACACATGGCACATGCCGTGATGATCGCGACCATCGCCGGCTCCCAAGCACCAGACATTGATACTGTGCTAAAACTAAAAAATAATGCGGTTTATATAAGAAATCACCGAGGATTTACACATTCCATTCCAGCTGTACTGTTTTGGTCATTGCTAATTCCGGCTGTGATTTTCCCATTTGTGCCAGGGGCGAATATACTTCACCTTTGGCTATGGACCCTATTAGCCGTTGTGCTTCATGTGTTTGTCGATATTTTCAATGCATACGGTACGCAGGCCATTCGCCCATTTTCGAAGAAATGGGTAGCACTTGGGATCATTAACACGTTTGATCCGTTTATCTTTTTTACACACCTTGTCGCCATTGTCGTATGGGCGATTGGCGGGCATCCCGGCTATACGTTCATTACGCTGTATGCGGTGATTTTTTGTTACTATATCGTCAGGGTCATCATGCAGCTTCAGATCAAACGTCAGCTGCGTGCACGATTCGATGAGATTGAAGACATTATTATTTCGCCTACAATGAAGTTCAGACAATGGCGCATTGCTGTGAAATGTAAATCCTCTTTCCATGTTGGACGCAGTATGAATGGTGAGATTATCATTTTAGACACCTTTAACCGTGTGCCGGTCCCTGATACTGAGATTATGAAAATTGCCAAACAGGATGAAAACATTTCAGCCTTTCTCTCCTTCTCCCCTGTCTACCGGTGGGAAGTAGATAAATACAAGGATCATTATGAGGTACGGTTCATTGATTTGCGCTACCGCAGCAAAGGTCATTATCCTTTCGTCGCGATCTGCCATATCGACTTGGATCATCAAATCAAAAATTCCTATACCGGCTGGATTTTCAGTGAAGAAAAACTGCAAAAAAAATTAAGACTCGGCTCTGTGTGAGCGAGTCTTTTTTTGTTGTGTAGGGCTTGGATTTTTTGGGGATAGATATTTGAATTTATGTAATTCGCAGAAACTGTGGACTATGCACTTATGTTGAGTGTGACGACGAATTACTGCGCTATCTCGATATCCAAGACATTTTCAATCCATCCTGGCTATCCTTGATGGATTGAAAAAGGTTATTTCAATCCACGCACTCATATAGAGTGCGACGTCAACGGAGCTATGGAGGGATATGAAACTGTAATATTTCAATCCACGCACTCATATAGAGTGCGACGTTTTGTTGGATGATGGTATCAGCGGAACCGTTCTATTTCAATCCACGCACTCATATAGAGTGCGACTGCGATTTTCGCCCTAATTATAACATTTTTTAGGGAATAATCGTCAAAACCCTTAAGTTTCTATATAGCAGTTTGTTTTCACACCTAAAAATATACATTTTTTCTCATTTTTTGAATAAAACGGTGCGAATGTTCCAGGGATTTTATGTTCACCTCACATTCGCACCAAGTTTCATGAAATGACGTCGTCCATTTTAAGTCTTCCATAACCCGCATTTGTTTTAGCACCGATTCCTTCGTGTTCTAAAGCGCCTAGTAAGATGGTTTTGGCGAGTTCGAGCCATTCCGATTCTTCTGGTAGATTCTTTTTTGTTTTCAATAGAAGTTGAAAGCGGCCGTTGACCACCGTTAAGAAATGAATAGGTGTTGGTGAGTCATCGTCTCGAGGGGCTGGAACACTTCCCCCTTTGTTCATCTTATCTAGCTTGACGCTGTTGTAGTCTGAATGATGTGGTGTCATCACATCCACTTTGAATGCTTCTCCTACCGTCTCAGGCATCATGAGCGCATCATGAAATTCGATGATGCCAGCACGTTCGTTTGTTCCAAACAATGTGTTGTAATCACTACCACCTTGTTTTAGTTCAGGAAAGTTTTCACCTAATACAGAGTGGGCATAATGAGAGGCTACACCTTTTAAAGCTGTTCCTGGTAAATAAGGAACGCCGTATATCGGGTGTAATAACAATCCCGTTTCAAGTACACCCTCTCCTCTATGTCCAATGACTAACGGCGATATGGACTTGACTAAGCATGTGAGGTTCGTATCGGTATAATATCGCTCCACAAATTTTTCATACAGCAAGTGATTGTATTTTTCCCACTGTTCTTGATGCAAACTAATCACATTTTCATAAAATGACTGCTTCTTCGAGCTGTCCTTTATGATGTCCGACAATGTAGAACCATCAATCTCCCATTTGCTTTTGTTTAAGGTTAATGACAGATTCATTGGATGTCCTCCACATTCTCCGCCCCTTGTTCCACCTTTAAAATAGATTCCGCATATCTTTTTAACCAAACAGATGCATTTAAAGCTTGTCTTGATTTGATTAAGTAATCTCGATTGGAAGCTGACCAATCTCCTTGTATATCCAGTGTTTCTTTTATATCCTGAACGAATTGTTGATAAGCATTTCCTTTTTTTGATTTTGCTTCAAAAAATGTAATGGTGAGCCTTAATCCATTTGTTAAGATCATTGAGGCGAATCTGTGACAGAGTTGTCCATATTGATTTGAGAAATTCTCCTCATTCGTTTTGGCATTCATCACATGTTGATACGCTTTCTCAGCATAATGATGTTGAATGAGTTTCATGATCCCTCCCCTCCTGTCATACGCCAGGATACTCTTCCTTTACCTACGTTTGTGTTTCCACCTAATTGAAGATACATCTGTTTTTCTAGTTGATTTAAAAGTTGATGTCTAACGGATAAATTATTGCTTCCATCGACACGATCACACCACATGAGCCCATAAAATATGGCTTCTGCCGGTACATACTCTTCATACCAGAGAGCACCTTTACTAACTGTTTGGGTTTCATGATCAATTCTAATACGAGGTGTCACTTCAGAATTCATGGTGACAATGTATTGAAAAACGTCATCACTTACAATCACAAATCGTTCTATCCAAAGAGTTTGTGATTGTTTATCGTCGAATAAAAGTTTGGCCATCTGTTCAGCAAAATCGGTTAGTTGTGGAGATTTTTTCGCAGCCCCTTGAAATTCACCTAGATATAATTCGTCATTCTCTACTAATTTAGAAATCATGGTGACTAGCGTGCTCGATTCTTCGATGAGATCAGGGATATCCAGCGATACGCCTAATGCTTTTGCATCGCGGGCTAATCTTTTCAATATGAGTGGACTTGCCACATATCCAAATGTACCGTATCTACTCGCCACCGGGAATGAAAATAACCGGCCATCTGTCATGACGACTGCTCCTGCGCTTCCATCTTGATCTCCTTGTGTACCAAATACTTTTTGTACGAATGTGTCTTGTCCTTTCGCGCGATAATGTTCACGCTGCACGCCTTTGATACTGCTTCCAGGTATAATCGGCCATTCTGTTACTTTTTCTCGTTGAATGGGCATATCAATCACGCCAACTCCTTCACCCGCTCCAATATGAAGGGGGGATAAACAATGTATCCAAAACCAACGGCTTGCTTCCATCATCTCACTCCTCTTATTCATTCGGCTTCCATGTTCCCCAAAGTGCTAACCCGCAGCCATCTTCACGATCAAACGCTTCTTTGCGCCGGTTACGATCGGATACTGATTGAAGCCACATTTTTTCGGCCAGTTCTGCTGGATCTCCTTCTTCTACTGTAAAGAAGTAAACGCTACCCGCAGGGACTAAGCGGCGTATTGCTTTTTCACGCCCTTTGTCTTTATTTGCTAAACTCCATCCAGAGATAGGCTGCCAATGTGGAACAGATGCCCAAACCAATTTGAGTCGTACATTTGTATCAAATAGTGGTTTTGACATGAGCTGTTCATCCAGCCAGCCGGGCTGCCATCCTTTACTGAAATAAGCAGGTGTCGCCAATATCATGCGAACATACGGCTTGTTTTTGAGCGATTCTTTAATAGCATCCGGACATGTCCAATCTTGTTGGTATACATGTGGCCGGTCTTCTATATGAGCCAGCCGCCGTTCACCACCGATTGGGTGAATCCCTGAGAAAGGCTTTAATTCTTCTGACTCTTCAGTAGATAAATCTATTCCTGCCTCCAGTTTAAAGTCATCTGGGAATAAGAGCGATTCAGTTGAAAATAGATGCTGATCTTTTGCTCTTTTACTGCCAGTTTCCACCTCAATTTGTGTTCGCTCCTGACGCTGTAATGCTGGAATAAATGCAGGTGGTGCATCATTTTTGAACGAATGATTTTCCTTCTGCATGTGTTGGTATTCAGTCAAGGCTTCCTTCACCTGACTCTCATCCACTGCGTCTGTCAGCCAGTTCATCATCCACTTTAGTGATACAAAAGCAGGCGGCGATTTCATTTTTTTACGAGCACCAGCTCCAATTGGCGGCCATAATGCCTCACTAAAACGGCCTGTTTTTCCTGTGCCAAAAAAGCCCTGTCCTTTCGACATCATTCGCTTCGGTCTCACTTGATACATGCCATACTCATCATCGAATAACTCAAGGTCATTAGGCATTGGCACATATAAATGATCATGCCAGCGATATAAAGGACCTCGCACAAGAGATTTCGCATAATAAGAAAGTGGCGTGGTGTGTTTCATTGATTGTCGTATCTTCGCTAGTGCTGTACGAAGTGTTCCTGCGACCACACTAGGGGGAACATCGTTTAATGAACGCGCCCGTATACCCGGTACACTTTGAAATGGGCGTGCATCACGAATAAGCAGCGGATCAAGCGGTTGAATGTGAAACCATCTTTCAGGCATGTCCACTTACCTCCTCTAGTTGAAGAGCAATGATCATACATTCAGCGATTGTATGTAATTCTTCTAATGTATTCTTCTTCGGTATATACTTCGTAATCAATTGATCGATCCACTCTTTCGTTTCTTGCTCTGTTTTTGCTTCCGTTTTCTTTTTGAATGCAAGACGTCTTATCTCTAGTGGAATGAGTTCATCTAAAATTGCTGGCTGTTTTTTAAATGAAGACTGTTCGTATGTTTGATACAACTCTCGTAAGCCATATGCAAAGCCAGATGTGAAATAAGACTGTTTTAACCATGTCGTCATCTCTTGGATAGAGGCCACTGGATCTATTTGAAAAGAGACTGAGATATTCATTGTGTCTCCTCCGCCTCGCTTTTGGAAATGAATCGCTAATGAATTTCGCTCTTGTTTTGCATATTGTTCAGCCTGGCGTGCCATACTTCTTACTTCTTCAAGAGGCTCAAGCATATGAACGATGGCGATGCCAATTGAAATCGAAGGAGGTATTTCACTATGTTGATGAGCATTCATCGTTGATACAAATTCTCTTTGTAATTTCCCAGCTGCTTCTAAGCATTTGTGAACCGGTACATAAGCCATGACATCATCTCCACCGCCATAAATCAATGTACCTTCACATTCGGAAATAATCCCACTTGCCTTTGAAGCAAAAGTTGAGAGCGTTTTAGAAAATGCAATATGACTTTCTACATGCTGTATATTTCGCAGTTGGCTGCCCATTTTATCTCCATCCGCCATGAGAAAGGCATAGTAAGGTGAAGGTGCTGGTGGTTTGACCGGCCGGCCATGATGCTTGCTGTATTCACCTTTGAAATATTTTTCGAGCAGCTGTGTGATATCATTTTTCGCTTCTGTTCGTGTGGTCCCGACAAGTCCACGTTGTTCAAGATAATCTTCTATTCTTCTATCATAAAAAAGCGATGCCTCACTCAAATCAATAGGGGCTACTGTTAGATTCATATTCTTAAGATATGTTTCTACATCTTTCACATATTGTGTGGCAGCTTTCTTCTGTTCATTTTGTTTCAACATGTTTTGATAGGGAGCAAACGCTTTATCGCAGACTGATGGAAAGGTCATACTCGGGTGCTTATGTATAGATAATCGTTTGATCACTGAAATCGCATCTAATGATTCATGTTCACCAATTCCCCATTTAGCAAGTTGCGCCACTTGCTGTGGTGTTTTTTGCTTTTGGAAAACTGATTCCCGGCCACCATCAAGTGATGATTTTGGTTCACCGAATAACGCCCTTGGCTCATTTTGTTTAAAATCTCTTAAAGTCTTCCTTGCCGCCATTAAACCTTCGACTTCTTGAAGAGCCATATGATATGAACTTGCGGACGCATTTGGCGCTTCCTCTGGAGTTTGCATCTCAGTCCACACAGCATAAAATTCTATTAAATCATCTACTTGTCGATTCCATGTGCCTATTTGAATATAAGGATCCACAATCCCTCTTACAAAATCTGCGTATTCCTTCCATTTGCCATATATTGCTTTTTTTACTTGTCTTGCAACGGATGAAGGCTGTTCGTGTGAAATTCCTCCCAATATTTTGTTTGGTGCATTGTTTGTATTTGCAGATGATTCGTTGAACACAGGGAAAATAAGCGTTCCACCCAGTTCTTGAAATTTCTTCGCACCTGCTTTACTTAATTCAGATAGAAGAAAAGAGCCAAACCATAAATCACGCGTCCGCCTTGCTTGCGCAATAAATTCTTGAACGGGCCCTATCGAAAATAGCATTAATGTTTGTTTTTGTGATTCTTCTGGCAAAATGTTTGCACCTCCTTGCTATGTAAAAAGGCTTGAATCGCCGATGAGTGCGTACGGCCACTCTCGTCTCGTAATGGATTGTTTGAGTAGGTGGCTGTTGGGTAGATACTTTGTTCATCTGTCACATCGGGCAAAGGCTTTCCTTTTCCTAAAAGCGATAAAGCTTCGATCTTTGGTTGCTGCAGCACCATCACCATGCCCACCGATTCCTTTTGATTAATAGCTAACGGTTTTAAGATGAGTGGTGAAGCCAAGCGATTTTTATTTCGCGGGACTAACGTCTTTGTATTAGGCTCCTTTTGAAACCACCTTCTTTTTGCTATTTCTTCTTCGCTTCGCTCCTTATCTTTTTTCGATTTCTTTTTAAAGTTAAAAACAATCGGCATACCAAATTGCGCCCTAGGAAAAGCGATATATCTCTTTGGTTTATTTGAAGGATATTGTAATTCGTGATCAGGATGTGACATATTCGCTAGACGACGTATGGAATCTGCCTCAGGCCAATAACTTCTCCCAGCCTCCCCATTTTGGACATTATGTTTTTTTCGAAATTCACTGTATGTATCCATTGTTCTCGTCCAGGATAAATGCGTTTGAGAAGCTTTATTTTGTAATCTAAACTCCCAGCTGAGCGTTGCCCATTCACGAGGCACTTCGGGAATGGAGATAGCATATTGACATACTTTCTCTTTAAACCATTGATCAAATCGCTCCTTACTGACTTCTTGCTCTTTAGGAGAAAATGTCTCACAGTATAAACTCCCACAACCACGTCTCGTTCTTGCACCAAGTCCCCCAAAGTTGATCCACGCCCATAGTGCAGCTTCGATTTCATTGCCCAACTTCTTTTTGTCTTGTGAAGTCATTGAAGCACTCTCGGTCAAATAAACATTCATTTTGAAATATCCCATCAACATTTTATTTGGTGTTTTTTGAAAAATATATTTTGGAGGGAATTTGATTTGTTTTTGTTCTTTAAATATTTCTTCAACGATTACTTTAATTAAGCTGCTTTTTTCTGTATGACCAAATATCTCTGCTTCTCGTTTAGATAATTCATTTGCGTTTTTGCAAGCAGCTCCTCGAGTTGCACGCCACCAGAAACGAAGATGACCACGAATCGCACTTTCTCGAATCGGTCTGTCTTGATCAATTGAGTTTGATTGGGGCCCTCCGCCAAACATTGGCGTAACCAAATGAATAGTGAGCGGCTCTTTAAAAAGTCTTTGGTCTTCATGGATTTTCGTGTCAATCGCATGTTTCACATCATGCCAATTCGTTTTGGGTTTACTAGATTCCCTTGTCATGTCGCTCTCCTTTCTTCACTTTGTTATCTGTTTCTGAAATAGCTCGGCATATGCATAGTGAGGGAAAAACATGGGATTGTTAATGAGCATCAGCAATTGATTTAATTGGAAATTTAGTGTCAACAGATCGCATCCATCAATACGTAAATCGCTGAGTTTGTTCGAAATCACTTTGTCTTTACTATCATCTTTATTTTTCTCACTATTTTTTTTCTTTTCTTTATCCTCTTGTTCCTTAGACCTTTCTGGATCATAACAATTTAATTCATTAGCCCACCATCCTAACTGTTTATCTTCATTAGGAGCTCTTAAATGAAATACACTCTTTTGTTTCATAAGAATAAGGTCAAATGCTTTGTCTAATATTTCAAACATCTTTGAAGATGAGTTTGCTGTTTGCCTTTTTAAATTACTTGCTAAAATTAAAATAGGACGTGTTCGTTTCTGTGTATCATTTTCAACCATGTCAACCCCTTTGGCGGCTATCCTAGCTATTCCTTTTGTTTTCGGTACTAATTTTTTTATATTGTCAGACCAAACTTTTAAATTATCAACATCGAAATTTGAACTTTTACATTCTATAGCAACCGCAACCGCCTCAATCGGTATAAATTTCAAGGAATTGTGTTGGAACACATACGGCGTATACTGCTCATCAAATACGGCAATATCGACTTCGTTAGAATGATTTCCTTCTGAGTCAATAATGATGACACCTTGTGCTAATGAATATTTTTTAGGAATGATTTTCCGAAAAAACTCCAACCACATCACTTCTCTAGAATCTCCTGTCAGCCCGCCATGATTAGAAGCAAAGTCCACTTCTTCTGATATCATGCTGTTTAATCTTTGATAATTCTCTAAGATCAGCTGCTCCACTTTACCGGTTCGCTCCGTTTCACCCAAACCATTTCCTCCTTCACCACTCATTACGAATGGATAATATTTGAATCTAAATAACTACTTTTCATTTCGACTTATTTTGAGATTTTTTAAGGTTTATTTAGGAAAAAGAAGAAGAAAAAAACATGACTGCAAGGAGTCATGTTTTCACTGTACAAATGAACAGTATATTTGATGGCTATTTGAAAGAGGATGTTGTAAGAAGATGATCTTTAAGGTAGTCATAACCGTTTAAGACACAATCATTGAAAACCATGCACACCTCATATATGGGTGCGACAAATACTATGAAGATTTAACAGACGAAGAAATCATTTCAATCCACGCAATCATGTAGAGTGCGACGGGACGCTTTACAGCAAATAGAAAAACACCGCCATATTTCAATCCACGCACTCATGTAGAGTGCGACAGCGAATACGGAAAAACCTTTAAAGATGATACTATTTCAATCCACGCACTCATGTAGAGTGCGACCTGAGTTTGAAAACAAACTAGTGGCAGCGATAAGATTTCAATCCACGCACTCATGTAGAGTGCGACATTTCTTCATGGGGATGTATGAGTTCCGTAGAAATATTTCAATCCACGCACTCATGTAGAGTGCGACTGCGATTTCTGCCCTAATTATAACATTTTTTAGGGAATGATAGCCAAAACCCTCAATTTCTATATGGAATTTTGTTTTCACCTCTAAATAATATACATTTTTTCTCATTTTTGTCGAATAAAAAGGTGCGAATGCCTCAGGAATTTTATGTTCACCTCACATTCGCACCGAATCTCTCTTAATCCTATTTAATTAAAAACTATTACTGATGATAATCATACTTATTTCGCTGCTTCATCAACATCTTTGAATTCATTAATAAAATGGCTGAGACAGAGTTATGTTTTTCACACCTATTTCAAGCGCAATGTCAATAAATCTTTCAAGCTACCTACTGACAAGAATTTTATTCCTCACATTCATATAGAGTGCGACAAATATAAGACCTGTAATTAATACGGCTACTGTATTTCAATCCACGCACTCATATAGAGTGCGACGAGGATACGCCTATGCAGGATCGGGCAATATTATATTTCAATCCACGCACTCATGTAGAGTGCGACTTGAAAATTGGGTTAAAAACGCAATTTTATTCAATTTCAATCCACGCACTCATGTAGAGTGCGACTCTTTCTATGATTGACGTATCAGATGCGTTTTGTTATTTCAATCCACGCACTCATGTAGAGTGCGACACGTGGGGGGAAGTATACAAAAGCCCTTGCGTTAATTTCAATCCACGCACTCATGTAGAGTGCGACTGCGATTTCTGCCCTAATTGTAACATTTTTTAGGAAATGATAGGCAAAATCCACAACTTTCAATAAAGAATTTTGTTTTTCCCTTCATAAAATATACATTTTTTCTCAATTTTGTCGAATAAAAAGGTGCGAATACCCCGGGGATTTTATGTTCACCTCACATTCGCACCATCAGCTTCTCTTACAACTTCGTCATATATTCCACAATAAACTCCCAAAATCCAGGTCCTTCTTGGTAAATCAGCCGGTCTATTTTTTCGATGAGTTTGATATAAAGTTCTTGTTCGAGGTCTTCTCTTTCTTGATATGCCGTGTTTTGTAGTTTCTTTTTGATCATGGGTGTGAAGGTTTCAATGAGTTCTTCCATTTCTCCATTGGTCATTTTGTCTTCTTGCACGGACATCTCCCCCTGTTTCTTCTTTTAGTTTGTTGAGTGCTTTTTTGTGGATGTTTGAGATGTTTTGTCTCGTTTCGCCTAGCCGGTCGGCTATTTCTTTCATTGTTTGACCTTCAACATAAATATGGGTTAAAACCATTTTTTGTTTGTCTGTGAGCTGCTGGTAGGCCTTGTACAATCTTGGGTCTTGCAGGTGCTCCCCTAAGTCTTGCTGGTTAAAGAGCACAGCTTCATACGTATCTGTTTGAACAGGGTCTTTCACTTCTTGCGTATCAGGATGATCGAGTATGAGCGGAAAACGTTGCTGCTTTTTTTTCACTCGTTTGTCAAAGTCGACTGAAAAGATGCGGATCATTGTGGAAATATACTTGATGATGCGGATTTTTTGATAAAACTGCTTGAACTCGGAATCTAGTTTTTTCGCATTTTCTTCGTTTGGCTCTTCCATGACTTGCCGGAGCAGCTGCTGGTTTTTAGGATTGCTTAAAAACTGCTGAATGAGCGGGTGATCAACGATTTCCTTCCATTTTGCTTTCAATAACAGCCGATAATCCATGTGCATCCTCCCCTTTGTTCTCTCTACTTGCATTAAGTGGACAAAAGTTAAAAAAAGTAAACTTTGTGAAACGGGTCTAATGGTTCATTTTCTCCCCCTTTGATTTCCTATTTCTTCTTTCATACCACTTATAGAGAAGACGAGCATCCGCTGGGAGGTGAGACAAATGGAGACCTTTTTTTCGGAGGAATGGCTGAAGCAGCTCGGTCAGGCTGGCTTTCCTGCCATTTTGACGGTTTATTTGCTGACACGTTTTGAACGAAAGTTTGATGAATTAAGCAAGCTCATCCAACGATTGGTCGCTGTTCAAAAAAATGATGAATCAGATTGACATCTTCTTGATTCGTTTCACCTTATGAAAACGAGGGCGGAATGAAAGGCCTTTTGTCACCTCACACAATACGATGTTGAAAGGGGATTTTATCATGAGTGAAAAGCAAAATGGTGTACCACAGCCGATTCGAGGAGAAAAAGGAGCAACGGTCAAAATTCCACGTAATCTCGAGCGAGACAGACAAAACCCAGATATGCTCACGCCACCAGAAACCGATCATGGAACGGTTCCCAACATGAAATATTCTTTTTCTGATACGCACAACCGTTTAGAAAAAGGCGGCTATGCCCGCGAGGTAACAGTGCGTGAACTGCCAATCTCTAAAAGTCTTGCCTCTGTGAACATGCGGCTAAAACCTGGTGCGATTCGCGAGCTGCACTGGCATAAGGAAGCGGAGTGGGCGTATATGATTTATGGGGAAGCCCGAATTACATCGGTTGATGCAGAGGGGCGGAATTTTACAGAGGATGTGACTGAGGGAGATTTATGGTACTTCCCTTCAGGCTTGCCGCACTCTATTCAAGCACTTGAACCGGGAGCTGAATTCTTGCTAGTGTTTGATGATGGTTCCTTCTCTGAAAATAGTACGTTCCAAGTGACTGATTGGCTTGCCCATACCCCAGAGGAAGTCGTTCTCCAAAACTTTGGAATGACAAAAGAACAATTTAACAAGCTGCCAGAGAAAGAGAAGTATATTTTCCAAAAAGGAATTCCTGGTTCCCTTGAATGTGACAAGGTGCAAACAGAGCAAGGAGAAGTCCCGAACTCCTTTAAATATGAGCTGTTAAAGCAAGAGCCGATTACGTCAAGCGGCGGACAAGTGTGGATTGCGGATTCTACCAATTTCAAAGCTTCTAAAACGATTGCCTCTGCTCTTGTGAAAGTTGATCCAGGTGCCATCCGTGAGCTGCACTGGCATCCAAATACGGATGAATGGCAATATTTCATTTCTGGAAAAGCTCGAATGACGGTATTTGCTTCTGATGGACATGCGAGAACCTTCAACTATCAGGCGGGAGACGTTGGCTATGTGCCATTTGCTATGGGGCATTATGTAGAAAATACAGGCGACGAACCGCTCTATTTCTTAGAAATCTTTAAGAGCGATCATTATGCAGACATTTCACTCAATCAGTGGCTTGCGGTCACACCGAAACAGCTTGTTTTGGATCATTTAGATCAAGGCGAAGAATTCTTGAAACTGCTTGATACTGAAAAACATCCTGTTATCGCTGCACCTAAAAAAGAGGATTAATTCCAACCTTCCTGCAAAAAGGCTGTCCTTTTTGCAGGTATCTTCATGTAAAGGAGTGTTGTTTACCCATGCAACAATCTGTTCACGCTTTATGGCAAGGGCTGAAATGGCTCATGGCGGCGTCGGCTGTCTGTTACATATTTTTGTTGTTTTGTGTGCTGTTCTTTCATTTGACGGGTGCTTTTTATCATTCGATTTTATCGCTGCTTCTGTTTATGGGCATCTATGTTGTACTTGGGATCTCTTTTGAACATCTGGAACACGTGCTCATGCGGTTTGTTCGTAAGTGTCGGTCCAAAAAACGATCCATCGTTTTCTATGCCGTTTTATTTCACCTTTTGTTTATTTGGGGTGCTGTCTACTTATCAGATGAATTGGTTGACGGCATTTTGCTGACTACTTCTGAAGAAATTCTCTTTGCGCTAAGTCTTTGGCTATTTCATTTTTTGTTTGATTATGCGACGTTTTCGTTTGATAAGGAAGCTTCGTGAGGCGCTATCGTCTTTTTGTGGAGAGCGCTTGTTTGACCTGCTCCATATGATGGAGATCATGCTTAATCAAACCTTGAAAATAACTTGATAACGTCAGCTCGATTTGACCGATCAGAAAGGGTGTAGTCCAGCGAGATACTTCGATTTTCTTCATTTCTTGAAGCAATATTGTTCTAACAGCAATAAATCGCCCGATCGTCTCGCTTCTCTCTTCCTTTCTTGCTCTTTCGGCTGACTGCCGGTTCATTTCATGCACATCAGGTGCCTGAGGTAACGCTTTATTGTTCCAAAATTCCTTTAGGCGATCGTGTAAAATAAATTCATCCCATGGAACGAAATGTGCGATGATCTCAGCAATGCTCCACTTTCCATCAGCGATGGTGCTACGCCATTCTTCTTCTGTTACTTCCGTTAGTGACTGTACCCATTCAAGGGTGTGTTCATAGTGTTTTATCACGGTGTCTTTGTTCATGTTTTGTTATCCCCTTCATGTTTTTAAAAGAAGTTGATCAGAAATTGGATAGTTTCATTCTTGCTAAATCATTTATAACATATTATCATATACTTTAATTACCAAATGAAAAGGGGGGAATTGTGATACGCTGTCCTATATGAAAAAGCTTATTTTTTTGCACAAAAATAAACCGACCGGTCTGTTTATAAAAAGGGAGGGAAAATGATGAAATCTCAAAATGTGATCATTATTGGCAGTGGTGTAGCAGGATTGGCTACTGCTTTATTTTTAAAAAAGGCTGGAATGGAAAGTACGATTTATGAAAGCAGGTCAGATGAAGAATTAGAAACAGGAGCAGGTTTTTTACTCTCTCCGAATGGGGTAAAGATTTTGGCTGGAATCGGGTGTAAAAATGAAGTGATAGCAAATGCAACAGTGATAAAGAAGATCCAGCAAATAAACAGTGAAAATGAAGTAGAAGCGACCTTTCACAATTATAGTGAAAAATATTATGATGCTCCTTTACTGAACGTCATGAGAGACCAAATCATCCAATCACTTTTAAAAGAAGTTCACCGCCAAGGAATAGAAGTGAAATACAACAAAAAGTTAATCTCAATCAAACAGCAGCCTCATTCCGTTCAGGTTCTTTTTGAAGATGAAACTGAGATAACAGGTGATATCGTAATAGGAGCAGATGGAACTTTTTCTAAAACAAGAGAGGCTATTGCGTTTAATGCTAAATTAGACTATAGCGGTTTTTGGGGACTACAAGGAGTATCGTTTGTGAAGAATTTTGTATTGGATGAGGCAACAAGTTATTTTTACAATGACGGAAACTTTCAATTCATTTTTGGAAAAGCGCATCCAACAAATAAAATGAATATTTTGTGGCAAGCTTTCTCTCAGTGTCCTGAGAAGTTACCTACAAAACATTTTGAGAAAGCCAATAAAGAAACCATCCGACAGTTATTATATAAACAAATGGAACATTGGAACATTCCTAAACACCTTTCTGACATCATCGATCATACAAACATGTTCTTTCCAAGAAGTATCTATGAAATAAAGGATTTTCCTGTGTGGTCAAAAGGACGTGTTGTTCTTGTAGGTGATGCGGTACATACGGCGAACCCTTTTGTTGGTCAAGGAGCATCGTATAGTCTAGAAGATGCCATGCTCATAGCAAAGATGCTAAGGGATCATGATTATCGAGATGCGTTCTATTATTATGAAAAGGATCGAAGAAAGAGGACAGAAGAATTGAATGCGCTATTTCAGCACATGAGTATTCAAAACGATATTGATAAAAAAATGAACGAATACACGATTGAATGGGATGAAGAAACTTACGTATGAGATGAAAGATAAAAAAACACCACTTATGATGAAAAGTGGTGTTTCTTGTGTTTTCTCCGTGCATAGAGGATCGCACCAATCAAACTGACGAGTGAAATCAATGCGAGAATTCTGATATAAGGCGGATAGTAGGTTAGCACAATCTCGTTTTCGCCTTTTTCTATTGGAAAACCGATAAAGGCGTAATTGGCTTGTTCAATATCGGTTTGATGGCCGTTCACCGTGAGCTCCCAGCCTTTTTCATATGGTACTGGCAGAACCATATAATTATCGCCGCGCTTGTTATCATATGAAATCGTAAAGCGGTTATTTTTAAGCTTTACTTGCTGGTTGCCATTATCTTGTTTTTCTTTTTTATATGCTTTCTCTAGGACGCGGTAAGGCTCTTGATACAGCTTCAGTTGATTGAGTTCGTATGTCCCTTTTGGTACTCGAATGGAGAGGATCTTTTCCGCAGGGACCCGAATCGTCACTTCATTGACACCTGTTTTGTAGATGGATGTATTGCTTTTTCGAGATGTAACATAGTCGTCAATGGATAACTGAAACCCTTCATTGCGGTCTGTCCGCTTCACATAAAAACTCACATACACATCCCCCACGCGAGCGATATCATCTGGAAGGGTGATATTCAGCCCGCCCGTTTTCCCGTATACATCAAGCACGCCATTTTCGTATACCGCTTGTTCAGTATGAATGTTTGTATCCTTTATTCGATCAGGCGATTGGTCGATTTCAGCATTTCCTTTTTTGTTTAAGATCACACCTTGCAACATCGCATGTTCTTTATCAAGTGCTGACGCATGCTCTAGTGACTTTTCTGAATAGACGGTACTCGTTGTTCTTGCAAATGGGAGCGGGCGTGTATTTTCATACACTTCATAATGTTCGCTTTCCAATATTGGCTTAAAATAAACCGGCGGTGAGAAAGACACCCTTTTGTCTCTCATATAATACTTCCCGTAGGTCAGACTGTATAAATTCGCCCTGTCCCCCATTGTTGCATAACGGCTGACACTTTCCCTCCCCATATCAATTTGCAGGTCATTCCAGTAGAAATGGAGCAAATGCTGATTCAATATACTTGAATACGCACTCATGCCTTGAAAGCCTTCAAATAACGGGGTGTTGTTGCGCACGCCGTTCATCCAATCAATCCGGGCAAGCGGATCTTTTGAAGAGCGGCTTTGAATCTGCTGAATGAGCTTCATTTGTTCATGTCCAGCATATGCCTCACTATTCAGATACGTATCTGATACGCTCTTAATATTGCTTCTTTCAGATAAGTATCCCTGCTGATACACGCCTGCTGTCAGTAAGCTGATGGCAATAAGCACAGCTGAAAAGAGACGAAGGTGCTGACGTTTTTCCGCATGCATCCATAGGATGAACAAGCTGATCACAAGCAGTCCTATACCTATAAACACAACGACATCCATGTTTCCCTTTGCTCGTTCTGAAAAGACGACAGCGAGAAGGAACACGATCCAAGCGCCTAAGACCGCACGCTTTTTCCACTTCCACTCGATTTGTGAGAAATGCTTGATCGTGATGGCAACGACCGCTCCAACTGTAAAGGCAAGAATGTATTCAAATCTGTATTGCGGTGCTGAAAAACCATTAAACACGCTCGCCATCTTTGGACTGTAGTGAAAAACAATGAGCAGAACGCTGATCGATGTAAAAATGAAAAACCACCTGTTCCGGTAAAGCGGAACGAGGAACATACAAATGAGAAAAATCACAGGTAATAAATACACCCTGCTCGTAAACAGCAGATGATCATGCAGCTCGAACCAAGGAATGGTCTGTTCATACGGCGGTCTTATATTGTTAAGAAAGCCATAAACAGACGGGATAAAAAAGGCAGCACTGATCCCAAAGGATAACAGCGTAGAGATCGCAAGTGTCCAAAACACTTTCCACCCGTGCTCCTCACTTCGCAGTTTGATCATATATCTGAAGATAAGATAGATCGCTAAAAAGATAAAGTGAATATAAGCAAAGTAAAAGTTGTTGATCAGCATCAGACTGCAACTCGCAATAAACCAAGCGGGCTTACCCGTTTTGAATATCCGCTCAACCCCAAGCACAAGCAGCGGAAGCCACATCATGCTGTCGGTGAAAAATTCCCAAAACGTTTGATGCCGGAAATATACAATAGATAATCCATAGATTGCTGCACCTGTCAGTGCACCCAATCTATTTTGAACCATTGAAAGAAGCACACGGTAAGCGATGAAAAGAATAAGCGTCAGCTTGATCACGCTCAGCCAAATGACGGCATTTGCCCAAAAATGGATGTCTGTTGACTGTATGAGATGGAGCGCATTCATCAGCCAGACGACAGCGACTGTCACCATAAAGACCGTCGACGTTGTGAAATAATACCCTAATTGCGTGTATGTACCGCCGCCTAGACCGAATTGATAGGAATAAAAGAAATTCCCTTTGACGTATTCGTCGTAAAGCAGCTTTTTAAATGGGAGCATTTGCGAAATGCCATCCCCATCTCCTGTCATGTACCGGCCTTGCGTATATTCATATAAGAAAAAGGAGTGGCCTAATAATGCGAGAATGAGGCACATTCCAATGATTATCCATCTACGTTTCATCATCTAAATCCTTTCCACAAAAGATCCATTGTTCTTTGAAACAAAACAACCCAGCAAGCGATTCGTGCTTGCCGGTTATTTGACTCCACGTTATTTAAATAACTGCGTTAACACTCGGTCTTGTTCCTTAGAGCTTGTCTCTTGCTGCATGACATTTGATTCTTGGATCAAATAATGCGGCCTCTTTTTCGTTTCATAATAAATGCGGCCAATATATTCACCAATCACACCTAGACTCAAAAGCTGGACACCTCCGAGGAAAAGCACAGCCGATATTAAAGTGAAATAACCAGGTACTATCACGCCCGTTTTGACGATTTGAATAAAGGTGGCCACGATGTAAATCAAAGAGAGGAATAAGATCAGTATGCCAGTATAAAAACAAATACGCAGCGGGCGGTTGTTAAAGGAAATAACGCCATCTATGCCATAGTTAAACAACTTCTTTAATGACCATTTTGTATCACCATGCTGTCTTTCTACATTTTCATAATAGATGACCTTTTCTTCAAACCCAATCCAGCAAAAAAGCCCTTTAGAAAAACGATTTCCTTCTTTCAGCTGAAGCAATGCATCGATTGCTTGGCGCGAAATTAAGCGGAAATCTCCGACGCCATCACGCAAGTCCACTTCGACTACCTTGTTCATCACTTTATAGTACATGGATGATAAGTAAGAGCGAAGCTTGCTGTCTCCTTTACGGTTCCGTTTGGCAATGACTTGATGGTAGCCTTCTTCATATCCTCTGACGAAGTCCTGAATCAAATACGTTGGGTGCTGCAGGTCGGCGTCCATGATGATCGCAGCTACTCCCTTCGCATATTCAAGTCCTGCCAGAATAGCGGCTTCCTTCCCAAAGTTACGTGAGAAGGAAATATATTTGACCTTTGCACTTTTGCGAGAGAGCTCTCTCATATATTGAAGTGTATTGTCTTTGCTTCCATCATTCACAAAAATGATTTCAAAGTCATAATGAAAATCGCGAAACTCTTCCTCGAGTGCCTCAAAGATTCGTCTGATGTTTTCACCTTCATTGTAAGAAGGAATTATAACAGAGAGCAATTCTCGTTCCATATCGCACCTTCTCTTCACTTTTTTCACATAGTCTGATATGTTCATTATTCCTTTTTTATCAGGAAACGAAACCCTTTTTTATTATCCATAAATTACATGTTTCTTTAATCGTTCCATTATATCAAAGTTTTATTTCCATTGATTTTCAGCAAGATGAATTTAATGTAATTTTAAGTTTAACCATTGTAAAAAGCCTGTAATTTCGATCACAGACTGGGTATTGTATCATAAAATTGTTTACTCATTTATATATTTTCCTATTTATTGAAAAAGATGAGGGGGCACTTCTTTTAATGAAGCAGCCCTTTATTCTGCTCTTGTAGATGCTCGTTTGCCTTCGATTGTTTATTTTGGAATAAATGCAGCTGCGCACCGTAGCTCTCAATCCACTCTTGGACAATCCGTTCAGTTGTTTCCTGTCCTTTATACTTGTGGCCAGCCTTTGCATAGGTCGTTTCAAAATCACTCCAAAGCAGCTCTACCCATGTACGTGCTTCGTCATATGTCAGCATATTGTTTTTTTCCATCAGTTGTTCTGTTAATCGCTCAAAGTATTGTTCCATGTCGGTTCCTCCTTCATCTAGCAGAAAGTGCCTTTTTAAAAAAACCTCTTTTTTCATATACTACCCTTACGTCTTCAAAAGACGCAAATGATTTGTATTGTTTGGAGGGAATCGATATGCGTAATAAAGCAAAAGGCTTTCCAAATCAAGTGAATCACAAATTTGAAGGCGAGCCAGGCGCCACAGATGCTTATGCGTCTAAAAGGCCGAATGGTGAGACGAATACACGTCCACAGGAACGAATGAGGGCATCAGGGAAACGCTAATTTTTCCAAAGGGAGTGCTTGAGATATGAGTTCAAATGGGAAATCGTATATGGAAGACTTTGTTCAACTAAGGACAACCGCTTACCCTCAACCATGGGCGAATGCAAAGCATTCTGCCTCTCAGGTCAACGGAGAAACGCAGCAAACGCAGCACGACATCGTACTTCAGAACAACGTCCGTAAACAACGTTCGAAGTAAAGAAAAGGACTGATCTCTCGGATCAGTCCTTTTTCGTAAGCATTGAAATTGGCAGTGCATCTTCCTTATTTGGGGCTGATACTCTGTGTCCCCACGCAAATACACCATTTAAATATTCCACGTAAAACTCTTCATCTGTATCTTTGATTTGATAAGTCGTTTTCGTTTGAATCAAGGCTGGATCTACTAAGTAGGCTTTGGCCATATCGATTTTCCGTTCTAAGACGGCATATTCATTCACAATGCCAAGCTGCTCAGCCTTTCGTGCTTTTTCAGAAAGAGAGGCTATCTCCTGCTTCAATTCGTATTCCGTCATCTCACTATAACGTTTGTCCATCTGTCATTCCCCTTTGTCTAAAACGTGATCAATTGTGTCGAGATCAAAGCCTTTTCTGAATAAAAATTGCTTCACCTTCATCCTCTTTTCAAATGATCCGTCGTATCCTACCTTTCGTTTTGCCTTCTCCATCATATAAAGGAGCGCTTCTTCTTCCTTTTCCTCTTCTTGTCCATCATAGGCTTCTTGAAGGGCTTTATCAATGATCTCAAACGAAAATCCTTTTCGCTGCAGCTGCAGCTTGATGCGCTGCTCGATCTCTTTTGCGGAGCGATTTTTTTCTTTTCTCACAAGCTTCTGAACCTGCTTCACAGCTTCCTCCAGCTGTAAGTCATCAGGATATTGCGATAGTGCTTGTTCAATGTTGTCATCATCTATCCCTTTGAGCTTTAGCTCTTTTTTCAGGACGGACGGCCCTTTGCTGTTCGTTTTACGGTGGGTGCTGACATAGGCTTCCGCAAATTCAAGATCATTTACATACTTGTAATGCTTTAATTTGTGTATAATTTCACTAATGGCAGGTGCCGGGATTTCTTTTTTCGTCAAGTAATCGGTGACTTCTTTCACCGATCTCATTCGGTAGGATAAATAATCGACGGCCTGCTGAAATCCTTTTTTCACAGCATCACCGAATTGAATGTCGATGATATCGGCTTCGTCCAGCTCTTTTCCCTTTTTCAAATCGTGCTGGACGAGCACATCTAGATCCACGCTAAACGCGTACTTTTCATCAAGAAAGATGTTTACCCGCTCTGTATTGTTTTTCTGAGCGGAGATTTTTGTAATATAGGGCATCCTGTGATCACTCCTTTTTTCAAACAGTCAGGATGTTTCTTCTGATTCAAATTCGTGAAAGATATAGGTATGTATATGAGAGGAGAGATGTCAATTGAATATCGCCATCACCGGAGGAACCGGTTTTATCGGCCAGCACGTCACGAAAGTGCTCGCTGCTGAAGGACATCATCTATATATTTTAACAAGAAATCCAAAGGAATCCGAACAAAATCATTTACACTATGTGCAGTGGCTGACAGAAGGTGCTGCGCCTGAGCATGAATTGCCTGCGATTGATGTCTGGATTAACCTTGCTGGAAAATCCATTTTCACCCGCTGGACAGACAAGGCAAAAGAAGGCATCCTCTCTAGCCGTATTCAATCCACACAAGAAGTAAGGCGCATTATAGAAGCGCAGGAACCGAAACCATCCGTGCTCATTCAAGCAAGTGCTGTCGGAATTTATGGCACGTCTCAAACAGGAGATTTTACAGAGGAATCACCTCCTGCGGATACTGATTTCTTAAGTCATACATCTAAGCGTTGGGAAGCTGAGGGGCAAAAGATTGAAGCACTCGGCATTCGTACCGTCTACACACGCTTCGGCGTCGTGTTAGGAGAAAAAGGTACCTTGCCACTGATGACACTGCCATATAAACTATTTGCCGGCGGAACGATTGGCTCCGGCTCGCAATGGGTTTCATGGGTTCATGTCGAAGATGTAGCACATCTCATTGCTTATGCCATACACAATGACGACATCTCAGGTCCACTCAATGTCACATCACCGAATCCTGTTCAAATGAAACAGCTTGGACAAACGATAGCGTCTGCCCTTCACCGCCCTCACTGGCTGAAGGTTCCATCCTTTGTCATTCGAACGGCACTTGGCGAAATGTCATTACTTGTTTTAGAAGGTCAGCGTGCGCTGCCAAAGAAGGCATTGCTTTCTTCTTATGACTTTTTGCATCCTGAATTAAAAGAAGCGATTTTGCATTCAAAGGAATAAATTTTGTCAAAAACACCCATCCTATTAGAAATGAGATGAGGGGGCGATTTTGATGAAGAAAAAAGAACACCAGCCAACTTCAAAGCTGAAGAAAACCCAGGAAGTCCTGTATCAGCAGGAATTCAAAAAAGCGGAAAGAGCAGCAGAAAAAAGAAACAAATAAGATGGATATTCCACTCCAACAAGCACATAACTAAAGTGATCTTGTAAAGGAGGGAAAGGCTTTGAAAAAAGACCAACACCAAAAAACCAATCACGAACTTGCAGCACAAGAGTCGGATGGCGAATATGTTGAATTTTCCAAAGAACTTGCAGATCCGAATGACGTAAAAGCAATGGCACGTATGAAAGCAGCCGACCAGCGCGCCAAAAAACAATAAGTAAAAAGCAGACCCTTTAGCGGTCTGCTTTTCTTTTATTTGATTTCAGTAAGAAGACTTGATGCTTTCTGACGTGATTTTTCCTCAGGCACCTCTTCTGGATAACCAATATGAAGGATGGCAGCAAACCGCTCGTTTTCCTTTAGACCCATGTCCTGTTGAAAGCCTTTGTTGTATAAGATGCGGCCGCTCTTCCAGACCATACCGATTCCTTGATCCCAAGCAAGCAGCTGGAAGTTTTGAATGAGTGCGCTCACAGCGGCAAAATCATCATTTCTCACTACTGGGTTTTCGTCTTCCTTTAACACTACAAGTAAAAGGGCTGGAACTTTTGAAAAGTAATCTCTATATTGATTGATCTTTTCTTCCTTTGCATCTGGATTGTTGCGTTTGAAGAACGCAACGAAGCGATCAACAAATGTCGCTTTCGCTTCCTCCGTCACTGCATATAGAAAGCGCCACGGCTCCGTAATTTTATGATTCGGTGCATAGACCGCATCCTCTAATAACGGCTGAAGCTGCTCAATGGTCACAGGCGTTTCTTTGAATTTCCGAATGGATCGTCTATATCTGACAGCGTCTCGTACCGTTAACGCTTCTGTTTGTTGTTTGATTTCTGGCATATGTGTCATCCTTTCAATCAATCTTAATTGAAATTGATTCTCATTCACATTATAAACATCATTTCGAGCAGTTGCAAATGATGTTTCCCCTCCCGTCTGCTAAAAAGTTGTTTGAGTTTTTCAAGTAATGTTACAATCATATTACGTTTTAAACAAATTTTGAGAAAAAAGCCAAGATGATGAAATGATTTCAGGTATTCCCATTTTGTCTGATTCGGTTCTATTGTCAAAAGGCTTTCAACCCATGATTGGAAGGGAGGCTTCTGGATGGAATGAAAATCAATATCGGGCAAATCATTAAGCTCTACCGGTATAAACAAAATATGACCCAATCTGAATTGGCAGAAGGAATTTGTTCTGTCTCTCATTTAAGTAAAATCGAAAATGGCTCAAAAGAGGCCAATCAAGATACGATCAATTTACTGCTTGAACGACTCGGCATCAGTCAAGAAACGCTGTCACAAAAGGCTCGTCACCTGCTGTCACTCTTGGATGAGTTTCAAATGAATATGTATTTCTATGCACTCGATCAAGCGGAACAAAATGCAGAAATGATCATTCAGCACGAGGAACAGTTCTTTTCGCTGGATTTAGGCATTCAGTATCATTTGTCCTTATTTCAATTTTATTTATTATCGGACAAGCAGCCGCTTGCCTTAAAAACACACCGCGTACTGAAAAAGTTTGAAAAAACCTTTATTGAAACGGAAAAAGAAATATTTGAATATCTAGATGGCATTCATCTCATTAAAAATGGTCAGCTTGAAGAAGGCATAAAGAAACTGGAAAGCTGCTTTTCTTATGCGTCTGTTGAACAAAGTGACCTGTATTATCACTATGCAAAAGCACTTGGAAACATGGGACATCTTGGTGATGCGCTTGAAGCAACCCACCAAGCGATGGATTTATATAGACAAAAAAACAATTTCAAACGGATCATTCACTGCACACTCATTCATGGCGTGATCTCACTGGAACTAAAAGCCTTTCAAACAGCGAAGAAATATTTAAAAGAAGTGATTTTGCACACATCCCTTTATCCTGATGCCTATATTAAAATGACCGCATATTTTTATTATGGGGTACTTTTAAAACGGGAGGGTGATTTCTCTTCAGCTGTGCCTTATTTACTAGATTCACTCAATTACTTTAATCAAGAACAGATAGAAGACCGTTACTGTGAAACTCTGTATGAAATCGCGACATTATATGCTGAATACGACCGCAAAAAGGCACTTCCCTACATACATGAGCTGTTAAAACAGCCTCGTATTCAGCCAAACTGTTTATATATGATCAAAATCTATAAATTGATGATTGAGGAAAACCCTCTTGATTTGAAAACCTATTTAATCGAAGCAGCCCTTCCTTACTTTAAACACAATGAGCTGCACAGTGAGTACTTGTTTGCTCTAAGAACCTTGCTTTCCTATGCGGCTTCTGAGCTTGACGAACGTACCTATATGTCCTACACGAAAACGCTGCTTCATCATCTTGCATCATATGTCCCCTATTACAAAAAAGCATGACCTTCTGCCGATCGAAGGTCATGCTTTTCCTATTCATTAAATGGTCTTCTGTTGATCTGTATCAGGACGGGTGACTTGTTTGACTGAATGAACATACCGCTTTCTCGCAAAGTAATCGTACGCATGCTGCCCAAAGCCTAACCAAATGCTGAGCACGATGAATGGGATCGTTCCCCATAATGCAGGGATATTGCAAGCAATTTTCAGCAATGTATAGATCCCCGAATTTTTTTGGTTTTTGGCTAAGGAAATTGACACGATCCGCTTTTCTGCCTTTTCTTCACTTATTTTGTTCAGTTTGAGCAGCTGCGAGTGTCGAAAGGATTCAAAATGAATACGGTTCTTCCAATCGAGAGCTTTCAACAAGTCTATCGCTTTTGCACATGAAGGACTTTGCCCGTCATAAAACACAAGCAGCCTAAGTGATTTGATGGAACGCTGTTCTCTTTTTTTCGATTCAGCGAGCTTCTTTTTTTCCTGATCGAGATAAATGATTTTTTTCATAGATTGATCGCCAGCCCTTTTCCGTCATTTGTTTTTTTAGTTCGTTCAAAGGAGATTACAACTAGATTACTATAGTTGCTGGGCCTCTTGTATTGGGAAAAAGCAAACCAACGTGCGTTATATGAGCCTTTAGATAAGGGCAAAATTGAGGTTTTCATGGCACATATGAGGTTTTTCAACTAAAAATGGTTGGGAAAATCGTGATGCGTTGCGGTTTTCTGCGGTTTTTTGTAGAATTCTGCGGTTTTTCTACATCTTTATGCGGTGTTTTGTAGGTGAAACGCAAAAACAAGATAAAAAAAGACTACTTCCCTTTGCGGCGAAGTAGTCTTTTGGTTTATATTTTTTCCAAAACTTCTACTATTTCTTTCTCAATATCTTTCCATAAGTAACGATCTGTCGTATAGTGATGTGCGGCTTCTTTCGCAAATACTTGAAAAGCTTCCTCAAAATCAGGAGCATCCTTGTCTGGTTTTTTCTCATCAACAAAGCGTTGTGCTTCTGTTGAGCGTGGTCCCCATTTTCCTACTTCATTCCCGTCTTGATCAATGATCACGATAATCGGAATCGATCTTGCGGTTCCGTTCGTTAAATACTGATCCATCAGGTCTAGATGCTCGTCCCGAATGAAATAGCGCGCTTCAATGAGTGCTTCACTTGCAATACGCATGAAAATTGGTACATTGACCATCGCATCTCCGCACCAATCCGCTGTGATGACAAGCGCTCTGAGCTTTTTCTTTTGCAGCTTTTGAAGCAGCTCTTTTTCTTTTTGATGAATTGCGTACTGGTTGTACACCGTGAGTAGATTTTCTCGGTTTTTCTCCATGTTGTGTACATATGTACGTTCAGTTAATCCCTTTGCAAACCATTCATTTAATGTCATATTTACATCCCCCTTACTCTTCAACTTTACCACTTTTGCTATTCTTTTGTCTAAAAAAACCTTCACCTAGTGAAAGGTAAAGGTTTTTGATCTATGGACGCCGGTTGCGATTTGGGTCCATCCCTATCAGCTTGGTGACAAGCACCATTGTGACAGGTAAAGATGTATTCTTTTTATACGCTAAATATTTTCCGCGCCATTCAGGTTTATATTTCTGTTTAAACGAGCGTAATCCACTGAAGCTGTACATAAATCTGACGTTGTTGAAAATAACACTCGCCAAACGCTCCGTGAGAAAGGACTGATGAAATGTTCCTACATTTGATAAAGGCGCCATTCCCATGTTAAAGGATTTGTAGCCTTTTTCTTTCGCCCATTGAAAAAGGTGGATAAACAGCGCATCCATCATCCCGTTCGGTGCATCATGCATATGACGCATAAGGTCGATCGATATCTCCCCTTCTTGATACATCGGCATTAATGACACAAATGAAATGATCTCCCCATGTTCATCCTTCAGTATCGCAATTGGTGCTTTTTGAAGATAATCTTCTTGAAAATAGCCGAGCGAAAACCCTTTTTCTTTTTTCTTTCCAAGCCAGCTATCAGAAATCTGTTTTAAGGTTGAGATCAGCTCATCTGAAAAAGGAGGTTCCAGCATGTCAAACGTATAGCCTTCTCGTTCAAACTTATTGGCCACAGCCCGTAAATTTGATTTTTTCTTACCGGAGAGAGAGAACGTTTCTAAATCAACCATGGCTTCTTCTCCAAGCTTAAAGAAATGAAAGCCTAAGTCATGGTAGAGCGCCATTCCTTCCCGTTCTACTTGATAAAAAGCGACGCGATAGCCTGCTTTTTCTGTCTGCTGTAAAAACTCTTCAAGCACAAGTGGATAGGATGCTTTACGTCCAGAGGGATCTCCGAGCACAATGACGCAGCGGCCAATACGTCCAAATTGAAGCATTGCCTCTCCATCACTTGAGAAAAATAATTTTTTATCGCCTAAAAAGCCAAGATGACTAAGGGCATTGCCGCCCTTTTCTTCTAAAAATGTTTTTAGTTTTTCTTCATCTGCTTTTTCTCCAATCGGAAATGCTTTCTTATTAAAAATCAATTTACTAATGAAGAAGAAAAGCGGTACACCGATGAGCGCAATCATGCTTGTCATCGTGATATGCCGTTCATTATGCACGAGGTAATCCTTACTCAAGAAATGCCCGATTTTGGTCCAAATAAAGTTGCCGATGACGTTATAGTTAAACAGCACGAGTAAATAACCAGCGGCAGCTGCTACAAACTGATACAACGAATAAGGAGCCTGCTGCTTCACAAATTGATTTCGAAGAGAGAAAAAGACAGCCATGATGACTGGCAATATAAAGATGAGACTCAGGTTAAACCCTTTTAACAAAGTAAACACAAAGCCGCCTGCTAGGGCGATCATCGTTAGCACGTACGATCTTTTCGTTCGTTTGTACACTTCAATGGACAAAACCATCAGGATAATGCCGAACATTAAAGAAAGACCATTAAATCCTGATAACAAAAAGCGTGGAATGCTTGTAATTACACCTAATCGATCGACAGGAAGGACAACAGACGCCATAATGAGCAAGCCGCTTCCAAAGGTTAAAATTGATAATGATCCGTACAGTAAACGGATTAATAAAGCACGGTGCAGCACAATTAAGACGTTCGTTGTTTCTACGGCTGGTGCCATTCTGGGATTGCCTTCAAGACGTCTAAGCGTCGTTCCCGTTAAATCATAAGCAGCTAGACAAAGCCCAAGGATAAACGGGAAGATCGAGTACACGAAGCGGTACAAAACGAGCGCCGTCAGCACCATCTCTTTATCAAACCCAATGTACTGCATACTCAATAAAAAGATGAGGTCAAACGAACCAAAACCGCCCGGAACCATACTGATTAAACCGCCAATTGACGCAATCGCAAATACACCTAATACAATCCGGACATCGACATTCATCCCCATAGAGACGACAGCCATGTACATGACAAGACCAGCTGCGAGCCATTCTAAAAACGATGCACCAATATAAGCGTAAATCGGATGCTTCAGTCCGCTTTCACCGCTCTCAATTGAGCTTTTTCGTACGGACGCCATAATGATGTAAATAGGCACAATACAAGCAAAGATGATCACAAAAGCCCACAGCCACGGCTCTTGGCTGATAATACTTTCAACAGGAAGCACCCTCACCAAGATCAGATCGCTGAAAATAGATAAGCCCAAAAGGACCGAGGAAGTCAAAAGGGCAATGCCTTTGAGCAGTTTTTTCGTATCGGTTATGTACTCCTTATATAGAAGTGTTCTAAGCCCTGCTCCTGATAGACCGCCGAACCCAAGGACACTGTTAAAGGAGTTCGCAATCCAAGAAATGCGAATCGTTTTCCAGCCGCTGATGGGCATATTCAGGCTTTTTCGTAAAATAAAATCATATAAGGACATCGATAACACTGCAACAAGTCCAAGAAAGACAAGAATAAACAAGTCCATTCGATTCAAGCTGTCAATGATATAGAACGTTTTTTTAATGGAAAGGCCGCTCAGTTCCTTCTTGGCGACAAATATTAAGACAAGGATAATCACGATCGGAAAAAGCATTTTTAAGATCGTCATACCCGTTTTTTTGTTCCACATGTTTTTCCCAACTTTCTAAGTTGCTTCATTTATTTCGACTGAACATTATTATACAACAAATACCACTTGATTCATGCAGTTTAACATTCAAAAGCTTGACGAACCTTTCAATTAGAAGTAAAAATCAGTAATATAGAGAAAAGAGCCGCTTAAAGGAAGTGAACAAGCGTGGAATACAATATTCATGACACCACAGTATTAAAAGAAGAGATTCTATCTCCAGAGGAAAAAAAGACATGGGTGCTTTATATGAAAGTACTCACAGCTGCAGGTCTTGGAGATGTGTCAGAATGGATGAAGCTCGATATGAGTATGCCTCAAATGAAGGTACTCATGCTGCTCAATAACCATGGCTCTCTCAAGGTATCCGAAATCGCTGAAAAAATGGGCGCTTCTTTGTCCAATATGACAGGTCTGCTTGATCGGTTAGAACAGTCTCATTTTGTTGAACGAAAGCACTCTGAGCGTGACCGGAGAATCATTGTCGTCGAACTAACTGAGGAAGCGAAAAATATTTTCAGAAGCATTTATCAAAAAGGACACGAAAAAATCAAAAACTCCCTGCAACGGCTCAATGACGAGGAAAAAGAAAAAGTCAACGAAGGGCTGGCTATTTTAGAAAAAGCACTGCGTCCTGAACGCGGCTAAACATGAAAAGGAAAAAAGACGGTCACTTGAGATCCGTCTTTTTTAGTTCTTCTACTTGTTTATCTGAGAGGATGAAGGTTTTTTGAAGAACGACTCTGTCATCCCATAAAAGATAGGCTAAACCGATGATGAGAAATAGAATGCTGATCCACGTACCGCCAGGGAGCAGCTGTTCAAGTTCCTCAATCGTTCTTTCTGAGCCTAAGCTGTTACTATAGCGTATCTCAAAAAGAACATATTTCGCTAAATAAAACAATGCCGCCATACAGATAAACATGGCGCCGACAATTCTTCTACCAGACATGCGTTTACTCCTTTAATTCCACTGATTTCTTTTGATTAATTCCGTGATATGGGCAAGATGATGCTTTGAGTGCCAGACGTACATACCTGTTGCATCATATAAGGACACCGTTTGTTGATCGGCTGGGTGATAATAAGAAGCGTTGAAGTCTTCCTCTGACATTCCCCGCAGTAAAGTGCCCCACCTGCGATGCAGACTACTGATTAAGGGCAGTGATAGGCTGATGGACGCTTTGCTGTCTGGAAGCTCGGCGAATCCCGCCTGATCATATGGACGTATGTGCGGTGTTTCTTCTGTGAGCGCAAGCTTGAATCGTAAGTATGCATTCAGATGACTGTCTGCTACATGATGAATAAGCTGACGGACGGTCCATCCTCCAGGCCGATAAGGTGTATCCAGCTGAGCATCTGTCAATTGATTGGTGACCGTTTCATATTCTTGGGGAATCTCAGCCAACCGATCTATCCATGACTCTAGCTGTTCCTTTGTTTTATTTTCAACTGGTTCATATAAGCCAATCGGATATTGTAATGACGTCATACCCTCTCCCCTTTCTCAAATCCTTCAAGTACAAATTTGCCAATCATCTTTCCTTGTTCAAGGGTTTGATGTGCCTGCTTCAAGTTAGCAGCATTGATCGGACTGAGAACCTTTGTTAAGGTATGCGTTATTTTTCCCTGCTCAAATAACTCACCCGCCTCTGTCAAAAGCTCATGCTGTTTGATCATGTCCGCTGTTTCATACATAGGGCGTGTGAACATGAATTCCCATACAAATGCCGCACTTTTATTTTTGAGTAATTGAATGTCTAGGTTGTGCTGATTCTCGACAATGGTACAGATCGTGCCTTGCGGTTTTATGGCTTCTGCCATGCCTTTGAAATGTCCGTCTGTATCATTTAGGCATAAAATGAAATCCACTTCGCCTATTTCTTTTTCCTGAAGCTGCTCAAGAAGCGGCTCATGATGATCAATGATATGATCAGCACCTAATGACAGACACCACTCTTTTGTTTCAGGTCTCGATGCAGTAGCAATCACAGTGGCATTTGCTAATTTGGCTAGTTGTATGGCAATAGAACCTACTCCGCCTGCACCGCCGATGATGAGCAGTGTTGCCCCTTCTGCATTTCGTTTCATATGCATCCGGTCAAATAACGCTTCATATGCCGTAATCGTCGTCAGAGGCATCGCGGCTGCTTCTGCAAAGGAGAGATTGACAGGCTTTTTTGCCACAATCCGTTCATCCACAAGCTGATACTCACTATTTGAGCCTTGACGCGTGATATCTCCCGCATAGTATACGTGATCACCTGGCTGAAATAATGTACATGCTTCGCCAACTTCAACAACTGTACCGCTTGCATCATAGCCAAGAATTTTCAGTTTTTCTTCCTTCTGATCCTTCGGTGATCTCACCTTCGTATCAACTGGATTCACTGACACAGCCTCTACCTTCACCAGTATATCCCTGCCCGTTGCTTTAGGCTTTTCTACTTCCTGGTCCATCAAGCTTTTCTCATGCTCGATCGGTAAGTACTCCAATAATCCAACAGCTTTCACTCGCTTGCACTCCCTTTCTCTATGCTTCTTTTCCACATTTTATCATAATTTTCTGATGTTTATAGGTAATCAAACGAGTGAATGCACATTAAGAACTCTTCAAAGCCTTTCTCTCCCTTGCTATATAAGAAGGGCGTGTCTTTTGCAATGAAGGAACATAGGAAAACCAGCTTTTGGATTTAAAGAATAGCTGAACGTAATAAAACTGGATGTGCTGAAGGGAAAAGAGCATGAATAGAAAAATAGCTAGTAAAAGAGTTAGGTGATCAGCTGCTCCATGCATCCATTCCGTGATAAAGAAAACAACAAAACCGATCATGATCAACTGTTCCAGCCTTTGCATGAGCTGGGTCAAGACATGTCCTCGTTTCGATAGATCACCAGACTGGCGCTTCCTGATCTTTCTCGATTTATAAAACCAAATGGTACATTCTACTAAGTTATGAGTCATAAAAAGAGCGATGAGGGCGATCAATAAAGGTGATGGGGTATAAAGGACTTGTGCAACGTATGGAAACACTAAAAAATAACATGCAATACATGCGTGTCTCACTGATAAGAGAAATAGTTCTTTTTCTATGTATGGTTTCATCTGTGTCACCTCCATATGTACTACGTCTGCTCTGCCATAAAGTTCCCTCTGCCTATCAAAAAAGGATGCCAAAAAGGCATCCTTCCTGAATCATATTTAAAATGCAGCGCTTAGTACGACAGGTCCTTGCGGCAGCTTGTTATCCTTTTTTGGTTCAAGGGTGACTGCCACGGTATCCCATGATTCGCTTGCTTCTTTTTCAGATAACGCATAGGTGACGGTTCCTTCTCCTTTGTTATCTGTTTTAAAGGCACCAGCTGGTACCGGCTGATCTCCTTTAATGAGCCACACTTGATAAACAGCAGATGAATCAAGCTGACCCTTTAATCCGTCTGCACTCACAACCAGCTCTTTTTTGCCGTTATGCTCAATCACTGAAAAAGCACCCGTTGTTTTTGGTGATGCGGCTGATGCCAGTGATTTTGTCGCAACAACTCTGACAGGTTCTTCCGCCTGTTCTTTTCCATTCGATAAGAAATACACGTTTCCAGCTGCTGAAATGAGAAGCAGTGCGGCAACGAGCGGCAATAGCCACTGGTTTCGTTTCTTTTGCAGTGGTTTCATCTCGTTTGGTTCACATGCTGCCTTGAGGTCTTTTCTATGGCTATTCTTTTCTTCGACTGTCTCTTCTTCAAACACCTGGGATAAAATACGGTCTTTCATCCCTGCCGGAGGTGTTTGGTCACCTGCTAGAAATGGAATGTCAGACATGAGCGATGTCAATTCTTCAAGCTCTTCTTTGCAAGCTGAGCAGTGCTTGAGATGCTCTTCAAATTGTGCTTTTTCATCTCCTTGGATATGCCCGTTGAAATAATCAATCACTTGATGTTTACACTGAGTCATGCCTCTTCCTCCTTTCCTCCGCGAGACAGTCTCGTCCGTAAGTGCTTCAATGACAATCGAACCCTTCCCTTCACTGTTCCAATGGGGATGCCTAGCTTTTCAGCAATGCTTTTTTGTGTCATTCCTTTAAAATAGACATCTTCTATGATGGTTTGCTGTTCTTTTGACAATGTAGATACTGCTTCACGTATGATTTGTTTTTCCTCGTTCCATTCGACTTCCTCTGACACATCTTCTTGATGATCGGCTAAATATTCAATATGCTCATCTTCTAGTGCCGTTTCGTTCCGGTGCTTTCTTAGAAGATCAATGGCCGTGTTGCGTGACATCATGAATAACCACGAGGAGAATTTCCCTTTATCCGTATGGTATTCTCCTATACCGCGCCAGAGCTTGATAAAGACTTCTTGAAGCACTTCCTCCGCAAGCTCACGGCTTCCAGTCATTTTATAAATAAACGAATATAACACACGTTCATAACGATCATACAGCACTTCAAGCGAAGGCTTGTGACGATCAAATTTGATCTTGTGATACAGCTCAGAATCTTTCAGTGTATCCATGGTCATCTCCTTCCTTTTTCATGAGAAAGAGCATGCTGCATTCATCATGAAATCCTTCACGTATTGCTTATCACTCGATTTGCTGAAATAAGCCTACTTTGTACTTTACTCTTTTTTCAAGGAGAAAAAAAGAGCGCCGAAAAAGGAAATGTGCTCCTCATGAGAATGTACTTACTGTACGAAAAGCAAGGCCATTTGGATCACTTATATCTAAAAAGTCAAGAATCCATGTGTTTCCATTCTCTGTTCAGTTGATTTTAGCAGACTCTCATGTCCCTCACAATGGAAATGAAGTAGAACGCATTTTTTCAACATGTCATAATAGAAGGTAACGAAATGAATTGGAGTGTTCTTACATGATCTTGACGATCGTTCTTTTTTTATTAGCAGGAATAGCAGAAATTGGCGGCGGCTATCTTGTGTGGCTTTGGCTGCGTGAAGCAAAACCTATCAGCTTCGGGATCGCCGGCAGCCTCATTCTCGTCGCTTACGGGGTCATCCCTACCTTCCAGCAGTTCCCGACTTTCGGACGGGTTTATGCGGCTTATGGCGGTGTATTTGTGGTTCTTGCTGTGTTTTGGGGCTGGTGGGTCGATCGAAAAACGCCTGATCTCTATGACTGGATGGGTGCTTTGATCTGTTTAGCCGGGGTCAGTGTGATGTTATTTGCGCCTCGCAGTTAATTGTCTCATGTCTACAAAACAAAAAGGGCTAAAATAAGGTTATTTTAGCCCTTTGTCTTCTTTTTAGCGTAAAGTTTACATTCTAAATTGTGTTTCGTATAACCGGCGGTACAGACCGTTCATTTTGAGTAACTCTTCATGCTTTCCTTGCTCTTTCACGCCTTCATTTGTGAGAACGATAATGCGGTCAGCATGCTGTATTGTCGCTAAACGATGCGCAATAATAAAGGTCGTTCGTCCCTGAGCCAGCTCTTCTAGTGATGCTTGGATAAAAGACTCTGTCTCGGTATCAAGCGAAGAGGTCGCCTCATCTAAAATGAAAATCGGCGGATTTTTTAAGAAAATACGTGCTATGGAGATACGCTGCTTTTGTCCGCCAGATAACATCATCCCGCGCTCACCAATGATCGTATCAAGCCCTTTTGGCAAACTATTGACTAAATCCATCAGCTGAGCCTTCTCTACTGCCTGCCAAATTTCCTCTTCCGATGCATCCAGTTTTCCGTATAGGATGTTTTCACGTATCGTTCCATGAAATAAATAAATCTCTTGCTGCACGACACCAATTTGAGAACGCAGCGATGCAAGTGTCATCTTTCTCGTTTCTATGCCATCAATTGTAATGCTCCCCTCCTGCCATTCATAAAAACGGGGAATCAGACTGCAAAGGGTCGATTTCCCAGCACCAGATGGGCCGACAATGGCAATTTTCTCTCCTTGTTTGACCTCTAGATTGATGTCATGCAGCACGGGTTTGTTTGATTCATATTGAAAAGAAACGTGGTCAAAAATGATATTCCCTTTTAACTGCTGGACTTCGATTGCATCCTCATCATCCTTTTCATCTGGTGTTTGATCGATGAGTGATGCGAATCGTTTAAAGCCGGCTGCACCTTTTGGATACATTTCAATGACTGCATTAATTTGTTGAATTGGTCCTAAGAAAATACCTGTTAATAGGACGAATGAAACAAATTCGCCATACGTCATATTTTTTTGCAATACAAACCATGCACCACACACGAGGCCAAATACCGTGACGCTTTTAATGAGGAAATGACTCACTGCTGTATGAACTGCCATCATTTGATACGTTGTCAGTTTTGTTTTTCTAAACTCCTCGTTATGTTCGATAAAACGATCCATTTCATGTGACTCATTTCCGAATGCTTTCACCACACGAATGCCGCTAATATTGTTTTCCACTCGTGAATGGAATTGTCCAATGCTTGAAAACATTTTATCAAAAGCAGCAGACATTTTTTTCGTAAAGTAGACGGATAATCCGATCAAGAATGGAACGACAATAAATGTAAGAACCGCAAGCTGCCAGTTAATCGATAGCATGAGGCCAAACGCGCCCGTTAATGTCATAATGGCAATAAATAAATCCTCTGGGCCGTGATGTGCCATCTCTCCAATATCCATTAAGTCATTGGTCATACGAGAAACGAGCTTGCCTGTTTTCTTTTGGTCAAAGAAGCGGAAGGACATTCTCTGTACATGAGAGAATAGCTGGTTCCTCATATCAGTCTCAATATTGATGCCCAGCTTATGGCCAAAATAGGTCACAACGTAATGCATGGTGGAGCTGATAACGTATAAAACAAGCAGCAAACTGCCCCAGAACCAAATGGCTTCCCAATTACCATTTGGCAGTAAATCGTCCATCACTTTACTGATGGCTAGTGGAAAGGATAGTTCGAGTAAGGCCGCCAGTACCGCACAGGAAAAATCTAATATAAATAGTCCCATATAGGGTTTGTAGTATGAAAAAAAGCGTTTAAACAATTGACAGACCTCCTACTGATGAGATAAATCTGTCAATATATCAGCAAATTTTTCAGCTTGATTCATGACTGCAATTGGATCATAAGGCCAAAAGAATTCTGCATCTAGTTGATAGGTTTGCTCTTTTTTGACAGCTTTTAAACTCTTCCAAATGGAATTATTTTTATCAAATGTCCCGCCATTTGATTCATCAATGAATATATAATCTCCTGCATATTTCGGAAGGGTTTCATAGGAGAGTACTTCGTAGCCTGTTTTACTGTTTAAAATTATATCTTCGACCTGCTTTGGTGGGTTCATTTGCAGTTGTTGATATAGTGCCTGTCCACCTCGGTAAATTCCGTTCCCATACACATACACATCGTTTTTAAACGCGCCCATGATGGACACTGTGTCATTCTCTTTTAATGCAGACTTCACTTTTTTTCGAGCTGTTTCGATTCGTTGATCAAAGGAGGCAAGAAACGCCTTTCCTTCCGCTTCTTTGTTTAACACTTTAGCCAAAGTCTTGATTTCTTCCTGTGCATCTTTGAATGAATTGTAAGGGTATACGAGTGTTGGCGCTATTTTTTTATACACATCATAGACTTTTTCGTCCTGTACTGCTGTGATAATCAGATCAGGCTTTAAGCTAAGTACTTTTTCAGCTGAACGTTCGTCACTAATGTCCTCTATTCCTTTGATCTTGTCCTTCAAGTGTACATTCTTTAAATCTTGTGTTGTTGCACCTACAGGGTGAACATCCAATGCAATGGCACTGCCTAAATATCCATCTATGAGAATGCGTTTTGGGTTTGCCGGAATGTCGATTTTTCCTTTTACGGTCTCAATGGTTTTCGTTTGTTCCTTTGTTTCTGCCGTTTTGGCTTGTTCTTTATGACCACAGGCTGACAATATCAGCATGAGGATGACAGCACATATCCAATATGTCTTTTTCATATGAGTATTCCTCCTTCATTCCCTGATATAAATGAGAATAGTTATCAATTACTAGTCTCATGTATTCTAACAACCTCATACGAAATGGTCTATGGAGGATTCTCGCAACTTACATATGGACAATTGTTGGATCGGCTGCCTGAGTTAATTGGGAGACAAATCGGTTCATTAAATGAATCACCCGCTCCCCCTCATCAAATCGAAACTCCTCTAGCTTTAGTGGATAGAAGGTTCCGTTTTTCACAGCAGATAATTGACGAAGAACATCGCTTTCCTCCAGCCGCTGATCCATTTGTTCATACCACCCATGTTCAACACTTACAATAAAAAACATGTGATCCGCCTCGAATTCTCTTAGCCTCTCTAAAGGAATGACTGTATGTTGATTAGGGAGAAGAACTTCTTCTAGAATCGTCTTCGGAGGCTTTAAGTCAAGCGTTTCATAAAGGTAGAAGGCGCCTCTAGCATCATAGGACCACATATACACTTTGTCATGTCCTCTCATTTCATAAATCGCCACTGTCTCTCCTTTTTTCCTAAAGGAAGATAGATCATTTCTTGCCTTCTGACTCACATGTTTGAAGCGTTTCACCCAATCATCTGCCTCTTTCTCTCTTCCTAACAGGCGGCCTGTAGATAAGACCTCTTGTACCACATGACCACCGCCATATGGCAAAACAAGGACAGGGGCAATCCGCTCCAACCGCTTGATCAACTCAGGCTTCGAATAAAAATAGTTAGGAATGATGATTAAATCTAGTTGAAGTGATTTGAAAACGTCATCAGGCGTGTGTTCATCTATGACCAGCGCACCTGCCAGCTGATCTTTGAGTATATCTGAATGAAGAAAGGTTTCTTTTTCAATGCAGACAGGGCGAATGCCTAGCGCGACCAATGTTCCGACAAATTGAAAAGCAGCAATCCGCTCTGGTCTTCGATTGTTTCGGAACTGACTAGGGGTCCTTCCTGTCTTCCGCCTGAAGATCCTGCTGAAATATAAACTGTCTGTATAGCCCACTTGCCGCGCAATCATTTGAATTTGATCATCTGTTTGCAGAAGACGTTTTTTTGCTTCATCCATTCGAATTTGGGCAATATAGTCCGTCACACTTAGTCCCATACTTTGTTTGAAAAAGGTCGAAAAATAGCTCTCATGAAAACCCATCTTATGGGCTAAGTCTTTTCTCGTTAGCTTTTTTTCATAATGCTGCGCCATATATTGCAAAATCATTTCAATAGAATAATGCACCTTCTCAGTGTATGGCTTGGATTGACGGTGAAAGATGTGCATGATGTCCTCCAGCCCCTTCACCTGTTCTTGGGTGCTTTGACTCGTCTTCATTTGTTTGATGCAGGAAAAAAGCATGGCAGAGCCTTTGACCATCGATCCATTATCCGGGAGATCGTCATAATTCATCTTATAGACCAATTCATTTTGCGCATCATTTGCCAGGGTAAATTGGTTAAATGTGATTGTGTGAATTGACACCACCTCGCTTGATAAAGATTGGAGCATGACGTTTATACCTGAGCGGATCAATATACTGTCTTTTGCGTTTAGCTGATATTGTAATCCTTCCATTTCAATTCTCACAGATCCATCGCAAGTCAAGAACATAGGGGAAGATGTTTGCCAGGAGACTGTTTGTTTGTCAGAAAGAGATCGCTCTCTACTTTCTTTCATGCGCAGAATGGTATGAGTACGGGTTGTCATTTTCTCTTTCTCCTTCCATATAAAAAAAGTGCTAAAATTTTAGCACTTCAATGGTTGACTGGATGTTCCTGTTCATGAACGAGCGCCAGCCGTTTGCAATTCTTTGTTTTTCTCTTTAAAGCGTTCGTTATGAGAAGAAACATACGCCACTTTTTCGGCTTCTGGCTCGATATACAGCTTTGCGCTATTGAGCGCATTGACTCCGTCAACAAATGTCCCAGCAATTAAGCGGACCTTGCTTTTATGTGTACATAAATCGCCTACCGCATAGACGCCCGGTAAATTGGTTTCCATTTTTTCATTGACCTCGATTAGTCCCCATTCACCTTGCTTGAGTCCCCATTCTGATAGCACGCTTAAATCGCCTTTCATACCGTGGTTGACGATGACAGCGTCTGTTTCTATTCGTTCGATTTCACCTGTCTCTAAATGTTGAATAGTGACAGCATCAATTTTGTCACCTTGACCATGAAGTTCCGTCAGTTCATGTGGGGTTAAAATTCGTGTGCAAGATGCTTTCATGTTGGCGACGTTTTTCTCATGTCCGCCAAACATGTCACGGCGATGCACGACGGTGACACTTTCAGCAATTGGAACAAGGGCATTTGCCCAGTCAACCGCAGAATCGCCGCCTCCAGAGATGACCACTCGCTTTCCTGCAAATGTCTTAAGCTCCTGCACTGTGTAATAAAGGTTTGTCACTTCATAACGGTCTGCATGCTCGATTTCAAGTTTCCGCTGAACAGGAATACCGTGGCCCATTGCTAAAATGAGGGTCTTCGTCAAATGGCGATCACCATTCTCAGCTGTCAGCAAAATGTTCTGATGTTCATCGCGCTCGAATGACGTGATTTTTTGATTCAGTGCAATCTCTGGTTCAAATGTTTTCGCCTGCGTTTCCAGCTGCTGAATCAACTGTTCACCTCTTGTTGGCGGCAAACCGCCTACATCCCAAATGACCTTTTCAGGATACAGTAGGATTTTCCCGCCAAGGCTTTCGTTATACTCAAGTACCTTCGTCTTTAAATCCCGCATCCCACTATAAAAGGCGGTGTACATTCCTGCTGGACCGCCGCCAATAATGGTGACGTCAAACAATTCAAGTTGTTCTGTCATTTGAGTCCCTCCAGTTTTTCATCGATTGATCTATTTATAAGTGATATTGATTCTCATTATCATATGTACCTATTGTAGTCTACTCTGGTGAAGGGAATCAATAGCTTTCTGCAAAAAAAGAACAGGACGAGCGCTTTCTCGTCCTGTCATCCATCACACAATCGTTAATCCAAGGTCCTTTAATTCCAGCGAAACAAGTCTTGCAATCGCATCTGCTCCTTCTTTTGTAAAGTGCGTGCGATCCTCTATGCCTGTTGACAGCATAAAGTAAGAAGTCGTTTTCTCTATGCCGGAAATTTGATAAAACTGAAGGCTTGCCGTATTTAAATCTACAAGAAGGACTTCTTCTTCATCAGCTAGTTCTTTCATAGCGGCACAGTAATCAGGGAAATCATTGATATATTCTCCGTCTTTTTCATGAAAGCGGCCAACTGGCGTTAATAAAAGCGGTGTAGCTCCTTTCGCTCTTGCTCCGTGAATATATTGTGACAAATAGCTTTTATACGTTGTGAAAGGATCTGTATGCCGTTCGGGCTTCTCCGTTGAAGCATCATTGTGCCCCATTTGTGTGAACAGCCAGTCCCCAGGCCGTATGTCAGCCAATATTTTATCAAGCCGTCCTTCTTCAATGAATGTTTTTGAGCTTCTTCCACCGATTGCGCGGTTGTCGACGCTCACACCCTGCGCTGTGTAGCGATGTAAAAACTCTCCCCACCCTCCTTGAACAGGACGATCTGGGTAAGATGAAACGGTTGAATCACCAGCTAAATAGATGGTTGTCATGTTCATACGCCCCCTTTTTCATATAGCCACTCTAATAAGCGATGCGGACATCCAAGTGGCTGCTGAAAAGATATGAAACAATCAGCATCGCTACTTCATTCATTCTCTTTTTAATGATCAAAACCCTGCTTACCGGTAGATGTGAATACGTTAAATATGCGGCGGAAGTTCTACTTTTGTCTCAACGGCTTGCTTTAACGCCTGAAGCATATAGCCAATTCCCTTATATGGAGCTAGCGGATAAATCGCTTTCTGATGAGGAAGTAATAAAGGATCGATCACCTTTCGATATTTCTTTCCACCTAGTATCACTAATTCATCATATGCAGTGAGATATTTTTCATGAAATTGCTGACTTAGTGCTTCTCTTGTTATCTGATCAGTATGCGGTGTACCAAAAGCCACATCATAATTTTCATGAATAATATCATCTACCTTTAAGAATCCATGCTTCGCTGAAATGATTAGGTAGTCTGAAAAGAATGTTTGGGCATAGCTTTTCGTACGTTGATGCAGCGGACTTAAATAAACGAGGTTCGCCGGCTGGCTCCCTGCCTCTGGATGGACGTCCCACATTTTCTTCGCCCCACATGGAATGATACAAACTCGCTTCACTTGATTTTCTCCTTCCTTCGTTGATACATCCGATACAACATACAACCTAGCGCTGTGCCAAGTGTATTTAAGAGAATATCATCAATATCGCTGCTTCTTGTAATCATACCAGATTGCGAGAATATCCATTGAAGCACTTCAATCATTGTTGACAAGAAAAAGCCAGCAAGAATCGCCTTTTGCCAGCGCAAGGTTCGGAATGCTTGATAGAGAAAAAAACCAAGTGGCACAAATAACAAAATGTTCCCTGCCAAATTTAAAAAAACAAGATTGGGATAGCCGTGATGATAGGCATGGAGATTTTGATAAATGGACTGCAAAGGCATGAGGTTGACACTCACCTGATCCCTTGGTGCGGAAAAACGATTAGGAAAGACCGTCAAATACAATAAAACATTCGTATACATAAACAGAAAGGCAAGAACGATTTCTGTTCGTAAATAGATAAATCGTTTGTGCTTTTTCGCCTGTCTGTATCTCATATGTAGATAGAGCGGGACGAGCAAGAGAAAATAAGCAATGGAAAACATCGCACTGAATGTCATACGGAGAGCTGCCCCTTTCTCACATGATGCTTGACCATATTTACAGCTTATTCAGGCTTGCCTGCATCTATTCATCACTTATTCTCCTATTCAATGACGAGAAACCCATATTGACAAATCGTCATTTTTCCGCTAAACTGACTGACATTCAGTCATTTAAGGTCGGTGATGATGTGTCGAAACGAGAAAAGATTATGCTTGCTGCCATTGGCGCGTTTAAAGAAAAAGGAATCGAAAAGACGACCATTTCGGATATTGTGAAAGCAGCAGGAGTAGCGCAAGGAACGTTTTATTTATATTTTCCTTCAAAGCTTTCCGTCATGCCTGCTATCGCAGAACATCTTATCGCACAGATGGTGCCTGCGATCGAAAAGGAATTAACTCAGCATGCAGATGTCCTCGATCAAGCAGATGCGCTTGTTGAATTCATCTTCTCTTTTACAAGACAATACCGTGACGTCCTTGCTCTGACCTACTCAGGTTTAGCTGCCACGGAGCATTTAAAGGAATGGGAAGATATTTATGAGCCGATTTACAAATGGGTCGCTGCTTTTTTAGAAAAAGCAAAGCAGGACAATAAGGTCCGTGCGAATTTGAACTGTCAATATGCAGCCAAATTCATTATCGGTTTACTGGAATCGTCTGCTGAGCAAATGTACTTATTTACAGAAACAGATACAGAAGAGGTTCTGATTCAAAAGCGAGAGGTAAAGCAATTTCTCCTTTACGCACTTGGCATAGAGACACCTTAACTTAGTACAGCACTTGCTGTACGCTCTTTTTTGGTTTCAAAATGACGAATCGTCAGTTTTTAGTTTTAGGAGGAAATACGATGAAAAAAAGCTGGATGTATGTCGCACTCACTTGTTTATTCGAATTACTTTGGGTATTTGGTTTAAATAAAGCTGATGCTGTGTGGGAGTGGGCGATCATTATCTGCCTGATCCCGGTTGATTTTTATTTTTTAATGAAAGCCTGCGAGAAGCTGCCGACAGGCACCGTGTACGCCGTGTTTGCCGGAGTTGGAACGATTGGTACGTCTTTGATGGATTATGCGCTGTTTGGCGGTTCGTTTTCATTAGAAAAACTCTTATTTATGGGTATTTTAATTCTCGGCATTATTGGACTGAAAGTGTCTGATGGAGATGCACATGAGCAGAAAGGAGAAGCGGTATAAATGGGCTGGTTTTTTGTGCTGTTAGCCTCTGCCTTTGAAATTGGCGGAACCATTGGTCTCAATATGTTCAGTAAGAAAAAGCAAATCACGACAGGCATTTTATTTGTTGGCGGATTTGCCTTATCCTTTTTGTTTTTATACGCCTCGTTCTCTTCCGTTCAAGTATCCGTTGCCTATACAGTCTGGATTGGACTTGGAACAGCGGGCTCTGTCTTGTTTAATATGATTCTATTTAAAGAGCCGAAAAACATGATTCGTATCCTCAGCTTGCTGCTGATTGTGATTGGCGTCGTTGGGCTGAAGTTATTTGCGTAATTAAATCACAAAAAAGGAAGGGATCAAAGTCCCTTCCTTTTTTATTTCTCGTTTAATGGATATCTTGCTGCTCGAGCAAGATACCCATTGCGTAAATCATTTCGCCTTTTTCATCTAATAAAAAGTACACAATCAAAGGTTCGCCAAAAGCTACTGTTTGCTGCGTGAACAAAACACAGGTGAATTTTTCGATACCAATTGGAAGCTTTCTTTTTAATATAGGGTGAAGAATAGGCGAAGTCCGGATTGTATCTACATCAACATCCCAACATTCGTTTTTTAAAGTTGGATAATGCTCTGATAACAATTGGTGTAACATGTCGGTTGTGAGCGTTGCTTTTCCATCGTACCCATCATCTATTATGTTGGTGTTATACATCCGACGGCTGCTCACTTTTTGAAGCATTGATTCGTATTCCTTTTAAGACAAATCGTTTCTGGCCATCAAGAGTACAAGTGATCAATGTCAGTTCATTTTTCCCGCGATCCTTTAATACATCAACATCCGTCGGTTCAATTGTAGCTGAGCTGACAATTTTATATTCGTATGTTTTCGCTTGATGATGTAAGACAACTTTTTCTCCTTTCGGCACCTCAGGCAGCTGCCTGAAAAGCCGATCACCTCTATACCCTCTATGGCCTGCAATCGTGAAATTCCCTTCACCTGGCATTTGATGAGATTTGATCTGAGTCAGTGCAATACCTAAATTTTCTTTTGATGTAACAGGAAGCACTTTTTCGTTTAAATCAATTGACGGGATCTCTAGCTCCATTACATCTCGAAGGTCTTCTTCTGACACAGTGAGATGTGGAATAGAAGAAAGGGCATCACTGTCATTTTCTTCTATCATCTTTAATGCCTGTTCCATTGCCGCTGTCTCTTGAGAAGTTCGCCACTCATATATAAAAGGAACGGAGATGAGCATTAGTCCCGCGACCACCAAAAAGCTGCCTAATAAGGTTCTTTTTTTCATTAATACACTCGTTCCTTCCTTTTACTGAATGGTTCTTCTTCTAAGAACAAGGAGAACAGCTCCAGATACTACTAGTAAAATCCCTGCATACATCATATAACGCAGCCATTCTTCTCCAGTCTTTGGCAGCTCACCGTTTGAGTCATGGGGCGGATGTTGATCCCCTTTATCTGAGGCTGGAGGATTCGTGTGGTCCTCTTCATTCTTCATTGGAGCATTTTTCACAATCATTGTCTTGATCTCCACTTCGCCCATTTGAATTGTAAAAGCGAGTGGTTTTTTTAAAGCTACATAACCATTTGGAGCTTTCGTCTCTGTGAGTGTATATTCACCAGGTTTAAGCCCTTTGACAATGGCTTCTCCGTCTTTTCCTGTTGTCACAGATTTTATCGTTTTTCCAGCTTTTGTACGAATGTCAAAGGCTGCACCTTTTAAGGTTCTATCTGTCTGCGAATCTACCTTTATGATACGCAGACTTCCTAAGATCAAATGATTCTTTGCTGTTAATTGAAGTGGCTTCTGCTGATTTTTTTCAATTGTAAACAGGATCGGCTTATGATCCAATTGATAGCCATGAGGTGCTTTCGTTTCAACGAATTGATATTCTCCCGGTTTTAGATCGTTGATATGAAGCTTTCCTTTTTGGTCGGTTACAAGTGATTTCTTCAACGTTTTCCCTTCTTTACTCAGAAGAGCAAACTCTGCATGTTCGAGCGTATGTCCCTCATCATCCACTTTGGTCAGTTCCACTGCTCCCGGCGTCAGTTTGTTGATCATTTCTACTTTTGCTGGTTTGTCTTGACCTAATCGAATCGTAAATGAGACAGGTGTCTGATCCAATTCATAGCCGGCAATGCTTGCTGTTTCGACAAATTGGTAGGTTCCTGGCTTCAGTTGATCGACTGTCAGTTGACCGTTTTTGTCTGTCTTTAAGTCTTTCTTCACACGCTGACCGTGCGCATCAATCAGTTCAAAGGTCACGCCAGCGAGCAACTGACCATCCTCCCCTTTTTTCTCAAGTTTCACAGCACTTGTCGTCCGAATATTTTCTTTTGTCACTTTCACCAGTTGATTTGGATTGAAATCAATCTTGAAGTCTACTGGTTCTGCATCAAGTTGATGTCCAAAAGGAGCCTTCGTTTCAACCAATTGGTAAGCGCCTGGTTTCAAATCGTTGACAGTGATGATGCCTTTTTCGTTGGTTGTTAAACCTGACATCAATTCTTTACCATCGTCATTGAAAAGTGTAAATTCTGCGCCTTTCAATCTTTCTTTTTCTTCCCCTATTTTTGTTAGTTCTACAGAACCTTTCTTGAGCTGATTGATGGCCTCCACTTGAATCAATTCTTTTTGACCTAATTCAACTTCAAAGACAAGTGGTGTCGCACTCAATTCATAGCCTTCAAGACTCTTTCTTTCAACAAATTGATAGGTTCCTGGTTTTAGACCTGTGAAGGTAATCTTTCCATCCTGATTGGTTGAGATTCCTTCTCCTCCTGCCACTATTTTTCCTTTGGCATCAGATAGATCAAAGACAACCCCTTCTAATGATTTTCCATCTTCGCCTTTTTTGTGTAACAGCACTCCGCCTGTAGTGCGGCTATTTTCTTTTGTCACACTGACTAGCTTCTCAGGGTTAAATGGGATAGCAAAAGTGACAGGTGTTTCGTCAAGCTCATGACCGAATGGAGCCTTCGTTTCAACAAACTGATAGGTTCCTGGTTTAAGATCGTTGACGATGATTTCCCCGTTCTGATCAGTGACAAGACCTGTTTTTATCTCTTTTCCATTTGCATCTACAAGCTTGAATTCTGCTCCTTCAAGCGCTTCATTCTTTTCACCAAGCTTCGTGAGCTGGACAGCTCCAGTTTTGAGATCATTGATCACTTTGATCTCTGCCGGTGTTTTTTGTGCGATTTCGATGGTAAACGGATAAGGTTTGTTTTTCTTTTGATAACCATCAATACTCTCTGTCTCTACAAGCTGATATTTTCCCGGTTTGAGGTTATTGACCAAAAGCTTCCCATCTTCATCTGTTGTCAAATCTTTACGTACAACTTCGTCATTTTGATCCGTGATTTCAAATCGAACACCTTGAAGCTTCTTGCCATCTTCCCCTTCTTTCATCACTTCTAGTGCACTTGTTTCATATAGGTTCTTTTGTGAAATGATGACTGGTTCTGTTGGATCGAGTGGTACTTCAAATGTGATTGGTGTTTCATCTAATACATAACCATCGGGTGCTTTTGTTTCAATGAGCTGATACGTACCCGGTCTTAGTTCGCTTATCGTGATCTTGCCATTTTCTCCTGTGACGAGCGAACCATTTAGCTCATGCCCATCTTGATCTAAGAGCTTGAACTGTGCACCTTCTAGTCTCTCTCCGCCTTCACCTATTTTGCTCAATTCAGCAGAGCCTTTGATGATGTCATTTACTGCAGTGACAATCGTTGTTTCTGTTTGATTTTCTTTAATGGTGAACGGCCATTTTTGCTGATTTAATTGATAGCCTTTCGGTGCGTTTGTCTCCACAAAATAATAGGAACCTGGGTCAAGATGTTTGAAAAGAATTTCTCCTTTTTCGTCCGTTTTCAAATGGGTTTGAACGGTATCCCCAGATTCATTTTTTAGTTCAAATTCTGCATTCTCTAATGCAGCACCTGTCTCTTTGTCTTTTTTCGTGAGCTTGACATGCTGGCGGATTTCTTGGTTCTGCACCGTCATGCTATTTCCTGTTTTCGCTTGATCTCCTGATTCATAAGGCTGATCAATCGTGACATTGATTGGTTCTTTTGTCTTAATATAACCATCGGGTGCTTTCTCTTCTGTCACGATATAGTCACCATACAGAAGACGATCAAATCGAAGAGCTCCTTCTTCATCTGTTGTCTTTGTTCCAATGACGATACCGCTCGCCGCATCTGTCAGAGAAAAGCTTGCTCCTTTTAGCACTTTTCCACTACTCGCATCTACTTTTTTAATGGTTAAAGCGCCAATCGCTCCTGTGCCATCTCCCATGCCAGCGGTACGTTTGACCACAATTGAGGCTTCGGATTCCTTTTTAATTTCTTTTACATTTTCACCTCTAAACGTTACTTCGTTTTGTAGTGTACTTCCCACCTTATCTAAAATGAGAGATTGGTATTCTAAAATATATGGTCTCGTGATTTCTTCTTTAAATTTGATTTGAAAAGAATCTGGATCGAATTCAAGGTCTAGCTCATAATCCTTCCCTTTTTCCAGCTCTTCCTTTTTGGTCACTTGCCCCTTTTCATCTATTGTCGTCGAATACAGATGAAATGAGTTTTCTATTATGGCTTGGTTACTGCTCGGATGGTCTATAATCGTCGCATCTTGGACTGTTGATTGACCAAAGTTGATATTCAGTTTCCAATCAATGACTTTTCCTTGCTGATTTCCTGATTTGCTTGTGTATTTCCCTCCATTTGGAATGGATACCTCAGCATTCACGTCTGATTCTTTCGTCTTTCCATCATACAGGGTCGCTTTATTTTCATAGGTTTTCTGTACTAAATCCATTCCTTCAACACTTGTTTGATACGTGATTTTGTATGGGGAATCAATGGCATGTTTGAAAGTGACTTCGAAGCCTGATTCTCCCTTTTCATTTTCAAGGAATTTGATGTCATAATGTTCTTTCGCTAATACCTCTTTTTCTTCCGCCCCATTTTCCCCGCCTTGTAAATCAAGCGAGTAGACGATGATTGAATCTTTAAGCAAACGCTGATTTCCTTGAATGAAATCCTCGATTTTCGCCTCTTCTAAATGTTTCAAGTTATAGTTCACACCGATATTCCATGTGATCTCTTTTTTCTTTGCATCATATGTTCCGTTCTTGAACCCATTTGACTGCGTGTATGTGTCAGGCGTGAAGACAGATTGATTTTCCTTCGTCAAATCCTTGCCATCTTCATTTATCCATTCAAGCTTTACATGATTTTGCAGGTTCTTTTGATCTTTATCTGCTCTTTTTTCATAATCAAAAGACGTTGTATATGTGACGGTATGTTCTGTCTTGATTTCTTTCATAAATTGAATATCAAAACCATTTGCATGTTCAACGATTTGATAATCTGTGCCTTCCTCAAGCACTGTATTACCTGTCGTCACTTTTAAACTATCTTTTTGCAGCGTCAATCCTTCGTTTGTAAACGTATCTTTTAATATCAGGTTGTTCATGGTTTGTTGATCTTTGTTGAAGACGATACGCCATGGAATGGTCTTGTTCTTGTAATTCGGTGTTCCATGATTTTTCGTCAGGATTTGCTGATCAATTCTTTGCTTTCCTTGTTTGCTCTCTTTACCAGCTGTTACAGTATTGATAATCTCTTCAGCTTCGAAAATCCGCTCGGTTGCTTTTGTTTGATATGTGATGAGATAAGCCGATTGAATATCTTGATTGAATTGCAAGGTAAACCCGTTTTGTTCATCCTTTTTTTGAGGTTGAACCACATAATTTCCAAACGCTTTTGTTCCTGATTCTTTACCATCCTGATCAATTGTGACTTCCTTGACTTGAAATGAATCAGAAATCAGCGCCTGTGTGCCATTAAAGAAGTCTTCTAACAAAGCATCCTTTTCAGCAATCTTTTTTTCGTTATAGTTATAACGAATTTCCCACGTAATTGTTTGTGTGACTGGGTCGTAGTGGGCGGCTTTTTTATTTAAAGGACTGCCTCTTGTCACATTCACTGTTCCTTCTGCTGAACTAATCACTTTATCAGCAGAGACAAGGGACGCTTTATTACGAAACGCAGACTGATCTTGATTCGTAATGTCCGTTTCATACATTAAACGGTAGGCTAGATGCACGTCATCTTTAAATTCAATCGTGAAATCTTGACCATCTGCTGTTTGGCCGATTGTGTAGTGATTTTCGTCAAGCAGCTGACCAAGTGATGTTTCACCATTTAGCTTTGTATCAACACGATAAAGCTTGATTGAATCTTTCTTTAACGCTTGACCTTCTTGAATCGGATCTAACAATTTCGCTTGTTTCACATCGTCTAAGTCCATATTAAAATCGACTGTCCATTGAATGGTTTCAGCATTGTAAGATCGATTTGGTTCTCCCTTTTTCGAGACGTTTGGACCATTTGGAATGTATTGAATCGGGATCGATATCGTATCTTTGCCTTCAATCGGGGTAATGACCACTTCTTTTTCTTCAGTAATGACTGTTTTTTGATCTAATTGCGTCCACACTTGAAGTGTTCCATGGATATTTGAATATTGTTTAATAAAATCCGTGAATTCGATGGAGGCATTTCCGCTCTCATCTACAGAAAAATAACCAATGGTTGCCTGATTAAATTTCATCTCAAGACGATCGATTTTTTCATAAATCACTAATTCCTCTGGAACCTTGAAATGGAATTCATCCCCGCCATTATAGCTATGACCATTTGGGATCGCCCACTCATAGTTAATGGAAATAAGCGAGTTGATGTCAGGCTTATCAACTGAATTTCCTTCCTGATCTTCAAAAATTAATTTTGCATCAGTGAGAAGATTTTCTTGTATTTGCAATTGTTTTGAAACACTTTGCAGCCCTACACGCTTAGATACGTTCACTTTGTTTTTTAGTAATTCCTCTTCATCGCTTTGTTTCGTTTGAGCGGCTTCTTGATTCTTATCTTCTTTTTCAGATGAGGTTGAGTCCTCTTTTGGAAGGCTTTCTTCACCCTCATTTTGCTTTGTTTTCTCTTTTTGCTCAGCTATACTAGTGACATCGATGTCTATTGATCCTTCTAAATTTGGATCAAGCTCAACATCCTCTTTCAATATGACCGTCACTTCATTTTGTTTTGAAACGGTATACTCGCCAACAGATATGTCACCCACAGTAATTAGTTCCTTCTGCTCCTTTTCTACCTGTATGCCTGCAGGAAGTGAGAGAACATACGGAAATTGCTTTTTTAGATCAATTCCTTTTATCGACCAATGAACAATGGCCTTTCTGACTTGCTGATCTTCCTTGTTTGATAACTTGTTTCCTTCGCTGTCAGCAAACTCAATTTCCCCAAAAATATTTTCTTGAATTTCTTTGGCCTGTGCTCCTGCTAAAGGCAATATTCCCAATATACTTGACTGTATGACTAACACGGTGATGAGAGCCAATGACAATATTTTTTTCAATACATACACCCTTTTCTAAAATTAATTTTCAACAACAATAAAAAAACAATTTGGATACTATCTGATAAATCACTCCGCTTCTGATCAAATATTTTTTTAAAATAGCTCCTTAAGACCCTATGAATAAAATGAGTTGATCAATCATGAACTTGAAAGGGAATCATGAGTAGTGGATATAGTATCTGGATAGGGGTCTATAGAAATGGGGAATAGTGAGAGGGATCGTGAAAAGAATAAATGTGAATTTTTCTATTTATACTGGAATGAACAATAAATAATGTGTACATGCATATATAAGCATGTATTCACATATGGTTCGTTCATATGAAACAAGCATGTATCATATGGTATGTATGGTGAGACAGTTCAGCATCATGTAGATCGCATTCCTTTCTACTCCCTTTCATATGGTAATCAAAAAGCTGCTGCGTTTTATTCTTACATTTACCGTTTCAACAGCAAAAAAATAAACAAAATATCTAAAATGATCCATTTTTATAGGATTCATGGCTCATTTATCACCTTTTAAAAGAAAAATATGGAGAATCAACGCTTAACATTTGTTTTCGTCTAATTTTTTTCTCTTTTATCATGAAAAGTGAAGACAAAACGATTTAGCCTAAACATTACAATCATTTCATGCCTATTTTGAGAATCAAATGTTCTTTAAGTGAACTTCATAATATAGAGGCAATCCAAGGAAAGGAGTTAGTTGTTTGATGGAGCTCATTGATAATAAATCAAAGAGATGGATAAACATTTTAAAACTGCTTGTATCCAAAAATAAGTGGTGGAGCCTTCAAGAGATATCGAATGAACATATCGGTTCGGTTCGTGCCATTCAAAGCGATTTAGAACAAATGAAATCGTTCCAAACAGAGAACGGAGAGCCGTTAATCCACATAAAGCCAAGACAAGGCATATCCATTTGTTATACACAGACGATACGAGTCGACTACTATATCAAAGAAATTTTAAAAGATACGATTGAAATTCGATTGATTGACGGCATTTTTTTCGAACAAAACAGGTCTTTCTATGAATGGATGGACACGCTTAATATCAGTAGATCCACATTGTATAACACCATTCATAAAATCAATTCCATTCTTATCTCTTATGACATTGAGTTACGCCCAGATAGTATGCAGTTCCATGGAAATGAGAAGGAGATTCGTCAATTCTTTGTTGAATTTTTGTTTGAAGTGTATGGAAGCCGGCTTTGGCCATTCGATGATATTCAAAAGCAAGACGCAGTTGATTTATTACAGGAGCTATTTCAGGTGCTTGAAGTCAATGTGCCAGATGTGGCGATAGATAAATACTGCCTGTGGTTTGCCGTCTCCATTCACCGAATGAGGAAAAATTTCACAATAAGCCGTAAATATACGTACTCAATGAAAGAGGAAAAACAAAATTCTGTAGCCAAAGGGATCTATAATCAAATCAAAACATGGGAAGAGCATATTTGCCGAATGACCAAAGACGTATTTGATGTGACGCTGGATCATCATGAATTTGTCTTTTTGCTATTGATCGAACCAGCTATTGGTCACTTTAAATCAATTGAAACTGTCGAAGAAAAATTGACGTTCTTTCAGTCACATACACCACGACTCTATGATGCCATTCATTCATTTATCAACCAATTGGAGTCGATTTTTCATCAAGAAATAGCGAATCGCAAGGTGATGACACTCGTTCTTCTCCAATATTATGTGTATTCCAATGAAATTACCGTGAGAGATGGGTTCCTTTTCAAAAAGAAATCGAGCTATTTATCAGAGGTGAAAAAACAGTTTCCTTACTTCTATTCGAGGATTACTCATATCATCCAAGAGTTAAAAACAGACGATATCCTCGGTTCTTTTGTGAAAAATGAACGGGAATTGATTCGTATCATTACGTCTTCATGGAGAGGACTTGTTCATTTGGAGATGGAACGGAGAAACGCGCTGAACATCTTTGTTATTTCAACATTAGGCTATTATCATAGCTTGTTTATTGCTGATTTAATTAAATTAAGCGTGCCTCCTCTCATTCACATTTTCACAAGTCCAGAGAATACATTAAATGATGTTACGATGGATCAACTTGGGATTGATATGATTGTGACTGATACTGAGCTTCCGGTTCAATTCGGGCGGTCTACGCTTCTGATCAGCTCTTTTCCAACAAAGAAAGAATTGGACAACTTGCACCGAAGATTGGTTGATATGATCGACTAATGTATATCAAAAATAAGCTGCTGAGGAGCTCTCAAGCAGCTTTTTGCTTCTGTATTAATGAAGCACGATTTGTTCATTCATCAAATCAATGGCATAAAGTGATTGCTCATATTCATCTAATAATAGGTATACTTTGAGCGGTGCAGCGGTTTGATCGGTCTGCTGCGTGAATAGGACACAAGTGAATTTTTCGATCCCCTCTGGCAGCTTGCTTTTCAGAAAAGGATGAAGAATAGGAGAGATTCGAAGGGTATCAACATCTTTTAGCCAAAGTTCATCTTGTAACGCAGGATAATGGTCAACCAAAAACTGACGAAACACTTCCAATGTACTCAAGGTAGATATCCTCACTTTCTTCTATCATGGCTTCAAGCTTACCTAAAACAAACATGTTTAAAGTCATCCTATGATGCCAGTCCATCAAATGTTGTATACTACTAGAGACATGATTTCATTTTTCTTCAAAAAGCAATGTAGATCAACTTTACTGTCATGAGGTTTTCATATGTATGACGTCTACTATATTCCAACCGATGGACCTATGATCATATTCTTATCTGTTTCTTTCGTGATGAAACGACAACTTCCTGCTACAAAATTCCAAATTTCTTCAAAAAATTGGTGCATTGAGACAAAAAAGAACAGCTCCTCACTGTTCTTTCAAAGAAAACACTTCGCCGCTCTCTGCATCAACACCATCATGGCAATCAAGCTTTCCGCACAGAACATATTGTTTTTGCGCTTCGTCATAGACGTAGATAGGTGTAAGTTCAAGACGTTCTCTCAATTTTTCAAAGGCTTCTTTCTGAGTTACAGAAATTTCACTTGCCGCTTGAGAGGGGCTCAGTATCCCGCACACTTGAAACATTTCCTTTTTATCTATGTAATGAACGGCTTCAAACGAGCTGGCGTCAATGAAGACCTTGATCTTGTCCATAAACCCACTGCCTTCTTGCCCGTTCGTTTTTAATATTGCATGGATGTATCCATGATCACGATGGAGTGTTTTCAGAACCCACTTCCCTGAATCCTTTGGATATTTTTGCGCCAAGAAGGTTCGGACTGCTTTGATACACTCGGCTTGCTCTTCTTTTGATATCGGGAAGGAATCTGGTGACGGTTCCAATGAGAAAGCTTGTTCAACTGAAATATTCTCATGAATGTCTATCTCTTTTTTTTCAAAGGTATTGTTTAACGGTTCATTCCATTCAATGACCTTATTCACATGTAAACAATGCGTTACTTCACGTCCAATTTCAAACGGAATCGTGCCTGTTCCATCGTTTTTTACATAAATTTCTTCTAACGCATAAATAGATCGGATTCGATTATGCTCGAAGGAAGGCCATTGAAACAGCTGCACTTGCTGCTCGGCTAAATTCTCCAGCTTATCAAGGGAAAGCGCATATTTCTCAGCTTTCAGTAATGTTTTGGCTAAAAATGGACCGTGGTGTGTAAAGTACATGAGCTGTCCATGTTATCCCATTTCACTTCGATTCTGCCTGAAGGTGTTACTTTCACACCATCTATTGCTTCTTCGAAAGAAAGTTCCCCTTTTTCCTTCTGATGCATATAAAAATGCTCTCCATAGATCAACCCTGTTTCTTGTTCGATCCATTGAATGACATGAGCCGGATAAGGTCTCTTAAACGTGACACCATGCTGTGCATAGGTTTTGTCCATGACAAAAATAACTGATTCGATCTGTCCTGTATTCAAATTCACTTCAATGACAGCAGTGCCGTCTGGATTGACATCGTCGTCCTCAGGTTCAGCTTCATGAGAGGGGAACCATTCCATATTCAATGTATAAATCGTTTCATTGAACATGTTGACGTAACGATAAAAGCTGTGTCTTTTCAGATCATAAAGATCTAAGCCAAATTTCGCCTTTGTCTGTTCTATTAGTTGTTGAATGTTTGTGTTTGCATTCAATGGTTTCACCTCAAAATGGTTATATTTTATGGAAGAACAAAAATGACGATAAAGATGAAGATGATGATGGCCATAAAAAATCCTAAAGCTATTGCCATTATGTTTGACTCTTTTGTGTAGCCTGTTAATTCACCTACAGTCGATCGGTCAATTTTTCTAAAACGAAAAAGCATGCTTATATTTAAAATGGCTAGAACCATCAAAAACAAGAAAATGATCAATGCAGGATTGACGTCACTGAATGTATTATCCACATTTTGAAAAGTGAATGATTGAATAAACATAATGACACTCAATATGACTTTCCAAACATGATCTAACCGTTTTTCTTTTTCCCACTCTTTCCCTAATTTCTCTTTTTCATAAATAGCCACCTGCTCTAAAATAGGTATGAAAGACTTTGTTGTATCTTTTTTGATAAAACCTAAAATGCCTTGGAGAAGCATGAAAATTCCTAAACAAAAAAGGAAATGTGTGAGTTGTATTTTTAAAATTTCAATTGTCATAAAAAAAACGATAATCATAAGTCCGACAAATAAATTAGAGACAGCTATTTGTTTTGTCCTCATCTTTTTCAGTGCAGCTTGTTCCATGTCATAAACTCCTCCCCGTCTAAATGTTTCTGTTGAACGCTCTATCTTTATTACGATTCTACCGAAAAAATGTTTCAATATTTTCCTTTTCTATTATCAATTCGGCTTTTTTCGCAAATGAAAGACGCCCATCATTCAATGAACGTCTTATCCTTCTTTTGAAATTAGTACATCAATTCTTGAGCAACTGTTCTATCTTTTATTTGTTGAGCCGCCATGTGTTTAAAGTCATCAATAGACAGCTGTTTAGATGTCTTTTCTCCATGCTGTCTGATATTCAGTGTTTTTTCTTGCATTTCTGTATCGCCAATGACAGCGATATAAGGGATTTTTTGCATTTGTGCTTCTCTCATTTTATAGCCGAGTTTTTCATCCCGTTCATCGATTGTGACTCTGATTCCAATCTTTCTTAATTGCTGCTGCACCTCAAGGCAGTGGTCGAGGTGAACCTTTGAGACAGGGATGATTTGTACTTGCACTGGTGCCAGCCATAATGGGAAGACGCCTGCATAATGCTCGATGAGAATACCAAGGAAACGATCAAGAGAACCGAAAATGGCACTGTGAATGACAACTGGCCGTACCTTTTCATTCTTTTCATTGATATATGTTAAATCAAATTTCTCAGGCATTTGAAAATCCAGCTGGATTGTGGCGCACTGGTGGCTCCGCTGCAAGGCGTCTTTAATATGAAAATCGATCTTCGGTCCATAAAATGCCCCATCTCCTTCATTTAGCTGATAATCGACCTTTAGCCGATCAAGCACATTCTTTAGCGCTGATTCTGAAATATCCCAAATGGCATCATCCCCTAATGCTTTTTCTGGACGAGTGGATAGTTCCACAGAGTACTCAAAACCAAATGTCCGATACACATGATCAACTAATTGGAAAATCCGTTTGATTTCAGCTTCAATTTGATCTTCTCGTAAAAAAATATGGGCATCATCTTGGCAAAATGTCCTGACCCTGAACAATCCATTTAATGCGCCGCTAAATTCATGACGATGCACCTGACCAAATTCAGCCATCCTGATTGGAAGATCTCTGTATGAATATAAGCTGTTTTTAAACATAAGCATATGCCCTGGACAATTCATCGGTTTTAAAGCAAAGCTTGTATGATCTACTTCGGAAAAATACATATTTTCATGATAATGATCCCAGTGACCTGACTTTTCCCATAGCTCTTGGTTCATCATAAACGGTGTGCTCACTTCTTCATATTGCGCTTTGCTTCGAACTTCTCTTGAAAAGGCCATTAATTCATTTCTCACAAGCTGCCCTTTTGGTAAGTAAAACGGCATACCTGGCGCTTCTTCTGAAAACATGAACAGAGATAATTGTTTCCCTAATTTTCGGTGATCACGTTTGTTTGCTTCTTCCATGAAATGAAGATACTCAGCTAGTTGTTTTGGATGTTGAAACGCTACACCATACACTCGCTGCAATACATCTTGATGACTATCCCCCCGCCAATAAGCCCCTGCAACACGTGTTAGCTTAAATGACTTTACGAACCCAGTAGAAGGTAAATGAGGACCGCGGCATAAGTCGATAAATTCACCCTGCTGATACACTGTGATGGCCTCTTCTGAGGGGAGTCGTTTTAAGATATCCAGCTTATATGGATCATGTGCAAACAACGATTCAGCTTCTTTGTAAGAGACCTCCTTTCTTTGGATGAGAAGATTCTCGTTTATGATATTTTCCATCTCTTTTTCAATTGCAGCCAAATCCTCTACACTTAATGTTTGATTGAGCTTCATATCATAGTAAAATCCATTTTCGATAACAGGTCCGATTCCAAGTGTGACATTGTCGTATAACCTTTTCACAGCTTGGGCTAATACGTGTGCAGATGTATGGCGCAGCACTTCAAGCCCTTCTTTTGAATCGAGTGTGACAATAGACAGCCGAGCATCACAATCCAGCTGATGACTGACATCGACCATTTGTTCATTGATCTTTCCTGCCACTGCTTTCTTCCTTAAGCTTGGGCTAATATAGGAGGCAACATCTGCGACAGTCGTACCTGCAGAGAACTCCTTTATCTTTCCATCTGGAAATTGAATCTTCACCATTTTTTCTCTCATGACTGACACACCTTTCATTTTTTGATATAAAAAAAACACACTCATCCCTCATAAAGGGACGAATGTGTAATCCGTGGTTCCACCCAAATTCCCATAACGCATATTCGCTTTATGGCTCTGGTGCCGTAACGTGGCATAGTCGGTATTGGATACTTCAATTTTCCCCAATACAGCTCAAAGGTGGTAAGACAACTTTTCTGCGTTAGGAAGATTTCAGCGTGACTTCCCTCTCTGGTAACCGATAAAAGTGGCTCATGTCCTTTTCAAAGCAATGATCATAGTTGAGAGAACAAAAAAACACACCCATCCCTCATAAAGGGACGAATGTGTAATCCGTGGTTCCACCCAAATTCCCATAACGCGTATTCGCTTTATGGCTCTGGTGCCGTAACGTGGCGTAGACGATATTGGATACTATGATTTCCCCAATACAGCTCAAAGGTGGTAAGACATTTTTCTGCGCTAGGAAGATTTCAGCGTGACTTCCCTCTCTGGTAACCAGTAAAAATGGCTCATGTCCTTTTCTTCGCTTTTAATTTCTCCATATCTTACATGAAGGTGATGGATCATGTAAAGCATTATTTTTTGCAGTGCTACCGAAATTCATTCTTTAAATGATATGCTGGGTGTATTTACTTGGACTGTATTCAATTTGAAACGCAGGGAATAAGGCTCGTTTCACTTCTTCAGTGATGCGCTCTCCTTCTTGATTGAATTTCTTTTCCATGTCTGCACCATTTAGCACCAAATCATCTGTCTCTTCGTCAAACCAGCGGCCATACTGTATGTTCCAATTCCAGATCTTCGAGAAAAGTGTATCGCTTACTGGTACATCGTCTCTTTCTAAATGACATTGACAATGCCCACAATGAAAAGGTTCACCACCGTAATCTCCTTCAATTTTCACGAAAGGATGCTCCACAAATTCTCGACAGCACACCCATTTTTTGAAGTGCTGACCGAACTCTGTCAGTTTAAACGAGTAATAATGCATGGAAGTTCGGCTCCCTATCATGTCAAAAATCCCTTGATCAATTAATGTCTTAAGTCGATACTCAATAAAATCATCGCCGATATACTGTTCTAAATGACCGATCACTTCTCCTATTAATCGTGGGGTTACGATGTACTCCTCTTCTGGATGGGACTGATGAAGCCGCTTTGCCATTTTCACTAAATAAGCATCAAATTCATCCTCTGGTACGCTGATCGTTTGTCCTTTTTGCCATACTCTCAGGGTATGGTGTTCTTTAGCAAATAATAGCCATTCGTTTTGTAATTTCTCTCTTTCTTCTTTTGACACTGCGTGAATATGCTCTTTACTTCTGTACAAAACCTTCAATTTTTCAGATGTGATTTCCCCTGCATGTCGAATATCCATTCGTCTTGTATTTGTATTGAACAACTTGTCAAACGCAGTCGTTGTATTGATGAGAGACAATTCAATGTTTTTCTCTTTTAATAAGTAGATGGCATATCGCAAACCAATTTGCTCATGGGCATTATTGCCTGTCCAGATGAGGATATGCGTACCATCTTTGATATCTTTTATTTGCTGAAGCATTCTATGCTGATCGATGACCACGTCATCAAAATGGCCAAATTCATTTGACATCACGTTACGAAGCCACTCTATACGCTTCTCCTGTCCCTCATGTTCTTGTAATTTCAGAAGGGGGCCAATCGAATAAATGTCATGAAAAACGATCATATCATTTACTTGCTCTTGCTTCATTTCGCAGAATGCTTGTTTTAAACTACCAGCAGCCGCTGCCCCAAATACGATATGTATCATTATTCGTCTCCCTCTATCTTACAGTTTATTTCATCTTCACCTATTCATGGTTCTTGCGTCAATTCTATTGAGTCAATTTCATTCAAAAGTACGACAATGAGAAGATAAGATATATAGAATGCAGAATTGAAGAGACTATATCCCACGAAATGGGGCTATATGTTTGCTGAGCTCGCTTTGAGACTTTCTCTCTGAATGATTGATTGATTGATAGAAATCCTCTTCATTCAGTTCATGTTCTTATTCACAAATTCCCCTTCACAATCGTTCTCTTGGCTTTCTTCACAATTCTGCTAGTTGCTTTTGTGTCGGAATCCTTTGACCACTGATCGCACAGGTTCGTTACCCAATTTGGTTGTGTTTTACTCGCGTCATTGAGCCAGTTTCCTACAGAATCTTGAACATATGTGGATGGATCGGATTTGAGTAAATTTAGAATAGGCAGTGCCCTCTCTGGCTCTTGTTTTAATAACTCAATATGCTTTGTCCATACCCCTCTTGGACGGATCGACTCTACAGAGAACCGGCGAATGTTTTCATCCTCGCTTTTTGCCCATTCTGTTAAATGCTCTATACTTTGATCAAGCTGAAGACTTAGACTTTCTCTCACTGACATCCACGCAATTTCTCGAACACCAAAATGATAATCGGCTGCAAATGGTTGAATGTACGCCAGTTTCTCTTCCATTGTTGATAAACTCTGTTTGTTCATATAAGCAGCCCAGCATCGAACGCTATCAGATACGTGGTGAGCAAATGCCTGCAGCACTTTCGCTTGTTTTTCTTCATTCTCTTCACGCAGCACGTCATCTAACAATTGACCAATGAGCCGAATGGCTTTCATTCCTGATTCAGCTTTTTGTTTAGCGATCTCAGATGATACTTCCCCTAAACGATAGTCTAAACCAACGGACGGCAAAACATGCTGTATGAGCGTCATATGATTGACAGCCAGCCATTCAGTTAAATTCACACTTTCGATCTCTCCCTGATTCAAAAGGTTCAAAACTTCATGGGGGATATCAGTCCCTTTTCGAGCGCCTTTTCGATTGATCATTTCCTCACTTATTGGCATTCTGTATTCTCTCCTTGTCTACGGCTTGGATATTGACACCTATTGTAGCAAATAAACAACTTCACTGGTGCATTCTTCAAATCAAAAAGGAACTACCCCAAATAAGTAGTTCCTTCCATACAACATTGGATGTCAGTTAGCTTCCTTGCTCGATCACCTTCAAACTCTTACGCTGAGAAAATCGGCCAAACGCTACCATTAGAATGGTCATAAGTAAAGCGAGAAAAACCGTGCCAGCACTTATCCAGCTTAGGTTTAATATAGATGTTTCGCTTAGCACAAACCCTCCTACACCAGAGCCTAAGGCAAATCCGAATTGAATAAATGATGTATTGACACTTAACGCGATATCTGGAGATTTTGGTACAAGTGTGACAAGATATAGCTGCTGAGCTGGTGATGTGCTCCATGTAGCGATCATCCATATCATGATGACAGCCACCATAACCACGAGATTCCCTGTGACGAATGCTAGCAGTATGAGCATGATGATTTGCAAAATGATTCCTGTGAAAATCGTGAATATTGGGCCTTTTTTATCTGCTGCTACCCCTCCAAGACTGGAGCCCAAAAAGCTGCATATTCCCGCTAGTAACAAAATGCCACTGATTTCTGTGATGCTCAGGTTTGCTGATGCTTGCAGGAAGGGCGTTAAATAGGTAAATAACGTGGAATATCCACCTACATAAAATAGCGTCACTGCCACCGCGAGTAATATCCGCTTATCTTTTAAAATCGATAACTGCATACGAAGCGTCACCGGTTCTTGTTCTTTCATAGAGGGGATTCGCCTGTACACAACAATCAGCGGAATAAGCGTGATCAATCCAATGGCTGCGAATAATGCTTTCCATCCGATTATACTGCTTAGAAATGTCCCAATTGGAACGCCTAAAACCAAGGAGCTGCTTAATCCCATTAAAATGATGCCAATAGCTGTTCCTCTTTTTTCACGTTCTACAAGACGAGTCGCAACAGCCATTGCCACTACAATAGCCGTCCCCCCACTGATTCCTTGTAAAATCCTTGTCATCATCACCATTTCAAACGAATGGCTGACACTTGTGATGACATTACTTAAAATAAAAATCATCAGCATCCATGACAGTATTTTTTTGCGGTCTATATTGATGGTCAGTGCAATGACAATCGGTGCGCCAATGGCTGCTGAGAGCGCTAAAGACGTGACCAATAATCCAGCAGCAGACGTCGTGACATGTAAATCATCTGCGACCATTTGGATAATGCCTGTAATGATATATTCAATCGTTCCAATTAAAAAGGCTGCTAATGCAAGTAAATAAACAACGGTTTTATTCTTCATCGTGACGTTTCTCCTTTGGGCAATGTTTACGATTTGTTTTCATTTATAATCGGAATTTGAATTTCAATGAGTCTGCCTTCTTCATTTTCAGACAGCGGGTAATAAATCTCTCGGCCCGGCTGGTCTTCTTTCACGCGGTATCCATTATTTTCGATCCATGTCGCTAGGTCAATACAAGCTGTTTGTGCAGATGGAGAATGGGAATGAAATAATAGTGTCGCCATAGTCTCTTCAGCAGGTAACGTACGTATCGTGATTCCTTGAGGAAGAGTGCCTTTTAACGCTTTGACGGAATACCCTACCTCAAATTCGAACTCACTTTCCTTTTCGAATGATTCCCTCCATAGCACTACTTGTGGTCCCGAGATCGATTCTTGTTGATGTTTAAGTAATAAATGATGAAACGTTTGAAAGAATGAGGGAATCTCCTCAACCGTTCCGTTAGATTGAAAAGACATGATGCGTTTGCTTTCCACAGATTTGATGATGACCTCCTGTTCTTTTTCAACACATCCCTCTCGTTGAATGAGGTGCATCCGTTCCTTAATACGCGCTAATTTCTGTTGTTCTCTCTCGATCAATTGCTGAATCTCACTTTCTTTCAGCAGAAACATGCCCTGAATCTGCTCTACTGAGATATCTTCACGAAGAAGCTGAGCCATTTGCTTTAACGTAAAGCCTAATTCCTTGTACAGAAAAATTCGATTGACCTCAAGCAGCTGCTCAGCTGAATAATAACGGTATCCCGAATCTTGATCAATCTGCTTTGGCTTTAATAAATCAATTTGGTCATAATATCTTAATGTTTTAACAGGCACTTTACTTAACATAGAAAAATCGCCGATCTTAAACATCCTGCATCTCCTCCGTTTTGTTGATCTGATCAAAGTATAAACCTTTCAGTTAAGGGGAAGGTCAACATGAAGTTGAATAAATTTTTCAAAAGCGCGAAAAAACCTAGATGTCTCTAACATCTAGGTTTTGCTCATTATTCTAAAATTTTTCTAACAAGCCCATCTCTTCCACAATCTTTATATCATTCATAAACTGTTGCAAACTTACTTTGTTCTCTTTTTTCTGTAAATCTGAAGAATAACCTAAGCATAGATTAAAAATACAATCTAACCTTTCTCCAACTCCACTATAAAAATAATTCGTCAATATTCCATTATTTTCACTTGCAAGAACTACAACTGTAGCCATCTCTAATACATATTCTATATCTTCTATAGAAATCGTTCGATCCTTTTTCTTAGCAGTCATGAATTCATGACTATGAATAGAGCGAACCCTACCTTCAAGTAAATTGAGTATAGACTTCTTATAAATGACATACACCCTGTGAATATGATGTTTATCAGGACAATAGGGATCTTGTAAAATGAATTTTATACGTTCATCTTCTTTTTCCATTATTATTGCATCAAGATCATTTAATAAAATGGAATCAATTTCTTCTATTTTCATAGAACGAAAAGTGTTGGCTGCATGTATTTCACTTTTCATTTGATGAATCCAAACAATCCAATCTTTCCAGACACTTTACAATAGCTCCGCTTTTAAAGAAATTGAGGATGACACCCTCGCTAAATCGTTCGGCTCTCACAACCTCCATCATAAGAGCAAGCACGCACTGCGCATTTAAATTTGAGATGTCCACGTTCTCCATATCGTTCAGTCCCGATTCAATCCCATTTTCTTTCAGGATTTCTCTGTAGCGGATAAGCTCCATCTCTTCATGTTGTTCTGCAAAGGTATAAATATCTGTAATCAAGTGACGGACCGTTTCGGAATAATTCACAAAGGGCATCTGAATCGGATGTTCAACTGTACCATCATTTTCTTGATCGATGACCCATTCCCCAATAGGATCTTCCTGAAGCATCGGTAAGTATTTTGTTAGAATATCGAATTGGCCCATTCTCATTCTCCTCTATTTCATTGATATGGTTCACTTTGTTTCTCGCGATTTCATCAAGTATTTTACTAGTGAGATTATTTAGCCACGCTGGTCTCCCTCAAACCTTTTATTTACCCCATACTCTCATCTGCTTTATGACCAATGCTGCTGTTTCACTCGGATGGCTAAGAGGAAAATGATGACCATATGGAATAAAGTCAACTTGACCAAGATGTGATGGCGCTGAATAGCCTTTGTCATCATTTCCCCAAATGATATGAAGATGATCCTTTGTGACCTCATTGAAATCATCTTGATTGGCTTTCTGTTGTAGTAAGCTGTTAAGCTGAACCGTCGTATTTAATATTCTAGGAGACGTAAAACTATTTCTGACTTTTTCAATATAATGTTCAGGGATGCCCTCCGTATTTTCAAACAAACCATTTTTTAATACATAACGCCCTATCATATTAGTCGATGCCCATTTCAATGTCCATTTGTTCATAAATTGAGGAACATTTCGTGATGCAGCATTTTTCTTATCAATAGGCGGCTGAAGTAAAGTGATTGAATACTTCTGATCGATGTACTCTTGTACCAATGCTTCCAGAAGAATATATGCACCGAATGAATGGCCGATTAGATGTGCACCATTCGCCGCTTTCTCCAATACCTTTTTTACGACATTCAAATAGATATCTAGAAGATGTTTCTCTCGTTTAAAAGGAGAACGTCCCAAACCTGGAAGATCCAAGATCCATACAGGTTGATCCGTTTTTTCATGCAGTTCTTGTGCTAAAGGGAATAAATCCTCTCCATCACTCAACAAACCATGTAATAAAATAAACGGCTTACCCTCTCCTTGTAATTGGTAAAGGGTCGTGTTATCACATAGTGTTCGTTTAAATAAATGATCATCCTTACCGTTTGGATTCATCATTCGATAATCCAGATCAGCTACTACAGCAGGGAAAAATTTCATGACACTTGTCTTCTGAAACCAATCTTCTCCCATTATTTTTTTCACTGCAACATTTGAAAATGTTCTTTTTGTCATAAAGTTCAATCCATCAGAAGGAATGTTTGTGATTTTACTTACGCCACTATTCATCATAGCTTTCATCAATGGCATTGGGACAGATATTTTTGGTGCCCTCATATTCATACTTTCTGACATCACACTCAATAATTCACCAATATTCTGATCGCGCTGCCAGTCTTCAACAAGCGTATATGTTTGAATAGCCGGCTGCTTTAATCTGAAAACCTGCACAATAAACCTCGCAAACTCATCGTTTGAAATAAGTGGCAGCCTATAGTCCTTACCTCCAGGAATGACCGGCATGAGCCCTCTTCGCATACTCTTCACAAGCAAGCCTACTCCTGCTATTTGCTCTGTACTCCCCGTTTGACTACTACCGACGACAGTTGGCGGATTAATGACAGACAGCGGATAACCTACTGCTGATGCCTGTTGACGAATATAAAGATCTGCTAAAAATTTTGTTCTCTCATATGGATTTTTTATTTTCAAATAGCTGTTTCCTTCTTTAAACACATCAATTTCAACCTTGCTATGTTGATCATCAAAGGGACTCATATAACCGACAACATGAATAAATTGCTGCAAGCCCTTCAATTGATGAATACTTTTAGCTAACTCACTCATATGTTTGGCGCCATTTAAAAAGACGGAAGCTGCCTCTTTACTTGTCGCTTGAATATCCATGGGTCCTCCTGCGTGAATGATCACATCCGTTTTCAATACCTTCTCCTTATCTTCAGCACTTAGACCCAAATCGACTTTCGTCAAATCACCTTCAACAAAGTGCATCACTGCCTCTTTTAAGATGCCTCTTTCTTGAAAAGTGCGTGTTGCTTTACTTTTCGATCTCACTAAAAGAAGAATGTTCACATCCTCTTTGGCTAATTCTTTTACTAACTCCTTTCCAATAAAGCCTGTTCCACCAATTAAAAATACTGTTTTCATATGAAGTCTCCTTTTTAGTACTATTCAGTACTAATTTGATGTAAAAAAAATGCTTCCTTTATCGAAGCAAGTTAAATAAATGATCTGCTGTTTTTGTGATGACAGTGGCATCCTTCAATGTTTCTGAAATAAATAACGCGCCTTCAAGATTGGAAATAAATAGGGATGCAACCTCATCAATATGAATCGTCTTTCTGAATTCCCCGTTCTCTACTCCTTGTTTCAGTAATAGAGAAACCTTCTTTTGTAATCCTGTAAAAAACAGTCCTATTTTTTCTTTTATTTGCGTAGCCTGTGCAGGACTTTGAATATAAAGAGTAATAAATGGACAGCTCCCCTTATAGTCTCTCGATTGAACTCCTTGTGATAATTGCTTTAAAAACAGTTGGATACGTTCTTCAACTAAAAATTGGTTCTGAGATAGTACGTCATCAATGGCGGATTGATACATGTCAATCCAATAATCAACGACCCCTTCTAATAATTCCTCCTTATTAGAAAAGTGATAATACACATTAGACTTTGACACTTTGCTTACACGTACTAATTCATCCATGCTTGTATAAGCAAATCCTTTTTCTAAAAATAATGTTGCAGCTACTTCAAGCACACGTTTTTGATTCATTAATTTTACTTTTTTCATAATTAGAACTATATAGTACTAATTTAAATATAGCAAGTGTTTATTTCATTTAGAAAAAAGTCTGATGAAAGAAATTCCCCAAAACTAAAAAAGCTCGAAAATCTAATATGATTTTCGAGCCTTGATTAAAATCTATTTTTTCACGAGAGATACAACAGTCTCCACATGCGCGGTATGCGGGAACATATCGACTGGCTGCATGTATTCGATTTTATAGTCTTTTGACATGTATTCGAGGTCTTTTGCTAGTGTTGATGGGTTGCAAGAGACGTAGACAAGACGTTTTGGTTTGACTTGTTTGACGGTGTCTAAGAAGGTGCGCTCACAGCCGGTTCTTGGCGGGTCCACGACGATGACGTCAGGGCGGAAGCCTTCTTTGACCCATTTTGGCAGCCAATGTTCAGCTGTTCCTGTCACATAGGTCGCGTTTTTCATGCCGTGTTTTTTAGCATTTTTCTTGGCATCATCAATCGATTCTTTGATGACATCCATTCCTCGTACTTCTTTGGCGCCATCTGAAAGCCACATCCCAATCGTCCCAACGCCGCAATACGCATCGACAACTTTTTCTTTGCCAGTCAGCTTTGCCGCTTTTTTCGCTTCGTCGTAAAGCTTTAGCGTTTGATTCGGATTCAATTGGAAGAAAGCACGTGCACTCAGTTCGAAGGAGGTGTCTCCTAAAAATTCTTGAATGACCATGTTGCCAGCTAGGTGAGATGTCTTATGGCCAAAGATGACCGACGTTTTTTCACCATTGATGTTGTGCATAATGGACGTCACTTCTGGCAGACGTTTTTGAATGGCTTCGGCAATTTCTTTTTTCTTTGGAAATTCAGGTTTTGATGTGACTAGAACGACCTGTACTTCACCTGTTTCAAAACCGACACGCACAACAATTGAGCGTACATCGCCTTTTCTCGTCCGTTCATTGTAGACCGATACACCGAATTTCTCTAAAATTTTGCGGACAACGCCCGTTGTTTTGTTCGTTTTTGGATGCTGCACGATGCATTCCTTAATCGGTACAAGCTTATGAGAGTTCAGTCCGTAAAGCCCAGCAATGATGTCACCGCTATGAGAACGCCCTACTTGGAACTGACTTTTATTTCGGTAGTGCCATGGATCTTCCATACCGATCGTTGGCCTGATATCAAGCTGTTCAACTGGTAGTTTTGTATGTCGTTCCATTGATTGAATGACAATATCTCGTTTTTCCCTTAGCTGCTGCTCATACGCCAAATGCTGAAGCTGACAGCCTCCGCACTCTTCGTATACTGGGCATGGCGGCTTCACTCGATGCTCGGAACGCTTTCTTACTTTTCTAACCGTACCTTCTGCATATTTTGCTTGGACATTCGTTGCTTCCACAACCACTTCTTCACCTGGAAGCGCACCTGGGACAAAGACCACTTGCTTTTTAAAATACCCGACCCCTTCCCCATTAATGCCAAGGCGTTTAATGGTAAGCGGAAACTGCTGTCCCTTTTGCAAAAGGGCACTTTGCTGTTTTTCCTTCACTTCATTCTCTCCGTTCTATCTGAACCTTTGATAGGTTGTCTTCATTTTATTCCATCTCATTAGTATACCATGACTTGGACAAAGAGAGAAAATCCCTTTCATTTATCTGTCTCAATGCTTCTCCATAAATATAAAGATGCGTAGCTTAAATAGGGAGTCCAATCCTTGCTTAACACTGCCATCTCTTCTTTTGTCGGCTTTTCAGGCAGGTCAAAATGACGCTTGATGGCGTTTTGAATCCCGATATCTGCCATCGGAAAGAGATTTGGTCTTCCAAGTCCATTCATGAGCACATTTTGAACTGTCCAAGGTCCAATCCCTCTAATCGGAAGCAGACGTTCTTCCACCTCCAGATCAGTTAATTCGTGTAATTCTTCTAAACAAAGAGAGCCGCTCACAATTCGCTTTGAGACATCGATGACATATTCCGCTTTCCGCTCACTAAATTGGAGCTTTCTCAATTCCTCTGTTTCAAGTGAGGCGATGGTTTCTGGTAAAGGATCAAACCAAACCCCCTCTATTTGCTCGCCGTACGTATGAACAAACCGTTTTGTGAGTTCATAAGCAAACGCCAGATTAAGCTGCTGATGAATGATGCATTTCATCAAGCAATGATATAAATGAAAATCCAGCATGAGAGGTGTCCCCTTATGACGCTCAAAAACAGGCGCTAGATTTGTTTGAGAAAAATGCTCATGCACAGCGTCTAATTGATGCTCCATGCCAAATATTCGTTTCACCTCACAGATGAGAGGTTTCTCAGGACCATTTCCTTTCACCCGAAACGTGGGCGCTTCTTTTGTTCCGGTGGCTCGAACGACGACAACGTATGGTGTTTGTTCTAATCTGATGGGTACTTTGATCTCTCTTTTATTTAAATCGACTGCTTTTAATGGATCATTTGATAAGCGACGCAGCACTTGATCAAAGTGATATGGCGGTTCAACGGTCAGCTCTTTTTCCCACATATTTTCCTCTTCCTTTCTGCAAACACGCAGATGCGATTGTTTCACTTTGCATGAATGATTCTCTATATTGAATACTTTCTAACATAAAGAGTACAAGAATTTATCAGTTATATCTTCCTTATTTCCGGTCATTTTCCTTTTGGATGAAGGAACATTTTTAGTCGAATTCAGCTAAAATTCGACAGCACCCTTCATGATTTTAGGTTCATTTTCCTTAAATTAGAAATAGACCCTCTGGGTGATAGCTTCTATCTTGAAAATATTTGTATAATTATGACATATCAAGGAGGTGAACAAAGAAATTAGCTGATTAGGCAATCATTTGTTTTATCTTGCAGGAACATATTTTACCTCATTGATCACCGGCTTCACCTAGTTTCACTTTTTACGAAAAAGAAGACCCAAACTTTTTTTAAAAAAAGGAGATCTGACCAATGAAAAAAACCATTCTTTCTATTGCCCTTGCCACTGCTGTTTCTTCGACACTACCAGTATTCGCTGACGCTGCGGAGAAAAAAACGTCAGCACCCGTCTCTACTACACTACAGCAAACTGTATTAAACAAAGCGGCTGAAGGAAAAGCTGGAACGACAGCTAGTCCTAATGTTAACGTCAACTTCGATGTTCTTGGAATTGCCAATGCCATTGTGAACGCAGTAAACGCAAATGCCAACCGTTCTGGATTCGTTAAGAGCGTGATGGAAAGCACATTCTATGCTGCTGGCGGCAGATATAATGTCATGGTCTTTAACCTCAGCCAGAACTATGAAGACCGTTTTAATGGCGTGAAAACTTTTGCTACTGCTAATCTTGGCAATGTCGTTTATGGTATTTGGGTATTTGAAAGCGGCACCTTTAAAAACAACGGTGATGGCGGCTGGGATAACTGGGCGTTCAGAGGCTGGTTTGACCGTCAAGATAAATTTGTTACGTTCCATCGTCCTTAATTCTCGGTTTTATCCATCAATCATACACGCACATTGGACCGATCTCAGTGATGAGATCGGCTTTTTTTATGCAGAACACGTATAAGTTCACCGGTGCTGCTTCATGATATAATGCAAGTCTGGAGGGGTGCACATGCTGAAGAAAATTGCAGTGACAAAAAACGGCGACTTGATTGAACATGCAACATTGCAGCAGCTTTCAAGCCCCGATATCGCCTGGTATTGGATTGATTTTCATGCGCCTACGGAAAAGGAAGCCGCGCTTTTGAAGGAATACTTTCAATTCCATCCGCTTGCGATTGAAGATTGCTTCCATTATTTACAGCGGCCGAAGCTTGATTTTTATGAAGGATATTTATTTTTCGTGCTTCATGCTCTGAATCAAAAAACGCTTCGATCTGAGGAAATCGATCTGTTTGTTGGTGACAATTATATCGTGACCTTTCATTTGAAGGAAGCGCCATACATTGACCGTGTCATTCGAAAACTCAAAGAATCTGATAAAGCCCGAAACAGTGGGCCTGAGCATATCGCCTACATGTTGATTGATCAGCTTGTCGATGATTATTTCCCTATTATTTATCAAATAGAGGACAGGCTGAATGAAATCGAGGATGAAGAAGGTCATAAAACATATGGAACATTGATGAACGAAGTATTCGGGATTCGATCCGATTTGCTCAAACTGCGAAGAACAATTATCCCGATGAGGGACCTTTTATATCGTATTGTCAACACGCATATGATGAGAAGTGATACGAACCGGCAAGCATACTTTAATGATATTTATGATCACCTTTTGAAACTAACCGAGATTGTCGAATCAAACCGTGATATGACAGCCGATTTACGAGACAGCTATCAGACGCTGAATTCTAATCGAATGAATGCGATCATGATGACATTGACCATTGTGTCGACTATCTTTATTCCACTGACCTTTATTGTTGGGGTGTACGGAATGAACTTTGATAACATGCCTGAATTACACTGGAAGTATGGCTATTTTGGCGTACTGATTTTCATGGGTCTGCTCGTCTCGGGTATGCTTTTGTGGTTTAAGCATAAAGGATGGTTCCGCATATTCAAATAATGTGTCGAGAGAATGGCTGAGGAGGCGGTTAGATGAAAAACTGGATTCCATTGTCTCATCAAGAACGAAAGCTCGTATGGGAGACGCTCTATCGAGATTTCAAATTTCATCCGAGTCTCTCTCGTTTCCCCTCATTTCGGGTACCTTCTCCTTTCGTTACATATGATATTTCTGCTTATTTTGAGGACTCTTCCCTTCTACATGCTGATGAAGACCTTGAAGAGAAAGCATTACTTGTTTTTCAGGAGCTTATCAGAACAGACGAATATATGCTGGCACTTGATTGGCAGCACGAATGCTACTGGATCACACCATACGGCTCATTTGAAAAAGATGAATTTGGAGAATGGACAGTGCCTGTGCTTCCGAACGGGGATTATTATTTCTTTTTATCAAAAGAGATGTATTGGGGCTTGCTAGGACATCCTTGGGAGCAAAGTATCACAATTTTTTGTGAGGGCTTGATTGATTCTTTCTCGCGCCATCATCCGATTTTGTTTCAGCGTAAAATAAGAGAAGGATAAAGAAAAAGCTCGCAGGTGTTCTGCAAGCTTTTTTTCTATAGCTGAGGGAGATGCCATACTTTTTCAAGCATGAGATCGTCTAGGCTTTTAAAAGAATAACCTTGTTTTTTCAGTGCCGTGATGGCATCATCCAATGCCTCGGCATTGTCCCTTGAGACGGTATGCAGTAAGTAAATGGCACCTGGGTGCGCCTGCTTCATCATTTGATCGTAAGCATACTGTTTTCCTTTTTGATGATGGATATGCCAGTCCACAAACGCCACTGACCAAAAAACGGTTTGATAGCCGAGCTCTTTTGTTTCCTTCAGCACTCTTTCACTGAATACACCGCGCGGCGGACGAAGATAGAGGTTGTCTTGTTTTCCAGTGATTTTGTACACGGCTTCATTGACACGCCCAAGCTCTTCTTTGATTTCTTTCGTGCTCTTTGTTGTTAGATCTGGATGGTGATAGGAATGGTTGCCGATGATATGACCTTCCTCTGCCATACGTTTGACGAGCTCCGGCTGGTCCTTAACAAAGTGTCCTGTCACAAAGAAAGTGCCTGGTACTTGATGTTTTTTCAGCACATCTAAGATCTTCGGCGTGTACCCATTTTCATAGCCATTGTCGAATGTAAAATAGATCTCTTTCTTTTTCGTGTTTCCTAAATAGAAGGCATCATACTTTTTTAAAAGGGCGTTCAGTTCTTTACCCGCATCTGCTGGCTTATGTTCTTTGCTTTTCGCAAATCCCCAATGGACAGGCTGATTAGACACGGCTTCCGCTTCTGAGAGAGGCATAGATACAAAAAGCGCACATAAACAGATGAGCATGGTTTTTTTCATTTACGTCACTTCCCGGTTTTTCTTCTATTGTGCAGAATAAGACCGAGACTCATACACTGATTCACCTGCCAATTTAAAGAAAAAAGCCCGCACTGTGCGAGCTATTCTTCCTTCCAATCATTTTTAAACCGTTCATATTTCGCTTCTAGGTCGTCAATCATCTGGATCAGTCTGTCTATATCCTCAACATCTGTTGATTCAGGATCTAATGAATCAATCACATTCATAAACATATCTAATCGGTTCTTTAAATAATCAACCTGCTGCTCTTTGCTGTCTGCTGCCTTGCCCATAGATACACTCCCTTTAGCATTTGTTTCTAGCTTATCTTTTTTTCCCTTGTAAATCAATGAAACCCCACTTGCGTATAACGGTGATGGGGCTTAAAATTAACTGTTGGCGGGTCCACGTTTGCCCGAATGAAAAGGAGATAGATACCATGAACCAAAAAACAGCACTTCGTCCGATTACACCTGCATATGACCCTTGGGAAGCCTATCTCGATGTGCAGGACTACGGAGAGATGAAGCTGACAAATATTGAATTTACAACCACGACGTTGTGTAACATGAGATGTGAGCACTGCGCGGTCGGCTATACTTTGCAGCCTAAAGACCCGAATGCACTGCCGCTTGATTTACTGCTTCGCCGTTTAGATGAAGTTCCGCTTCTGCGCTCAATCAGTATTACAGGCGGAGAGCCGATGCTTTCTCTCAAATCTGTGCGGGAATATGTCGTCCCTTTATTAAAGTATGCCCATGAACGCGGCGTCCGTACACAGATCAACTCAAACTTAACGCTTGATTTGGCGAGATATGAAGAAATTATTCCATACTTAGATGTCCTTCACATCTCACATAACTGGGGAACTGTCGAAGAGTTTGCAACGGTCGGTTTTGCAATGATGGACAGAAAACCAACCTTTGAGCAGCGTGAGAAATTATTTAACCGCATGATTGAAAATAGCCGGGCACTTGTCAAAGCAGGTGTGACCGTATCTGCTGAAACCATGCTTAATAAGCGTACGCTTCCATATATTGAACACATCCACCGGCAAATTGTGGAGGAGATGAAATGCCAGCGCCACGAAGTTCACCCGATGTACCCAAGTGATTTTGCCAGCGCACTTGAATCATTGACGCTTCCGCAAATGCGTGATGCGATTCATCAACTGCTTGATATTCGTGATCAAGACACATGGATGCTGTTTGGCACCTTGCCATTTTATTCTTGCAGCCCAGATGAAGAAGACCAGCGCCTCCTCAAACGATTGCGTCAGGAGAAACATGTCACGGTACGAAATGACCCTGATGGACGCTCACGGCTGAATGTGAATATTTTTGATGGGAATATTATTGTGACAGACTTTGGTGATACACCGCCACTAGGAAATATTGCTACTGATACATTGCAATCCGCGTATACTCGCTGGATGGACACGAAATTAGCAAAAGAGCTGAATTGTCATTGTCCAAGCGTACAATGCCTTGGTCCGAATGTTCTTGTGAAAAACAGCTATTATCAAGATGTTGATTTTACTTCTCGTACAGCCAGGGGGTAACCGATAGATGGACGATACTTTTCTGACAGTAGTCAAGAACAAATACATTGAAATTCTCCTTGTTGGACTCGTACTTTGGCTTGCCGTCTTTTTGATTAACAAAGCGCTTCAATTGTTCTTTAAACGAACGGAGTTTATAGAAGACAAGAAGAAAAAAACGATCGAGAGCTTGGTCAAATCTGTTTCAAAATACACCGCTTCGATTTGCTTTGTATTGTATGTCATTTCTCTCTTCTTTCATGATTTCGGAAAAATTCTTGCAGGTGCTGGTGTGGCTGGGATCGTCATCGGTTTTGGCGCCCAGACGCTGATTCGCGATATTTTAGCAGGCATTTTTCTAATTTATGAACGTCAAATTCATAAAGGGGATTATGTGACAGTGAATAACCTCTTTAATGGAACGATTGAAGAAATTGGTCTCCGATCTCTGCAAATTAGGGAATGGAGCGGCAAGCTGTTAACCATTTCTAACGGAGACATCCGGCAAATCCAAAACTATAACATGCACTACATGCGGATTACGGAATCTGTATTAATTAGTGCGAATCAAAACCCAGACACAGCCTTTCAAGCACTCGAAACGGCCTGTGACAATTTAAATCAAATGCACCATGATTTTCTCAAAAAAGATGAATTCCAGCATGCCATCGAACCGTTTCAAGTTCATGGCATTATGGGTCTGAACAAGCTGAACCGCGGGATTGAGATCACAGTGAAAGGAATGGTCGAAGACGAAAAATACTTCGATGCTGCCCTCGCTGTCCGAAAAGAAATGATCAAACAACTTCATCAGCATGATGTCAAATTGCTTGAAGATCTCGTCTATCCCCAGCCTGCAAAATAACCTCATTTGTGATGGGGTTATTTTTTTTGATTGTTTTTTGTTAATCGGTTAACTATAATGAAATATAATTAACCAATTAACAAAAAAAAAGGATGTCGATTCATGACAAAAAAAGAGGCGCTATCATTTATTAAAGAGATGTATGAAGAGGTGTTAACCAAATTCAATATAGAAAAAGTGGAGACATATTTTTCACCTGAATATCAGCAAGTGACAGATGGAGAGGTTTCGACACTTGATGAGTTTAAAAAGCATCTATCCACATTAAAAGGATTGACAAAACAGCTTGAGATCCCCGCTTTTCATGATGTGTTATTTGATGAAGAGGCGCAGCAAGGGTGTTTTCGTTACACGGTACATGTGGAACTCGCAAGCGGAGACAGGGGTTTTATTGATGTCATGGCTCTTTTCACGTTATTAGATGGAAAGATCATTCGATGCGATGAACTGACGCGGGCTCATGAAAAAAATGAAACGTTTGAACAGCTTGGACACATCAGCTAAGAAATCTCTTCAGTCAGCCCCTCTAACTTCTATCCTCTTGACTAATTCATGTATAATAGAAAATAGATTGATTTCATGCAGCATGGGGACCCTCATACTGTGTATTTTCTAAGTGAAAGAGAGTGAATAAGATGGGTCGTAAGTGGAACAACATTAAAGAAAAGAAAGCATCAAAGGATGCCAGTACAAGTCGTATTTACGCAAAATTCGGGCGTGAAATCTATGTGGCTGCCAAACAAGGTGAGCCAAACCCAGAATCAAACCAAGCACTTCGTTTTGTCCTAGAACGTGCAAAAACATATAGTGTCCCAAAACACATCGTGGACCGTGCCATTGAAAAAGCCAAAGGCGGTGCGGAAGAGAATTTCGATGAGCTGCGCTACGAAGGATTTGGTCCAAACGGATCAATGGTGATCGTTGATGCCCTCACCAATAACGTGAACCGCACAGCGTCAGATGTTCGTGCGGCTTTCGGAAAAAATGGTGGAAACATGGGCGTAAGCGGCTCTGTTGCCTACATGTTTGACCAAACAGCTGTCATCGGTGTCGAAGGAAAAAATGAAGAAGAAACGCTTGAGCTTTTAATGGAAGCAGACGTTGATGTACGTGACATCATGGAAGAAGATGAAACGGTGATTGTGTACGCTGAACCAGATCAATTCCATCAAGTACAAGAAGCATTCAAACAAGCCGGCGTAGAAGAATTCACTGTCGCTGAAATCACAATGCTTCCTCAAAATGAAGTGACATTAGATGATGAATCTAAAGAACAATTCGAGAAACTAATCGATGTATTAGAAGAGCTTGAAGACGTGCAGCAGGTTTATCATAATGTAGATTTAGGGGAATAAAAATTGAAGCCATAGTCGTGGTTGAGTTCATTCAACTGCTGCTACGGCTTTTTTATTTTCTGAAAGACATGTAATATATAGATAAAATGTTCATTTCTACAACTTTCCAAGGAGCTGAGCTTCAACTTTAAAACATGGTGGTTTTCTTATTATGGATTTATGATCATTCCTATTATTGGGCTAAGTTTTGTTTTCAGCAACTTTATGATAGTAACAAAAATGATTTTCTTTCTCTACATCGCGTGGTATCTATATCAAATCTTTAACTTTTACATAAATGAACTGAAGAGAAAAAAAGAGAAACCGTATTAGCAAAAAAAACAGTCATCTCCCCTATTGATAAGAGGAGATGACTGTTTTAATTCATCCCTTGAAACCCAAACGTCAGGTGATCCTGCACAGGAATCCAAGCACCGATTCCTTGTGAGGTCACGTTTTTCACGACGAGTTTGCGTTTATTTCCTTTAAGCACAAGGTACACTTCTCCGTATGTCACCTTTCCTTTTTCATTAATCGCTGGTGCATAGGCATGAAGCGATGCTGCTTTTTTCGGAGAGACGTGGTATGACTGATCTCGCTTTGTTCCTGCGCCAATCACGGTGTCAAAAGCGAGGGGCAGCTTTGTCTTTTGAATGGCTTTTTGCATCATCAATGTTTTTACATCTTCTGGGCTTGGCACCTTTGCTGTGAGCCCGCCGCTCACTTTTACTTGCTGCTTTTGAACGTACTTGCCAATGGCTGTTTTGGTGCCGCCTCTGTTATCAATGTGATTTGTATTCACTTTTTTGTATTCCCAGTTGGCCACCGTTTCGTTTGAATCGTAGCTCAGTGCCCATCTTCCAAGGAAAATGGTCGCACGGTAACCAACAGCTAATGGCGTCCCTGAAATACTGGATTCATTCAGCATTTTGATCAAATGGGTATTCTCAATCGGCACATCTGTTGTTTTAAACAATTCGGCTGTCAGCTCGCTCGGCTGGAGCAATGGCTGATCCTGTGACGCATTCGGATACGTATTCTCCTTAGAAATACTAGCGACAGACGATGGCACCTTAAATGGTTTCGCCGCCTCCGCTGGAAAACTGTATAGAAAACTTAAGGATAAGAGAACAACAAACATGATGCGGGGCATCTTTTTCATATCATCACTCTTTCTCATTCATTTTTCCATAGTATTTTCCGCAAAGTCGTCCCTTATCCACAAAAGATTATAAAAGGAAAAATCCAATCGCCATAATGAAATAGGCAGCAAGTAATGTGGCGCCTTCAAACCAATTGGTATCTCCGTCATTAGATAAAATGACTGTGAGTAATACAGCGGACGCCATGGCAATGAGCTCTGGTAAGGAGAAAATGAGCGGCATTTGCGTATTGAAAAAAAGCGAGCTGATGACAAGGATTGGTGCCACCATCATCGCCACCTGAAGCGTGGAACCAAAAGCGATTTCCACTGCGACATCCATTTTGTTTTTATACGCCATGATAACAGCAGAGGCATGTTCTGCGGCATTGCCGACGATGGCCACAATAATGACTCCGATAAACAGCTCACTCCAGCCAAATTGCTTCCCTACCGTATCAAATGTATGGACGAGGCGCTCTGAAATGTACGCAACGGCCATCGTTGCAAGCAGCAAAATCAAAGTCGCAAACTTTCCAGACCATTCAGGTGTTTCTTCTTCCGTCTCTGCTTCGCCTTCCATGCTCTCCTGCTTAGCAACATACACCCCGCGGTGGCTGACCAGTTTGAAATAGAGCGCCGCGACATAAAGCAAAATCATGACAATACTGATCCCAATACTTAAAACAAACTGTTTATTCTCTGCCATCTCCACCGAAAACACTTCTGGAATGACAAACGCCACAATAATGGCAAACATGAGCAAGCCTGAGTTGTGCCTTGCATCGTGGACATTGAACACTTGTCGCTTATATTTTAAACCGCCAACGAAAAAAGACAGCCCCGCCACAAGCAGTAAGTTTCCGATCACTGATCCAGTTAATGATGCAAGGACGATGGCTGTCAGTCCTTGCTTTAATGCAAAAAACGAAATAATTAACTCCACCGCATTTCCAAATGTGGCGTTTAAAAGCCCGCCAATTCTGGGGCCCGCTATGATGGCAAGACTTTCTGTGGCTCTTCCCATAAAACTAGCAAGACCAATAATCGCGATACAATACACAGCAAACATGATCACCTGCGGAAAATGAAGAAAACTGCCAATCACCGATAGCGGTACACCAATTGCGACAATCACAAGAAACAAACGATTCATACAGCCATTCTCCTTTACATATGTCTGACTGTTATTCTTTCGTGAGTGCCAGCATCATATACATTTTAGATTCGCGCGTGTGAGAAGGTGATATCAATACTTCCTTTCACGGACTGCACCATAGAGCAATGCTTCAATGCAAGGGTGATCACTTTATCGATTTGTTCATCAGATGTATTAATGTCTTCAAATAAGATATGTAAATGAATGCTGGAAATCTTGTTTACAGCTCCTGCCCTTGTCGTTTCAGGTGTGATCGTCAGCCCTTCATAGGATATTCGCTTTTTACGGCACACATGAATGAGCATTTCTCCAAAACAGCCAGCAATAGCTGAGGTGAATAATTGAGATGGGCGATACCCCGTTTCTTCTTTTCCTGAAATAGGCAGCTGCCTGTCCTCAATATGTGCGATCCAATGATCCTTTTCGTATGTCAGCGTCATTCCTTTTCCACCTTTCTATTGAAACCCCTATGGTTCCATTGTACGATGAAAATATGAACTTGTAAGGAGCTTCTTATGTCGAGAATTCACTTTATGATTTTAATTTTACTTGTATCTGTATCAGGTTTTTCGCAGGGAGCGTTACTTCCTGTCATTTCGATTATTTTTGAACATGCCGGGACTTCTCCTACGTTAAACGGACTGCATGCCACAGGCTTATATCTCGGCGTGCTACTAGCTTCTCCCTTCATGGAAGCGCCCCTTCGCCGGTTTGGGTTTAAGCCGTTAATTGTCATTGGAGGCGCTGCTGTCTTTTTAAGCTTGTTCAGCTTTGTGTTTTTTGAATCTTATGTCGTCTGGTTCTTCCTCCGGCTCATGATCGGGATTGGTGACCATATGCTGCATTTCTCTACACAGACTTGGGTGACCTATGCGTCGTCATCGAGAAACCGCGGGCGAAATATTTCATTGTATGGGTTATCTTTTGGACTTGGTTTTGCCGCTGGACCTTTTTTAACACCACTCATTGAAATCAATCCATCTTTACCTTTCATTGTTTCTGGTGCTGTTAGCTTATGTATCTGGCTGCTTGTTTTTGTTTTGAAAAATACATATCCAGATACGGGCGAAGTGCAGACGTCAGAGCAGACAAACAGTTTGAAGCGCTTTAAGAAAGCCTTTCAATTTGGCTGGGTCGCCTTTATGATGCCGTTTTGCTATGGATTTTTAGAAACGACGCTTAATAGTAACTTCCCTGTATATGCGCTAAGAAGCGGGGTGACAGTAGATGCGGTTGCGTTTATTTTACCTGCGTTTGCCATTGGGAGCATTGTCTTTCAGCTTCCTCTTGGGATGCTCAGCGACCGGTTTGGCAGACGCCGCATCATTTTATGTGTCACACTCGTTGGATCTTTCTTTTTCCTACTAGCAGGATTATTCATTCAATCCGTTTTGGCTGTTGCGATTTGTTTCTTTATTGCCGGAATGGCAGTAGGCTCTACCTTCTCACTTGGCATCAGCTATATGACCGACTTATTGCCAAAGAATCTGCTGCCTGCTGGAAATTTGATGTGCGGTATGGCGTTTAGTGCGGGAAGTATTCTCGGTCCTGTTCTCGGTGGAATCTTTGTGCAAACGTTTGAAGGTATGAATTTACTTTACCTTGTCAGCATCGTGATATTATTCGTGTTTTTCTGCGTTCGATTCGGACGGACGGCGGTAGTTCTTGAAAACTCCAATGAAGCCATTTCTAAATAAAAACTCCTCTGCACCCATGCAGAGGAGTTTTTTTTTCATTTAATGATATCCATTTTGTCCGTTCGCACTGCCGCTTGTTTTGTTCTTAGGTTGATGGCCTTTATTTTGTTTCGTATTGCTTCCGCCTTTTTTCGATTGTTTGGACATATGTGATTTCCCCCATCCATTCAGTTTGAACTTGATCGTTCTTCTTTAGGATGCCCGGATTTCATTATAGTTTGCCTGGTACGATTTTACGCTTATGTAAAAGCGCATTGAGCTCGCCGCCAAGGATAATTATGATGCCGGTTAAATAAAACCAGATCATTAAAATAATGATTCCCCCAATACTTCCGTACATCGCACTGTAGTTGGCAAACTCGCCTACGTAAAATGAAAATAGCATGCTGACCAAAATCCATCCAATCGATGCAAAAATGGCACCTGGCAGAACAAATTTTAATTTCAGCCTGATGTTTGGAGCAAAATAGTATAAGGATGTAAAAACAATCAATAAAATGAGCGGGCTAATGATCCATCTCATCGCAGTCCATACAGTGAGAAAGGCATCTGACTTCCCAACTAATTTAGCGACGAATAAACCAAGTTCTTTGCCAAAGACAGGCAGCATCAGGGCAAAAATAATGGTCAAAACCATCGCAATCGTTAAAATGATCGATGTTAAACGTACGAGAATGAAGGAACGATTCTCCTCAACTTCGTAAGCATGGTTAAATGCTCTAACGACGGCATTAATGCCGTTAGATGCTGACCAAAGCGCGGCAATAATCCCGAACGACAATAACCCGCCGTTCCGATTATTCAACGTCTGTTCGGCGATGGATTCAATCATCGAAAGCGCTCCTTCTGGCGCATAGCCAGAAATGACGCTCAGGACATCCTTTGACGTCAGCGGCAAATACCCAACGAGTGTCAGTACGAAGATGAGAAACGGAAATAATGAAAGCAAAAAGAAATAAGCAAGCTCAGCAGATTTTGCCGGTCCTTCATGCAGCAAAAAGCGTTCAATTAACGCTTTAATAAAACCCATACGCCTCATCTCCAATGATCAATCTGTCTGTTTCGATTGAAAGTGATCCTTTGTTTCTTCAATAATTTCTAATACCCTTGGGGTTGTTTCCTTTAACTGATTGACCTGTTCATTTAAAAATGACAAATCATCTGAGACTGTTCGCATCAGCTGCTTCGTTTCTTCCATCTTTTCTTTCATGCAAGCTGATATTCTGCCTGGCTCTTGGCAGACCTCTTCCAGCTTTTGCTGGCAGTCATTCCATTTGTCTTTGAGTGCAATTCTTGTTGGTCGATGAAATAAAGTCAGCAATGCGCCGCAAGCGGCACCTAAGAGAGCTCCTTGGAGCACAATTTGATTTTTTTCTTCCATCTCATCTGATCTCCTTTCAGTTAAAGGTGGTTCTCTTTCTTTACATACGTCAAAAAACGGTCAATTCCTGTTTCAATTAATTCATGGACTTCCTCAAAGTTCCCAGTGTAATAAGGATCTGGCACATCATCTCGATCGTCGTCTTCTACAAAATCAAGAAGACGGCCAATAAAGCGATGTTTCCCATAGCCGGCTATACTGCGCAGTGCCCCTACATTTTCAGCATCCATCGCAATGATATAGTCGTATGTTGTGATGTCTTCATCCATGATTTGTCTTGCGGACATTCCTTCATAGCTGATGCCTTTTTCATCAAGCAGCTTTCGCGTTCCTTCATGCGGGGGACTGCCTTGATGCCAGCCGCCAATCCCTGCTGAATCAATCACAAAGTGCTCACTAAGCCCCTCATCTTCTACTTTTTTTCTAAACATGGCCTCTGCCATCGGTGACCTGCAAATATTGCCAAGACACACGAACAACACATGAATCATCCTTCATTCTCCTCCTATCTTTTCCCTAAGAGTTCTTTTCGAAAACCTTTTCTCTATCATATCAACTCCCTTTTCTTTTGGAAACTTTGCAAGAAAAGCTCTCATCGCCATTGACAAAATACACAAAAACAGGAGAAACTTTAGGAGAATTACACAAACAAAGGGGGATATTAGATGGGAATAATTGAGCAGTTTGTCACAACGATGAACAATTTTTTGTGGGGGCCTCCCCTGTTGATTTTAATTGTTGGTACTGGAATATACCTCACCTTTCGCGTTCTCTTCATTCAAATTAGATTACTTCCTTATTCTTTAAAGCTCGCTTTTTCAAAACAAGACAAAATGTCAGAAGGAGATATTTCCCATTTCCAAGCATTAATGACGGCTCTCGCTGCAACTGTCGGTACAGGAAATATCGTAGGTGTGGCCTCGGCTGTTATAGCGGGTGGTCCTGGTGCAGTATTCTGGATGTGGTTTGCTGCATTTTTCGGGATGGCCACCAAATTTGCCGAAGCTGTTCTTGCTGTGAAATACAGGGTCAAAAACGAAAAAGGCGAAATGTCTGGCGGACCTATGTATTATTTAGAGCACGGGTTAAAGCAGAAATGGCTAGGGGTGCTATTTGCTGTTTTCGGTGCCAGTGCTGCCTTTGGGATCGGCAACCTGGTACAATCTAATTCCATCTCAGGCGTGATGAATTCTACTTTTCAAATTCCAACATGGGTAACAGGTATCATTATTACAGCTTTTACAGCACTTGTGATTTTAGGCGGAATTAAAAGCATTGGACGGGTCACATCTATTTTTGTACCAGTCATGGCTTTATTTTACGTCATTTGCGGTCTGATCATTCTTGTTATGAATGCTGACCTTGTTCCAGGCGCAGTCGGTCTTATTTTCTCAGATGCCTTTACCGGTCAAGCCGTGGCAGGTGGTGCAATTGGGACTGTCATTCGCTGGGGTGTGGCACGAGGAGTATTTTCCAATGAAGCAGGTCTTGGGTCAGCACCAATTGCTGCTGCGGCTGCGAAAACGGATATGCCTGCCCGTCAAGCTCTCGTCTCTATGACGCAAGTGTTTATTGATACAATCATTGTCTGTTCTATCACTGGCATTACCATTGTCATGGCAGATATGTATTTAACAGTGAAAAGTGATGCGCTGACCTCGTTATCCTTTGCTCACTTCCTTGGTCCAGCTGGCTCAACCATTGTGGCAATCGGGCTGCTCTTGTTTGCCTATTCCACCATCATTGGCTGGTCCTATTACGGCGAAAAATGCTTTACATATTTGGCGAAGGATTCGTACGTCATGTATTATCGTATCGTGTTTGTGATGGCTGTCTTTTTTGGTGCCGTGTTTAAAAATGACTTCGTCTGGGGTGTGGCAGATATGCTAAATGGACTGATGGCGATTCCAAACTTAATCGGGCTCATCGGTTTATCAGGGGTTGTCGTATTTGAATCCAAACGAATCATTGATAAGATTAAGCAGGAGAAAAAGGAGAAAAACATCTCGGTGTCATCTTAATAGCCCTTTTATTCTTTTGCATTTCTGTTAAAATAGACATATTATTCGACACATATGCAGGAAAGGACGTGCCGCCCTTGTCAGAGCAAAAAGCGGCTGAAGTCAATCAGCTGATTGAAGACATTTCGCAAAAGTTAAATATGCTGAACATTGGAGTCATCAAAGCAGAGGACTTCAGTCCAGACAAGTACGAAGATATTGAATTTCTTCACCAAATGGTGATGAAAAAATCTTCATTCAGCCCAAGTGAAATGCAAGCCATCGCAAGCGAGCTAAAAAACTTAAGAAAATAATGGTGAAAAAGGAAACTGTTTTTATGGTCTACTCTCAGTTTTCTTACATCATGCACACAAAAAGCCAGCACCCCGCAAGGTGCTGGCTTTACAACTGCGGTTTTATTTCTCAAGCAGTTTTAATGATTCACGGTTAAAGGCTGGAATGTCATCAGGTGTACGGCTTGTCACAAGCTGATCCTGACAAACGACGACTTCTTCGTCTTTAAATTTAGCGCCTGCGTTTTCCATATCGACTTTGATGGATGTATAGCCAGTCGCGCCTCTTCCTTCAAGCGTCTTCGCTGTAATGAGCAATTGCGGTCCGTGACAGATCGCAAATACTGGTTTTTTCTCATCCATAAATGCTTTAGTGAATTGGACGTAACGATCATCTGCACGCAGAATATCTGGTGAGAAACCGCCAGGAATGAGAAGTGCATCGAAGTCTTCAGGCTTCACGTTGTCAATAGACGCATCCACTCTCACTTCTGCCTCTCCTTGCTTCCCTTTCACTGTTTTTCCTTTTTCATTTTCAATGACTGTCAACTCATGACCTGCATCTTTAAAGGCTTTTGCAGGCTCGGTGAATTCAACATCCTCAAAGTAATCTGTTAATACAACTGCAATTTTCTTACCCATGTAGAAACCCTCCTGCTTGATTATCGTTTACACTACACACTATACCCGGGCATGTTGAAATCAAACATCCTATCCCTATCAGAAAACCCCTCATGATAAAAATGAGTATTTAGACTCATTCACATTCCCTTAACAAGGTAATTCGTATGATTTATGTTATCTTTACAATAATCTTCAAAAAATAACTACAAAAGTTAACGAAACATTTCTACAATAGGTATTGTGGTCAAAAAAATTAGAAAGGCGGAGATCAGGTGAAGAAGCAAGCACATAGGTCTAAACGAAGGAAAAACCTGTCTATTCTGCTCACTTCCATTATGATGATTAGTCTCATTCTCCCAGCAGTACCTACTCATGCAGAAACAGAAAACGGCAAAGCCGTAAAGGTCAGTATCTTAGCCACAACCGATGTTCATGCGAACATGATGAATTATGATTATTACAGCGACAAAGAGACAAATGAATTTGGTTTGGCAAAAACAGCCGAGCTCATTGACAAGCACCGCTCACAAAACCCAAATACACTCCTTGTTGATAACGGAGACCTGATTCAAGGAACCCCTCTTGGAGAATACGTTTACAAAAATGAGAAAGACAGCATCATCAATCAAACAAAGGTTCACCCTATTATTCATACACTCAACAAACTAAAATACGATGCAGGAACACTTGGCAATCATGAATTTAACTACGGATTATCCTTCCTTGACGGTACCATTGCGGGCGCCAATTTCCCGATTGTTAATGCGAACGTCAAAAAGCTAAATGGAGAACACCGTTTTACACCTTATGTGATCCAAGATAAAACCTTTAAAGATGCAAGCGGAACCTCACAAACTGTGAAAGTTGGTTACATAGGATTCGTTCCACCACAAATTATGACGTGGGATAAGAAGCATTTAGATGGACAAGTCCAAGTGCAGGACATCGTCGAATCTGCCAATGAAACCATTCCTGAAATGAAAGAGAAAGGCGCAGATGTCATAGTCGCTCTTGCTCATACAGGAATTGAAAAAACCGCTTCACCTAAAGGATCAGAAAATATGATCTTTGACCTTGCTACGAAAACAAAAGACATCGATGCCATTGTATCAGGCCACCAGCATGGCACATTCCCAAGCGCTGAATATAACGGCGTCGACAAATTCAATGTCTCAAAAGGAACCATCAACGGCATCCCAGTCGTCATGTCAAAAAACTGGGGCAGCTACCTCGGAGTCATTGATTTAACACTAGAGCCTGATGGAGGCAACTGGAAGGTCACAGACGGAACAGGCAAGATCGAATCTGTTGCCGGAGTATCATCTCAAAACAGCACCGTAAAAAATGCCATTCAAACAACGCATCAAAACACACTTGATTACGTGAGAAAGCCTGTTGGCAAAACAGAAGCAGACATTAACAGCTTTTTCGCTCAAGTGATGGATGACCCTTCGATACAAATTGTGACAGATGCCCAAAAATGGTATGCAAAAGAAAAAATGAAGGACACATCGTATCAAAATTTACCGATTTTATCTGCAGGTGCTCCATTTAAAGCCGGCGGCCGAAACGGTGTAAACTATTATACAAATATCGCAAAAGGAGATTTAGCGATTAAGAACATCGGCGATCTCTACCTTTACGATAACACTGTGCAGATTGTGAAACTGAAAGGCAGTGAAGTGAAAGACTGGTTAGAAATGTCTGCCGGCCAGTTTAATCAGATCAAACCGAACGATGCAAAGGAACAGCCGATTTTAAACGAGGAATACCGCTCGTATAACTTTGATGTGATTGATGGCGTGACATACCAAGTCGATGTGACGCAGCCTGCTAAATACAGCACAACAGGCACACTTCTCAACGCCAATGCCAACCGCATTAAAAACCTGTCTTACAACGGGAAAGCCGTCTCTGACAATCAAGAATTTTTAGTCGTAACAAATAACTATCGTGCTTCTGGCGGCGGAGGCTTCCCTCATTTGACGCAAGATAAAGTAGTGCTTGCCTCAGCAGATGAGAACCGCCAAGTACTGATGGATTATATTATCGAACAAAAAACGATCAACCCAAGTGCAGATCAAAACTGGTCGATTGCACCGATCAAAGGCGCAACCGTCACTTTTGAATCTTCTCTTTTAGCAAAACCGTTTGCTGAGAAATCAAGCAGCGTAGACTTTATTCGTAACGCAAGCACAGATGGTCTTGGTGTGTACAAGCTAGCCTTTAAAGACGATGGCACAACAGAACCGCCTTCATCAGATAACTGGAATTTAACAGTGATGCATACGAACGATACACACGCACACCTTGATGATGCGGCAAGACGCGCAACAAAGATTAAAGAAGTCCGTTCTGAAAATAAGAACAATATTCTATTAGACGCTGGAGATGTCTTCTCTGGTGACCTGTACTTCACAAAGTGGCAAGGACTTGCCGATCTAAAATTGATGAACTTAATGAAATACGATGCCATGACGTTTGGTAATCATGAATTTGACAAAGGTCCTTCTGTACTCCGTCAATTCCTGACAGGTGATGCATCAGATGTCGATCCGAAAAACCGTCATCAATTTGAAAAGCCTCAATTCCCGGTCGTGTCATCAAACGTGGATGTCTCGAAGGAAAAACAATTGAGTGACTTAATGAAAAAACCAGCCTCATTTAAAGCTGGTGAGAAAAAAGAAGCCGGAATTTACCCTTACATCCTGCTCGATGTAAACGGTGAAAAGGTCGCCGTATTCGGTTTAACGACTGAAGACACAGCCATTACATCTAGCAGCGGTCCTAACATTCAATTTAAAGATGCGTACAAGAAAGCAAAAGAAACAGTCAACACCATTCAAACAAAAGAAAAAATCAATAAAATCATTGCGTTAACACACATTGGCTACAACCGTGATCTTGAGCTCGCTCAAAAAGTAGACGGAATTGATTTAATCATTGGCGGTCACACACACACCCTTGTCGAAAAATTAAAGGTTATCAAGAAAAAAGAACCTACGATCGTCGCTCAAGTCAAAGATTACGGACAATTTTTAGGAAAAGTAGACGTGGCCTTTGACAAAAAAGGTGTCGTCCAGCCAAAAGAATCTTCTTTTGACCTAATCCCGATTGATGACTCTGTCAAAGAAGATGCAGAGGCAAAAGCGATCCTTGATGGATACAAAGCAGATATTCAAGATTTAAAAACAGAAAAAGTCGGCCATACAGATGTCCTTTTAGATGGCCAGCGTGAGCATGTCCGTGCGAAGGAAACGAATCTTGGGAACTTTATTGCTGACGGCATGCTGCAGAAAGCGCAAGAATCTGCTGGAGCTGACCTTGCCATCACAAACGGCGGCGGTATTCGTGGAAGCATCGAAAAAGGTGATATCACTTTAGGTGATATTTTAACGGTGATGCCTTTCGGAAATACCCTTTATGTCGCAGATTTAAAAGGCAGTCAAATTAAAAAAGCACTCGAACAGGGGCTGTCAGGCATTGAGGAAGGCGGAGGCGCATTCCCTCATGTAGCTGGCATTGAATATACGTTTACACTCAGTAAACCAGCTGGCAGCAGACTGATTGATGTGAAACTGAAAGACCAAAAGGGTCAACTGACAGACATTGATGATGAGAAAACATACCGCGTAGCTACAAACGCATTTGTCGGCACAGGCGGCGACGGCTACAGCGTCTTTACAGAAGCCTCTCATGGTGAAGATTTAGGGTATGTCGACTATGAAATCTTCAAAGAGCAAATCGAGAAGGCAGATGGGAAGATTTCGCCTGTCATCGATCACAGGGTGAAAGAAGTGTTCCTTCCTCGCGTGAAAGGAAAAGGCGCTTATGACATTCAAGATGATGAGAAATTCCAAACGTATGTGCAGCATACAAACAAAGCATTGCTTTATTTAGACAAAGCAAGCAAAGCGAAAAACGTTCAATTGTCTCTATCAAAAGCACAAGTAGCCGAGCTGAAAAAAAGAGAGCAAGATCCAAACGTCACCATCTATCATGACAAAGTGGGACTCGCATTACCGCTCTCAAATTTGTCCGAGAAAAACGCAGATATATGGATGACAAAAACGGATAAAGTGAAAAACGCATTAACGGATACGTATGATTTCCAAATCAAACAAGACAAGAAAAAGGTTTCGACCTTTAAAGACCCGGTCACACTATCCTTTACACTAGACGAGCCGAAAAAAGCGAAAAAACCTAGTGTGTATTATGTGGATCGCAAGAAAAATCGTTACACCAAAACAAGTAATGGATCATTTGAAAACGGAGTCGTATCAGGTCAAACTGAGCACTTCAGCGAATATACCGTCCTCAACCAAAGCGAGGCAGCTGGAACAACCCCAGATCAAACTGGCGGAGACGGCGGAACAACAGCACCAGGCGGAGGCACAGATCCAAACCAAGATGGAACCGGCCTCCCAGGCGGCACACTGCCGAATACAGCCACAATGATGTATACAGCTGTATTGATTGGCGTACTCATGCTTGCCTCAGGAGGTATCCTATATTACTACCAGCGCAAGCGTACAAGAAAAAATGTTTCATCCTAAAAGAAAAGGACAGAGCCTATGCTCTGTCCTTTTTTCATCTCAATCTTGGGATAAATAAATCCAATTGCGCTTATCAAATTCTTTCACATCATCTGACCCTATATGACGCAGCATTCTATTAAAGAACGTGATGTCATCTTCATCATCGACGGCATATAAATCCTCTTGAACATAATCTCTTATAATAAAATTCGTTAAGTTTGTATTATTCACAAAGTCTGCAAAATAATCTTCTACAAGAGTTAAATCCTCTTCACTTAATTTTTCATCATTGATAATGGAAATATGAAAAACATTCAAATACGCTTGTATATCTTCTTCATCCATATAACATAAAGGTTCCAGCTTTCTGTCTTCTGCCGTAAACGGTTTTCGCGTATCTTCAATGATGACATAACATAAAATCTGCTGATCTTTCATCACGCTGAATATTTCTAAATCTCTTAATTTTAATGATCTATTTAATCTCATCATCTTTCCTCCTGAAAGTAGTGATCTATTCGTCATCTACTTTTCCCAAAACCTGAAAAGGACAGAGCCTATGCTCTGTCCACTTTTTCTCTTCTTGCAAAATCGACGAATCTGAAGCGGTCTAATCGGTGACGGCTTTCAGTGTATTGAAATAAACTTGTATCCTCTAAGAACACGTAATTCTTCACGACGACGACATGGTCAAACCCGTTCAAATCAAGATACTTGGCGTCCTCTTCTGTACATGGCTCTACCACAAACTCCTTTTGGGCATAGCTGATTGATACACCGAGCTCTCCTTCAATATACTCGTAGATGGATCCTTCGCATATGTCTTTCGACAAGACTGACACATGCTTTTGCAAAAAGTAATCCTTGTCTAAAATCACTTCTTCTCCGCTAATATTACGAGATCGAATGACTTCCCAGACATCCTCCTGCCCACTAATTTTCAGCTGAGACTGAATATACTGATCCGGTTTGATTAAACCAAATTCGTGAACCGTCGTAACGGTCTTTCGGCCAAGCGTTTGGGAAAGTTCTTTAAAGCTGACAAGACCTGAGACTGGGAATTGCATTTTCTCTCGATTCAGCAAGACAGAGCCTTTGCCGCGGATTTTTTGGATATAGCCATTTTGCACAAGGATATTTAATGCCTTTCTTACCGTCTCACGGGATGTGTCATACATCAAGGACAGCTCATGCTCTGATGGCAGAATGCCTTTATCCTGCCATTCACCTTGTTCAATTCGTTTTGCGAGCTGATCATAAATCACTCGAAACTTATTCTCTTTCATTTTCCCTCCGCCCCATTTTCTAGCGTTTGGTTAAATGATAAACGATTGACTCATATGGACGCAACGTAAATCCCTTCATATCTGCCGGCACATCCTCATAATTGGATAACAGCACTTGCCCTTCCATCTCATCTACAGCCTGCACAAGCTCATCAGGAAGCGTAAAATCCGTCTCTCCTGCGTAAAAGTGATTGATCACAAGAAGCTTCTCCTCACCGCTTTCTCTCACATAAGCAAAAACCTTCGGGTCATCTGCTAAGAGTAAGGTGAAGCTTCCATATGTGATCACGTCAAGTTCTTTACGCAGCTTGCAAAGGGCTTGATAGTGGTAGAAAATAGACGTCTTGTCTTTTAATGAAGCTTGGACCGAAATGTCGTTATTGGCTGGCTCAATCCATGGTGTTCCTTTTGAGAAACCAGCGTTCTTTTCTGAGGTCCACTGCATCGGTGTTCTCGCATTATCTCTTGATTTGACCTGTAAAATGGCGAGCGCTTCTTCCTTTGATTTTCCTTTTTCAAGCATGGCTTCATACATATTGAGTGATTCAATATCGCGGTAAGACGAGATGTCCTCAAACTGAGGATTCTTCATGCCAATCTCTTCCCCTTGATAAATATATGGCGTCCCTTGCATGAGGTGAATGGTGGTCGCCAGCATCTTCGCTGATTGCTGATGGTACGTTTCATCATCACCGTATCTTGAGACGATACGCGGCTGATCATGATTGCACCAGAAGAGCGCATTCCAGCCGCCGCCCTCATGCATTTTCGTCTGCCACTCAGATAGAATCGACTTCAATTCCTGAAAATCAAATGGTGCGAGGGCCCATTTTTCTCCGTTTGGATAATCGACCTTTAAATGATGAAAATTAAACGTCATATCCAGCTCCTGCCGATCCGGTCTTGTATACCGAATACAGTCTGCGATATTCGTTGAAGACATTTCTCCAACTGTCATGCTGTCATATTTCGAAAAAACCTCTTGGTTCATTTCGTGCAGAAACTCATGAATTCTTGGGCCATCCGTATAATACATTCGGCCGTCTCCTTGTACAGATTGTCCGGCGTCATCTAAGAAGCGTTGATCCTTTGAGATGTTGTTGATGACATCCAGCCTGAATCCATCAATTCCTTTTTCAAACCAAAAATGCATGATGTCGTATACTTGCCTGCGAACCTCATCCTTCTCCCAATTAAGATCCGCTTGGGTGACATCGTATAAATGAAGATAATACTCTCCTGTTTCTTCATCTAGCTCCCATGCTGGACCGCCAAATTTTGACTGCCAATCATTTGGCGGAGATCCGTCCGCTTTAGGCTCCTTCCAAATATAATAATCTCGATAAGGATTATCCTTTGACTCGCGAGATGCTTGAAACCACTCATGGAAAATGGATGTATGATTGACGGCTAAATCCATGATGACTCGTATGCCTCGATCATGGGCTTCTTTCAGCATGTGTTCAAAATCTGCCATTGTGCCGTACATGTCATGGATTTTTGTATAATCACTAATATCATAGCCGTTGTCATGCTGCGGGGACTCATACATTGGCGTGAGCCAAATACAATCCGCCCCAAGCTGTTTGATATAATCGAGCTTTTTTGTCACCCCATTGATATCGCCTGTACCTGAGCCCGTTGTATCTAAAAAGCTCTTCGGATAAATTTGGTAAACCACCGCTTTTTTCCACCACGGTTCGTTTGTTTGTTGTTTCAATTTCATCCACCACCACTAGTTAAGTTCTTGTGAAACATCTTTCTTCTTTTTCAGCTTTGCATACAAAAGGGTTCCGATGAATGGGACGATGAGAACAATGACCATCCCTATCGCAAATGCGCCCCAATATTTCGGGATAATAGAGAAGATTCCTGGAATGCCTCCAACACCAACTGAGCTTGCCAGTACCCCTTGAGATGCGATAAACATACCAGCTAAACCAGAGCTAATGAGTGCGAAAATAAATGGAAACCGGTAGCGCAAGTTGACGCCAAACATCGCTGGCTCGGTAATTCCTAAGTAAGCGGAAATACTTGATGTGAGCGAGAGACCCTTTTGCTTTTCATCTTTCAATACAAACATCATCGCAAGTGCGGCTGATCCTTGTGCAATATTAGACAGTGCGAGCATTGGCCATAGAAACGTGCCATGCAGTTTTGAATTAATTAATTGAATATCAACAGCGAGGAACGTATGATGCATTCCTGTAATGACTAACGCCGCATACAAACCGCCATATAATAGACCGCCTAGTGCTGCGAACTGCTGGAATACAGCGACAAGTCCAGATGTTAACACGTTACCGATTGCAAATGTAATAGGTCCGATGACGATAAAGGATAAAAAGCCAATGACTAATAACGTAATCGGTGCAACCACTAATAGCTGGATGCTTTCAGGTGTCCGTTTTGTGATAAACAATTCGAGCTTCGCTAATAAATACGAGGCAACGAGTATCGGAAGGACCTGTCCTTGATAGCCTACCTTTTGCACTTCAAGTCCAAACAAATTCCAGACAGGAATCTCACCGGACTTTTCAGCCGCTCCATAGCCCCACGCATTTAATAAATCTGGGTGTACGAGCATGAGTCCAAGGACCATCCCTAAAAGCGGATTTCCCCCAAACCGCTTCACGGCTGACCAGCCGATTAATGCGGGCAGGAATGTGAAGGCAGTGCCTGCAATCAAGTTGATCATATTCGCTAAATCTGCCCATGCCGGATACACATCTACAATCGATTTTTGATCAAAGAAAATATCAGGAGCTGTTAAAATATTATTAATCCCCATTAATAAACCGGCGGTGACGATGGCAGGAAGAATCGGAATAAAAATATCCGCAAGCGTTTTCACAGCACGCTGCAATGGATTTAATTTTTGATCAGAGGCACGCTTCACGTCCTCTTTTGTGGCTTCTCCAATCCCTGTCTGTTTCACCATTTCGGCATATACCCGATTGACGACCCCTTGGCCGATCACCACTTGGTATTGACCGTTCGCTGAGAAAGATCCCTTCACTTCTTCTATTTGTTCAAGTGCTTTCTCATCAACCTTTCCTTCATCCTTCAGTACAAAGCGCAGCCTTGTTACACAATGTGTCGCTTGATCAATATTTTCTTTGCCGCCGATGGCTTTCACAATCTGATCTGCTGCTGCCTGGTAATCAGCCATGCTATCCCCTCCGAGATCGTTTTTTATAAGAAAAAAGAACCAAAAAACTTGTATATACATGTTTGAGTCTTATTTTATATTTGTATATACATGTAGTCAACAACAAAATGTAGCGCTTTCATAAAAAAAGCCCTCTCAATGTGCTCAGGAGAGGCTTCGTGTCATCATCTTTTTTTATGCTCCGTTAATTTTTCGTAGACCCTGTTTTTATAAAAGGAGGAGGCTGGACGGGCAAAAGTTTGGCGCTTAGATGTGAGTTCATCCAGTCGTTTTTGTTTTTCTTCACATATGAGAGAAAGCTTTTTTCTTTCCTCTCCGTCTATACTGGAGTGAAGCAGCTCTTTGACGGTCATGAGTTCTTTTTTCAATGCTGTTTCTTCCCCAGCAAAGCCAGCATTTTTCATCATCCGGTAGCCCATTCTTAGTTCTTCAGGCACATGAGCAGCGTCATCTTTAGGCAGAGGTTTGCCAAAGCCAGATAAACCATTAAAAGCCCCGTTATCCATCGCTTTTTTAATCCGTTCTTCTGATAATCTCTGTGCAAAATCCATGGCGTTCTCCTTTCGTCTGAGACGATTTGATTAAGCATAGCAAAAAAGCTGACTCTCTCACAAGAGTCAGCTTCAGCTACACTGAACATAAGACAAAGGGCTAAAATCAAAATCATTTTAGCCCTTTCTCGTTATTTATTGTCGATTTTGAAAGTAGAAACCATCTGTGCTAAGTCCTCTGACATATCAGATAGCTGTTCAATCGCACTTGAAATTTGCTGCATTCCAGCACTTTGCTGTTCTGTTGCTGCCGCTACTTCTTGAGAGCTGGCTGCATGTTCTTCCGATACAACAGAAATTTGCTCAATCGATGTAGAAATCGTTTGATATGCTTGCTCAACTTGTTTAATAGAAGCAAGCAAATTGTTCGTTCTTCTTGAAAACTGAGACACACCGTCGTAAATCAATGCGAAGTTTTGTGACGTGCCTTCCATTTGCTCACGTCCTTCTTCCACTGCTTTACTGCTTTCCTCTACGCTTTCAAGAACGCGCTGACTGTTTTCCTGTGTACCAATGACGAGGTCTGAAACGGTTTTAGCCGCATCCGCTGATTGCTCAGCTAACTTGCGCACCTCATCTGCCACAACAGCAAACCCTTTTCCTTCTTCTCCAACACGTGCCGCTTCAATTGAAGCATTCAGTGCAAGCAGATTCGTTTGGGCTGAAATGTCCGTAATAATCGAGATGACACTTTCAATCTCCGTTGAATGAGATTGTAATTCTTCTGCTGCCTGCTTTGAGTTGGTCATCTTATCATGTAGCATATTCAGATGATCAAGCACATGGTTGACTAATTTTTGACCAGATTCTGATTGTTCTTGTACGTCAGATGAAACAGATTTCATTTCATCAACTTCTTTGGTGACGCCTTCGATTTGAGTATCGATCTCAGCAACGGATGTCGTACAATCCGTAATATTTGCGACAGAATCATTGATTCCTTCACTCATATTCGTCATAGCTTCTGATACTTGCTGCGCACTTTGACTCGATTCGGTCGTCACCGTACGAAGCTGTGAAGACATTTTCGACACTTCACTAGATGAGTTTGAGATTTTCGAAATGAGCTCTTTAATCCGTCCCTGCATCTTTTGGAAGGATGCGGCAAGCTGGCCGATCTCGTCTTTACTTTCAACCTCTACCATACCAGTTAAATCACCGTCAGCAATTCGGTTCGCTGATTCCATCAATGAACGTGCTGGTTTCGCAATTCTTCTTCCCATAAAGAATGAGAAGAGTAAACCACCGATGAGCACAATGGCAGATGCCACTGTAATATAGATCGTCAGCTTCTTCGTTGTTTCAGGCACGACAGATGCATCTAAATCAATCCCTAAAATGCCTGTCAGCTCACCGCCTGAATCCTTTATTGGCAAAAAGACTGATTTATGTGTTCCAAATGAGTCTTTGTAAATATCACTTTTGACCATTTTATCTTCAGAGAGCGCTTGTTTCATCTCATCTGAAAAGACATAATCTTGATCAAAATCATTTTCTTCTCCGGTTAAGATAATTATTCTTTCTTTGCCGCCTTTATTAGAAAGCACATATAAGTTCTCAAGCGTATGATCTTCTTGAAGCTCTGTGAATTTCTTTTTGACCTCCACATAAAGGGGATCATCTTTCCCGCTAACACCAAGGACGTTTCCATCCACATGATCAATCTCTTTCTTCGCTGTATCAATATCTGTTGTTAATCGATAATCAAATTGCTTTAATAACTGGGATGATAAATCCTGACTTACTAGATAAAATGTTAGAACGAATAGTGCAACGGTTGCTAGTAATGTTACGACAACGACTGACATGATTTTAGAGGATATCGTGTATCCTCCAAATTTCCTTTGTTTCGCCATTTTTTCCTACATCTCCACTCTCAGATTTGATTTAAGCATGTACATGTTCAAATTGTCCACAAACAGATGCGATCACATCTTTTAAATAAGATACGATATGTGGGATATGCTCTGGTAACGTATAAGGTGAGATGACAAAAAACTTACTAACACTTAGATAGAATTCTTGTCCTTCTTTTGCATTTACAAGTAAAAACTTCGTTGTATCCCCAAAGAACATTTCGTCTCGTTTCTCTCCAAGCTTTTCAAACAGCATTTTGTTCAATTCATTGTTCCGCTCAATTTCCATTGCCGTCGCTTCGCCTGAAATTTCTTCTTGAAAGCGCGGTGAGCCATCTAGGTAAATTCTAAATAATGTAGCCATTCCGACGTTGTCATCATTCACGACTTCTGCTTGCGGAATTTCTTGACTGAGTGCTTCTCTGAAGGCAAGGTTCACCTCTAAGAATTGACCGAGCAAGCGCTGGTAGCCTTCAATCCCAAACGTTAATAGCACACTCAGCATACTAATTGAGCTTCCCATTCTTGAGCATTCCAGTGTATAACCCGTATGGTATTCGCCGTAGCCTCTATGACCAACGTATGGTGTCTCTTGTTCTTCCAGATCTAAACGCTTTAGGTCTGCTGCGTTTTTCACTAAGAATAAACTAGATGTGTAAGGTGTTTGGCCGAGCTTTTGAAAGTCAAAGCACATCGTGTCAGCAAGAGAAAGATGCTGGAATTTCGCTTTGATTTCTTTTAGCATACGAAGAACACCGTCTGTGAATTGCAGCGGGTTTTCAGCTAGATCATACTCATTAAAGAAAGCAAAGAATCCGCCGAGCGCTGAATCCGCATGAATATGCGGCACCTTTAAACCATACTCCTCAGCAATGGCTTCTGCTGTTTCACGTACCCCTTTTACATCATCAATTGCAATGGCATCTGTTGTTCCGGTTGTTGCGACAATATAAACGGGAATTCCGCCATTTTGTGCAACACGTTCCATTTGACAACGCAAATCTTCCATATCCATCGAATGATCTTTATTCGTCTTAATTCTGATCAAGTTGTCTGTGCCTAGTCCTGTTGCTTCCATTGACTTAAATAAGCTGTAATGTGCCGCATCAGAACAAAACGCATAAAGGTTTTGCGGAACTCCTTTTCGCTGTGACTCCGGCGCAACTTTTGCAATCGCTAAACGCAGTCCTGAGAAAATGGCTCCTTGACCTCCCCATGTTGTATATCCCCCGCTCACACTTGGATCATATCCGATGAGCTTAGACATCATTGAGACCACTCTGACCTCAGCTTCCGCTCCTGCTGGTCCATACACATCCCATAGGTTGTTTCCATTTACCAGCATCGCCGTTAGCATGCCTAGAATTCCTGGTGTACTTGCCATCGGCAAAATGTTCGTGAAGAAATACTTTGTGTGGTAAGGATGGTTATGTAAAAGCTTCAGTAATTCTTCATTCACAAGTTCCGCTTGTTGGCCGTTCACCGGAATTTGACTTGTTTCAGTGAGCTTTTGATAAAAATCCTCCTCGCGATTCTTTTCACCCTTTAGGTGTGCACGGTTCGGATCTTTCAGGTGATCGACCCCTGAAACAATCTGCTCCATCAATTTGATGAGTTCTTTACGCTCTGCTGCATTTCCGTCCTCACTCGGAAACCAGTTCTGAACGAGGTTGTTTGCTCGTACAGTCATATACTATCAATCCTTTCAATGGAAGATTTCCTGTCAAAGTCTATATCGACCCCATTTCAAAAGTTTATAGTCTCGAAATGTTCACTTAAGTATATTTAGATAATTTGTTCATTCATCAAAATAAATAAAACCCTTACAAAACACATCAAAACCATTATGTCGATGAAACAAAAAAATATATTGATATATCTCATAGCAGGAAATTTCATCCATGACTTTCCTCCGTTCTTCTTCTCATTTTTTTTACTTAACCTGCATAAACATTACGAAACACTGGAAATACTCTCTAAATCATCATTGTAGAAACTAAATTAATTCTTTAGACTCGTGCCTTTTTACCTGCTTTATTGATATAGCAACTGGGAAATTGCTGAATTTTCTGTTAATAATAGGATGAATTTCACAAAAAGTTTTTCGAAGAGCGAAAATTTTCGTTTTCTCCCCTTTTATGGCGGGGACGAGCTGCTAGACACTCTTCGCCAGTTATCACTTTTCTATTTGATCATTTCATGTTATATTCTAATGGTTCGTTTTCTTTCGTTCCGCCTCTTCCGTGTATCGGAGAAAAGGAGTGTTTTTATGAAAACATTTATTCAAAAACGAGGCCTCGGCTTCTTTGTTATTGCAGCCATCTTACTTTGGCTCAAAACGTATTCAGCCTATTTAATTGAATTTAAACTTGGTATATCAAATGTGCTTCAGCATATTTTGCTTTTCGTGAATCCTATTAGCTCCAGCTTGTTCTTTCTTGGCTTTGCTTTATTGTTCAAGAAAAAATGGCAGCCTGCCGCTATCATTGTGATTCATTTTTTCATGTCTTTTTTACTATACGCAAACATCGTGTACTATCGATTCTTCAATGACTTTATCACGCTGCCTACCGTGATGCAGGCAGGAACGAATGGCGGACAATTAGGTGATAGTGCATTTTCACTCATGCGTTGGACTGATATGTTTTACTTTATGGATACCATCATTTTGATCGTACTCGCAGTCCGCATGAAAAAGCAGCAAACAAGTACAGCTACTGTACCTGTTCAAAAGTCAAAATCGTTTAGACTCGTCCTTGTGTCCTCTGTTGTCATCTTTGTGATGAATTTAGTCGCTGCAGAGATTGATCGTCCAGAGCTTTTATCAAGATCGTTTGACCGCAATTATTTAGTGAAATATTTAGGTGCTTATAACTTTACTGTGTTTGATGCCATTCAAAATGTGAAATCAAACAGCCAGCGTGCTCTGGCAAATTCAAGTGACGTGACAGATGTAGAGAACTATTTAAAAGCGAACAGCGCTGATCCTAACCCGGCTTATTACGGGAAAGCGAAAGGCATGAACGTGATTACGATTTCTCTTGAATCTCTGCAAAACTTTGTCATTGATTACAAAGTAAACGGAAAAGAAGTGACGCCTTTCCTTAATTCATTGGCACACGACAACAAAACGTTTTACTTTGATAACTTCTTCCATCAAACAGGACAAGGAAAGACGTCTGATGCTGAATTTATGATGGATACTGGGTTATTCCCATTATCACAAGGCTCTGTTTTTATTAACAAAGCGCAAAACACGTATCAAGCCATTCCTGGCATCCTGAAGAAGGATCAGTACACGTCAGCAGAATTCCACGGCAATACGAAAACCTTCTGGAACCGTAATGAAATGTTTAAGTCATTTGGATATGACAGATTTTACGATTCTGAGTACTACGATATGAATGAGCAAGATACGAAGAACTATGGGCTGAAAGACAAACCATTCTTCAAAGAATCTATGCCAATGCTTGAAAACTTAAAGCAGCCGTTTTATTCGAAATTCATTACGTTATCGAACCATTTCCCATTTGGAATGGATGAAGGGGATACCGATTTCGAACCTGGCGACTTCGGAGACTCTGTCGTCGACAACTATTTCCAATCGGCTCATTATTTAGATGAAGCCATCGAACAGTTCTTCAACGACCTGAAAAAATCTGGTCTCTATGACAATACAGTCGTCATTATGTACGGAGACCATTACGGCATTTCTGAAAACCACAATGAAGCGATGGAAAAAGTGACAGGACAAAAAATCGGAGATTATGAAAATGCGCAGCTCATGCGTGTACCGCTCTTTATTCATGTACCAGGAGTAAAAGGCGGACAGATTCATAAATACTCTGGTGAAGTCGATGTCGCACCAACCCTTCTGGACCTGCTTGGCGATGATACGAAGAACTATTTAATGTCTGGTTCTGATATCTTATCGAAAAATTTCAAGGAGCTAGTGCCATTTAGAAATGGTGACTTCGTCTCTAAGGATTACACAAAAGTAGGCAATAACTATTACAGCAACAAAACAGGCGAGAAAATCGAGCCGACTGATAAGGCATCACAAGAAAATGAAACGGTGAAAAAGATGCTTGAGACATCTGATAAGATTGTCACCGAAGATTTACTCCGTTTCTACAAGCCTAAAGGCTTTACACCGATTGACCGCAATCAATATGACTATACAAAGAAAGTACAGGATGAAGAAGATTCCTCTTCCGCCAAAGATGAATCCAGCTCTTCATCAAAATAACTTTCTCATTTTAAGAACCAGCCGATCCCTGATCAGCTGGTTCTTTTCACGTTTGACTGCTATTGCACCGGGTATAGAAAGAAGAAGGAGGGATTTTATCATGAAGAAAACAACCGCTTTTGTTATGACTGCTTCACTCGCTACGTCCGCCCTCATTGGATTCAGTCCTGCAGTCTCAGCACACGCTATGACCAAAACAGCAGTCGAACAATCCGTTCCTCAAGGTCCGAATACCGCTTTAAACAACATTTATGAACTGGCACATAAAGGACAAATGCCGTATTATGCAAAAGGTCTTAAAATTGGTGTTCAAACAAAGAAAGATGTCCATCATAAACTAGGAAATCCATACCCGGAAACAGGTCAAAGCAGCTTTGATTTGTATCATGCTGAAATGGGGAATCCGGGATTTGCTTTTCATTATGATGCAAAAGGCAAAATTGACGAAATCCGTTATTTCGGAACAAATGTAGAAAAAGAAACGAATATCGGCGGAATGACCCCTTCCCTATTAAAGAAACAACTTGGACAAGCGGATTCGGTCAGCACCATCCCACAGACAAAAGAGAAAAAATACGTATATCGTACTGGAGATTATGAGCTGGAATTTATCGTCGGCCATGACCCAGATATAAATCAGCAGAAGCTCACCGTCCTGCATATTAACCTGGTGAAAGCTGATGCCTAAATAAAAAAAGCATCCTGAGCAGAAGCTGAGGATGCTTTTTCTTTATTATGAAGCCACTTCTAAATGCGGCTTTCTTTTCATTTTTCGTTTCAAGACTGGTCCTGCGACATAATCAAGTCCAAATTTGCCAGCATTTCCTTTCGCAGCCATGATGACGATAGCAATGACTAGAAGAAGCGGGTTGACAGAGACGGTACCAGCTAGTAAGAAAGAGACATTCATCATGCTTCCGAAAAAGGCTGCAGTTGTTGTGAATAATCCAACAATTAATCCTAGACCTACTAAAATTTCTCCCCACATGACCATGGCACTGAATAGTCCAGCATTCGGCAAAGCGACATTTTCTAAAAACCATACATAGAACGGATACACGAGATGTCCATCTTTGACAACAGGTTCAGCTATCGCAAATTGTAAATATCCTGATGCATCGAATCCGCCTGTTAGTTTTCCTATACCAGATGTGAGCCAAGTCCAACCGATATAAAGTCTTGCTGCCAAAAGGATAACCGCTGCCCATACATTCGTTTGTAAGAATTTTGTAAACATGATGATGCCTCCCTTTAATTTATGTGAATTTTTTCACATTTTCTTTATGATCTTATTATACTACGTTAAAACTAATTTGTGATCTTTTTCACATATGTATTCACAAATTGTTCATGAATATCTAGTTGAGATAACTTTTTCCTTGCTAAATCCGTCTTAGTCATTTCAGACAAAGAAAAGAGGTTTCATTTTGTATGAAAACATTATTCCATTTTGCTTACTTACAGGCGGTGTCGTGTCTATTCCCCGTCATGATCTTTGCGGCGCTTGCTCTATCAAAGGTGGTGACGATTCCTTATCTACACCGGTATGATTTTATTCTACTGCTTTGCCTTCTTGCTCAAATTCTCATGCTGACGCTTCGGCTGGAGACATTGAATGAATTGAAGGTGATCTGTCTATTTCACCTGATAGGTATTGCCTTAGAAATGTATAAAGTTCATATGGGTTCTTGGTCCTATCCTGAAGAAGCATATTCGAAGGTCTTTGGGGTTCCGCTCTATAGCGGATTTATGTATGCAAGTGTAGCAAGCTATATTTATCAGGCACTGTCCCGGCTTCGTGTGCAGGTTAGCTCATGGCCTCATCCGTTTCTTTCGATCGGGATCAGTTTGTGTATTTATCTCAATTTTTTTACACATCATTGGTTCTATGACCTGAGATGGTGGCTGACATTACTGCTTGTTGTCGTATTTCGAAAAACGTCCGTCTCGTTTCAGGTTGGTTCTTCTACTTTTCGAATGCCACTTGTCGTCTCATACTTGCTGATTGGTTTCTTTATTTGGATTGCCGAAAATGTCACCACCTTTTTAGGGGCATGGCAGTATCCAAATCAACAGCATGCTTGGTCTCTCGTCCATCTTGGGAAAATCAGTTCTTGGTTTTTACTTGTTGTCATCAGTATTGTGCTCGTCATCGAACAGCGCAAATAAAAAAACGTTCAGCCCATTTGACCTGGCTGAACGCTTTTTTTAATCCCCATCGACTTCCTTGCGAAGATCATCTGCGACAAATTCTACATTCGTTCCAATGATGATTTGTACGGAGTTTTTTCCTGAAGTCAGTACCCCTTTGGCACCTGCTTTTTTCAATGTGCCTTCATTTAATAAATGGGTATCTTCTACTGTTAGACGCAGACGAGTGGCACAATGATCAATCGTAGTGATATTGTCTTTGCCGCCAAGTCCCTCTAGAAGAATACTTGCCCCTTCTGTCTTCGTATCATCGGCTGCAACATCTTCAATCTCATCATCTTCCCTGCCCGGTGTTTTAAGCTTTAACAGTTTAATGAGGAAATAGAAAACAACAAAGTACAGAATGCCATAAAGCACCCCAACGCCAAGCAGCATGAGTGGCTTTTGTGCAATGCCAAAACTTAAAACATAATCAATCGCTCCTGCTGAAAAAGCAAAGCCGCTATGAATCCCGAGAATGTTCACAATAAAGAGCGAAAGACCCGTTAGTACAGCATGGACACCATATAAGAGTGGAGATAAAAACATAAATGAAAATTCAATTGGTTCAGTGATCCCTGTAATAAATGACGTCAGCGCCATCCCAATCATCAAACCAGCCGTTGCCTTTCGCTTTTCAGGCTTTGCGGTCACAATCATGGCTAGACATGCTGCTGGCAGACCGAACATCATCACTGGGAAGAAACCCGTCATAAAGACACCCGCGCTTGGATCTCCTTTAAAGAATCGTGCTAAATCCCCTGTTGCTCCGCTGAATTCCCCGAATTGAAACCAAAATAAGTTATTCAGCACATGATGAAGCCCTAATGGAATGAGCAAACGGTTAAAGAATCCAAATAGCCCTGCACCCGTTGCACCAAGACTTAAAATCCATTCTCCTAAACCATTGATCCCGCTTTGAATCGGAGGCCATACAAATCCGAAAACGGCTGCTAATAAAATAGTGAAAAGTGCAGTCATAATCGGCACAAGCCGTCTTCCGCTAAAGAAACCTAAGTATTCTGGCAGCTTCGTATCCTTGAAGCGATTGTACACATAACCTGCCAATAGCCCGCATAAAATACCACCCAATACCCCCATATTGTTCGTTGAATTAATCGATGTTGTACCAGCTGATAAAATAAAATAAGAGATCGCACCTGATAATGCCGCTGCCCCGTTACCATCCTTTGCGATGCCGATCGCTATCCCCATTGCAAAAATTAAAGCCAAGTTTGCAAAAATGGCATTTCCAGCCGCGTGAATAAACGGGATATCGAATACATCCTCCCGCCCAATAGCCAAAATAATCCCTGCTGCTGGAAGTACAGCGATTGGAAGCATAAAAGATTTGCCTAGCTTTTGAAAAAACTGAAACACCATCTGCCTTCTCCCCCTTTGTCATCATCATGACCTAATCGTATCGTTCATGATGCTCATAAAAAATATATCATATGCACATCTAGTTATCTATACCAATTTGTCCACATTCGTTTGAATTCCGCTCTTTACTCTTTTTGCGTAAAATGTGGTAAGCTATTGAATAGAATGAAGTTATAGAAAGCGGGAATGAACAGTGATTGTCAAACATGATCATGAGTTAGAAGCCTTAAAAAAAGTCGGCCGAATTGTCGCTTTGGCAAGAGAAGAAATGAAAAGCCAAGCGAAACCAGGCATGTCTACAAAAGAACTAGATTTAATTGGGAAAAAAATATTAGAGGAACATGGGGCCAATTCAGCGCCTGAAAAGGAATATGACTTCCCTGGGACGACTTGTATCAGCGTGAACGATGAAGTTGCTCACGGTATTCCAAGTGAAAAAACCATTTTACAAGAGGGTGACCTCATTAATATTGATATCTCAGCAGAGCTGGACGGCTATTATTCCGATACCGGTATTTCATTCGTATTAGGTACAGGTGATGCTCGCCTTGAGGCATTATGCCAGTGTGCAGAGGATGCATTCCTTGAAGGCTTAAAGCATGCAAAAGCCGGCAAGAGACAAAACCAAATTGGCCGTGCAGTCTACAATACAGCAAAAGAACAAGGATTTACTGTCATTAAAAACCTGACAGGACATGGCATTGGGAAAAGTCTACACGAGGCACCTAACCATATTTTGAACTATTATGATCCATTCGATAATGCTTTGTTTAAGAATGGCACTGTGATCGCCTTTGAACCTTTTATTTCAACAAATGCTGAATCGATTTATCAGGCTGATGACGGCTGGACCTTTAAAACACCAGATAAAAGCCTAGTCGCACAGATTGAACATACCATTGTGATTACAAAAGACGAACCGATTATATTAACGAAGCTGTAAGCAAGCTGCCCCCTTCTTCATTGGAAGGGGTTTTTCATTTCCCTTTCACGAATCTGTCACGACTAAACAAAAATGCCTGTGGTAAAATAGGCAAAGATATGCGAAAGGGGTCTTATTTGATATGTGGTTCATCATCATCGGCGTTATCTTTTTGATTGAAAGTATTATCTTAACGGTTGTAGGTATTAAGAAAAAACAATCCATGATGACTTACCTTGGTATTGTCATCATGATTATGACGGTCGGCATGATCATCGTTACCCTCAACCCGCCAAATTCATAAATGTTTATTTCCAGCATATACATGGATCATAGGAAGATAGAATCAGTTTTCATTTATTCATACCTGCACACTTTTCACGTCCTTTTTTGAGATGTTACAATGCAGGCAGTTTCAATTGAAAGGAGTTTTCTATCATGCATTATGGTAGCAAAGGCTGGTATGTCGAAGAATTAAAGAAGCTTGGTGTGACCAAGCATGAAGGAAGAAAGCTTCAAAGCTTAAAAACATATTTCCTTGCAAATCTTCTTGAGCAAAAGAAACCTAGCTCATAAGCGCTGAAAAGCCGTACATCTTAAGCTGATGTTCGGCTTTTTTTAAATGGGCTGAATTCGTTTTTCTAAAGACTTCCTCACGACATCTGCTAAGGCATCTACTTCAAGAACGGCTTTCAGCCTCTCTGGACTTGTTTGACGATATTTGACCTCGTTCACTTCATGGACTGTAATGTGATGAGGTGCTTTTTCTACTAATACAAGAGAAGCATCAGCTGGCACTAAGCCCTCCTTCAGCACCCGTAAATAAAAACCGGTATACCCTGTTTGCTGCACTTCCTTTACAAGCTTCATGTTGCCATGCTTAAAAGATAGTTTCACACACGGCTGTCTAGGCTGACTCACTTCAACAAGTGCTTCTCCAAGCTGAAATACATCGCCAATCCGCACTTTTGTTTCCACTAGTTGATGCACGGTCACATTCTCACCGAAGGCAGCTTCCTGTAACGGAACCCCTAAGAACTGCTCAAAATAAGCATAATGATCGTATGGAAAGACGCAGACGGCTTTATCATATCCTCCATGATGAACCAAATCACCTTGACCATCTCCCTCAAAATTGACCTTATTCAAATAGACAGGCTCATGTATTCGCTTTTTGTTGATGGCTGTTTTGATTTCTTTTCCGTTTGCATAGGTCGTGATGGGCTGTCCCACTTGGATTCCAGCTATGTCGTATTTCTTCTGTCCCACGATCACCATCTCCTTTGATTGTCTCATCGCTATTATTTTACATCGTTAGACAATGAAATCATAGTCGATGCGTGAAGATCAATTACATGCTATGGTACGATGAGAAAAAAGGAGAGATGACATTGATTCATTATCATGCCATTGTTACAGGACGGGTGCAGGGAGTCGGCTTTCGCTATTTTGTACAAGGAGAAGCCGTCAATCGTGGGATAAAAGGCTGGGTACGCAACACAGATGAAGGGCATGTCGAGTTAAAGGTAGAGGGTGAGCAGCAGGAAGTGCTTGATTTCTTAAAGACTGTCCGGAAAGGAAGCCCTTTTTCTAAGGTCACAGATATGCAGATGGAGCCGCTCACTGAATTAGCTGATTATCAGGATTTTCGTATCAAGGGATGAAGTTTTCATAAAAAAACCTAGCTTTCGCTAGGCTTTTTCTGTTCCATGATAGGGCTTCTCCTGATAAAAATAATTCGGCTTCACAATGGTATTGTCGTAGTGCTTGTGGAAGATGTGGGTAGCAGCTGGTGAGACCGGTGGAATCAGCCAAGTCCAGTCCCCAGTCAGCTTACGGTCAGCCTTTTCTTCCTGCTTTTCGAACTGCTTGAATTGATGTGCTGCTGTATGGTGATCAACAATGGTCACCCCTGCTTCCCTGTAAGAATGAAGAACCGCCACATTCAACTCCACAATGGCTTTGTCCTTCCAAAGCGACGCATTCTTAGTCGTGTCCAGTCCTAAAATCGAAGCGACTTTTTTCAGCATATTGTAGCGATTTTCATCGGCTAAGTTACGTGCGCCAATCTCTGTGCCCATATACCAGCCATTAAACGGCGCTGCATTGTAATGAATACCGCCAATCTCCAATTTCATATCAGCAATAATCGGAACGGCGTACCATTTCAGTCCTAAATCACGAAATCCTTCATATTCCGGATGGGTGATCTCGACTTCTTGAACGATTTCCTTCGGAAGCTCATACAGAACTGGCGGTTGATCCTTTAGCTGAAACATGAGAGGCAGGATATCAAAATGCGTACCTTCCCCTTTCCAGCCATGGGCTTCACACAATTTTGTTAATTCAAGAGAAGCCTCGTCGCCGATGATGCCGTACTCTGTCTCATAGCCTGCATAACGAACGAGCTGATGATTGTAAATGATGACTTCCTTTTGCGAATCATTTTCTGGAGGAAAGATCGTAATAGATGGTTTGATTTTCCCATCATTTGTCGCATACTCAATATGATGAAAGAGTGCCTCTTTCACCTCTTCTTCTGTCTTCACATGACGGCAGTCGTGAACATGCAGGGTGGACCAAAATAAACGGCCAATACAGCGGTTGCTGTTGCGCCATGCCATTTTCGCCCCGTGCGCCAATTCCTCTTGTGTGTGAGTATACGTCCCTTTAGAGTCAATTTCTTGTTTTATTTCATGCAGCCTTGCTGCTTTCTCTTCATTTGTCTTGCCTAATTCTTCATAGCATACAGAAATAAAAGCTTCTGCTTCATTCCACAACGCTTCTTGATTATTCAAACATACTCGCCTCACTTTAATACGAATATATCCATTGTAGCGGTTTCTATTTATAAATTCACTAGTTTCAAACCATTTTTTATCATATCATCCGACCATTGTCCTTAGAGCGTGGATGAATTAATCCGTTTAAGGGTTTGCTCGAGCCAGCGGACATAGCCTTTTTCCCTTTCAATTGCCCTTGTCAGCACTAAATAATGCCCAAATTGCGCTGAATGAAGCGATTCAGCACCAGGATCATCCTCTATTAACGCGTGCAGCTTCTGCTTTAGTATGTCTACTTTCTTCGTGCGCTCTAGCAGTTGATGTGTAAACAGGTCGGCCGCTTCTTTTTTGTCCATGGAGGAGATGAAAAATGTTTTGAGCATGAATTCATCCTTTGTTGTTTCTGGGATCGGGTCTTTTGTCCTTAACCACTGATGCAATGCTGCTTGCCCTGCCTCTGTGATTTGATAGACCTTCTTCTCCAGCTTCTTTCCTTGTATACGAACATCAAATTCAATAAACCCTTCTTCTGTGAGCCGTTTCAGCTCAGGGTAAATTTGGCTATGTTTCGCACTCCAAAACTGTCCAAGGGAATCCTTAAAATGCTTAGTAATATCGTATCCAGTCAGCTCACACTGATCTAGTAAGCCAAGAATGGCATATTTCAAAACTCTCATGATGTGCCTCCAACGCTTATTCTTTGACAATAGTATACCATAGACTTTAAAATAAACATGTAAATCACGACATGTTTGAAACAACATCATTCTAATGAAAGAAGGAATAAACATGGATCAATTCGTTGGACTTCATATGATTTATACGTATGAAAATGGCTGGGAATATGAGATTTACATTAAAAACGATCACACCATTGATTACCGCATTCATAGCGGAATGGTTGGAGGCCGCTGGGTCCGTGATCAAGAAGTGAACATTGTGAAACTGACAAAAGGCGTTTACAAAGTTTCTTGGACAGAACCAACTGGGACAGACGTCTCTCTGAACTTTATGCCTGAAGAAAAACGCATGCATGGCGTCATCTTCTTCCCAAAATGGGTGCATGAACGTCCAGATATCACCGTTTGCTATCAAAATGACTACATCGATCTCATGAAAGAATCTCGTGAAAAGTACGAAACATATCCGAAATATGTTGTTCCAGAATTTGCGGACATTACGTATATTCATCATGCAGGTGTAAATGACGAAACCATTATCGCAGAAGCACCATATGAAGGTTTGACTGATAAAATAAGAGCAGGACGAAAATAAAAAGCAGCACGCACTGTGCCGCTTCTAAATTGTAGACAAAGGGCTAAATTGATGTTGATTTTAGCCCTTTGTCTTTTTTTCAGCGTGATAGAAAATCTTTGCAGTATAGGACACGTTGAGAGCTAAAATCATTTTAGCTCTTTTTTATTTAATACCTAACGTCCTGTTAGATAGCAAGAACCGGTACACTGGCAGTTCATCGCCTACTTTTGAAGCAATCAATCCAGATGACATGTAGCTGTCTTTTGATTCTGGCTCAAGGGCAAGTGACAACAAATTCGTTTGCGGCTGCGCCGTTACATATACCTTTGTCCCTTTTGGCAGCTGACGTTTCTTTTGGAAGAGTTCTGTTTCAAGCTGAATATCTGTTTGACTCTTTTCGTCTCGTTTTGTTACTTGATAGGCTTGTACCGGTACTTTTACACTGGCAGGTAATGTGACACTTTTTAACCCTAAGGTCTGCAGTTTCCGTTCTACCCCTTCATGCCCAGGTAAAACAAGATAGGCTGTCGGTCGCTCTCTCGACATGACAGGAACAGCGTCGCTCGCACTGTGAAAGCGTACAGGGACATTGATGGTCTGTCCTTTTTCAATATCTACCATTTCAAGCGAATCTTCCACCGGCGCTTTGAAATCATCTTGAATGACCACTTGATCGTCATCATTCGATTGGAGACCTTTTTTCACCAGCTTCAAACGCTCCGTCACCATTTGCTGCTTCACCTGCTTTGCATGTTTCACCGTTGTTTCAATGATTTTTTCATGAGTGGTGACTTGTGCTGCGACGCGGCGGGTAAAGTCTTCTCTTCCAATTCCAATCCCTCTGCTTTCTACAAGAAAGGATAGTGCTGGCGAGAGCGCCAAGGCATTTCGGCCAATTCGTGCATCCGTTCCGCCTTCATAGAGATCGATCTTTCCATCCTTTCCTCTTGTGCTTGTATAATATAAATCATTTGAAAATCCTTGATTTGTCAGCGTTTCACGGACGCCGCTCACGTATAATTCATTTGACGTGAGCCGGATGCTTTCTGGAATATTCAAGTTCTTCCCTGATAAGATCAATAAATCGTGATATTTGAGTGCACCCGCTGAGCCGATATCCTCAAACTGCTTTTGTCCTACATCGTATTCGTGGGCATCAATGACCACTTCTGGTGCATATCGATTAAATTCTTGATGCAAGGCTGTCAGCTCTGGAGATTCTAATGTCATATGATCACGGTTCCCATCCATTCCGTTTGCAAGCCTGCGGTCAAACGCATAAGAACCATCAGGGTTGATTCTTGGGACAATAATGACGTTGACATGGCTGAGTATACGCTCTCCTTCATCACCTGCTAATCGTTTTGCGATGACGAGAGCCGATTCACCGGACGCCGGTTCATTTCCGTGTATTTGTGCTTGAAGCCAGATCGTTGGCTTTTTTGAAAGTGGAGAAATATGACGATCCTTTGTAAAGTAGAGGGCTGGAATGGACCGTCCTTCAATAGATGTTCCAATCTGTTTCTGGGAAGCATAAGGACTTTTGCGGACAATGTCACGTAAGAATTGTTGAAGCTCTTCTTGTGTGGTGAAGGCTTCTCCTTTTTTCTGAAATGCGGGGGTATCGAACGTCTCGTCAGGCTCAGGGTATAGCTTCTTCACTGGGGCTGGCTGTTCATAATTTTTTCCATAATAAGGGGTATCTGCATGAGCTGAAGCTGGGCTCACCATCGACAAACTTCCTGCTATGAGACATATAGCAGCAAAAAGAATCGTGCCTTTTCGTTTGGACATGCTATCCTCTCCCTTCGTTGATTTGCATTATAAAGAAAAAAACAGTAAAAGTGTCAGTATTTTTCAAAAATATATCTTTTGGAGGAACAGGCATGCTTATTGTATAGGGCAAATGAATCGAGCCTACTCGGCAATATGAACTAAAAAAGTGCCTGCTCACGTAGCAGACACTCTTTTATTTACCAAATGGAGATGGCCCCAATGAGTACCGACATGACCGTCATGGCAACAACTGCAAGCACAGCCCATTTCATCCCAAACTTCTGATGCTGATCCAGTGATACACCAACAAGTCCAACAAGTAAATGAGTGGATGGAACAAGTGGGCTTAACATATGAATCGGCTGGCCAATAATAGAGGCTCTCGCGATTTCAATTTTATCAACACCATATGCTGCCGCTGTTTCTGATAGGATCGGCAGGACCCCGTAAAAGTATGCATCATTCGGCATAAAGAACGTAAATATCCCGCTCGTTAACGCCACTATGACTGGAATAAAGCCGCCAAGCTGCTCAGGAATGGCAGAAACAATCGATATCGCCATTTCATCAACCATTTTCGTGCCAGTTAAGATGCCTGTAAAAACGCCTGCTGCAAAGATCATGGAAGCAATCGCTAAGACGTTAGTTGAATGAGCCGCAATCCGCTCACGCTGCTGTTCAAGGTTCGGATAGTTCACGATAATTGCTACACAAAAAGCAAGAACAAATAGGACCGTTAAGCTGACCTTTCCTGAGACGAGAAGGAGTACCAATAACAACGTAAGCGTTAGGTTAAACCACCAAAGTTTCGGTCGCTTGATGTCATCCTGTAGTGCCGCTGCCATTTCATTTGCATGAATCGGCTGTTCGAGCTCAATGACACCAAGACGCTTTCTTTCAGACTTCCCAAGAAAGTATGCCACCACAATCATGCTCAAAACCCCTGCACCAATGACTGGAATCATCGGACCAAATAAAAGTGATGGATCAACGCCAAGTGCACTTGCCGCTCTAGGTGTGGCTCCTCCCCATGGAATCGTATTCATAATCCCCATGCCGACTCCAGCAATCCCCGCTAAAATAATTGGACGGATACCAAGCAGCGTAAATAATGGAAGCATCGCTGTGGTTGTAATCATGTACGTTGTTGTCCCATCACCATCAAGTGCAACAAGCATGGTCAGGACAGCTGTTCCAACGACAATTTTTAAAGGATCGCCTTTGACAATGTTTAAAATTTTCGCCACCATCGGATCAAATAAACCAGCATCAATCATAATGCCAAAGTACAAAATCGCAAACATGATCATGACCGCTGTCGGTGCAACTTGCTGCACACCTTTGACAATCATGTCAGAAATTTCAGTAAAATGAAAACCTGCAATAAGAGCAAATGCAATTGGTGTTAATACCAATGCCGTTAAAACAGACATACGTTTCGTCATAATCAAAACCATAAATACAACCATCATAAGAAATCCTAAGATTGCTAACACTTTGTTCACCCCTTATGTTGTATACGCTTTCATTAAATGTTGGTATCCCATTTCCAACCCTTTCTGTCATGATATCTGACGCCTGAATTGAAGTAAATATTATGAATTTTAATTCTTTTTCGAGCGATAAATGCTTTTTGTTCATTTTGTTCAAACCTTGGTTTTGATGAATTCCATGAAAAAAAGCGGTCTTACTCGACCGCTTGTTCCCCTTGGATAAACTGCTCATATCGCCTTAATTGATCTTCCATAAAAATTTTTGCCTCTTTGCTGTTCATATAACGACTTGTCCAGCCTTTTTGCTTCATTTGCTTTTTCCAGGACTTCGTTTGTGTCATATGATAAAGAAGCTGATCCCATTCTCGAATGTCGTGCTGATTCATTTGCTTTGGCCCCATCACACCACGCCAATGAGAGAAGATAAGCGGAATCCCTTGCTCTTTCCAAGTGGGAACGTCTTTGAATCCATCTAAGCGCTGATTCGTTGTGGTCGCGACAAGCTTCAGTCTTTTCTTTTCATAATCATGACGAACCTCCGTAATCGTCGTGGTTGCCGCATCTACTTCATGGTCAATGAGTGCTTGAAATAAATCATCTGCACTGTCAAATTTCAAAAACTGAATACGGTATGGATCAATTCCTGCCATTTCGGCAGCCCGTGCGAATGAGATTTGATCATCATTACCGAAGTCTGGGGCAAACCCGATTTTTAAGGAATCCGGTTTCTTCTTTAGTGCATGTAATAACTCCTTCCCATTTGAGAAAGGAGAGTCAACAGGAACTGCAACGACCTGCCACTCTTCAGCAAGAATGGCGAGCGGGGTGACATCATTCATGGTCACGTTACTGCTGCCCAGTAAATTACGGCTTAATAATAGGCTTGAATTTAAACTAATATAATTGGCATCTCGCTCCATCATATATGTCCATCCTTTATCAACCGTTCCGCCTCTTTGATAAAGAATATTCACAGGCTGCTTCACCAGTTTTTCTTGTTCTAGCACGGTTTTCATCACTTGGGCCGTTTGGTCAAATCCGCCGTCGGGTACACCTGATACCACAATGTATAATGGGCTGTACTCCAGGAAAGAAACTCTTGCTGTTTTTTCATTAAAGGTGAGCGTCGTACAAAGGCAGACCAAGATGATAAGGAGTATTCCTTTTTTCATTTTTATGACTCCACTTGTTTTTTAGCAGGATAATATTTTCGTTCTGGTCTGCCAATGATTCCATATGCCAGCTCTGCCCGGCATTCTCCCGTTGTCACAAGATACTCTACATATCGTCTTGCTGTTGTACGTGATGCGCCCATTTTTTCTCCGAGTTCTTCCGCTGTAATTCCGCTAAACTCTTCCTCCATTAATGTTTTCACTTTGTCCAAAGTCAGTGAATTAATACCTGTTGGCAAGTCTCGGTCATCCTTTTGTTGCGATTCTTCCTGCATCTGACCAAAAAACAGATCAATCATCGTTTGATTGACTTCATCTTTTGAATTGATTAACTCTTTCTTCTCTTTATATTCGGTTAAAACCTGAGTGAATTTTTGGACCGTCACCGGTTTGATTAAATAATGAACCACTCCATAATGAAGCGCGTCTCTTAGCAGCATCGTTTCCGTTGCAGCTGTGATAATGATCACATCCACATCAGGATGGCGCTCTCTTAAAAGCGGCAAAAGGTTCGTGCCTAGCTCATCAGGCATATACACATCAAGTAAAATAAGATCCACCTGTTCTTTTTGAAGTGCCTCCCACATATCCTTTGCACTTTTTGCCTTTCCGGCAACTTGAAAGCCTTGTACCTTTTGTATATAAGATTCATGAATCGCAGCAATTCGAAAATCATCCTCCGCAATGAGTACCTTCATCACAACCTATTCCCCCTTTGTGCCTTTCGGTATGTAAACAGTGAAGATGGCACCGCCTTCTTTTTGGTTCGCAACTTCAATCCAGCCCCCAAGTTCCTCCAGCACTTCTTTGACATTGGCAAGTCCATAGCCTCGCCCTTCTCCCTTTGATGAATGTCCTCTTGTGAAAAGTTGTGAAATGGCTCCTTCATTGACACCATCTCCTGAATCAGACACCTCTATGATAATATCAAATCCAATATCTGTGATGAACAGGCTTACGTCTCTTTTCTCCTGATTCAATACGGCCTCAAACGCATTGTCTACGAGATTGCCAATGATGGTGATAAAGTGAGATAAACTCATATGGACTGGGAGCGGCTCCAATGAACTATTTTCATCAATGTGAAAATGAACTTTTTTCTCAGATGCCTTTCCTAACTTCCCAAGTAAAATGGCTTGTATCTTCGGAGAGCGAATTTGCTTCATGAGTAAATCATGCTGGCGATTTTGAAGAGTATATTCTTCTTTAATTAAGTCAATGGCTTCATCCACTTGCTGTAACTCAAGCAAGCCCAAAATAGCGTACAGTTTATTCGAAAATTCGTGTGTTTGCGCTCTAAGGTCTTCTGAATATTGGCTTACCTCTGTCAATGTATTCAGGAGCTTCGTCAGCTCGGTCTTCTCCCTGAAGCTCACAATTCCTCCAAATACTCGATTGTCCTGCACCACTTTTTTGACATTTAACACAAAGGTTTTATCATTGACGACTGATTCTATGTTAGGTTCAATCGTCTCTACCTTTAGATAGGATAGAAGATTGGCATTTGGCAACACTTGATCAATATGAAGAGGCAGCGTTGAAGAGACCCGCAGCATCTGTTCAGCTGACGTATTCATCATTGTAATTGCACCTTTACGGTCAAATGCAATGATTCCCTCTTTAATCGCGTGCAGCATCGCTTCTCTTTCTCGATATAATGAGGCAATTTCATGCGGTTCAAGCCCTAATATATCTTTTCGAATACTCCTTGTTAAAAAAATGGCTCCAAAAACCCCAGGCAGCAAAACAAGAAGGGCAATATAACTTAATTTGAATAGTTGATGGGCTGTCGCTTGGTCGATATCTCTTTTTAAAAATTCGACGCTGACTGTCCCAATAATTTCTTCATGACTGCCTGTTTCTTTCATAATTGGGGCACTGCCTCTGACAACGGTTTCACCATCAGAATCACCCGTTGATATGGAGGTTCCTCCAAATAGCAGTGTACTTCTTCCTTCCGACACACTGATGGTTTTCCCTACATCCTCATGATTTGTATGAAAAAGAACCTTTCCTTTTTGATTGGTGATAAAAATAGCATGCGCTCTTACTTGCTCCTTCATTTGCTCAAGTACAGCCTGCTCTTCGTTTTGGGAATCTCCTGTAGCCACTGATGTTTTAATAGGCGGCATATATGAAATCGTTCTAGCAGTTTGCACTGCCAGCTGTTCAGCTTGGCTCTGCCTTTCTGATGTCTGCAAAAAACCAAAACAAATGGTCAATAAGGCAATAACAACAAGCAAAAGCCCAATAATTAACCCAAAAATTTTTGTTTGTAAAGTGACTTTCCTTTTGCCCATCCTCACCGCCACAACCCCTAATTTATGTAGATTCACCCGAATAGACTCTAAGAAAATCATATCACTTTTTCTCACTAAGTTAAGAGAAAATTCATTCAATACAAAAAAGGACGACTCATGATTGAGTCATCCCAATGTGTTCATTACGTGATTGATAAACCAGCACTCGCATAGCCTGCAACGGTATTCACTAATGATAGACCTGTAGCTGTTGCAGAGAAGACAACGAGCAATCTTGTTTCTGGTGTGACTGGTACGTTCAAACCAGTAGCAATGCCGTTTGAAATAGCACCTATCGTTAAAATACCGGTTAACGCTGGAGCCAATGTGACGCTCGCTACTTGCGTGAAACTGTTATCTGGTGTCGGTGAAGCAAACAGACTAGCTGTTACAGTAATACTCGTGCCAACTAAAGAAAGCGCGGCTGTCGTACTAAAATAGCCAGCAAATGACGTAATGGTTCCATCTCTCGGCACTGAAAACGCCATGTTTAGTAATGTTCCTGCTGCCCCGGTTAAATCAATGATTCCGCCTACAATACTGACACCTGTCGCTGAGTTACCAAATCCGACCAAGCTAGATGTTCCAACAAGACCGCCTGCGATTGTGGTTAAAACAGCTGGCGTACCAGATGCAAATGGAATAATTGCACTCGATCCTGTCACACCTGTTGGACCTGTGGCGCCGGTGGCTCCTGTTCCTGTTGCTCCTGTTGCTCCCGTGGCTCCTGTATCTCCGGTTGCACCAGTTGCTCCGGTTGCTCCGGTTACTCCGGTCGCTCCTGTATCTCCTGTTGCTCCGGTCGCTCCGGTTACTCCCGTGGCTCCTGTATCTCCTGTTGCACCAGTTACTCCGGTTGCTCCTGTATCTCCGGTTACTCCGGTCGCACCTGTATCACCCGTTACTCCGGTTGCTCCTGTATCTCCCGTTACTCCGGTTGCTCCTGTATCTCCCGTTACTCCGGTTGCTCCTGTATCTCCCGTTACTCCGGTTGCTCCTGTATCTCCTGTGGCACCGGTCGCTCCGGTATCTCCTGTAGCTCCTGTTACTCCGGTCGCTCCGGTATCTCCCGTTACTCCGGTCGCTCCGGTATCTCCTGTGGCACCGGTCACTCCGGTATCTCCTGTGGCACCGGTCGCTCCGGTATCTCCTGTAGCTCCTGTTACTCCGGTCGCTCCGGTATCTCCTGTAGCTCCTGTTACTCCGGTCGCTCCGGTATCTCCTGTAGCTCCTGTTACTCCGGTCGCTCCGGTATCTCCTGTTACTCCGGTGGCGCCGGTAGCTCCGGTATCTCCCGTGGCTCCGGTTACTCCTGTAGCACCAGTTACTCCGGTCGCTCCGGTATCTCCTGTAACACCAGTCGCTCCGGTATTTCCTGTGGCACCGGTATCTCCTGTGACGCCAGTTGCTCCGGTATCTCCCGTGGCGCCGGTAGCTCCGGTATCTCCGGTATCTCCCGTGGCTCCGGTTGCTCCGGTATCTCCCGTGGCGCCGGTTACTCCGGTATCTCCCGTGGCTCCGGTTGCTCCGGTTCCTGTTGCACCGGTCGCTCCGGTATCTCCCGTGGCGCCGGTTACTCCGGTCGCTCCGGTATCTCCCGTGGCACCGGTTGCTCCGGTTCCTGTTGCACCGGTAGCGCCGGTATCTCCCGTGGCGCCGGTTACTCCGGTCGCTCCGGTATCTCCCGTGGCGCCGGTTGCTCCGGTTCCTGTTGCACCGGTAGCGCCGGTATCTCCCGTGGCGCCGGTTACTCCGGTCGCTCCGGTATCTCCCGTGGCTCCGGTTGCTCCGGTTCCTGTTGCACCGGTAGCGCCGGTGGCTCCGGTTTCACCAGCTGCTGCTAACAAGGTATAATCTGGTGACGAACCTGGCGTCCCTAATGGCGGCGCTGAATTCACCACATACGTACTCCCATCGAATGTCACGACTTGACCTACTGGATAGGTTGGGGCTACCGCTGGATCAAATGCTACGATGCCCGTTAAGCCTACACCCGTGGCTCCAGTCGCTCCTGGTGGACCCGCTGGACCCGCTGGACCCACTGCACCCGCCGGACCTGCTGGGCCTGCTGGACCTCTTCTTCCTCTCCCGCCTGGCGGACCTTGAATCACACAAACACAAGGATCTTTTCCGCAGCAAGGATTTTTCACTGATTTTCCTGGCTTACCTGATCTTCCTTTCTTACAACTATCACATTCCCAGCCATCATCCTTATACGCATCATACCAGCTTCCTTTTTGGTAGTGGTCTGTCGAATGAGTTGGATATGTCTTTCCGCATTGTCTACATCTTCTCATGGAATCACCCCCATCCATCGTATTCATCGTTCCTTGGAAAGGTGTATGTACATTTTTATTTTTATTAAAAATATTGAAAAGACCTCGCGCTCGATGCACAAGGTCTTCTATTTATTGAAATTTCATTGTTATTTTGATATCTTTTCCTACCATACTATATTTAACATCTGCTGGACGAATCGCCTCTTTTAGTTTTTTTACCCCATCTCCTTCAAAAAAAGTAGGCGCACTCTTGCCTCCGATTAATAAAGGTGCCATATAAATGACAGCTTCATTGACAAGTGATGCTTCTAAAAAGGAAGCACTCACATTCCCTCCTGCTTCAACAAGAACTGACATGACAGAACGTTCCTTCAGCATGCGTAACACTTCGTGAATATCCGTCCGCCGCTCTCCGCTTGTGACATAAATTTGATGCCCTTTGTCTATAAGCTGTTCATACTTTTTCTGATCATACATATGCGAGGTGCAAATAATGGTTTCCGCCATACGATCTGTTAAACATTTCGCATGAAGCGGAATCCTTAATGTGGAATCTAAAATGACACGAATGGGCTGGGTCATGATTGAATCTTTCACAATAAGACCCGCATCATCTTGAATAATCGTTTCGACACCAGTTATCACAGCATCTGCTTCTTGGCGCAATTGCTGCACTTCTGTTCTCGCTTCTGTTCCAGTGATCCATTTGCTTTCTTGATCAGCCGTTGCAATTTTCCCATCTATTGAAATCGCTGATTTTAATATGACATAAGGAAGGTCTGATTGAATGAAATGAAAAAAAGGCACGTTTAAGCGCTCTGCCTCCTGTTTACATATTCCTTCTTCTACTTCGATTCCAGCTTGTTTCAACATGGTCATTCCCTTGCCTGCTACAAGCGGATTCGGATCTTGCATCGCAATGACTACTCGTTTCACACCACTTTTGATAATCGCTTCAGTGCAAGGACCCGTTTTCCCATGATGCGAACAAGGTTCAAGCGTGACATACAGATGAGCTCCTTCTGCCTTTTCTCCTGCCATTTGCAGCGCATGAATTTCAGCATGAGGTTCACCCGCCTTCATGTGAGCACCCATTCCAACAATTTCACCTTGCTGTACAATGACGGCACCGACAAGCGGGTTTGGGGAGGTTTGCCCTTTCATTGCTTTTGCGTTGGCAATCGCCAGTTTCATATAAAACACATCGTCTTTCATGTGAGTCTCCTTTCTTCTCTTTCAAGGGAAAGAACTCCTTCAGGAAATGAAGGAGTTCTATTCTCATATTTTTTCCATCCGTTTCTTTTCAGAACGATCATAGTAAGGCAAGGAATAAAAAAGTTTATATGATGCTCGTTGTTTACAAAAACAGCATTTGCGACATTCATATTTATTAATGAGGAGCACATGCGGACAATTGAGTACAGTTAGCCCTTTTTTCATATGTTCCTTGCAAACACTTATCATGAGAATCCCCCGCTTACATTCTTTTTCTTAATGAGAGATTACTTCTTTTGGAAATTGTTCAAATAAGCGCAGTACTTCGGTATACGTGCCATCTTCTCGAATATGATAAATCCCACCATCATACGAGCTTGCGTATACATCATTGCCTAATTGTCTAATGGCACTTATCCCATTCTTAGCAATTCTAATTGGGCCGGTATTGACCCCTAGCTCTGGATTCCACACGACGATATAGCCCCAATAATCTCCGCTCACAATATAGCCAGAGTCTGTGACAGAGACCGATTTAATCGAATACTGGTGTTCATTATGCTGGTCTAAAATTCTTCCTGTATGCAAATCAAACAATCTCACATTCTTGTCACGGCTGACAATGGCAATACGGTCTCTTTTGCTATCAATGAATACATCATTTAACAGCTCTGTCGCCCCGATATATTTGGCTTTTAAAGACAAGCTCTTCTTATCTAAAAGACAGATGGTGCCTTCTACCGCAGCTGTGATGATATGATCCCCTTCTACTTTTAATGCTTTCACAGCACAATCATGTGCTTTGGAACGGCCAACTTCCTTTAAATGCTCTGTCGAAATGACATGGACATAACCGCCGTAAGTTCCAATATAAAATTGCCTGTCCTCCTCGTGGAAATACACACTGTTGACCGGTCCTGTATTGAGATCAAACGAAACCATTTGCTGTAATGATTCATGAACAATATGCACCTGACTTGCATGATCTCCCCACGCATAATAGCTTCCATCTCTAGCGACAGCCACTCCATTTGTTAAAACGCCTGTCGATTTAGTGATTTCAATCCCATTTTTTCTGAATTTTCCGTCATCTGATGCTGTGATAATATCTCCTGCCTCAGTCAGTGCAATATCATTAATAGATGGTGTCGCCATTTCGACCTCATCTGATACAACTTTCCCCTTTTCAATAGACCATTCACAATACGTTTTTCCAAAGCTGGCTCCTAGGATAGATTTCTCATCTTCCGTCCAGACAAGCGAGCGCTCCCACTGATATTTATGAGGCAGCAACGTATCGACTAAATCCCCTGTTTCGTAATTCCACAGCTTAATTAAATGGTCATAGCCTGCTGTCAGCAAGTAATTGCCGCTTGGAGAAAAGTTCACCCGCTTGACGCCCTGTAAATGAGCTTTAATGATTTTTTTCTCCTGTAACGTCACCGCATCATAAATAATGACGGTACCATCGTCTCTGCCAAGTGCGAACACTTCTTTTTGATTGCTGCCGCTGATTGTGTCCAGCTCATAATCAAACGGACCGATTTCCCCTACAATTTCTCCTGTATCATACAGCCATACAAGAACGTAGCCGTCATCACCTGTTGTATAAGCTTTATCGCCATGTATCCATACAGCTAATACATCTTTGCTATGTCCATGAAATTCTCTTAGAATGGCTCCTGTTTCGATATCCCAGACTAAGCATCTTCTATCTCTGGACACCGAGACAAGCAAGGTATCCTGCTTCGCAAAAGCAACGGCTTCTACATCATCCGCATGACCAAACAAGGTGCGAATGTGAGTATGTGTGCCTGTATCATACAATTGAATGGTGTAGTCTGACGAAGCACTGGCTAAGTACTTTCCGTTTTCAGAAAGAGATAAAGAGTTAATGATATGCTCATGACTTCCAATAAACGTTCCTTCTCCTGTCGCCCGGTTCCACTGATAAATACAGCGGTCATAGCCGCCAGTGTAAACAATTTGGTCCTGCTGAGTTGATAAAACAGATGTAATTGGTCCTCTATGCATAATTTTACACTCCCACCTTTATATGTTGTTTTTGACGAGTCATTACACGAAAGCCAGTAAATCGAAAAACAGGGTCTGGATGCTTCCCGTGTCTTCTGGCGACTCTGCATAAATCTCCGCCTCTTGCAAAGGAGCCGCCTTTTAAAATGTAGTAATCACTGCCAAGCGTTTCCGTTAAATCATCTACAACCTCAATGCCGCCTTCGTACACATGATATTTGCTGTTGACCCATTCCTCGACGTTGCCCCCCATATCATAAAGTCCGAATAAGGATCTTCCCTTTTCGTAATGGCGGACAGGTGTCGTTTTTTCAATATTTGATTCGTACGTATTACAGTAAGAAGAGTCAAACTCATCTCCCCAAGGATATTGATTTCTCGTGTTACCCCGGGCAGCATATTCCCATTCTTCTTCAGTAGGAAGCGACACGTCTATCCCGAGTTTCCCGCTTAGCCACTGGCAGAATGAGAAGGCTTCCTCGATCTCCATGCCCCAAGCCGGATGATCTTTCCCGCCGCCAAGTTCTTGATTCGTTAAGCTCTCAGGGTACGACTGGCCTGTTTCATCACAATAACTTTGATACCATTCATTAGTGACGACTGTATCTGAAATGAAAAATTCATTGATATACGGCTGATAGGATGGAAATTCTTTGTACAGCCATTTTTGAAATTTTTTCTCACGACCGTAAGTTGGATTGAGAAGCTTGTCCTTCCAGAATTCTGATGCCTTTTTCATATCTTCTTCATTACTTCCGATTGTTGCATAGCCGCTTGGGATTTGAATCCAATTGATTTCAGGTTTCACGCTTTTCTCCCGCCTTCTTTAAAGTAAACTCATCTACTGATTAATTAATTTTTTCTCATCGACCATATGCCCTGAGGCTGCTTTTGCTTTTAAATAGGCTTCATTATAGAGAGAGGCTTCGACCGTATGATCAAACCGCAAAACAGGAAGACCGTAGGCAGCAATGGAATCGACTTTATCTGGATTGTTCGTTAGGAGATGCATTGGTTTCCCTTTGTTTAAATAGTGCAGAACAGCCGCTGCCTCCTCGTAATGCCGGTCATCATCGCCGCATCCAATCAGGCGGTTGGCTTCAAACGTATCCAGCTGCATTTCCTGTAATTTATACGTCAATGCTTTCGCCATCAGCCCAATTGACCGCCCTTCTTGATTGGCCATATAGACAAGCATGCCTTTTCCGTAATCGGTGATTTTTTTCAGCGATAACGCAAGCTGTGGACCGCAGTCACATTTCAGTGACCCAAACACATCCCCTGTTTGGCAGACACTATGAATTCGCACAAGCGGCGGCATTTCATTTTCAAAGTCGCCAAATAAGAGACAAGAGGAAAAGGTTTGCTGCGCGGTACTCATTTGGACAATAGATTCAATCGTTGGTTTTGTCTCCCCTTCAACAGGTGCGAAGGCATACCACTTAAATGACACTTCTTCATGTTGAATGGAGATCGGCAGGTTCACTGGTCCCACGAGCAAATAGTTTTTTTCTTGAAAGGTAAAATGATGAATCATTGATTGTAATTCATCTACAAACTTATTCATTTGTCTCCCCCCTATTCATCGCTGCACCCAAATCGACTCAGGAAGCGCAGTGATGGTGGTGAATATGTGTCCGCACTCATGGCTTAAAAGAACATGGATATGCGTTTCCTCTCATCGTTCAGACCTTGATTCCACCTATTCTAGCGATAGTTCAATCTTGGTCTTTTCCAGTACAAAGGAGCAGAATTTTGGGTTCATCACGCCTTTCTCTTACATGATGCGCACAGGCTCTTTCTTAGAATGAACACCTCTGCTACGTCTGAGTGTTCACCTTTGTACTAGATTTTGACGGCAATGACATGGTGCTGGCTTATGCCGGCTTTTGCTTTTAATGGTGTAATCGATACAAGCTCCAGACCTGATGAACAAATTCTTTCTCCAAGCTGAGAGTCTGAAAATGAAAAGTGGAAACGGCCATCTTCTCCGATTAGCCCTGTTCTCCACTCTTCTCCCCATACAACAAGTGAGAAGACTCCGCCTTCTTGAAGCAAAGAGGACACCTGTTTTAAATAACGCTCATGATCATCAGGGTGCTGGTGATGAAAGCAGCCATGATCTAAAATTAAATCAAACTGCTTTTCCCGTCCCTGATCCATCGACCAGGACATAAAATCTTGATGAAAAAAATAGACAGGGACCGTTTCTCTTTTCTGTAACCCTCCCCACTCCTCATGCTCATACAGGTCGATGCCGACATATTCGGAAAGTCCGCTTAAATGTTCAAGTGCCCGGCCGTTCCCGCATCCGATATCGAGCACAGAAGCAAGTGCATTTTTTTCCCTTGAACGCCAAGCTTTTAATGACATCACGGCTGCATCTGTTAAGGATGGATCAGTAGACCACATATCTGTTCTTTTCTCATAATGTTCTTGAAATGCCATACGCATTTTTTCTAGATACAACCCACTGTCTTCATGGTATAAAGCCTTTTTCATCACAGGACCTCCTTCTATTTAAAATCGACTTTTCGGGCAAAGGTCATTTCCAAGCCAAAAACCTTATGTTAAAATAAAAGATGGATTTTTTAGGAAATCTGTTTTCTGAAAAAGAAGAGAAGCATCCCACATGTTCACTCTTCTTTTTCAGCGTGCATCCTCATATGCAGCCATTTGAAAGCTGAAGCGCATCAGCTTGTTTTCTCTTTTTTTCATATGAGTTCACCTCCTTCACCGTTCGATCAACTCACAACCTTTTTTGAAACCGCTTTCTCCTCTGTACAAAAACATGACGTCTTTTCTATATCTCTTGCAAAGTGATCATAGTAGAAAGGTCAATCTACTGTTTAGATCGGCTGCCATATTTTCTTCAAGTAAAAGACCGTTTTCTTATGTGTTAGTAGACATATTCCGAGTAAGCTTTTTCTCTTAAAAGCACTTATACCTTGGTTTTATGACACCACCTTTCACTAGAATAAGCCTTGAATAAACCCTTCAGAATTTTAACAACTACTTCCATAATGACTGGAATAAGCCAAATATATTGTTTTTAGATTATTTTGTCAACAAATTATTTCCTAAACATTAAAATGAATTTTCTAATTGAAAATACAGGTATTTTTCGTGGTTTTTTGACCTCAAAACACTTATTTCTACACAAAAATACAACATAAACCAATAGAACTAAGAAATTTATCTACTAAATTACACAAGATTTTTATTACATTTTGAAACAAAACCGAAAGATACAATGATTATTTCCCGAATGGTTTTTTGTGAAATTTTTACTATTCTTTTCTTATTTCCTATCTTTTTCTTTGGTATATCTGCATTTTCAATTAGATGTTTTACTGTTTATTCCAATCTGCTATTTTTTCTAAATATAGTAAAAAAGATGCAACCTCTCCTTCAAAGATGATGGCATGAAAAAAAGCCCCTTACAAAAGTAAGAGGCTTTTTCTCAGTTGGCGTTTATGCCCAAGTTTTCACTTTTTCATGGTCTGTCACAAACAGAAGGACTTTTCCTTCATCTAAATGTTCTTCAAATTTCTCAGCTTCTTCTTTAGAGAAACCAATTTCATGGATTTTATTTCGGAGCTCATCACCCTTTTTACTAAAGATGTTCCCAACAGCATGTTTCAGTCCAACTTCTCTTGGACCTATCGTATTGGCATCTGCATTCCCAGCAATACGCTCTGTACGATCATCGTCATGGGACAGAACATAAATGTCCTCTCTTGCAACACCGAGTGATTTTAATTGCTCTACATCTCTTTGAAGTGTTTCATCATTTGAATACTCTCTTACAACAGGTTTCATTTTTTATTCCTCCTTTAGCGTCTTACGAATCTTTTACCCGTCACTTTTATCATTAAACCTTCCTTGAGCACATCCATTTTACATTGAGTACTAACCATGCCTATTGACTTATTTTTGACAAAAACCCTGTAAAAATGACTAAATTTTCTGAAATATTGTGTTCATCCCTGCTGTTTTGTTGTACAATTCTTGTACTGGAGGCTAGAAATGAGGTAGAGCTGATGTATTACTTTTCAGCGGAGCAGCAGTTTAATGCTTGGGTTGTCAGTGATTTGGTGAAACAGCTTTTTCAAAAGTGGAATCCTGAAGAAGCAAAAGCAGAGCCGCTTACATTGTTTGCTGAACAGCACTTTCGCATCTCCATTGATTATCTCTTTTCCATCATTATTAACATTGGAGATATCGAGTCGATTGAACAAGATCCACAAGACCTGTTGTCCTCATACTTGAATATCCTTTTTCCTTTTGTGACGCGCGATATGATGAAAGCCTCCATGCAAAATGCGAACGAATATTTGTTAAAAGAACGTGATGCGGACGTGTATCAGCTGTTTGGCTGTCTGCCGCCGCTCCTCTCTGTTGACTTTCAAAAAAGTAGTCCTCATCTATGAGATGGCGGCTGCTTTTTTGTATGTGTTTGAAATAGACCGTATGTTTTGAATGAAAAGAAGCATCATGTTAATGTAAATCTAGGCTGCAAGTGAAAGGGAGGATTTGACATGAGTCAGCAAAAGCAAATTCAATTAGCTAAACGTCCACAAGGATTACCTACAAAAGATGTTTTTCATTTTGAAACAGTCGATATACCTGTGCCGCAAGATGGTGAAGTTTTGATTCAAACGAAATATGTTTCTGTAGATCCTTATATGAGAGGACGAATGCAGGATACAAAATCCTATACACCTCCATTCAAGCTAAATGAAGTGATTCAGGGCGGTGTTGTCGGAGAAGTTGTCGAGTCTAAATCGCCTCAATTTGAAAAAGGTGATTTTGTTCTCGGATTCCTTGGCTGGCAAGAATATTCCACAGCCAAAGCTGAATCTCTCACTAAAATTGATCCATCTATCGCGCCATTGTCCTATTATTTAGGCATTTTAGGCATGCCAGGGCAAACCGCTTATTTCGGTCTTCTTGCAATTGGCCAGCCAAAAGAAGGCGAGACCGTTGTCATTTCTGGGGCCGCAGGTGCTGTTGGTTCCGTCGTGGGACAAATTGCTAAGATCAAAGGCGCTCACGTCGTTGGGATTGCTGGATCTGATGATAAGCTGGCTTATTTAAAAGAGCTGGGCTTTGATGAAACAATTAATTATAAAACAACAAAAGACTTAGATGATGCTATTGCAAAGGCGTGCCCTAACGGCGTCGATGTGTATTTTGACAATGTAGGCGGCGAAATATCTGATGCCGTGATGAATCATTTGAACCGCTTCGCACGTATTCCAGTGTGCGGCGCGATTTCGTCTTATAACATTAGCGCAAGCGAGGACATTGGACCGCGTGTTCAAACAAAACTCATTAAAACAAGCGCATTGATGCAAGGCTTCATTGTTGCCAACTATTCAGATCGTTTTGAAGAAGCAGCAAGAGATCTCGCACAATGGGTAAAAGAAGATAAACTGACTTATAAAGAAACAATCATTGAAGGCTTTGACAACATTCCTGATGCATTCCTCGGACTATTCAAAGGGGAAAATGTCGGAAAACAGCTTGTCAAAATTTCATAAAAAGAAAGGACCCTCCATGTGGGAGGGTCCTTTTTTTATGCTTGCTTGGGCGCAAGGTGCAGCTGACCTTGCTTATAAACAATTTCCTGAAGCGAAAGATTTAGCTTTTTCGCCATTTTTTTAAGCATTGAATGCTCTTGAGGTGTGACTAGGCTGATAACAGCTCCTTCTTTTCCTGCGCGGCCGGTTCTGCCTGAACGGTGGATATAGCCTTCTTCGTTTGGCAGGTCGGCATGGATCACGTAAGGCAGATCGTCAATATCGATCCCTCTTGCTGCGATATCTGTTGCAAGAAGAAGCGGGAATTCACGTTGTTCAAATTCCTTTAAGATGATAGCTCGCTCTGCTTTTTTCGCTTCACTATGAAGAACACCGAGGTCGACATGGTGATACGCTAATTTCTCTGCATAAATGCTTAGATTCGTAATATCACGCACAAAAACGAGCGCATGCATGTCCTCAAGCCGTGATAGCTTTTGCAGAAGTTTTACTTTGTCACGCTGGTCACATAATAGATAATAGTGTCCTACTTTCTGCGCTTCTTCCTCACTTCTAGCAATTTTCAATACTTCTGGTTCAGACGTCATTTCTTTAATCAGTTGAACCGTTTCGTCTTTTAAGGTCGCAGAGAAACAAAGGATTTGTCTTTCTTTTAGTGTGGATTTAATGATCGCTTGGATCGTTTTCATATGCTCTGGCACAAGAAGCTGATCTGCTTCATCTAGCACGATTGTTTTGACTTCATGCATTTTCAGTTTCTTGATTTTGATTAATTCTTGGACGCGGCCTGGTGTCGCTACGACGATATTCGGGTGTTTTTTTAGTTTTTCCTGCTGCTTTTTAATGTTCGCTCCACCAATCAAGGAGACCGCTTTGATGTCTGATCCTTGTTTAAACTCTTGCACAACATCAAAAATTTGCATCACAAGCTCTCTTGATGGTGCCAAGATTAAGACTTGCGGGTGCTTGATATTCACATCAATTTTATTTAAAAGCGGCAACACATACGCCAGTGTCTTCCCCGTTCCCGTAGGCGATTCTGCGATCACATCACGCTTCTCCGTAATCCATTCTGCTGTTTTTTCTTGTATAGCTGTTGGTTTTTCGAAGCCAGCCGCTTGGAAGTTCTCTTGAATAAATGGCTTTGCTTCTTTCAAAAATGCCCAATTTTCTATCATGTCGATCTCCTTTATCCTCATTCAATCTATCCTTTAGTATCTCAAAATCAGCTTTGAAACGCAATTTTTCTTTTGATGCTTTTATCAAGCCGGACAGTTCGATATAATCATGAGAGGCACTAGCCGTTTTGAATCTATTTGAGGTGTAAAAAATGATATTATCTGTTAAAGATTTAAGCCATGGCTTTGGCGACAGAGCCATTTTCCACGAAGTTTCCTTCCGTTTATTAAAAGGCGAGCATGTCGGCTTAATTGGCGCCAACGGTGAAGGAAAGTCAACGTTTATGAATATTATTACTGGCAAGCTGGAGCCAGATGCAGGAAAAGTTGAATGGGCAAAAAATGTCCGTGTCGGCTACCTGGACCAGCACACTGTGCTAGAAAAGGGCAGAACGATCCGCGAAGTGCTTCAGGATGCTTTCCACTATTTATTTTCAATGGAAGCAGCGATGAATGACATTTACGGCAAAATGGGTGAAGCTGATCCTGATGAGCTGGAAAAGCTGTTAGAGGAAGTGGGCGTTATTCAAGATGCGCTCACAAACAATGATTTCTATATCATTGATTCCAAGGTCGAAGAAATTGCGAGAGGTCTTGGGTTAACAGATCTTGGGCTGGACCGTGATGTGACGGAGCTGAGCGGCGGACAGCGTACAAAAGTATTGCTTGCGAAATTGCTGTTAGAGAAGCCAGAAATTCTCCTTCTCGATGAGCCGACCAACTATTTAGATGAACAGCATATTGAGTGGCTGAAGCGCTATTTACAGGAATATGAAAATGCGTTTATCCTCATTTCACATGATATTCCGTTTTTAAACAGCGTCATTAACTTGATTTATCATGTTGAAAATCAAGAGCTCACACGCTATGTTGGTGATTATGATCAATTTAAACAAGTGTACGAAGTCAAAAAGCAGCAGCTTGAAGCAGCTTATAAAAGGCAGCAGCAGGAAGTGGCTGAATTAAAGGATTTTGTGGCAAGAAACAAAGCGCGTGTCAGCACAAGAAATATGGCGATGTCCCGTCAAAAGAAACTGGATAAGATGGATATGATTGAACTCGCAGCAGAAAAGCCAAAGCCTGAATTCAATTTTAAGGCGGCACGGACTTCTGGGAAATTGATTTTTGAAACAAAAGATTTGGTCATTGGTTATGATGAACCGCTCTCTCGTCCTTTGAATCTGAAAATGGAACGCGGGCAAAAAATTGCGTTATACGGCGCTAACGGCATCGGAAAAACGACATTGCTGCGAAGTCTCCTTGGAGAAATCTCACCAATTTCTGGTGAGGTGGAACGCGGAGAATTCCTTCATATTGGCTACTTTGAGCAAGAAGTAAAAGAGCAAAACAGCAACACCTGTATTGAAGAAGTATGGGGCACCTTCCCTTCTTACACGCAATATGAAGTGAGAGCTGCTCTTGCTAAATGCGGATTAACGACAAAACATATTGAAAGCCGCGTGTCTGTTTTAAGCGGTGGAGAAAAAGCAAAGGTCCGTCTTTGTAAGCTGATCAATGAAGAAACCAACCTCCTTGTTCTCGATGAGCCGACCAATCACTTGGATGTCGATGCGAAAGAAGAACTAAAACGTGCATTAAAAGAATACAAAGGGAGTGTCTTATTGATCTCTCACGAACCTGAATTTTATCAAGATGTAGCCACTGAAACTTGGAATTGCGAATCTTGGACGACCAAAGTATTATAGGCTTCAGATTGTTGACAAAGGGCTAAAATGATCTTTATTTTAGCCCTTTGTCTTCTTTTCAGCGTGATAGAAAACCTTTGAAGTCTAGGAAGGACGAGTACCGGAGTGGAGCGAATTGAACATTCGTGAGCACCGGAGCGCAGTCCTGACAAAGAATGCGAGGGTTTGTCTACACGCTGAGCCTTATATCTCATGCAGATATAAGGCTTCTTCTATTTAATGACCTGCTTGAATATTGATGAGATGTTTCCGGCCAATTAACAGGATGATCATGCCTAACAGAACGACAGCCGCCCCAACATAGTAAGGGGTGCTTGCAGTAAAAGATTCAGCAAGTACGCCGGCAATCCAAGGAGCAATCGCGCCCCCAATAAACCGCACGGCACTGTAAGAGGATGAAGCAATGGAACGCTCAACCGGTGCTGATCCCATCACTGCGGTCGTGAGCACAGTATTGATCATACCAAGAATACCCCCAGCAATGACAATTCCGCAGATGACGACTACAACATGTGAAGTCCAGATTCCAATACCGAATAAAATCACAGCAAACGAAGCAAACAGAACCACAAGAGAAGTCAATGTTCCAAGCTTGCGATGAATGACCGGCGCTGAGAAGACGGAAGTCACAGCTAAAAATAGTCCCCATCCAAAAAAGACATAACCAAGACCATGCTCATCCAGATGAAGCACAAATGGCGAATACGCTAAAAGCACAAAGAAACCGAAATTGTATAAGAAAGCGGCAGAAGCCATCGTTAAAAGTCCTTTATATTTTAACGCCCCGACAGCCTCGAATAATTTCACCTTTTTCTGAGGCTTTTGCATCGGTGGAAGCATAAACGTAATGGCTAAAAGAGCAACAAGCATTAACACCGCAACGCCAAAGAATGGACCGCGCCAAGAGATCGTCCCAAGCTCTCCGCCAAGCAGCGGTCCAACCGAAATCCCAAGACCTAGTGCAGCCTCGTATAAAATAATGGCCTTCGCACTTCCTCCAACAGACACACCGACAATGACAGAGAGAGCCGTTGAAATGAATAAGGCATTCCCAATGCCCCATCCCCCTCTAAAGCCGATTAATTCATTAATCGTTGAAGAGGTACCCCCTAAAGCAGAAAAGACAATAATAAAAATAAGTCCGATTAATAACGTCCATTTCGCACCAATCCGACTAGAGATAAAGCCGGTAAAAAACATCACAAAGCCAGTCACAAGTAAGTAGCTCGTAAACAAAAGAGAGACCTGACTTGGAGATGCATCTAATTGTGATGCAATGGCAGGCAAAATCGGGTCCACAAGTCCTATCCCCATAAATGAAATCACACATGCAAAGGCAACAGCCCAGACGGCCTTCGGCTGCCTAAGCAGACTTGTACGCTGTTTTAACACTTCTTCTTCCTTCATTCCATCAGAACCTTTCCTTCATATGTTCACAAAATAAAATAAACACACTGAGGTGTTTATTTTTGTAATTGCTCAATCGCATGAGCCGCTCTATCTTTCATCGTTTCAAGATCCTTTTTAAAGGATTGAATCGTTTCAAGCTTTTTTGTAATCAATTGATGCTGCACAGTCAGCTGCGCCTCAATATCTAACAGTTTTTCTAATCGTTCCTTCGGATCAAGCGACAACAAGTAGCCTTCTTTATTCAGCTCTAACTGCTTCCCTATTTCCATAAACGATTGAAGCTCTTGTAAAGAAAAGCCGAGTACCTCTTTTGCCTGCATTACTTTTTCTAGTTCTTCCATGTCGTCCTCTGAGTACAGCCTGACACCGCCCTCTGTCCGCTTTGGTGCTGATAATAAACCAATTTCTTCATAGAAACGAATCGTCCGTTTGGTCAGTCCGCTTCTTTTCGCCACTTGATCAATTTTCATCCATTCCATTGCCAGTGCCTCCTGCTCATCAATTCATGATTTATTATACACCTTTATAACCTTAACGTAAACGTAAATTTTTAGGTTCTTGATTCTCTCGTGTCTTGATGAAAATAAAAAAAACCTGCAAAATGTTCTGCAGGTTTTTTTATTTCAATCATTTTATTAGGATTAACCCTCTAATTCCTCAATCATGATCGACAGTTCTGTCCAGCGGTCCATTGCTTGTTCTAGTTCTTCAGCAACGGCTTTTTGTTCGTCCATCAGTTCTTGAATTTTCCCAAAATCACTGCCTGCTTCTGCAATGCTTGCTTCAAGCTGCTGATGTTTTTCCTCTAATGCCTGAATCCGGTCTTCAATTCCATCCCATTCAAGCTGGTCTTTGTAAGAAAGTTTTTTTCTCTTTTTAGGCGCCGCTTCTACTTGTTTCTCAGCAGGCTTTGTCTCTGTGCGCTTCGCTTCTTTTTCTTGCTCCATGTAATCGCTGTAAGCACCTTGGTAGTGTGAAACGCGGCCATTTCCTTCAAAGACAAGCAGACGGTGAACCACTCGGTCTAAAAAATAACGATCATGCGATACGGTCATGACAACGCCAGGAAACTGTTCTAAATAATCCTCTAAAATGCTAAGTGTCTCCGTATCAAGATCGTTCGTCGGCTCATCTAGAAAGAGAACATTCGGTTCTTCCATTAAGACTTTCAGTAAATACAGTCTGCGGCGTTCTCCCCCTGATAGTTTGCGAATAAACGTCCGCTGCATGGATCTTGGGAATAGGAACCGTTCCAGCATTTGCTCTGCTGTCACTATGGCGCCATCAGATGTCTTAACGATCTCAGCTGTTTCCTTGATGTATTCAATGATCGTCAGCTCTTCATCCATTTCCTTGTGATCCTGCGTGTAATAGCCAATACGAACGGTTTGTCCAATTGTCAATTGTCCTGAAGTCGGTTCAATTTTACCCGCAAGACAGTTGAGAAGCGTCGTTTTTCCGACTCCATTCGGTCCGATAAATCCAATCCGGTCGCCCGGCACGACTAAGTCTGTAAACCGCTCCACAAGGTTCTGGCCAGCAAATGAAATCGACAAGTCTTCTGCCTCTATGACTTGTTTTCCTAGGCGATGGGAACCGATGGCGAAATCCAGCTCTCCCTTCGCATCAGGCCCTTTTTGATCCATCAGCTCTTCGGCTCTGCCGATGCGTGCTTTCTGCTTCGTCGTTCTTGCTTTTGCCCCTCTTCTCAGCCATGCAAGCTCGCGTCTGAGTAAGTTTTGACGCTTCGTTTCTTTTACCTGAGCTTCTGCTTCTCGTTCCGCTCTTTTTTCTAAAAAGACTTCATAATTTCCTTTATACGTATAAAGCTGTCCTTGATTCAATTCGTAAATCCGATTGGCCACCCGGTTGAGGAAATAACGATCATGCGTCACCAGAATGACAGCACCGCTGTATTGACTCAAATATCCTTCGAGCCATTCAATCGTTGCATTATCGAGGTGGTTGGTTGGCTCATCTAAAATCAGCAATCCTGCGGGCTGAATTAAATTTTTAGCAATCGCGACACGCTTTTTCTGTCCGCCTGATAAAGCATGAACAAAGCGGCTCACATCTTTGACGCCAAGCTTTGTCAAAATCGTTTTTGCTGATAGGTTCGCATCCCATGCGTCTTCCTGATCCATTCGATTTTGCATGCGCATGAGCGCCTCTTGTTTTGCCTCATTTTGCGGATCATGCTCTAAATCGGCGAGTGCCTGTTCATATGCCTTCATCGTTTGAATTATGGGTGCTGTTCCAGAAAAAATGTAATCGAGAATCGTTTCATCCCCGTCCATTTCGGGGTCCTGCTCAAGAAATTCGATATCAAGTGTCCCTGCCTTCGTGATGTCACCTTCCTCAAACGATTCAAGTCCTGCAATGACCTTTAGGAGCGTTGACTTTCCTGTTCCGTTTGGTCCAATCAATCCGATGCGTTCCTTTGGTTCTATATGAAAAGAAATATGATCAAACAGCGTTTTCTCGCCATAGGTTTTATATAATCCTTCAACATTCAATAAACTCATTTTTATCAGCCCTTACATAGATTCTTCCTTTATTTTAAATCAGCCAGTTGCAGAAAACTAGTTTTAAAAAACCCGCAGCTGAAAAGAATGTTTCCTTTTGCTGCTCGATACACTATGAAGAGGTGATCTAAAGATGGTAACCATTAGCTTATGTATGATCGTGAAAAATGAAGAGGAGGTGTTAGCGGACTGCCTTTCCTCTGTCCAAGACATTGTCGATGAGATGATCATCGTTGATACAGGCTCAACAGATCGTACGAAAGAGATTGCTCACTCTTTTTCAGCCAAGGTACTTGATTTTGAATGGGTTCAGCATTTTGCCAAAGCCCGCAATTTCGCTTTCTCACGTGCAACGAAAGAGTATATTTTATGGCTTGATGCAGATGATGTTCTGCTTGAAGAAGACCGTCAAAAATTTCTTCAGCTCAAAGAGACACTTGATCCTTCTGTGGATGCTGTCTCGATGTTTTATCATGTAGGATTCGATGAAGACGGTCAGGTGAATTTTAAATATAGAAGAAATCGCCTTGTGAAGCGTGCCTTGAACTTTCAGTGGTACGGGGCCGTTCATGAGTTTCTTCAGGTGTATGGAAACATCTTACCAGCCGATATAGCCGTCACACATCAAAAGCGTAAGAAAACAACCGCTGGTGAACCAGGGCGCAACCTGCGAATTTATGAAGACATGCTGGCAAGGGGAGAGGACATGACGCCCCGTGATCTCTTTTATTTTGCCAATGAATTAAGAGATAACAGGCAGCATGTCAGAGCAATTCGTTTTTATCATGAGTTTTTAGCGACAAAACAGTGCTGGATTGAGGATGAAATTCGCACATGCCAATATTTAGCCGACTGCTATTATGCGGTAGGTTTCGAGGAAGCGGCTTTATCCTCATTATTACGTTCTTTCTTATATGATCAGCCTCGGCCAGAATTTTGCTGCCGAATCGGGGATCATCTAAAAATTCAAAATAAACATCAGGCAGCAATCTTTTGGTATGAGCAGGCGCTGAAGGCTCCTGAAAACGAAGCAGCCTTCACACTCACACATTATAAAACGTGGTATCCTCACCTTCAGCTTTGCTATTGTTATTATCAGCTCGGCGATTTGGAGAAAGCCAAAACACATCATCTTGCCTCCGCCGCCCATCACCCAACTCATCCAAGTGTGCTGTATAATGAAAAAATATTTGCTGAACAGACATAAACTAAACTATCTATCACCACATCCGCCTTCCATCTCTTGGCGGATGTCTCTTTTTTAGCAAAAATTCGATTGTGGCGTTTAACACTTTAGTGGTTTAAAGCGTTCTTCAACCAATTGACTAAATTGTCATTTCAGCATATACTAACACTCGTCTTACGAAAAGATTTATCCATTAGGAGGTCAACATGAGTTCTTTATTTCGAAAAAAGTCTCTCGACCAGCTCATGCTTGAAAGTCAAACGAAGCGGCTCAGCCGATCGTTAAATACGTTTGATTTAATCTTGCTTGGCATTGGCTGCGTGGTCGGGACTGGTATCTTTGTGATTACGGGGGTTGCTGCGGCAAAGGATGCGGGACCCGCGATTATTATATCTTTTATTTTAGCTGCGATCGCATGCGCCCTTGCTGCTTTTTGCTACGCTGAATTCTCCTCATCCATTCCTGTATCAGGAAGCGTCTATACGTATTCCTATGCTACACTTGGGGAATTTCTCGCCTTCTTAATGGGCTGGGATCTTATGCTTGAATATGTCATTGCACTCTCTGCTGTAGCAAGCGGATGGTCGTCCTATTTCCAATCACTGCTCAGTGGATTCGGTCTGCACATACCGAAGGCTTTATCAGCTGCACCTGGAGCCGCTGATGGGGCCGTCTTTAACCTTCCAGGCGCACTCATTATTTTGCTTATCACCTTTATCGTCTCAAGAGGCGTCAAAGAAAGCACGAAGCTGAATAACATCATTGTGCTGATTAAAATTGCCATTGTCCTTCTCTTTATCATTTCAGGCTTTGCTTACGTCAAACCTGAAAACTGGACACCTTTTATGCCGATGGGCTTCCACGGCGTGATTGCTGGAGCGGCGACTGTCTTTTTTGCTTACCTTGGATTTGATGCAATCGCTAATGCGTCTGAAGAAGTCAAAAATCCTCAAAAGGCGATGCCAATCGGAATCATCGGTGCGCTCGGTGTTTGTACGATTTTATACATCGGTGTTTCATTCGTCTTAACAGGCATGGTTCACTATACGAAGCTGAATGTCAGTGACCCTGTCGCATTTGCTCTTCAAGTTGTTGGCCTGAATAGTGTGGCGGGCATTATATCCGCAGGTGCTATTATTGGGATTACGACAGTGTTAATTGCACTTGTTTATGCTCAAGTTCGTTTAACCTTTGCCATGAGCCGAGATGGACTCATGCCGAAAATCTTTTCAAACGTTCATCCAAAATCGAAAACACCGGTTGCTAACACTTGGCTCACAGGTGCTGTTGCGGCATGTATCGTTGGATTCGTCAACTTATCTACGCTAGCGAATTTAGTCAGCATAGGTACACTTGCAGCCTTTACAGTGATCTCTATCGCTGTGATCGTCCTACGGAAAAAACATCCGAATATGAACACAGCTTTTAAAGTACCCTTTGTACCTTACCTTCCCATTATTAGTGCGGTCATTTGTATGATATTGGCTGCTACACTGAAATGGGAGACATGGAGAGCCTTCCTGATCTGGGTGGCCATTGGTGTCGTTGTTTATTTCACCTATGCAAGACGAAAAAGTCATCTAAATGAAACACATTAGAAAAGAGACACGGGGTTTCCCGGTCTCTTTTTTTTTGCTTAAATCACGCTGTTTTTGGCTGAATTTGAGTCCACCATATCTGGATCTAACACGCTTGAAATCGGAATGACAAGCGGTGAACAATCTCCATTGTCCTCTCCAAATCCTTGGTTCATTTTCATCGAGAGAAAATAATCGATCTGCTGATAAGGACCTAGCGTCAGTGATGCACCCCGATCCATTGCATTGATTTTAAAAGCACCGACATTGACGACTGAGGGTGAGAATAACATCACACGTCACTTCCTTTGAATGGGTTTAGCTGTTGGTGAAAAAGAGGCAGGTGAGTCCACTTGATCTCGATCATCTACATGGCTTTTTGTCCCGACAAAACCGCTGGCATCTCCAAAATTTTGTCCGTACCCCTGATTTTTTTTATCTGAGTTTTGCCACTCTGCTAACAAATTTTGTCCGACATTCACCGCCGACGCATTTTCAAAGGAATTAATTTTTAACATGAAAATATTAATATTGATATACGGAGTTGGTTGAACCACAGATAAACCTCCTTTTTATAGGTATATGCAAGCACCCATCAAGTATGTTAACAGGAGGTCTTCACATGGACTTCGAAAAAATGAAGCAGTGGATGGATATTGCCCAGCAAATGCATGGGGACGATTTTTGGAAAATGATCTTCGATGATGAGCAAAGATCTCCTTTTATGGCAAATGGTCCATCTCCATTTACGTTCACGCAGCAGGATCAGCGCGGCCCAGATGCGTCGTTCCCACCAATCGACATGGTGGAAACCGCGACAGAAATTCAGTACTTAATTTATTTGCCTGGCTACCGAAAGGAAGATGTACAAGTGTTATCATATGGCGAATATTTGGTTGTGAAAGGACAGCGTTTTTCCTTTTTTAATGAGCAGGATTTTCGCCAAAAGCAGGGGAAGTATGGTCCGTTTGAAAAGAAAATTCGGCTCCCAGATATGATTCTTGGCCAAATGAATGCAGCCTTTAAAGACGGTGTGCTTTATATCAGGCTGCAAAAAGATGAAGGAAAAGCGACTGCTATTATCATAGATGACGAATATTGATACTCACGGCGTCAATTTGATCACGATCATCAATCGATTCAATCGGCAGGATCGTGATCACGCCATCAGCATTCTGTTCCCCAAAACCATTGTTTCTTTTAATCGTACTGCAATGATTACAAACAAACGTCGAACCAAACGTCATGGACGATCCTGTGCCCATCGAGTTCGTTTTCATATGGGCAATGTGTATATGAGTAGGCAGCATGTGCTTCTCCCCTTTCTTGTCATCTCTATAAGTATATATCTCACAGCTTTTCCATAGACTAGATCAAGGCAGAAGAAAAGGTTGTGGTCTACTTGAAACATTTCATTCTATCACTCTTTAAAAAAACTGAATCCAGTCCATCCCCCTCTGTCAGTGAGCTGGAAAAAAGGCTCACCGCTCTTGAGCAAAAAATGTCTGCACCAGCTTCCCCTGTCTCAGAGGATACACACATTCATATTGAATCCCTGCATGTGGACAAAATTGATTACCATTTGGAGTTTGGTGAGCTTTCCATTGACCAGCTTCAAGGCAGACTCAATATTGGGGCAACCTATTACACGCCAAAGGACACTCACATCAAAAAATCAACACCACAACCAAAGCCAAAAGAAACAAAAACACCGACGGTCTCGATTCGATCAAAGCCACCTTCGTAACCCGCTCAGCTTTTAAGCACAGCCGGGAGCCAGAAATACACCGCAAGGACAATCACCACAATACTCATGATATTTAACCAAAAGCCCGCCTTGACCATATCTGATATTTTCAGCACGTCTGCACTAAAAACAGCGGCATTTGGCGGTGTGGAAATCGGCAGCATAAACGCACAAGAAGAAGCCAAAGCAGCCGCAGCCATTAACCCATAGGGCTCGATACCAATCGCAAGCCCAAGCCCTACTGTAATCGGAATGATCATATTGGCAACAGCTGTATTTGACATAATCTCCGTCATAAACAAAATTGCTCCCGTTAAAATGATCAATAGCATGAGATAAGAAAGACCATTTAAATGCTGTAGATTTTCCCCGATCCACCCTGTTAAATTGGTTTCTGCAAAGCCCGTAGCGAGCGAAAGCCCACCTCCAAACAAAAGCAACAGCCCCCACGGCAGCTGTTTCATATCCTGCCATTCTAATATTCTCTCACCGTTTGTTGCTGGAATGAGAAATAATAGCATGGCACCAAAAATGGCGATGGATGTATCGGATACGGCGGCTCCTCCAAACAAAAAGAGTTTAAAAATCCACAAAAACGCCGTCATGAGAAAAACAGCAAACACCCATTTCTCCTCTTGTTTCATTTTCCCTAAATTCTCTAATCCCTCTCGTATGAACGTTACACTCATTTCACCTGTGTGCTCTACCTTGAACTGTACCTTGGTCAAATACAGAAATAAGAGAATGAGCAGAATCATCGCAACAGGAAAGCCAAACAAAAACCATTCAAAAAACATAATTTCCCGATCTAATAGCTTTTTTGACATCGCAGCAAACACAGCATTTGGCACAGATCCGACAAGTGTTGCCAGACCACCAATTGACGCTGAATACGCAACCGACAATAAAATGCTTTTACTGAATCGCTCAAGAGATGGACCAGCTAAGATATCATTAGCCTTGACCTCTTTAATCACAGCCAGTGCCACCGGGAGCATCATCAGGGCTGTCGCTGCATTTGAAATCCACATAGATAAAAAAGCAGTCGCGATCATGACTCCTAATACAATGCGGTCACTTCGTGTGCCAATCACCCTTAAAATGTGTAAGGCCATTCTTCTATGCAGATTCCATTTTTCAATGGCAATTGCGATCATAAATCCTCCCATGTACATAAAAACGATCGGATCTCCATAAGCTCTTGATGTTTGTTCCATCGAAAGCCCGCCAAGTGTCGGCAGTAAGATGATGGGCAATAAAGATGTTGCAGGGATGGGCAGTGCTTCTGTCACCCACCATGTAGCCGTCCAAGCGGTAATGCCCAAGACTACCCTCGCAGCATAGGTCAATTCATTTTCAGGTATGAGAAAAAGAATGAGCAAGAAGAGTGCCGGTCCAAGAACAAGTCCAATCACATTCACCTTTTTATAAACGATAACAATTCCCCCCTATTGAAAGCGCTTGTATATTTTTCTATTTTCCACATTCGATGATCTCTTAAGAAATCCTTTAAATCATAAGAAAAAATGAAGATATCTTTCATAGAAACAAGCTATCATTTTCATCCCTTTCCCAAAACCTTGACATCGTGCCTTGGTCTATTTTCATAGGATAAACTATACAAATCATGTGCAATCACTGTAAAATATAGAAGATCTAATCAAAAATTGAGGTGTTTTCATTGTATACAGATCAACGAAAATCAATTTGGAAACAGAAAAAAGTCATCATTCCCATTCTTAGTATCATCGTAGTTGCTGCTGCTTTCTTTTTCTTAAAAGATTCTCTTTTCTCAAAAGAAAAAGAGGCTTTAAAAGCGGCTCAATCCTTTACAAAACAATTGGAGAAGAAAGACTTTACAAAGCTGGCTGATGAGGTGACAAGTGCGTCTTTGGAAGCCAATCACTTTTCAAAAAAACAACTAGCCGAAAAATACGACAATATCTTCAACGGAATTGGTGCTCATGATCTGAACATATCAAAGCTTAACGTCGAAAAACAGGACAAAGGAAATGGGTATCAATTTTCCTATGATGTAACAATGAAAACGTCATTTGGCAAGCTGCACAAGCTTTCTTACAAGGGCGTTCTCTCAGAAGAAGATGACAAATGGAAAGTCGACTGGAAACCAAATCTCATCTTCCCGCAAATGGAGAAGGGAGATACCATCAAAGTCAAATCAGACCCTGCTGTCCGCGGAAATATCGTCGACCGAAAAGGACGTACCCTAGCAGAAACAACTGGTGGAAGCGCACTTGGCATCATCCCAGGAAAGCTTGGCACAGGGGAAGAAAAAGAACGCAATATCAAAAAAATCAGCAAGGCATTTGATATAGATGAAGAACTAATCGACAATCAGCTAAAACAAGCATGGGTCACAGACGACACGTTTGTCCCGCTCAAATCAATGTTAGAACAGAAGCCGATTCCAAAGGATATAAAAGGCGTCACCTATCAATCAAAGGAAATGCGTTACTATCCTTATAACGAAGCCGCCGCCCATCTCACCGGCTATGTCGGGAAAGCAAATGCAGATGATATCAAAAGAAATCCGGCATTAAAAGCAGATCAAATCATCGGCAAAACCGGCCTTGAATTCGCATTTGACAAAAATTTACGCGGACAAGATGGCGGAAGCATTTTGATCGTCCATGATGAAACAGGCATTGAAGAAACATTGCAAAAGTCAGATCGACAAGATGGAAAAACAGTGAAGCTGACCATTGATGCCTCTTTACAGAAAAAAGCCTATAAACAGATGAAAGGTGAAAAAGGGGCCGTTACCATCATGAATCCATCATCAGGGGATCTATTAGCGCTTGTCAGCTCTCCTTCCTATGATGTCAATCTCATGACAAACGGGATCACACCTAAGCAATATCAGGCATACAGTGAAAACCCAGATCTCCCATTCCAAGCCCGGTATGCGAGCCGGTATGCACCAGGGTCTACATTCAAAACCATTACAGCAGCCATTGGGCTGGAAACAGGTGTCACAAAGCCTAATAAAGTACGCACCATCCATGGACTGAAATGGCAAAAGGATCAATCTTGGGGCAATTATCGAATTACACGGGTTCACGATAAAGAAAACGTAAATATGGTTGATGCCCTCGTGTACTCAGATAATATTTACTTCGGACAAGAAGCACTGGAAATTGGCAAAGATACCTATGAGAAAAAAGTGAAGACATTTGGATTTGGCGAAGATTTGCATATGCCATTTACAATGAAACCAGCACAAGTATCGAACGACGGCATTCAATCGGACATCTTACTTGCTGACTCAGCATACGGTCAAGGCGAATTACTCATGTCACCGATTGAACAAGTACATGCCTATTCTCCATTTGCAACTGGAGGCAAGCTTGTCTATCCTCGAGTCGTTCAAGATGAGAAAACAGCATCATCAAAACAAATCATCAAAGAAGACTCGGCAAATACAGTGAAAGACGCGCTCACTCAGGTCGTGACGAGTCCAAACGGTACAGCTCACTCCTTACAAATTGAAGGAGCTGATATCGCCGCTAAAACAGGAACGGCAGAACTGAAGAGCAAGCAAGGAGCAACAGACGGTTCTGAAAATGGATTTTTACTTGCATTTAATCCTAAAAAAGAAGATTACGTCCTCGTCGGTATGATTGAAGATGTAAAAAACCGCGGCGGTAGTGGACTCGTCATTCAAAAAATGAAGCCTGTCATCGCATCTTTTTATAAGTAACCGTTTAGAGACACAAGCACTTGTGTCTCTTTTTTCTAAATCATGACAATTTGCTATTGTTTTATAGTTCACCTTATGAATAAAATGAGAAGAATGCAAAATTGAAAACAGTTGAATGAAAGGAGGAAGTCTCATTGGCTATTGCTGCACGTACAAAGGATAAACCTCAACATTCTGTCACTGGATCAACGGTTTATCCCATTTTATTGATTATTGGCATTTGTCATATGCTCAATGACACTTTGCAAGCCGTTATTCCTGCGATGTTCCCTATTTTAGAACGCTCAATGGGGCTGACCTTTACACAATTAGGGCTGATTGCCTTTACATTAAATATGGTCTCCTCTGTGATGCAGCCCGCTATTGGGTGGTACACAGATAAAAGGCCGATGCCTTATGCACTCCCGATTGCTTTATTTACTAGTGCTGTCGGTATATTCGGGCTTGCATTTGCGCCTTCCTTTGCCACCATATTACTTTGCGTTGTCTTTATCGGACTCGGCTCTGCTATTTTCCATCCAGAGGGCTCTCGTGTTGCCAACATGGCAGCTGGTCCAAGACGAGGACTTGCACAGTCCATCTATCAAGTAGGCGGAAATACAGGTCAAGCCTTTGCTCCGCTGATCGCTGCATTAATGCTCGTCCCTCTCGGTCAGCCAGGCGTGGCTTGGTTTACGATTGTTGGAATGATGGCTGTCGGTTTCCTTCTTTATATTTCAAGATGGTACGCAGGAAGACTTCAAACCATTCGAGCTCAAGCGAAAAAAGCTCCAGCAAAAGCTGCAAGATCCGATATTCACCGCAAATCAGCACTCACAGCACTTGGCATTATCGTCTTTCTCATCTTTGCCCGCTCTTGGTATGGAAATGCGATATCGAATTTCTATGCGTTTTATGCGATTGAACAATATGGATTGACGATTAAAGAATCACAGACTTATATTTTCTTATTTCTCATTCTAGGTGCAATTGGGACATTTTTAGGCGGGCCGCTTGCAGACCGCTTCGGCAAGAAAACCGTGATTTTAATTTCCTTATTGGCATCCTTTCCACTTGCCTTGCTGCTGCCATTTGCCGGACCTGTTTTTGCTTATGTTTTACTTGGATTAATTGGGGTTATTCTGACATCAAGCTTCTCTGTCACAGTCGTTTATGCTCAAGAACTATTTCCCGGGAAAATTGGCACAATGTCTGGTTTAACGGTTGGGCTTGCGTTTGGTATGGGTGCAATCGGATCGGTCGCTCTAGGCTCATTCATTGATGCCTTCGGTTTAACACCTACCATGATCGGAGTCGCTTTTTTACCGATATTAGGCATCCTGGCCTTCTTACTACCTAGTGATCAAACCATCTCCAAATGGAATGAATCATAAAAAGGAAAAAACCGCTCAGTGATTGAGCGGTTTTTTCATATCTCATAAAAATGCGTATCAGGAACGTGCTTCTTTGCAATAAACCCTTGCTGAAATTCTGGAAAGACCTTTTGCACCTGTTTAATTTTTTGATGAATTAAATCAGCATACGGAATATAGAGATGATCCACTAAATTTTGTTCTGTCATATAGTAATACCAATTCAGATTAAAGGTATTCTCATCAATGATCGTAAAGGCAGAAAAATGATAGAACAAGAGTGGACATTCGTCGAGATACATATCCCCTTTTACAACGGAAAGCTTGTAGTTTTCAATATTCCAAATCGCGGCATTGGCTCCTTTTGAGGTCACGACATGGACCCCTTCAAAATCATCGATCCATCTTTCAACATACCGCTGATCTCCATACGTCTTATTTTTTGTATCCATTTCGACTGTACAGTGTGCAAGACAGTTTTCCTTCCATTGTGTGATCGCCTGTTTGGCAACGTCTGTGTTGCGGCAGCCGACAAATCCAGTATTAAAGCGGCCGGACAACTCATAAAAGTGATAGAACCGCTCAGAATTCATATGATCCGTCAAAAATAAATGAGCAAGGGGATTCTCAGCAAAAATCGCCTCTGGATCATGATAAAAATACAAATCCGTATCCAAATGGGCGAGATAATCTGCTTCTGAGGATTCAAAGATTTTGAGCAGAAAAGCTGGCTTTAACGTCCAGCAATACTCATGGAACGTCCGATCACCCTTTGCCTTTCGCAGCTTGGCATCTTCAATATCTTCAAGTTGTTCATATTGAACGTGCGGATGAGGAAATTCACTTAACACCTTGTAAGCCAAAGGGTCTGCACATAAAACCGACAGCTTGAATGAATGAGCGGTTTGTTCAAGCGAATGAATGAGCGCCAAAAGCTTAAAAACATGGGTATTCGACACAATGGTTGTAAAATGATAAGACGCCATCTACAACACATCCACTTGAAACAAATCAACGCGTAATAGCTCTTTCGTCAGCCCTTGAATGGCTTCTACAAGCACTGTGCAGCCATATTCGTGCCGTGCAAGCTGCGCTGCCTCTGACAGCTTTTTCAAAGGGACATGTCTAGCGGTTAGCTGATCTTTATTATCGCGTTTGACGCCCACATTCCGCTCTGTGATCAAATGAAGCAGCTCTAAAAAATAAGAGAGCAGACCATCGAATACTGGATTTTCACGCAGCTGCCGAACCTCTTTTACAATGTCATTTGTGACGGTGTGTGAAAACGGACCAGAGAAAGCCAGATGGACATCAATGGCATCAATATTGTTGTACTTCTCGCACATATACAAAATGTTATATTTGATGTCATCAAATGAAGTTAAATTACTTGGATGTTCCTGATGCACGCTCATGATATCCTCTCGCAATTCAAAGGAGAGACCAAGCTGATGCAGACGAATGCCTAAATCATAATCTTCGAACCCGTACCGAACGATATGTTCATCAAACATCCCGAGCGCGATGACATGCTTGCGTTTGACAGAGGAGTTATTCGTAATAAAAAATCGCCACGGCAGCTCATAAGAGCCTAAATCATAATTGTACGTGCGCAAAATGTCTTTGAGAATATCAATAAACTCAGACTGCAAATCAAAGCTTTTCTCTAGAAATGCACCATTCTCCACTTCTTGCATGGATAAAAGAGGCGTTTTATCTTTCATTTTCCGCTCATACAAGCCTTGTTTTTTCAATCGCTTGATATGATCCTTATCAAATGCTTCGTAAAAATAACGATAAATCCGCTTCCAGCATACACCACAAATGACAAGGTCCTCTTGATCAGCATGTGCCTCCGCATGCTTTTGAATAAATTGCGGCTCTGCCAGCATATCGCTGTCATGGAATATCAGCAGGTCTCCCTCCGCCTCGCGAATGGCATGATTGCGACCCTTGGCAATCCCTTGATTCACAGGAATACGTACTTTTTTAAATGGGAAATTCACCTCAATGTTCTCCAGCATTTCCATCGTGCCGTCCGTTGACCCATTATCGGCGACAATGACCTCAAACGGAATATCCGTATCCTGAAGCGTTAAGGAAAAAAGACTTCCTTCTAAACGCTCCTTAGCGTTATAGCTCGGAATAATGACGCTTACCTTTGGCTTTTCATTCATGCGCCATCCTCCTCCAATTTGGCATAGCCGTTAAACAGCGGATCGATCTGCTCAACAGATTCAATCACATGGCGCAGCACGTTTCGATAGGCTTCTTGGAAAAACGGCAGATCATCTCTTCCCTTCTCATGGATTTGCTGCATCTCATCCTTGCTCACGATGCGAAAGCCGCTGAAATGATAGCAAATGAGCGGATGCCCATCATCCAGCAAAATCCGTCCATTTTCTTCCCGATAAGAATGCTGCCCATAGTTCCAATGACCAATATTCACGCCTTTTGTTTGAATATCTTCCACTTTTTCAAACAGCTTCGGCATATGATCGAGATATCCTTGATCGCCAAACTTTCCTTCGCCGGGCGCATTTTTGCATTCCTTCAAGCATTCTTCCTTCCACCAACTAAGGCATTTCCGGCCAGCTTCATCTCCTTTAAAATGCAGGAAGCCTGAGTTATAGCGGCCTAAAAGCTTCTGAAGCATCTTCACTTCCTCAGGATCGAAGCTCGGAATTACAATATCCCCTCTCGAAAGTAAAACAGAGGCTTCCGGCTGATGTTGAAAAATCACTTGCGGGCTCTCATAAAAGAACAAATCCGCATCAAGATAGGTTACGCCCTCTGCCTGCTCCTGTTCAAATAACCACTCAATCCACATCGGCTTTAACGTCCAGCAATATTCAGAGGCATCCCGTTCCTCTTTTTTCTCCAGCAGCTCCGGGGTTTCGAGCTCCCGTACATGAACGAGATCGACATGAGGAAAATTCATTTGTTGAAGCAGATCAAATGCAGCATCATCCATACATAACGTCTTGATGACAGCATCATCTTCTACTTGCTTCAATGATAAGAAAAACGCAACGGCTTGATAAAGTCTTCCACTTGATAGAACCGTACAATATATGCTGTTCATCTACTTACACCTCTATTTTTGAAAGAATTCGCGGTACCATTCAATCGTCTTCTCTAACCCTTCATCAATGGAGTAGTCAGGCTTCCAATCAAGCAGCTTTCTCGCCTTTTCTGCCGACAAATATTGATGCTTAATCTCATGCGTTCCTTGGTTTAAAATACGAGGCTTCAGTTCACTGCCCATTGCCTTTAAAATCTTATCCACGAGCTCAAGCACCGTCAGCTGAATTTCATTACTAAAGTTAAATGCTTCTCCGGCGAGCCCTTTTTCCTCCATCTTCTCAGCTAGCAGCAAATAAGCTTTAACCGCATCTTCAATGTAGAAATAATCACGAATAAAAGTCCCATCACTTCTAATTTCAGGCGCTTCTCCTTCCAGCACAAGCTGGATGGTTTGCGGAATGATTCTGTTGAAATTTAAATCCCCGCCTCCGTATAAATTGCCGCAGCGTGTAATACAAACTGGAAGACCATATGTGTTGTAATACGTGTGAGAAATTAAATCTGCACAGCTCTTTGATACGTCGTACGGATGTTTCCCATTTAGCGGCATGTCTTCATCGTATGGAAGCTGCTCCTGATCGCCGTATGCTTTATCACTTGATGCCACGATGACTCGTTTGATCAGCGGCTGTCTTCTGCAAGCCTCCAGCACATTCCATGTCCCTAAAATATTCGCTTCAAATGTAGAAACAGGGTGTCTATTTGCAACCCCAACAATGGCCTGCGCCGCCAAATGGAAGACAGTATCAATTTCATATTCTCCTAACGCACGTTCAATCGTTTGCATATCCTCTAGTGCACCTTGCACCACATTCATCTTTTCAAATTGACTGCCTTGATATAAATTCGACCTTGGCACCTGATCACGCACAAGTCCAGTTACGTTTGCCCCTTGATCAATCAATTCCTTGACGAGATAGCTTCCCAATAGTCCTGTACATCCAGTCACAAATACATTTTTCCCATTCCAAAAACCGCTCATGCCGTCACCAAACCTTCCATGGTTGTTTTCCATTTGTCCACATGCCATTGATTTCCTTCAGGTTCTTGTACGTATCGATCGCTGTCCAAAATCCGTGATGCTCATAAACCGCAAGCTCTCCATCATTCGCCAAATTTTGAAGAGGCTCCGCTTCAAACACACATTGGTCATCGTCAGTCAAATAGTCAAATACCTTTGGAGACAACACAAAAAATCCTCCATTGATCATCCCGATACTGTCTGTCTTCTCAGAGAAGGATTGTGCCATCCCGTTATATACCTTCAACGTCCCATACTGTGACTTCTTTTCAATTCCTGTGACAGTCGCAGCTGCCCCAAGCTCCTGATGACGCTTCAGCAGATGAAACATATTGATATTGGCAAGTCCATCACCATACGTCATCATGAATGTCTCATCCCCAATGTAGTCCTGTGCCTGCTTTAACCGTCCGCCTGTCATCGTATTCTCACCCGTATCTAAAAAGGTGATTTTCCAGTTCTCTGACTTTCCTAAGAGCTTCATGTCCCCTGTCGCCATATCCAGCTTCATGCTGTGATGCCGCCAGTCGTAGTTCAGGAAATACTCTTTGATCTTCTCTCCTTTATATCCAAGCAATAAGATAAACTCATCTACTCCGTAATACTGATAGATTTTCATAATATGCCATAGAATAGGCCGATCTCCGATCATAGCAAGTGGTTTAGGAAGCGCTTGTGTGACCTCACTCATTCTCGTTCCCTTTCCTCCGCAGAGAATGACTGCTTTCATCTTCTCCCCTCATCTCTCTATGAAAATTTTTGATTGAAAACCTTATCTTTATGCGGAAAATCAGTACATGTACCCTCATACTTTGTCCGACATCAGGTTTTGAATCTACTCTATTCATATGTCAAAATGAGAGAGGGTGCCACCTAGCATTTAACTATTTTTACAAATAAAAAAGAGCGAGATTTGTATTCTCGCTCTTTCAAAGTTTAAATTGTATATTATCAGGGTAGATGGTATGATAAACATGTGCATCAACAGCACAAACAGCCTCTTTTAATTAAGAGACTACTAGATGAAATGAATTCAAGTGGCAGCTTGCTTCATTCTCAATATGAATCACGGAGGTGAATTCCCATGGCACAAAACGTACTTTGTGAAGTGAACTCTTGCCGTTTTTGGGCTGATAACAGCTGTACGGCTTCTACCATTAAAATTGGTAAAAACACAATGACTGATGTGACTCGCAATGCTGAAACTGATTGCGAAACATTTGAAACAAAATAAGTAGTTTTTCTGAGATGAAGGAACTGGCAGGTTCCTTCTTTTCTTTTATCATTCTATCAAGAATGATAATTATTATCAAGTGTTTTTCACTAAACATTTCTCGGGAAATAATGACACGATATTTCTCCATTCGTTGACGATTTTCACTCCTTTTTCTATACTCAACATATCCGAAGAAGAAAAAGTGGTGACCAATCAATGGATTTTACGATACGTTTTCTATCATTCTTTGTCGTAGAAATCGAAGGCAAAGATGAACAAGCAAATAAACGGTTTAAGCATTATCAAACATTAGATCAAGAGGAATTTGAACAAAGTGAGCTGAAGGACTTTTTAGATGGTGAGCTAAAAAAAATCGTCAAACGAAAAGTGGACAGACACCCTAAATCTGAACAAGTACCAACCAAAATTGGCCGATTCATTGTCGAACCTGGTCATGAACTAGATTCAAATCCAAACTACAATTTATTTCATCAGACGAGATTTGCCGATACAAAAGAAGTATTTAATGAATGCAGTGAACAGTTTGTTCGCACGTATTTAGATACAAGTGCTGTCAGAGGCGGCGTTTTTTTAGTTGCGTCTGCCGTTCCTAAAAAGTACTTCGATGACTCCTTTGTCTTTATTATGAAATGCGATTTTGAACAGAAAGTCGCTTCTATCGCTGATACATCTACCTTGATCAAAAAAGTAGAAATGGCGATTACGACAAAAAATATGAAATCGATTCAATACCCGTTTATGCCAGAAGAGGGCATGACAGAGGAAGCTGAAGTGAAAATTCACCAATCCTCACACGCTCGTTATTTTGAGGACTTTCTGAAATTCGTCGAATACGGAGAATCTATGCCTGAAATCATGAAATCCCAGGTCATGAACATGGTGCAGGAACAAGTATTTGAAACATTACAGGATGAAAGTGAAGAATTAAAGCAGTTCGAAGAGGATCTTGAAATATGGGAAGCGAGTGAAAAGCGAGAAATTAGAGAAACACTCGATACAGAACAGGTCACACTAGCAGCTTCTCACATTGTGGAACAAACCCCTGACATCACAATGAAAATGCGTCTAGGTGAAACAGAAATCAAAGGACTTTTAGCCGACTTTGGCCACTCGATCCATATTGCAAAGGTCAACAATCGATATGTCGTGCTCGTTGAAGCAGACCAAATCGTCTTTGAAAAAGGAAGCACACCTGTTGAATTCCATAAACCAAATGGGTTAAAAGAGGTTGTCAGCCAGCTCACGCAAAAAGCCTACGATTCAGACTTAGAATAAGAGAATATGACTGCCTCCTGCGATCAGCTGCATGAGGCAGTTTTTTATATAGCGCTTTATTTTTTTACGCTGCACTAGAAGAAACATGCTGCCCGCCTCTTACCCACATGCTGACAAGCATGAAGCTTATGACGAGCATCAGCCAAAAAACGCTGTTTGTTCCGAAAAACTGAATCAATGTATACCCACACAAAGGTCCTAAAGCAGCCCCCATATCTTGAACAAAAGAATAGCTGGCGAGAAAGCGGTTCTTATCTGTTTGAGCAGAGGCTTTTTGAAAGGCAAGTGTATCGGTGAACGTTGTGACAATCGTTGCCAGCAGCTGAAGCAAAAGCAGCATCAATAGGAACCAGCCGCTTACCTTCAGCATGACCCCAAGAAAACTGAGCCCTCCAAATGAAAGAAACATCCAGCATAGCATTCGTTCCTTCATCACAAGCCGATCAAACCATTTACCCGTTCTCGGTGCGACAAAGGGTTCCCATCCCCACCTGATTGCTTGAATCACACCGCTTAATGCCGAAGCTCCGATGACAAAGCCAAACAGAGTCAATTGATTTTGGTCGATCTTTGCTTCAATGACATGACTCAGCGTGGATGCGAATAAACCTTGGATGATCAGTGCGATCAGCATGCCTGTTATCAGTACTTTAACCACATCTCGTGTAAACCACTTCTGTTTGATGCCCTGATACACCTGCATGCCTTCTCTCTTTTCAATTTCATCCAACGATACATAAAAAATGCACCCCATCAATGTGAGTAAACCAAAGACTAGCGTCATGGACTGGAAGCCGATCAAGCTGGCAAATATTCCGCCACATAACATGCCAAATAAACTGCCGAGCCGGTAAAGCCCATTATAAAGCCCCGTCAAATGTCCTTGTGAGCCTTCGTCCATTTCAGCCAAAACCCTCATCCCGCTCATACGGAGTAATGTCCAAGCAAGCCCCCATGCGCAGCGGCAGATCAATAGCAGCCAAAAGCCGCTCATCCCATATAATATCGTGGTCACTGACGCGATCAAAATCGCGATCAATACGCCTGTCTTCATTGGGATATATCGATAGAGCCACCATACGACAGGTGCTAGCGGGATACGAATGAATCGGTTAATGGACAGCAGTAACCCGACCTCCCAAATGGATGATAAACCAATCTCTTTCCAATAGACCGGGAGAACAATATAGAGCATTGAATCCCCAATAAGTGCAAATGCTGTGATGAGCGATATTGACACAACTTGCTTTTGACGACGATCCATTTTTTCTTCCCCCTTCGCTACCTTTACGATAAGGGATGCCTTATAATAAATCTAATGAATGTTTTTGATTGTTTTATCAAAATAATTGATAGGTGGTGCAAAGTTGAATTTACATGCCCTTCGGATTTTTGCAAAGGTCGCAGAGACAAAAAGCGTCACACAAACTGCAGATGCACTATCTTTAACACAGCCAGCTGTGACGGCTCAGCTTAGAAGCATTGAACGAGAGATCGGATTTCGCCTTTTTAAACGAAACGGCCGAGGCATTGCACTCACAGAAATGGGAAAGATGCTGCAACCTTATGCCCGGCAAGTGTTTGAGGCTGAAAAGGAAGTAGAATATCAGATCACGCTATTACAAAACGGGAAGAAGGGGCGCCTCCGCATCGCTTCTACCTACGTACCACTCAACTTTTTACTGCCTGATTGGCTGGCTGCATTTAAAACGTCAGCTCCACAGACAGAAATTGAATTAAAAAGCGGAAACTCCGCTCAAGTGATAGAGAGCCTGCTTCAATACAAATCAGATGTCGCCATCGCTGTAATTGAAGATTTGCATCATGAGGAGATCGTTACCTCCCATTTGACGAATTTAAACTATGATTTCATTGTGCCAGCAGACCATCCGTTGAACGGAAAAACCGTTCCGCTAGAGCGCCTGAGTCTAGAGCCTTTTTTGATGCGTGAAGAAGGCAGCTCCACAAGAGATAAGCTCTTTTCCCTGTTCACCTCGAAAGGAATAAAAAAACCAACTGTTGATTTACAATTCAGCGGTGTTCATGAAGCGATTCAAATGATCAAAGCTGGCTATGGAATCACGCTTGTTCCCCGTGATGCGGTTCAGGGCAGTCTCAAGCGGAAAGAGATTGGGCGAGTATATATCGAAGGCATAGAAATCGTCAGACCTGTTGTGATCTGTAAACGGACGAATGACCTTGAAGAAAATAGAACCGTGGATGCCTTCCTGCAAATGAAGGGTATCGGTCCATTTAAGGAGCCGGCTGCAAATTAAAAAAGTGCCTGTATGAGAAACAGGCACTTTTTTCTATTCTGCTGGCTGCACGATGTCATACGGTACAGCCTTTGAGGCTTTCACTAATTGTTCTGGTGTGATCAGTATTTCATTTCCCCATTCACCTGCTCCAACACCTAATATTTCTTCCTCTAATAGCGAAGCTTCGATGATGGTGCGGAAACCTTCTGGCTGCCAGCAAAACGGCGGTATTGAACCAATTCGGTAGCCTGTCACTTCTAGAACCTTCTCTGGTGATGCCATTTTAATATTGCGGGAACCAGCCGCTTTCTTTAGTTTCCCTGACTTAATATGCTGGTCTGCGCCAACCATCACAAGCAGCTGCTCCCCTTCCCCTGTTTCAAAAATCAATGTCTTAATCATTTGTCTTTCACGAAAACCAAGGGCAGCTGCTACATTTGCTGCTCCCTTCTCTGTTTCGGAAGAAAATGTTTTGATCTCATATGGGATGCTGTTCTGATTCAAGTATTCATGTGCTGGCAGAACTTTCATTGATTTGAACCCCTTTCCTTACGATGTCTTTCATTTAGCTTATCACAATCCTCTCATCCTTAAGATGTATTTTTCAATGAAAAGCCTCTGAGTCGTTCTTCACCATGCTATACTGAACTTGTTTTTGGAAAGGAGCCGGTTGGATATGGGAAATCAGTTTTGGTACTATACAGGCAGTAAAAGCCTTCTCATGCTAAGTGATATTCTATTTGTCATGACGATCACATTTGTGATCTATCAAGATACACAATCTGTTGCGTATGCGGCTTTATTTCCGCTAATAAGAACGCTATGCCAGCTATTAGCTGGGCTCCTCTCTCCTATGTTGGCAGATCACTTTCAAGCAGGCCGGCTGTTGAAATGGGTCCCGCTTTTACGTCTTGGGATGCTCATTGTCTTTACAGCCCAATTTCATTTCTTTCAGCAGCATATGGTTTGGCTATTTGTTGCACTCATTCTCATTTCCATCACAGGCGGATTCATTAGTCCTTTATTACAGGCCATCATGCCGATGCTTGTGCCAGAAAATCAGCTTGTGAAAGCGAACAGTACAGCCTCCATTTTTCAACAAACGGTTCAAATTGCCGGCTATTCGTTTACTGGAATGCTCGTTCTGTTCATTGGTCCCTTTTATTTAATGTGGATCACTTGTTTGATGATAGTGTTATCTTATTTGTTTTTCTTCCCTATATTTCCTCTTCTTCAGCAAGAAGAACCCGTTCGAAAAGTAAATAAAATGAACAGTTTCAAGGATGGCTGGACGATCATTTGGACAAACAAAACAATTCGTACCCTGACCTTTATGGATGTGTGTGAAAATATAGCAGGCGCTGTGTGGATCGGGGCGATTACGCTTGCCTTTGTCACACAAGATTTAAACAAAAGTGAAGATTGGTGGGGGTTTATCAATGCCGCTTATTATACCGGCGCCATTCTAGGCGGGCTCTTGGCTGCGTGGATAAGCCGGTTCATTCAAAAGCAGCTTCTTCTCTTTATGGCAGCTGGTTCATTCATTTATGCAGTGCTGACCATTGTCTACTCACTGAACAGCCTGCCGTGGCTTGCTTTGCTGCTTTGTATTTTAATGGGGCCTGCCTATCAAATTCGGGATGTTTCACAGCAGACTATTCTTCAAACGGAAACGCCAGTCCGAGATTTATCAAAGGTGTACTCGGCTCATTACGTCCTTTCCTCTGTATCTGTCGGTTTATCTATTTTCTTTGTTGGATTGATTGCAGATGCATTCGGAGCGAGGACTGTGTATTTGCTGGGCGGTTTGTTTGTGCTCATCTGTTCCGGTATTGCCTTCCTCTCTTTTATGAGGCAGAAAAAAAAGAGCGGCTGATTCATGCAGCGGCTCTTTTACTTTTCCTTTAACATTGCGAACATATCACGCGCCATCGCTTCTAAAATATACACAACGGGCGTCTGTGTCGTAATATTGGCTCTGTGAACCCGTTCGTCTGTCACGTAATAAGCAATGTTTAAATCAGAAATACGAGAAATTGTACAATGCTGATTGTTTGTAATACTAATGATTGTGCTGCCTTCTCTTTTTAACTTCGAAATATGATCAATCGTAATACTGTTCTCCCCTGATACCGACAGCACAATGGTGACACTATTGTCTAAATACTGCATATTCATCGGGAAAAACGGATCATTGATGTAAAATGAAAATTTCTCAAGACTTGAAAAGTACCTTGCCCCATACTGCGCCAAAATACCAGAGCTGCCCGTGCCAATAAACAGCACATTTTTCGCATCGGCAATGAGCCCTGCTGCCTCTTTAATCTTCCCTTCAAAGTCCCCTTTTAGTGTGCGTTCAATAAATTCATATAGAAAGTGCTGGGTGCTTTTTAAAGTAGGTGTCCGCTCTGATTCTAAATACATTTTAAGTTTCACTTTAAACTCTGAAAAACCCTCACAATTCACTTTTCGGCAAAAGCGAAGGACAGACGAGGTGGAAATATGGGCAGCATCTGCTAAGTCCCGAATTCTCATATACACGACCTTTTCACTGTTTTCCATGATATATCGGTATAGAGCGCTTTCTAATTCATTAAAGCTGGAAATGACCTCACTTGAAAACATCTGACTTCCCCTTTCTCCAACAGCATGTCACAATGTGTTTCTTTTATGTAACAAATCTCTAAATAGGGCACCCTTGCCTAAAGACGCTGAAGTCATTTACGCACGAGATGCTCTCACGATAAGCTATAGATGTACAAACAAAAGAATTGGCTTTTCTCTATTATAACATTGCGCGTTACATTATTCGGAGGTGCAGCACATGGCAAAAGGATTAAAGGTTGTCACAATTGGCGGAGGATCAAGCTATACACCAGAGCTTGTAGAAGGATTTATTAAACGGTACGATGAATTTCCGATTAGCGAGCTTTGGCTTGTCGATATTGAAGCAGGAAAAGAAAAGCTTGAAATCGTCGGAGATCTTGCCAAACGAATGGTGAAAAAAGCAGGACTTCCAATCGAGGTTCATTTAACATTAGATCGCCGAAAAGCGCTTGCGGGCGCTGATTTCGTCACAACACAATTCCGTGTCGGACTTCTTGAAGCACGTATGAAGGATGAACGCATTCCTTTAAAATATGATGTCATTGGTCAGGAAACGAATGGTCCAGGAGGTCTATTCAAAGGACTTCGTACCATTCCAGTGATTCTAGATATTGTCAAAGATATTGAAGAACTATGCCCAGATGCATGGCTTGTGAACTTCACCAACCCAGCTGGTATGGTCACAGAAGCCGTTCTTCGCTATTCAAACCATCGCAAAGTCGTTGGCTTATGCAACGTGCCAATCGGCATTCGCATGGGAATCGCCAAAGGACTTGATGTCGACGCAAGCAGAGTCGAGGTCAGCTTTGCTGGATTAAACCATATGGTCTTCGGACTCAACGTATTCTTAGATGGTAAAAGCATTATGGATCAAGTCATCGAAGACATGGCAGATCCAAACTCTACGATGTCAATGAACAACATTCACGCCATTCCGTGGGATGCTGATTTCTTAAAAGGGCTTGGCGTGATTCCATGTCCATATCACCGCTACTACTACAAAACAAGTGATATGCTGGCTGAAGAAAAGAAAGCAGCAGAGAATGAAGGAACTCGTGCAGAAGTCGTTCGTGCACTAGAAAATGACCTATTCGAGCTTTACAAAGACCCTAATCTTGATATTAAGCCGCCACAGCTTGAAAAAAGAGGCGGTGCTTACTACAGTGATGCAGCGTGTAACTTGATCGCATCGATTTATAACGACAAGCATGACATTCAGCCTGTAAACACGATCAACAATGGTGCCATCAGTGACATTCCAAATGATTCTGCTGTAGAACTGAACTGCGTCATCACAAAAGACGGTCCTAAACCAATCGCTGTTGGCGAAATGCCAGTCGCAGTCAAAGGACTGATTTCTCAAATTAAATCCTTTGAACGTGTTGCCGCTGAAGCAGCCGTGACAGGAGATTACAACACAGCACTTGTCGCAATGACGATCAACCCACTCGTCCCATCAGATGCCATTGCAAAAAGCATCCTAGATGAGATGCTAGAAGCACACAAAGATTATTTACCACAATTCTTCAATAAAGTAGAAGCATAAAACAGAACCGCACTTGTCAAAGTGCGGTTTTCTTATTTCTCTGTAAACAGCTGGTCCATCTGAGGGCGATCATAGTCTAATAGCCAGTGCTGCAAGCCCTCATAGACTGGCCGAAGACGCTCAGCATCTGCCGCAATAAGATCACAGCCTCGATCATCATATAAGTGGAAAATCATCTGTTTTGAGAGATTGATAAGATAAATTTCATAACCAAGCTTCCCGTTCAAAATTTGATTCGGTGCATAAAAGTCCTCTTGGCATATGGCTTGTAGAAGTGGGCGTAATCGGATATCTTGCAGCTTGCAAGTCAGTGTAAATCTCTCCAATGTCAGGGGCTCATCTAGATCTGATCTGACATAGGTCAAAAGCTCGTGACGCAATCGATTGCGTACTTGCCGGCGAACATATTTCTGATAAACTAGGAGCTTTTGCTTCGTTAATTCATGTTCATGCTGCGTATAGACATCCGTGACAAATAGAATATCGTCTTCTGGGTCAAAAGCATATCTGACAATTTTCAAAGCACGATCCCCTGCTTTTTCTAATACAACTGATTTTTCTCCTAATGACCAATCTGCCACTTCAAAGCGAAGTCCAAAAGACCACCCATAAAAAAGAGGCGGCGTGAGGACAAGATTAGGAAAATGACTTTTTAAAAAACTATTCGTTTGATCGCTCATGTCATGTCCTTCCATTGGTTTTATTTCTTATTTTACCGTTGAAATTGATGGAAATACAATTGGAAATAAACTGTCATTTTTTATATGATAGAAAGAGATGGAGGTGTGACCAATTGAAAAAATGGTTTTTACAGGTGTTCCTCACCGCATTGATCACTATGTGGATACAGGCTGGACTTGATCAGGCGAACATCATTCATATCACCAATGTATGGGTCGATGCCAGCAGCTGGATCCTGATCTTCTTTGTTATCTACGCACTTTTTGAATGGACAGCTCACGTCTTAGCAAAAAGGAAAACTGCTCATCGCTGAACATCTCTTTTCATAGAGATGTTTTTTGTTGAAATTCTTCCTGCACAAGTTCATGAATGACGCCCATTCCTGCCTGGCTTCCAGCTGCTGCGGCAAGGACAAGCTGAGCTGGCCCGCCTAAATTGTCACCGCATGCAAAGACACCGCTGACGGTTGTACGTCCAAGAATATCTGTTTCGATACCGCCATTTTTCGTCATTTGACAGCCTATTTTTTCAGCAAATGGAGCTGACTGTTTGAATTCACTTGCGACAAATCCGCCTTCTCTATTCACCGTTTCCCCATTCGCAAGGTGAATAGAGTGCATTTGCCCATTCTCATGATGAATGGACATAATCGGTACATCAATGACTTGGATAAAATGTGCTGATAGCAATGCCTTCTCCTCTTCAGCAAACACTTGCTGTCCATTCGTAAACACGATCAAATCCTTTGTCCAATTGGAAAGAAGTTTAGCCATATGCAAGGCGCGTGGATTCTCAGCAATGAGAGCAAGCGGCTTGTCCTTTAGCTCCCAGCCATCACAGAAAGGACAGCTAAACAACGTCTTTCCATACACTTCATGAATCCCCTTCATCTCTGGCAGTATATCCTTTAGTCCTGTTGCCAATATGATTTTCTTCGCTTCAAATCTTTCTCCCTCTTGTGTCAGTAACGCAAAGTTGTCCTCATTGTTTTGTATCTCAACAATTCTAGTTCGTTTGATTTGGATATTGGGGTAGTTTTGAAGATCTGCTTCGCCCGCTTGTCTGATCTCAAACGGTGTCATCCCATCGTTTGTAATAAACCCATGTGATTCCTGAGTCACTCGATTTCTTGGCATCTTGTCATCGAATACAATGACCTGTTTTCTGCCTCGCCCCACAACAAGTGCTGCACTTAATCCAGCTGGTCCGCCTCCAATAATGGCACAATCTAATAACATATAAATCTCTCCTTTTTATTCAAGACTTTAAAGACTCTTAATATCTATAATTTATTCAAAAAAAAATCACATCTTGAAAAATGGATTTTTTTCTGTCTGCTCAATTTGGCTAGCGATATCAACTAACCGCTTTTGACTAAGCGTTTCCTGCATTTTCATTTCAACATCCTGCATGGCTTGTTCAATCAAACAACCATCATGAGGCATGAAAGAATCATGTTCTAAAGAACAACGAAATAAATTGGTTTGACCTTCTACCGCTTGAATGACGTCTAAAAATGAAATGTCCTCTTTCTTTTTCAGAATGGTGTAACCACCTTTTGCGCCAGGTGTTGATTCAATCAATCCTGCCTTCACAAGCTTTGTTAAAATTTTGGATAAATAAGTGGATGAAAGGTCTTGCATCTTGGCGAGAGGCTCAACGCCAATTGCTTTCCCCTTTGGTGCAAGCGTTAAAAATACCATCGTATGAAGCGCATAGTTGGTTGCTTTAGAATATTTCATCAGACGATTTCCTTTCTATCTATTATAGACCTTTTATATCTGTAATTGATCATAAAAGATTCAAGAAGAAAAAGCAAGTATTGTGGATCTACTTCTTTTTTTCATTCCACATCTCGCATATCCTTCCGATAATAGAGGTAAGCACGAATCAAATTTGATGAAAACTAGAAGGAGTGAACAAAATGTCAGATCAACAGCACAATGCAGCACACGAAGAAGAAGAGGAATTTAACGTATATGACATGCTTCCGCCCGCAGGAACAATCATTGGTGAAGCAACAGAAGAAGAAATGGAAGCTGCGGCAGCATTAGAAGTGAGACATTACGCCTTTATGCGTCTTCAAGACTCGTACATTCAATTTGACGGATCTTCTTATAAAGAATTGCTCAAAGACTTTCAAGAACTAGAATTTGATTCTGCAAAGTTTTGGAGAGCCATCGCACGACGCCTGCAAGTCCCATACGAATGGCCCATACGAATCGACCACGCAAACGGTCCTATTTATATTGGCGAAACAGAGGATAGCCGTGAGGTTGAGGAGAGTGCGGAGTAAGGAAATGTGACCCCCTTTTTGAAAAAGGGGGCTTTTCGTCTCCTTCACAAGCCATCGATTGAAAAAACAAATAAGCAATATGAGCATTGTCACGCCCATATTGCTTATTCTCGTGTTATGTTAACTCTGGCCAAAAGGCTTGATTTGCCACAATTAAGTCATCTAGAATATCTTTTGCTACTTTAGCACTCGGCACCGTTTTCGATAATGTAATAGCCTGCCATAGTTTTTGATAGGACCCTTCTTCAAATGCTTCTACTACTAATTTTTCTACGCCAACTTGCTGCTCCATGAGACTTTTTTGAAATCTAGGAATTTCTCCAACCACTAACTTTTCTGGACCGTTGCTGCCAACGATACAAGGAATTTCGACCATAGCTGTTGGGTCAAAGTTCCTGATTGCGCCATTGTTCTCCACAATCATCAGCATCCGTTCCTTTTTATTAAAAGCAATGGCTCTTGCTAAATCAACGATATAGGAAGCGTGCTCATCAATGGCTAGCTTTGTTTCCTTTGCAGTACCTTTATCAATGATGGCCTGACATTCACTAAAAACAAAGGCTTCCCGTCCCTCCATCACTTCATTGGCACGTGTGAACTCTATATTTGAATGTGCCACTTCTTCATCTGGAAATAGATAGTATTTCAAATACGTATTTGGTACCGTTTTTGGATCAAGTGCTTGAATATCTTTAGCCTTTTTTAATGTGCTGTTCCAGCTCTTCTGCTGTTCTAGTTCAGATGTTCCATCTGCTGCATAACCATGCTGGCTTACATGCTGAATGACCTCAGGCATTAAGCTATTTCCTTTTTTATCTCGAATATCTGTCCACCAGCCAAAATGATTCAAACCATAATAATCTACTTCCAGTTCTTTACGTGAAGATAAGCCTAAATTCTTTGCAATCAATTCTTCAATTCCAATCGGCATATCGCATATGTTTAAAATTTTGGCATTCGGCCTTAGCTTACGTGTTGCCTCTGCTACTATTGCTGCAGGGTTAGAATAGTTTAACATCCAAGCTTCAGGAGAATACTTTTCCATATAATCGACAAGTTCTAAGACACCTGGAATGGACCGCATACCGTAAGCGATTCCCCCTGGACCGCATGTTTCCTGCCCAACGACTCCATGCTTCAATGGAATTTTCTCATCTAATTCACGCATTGCATATTTGCCGACACGGATATGTGCCATCACAAAATCGACTTGAGTAAAGGCTTCTTCTGGGTCAGTACTTGCCAGCAGTCGAACTTCTGGCGCTCGTTCTTTTAACATAATCTCACAAGCATCTGCAATTGTCTTTTGTCTAGTTTCATCATTATCATAAAGTTTAATTGTATGAATTGGGAACTCATCTAAATAGTCTAACAGCATCAAAATGATTCCCGGTGTAAATGTACTTCCGCCTCCAGCGATCGTAATATTAAATGTTTTCATGATATCCAGCTCCTTTTTCAATCTAATGAAAGTTTTGTTTCAAAGGACTCTCTCACTTGCGGTACACTTAAGCCAACGATGATTTGAATGCTTTGACCACTCTTAGCCATTCCATGTGCCAGTTTATTTTTTGTAAAGTATTCTCTATCTTTCACCAAGCTAGGGTCAATCACTGTAATACGCAGACGCGTGGCACAGTTTGTTACATCTTTAATGTTTTCTTTACCGCCAAGGCCTTCTAAGAAATAAACGGCTTTCTCTTCGTACTCAGACGCATAAACGGGCACTTCCTTTTTGTTATGATCCTTTTTATTAGCATTCTCATAATCTTGTTTTGTATATAGCCTCGTCTCCTCCTCATGTTTTCGTCCTGGTAATGGAATATCAAATTTCACAATCACCCATCTAAATATGACAAAATACAATGCTGTAAATAGACATCCAATTGTGGCTTGGATCAGATAAATCCCTCCATGATTTGAAGAGAGCGGAATCCAGTTCAAAGCAGCTATTTCAATAAGCCCGGAACCCATCATTCCGACAACACCAAACATATTCATGATTGTCACCATGGTTGCTCCAAGAAGTGCATGTATGACAAATAAATAAGGCGCGAGAAATAGGAATGTAAATTCAAGTGGTTCTGTAATTCCGGCAAATACCGCTGTTAATGTGGCGGGTAATACCAATGCCAAAACCTTTTTTCTGTTTTCTTTCGGGGTAGAAAAATACATCGCTAGAGCTATCCCTAAACAGCCGAACATCTTAATATTTCCATGCAGTAAAAATCCGTATGGATAAAGATCCTTCAAATCGGAAGTTGAGGTCGCAAATTCATTTAAATGAGCAATCCAATATGGTTTTAACCCTCCATTTACAGCCGCTGGACCAAACTCAAAAGGTGTATAAATAAAATGGTGAAGTCCTGTTGGAATTAACACCCTTTCCAAAAAATGAAACAGCCAGACACCAATATAACCAGACTGTGCCATGAACCCTTGGAGAGAATGAATTCCCTGCTGAACATAAGGCCATACAAAAGCAACGACAAAAGCAATAGGAATCATCACAAAGAATCCGATGATGACAACAAAGACAAGCCCCTGGAAAATCCCGAGCATTTCAGGCAGTTTTTGATCATAAAAACGATTATGAATCCAAATCACAATTCCAGATATCATCACCGCACCAATGATACTTGTATCGAGCGTAGGTATACCCGCAATTTCTTTTACACCCGCTACGTTCTCGACTCCTTGCGATAAATCAACACCAAAAGTGGACGGCCAAAGTGTCAAAATCGCATGAATATAATTATTAAACACAAGATAAATCATCAAAGCTGCGAGCGTCGCACGTGCTTGCGCTTTTTTTGCAAGAGAGATCGGCAAGCCAATCACAAATGCCAGCTCCATATGATTGAAAATCGTCCACCCTCCACTTTCAATCAGTGTCCAAGCCTTATACCACATCGTACCTTCTGCAGCCATATCCCCCATAATCGCTGGATTCTTACATAAAGTCGCAAGGCCGACAACAATACCAAAAAACGCGAATAAAAGGACTGGAACTACCATAGCACTGCCAAATCGCTTGATTGCATTCATAAGCATCACCCCTTTGTTTGATCCATAACACCACTGTAAAGGGAGCGCTTACAAAAACCAATAGGATTGACGTATTTAGAAATCAAGTTGTAACATTAGATTATATTTTCACAGGAAGAAAATATTTTCATGTTGGAGGGTACATCGCATGATATTGGACAAGCTGGTAAATGAATACTTCGAGGATTTAAATAAGAATGACCTGCACATTATTAAAACGATTCACGATCATCTTGAAGAAATGAAGACAATGAAAATTCAGGATCTTGCTCGTTATGCTCATACTTCCATCTCCTCCATCCATCGACTTGCCAAAAAAATAGGTTTCGACGGCTACAGTGACTTAAAGTCTTATGTGAAATTAAATCATCTTACTGAAGAATCAACACAGGATTTAATGAAACTACTCGATCAAGATATAAGGCAGACAAGAAAATATATGGAGCAGCTGGACTTTCATCAATTAAATCAGCTGATTGATCGTGCACCGTATATTTATATTTATGGTACAGGAACTGCACAGCTCGATTTGGCCAATGATGTACAACGGCAGCTATGGTCACTGCATAAGAAATCTCAAGTATTACGAAGCAAGCGAGACTTAACAGATGGAATCATTGAATTTGGTGAGAATGACCTTTTATTTATCATTTCTTTATCAGGCGAATCGAAAAATCTAGATGAAATCATTCAATTAGTGAAAACGAGACATATCAAATTTATCAGTATGACCACATTGAGAAATAACTTCCTTGCACAAAATGCCATGTTTAACATCTATGTAAGCAGCACCCCGTTTCCTTTGTATAACAAAGTGGACAACTCAAGCTTTCTGCCATTTTACATTGTGGTAGATATGATCGTCAGAAAATTTAGTGAGTGGAAATGGAATCAATTGAATAATAGGAATTAAAAATATCAGGTACATTTTTGGATTGAAATGGTGAAAGAATCCATATTGCTTCATAAAAAAGAGAGACATTTTTGTCTCTCTCAAAAAACACCAAAACATTTTTCTGAAATAAGTGATGACTGCTAAAATGTTATTCAGCAGTATAATGCCCAGCAATCAGTTCATCAAACGAATCCGCTAATTTAAAATCCGTCTCATCTTCTAGATCAAAGTAATGAATTGGCGGATGTTCCTTTGTTTCTCTATAGTCCAATGCAATCCACGTATGTCCATCTCCACAAATAAGCACAAGTCCCTCAGGCAATTCCCATTCTTCTATTAAATAATCACTGTCCATGATGCCTTCGTCTTTGGCAATTCCTCTTAAATGATCAAATGACACATGATCCTCTGCCCATCCATTCGGCTGGTCCGTTGGAAAAGCATTATGCAGGGTATAACCGCCATTTTGTTCAAGAATCAGTTTTTTATATGTATCAGGCAGGATGATGCCTAGCTTCTTTTCCGCTTTTGCAATGCCTTTCTCATTGATTTTCTTAAATGTCTCTTCACTTTCTATGTCTTTATCCCAAAATGATTTCAAATATAATACCTCCAATTGTTATTTCTATCTCATTTTACCATTTGGAGCAACTAGTTTAATAGTCCTATTCATAGAAAAAAGAGAAGGGCTTCCCCTCCTCTTTTCAATGGTTATTGCTCTTGATTTCTCGCTTCAAATTCATCTAGCATTGCACGCACTTCATCTGTTGATGATGTATTCATTAATTGATTTCTTAGAAAACTCGCTCCTCTGAACCCTTTTACATAAATCTTAAAGAAACGGTGCAGTGCCTTGAATGGACGCAAGCCTAGTGATGAGTATTGATCGTGAAGATCAAGATGCAATCTTAAAAGACCTAGCAGCTCATCACTCGTATGCTCCTTCGGCTCTTTTTCAAAGGCAAATGGGTTATGGAAAATTCCGCGCCCAATCATCACTCCGTCCACTCCATACTGCTCAGCGAGCTTTAAGCCTGTTTGACGATCAGGAATATCACCATTGATCGTCAAAAGCGTATCAGGTGCTACTTCATCACGAAGTTTTTTGATCTCAGGAATGAGCTCCCAATGCGCATCCACCTGGCTCATTTCCTTTCTAGTACGAAGGTGGATCGATAAGTTCACAATGTCTTGCTCCAAAATGTGTCTGAGCCAATCGTGCCATTCATCAACCTCTGTAAAACCAAGTCTTGTTTTGACGCTGACAGGTAATCCCCCTGCTTTTGCCGCTTGAATCAGCTCTGCCGCAACATCTGGGCGAAGAATCAATCCACTGCCCTTCCCGTTTTGCGTAACATTCGGGACAGGACAGCCCATATTAATATCAAGCCCCTGAAAACCTAATTCCGCCATTCCAATGCTCATCTGTCTAAAGTTCTCAGGCTTGTCTCCCCAAATATGAGCAACAATCGGCTGCTCATCCTCTGTAAACGTTAAACGCCCTTTCACACTTTGAATCCCATCAGGATGGCAATAGCTCTCACTATTCGTAAACTCTGTGAAAAACACATCCGGTCTCGCCGCCTCACTCACAACATGACGAAACACAACATCTGTCACTTCTTCCATTGGTGCTAATATAAAAAATGGCCGCGGTAAATCACGCCAGAAATTTTTACTCATCTTTCATCCAATTCCTCTCATGACATAGCGCCTTTTAAGGGCATGTCCTTCTATAAAGTCTTTCAGCAATTTTTATCATTATATACTTTAGTAAGGATTCAACGCAAAAGGAGTATAAAATGAACAAAATACTATCAGCACTTTATAAAATATCAAAAATTTGAGGAGACGTAAACGCCGTTCAAAAAGCTACTTCAGGTAAACATGTCACGCGACGGGCAGCAGGTACAGCATCCGGCAAACTAATGAAAAGATATTCAAATAAAAAAGCCCTATGCAGGGGCTCTTTAAATTGTAATTGCCTTTTCTGTTACATGATAAGTGTTAGAAGTAATGATTTTATCAAGTGACCAACCGGCAGCGAATAACACAGAAAAAATTGTTAAACTGATAAATAACTTTTTCATCATAACGCCTCCGCCATTTTTAGTATTTGTTGTTGTGCTTTAATGGTCTTTTTTAGATATTCTCTATTCAATTCAAAATTCCCTTTTTGATAATGATAATCTGCGAGTTTATCTGATAACTCCGCTACATCTTGCCACAAACTTTTGCTTTCTAAATAACTGAGGCTTTCATTTACCTCCGATTCATTATATTCTTCAAAAAGCGCATAAATGATTTTTAATTTAGCTATATATTCTTGATCGTCTGCAAAGTTAGCTCTATTAAAGCCAATGGTGAAATATTGGTTTCCTCTATCTTTTTTATCTTGTTCGTAGAATACCCAGGACAACATATAAAGTGTTCTAATTCCCGAGATCGTTTCGGCATGTTCTTTTATTTGAATTGAATTTAGAAATTCATTTTCTGCGGTTTCAATTTCTCCGGCTCTTTTTTTCACTAAACCTAAATTATGATGTATTACACCAATAATCCGTTGGGCTGTTTCCTCATTAAGCTCTTGAGCCAAGCTCAAGGCTTCCCTATAATAAGATTCTGCCTCATCTAAGCGGTATAAGTCGTACATATTCGCTCCAAATTTGATATTACAACCGACTACTTTCGCTTTGTAAAACTCGCTTGTTGAATACATTTCTTTTGCTTTTTCCAAATGGTTTAACGATACGAAATGTTGATCAATGCGATAATATGCATCAGCTAGTTTGTAATGAAATTCGGCTCTTTCTATATCATCGGGAACATTCTTTAAATGTTCTTCAGCAGCCTTGTAAAAATTTATAGCAGCAACATAATTTTTTTGGTGGAATTCGTGCATACCTCTAAAGAAGTTTGAATAGTAGTCAAGCGTTCCTTTGACGTGGGGCTGTTTGTTCTCTATTTCTCTGAGTAAATCGGGTAAAGTGGGGCGTTGTTGATTCATTTCAATAGGCACAAGACTTTCAAGCATGAGTCGATGCCTAAACTCCATTAATTGATAATATAGCAGTAAATCTTGATCCTCTTCCATGTCCTCTATTTCTCTTTCAACCTGTTCTTTTAAAATCTCTGCGTCCGGCACGCTGAATGTCCTTATAAATCTATACCAATCATTTATCAATATACCAACTTGAGAAGAAAGAATTTTCTCCACTCCTACCATCCCCTTTCTTGCTATTCCCTATAATGACATATATTATCATTTTCGAAATATTTCCACACCGAAAAGAAACCGCAATTTTTCCATAAAAAAAATACAATTATATAGACAAGCAAATATATAACGTTGTGAAAATACAGTATTAAAATACTATTTACCCTTAATTTGGTTGTTATTACAATTTTTATGTAAATCAAGAAAGGAGTGATTATCTTATATAAAAGTCCTATAAGAATTCAAGACATATGCCACTGTTTTTTCTCAAGATGTATTTTATAATTGAGGCTTGAACAACAAGATTTTTTTAGCACTATAAACAGCCTCTTCATTAAATTTTCGGAGGCGAAATTACTATGACTTTTAGAAAGAAGTTTGTTCCTGTACTATTAAGCGCAACTTTATTAACTTCCGGTCTTGGTGCGACTACTGCGTTTGCAGCGGAGCCAACTAAATCAATAGCACCAGTACATACGAAGGTATATAAAACATCTTTACAACAAGCCGCAACAAATAACAGCACTAGCCCTATTCAGTCAAATGCTTTAACAACTCAAAAAGCCACAAACGGGGAAGTTTCTACTCAAGGTGCTGTTTCATGGTCATATAAAGCATTCCGAGGTGCTTTACGTTCTGGTGGATGGTTACTATCAAAAGCATTGAAACCCTTTAATCCAAAGGCTGCTGCTTGGATCAGAAAGAAATCTGCTAAAATCGCAAAGGTAATGGATAAAGGGGAAAAGTGGACAGAAAAACAGTTTGTAACAGCTTTTATTAAAATGGGTGCACCTAAAGATGTTGCTAAAACTTTGGCAAAATTCATCATTACTCTTATTTAAATAAACAATAAGTGCTATTAGTTTTCTAATAGCGCTTTTTTATGGAGGGTATATATATTGTCTTTTTCTTATGTGATTTCATTGACTTTTTTAATACTTCTTTTAGTTTCTATCATATTTTATACTTTTTTAAGGAAAAAAAATGTTGTAGATGAACCCCCAGGTGCTATTGCTGCCGTTCTTCTTATTTTACTAATATGTTTTTCCCTTGGTTTCGTTATTGCTATTCCGACTTTCATGCTTTACCTAGTATCATTGGGAGTAAATTTTCTTTTCGGCGAATACATAACTTATGATTCATTTTTCTCTTTGGTGACCTTTTCTTTGTTAGTTAGCATCATCGTAATTTTTTGGTCATTTATAGTTTTATTTATAGGGAAAGGAATCATTTTTTTGTTGAAGGTCCCAAAATGGATAACTTATATTTTAGAATTTTTTGCTTCGTGGGCTCTTATTTACTTTTCAATTAAATATGTACTAAATATGGAGATAGTTGAAGTTTCTATATGGGGAAATGGTGTATTGATTTTATCTTTCTTTGTTAGCTTTTTATACATTGGTCTTGATATTATATCCTCTGCGCTTGATCAAAAAAATCAAAATATAGAAGAAGACCCCCCTATCTAGACAAGGGGGTTATTTATATATGGAATTCTAAATTTATCCAGTTAACATAAAGATGCGAATATAGATTACACGAGATATCTGATAGTTACTTAAAAGATCTAAAGGTGTAAAATGATGCACATAATAGTTATGCAACAACGTCTTATCTTTCCATTAGTTTTTGACTCAAGGACCTAATTTGACCAAATTGATTTTCGAACATCAAATCCCATATATTAAGACATTCATTTGCAATAGCTTTTATCTCAGGAATAGTTGAGTTAGAGGTTTCGTCATATAATCCAATGATTAATTTAGAAATTTCATCTTCTATCCCCCAAATCTCTTCAAACTTACCAACTTCGTTTCCAAGTAAGTGGTGACTCATTGAAAATATAATATCTTTGTAATCAACTATTGATTTTGATTTTTCTTCAAGATAATGAACAAATGCATGTACTATTCTACGGTTTAAACCAGAATTCATTATTTCAATCATAAAATCCTTATCTCTCTTTAAATCTATAAGATTATCATAAAATAACCTTGAAATCGGAATCTCCAAATCTAATTTACTTGCCTTAAATTTAAGCATTATATTCTTTGCTGATGAATTAAATTCATCTTTATTGAAATAATTAATTGTCATATGGAGAATTGCTTTTGCTTGTACTTCACTCATTTTATCAACATTATTCATTACTTGTGTAAATTCTTTTTTTAGAATAAACATCTCTGAAAGACAATGTCCACCCATTTCAACTAATCTTTCATCTTCAGATTTGTAGCATTTTTTAATAACTTCTAATACTTGTTCGCGATATTTCGGATATAGTAAAAAGAGCATATTTTTCGTGCCAAAGAAGCCCGCTAGCCTATAATCTTGCTCATATTGAATTAAAAATAATTTTGATGCCCAATCTCTTTCAATGTTATATGAAGGCCATAATGCAAATAAACTAGCAAATTTGACAGCCGCATTTTCATCTAATGTCAACTTTTCAATTGTATCTTTAAACTGTATAAACAAACTTCTTTCATTCCATAATAACTCTGCTATTGCTTGAGCAGCGTTACCTCTTACACAGTTTAATGCATTACTTTGTAACATCTCAAAGCTACGCATTTCTTTATCCTCATTATTAGTTACATTTACAACTCCTAATTCTGGGTTATTATGGTTGATCGCAATATCCTTTAGAGTATCCAAAATCTCATGAGACCAATTTACGTTTTTCCTGTTTCTAATGATTGAGCAAATGTCGTTCGCTCGATATGAGGTATAATCATATGGATAGGTCAAAATCATTTTTTCCAATAACTCTACCGGCACATTACTCAATGCCTTACTAGATGCAACGCCACTAAATAAGGATTCTACGTATGATTCCAGAACTTTCTCTTTATTTGAAAGAACTAGATTTATCATTCTTTCGGGTTCCTCAGAAACAGCATTGCTAAAGCTACTTGCAAACTCTTCAATAGAATTATGAATAAACCCTCCTGAAACTTCTTTCCACTGGGAATGATCTTTGTGAATAAGTTTTGTATTAGTTAAAATCTCTAGCCATCTTTTATTATTTAATTTTTTCCCTGTCACGGGTGAGCTTACCCACCCACTGTGCCCATTTGAATATTTATATAGTTTTGACCCTTCAGGAAATTTACGTCTTAAAATACTCAGCAAATTTTTTGCTTGAGTACTCAATCGATTATAGGGGAGAACCTCTAAAATTTCTTTTTGAAAATCTCCCCAAAAACTCCAATAAACTGTATGACCATTTTTTTCTTTATTATAATTAATTCTACGTCGATATATATCTTTAGCTTGTGGAGAAAGATACGTTAGAACTCTCTCTTCCAATAAATTAAAAATAACTTCACTGCAGTATCTCGTATGCTTTTCTAATATTTGTTTGGCAAGAATTAATTTATCACCATTTCCACTTGTATTATCGAATGCGTTACTGTTGAAATCACTGCATAAATAATTAATTACAACATCACTATAACTTCCTGACAATTTAGATAATCCATCCAATATAATTTCATTAAATATATCATTACCTTTCCCCATGAATTTTTTATAGTAATCAAAGAATTTTTCCGGTTGTTGAGAAATTATTGCTGCATTCGCTTTCTTTATAATTTGAATAGAAGCCCTTTCTAGACCTCTTTTATGAATATAAAATCCAGACCACTCACTATAAATAAAACTTGCGTCTTTATCTATTGGAACGAATGGTAATAATAAATTAAGAACCTCTTCTCCATTATTTATTAAAATTTCAGAGTCTTCATAAAGAAATGTTTCTTCGTAATAATAAATTTGTTTACCCCCGCTTTTAATTTTATTTTTCAATAAAAAAGCTAACAGCCGTATTGTTCTTAATTCACTATTTTTGAGCATCGACTTAAAATCAAGATAGTTATCAGCCATTCGCGGATATCGCTTATAAAATTTCATTCTTAATTCAAATAACTCATCCGTATCCTGATTTATATCGCGCAAAAAACATTTAGAGAATTTATTATCGTCTTCCTGTGAATTAAATGAATATTTTTCAATGAAGGTAATATCATCAGCTTCAAAATTAGGACTCATACTTACAAGCAAATTGATAACTATATCTTTCTTAGATGGGGTGTTAAACCATTTCTCTAAAATGCCACATTGTCTAAGCAACTTAATATAATTGGGCTTGGAAAATATAACATTATTAATAATATGATTACCGAATATTTCATTTTCGCAGTTATTCACAATAAAATTTTGTATATTTTCATCTATATTATCTATCTGGTTTAACACCTCGAAGAAAACAAATTTGACAAAATACCTGATTTGTTTTGCTTCAAACATTTTTTGTCCAACAGTAATAAAATCATGGCTATCAATTTCAAATAAATTTTGCATAAACATTTGCACTTGATATCTTTTACCAGGTGTTTGTTTATCTTTAGCCCCAATAATATCTACGATATCTTCACCATCATAATATCTATGAAGCATCTTATCTGCTAAAAAACAGTCTAATATAGACTGATGAGCGAATGAAACTTTTCTATCCTGAATTATTAAGAAAGCATTTGAAGATAAGAATTCTAAGGTTGATTTATTTTCGTTTAATATACTTAAAGGAATAAATATTCTACTAGACTTTTCTAAAAAAGTTACCATCTTATCTTTAATCTGAGTTAGATTGTCTTCTCTCAATCCAAACTCAAAACATTTTTCGGACAGCTGTCCCCACCATTCTGAGATCAAATGGCTTGCGGTAGAACATTCTGCATATACTTTGCCAGGGTCTAGCTGTTTCCAAATATATAAATTGCTTGGAATTCTTAGTATCTCTTTCAATTTACTTGTTAGTTGCTCATAACGCTTTCCAACAATACCCTCAACTAATTCCTCGTCCAACTCATTAACCTGAACCCTATCCCATTGAATAACGTCCTCTTTTGAATCATCTTTTTTAAATAATGCTCTAATATTATTATCGTTTTCCAAATCATGAGTTCGACACACAAAAACAACAGATATCTTGTTTTTTCTATCATTATTCAATGTCTCTACTTGATTAATAATCTGAGAGCATACTAATAAAGCATCTCTAGAATGAGCAAGAGTCCAGCGTAGGGCATCCAACTGATCCAAAATAATTACTGCCTTTTCATTTTTAGAAACACTGTGAATACAATGAGTGATTGATGCAGGTAATCCTAAATCTTCTCCCCACTTCTCGGCAGTCATACTGGGAACTCGTTTATCTAATTTAATTGCTAAATATGGTATCTCATTTTCTTCACAATAATTGATAACATCTTCTGTACATCCACTTTTCCCTCTTCCAGCCTTTCCATGTATTATTAAAGATTTCTCTGAATCTAATGCTTCTCTACATAAAGAAAATTCTTTTCTCTTTATAAGACTGTTGTCCAACGGAATAAAAGTTGATTTATATTCGCAATTCAACTCCTCTAGCCTAGGCTTGATTTGTTCATTAGACGAAAGGTGTTTATTCCCTCCTAACAAATAATCGGCCCTTAGCTCCTCAATTGTTCTTATAATTTCCCCTTCTGATTTACCAATTGACTCATCAACCATTGATACAATTGCCTTGTCTTTAATATCTAATAACGACTCTCGAAAATTTACTAGTATTTCAAATAACTCAGAGAAGTACTCTTCAAAATCACTCGGTTTCTTAATAGGTGTATGCTTAAATTCATCTTTTTTAATATTGACAAATTCGACCGCTTCTTGTGCTAGTTTCTTAAATATATCTTGGTAATCTTCCTTTGTAGTGTTATATGCATAAAATACTCTTTGTATTATTGTCTCAACAGTCTTGCTCTGTTGAAGAAACTCTATAAAATAGTTACTATCAACCTCAGTATTATCAAACTTACGATTAAATTCATTAACTGTATCTTCTATGTCTTTAATTAATCTCTTTTCACCTCGATTTGTTAAACCTTTTGACAAAAGATAACCCGCAAAATTTGGGGCTATCAAAGTTCCTGCTATATATGCTAAAATGCTCACTATTATTCCCCCCTAATCGACGACCATGATTTTTCTTATATTCCAATAACAAACCTTCTCATCATCCTTTTAATTACCAATTTTACATTTTATTCATATTTCTATTATATCAAAAAGTTAAAATAAATTTTCTGTGAATTGTCTGATTAAGTACCAGCAGTTACCGACAAAGAGTTTGAGGGCTCTTCAACTAAAACTTTGTTAATCCCCCTACTATAAAAAAAGAAGACAACACCCATACGGGTTAGTTGCCTTCTTTTAAAATAAGTTGCGCCACACATTCCACATGTGAGGTATGCGGAAACATATCCACAGGCTGCACTTCCTCTGTCACATACCCATCATCTTCAAGAATACGCAAATCACGAGCTAGCGTCCCCGGATTACAGGACACATACACAACTCGGTTTGGTTTCATCTTTAAAATGGTGTCAAGCAGTGCTTCATCACAGCCTTTTCTTGGCGGATCGACAACTAGCGTATCTGCTTTGATGCCTTCTTTGTACCAGCTTGGGATGACGGTTTCTGCTTCGCCGACCGCGAATTCGACGTTGTTGATTCCGTTTAAGTCAGCGTTGCGTTTTGCATCTTCAATTGCTTCTGGCACAATTTCCACGCCATAGACTCTGCCTGCTTTTTGTGCGAGAAATAAGGAGATCGTACCTATTCCGCAATACGCATCGATCACGGTTTCTTCGCCTTGCAGCTCTGCATATTCAAGCGCTTTGTCGTAAAGCACCTTTGTTTGAGCTGGATTCACTTGATAAAACGAGCGGGCTGAAATAGCAAATTTGATGTCGCCAATTGTGTCATAAATGTATTCTTCTCCCCATAAAACAGTCGTTTCGTCTCCGAAAATGACATTTGTTTTCTTCGAATTCACGTTTTGCACAATTGACCGAATGTGTGGGAAGCGTGCTATAATCTGGTCAATCACTTGCTGCTTTTGCGGAAAGTCAGCCGTTCTAGTGACAAACACAACCATCATTTCACCTGTTGCAATCCCGTAGCGAACCATCACATGACGCAGCCAGCCTTTGTGCCGCTCTTCGTTATATGCTTTGATGCCAAACGCATTGCATATGTCTTTTACTGCCTGTACCACTTCGTCATTTTCTGACTGCTGGATCAGACATTTTTCCATATCAATGATTTCATGGGTACGCTGCTGATAAAATCCTGCAACAAGTCCGCCTTCGCGTTCGCCAACTGGAACTTGTGCTTTGTTTCGGTAATTCCAAGGGTCTTCCATGCCGAGTACAGGATGAACTTTTACACGGCTCATATCAAGCTTGCCGATCCGCTCTAAAACGTCCTTTACTTGTTTCTGTTTAAATAGCAGCTGGCCTTCATAGCTCATATGCTGAATTTGACAGCCTCCGCACTGCTTATAAATGGGACATGGCGCATCTTGCCTGTGCTGACTTTCCTTTGTCAGCTCCATGAGTCGCCCAAAAGCAAATCCTTTTTTCACACGTGTGACCTTGATTTTCCCTTGTTCGTCTGGAAGGGCATTCGGTACAAAGACAGGGAATCCTTCAATTTTCGCTACACCTGCACCTTCGTGCGTTAAGTCTTCGAAGGTTACATTGTAGTATTCATTCTTTTCAACAGGCGGTTTCATTTTCACCAATTTTATCACCTCATTTGCAAAGAAAAACTTGGCGCCATAAGGAACCAAGTTCAATCTCTACCCTATTTTTTCAGCTGTTGCTTTTGGCACAATAAATTCTATATGACGATACAGGTTTTCAAATTCACCTGGCAGCATGCCGCCGAATTCGCCATCTAAATTTAATTGCATTTTATCTTTTACATCTACCTTCACGCGATTCGCTTTTGCGTAGATGACATTGTTATCATGAATATGCTCGCCTCGAAGTGCAAGGCTGACTACTCGAATGGCTTCTGCTAAATTGACCTTCTTTAAAATAATCAGGTCAAACATTCCATCATCTAAAATGGAATCTGGCGCTAGCTTTTCAAAGCCGCCTACTGAATTTGTGAGTGAAACAAGAAACAGCATGATTTCTCCATGAAACAACTTACCGTCATATTCAATTTCGACTTCTGTCGGGCGGATCGAAGGAAGCATCTCCATGCCTTTTAAATAATACGCAAGCTGTCCAAGCATTGTCTTCAGCTTACTAGGCACTTCATAAGTGAGCTCTGTTAACCGGCCGCCTCCTGCAATATTAATAAAATAATGTCCATTGACTTTACCGATATCAAGCGGCTTCGCTACACCTTCTATAATGGCATCTGTTGCTTTTAAAACACCTTCTCGTGGAATGCCAAGTGCTCTTGCGAAGTCATTTGTTGTTCCAACGGGAATAATTCCTAGTTTTGGTCTTTTTTCAAGCGGGGCTAGTCCGTTGACAACTTCATTGATCGTGCCGTCTCCACCTGCTGCTACAATTAAATCAAAGTCTCGCTGTGCGGCATTCTCAGCTGCTTGTGTCGCATCTCCTGCACATGTCGTTGCATGACAAGATGTTTCATAGCCAGCTTGTTCAAATTTTTGCAAAACCTGCGGCAAATTCTTCTTGAAGAGTTCACGCCCAGATGTCGGATTGTATATAATTCGAGCACGTTTCATTCATCATCATCCTATATTCATTATGCAATCTATTTTCACCACTAACAACCTTTAATTATACTATGAGATTTGAAAATGGCAACAGAACAACCACCTAATATTAGAAATCTCCTGCCACATTTCCCTCAGCAAGAAAGCATTCTGATAAGATAAAAGAAAACGCTGTAAAGGATGGTTTGCGATGAAAAAGCCTGTCTATTTTAATCATGATGGTGGTGTTGATGATCTCGTCTCATTATTTCTTCTCCTTCAAATGGAACACCTGAAAGTGATCGGGACGTCTGTCATACCTGCTGATTGTTATTTAGAGCCAGCTCTCAGTGCGTCTCAAAAAATTATCGATCGATTTAGCCCTTATGAAATTGAAGTCGCTGCTTCAAATTCTAGAGGCGTCAATCCTTTTCCGAAAGAGTGGCGCATGCATGCTTTTTATGTAGACGCCTTACCTCTTTTAAACGAGAAAGGCACTGTTGATACAAACGTATCCAAGCTTCCAGCACACCTTCATTTAATTGAAACCGTTAAAAAGGCAGCAGAACCTGTCACGCTGCTCTTTACAGGCCCGCTCACAGACCTTGCTCGGGCTTTAGAAGAGGATCCTTCCATCTCTAATAAAATTGAAAAATTGGTATGGATGGGCGGTACGTTTCTTGAAAAGGGAAATGTGGAGGAACCCGAGCATGATGGGACAGCAGAATGGAATGCATTTTGGGACCCTTATGCTGTCAGCACCGTCTTCAAGGAACGCTTTCCTATTGAGATAGTCGCACTTGAAAGCACGAATCAAGTGCCGCTTACACTTGATGTGCGTCAGCGCTGGGCTTCCCTTCGTTCTCACATTGGAATTGATTTTATTGGGCAGTGCTATGCCTTTTGTCCACCACTCATTCATCATGAAACGAATTCGACGTATTACTTATGGGACGTACTCACCACGATGACGCTTGCTTCTTCATCATTTACCCATTCAAAAGAAGTGAACGCAATCGTTTATACCGACACGCCAAAGCAAGGACGTACCGAAGAACATTCAGATGGAAAGTCAATACAAGTCATTGACCATGTCGATCGTGATGCCTTTTTCCATGCATTTGAAGAGCTCATGAGAAAAGCTGTTTGTCAGATTTCAACATAAAAAAAGCCCCGCCAATAAACGGGGCTTTCAAATGAGTGAGAAAGGGTTGAAATGATCTTTATTTCAGCCCTTTGGCTTCCTCTTATTCTTCTTCAGCGTACTTCTTCTTACGTCTGAACTTGCTTAAAATTTCATACACAATTGGGACGATGACCAATGTGAGAAGTGTAGAACTTGTTAAACCGCCAATGACGGTGACGCCAAGTCCTTTTGATACGATCTGGCTTCCGCCTTCAAATCCTAATGCGAGTGGCAGCAGTGCACCAATCGTTGCGAGTGCCGTCATTAAGATTGGACGTAATCTTATTGTTCCTGCTTCAAGTAAAGCTTCTCTTGTTGAAAGACCTTCTTTTTCTTTATGAATCACTCGGTCAATCAAGACGATCGCATTTGTTACAACAATTCCGATCAGCATGAGCAGTCCAATCATGGCGTTTAAGCTAATGGTTTCTTTTGCTAAAAACAATCCAACGAGCGCGCCAATAATTGTAAATGGAAGTGAGAATAGAATCGCAAATGGTGCAAGACCTCCGCCAAATGTGATGACGAGAACGAGGTACACAATGGCAATCGCTGCAAGCATTGCGAGACCAAGCTGTGTAAAGGATTCCTCAATATCCGCACTTACGCCGCCTGTGTCAATCGTTACGCCAGATTTCACATCAAGCTTGTCGACTTTCTTCTGAACATCCTGCGTTACACTTGAGACGTTGTCTGTTGTCATGTCACCAGACACTTCTGCGTAGATTTTCCCATCACGCTTTGTCACTGTATTTGCTGTCGTACCGTCTTTTACTTTTACGACATCACCAATTCGAACTTCTTGTCCTGTAGGTGTTGTGATTTTTTTATTTTCTACATCTTTTATGCTCTTATATTCGTCTTTTTCGGTTTGAAGCTTCACATCAAGTTCTTTGCCGTCTTCTGTGACTTTCGTTAGTGTTGTTTCACTATTTTGAGGGGCAATCACTTGAGCGATTTGTGAAGCAGTTAGACCTAGCTTCGCCAGTTTTTCTTGATCTGCATTAAACGTATATTCGTCGTATTTCTCAGATAAGCTTGTGCTGACATTTTTTAAATTTTTCTCATCTTTTAAGATGTTCTCGACATCTTTTACTGTGCCTTCAATATCGCTTACTTTGTCGCCGTAGACATAGTACGTTACGGTATTGCTTGCGCCAGCAGACGAGAAGTCTTGTGATTTCCATTCCCCTTTAGACGTTTTGTCTTGCAGGGCTTTCGTCACTTTATCTTTTTCTTTATCAAAGTTTGGCGTGTCATCGTCATATTGTACGAAGAATAACGCACCGTTAGAGTTGCCCCCTACACTTGCTGTCATAGGATTTGAAGAACCTAGTGAATATTGAACAGTATTGACATGGTCACGCTTGATCAAATATTCTTCTGCTTTTTTCGTTTCATCAATTGCTTGTTCTCTCGTTTGTCCCGGCTCAGGAGTATATGTCACCATCGCCGTCTTTTCTACTTCCTGTGGTAAGAAGCTGACACCGACAAGTGGTGCTAAGAATAAGCTTCCGACAAGCATAAGAATCGCAATTCCTGATGTAATCCATTTATGGTTCAGTGTCCAATTGAGTACACGTCTATAACCGCCGGCAAGCTTACTTGGTTTATGCTCTTTTACTTTTTTCGCTGTGCCATACAGGTTCTTTTTAAATAGACTGTGTGCCATCATTGGAACAATCGTAATAGCGACAAGCAGTGACGCCATTAAAGCAAACACAATGGTTAATGCAAATGGGATGAATAGTTCACCAATCATTCCGCCCACTAATGCTAACGGTAAGAATACTGCAATAGTCACAATCGTCGAAGACATTATCGGGATAAACATTTCTTTTGTGGCTTCTCTGACGAGTGTCTTGCCTTTTAACGGTTCATCCTTTAACGCCATTCGTCGATAGATATTTTCTATGACCACAATCGAGTCATCGACCACACGCCCAATGGCGACGGTCATGGCACCAAGTGTCATGATATTTAATGTGATATCCAGCTGATTTAATAATAAAACAGCAATCAACAAGGATAACGGAATGGAGATGACCGAAATTAATGTTGATTTGATATCTCGAAGGAACAACATAATGATAATGATCGCAAAGATTGCTCCGATGATCGCCTTGTTCAGCATTGTGCTGACAGATTCTTTAATCGGCTCTGCTTGATCATATGTCGTACTGACTTTGATTCCTTTATTGTCTTTTTTGAATTTCTCAAGCTCTTTCGTCACTTCTTCTGCCACACTCACAGTGTTGGCATCAGAACCTTTGACAATTTGCAGGCCGATGCTGTCTTTTCCATTCGTTCTAGAAATCGATTCTGCATCTTTTACTACTTTAATATCCGCAATTTCAGAAAGCTTGATCGTTGGCAGTTCTACAGATTGACTGCTTGCTGCACCTCCACCAGTTTGCTGCTGAGCTGCTGCCTGCTGCTCCGCACCTTGCGCACCTGGGTTTTCAGCGCCGCTAGATGGTGCTCCAGCTCCAGCGCTTCCCGCACCGCCGCTTGCACTTGGTGTGACAGGGATTCGCATGTTTTTCAAATCTTTGACGCTTAAAATATTGCCGTCCACGACAACTGATTTTTGCTTGTTACCAAACGTGTATAGACCTAATGGTACATTGACATCAGAGCCTTTGATCATGTTTTGAACGGTTTCTTCATCTAAACCGTATTCTTTCAATTTCTTTTGTTTAAAAGAAAATTCTACTTCTTTGATTTGCTGTCCTGAAGCTTCGACAGAAGAGACACCGTCTAATCCTTCAATGGAAGGAACAAGGTCGTCTTCTACTTTCTGTGTAAGGTCTTCTAATGATTCTTTATCACCAGAGACACTGATCGCTAAGATTGGAATTGCGTTAATGCTAAAGCGTGCGATTTTTGGTTTTTCTGCATTTTCCGGAAAATTGATATTGCTAATCGCATCTTCAATTTCCTTCTTTGCTTCATCCATGTCTTTCTTGTAGTCGTACTCGATTTGAATAGATGAGGCATTTTCAAATGAATTGGATGTGACAACATTGACTCCGTTGAGGTTTTGAATAGACTTCTCAATCGGGTCGGTCACCTTATCTGATACTTCGTCCGGCGTTGCGCCAGGATACGTTGTAGAAACCGTAATGACTGGAGTGTTGATATTCGGGATTGATTCTTGTTTCATATTCAATCCGGCATATAGACCAGCAACTGTTACGATAATCGTCATGAGCCATACAGCGAACTTATTCTTTAATACAAAATTGATGATCGAATTCATTATGTCCTCCATTTTCCTTTATGTATTGACTGACTGGTCATTCTATATCATAATAAACGGTGATATACAATGCCGTCAACCATTTCACTTGCGTTTGACGTAACATTCTAAAGCTGAAGGGGCCTTATTTCATGAACGAAAAAAAAGAAAAAATCATTAAAGCAAGCATCCAGTTGTTTGCGAAAAAGGGTTTTTCTTCTACGACCATTCAGGAAATTGCAGATGAGTGCGGAATATCAAAAGGCGCATTTTATTTACATTTCAAATCAAAAGAACAGCTTTTCAATCGCGCCTTTGAATATTATATCGACACGTCCATGCAAAGTATTGAAACGATTCGAAAAGAGAATCAGCATCTCGCGCCGAGAGAGATCTTCCAGAAGCAAATCGCTGAACAGTTTCAGCATTTTGCTGAGAACAAGGATTTTATCATTTTGATCCTCAGCGAGAACATTATTCCAGAAAACCAGCAAATTAAAAAGTATTCAAAAACTGTGAAAAAGCAAATGAATGAGGAAATCCAAATTTCCATCTTGACCACTTATGGACAGGAGATCGAACCATATATAACTGACCTGTCAGTCATGATTCAAGGAATCATCCAATCGTATGTGCAGGTGCTGCTTTTACAAGATCAGCTGCAATTATCATTTGATGAGCTCTCTTCCTTTATACTCGAACGGTTTGATGATTTGGTTCAAGGCATGCTTCGTTCTCAGACGAAACCGATCTTAAAGCCAACCATTTGGGACGATGAAGCGCCGAGTGCTGCTTCCCTTCAAGAGGAGCTTCGTTTGTTAAAGCTTGAGCATTTACTTTCTGATGATACCCTTGTATCCATTGAAGTCATTGAGGAAGAACTGGCGAAAGCTGAGCCTCGTAAGCCAGTCATTCAAGGGATGCTGACGAATTTAGAAAAGTGTGAGGACCCTGCTGTCATAAGAGTAGTCGAACAATTGAAGCTGTTTCTTTCATAACTTTACGCGCTGTTTTTCCGATTCGTTCACCTTTATCCCCCTTCGAATGTGCACTTTCGCTTACGCTTCATTATAAGAAAAGAATCCCCGAATTGATATACGGCGGTGGTCTGAATCTATGATAAGACCCTGTCAGTTCAAATAAAAAAACCGCCTCTTCTCATGAGGCGGTTTTTTGCTATTTAGCGTTTTTTGATTTCTTCTAGGAGAATCTTGTTGACCATCGGCGGGTTTGCTTGTCCCTTCGATGCTTTCATGATTTGTCCGACTAAGAAACCAATCGCGCGGTCTTTTCCATTTTTAAAGTCTTCGATGGATTGCGGGTTGTTATCAAGTGCTTCTGTGACAAGTTTGAGCAGGGCACCTTCGTCAGAAATTTGGACAAGTCCTTTTTCTTTGACGATTGTTTCTGCGTCTCCCCCATTTTCAATCAGCTCTTTGAATACCTTTTTGGCAATCTTAGAAGAAATCGTTCCTTTTTCGATGAGCTTAATCATGCCAGCCAGGCCTTGCGGCGTTAGCTTTGTATCTTCCAGCTCTTTTTGAGCTGAGTTTAAGTAGGCAGATACTTCACCCATCAGCCAGTTTGAAGCTTGCTTCGCTTCTGCACCTTCTGAAATGGTTGCTTCAAAGAAATCAGACATTTCTTTTGTCAGCGTCAGCACCATCGCATCATACGCAGGAAGCCCTAGATCATCGATGTAGCGTTTGCGGCGCTCATCTGGAAGCTCTGGGATCGATGCTCTTACGCGTTCTTTCCACTCGTCATCAATGTACAGCTCCACTAAATCTGGTTCTGGGAAGTAGCGGTAATCGTCAGAACCCTCTTTGACACGCATGAGGATCGTCTTTTTAGACGCTTCATCATAGCGGCGAGTTTCTTGTTCGATCAAGCCGCCAGAAAGCAATACTTGCTCTTGGCGTTTCTCTTCGAATTCAAGGCCTTTTTGGACGAAAGCAAATGAGTTCAAGTTCTTGAGCTCTGTTTTCGTTCCAAACTCTTCACGGCCGATCGGACGAAGTGAAATGTTGGCATCACAGCGAAGCGAGCCTTCTTCCATCTTACAGTCAGATACGCCTGTATATTGAATAATGGATTTTAGTTTTTCTAAGTAAGCATACGCTTCTTCTGGTGTGCGAATGTCTGGCTCAGATACGATTTCAACAAGCGGTGTGCCTTGACGGTTGAAATCGACAAGTGAATATCCGTCGCCTGTATGCGTCAGTTTACCTGCATCCTCTTCCAAATGGAGACGCGTAATACCGATTCGTTTCGTTTTGCCTTCTACTTCAATTTCAATCCAGCCGTTTTCACCGATCGGTTTATCAAATTGAGAAATTTGATACGCCTTTGGGTTATCAGGATAGAAGTAGTTTTTACGGTCAAATTTTGTATCTGTTGCGATCTCGCAGTTTAGCGCCATTGCTGCTTTCATTGCAAAGTTCACCGCTTCTTTGTTCAATACAGGCAGTACACCAGGATATCCAAGGTCGATGACACTTGTTTGCGTGTTGGCAGCTGCACCAAAAGGTGTCGGCGAACTGGAGAAAATTTTTGATTGTGTTTTTAGCTCAACGTGGACTTCAAGTCCAATTACCGTTTCAAAGTTCATTCTGATTCACCCCTTACAGTTCAGGTTTTGCTTTATGATGATCTGTTGCTTGCTCGAAAGCGTGAGCCACGCGGTAAACCGTTCCTTCATCAAAGTGCTTGCCAATGATTTGCAGTCCTAACGGAAGACCGTTAGCAAATCCACAAGGCACACTGATTCCTGGAACGCCTGCAAGGTTCACAGGGATCGTTAAAATATCGTTCGCATACATCGTCAGTGGATCGCTTGTCTTTTCACCAATCTTAAATGCAGGAGTTGGTGTTGTTGGTCCTACAATGACATCATACTTTTCAAAAACATCTTCGAAGTCTTTTTTGATCAATGTACGGACTTTTTGCGCCTTTTTATAGTATGCATCATAATATCCTGAGCTAAGAGCGAATGTGCCAAGCATGATGCGGCGTTTCACTTCGTTTCCAAAGCCTTCAGAACGAGTATTTTTATATAAATCAATTAGGTTGTCTGCATTATCTGTACGGTAGCCATAACGGATGCCGTCAAAACGCGCAAGGTTTGCAGATGCTTCTGAAGAAGACAGTAAGTAGTAAGTCGCAAGCGCATATTTAGAATGCGGAAGAGACACTTCTTCCCATGTTGCACCAAGTCCTTCTAATACTTTTAATGCTTGAAGAACAGACTCTTTTGCTTCCTCGCCAACACCTTCTCCAAGGTATTCTTTTGGCACAGCAATTTTCATGCCTTTGATGTCTCCAGTTAATGAAGAAAGAAAATCTGGGACGTCGACATTTGCACTCGTTGCGTCCATTTGATCGACCCCAGCAATCGCTTGAAGAACATATGCGTTGTCCTCTACGTTACGCGTTATCGGTCCGATTTGATCTAATGAAGAAGCAAATGCGATTAAGCCGTATCTAGATACACGGCCATACGTCGGTTTCAGACCCACAACGCCGCAGAATGATGCCGGCTGGCGAATCGAACCGCCCGTATCTGATCCAAGTGAAAATGGTACTTCACCTGCTGCAACAGAAGCTGCTGAGCCACCACTTGATCCACCTGGAACAGTGTTTAAATTCCAAGGGTTTTTCGTTGCTTTGTAGCCTGAGTTCTCTGTAGAAGATCCCATTGCAAATTCGTCCATATTTAATTTACCGATTGTAACTGCTTCCGCATCTCTTAGACGATTGACAACCGTTGCATCATAAATAGGATCAAAGTTTTGCAGGATTTTACTAGATGCTGTTGTACGTAAATCCTTTGTGACGATGTTATCTTTCACACCGATTGGCATACCGAACAATAGACCAAGCTCGTCCTTTTCACCAACTGCCTCGTCCAATTCCTTTGCATACGCACGAGCTTTCTCTTCGTCCAGTGCAAGGAATGCTTGTACTTTCCCGTCTACTTCATTGATTCGTTTATAAGACTCGTCCACTAAATCAGAAACAGACAGTTCCTTTTTATGTAAAAGCTCTTTTAATTCAGAAATTTTGTGATCAAACAGTGACATGCCTCAGGCCTCCTTTAGTCCAAAATTGATGGCACACGAATATAGCCGTCTTTATGATCAGGCGCGTTTTTGATAACTGCCTCAATGGAAAGACCTTTATTCGGAACATCTTCTCTCATGACGTTTTTCATTTTTAATACGTGTGTTGTTGGTTCAACGTTTTCCGTATCTACCTCGTTTAACTGCTCTGCAAATGAAATGATGCTATCAAGCTGTTCAGTAAACATTTCAGCTTCTTCTTCTGTAATTGCAAGCCGTGCCAAATGCGCCACGTGCTTTACTTCTTCTATTGAAATTCTAGACATGCAGGTTCACCTCCAAAAATGATACGTGTTCGTGGTCATGATCATAAGTCATATACACTTTATCATATCAAATTTTACTGTTCTAAAGCAACTTTACGCAGGCTTGAGATGGTAGCCATTCACCCCAAACTAGAAACTATGAAAATAATTTGTATCAGAGGTTGAATATTTATCAGAAAATTTTTTCTTTTAAATGTTTTTGGTAGCGCTTACATATAGATTCCCATCAATCATTTACGCATTTTTTTATGTAAGAAAGAGGTTTAAGAAGGTTGATCAGCAGGGAATACTCTGTTAGGTTAAGTAACCATAGCAGTGAGCAGACAAACGAATTGGATGTTCTTGTATATTTTGAATGAGGTGATGTCAAATTAATACGAAAAAGGTGATATGGAAACATGAGTATTGAAATTGGAATTTCTCTATCTATTTATTTTATTGGAATGCTGGCCATTGGCTGGTATGCATTTAGAAAAACAAATGACTTGAATGATTATATGTTGGGCGGACGCGGGCTGGGTCCTTACGTGACAGCTCTATCTGCTGGTGCTTCAGATATGAGCGGCTGGATGCTCATGGGACTTCCAGGCGCGATGTATACAACAGGGCTTTCGTCAGGATGGCTTGCTGTTGGTTTGATTAGCGGGGCTTACTTGAATTATCTATTTTTAGCTCCTCGCTTACGATCGTATACTGAGGTTGCTGATGATGCGATCACCATTCCAGACTTTTTTGACAAACGATTTAGAGATTCTTCTACTTTATTAAAAGCTGTCTCGGCTGTCATTATTATGATTTTCTTTACACTGTACACCTCATCAGGTATGGTATCTGGCGGTCGTTTATTCGAATCTGCGTTTGGTGCCAATTATATGTTTGGTTTAATTTTAACCTCTAGTATCGTGATCTTATACACTTTATTCGGCGGCTTTTTGGCAGTTAGCTTAACTGATTTTGTTCAAGGAGCCATTATGTTTTTAGCATTAGTGCTCGTGCCGATCGTTGCCTTTACTCAATTAGGTGGCCCAATTGCCACGTATCAAGATATCCAACAAATTGATCCAAAATTGCTTGATATATTCAGAGGAACGAGCGTCATTGGCATTATTTCCTTCTTAGCATGGGGGCTTGGTTACTTTGGACAGCCACACATTATTGTTCGATTCATGGCCATTACGACTGTAAAAGATTTAAAACCAGCACGTCGTATCGGTATGAGCTGGATGATTGTGTCTGTTATTGGTTCACTGTCTGTTGGATTAGTCGGTGTCGCTTATGTACATGAGACTAGTACCACTTTAGCAGACCCAGAAACCATTTTTATTGTGTTTTCTAAGGTGTTATTCCATCCGTATATTACTGGATTTTTACTCTCTGCTATTTTAGCTGCGATTATGAGTTCGATTTCTTCACAGCTGCTTGTGACTGCAAGTGCAATGACAGAGGATTTATACCGGACTTTCTTTAGAAGAAAAGCGTCAGACAAAGAACTAGTAATGATTGGACGTATGTCTGTATTGGTCGTTGCCATTATCGCGCTTTGTCTTTCACTTAATCCAAGTGATACCATTCTTGACCTTGTTGGTTATGCTTGGGCAGGTTTTGGATCTTCATTTGGTCCAGTCATCCTTCTATGCCTATATTGGAAGCGAATGAACCATCACGGTGCACTAGCAGGAATGGTTGTTGGGGCAGTTGTAGTCTTAACATGGATTTCAACCGGCTTGAATAATACAACTGGCTTGTACGAAATGGTTCCAGGATTTATTTTAAGTGGTTTGACTGCCATCATTGTCAGCCTCTTGACCAACAAACCATCTAAAGCTTCTAAAAAGCTGTTTACCAAAATGGAAAATCATCTTGAAGAAGAATCAAAATAAAGAACATGAGGGGTCATCTGCCTTAAGCGGATGACTTTCTTTTTTAAATAAAATGCTTTTCTTTCTCCCATTTCTGAATAAAATAGAAGTTGTGCAGCCATATGGGCTGTGAGAAGATCATATACATGATGTGAAACGTACATGAAGTGAAGGAGCGATACGCATGTTTTGGACGATTGAATGGGATACAGTCTTAAAGTTAGCCGTGGCCACCTTAATCGGTTTGATTATTGGGCTCGAACGAGAGCTGAAGAAAAAGCCGCTCGGCTTAAAAACGTGTATTGTCATTGCTGTCAGCTCCTGCGTGTTAACCATCATCAGCATTGATGCAGCCTACAATTTCCCTCGAGTCTCTAGGCTTCAAATGGACCCACTCAGGTTACCGGCGCAAATTATATCTGGTGTTGGTTTTATTGGAGCAGGTGTGATTCTGCGAAAAAGCAATGATGTCATCTCAGGTCTTACGACTTCTGCGATGATCTGGGGAGCAGCAGGACTTGGGGTTGCAACAGGTGCAGGATTTTATAAAGAAGCCTTCCTCAGTCTTTTCTTTATTCTGGTTAGTGTCGAATTTCTACCGTGGCTCTTCCAGCGGATCGGACCGATTCGCTTACAGGAAAAAGAAATACGCATCAGAATGTCTCTTTCTGATCGAAACCGTATGACGGATATTTTAAAAGAAATGAAAGCCCTCAATATTCGCATTCATTCTGTTCGTATTGATGATTTAACAGAAAAGAACTATCCGATTATGGAAGTACGTGTACGCGTGCATAAAGATCGCTATACAACTGATGTGTATTTTGATATTAAAGATCTAGAAGGCGTCGTTGGCGTCAAGTGTGATACGGTATAAAAGGTGATGAGGCAAAAGTCTCATCACCTTTTTTTATGGGAAAAGGGGTTGAACCATCGCCTTCATTCAAATAAAATACAAATTATGAAATAAATGATAAAAGGGGATTTTTCATGGGCTCTATGGATCGTAAAAAACGTATTTATCTTATGAGTGGAATTCTAGTAGTACTCGTATTCGCTGCTTTATTGACCTCACATTATGTCACTCCCGTATCAACAAATGCAGCAGACAAGAAACAAACGAAAACACCAAAAAATATTATTTTTATCGTTGGCGATGGAATGGGGATGCCCGTGATCAAAGCCTACCGCACATTCAAGCAAGAAAAGCTTGGTTCTCCAAAAGCACAAACCGTCTGGGACCCGCATTTAGTCGGGATGCAGACCACACACCCAGATGATCCTCGAGATAATATTACCGACTCAGCTGCCGCAGCCACGGCCATGGCGACTGGAAAAAAGACATACAATGATGCCATCGCCGTCAACCAAGATAAAGAACCTCTTAGAAGTGTCGTTGAAGCAGCAAAGGAAGCACAAATGAAAACAGCCTTTGTTGTCTCATCTGACATCACCGATGCGACACCTGCCGCTTTTGGCACACATAACGTCTCCCGAAAAAACAAAGAACAAATTGCAGACCACTTTTTTGATGAGAAAATAGGTGGAGAGCACAAAGTTGATATCCTTCTAGGTGGCGGAATGCAATATTTTGACCGAAAAGACCGTGATCTTGTGAAAGAATTTAAGAAGAGCGGATATTCCATTCTAAGATCAAAAGATGATTTAACTTCCCAATCATCTTCGAAAATGCTCGGCTTATTCCAAGAGGACGAGCTGGATCGAGCCATCGATCGTCCAAAGCATGTGCCTACTTTAAAAGACATGACACTGGCAGCATTGACCCAATTAAATCAAGACAATTCGCATGGGTTTTTCATGCTGCTTGAAGGCAGTACCATTGATTCTGCTGGACATGAAAATGATGTGGTCGGCGCCATGAGTGAGATGGAGGATTTTGAGAAAGCAGTCCAAGCGGCTCTTCAATTCGCTAAAAAGGATCAAGAAACCCTCGTCGTCATCACAGCAGATCATGCGACTGGCGGCTTTTCGTTTGGTGCAGATGGCATGACAAGTGAAACCGGCTATAAATGGGACCCAGCACCCATTCTAGCTGCTAAGAAAACACCTGTGTATATGACAAAGAAAATCGCAGACGGCCAATCGGTACGTGATGTCCTTCACACCAATATTGATTTCTCACTCACAAAAAAGGAAATCTCACAGGTGGAAAAAGCGGCACAATCAGGGAAGGCCAGTACGATTCAACTCAGCATTCAACACATCTTTGATCAACGTTCTTTCTCAGGCTGGACAACCTTTGCTCATACAGGTGAGGATGTCCCTGTCTATGCATATGGACCTGGGAAAGTAGCATTTCAAGGCTGGATCGATAATACAAAGCAAGGAAAGAATCTGTTTCACATCATTGAATCACCGTCCACCTATCGCCCATAAAAAAACAATCCCCGCCTTATTACAGAGGCGGGGATTTTGAAGTTAAGATTGACTTAGCTTTGTAAAGTCAAACGTTGTAATCGGCGCTGCTTGCTCAATGTCGGAGCGGAAGCTAGCGAGCATGGCCTTCTCTTCTTCTCCGATGGTAGCCAAATCAAATGCTTGATGCAGCAAGCCATAGATCAGCACGTGACGTAAGCGAAGGAAGTCAGGAATGTAGGCAAGCCACTCATCCCCAAGCTCATTCTCCTCACGATAGCCTTTAAGGAATTGCTTCATAAAGTTTCCTGCAAAAGCTGCTTTGTCTTCGTATGGAATGACTGGGTACCACAACACATTGTATAGCAAAATGCTAATATCATTCATAAACCAATTGTACCCGATATCATCGAAATCAAAGGTCGTAATTTTGCCTTGATCCCAGTGGAAGTTTCCGTGATGAAGATCCGCATGAACCAATCCGTACGTATCCTGATTTTTCGGCAGCTTTGACAGCTTTTCCATCAACCGATCCGCTTGTTCGAACACAAGCGTCTGATCGGCTGGTACATACTTACGTAATTTAAGCTGCTCCTCTTCATCCCACTCTTGTCTTTTATATCGCGGGTCTGACAGCTGATAGCTTTTTGTCAGTTTATGCATGCGGCCTGTGTACTGTCCAAGCGCATAAAATAATTCATCATTCCAGTCTGCCTCTTCAACTTTATGACCTGGTGCTTTTTCATAGACTCGCAGCAAAAATGAACCACCTTGCCCATCGTCTACTTGCTCGATATCACGGCCATTTAATGAAGCAATTGGTTTTGCAACCGAAAGTCCGCCCTTCGCTAAGTGATGGAGCCATTCCATTTCACCTAAAATATAATCAGGTGATCTGCGGATGGTATGGGTAATTTTTAAAATGAAAGACTCTCCGTCTTTTTTAAGTTCATACACATAGTTTTCTGCATCTGCGATAAAGTGGATGTCACTTCGCTGGACTCCGTATAAATGAGTGGCCTCATCTAAAATTTTTGATTCTTCATATATGGCTTTTACATCTTTATGCATGCTGATTCTCCCTCTTCATATATTTTGCTAATTCTCGAATGGTGTGTTTTTCAGCAAAATTCAAATCATCAACATACCAACCCTTCTTTTCAATCTCTACTTCCATTTTGACAGCAAGTAAAGAATTTCCTCCCAAATCGAAAAAGTCGTTGTCAATTCCTACTTTTTCCACATGAAGAATGTCACACCAAATCTCAAGAAGCAATGCCTCGCGTTCATTAGTGGGCTGTGCGTAAAGTCCTTGATCCTGCGTTAGTTCTGTCTTTAATAATGATCGCAGACCTTCTTGATCATGTACCTTAAGGGCTTTTACATAACCGCTGTGCAGCGTTTGATCTGTTTGAACCGTTTCCCATGTGTAACCTCCAGAAGCTGAATGACTTACTGTCTCCACCTTTTGACCCTCTATTTCTTCAGCCGGGTGCTGACGAGGTGACAGGTGGTCAACAATCTGAATGTGATCACTTAGTGAACCGATTTCTTCCACTTGTATACGGTATGTTTGCTGCTCCTCAATCTCCTGCATCTTGTTTTCTTTCATAAATGACTTGAACAGCTCATTACGTCCAGTCGATGCAAATGTGAATTCAATAGCAGAAATCTGGTGCTGACGGCTATACTCAGCGAGCCATGTCAGACATTTTTGCTCAATCCCTTTCCCTAGCGCACGGCAGCTTAGCATCCATGCATCGATGATCAAGGTGTCGCCTGCATGATGAGCCAAGATCGCCCCTACAATTCCTTCATGACTGAAGCGATCCGCTGACTCAATAATCCAGCCCTGAACACGCTCATTTTCCAATCGCTCTCTTAGCTGCTGTTCATCAAAGCGCTGATCATTTAAGCGGAATTGGTTAATGCGGCTGCTCATTTGCGCCACGCGGGCAAGGTGCTTTTCTTCCCACTCTGTTACACTCATGTTCAAATTCAAATCTTGTAAAAATTGCTCCATAGACGGCGATTCTGCTTGCTCTTTTTGACGAGCTTTTTCAGCCTTGTAGCTCGTTGTTCGCCCTCTATCTTCATCTGTAATATCATAGCGGTCGAATGCCCAAGCATGCTGGGCGAATAATGGAATCGCTTTTTCATTGGCAGGTAACAGCAGTGTCATCACTTCAGGCAGCTCTTCATTCATACGCAAGCACTGAGCAGGATCATCGTCTAAGAAAATAAACTGAGATAATGAAAGATTCAGTGAATCTGCCATCTCTTTGAGATGTGCCGGTTTACTTTCCCAATTGATCCGCCAGTCGACAATATCGTCTTTTTGCAAGATCATATCTGGGTGGTTTTCAAACACGCGCCACACATCTTCTTCATTATTCCTGCTGCTTAAGACAAGCAAGAGACCTTCTTTTTGCTTTTGTTTTAAAAAGCGCTGAAGCATTTGATGTTCTGGCGTAATATCGATGCCTTCTATACCGTCTTCTGAAACGACACCTCTCCAAAGCGTGTGATCACAATCAATGGCTGCTACCTTAAATGGTGCGCCTTGCCATGCAATGAACTCACGTGCGACTTTTGTTCCGATGGCTCCACAAAAGACTTCTGTGAATGGGAGATGTGCGGCTTGCTCTCCTTTTGCATCAAAGATGTCATTCATCTGATATTGCTGCGCAAGCTGACGGCAATCAATCAATTGAACACCGTCTATCTCAGATAATTGAGTAATCCACTCTTGTTCCACATCTTGCAGCGTGTCTTTAAGAGCAGCACTTATCGGCAGAATCCCAACAAAATATAGGTTATGTTTCGTTTTTGATTTCAGAACGCTTGCAAGTTCTTCAGCATGCTCTGCAGCCTGTTTTTTCTTTTCTTCCAGTGAAAGATGAGCTGGGCCTGTAATATCCTCTAAACGAATGAGCAGAAGGTTCGCACCGTTTTTCTTCTGTGAGATAAGGCTGCGCTCATTTAATAATTCCTGATATACCTGCCCATACGGTGCAAATTGAACATCCAGCTGCACGTCAAACTGTTTGGTCCAGTACTGAATGTAAGGTGCGATCGGATCTGCTGTAAATGTCGAGCTGACCGTTAGTACGAGCGGTGCTTTTTCCTCTGCACGCTCCCTTTTCTCCTTTGCTGCCTGTTCTTCTTCCTGTGAAAGAACAGCGAAATCCTTGAGCAATTGATCAGGTGTTTGAACAGCCTGTTCGACCAAGTGCTCGAAGTGCTTGACGAACGCTTGCATTGTCTCATGTTTAAACAGTGCAAGATTGTATTGAAGGACGCACTTTAACTCACCTGTTACTTCTCTAACAACATCCATTTTCATATCGAGTTTGGAAATTCCCTTTGCAAACTCATGTGTTTCAAATGTTAGTCCATCGGCTTCGATTTTAATATTCGGATCGTACTCATTATGGTAAATGAGCATTGTATCAAAAAATGGATTGCGATGCGGTCTTGTTTTTGGATTCAGATGCTCGACCATTTGATCAAATGGGTACTCTTGATGGTCATACGCATCCAGCAGCACTTGCTTTGTCTGCGCCAGTTGATCTGTAAAGGTTGCGTCTTGTACCATGTCTAGTTTAATAGGCAGGAAGTTTGTGAACATGCCAATTGTATGCTCGATATCTGCATGACGTCTTCCAGCCACAAGTGACCCAACAATCAGCTTCTCTTGATCTGCATAACGTGAGAGCAGCAGTCCATAGAGCTGGAACAAGATGACGTTATTTGTCAGCTGATACTGTTCAGCAAGCTGTTCAATTTTCTCCACGATGTGCGGTTCAATGTTGAATTTGATCGCTCTTCCTAAGAAGGATTGTTCCTTCCGTTCAAAATCATATGGCATTGTCAAAGTTGGCACATTTGAGCCAATTTGCTGCTTCCAATAATCCTGCTGCTTTTGGAACATCTCGCTGCGGAAATATTTGTCTTGCCATTCTGCATAATCTTTATATTGAACAGTGAGTTCCGGCAAGGTTTCCCCTCGATAGAGCTCAGTAAATTCTTTAATAAAGATGTTCATGCTCGCTCCATCCGCCACAATATTATGCATATCGACTAATAAGAGGTGATCATGTGCTGCGATTTTCACAAAACGCACACGGATCAATGGTGCAGCCTTTAAGTCAAATGGACGAATGAATTCATCGATTTGTGCTTCTAATCCTTCTTCATCAGCCTCTGTCAATTCAACAGCAAACTGGAAGTCATCATGGACCCGCTGAACCGGTTCACCATCTTTTAATTCAAAGGTCGTTCGCAAGGTTTCGTGACGATCAATTAATTGCTTGAAGGTCTGCTCAAAGCGCTCGACGTCAATTTCCCCTTTACATCTTAGTGCCATCGGCATGTTGTATGAGGTCACTTGACCAATACGCTGATGAATGAGGAATGTCCGTCTTTGAGCAGCAGATAATGGATACGTGTCTTTCTTTTCGACTGGTTCAATCTTGAAATATTGATGCTTCTCAGCCTTCTCGATGAATGCTTGGAGCTTTTCAATCGTCGGATTGTTAAACATATCTGTGAGCGTTAGCTCTACACCAAACTCTTTGTGAATTTGAGAAATGAGACCGGTGGCATTTAACGAATGTCCCCCAAGCTCAAAGAAATGGTCGTCTCTTTCCACCTTTTCAATTCCTAAAATGTCTTTCCACATCCGCTGTAACGTTGCCTCAATGTCATTCGATGCGGCGGCATGGACTTGATTGTTTTCTTCTATTTCCTGTGTCTTGTTTTCCTTTGGCACCACCATTTGCACACCTGAAGATGAAGATAATGCGGCTGTATCTACCTTTTCAATCCAATATCGTTGTCGTTCAAACGGATAGGTTGGCAAGGATACTTTTTGATTTGATGTCTGATTTCGCAATCTTGTCCAGTCAACCGGCACCCCTTGAAGCCAGATGTCACCCAATCTTCCCAGCAGGTAGCGGTCGTCGGCTGCCTCTTCTTTTGGATGACGCATTAATGGAATCGGCTGCTGATGATGTTCCTTTGAAGCTTGGCGAATAAAGGCACTTAACGTATTCCCTGGCCCGACTTCAACGAAAATAGGATCAAGCTCCGTTAATAATGTCTCCGCTCCATCACGGAAACGAACTGCTTGCCGCAAATGATCAGCCCAATATGCCGGGTCTTGCACTGCTTCATGGTCAATCCATGTACCTGTGACGTTAGAAATATACGGGATAGACGGCGCATTCAATTGATACTCGGCGACCTTTTCTTTAAATGATGGCAAGATGTCATCCATCATTTTAGAATGGAAGGCATGAGAAGTGTGAAGCTTTCTACACCCATGTCCAGCAGCCTCCAGCTTCTCAGCAAGTGCATCAATGGCTGCGGTCTCACCTGACACTACGCACAATTCAGGACCATTTACTGCTGCAAGTGAAAGATCATCTGTTAAGTATGGCAGCACGTCCTGTTCACTCAAAGGAACGCTCAGCATAGAGCCTTTTGGAAGCTGGCTAATGAGCTGTCCGCGATAAGCCACAAGATCTACGGCATCTTCAACAGATAGTAAACCAGATACCGCAGCAGCCGTGTATTCTCCAATACTGTGGCCGATCAGTGCCTGCGGTTTGACGCCAAAATGAATCAGCAATTTAGCCAAAGCATATTCCACACTAAACAGAAGCGGCTGCGTGTATTCTGTTTGGTTGATCAGCTGACGATCATCACTTTCTTCTGTTGAAAACAAAAGACGAAATGGGTCAACTGAGACATGCTGTTTGAATTGATTCAAGCATTGATCCAGCGCTTCCTTAAAGACTGGATATTTGTCATAAAGCTGACGCCCCATGTCTACATACTGAGATCCTTGGCCTGGGAAAAGAAAGACGACTGGACGGCTTGATGTTTGGGAGCTGGCCGTCTTGACCACCTCTTTTGACCTTTGACTGAGTGCCTGCAGCATGTCAGCCGTGTTACTTCCAAGAATGACACGTTTATGCGGAAAATGATGGCGCCCTGTTTGCAGCGTATAGGCAACGTCACTTAGACGGACTTGCTGCTGATGCTGGAGTAAGTAGTCCGCAAGACGATCCGTCATTTTTTCAAGAGCTGCTGGTGTTTTGGCAGATAATAAAAGAAGTTCACTATCCTCAGGACTATCTGTTGCTACACGTGCAGCAGGTGCTTCTTCTAAAATGACATGAGCATTTGTTCCACCTATCCCAAATGAGCTTACACCTGCCCGGCGAGGAGATTCTTGCGTGCTCCATGGCGTCAAATCTGTGTTTACAACAAAAGGTGAATCGGCAAACTCAATTTTTTCATTTGGTGTTTCAAAATGAATGGTCGGCGGAATCACTTGATGCTTTAAGCTTAAAACGGTTTTAATAAAGCCCGCGACACCTGATGCATCATTCAAATGACCAACATTCGATTTGACAGACCCAATGCGGCAAAAGCCTTTTTTATCTGTATCAAATGCTTGCTTGAGCGCTTCAATTTCGATCGGATCTCCGAGGGTTGTCCCGGTTCCATGTGCTTCAATGTACGAAATGGTTTCAGGTTCCACCTCAGCCATTCGAAGTGCTGTCTTAATCGCTGAAACTTGACCTTTCGTACTTGGTGCTGTATATCCTACTTTTCTATTTCCGTCATTATTAATAGATGATCCTTTAATGACAGCATAAATGTGATCGCCGTCTTCAATGGCATCCTCTAAATTTTTTAAAATAACAGCACCTGCACCATCACCAAAAACGGTTCCATCGGCTTTGTTATCAAAGACGCGGCAATGTCCGTCAGATGAATGGATCATGCCTTCTTGATACAGATAGCCCGATTTTTGCGGCAGGCGAATGGACACGCCGCCTGCAACTGCCATATGACAGTCGCCGCTTAATAAAGCCTGAACGGCTAAATGAATCGATACCATCGAGGTCGAGCAGGCGGTTTGTACCACCATACTCGGTCCCTTCAGATTTAATTTATATGAAATCATCGTCGCTAAATAATCACGCATATTCAGAACGGCAGCTTCCAGTGTTTTCGAATCTTCACCTTGTGCCGCCCCTTGAAGTGCTCTCATGACCCATTCTGTATTGATCCCTGCACCTGTATAAAGACCGATTTGCCCTTTATATTCAAACGGATCGTACCCAGCGTCTTCAAGCGCCGTCCAAACACATTCATGAAACAGTCTAAACTGCGGGTCCATCATAGCCGCTTCCTTTGGTGTATAGTCAAAGAAATCTGCATCAAATAAATCCACATCATCTAGCATTCCTTTTGCTTTAACAAAACGGGGGTTTTTTAATAAAGCTTCATCTGTACCTTCACGCCGTAATTCTTCCTCTGTAAAAAAAGAAATTGTTTCTTTTCCCTTTTTCAGATTCTCCCAGTACTCATCTACATTTTTGGCCCCTGGAAAACGACCTGCAAGACCGATAACAGCAATTTCTGCGCCATGATAGTGATTCGTTGTATCATTCATTCTCGATTCCGCCTCTCAATCTTTTATTCCGTTGCTGTTTAAAACGAGCTCTTCGATCACCTGAAGTGACGACGGCTAGTTCTTCTTCCATCGCTTCTTCCTTCGAGTCCTCAGAAGGCTGGATATATTTCGCAAGCTCTGCAACAGAAGGGTACGTAAACAAGGTCACAACCGCTTCATTTGTTTGAAGTGCTTGATTTAACCGATTGGTGACTTGAACAATATCCAGCGAGCTTGCGCCGAGATCAAAGAAATTGTCGTGAATGCCCACTTGTTCCATGCCCATAAAATCCTGCCATACTTGACAGATCGCTTTTTCAGTTTCATTTCGAGGCGCCACATATGGATTGCCCAGCTCTGGTCTTTCGTGCTTAGACACTTCGTATGAATCCTCATCTGGTGCGGTCTTAGGCTCTAGTGATAGCCATTGATCTATCCGTTCATCAAGATTTCCTGTGGACACAAGCATGTGTCGATTCTGCCGGTTAGACAGAACATACTGGAACAGCTCAGCACCCTCTTCTGGTAAAATCGCAAGCTCATTGATCGATTCACCAATTGTGGATTCTAGCTCACCCCAGAAATTCCATGCATCCCAGTTCACACACATCCACGGGGTTTGACTATGTTGATTAAGTCTAGCTGCAAATGCATCCATATATAAGTTAGCCGCTGAGTAAGCAGAGAATCCTAAGCCCCCAAGCAATGCACTAATGGAAGAAAAGAGAAGACAAAAGTCTGCTTGTTCTTGTTCCAGCAGCTGCTCTAGCACATCAAGCCCTTTCACCTTTGATTGGAATTGATCCTCTCCCTGCGCCAGTGTAGAAGGGATATCTTTGATTGCACGGAAGGATGTACTTCCTGGTAATCCTGCTGCATGGAATACACCATGAACGCCGCCATGCTTTTTGCGAATGGCATCAAATACACGTTTCATCTGATCAAGATCTCCTGCATTCGCCTGCACCGCTTCTACTGTTGCCCCTAATCGTTCGAGCTCAAGCACCTTTTCAATTCTCGTGCGCTGCGCTTCATCGGCATTTGCTTGTTGAACATATGACGCCCATTCATTTCTTGGCGGCAATGCCGTTCTTCCAGTTAAATAAAGATGTACATTTCCTTCCTTCGCCAGCATCTTTGACAGAACAAATCCGATACCACCTAAACCTCCTGTAATCAGATACACACCATTTGGCCTGATCATCTTCGGAAGTCCATCTTCTTTTTGCAGCGGCAAATGCTTGTAGCTCTGCACCCAGCGCTTTCGATGACGATACGCCACAAGCTGGTCCTTTCCAGGCTGCATGATTTCCTGCAAAATAAGATCGACAAGGACTTGTTCCTTCCAAGACATGACTTCTGGCACGTCTTCCACATCGATATTCCAGCACTTAATATGATGGTATTCCTGTGAAATGACTTTACATGGTCCAAGCATTGCACTTTTCTCTGCACATATCGTCTCATTGCCTGTGACTGGCTGAATTCCGCTAGTGATCGTAAACAGACGGCATTCTCGAATATTTTTTTGGGCAGCAATCGCTTGAGATAAGAAAATTAAACTGTAATAGCCTTTTTCAATGTGCGCCTGAAAAGCAGCTTGACGATTCGAGTTGTCATCTTCTTTCGCAGCTTCCCATAAATGCAGAATCCGCTGGATATTGATGCCTCTATTAGACAATGAATCTAGCATATTTCGGTAGTGCTGGCCTTCTGCCGGATTGATCGTAAACGAATCATCTTGCACTTGATAAGCTTCACCCTTTGTGACAGAAATGACCTTGATCCCTTTTTGCTTAAATGAATGGGTAAACAGTTCATGAAAAGCATCCTGTTCCCTGAAAATGAGCCACGTTTGTTCTTCTGTTTCTTTTTCGAAAACTGGTTTTAGCGGCTGCTGTTCCCATGAAGGCAGGTAGAACCATTCTTCCATCTCTTTCTTCTTCGTTTCCTTAGGGGCGGATAGCTGCGGAGACGCGGACTTTCCTGCTTCAATCCAATATCGTTTCCGCTCAAATGGATAGGTCGGCAGCGATACGAGCTGACGTTCCTCTTGAGTTGGATGTTGCTGCGCTTTGACCTCGTAGCCCCCTGCCCATAGCTCTCCTATTCTCTTTAAGAAATATGCATGGTCATCCGCTTGTTCTCTCGTATGCCTCACCATATTCAGGACATCATGATGTGACTCTTTGTTTTCATGACGTTTCGCTAATGCCGTCAAGCTGTTTCCAGGTCCAACTTCAATGAGTGCTCGTACTTCATCGGTTAACAGCTGAGATAGACCTTCATGAAAACGAACGGTTCCACGCAGGTGGTTCGTCCAATAAGATGCTGTCATCACATCTTCTCTTGTCGCCCATGTGCCTGTGACATTCGATATAAACGGAATCACCGGCTCTTGCAATTCTACTTTTTCTACGATTTGTTGAAACGCCTCAAGCATTGGCTCCATCATGTAGGAATGAAAGGCATGAGAAGTATGGAGCTGTCTTGTGATAATTCCTTTGTCTTGCAGTTTCTTTTCAAATGCAGCGATATGCTCTTCTCTTCCAGAAACGACACAAAGGTCTTTTGCATTGACAGCAGCAACAGAAAGCGATTCATCGATCATCGAGACGAGTTCCGCCTCTGGTAATTGCACACTAAGCATCGCGCCTTTTTCCATGTCTTGCATTAATCTTCCTCTTGCCATCACGAGTGTTAATGCAGACTCGAGAGAAAAGACCCCTGACAAACAAGCGGCAACGTATTCGCCGATACTGTGTCCAATCATTGATTCTGGCTCAACACCGCTATGTTGAAGCAATTTGGCTAATGCATACTCAAATATAAAGAGGAGCGGCTGGGCATTTGACGTTTTTGTGATGTCTTCGTTCGTTTCATCCTCGGAAAAAACAATGCCCTTTAAATCCACTTGCTCCGTTTCCATTACATATTTAAAACATCTATCTACTTCCCATTTGAACACTGGCTCTGCATCATATAACCCGCGCATCATACCAGCATACTGAGCGCCTTGACCTGAAAACATAAAGGTTGCTTTGCGCCATTTTTGGCTTCGGAACACACTCGTTTCAAGCTGTTTCTGCTGCATCCATTCATCAGCAGACGCGAGTACGATCGCTTTTCGGTATGGAAACTGCTTTCTGCCATACCGCAATGTATAAGCAATATCTTCAAGCGGGACTTGAGGATGCTGGATCACATACTGCTTTAATTGCTCTGTCATTTTCGCTAAAGCAGTATCTGTTTTAGCAGATAAGACGAGCAGCTGCTTTTGGGTAGAAGCTGGTTTTTGCTTCGCCTGTATGCCCTCTTCTATGATCATATGAGCGTTCGTTCCGCCGATACCAAAAGAGCTGACTCCCGCTCTTCTCGGACCATCTGCTTCCTTCCAATACAACGCCTTTTGATTCACATAAAACGGTGTATCTTTGAAAGGAATTTCCTGATTGGGTGATTCATAATGAATGGTTGGCGGGATCGTTTTATGCTGGAGAGCCAAAATGGCCTTAAACAGACCTGCAATCCCTGCCGCACTATTTAAGTGTCCGACATTACTTTTCACAGAACCGATCGGAATCGTCAGCGGATCTGTCCCTTTGAACACTTGGCTAAGAGCGGATACCTCAATTGGATCTCCCATTTTTGTCCCCGTACCGTGAGCTTCTATATAACCGATAGACGCGGGATCGATACCTGATTTTTCATACGTTTCTTTTAAAACCTCTGCTTGTCCTTCCACGCTCGGAGCGGTAAAACCAGCTTTTCGGCTGCCATCATTGTTCACACCAACCCCCTTGATGACCGCATGAATCGGGTTGCCGTCTCTCATCGCATCTTCATAACGTTTTAGTAGAACAATCCCCGCTCCATCTCCGAAAATGGTTCCGCTCGCCTCTTGGTCAAACGGACGGCAATGTCCATCTTTTGATTGAATCATCCCATCTTGATAGATGTAGCCGATATTTTCTGGAGAACTGACCGTCACACCGCCAGCCAGTGCGGCATCACATTCTTGATTCAATAATGCTTGACAGGCCATGCCTATGTTGACAAGCGAGGTCGAACAAGCTGTCTGCATGGTCACACTAGGCCCGTGCAAATTCAATTTATAAGAAAGCTGCGTACTAAAAAACTCACGATCATTTAACAGCATGGCGCTGAACTGCTCAGTTGCTTCCATTTGATGGGCAAAGCGCGTCAGCCACTCATGGTTTGGACTCGTTCCTGTATAAACGCCAATTTTCCCTGCCATTCGATCAGGATCACAGCCAGCATCCTCCAGCGCTTCCCAAGCACATTCATGCAAGAGCCTGAACTGCGGATCCATTAGCTCTGCCTCTCTAGCAGAATAGTTAAAGAAGTCTGCATCAAAGCCTTCGATCTCTTGTAAACGACCTTTTGCTCCAATGAAATTCGGATGCTGGTAGACAGACGCATCCAGCCCTGCTTTCTTGAGCTCTTCTTCTGTGAAAAAGTGAATCATTTCCTCGCCATTCACAAGACGCTGCCAAAAGTCTTCTAGCGATGAAGCTCCTGGGAATCTTCCAGCCATTCCGACAATCGCAATATCCGTATGCTCCTGGGACGTGTTTTTTACTGGGCGAGAAGCAGGCGTTTGAACCTGCTCTGACTGTTCTTCAAACAAATATTCAGCAAGACTTGCCACTGTCGCAAACCGATACAATTGCACAGTGTCAATTTGCTTGTCCACGTGCTCAGATATTTTCGCTGCAAGCTGAGAAATATCAAGGGATGTCGCACCAAATTCAAAAAATGGCGATTCATCATCCATTTGATCAAACCCAAAATGAGTTTGCACAATGTCGTGAATCTCTTTTTGTAATGAAGCGAGTGAAGCAAAGGCACGCTGTTCATTCTGCGGCTTTTGCGGTTCAATGGCTGCCATCGTAGTTGTTTGTGCAGAGAAATCGGTTTTATGAAATGGGTACCCAGGCAGCGGAATACGCTGCCTGTTCTTCTCATCTGTTACAGGAAAAGCTAAGCCGACTCCTATTTCCCAAAGAACACCTGCAATTTGAAGCATGTCTCCATCAAGTGGTTCGGTTGTTTTTTCTGCTCCCTTTTCAAATACAATCCCTTGTTTCATTGAAAGCTCAATGATCAAAGCTGGTGATTCTTGCTCAATCATTGGTGATTTTACTGGCTGATCCATATTAAGAAGACCTTTTGCAGACGATGGGTCGAAAGTGATTAGTTCCTCCCCGGTTTGCTGCAAGTAAACAGGCTGCTTTAGTGTCCTCTGAGGCAGGGAAGCCAGCCTTTGATTAACCATCTCGGTGTCATGAAGATGGTACACAATAGATACCGCATCATTTAGCTCAAGGCCGCCTGCTGCATATAAAGCTGTCCAGACTCCGCTGCCTTCTCCAATCCAGCCATCTGGTTCAATTCCGAGTGATCTTAGCATGTTAGCAAAAGCCGATGTCATGATCAGCATCGCCACTTCTGATTGACGGCTTTGTTTAGGATGGAACAGCTCATCTTTTTTGATAGGTAAAGCGGGTTGGACAAGGCTTACGATTCGATCCACTTCTGTTTTGAAAGAAGGATCTTTCTCATACAGCTCGATGTAATCACGTAAACCTGACTCATGGTACCCCTTCAGCTTCATGTTGATCCGTTTATAAAGATGACTTTCTCTGCCTGCTGTCTCTTCATTCAGCAATTGCAGCTCCGCTAATAACTCTTCCCGCGTGGAACAGACAAACGCTTTTCGATATTTGAAAGCCTTTCTTCCACTTTGTAAGGTATAAGCTGCTTCACCAAGTGAGAGATCAGGATGTGAGGAGACATATTCCTTTAAGTTTTTTGTCATGTTCTTCAGATCATGCATTGATCTAGCTGAGAGCACAATTAATTCTTTGGACGAGGCCTTGCTGTTTGTTTTTCTCGGCTGTGCCTCTTCTAAGATGACATGAGCATTTGCTCCCCCTATACCAAAGGCACTGACTCCAGCTCTCCTTGGCAATTGAGATGTCTTCCACTCCTCTTTGTCTGTCCCAACATAAAATGGGGTTTGATCAAAAGAAATACGGTGATTCGGCTTCTCAAAGTGCGGCATCGGGGCAAATTGACGATGATGCAGCATCATGACTGTTTTGATAAAACCAGCTACGCCGCTTGCGGCATCTAAATGACCAATATTGGCTTTGACTGATCCAATTCGGCAATAGCCTTGTTGATCTGTTTGAAAAGCACGAGTAAGCGCCTCAATCTCAATCGGATCTCCAACAGGCGTACCCGTTCCATGTGCTTCGATATAAGAAATCGTCTCTGGTTCTGTCTCAGCCATTTCTAACGCAGATTCAATAACACTTGCCTGTCCACTCACACTTGGGGCTGTATAGCCGACTTTATTACTTCCATCATTGTTCGTTGCAGATCCTTTTACGACAGCATAAATAAAATCTCCATCTTCTATCGCATCTTTTAATCGTTTTAGTGCAACAACGCCTGCACCTTCACCAAAAACGGTTCCTTTTGCTTTTTCATCAAACGGACGGCAATGACCATCAGGAGAATAAATCATTCCTTCTTGGTATTGATAGCCTGTGATTTGCGGCTGATGAAGTGTGACACCTCCAGCTAACGCAAGGTCACATTCACCGCCGATTAATCCTTGGCAGGCCATATGGATCGCAACAAGTGATGTGGAGCAAGCCGTTTGCACCGATACGCTTGGACCTTTTAGATTTAATTTATAGGCAATTCGAGAAGCAAAGGATGGGTCATTGAGATGCATGATTTGAAACACATCTTCGTTCTTTGCAAGTGACGACATATGCTGCCCCATCCACGATAGATTGCTAGATGCCCCGGCATAAAGACCAATTAAACCTTCGTATTGCTCAGGTTCATAGCCTGCATCCTCAAGCGCATGCCATGTGCATTCATGCATCAATCGAATTTGCGGGTCCATAATCGATGCCTCTCGCGGAGAGTAGCCAAAAAAGTCTGCATCAAATGATGATGCCTGTTTTAAATATGGCTTTGCCTTGACATAATCAGAACGTTTTAGCAGCGTCTCATCTACACCCGCTGCCTTTAATTCTTCATCAGTGAAAAACGTAACGGATTCTTTCCCTTGCGACACATTTTCCCAAAACGCTTGCACATTCGGTGCCCCAGGAAATGTACCTGCTAATCCTACAACTGCAATTTCAAGTCCAGATTCGCTCCATTGCTCTTGATCAGACATACGCTGCATTTCTCCCATCTATTTTCGTTTTAATCTCTGTTTACGGCGGTTTTTCCCATCTGCCATCGCCTGTTTGCGGAGATTAGATGATTCAGTGACAGCTTGCTTTTCTTCCTTCACGCCATGTATCTTCTTCAGTTCTGCAGCCAATGACGCGATCGTTGGATGACTATACATCATGACCACTGGAACCTCTATCCCATAAATTGATTTAATATGACCGCTCATCTGCAGCAAATCAAGGGATGTCGCACCCATTTCAAAGAAGTTCTCATTCACATCCGGTTCATGAGGAAAAAAGGAGCTGAGTGCATCACTCAATGAGACTTCTAGGCGATCATCTATGACCTGCGATATTTGTTGCGACGACTCTTTTTCCTCCTGCATAGGTGTTAAGCGGTGCTTTATTCTCTCACCCATGTCTCGAACAGAAACAAGAATTTGTGGATAGTCTAGACGAAGCACTTCCTGAAAGGCCTTGATTCCTTCTTCTGGTGAAATTCCCGCCTGCTCCTCGAGCGCCATCATGTCATTGACTTTGGCCGCTAATGCTGAGTCGTGTGCCATGCCGACTTTTTCCCATCGATCCCAGTTTAAAGAAATCACTGGCTTTCCTTCCTGCCTCTTCGCATGAGCAAAGCTGTCCATAAAAGCATTGGAAGCCGCATAAGCCACTTGTCCAGCCGCTCCAAGAAAAGACACTAGGGATGAACAAAGTAAAACGAAGTCGAGCGTTTCATTCTTGAGTGCTTCATCCAACACATAGGTCCCGTTGATTTTTGCCTGACACATGCGAATTTCATCGTCTGCTGTTCTTGCTTGGATGATCTTCCCATCTGCTTCTCCTGCCGCATGGATGACACCATGTAAATCGCCAAACGTTGTATGAGCCAGCTGGACCGCTTTCTGCACAGCGTCTTTATCCGACACATCACCGTGTACAGTTAGTACATCAGCTCCTAACTCTTCAAGAGTCATCAGCTTTTTCACGGTTTCAGCTTCTTTCCCATCTGCATCACTCAGCTCATGCCATGCAGAGCGTTCACGTATCTGTGATCGGCTGAGGAACACAAGTTTTGCTTGATACGTTTCTGCTAAATGTTGAGCTAGTGTGAAGCCAATGCCTCCCATACCGCCGGTCAGGAGGTAAACACCATGAGTCCTGAAAGGCTGCGTGGACGATTCCTCTTTACTTAAAGGTGTACTTGAAGCTTTTCGAACCCACCTGCTGTTCCCCCGATACGCCACAAGCGCCTCTTGATCGTGCATTGCCACCTCATATGAAAGAAATAGCGGCCAGTCCGCCTTTGTTTCCTGACATAAATCAACGTGCTGACACGCAATATGCTGATATTCTTGAGGAATGGTCAGAGCTAGTCCAGTGCATGTTGCTTGAAGAGGATTGACCTTCTCCATCCCGATGACATCATGCGCTTGATTTGTCACAAGATGAAGACGGATGGTTGTGTTATGATGCTGACTGATGAGCCTGACGAGATCGAGTACAGATAAGTAGTTTGGCTGATCACCTGTATCTTCTGTCAGTTCATCATGCATCCAGATGATCTCTTCCGGTATAAACCCAGATTGGTGCAGTTCAGCCATAACCCACTCTAAGTGTGACAGCATATGAACGTCAGCCTTCATCAACTGGTCATTTTCTTTGATCGTATGATCACTTTGACAGACGCTGACAACTTCTGCATGCCGTTCTTTCAAATAGTCGCCAATATGACCACTTTTCTCAAAAACCAAGATACGCTTCCCTTGATGATGCTGCTCTTTTAGTACAGGTGCAGAGCGCTCCCACACCGGTATATAAAACCAGTCTTCAAAATCAGCGGAGAATTTCTCACCCTTTTCTGATGGCGCTATAGCGGTCATCAGCTGATCTGCTTTAAACTGCGGAGAGGGGAATATTTGATGCTCGAATGGATATGTTGGCAGTGACACTCGATATGGGGCCTTTTCTTTTCTGACAGCGCTCCAGTTCGGTTCCACTCCAAAACTCCACAGCTTCCCTATAGCTTTTTTCATATATTCATCATCATCAGCTTGTTCTTTTGGGTGTCTCACCAATGAAACAGCTGCTGCTTTGTTCACATCATAGTCCTCATGTCGTTTCACAAATTGAGTCAACGTATGACCTGGCCCCACTTCAATGAAAACCACTTCTCCAAGTCCAAGTAACGTCTCTAATCCTTGACTAAATAAAACAGGCTGCCTGATATGAGATGCCCAGTAATCAGGCGATGATGCTTGCTCATTTGTTAACCAGTTCCCTGTCACATTCGAAAGAATCGGAATCTCGCCCTGTTGATAGGTGATTTCCGAGAGAACGTGCTTAAACTGTTCGGACGCTTCAGCCATCATACTCGTATGAAAGGCGTGAGAGGTTTTCAATGTTTGGACAGAAGCTCCTCTTTTTTCAGCTTGTTCGAGATAGATCTGTAATCGTTCTGAAGGACCGGAAACAACAGATAATTGCGAGCTATTCACCGCAGAAAGCTCGACACCTTCAGGAAGATCATGTTCAATCTCTTCGGCAGAGAGTGACACTCCGGCCATTTCACCCCGAGGCATTTTTTGCATCAAACTGCCTCTTTTTAAAACGATACGGATTGCATCTTCAAGGTGAATAATACCGGCCACGCAGGCAGCTGTTATTTCTCCAATGCTATGACCAATGAAATAATGCGGACGTATGCCTAGTCCCATCAGCTTCGATGCGAGCGCATACTCAAAACTAAACAAGATGATTTGTGTATATGATGTTTGCTGCATGAGCTGTTCTGCTTTTATGAACTCTTCTTCGGTTGTTGGGTATAACACGTTCTCGATCTCAACACCTGATAAAGATAAAATGATGGCAAAACATTTCTGAAGCATTTGTTTAAATTCAGGATCTTTCTCATATAAATCTTTGCCCATATTCACATACTGAGCACCTTGTCCAGAAAACATCCAGACGACTGCAGGCTGTTGAAAGGCCTTTTGCGGCTGTCCCGCTGACTGGAATGTGCGGTCAGGACCTGCAAGAAAAGCTTGTCGATAAGGAAAATGCTTTCTTCCCTCTTGCAGTGTAAAGGCAGCCTCGGATAGTGTGACACGCTTTTGATCTTTTAAATAAGATGTCATTTGTTCAGCAGATTTTTGAACCGCCTGCTTCGATCTTGCAGAAATCACCATTAGTTCATGATCTCTTTCTACTGACGGTTTGTCGGCGGCGGGTGCCTCTTCCATGATCAGATGTACATTCGTTCCACCGACTCCAAATGAACTAACTCCGGCACGCAGCGGCTGCTCTGTTTTCGTCCATGGTACGGGTGTTGTATTGACATAAAATGGACTTGATTCAAAATCAATTTTCGGATTCGGCTTTTTATAATGAAGGCTAGGCGGCAGCATCTGATGGTACAGACTAAGCGTTGTCTTGATAAAACCTGCAACCCCTGCGGCTGAATCAAGATGACCAATATTGGTTTTCACAGACCCAATCGCACAAAACTGTTTTTTATCCGTTTGAAAGGCTTTCTTTAGTGACTCAATTTCAACCGGATCTCCAAGAGTTGTACCTGTGCCATGTGCTTCAATATAAGAAATACTCTCAGCTTCTACACGACTGATGTTGAGTGCCTTTTTAATCACTTCGCTTTGTCCTTCTATACTTGGTGCTGTGTAGCCAACCTTCCGCCCGCCGTCATTGTTATAGGCTGAACCTTTAATCACGCCATAGATATGGTCCTTATCTTTTAGTGCCTGCTTTAATGATTTGAGCACAACAACGCCGCAGCCCTCACCGCCTACGGTACCTTCTGCCTGTTCATCAAAAGCCCGGCAGTGCCCATCTGGCGACATGATCATCCCCTCTTGATACATGTATCCTTTTTTGTGAGGGGTCGTAATGGTGACGCCGCCTGCGAGAGCCATTTTACATTCTCCGGTAATTAAGGCGCGTGCCGCCATATGAATGGCAGTCAAAGAGGAAGAACAAGCTGTATCAACAGCTACGCTCGGCCCCTTCAAATTCAATTTATAAGATACCTTTGTGTTCATGAAATCTTTATCTGTTAACTGAACAGCCGCAAATTGTTCGGATGAGTGATTCGTTCTCATCAGCATGGAAGCAGCTTGCCAATATAAATTAGCAGAGGCGGCTCCAAATAAACCAATTGGTTCCTGATAGGTTTCAGGGTTATAGCCTGCATCTTCAAGAGATTCCCACGCCACCTCATGAAACATGCGGATCTGCGGGTCCATTACTTCTGCTTCACGCTGTGAATAACCAAAGAAATCTGCATCAAAATGATCATGCTGATCAACTGCTCCTTTGGCACGTACATATTGCTCATGATCCAATGCTTCTTTCTCAACCCCTGCCTCAAGCAGCTCTTCCTTCGAAAAGAACGTAATAGACTCTCTTCCATTTGCAAGGTTGTCCCAAAAGTGATGAATATTCTTTGCTCCTGGAAAACGGCAGGCCATCCCAACCACTGCAACCTCTAATCCTGTGAACTTACTCATCTATCATCCCGCCTAACAGTTGAGCGGCACTTTCTAAGTCATCCGCTTCATTTTCTCCATCATCTTCGATTTGTTTCTCTTGCCCTGATGCTTTGTTTTTTATTTGAGCAGCTATTTGTGAAACAGTTGTAAATTGGAACAGCTCCATCACTGTCAGCTCCTGCTGAAATTCCTCTTTCACTTTATTGGACAACTCAACGATATTAAAAGAGTTCCCGCCTAAGTCAAAAAACGGTTCATCTATACGAATCTGCGAAGCAGGGACTTGTAAAATAGAGGCGAAAATACGAACAAGCTTCTGCTCTGTTTCATTATGTGCTTGAATGGTCATAGGCTCTTGATTGTCTACCAGCTGATCTTCTGGATTCGGCAGTGCTTGGATATCCAATTTCCCTGATAGATTCAAAGGAAATTGCTCTATTTGGATGACATGTCTCGGCACCATATAACCTGGTAATCTATCACTTAAAGACTGACGAAGCGCGCGCTGATCTATCACTTGTTTTGCCATCATGTATGCGCAAATGTATTGGTCCTGATCCTGCGTTTCCTTAGGAATGACAATGACATCTTGAATCAATCCTTGCATATGCGGGTCATCAAGAATCGCTCTGCGGATTTCCTCTAGCTCAATTCGATATCCCCTAATTTTCACTTGACTGTCGTTTCTCTTTGCAAATTCTAATAAACCATCAAACCGCCATCTTGCAAGGTCTCCCGTACCATATAACATCCCGCTGCTGAGCTCTGGTTTTTCAATAAATTTCTCCTTGCTCAGATCAGGGTGATTGATGTACCCACGACCTACACCATCGCCTGTTATATATAACTCTCCAAAGACGCCAATCGGAACTGGCTCTCCTTGCGCATCACATATGAAAATATGCTCATTCGGCATCGGCTGTCCAATAGGAATGACTTGCTCATCCCAGTCTTGGGGAATCAAAAAGGATGATGACTGAACCGTACATTCAGTCGGCCCATACGCATTAATCATGATCGGTTTTTCACCTGATATATGCTGTAAAAATTGATCCATCAGCTCTTTTGTGAACACCTCTCCGCCAACCAGCAACATGTTCAACGCAGGCAGGTCTTGTCTTGATTGCGCTGCTGCTTTGTTCATCAGCTTCAAGTGGGAGGGGGTCACATCAGACAGCTGAATGTGATGTTCTTGGTAAAACGACCATAACGCATGCCCATCCATACGGACTTCATCTTTGGCAATATGCAGCGTATGTCCGAGGAGCAATGCTGGGAACAATGTTTGAACAGACGCATCAAAAATGTGTGAAGCTAGCATCCCTACTTGCAAAGGATCAGGGAGTAGATCAAAAAAGCGCGTTTTCATTCCATATACCAAATTTATGACATGACGATGTTCGATAACGACACCTTTCGGATGCCCTGTTGTACCTGATGTATACAGGACATACGCCATATCGGAAGGCGAGATAGACCAAGTCAGATTCTCTTTTATTGATGATTCTTGAAGCATGTCTTGAATCACATGAACCTCGACATCCAATCCTTCGTGTCCTTCTGCATCCGAGACAATAGCTGCAGCGCCGCTGTTTTTGAGCATATACCGAATTCTTTCGATCGGCAGATGGACATCAATCGGTAAATAAGCATAGCCAGCCTTTAAGATGCCAAGAATGGCAATGACTAGTTCAGCAGATCGATACATTTTGAGTCCAACAGGGGTCTCACGTGTTATCTGACTTTGAGACAGTCTAAGCGCAATGCGATCAGATAATTGATCAACCTCTTCATATGTATAGGAGGTAGTGCCAAACACAACAGCCGTTCGTGCTGGATGCAATTGAACTTGTTGTTGAAATAACGACACAATATCACGATCCACTGGATAAGCGAGCGACTCCCCTTGAAACGAATCAAACAGCTGACTTTTCTCTACATCAGATAAAAATGAGTGAGTGCTCATCATTTGCTCAGGCGTTTCGAGACATTGCTCTGTGAATCCCATGAAATGATTGGAGAACTGCTCCATCATGTGGTCATCATAAATGGAAGCATCCCAGTGAACTTCAGCATGAAGGTGATCTTGTTCTTTCTTCCAAACAATAAGCACATCCGCATACAGCTGCTCTCGGTCAGCATGCCCATGCAATGGTTCAAATGCACATGCCAGATTGACACGCTTCTTGTCTTCTCCTACTGAACGCCAAAGCTCATCCATTAATATTTGAACAGGATAGTTTTGATGACGCACTGCCTCCTGAAACGATTGTTTCACTGCCTCTAGCCCTGCGCTAAAGCTCATATGAGGCTCAATCTCTGCCTTAAGCGGCAGCATATGATTGATGGCGGATTGATTGGCAGACTGTTCCATTGTAGGAACAGTCACCATCAACTCAGTTTTTCCGCTATAACGTTGAAGCAAGCCAAAAGCTGCTGTGGTTAGCACGATAAACAGCCGCAAATCAGAATCTCCGCATAATTGTTTTAACGAATGATTCATAGCCACAGGGAAGGACGAATGAAGCGATCGGTTCATTGCAGCAGGTTCGGCCTTTGAAACCGTATGAGGAATGCGGCCATCAAGCTGGACACCTGATAAGATCGATGTCCAGTAGGCTCTTTCCCTCACCCTTTCCTTCGCCGCTGCTTTCAGTTGAAAATCATCATGTTCAATCACTCTTCCATTCACCTCTTTACTTATATTTTCAAGTCATCTAATTCGAAAAGAGATACGTCATCTAATTGCTGGAACGAAGAAGTCAGTTCGATCTCCTCTATTCTTACAGCATCTATTGAAACAGCCCGCATGATGTCTTTCAGCAAGCCCGCAATCCGCTCTATGGTTTCCTCTGTGAAAAGCTCAGTATTATATTCGATCGTTGAAGAAAGACCGTCTTCCTGCTCATACGCAATCCAGAGTAAATCAAAGCGTGACGTTCCTGTCTCATACGGATAATCACTAAAGGTTAAACCGCCTACCTTCAGTTCTGGCTGATTCATGTTTTGCAAGGCGAACACAGCATCAAACAATAGATTCCGGCTGACACTCCGGCTTAACTGAAGGTCTTGAACCATTTGTTCATACTGATAGTCTTGATGTCCGAAATCATCGATGACGTGTGCTTTCACATCCTCTAGGAATTGCTGGTACGTCAGCTCTGCTTTAGGATACAAACGAAGTGGCAGCATATTGACAAAAATACCGATCACTTGCTGCAGCTCCTCTTGTTTTCTCCCTGCTACCGGAACCCCGACCGTGATATCTGATTGTCCGCTTAATTTGTGAAGCAAAATCTGATATACACTTAACAAGCCCATAAACAGTGTGGCGTCTTCCTTTAAAATCACCTGTTTAAATGCGTTTAGCTCCGCTTCTTCTATACGGAACGTATAATGCCCGCCGCGGAATTGTCTCACCACTGGTCGATCGAAATCTGTTGGCAGATCAAGGAGGGGGGCACCCTCTAACCGATCTTTCCAGTAATCACTCGATTCTTTCAGTGCTTCTGATGCTAGCAGGTCATTTTGCCATTCTGAAAAATCTTTATATTGCAGAGCGAGAGGCTCAAGCGTCCTGCCGTCATATAACTGCATAAAGTCATTGACCAAAATATCTTGAGAAAGACCGTCTGAAATAATGTGGTGCATGTCCAGCATGAGCACGAATTCCTCTTCTGCCAGCTTCATCACACCGACTCTCATCAATGGAGCCTCACTTAACGTAAAGGCAGTCAAAAATTGTTCAATCACTTGTTTTTGCTCTTCCTCAGATCCTTGTGTCGATCCCTTAGTGAGGTCAAATAATGTGACTGCAAATGGTACCTCTTCTTCAATCTTTTGATAAGGGACACCATTCTCTAATACAAACGCAGTCCGCAAACTTTCGTGTCTCTTAATGAGCTGCTGAAATGCCCATTCCAACCTGCTAATATCGAGTTTCCCTTTGATTCGTCCCGCTTTAAACTCATTGTATCCTGTGCTGTTTACATCCATTTGCTGCATGAGATACAACCGTTTTTGCGCAGACGACAAAGGATAATGCTCCTTCACTTCGGCTTTTTCAATCGCATGATAAGCAGCAGTATCTGCTTGATCGATATATGCTGCCATTAATCGTATCGTAGGTATTTGGAAAAATTGTGGCAGCGTCAGCTCTACACTAAATGCACGATGAATGATACCAATGAAGGTAATCGCCTTTAGAGAATCTCCACCCATTTCAAAGAAATGATCATCTATGCCAATTTCATCAATCTTAAAGAAAGCTTGCCAATGTTGACTTAATGCTTTCTCCAGCTCCGTTTCTGGTGCCGCATAATTCGTGGAAAGCGCTGGACGAGAATACAAATTGCCATCTTGTTCATGCTCACCGCCGCTCTCTTCCTCAAGGGATAAACGGTCTACATATCGGTGAATACGATCATGTAAAGATGTTGTTGAAATAACCATTTGTTCCACTTGATCCAGTGAAAGCAATCGTTCAAAGATCATTCTTCCTTCTTTTTCTGTAATTAACGTTTCGGTAACATCATCTCCGATTGGAAGATCAAGCTGCTTCCCTTGCTCAAATTCCCAGCCGTCAAAGCTAATGACAGACCATTGTGTTTCTGAACGTAGATTGCGTTCATACACGTACGCATCGATGAAATGATTCACAGCTGTATAGGCTGTAAAACCGAGACCGCCCAAGATCGGTGACAAAGATGACAGGACAAAACAGAAATCAAGGGATCGATCACCTAAGGCATCATCAAGATGAAGTACACCATTCATCTTCGCTTCAAAATGCGGCTCCGAAAAAGTGACATCTGTTTGTTCCATCACCTGGAAGGATTGGTCGCCTGTCACTCCAGCTGCATAGATCACGCCATTGATCTGTCCATATGACGCATCCACTGTGTTGATCAATTGCTGAATATCTTCCTTGTGACGAACGTCCACTTTCTGAATAAGAACGTCTGCGCCTGCCTCTTCCAGTGCCATGACCCTTTGTATTTTTTTCTTTGTTGGATCCTGATCATCATGCGTAGACAGCCATACTTGCCACTTGCTCCTATCAGGGAGCCCAGATCTGCTCGTTAAGATCAATGTTCCCTGCGTTTGCTCGGCCAAAGTCTGGGCGATATTCAATCCAATAAACCCAAGTCCGCCAATTAAAATGTACACACCATCTTTTTTAGCCAAATGAGCATGTCCCGTTTCGGGAACTGAACCTTTCGCATACTTTTTCACATATCGTTTATTTCGTCGATAGACCGTGAGAAGCGGTCCAGACGCTCGATCTAGCTCATCGCTTATTTGCTTTAGCAATCTCTTTTCTTGAACCCCATGTTCCACTGGACGATCAATATCAAGAATGCGGTAACGTAAGTTCGGTGTTTCTTGTGAAATCACCATGGCAGGCCCTAGATGGATCGCTTTTTCAGGATAAAGTACAGGCTCACCGCCAACGGCATACGTCAATGAGGAAAGAACTGTAATCGATACCTTTTGGTCCAACACATATTTTTTCAGTGCCTGGCCGATGTAAAGCAAGGAGTAATAAGCTTCTTGCTGCGTTTGCTTCACCCATTCTTCTTCCGTTTGAGATGGCTGTCTTTCTGAAAGCCCCCATAGATGGCAAACTTTTGACACGTTGATTTCGTCATCTGCCAGATTTGATATGAGCCTTTCATAATCAGATGGCTCATGTGACCGAATGGTATAGCTTTTTTCGTCATGCTTCGTAAATTCATTTCCTTTACGAACCATGACGGACTCGTTCCGTTTCGTCAGGAGCTCAGCCGTAACCTTCTCTCCAAAAGCAGATGGATCTGCAAACAAAAGCAAGGCTCCGTCAGACGTATCTTCTAATGGCACGCAAGGTAAAAGATCCGCTTCCCAATGAGGGGTATAGAACCATTCATCCATTTGCTGCTTTCGTCCAGACTGCTTTGGTTTGTCTTGTTTCACACGATCTGCTGCATCATACCAATAGGAGGTTTGATCAAATGCATACGTTGGCAGCGGCATTTTCCGCGGCTGACGGTTTAAATGGAACCTATCCCAATCAATAGATAATCCGTTTGTCCATAGACGTCCAATTTGACCAAGTAAAAATTCAGTATCCGTCACATCTTGTTTTGCATGCCTTAACACATGACATACATGCTGGTTCAGGCCGTTCAGCGACCGATTGACCATCACGCTTAAATCTTGTCCTGGTCCAATCTCAATTAATTGAATATTGTCCTCTTGTAAAATATTTGTGATCCCTTCAGCAAAACGAACTGTATCGGTCATATGCCTTTTCCAATAAGACATATCCTTCGCTCTCGTATCTGTCATCCAATCTCCTGACAAATTCGAAATGAATGGAATGCGAAGAGACTCGGCTTTCATATGTGTTAATTTTTCTCCGAATTGCTCCGCTGCCTCCTTCATGACATGTGAGTGGGCGGCAATGGTTCCACCTAATCGCATACACATCAATCTGTTGCTTTTCAGCTCTTGTTCAAATTCACTGATCGCCTCTTCTAGACCTGACACAATACATGATGAATCATTGACAACCGCGAGAGAAATATCTTTTGGAAGCATCGGTTTTAGCTCTGCCTCAGGTAATGGAACACTCATCATGACGCCAGCTGGTGACGACTGCATCGCATTCGCACGATAGGCGACCATGGACATTGCGTCCTTTAAGCTGAATAGCCCTGATATGGCGGCTGCCGTTAATTCGCCAAAGCTATAGCCGATCATTGCATCAGGACGAACGCCCCATTCAATGAAAAGCATGGATAAGGCATATTCAATGGCAAAAATGGCTGGCTGTGCATATTGAGTACTTGCCAATTGTTCACGCGCCTTTTCTGTTTCAGCCGCTAATGGGTACAGAATACGTGCAAGACTTCGTCCCGTTGCTTCTTCATATGCTTGAAAACAAGCATCCATTTGCTTCTTAAAGTAAGGCTCTTCCCGGTACAGATCTAATCCCATATTGAGATATTGATTGCCTTGTCCAGAAAACATAAAAATAATCTTTTGTTTCTCCACATGCGAATGCATGAGCTTTCCAATGCCCTTGCCTTGCTTTTCTGTTAATACGCGCAAAGCATCTTCTCTGCTTGCCGCAACAAATGTCTGACGGAAACCAAAGGATTGTCTTCCTGTTTGCAGCGTATAAGCTGCGTCTGCCAAATTGATAGAAGGCGTGTTGTCTATTTGGCTTGCGAGTTTGGCTTTCATTCGTTCCAAGCTCGTTTTGCTCTTTGCTGAAAGAACAAGCAGCTCAGCAGAACGAGGCATTTGCTGACGGTCTCTTTGTGGCGCTTCTTCTAATATGACATGTGCATTCGTTCCACCCATTCCAAATGAGCTCACCCCAGCCCGCCGCAAATGGGAAGCTGGCTGCTTCCAGTCGGTCCGCTCAGTATTGACAAAGAAAGGACTATGATCAAATGCAATGTTTTCATTGGCTTTTTTGAAGTGAAGACTAGGTACAAATGTGTGATGCTGAAGCGAAAGCACAGCTTTGATCAAGCCAGCTGCTCCTGCCGCTGCATCCAAATGTCCAATATTGGTTTTCACAGACCCAATGCGGCAAAATTGTTTTTTCTCTGTGTCGAAAGCCTTTGTGAGCGCCTCTATTTCAATCGGATCACCAAGTGATGTGCCAGTTCCATGTGTTTCCACATATTCAATCGTATCTGGTGAAACATCTGCTTGATGCAGGGCATCCTGAATGACACGTGTCTGTCCTTCGACGCTCGGAGCATTGAAACCAACCTTTTGATCACCATCATTGTTGATGGCAGAGCCCTTAATGACTGCATAAATATGGTCGCCATCTTCTATGGCTTCACTAAGTGCTTTTAAAGCAACAAGACCAACACCATCTCCGCCAACAGTTCCATCCGCTTGATCGTCAAAGGCGCGGCAGTGGCCATCACTTGATTTCACCATGTTCTGTTGATAAACGTAGCCTGATTTCACTGGGTGCAGGATTGACACACCTCCCGCAAGAGCTACATCTGAATCACCATTCGCAATGGATTGACAGGCCAAATGCAAGGCGACCAAAGAAGTTGAACAAGCGGTTTGCAGCGTAAGCGCCGGTCCTTTCAAATTCAATTTATGGGCAATTCTTGTACTTACGGTGTACGTATCATTGAGTGAACCCACTTCAAACAGCTCTGACATACTGCTATCAAGGGAAGCGGCAAAACGCTGAATCCATTGGAAGTTCGATGTGGACCCAGTAAACAACCCGACCTTACCCGTATAATCTTCTTGCACATACCCCGCATCTTCCAGCGCCTTATAGGCGTACTCATGCAGGAGACGTATTTGAGGATCCATCATTTCTGCCTGACCTGGCGAATAGCCGAAGAAGGATGCATCAAATAAATCAGGTCCATCAATGACACCTTTTGCCCTCACATAATCGGATCGTTCGAAGGTTTGACGGTCAATACCGGCTTCTAACAGTTCTTCATCGGAAAAGAAGGAAATTGATTCTTCTCCATTCTTCAAATTTTGCCAAAATGCCTCAACATTTTTCGCACCTGGGAATTTACCAGCCATTCCAATAATGGCAATCGGCTCATTGGCTTTTCTTGTCTTTTGTTTTACAGGCTGCGCGTCTGCCGCTACTTGCTCTGAATCGCCGCTTAAATATGCGGCAAGCTCTCTAATCGTTGGGCGGCGGAACATTTCGACCATTGGAATGCTTTGATTCAATTGCTTAGCGAGCTGTTGATTGACGTGGATCAAATTGAGTGAATGCCCGCCAATGTCAAAGAATTTGTCATGGACACTTACCTCATCTAAACCGAGGACTTTTTTCCAAATGTCTTGAATAACTTTCTCCGTATCAGAAAGATTGGCAGATCCCGCCTGTTTTTTCGTTTGCTGCGCCTGTTTCAAAGCAGGTAAAGCTCGTTTATCTAGTTTGCCATTTGCAGTCAGTGGCATATCGTCCAATTGAACAAAGTGAGTTGGGATCATATAATCCGGCAGTTGATCAGCCAACGCTTGTTTTATTGCCGCTTGATCAAGTATGGCTGCTGTGACAACATATGCGGCCAAACATGGTGTACCAGAAGCATCTGGCTTTACAACAACTGCTGCTGCTTTTATTCCTGGCTGTTCATTCAGCCAAAATTCAATTTCACCAGTTTCAATCCGGTAGCCTCTCAGCTTCACTTGATCATCATTTCGACCTAAAAATTGAATGAGCCCATTAGGGAGAATGCGCGCTGCATCACCTGTTTTATAAATTTTTTCACCTGGCTGGAAAGGGTGGTCGACAAATCTTTCTTCGGTTAGTTCTGGGCGATTCAAATAGCCTTTTGCGACACCTTTTCCGCCAATATATAATTCACCGGCGGCTCCTTCCGGCATGAGATTCATATGTCTGTCAAACAGAAGAATATCTGTATGCTGTGCAGGCTTACCAATCGGTACATACACGTCTTGATCGAGATCCTGATCATATCGATGAATCATGCAGCCAACGACCGTTTCAGTTGGTCCATATTCATTCACAATTTCAATTGGCTGCGGGAAGGACTGCTGAATGGATTTCGCTAAAGATGTTTCCAGCTGCTCTCCGCCTAAAATGAAACATTTCATTTGGCTGTCTGGGAAAGACAAATGCTTAATAAACTGTAAATGAGATGGTGTCAGTTTCATCACATGCACGCGATTGTCTTTTATGATGTCTTCGACAAGCAGCTGCCGGTTTTCATGGTGATAAATCATGATGGTATTTCCTGAAATGAGCGGCGTGAAAATAGAAGTAACCGTCAGGTCAAAGGACAGTGAAGTGTACAAAGCAAAATGCCTTGTTTCTCCTCGAACATATACTTGCTTCGCCCATTCAATATAGTTGGCTAAGCCAAGATGATGAATGAGTACACCTTTTGGTCTTCCGGTCGTTCCTGATGTATAAATGCAGTAGGCTGTTTGGTCTGAGGTGATGGCTTCTGCCAAGTTGTCTGATGGTCCGGTGTATAGATCCGGCTGCGTGATATCGATTTTTTCTCCATGATAGGCGTAGGTGAGCCCTTTTATTGGGTGAGTTAAGAGCCATTCTACTCCGCTGTCTTCTAATAGATATTCTATTCGTTCCTGCGGATATTCAGGATCAATCGGCACGTATGCACCGCCAGCTTTTAAGATCGCTAAGCATGCTATCACCATTTCAATGGAATGCTCTGCTAAAATGCCGACACGCTGCTCCTGTTTGACCCCTTTGTTTTGTAAATAATGTGCGAGCTGGTTCACTCTCTTATTGAGTTGTTCATATGTAACCGTCGTATCGCCAAACTCAACTGCAGCTGCCGCTGGCGTTCGCTCTACTTGTGCTTCAAATAGGTCAATCACCGTTGGCTCATTGCTAGATGTTGCTCCGCCATATTGCTGGAAGACCGCCAACTGCTTTTCTTTCTCTTCTTCTGATAGCAGCTGTAGTTGAGCAGCAGTTTTGTGCGGATGAGCACAGGCATCAGACAGGAGATGAAGAAAATGCTGACACCACTTTTCGATTTGCTCAGCTGAAAAGCTGACGGGGTTATACACCAATGAAAAGTGCAGCTGATCATCAAATGCCTGGACACTAAGCGTGAGATCGAATTCTGTCTGCTCAGTCATCTCAAATCCACGAATACGAATTGGCTGATCGTTTTTCGTGAGCATTTGATCTAATGGATAGTTTTCAATGACGACGATTGAATCAAATAATGATTGCTCTGCAGTCATTCCTGCATAATTCTTTAAGGCAGATAGCGGGGTATGTTCATATTCATTTCTTACAGCGATCTCACGGCTCACTTCCTGCATCTGTTCAAGAATTGGCCGTTCCTGTTCGAATGAGACCCGCAGCGGTAATGTGTTAATGAACAGCCCAGTCATCTTTTCAATATGAGGGACATCTGCATTTCTCCCCGATACTGTTGTCCCAAACACAATATCATCTTGGTTGGCATACTTAGATAGCAAAACTCCCCACAGCGTATACATCACAGATGCCAGCGTCACGTCATATTGATTCGTGAATTTGCTCAGGCTCTCGGCAATGGACGTATCCACTTGATGTTCATATTGATGAAACACTTCTGAATGTTCATATGCGCCGCTTGACTTCGGAAGCAGTTCTGCATAACTCCAGCCGTTGAAAACATTTTTCCAATAGGCGGCTTGTTCTTCAGTCTGTTGAAGGTTTTTCTGCTGCCATTTGACAAAGGATTGGTAGGATGGTCTTTGTTCCAGAAGAGGTTTGTCCCCATTCGATAAGCGCTCATATGCACTCATCCAATCGCTTAATACAATCCCAAGGCTCCAGCCGTCCAATAAAATGTGATGGAAGCTAATGAGAACCCAACTGACTTCATCATTCACTTCACATAACGTCAGGCGAAATGGGACTTCCTGCAGATCAAAGCGTTCTTCTCGGTTCTGTGCCGTTACCTCTTCTTTCAGCACATGAAGAGGCTCCTTCGCTTGTGTCAAATCACGATAACGAATGTCTGGCTGATGCTGCTTCATCACAATTTGTACTGGTCTTGCGAGTTCCTGCCATCTGAACAATGTTCTAAGCATTTCATGCTGTTTGGTGACATTCGTCCATGATTGTTCAAAAATGTCTCGATCTATTGGTCCGTCTATTTCGATCAGCAGTTGTTCAAAATAAGCTGTTCCGTTCGGTTCCATTAAATGATGAAACAGCAGTCCTTCTTGGATCGTAGTGATACCTAACATATTTTCAATGTTCTGTTTATCCAGCTTCTGCGGCTGTAAGGCCATGGGCTCATCTCCTTTCTCTCTAAGAATGTTTCACGAAATAATGGCGTAAACCATAGTTAGCAATAACCTGCTGCTGAATTTGCGAAGTCCCTTCAATAATTTCAAGCACCTTCGCTTCACGATATAGTCTTGAAGCTGAGTTTTCCCGGCTAAATCCACTTCCGCCATGAATTTGGACATTTGTATTTGTAATGTCAACAGCGATTTTAGAAGTGAAATATTTTGCAATGGATGTTTCTGTGATCGCATCAGGATGATTCGCTTCTCTCATTTCCCCAGCCTTTAGGCATAAAGCTCTCGCTGCATGGAGCTGGGTCACTGCATCCCCGATCATGCCTTTGATCATTTGATGCTTGTACAATTTTTCATTAAACTGTGTTCTTTTACGCGAATACGTGACAAGAGAATCAACAGCTTCTTGTGCGATGGCAAGCCCTGCCCAAGCGACACTGTATCTTCCATGGTCTAATGCAAGTGACACCACATGGTTAAATCCGCCCCCAACTGGTCCTAAGACACAGTTTTCATGCACCCGGACATGATCAAAGGTCATTTCCGCTAAATATGACGCTCGGTTGGCCATCATTCCTGTAATTCTCTCAATCTCTACACCCGGCTGATCGCGATCGACAAGGAATGCCGTGACTTGTTCACCGTCTCTTGCAATCACAATAAAGAAATCGGCAATCGCTCCAAAGGAAATCCATTTTTTCGTCCCACTTAATACATAGGATTGTCCTTCCTTTTGATAGCTTGTTTCAACATGATTGGCATCTGAACCAATATTCGGCTCTGACAAAGCAAAGGCTCCGATTTTTTCTCCTTTAGCTAATTCAACAAGCCAGCCTTGTTTTTGATCTTCTGTTCCATAACGAAGAATGGCTTCTCCTACAAGTGAATTTACTGTCAATAATGTGCGTACATTACAGCAAGCTTTTCCCACTTGTTCTGTGAACTGTCCATATGCGATCGGATCAAGCCCCAGCCCTTGATAGGAAGAAGGGATACCTGCTGCCAAGTAGCCTCGTTTCGCCATATCTCGAATCAGTGACTCTGGCAAATGTTCCGTCTCATCGAATTCATTGGCAAACGGACGGATATGTTCATCGCAATACTGACGAATGTCTTCAATGGCATTGATCGTTTGTTCAGCTGTTTTCATGAAGAGCCGCCCCCTGTTGTTTTCTCTCAATTAAGGCGACAATACGATTGACCGTACTAAAATGAGCAATGTCGAGGTCTTCGTTGTCTAATTGGAATTGAAAGTCATGTTCGATATAGTTCACTAGTTTCATCGCAAATAGAGAATTCACAAAGCCTTGTTCAAAAATATGATCATCATTTCCAAGCTCAATTTCCTCATCAAATACCACTAGGTTTTGCTCGATATAGGCTCTTACTTGTTCGTGAAGGTTCATGATTTAATCTCCTCGCTTTTCGCTTTTTATTGTTTGGCTGGGTCTTTCTGATTTAATTCGATATTGACATCTACGTATTCTGGGAAAGGCTGTATCATGCTTAAATCATTTTCAAACAAGATATAGCCATCCTCCCCCTTCTCAATTTCTTTGAAATTGGCAAACTTATATGTGATGTACATCATACGGTTTCGATCGGTTTGTTTAAAATCAGCGACAAGCCGCTTTCCTCGCTTTTTCGCTTCTTGCAAAATCGTTGTGAGTAAGATGGTCCCGACACCACGAGACATGACGCGGCAAGACATAAGCAGCAGTTTAACATGCCATGTGTCACCTGTTTCTTCTATTAATGAAAGTCCAATTTTTCCATAGGAACCGAATTTATCTTCAAGTTCACAGACAAGCAGCAAGTGGGAATCTGATTGACGGAAGAAATCAAGCTCTTCATAATCGTAGGTTTTCCCGCTCGCATTTAATTGATTGGTACGGACGGTCAATTCTTCAGCGCGCTGGAGGTCTTGTTCTCCTGCTTCTGATATCACGAATTTCATTTGTAAAGACGCCAAGAATTTCTCAGGCGGCCCTTCATATTTCTCTTCTTCCTGCTGCCTTTTGTCCGCTTCTAAGTACATTCTTCTGCGTCGTCTAGCATCTTCTGTGATAAAGACTGGACGCAGGCGATCATCAGTGAGTAATGACAGATAATCCACTGCATCCCAGCACGTAATCTCTGGATGAACAGCCTTCACTTCTTCCCGCTCAAATGGCTGATCATCAATAAAGAGAATGGTATCTTTATGAATATTTAGGCGCTCACTAATTCTCTCTAATGAACTAGATTTGGCATTCCAATGAATCTCTGGATAGAGAAAGAAATGTTCAATTCCGAAGGCAGAAAGCTTTTCCTTCACGGCTGCTTCATCATTCCGGCTTGCTATAGAAAGAAGGATGCCACGCTTATCTAACTCTATTAGTACTTCCTTCATCGATGGTTTTAACGTCACTTCATCTGACTCAAGTAAAATTCCATCCCATAATGTATGATCTAAATCCCAGACAACACACTTGATTTGCTTAGCCATTGGTTATTCTCCTCTCACATGTCATATTGGAAAAAGCCCTTGCCTGATTTTTTGCCGTACTCGCCTGCATCAACCATTTTGACAAGCAGAGGACATGGGCGGAACTTCGGATCTTTGTAGCTCTCGTATAAAACAAGCAATGAATTCAAAATCGTATCAAGCCCAATTAAGTCTCCTGTCGCAAGTGGTCCCATTTTATGACCGAAACCTCCGCGGAAAATTTTATCGACATCCGCTGGCGTGGCGACTTGATCTTGCACCGCCCAAATCGCTTCATTGATTGTCAGCATCAGCACACGGTTGGAAACAAATCCAGGAAAATCATGCACCACAACTGGTGTTTTATCAAACGATTTCAAGAAACCTTTTGCCGTTTCCACTGTGTCATCAGAAGTGGCTTTTCCTCTAATCACTTCAACTAACGCTTTAAGAGGAACAGGGTTCATAAAGTGCGCCCCAATGACATTCTCAGGATGATGCATAAGGGACCCTACCTTTGTGATCGAGATACAGCTTGTGTTTACAAAATAGATGGTTTCTTTCACACAAATATCCCGCAGCTCTTCATAAATAGGTTTTTTTATCTCCCAATCTTCCGTCACATTTTCAATGACGATATGCGCATCATGTAAGCCTTCAAGTGAAGTTGACAGCTGGATTTGAGACAGAACATCCTCTAAAGACAATGAGATTTTCTTCTTTCGCACAAATTGAACCAGTTGATAGGTCTTCTTGATTTTTTCCAGCGCTTCGTTTAATTTTTCTTCTGTGACATCAACTAATGTGACTTGATAGCCATTTGCTGAAAGGTCTAATGCCATATCAGCCCCCATGACACCTGCTCCAATCACGCCTACGTGCTTCGTGTTCATTTCTCCAACACTCCAATTCGCTTTAAAATGACATTGATTTTTTCTACAACTTCATTTGTTAATGAATGAATAAAAAAGTGATCTCCATCGAATTCGAAAAACGCACAATCTTCGCTTGTATATTGATCCCAATCCTCTAAATCAAACAGCACAGAAGGCAAATCACGCGTACCATAAAAAATAGAAATTGGACAAGCAGCTGGAACGACTTCATCACACAAATAGGTCTCCAAAAGCTGAAAGTCTGCTCTTAAAATCGGCAGAAAGAAATCAAGCACTGCATGGTTATCAGCAAGTTCCTCAGGAACGCCTCCCATCGTAATGATCGCCTCTTTTAATTTGGAATCTGACAGCTGATGATAGACTTTCTTTTCTGGAATATGTGGCGGGAAGCGCCCAGAATAAAAGACATGGACAGGCTCTCTGTTTAACCTTGTTTTCATTCTTTTTTGTAATTCATATGCAAGGACGGCTCCCATGCTATGACCGAAAATGGCATAGGGCTCTCCTTCTTTTAAGGAAGATGATGCCTGGTCATAGAGATCATCTGCGACCTGCTGTAAATCGGTTAGAACAGACTCTGTCATTCTTGTCCCGTGCCCAGGGAGTTCAAGGGCATGAATTTCTATCGACCGGTCTATATAAGATTTCCACGTACTGAATACGGTACTTGCTCCACCTGCGTACGGTAAGCAAAATAATTTCACGATACGCCACACTCCCTTTTGCATTTCATTTCCAATTCCTCCAGCCAGTGTTTTTCATCATGAATGATTTGTTCTAAAGAAGCTTTGATATTGGCTTGGTACCTACTAGACATCTCACCTGAAAAAAGGAGTTTCGCTGCCTGATGCCTCGCTTTCTCCCATTCTGCTAAAATACGTTCCATCCATCCCACCAGCTCAGGTAGATCGTCTTTGATGAGATTCAGTCGATACAGCTCCACTTTCTTCGTATTGATGATCTGATTGAAAGACGCCACGAGCCTCTCAATATCATCCCATTGCGAAAACTGCTCATAAAATGTTTCAAGAGCTGTGATTCCTTTTTCTATTGCGTCTATCTGACCATGCATATTTCTCAGGAAATAAGTCGTTTTTTGATTAAATAACTCAGTCGAGAGCTTGTCTGGATCAAAGTAGAAAGCCGCATAGGAATGAAATTGATCATTCGGCTGAAAATGATCATGAAAGGTGTCATACCCTTTCTGTACATCTTTAAATGACAGCACTTGATGCTCGTAAGACAAATTATCTAAATGCCGATTCTCTAATACGTGAAAGATTTGCTGATTTTCATCGAATCCAGTGATTAAAATGGAATGACGGCTATGGGTTGTCAAATACTCTTTTCTGCCTCGCTGAACGTAAGGGTCTACCCAAACGATTACCGGGCGGTCACATGTCACATCTTGCTTGACCTTTTCAATGAGGTTGGGACAATACGCCATTTTTTCGACTTGAATGCCTTGTGCATTCATAATTTTTTCTGGATCGTGTGCCGACATCCAGTCAATCTGTAGCAAGCCATTCTCTGTAAGCACGTAGGCAAATTGATCATTTAGTAAGTATGGAGCAACTTCTTGATTATGCAGCTTCACAATTGGAAAAAAGCAATTGAAGAAACAGCTGCGATAAAACAAATCATTATAAGGATGAATGCCCGAAATCTGTTTGACGGTCATCTTTTTTTCCTCTCTTTCCAGCAGGAGATGTCACCATAAATCCTTTGATGAAACCAATCGTACAAAACCAAATGAAAAACAAATAATAAGAAATCGCTAATTCAATGAGAGAGGAAGGTCCCCATACAAAAGTCATTTTCCAAGGCAGCCCATTAAAGGCTAGCTGCGCAACAATCATTGGCAGGAGCAATATCCCAATTAATAGCAGCACCCAGCCGCTACTTTTCAGCCAGACGCGCAGTGACATGTCCCTGCGAACTAAAGCGCCGTTTCTTACACGCTTTTTCCACTTGATAAAACGCACGATAGACACTATTTGCAGCAAAATGAACAGACATGTGGCACCAAGGCTCAATTGATCAATGAGCTGAAAAGGATCCATTGATGACTCTGCTTCTTCATTTGTACCTGTGATCGTTTTGGCAATTAGACGTGCCGTTTGCTCTGTGTAGCTGCTATTCATATTTGCTAACACTCCGATCGCAATCCCTTCTTTTGGCTGGATCAGAAAAAATGATGAATAGTTTGGGTTAGAGCCTGCATGAAAAAGCGAGTCCACCTGCTCATGCGCCTTTTGTATATACCAGCCGCCATTGTAATAGACATGCTTCCCTTCTTCTGGGACATTCACAGTTAAGTGATCAGGATTTTTTACAAAGCGAGACCAAGTTGAATCGGTCAATTGATATTGCAGCCAAGTCCCCACATCCTGACTATTCATCACAATATAGCCTGCAGGGGTGTTGCCTCGATATTCTGGTGCTTTAAAAGCATGCGGAGCAAGGAATTGAAGTTTAAATCCTTCTGAGACAGCACCGGATTTCATCCGTTTTAGCCCAGCCTCCGTTTGGTCAAGAAGATGCCTTTTAAACAGCTCTTTCATATAAGCCTCATACGATGTTCCTGTTACATTTTCAATGATGAGACCAAGGACATCATAGTTGATGGTCGCATATTCAAAGGAACTGCCTGGCTTACGATTAAGCTCGATTGATTTCAGCTGATCAACTGTTTTTTTCAATGCATCCTTCGAAGTATCAGGCTGGATCAGCGCAATAGATTGAAAGGGAATGCCGCTTGTGTGATGCATTAATTGCTCCACCGTTAAACGCTGAGGCTTTCCATTGTATGTTGGAAAAAAACCTGGAATATAGCTGCTCACCGGGTCTTTTAAATGAAGTTTTCCTTGCTTCTCTAACTCCACAATCGCAAGAGCGGTAAACGCTTTTGATGTAGATCCAATTTCAAAGAAAGTGCTGGCTGTCACTTGCTTCTTTTTCTTTCGATCCGCATATCCAAAGCCTTTTTGGTACACCACTTCGTCCTTTTTCACAACCACAACGGACATGCCTGGAATGCGTCCAAGCTCCATTTGTTGCTCTATCACTTGATCAATGGCTTTAGATGAAATTACTGCTTTTGCATGTATCCCTCCGGCAAAGCTGCTTACCCATAAGATCGCTAATAAAAATGACAGATACATAACATACTTATTTTTCCTCATGTAAATAATGAATCCATTTCTTCAAGGGACATATCCACTGTTTCAAAATCAGACGGTGTAAATTCGATTCCTTCTTTCTCTAAGCAATGCTGTACAAGACGCTCAATTTGCTGTTCTACCGCTTGCAATAGCTGCGTCATGTCTGTTTCACACAGCTGTTTTTCGCTGAAAGAAAGATGGAAAATCAGCTGACCACCCTTGATGGTAGCGACCATATCAATGACGGTTGTTAATGGATTATCCAATGACGAGTCAATCCCAGATGTAAAGTAAGACATCTCATAATCAGATGATTGTTTAAGCACTTGATCAATTTCGCCTAGATAGTTAAAACGTAATTGTGGTGCTGAATGAGGAGGAAGCTGCTGATTGATGAGTGACAACAGCCCATAGTCTGCACCCTTATTTGGCACTTCTCGTATCGTTTCTTTGACAACACGTATGTGATCTGAAAGAGATTCAGACACATGAACATTCACAGGATACATGGTGGTGAACCAGCCGAACGTTCTAGATACATCGATCTCATCCTCTACAGCATCCCTGCCATGACCTTCTAATTCCAAAGAAATCCGCTCTTGATTCGTTTGCTGATAACAGGCTTGCGTCAAGGCTGAAATTAACAGTTCATGCGGCTGCGTTTGATACGCTTGATTCGCTTGATTGAGCAATTGATTCGTGAGTTCCACTGATAATGCGTTGGTTAATTTGATTTCGTCTCTGACATATCCCTCATTTGAGGAAACTGGATACAGAGGCTGAATATTTTGCACCGCTTTTTGCCAATAGCTGACCGACTCTTTTACACCCTCTGATCCTGCATACTGATTCACCCGCTCGGCAAATGTTTGATAGGAATGGGTTTTAGACGGAAGTACTTCTGCTGTAACCTTCTCTGCATGCAATAATTGAATCAAGTCCTCCACAAGAATTTGCCAAGACATACCGTCAGCTAATAGATGATGGGCGGCAAAGATGAGATGTGATTGAGAATCAGTTTGACATAGCGCTGCCTGAATCAATGGTCCTTGATAAAGATGAGTCCGTTGCTTGACCTGATATCCTACTTCTTGTAACGCTTCTTCCACATTCTCTTCTGACAGTGCTGTGAAATCGTGTATCATCAGCGGAATCTCTTGAATGTGTTCATCATAATAGAGTGTGTTTGTTGCCTCATGTACTTTTAACCTTAGTCCGTCGTGGTGAATGACGAGCTCTTTGAGAGCTTTCTGCACAATAGTTTCATCCATCTTTTTCTTTGAATGAACAATGATGGATTGATGCCAGAAATGTTCATCTTTTAACCGCTGGGACCAGAACCATTCGATAATTGGGATCGATTTCACATCACCCATAGCTTGCTCTTGTGAGATATGTATGACAGGTTCCTGCTGAACCACTTGTGCCATTTCTCTAAAAATGGGATAAGTAAAAAGATCCTTGGTTTTTAAATAAAGTCCTTTGTCTTTTAACTTCGCAATAAATTGAATCGCCTTAATGGAATCTCCGCCAAGCTGATAAAAATGATCAGCCGGTTCGATTGTTTCATGCCCTAAGATGTCTTTTGCTGTATTTACGATGATCTCTTCAATGTCCGCTGTTTCCTTGGACCACTCAACAGCTGTTTCTTGAGACAGCAATGGATCAGGCAGTGCCGTCCGATTAATTTTTCCGTTTTGAGTGAGCGGGAGCTCGTCTAGTACAACAAAATAGGCAGGTACCATATAAGCTGGAAGCTGATCTGATAATTTCTTTCTCAGTAAAAAGGACGTCGTCTTTTTTTCTTTTAATTCAATATAGGCAGCAAGCTGTTTTTCTCCTGATTCATCGGTTAGATCAATAACAGCTGCTTTATCAACTTCTTCAAGTGCCATCAATGCAAGTTCAATTTCACCGAGCTCAATCCGGTAGCCTCGCAGCTTGATTTGATGATCAATCCGGCCAATGTAATCAATCTTTCCATCATTTGCTCGTTTGGCGATATCACCTGTTCGATACATGCGGCGGCCGTTTACAAATGGATTGGGCAGAAAGCGTGATTCCTGCAAATCAGGTCTTTGCCAATACCCTCTGCCAACCCCTGCGCCTGAAATATAGATTTCTCCCACTGTCCCAGGCAGCACAGCTTGCTGATTCTCATCTAAAAGGTAGATCTCTGTATTGGGCATTGGCACCCCAATTGACACTGATGTCCCTCCATCATCTTGATGGAATTGATGAATCATACAGCCAACGGTTGCTTCAGTTGGTCCATATTCATTAAAGATGGATACCCTTCCATCACTTGCCTCTGTGATTCTTTTTGCCAAAGCGGTCGATAATTGTTCTCCGCCCACAATCATCCGTTTCACAACTGATTGAGAAAGTGCAGCATCAGTTAACAGTGCCATATGAGCTGGTGTCAGCTTGATGACTTTTGCTTTTTGATCAAACAAAATATGTTCTAATAAAAAGCCTGGGTGATCCTCTTGACGATAGATCACCACTGTACTGCCAATGACCAATGGCGTATAAATGGATGTCACAGTTAAATCAAATGCAATGGATGAATACAAGGCAAAATGATCATCTGGTGAATCAGTATAGTGTGTTTTAGCAGACATAATATAGTTCACTAAGCTTCCGTGCTCAATCATGACTCCCTTTGGCTGTCCTGTAGAGCCAGACGTATAAATCATATATGCGACGTCTTCATCATTCCCAATGAATGGATGTTCCGGATTATACTGATCCAGCTGATTCCACACGCTGTTGATATTGTACGTATCGCCATTAAATTGGTATGCAGATGCGTCATTTGTGAAAAACAGCTTTGCCTGGCTGTCATCCAAAATAAACTGAATGCGTTCCTCTGGATACTCAGGATCAATCGGTACATATGCGCCTCCAGCCTTTAAAATCCCCAGCAGCAGCACAATCAGTTCTGGTGAATGATTCATACATACGGCAACAAAGTCATGTCTTTGTAAGCCATGTGTTTGAAGAAAATGCGCCATTTGATTGGTTTTTCTCTCAAGTTCACCGTATGTCATGCTATGAGATCCGTCCTGAAGTGCAATCCGATCAGGAGAAGACGTTGACATGTTTGTGATCAATTCATGGATTTTTTGTTTCTGTGGAAATTGCACGCCTGTATCGTTCCATTGATATAGCTCCCGATGTTCCTCGTCTTCTGTCATGAGAAGTACGTCTTTTAACAGCTGCTTTGGCTGAGCGAGTATGTTTTCGACAAAGAGAAGCATTCTTTCGTGTAGAAAATCGATGTCTTCATTGCTGTAATCTGAGATCTTGTAGTCATATTGAAGCTCGATTTGCCCTTTTTCATCCCATTCTTTCACAGCAACTTGTAAGCCATAGGGCTGGAAGCCATTGTAAAGCTCTATGTATTCAACTTTGTATCCTTCCATCTCCTGCACCATATTTGTGCTGTAGGAGTTGATATAGATTTGAAAAAGCTGATCATACCCTGCTTTTGCAAGCTCTAAATCTTTGACAAGTGCATCATAGGGATAACGCTGATGCAGGAAGTAAGCCTTATAGCTTTTTTGAACGTCTGTTAAACTTTCTAACAAAGATAGATGAGGATCCATCTTCATTCGGTATGGCATTGTACTCACGGTCATACCGGACGTGGCTTTTTCCTTTTGTCCGGAACGATTGAGAACTGGCGTCCCAATAATAAAATCTTTTTGCTGGTATCTTTTATGCAAGTAAATGAAAAGTCCTAAAGTAAATAAAGAGTTGATTGAACAATGATGGGTATCTATAAATTCATAGATTCGTTCTGAGAGTTGGCGATCAAGGTAATGGCTTTGCCGATGGCCTTTGATTTGGTCCGTTCCCTGTACCAAATAACTATTAGACACATCAGATAATGCTTCTTTCCAAAATTGCTGATCTTTTTTAAATCTTGGGGAGTTCCTATATTTTGATTCTTTATCAATAAATACAGAATGATTGTCTGCTTCTTGTTCGATAGAGGAGCTTTGGGTAAGAGCAGTGTAAAGCTGGCTAATTTTATCGATGATTACTTTCATCGACCATCCATCTGCTACTGTATGATGGCATTTGATGAAATAACCGGATTGTTGTTCACCGATTTTTAGTACCGCAAATTCGGCGAGAGAGGTTTCTGTTAATTGAAATGGTGTTTTGAAGGCTTTTTCGGCCCATTCTAGCATGTCTTCTTGTGTGGAAAACTCATAGGTAGGAATAGTGTGATCGGCGTTTGGGTCAACGTATTGAAGCGTTTCACCATCTTTCTCTATTAGCTTGAGACGAAGTGATTCTGTCATTATGATACAAGATGCAATGGCCTGCTTCAGTTTATCGAGCTGCAACGGCCCATTGACGAAAATGATCCCGCCAATATGATTGATCGGTGTTTCTGGATAAAATGTTTCCATGTTCATCACGCGCCGCTGCGGATGTGTTAATGGCCAATATACTAAACTACTAGTCAATTACGCCACCTCTACTTTTCATATAGTTAACATTTCTACGAACATATTAAAGCATATAATAGTATTTTTGTAAATAATTGAGATAAAATGTCTAAATTTGTTCATTTTTTAATCTATACGCTAGGAAGGCCGACACAGTAAACAGGGCGACATTTATAAAAAAGACGACTCTTGCCCCAAAGAGATCGGTCATGGTACTCATAACGAGAATGGACATCCCGTATATAAAAGTTGATAGTGTATGTTGAGCTGATAGTATTTTGGGCAATTCAATTTCACTCAGTGTATCTTGTACATAGGTCCGAATGGAAATGCTGCGAAGCTGAAAGGCTGGCCCTAATAAAAAGACAAACAACAAACTCATCCATGCAGAATGATTCAATCCTAAACAAAGGGTTAGCACAGCAACGATCACCGAACTGTAAAAAATGTGATCAAACAAACGCTGTTCCACATGTTTTGCGAACCGCAGTACGAGCAGGCCGCCTAGAATGGTTCCGCCAAAATAGCTTGCGTTAATAAAGCCCCACCATGTTTCTGGCTGGTGTAAGACTTCTGTGACATACACAAGAATAATGGCACCAGTCCATATACTTCTACCACTCATGGATAGCATTTCTAATATCGTTAATGTTCGAATAGTAGGCTTAGCATACATGAGCTTCCATCCTGAAAAGACCCTTGTAGTAAATGATTCAGACTGTTGCTCTTGTTTAGCTGCAGCCCCAGTATCAATGATAAAGAGCATAGATAGGAGCGACAAACTGTATAAAACAAGTGTCGTCAATAGGAGAAACTGTGGTCCAAGAATGCCAATAAACAGCCCTCCTAACAGCCAGCCTAGTAAAAGGACCATTTGGTCAGAAGTTAAGATATAACTATTAGCTTTTAGTAAAAAGTTCTTTTCTACTAAACGCGGGATCATCGAATTTCGAACAGGAATCGTTCCTCCATCTATCAAAGAAAGGAAAAATACAATAATAAAAAAGAAAGGAATAGTAAAAGTTGATAATTGTAGAATATAAATGAAAATCAAGCAGCCGAAGAAAGCAATTTGACACATTTGTAAATAGATAATGAGTCTTTTTAGCTTAAATTGATACATAAAGAAAGGAATAAGTACCGCCCCAAGTGCTTGTCCAACAAACTGCGAGACAGCCACCATTGAAGCAATCAGTGTAGAATTTGTTAATTGATATGTCAGGATGGTTAAAACGAGGACATATAACGAATCCCCAAAATTAGCTAAGGATTGTCCCCCTAATAAAAAGTAAAATGATTTGTTTTTCATATTTGTCTCCATTTTCTCTTCATTATCACCCATAATAATACATTATTTTCTACACTTCTACTTTTTATAACAATATATTCTTAATTTGATACATTTTTCCTAATTTAAAAAACCGCCAAAAGGCGGTTTTTATTTAGTCATATATATGGACGGTTGGTTCTTTGTCTTCAGCATTTTTCGTGATCAAGGCTTCTTGTTGATCTGATGATGTGATGTTAATTTCGATATTGGTACTCTTATAGTAATCCATCACTTCACCTGTTAAATATTGCGTGAAGGCTACGACTTCCGTTTTTCCGTAGAACTGCATTGGAATTTCGACTTTCATTTTTTGCAGGTTCCCGTTTTTGTAAAAGCCTTTTCCTACGACACCCGTGTAATTCGGGAAGTAGTCTTCGACTTTTGTTTTGAAGCGGTCAAATCGCTCGGAATCATCTTTGTAGTTGCCTTTCGCATTATCTGAAGGGAAGAAGACATTCTCCTCTTTGATCGTATCCCAATTGCCAATATCAGCTGAGCCTGCTTTCACATCTGTTTTGGCGATAAAGTTTCCTGGCACGATAGATGATTTTGGTGCTTGCTTATAAAGGGCAATCATGACAGGCACTTTTTGCAGCCCATCCATTTGACGAATTCGTTTGATCACTTGTTCAGCAATTTTTTCGCCTTCTGACAGTAGTTTCTTTGAATTTTTCGAAGAATCGATCGTCACTTCTTGCTGCGGATCACCGATATTTTCACGGTAATAATAAACAGAGTTCAGCGCAAGTCCAATGACAACTCCGCCCAGCTGTAAGCTGTTTTTATCTTTTCGAATTAAGTAATTATGCTCTAGCATCGAAGCTAAGTAAATTGGACTATTTTCATTTTTAGACTTTGTTGAACCTGAGTTCGGGAGAGCAGGATTTAAGCCTAAATTCTTAAAGTCCTTATCTTCTTTTTCTGCCTTTTTCAGATCACTGCCTGTTTTTTTGCGCGCCAGCCAGCTGAGAACGGTGTCCTCATCTAAATGCTGTCCTTCTTGGAAAAGGTAGTCGTTTGTATTAAATGACTCTGTTGCGAGACGCATGAGTCCTGTTTCAAATTCATCGATGTCCAAACGTGTGTTGAGACGCTCTGCTGTTAATCCTCTCGCAGCTCCTTGTTTAAACGGCAGCACCATTTTGTAATAAGAGTCAGAGATATTGTACATCGGGATGATGGCTGTTTCCTTCGTTTCATCCGTTTTTTGTGTGACCTCTTCCTCATCCTTTCCCCCAAAAGGTGCACACGCTGACAATACCAGTGTGAGCATTGTCAGCAGCAATAACAACTTTTTCAATAGAAAACACTCCTCTTATTTCTTTAGCTCCTCGAGCATTTTAGCTTCGTCCCAAATTTCAATATTGAGTTCTTCTGCCTTTGTCAGCTTACTTCCCGCTGCTTCTCCAGCAATGACTAAATCTGTTTTTTTACTCACACTACCTGCCAGTTTACCGCCTAATGCTTCGATCGCTTCTTTTGCATCGTTTCGCGCCATTTCTTCTAATTTCCCTGTCAGCACAATGGTTTTGCCTGCAAAATAGGAATCACTTTCTTCAACCTTCACCGGTTTTGGTCCTGTATAGGTCATATTGACCCCAAGCTCTTTTAGTTCATTTAGCAGATTGAGTATTTCTTCTTTCTCAAAGTACGTGACGACAGCATCAGCCATTTTTTCACCGATTTCATCGACTTCGAGTAATTGTTCTTTCGTCGCTTGCTTTAATTGATCGATATCGCCGAAATGCATCGCCAAGGTCTTTGCCGCTTTAGAGCCAATAAATCGGATACCGAGTCCAAATAGTAAACGCTCTAAAGAGTTTTCTTTCGATTGCTCAATCGAACGCAGTAAATTATCGACAGATTTTTCGCCCATTCGCTCAAGTTGAATGAGCTCTTCTTTCGTTAATCGGTAAAGATCGGACACACGAGAGACAAGCTGTTCTTGGAAAAGCTGTGTAATGACACGCTCGCCAAGCCCATCAATGTTCATTGCATTGCGGGAAACAAAGTGAATGAGTCCCTCACGTATTTGGGCAGGACATTCTGGATTGATGCAGCGTAAAGCTACTTCGCCTTCAATTCTCACAAGCTCACTATGACACTCTGGGCATTCAGTCGGCATGTGAAACGGCTTTTCTTCTCCTGTACGCTGATCGATCAGTACGCCTGCGACTTCCGGAATAATATCGCCCGCTTTTTTCACAATCACTTGATCAAAAAGGCGAATATCCTTTTCTTTGATCAAATCTTCATTATGAAGAGAAGCACGCTGTACTGTCGTTCCTGCTACTTTGACAGGCTCAAGGATCGCCGTTGGTGTGATGACACCTGTACGCCCGACACTTAGTTCAATATCAAGCAGCTTCGTCACAACCTCTTCAGCTGGAAACTTGTACGCAACCGCCCATCGGGGACTTTTTGCTGTAAAGCCGAGCTCTTCTTGCTGTGCTAACGAATCGACTTTGATCACAATTCCATCGATTTCATATGAAAAGTCGGCACGCTTCGTTTTCAGTGTTTCAATGAGCTCAATCACTTCCTCAATCGTTTGGCACGTCCGTCTTTCTTTGTTCGTTTTAAAGCCAAGTTCGTCGAGAAGATCAAGTCCTTCGCTTTGCGATTCAACACCAATTTCATCAAGCTCCGCTATACTGTAGACGAAAATATCAAGGTTTCGTTTCGCCGCAATTTTTGTATCAAGCTGACGAAGTGAACCTGCCGCCGCATTACGCGGGTTTGCAAACGGCTCTTCTTCGTTTTGTAATCTTTTTTCGTTTAATGCTTCAAAAGAAGGTTTTGGCATAAATGCCTCGCCTCTCACTTCAATTGACAAAGGACGTTTGATTTTGAGCGGGATGGAACGAATGGTTTTGAGGTTTTCAGTAATATCCTCACCCGTTGTCCCATCTCCACGTGTGGCACCTCGGACAAACACGCCATTTTCATAACGGAGAGAAACAGCGAGTCCGTCAATTTTCAGCTCGACATTGTATGAGATATCGTCACCGACTGCTTGACGAACCCGGCGGTCAAAATCAAGAAGGTCCTGTTCATTAAATGCATTCCCAAGGCTGAGCATCGGTGTGCCGTGACGCACTTTTTGGAAGGCGTCTAACACAGCGCCTCCTACTCTTTGCGAGGGAGAGTCCGCTGCTTTTAAATCAGGGTGCTCTTCCTCTAAAGAGATCAGCTCACGCATCCGTGCATCATACTCAGCGTCAGGAACACTTGGACGATCAAGTGTATGATATTCGTAGTTGTATTGGTTCAAAATCTCGTGCAGTTCCTCGATCCGGCGTTTCGCTGCTTCTTTATCCATCTGCTTCTTCCTTTCAATTCATCCGTTTTATAAGTCCTATCGGTTTATTGCTTCTCAATTGGCGCAAATGCTGCGAGAAGACGCTTAATGCCTGTAGGGCTTGGGAAGGCAATATCAAGCTCTGTGCTGTCTCCACTGCCTTTTACACTGACAACCGTTCCAACGCCCCATTTTTTATGAGCCGCTTTATCGCCCACAGCCCAGCCAATACTTCCGCCGCCTGTGTTTTGAATGGTTTGAGTTTGCGGACGTGAGACAGGTCCCCGTCTTTGCGGTCTTTCTCTTGTTTGGCCAAATGGTGTTTTTGTTTCTTTTTTCTCATTTAGGTTGTCCAATAAATCGGCTGGTATTTCTCGAATGAATCTTGATTCAAGGTTCATGTTTGTCCGGCCGAAGAGTGTTCTCATCTTGGCACTTGATAAATAGAGCTCTTCTTCCGCCCGTGTGATGCCTACATAAGCAAGGCGGCGCTCTTCTTCCATCTCTGCATCTTCCATTAATGAACGGCTGTGCGGGAAGACACCTTCCTCCATGCCCATTAAGAAGACAACAGGGAATTCTAGACCTTTTGCGGCGTGAAGCGTCATTAAAATGACCGCATCCTGATCTTCTTCCTCATTTTCATCCAGCTTATCGATATCTGCGACAAGGGCGAGATCTGTCAGGAAGGTCACAAGGGACTTGTCTTCATTTTGTTCTTCAAAGTTCTTAGTCACAGAGAGAAACTCGTCAATATTTTCTAGACGGCTTTGTGCTTCAATTGTTTTTTCTGCCTTCAGTGCTTCACGATAGCCTGTTTTCTCTAGGATTTCTTCTGTTAATTCTGTGACAGATAAATAATCCTGCATATTTGTCATTTGATCAATGAGCTGTTTAAATTCATCAAGCGCATTGGCTGCCCTTGCACTGAGTCCAATGAAATCTACCTGAGCAAGTGCTTCAAACATAGACAGGTCATTCATCTCCGCATATGCCGCAATTTTATCAACAGATGTAGCACCGATTCCGCGCTTTGGTACGTTCACAATTCGTGCAAAGCTAATGTCGTCATCTGGGTTAGCTACTAGGCGTAAGTACGCCAAAATGTCCTTGATCTCTTTTCTATCATAGAACTTCGTGCCGCCGACAATGTTGTATTGAATGTTTGACTTCAATAATGTTTCCTCTATCACACGAGACTGAGCATTGGTCCGATAAAGAATCGCAAAATCGGATAATTTACGCTTGCCACTCTGATGAAGCTGATGAATCTTTCCAGCAACAAATTGTCCTTCACCGAATTCATTATCTGCACGGTAATAGGCAATCTTTGCTCCTTCATCATTTTCTGTCCAAAGATTTTTCGGCTTACGGTTTGAATTGTTTTGAATCACCGTGTTTGCGGCATTCAGTATGCGTTTAGTTGATCTGTAATTTTGCTCAAGCAAAATCACTTCACTAGAAGGATAATCTTTTTCAAAGGAGAGAATGTTTGTAATATCCGCTCCACGCCAGCGATAGATGGACTGATCTGAGTCACCGACCACACATATATTTTGAAAACGTTGAGCGAGCAGTTTCACAAGCATGTACTGCGCTCTGTTCGTATCCTGATACTCATCGACATGAATGTATTGAAATTTTCGCTGATAGTGTTCCAATACTTCAGGGATGCGCTCAAACAGACGAATCGTCATCATAATAAGATCATCAAAATCGAGTGATTGGTTCTTGAGTAATCGTTTTTGGTAATATGTATAGACGTCGCTGACCACTTGATCATAGAAATCACCGGCTGTTTTGGCGTATTCCTCTGCGTCAATGAGTTCGTTTTTTGCACTGCTGATTGAACCTAAAATGCTGCGTGGATCAAACTTTTTAGGATCGATATTTCGTTCTTTTAAAATGTTTTTAATGACTGAAAGCTGATCAGACGTGTCTAATATAGAAAAGTTGCGATTTACCCCAATACGGTCAATATCGCGTCGTAAAATACGCACACACATGCTGTGGAACGTAGAGATCCAAATGTCACCCGCACCAGGCCCTAAAATGGCTTGTACACGCTCACGCATTTCACGTGCTGCTTTATTTGTAAACGTAATCGCTAAAATGTTCCACGGAGCCACATGCTTTTCTGCCATTAAGTAAGCAATTCGATGTGTGAGCACCCGTGTCTTTCCGCTCCCTGCTCCTGCCATCAAGAGTAGCGGACCGTCTGTTGCTTTAACCGCTTCTTTCTGCGCGTCATTCAGCCCTTCTAATAGATGATTCGATATTTCATTCATTCCATTCACCGCCAATTCGAACTTATGTTCTATTTTAACCCGTTTCGTCTTGTTTGACTATGATGATTTTTTGACTGCGCTCACTGTCTTTAATGCTTCTTTGAAATTGTCATAAATGACGTTTCCTACAACAACCACGTCCGCATGCTGTGCAAATTCTTCTGCCTGTTTTTCGTTTTCAATGCCTCCGCCATAAAAAAGAACCGTATCAGAAAGCACTGCTTTCGTTTCTTTCACAAGCTCTATATCTCCAAGCGTTCCGCTGTATTCTAGATAAAAAATGGGCAGCTTCATCAAATGCTCTGCCACTCTTGCATATGCTCTTACGTCATCGATGTCCAGCGCTGTATTTGCTTCTGTGAGCTTGGCCGCTTTACATTCTTCATTTAAAATCACATAGCCTTCAGGCACGATCTCTTCCATTGACATCAAATCACCGAATTCCTTCATCGCGTCCTTGTGAAGCCCAACAATCCAATCAGGGTGAGAGCTGTTTAAGACGGTCGGGATGAAATACAGATCGAAGCCCGGCACAATCATTTCATGTGTTGAGATTTCGAGCACACATGGCACAAGAAACCGGCGGACCTTTGACATCAACTGGAGCACGTTGTCCTCTGTCACATTGTCACTGCCGCCAATCAATATAGCATCCGTACCAGATTCACAAATCGCCTCTAGCTGCTCATCGGATATTTCTTTATTTGGATCGAGTTTAAAGACGTGCTTCCACTCGGTAACATCATACATGAAAAATGTTCCTCCATTCGTTTCATTCCATTTAAATATTATAACAAAATCAGTGACCGCAAAAAATGGGTAACCTCCTTCAGCTAAAAGTTTCATTCTTTTGAAAATGGTGTTCGTGACTTTAGGATAGAATGCTGAAAACATTTAGGAGCTGAGATGGCTGATCTTTGACCGTTCACTGATAGGAAAGCTTTGTATCACCACATGTTATTATACAATAAAGGGACATTTTACTATTGTTCAAAAAACCATACATAAAGCAGGTGACCCACTTGAAAAGAACCATCACATATGACCAAACGATCGACATCGGATACATCTATCTCCTGCCTGTGGGAATCGGGACAATCAAAGAAACCATTGAATTAGATGTGAATGAATGTGTAAACGCAGATATCGACAAAGAGGGCCGAGTAGCTGGTCTGGAGTTATTCGCAGAAGAAGCCGAGGTTTTGAAGCATGCACCTGTTTATGAGGATGAGCTTTCGTTACGTTTTACAGATCAGGACGTTCTCTCAACCTGTCATTTATCAGGCATTGAATTTCATTTCTCGACGCCTGAACACAAAGGGCTGATCGGTTTTACGATTGTCGATCCTCTTCGATATAACATCAAAAGAAAGACAAGAAAAAACCGTTTTGAATGGTCAAAACGGTTTTTCCAAACTATTGTCTCACTTCATTGAAATAATGGACGGATGTCATGGCCCCTTCATCGACCATTTTGTTGTCTTGAATATCTAATGGATCAGGGTGTCCAGCTTTTTCAGGAATCTTTTCATCTGAGCGGAACATGCTTGCCCATTTTTTGAGATGCTGTTTGTTTTTTACTGCTAATAACACAGCACCACCAACCCCTAATCCTGCAAGTACATACCCATTCGGACGCTTATTCATGTATGTTCCCTCCCCTTATGATCTTATTTGTAAGTTACCCCGCCTTTTCATTTCTAAACATCACAATCTGTTGAAGTGGTTTCTCTTTCAATGAAAAGTGGAATAACAACAGCAATGATAGAGAAAAGAGGGGATCTTCATGACAACAACTTTCATTGTCATTGGCGCACTATTAGTAATTTGTTTCATCATACCAATCATTTTATTCATCTGGATTTGGGTGCGAGATGAAAAACAGGAAGAGCATTCTGTCCTGCGAAATTATCCGGTCATTGGAAAACTGCGGTTTATTTTTGAAAAAATAGGACCTGAGCTTCGCCAATATCTGTTTCTGAATGATCGGGAGGAGCTTCCTTTCTCAAGAAGAGAATACGAGCAAGCTGTCATGTCTGGGAAGTACAAAAGCCGGACGATGGGCTTTGGATCAAAACGTGATTTTGACAAGCCTGGTTACTACATTCGCAACGTCCTATTTCCAAAGCAGCGAGATGAGTTACGCATCGATCAAACTGAAAAAATCCAAACAAAAGTGTACCAGATTGATCAAGACAATTTACTGCGAAGAAGTGAACATACCAAAGAGGTTGAAGCAAAACCTTACTATCTCCATCAAGACGATGTCCAAGTGATTGGCGAGCACACATGTCAAAAGCCTTTCCGTGTAAAAGGCCTGATTGGACAGTCTGCCATGAGCTACGGATCTTTAGGCGACAGGGCCATTACAGCACTATCCTCTGGATTAAAGATGGCCGGCGGTACGTGGATGAACACTGGTGAAGGCGGGCTTTCTCCCTATCACCTCAAGGGCGGAGCCGATATCATATGCCAAATTGGGCCCGGTCTATTTGGTGTGAGAACAGAGGATGGCACTTTTTCCTTTGAAGAATTTAAGAAAAAAAGCGAGCATGAGGAAGTCAAAGCCTTTGAGCTGAAACTGGCACAAGGAGCTAAAACACGCGGCGGTCATATTGACGGCAAAAAAGTCACCGAAGAAATTGCGAATATCCGTAAATTGCCGCCCCACCAATCCATTGACAGCCCAAACCGATTTGAGATGTTCCACTCCATTCCGGATATGTTTGATTTCATTGAACAGCTGAGAAGTATAGGTGGAAAGCCTGTCGGCATCAAGCTTGTGGTCGGACATAAAGAAAACATTGAAGAGCTTGCAGCGTACATGAAAAAAAGCGGAAAGCATCCCGATTTCATTACAGTGGATGGCGGAGAAGGCGGCACTGGTGCATCCTTTCATGAATTGGCAGATGCCGCAGGGCTGCCGATTTTCACGGCACTCCCAATGGTTCATCAAATATTGAAGGAATACGGTGTCAGAGATCAGGTAAAACTCTTTGCTTCTGGCAAACTTCTCTCACCTGATAAAATTGCAATTGCCCTTTCCATGGGTGCTGACTTTGTCAATATCGCACGAGGACTCATGTTTTCAGTCGGATGCATTCGCGCCCAAGTGTGCCACACGAATAAATGCCCAGTCGGGGTCGCCACAACTGATCCAAAGCTGCAAAAGGGTTTATCAATTGAAGAAAAGAAATACCGAGTTTGCAATTATATCCTTTCTCTAAGAGAAGGCTTGTTTAACTTATCCGCAGCCGCTGGAATTGAATCTCCCATTCATTTTAATGAGAAACATATTGTCTATAGACAAGAGGATGGTCAGACAAGTGAAGTGCCTATCTTTACAGGAACACAGCCATCCGTATAGTTTGAGAAAGGTGCGTTTTTGCACCTTTTTTTCAATTGACATTTTGGCTCAATCGCGTATAAAGAACTTAGGGCAAATGACCAGGAATTGGAGAGTTGGAGGATGCGTGAGAAAAAGGTTCGCGGGATGAAACGGAAGACGAATGAGATGGTGACAAGAATTGAGGAAAGTACACGAGAGTTCCCGGCAGATATTGAACAAAGTTATTGGCATCTGCCTCTACCGGTTGCTTATGATTTTATTTGTACAAGCAAAACACCTCAAAAAATCAAGCGATTGTCCATCCAGACACTGATAAATAGAGCTGAACATCTCATTGATTTGAAGCCAATTGATGGAGAAGTATATCGTGTCGTGGTTGCAGTAGATGCCACTAAATTATGGGGTTCACAAATCATTGTGTTTAAAGGAGATTCCTATTTTAAAGACTTTTTCAATAGACATGATGATGATCAGAGTTGGCTGCCTCTTTCCGGTGCCAGAAACATTCAAAGGGAATGGGGTTTATCTGTGCCAAAGGATAGGCAAATCATAGGTTTTAAAGACATCATCGCTGACGAAGATGGCATCTCTTACGAAGGCGAAAGATGGTTTATCGGCGAGCTAAAATAAAAAACAGGACCCGCTTCACTCAGCCAGTCCTTGCTTGTCTTTTCAGCGCTCTTCATAAAAAAACTGTAAACAACTCTATTCTTGTTGAAAAGGATTGTTTACAGTGAAAGCTGCTTTATTTTGTTTCGTCATTTGTCTGCTGTTCTGCTACGCGGTCAAGTGCCATCGTATAGGCATCATTTCCATAGTTCAAGCAGCGTTTGACACGTGAGATGGTTGCAGTGCTCGCACCTGTCTCCGTCTCAATTTTATGATACGTGTTCCCCTCGCGAAGCATACGCGCTACTTCAAGACGCTGTGATAAAGATTGGATTTCATTGATGGTACACAAATCATCAAAGAATCGATAGCATTCTTCCAGGTCTTTAAGGGATAAGATGGAGTTGAATAACTGATCTAAGCTTTTGCCCCTTAATTTATCAATTTGCATCTTTATACATCTTCTCCTTTACTATTGGCACCGCTTCGCACGACAATCTGCGGAGAAAGCGGTATCTTTCCTGACTAATTTTTTTCAACCTCAGCAATGAGCTTTGAACGAATCATGACAGGTTTGGTTATACGCTGGAAATGCCGTCAGTTCTTTCGTAAGCCGAAGCTTCTTTATCGTATACAAATTCGACAAGTTCTGTCATTTTCCTTGTTCGACAATCTGACAAACTTGTTTGCTTCCGATATCAAGATCACTTCTGCTTAATTAGGTCTGTCCTAAAAATACAGGCTGTGCGGAAAGCTCGGCGAGACCACAAACATGCGCCCCGCCTCGCTCATCAATTATTCAAAATATGTTGGTCGGCCAGCGTAACCGACAGATTCATTTTTCAATCAGGGCATTTCACTCGTCATGTCAAAGCCCTCTGCTTCAACAACTCCACATAAGCATTTTCACTTACATATCAGTGAAGAGATCCACTGCTCACGTCTGACCTATAACAGCTGTCAGAAATGTGGCAAAGATGATACAGCTCCACTCTGTTATATTTTAACGCATTATAGACGGAAAGAGTACAGTTTTTTTCATGACATCAAATATTCCTCTTGGTGTCACTCGAATATACGGCAAATGTGTACTTTGGAAAAAGACAAGTGTATCAATTGGGCAATCAAACGGATAGCCTCGCTCAATGAGCAGCTCGCGTAAGGTTTGTATCTGCTGAAGAACAGTCTCAAACGGTTCAGCAGATGCACAGCCTGATAATTGCAGCGGAATTTCGTGCAAAATTTTCCCGTTCTCTGTGAGGACGATCCCCCCGCCGATTTCTTTCATTCGCTTATGTGCCAGCATCATGTCTTCTTTATTTTTCCCGATCACCAAAATGTCACCCGTGAGCGAAAATGAGCTGACAAACCCTTGCACTTTGTTTGCAAACCCTTTGAGCATCGTATTCACACGCCACTCGCCTTTTCGGTCAATCAGGCTAAAGAAACTTTGATCATGATCACATGACAGCTGATTCACAGAGTTATCAATCTCCACTGTATAAGGCTCCATGATGACTGCATTTCTCATTTTGACACCTAGCGGCATGGAAAATTGCAAATCACTCGACGTTAGATCGTAGCCTAGATCTAATGGAACAAGCCCGCCATTTTCCCATTTTGTTTCATGAAATTGATGCTGGTTCTCGCCATCTAATTTGAGGATAACCCCTTTAGATATGACCGTTTCAGGATTTGGATTCATTGGATCATCTAACACATTCAAAGAAGCCAATCGGCCAGGACCGACAACACCTAATAGGTCATCAATTTGATAGTATTTCGCAATGTTAAAGGTCGCCATATTGTATGCATCGATGATAGGCACGCCTTCTTCAAGGGCAATTGAAATCAAACGATTAATCATACCCTCCTCATAAAAATGAGGCGCTGCTCCATCTGTTGTATAGAAGAAGTGATCATAGTGTCTAAAATCACGCTCGTGCAGCTCTCTTAGAATGTTCACTAAATCTGGGCGGATGGAAGAATGACGAAGTGAGACATGGTAGCCAAGGGACAAGCGTTTTAGCACATCGTCTGCATTCATCGCTTCATGATCGCTGTCCGCGCCAAACAGCTTCATTTTTGTTAGCGTTTTCTCAGAAGCTCCGGGGAAATGCCCTTCAATTCGTTTCCGCTGCTTCTTCGTTTCTTGCATGCAATATAAAATGAGATCATCACCGTCCATCAATCTTGGCCAGCTTGTTAATTCGCCGCCTTGAAGAACGTCAGGATGATCAATCCATTCCTTGCGATAGTTGATAGGAAGCATCTCATCTTCATATCTGACCTCGGTTTGAAGATCGTATCTAGACCACCAGAAATACTGAAATGGCTGCTGTTTTAATTCACATAGAGTGGAAAGCGCTTTCTTTTCATTGCTCTGCAAAAGAAGAAATAAGTTATCACTGACCATTGTTGTTGTGCCAAATTGAGACACATATTCTGCAAGTGATTGGGGATTATAAATATGGAACGGATGCGCGTGAGGCTCTATATACCCAGGCACAATGTATTTCCCTTCACAATCAATCACACGTTTAGCTGATTTATTTTGAGGAAGCTCTGCTCCGACATAAACAATTCGATCATCATGTATCCAAATATTTGCCTTCACCCATTGTTTTAAAAACGGGTTTAGCACGAGTCCATTCGTTAAAAGGAGTGTTGGAACTATTTTTGAGTCGACTACATCGATTTGTGTGCGGATGTCATTGTTTCTCCAATTAAAAGTACGTTCGGACATTCACATACTCTCCTTCATTTGTATTAGCCCTATCGTAACATAACGAACCACGTTACGCATTAATGAAACGTTACAATTTCTTGAAATCACACTTAAAATATTTAAAAAAGGAGATTTACCTTCAATGAAACCTAATCTAGGCTTAATGGAAGCGCTCATTCGAATTGCCTGTGGAATGACAATATGTACTGTGGCTGGTTCTTTATATGCTAGAAAACCATGGAGTAACATGCTGCTTTTCAGCATCATGTGCGGCGGGATGAAACTGGCATCTGGCATTCTTCGCTTTTGCCCAGTGACGTATATGTGTGAGCAGCAGGACACACATAAAGAGAAGGCTGATTGAAACAGCCTTCTTTTTTATGATTTCCACCTCTGTCATCACTCCGCTGCTTCACACCATTCCACCATCGTACCTGCGATAATTTCTGCGGCTTCAATAACATGCTCAATGTCGATGGATTCATTCGGAAAATGGGCAAGCTCCGTTGTTCCAGGTCCAAATACGATGATCGGGATACCTGCCGCCTGTGACAGTAATCCGCCGTCTGTTCCCCAAGGAGCGGCTTCGATCTTTGGCGGCTCCTTCTTGACCGCTTCATATTGTTCCTTCAATAGATCTAAAAGTGGATGGTCCGTATCAATTGAGCCTGGAAGCCATCTTGCACCAAACCATTCGACCTCGACAGGATGCTCTTTGAACCATTCATCCTTTTCCCCAAGTCCCATCATCCAATTTTCTAATTCCTTCTCTGCCTGCTCAACCGTCTCCCCTGGCATCACACCAAGTCTGCCCTCCATTGTGACCAGATCTGCTACAGAGGACGGCCAGTCACCGCCTTGAATTTTCCCTATGTTGATAGGGATTGGAATCGGGATATGCTGAAATAACGGCTCGGTGATGCGTTGATTTCGTTCTTCTTCAAGTGCTGCTATATGCGAAAGAACGATCATACTTTTTTCAATAGCGGAAACACCGTGATATCTTGTTCCTCCATGAGCTGCCCTTCCTTTAATATGCAGTCTGAACCACTTAGAACCCTGCTGAATCGGAAAGATTTTCATATGACTTGGTTCTGGAATGATGGCCGCATCTGCTGTATACCCTCTAAGTATGGCTGCAAGGGTGCCTGCACCGCCGCTCTCTTCTTCGACGACACTATGAAACACGACATCTCCTTTCAGCGGAATCTGGAGCGCATGCAGTGCCTCTAGTGCAAAGAGTAAAGAAACGTTTCCGCCTTTCATATCTGTTGCCCCGCGTCCATAAAGTCTCCCGTTTATGATATGCCCGCTGTAGGGTGGATATGTCCATTGTTTCGTATCTCCTGCTGGCACAACATCGACGTGCCCATTTAATAAAATGGATTGACCGCCCCCTTTTCCCTTCAATCGTCCGGCGACATTGGGACTTCCTTTAAAGGAACGCCTCGGGGAATAGAAATACGGATGTTCGAGCAGGTCTTCTCCGCCAATGTCCCATACATCTACATCAAAACCAATGGCGGACAGCTTATTTGCTACGATTTGCTGCACACCTTGTTCATTTCCTTGGGTGCTCTCACATTGCACCATTTGCTGAAGAAGCGCAATCGCTTCATCTTGGTGCTCTCTCATCCAGCTTCTGATACGTGTGATTGGCTGCAAGTCATTCATCCTTTCTACACAACAGATTTGACATCAGGCGCTAAAATTAAAGGTGCCTCTGTCGCCCTTATGACATCTTCCGGCTGATACGGCGGCATGACTTCACGTAAAATGAGCAGCTGCGATTTGACCTCAATGACTGCCATATCTGTAATGATCAGATCCACACAAGACTTAGCAGTTAAAGGAAGTGTACAGGCTGATTTCACCTTTGACTCACCGTGTTTATCGAGGTGGCTCATCACCACCACAACTTTTTTCGCCTTTTGCGCAAGCTCAATCGCTCCGCCCATCCCAGGTACTCGTTTACCTGGCACAATCCAATTCGCAAGATCGCCCTGACTGCTTACTTCAAGTGCACCTAAAATGGTCATATCCAGCATGCCTTTTCGAATGATGCCAAAAGCAGTCGTGCTGTCCATGTATGAGCCGCCTTTTGTTAACGTAATAGGAAAGCCGCCGGCATTGCACAAATTAGGATCTTCTTCCCCTTGTACTGGTGAGGCGCCTGCCCCCATAATGCCGTTTTCAGCATGCAGCCATACGTTGTAATGCGCTGGAATGTAATCAGCCGCAAGGGTTGGGATGCCGATCCCAAGATTGACGATCATGCCATCTTCAATTTCCTGCGCCGCCCGTCTGGCTATGCGGTGTCTTATATCGTTGTCTCCCATGCCCATGTCCAGTTCACTCCTTTTGATTGCACAATCTGGTTCACAAATACGCCTGGTGTCACGATTTCCTCTGGATGTAGACTACCTACAGGCACAATCTCTTCCACTTCCGCAATGGTCCAGTCTCCTGCCATCGCCACAATCGGGTTTGTATTCCGTGCACTTTTATCAAATATCAGATTTCCTGCTTCGTCTGCTTTGAGGGCATTCACAATGGCAATATCCGCTGTCAGCGCAGGCTCAACGATATAGGTCTTTCCGTTTAACGGCACGAGCTGCTTCTTATCGAGATTGAGGCTATCCATGCCGACATCTGTCACAATGCCTGCCAAGCCCATCCCGCCTGCTCGTATTTTTTCTGCTAGAATGCCCTGCGGGTAAAAATGAACGTCTAGTGTACCTGCCTGCATTTTCTGTCCGGCTATTGGATTTGAGCCAATATGAGAAGCAATGATCTTCTTGACTCTTCCTTCTGTGATCAGCCGGCCAACACCTATTTTCGGGAAGCCTGCATCGTTTCCGATCAATGTCAGGTCCTTGATATTGGCTTCTAAAATGGCCTCGATCAATGATGGCGGTGACCCTACGCCGCCAAACCCGCCAAACATGATGGTCATTCCGTCCCTAAAATGCGTGATCACTTCACCTACATTCACTGTTTTGTTCATCATCTTTCCTCCCTACATCGCAGATGGGAAAAACCCCCTGTTGATGACTTCTTGTTCGACCTGCGTGATTGTCTGCTCAAATAATTGAATGAGTTCATCCATCTCCTGCTGCGTGATAGAAAGCGGCGGTGCAATCATGACCGCTGCACCTCCTACTCCATCCTCGCCAGCGCTTGCTGGGTATACGAGCAAGCCGTTTTGCTTGGCTGTCTCAACGACTAAATGCGTCATTTGAGCATGGGCAGGAAATGGGGTTTTCGATAAGCGGTCTGCGACAAACTCGATGCCAATGAGCAGTCCCTTTCCTCTCACATCTCCTATGATGAAATGGTTTGTTTGTAAATCCTTTAATGCATTCATTAAATAGCGGCCAGACAGATCCGCTCGTTCAGGAAGCTGATGTTTTTTCATATATCGAATAACAGCCAGTGAGACGGCTGCTGAAAGCGGATTGCCGCTATAGGTATGACCTGCCCTCACAGATCCGGAACCGCTCAGAATCGGCGCGATGACATGATCTGCTGAGACGGCTGCCGCAATCGGCGAATAGCCAGCACTCATCCCTTTGCCGAGAACCATAATATCTGGAACAACTCCCCAATGCTCCATCGCAAACATTTTCCCAGTTCGTCCAAAGCCTGTCATGACTTCGTCTGCAATCATTAAAATATCGTTTTCCTCACAGACACGTTTCATGGCTTCAAAATATCCGTCTGGCGGTACTAGCGCCGCTCCCGATGCTCCGACAATCGGCTCTGCAATAAAAGCGGCAATCCTCTCTTTTCCTATACGCTGAATGACGGTATGAAATTCCTGGACATACCATTCAACCTGCTTGCCCTCTTCCTTCGGCAGCCATGAACGATAGCTATATGGCGGAGACAGCACTGGATTCTTTTCGAGCAATGGTTCAAAGCGCTCTCTCCTTGCAATATGTCCTGACATCGACAGTGCACCGAGGGTGATGCCGTGATAACTCATCCATCGTGAGATAATGTGATTCTTCTCAGCCTTTCCCTGCTCCTGCCAATGCTGAATAGCAATTTTCATAGCCGTTTCCGTTGCCTCTGAACCACTTCCGACAAAAAAAGACCAGTTCAGGTTACCTGGACAAAGCGTACTCAATTCATAAGCAAGTTCTTCTGCTGGTTCATTTGTGAATTGTGATCTGTACGTAAAGCTCACTTTTTCCGCTTGCTCGGTCATGGCATCAATGATTTCACGTATGCCATGTCCAATACTTGCCGTGACAGCCCCCGATGAGCCATCTATATATTTTTTTCCATCCCGATCATATAAATATATTCCCTCTCCTTTCACAGCCACAGGATAATGCTGATTCAATATCGGTTTGATTAAGTAATCCCGAGTCTCCACTTTGCCATTCCTCCCTCTCTCGTCAGCAGCTGCCTCTTTCTTTTTCATGAATCGCAAGAAAATTTTGTATACTTGTTATAAGATTAGCTTAATCAAGAGGGCAGTCATCCTCCATTCGCCACATGCCCGAATTTCAGACGCATTTTTTATACATCGTGTATAAGAGTGTTCAAAAGGAGGTCATGAGCCTATGGCGATTCTCGTCAAAGATGCACTTTCGCTCGATATCATGAAGGGAACAAAGCTGCTTGCTGGAGAAAATGGACTGGACCGACTCATTGAGTGGGTGACCATCGTTGAAATTATCGAAGACACGTCGAGGCTTTCCGATGGAGAATTGCTCGTCACAACCGGATTCGGACTCGCGGACAATCAAGAAAGACGCGACCGGCTTGAGGAATTGATTCAATCTCAAAGGCTATCAGCCATCGCGATTTATAAAGGTGTGTACTTAAGCGACATTCCAGCATCACTCATTCAAGCGGCGAAAAACAGCGGCATTCCGCTCATTGAGATTCCGCCGCACATCAACTTCTCAGATATTACAAAAGCCGTCTTAGAACAAATCGTGAGTAGTCAGCTTCATCAGCTTAAATATTCATCCGCGATTCATCAAAGACTGACCCAATTAAATGTAAGAAATAAAAATGTAACGCAAATTACAGAGGAACTGGCACATCTCACTGCAGCGAACATTGTCGTTCTTGATGTCTTTTTACATCAAACAGCGGCTCATCTCATCAAAGATGAAGTGACATACTCTCCTGCTTTTGGCTTTCTGACAGATCATGAACCAATTGATACCATGCCCCTTCTCAAGCAGGCAGAGGAGAAAGGGCGGCTCGTCTATGACACGTACGGAGCGTTCGTCCTCGCCGCATGTCCGGTGATTGCGATGGGTGATATTTTTGGGTTTATTGTGTCTTTAAAGAAAAAGGATACGTGGCATCATCTCGACGCGATTGCCATCGAGCATGCCGGGGCAGTGTATGCGATTGAATGGTTGAAGCAAAAAGCCATTCAAGATACAGAAAACCAAATGCAGGGACATTTGTTAGATGATATTTTGCAGCAGCAATATACAGAAGAAAACTACGTGGTCGAACAAGCAACAAAGCTACAATATGATATGAGCGATGAGCAGGTGGTGATCTATTTTCAATTCCAGCATCAGCACACACAGCTCGATCACCAAATGATGCAGCGTCTATCGCAATTACTCACGTCGATCTTTGAACGCAGACATATTCCTTTTTTGCTAAAGACAAGGCTCGATTCCATTTTTGTCCTAACACCAGCAGGAAAAAAAGCGTTTCAAGAAGCGGAGTGGTATCGCGCAGCAGAGGAATGCCGGAGCACTTGGTCTTATTTTTTCCCCGTCCATCCGATTGTCATTGGTATCGGGAGAGCCTATGACCAGATCAGTCTCTTTGCAAAAAGCGCGAAGGAAGCGCAGTATGCAGCTAGGCTTCTTCCGCTTTTAAAAACAGACGAGAGCATCATTCATTATCAAAAGCTCGGCTTATATGGGATGCTTCTTGAAATGAATGAAGCGGGTATGAATTTGCATGATTTTTACGTGGAGCTGTTAAGTCCGTTGCTATATACGAAAAAACAAGGGGCTGACCTGATTCATACACTCGAAGTGTATTTGGCGCACAATGAAAATATTCAAAAATCTGCGGGAGAATTATTTATTCATAGACATACGTTAAGCTACCGGCTGAAACAAATTGAAACGAGAACAGGCTGCAGCCTCAAATCCACTGATGATCGGATGAAGCTGCAGCTTAGTATCATGGCGTACCGCCTATCTGGTCTGCTTGATCAGATGAGAACCATTTCATGATTCATTTGGCGTTTTGACCCATAGATTCATATCTTCCATTTTGTCAAAAATATAGCAGTTGTTTTGAAAGCGCCCAGTGTACGTATACCCGAGCTGATAAAATACTTGATTCATTCCATAGGACAGTGCACGGGCAAGAGAATAAAAGACATAGATATGCATCGACTGGAGTTCTTTTTCAAGGGCTAGAATCAAATGATGCATGAATCCTAGTTTTCTATATGAAGGAAGGGTCGCACAGTCTGTTAATTCTGCATGACCATACGGCGCATTGATCTCAGCGGATGCTGCACTCACAATGTGTCCCTCATGTTCAACAACATAAAAAATGGTCCCTTCCTCCATTACCTTTTGAATATAATCTGACTCGTTCATTGGCGTAGGGTACGTTTCAAAGACGGTATCATAGAGCTTTGCCAGCTTGTGAATATCCTTTGGATCGGCTTTTCTCATCACATACTCATCCTGCCATGTGCCTTGGTCTTTTTTGATTACTTTTGCTTGAATGGATGCGACGATCTCATCTTCCTCCAGCCAATACGAACTGTTCATTCGATCCTCAGTGAGAAAAAGCGACATACCGTAAGCGTCACTTCCAAAGAAATAATGAGAAAACACCCCTTCAAGCCGAAAGCCTTTTTCTAAAAAAAGCGGCACATGCTCACGTCTTACTTTCACAATGACCTTAGAAGCCTTACAGTCCGCCGCTTCCTTTAGAACCGACTGAATCACATCCCGCACCCTGCCGCTGTAGTCATCCAAACGGATTCGCTCATTAAATGAATCAATACAGATCGAGGCAGAAAAACGCTCGTTCGCAAGTTCCTTCAATTGCACCATATACTCATTCCTTTCCTATGAATCAGCTAATAAAGAATGTCCAAATTAGAAATGAAGAAATAGCAATGCCAGAAAAAATTGAAATGATCATATAGCTAATGGCTGAGGCTTTTTTCATTTTATTCTGCTTAATGGCAATCAACATGACGTTATTTATAGTTATGAGAAATAAAATAAGTATGACGATTGCAAAGATAATAAATGCTATGATTTCCATGTTTCCTCCCAATATCTATTCGTGATCCCATACTACTTCTTCATATTCAATCGGCATCCCTTCTCATGAACAAAAAACACCTTTCCATCTCATCAGATAGAAAGGTGTTTTGATTAAACGGATTTCCCCGCAGCCTTCAGCGCACGGGCGCCAATGTCACGGCGATAAAATAGACATGGCTGAATGATTTCTTCAACCGCTTCATACACTCTTGATCTTGCCGCTTCAAATGTGTTGTCAAATGCGGTCACATTCGCTACACGGCCGCCATTTGTGACGAATTGATCGTTTTCTTTTTTTGTTCCTGCGTGGAAGGTCACGACATCAGACACCGTCGTTTGCAAAGCGCCGATTGGCGTACCTTTTGCGTAGTCCTCAGGGTATCCTTCTGATGCAAGAACTACACTGACAGCCGCAGTGTCTTTCCACTGTAAGTCCACATCTTTTCCGTCTAGAATATCGAGGAAAACTTGAACTAGATCTGATTCAAGACGAGGAAGAACCACCTGCGTTTCAGGATCGCCAAAGCGTGCGTTGAACTCAATGACTTTTGAGCCTTCTGGCGTAAGCATTAAGCCTGCATATAAAATGCCTGTAAACGGACGCTCTTCCTGCACCATTGCGCGAGCCGCCGGTTTGACGACATCTTCCACCGCTTTTTGGACGACTTCATCTGAAATTTGCGGAACTGGTGAATAAGCGCCCATCCCGCCGGTATTCGGTCCTTTGTCATCTTCAAATGCACGTTTGTGATCTTGCGCGATCACCATTGGGTACACCTTTTCTCCATTGACAAAGGCCATCAATGAAAATTCCTCACCTGTTAAAAATTCCTCGATGACGACAGATGCACTCGCATCGCCAAACTTTTCATCCTCTAAAAAGTCATGCAGGCAGCTGATCGCCTCTTCAAGTGTCATTGCGACTGTCACGCCTTTTCCTGCTGCGAGACCATCGGCTTTAATGACAATTGGGGCACCCTTTTCTTCCACATATGCCTTCGCTTTTTCAAATGATGTGAAGGTGGCATAAGCGGCTGTCGGGATCTCATAATTTTTCATTAAGTCTTTTGCAAATTCCTTTGAGCCTTCAATGACTGCGGCTTTTGCATTTGGACCAAATACCTTTAAACCTGCCTCTTCAAATGCATCGACGACACCTGCAATTAAAGGAACCTCTGGACCGACAATCGTTAAGCCGATTTCATTGTCTTTTGCAAAATGAATTAATGCCTCATGATCACCTTCGTCGATTGGGACAAGCTTCGCAGCATCTGTCATTCCATCATTGCCGGGTGCGACAAATACTTGGCTGACAAGTTCACTTTGGTTCACTTTCCATGCGATGGTATGCTCTCTTCCGCCTCTGCCGATAATTAATACGTTCACACTGTCATCCCCTTAATGTTTGAAATGTCTAACGCCAGTGAAGACCATGGCGATGCCGTATTCATCTGCTTTTTGGATTGATTCTTCATCACGAATGGAACCACCTGGCTGGATGATCGCTGTGACGCCTGCCTTTGCAGCAGCTTCCACTGTATCGCCCATTGGGAAGAACGCATCAGAGCCTAGTGCGCTTCCTTTCGCTTTTTCACCTGCTTGCTCAATCGCAATATTTGCTGAGCCGACGCGGTTCATCTGACCAGCGCCGATGCCTGCTGTCATTTGATCTTTCGCGAGAACAATCGCATTTGATTTCACATGCTTGACGACTTTCCATGCAAGCTTTAAGTCTTTCCATTCGTCTTCTGTAGGTTCTCTTTTCGTTGGAATAGAGATCGTTGCTTCCTCTAAGCCATACGTATCAATATCCTGCACAAGCAGTCCGCCATGAACACTTGTCAGTTGCTTTTCTTTTTTCCCAAGATCTGCTTCTACATCTAATGTTAATAGACGAAGGTTCTTTTTCGCTGTTAACACGTCAAGCGCTTCTTGGCTAAACGATGGAGCGATGACGATTTCTAAGAAAATCGTATGCAGCACCTCGGCCGTTTGCTTGTCTACTTCACGGTTAAGCGCCACAATGCCGCCAAAAATAGAAGTTTCATCTGCTTTGAATGCTCGGTCAAATGCTTCTGCAATCGTTTCTCCTGTACCAACGCCGCACGGGTTCATATGCTTTACAGCAACAGCCGCTGGCTCCGTAAATTCACGTACGATTTGAAGAGCTGCATCTGCGTCTTTAATGTTGTTGTAGGAAAGTTCTTTTCCATGTAATTGCGTTGCAGTAGCTAAAGAACCTTTGCTTGGAAGAGCATTTTCATAGAAAGTCGCCGCTTGGTGCGGGTTTTCTCCATAACGAAGGGATTGTTTTTTCTCAAACGTGACGGTGAACTGTTCTGGCTCTGTTTCGCCAACAAAATTCGTTAAATAATCCGCAATGAGGGCATCGTAAGCAGCTGTATGACGGAATACCTTCGCCGCAAGCTCACGTTTTTTCTCAAGTGACACGCCGCCTTCTTTGATTTGCTGAACGACTGTATCATAATCACGAGGATCGACAATCACTGTGACGTCTTGGTGGTTTTTCGATGCCGCACGAAGCATTCCCGGTCCGCCAATATCAATGTTTTCAATTGCTTCTTCATACGTTACATCGTCTTTTGAGATCGTCTCTTTGAAAGGATAGAGATTCACGACAACAAGATCAATCGGCTGAATGCCATGCTTTTCAATCTGTGCCATATGCTCATCGTTTTCTCTCACTGCCAATAATCCACCATGAATGTTCGGATGGAGCGTTTTGAGTCGTCCGTCCATGATTTCAGGGAATCCAGTGACTTCAGAAATCCCAATGACATCAATGCCATTCTCTTGAAGAAGCTTATGAGTACCTCCAGTTGAAATGACTTCAACACCAAGTTCTGTTAATTCTTTCACAAAAGGTACAAGATTCGTTTTATCGGAAACACTGATTAATGCGCGTTTGATCGTCATGCCTTCGTCACCTCATTAAGATAATTCTAAAAGTGATTTGATCACTTTTGGATATAGTGTGTGTTCTAGTTCATGCATTCTTTTTTCAATTGATTCAAGCTCTTCACCTTGTTCAATATAAATCGCGGCTTGGTCAATAATCGGACCTGTATCCATCCCTTCATCGACAAAATGGACAGTGATGCCTGCCACTTTGACGCCTGCTTGATAGGCTTGTCCGATGGCATCAAGACCTGGAAAGGCTGGCAGCAAGGATGGGTGGATATTCACGATTCTCCCTCTGTATGCTTCAAGTAATGTCGGACCAATCAGTCTCATGTACCCCGCAAGGAAAACCCATTCTACTTCATGAAGCCTCAGTTGTTCGATGATCGTTTGTTCAAAAGCGGCTTTATTTGGAAAAGCCTTCGGGGTAAAAGCAAAGGAGGGAATGCCTTCTTTCTCAGCACGCTCCAGCACCTTTGCACCCGGTTTATCACAAATCACAATGGCGGCCTCAGCCTGCCACTTTTCTTCTTTTAACGTATCTATAATGGCTTGAAAGTTCGTCCCGCTTCCAGAGGCGAAGATCGCAAACTTCTTCATGAGAGGCTTCCACCGCCGAATGTGACACCTTCTCCTTTTTGAACACGTCCGATGAGAAATGCTTTCTCTCCATCCTGTTCAAGCTCTCTAATCACATTAACAAGATCGTCCTCTTTTACAGCTAAGACAAAGCCAATGCCCATATTAAACACGTTGAACATCTCTTCTGCCTTTAACTGACCTTTTTCTTGAATAAAGGAAAAAATGGGTGGTACTGGCCATGAGCCGTTATCAATCTCAACGCCAAGACCTTCAGGCAGCATACGTGGTAAATTCTCAATAAAACCGCCGCCTGTTACATGTGCCATGCCGTCAACTTTGCCGGCTTTTACTTGTTTGAGAACGGGCTTCACATAAATTTTTGTCGGTTCAAGAAGCTCTTCACCGAGCGGTCTTGTAAAAGGTGCATACGTTTGATGCAAATCAAGACCAGCGTCTTCCAGCAAGACTTTACGAACGAGAGAGTATCCATTGCTATGAATTCCGCTTGAGCTGAGTCCAATAAGCAAATGTCCCTCTTTGATGCTGTTTCCTGTCACGATTTCGTCCTTTTCAACGACACCTACCGAAAAACCAGCAATATCATATTCTTCTTCTGTGTAAAGACCTGGCATTTCGGCTGTCTCACCGCCGACAAGTGCTGAACCAGACTGCTCACATCCGTCAGCCACACCTTTGACAATCGATTCAATTTTTACCGGATCTGCTTTTCCAACGGCTAAGTAATCTAAGAAAAAGAGCGGTTCTGCCCCCTGTGCAAGCACATCGTTGACACACATGGCCACGGCATCGACGCCGATCGTATCGTGTTTATTCATTAAAAAGGCAAGCTTTAATTTCGTTCCGACACCATCTGTTCCTGAAACAAGAACGGGCTTTTTGTATGGCAGCTCAGATAGATCAAACATACCGCCAAATCCACCTAGAGCGCCCATAACACCTGCTCGTTTTGTACGTTCAACGTGTGTTTTCATTCGTTTGACGGCTTCGTACCCTGCTTCGATGTCGACACCGGCGTTTTTATATGCTTCTGACATCCCATTCACTCCTTTTAGCTGCTGCTTTCCATGTATTTTCGGCAGAATGAAAGAGCAGCATATCAACTCATCTTGACTGCTGCTCCTTTATTCGATTATTTCGTCAGGACCGTTTCCTTCACATGCGGAAGAACCGTATCTTCATATATTTCAGTCGGGTATTTCCCAGTAAAGCATGCCAAACACTGACCGCGCTGCGGATCATCATACTTTCTGCCAATCCCGTCCATTAAACCGTCTACAGATAAAAATGCAATGGTGTCTGCACCGATTTCCTGTCTAATTTCTTCCACTGAATGAGATGACGCAATTAGCTCTTCGTGTGTGGATGTATCAATCCCATAAAAACATGGATGTGCGATTGGCGGTGAACTAATACGTACATGGACTTCCGTCGCACCCGCTTCTCTTAGCATCGTGACAATTCTGCGGCTTGTTGTCCCGCGTACGATGGAATCATCCACCATCACGACACGCTTTCCTTCGACTACACCGCGTACAGCAGACAGTTTCATCCGTACGCCCTGCTCACGCAATGCTTGAGACGGCTGGATAAATGTCCGGCCGACATAACGATTTTTAATCAATCCGAGCTCATACGGAATACCTGTTGCTTCGGCATATCCAATCGCTGCAGAAATACTGGAATCTGGTACACCTGTCACAACATCTGCTTCGACATGTGCTTCCTCAGCAAGCTTTTTGCCAAGATTCTTTCTCGCACTATGCACATTGATACCGTTAATATTGCTGTCAGGTCTTGAGAAATAAATGTATTCCATGCTGCACATGCTGCGGTTAATGTTCATCGAGAAGCGCTCAGATTTGAGGCCTTCATCATTAATAATCAGCATTTCGCCAGGCTCCACATCACGTAAATACGTGGCACCGACAACATCAAATGCACAAGTTTCAGAAGCGACAACATAAGCATCCCCAAGCATACCAAGTGAAAGCGGGCGTAAACCGTTCGGATCAAGCGCCACGATCATTTCTGTTTCCGTCATGATTAAGAAAGCATAGGCTCCCTTAAGCATGGACAGTGCATTTTTGATCTGCTCTTTTAATTCCATATGCCCACTGCGCTTAATTAAATGAGCCAGCACTTCGGTATCAGAAGAGGTCTGAAAAATACTCCCTTGGTTTTCTAGCTGCTGCTTTAACTGCGTTGCATTCACTAAGTTTCCATTATGAGCAAGGGCAAGGCTGCCATTGTTTTGCGAACGGAAGAAGAGGGGCTGCACATTTTCAAAGCCGCCTCCACCTGCTGTCGCATACCGAACATGTCCAATCGCACCTTTTCCTTTCAAATCCTTTAGCTCACCGTTTTGAAAGACTTCCGTAATCAGTCCAAGGCCTTTGTGTGACGTCAGGTTCTCACCATCTGTTGCAATGATTCCCGCACCTTCTTGTCCTCGGTGCTGAAGGCTATGCAATCCGTAATATGTGATTTGCGGGGCTTCTTCGTGTCCCCAAACCCCAAAGACACCACACTCTTCATTTAAGCCTCTGATTTCAGCAAGCATGGGATCGCTCCTTTCCATGCACGTTCAAGCTCGTTGACCGCTGCATGAATCCATTGTTGTCCTTCTTGATTTTTGACAGTAAACACACCATCATTTGTCACCGTTCCAACTTCTTTCGCATCTTTGACAGCCGCAGCAAACGCTTCGCGGTGCTCCGGTTTCACTGTGACAACAAAACGTGACTGTGTTTCACTGAATAATGAAGCTTCGCTGTTTAAATCGATTTGGATATCTGCACCAAGTCCGTCAGTTCCAAATGTACTTTCAGCAAGTGCTACACCAAGTCCGCCTTCAGACACATCGTGTGCTGATTGAACGAGACCGTTTTGAATCGCAGCTAGCAAAGCTTCTTGACGCGCTAGCTCTACGTTCAAATCAATTTCTGGTGCTTTTCCGTAAATACGGCCTTCTGTCATCTTTTGAAGCTCACTGCCTGCAAATTCTTCTTTTGTCTCACCAATGACGAAAATCACATCGCCAGCCTGCTTGAACGATTGAGTCGTAATATGAGCAGTATCTTCAACCAAACCAACCATCCCAATAACTGGAGTTGGGTAAATCGCTGTTCCACTTGATTCGTTATATAAAGAGACGTTCCCACCGATCACTGGTGTGCTTAGCGTGCGGCAAGCTTCGCTAATCCCGTCAGCAGACTTTTCAATTTGCCAGAAAATTTCTGGTTTCTCTGGGTTACCGAAGTTTAGGTTATCTGTCACTGCTAGCGGACGAGCGCCTGAGCAGACAATGTTACGTGCTGCTTCTGCGACGGCGATTTTCCCGCCGACCTCTGGATCAAGGTAGAGATAGCGCGCGTTACAATCTGTTGTCATCGCTAGGGCTTTTTTCGTTCCGCGGATTCTTAAAACGCCAGCATCAGAGCCCGGTGCAACGACGGTATTTGTCCGAACCATGTAGTCATACTGATCATAGACCCATTCTTTACTTGCAATCGTTGGCTGCTGAAGGAGCTGCTTTAATGTCTGTGCTGCATCTGTGATCGCTGGAGCTTCCACTTTTGTTTCTAAAAACTCACGATAGTATGCAGGCTCACTTGACGGCTTATGATAAACCGGTGCTTCTTCTGCAAGAGCGTCAACAGGAAGCTCACACACCACTTCACCTTGATGGAGTAAACGAAGCATTTTATCGTCTGTCACATGACCGACTGATACCGCTTCAAGATCGTATTTTTCGAAAATATCAATGATTTCTTGCTCACGGCCTTTTTCAATGACTAGAAGCATTCTCTCTTGTGATTCAGACAGCATCATTTCGTATGCGGACATGCCTGTTTCACGCTGCGGAATGAGGTCTAAATTCATCTCAATCCCAGATCCTGCTTTACTCGCCATTTCCGCACTTGAGCTTGTTAAGCCAGCCGCTCCCATATCTTGAATTCCAACGAGCGCATCGTTTTTGATGACTTCAAGGCACGCTTCAAGCAAAAGTTTTTCCATGAATGGATCACCGACTTGAACCGCTGAACGTTTTTCTTCTGATTCATCAGAAAATTCTTCAGACGCAAATGTTGCACCGTGAATACCGTCACGTCCCGTTTTAGCACCAACATACATCACCGTGTTGCCGACACCTTTTGCCTGCCCTTTTTTGATGTCCTCATGATTGATTAAACCAACACACATCGCATTCACGAGCGGATTGCCTTCATAGCTTTGATCAAAATGAACTTCTCCGCCGACTGTAGGAATTCCGATACAGTTTCCATAGCCTGCGATCCCTGCCACTACTTCTTCAAACAAGTACTTCACACGCGGTGAAGTCAGTTCACCAAAACGAAGAGAGTTTAGTACAGCAATTGGACGCGCACCCATGGAGAATACATCACGGATAATTCCGCCGACACCAGTAGCTGCTCCTTGATACGGTTCAATCGCAGATGGATGGTTATGTGATTCGATTTTAAATACAACCGCTTGGTTGTCTCCAATATCAACGATTCCAGCGCCTTCCCCTGGACCTTGAAGAACATGCTCTCCTTTTGTCGGGAATTTGCTTAAAACAGGCTTTGAGTTTTTATAACTGCAATGCTCTGACCACATGACAGAAAAAATACCCGTTTCTGTGTAGTTTGGCAGCCTGCCAATAATGGATTCGATTAAAGCGAATTCTTCATCACTCAATCCCATTTGCTGATACAATTTCTCTTCTTTAATTTGCTTGTGACTTGGTTCAAGCAGTAGTGACATGAGTGTCCCTCCAATTTTTCACGATAGATTGAAACAATTTAAGTCCGTCTGCGCTGCCTAGTAATGAATCCACCGCGCGCTCAGGGTGCGGCATCATGCCGAGTACATTGCCCTCTTCATTCGTAATACCTGCAATTCGATTGACACTGCCGTTAATATCGTCTCCGTAAGTGAAAGCGATTTGGTTATTTTCAATAAGCTTCGCTAAAGTGTCTTCATCACAGTAGAAGTTTCCTTCACCGTGCGCTACAGGAACCGAAATGGATTCGCCTTTTAGATAGCCGCTTGTAAATTGCGTTTCGTTGTTCTCTACAATGAGTTCAACTGGACGACAGATAAATTTTAAGTCTTTATTTCGTCTCATCGCACCTGGAAGAATGCCAAGCTCCTGAAGAATTTGGAACCCGTTACAAACACCAAGAACAGGCTTTCCTTCCGCAGCTGCTTTTTTCACCGCCGGCATGATGTTTGAAAAGCGAGCAATCGCACCGCATCTTAAGTAATCCCCATAAGAGAAACCGCCTGGTACGAGTACACCGTCAAATCCGTCTAGACTCGTTTCGTCGTGCCATACATATTCAACTTGTTCACCTAACTCATCTTGAATCGCATGGTACATATCGATATCACAGTTAGAGCCAGGCAAGACGATCACTGCAAACTTCACTGTGCGACAACCTCCTCCACCTCATAGCGGTAATCTTCAATCACCGTGTTGGCCAGTAATTTTTCGCACATTTCTTTGACGACTGTGTCTAAATCACGATCTGATTTTTCAATGACAAGCTCCATGTATTTTCCGATACGGACATCCTTTACTTCCTGATAAGACATGCTGTGCAAGGCGTGCTGCACGGCACTTCCTTGTGGATCAAGAACGCTCTCTTTTAAGCTGACAAAAATTTTCACTTTATACATGTTTATGGCCTCCAAGTCTTTTGAAAATTTCTTCGTATGCATTTGTTAAGCCGCCCAGGTTTCGTCTGAACACGTCTTTATCAAGCTTTTCGTTTGTCTCTTTGTCCCAAAGCCTGCACGTATCAGGTGAAATCTCATCAGCTAGCAAAATACGATTCTCGTGATCTATTCCGAATTCAAGCTTGAAATCAATTAAATTCACATGGCAGTCTGAAAAGATTTGCTTTAACTCTTCATTGACTTGTCTTGTGATCTGTTTCATTTCCTCGACCTGCTCTGGTGTCGCTGCATGTAAAATGCGAATATGATCTTCTGTAATGAGCGGATCGCCGAGTGCATCATCTTTGTAGTAAAACTCGATCAATGGTGTATCCAGTTTTGTTCCCTCTGGAATGCCAAGGCGCTTTGACATACTGCCTGCCACCACATTTCGCACAACCACTTCAAGCGGCACAATCTGTACCTTTTGAATGAGCTGCTCTGTTTCAGAAAGGCGTTTCACAAAGTGATTGTTGATCCCTTTCTCATGCAGCATTTGAAAGATTAAGCTTGAAATTTCGTTGTTCAGTCTGCCTTTGCCTTCGATTTCAGCTTTCTTTTCGCCGTTAAATGCTGTCGCTGAGTCTTTATATTCAACATATAAAATTTGCTCGTCATCGGTCTGATAGATTTTTTTCGCTTTGCCTTCGTAGAGAAGTTCTTGTTTCACAGTCATTCAGGTTGGCCTCCTAATTTGAATGTTGGCAATTTTCAGGATTGGGCACCTGACAAGCAGGTGGCCCTTTTCTTACACAAGACCTAGACGTTCGAAAATCATATCGACATTTTTCAAGTGATAGTTGTAATCGAAGCAGTCAGCGATTTGTTCAGGTGTTAAGCGTGATGTGATTTTTTCCTCCGCTTCTACTAATGAACGGAATGGCACTTGCTTCTCCCACGCTTCCATTGCCTTTGGCTGAACCGTATCATATGCCTCTTCACGTGCCATGCCTGTATCGATTAATGCAAGAAGAACACGCTGTGAGTAAATCAAGCCAAGTGTGCGGTCCATGTTGCGTTTCATGTTCTCAGGGAAGACCGTCAAGTTTTTCACAATGTTTGAGAAACGGTTTAGCATGTAGTTCAGTGCAATCGTTGCATCTGGTAAAATGATGCGTTCAGCAGACGAATGAGAAATATCACGCTCATGCCAAAGTGGTACATTTTCATAAGCTGTCAGCATATATCCACGGATGACGCGGGCAATTCCCGTCATATTTTCAGAACCGATTGGGTTCCGTTTATGCGGCATTGCTGATGATCCCTTTTGTCCTTTTGCGAAGAACTCTTCTACTTCACGTGTTTCACTCTTTTGAAGACCACGGATTTCAACAGCAAATTTCTCAATGCTTGTTGCGACGAGTGCAAGAGTAGCCATGTAATCGGCATGACGATCACGCTGCAAGGTTTGGGTGGAGATTGGTGCAGCTTTGATGCCAAGCTTCTCACATACATATTGCTCAACAAACGGGTCGATGTTCGCATATGTGCCAACAGCCCCAGAAATTTTACCAAATTCGATACCGGCTTTTGCTTGTTTAAAACGTTCTAGGTTACGCTTCATTTCTTCGTACCAAAGACCAAGCTTCAGGCCAAATGTTGTCGGTTCAGCGTGTACACCGTGTGTACGTCCCATCATGACAGTGTATTTATGCTCTTTCGCTTTTTCTTTTAGGATGTCAACAAATCTCTCAATGTCCTTGAGCAAGATATCGTTTGCCTGCTTTAATAGATATGAAAGCGCCGTATCCACTACGTCTGTAGATGTTAGCCCGTAATGAACCCACTTTCTTTCTTCTCCTAGAGATTCAGATACAGCACGCGTAAAGGCAACCACGTCATGGCGCGTGTCTTGTTCAATCTCTAAAATACGATCAATATCAAAGCTTGCATTCTTACGCATAGTCACAACGTCTTCTTTTGGAATAACACCAAGCTCTGCCCAAGCTTCACAAGCGAGAATTTCTACTTCAAGCCATGCATTAAATTTGTTTTCCTCTGTCCAGATTGCTGACATTTCTGGTCGTGCGTAACGTTCGATCATTTCCCGTTTCCTCCATCTCTTTCAGTCCATATCTTTGTGATGTTTGTCATCCATTCATCATCAAGCTGTTTCATAAATGTCATATGCCCCATTTTGCGGCCGGCTTTTACTTCATGCTTTCCATATAGATAAAGCTTCGCTTCTTTGAGAAGCTCAGGATGCTCTATTGGGATGTCTACTTCATTGCCTAATAAGTTCACCATCATGCCCTCTGACAAAAGGGCTGTGCCGCCAAGCGGTAAACCGCATATCGCGCGAACGTGCTGTTCAAACTGGCTCGTCTCACATAAATCGAGCGTATAATGACCAGAATTATGCGGGCGAGGCGCCAGTTCATTGACGAGCAGCTCTCCTTCGTTTGTCAGGAACAGTTCTACAGCAAGTGTCCCCACTAGCCCAAGCTTTTCAGCCAGTGTCGTTGCCAGCACTTTTGCCTTCTCCTGAATGCTTTCATCAACTCTTGCAGGCACAATGCTCTGGAACAAAATGTTGTGCTTATGAATGTTCTCAGCGACTGGGAATACCGCAATCTCCCCATGAATAGAACGAGTGACGATCACCGAGAGCTCCATTTGAAATGGGACCCAGCTTTCTAAAATACAAGTTCCATGTGTGAGCAATTCAGATGCTTCGTGAAGCTGTCCTGTTTCCTTGATCACATACTGCCCTTTTCCGTCGTAGCCGCCTCTGCATGTTTTCAAAACGGCTGGCAAACCAAGTACAGTTACTGCGTCTTCCAGCTCTTTTTCATCATGAACGATGCGATAAGGCGCAACTTCACAGCCTGCATCTACAATCCCTTTTTTCTCCGTTTCACGATTTTGCGTTAAAAGAAGAAGTTCACTTCCTTGCGGCAAATTGGCTTCTTCCTTCAATTGATTAAGTGCATCGTAATCAATATTTTCAAATTCATATGTCACGACATCGCTGATTTCTGCGAGCTGTCTGATTCCATCCAGATCACTATATGCAGCTGTGATTTCTGTATCAGCAACCTGTCCACAAGGAGATTGTGCGACTGGGTCTAATACAGCTGCTCGGTACCCCATTTGCTTTGCGCTGACGGCCATATATCTGCCAAGCTGTCCTCCGCCGATAATACCGATGGTTGCGTTTGGAAAAATGGTCTGCTTAGCCAAGCTGATCACTGCTTTCTAGTACAGTCTGTTTTGTTTGCTCTCTTCTTTCCTCAAGGCGAGCAGCGATTGTTTCATCAAAAGCTGAAATCATTTGTGCGGCTAGAAGGCCTGCATTTGTTGCACCGGCTTTGCCAATCGCCACTGTCGCAACTGGTACACCGCCTGGCATTTGAACGATGGATAATAAGGAATCCAGCCCATTTAGTGCTTTTGATTGTACGGGCACACCAATGACCGGCAGTGTCGTTTTTGCTGCGACCATCCCCGGTAAATGTGCTGCGCCTCCAGCACCGGCAATGATGACTTTTAGTCCTTTACCTCTTGCTTCTGCCGCATATTCAAACATCAAGTCAGGTGTCCGGTGTGCGGATACGACCTGTTTTTCGTACGGAATGTCTAATTCCTCTAAGATATCGCACGCATTTTTCATTGTTTCCCAATCAGATGTACTTCCCATGATGACACCTACAAGCGGCTTCATTTTGTCCCCACCTTTAAGCTGATATTCGATTTTGTATCGTTTGACACGCTTCCCAAACCTAAGCAGCTTGTCAAACGCCGAACAAAAAGGCCCGATTTGCATTGCATTGTTAGGAAGCAACACAAACCGGGCCATGGTAAGCGCTGTTCGCTTTTGAAACGCCATGTCAGTTTTGTTCACTATCCTGCATAGTCCAGTCATTTACGGTAACTGGGTAGAAACTTATGGGCCATATTCCCAAGATTATATGAGGTTCGTGTTTTGAATTCATGTTTATCTTAACAACGGATGTTCATGATGTCAACGGATTTATCGAACAATCTATGAAGTCGTCGTTTTAATGTTCGGATTTAGACTATTTTTCCTTCAAATACGATTTTTTTCCCAATCGGAATGATCTGAATCGACCCATTTTCCTTCTTTTCCTGAAAAATGGGCTCCTCCATTCGTCGGACAGGCGAGTAGCCTTCCGCTGCCATCTGGGACAACACTTGATCGATCGTCATGTTGTCTTCCACATAGAATTTCTTCTTCTTTGGTTTTGCGGTCATTCTTTAATTCTCCTTTTCTTCACAGCCTTCACCCAGAAGCCGCCATGAATCGATTTGGGCTCATATGAAATGATAAATGCCTTTGAATCCAGCGTTTTAATCGTTTCATATAATTGCAGTTCATATTTTCTCGGTGTTAAAATTTGCAATGCTGTCCGGTCTCCTTCAAGACCGCCTGCTACCCAGCTGGTGACACCATATCCTTTTTCTCTCAATTGCCTTGGGAGATCGACATCTAATTCTTTTGTGATCACGTTAACAGTTGTGTAGCCAAGTGCCAGCTTCTCTTCAATTTTCATCCCGACAATGATCCCCATCCCATAACCTAACGCATACGCAATGACATTTTGGATTTGATCTAAGTTATCAAGTACGATACTTAATCCAATCACATAAATCAGCATTTCAATCGTACCAGCAAAAGCTGCTGCGTACCGTCTGCCTTTCATTGTTAAAATCAAACGCATGGTGGAAAAAGAGACATAGACAATATTAATCACTAAAATGATCAAAACCATGGTGAACGCATTGGATAAAAGTTGTTGAAGCACGATTCGAACCCCCTGCACTAAAAAATCAAATAAAGCACCCCATATTCTACTAGAGAACATACCTTGATACAATCAAATTTGCGCGAGAAAAACACATATATCTTTCGACAAGAACGGTGGTCTTTGTTACCAAGAGTTTACCCGTTTTTTCCTCTTCTCAACATGAAAACCTCCTTTTTCAAAAAAGGAGGTTTTCAGCGTGTGTATTATCCAAATCGAACAGGCACAAGTGAAGGAATCAAATACTCTCCGACAATGCCCCAGAGCAGTGCAATGATGACAAGCTCCACCAATAAAAAGATCCAGCCGGCATACATCAAATCACCGCGCACCGCTTCATGCTCCGATTGAATCGAGCGAAACAGCACGACCGCAATCAACTGGAGACCAAAAAACATCATCACAGATAAAATGACCGTCACATATGGAATATTCAGCATGGCAAATACAAGCCAAAGGATAGATAAAACCAAAACCGGTACAAGTGCGGCACCAAACTTCATGATCACTTCTTTCAGTGATATGTTTCCTTTTAACATGTATTTTCCGAGTAACCAGACGGTCAGCATCATCAATGTGAGCAGAATGAGTGTAAAGACCGCTACCCTCAAAAAGGCGTCACCAAAAGAGTAATGAATGCCAAAGCCTAATAAACGAGTCTTTGACGCCTTTAATTGAACATAGTTGCCTAAAGCAAAAAACACGCTGAATAACACAATCGAGATCCAGGCGTACTTCATCCGTAATGTTTCCGCTTGATTGATGGCCCGACTCGGTGATTTTAACATCGCAAGTCCATATGAGCCATAGCGCTTAAACGCGCCTCCTACACCTTGCAGCATGCGCTGAATGGTAGAACGCTCATCATCGGCTGCCGCTTTTACTTTCGACGTTCTTCCACGTTTTGCGGCGCTTCTGCTAAGACGGGATTGTCTCGTTTCTTGATCTATTGATGGCTCTTCATTTTTTACGTCTGATGTACTTTGCTCTTCATCTTTTTCTAACATCTCATATCAACTCCTATCCAGCACAATCCTTACAGGCTCATACGAATGACCTGTAAGGATGACTCCTCTTAAAGTAGCGGAGTCTCTCTGTTCAGTCAAGATTCCTTGACGTTCATACGAATAGACGGCTAAAGGGCATCAGAGGTTTTAAAATGGCAAGAAAATTAGGGCAAAACAAAAAAACAGCAGCTTCCATGAGCTGCTGTTTCAGGCGAACCATTAATGATTTAAGAAAGCAAAGTAGAGAATAAAGATCACAAACAATCCGTACATAATCGGATGTATTTCTTTGGCTTTCCCTTTAAAGATCATCGTAATCGGGTAGAAAATAAAGCCAACCGCAATCCCTGTTGCAATACTGTATGTGAGTGGCATCATAATCATCGTTAAGAACGCTGGTACGGCAATTTCAAAACGATCCCATGCAATCTTCGCAAGCGGAGCGACCATCAGTGCACCAACAATGATTAAAGCAGGTGCTGTCACATTCTTTGTAACGATGGATAAAAGCGGCGAGAAGAACATCGCAAGCAAGAAGAAAATACCTGTCACGACAGCTGCAAATCCTGAACGTGCACCAGCAGCAACACCTGAGCTAGATTCAACATAAGATGTTGTCGTCGATGTTCCAAGAATAGAACCTACAACGATTGAAGATGAATCCGCTAGAAGTGCTCTTCCTGCACGCGGCAGCTCATTATTTTTCATTAAACCAGCTTGGGTTGCAACAGCCACAAGCGTTCCTGCTGTATCAAAGAACCCAACGAATAAGAACGTTAAAATCACGACAAGCATTTGAATCGAGAAGATGTCTGGCAAGTGAATCAAGGCTTGTCCAAAGGTTGGAGATAAGCTTGGAATACTTCCCACAATTTGCGTCGGTACTGGGACAAGACCAACAATCATTCCTGCAATAGCTGTCACAAGCATCCCAATGAAGACACCTGCATTCACTCGCAGAACCATTAAAATGACAGTCACCACGATACCAAACACCGTTAATAAGACAGGACCACTATGAATGTTCCCAATGGAAACGAGCGTATTATCGTTATTGGCAATTATGCCAGAGCCTTGCAGACCGACAAACGTAATGAATAGACCAATACCTGCACCAACCGCCAGCTTTAGCTCAGCCGGAATGGCATTGATGATTTTTTCACGGAAACCTGTTAAAGAAAGGGCAACGAAAATCAATCCTGAAACAAATACACCAGAAAGTGCTGCTTCCCATGTGATGCCCATGCCAAGAACAACCGAAAAGGCGAAAAAGGCATTCAAGCCCATACCTGGGGCAATCGCAATTGGATACCTGGCAATCAGCCCCATCAGAATACACCCTGCGGCAGAGGCTAACGCCGTCGCAGTAAAGACAGCGCCCTGATCAATTCGTAATTTATCTGGAAAATCCGGTACCGACACTAAAGCAAGTGTGATCGGATTGACAAACAAAATGTAAGCCATCGACAAAAATGTGGTTAAACCACCGATGATTTCTCTGCGGTAATTCGTTCCTAACTCATCAAATTGAAAAAACTGTTTCAAGCCAACTGACTCCCTTCATGTCCTTTTGCTTTAGTCTGCCCCATTCACAAGTCAAATAAAAAACGCCCCAACAGTTTTGGGACGCTTGACTACATATGTGAATTCAGACGGTGACATAAAACAAGAACAATGCATGATTTATATCAAACGAGTGTGAATTGACGTAGTCAAGCTATTTACGGTAGCTTGGTAGAAACTTGCGGGCCATATCCCCGCTATTATACGACTTCTATCTATTTGATTTCTGTGTCTATTGTACCAACTTCATTTTTAAAACACAATACGAAAAGCGAACATTTTTCAAAGAAATGTCCGCTTCATTCGTCTTATTACACGAATTTGGAAAATCACATCTAGTTCTTTATACACCCTTCTCCAAATCCTTCTCTTTTGCAAAAACTGCTTCGGCTACATGGAAAAACTCTTTCACTGCCGGAGAAGCTTGGGAGAGAGACGGACAGGCAAGCGCAACCTCACGGTGATGAGACACATTCAACTGACGAATATGCACAAGCTGCTGCGTTTTTAAAAACAGCTCAGGGCCTATCGTGACACCAAGCCCTTCCCCAACCATACGAGCAATGGTCGTACAATCGTGTACTTCAAATAAAGTAGCTGGCTTCAATTGAGCCTCAGAAAAAATATCCTCTACATGTGATTGATACATGCCAGTCGGCATAATAAATGGTTCATCCGCCAAATCTGTGATGTCTACAATGGACTGCTGGTGAAAACGATGATTTGGATGATAGGCGACCACCATCTCATCTTTGATCAGCGGCAGCAAGTCAAAGGCTTCATCTGCATGACCTTTCACAACAAAACCAACATCAATGATGCCAGAGTCTAGCCACTCCAATATTTCTTCATACGTTCCCTCATAAAATTTAAATTCGATTTTCGGATGCTTTTTCTGATAGCTCACAAGCAGCTTAGGCAATAAACAAGCTGATGCACTGGCAAAAGTTCCGATACGAATCAAGCCCGTTTCGATATTTTTCGTTAACGCAATTTCCTGCTGGATCTTCTCCACCCTATTTAACACTTCTCTAATATGCGGGAGAAGCGTTTGACCGATATCTGTCAGCATGATGCCCTTTTTTCGATCACGAATGAATAAGGACACACCCCACTCCGTTTCTAAACTCGCCACCGCATGACTCACCGCGGACTGCGTCATATTTAATGCTTCAGCTGCTGCGGTAAAACTGCCAAGCTCGACCACTTTTGCGATAATATCAAAGCGAACAAAGCTCATGAGTATTCACTCATCTCCTTCATGAAAAACATCAATTTTACTTATGTTAGCACGGAATTTAAACTAAATACAACGTATCAAATTGAAGGAAGGGTTCAAAAATGAAAAACACATCATATCAGCTATTGATTATTCTTTTAGCTGTCGGTTCATTCGTCACAGGCACGTCAGAATTCGTTGTGTCTGGCATTCTAGATATCATTGCTGTTGATTTACACATCTCCATTCCTGCTGCCGGGCAGCTTATCACCATTTACTCTCTCTTTTATGCAGTAGGTGCTCTCTTTTTAGTGATGGCAACATCGAAATTGAACCGAAAAAAGGTTCTGTTATCGGCTATTTTTGTGTTTATCTTAGGCAATGTGGTCGCCTTTTTTAGCCATCACTTTGTGCTGCTCCTGCTATCCCGAGTCATCATGGCCATGAGTGGCGGCTTATATATTGTCGTCGCCACGAATTATGCAGCGCAGATCGCCCCTCCAGAAAAAAAGGGAAGCGCAATGGCAACGGTCATTACTGGTTTTACCGTTTCACTCGTACTTGGTGTCCCTATTGGCACATTTTTATCAGGTCATGTGGATTGGCATTATATTTTTCTCATCATTGCACTAGGTACTGCTTGTCTTTTACTACTGCTTTATCAATTACTGCCACGCATGGAGGGACATTCACATATGCCATTGAAGCAGCAATTACATCTCCTTCAAGATAGCAGGGTGATCAGCGGATTAGCCACGACCGTCTTTTGGATCTTAGGCTACACAATGGTATTCGCTTATATCTCGCCTTTATTACGACAGACTGCTGGCTTCTCTCTTGAAATGACAAGTATCGCCTTACTCATTTTAGGAATCGCTGCTTTTATAGGCTCACGATTTGGCGGCTTCGCCGTTGATCAATGGGGACCAAACCGAACCATCTCGATCAGCATCATGATCCAGATGCTCGCTCTCTTTGCCATATTCTTTACGCAATTCTCTACAATAAGCATCTTGATTACGCTTGCCATATGGGGCATCGCTACATGGACGACAACTCCGGCGAAGCAGTTTTACCTCATCTCTCTAAAACCCCAAGCATCAGAAACCGTGCTGAGTTTTAATACAGCGATTATGAATATCGGCATGATGCTCGGATCGTCAATGGGCGGTGTGATTATACAATATACAAATGTCACGAACTTAAGCTGGATTGGCGGTTTAGCAAGTTTTGTCGCATTCATGTTGATTCGGTACTCGTTCCATCGTAATCGGCTGGCCCAAAAGCAGGCAAAAAGCGAACATGTATAACCATGTTCGCTCTTTTATTTATTGACTAGCTTTTGATGTTTCTTTTTTGACTGGAATGGTTACCTTTATTTCTTTGTGCGGTGCCAACATATTCAGTTCTGACAAATCAAGATAAAGACCATATTCTTTAAAAGAAAAATGGTTTAATGATAAAGTCTCTAGATTCTTATCATCAAATTCAAAGGTGGATTGCATGGCAGCTGTCTTTAAATTCGTCACTTTCGCATGGTTCCCCTTCAAGTAATATCCGCTTTCATAGTCTGCTTGTGGATCGGGCCATGATTTCATCTTTTCAACATCGCCTAATCCAATGAATTCACCTATATTCTCCATCACATCCTGATCTAATTCTTTTTGATCTACTCCAGTAAATTGATAATCAACGATCACAGAACGGTCTTTTTGCTCTATCTTATTGATTTTGATTCCGATGCCATGGTGTTTTGTTTTGAACTGAATAGGCAGCTTTGTCTGAAGAGGAATGATGTGGCTGTATTCTCGTTCGTTTCTCACATCCGTGTAAAATGTCAATTCAGTCGCCTTTGGATTAATCGGTTGATTCAAAATCGTCAAATGATCTTTTCTAGTTTTGTCAGAAGTCAGTTGTTTCTTTCTTAAAACGGTTCCAATCTCAAGCTGATACTCATTTCCTAAATTATCCTTCATCCCATTTATACTGAATTTATCATCTTTGGCAAAACCATTGTAATCAATGGCATATTGAATAGCAGAGCCATTCACTCCATTTTCTACCTTTACGTTTCTTATTTGATAACGTCCATTTAAAATAGACACGTCTTTTTGTCCCGCTAATAAAGTGGTTTTTTGCTTGACCACAGGTAACTTGAAGCGCCAATTTCCTACAATATCCCCAATCTTCGTAATAACAAGCGGTACTTGTTGACCTTGTTTGATCGTTTGTCCATTTGTATAGACTTCCGTCTGCCCAACATAGCGGCCATCTTTTAATTTTTTTAACTCTGTTTTATCAAAATTCAGTTGAAAGTTTCCATCGATTTTTTCTGGATTCACTCTAAACGATACAACATCTTCTTTTGTATGGAAATTCTCCACAGTAAACGTATAAACAAGCCGCCCAGCATCATAGTACACACTGTTTACTTTCACAGTAACCCCTCTTGATTCAGCCCCCTCATTGACATGCTTCACCAAATCACTCTGAAAAAGAGACATTCCTACTTTATCGTGAAACATCATATAAAACTGTCCAATAATCGGGACTCGTGCCATCGCTGTATTAAGAGAAGGAAAAAGGAAGCCTGATGAAAAATAAAGAACGATTAGTATGATGACAGAGTATATTGGCGTTCTCCAATTCCATGTGAACCAACGTCGTTTCTTTTCCGCTTTCACATCCCCAATGGCTTGACGAATCGCGGAGGTCACTTCAACCATTGGTACATCAATCTCATCATAGAGCTTTTTCATTTCTTTTCGTTCCATCGACACTCTCCTCCTTTTCCAACGTTTGCTTTAATAACTTTCTTGCTCGATACAAATGAGTTTTAATCGTTCCTTCAGGCATACCCATCTGCTGAGAAATCATTGAAATCGAATAATCTTGAAAATAAAATAGCTGAATCACAATCTGGTATTGCTCGTCTAACACATCAAGTGCATGTTTTAAATCTAGCTTGTCTTCCAGAAAATCATTCCGCTCAACGCTTTCGTGCTGCTGATCAAACGGAACAACATCTTGCTGCTTTTTCTTCATCGCAAAAATTGTATGAATCAAAATCCGAGTCAGCCAGCTAGAAAAATAAGCTGGTTCTTTCAAGCCAGATAGATGCTTAAACGCTTTAAATACCGTCTCCTGAACAGCATCTAACGAATCCTCTTTATTTCTTGTGTAGAGAAAAGCCGTTTTATATAAACGCTCCTGATACATCAGCATTAATTTCTCAAATGCCGGGACATTCCCTTTTTGTGCTTTTTTAATTAGACGCACTTGCTTCATCTCACTCACACCTCCTACACCTGTTAGAGCAAGCTTTCTCTCAAACGGTTTCAACAAACGGACATTTCTTTTACTTAGCATATGTCGGATAAAAATAGAGAAAGTGAAGATTGGAGTCGAAAGTGCAACTTGAACTTTTGATATAATGGAAGAAATATCTACAAAAAGGAGTATGTCGATTGTTTCGATTCGAAGAACCCACGTGTGCTAGCTGTCAGAAAAAGATAGAAGGAAACGAAGAAGTGTACGTTAAGCTGGTCTATCCAAAGAGAAAAGGAATGACAGAGGTGAAGGCTTGGCTGAGGAATGAAGGGGTTTTTTATTGTAAGGCATGTACAGAACAAAAGACATCACATGGAGGATAAACACATGAACAAAATGACCTTTCCGCAATCATTTCCAACAATTCATACCGAAAGACTAATCTTAAAACAAGCAACGATCGAAGACTCTGAGGATATGCATATCTATTTATCCAATGAAACCGTGTGCCGCTACATGGGCATTGATGCTCATAAATCCATCGAAGACACAAAAGGAGAAATCAAGTGGTATGACAATATCTTCAAAGAACAAACAGGCATCAGGTGGGGCATTTCTTTAAAAGAAGATCCTGCGATCATCGGCAGCTGCGGCTTTCTCAATCTAGAAAAACAGCACTACCGCACCGAAATTGGCTATGAATTACACCACGATCATTGGAGAAAAGGCATCATGAGCGAAGCGATTGCTGCTGTGTTACGATATGGATTTCAGGAAATGAACCTGAACCGGATTGAAGCGATTATTGATCCAGCAAATACGTCTTCTGTTCAATTATTGGAGAATGTTGATTTTGTTCGAGAGGGTTTATTAAGGGAGTATGATCTTGGTCAGAATGGGTTTGATGATGTGTTTATGTATGCGATTTTGAAGAGGGATTACAATTGCAAATAAAATTCATATTCATTTGATATTCATTTAATCACGCAATAATTGGGAGGAAAAATGGAGACTAAAACTCGCATAGAATCATGGTTTAGACAGTGTGAAAAATTTGAATTAAAGCCGTGGGAATGGGATTTCAAACAAAGTTATATCAGTAAGCCGATAAAAAACATCTCACCTATCAGGCTCATGTTAGAGTATAAAAATCATCAACTCAAAGATGTTGGAATCTCTAACGTTACAGGAAAAACTGGTAATAGAGCTGATTGTGATAAAGAACCATTTCATATTTATCAGTTATTATGGGGAACAGAGAATGATCCAAAGCTTGAATCAAAGCTTTATTTGGACAGTCATAATTTACTTCGAGGGGAAACAATGAATTCGTTTTGGACAACTTTTAAAAATAGTGTGATTAACTCAAGTAATAAAAACACTGTTTACAATGAAATTGGCGTTAATCCACAAAAAGCTCTTATAAATCAATGCCCTTTATTAATTACTAATGACAATTTCAAAAACTTTGAATTAGTAAAAAATAATATTTCGGCGTTTGAAAAATTCGCGACTTTATCTCATAGTATTGGAAATTTCACTGTAATACCTCATTGGATGAATAATAGTCGATACAAATTCTCTCAAGATTATTGGGATGTGACATTACAATCATTTTTTTATTTTTTCAAATCAATGGGATGTTGGAGAAATTTTGTCGAAACATACTTTCTTCAACCATATGTAAACAATGATAAAGAATGGACAGTGAGTGAATTTTGGGAAGGTCATTTCTTGAATATAAAGAAACCCAAACAATTAACACCTCAAAATCAAGAGGAATTAATTGAGTATCTACATAAAGTGAATATTAGAATTGAAGAACGAGGCAAATGGATCATCAAAAAAACATGTGACGAATTGAAATTACGACACTTCAAATTTTATGATGAACTAAAAGATATACAGATCCGATTTTCTAACGAAATGAGTTAAATATATGACATTGAACAAGAGAGTACTTTAAAAATAGACCATATTTATTATACACATACAAAGATCCTGTATCCTCTCTACAAGAATATTACTTTAATTCAAAAATTATTGTAAGTAAGTATGTTCTTGAAAAAAAGAATTCATCTTTATGCTAAGAGACCCTTCATACGAAGAGCATGATTCCGGATGAAGAGTTTTCACCGGATATGAAGATGATGATTCAATCAATATCCTTGATAACCTTCCATGTATCGGATCGGAGTACTGTTCAAAATGGATGAATTCTGCAAATAGTGGAAGAAGAACTTCTACGTGCATTTGAGAGAAATGATTAAGGTGAATTTATAAAAATTGATGAAGAGTAGCTTGGCCGAATGCCAAGCTATTTAATTGATAACAGAACAAATGTCCATTTCATGATAAGTTTAATAAAAATTAAAGTCTATTAATATTATTAATAATCTATTTTAGGTGCATTTGTTGTTTAACAAATTACTATTCAACGCCTAAAATACCTACAAACTAAAGTTCCTCACTTGAAATATTTAACACTTAAAAAAAGAAACCTAAATAGGGTAACCAACTTAGAAAAAACTACTCATTACTACTTATCTTTAGTAGTAAGTTCTTAAGATATTGGTAATCTTCTTTTACTTCCTTATCATTTGGATTAATATCGTTAATAAAATTAGCCATTCCTAATAAGTGATAAAGATAATTGAGTTTATTTAAATTATTAATTCTTTTAACATGTGAATCAAGGCCATATCTTTTGACATAGTACATGCTCTGTCTAAAGTCTCTTCTATATTTCCTAGATGCTTGCATTTTTTCGTTGACTACAATTCCAGTTACTTCTTGCCTCTGATTTTTTTTCCGAACCCTTGTTTTAGATTCGTTAATTGTAAATCCCTCAGATTGAAGTAGTTGTTTTACAAATTTTATTATGAAACCTTCATTAAAATCACCTGAAAATGTTAAATCATCTGCATATCTAGTGTATCTAATATCATGCTTTTTGCAAAAACCAGAAATTCTTATATCTAACCTTTTTGTTATTAAATTAGACAACATTGGACTTGTTGGTGATCCTTGCGGAAGCCCATTATTTAGAGTACATAGATTTGCTAACATAACTGAAACCTGTTTACTGTATCCTAAATTCCTATAGAATAAATAAACTTTATTAAAATTTATTGATCCAAAATAATCCTTAATATCGATAGTAAGTAATTTTGGTTGTCTTCTATGAAATCTTGCATTGTCTTTAATTGAAAATCCTGCCCTGAAAGCTTTGGAATATTCACTTGGCTCTAAATTAGATAATAATTCACTTAATATCCATCGCTGAATATTTTTAAGGTTAGGTAACGGTTCTGAAATAGTTCTATACTCTCTTTTATTTTTCTTAAGAATGTCAAATTCCCTATAAAATAATTCTTGTGAATTTGAAACTTTCAATAAGTATTTTTCTTCGTAGCCTACTAATAATGACAGGTGTAACTGATCATAAATTATCGGAAGACCTTGATCAAATAGTTTTTTAGCATAACCCAGACATTTATCTATATATTCTTGATTTTTTCCTTCAAATATCGCATAATGATAAAATTTCGTTTTATATTCTTCCCATTTCATAAAATCACCATATGTATCTGTCCAATTACCATTCAATTAGGCTATCTTGCCATACTGGAAGCTCTAGATTTCAGTATGCCACGGAGGCGTTAGCCGTAGTGTGTTAATAAACTTTGGAATTGAGCTCTGAGAAATGGAAAAGTTTATTAACACAAGGCTTGAAAATACAGTTCTTCTTCGCTTGGCGACTCGCCAAACGTGTGAAATAAACATCACAAAAAGTCTAATCGGACTATTTTAAAAATTATATATTTTCAGGTAAATATATATCATATTTACTTCTTCTTTCTTCAAGAAAATACTCTTTTTGGGGACTAATTATTGCCTCTGAATTTTTCCTCCCTAGCTTTTTATTATATTCAACCAATAAATTTTCTCCTATATTGGTCAGGATTACACCATTAATATTAAATTCAACTAACTTGTTCTCTAAACCGATATTTATCATAGTAGCTATTTGAGAGTACTGATATCCGTGTTTAGTTAAATTTTCTACATTTCCATTCTTTTTAACTAACTGTAAAAGCAGAACTATTTCATCATCCATCTATTTCACCTCGGAAATGGCGCAATTCGATTTTTTTTCTCCTTCCAAAATACAGGGAATGTATTATTAGGAGTTCTAACAAGAGTAATTAATGCTTCAGAACCCTTAAAACCTAACCTTTCATTTTTATGCGCTTTGATCTTTTTTTCTATGGATTCCATTAATCTGATTTTCTCAGATGCAATATCTGGGGTATAGTAATCAGTTATACCCTTATTAAAGATCAATGCTGTATGAATATTAAATCCTAATCCTTTCAAATTAGAAATACCAGCTTCTAATGTGGCTATTGATAAAATCAAAATTTTCTTTTTATCAATTTTTTTCTCATTAATTAAGTAATTAATAGCATCAGATGCAGTGTCTCCAGTACCTACAAAATCGTCCAGTAAAAATAAAATACTATCATCTCTGTTAACAAGTTCACTTTCCACATCTAGACCATCTATATATTTAATTTTTTTAAAAGCAAGTTCTTGTATATTACTGATAGCATTTCTAGCTATATATTGAACCATAGTTGAACTCTTACTTTTCCCGAAATCATCCGGGGAGATCAATGGAGCAATATATATATTATTTATACTTGTAATATCAAATTCTTTATAGCTGACAAGACTCGAAAATAATTGTTTAATATAAATTAAATAATCCTCATATTTAATCCTTGTAAATCTTTCAGTCAGTTCTAAAATCAACATCTGTTGATCATCAGATAAATCAAGTAATGTACTACAATATCGATTGAACAGACTCACTTCGTTTGAACCATCTTCAATTTCCCAAGATTTTTCTCCGAAAATTTTAACTAGCCTAGCAAAGACATCAGCACGTAGTTTCTTTTTTGTTTTTTTTGACTCCATAAGTGTCACTCTTTATAATTTTAATATACTATATTTTACTTTTAATTAAACACTTTGTAAACAATTTCTTTTACATTCTATTCAAGAGAGAAACAGATCAACTCATAGCGGATGTCTAGGGGGAACCGTGAAGTATTGCCAGATGTCACGCTTAAAGCCGAATTTGGCAATTCCTTCGCATAGTATCCCCCCCAATTCCCGGACGATTTCTAGATTTTCTTCAGAAATTCCACCCAGTACACCGCTACCTAGGACTAAACGGTCCATTCTATAATTGCAACATAGCACAAAAAATCAAGTTTCTAAAAGATGATTTCCTCTATACTAAACTCGTAAGGCAAGGAGGTGCTCGGTTGTCCTATCAAGAACATGAGAAAACGATTCAAGAAACATTAAATTATATTGAACAGCATCTGAAAGATGATTTACCGCTTCAAACTCTAGCGAAACACGCTGGTTATTCTAGGTTTCACTTTCACCGTATATTCAAAAAATTGATTAAGAAGTCAGTTGTTGACTATATACGGGAACGTCGAATGACCCAAGCGGCGAAGGATTTAATTCATACGGACCAGAGGGCGATTGACATCGCATTGCAGTATCGATTTAGTTCACAGGAATCCTTCACTAGAGCCTTTAAGAAGATATATGACATGTCACCCGCACGTTATCGGAAATTATTAAGGAATGTGATTAATGAGGAGGAAACAAATATGGCTGATCATCAGAACACACCTACTGGCTGGATTATGACGGGGGATACCCCATCTGACTATGAAACAGGTTTGGATAACAAAATTGTACACAGTGGGACTAACTCCGCTTATTTAAAATCAAAAGATAAAAAAGCTGGAGGTTTCGCAACATTGATGCAGCAAATTAAGTCTGAGCGTTACAAAGGGGAACGTCTTCAATTTTCCGCTTTTGTCAAAAGCGAAGATGTGAAAGGCTCAGCTGGTTTATGGATGAGAATTGACCACTCTTCAGGTGAAATTCTTGCGTTTGACAATATGATGAACCGTCCTATTACAGGAACAAATGGATGGAATCATTTTAGTGTCGTACTAGATGTTCCAATAAAAAGTGAAGTCATTGCGTTTGGCATATTACTACAAGGTCCAGGTCAAATTTGGATGGACGAACTTAGTTTTAAAATTGTAGATGAAAGTGTGCCAGTGACAGAACAAAATACTGTGGATCATTTAGAGGATGAACCAGTGAATTTAAACTTTGAAGGATAACAGACTGAATTTAAGAGGAGGTTAATTGTCATGAAAAAAATTGGTGCCATTTTATTGTTCGCTTTGAATTCACTCACCTTTATTTGTGGCCTTGGATTTTTATTTGGTGAGGAGGATACCACAGTAAAACAGAAGTAAACTGAAGATAAGCACCCATAGGACAAAAAAAATCAATTGAAAAAGACATCCCTACCACTATCTCTTTTTTGTCATCTTGGTATAATAGAAAAAATCAGAAAAATTAGAATGCGATGATAAGGAATAGTACTTGCCTAAATGTTTTCAGAAAGTTGCTGGTTGATGAGAAGCAATAACAAAAAGGCAGGGAACTCACCTTAGAGTAGCCTTAGTGAAATGAAAAGGATTGATGTAGTTAAGGTCGGCACCCCACCGTTATATGGGAAGGATATAAGATATAACAATCTGTATCCGTAAGGGCATGATAATGTAAGGTTATCATGAAACAGGGGTGGTACCGCGTAAGAAGAAGTCTTTCGTCTCCAAGTTCAATCAAGGAGATGATAGGCTTTTTTTATATTCCAATTACAGGAGGAATGGATGATGTTTAACCACAAAAAATACGAAAAGAAATACTTTTTGCCACCGAACCTTACCTATGATTGGGTGAAGAAAGAAACATTAGAAAGTGCTCCGATATGGTGCAGTGTGGACTTGCGGGATGGAAATCAAGCATTACCTATTCCAATGAACTTAGAAGAAAAATTGGAAATGTTTCAGTTACTAATAGAGATAGGTTTTAAAGAAATTGAAATCGCATTTCCAGCTGCTAATGATACGGAGTTTAAGCTATTACGGACACTGATTGATCATCATATGATTCCAGACGATGTCACGATTATGGTGATCACACAAGCAAGAGAGCATATTATCCGCCGAACCTTCGAAGCCATTAAGGGGGTACCGAAAGCGATTGTTCATTTATATAATTCGACGTCAGAAGCGCAGCGCAGACAAGTATTTCAGAAAACAAAAGATGAAATTAAACAAATTGCCATTGATGGCGCTATTTTAGTAAAAGAACTGGCCGAAAAAACAGAAAGTGATATTTATTTTCAATATAGTCCTGAAAGCTTTCCAGGAACAGAAGTGGATTATGCATTAGATATTTGTAATAGTGTTTTAGATATTTGGAAACCGACACCACATCACAAAGCGATCATCAATATTCCGACAACAGTTGAATATTCAATGCCTCATATCTTTGCAAGTCAGATTGAGTATATACACAAAAACCTGTCTTACCGAGACAGTGTGACATTGTCTGTTCACCCTCATAATGACCGTGGCTCTGGAGTGAGTGATGCAGAATTTGGTGTGCTAGCTGGCGCAGAAAGAGTCGAAGGGACATTATTTGGTATCGGTGAGCGTACAGGGAACGTAGACTTGATTACCTTGGCGATGAATATGTATTCACAAGGCTATGACCCAAAATTGAATTTCAATAACCTAGAAGCGATTCGTAAAAAATATGAAAAACTAACCAAAATTACTGTTCATGAGAGACAGCCATATTCTGGCGAGATGGTATTCACCGCATTCTCTGGGTCACATCAAGATGCGATATCTAAAGGTATGAAATATAGAAAGGAACATCATGTTGATAAATGGGACGTTCCGTATATCCCAGTAGATCCAGTTGACTTGGGGAGGAATTATCAAACGGATGTGATTCGAATCAATAGCCAGTCTGGAAAAGGTGGCATAGGTTATATCCTAGAAACAAATTATGGCATTCAACTTCCTTATCAAATGAATGAAGCCATGGGATATGCAGCGAAGAAAGTATCTGATCAGACAAATAGGGAATTGTCTGTCGAAGAAATATATCATGTTTTTAAAGAGCAGTATGTTGATTTTCACCCTCATTTCCAGCTGCTTGATTATCAATTTCATAAAGGAGAGAAGCAAGAAGTCACCTTAACTTTGCTGAGAGATGATCAACAAATTGAAATACAAGGAACTGGCACTGGAAGTTTAGATGCAATCAGTAATGCGTTAAAAGCACACTTTAATCTCGAGTATGTTTTGGAAGTCTATGAACAGAATTCTTTGGGCAAGGATTCTCAAGCAAAAGCCTGTGCACAGATTGGAATTTCATATCAAGGAAAAATGCATTGGGGTGCTGGAATTGATAAAGATATTATAGAAGCAACAGTGAAGGCCCTGGTGGTTGCAGTAAATAGACTAGAGGTTTGGATGTAGATGGAAAAAGATAAACTTGAAAAACATGAAGCAATGCAATTTTTAAGAGAATATAACGAGCAAGAAATCTTTTATCAACAATACCAACAGAAAAAGCATGACAATCAATCATTGCAAATATTTTTGAAGGATTATGATCAAAATAATTTCATGCATAAGCAAATATATATAGAAGAATTTTTGCTAAAAGGGCAGAACGAATTTGAAAAAGAGGATACCATGTGGTTAGGTCAGGAGAATGATATCGAAGTGAGAAAGTATAGCCGTTTTATGCCTCAATTGTCGGCTATCCATGATTTCTTTGAGATGATCTATGTTCTAGAAAATGAGATGTATGTAGAAGTGGAAGATAAAAAATTGGCTTTAAAATCAGGAGATATTGCCTTTATACCACCTGACACAATACACAAGCCAATTGTAATGGAGAATACAATCGCAATCCAAATCATGATCCGTAAAAGTACTTTTCAAAAAGTGTTTTTTAAAATGTTAAAAGGCAATCATGTCATTTCAGAGTTCTTTTTGAATGCATTGTATATAAAAGAAAATAAAAATATTCTTATTTTCCATAGTCGCTTGGATAAAAATTTGCTAGACTGCTCTCTTCAACTATTTACAGAAAATCACAATCGGTTTCCTGGTTACCAGTTGATTATGAATAATTTGTTTGAGATATTATTATGTCTCTTATTAAGATTCAAACCAAGTCATATGAACGTAAATCAGGTCAAACAATATAGTGATATACGTATGATTCAAATGCTCCAATATATTCAGCAATGTTGTGAGCATATCACAATCCAGAAGATGGCAGAGGAATTTAACCTTTCACAATCGTATCTGTCAAAATATATAGCTCGTAAACTTGGCAAATCATTTAGTGAGATCCGACAAGAAATAAGATTGGAGAAAGCCTGCCAAATGCTCACTGGTAGTGATTTAAAAATAGATGATATTGCGACAGCTGTTGGTTATCAAAATGTAGAGCATTTCATTCGTTTATTTAAGAAAAAGTTTCACATAACACCACATCAATATCGTTTAAATAATAAAGTCGAGCAAACTTCAAATCAATACTAATAAAAAGGAGAAATCATCATGTCGATCAAGAAAGTAAAAGATTATTTTAAACAATATGATATGGATACTCGGATTCAGGAATTTTCAGTATCTAGTGCAACCGTAGACTTAGCTGCTTCTGCATTGGGCTGCGAACCTGAAAGAATCGCAAAAACACTCTCCTTTCTAGTAAATGGACAAGCTATTTTAGTTGTGACCTCTGGTGATGCAAAAGTTGATAACAAAAAATTCAAGGAATATTTTAAAACAAAAGCTAAAATGCTTTCTCCTCATGAGGTCGTTGACTTGGTCGGTCATGAAATTGGCGGAGTATGTCCTTTTGCTATAAAGAATGGCGTTTCTGTTTATTTAGATATTTCACTAAAACGTTTTGAAACAGTCTATCCAGCCTGCGGGAGCAGCAACAGTGCGATTGAACTAACAATAAAACAATTAGAAAAATACTCCGGTTATTCACAATGGATTGATGTGTGTAAGGGCTGGAATGATTCATTAACACATTAAAACGGAAGGAAAAAGTGCGATTAAAAATAAAAAAGAGCTAGAAACCCTTGATACACAAAGGTTTCTAGCTCTATTATTACTATTCCCACTCAATCGTAGCAGGCGGCTTACTCGTAATATCATACACCACGCGGTTCACATGCTTCACTTCATTCACGATACGAGTAGAGATCTTTTCAAGTACATCCCAAGGGATTCTTGCCCAGTCACTCGTCATCCCATCAATCGAAGTAACAGCACGGATGCCGATTGTGTAGTCATATGTTCTTGCGTCACCCATGACACCTACGCTGCGGATGTCTGGGAGAACCGTGAAGTATTGCCAGATGTCGCGCTCAAGGCCGAAGTTGGCAATTTCTTCGCGTAGAATTGCATCCGATTCACGGACGATTTCTAGTTTTTCTTCAGAAATTTCACCTAGTACACGGATACCTAGTCCTGGACCTGGGAATGGCTGTCTCCAGACGATGTCGTCAGGAATGCCCAGCTCTGAACCTAAGGCACGGACTTCATCCTTGAATAGCGTGTTCAAAGGCTCAATCAATTCGAACTGCATGTCTTCTGGAAGACCACCTACGTTGTGGTGAGATTTGATTGTTTGTGCCGTTGCTGTTCCGCTCTCAATGATATCTGTGTAAAGTGTTCCTTGTGCTAAATAGTCGATTCCTTTTAGCTTGTCCGATTCATCATCGAATACATAGATGAATTCGTTACCGATGATTTTACGTTTTTGCTCAGGATCAGACACACCTTTTAGCTTGTTTAAGAAGCGATCTTTCGCATCTACTTTAATCACGTTCATGTTGAAACCTTCACTAAATGTTTTCATAACCCCTTCTGCTTCGCCTTTGCGAAGAAGACCGTGGTCAACGAAAATACATGTCAGCTGATCACCGATGGCTTTGTGAATCAATACCGCCACAACAGATGAATCTACACCACCGCTTAGTGCGCACAATACTTGTTTGTCGCCTACTGTTTCACGGATTTTCTGCATTTCGATTTCAATGAAGTTCTCCATTGACCATTTGCCATCGCAGTCACACACGCCGAAGACAAAGTTTTTCAATAGGTCATTTCCGTATTCAGAGTGACGAACCTCTGGGTGGAACTGAACGCCATAGAAATTCTTCTCAGCTAAACTCATCGCTGAGTTTGGACAATGTGCACTTGTTGCATCAACTGTAAAGCCTTCTGGTACTTCAACAACGAGGTCACCATGGCTCATCCAAACGACTTGATCAGTCGGAAGGTCTTTGAATAAAGCAGGCGTTCCATTAATGTGGATATCTGCTTTTCCGTATTCACGCTGGCTTGCCGCTTCTACTTTCCCGCCTAAATAGTGAGTCATAAGCTGCATGCCGTAGCAAATGCCTAGAACCGGAATGTCTAGATCAAAAATCTTTTCATCACAGCGGAAAGATCCTTCATCATAAACACTGTTTGGTCCGCCAGAAAGGATGATTCCTTTAGGCGCCATTTCTTTAATTTCTTCAGCAGTTAAAGTGTGCGGATGAAGCTCACTGTACACACCAAATTCACGAATACGGCGTGTGATCAGCTGATTGTACTGACTGCCGAAATCTAGAACCAAAATCATTTCATTTACTAAATTTGTCATGGTGTCACCTCTATGTCCAATATATTTTTTTATAAACGCACAGAAAAAATGAGAGGAGAAAACCTGCTCTCAGTGTGAATCACGCTTTTGAAGCGCCCAGACTCACATCCGAACGCTTCAATTTCATGTATTTTAGAAGGTTTTAATATTCACCTATTCTAACAACAGGAAGGTACGGGGTCAAGACTATCTCCTGTTTATTAAATTTTCCCATAACTTTGCGGATTGCCCCCAAAGCACCGACGCATCCTCTCGTCGATAGAGTGCCCGCTCATAGAGCTGCGTCAGCTCTGACATCCGATGATCTCCATCCTTGTCATCGATCAAAGAAGCGAATTCTCTTAGCGTCATGCCAGGTTTTTTCTCAATTCCCCTGCGCTTCAGCTGCTTTAATAGCGCAGCATACGCATAGAAGAATGCTTCCTCCTCTGGCAGACGTTTCACCTTTCTCACAATAAAGAATGGCAGCCATTTTGCTCTGAATCGATAAAGCATCCAGCTGATCAAGCCTAGAAGGATCATAGCTCCTGCCGCAAAACCCAGGATTGAACCAACATGTACCATATTAGGCTTCGCTTGCGCTGTTTGTTTCTTTGGTTCAGCCGTCTGCGCTGTCTCCTGCTGCTGCGGCTGTTCGGCCTGCTGATCTTCGCTTGCATCGGAGCTAGACTGATCTTCTTCCTTTTGATCATCATCTGCTTGATCACTTGAAGCCGATTCATTTGTAAAGGTCTCTGGGTTCGTAAAACCTTTTGTCGGTTCGAAGGTCACCCAGCCTCTATTTGGAAAATATACCTCTACCCATGAATGCGCATTGTTATTGGTCACTTCATACACATTGTTTCCATCCATCTGTGTTTCATATAATTGACCTGACGTGTACCCTTTCACCCATCTCGCCGGAATCCCAATCGAACGAAGCAGTACAATCATAGAGGTTGAAAAGTTATCACAGTAGCCGATCATCGTATCAAACAAAAATTGATCCACATAATCTTCTTGACGACTAGGCACAGCGACATTTTGCGTTTCATATGAAAACTTCGCAGACCCTAAGTAATCCTCAATCGCTTTAGCCTTATCATACATATTATCCTTCGTTTCCGTTAAGCTGTTTGCCAATGTTTTCACTCGCTCTGGCAATGAGGAAGGAAGCTGTAAGTATTCACGGCCAACCTCCTGATTGACCTGCTTCTTTGTCGGTACTTTGATTCTCTGCAAATCCTCAAGGATAAATGTAGGAGACAAAAAGGTGACTTGGTAGTTCCCTAAATTTTTCGGCGGATTTTGAATGGATGGGACGATTTTCTCCGTTTTCCCCATCATTTGCAGCGGAATGTTTTCCATTGGCATCAGCATGATCGTCCCAATCGGATAGACGGCATGATTAAATCGATAATTCGATTCCATGTCAACTCTCGTTTCGTGCTCGTCTGTTTTTACACGCTCGGTAAACCAGCGATTCGGCACACTGTCCTCTTTTAGCCGCGTAGGTTTCGTATCATTTGAGGCATCCTCCCAGCCCTTTCCGGTGTAGATGCTCTTTGTTTCGACACGAAAGTAGGAGGGTTCCTTCCCGCTCCATTTAAAGACCGGTGTGCGGTCCTCACTAAATGGTCCGCCAAGCGATGAATCATCTGTACTATATCCCACCTTATTCTGTCCGGCAGAGCCATCTTGATTCGTCACCGCCTTAAAAAATGGGACAGGATCAGGCCATTTCGGATCAGACTTTGGTAAAGAAGCGCCGAGTGTCGCTGACAGAAGAACAAGCGCCAGCATGGGCAAAAACCACTTTAGACGCGCCTTCTGTGATACCCGAATGCCTTCAGTCGAACGCAGTCGATCGAAATACAGCAACCCAAGCAAACAAAAACCAAACACCATAATACGAACGATCGCAAAGGTTGCATCATATGGCGTAAACGTATCCAGAATCGTGACATACACAATCGTCATAAGTAAAAAGAAAAAGATACGCTGCTGATAGACCACCCAATAATGAAGCAAGTAGACAAGCAGCCATAGCAAAATATAAAACAATAATGTGCGGAAGGAGGGATACATGTCACTCCACATACCTGTGCTCATCAAGGTGATATTATCTTTGATATCAGCAAATAATGGAGCCGGATAGCTTGGCTCTGCTTGATAAAAGATCAAATATAAGGCGAGCAAAATCAAGCCAGTACAAATAGGAAACGTCACATACCACTTCAAACGAAAGAATGTAAACAAACATGTAAGCCCTATAAAAATGATGAAATAAGACGTATGACTCGTCTCTGTAAAATCTTGAAGCGGTCGAAGCCATTCCCAAAGCAGCAGGAATGCTACAGCATAATAGATGAACAACTCAAAACGGCTTTGCCGCTGATGCGTATGCAGCATAAATGTTTGTCACCTCACAGTTCTTTCGTGCAGCCGGTCTTCAAATAAAACGGTCGTGCGTATTCCAGATGCCTTGAGCCGGTCTACAAGTTGTTTTTCTTTTGTCGTGAATCGATCCACGGCTCTCTTCACTAAAAGAACAGTGATGTTCTTTCTGTTTCGATTTCCAAAGAGGCTCGCAGCAAGCTCTTCATGCAGATGACCCGTAATGACATATTTTCCAGAGTATTGGTACTCACTCGCTGCGAACGCTTTATATTCGAGTAAGCGAGAAGGATGATGCTGCACCCTTGTTAAAAAGTAAAGCATGTCCTGCAAATGAGATTCCCCTTGATCCACTCGAAAGACACGCTGATCACCAAGTGGGACAAGGCCTGCCGGAACCCCTTTTTTCACTGCCGATTGGAGGACAGACGCTGCAATAGACACGACGGTCTCAAAAACCGCTTCATCGGTAAAATCAGCAAACACGACAAGATCCTTTGTTTGATTCTGTTCAAACTCCTTCGTCATCAACTGGCCTCTTCTAGCTGTCGTCTTCCAGTCCACCCAGGCAAAACGGTCGCCTTGCTGATATTCCCTTACACCTGTTGTCACATGGGTCGGTTCATTTAACCACGAGTGAACCGCTTTGCCTCCATTTTCATTCAATGACTCAGCAGACTCCACCTGAAGATCGAGCATTTTCGGATAAACAAGCAGCTTTTTTTCTAACGGGATGATGACTTCTTTCTCCACAAAACCAAACATATCACCCGTTTTGATTCGAACTGCTGACAAATGATGTTCCCCGCGCATGACATCATTCAATTGATAGGAAAAACGCCACGTTTTCCGAAACCAAGGAAACAGTATTTGCTTCATTTCAATTTGTTCCTGTAAATGAAAGGTGTCTGGCGGATCCTCCTCAATCAAGACGTAAACGTATGGAAATAGATTTGTCCGCTTGATTTCAAGGTCAACAGGCAGCACGTCTCCCGCCTTCAAGTGAGTTTGTTGTAATGTCCTTTTCGCAGTCACTCTCAGCGGAACAAGCGCAAACAGCAAAGCATACAATGCATATGGTAAAAATGCATAAAAAAGGAACCAACTCACAAACCCTCCTTGAAACATGGCATAACAAAAGACTGCGGCAGTGAGAATGATGAGCATCATCACCCGTAACCATAATGAAAAAGCGAAACGATGACCTAATTTCATTGACTCATCGACTTTTGAACTGGCACGCCAATTTGCTCAAGCATTTGTCGCAGCAGTGTCTCCGCCTTCTTCCCTTCATACGTCGCTTCTGATGTCAAAATCATTCGATGCGGTAATGTATAAGACGCCAAATACTGTACATCATCAGGAATCACATAATCTCGCCTGTTCAACAGCGCATACGCCTGAGCCGCTTTCATAAGGGCGATCGATCCCCTTGGACTCACACCTAGATAAACAGATGGATGCTGACGTGTCGCCTGTGCAATTTCCACAATATATTCTTTAATGGATGCATCCACATGAATGGTCTGAACCGCTTGCTGCAGCGCATGGATATGATCCTTTGTCATCACTGCCTGGAGCGTATCAATCGGGGACTGCTTCTCCTGCAAGTTGAGTACCTCCAGCTCTTCCAGCATGGTCGGATACCCCATTTGTAGCTTGAATAAAAAACGGTCCATTTGCGCTTCTGGCAGTGGATAAGTCCCTTCATATTCCACTGGATTCTGCGTAGCCATGACGAAAAAAGGATCAGCAAGCAGCATTGTTTCTCCGTCCACTGTGACACTGCCTTCCTCCATCGCTTCGAGCAATGCAGACTGTGTTTTTGGAGAGGTCCGGTTGATCTCATCAGCCAAAATGATCTGTCCCATAATGGGACCTTGCCTAAATTCAAATTCATTTGTCTTTTTATTATAAATCGACACACCTGTTACATCAGATGGCAAAAGATCAGGAGTGAATTGGATTCGCTTAAACTCACAGCCAATCGATTTTGCCAAAGCACGAACCATCATCGTCTTCCCAACACCAGGCACATCCTCTAGCAGCACATGCCCCTTCGCCAAAATCGCAACAAGGCTTAATATCGCAATGTCTTTCTTCCCAACCATGACTTTATTGATGTTATCTACGATTTTTTTTAAATCTGAATGCATTGGTTCATCAAATGCCATCCTGATCCTCCTATCACGTTTCCGTTAAATTTCATATAGTCTAACTTTACCATACAACGCGCAATTGCATAAAACATCAACACGTAGAAAAAAAGAAGCCTTCTCACGATGGAAAAGACTTCTTCTCTTCTTTTGGCTCACCTGCTGGCTCCATATGAACATGAGAGTGAAGAATATCATGTTCCTTCTTCATTCTACGTTCGATCTCATCTGCAATATCATGGCTTTCTGCAATGTTCAAGTGCGGCTCGACCTCCACTACTACATCCACATGGACCGTGCTTCCGAGATACCGTGCCTTAATATCTTTCAAATCGCCCACCCCAGGTGTTGCTTCAATGGTCTCTTTATATTTGGACATATCTTTTATATGAAAACCGTCCGTTAACGAATGAGAAGCATCTCTGAAAATCTCCCACGCCGTTTTACAAATAATGAGGCCAATCACAAACGCTGCAAGCGTATCAATCCATGCCAGTTGAAATTGAGAGGCGATAATCCCTACAAATGTTCCGATACTCACATACGCATCTGATTTATTATCAGCTGCTGCTGCATGAAGAGCCTGGCTATTGATCCGTTTGGACAGATTGCGGTTGTAAATATACACACCATACATCACCACAGCACTTCCTGCTGCCGTCCAAGCTGCGATCATATCGGGTGTTTGATGCTCAGACGAGAAGAGCGACTGGCCTGCACTCAGCAGAACCTGAAGTCCAACAAGCATCATAATAAAGGACGCCACAAGAGACGCAATATTCTCTGCTCTAAAATGACCGTATGGATGATCTTCATCAGGCGGTTTTTGAGAAATACGAAGTCCAATCAATACTGCAAGGGATGCAATAATATCCGTCGTATTATTCAATCCATCTGCCGAAAGGGCTTCTGAATGAAACGTATACCCAATCAGAAGTTTCACCGCAGATAAGATCACGTAGGCAATGATGCTGACCCAAGCACCTGTTTCACCTTGTCTTAATTCGTTATAGCGCTCCATGTCGAACCGCGCCTCCTCACACATCACTTTTCTATTATTTATCTTACAAAGCAAAGCCCGTGTGGGTCTACAGCAACATGATTCGCTTGTGTCAGCAAAATAGGATACATAGAAATGTGTTGACCTAAGTAAACTTATTTTTATAAGGTCAATTGACCTCAAGACCTACTCCCATCAACCTTTTTCCAATTCACTCTGCGAGGATCATATGGGCAATATCACTCTTACTAATTAATTGTCAGAATAATTTTATTTTAAGACACAACTTCTCTTCATCCGATTTTATGCTATTTTTAAGAATGAACAGAGGAAAAAGAGGGAACATAATCTCTCAAATCCTTTATACTTTTTAACATCATGTTAAGAGGTTTGAAATGTCAGTTTGATAACCTGTCCAATGCTGAATGACAATTCAGTGTGATAAAATTTAAAATATTCTAAAAACAAATTCTCTATCAGGAGAAATGTTTGGAGGTAAAGACATGTCCAACATGACAAACGGTCTTCAAAAAAATCTTAAAACAAGACATATTTCAATGATCTCCATTGCTGGGGTTATTGGCGCAGGGCTATTTGTTGGTAGCGGCGCTGTCATTCATTCTGCAGGGCCTGGATCCATTCTTTCCTATTCTTTTGCCGGACTTCTCGTGATCTTTATTATGAGAATGCTTGGAGAAATGGCATGCGCCTATCCGACAAGCGGTTCCTTCTCACAATATGCGAGCGACGCCATCGGTCCATGGGCCGGTTTTACAATTGGCTGGCTTTATTGGTTCTTCTGGGTGATTGTCATCGCCATCGAAGCCATTGCTGGTGCTGCCATTATTCAGTATTGGTATGGAGATGCACCCGTTTGGCTCACAAGTCTTATCCTCACGATCCTCTTAACATTAACAAATATCTTTTCTGTTAAATCTTTTGGCGAATTTGAATATTGGTTCTCATTAATAAAAGTCGTCAGCATTATTCTCTTTCTACTCATCGGTTTTGCATTTATCTTTGGTTTTGGTGGTCATCATACTGTAGGTCTTGCTAATTTAACGGGGAACGGCGGTTTCCTTCCAAATGGATTCAGCTCTGTTTTACTCGGAATTGTCGTTGTCATCTTTTCCTTCATGGGAACCGAGATTGTGGCAATAGCGGCCGGAGAATCAGCAGACCCGGTCAAGTCTGTGACAACAGCTACCCGCTCTGTTGTATGGCGTATTATCATATTCTACGTCGGATCAATCGCTGTCGTTGTCACCCTGCTTCCATGGAATTCAGCAAGTATTTTAACAAGCCCGTTCGTTGCGGTATTAGAATACATCGGGGTTCCATCAGCCGCTCAAGTCATGAACGTCATTGTTTTAACAGCCGTTCTATCTTGCTTAAACTCCGGATTGTACACAACGTCCAGAATGCTTTATTCATTGGCAGAAAGAGGCGAAGCACCGAAACGCTTTATGAAAATCAGCAAACGTGGTGTTCCTGTAGCGGCTACAGTTGCTGGCACCTTCTTTTCCTACATTGCCGTCATGATGAACTACTTTTATCCTGAAACCATCTTTTTGTTCTTAGTCAATGCATCCGGTGCGATTGCCCTTCTTGTCTACTTAGTCATTGCTGTTTCACAATTAAGAATGCGCCGTAAAATCGAAAAAGAAAATCCAGAACAACTCAAAATCAAAATGTGGCTGTACCCATATCTCACGTACTTTACCATTTTGGTCATTTGCGCCATCTTGGCATCAATGCTGTTTATCGAATCAATGAGACCACAGCTCATTTTGACAAGTATCATTACCTTCGGTGTGCTTGCTGCTTATTTCATCTTTAAACCGAATAAAAAGGTGCCTGCAAATGCAGCGCTTGAAAATAAACATCCGTAATGTTCCCGCTGATAAGCGGGTTTTTTATTTTATTCACCTATTTTGATGTCCGCACTTATACTGTATCAAATTGGATTTTAAGTGAGGATTAGACAACATGAACCTAGAAAAATTTGTTGATGAGCTGCCAATTCCAGAAGTTGCGGAGCCCATCAAAAAGAACCCAAGACAAACGTATTATGAAATCGCTATGGAGGAGGTATTTCTAAAAGTTCATAGAGACCTGCCCCCAACCAAGCTATGGACCTATAATGGCAGTTTGCCTGGTCCAACCATTCATGCGAATCGAAATGAAAAAGTCAAAGTGAAATGGATGAACAAATTGCCACTTAAACATTTTCTACCGGTCGATCACACCATTCACGAAGGCCATCATGATGAACCAGAAGTCAAAACCGTCGTTCATTTACATGGAGGTGTCACACCAGCAAGCAGTGACGGCTATCCAGAGGCTTGGTTTTCACGAGACTTTGAAGCAACCGGCCCCTTCTTTGAACGAGAAGTGTACGAATACCCAAATCATCAGCAAGCCTGCACATTGTGGTATCACGATCATGCGATGGCATTGACACGACTAAATGTGTACGCCGGTTTAGCTGGGTTTTATTTGATCTCAGATGCATTTGAAAAGTCCTTAGAACTGCCGAAAGATGACTATGACATTCCTTTAATGATTATGGACCGTACGTTTCAGGAGGATGGCTCTCTGTTTTATCCAAGCAGACCAAACAACACGCCAGAAGACAGTGACCTACCAGATCCGTCCATCGTGCCCTTCTTTTGCGGAGAAACCATTTTGGTCAATGGAAAAGTATGGCCGTATTTAGAAGTAGAACCACGAAAATACCGTTTTCGTATTTTAAATGCATCCAATACAAGAACTTACGAGCTGCATCTAGACAACGATGCGACGATTTTGCAAATTGGATCTGATGGCGGCTTTTTGCCAAGACCTGTTCACCATCAATCCTTTAGCATTGCTCCTGCTGAGCGATTTGATGTCATCATCGATTTTTCGGCTTACGAAAACAAAACGATCATCCTTAAAAATAAAGCCGGCTGCGGACAGGAAGTAAATCCTGAAACAGATGCCAACATCATGCAATTTAAAGTCACACGTCCGCTAAAAGGAAGAGCGCCTAAAACATTACGGCCTATTTTCAAACCGCTTCCACCGCTTCGTCCTAGTCGAGCTGATAAAGAGCGCACGCTCACTCTTACGGGTACACAGGATAAATACGGCCGCCCCATTTTATTGCTGGATAACCATTTTTGGAATGACCCCGTCACGGAAAATCCTCGGCTGGGCAGTGTAGAGGTTTGGTCCATCGTCAATCCAACAAGGGGTACACATCCCATTCATTTACATCTTGTTCAATTTAGGGTGATAGACAGAAGACCATTTGATACAGAGGTCTATCAATCGACAGGAGACATTGTGTATACAGGACCGAACGAAGCCCCTCCTTTACATGAACAAGGCTACAAGGACACCATTCAAGCGCATGCCGGTGAAGTCATTCGAATCATCGCTCGCTTTGTTCCATACAGCGGCAGGTATGTGTGGCATTGTCATATATTAGAGCACGAAGATTATGACATGATGCGGCCGATGGATATTATTTAGTAACATGAAACCGATCCCCCGTCACATACGTAAAAACATGTATTGAGTAAATCATTACGAAGGGCTAACAGACAGCGATATATTAGCCCTTTCCTTCCTTTTCATTGAATCATTCTAAAATAAAACAAAGCAAGACTTAAAATGGCATTTATTTGTACATTCAACACTTAAAAAGTTGACGCAGCAAACCGATAATACTACTATATACCCATTGCATGTATCAAAAGGCACATTTGCCACAATGAACGAACAAATGGAAAATTGCGATAAAAAACGGAGGAGTTCAATTTGAATGAAGAAAAAGAGACTTGCCAGATCACACAAGAAACAGCGGCAGGTAACATAGAGAAGCTTTCAATTCAGAAAAACGAGAGCATTCGGTCAAATATTGAACAGCTAACAATTGAACTCGGTGAACAAAAAGAATTCAACCACTTCATATTAGATGAAAAACAAAAGGCCATCAGCACATTATCTGCCCTCATTACAAAAGGCGATTGTGATGAAGAATTAAAGACTCATTTTGAACAAGCATTACATATCGGACTTTCTGTCATAGAGATCATGGAGATTATTAAGCACTGTACAAAAGTTGCTGGATTCCCTCACTCCATTAATGCCCTGTTTATCTTTCAAAACTTATTAGACAATAACACCAAATAAATCAGTGAAAACGAGAAGCCATCTGTCCTCTCGTTTTTTATGTCCATTCATATTACTCTCTTTCTTTTCCTCTGTCACATAAGCAAAATATGAAAATACCACACATTTCCCACCTTAAAAACTGATTTTCCTTACATAAATTCCTCAATTTCTGCAACATGTCAAACGACAAAATAAAAAAACGTCCAGTTATATAAAAATAACTGAACGTACCTTTTATCGATTGACAGTGAAATTGTTAACAATCCCGCCTTCCTTCTCCCATGCGGCTTCCACTGTTTTTTTCTTGATATCGTATTCAAAAATCGTTCTTACCTTTGCTTTTCGTCCGGTATCATCCTTTAATTCCTTTGCGTTTTTAGCAACACCTAAGAAATAAACAGAAGACCCATCCGTAGAAAATTGCGGCTGTGCGGCACTTAAAATATGCACATTCTTACTGTTCTTAACAAGTGTTGCCTGTTTTCCTGTTTCTACATCTAGCATTTTAATAGAGGATACTTCTTTTTCATTTCGCATCTTCACTTCTGTATAAATCAATGTCTTATGATCTGGTGAAAATGAAATATCATTAATCGTTTGCGAGATGCGTGCAATTCGCTTCCCCTTAGTGCCTGTTTGAAGGGTGATCTTCATGGTCGTTGGTTCAGGGTCTCTTCCCTTTTCATTCGCTTCGTCGGTTTTCTTGTAATCTTCTTTTAAGGAATAATGCTGGATTGCCAGAAGGTTTGACGCCGGATCATATGCAAAAGAACTTACCGTGTCATCCTTGCTTTTTTCTGGATACAATACATCCACTTTGTGTGTGTTGACATCAAACATAGCGACATAAAATTGTTCCCCAGAATCCTTATTATACCTAAGATATAACTGTTTCCCGTCTCCAGACAGCCTCATACTGTCGATGGAATCATCACTCGTAAATAACGTTTTTTCTTCATCCGTTTTTACATTCAGTTCTCGAATACTCACTTTTTGCGTGTCTTCATCCGTATACGTGTAATATAAAAGCTGTTTCGTAGAATCATAAGCAATCGAAGGATATGCTGTCAGTTTCTCCGTATGAAGCGCCCGGTCATGCAGATAATACGTATTGTTTAACTGTTGATCTGTAAATGAAACGAGTAATTCGTCTTTTGCATTCTGATTTGTTTTCACTTTTCCCGCATGCTTCGTCTCTTGATCCGGCTTCATCATAAAGAAAATGACGGCCGCAATCACTGCGACTCCGATGACCGTGATGATCCACCATGTTGATTTTTTCATTGCCTTTCAGACCCTCTCTACAAGAAAAGAAGCCAGAAAATGAACTTTTCCCGCTTCTTTGCATGCCTATGTATTAATAAGTGTAATGTCCTTTTACGACACCTTTACTTGTTTTATACCCAAGTGCTTTGAATGCTTTTGGACTAACGTCTAATACAGCGTTTGGCATTCTACCTACATCATATTTATATACTGTAATCACTTTATGTGGTTTCGCTTTTGTTGTCACTCTTAATTTTGTACCTTTTTTCGGTACGTCAAATCCCATTTTAGTTGCTGCATCCCAATGACCGAGTTTTTTTCCATCTGCGCCTTTTTTACCGACACCATTATACCAAGTAATATTGCCGCTTACTTTTTTTGCACTTGCTCCATGTGAGAAACTAAACGCCAAAAATAAACTAGCTACTGTTACGATTGTCGCGATAAGCTTTTTATTCATTAAAAAATCCTCCGTATTTGGTTTCTGAACTCATTATACATGAAGATGCACCCTTTTATTTTACAGACACGTTACAATTCGAATACAAGTTGACCACTTTTCGACCGGTTTTTTTCATAATTAATACCAAAACCATCCATAAAATTGTAAGTAGATCCCTCCTTTCATTTTATATAATGAAAGTGAATCCATTTTAGGGAGGAATTTTCATGAAAAAGTGGTTTATCGTTTTGAGTGTAGGTTTGGCCTTCGTTTTGATGCTATCAAGTATTCCCGCCTCTGCAGCTGGTCCTCGTCACGGCGCGATTGTGACACAAACGGATGATGCCAAATGGTCAGGTATCTCGGCTGATATTGTGCTGCCGAAAACAGCTACCATTAAAAATGGCTATGCGGACTGGTATCTCGGCCTCGGTTCTGCCGTTGTTGAGAGCGGTATTTCAAAAACGTCTTCTGGCTACAAGGTCTTTCTAGGCAGCGGCTCACAAGGCGGCAGCAAATACTGGAACAGCGAATACGATAAGAGCATTAAGGATGGCGCACGCGTCAACTTAAAGCTCATCAATAATGGTGATGGCACAGTGTCACTATACGTCAATGGGACATTGCGCTATAAACAGCCTGTTTACAACCCTAGTCGTCTGAAAAACCTCGATGTCGTCAAGATGGTACACGGTGTACAAGATAATGGTACAAACAGCTACTCACAAGCAAGCTTCTCAAATGTACAGCTTCGTGCAAATACTTCAGGAAGCGTCTATAAAAAATGGGATGGATCCATCAAATCATCGCTTTTACGTAAAAATTTAGAGTCTGGTGCTGCGGCTCCTAAATTCACCGTCATTTCTTCTGTTCCATTAAGTACAAGCCTTTCAGCACAATAAGAAAAAAAAACGCCCTTTTTGGGTGCTTCAGATTGTTGACAAAGGGCTAAAATGAACTTTATTTTAGCCCTTTGTTTTCTTTTCAGCGTGATAGAAAACCTTTGAAGTCTAGGAAGGACGAGCATCGAAGCGGAGCGAATTTGACATTCGTGAGCACCGGAGCGCAGACCTGACAACGAATGCGAAGGTTTGTCTACACGCTGAAGCGCCCTTTTTGGGTGTTTTTTATTGTTCACAGCATATCAACACTTCTCTTTTAATCAAATCAAGGATTCGTGGTAACATAAACATACATACTTCGAAGAAAAAAGGAGAACGAACGTGAAAAAAAATCTACTTGTTTTCATGAGCCTAGTTGCAAGTCTCTTCATGCTAGCAGCTTGCTCAAATACGGCAAACGAACAAAAAACAGAAACGAAGGCACTTCCAACGATTAATGAACGTATTCAAAAAGAAACGAAAGAAGTGATGGAGCAGTCTAAACTTATAAAAGACACGGATATCACTGTTGATCAACAGAAAAAAGTCATTTCTTTACATGTAACAGCTTCTTCTGATACCAATAGTGATTACGCTGAAGTCATCGGTTTAAACTTTGCCAAAACGCTGGCCATTGGGGCATCAACTGAAAAAGAAAACAACCTGCACAAACCTGAAAATGACAGTCTTGGCGCCCTCTATTCCTTTTACGACCTAAACATCACCGTGAAACAAGAAAACGGTAAGGTGCTGGCAAAGGGAACGAAAAAAACAAATGAAACAAAGATCACTTGGGAAAGAGCCCAATAATTTAGAAAAGCTTGTAGAGGATCGCTCTACAAGCTTTTTTCAAGTTTATACAAACAAATCGTCTCTCATCGCATCGACCAGTGTGTGAATATCTGAGTGAGTCCATGATGCTAATCGTACCAACAAATCATCTATACACTCATACAAATGATGTTCCCTCAAAATATACTCCTTATAAAATGGAATGACAAAGAAATAGAGCAAATCAGCCAATTCAAGCGCAACGATATCGTTATCCTCAACTTCTAACGCCTGTCCAACACGTTGAATCAGCCAATGCAAATCTGCTTTCTTTTCAATCGGAACATACATCAGTTGATGAATATTATCCGTATCCTTCATTTGTAAAATCCGCTCAGCCGCTTCCTTTGACAGCGCCCCAATTTCTGTAGAAGATATATTCACAACCGCTAATTCATCCTCTGATCTCACTTGATTCATTTGCAGCAAGTTTTGGTCCATCTTGACTCACTCCCCATTTCTCAGATACTTTTATTATAAGGAATCGATCTGATTTTTTATGGAAATAGTGGATTTTTTTATGTAATTTTAAAGAAAATGTGACATTATAAGCCAAGGTATCTTATATCTCTCAAATAAAAAAGCACTCTTGATCATAAGAGTGCTTTTCTCATACATCTTTTACTCCCTTTTTCATTGCCTCAGCCATTTCCACGTCACCCTCTGCTTCCAACTTTTCAATGATGTGAGCATAATCCCTTTCATTGCGATTTTGGCTTATTTTAAAAGCAGCCTGAACTTCATCAATGATGATTTTAAAGCCTACAATGCCTTTCATTTGTTTCTCTAACAATTCATCAGACAACGTATGCCATAACACTGGTTGTTCTCTATGGCTTTCGTATGTCTCCAGCATCGTTGTTAATTCTTTGACCAGTTCCGATTTTTCAAGCAGTTTAGCCTTTCCATAAACATGAACAGCTTGGTAATTCCATGTCGGTACTGCTTCTTTTTCATACCATGAAGAGGATATGTAGGCATGCGGCCCTTGAAAAATCACGAGCACCTGCTCATTCTCTTCAAACGTTTTCCACTGAGGATTTCCAATGGCCATATGCCCTGAGATCACAAACGAATCTTCAATTTGAAGAAAACTCACTGGAATATGTGTCGCAATGGGCTTTCCATCCGTCGTGGTCACAACTGTTGCAAATGAATGTGATTGAATAAATGCTTTTACTTCCTCCATATCTTTCACTTGAAAAAATGATGGAATATGCATGTTCCCTTCCCCCTTTTTGATCAGCTAAGTGTTTTGGTCATAATGAGGTCCAATTGTTCTTCGTCTCCCAAAAGGAAGGCGTGCACCCCTGTTTGAACAAACCCAAGCTTTTGATAAAATGCGATGGCCGCTTTGTTGTGCTCCCACACGCCAAGCCAAACATCACGTTTATGATATTCCTTCGCGATCTCAAAAGCTTGATTGATTAAATATCGGCCTAATCCTTGTTTTTGAAAGGACTGCTTGATATAAATTCTTTCAATCTCTAACGCTTCACTTCCCATCTCTTCTGACTGCGCATCCTCCATATTGACCTTCAAATAACCAGCAACTTCGCCATTCACTTGAACAAAATAGAACTGTGAAAATGGATGATGTAATTCTTTTAACAGCTGGTTCGGATGAAAGGCTGTCTTTACGTAAGCATCGATATTTTCAGCTTCGTTTGGATCCTGAAAGGTTTCTTTAAACGTGTCGCTGCCGACTTTTTGCAGCTCTTTTACATGCTGATCATTACATGGAATAAAAGTAACGGTCATTGAAGTTATCACTCCTTATCATTTAGTAGCGTCTCTTATTTCCTTTTTTCACATAATCCCAATCTTTTTCGATATTTTGTCTTATCCTGTGGAGATACTCATTTATCTGTTCCACTTCCTCTTCAGAAAATCCATCCAGCGCTACTTGATTCGAGTAATCATGTTCTCGTTTGATCAGTGGATATATGATTTTCCCTTTATCGGTTGGAAACAGCTTTTTGATTTTTTTATTCACCGGGTCATCTTTCTTCTCAATAAAACCATGAAGCTCTAGTTTTTTGATAGCACGAGCAGCCGTTGTTCGATCCACCTTGATCATTTCCGCTAGCTTTTCCTGAATGATGCCCGGCTCCTCACAAATACGCACAAGATACAAATACTGCCCCTTCGTTAAATCGTACTCTTTAAATTCAATATTACTAATAGAATCAAGCGCCCGAGCAATAACGCCGATTTCCCGTAAAATCTCTTTCATTTATCACGACTCCCTTTTGTTGCATTTACAATAAATTATTAAAATTAGTATAGTTCATTAATGTTGTATTTGCAATAAAAAACCTACTTCCTCTGTAGAAGTGGGTTGCAACCTCTTATTTATCACGCTTTTTCGATCCAAACAACCCAAACACGACGGCCAGTACAACAATAATCGCTACCCAAGTAGTAAAGCCCATGTGATCACCGCTTTTCTTTTTAAAATCATTCAAACTCTTCACTTAAGAAAAAGTTCCCAAAATCACTATCTCTTATGTTAACGAATGAGAAGCGGTGAAGGTTTCAATTCATCAACATTCTTGACCAAATGAAGACATAACAAAAACCCCTATATTTCAAGGGGTTTTCGAGGGTGTTTACATCATTCCACCCATACCGCCCATGCCGCCCATATCCGGCATTCCGCCGCCTGAGCCGCCTTCTTCTGGTTTGTCAGCAACGACTGCTTCAGTTGTTAGAAGCATTGCTGCAACAGAAGCTGCGTTTTGAAGTGCAGAGCGAGTTACTTTTGTTGGGTCAACGATTCCTTTTTCGATCATGTTTACCCATTCGTTTGTTGCTGCGTTGAAGCCTACGCCAATTTCTTCGTTTTTCAAGCGCTCAACGATGACTGATCCTTCAAGACCTGCGTTGTGAGCGATTTGACGGATTGGCTCTTCAAGAGAACGTAGAACGATGTTTACACCTGTTTGAACGTCACCATCTGCTTCGATTGAAGCGACTTTTTTGTATACATTCACAAGTGCTGTACCACCACCGGATACGATACCTTCTTCAACTGCTGCACGAGTTGAGTTCAAGGCATCCTCGATACGTAGTTTACGCTCTTTTAGTTCTGTTTCAGTTGCAGCACCAACTTTGATGACAGCGACGCCACCAGCTAGTTTTGCAAGACGTTCTTGTAATTTTTCTTTATCGAATTCAGAAGTTGTTTCTTCAACTTGCGCACGGATTTGGTTGACGCGTGCTGCGATTTGAGCAGAATCTCCTGAGCCTTCTACGATCGTTGTGTTTTCTTTAGTCACAACGACTTTAGACGCACGGCCAAGCTGACCGATTTCAGTTGATTTTAGGTCAAGTCCTAGGTCTTCTGTGATTAACTCTCCGCCAGTTAGAACAGAGATGTCTTCAAGCATTGCTTTACGACGATCACCGAATCCAGGTGCTTTTACTGCCACTGCGTTGAATGTTCCACGAAGTTTGTTCACAACAAGTGTTGCAAGTGCTTCGCCTTCTACATCTTCAGCAATGATCAACAATGGTTTTCCTTGTTGTACAACTTGCTCAAGTACAGGAAGGATTTCTTGAATGTTTGTGATCTTTTTATCCGTGATTAAGATGTAAGGATTTTCAAGAACTGCTTCCATCTTATCAGAATCTGTCACCATGTATGGTGAAGCATATCCGCGGTCAAACTGCATTCCTTCAACCACTTCAAGCTCAGTTGTGAACCCTTTAGATTCTTCGATTGTGATCACGCCGTCGTTACCTACACGCTCCATTGCTTCAGCGATTAGGCTTCCCACTTCTTCATCTGCTGCAGAAATAGACGCAACTTGAGCAATTGATTCTTTGCCTTCGATTGGTTTAGAAATCTCGTGCAAGCCTTCAAGTGCTACTTTCACTGCTTCTTCGATCCCTTTACGAACGCCAACAGGGTTTGCACCAGCTGTTACGTTTTTAAGACCTTCACGGATCATCGCTTGAGCTAGAACTGTTGCAGTCGTTGTACCGTCACCAGCTACGTCGTTTGTTTTGCTTGCAACTTCAGCCACAAGTTTTGCACCCATGTTTTCAAATGCATCTTCTAATTCGATTTCTTTTGCAATCGTTACACCATCATTTGTGATAAGTGGAGAACCGAATTTTTTCTCAAGAACCACGTTACGTCCTTTAGGTCCTAAAGTTACTTTTACAGCATCTGCAAGTGCATCTACACCACGTAACATCGCGCGACGTGCTTCTTCACTGAACTTAATATCTTTTGCCATAATAACGAAACCTCCTCAGTCTTTTTAAAAATGTATCTCAATGTTTTTTATGTGATTAACCAATAACAGCTAAAATGTCGCTCTCACGAAGGATTAAATATTCTTTGCCTTCATATTTCACTTCAGTGCCTGCATATTTTGAGAAGATAATGCGGTCGCCTGTGTTTACTTCTAACGCAACGCGCTCACCACTTTCAAGTACACGGCCTGAACCTGCTGCAACAATTTTACCTTCTTGCGGTTTTTCTTTTGCAGAATCCGGTAACACAATACCGCTAGCGGTTTTTTCCTCAGATTCAACGAGTTCAATGATTACGCGATCGCCTAATGGCTTTAACATAAGAAACAACCTCCTCAATTTTTATATGTAGTCTTTTTTTAGCACTCATCACCAGTGAGTGCTAACACATTTATTATAATAAAGAATGTCTTCTGTAATTTCAAGTAAAAACCTTTAAAAATTTTTACGCTTTCATGATCTTTTTTCAACTCAGATTCTTTCCTTTTCATCGAAAAAGAAGACTTGTGTTACAATAAATCTAGTTCTTTTAGTAAAGGGGTTTTCGTTACTTGAAAAAACAATATTGGTACATCATCTTAACGTATATATTGGTGCAGGTTTCTGCGTTTCCGTATGTGTTCATTATGAAGTGGTTAGGTTACATTCAGACACCGATGACACAAGCAGAGCTCTCTAAATTGTCAGGTACATGGACAATCATCAGCTTCTGTGTCGGATTAATCATTATTCTGCTCATCCTTCGGACTGTACCAAGAGCTTCACTTCGAAATGAAGCACCGGTTTCAGTCGGCGCGGCAATCGTTTGGATCATTGTCGGTTTCTTTCTTTCCCTCTTAGCACAATCAATTGCGGGGGCGATTGAACAATATGCATTTGGCATTGGCCGAGAATCCGAAAATACTCAAAACATTTTAGCCATTATGGATGCAGTTCCATGGCTTGTGATCGTCATCGCCCTGATTGGACCGATATTAGAGGAAATTATTTTTCGAAAAATCATCTTTGGTGTGGTTTATGAAAAAACGAATTTTTTCATTGGAGCACTTGTCAGTTCAGTGGTTTTCGCTGCTGTACACAATGATTTCCCCCACATCTTGCTCTATACCGCAATGGGCTTTACCTTTGCCTTTTTATATGCGAAAACAAAACGAATCATTGTTCCAATCGGTGCTCATATGCTGATGAACTCGCTCGTCATTCTTGTGCAGATTGAGCCAGTAAGAAAAATGATTGAAGAACAATCTCAAACGATGCAAATGATTATTGGAGGCTTTTTCTCATGAGAAACCCTGTCGTATGGGGCATCATTTATTTTGCCGTAGGTGTGGCTTTCACCTATATGGCCATTCAAAATCCAGGTGACATGTGGTCATTTTACAGCATTTTGCTGATGGTGTTTGCGGCCTATAATATTAATATCTCGCTCAAAATGTTTGCCTTCTCTGTTAAACTTAAAAAACAGCAGCAAAAATAAATCAAAAACCATTTTCCGCACGTGGAGAATGGTTTTTTTATGGGGGGACAAGTTTTCATGGAACAAGAAAAACTGAACATCTTAAATGAGCAGCATGAAACGATTGGAGTTACAACCCGTTCAGATGTCCACACCCAAGGCCTTTGGCATGAAACCTTTCATTTCTGGCTTCTCAAAAAGGAACATGACACCATGTATCTCTATTTTCAGCTAAGAAGTCCCGCCAAAAAGGATTTCCCTTCTCTTTTTGATATCACCGCAGCAGGTCACCTTCTTGCAAATGAACAGCCTTCTGACGGTATGAGAGAGGTAGAAGAAGAGATTGGTCTTACTATACCTTTTGAGGATTTGACCTTTGCAGGAGTTATACAGGATGAAATCCATCTACCCGATTTGACTGATCGTGAATTTTGCCATGTCTATCTTTACGTCCATCAAGAAGAGCAGATGAACATTCAATTACAAAAAGAAGAAGTCGCTGGACTTTACAGAGCAAAGCTAATGGATGCACAGCAGCTTTTCACAAGAAAATGTGAAAACATGCAGCTGGAGGGCTTTGAAATTGATGAAACCGGAGAACGATGTGAGGAAAGCAGAGTAGTCTGTATACAAGATTTTGTACCGCATAAGCCTTCCTATTATCAGCATTTATTTCAAGCGATCAATCAATTCCTTTCATAATAGAAAAAGCATCGTGACCCTTATTTGGATCACGATGCTTTTTTATGAGACATCATAACTTTCTTTCTCCTCTGTCTCTGTTTGCTGCATTTTGCGATAGGTCACTCTCGAAATGCCGATACTCACTTCGTATAAAACGAGCATCGGCAAGGTAACCATGAGGTGAGAAACGATCTCTGGCGGTGTAATGAGTGCGGCAATGACAAGGAGGACAAAATAGGCATACTTCCGTATTTTTGATAAAAACATCGGTGTGATGATGCCAAGTCTTGTGAGAAACATCAACACGACGGGCATCTGAAACAAAAAGCCAAATGGAAGTGTTAACTGCATCAGAAATGTAAAATACTCATGAATCCCAATCACTTGCTCTACATTTAAATCATTCGACATCCGCATCAGAAAATCGACGACAAACGGAAACAAAATAAAATAAGAGAAAGCCACACCGCTCAAAAATAAAAGCAGTGCAATCGGAATATAAGCAAGTGTCACCTTTCTTTCTTTTTCATATAAGCCAGGACTCACAAACGCCCACAGCTGATACAAAATCACAGGACACGTCAAAATCAAAGCAATGACAAATGCGAACTGCATAAACACGTACAGCGGATCTGTGAGCTTAAATGCATTTAGTGTCAGTGTGGCCGCTTCATCGGTATTTTGTAAATACACAATGACCGGCTTAGCAAGAAAAAAACCAGCCACCATAAAAGCGACAAAAAACATCGCAATGATCACTAAACGTTTTCGCAGTTCCACAATATGCTCCATAAGCGGCATATCTTTGACATTCATGAAGCTCATCCTATTCTACTGATCTTCTTTTTTCTTACTTTCTTCCTGATCATCAGCTAAACCCTTTGTGGCATTTTTGAATTCACGTAATGTATCTCCTGCTGCTCTTCCTAATTGAGGAAGCTTTTTCGGCCCAAAAATAATGAGCGCAACAATCGCAATCAGAACCAAACTTCCAGGACCAATCGGACCCATTTGCTCCACCCCCTTTACCCCTTTTCGTCAATCCTCCTGTGTAATAGAGTAATGCTTTAAGAAATACACAAGAGACTGAAGTTCAACCGCCAAATCTATATGATGAATTCGAATGTGTTCCGGCACATTCAATCGGGCCGGCGTAAAATTAAGGATCCCTTTGATGCCAAGGGCAATCAAACGATCTGTAATGGGTTGAGCTGCTACGGCAGGTACTGTCAAAATGGCAACAGGAATATCTCCTACCTCTTGAACATGCTCTTCAAGCTTATCCAAATCATAGACAGGCACGCCGCCTATCTCACTTCCTATTTTACTCTCATTGACGTCAAAAGCCATTGAAATTTTTGTATTATTGTTTTTGATGAAATTATAGTGTAAAAATGCAGTCCCTAAATTCCCGACACCGATGAGCATGACATTGGTCATTTCATCTTGGTCAAGTGTTTTTCTAAAGAAGGTCAAAAGGTAATCGACATTATAGCCATACCCTTTCTTCCCAAGTGCACCAAAGTACGAAAAATCTCGGCGAATGGTAGCAGAATCCACTTTGACTGCATCACTAAGCTCTGCTGATGACACCCTTTGTTTTCCTGATGCATGCAGATTTTTTAAAAAACGGTAATATAGCGGCAAACGTTTGGCTGTCGCTTGTGGAATTTTTGACTGATCTATATTCATATAAGGTCCTCCAACTTAAATATCAGATGCTCTGTGAAAATCACCGTTTTTCCCGCCTGTCTTTTCAATTAAATAGGTAGGACCGATGATCATGCCTTTATCAATCGCTTTGCACATGTCGTAAACAGTCAGTGCACATACTGAAGCAGAAGTGAGCGCTTCCATCTCCACACCCGTACTTCCTTTTGTTTTCACTTGTACTTGTATGTTCAGAATGTGCGCATTTCCGTCTTCCTCCCAATCAAAGGAGATATCCACACCTTTTAGTGCAAGCGGATGACACATTGGAATGATGGTAGATGTTTGCTTTGCTGCCATGATGCCAGCAACCTGTGCAACAGACAGCACATCCCCTTTTCCAATTTCACGTTGCTCTATTTTATGAAACACTTCTTTTATCATACGAACACTTGAAACAGCAACAGCGGTTCTCACGGTAGACGATTTGTCACTAATGTCGACCATCTTTGCTCTTCCTTGTTCGTTAAAGTGGCTAAATTGACTCATCTTTTCAACGCTCCCTCACTCAAATGATACACTATTTTTTCCTATCTGTCTTTCATTTGAATATGGCGATTGTATGTATCATTTGCCGGTTTACTGCTGATAAGCTACACTTAACATATTATAGCAGAGGTGAAGTTACATGATGATTCTACAAGTGAATCAGCTGTCCAAATCGTTTGGTGCTGATACCGTTTTAACGAATATAAAATTGGAAGTGAAAGCAAGGGATCGGATTGCCATTGTAGGTCGTAACGGCGCAGGCAAATCCACCCTTTTGAAAATCATCGCCGGTCAATTGTCTTACGAGCAAGGTGAGATCATCAAACCGAAGGACCTATCGATTGGCTATTTAGCACAGCATACCGATGTGACGTCTACACGTACGTTAAAAGACGAATTATTATCGGTTTTTGATCATTTGAAAAAGATGGAACAAGAGATGAGAACCATCGAGGAGAAAATGGCTTCCTCCACAAGTTCGGAGCTGGATTCCCTCATGAAAACCTATGACAGGCTACAGCAGGAATTTAAAGATCAAGGCGGCTATCAATACGAAGCAGACGTCCGCTCCATTCTTCATGGACTCGGCTTTAGTCACTTTGAAGATGAGACAACCGTTCAATCCTTAAGCGGCGGCCAGAAAACCCGTCTAGCACTTGGAAAGCTCTTATTAATGAAACCGGAGCTCTTAATTCTGGACGAGCCGACAAACCATTTAGATATTGATACCTTATCATGGCTGGAGCAGTATTTGCAAAATTATACAGGCGCCATTCTGATCGTGTCCCATGACCGCTACTTCTTAGACAAAGTGGTGAACCATGTATATGAAGTCTCAAGAACTGCCATGAAAAAGTTTGCAGGCAACTATAGTAAGTATCTTGATCTGAAAGCTGAGCAGCTAGAGCGCGATATGAAACTTTACGAAAAGCAGCAAGAAGAAATCTCAAAACTTCAAGATTTCGTAGATCGCAACCTAGCAAGAGCCTCAACCACAAAGCGCGCTCAGAGCAGACGCAAGCAGCTGGAACGGATGGATCGTATAGATAAGCCATTAGGTGATGAAAAATCGGCAAACTTTCATTTTGATATTGCGAGACAAAGCGGCAATGATGTGCTGAAGGTACATGATCTCGACATTCGTTATGATGAAAAAACACCGCTTCTATCCTCTCTTTCTTTTCAGATCAAACGCGAGGATAGCGTAGCACTCATTGGTCCTAATGGAATCGGGAAATCAACCCTTTTAAAAACGTTAACGAACACATTAAAGCCTGTAAAAGGCGACATCACCTTTGGATCTCATGTCACAATCGGCTACTATGACCAAGAACAAGCCAAACTGACATCCTCCAAAAAAGTGCTCAATGAGCTTTGGGATGACTATCCTCATATGAATGAAAAAGAAATTCGGACATGTTTAGGGAACTTCCTCTTTTCCGGTGACGACGTCTTAAAGCCCGTTCATGCATTAAGCGGTGGAGAAAAAGCGCGCCTTGCCCTGGCAAAGCTGATGCTCCAAAAAGCCAATTTCCTGATACTTGATGAGCCTACGAACCATTTGGACTTAGATAGTAAGGAAATTCTAGAAAATGCACTGATTGATTATCCAGGAACCATCTTATTTGTCTCGCATGACCGTTATTTTATCAACCGTCTGGCAACGAAAGTATTCGAGCTGTCGCCAACAGAAACAAAAGAGTATCTCGGTGATTATGACTACTACCTTGAAAAGAAAAATGAACAATTAGAGCTTAAGGCGATTCAAGAAAATGAGGCGCTTAAAAAACAAGCAGCAAAGCCCGTTGAAACGGCAAAGCTTTCTTATGCGGAAGAAAAAGAACTGAAAAAGAAAGAAAGACAAAAGCAGCGCAGAATCGAGGAAATTGAAGAGCGGATTGCTAACATTGAAGCGAAGCTTGGTGAAAATGAAGAGCTTCTATGTGATCCTGCCATTTTTCAAGATCACGAGAAGGTCCAAAACATTCAAACAGAAAATGATACGCTTCATCAAGAGCTGGAATCCCTTTTCTCAGAGTGGGAAGAGCTATCCGAATCTTAAAGAGTGCCCTAATGGGTGCTCTTTTTTCTTTTAGTGAAAATTTATTATCCACATTAGTATCCACAATAACTTCTTTATTATTCTTTTAAAAATTGGACTTATCCACTTTATCCACAGAGATTTAATCACATATCCACATGAAAGACCGTGTTTGTGCACATCCACTTCATTTTAAAACGAAATTTTCTAATAATTGTGGATATATCACGTTTACATGTGAATAAATCGCTTTCATTAAAAATGAAAAAAACCTGTGTATCCACAGGAGTTTTCATTCATATGAGACAAGCGGTAAGCCCGGCTGGCCATTCATTGCCATATCGCCTCTTATACCTTTTTCAAACGCAATGGTTCCAGCAGCAGCGATCATGGCTGCATTGTCTGTGCAAAGAGATAACGGTGGAATGATGACCTTCACGTCAGGAATCTTTGTGAATGCTGTCGTTAAGGCTTCTCTCAGTCCTTTATTGGCAGCGACTCCACCAGCTAGGACAACCTGCTTGACACCATAGGCCTCAGCCGCTTTTAATGTTTTCCCAACAAGCACCTCAATGACACTTGCTTGAAAGCTTGCTGCCAAATTCTCTGGAGCAATTGTTTCTCCTTTTTGAGATGCGTTGTGTAGTGTGTTAATAACAGCTGATTTTAATCCACTAAAGCTAAAGTGGTAGGAACCTTCTTCAAGCCATGCACGAGGAAGCTTAATCGTTGGCTCTCCTTCATGTGCTAACCGATCAATATGAGGTCCGCCTGGATACGGAAGACCCATCGTCCGGGCCACTTTATCGTAAGCTTCTCCAGCCGCATCATCTAATGTTTCTCCGATCACCTCAAAACAGCCGTGCTCTTTCATTAGTACAAGCTCAGTATGTCCACCAGAGACAACAAGAGCCAAGCATGGAAACTGCAATTCATCTACAAGTTGGTTTGCATAAATATGCCCCGCAATATGATGGACACCAACAAGAGGAATTTGATGGGCAAAGCTCAGTGCCTTGGCTGCATTGACACCGATCAGAAGGGCACCGACTAAGCCTGGTCCTTCTGTAACAGCAATGGCATCTAAATCCTGAAAGCTCATATTGGCCTGTGCCATTACTTCTTCTAACACGATGGTGACTTGCTCCACGTGATGCCTTGAAGCAATTTCTGGCACAACTCCGCCAAACCGTTTATGGCTTTCTATTTGCGACGCGACCACATTCGCTACTATTTCTTTTCCATTTTTCACAATAGATGCAGCTGTTTCATCACAGCTTGTCTCTATACCTAATATGAATCGATCTGTTTGTTCATTCATTTATATTCACCCACATAACCAATGCATCTTCTCCATTATCCGTATAATAATTCTTTCGAATAGAAGCTGGTCTGAAACCAAGCTTTTCATAAAGGGATTGTGCAGGTGTATTTGAAACCCGCACCTCTAAAGAAAGATGATCTGTCTTTTTTTCTTTACAAAACTCCATGACATATCGCAGCAATGCTTCCCCGTAACCCTTTCCTCTATGCTCAGGGAGAATCGCAATGTTCGTAATTTGTGCATCGTCCATGACGATCCAGACCCCGCAATACCCAACAGGCTGCTCATCTTCTTCAATGAGGAAATAATGGCTGTACTGGTTATGAAGAATCTCATAGACAAATGATTCTTTTTTCCAAGGGGCAGTAAACGAATGCACTTCAATCGTATACACCTCTGGAATGTCCGCTACCGTCATTTTTCGAATCTCGGTTATGTTGAGATTATTTTTGTCCTTCAAGCCATTTCACTTCCGCTTCTGCCATACGAATATAGTTAGGAACAAGCTGATGGACATCTTCAGCAGGACGATCTGCCCCTAAAAACGCAAGCATTGAAGGTCTTGGGTTATGAAAAGCTCCCTCTGCTATCACAGCCGTTTCTCCTAAAATGGAGCGAATGCTCTCTTCATGAAGATGCACATCCTGTCCAAGGAATAGGACAGGCTTTCCTGTCTGCTTCAGCTCATGAAGCCAATCCGTGAGCAAGATATTTTGGTCTTGTTTGATCTCTTGGATCTTTCCTTCTTCAAACGTATATAGTCCAGTATAAACTTGTCCTCTTCTCGCATCAAATAGTGGTGAGATCCATCCATCAAAGTATTGACCATTTGCCGCAAGTGTTTCTAAACTCGAAACAGCCGATATCGGGATAGACAGCGTCCATGCGAGTGTTTTTGCAATGGTCACACCGATTCGAACACCAGTGTAGGAACCAGGTCCTTTCGCTACAACAATTTTACTTAGCTCACTTGGGGCTACACCACATTCTTTCATCAATGCCTCAACAGTCGGCATTGCTCGGACGGAATGGTTCTTTTTTAAATACGTAATGCTCTCACCAATCACTGTGGAATTTTTGACAAGGGCAATTCCTAGTGTATGGTTTGACGTATCAATTGCCAGTATGGTCAAATTCTTTCATCTCCTTACAAAGGGCCTCATAGCGGTCCCCTTTTGCACTAAACGTGAGATGACGTTCTTCTTCACGTTCTGTTCTTAGCATTTCTATTTTCAAATAGGAGGAAGGCAATTGAGGTCCAATGAGATGTGCCCACTCAACCAAGCATACACCTTCGCCCTCAAAATATTCTTCGAGCCCGATATCTTCTTCCGCATCTTCCATGCGGTACACATCCATATGATAAAGTGGCAGTCTGCCATCAGTATATTCTTTAATAATCGTAAAGGTAGGGCTGTTGACGATACGGGTAATCCCTAAGCCTTCTGCAAAACCTTTTGAAAAAGTCGTTTTGCCTGCGCCTAAATCCCCTTCTAATGTCAAAACATCGCCTGGCATCACAAGTTTGGCCAATGCAGCGGCAATTCGTTTCGTCTCATCCGCACCTTTTGTCGTCCACATTAATTTCACTGTGGATGTCACCTCATTTCTTAAAATGATTATATCCTTTTTTCGTTAACATTGTTTGCTGTTCATTATCTTTTAATAGAACGCTTGCTGTTTGGCCATCTTTGACTTGTCCAATACGGGTGATGTAAATGTGTTCTTTTCTGCATTGCATTTCAAAGCTTTCCCAATCAGCCTCTGGAATCGTACCAGTTAATACAAAGTCTTCCCCGCCAAATAACACCCATTCCAGCCAGTCTTTACGCAGCACTGGTAAATCTGGATGTATGGGGAGCTTGTTTGTTTCTATCTCTATCGTCACATGACTCGCTTCGGCTATCTCATTCAGCTCACTCGCTAATCCATCACTCACATCATTCAAGGCGACCCGCGGGAAGCTTGAGCAAATGAGACCAGCAGTAATGTGTGGCTGAGGCTTTTTATGACGCTCAAGAAAAAAAGCTGTGTCGACTGCCTTGGGAGGGGCTACTTCGTTCATTAAAAGTGATAAGCCAGCAGCTGATGAACCCAGCTCACCTGTGACAAAGACGACGTCTCCTGTCTGAGCACTGTGACGATAACAAGCTTTTCCCTTTGGTACTTCGCCAATGACCGTTACTGTAATGACAAAGTCACTGCGAGTGGCCACCGTATCTCCACCAATCAAATCCATTTGATAAGTATCAGCGAGTGCTTTCATTCCCTCGTAAAGAGCTGAAACGACCGTCTCATCACCATGAGGCGGAATCGCAATTGATACAAGATAATACTTTGGGGTTCCTCCCATTGCGGCGATATCACTGACATTGACCGCTAGTGCTTTAAAGCCAATCTCAAAAGGTGCGGAAAAATCAAAGCGAAAATGGACATGCTCCACCATTGTATCAACACAAACGACCTCTTCACAATGTGAATGAGGTTGATAAACACTTGCATCATCTCCGATGCCCATAATTAAAGAACGCTGATGTGTTTCTTTTGGTGTAATTCGGCGAATAAGATCAAATTCATCCATAAAAAGACAGCCCCTTCATGCAATCAATTGATTGAATAGACACGATGTCAGACATAATTAGTATTAGTGTAAGCCAATATGAGTTTCAGTTTCAATTAAAAATGATATAAAGAAAGCCTGGTATGAAAAAACCAGGCTGGGTTGAAGTGATCTATCTTTTTTTACATAACGTGTAGCCAAACACAAACCCATTCAATGTATCTTGGATACGTATGAAAAGAAAAAGACATAAAAAAAAACGAAACTATACGTTTTCGTTTACAAGTCATAAAAATGGCGGTCCGGACGGGACTCGAACCCGCGACCTCCTGCGTGACAGGCAGGCATTCTAACCAACTGAACTACCGGACCATTTTGGTTGCACTCAATGAGCACTCCCATTGGTATATAAAATAATTTGGTTGCGGGGGCAGGATTTGAACCTGCGACCTTCGGGTTATGAGCCCGACGAGCTACCGAACTGCTCCACCCCGCGACGATATAAATTTAACAAGCTTGGCGGCGTCCTACTCTCACAGGGGGAGACCCCCAACTACCATCGGCGCTGAAGAGCTTAACTTCCGTGTTCGGTATGGGAACGGGTGTGACCTCTTCGCTATCGCCACCAAACCTGATGGAGAGAATGTTCTCTCAAAACTAGATAACAATGTTCAAACTTCACATTAGAATAAAGGTTAAGTCCTCGATCTATTAGTATCTGTCAGCTCCACGTGTCACCACGCTTCCACCTCAGACCTATCAACCTGATCATCTTTCAGGGATCTTACTTCCTTGCGGAATGGGAAATCTCATCTTGAGGGGGGCTTCATGCTTAGATGCTTTCAGCACTTATCCCGTCCGCACATAGCTACCCAGCGATGCCCTTGGCAGAACAACTGGTACACCAGCGGTGCGTCCATCCCGGTCCTCTCGTACTAAGGACAGCTCCTCTCAAATTTCCTGCGCCCGCGACGGATAGGGACCGAACTGTCTCACGACGTTCTGAACCCAGCTCGCGTACCGCTTTAATGGGCGAACAGCCCAACCCTTGGGACCGACTACAGCCCCAGGATGCGATGAGCCGACATCGAGGTGCCAAACCTCCCCGTCGATGTGGACTCTTGGGGGAGATAAGCCTGTTATCCCCGGGGTAGCTTTTATCCGTTGAGCGATGGCCCTTCCATGCGGAACCACCGGATCACTAAGCCCGACTTTCGTCCCTGCTCGACTTGTAGGTCTCGCAGTCAAGCTCCCTTGTGCCTTTACACTCTGCGAATGATTTCCAACCATTCTGAGGGAACCTTTGGGCGCCTCCGTTACATTTTAGGAGGCGACCGCCCCAGTCAAACTGCCCACCTGACACTGTCTCCCTGCCCGATAAGGGCAGCGGGTTAGAAGGTCAATACAGCCAGGGTAGTATCCCACCGATGCCTCCACCGAAGCTAGCGCTCCGGTTTCCAAGGCTCCTACCTATCCTGTACAAGCTGTACCAACATTCAATATCAGGCTGCAGTAAAGCTCCACGGGGTCTTTCCGTCCTGTCGCGGGTAACCTGCATCTTCACAGGTACTATAATTTCACCGAGTCTCTCGTTGAGACAGTGCCCAGATCGTTGCGCCTTTCGTGCGGGTCGGAACTTACCCGACAAGGAATTTCGCTACCTTAGGACCGTTATAGTTACGGCCGCCGTTTACTGGGGCTTCAATTCGCACCTTCGCTTACGCTAAGCGCTCCTCTTAACCTTCCAGCACCGGGCAGGCGTCAGCCCCTATACTTCGCCTTACGGCTTCGCAGAGACCTGTGTTTTTGCTAAACAGTCGCCTGGGCCTATTCACTGCGGCTTCTCGGGGCTTTAACACCCTAAGAAGCACCCCTTCTCCCGAAGTTACGGGGTCATTTTGCCGAGTTCCTTAACGAGAGTTCTCTCGATCACCTTAGGATTCTCTCCTCGCCTACCTGTGTCGGTTTGCGGTACGGGCACCTCTCACCTCGCTAGAGGCTTTTCTTGGCAGTGTGGAATCAGGAACTTCGCTACTAAATTTCGCTCGCCATCACAGCTCAGCCTTCACGGGAAACGGATTTGCCTATTTCCCAGCCTAACTGCTTGGACGCGGATATCCAATACCGCGCTTACCCTATCCTCCTGCGTCCCCCCATTGCTCAAATGGTGAGGAGGTGGTACAGGAATATCAACCTGTTGTCCATCGCCTACGCCTTTCGGCCTCGGCTTAGGTCCCGACTAACCCTGAGCGGACGAGCCTTCCTCAGGAAACCTTAGGCATTCGGTGGACGGGATTCTCACCCGTCTTTCGCTACTCATACCGGCATTCTCACTTCTAAGCGCTCCACCAGTCCTTCCGGTCTGACTTCACAGCACTTAGAACGCTCTCCTACCACTGTTCGTAAGAACAGTCCGCAGCTTCGGTGATACGTTTAGCCCCGGTACATTTTCGGCGCAGAGTCACTCGACCAGTGAGCTATTACGCACTCTTTAAATGGTGGCTGCTTCTAAGCCAACATCCTGGTTGTCTAAGCAACTCCACATCCTTTTCCACTTAACGTATACTTTGGGACCTTAGCTGGCGGTCTGGGCTGTTTCCCTTTCGACTACGGATCTTATCACTCGCAGTCTGACTCCCAAGGATAAGTCATCGGCATTCGGAGTTTGACTGAATTCGGTAACCCGGTAGGGGCCCCTAGTCCAATCAGTGCTCTACCTCCGAGACTCTTACCTTGAGGCTAGCCCTAAAGCTATTTCGGAGAGAACCAGCTATCTCCAGGTTCGATTGGCATTTCACCCCTACCCACACCTCATCCCCGCACTTTTCAACGTGCGTGGGTTCGGGCCTCCATTCAGTGTTACCTGAACTTCACCCTGGACATGGGTAGATCACCTGGTTTCGGGTCTACGACCACGTACTCATGCGCCCTATTCAGACTCGCTTTCGCTGCGGCTCCGCATCTTCTGCTTAACCTTGCACGGGATCGTAACTCGCCGGTTCATTCTACAAAAGGCACGCCATCACCCTTTAACGGGCTCTGACTACTTGTAGGCACACGGTTTCAGGATCTATTTCACTCCCCTTCCGGGGTGCTTTTCACCTTTCCCTCACGGTACTGGTTCACTATCGGTCACTAGGGAGTATTTAGCCTTGGGAGATGGTCCTCCCGGATTCCGACGGAATTTCACGTGTTCCGCCGTACTCAGGATCCACTCTGGAGAGAACAACATTTCAGTTACAGGGCTGTTACCTTCTTTGGCGGGCCTTTCCAGACCTCTTCGCTTATATCGTTCCTTTGTAACTCCGTATAGAGTGTCCTACAACCCCAAGAGGCAAGCCTCTTGGTTTGGGCTGTTCCCGTTTCGCTCGCCGCTACTCAGGGAATCGCATTTGCTTTCTCTTCCTCCGGGTACTTAGATGTTTCAGTTCCCCGGGTATGCCTTCTCATACTCTATGTATTCAAGTATGGATACTACTCCATTACGAGCAGTGGGTTTCCCCATTCGGAAATCTCCGGATCAAAGCTTGCTTACAGCTCCCCGAAGCATATCGGTGTTCGTCCCGTCCTTCATCGGCTCCTAGTGCCAAGGCATCCACCGTGCGCCCTTTCTAACTTAACCATTTCTTACTTTAGAAAGAATCACTATGTGTGATGAACTTTGCATTGCATTCAATGTGAATGTATTACTTATTGTTATCTAGTTTTCAAAGAACAATCCTGTCTCGCTAGAGACATGTCTTGAAGGAATGATCCTTCAAAACTAAACAAGACGAAAACGCACGCTGCTCCATATATCCTTAGAAAGGAGGTGATCCAGCCGCACCTTCCGATACGGCTACCTTGTTACGACTTCACCCCAATCATCTGCCCCACCTTCGGCGGCTGGCTCCATAAAGGTTACCTCACCGACTTCGGGTGTTGCAAACTCTCGTGGTGTGACGGGCGGTGTGTACAAGGCCCGGGAACGTATTCACCGCGGCATGCTGATCCGCGATTACTAGCGATTCCAGCTTCACGCAGTCGAGTTGCAGACTGCGATCCGAACTGAGAACAGATTTATGGGATTGGCTAAACCTTGCGGTCTCGCAGCCCTTTGTTCTGTCCATTGTAGCACGTGTGTAGCCCAGGTCATAAGGGGCATGATGATTTGACGTCATCCCCACCTTCCTCCGGTTTGTCACCGGCAGTCACCTTAGAGTGCCCAACTAAATGCTGGCAACTAAGATCAAGGGTTGCGCTCGTTGCGGGACTTAACCCAACATCTCACGACACGAGCTGACGACAACCATGCACCACCTGTCACTCTGTCCCCGAAGGGAAAGCCCTATCTCTAGGGTTGTCAGAGGATGTCAAGACCTGGTAAGGTTCTTCGCGTTGCTTCGAATTAAACCACATGCTCCACCGCTTGTGCGGGCCCCCGTCAATTCCTTTGAGTTTCAGTCTTGCGACCGTACTCCCCAGGCGGAGTGCTTAATGCGTTAGCTGCAGCACTAAGGGGCGGAAACCCCCTAACACTTAGCACTCATCGTTTACGGCGTGGACTACCAGGGTATCTAATCCTGTTCGCTCCCCACGCTTTCGCTCCTCAGCGTCAGTTACAGACCAGAGAGTCGCCTTCGCCACTGGTGTTCCTCCACATCTCTACGCATTTCACCGCTACACGTGGAATTCCACTCTCCTCTTCTGCACTCAAGTTTCCCAGTTTCCAATGACCCTCCCCGGTTGAGCCGGGGGCTTTCACATCAGACTTAAGAAACCGCCTGCGAGCCCTTTACGCCCAATAATTCCGGACAACGCTTGCCACCTACGTATTACCGCGGCTGCTGGCACGTAGTTAGCCGTGGCTTTCTGGTTAGGTACCGTCAAGGTGCGAGCAGTTACTCTCGCACTTGTTCTTCCCTAACAACAGAGCTTTACGATCCGAAAACCTTCATCACTCACGCGGCGTTGCTCCGTCAGACTTTCGTCCATTGCGGAAGATTCCCTACTGCTGCCTCCCGTAGGAGTCTGGGCCGTGTCTCAGTCCCAGTGTGGCCGATCACCCTCTCAGGTCGGCTACGCATCGTCGCCTTGGTGAGCCATTACCCCACCAACTAGCTAATGCGCCGCGGGTCCATCTGTAAGTGACAGCCGAAACCGTCTTTCATCCTTGAACCATGCGGTTCAAGGAACTATCCGGTATTAGCTCCGGTTTCCCGGAGTTATCCCAGTCTTACAGGCAGGTTACCCACGTGTTACTCACCCGTCCGCCGCTAACATCCGGGAGCAAGCTCCCTTCTGTTCGCTCGACTTGCATGTATTAGGCACGCCGCCAGCGTTCGTCCTGAGCCAGGATCAAACTCTCCGAAAAAGTACAAAACCGAAGTTTTGTTTTTCGTCAGCGTTTGACTGACTACCTATGATATTACATAGGATTTTTTATAAAAACTCGAATTAACAGGTACGTTTTGTCTTGTTTAGTTTTCAAAGATCATATTTAAAAAATGGAGCGGGTGATGAGAATCGAACTCACGACATCAGCTTGGAAGGCTGAGGTTTTACCACTAAACTACACCCGCGTGATTTGTATTGGCGCGCCCGAGAGGAGTCGAACCCCTAACCTTTTGATCCGTAGTCAAACGCTCTATCCAATTGAGCTACGGGCGCTTAATCAGGCGACTTAATTATCTTAACATATCGTTTTTATCAAGTCAACATCTTTTTAAAATTTGTTTGCCGCATGTGTTTGAATGTCTTTGTTTCAAATACGTCATCAGCGACGAATAAAAATATACCATGGATCATATAAAAGGGTCAATACATTTTTCTAAAAAAGTTTCATGTTTTTTAAGAAGTGGTTTTTTCTTAGATAACTAGAGATGCGATAGCCCTATTTTCTTCTCTTTCTTCATAATTCTAATGATTCTTAAATAAAATCTTTCTAAATCCAAAGGAGGACAAAACATGGTCACATAGAATTTTTATTTATTGGAAAATTCTTAAAATTTTCCAAGCAATTAAAGGGGGTAGGAGATGATGAAAAAGTTCGTCGCTTTTCAAATCATGATCGCTTTGGTGATAGGAGCTCTTATCGGCCATTTCTTTCCTGACTTCGGGATGGCCCTCAGGCCAATTGGGGATGGATTCATCAGATTGATTAAAATGATCGTTGTTCCTATCGTTTTCTCTACCATTGTTATTGGTGCAGCTGGCAGTGGTGGTATGAAGAAAATGGGCAGCCTAGGATTAAAGACGATCATTTGGTTTGAGGTTATCACAACCATCGTTCTAGGAATTGGTCTATTGCTGGCTAATGTTCTTAAACCAGGCGTTGGCCTTGATTTCTCTAAATTAGCTAAGAAAGATATTGGTGAATTAGACGGTTATACGCAAAAAGTCGTCGACTTTAAACAAATGGTACTCGATATCATTCCAACGAATATCGTCGATGTCATGGCTCAAAATGATTTACTTGCTGTCATTTTCTTCGCCATATTATTTGGTGTAGCCGCAAGCGGTATCGGTAAGGCATCCGCTCCTGTTCTCAACTTCTTTGAATCAGTGGCACAAATTATGTTTAAGCTAACGCAGATGGTCATGGTGACAGCACCTATTGGAGTGCTTGCATTAATGGCTGCTTCTGTTGGTCAATATGGCATTGTGTTATTAATCCCGATGATGAAGCTTGTTGGGACTGTATTTTTAGGATTATTCATTATTCTCTTTGCTTTGTTCCCTCTAGTCGCACTGATCTTCCGTTTTAACTACTTCGAAGTTTTAAAAATGATTTGGGATTTGTTCTTGGTTGCCTTCTCTACTACAAGTACAGAAACTGTCCTTCCTCAGCTTATGTCAAGAATGGAAAAATACGGCTGTCCGAAAAGAATTGTCTCCTTTGTCATTCCATCTGGTCTTTCTCTCAATTGTGATGGCTCCAGTTTATATTTATCGGTTTCCTGTGTGTTCCTTGCACAAGCGTTTGGTGTCGACATGAGTTTGTCACAGCAGCTTTTGATGATGCTTGTTCTTGTGTTAACGAGTAAAGGGATTGCAGCGGTGCCATCCGGTTCACTCGTCGTTCTTTTGGCAACCGCTCATGCAGTAGGTCTTCCAGCAGAAGGCGTCGCCATTATCGCCGGAGTTGATCGAATTATGGATATGGCACGAACTGGTGTGAACGTTCCAGGTCATGCCGTTGCATGTATTGTCGTATCGAAATGGGAGAAAGTATTCCGTGAGTCTGCTTGGGAAGTTCCAAAAGCAGGTGAAGAAACCACAGGAATGTAGTGTTATATGAAGGAAAGGGCTTCCCCTTTCCTTTTCTTATGATAAAAATGCTTGCTTTAGGACCGCTTTGCCTTGAGGTTGCAGCTGCACTTCTGCATATGCGCCATTAATCAGCGTCATTTGCGGCCGTACATGTCCACAATCTATATCGTAAAAAATAGGGATTTGTAATTCCTTTTGTAATTCTTCATATACATCCTGATACTGATACCCTTCCACAGGCACATCTACTGCACTTCGCCCAAACATAATACCTGAACAGTGATCAAACCATCCTGCTAGTTTTAATTGAACGAGCGATCTCTTCACGCTTGCAGCATTTAATTCGCAGTTTTCAAAGTACCAGAGAATTGGTTCATCCTTTAAGAATGTTTTTTGAAAAGCTTTGACGTCTCCAAAAGGCGTCCCCGCTAAGTGGCGAATGACATCAATACAGCCGCCCATCAGTCTCCCCTTTAACATCTTTTCTTGTCGATCAACCGTATGCCATGCGGTCGGTTCTGTTAAATGAAAAACATGTTCAATCGGATTGTCAAACTGCCATTCCTTTTGATACATTGATGAAGAATATTGGCTGATGTCCATTTCCCCTTTTGTTGAAAGTACTTCTTCCCACATGACAGTCGTTTGATCAAGCTCTTCTCCCTGAAGATCTACTAGATTCGGCCCATGCGCAGTAGCAATACCTGTTTTGAATGTCAACGCGAGCAGGAGAGCACTAGTATCTGAATAACCAAGAATCCACTTTTTTTGCATCGATGAGAAATCAAGGTGCTCTAGCACTTCCATTAAAAGCTGCCCTCCCCATGGCGGGATGATATGATCAATCTCATCACATGTCATCATGTACTGAAGCTCCTTTGCTCGTTCTACGGCAGGGGCAGATTTCGCCTTTTCCTGCTTCCAGACCGTCTCTCCACATATGACATCATAGCCTCTTTTTTTCATTCGTTCGCATGAGAGCTGAAACATGTCATGCAATGATGGCTGTACATCTGAGGAAGGTGCTGTGACACCAATCGTTTGTCCTTTTTGTAATTGTGGAAATTGTATCATCCTAGTTCCCTCCATCCTCTCTCAATCTCTCATTTATAAAGAAGATGCCCCTATTACAAGGGACATCTTCTTTTATTCCTTTTGACGCAGTACAGTATAGACACCTGCAAAGATACATAGAATGCCAATGAATGAGCGTAATCCCATTTCTTCTCCCAAAAGCATCCAGCCCAGAACGGCACCTACGATCGGTTGAAAGAAAAAGAACAAACCGCCGCTTGAGGCATCCATTAATTGAAGCCCTCTATTCCATAAAAAGAATGCTAGAGCTGTTGAGATGATGCCTAGATATAGAATACCGCCCCAAATCTCAGGCCTTGCTACCTGTTCCACATCTAGGTGAGGTAAACGAAATAATACAGGCGGTGTTAAAACAATGAATGCAATGATGATCGCATATGTGGTTGTCACCACCTGAGGGTACTTTCCTGGAACACGTTTGAGCAAAACAGACATCAGCGCCCATGTTAAAGCAGCGAAGATCAATGAAAGACCACCAACAAATTCATCTGTCTGTACTGCAACTGGTCCAATCATGAGCCATACACCTGCTGTAGCAAGCAGGATGGATGCGCACTTTCGAACAGTCATGGCTTCTTTTAATAGAAAGAAAGCAAACAGCACCATAAACGCAGGAGTTGCAGATGTAATAACAGCCCCCATTTGTGCAGAGGTATACATCGTCCCTATTTCTTGGGTCACGATTGAAAGGAAATTTCCGATCAGCCCAATCAACACCATAAGCGGGATATCTTTTTTATCTAATCGAAAGGAATAGCCCAAGCGCCAAATGGTGAACACCAAAACGACTCCTGCTACAGCATATCTCATCCAGACGAGCTCAAGTGGCGGGACAACCGCTACTGTTACTTTGACAACCACGTACATGCCGCCCCAAATACTTGCTGCGATTGCTAGGTAAAGGGCGCCTATATATTTTTCATTCATCATTTTCCCTCCGTTATTGGATATTTTGAGTACCATATCCACAAACGGAGATCACTCTCCGTTATGGACGGAGGGCATTTGGAACATCATGTTCAAACAAAGGTTTCCACAGCATTTGTCGTCACTCCAATTATTTTTATTTTCTGATACTTTATAACAAATTCTGGTTGACTTCAATCCTTTTTGCACCTTTTTTCTTCATATAATAGAAGATAAGCGGCTATTGACATGCTAAATTCGTTTTCATATAGTAAGTAAAACTATAGGTGGCCACGCAGAAAAGGAGTAGAGGTCGTTGGATATTGAAGCTAGAAAACAGATTCCCACCACGGAACATGAACCATTTCTCGAGGGAATAAAAGATTGTGTGCCAACCCTGCTTGGTTATATGAGTATAGGGTTTGCCTTTGGAATTGTTGGAATTAGCGCACAGTTGAGCTTATGGGACATTGCGCTTCTATCAATCCTTATTTACGCAGGTGCTTCACAGTTTATTATCTGCGCACTGCTTGTTACGGGGAGTCCCCTTTCCGCTATTATTCTCACTACATTTATTGTGAATCTGCGTCATTTATTGCTAAGCCTGACGCTGGCTCCTCATTTTACACGCTACTCTTTAAAACAAAATATTGGATTCGGTCTATTGCTGACTGATGAATCCTTTGGCGTAGCCATGAATAAATTAGCTCAGCATGGAAAGCTGAATAACCGGTGGATGCACGGGCTGAACATAACGGCTTATTTATGCTGGATTGCTGCCTGTGTACTTGGCGGCATTTTTGGACACTGGATTTCAAATCCTGAAGCACTTGGTCTTGATTTTGCTCTTTCCGCTATGTTTGCTGCACTGCTGGTTCTTTCTTTGCAAACTGTGCCTAAAAGTAAGTTAACCCATCGCCTGTCACTTGTTTTGTATATGGTCGTTGCAATGTTTCTCCTGCTTCATTTTGTTCCCTCACACGTGGCTGTTCTGTTAGCCACCATGATTGTCGCAACCATTGGGGTGGTGACAGATAAATGATCAGCAGTTTTATGATGTGGCTCATTCTCGGCTGTATGATTGTCACCGTTATTCCAAGGGTCGTTCCCTTTATATTTGTACGAAGTATCGAGCTGCCTGAAGTGATGCTTAAATGGTTATCGTTTATTCCGATTTGTATCTTTACGGCTTTGATTGCAGAGCATTTGTTCATTCATACTACAACGGGCGTTACCATTCACTGGATGTACCTTGCTGTCTTGGTTCCGACCGTCGTAATCGCTGTTTGGACAAAGAGCTTGTCACTTACTGTTCTTGTAGGCGTCATGCTGATGGGGACTGCCAGATGGTTTTTCTAAAAGAAAAAGCTTAACCGCATGTGGTTAAGCTTTGTTTCATTCTACGATTCCGTATACAAATCCATCGTAACCCTTTTCACCAACAGTTTGAATGGCTGTAGCCTCTATTCTTGACTCTTGTTTGAGTAAATTGAAAAATTCACGAGTTCCTTGCACTCGCTCATCCCCATCAGAGTCATGAAGGACTGCTCCATTTCTGACGACATTGTCTGCAATAATGACTGTTCCCTTTTTCGAGAAGTGTAACGCCCACTTTAGATAATTCGGGTTGTTCGGTTTATCTGCATCAATGAAAATCAAATCGAATGGAAGCACAGCCCTCTCTTTTAACTGAGATAGCGTATCCAATGCCTTTCCTTGCAAAATGCTCACTCGTTCCGATAAGCCCGCTCTGCTGATGTTTTGCTGCGCAATCTGTACATGGTGGCTGACAGCCTCTAATGTGATGAGTTCTCCATCCTCTTCAAGAGCACGCGCCAACCAAATGGTACTGTATCCACCGAGTGTCCCGATCTCTAAAATGCGCTTTGCATTCTTGGTTTTTGCTAATAAATATAGCATTTTCCCTTGAGCTGGTGACACATCAATTTCTGGCAGGCCTGCTTGCTTATTATGAGTAAGAGCTTGCTCCAAAACATCATCTTTAGGAATCAACTTGTCTGTGATATACTCGTCAACTTTCTCCCACACTTGCTTCATCTCATCCATCTCCCTTGATCATGTCTTCTGTTTTCAGTCTACATGATGATAGCGAGCGCGTATAATCAATTCTTTTCACACATCTATTCATTTTATTGATGAAAGACATGTCATGATGGAGACATGAAGCAGTGTCATGTTTTCGAATTTACTCGTTCAGGTGATTTTTCAAATCCCCTTTTTTATCTTGAAGCTTTCCTTTGGCTTGATCCTTCTTCCCTTCTGCTTTCAGGTTTTGATGATCTGTTGCTTCGCCAAGCTTCTCTTTCAATTGACCTTTGGCTTGATTTGTTTTTCCTTTCGCTTTATCCATATGTCCTTTTTCTTCACTCATTTGTTCCACCTCCACGTTTGATACTATTCATTTAGCCTTTTTCACAGATACAAAACATCTGAATGTGCGATCCAAGAAACTACAGCAACATAAAAATCCAGCCAAGGTCGGCTGGATTAAAAAATAATGATCTATAAGATAGACTTAAAAGCTTTAACCTGTTTTACTCTGATCGTACTCGACCAGATCACCTAGAATTTCGTCAATTTGATTCATCATCTCAGTTTCAATTTTCACCTCAGATGCTAAAGCATTCTCCCTCACCTGTTCTGGACTAGAAGCACCGATAATTGCTGCAGAAACGTTCTGATTTTGCAGTACCCATGCTATCGCAAGCTGAGCGAGAGTAAGATCAACCTCTTGTGCGACGGGCTTAAGCTTTTGGATCGCCTCTAAGGTGTTATTATTCATCCAGCGTTGAGCAAGGTTTTTAAAAAAAGGTTTTCCAGCAGTTGAGTTAGCACGCGAATTAGTCGGAAGTGATTTTCCTGGGAGATACTTTCCAGTGAGGATTCCCTGGGCCAAAGGCGACCATACTACCTGGCCAAGTCCTTCACGCTGGCAGGTCGGTATTACATCACTTTCAATGATTCTCCATAACATGGAGTATTGAGGTTGGCTGGCGATTAGGGGGACATTTAGCTCTCGTGCAAGCGCTGCCCCTCGAGTAATTTGTTCTGCTGTCCACTCACTTACACCAATATAGTTCACTTTACCCTGTCTTACTAGATCTGCGAAAGCTAACATCGTTTCTTCCAGAGGTGTAGTTGGATCAAACCTGTGTGCATAGTAAATATCAATATAATCCGTTTGTAAACGCCGCAAAGAGGCATGACAGTTTTCCAAAATATGCTTGCGTGATAATCCTCTATCGTTTTTCCCAGTACCGGTTGGATGACATACTTTTGTACATAGTTCAATGCTCTCCCGCCGAATCCCTTTTAAAGACCTGCCTAGTATCTCTTCAGCCTTGGTGTCTGAATAAACATCGGCAGTATCAAACGTCGTAATACCCACATCAAGAGCAGCTTTCACACAATCATGGGCAGTTTCCTCATTTATCTTACCACCATGATTAATCCAATTTCCGTATGCGAGTTTACTAATTGTTAATCCACTATTTCCAAGTTTACTATACTCCATAACAATGTCCTCCTTTGAAAGAATACTTTCATTATAAAAAGAGGGTATTAATATGTATAATATATATATTCAGATAATTATATATATATTTTATATAATTAAAATATTTCCATTAAAAAAGCGCAAAATTGTTTGATAACAATCCTTTGAAATCATTTTACACAATAAGCAAGTATGAAATAGGGGGGCTTAAAAATGGATCTGAGACAAATACGTTATTTTATAATGGTTGCTGAAGAACTAAATTTTAGCCGGGCAGCTGAACGTCTTAAAATGGCACAGCCTCCATTAAGTCAAGAAATCCGAAAATTAGAAGAAGAGTTAGGTGTTACGCTTTTTCATAGAACGAGAAGACAGGTTGAACTTTCAGATGCGGGGAGAGTATTTTTAGAAGAAGCCCGCCGTACGCTCCTTCAAGTAGATAGAACGATTAGCGCAACACAACTTGCAGATGACGGAAGAATAGGTCATTTAACGATCGGTTTCGTTGATTCTACTGATATTGTGATTGATATTATTAAAAGGTTTCGAGAAAGTTTCCCTAATATCCATCTTGTCTTATGTGAAATGGCTACAGAACAGCAGTTAAAGGCACTATATAAGAAAGAAATTCAAATTGGATTTATTCGTTCTAACCAAAATAATAAGATACTTACCTCAGAAATTTGTTGTGAGGAATCATTAAGCTTGGTTTTGCCAGAAAATCATCCTTTAGCTTCATTTTCCAAAGTTCCAATTCATTTATTAGCCAATGAACCATTTATCATGTTTCCACGTCATCTAGGTGCAGCATTTTATGATTTAATTATCAGCTACTTTTGGGAAAATAGCATAAGTTTAAACGTAGTTCAGGAAGCTATTCAAATGCATACGATTGTGAATTTAGTTGCTGCAGGAATGGGAATCTCTGTCGTCCCATCCTCAGTAGAAAGCGTAAAACGCTCAGGGGTTGTTTATAGAAAAATCCAAGAAACTACGCCAAAAGTAAATTTATATGTTTCATGGAGACAAGATGAAACGTCAACCGTCGCTGAGCACTTTTTAACAGTTGTGAGAGAAGCTTATTTAAGTTCTCAGTCTAAATCATGAGAATCCAGCCAAAGCCAGCTGGATTAAAAAATTATGATCTATAAGACAGGCTTTAAAACTTCCACCTGATATGTACACGTTTCAGGTATGATAGACATAACGAAAAGAAAGGTTGGTGTTCTATGATTATCGCTGAAAACTTATTCACCGTTCGTGACTTGACCTACTGTATTCGGTCTGCTGCAATCGGCGATGCCAAGCAGTTATCAGCGCTCAGACTGAAAATTGATGGTGAAACAGAATATTTAGACCGTGAACCAGGCGAAGCCTTTCTTCATGAAAAAGATTTTGAGGTGTTGATTCAAGAGGATACCAAACAAAGCAGGCATTTATTTTTGGTCGCTGATATTGAAGGAGAAATTGTTGGTTTCTCCAGATGTGAAGGACATTCACTCAAACGCTCTGCTCACAAAGTGACTTTTGGCGTCGCCATTCAAAAGGATGCTTGGGGCTATCACATTGGCAAAGAGCTATTAGCCGCTTCTATTGACTGGGCTGATCAGCAAGGCATCCAGAAGATGTCACTTCAAGTGCTGGAAACGAACCAAAAAGCCATTCGCTTATATGAGCACCATGGCTTTCTGATTGAAGGGATATTAAAAAATGATAAACGTCTGGCAGATGGACTTTATTACAATACTGTTGTGATGGGCAGGCAGCGGCCAAGCTTCTGACACCTTACATCACATAGCCCCATACCATTGAAACCGCACTGTATATCAGAAGCAACCCCATGACATACTGGAACGGTCTTTCGTAAGCAGTCAAAAAGCGCTTATACAAAGAGCCAAATAAGCTCCAGCTGAATGTACCGAGAAATCCAATAAGTGCGAGAATCAGCGTCCATATGACATACTGCATATTAGATTGTCCATATGGCAAAACAAATGTTGAAATCACAGTCAATCCATACAAGATCGCTTTTGGATTGATAAATTGCAGCATCATACCAGGGACAAAATGATTGTAACGATCAAGTGTTTCGTCATCCCCGCCTTTACTTTTCATGATTTTGACCGCTAAATAAATCATGTATGCAGCCCCGATGAACGCCATGACCCAGCCTATTTTCGGCATCACTTGATAAAGTATGATATTAAAGAAGCAACTCAAACACAAAATAACGAGAAATCCAATACCCACACCTAAACAAAATCGAAATGTTTGCTTGACCCCATATTTATTCGTAAAGACCATGGCCATGATGTTGTTTGGCCCTGGGGTAAAGCTGCTCACAAAAGCATAGATCAACATAGAAAGAATCATAGTTGCCGCCTCCCTTATACGTTATTAAGACTTTAATTACTTTATTGCGTATGTTACGTTTTATTGTAACGTTCGGTCTTTATAAAGTAAATAGAGAAAGGAGTTTTTTTCATGGAAGATGTACAATCGATTATTTCTAAAAATGTGAGGCTTCTTAGAGACCAAAAGAAATTAAGCCTTGAAAAGATGGCAGAATTAACTGGTGTCAGCAAAACCATGATTGGACAAATTGAAAGAGGAGAATCAACCCCCACCATTACGACTTTGTGGAAAATCGCCAACGGATTAAAGGTATCTTTTAGTGAGCTCATTCACGCACCACAGCCTGAAATCAAAGTAGTACGCAATGAGGATGCACAGATTTTAACGGAAGATGATGGGCGATATCGTGTGTATACGACTTTTCCTTTTGATGACCGGGGGAAATTTGAAGTGTACCGAGTAGAAATTGATCCTGGCGGGTCGCTGCATGCAAATGAACACATTGGCGGGACAGAGGAATTGATTACCGTTTTTGAGGGAGCGCTTGATATATCCATTGGAGATGAACAGTACAGCTTAAAAGCTGGCGACTCCATTCGTTTTAAAGCAGACCGTACGCATACATATAAACAAATCGGAGAGCAAATGGTCCGGCTGCAAATGATTCTTTATTATCCTCAATAAAAAAGCTGACAGGCTTGTCCACCTGTCAGCTTTTCGTTTATTTAATTAAATCCCGGATCACGTACAACCGTTCCAGTATATGTGACTCTGTATTTGCCTAATCCTAATTCTTCAATAGACGATTGTTTTAAAATACCGACCCAGCCATCCTTTGCATATGTAATACTTGATGGGATGTTCGATGTCGTATACGTTCTTGTTTCTGAGACAGTTCGACTTGCCTGAACCGTTATTTCACTTTTTGTTTGTTCCTTTGCTTCCACCGGAGCAGTTGTGACCCCAGCACCCGTTAAGACAATTGCTCCAACCAAAACAGAAGACATGACCTTTTTCATAAAAAATCCCTCCCTTTTTTTGTTGAACATATTAACCATACCATAATTTAGTTCTTTTATAAGTTATTTTTTCACTTTTTTGAAAATTATGATATGATTGTCTTATGTTGGATAGAGAGTGTTCTATACTTCTATGCTTTTATCCTCATCTCATTCCGTCAAACAATTGTGAACGGAGGTGATTTCATGAAAAAATGGCTCATCTGTTTTCAACTTGTTTTCCTCTTCACCTTGACGACCACACCACTTGCTTCTGCTGCTTCATGTCCTACAGTGAAACCTTGTGTCATTGATCCTTAAGCATCAAAAAGGTCGATCAAGCCTATTCACTTGATCGACCTTTTTCGTTATGCTTGCTCTGCTTCCCAGCGGGCAACCTCTTCTCTTACTTTAGGAGCGACTTCTTTTCCAAATAACTCAATGGCTTTTAATACTTGATCATGCGGCATTGAACCAACCGGTACATGAAGCATAAAACGCGTGATTCCTACATTTTTTCTAAGGTGAATCACTTTCTCTGCCACTGCATCTGGATCTCCTACATACAGCGCGCCTTCTAACGTTCTCGCTGCATCAAATGTAGAACGAGTATATGGACCCCAGCCTCTCTCTCTTGCTAACGTGTTCATCACATGCTGTGTGGAAGGGAAGAATTGGTCTGCTGCAAGATCTGTTTCTTGTGCAACAAATCCATGCGAATGGGATGCTACGGTTAATTTCTCTGGGTCGTGTCCAGCGTGTACTGCCGCTTGCTTGTACAGCTGAACAAGTGGTGCGAACTGTCTAGGACTTCCGCCAATGATGGCAAGTACTAAAGGCAGTCCCAATAATCCAGCACGTACGACAGATTCACGGTTTCCCCCACTGCCGATCCAAATTGGAAGCGGATCTTGAACAGGTCTTGGATATACGCCGACATCTTGAATAGCCGGGCGATGCTTTCCGCTCCATGTGACACGCTCGGACTGCTGTAATTTGAGCAGCAAATCAAGCTTTTCTTCAAATAATTCTTCATAATCATTCAGATCATAGCCAAACAGTGGGAATGATTCAATAAATGAGCCACGACCTGCCATGATCTCTGCACGTCCGTTTGATAGTCCATCTAATGTGGCAAAATCCTGAAAGACACGAACAGGATCTGCTGAGGAAAGAACTGTCACTGCACTTGTCAGGCGGATATTCTTTGTCTGTGTTGCCGCAGCCGCTAAGACGACAGCGGGATTCGATGCAGCGAAATCTTGTCGATGATGCTCACCTACTCCAAATACATCAAGACCGACTTGATCTGCTAAAATAATTTCTTCCACTACTTCTCGAATACGCTGTGCGTGACTGACTGTTTTTCCTGTTTGAAAATCAGGTGTTGTTTCTACAAATGTACTAATCCCTAGTTCCATGAGTGGAACCCCCTATCTTATAAGTATGTTACGAATTCAGAGACTGGCTTTCTGTAGCCCCTCACTTGTCTGCTCTCTACTTTTTCTTTTCCGAGTGTGATCATTAATACAGGAACCAAATCCGATTCGATGTTTAACACCTTTTTCATGACATCAGGGTCAAAACCGATCATTGGGCACGTATCCCAGCCCTTGTTTTTGGCGGCAAGCATAAATAGCATCGCAGATAATGAAGCATTGCGGATTGCCTCTTCTTTCTGAAAATCCGCCCCTCTCTTTTCATAAAAGCTCATCGTCTCTCTGACCATTTCTTCGTATTGCTGCTTGTTTAGAATGCCAAGCATTTTCAGACCTTCATAGATGTTCCCCGCCTGCTGATAAGCCTTCGGGTCTCCCAGTACAATAATCGCTGCTGAGGCGGAATGCACTTTATATTGTCCAAACGCGGCTTCTCTTACTTGTTCTTTAAGACCTTCTGTTTGGACGACGACATATTGTGTGTGCTGTAAGTTAAAAGCAGATGGTGCCATTTTGACTTCTTCAAATATACTGTTAAGTTCTTCTCTCGAAATCGAGATATTTGGCAAAAAATTTGATGCAGATCGTCTTTCACGTACCAATGTATCAAAGCTGAGTGTCATCTTGTTTCCCCTTTTCGTGAAGTTGTTTTGCACCTAAACCGACTTTTTTTAGTAATTCAATGAGCTGTTCTTTTTCTTCTTTTTCAATAAAGGATAGGTTTTGTGAAATGACATCTGTGTGCTTAGGAAAAATGTCGTCAAACAATTGCTTCCCTTTTTCCGTCAGCAATACATGAAATACACGTTTATCAGAGGGGGCACATTGCCTTTTCACAAGCCCTTGTTTTTCTAGTTTGTTCACGACATAAGTCATGCTTCCACTTGGGATTGACAGGATGTCGCTGATTTTTTGGACGGGATGCGGCCCCTTACTATAGAGCAATTCAAGGATCTGAAAGTTTTCAAATCCGATATCATAACGTTCAATGTCTCTTTGAATATTTGTAAAAAGAGCTTGATAGGCTTTCATCCATACGCGGAATAGCCTTAAGTCTAATTCATGTTCATGCTGCACCATGGCAACTACTCCTTTTTCAAGAAATCCTAAAACTAGGATAAATTTATCCTAACACTAGGATATTTTATTGTCAACGAGTTTGTTTCATAAAAAAAAGACCACCTCATGTCAGTGATCCTCTTCTTTTAAGACAAAATGCATTTCAGCTATCTGCTTATATTGTCGTACTTCTTTTAATGAAAACTTGGATTCCATATCCGATGGGGAAAACAGAGGAATGCCTCTCCCAATCATGACAGGTACGATTTGAAGGTAAAGCTCATCAACCAATCCTTCTCTTATGAAAGACTGAAGCAGCTCCCCGCCGCCTACAATCCAGATATGCTGACCTGTTTCATTTTTTAATTTTTTCACAAATGATAGGATATCTTCGCGAATGATGTGAGTTCCTTTCAGACTGTCTTGTAAAGTACGTGACATGATATAACAAGTCTTTCCTTCATAAGGAAACTCATCTGGTGACAGCTGAAGAACCTGTTCATATGTATTGCGCCCCATGATCAGCGTATCGACTGACGCATAAAAGTCATCATAGTTCGTATCTTCTTCGCCTTCCGTCCCTATTAACCAATCGAGCCGATGATCCTCTCTCGCTAAATAGCCATCGATACTCATTGCCCCATAAAAAAGCAGCTTCCTTTTCTGACTCAATCTCATCACTCCTCACCTGAATAAGTACATATGTTCTATATTGATTTTATCAGATAGGAAAGACAAATGCTATATGGCTTTCTCCCTTTTACGATTCATGCTCCACTTTGACGAGCAGCTCATATAATTTGTGCGCTAGCTTTCCGGCATCAATTAACATGTCTTCATGAATCCATTCTTCAAGTACGCCAACAACACCAGACACGACAAAAGAAGCTTCAATTTGTTCTTTCTCTGTAATGGGCCGCTCTACAAGCTGCCACTCTTTCATGATTTTTTCTTTAAAAAACGCTTTGAATTGGTTGGTCGTTGGACCATTGGGTTTTACAAATAACGTCAACATATATTGATTCTCTTTCAAGTACTCTGTCGTTTTGTTTAAAAAGGAAAGCATATCAAGAGGGTCTTGACTCGGAAAGGTTTCATCATATAACCCGCCAAGCTGATCGAATAGTTCTTTCTCCAGCTGTTCGTATAAATCAAACACATCTTGATAGTGCAAGTAAAAGGTTCCCCTGCCTAAATCTGCTTTCCTTGAGAGCTCTGATACCGTTATTTGCTGCACTTCTTTTTCTTTTAATAGCTCAAGAAAGCTTTCCCGAATGGCTCTTTTTGTTTTGATTGTTCGTCTATCCTGCATGAGATATCCTCCATTTTTGAACAATCAGGCACACGATGTCTATTTATGAACAGGTCATCATTCATTGCCGATGTTCGTATTGTTTACTTCTTATTATAATCAACACATGTTCAATAATCTATATCTGTTCAAAAAAGGAGGACCAGCACATGGTTCATTTCAGACTTGCTAGAGAGGACGAACTGCCGAAAGTGGCAGATCTGTTAGAAGATTCATTTCGGGATTATTCATTTTTTGATTTATTATGTGAAAAGGTATCAAAGCGCTCCGCTTTCGCTCGCGAGCTGCATTTGGTTAACACAAAGGTTTATTTCCAGCATCAAATCTGTTTAGTCGGAGTGAAGAACGGTCATATTGTGTCTGCCGCTCTGTTAAAGCATCCACGTCTTCCTGAACCAGGTCTCATGGATTATGTGTTGTCAGGCGGGTTAAAGCTCCTCTTCACTGGCGGTATACCGGCAATTCAGCATGTGTTTCGTATGTTAAAGGAGGCCAAAAAAGCGTGTTCTTCCTTAAAGAAGCCTTTTTGGTATTTAGAAGCACTTGTCGTCGCAAAAAACCAGCAAGGAAAAAAACTTGGAAGCCGTATGTTAAAGCAATGTCTTTTTCCCTTTATCGCCCGACAAGGCGGCGGCCTGTTCACGCTGATTACACACAATGAAGCGAACCGTCATTTCTACCGAAAAAATGGATGGGTGGAGTTTGATGAAAGGGTATTGCGCGGAAAAGAAATGTCCTTACAAAGCTGGAGTTATAAAACCGTGATTCAATAAGGTATCCTCTTCAGGGAATGATATAATAAAATCAGTTCAATCAATGATCATACTTGGAGGAGAGACTGATGATACGACGACTTGATCATATCGTGTTGACTGTACAACATATAGAGGACACCATTCGCTTTTATACAAACGTATTAGGAATGAAGGAAGAAACCTTTGGAGAAGGCCGTAAAGCGCTTCGTTTTGGTTTACAGATGATCAATCTTCATGAAGCTGGTCATGAAGAGGAGCGGGCAGCGGCTCATCCACTTCCAGGCTCTAGTGATTTGTGCTTTATCACCGATTTAGATATGGACCGTTTGCTGCTGCATCTTCGCAAGCTAGTGATTCCTATTGAAGAGGGACCAGTCAGGCGCACAGGCACATTAGGTCCGGTTGAATCTGTTTATATCCGTGATCCTGATCTGAATTTAATTGAAATATCTCGATATATAGAGGAGGGTGATCCGTCATGACCCGCTTATTTTTGAGACCGATTGAAGAACAGGATTATCCGGGGATTCAAAAAGGATGCCAGCATGCAGAAACACTTTACATGACTGGCACACGAAAAATGTTCACACTAGAAGAAATTCGTTCAGCCTACACCCGATTTTTACAAGATGATAGCAGGCGAGATTTCGCCATTTGTCTGTTAGACACGCAAGAAATGATTGGGGATGCGGCGATTGTGGATATTGATCCAATCAATCATACGGCAAGCTTCCGCATTGCGCTTCATGGGCCAGAACATTTCCAAAAAGGCTATGGCACTGAAGCTGTCCAAATGGTTCAAGCATTCGCCTTTGATACGTTAGAACTCAACCGTCTTGAGCTCGAGGTCTTTTCCCACAATCCGAGAGCCTTTAGAAGCTATGAGAAAGCAGGATTTCAATATGAAGGAAAAAGGCGCCAAGCACTCTATTTCAACGGTACCTACTCAGATGTCATCATCATGGGCATCCTTCGTGAAGAATACAATCAGATGAACAGTGGAGATGCCCCTGCTTAAGAAGGGACATCTTTTTTAAAAAATTGAATCACTGTGGCGATGATCAAACAAATCATGGAAGAGAGAATGATAGAGAGGCTGGATATACTAAGCGCCATGCCTTCCCATCTGCCAATGAAGAAACTGGATATTAATAAAACCAATCCAAATAGAATGAAGCATATAGGGAGGATCAGCCCCGCATGACGGCTTCTACCTCTTTTCCCTGCCCACCATGAGAGACACAATACAACAATTGTAAAAATAGCGGTTTGCAGCCAAAACATATTGTTTCAACTCACTTTCTCTTTTTTATTTTATGACGATGGAGGTACTTCCAATGAACATTAGACCCATTGAGCAAAAAGACAACCCGTATATCGCAGCAATTATCCGTCAGTCACTAGAATCGGCGAATCTGGCGATAGAAGGAACAGCCTACACTGATCCTCATCTTGACCAGCTGTTCGAATACTATCAATCATTGACTCATGCAGCCTATTGGATTGCTGAAGAGAATGGCGATATTGTGGGCGGCGTAGGCATTGCTCCATTTACAAACGGCATATGTGAATTACAAAAGCTTTATTTGAGTCCAAAGGCACAAGGAAAAGGTGCGGGCAAAAAACTGATGGATACAGCGCTGCAATATGCCTCTACATACTATGAAGCATGTTATTTAGAAACCCGCCGAGAATTAACTGCGGCTACAGGCCTTTATCAGCGATATGGCTTTTCTCTTCTCACAGAGCCGATTGAAGGCTCTGAGCATTCTGCAATGGATGCTTGGTATCTTAAAACATTCGCATCATGAGCTGTAAAACAATCGATAGGTTTTTGTCCGCTGGAAACCTAGCTTTTCTGCTAATTTGATTGAAGTTAGGTGTTGGACATCGCAATCCCAATGCGGTGTCCTCTTATTTTCAAGGCAACTCCTGATCATATGCTGACATGCCAGCTGCGCTCATGTTCTTTCCTTCCATTATATATAAAGCTCAGGACATGCAGTGACTCATTGCAACAAATAAAATTCTTTATCATTCGCTTTCTTCTATTGCTATGCTCATTGTGAAAGGAGGTTTATGAATGAGGCTTTGTTTTATTTAGAATCAAGAAAAGATTGTGACATAAGTAAACGTCATCAACCATCCACATCGCACAGGCATTAAATCACCTGAAGCCGCAGTCTTAAAAAAAGAGACCTCGTTTAAAAGGTCTCTTACTTCTTCATTCATTATTCTGCTGCTATCTCTTCTGTCGCCTTCCCCTTCCAAATCAGAGGTAAGCCTACCTGCGAATAAAAATGGGACATGTATATTTTTATGCTGCCAAGCGCCCGTGTCAAAGATCGTACCATTACTTATGTAGGCAGAGTTCATTTCCCTACACATATTGAAACCGCATTGGAAGAGATAATAAATCACTTGACGCTGAAACTTAACAGAGCAATGTTTCTTGTCATCATCTCATATGATCATTCGCTCTCTCTAAAAATGGATCATCCCTAATTCTACTGCTGCTTTAATTGCTTCCGCTCTTGAAGTGACCTCCAGCTTTTGATAAATATTTGTTAAATGAGCTTTGACAGTTCTCTCGGAAATCCCCATATCAAATGCAATTTCCTTACTTCGAAATCCTCTAGCCACTGCTTGCAAGACAAGCATCTCTTTTTCAGTCAGCATGTTTAATTCTTTTTTCAAATGGTTTGGAGTCACTTGATGCTCTGTTGATTCAAATACCTTAGCTGCGACGTTTGCTTGAAGAAGAATATCTCCTCTGATAGCTGCTTCAATTGTATAAAATAAATTTTCCCTGCTGGCATCCTTTAAAAGATAGCCCTTTGCTCCAAGTTGCAGCCCTTCAATCATTAATTTCTCTTCGTTATAGGTAGTGAGAATGAGGACCGGTACTTTTAACTGAAGAGACTGCATCTCTTTTAGCATCTCAAGCCCACTCATGTTAGGCATGTTGAGGTCAAGTAATACAAGGTCTGGAGCCTTCTCTTTCAAGACATCTAATCCCTTTGCCCCATCCTCTGCTTCACCAACAACATCAAATCGTTGATCTGTCTCAAGAATTAATTTTAACCCTTCTCTAACAACAAAATGATCATCGACAATCACAATTTGATAAGACATTGTTTTTACTCCTTTTTCAAAGGTATCGTTACCGTCACTTGTGTACCTTCATTTTTTTCACTTTTTAAGCGCAGCTGTGCATCAAGCAGTCGGGCACGTTCTGACATACCAATTAGACCGTAATGCCCGGAAGTGGATTCTTGTTTTTTCTCATCAAAACCCACTCCATTGTCTTTGATATGCAAGAAGATGTGATCACCTTTTTGCTCCATCACCAATTCGACTTTACTTGCTTTGGCATGCTTGGCAATATTCGTCAAACATTCACTGACAATGTATACGGTATGTTCGATGAGAAAAGGGGACACTTGATATGAGACAGCCATTTTTGTATGAACTGGAATATTCGTCGCCGTCATAAAGCGCTTCACTTCATCTTTCACAGAATCAGCTAGGTCATATTGATCCTGGCTATATGTTCGAAGATCGTCGATGACCAATCTCGCCTCAGCTAATGTTGTCCGCGCATGGCTCATAGAACCTTTAATAATGCTTTGAGCACGCTCAACATTCTGATTCTCTAAATGTGCATGGACCGCTTCTAACTGCATAATAATACCTGCCAGTCCTTGTGCAAGGGTATCATGTAAATCTCTCGCCATTCTTTGACGCTCATTTGTAAGTGTCAGCTCTTCCACTTGTTGATGTGCCAATTCAAGTTCCTTTAAAAATGTTTGTGTACGGATTCTAGCTTTGACTTGTCTAAAAAATAAAATGGAGTATGCGATGACTACAATCAGAATCAAAAACAAAATAGGAATGTATACCGTCAAATCATCTGTATCATTAACCAAAATAAGGGCAAGAAAAAAAAGAACATAAAAACTAAGCCCTGTCAAAATCACCTTCAATGTATGATAATATACCCCAATACTTTGCGCAATTAGTACTGGTAACAGACCAATTAAGATCACAGGGGTAGCCGCCTGCATGACTGAAACACAAAGTAGAATCACAATTCCTTGAATCAGAAAATATACCCATGGATTCTGCTGAAACCAGTAAAATGACCACCAATGGAGAATCAGATGTATGGCAATAAGTGCAGAAAAAAACAGGCTGGAAATTGCTAATGGGGTGGTTATAAACTGAAATATCATTGCTGCAATATAAACAAGAACGACCCATAATAATGTTGGAATCCGTGAATAGATCATTTCATTAAAAGGGTCTACCCGTCGTTTCGCCATAAATAATCACCATCCGAGCCTCATATTCACTCAAAAAATACCGCCCACCCTTTATCGAGGTAATGGCGGTATCATCAATCATACCATGTAAGATTATCAGTGACTAAATCACTTTCTCTTCTTTCTCTTCTTTCTGAGAAATAGACTCACCTTCAATGTCTATACGTGGAAGCCACCTTTCGAACCATTTGGGTAAGTACCAAGCAGCTCGTCCGATCAGCATCATACACGCTGGGATAAAAGTCATTCTTATGACAAATGCATCAAACAGAACGCCGAATGCCAACGTTAATCCCATTGTTTTAATGATCAAGTCATCTGCAAAGATAAAACTAGCAAAGACGAGAATCATGATTAAGCCCGCGGCAGTCACTACTCTTCCACTGTGCTTCAAACCTGATACAACGGACTTTTTCGCATCACCTGATAGAAGGAAATCTTCTCTCATTCGACTGACTAAAAAGACCTCATAATCCATTGCAAGACCAAATAATATTCCTGTCACTAGTACAGGCATAAAGTTTAACAATGGGCCATTTGCTGGTATTCCAAACAATGACGCAAGGTGTCCATCCTGTAAAACAAAGACTGAAAAACCTAGTGTAGCGGTCAATGTCATAAGGAATCCTAAAACCGCTTTTAATGGAACAAGGAATGATCTAAACACAAGAATCATCAAAATCAAAGCAAATCCAATAATGACTCCTGCAAATTTCGGTAACGCTTCACTGAGTCTATCTGAAATATCTATATTAACTGCCGTAGAACCAGTAACAAGTAATTTCGTATCATACTTTTCAGCAGTCTGACTAGATTCATTTCGTATATCTTTGACTAATTGCTTTGTCGCCTTATCTTCTGGACCGCTTTTCGGTAAGATGGTCAGCATGGCGTACTTACCCGATGGATTAGGAACAGCCGGTGCCATTTGTTTGATGCCATCCATCTTCTCTAATACTTTTGTTGTTTTCTCAATAGATTTCATTGCGTTATTTGCATGGGAGGCATCAATGATAACAACCAGTGGCCCATTAAACCCTTTGCCAAACCCTTCTGCTAACAGGTCATAGCCCTTGCGTTCAGTTGTTTCCTTCCCCTTCATGCCGTTATCAGGAAGACCCAACTCCATATGAAGTGCTGGCCAACTGAGCAGACCAGTCAATACAATGACACCTAGGATGATCTTACCTGGATACTTCTTGATAAACCTTCCCCAAGCTGCTTGTTCTTCTTTTTGTTGAGATTGTAATTTAGAGAACCATTTATTCTTTCTTGAAGGGCTTACTTTATCACCAAGAATCCCTAGTATCGCAGGAACAATTGTCAGAGACACAAGCATAACTGATAGTACCATGAATGCAGCTACAAGACCCATAACGCCTAAAAATGGTATACCGACTAATACAAGTCCGCATAGTGCAATCACGACGGTGACACCTGCAAACAATACAGCACTGCCTGCTGTAGCAACAGCTCTAGCAGCTGCTTCTTTCAATTCGTAACCCTCTGCTAATAGCTGTCGATATCGAGAAATGATAAATAATGCATAATCAATTCCTACGGCAAGTCCAATCATCACAGCTAATGTAAGACTAAATGCAGACATATCAACAAAATTTGAGGTAATTAATATGCCCATCACGCCGATCACTAACCCAATGACAGCCGTCAAGATCGGTAGTCCTGCAATCAATAGTGAAGCGAAGGTAAAGGCTAAAATAAAGAAGGCCATGACAATACCTATGACTTCCGAAATCCCGCCTACCTCAATTTCTGAGAATGGGACGGAGCCGCCTAATTCTGTTTGGATGCCAGCCTTTCTTGAAATCTTAATACTATCTAATACTTTCTCTTTTGAGGATGTTTTTACCTCATCCGCCTTTACCCGGTATGTAATATCCGCATACCCTATTTTCTTATCCTTACTAATAGCAAATGTCTGATATAAATCCGTCACTTGCTTGACTGCTTTATCCTTTTTGATTTCTTTGATCGTTTCGTTCAATTTGTTTCTTACTTTTTTTGTTTCTAATGTTTCACCCTTAGGTGCTTTAAAAATCAGACGAATCGTCCCGCCATCATCACCTGCTGGGAACTTTTTCTCCAAGAGATCCATTGCCTTTTCTGACTTTGTACCTGGAATCGACATATCTCCATTAAATGAAACACCTGTCCCTATTGTTGTCGCCACAACAGCTACTAAAACAAGTAACCAACCGATAATCATCCGTTTCGGCTTAGAAAAAGCACTTTTTCCTAAATGATATAAAAATTTTGCCATTCACTTACTCCTTTTTCTTCAACTTCGTGAACTTCATCTTTTTATTCTAAGCAATGAGATGATCGATTGAAATTGTACTTTCGGGCAAGAAGCATTGTACTTTTAGGCAACAAAAAAAGGGCATCTTCTTAAGATCCCCTTTAAATCGTTTATGAAGCGACTGTTTTTCGCCTCGTTCTGTTGATTTTACCGACAAACATATAGCCATATTTATAATGATTTGCTAACCGTGACAATAGGATAGGTCCAGCAATTGCAAGTGCTGATATTATGAATATCCCCACAAAGAATGGATAATCATTTAATTGGCCCCATAGCAACACAGAGATACCTAGAAAATACCCGTGAAGCAAATAGATGGTGAATGAATATTGACTAATGACAGCTACAAAAGGTGGAACGCTTTTCACTTTAGAAAACAAGAGAAAACATAAGAAGACAATACTGACTGTATAAAGAACAACGTCTGGCCTCTTAGAAGAAGGCTCGAAAAAACCTACATATGAATTGCTTAGAAGGGTCGCGGCTGAAATCAAAACAAGTCCATACACGGCATACTTAAAACGATGAAGTCTTGTGATAAACTGCTGATAATTCGCTCCACAATAATAGGCTAAACAAAAATAGAATAACCAACCTGGAAATGGAATCCATTCTAAGCCGAACATTGGATTAGGTAATTGAGGTTGTGGGATTTTGACGAGGTTCATGACACTTAAATAACCAACTGTGATGATAAAGGAGATCGGCAATACCCATTTGGCTGAGGTACGCTTAGCCATTTTGTGAAAAAACATGTGCAAAAAGTAAAATTGAAAAATAATCAGAACAAAATATCCAATATAATTTCCCAATAAGACATTTGCTGAAGCTCTTTTAAAGAAATCAGCTGCTCCTCCATTTAACGATGCCGAATGCAAAAACCCATCGACAATCCCAATAAATGCAAATGGGAAAAAGATGGCTTTCACTCTCTTCCACATAAATCCTTTGGGTGTACCATTTGGATAAGAATGCGCCAATAAAAACTCAGAAATGAAAATAAAACTCGGTGTACTGAACATGAGTAGTGCTACAAGAATAGATGATGAATGGGGGCTAGATAAAATGGCTATTGCATGAATGAGCACAACACTCAAACACGAGATACATCGAATATAAAAAATCTCTTTAATTTGCATTGAAAATCCTCCTCTAGTATTTTGGTAAAATATTCATCATATTAACATGAATAACACCTCATCAACAGAGACCTTGTGATTATTTCAATACTTTATCCACAGGAACAAAAAAAAGAGCCCTTGTTAGAGCCCTTAATCAGATGCAACCGTCGCCTTCCCCTTCCAAATAAATGTTAATCCTAATCCTAGAAATAAGACAACACCTGCGAATAGAAATGGGAAATGTATATTTAGATCGAATAAAATCCCGCCAAGGGCTGGGCCAAATATCGTACCTAGACTTGTGTAGGTGGAATTCATCCCTGCGACAAATCCTTGCTGATTGCCAGCGATTTTTGATAAGAAGGTCGTTAATGCTGGACGCAATAAATCAAATGCTAAGAAAATTACACATGTGACAATGAGCACCACCATAAAACCTGACACGACAGTTGAGACAAAAGCGAGCACCGCTCCAACAATCAAGCAGAGCTGAATGACTCTTTTTTCCCCAAGGGTATTAACGAGTTTCCCAAACACCAGCACTTGGATGATAACCGCCACAATCGAGCTGACCGTAATAATCACCGCAATATCTTTTGGACCAAATCCAAACTTATGATTTGTAAACAGGCTGAAGACCGTTTCATACGCAGACAGTCCAAACGCGAGGACAAACACAATGATAAAAGCGATGAGATAGCTTGGATGGATCGATTTTTTCAAATCTTTAAAGAAGGTCGATTCCTTCACTTGATCCATCTGCTTCGCTCGCTCTTCTTTTGTTAATGGCTCCTTCAGCAAAAACATAGACGAAATGACGGCTATAAAGGCAATCCCTGCTGCAAAGAAGAATGGCAGGCGTACACCGTATTCTGCAATAAATCCGCCAATCCCAGGACCGATAATAAAGCCGGTACTAATGGCCGCTGATACATACCCCATTGCCTTTGATCTTTCTTGAACGGTCGTGATATCTGCGACATAAGCAGTGACAGCAGGCATAATAAATGCCGCACTAATACCTCCTAGCAGCCTTGCAAAATACAGCACATACACGTGTGTCCCAAGACCGAAGACGAGTTCTGATAACGCAAATAGAAAAAGGCCTGACACAATCATAATCTTTCTTCCGTAGCGGTCTACCCATCTCCCTGCAATAGGTGATGTAATGAGCTGAGCCACAGCAAACGCCGCCACAAGGTATCCCATCGTACTCCCCGTTAGATGCATCACATTCATGAACAGCGGCATGACAGGAATGATGAGACCGATGCCTAAAAAGGCAATAAATATGTTACTCAATAAAATAACGAGAACAGCTTTTTGCTCACGAATTGGTTTTTGCATGATGTTTGTTTCCCCTTTATTGATTCAATTGTTACTCATGATGGTTGATTCCGTGAATAATCAATGAGATCGCTTGTTTTTGTAATTCTTTTTTCTCTTCGATTGGATCATTTTTATACAACACGTCTAATCCGTAAAAAACGGATAATAATATTTTCACTGTTGACTCGACATGCTGGATCGACCAGCTGCCATCTTTGTTACCTTCAAGTATGATGTCTCTCATCACATCATCAAAGTCTGCATCAATCTTGTTCAGCCGTTCCATGACCTCGTCGGATGTAAAGGCACTTGCACAAAATTCCTCACTTGCTCTCATTAATGGGTAATTAATGCCCATTTGACTGAGCAGTTCTGCAAATCCTGCGAGCTGATCAATGGCCTGATGCATCGTTTGTTTTTCCTGATGCCACGTCTCCATCATCAAGAGGTGATCCTCTTCCATGATATGAAGGAACAAAAACTCTTTTCCTTTAAAATGGTGATAGAGATTACCTTTACTCACCTCAGCCGCCTGTAGAATATCTCGCACAGAAGTTTCTGAGTACCCCTTTTTTGCAAATAAATCACGTGAAGCGGTGACGATTTTTCGCTTCGTCTTCTCGCTTTTTTCAGCCCCGCTTTGTGTACTTGTCATCTTTTACAATCCCTTCTACCTTGCTTTTCTTCATTAAGACAAATCAAAACCGACCAGTTGGTTTATTTTTTATTATAAATGGATTTTTTTCGAAATACAATGAAAAAGTCATCGAATTCAAAAGGAGGGGAACAATGTGAAAGCACACAACACGATCTTTTGTGCCATCACAAAAAAGGACTTGTATGTGTTTTTCTTTTACGATCTTTTCATTGCTACTTTGGCCTACTATGTGTTCAAATTTAAACCAACCACGTTTTATGAATGTGCGGGGGTTACGGGGAGTATTGTTTGTCCTTTTTTGATGAAAAAGTGGCTAAACCGGTGATTTTCTTTTCAAGCATATCTTCTCATTTAAAAATACTTAATATTTAACTTCACTTAACTATAAACATTGCCTATAATGAAATAGAGGTGATGTCATTGGATGAGGAAATCATTCATTACAGTAAAAAAATCATTGAATACTCGAATGCACTAGGCTCCATCTATGTAGAAGAGTATCAACGATTTTTAAAACATGAATATGCAGATTTATCAGCCAAACAAGAGCTGACACTTGAATTATTACGGACAAAAACAAGAACCATCAACGAACTAGCTGATTACTTTTCCATTTCGGCAAGTGCCGCTAGCCAGCTTGTATCAAAGCTAGAACAGCTTGGCTATGTCAAACGAGAAATAAATCCACATAACCGGCGGGAAATCATTGTTGATTTTGCTCAAAAGGGTCATGACTTTCACAAGAATACAGAAGAAATTCAATTGCACCTCATTCAAAAATACTATGCAAAGCTTCCAAAAGAAGATTTAAAAACATTATTGTCTCTATACGAAAAAATCTATCAGATTGCGAAAGAAGCGCCTTGATCTGGTGTTTCTTTCTCCAACATTTAAGTTAATTAAACTATTAAGGAGATGAAAATATGGATAGCATTCATTTACAAGATGGACGTCATATTGGTTTGTGTGAATACGGGGATCTTGAAGGGTTTCCAGTATTCTTTTTTCACGGAACCCCTGGATCAAGAGTGATGTTTTTAGATGATGACCCGATTTCTAAAGAGCTCGGTGTACGTCTCATCTGTTTAGACAGACCAGGATTTGGTTTATCTACCCCTCAACCTGAACGCACGATTTTAGATTGGGCAAAAGATGTGCTAGAGGTAGCAGATCATCTCGGTATTCACCATTTTTCAGTGATGGGTGTATCTGGAGGCGGCGCATTCGCTGCTGGCTGTGCTTATCAATTGCCGAATCGAGTTCTTTCAGCCGCTCTGATTTCAAGTACAACGCCATTTCAGGACGGAAAACCGCCTAAAAGTATGCTCAAAGAAAACAAATTGGCTTTTTTCCTCAGTAAGAAGTTCCCTTGGTTATTGAAAGCAAGCTACCGTTCTCAGAAAAAAATGATTGAGAACAATCCGGAAAAATTTAAGAAGCTGGCCAAAAATGGGAACAAACATTTACATCCATGGGACCGTCAATTTCTTCAAACCGATGAGCAATTAGAGATGATGATGACACATTTACACGAAGCCACTCGTCAATCGGTGGATGAATGTATTCGTGAACCAGATTTGCTCTCGCGTCCGTGGGCATTTGATATGAAGGATATACAAATCCCTGTTGATGTATGGCATGGAAAAGAAGATTCGATGGCTCCGTTTGCCGAAATAGAAAAAATGGCGCCTAGCATTCCAAACGTCAAAACCTATTATATCGATGAAGCGGGACATTTTCTTACGGATGTAGACGATATTTGGCGAGATATTTTACTCTCTTTAAAAACACGTGCAAAAGGGCATCATCAGGAGCACGCATAAAAAAGACCCGAAGCTTCGGGTCCCTTTCTTCATTAATACTTTTCATAATATGTCTGCACTTTACTTGGATCTTTTGTCTTCGTTAGAGCGAGCATAAGCAGAATGCGAGCTTTTTGTGGATTCAATGAATCTGATGAGACAAAGTGATGTTCATCATCCATTTTTTCATGGGTCACAATCCCATTCCCCGCACGGCTCGATCTCACGAGGACCACGTCTTTCTTCACGGCATCTGTTGCCCCTTTGATGGCTTCAGTTGACATCGTTCCATTGCCGGCTGCGGCAACGACTATCCCTTTCGCTCCTGCTTTTACTGCTGCATCATACATGTATTTTTGATCATTTTGATAGCCATATAAAATATCGACTTGTGGTAATTCCTTAATGTTTGATACATCAAATTCACTTTCTGACGTATGTTTTCTGATCGGTTCGTTATAAAAAGAAACCACTTCACCAGTAACTTCTCCAATGTAACCATGTTCAAGAGATTTGAAGGAATCGGTTGTCGTCGTGTTTGTTTTTGTAATAAATCGAGCTGATGCAATTCGGTCATTTAATGTGACCATGACACCTTTGCCTTTGGCTTCTTTTGTGGATGCAATTTTCACAGCATGATACAAGTTTAGCGGGCCATCCGCACTGATAGCAGATGCTGGACGCATTGAGCCAACGACTACAACTGGTTTATCACTTTTGACAACCAAATGTAAAAAGTAAGCGGTCTCTTCAAGAGTATCTGTTCCATGTGTGATGACAATCCCATCGACTTGATCATCGTTTAAGAGTTTATTCACTCGTTTGGCTAATTTTAAAAGAAGAGCATCATCCACATTTTCACTGCCTACATTCGCCACCTGCTCACCTGTTACGTTTGCAATATCCTTAAGCTGAGGAACTGAGGCAATGACTTTATCGATACCAAGTGCACCAGATTTATATCCTGTCGTATCTGTATCACTGTCTGAGCTGCCGGCAATCGTCCCGCCTGTCGCTAAAACCTTAATATTAGATAAGGACTTATTCCCTGTTTCTACGGCTGTCGTTTTGTCCTTGGATTCCTTAGATGCGGTTTCGTTTCCGCTATGATTTTTCTCTTGGGTACTTGTATTGGCACAAGCTGCTGTCAACAGTAATAAAACAGAAAGAAGGACAGCACCTAACCATTTTGTTACGTTCATTCGATCATCTCTTTTCTTAAATGTGATGGATACAAAGCTAGGTCTCTTACTATAGGATTTACTTTATACCATTCCTTCATTCATCAGCATGAGGCGAAAGATACAGAACCAAATAAAGGAAAAAAAGACATGTTCTTAATTATTTATTTACATCTAAATACCTAAATTCACTTTTAAAAAAGAGAATATTGAGGTTATTCAATGAATGACAGAAAACGATGCTAAATCATCAATTTATGATAAATTATAGTAAATTTTACAAAAAAGGAGTCTATCTATTACAAATGCTTCAATCATTTCACAAAATCCTAATCACACTATTCCTTAGTTCGATTTTACTCAGTCTGTTCGTATGCTTCTATCCACCGATTCAGGGAGTGCCTGCGTTCATGGTATTTTACGTTCCCATCTTTTTTGTTTGTTATTTCGTCTTTGCGGTTCCTTTGCAGTTGTTGTTTTCTTTGCAGCCAAAGGCTTTCCATCCACTTTATCTTGCTGCTTATTTACTGATCGCAATGGTTGTCATGCTTTTTGTGATCGATGGTATTGGGAGTTCAGTATCTATACCTATTATCATTATGAGCAGTTTGATCTACTGGGTCTCTGATTCTTTGCTTTATCAAAGAACATATGAAAAAAACGGATGAGGTCTTCTTCTACATATGCTGACACACTAATCAATCATGCCATAAAAAAAGCACCGAGGGCATCTTCCCTCAGTGATGTGTCTTTTCTATTTCATACTTGAACCCGCATGTGAAAAAATCGGATCTTTCAATTCAAAATCAAAGGTCTTACCGTCAACAATACCGACTGTTTTTTCATGGTCATACAGCTCAAGCAGACAAGCTGCCATTTCTTTTGATGTATGATATTTCTTGATATTGCCTTCATATTCGAATTGATCTACATCTAATGAACGCTTTGCAAATTCTGATTCTGTTGCGGAAGGTGCTAATATTTTCGCCTGTAACTTAGCTCCCTTTCCTTTCAACTCTAGTGCCAATCCTTCTGTAAAGGCGCTCACGTAAAATTTCGTGGCCGAATAGGTGACGGCATTGCCGACGACTGTATAGCCCGCTCTTGAAGAAATGTTGATCAGCTGAGCCCCTTCTACTTGCTCATAATCACGAACAAATAAAGTGGATAAAATTGTTAAGGCTTCGATATTTAGGTGAAGCATGTCCCCAATTTTACTTAAATCTTGCTCTCCAATCGAGCCGAAATGGCCGAACCCTGCATTATTAATGAAGGTGTCGAGCTCATACTCAGCCAATGATTCATAAAATGTATACACTTGCTCCATGTCGGTTAAATCCACAGACTGTATGTTTACTTTAATATCGGGATATTGATCAAGAATTTCTTTCTTCAGTTCTTGGAGTTTCTCGAGCCGGCGGGCAGCTAATATAAGGTTTTTGCCTCGTGCTGCAAAGGCTAGTGCCGCCTCATATCCAATACCTGAACTTGCTCCTGTAATGACTGTATAGCCCATTTGATATCCCCCTATTCACTATTTTGCTCGACTGTGGAACGATGACAATATTTTATTTTTCTTCTGCATCGACAACAGCTACACCAATTTTTTTATTGGTAGGATCATATATTCCAGAAAATTTTTTATTTCTATCATTATTTAAATACCCTGTTACTTCTATTCCGCCAGTTGGATCAATATTATATTCATTTGAGAAATCAATTTGTTCAATAGATTGATATCCCTCTTTTATATACTGTTCCATATGGTTCTTTGCTTCAATTACTAAGGTTTGTTCTTTATCTTTTACACGCTCATTCTTATCGGATTCTAACTTCATAATAAATCCTCCAACTGCTATAATAAACACCAATAGTATAAATATGGTTTTTTTCACTGAATATCACCCTTTAATATAATTCTACATAAAATGAAAGGATTTGTATATATTTTGAAAGAGACTCAAAAGCGCTCAAGTCTATCAGATGAAGAGTACTTTAGATTAAGCGGTCTAGCTTATAATGATAAAACAATTTCATTACATAAAGAAATAAATAAGCCTTTAAAGGTTAATGAACATTCTTATTGGTTTATAGATAAAATTGCAAAAGATCAAGATACAGGACTTGATGCTATAGTTTTAGTTCAAGCAAAAAAAAAGAATGGTAAATGGATTAAAACAAATACACCTAACAACGTTGTCGTAGCTTTCGCTGGCACTGATCCAAAAAATCAACTTGTTCAAGATGTGATAAAAGCTGATGGAGGAAACGTAGTTGCAGGGCTACAAACTAAAACTAAAACACCCTATATCGTTAAAAACGAGACTAAAGATTATACTAAAACCATTTCGAAATATACTGGTTCTCCAGGGCAAGAAGCTATGCTTAATAGCGGTGAATACAAACTCATCACTAAAACCTCTCAATTCGATCAATCTGATCAGCTCGTTAAAGAAGTAAAAAGACAGTACGCTGGTGGCAATACAGTTATATCAGCTACTGGTCATTCACTAGGTGGAGCAGAGGCTGATTATGCAGGAGTGATTAACGGTGTCTATTCAGTTGGATTCAATAATCCATCTATTGTAAAGCTTCATGACAAAGAAACTCAACAGAGAATAAAAAATGGTGATTTCAGAGCAATGAATAAGTCTATCATTAACCCAGATGACATGGTTGGTGCTGGATGGGGACTTGAATATGAGCGACACAATGGAACAACGATTTATACAAAAGATCCATCTGATGCAAGACTAAAGAGACACAAACGTTTAAAAGCTACTGCTTTGTCTGGTACGCTTATACCGATTGCAGCCGACTTTATCATGCAAGCACTTGGAATTGATGACACCCATGCTATAAGCGAGTCTAATTTCAAATTTGATCAGAATGGTAATATCATCAATATCAATGGAAGTAAGGATGTATATAATCGTGACTTAGAAACAATGACCTCTTATGCTGATATGGATGGTCAAACAATAAAAGTAAATCAGGCTGTTGCAAAAAGATTAGCTGAACAACTGACTTTAGCATTAGAAGAGTTGAAGAACGTAAAAAAAGAAGTAGAAGCATTTCCAAAAGAACACAGTTTAACAACTTACAATCTTTCAAATCAATTTAAGAGTAAACTAGATCAATTTGAACAACTTGGGCCAAATGACGTCGATCAAGCCCTATTAGAAATAGCTCCGTATATTGATAAAGGAACACCACTTTTTTATGATAAAGAGGAGCAATACAAATTTGAAGCTTCATTGCATTATATGATTCAGGATCTAGAAGAGATAACCGAATTCATTGTAAAAATGGCAGAAAATCTCACACAAAAAGATAAAGAATTAGCTAGATGGCTGAGGTTATAGGAGGTCATAATTAGTGCCTGATATGAACGCTGAATTAGAAATGATAAAAAAAGTGCAACAACAAAATGAACTAAAAAGACAGTTAAAAGCACAAGCAAAAACTGATATAAACTCATTAAAATCAGATATTACAAAAGCGACAAAACTAGCAGCATCAACAAAAACTATTGCTCAGACATATTTAACACTTTTTTCATCATTTGAAGGTAAATCGCTTGATGCATTAGTGGATAGACTAAATCAAAATGCACAAAAAACATTACAGGTTAAGCATGATAGAAAAGCTTTTACCAATAGCATTAGAACGAAATAAAGAAAATAATCAAATCACAACAGAAGTAAAAAGCACAGGTTACACCTGTGCTTTTCCTATTTTGAAGAGAAACCATTATGACATTTTTTCAAACGCCTTCTTCAATTGATCACTCATCAGATGCCAAGCCTCTTCAGCTATTTCTAAATCTCCGGCATGCGTGAAGGCGTGAGGGACTCCTTTAAACTGTCTGTACGTGACATCTACCCCTGCTTCTTTTAACTTCTCCGCATATTGTTCGGCTTCTTGAGCTAGCGAATCTCTTTCAGCTGTGATCACGAGAGCTGGTGGCATTTGAGCCAAGGATGAGCGATCGGCAAAGATCGGAGAAACGAGCGGATTGTGCGGATCTTGGCCTTGCAGATAGAAGGCATTAAAGAGCCTCGCCATTTCAACAGGGATCGCTTCTTCAAATGCTGGCTTTTGTGCTGGATCAGTGGCTAAATCAAGTGGCGGATAATCAAGCACTTGATAGACAATCGGGAGTTGGTTCCCTTTTTGGATATTTAAGAGACAAGCAGCTGTTGCCAAATTTCCTCCTGCGCTATGTCCGCCAATAGCTATTGCTTTAGGGTCTATTTGAAGCTCATCAGGGTGTTCATACAGCCACTTCAGGACATCGTAGCATTCATGAAGAGCGGCTGGGAATGGATGCTCTGGGGCAAGCTGATACTCGACATTGACGACGATACATTGCGCCCTGTCTGCAATAACTGGACACCAGTGGTTATCCATTTCAGCACTGCCTAGGATAAATCCTCCGCCATGTAAATTTACAAAAACGGGTAGCGTCTGCTTTGATGTGTTGACCGGCTTAAATACCCATACCTTTGTTTCGCCAGCACTTGTTGGAATGTCATATTCCATTTTGTTCACTTCAGGAGGATGAACTGGTTTTAGTTCCGATTGACTCGGTAATGAACCTTCAGTTGGTTGACGTAAAGACGCAGCGATTTTGATTTGCTCTTGTAAGTTCATGATCTCAGTCTCCTATCGTAATCATTTCTTCTTAACTCATTCGTTTCTTTTTCCTCTTTTCCTTCTACTGAATCAGCGGCACATTCTCTTTGGTTCACTTTTTATCTATCTCCCCATTTTCGCCCTATTTGAAACAAGCATTGGACAAATAAAAAAAGCACTGCGGCGCTAAGTCCTCAGTGCTTTTCATCTATTTTATGAAACTTGCTGCTCTACCTTCACTCGTTTAATGAAGAAAGCGATAATTAGACCAATGACGGTCATGATCACAGCAAAGATAAATGCATGCTGGACGCCATTTGTAAAGGCGAGCAGCTGATTCATCGGATTTGAGGGATCAGCCACATTTTCCATAAAGCTGCGGGTTCCTGATGACAGGATGGAAATACCGACCGCAGTACCAATGGCTCCTGACACCTGCTGCAATGTATTCATAATCGCTGTACCATGCGGATATAGCTCTGGCGGCAGCTGATTTAATCCATTTGTTTGCGCAGGCATCATGATCATCGCGATTCCGACCATTAATGTAATATGAAGAGTCACAATGTACCCAATCGATGTATTCACACTTAGATTGGTAAAACCTAACATCGTCGCTGCGACGATCGCAAGCCCTGGAATCACAAGCCATTTCGGTCCAAACTTATCAAATAAACCACCCATGATTGGAGATAGCAGACCGTTGATAATTCCACCTGGCAATAGCATTAAACCTGCTGTAAAGGTCGTGAGTGCCAAGGATGTTTGCAAATACAATGGCAAAATCATCATAGCAGACAGCATCACCATCATACACACTAAGATCAGCAGTAACCCAATGACAAACATCGGATATTTAAACGGGCTTAAGTTCAGCATCGGTTCCTTCATATTCAACTGTCTGAGAGAGAATACAAGAATCCCAATGACACCTACTACAATTGCCACGATCACATGCATACTGCTCCAGCCGCCGCCTTCACCGGCGCTACTAAAGCCATAGACAATTCCTCCGAAACCAATGGTTGAAAGCACAATCGATAAGATGTCGATTTTCGGTCTTGTTGGCTCAGTAATATTTTGCATAAAGATAAAACCAAAGACGAGTGCAGCTATTAATAGCGGAAGTGAAATCCAGAAAATCCAATGCCAAGTCAGCGATTTCAAAATAAGACCAGAGACTGTTGGACCAACAGCTGGTGCAAACATGATCACAAGACCTATAATCCCCATCGATCTGCCTCGTTTATGAGGCGGGATGATTACCAAAATCGTATTGAACATCAATGGAAGAAGCAATGCTGTACCGACTGCCTGTACGACACGTGCCACCATTAAAATACTAAAGACTGGCGCAACTGCTGCGATAAAAGTTCCAATGATCGAAAAGACGAGCGACGTCATGAAAAGCTGTCTTGTTGTAAACCATTGAAGAATGAGTCCTGAAATTGGCACGAGAATACCAAGTGTTAATAAATATCCTGTTGTCAGCCACTGAGCTGTCGTCGCTTCAATTCCAAAGTCTAACGTTAAGCTTCTCAGCGCCATATTTAGTGCCGTTTCACTAAACAGGCCAATAAAACCGGCTGTGATAAATGAGATAATAATGGGCAGCGTTCGAATATGAGAAGCTGCTGCTTGCTGTTTGTTCATAGTAGGTTGGCTCCTTTTCTTTTTTCAATTTAAATCAAGCATAGGAAGTGAGAACGGTCAGAAATGAGCCACTTCAATGTCTATTGAAAACAGACAAAATCTGTTTTTCTGCAGCGAATTGAGCGATTTTTTCGATTGAATAACCAGATTCATGAATATAAAACATCAGTTCAGGTGTCATCGGAGAGGACATACAAAGTGTCGTCAGCTCAATATCCTGTATGTTCGCTTCCCCTTTTTCATCTGCTTCTTCCAGCAAATCACGAATCATTTGCCTAAGCGATTGACTGTAATGACAGTCATACACTTTGCTTGTCTGCTCTAAATTCCCAGATATCGTAAGCATCCGAATCCAGTCTAAATGATGACCGACGATGAGATGAATTTCTTCGAGCACATAACGCAAACGTTCACGAACCGGCTGGTCACTGATTTTACTCAAGTAAAGATGCAAAGCAGGGATCAGCTGTTCAAATTTTTCTCCAAGGATCGAAAGGCACAAATCACTTTTATTGGCATAACGGCGGTAAAGAGTACCCTGCCCAACACCAGCTGTTTTGGCAATTTTATGCATGCTGACATTTTCCACACCAAATTCCTGAAACAAAGTAAAAGCGACCTCTTCAATTTCCTTCCCAATATCCTTTTCCATGATGCTTCACCTTCTTTACCTTCATCCATATTGCACTTCTCTCTATGTGTTCAATCAAAACTTTTTGGTTTTCATTAGGACAATTGTACCGGTATTATCTTACGGACAACTGTCCGCTTTGTCAATCATTCTTTAGTAAATAGCCTGAAAAAGATCATTTTCTTTCATAACTTCCTATAAAAAATAGAAGAGTCTAGTAAACTATCCTCTTTAATATCATATATTAGACCGATTTTCCATTTTGAGAGAATCATGTATGATCAATTAAGAAAACGCTTTCAAAATAAGAGAGGGGAATGCCTACATGTCTTACCGTGTGAAACGAATGTTGATGCTGCTTGTCACTGGAATCGTCTTGAGTTTATCCACATTTACTGCGGGTGCCTCGGCCCAAACAGGCGGGTCGTTTTATGAGCCTTTTAACAACTATAATACGGGGTTATGGCAAAAAGCAGATGGGTACTCGAATGGAAACATGTTTAACTGTACGTGGCGTGCAAACAATGTCTCCATGACGTCGTTAGGGGAAATGCGGTTATCGCTCACAAGTCCTTCCTATAATAAGTTTGACTGCGGAGAAAATCGTTCCACTCAAACATATGGCTACGGGCTTTATGAAGTCAGCATGAAACCAGCCAAAAATGTTGGGATCGTGTCTTCGTTCTTTACTTATACAGGACCGACTGATGGTACGCCTTGGGATGAAATTGACATCGAATTTCTAGGAAAAGATACGACAAAGGTTCAGTTTAACTACTATACCAATGGTGTAGGAAATCATGAAAAGATCGTCAACCTTGGTTTTGATGCAGCAAACTCTTATCACACGTATGCATTTGACTGGCAGCCAAACTCGATTAAATGGTATGTAGACGGACAATTAAAACATACTGCCACTACTCAAATCCCTCAAACCCCAGGAAAGATTATGATGAACCTGTGGAATGGTGCAGGTGTCGATGAATGGCTCGGCTCCTATAACGGTGTTACACCACTACACGCGCATTATGACTGGGTGCGTTACACAAAAAGATAACCACATTACAAAACCTGTGACTTGTCACAGGTTTTTCTTCATTCACATGGAATTGGTTTTTAGTTGATGAACGAGCTTTTGTTCATAACTGTGGATAATATCTTCATAACTTTCTATCTTGTAATCTAACCGCTTAATCGTCTCTTCGATTTCCTTTTGCTTTTCTACAAGTCTTTCTCTCTCATTGACCAAAATACTTTTCCGCGAGGACAGGGTATGATCCTCGCCCTCGATAAATAAAGCCGTATATTCTCGAAGTGCATCAATTGAAAGACCCGCATTTCTCATACATTTGATAAATTCAATCCACTGAATATCCTCTTCTGCATAATCACGAACACCGTTCTCATCACGACGGATCGGTCGAATTAATCCAATATTCTCGTAGTATCTGAGCGTAGCAGTAGATAAATCGAGCTGCTTGGCGGCTTGTGCTATTTTCATTGTTTTCACCCTTCTCTTCTTCTCTCACCTTATGAAAAATGAAATTCCTTCTTTTTATCATCTCCAATTTGATAGAGAACGCAAGATGCATTTGGCTCAATTCTTTATTTAAGGATGTTGAAAAGCCTGAAGAGGGTTCTCTATTGACTTAGAGTTCACTTTAAGACGTACAGTATAGAAGTAGAACAGAATCTTACTTTTGAAAGGATGATCCAGAATGTGTCAGACGCACCAATCAAACGTTTTAAGTGTTTCACATGCAAAAGCGAATTTTGAACGGACAACCATTGAACGAAGAGCGCTTCGTCCACATGATATTTTAATTGATATTCAATTTAGCGGGATCTGTCATTCAGATATCCACAGCGCCTTTGATGAATGGGGCGGCGGTATTTTCCCAATGGTTCCGGGTCATGAGATTACTGGAGTTGTTGCGGCTGTCGGTGATGCTGTGACGAAATTTCAGATTGGAGACCGTGTAGGCGTTGGCTGCTTTGTGGATTCCTGCGGCATCTGTGAATATTGCCAAAACGGAGACGAGCAATATTGCACGAAAGGAGTCGTCCAAACCTATAATAACCTCGATTATGACGGGGAACCGACTTATGGCGGCTATAGTCAGAAGATTGTCGTGACAGAACGCTTTGTCGTCAGCATTCCAGATCAATTATCCCTTGATGCCGCAAGTCCTCTTCTCTGTGCTGGCATCACAACTTATTCTCCGTTAAAGCACTGGAAGGCAGGCCCGGGTAAAAAAGTGGCCATCGTCGGGATGGGTGGGCTCGGTCATGTGGCCATTCAATTCGCACGTGCACTTGGCGCTGAAGTCACAGTATTGAGCCGCTCTATGAATAAAAAGGAAGAAGCCCTGTCATTTGGTGCAAAAGACTATTTTGCTACAAGTGATCCCGATACTTTTAAAACATTAGCCGGCCAATATGACCTCATTCTCAATACGGTCTCTGCTAATATCAATGTAGACGCCTATTTGTCCTTACTTCGCGTGGACGGAACCTTGGTGAATGTCGGTGCACCACCTGAGCCAGATCAGTTCCATGTCTTTTCATTAATCACCGGGCGCCGCAGCATCGCTGGTTCACTCGTTGGCGGCATCCAAGAAACACAAGAAATGCTCGATTTCGCAGCTGCTCACAATATCGCACCACAAATTGAAGTGATTAACGCAAGTCAAGTGGATGAAGCGTATGAACGTGTGCTGAAAAGTGATGTGCGTTATCGGTTTGTGATTGATATTTCGACATTATGATCGAATTCTATTTGGAAAGACCAGCGCAATGGCTGGTCTTTTTTAATGGTGGATATTCTGTTTTTCTTGTATTGAGGATTCTTGAGGATATGTTGAAAAATCATCCGAATTTTTCATGAAAAAATCTCTCTTTTTTTAGAACTAAATTTATTGACAAAAAATAAATAAACATGTTATTATTAAAAATTTGATTATTTTACGTTGAAGTGTGGTACCCTTAAAGTAGATACATGATATGGAGGCGGATGATATGTTTCAAATTGGTGATAACATTGTTTATCCAATGCACGGAGCAGGTATAATTGAAGCCATAGAAGAAAAAGAATTTTCTGATGAAAAACAACAGTATTATGTGATTAAAATGTCAATCAGTCATATGAAAGTGATGATTCCAACACGAAAAATGTCTGGTTCACGTATTAGACCTGTTACAGATATACTGGCATTAAACAATGTGATGCACATTTTCCAGCATGGCAAATCAGATCAAATACTGACATGGAAAGAACGTCATACAATTAATACAAACAAAATAAAAACAGGTAACATCCAAGACGGTGCTGAAGTTGTACGTGACCTAATGCGGATGAAGAAAGAGAAAGCACTAAATGCAAGTGAAAAGAAAATGCTAGATGATGCCCATGAATTTTTGCTAAGTGAATTAGAAGTCATCAAAGGGATTACAGAAAAGCAAATCAAAAGTTTCTGTTAAGAACTCTGCCCTCTTTTGGGCATCCCTCACCATTTTTGAATCCATGTTCTCTACGAAACGACCCACCCTTCAATTAATGAAAGAAAAAAGAATTTATTTAGATAAATTCCGCATATTGTAAATCCAATATGCTATACTGTTGATAAACCTTTGAAGCATGAATTTTTTTACGATTACCTTGTAACATCTCCCTACTTGTACGCTGAGTAGGGTTTTTTATTGAAGAAATAAATGAAAGCACAAAAAAACAGGCTCTCTACAGAGAACCTGTTTTAAAAAAATGAAGATTAAGCAGTTTTTTGAACGTTAGCAGCTTGAGCTCCACGAGAACCTTGCTCTACGTCAAAAGTTACTTTTTGACCTTCGTCTAAAGATTTGAATCCGTCACCTTGGATAGCTGAGAAATGTACGAATACATCGTCTCCTTCTTCACGTTCGATAAATCCAAAACCTTTTTCTGCGTTAAACCATTTTACTGTACCTTGTTCCATGTTTGTTGCCTCCTAGTGCGTTATCACACAATGTATTATACTATCCTTGCCCAAAGTATCCTCAAGACGAAAAGTCTTTCTTCATGCTATCCTTTACGCCGAACAAAAATAATTATTCTTATTGTAACACGATTCGGAAATAATTGCAATTTAGGATTTAAAAGAGCACTAAACGTGATATAGTGACACAAATAAAACAGGGATTTAATGATGAAACGTTCATTTAGCTATGTTCAATCCTTTGTGCATAAAATCAGTTTTTTTCAGCGCGAAAAGAAATCTTTATCTAAATTCTCTCTAAAATCGACTGAACAAAGTTAGTTTTTCCCTCGGCATATTTGTGTTTGTCTTTTTTATTTAAACTTGATAGGTTCAGTTTGAGCTGCTCGTACTCATTTCTCACTAATTCGTTACTTCTTAAATAATCCCTGAAATTTAACTGTTCAAGTAAATATCTATTGCCTGTTTGATACATATGGATTTGGTGTGTACGTGGTTCTCCTTTCTTGAAATAGTGTCTTTCAGGTAATACATTGGTTCCTCTATATGAATAACCAAGCCCTTGCAAAGCTGTTACGCACTGTGTCCCGTCAAGAAAATGATCTATTTCAATCGCAATATCAATAATGGGTTTTGCACTCAAACCATTTATTGCTGTACTTCCAATATGATGCACATTCACCGTGTACTGACCAATGACCTCTACTATTCGTTTCTTTTCTCTTTCAAAATCTTTACCCCATTCAGCAGACCAAGGAACTAAAAAAACTTCCCCTCTTGGTAATCCTAGCATAGGCTCAACCCCACCTTATCATTTCGTTGTTTAGTTGGAAATCTCAATAGTTTGAAGCCTTTCGATCGATTAGAACGACATTTATTATAAGATAACTCAAACAAAGAGCCCACTCACATAAGATGAGTGGACTTTTTTTAGAAACTATAAAAATCATTAATACAGCCACGAACCCGAATCAAGAAAACTTCTATTTATACAAAGGTGTACAACTACATATTTTCCGACTCAAGTCTGTTTAACCAGTTATGGACTAATGAGTTAAATACATCAGGTTGTTCAATTTGCAGGTTGTGGCCAGCCATATCAAGCACTGCAAAAGTTGCCCTTGGATAGTCTTCAATCAGCCGCCACGCATCTTGATATCCGACTACATCGTCTTGACGCCCTGTGATAATGAGTGTGGGATACTGAAATTCAGCTGAAATGTCGAAGGTATAGCCATACCCATTTTGAAGAATGTTATTGATGAATTCATGATTTGTTTGTTTAGAAGGAAGGTAAATTTCATCTCGAAATCTTTCCCATTCCGTTTTTCCTTGCACAACTGCCATGGAGCAAAATTCATCCGTCTCCTCTGGAGAAAGTTGTGATATCAAGCTGCTGTCACTTTTTAGAACGGCCTTCTCTGGCAAGACTCTTTTATCGAATACAGGTATAGTCATTGGGGCCACAAGCAGTAATCCACGAACGGTTTCCCGGCGTGAATGAACAATACCTCTAGCTATGTACCCTCCATACGAATAACCACAAACAATAAACTGTTCATCAGGAATAATCTCGTCCAAAAGACGCAATACCGCTTCTAACATATCATCAGAATTCTGAATAGACGGATGCGGTTCGGAACGTCCCATCCCCGGTAAGTCTATGTATATTCTTTTCCAACCGCTTTGTTTTTCAAATACCGGTTCCAATGCATGTAACATCACTTGATGGTCAAGTGTCCAACCATGCAATATAACGATCGGACATCCTTCTCCAATGACTTTATGATAAATTGACATGTATTTGCATCCCCTTTTCTAGCGCTTCCCTAGTAATCTCAAGATTTTTTGTTGTTTTTCTTCATCATAGCTTAAAGTGAATAAAATCTTTGTTAGGAAGCTATGCTATGATTCCCCAACGAACTTCTCACGTAGATGGATTTTATTATGACTTTGATTTTTCTAATTGGTTTTCGCCCCATAGAAGAAGTTGTTCAAATATAGGGATCAGCTCTAGTCCTGCCCCAGTCAATGAATATTCTACTCTTGATGGAACTTCATTATACTGAACTCGTTGAACAATTCCGTTTTCAATCAGGTCCTTTAATGATTGATTGAGCATTGTTCCTGTAATTCCATACACTTTACGCTTTAACTCATTATATCGAATCTCCTTGTAACTACATAGTACAGCTAAGATTTTTAAATTCCATTTTCCCGCTAATATATTTAATGCATAACTCGCTGGAGCTATCGCTTTATTCAGCTCACTTTCAGTCATATTTTATCCACCCCTTAGTCAGTTTTTCCTTCCTTAAGCAGTTTATATTGCGTACTTGTTAAATCAATTCCATTTATTATAATCAAATATGTAAACCGTGTCATCCATGTATTAGAGAGCCAAATTGATTATAAAACCCTTCAAGTTAATACTTTTTCAAGGAGATGGAGTGAGTAAATGAAAAATGAAAAGATGCGTGCTGCACAATACACTAATTATGGATCACCGAATGTTCTTTTTGAAGATTTTATATCAAGACCAGTTATAGAATCTGGAGAAGTACTCATTCGTGTACATGGGTCGAGTGTAAACTCTATGGATACACTGTTTCGATCAGGTAAGTTAAAACTATTAACGGGTAATCAATTCCCTAAAGGGACAGGAGCAGATTTTTCTGGAGAGGTTGTTGAAGTAGGGTCGAGCGTAAAAAGTTATCAATTAGGTGATAATGTGTGGGGGGTTCTCCCTATTAATTTAAGGAACCAAATTGGTAGTGCTGCTGAATATGTAGCTATATCACCTGAGAAAATATCTAAAACTCCTATAAAGATTGATCTCATACAAGCCGCGGCATTACCTGGCGTAGGTGCTACTGCAATTATTGCCTTAAAATATAAAGCTAACCTTAGAAAAGGCGAAAAGTTACTCGTACGTGGTGCAAGTGGTGGAGTCGGAAGCATTGCGATTCAAATTGGAAAAATGTTAGGTGCTCATGTAACTGCTCTTGCAAACGAAAAACATCTTACTTTTCTTCAAGAGCTAGGTACAGACGAAGTATTTGATTATAAAAAAACATCTCCTTCTGATCTTAAAAAGTTTGATGTAGTCATGGACACAGTGGGAACTGACCTTAAACATTATAGGCGCTTGCTTGCAAAGAACGGTAGAATGGTTACTATCGGATTTCCTAGTTTTTCGTCCTTCATATATATATTAGCTTCAACTTTTTTCGGTTCTCGTAGAGTTCGCACATTCAGCGCAAACCCCAAAAATGAAATTTTAAAAGAATTAGCATCTTATGTAGATTCCAACAAGGTCAGACCAGTTGTTGATAGCATTTATCGTTTATCTGATGTTGCCAAAGCCCATCATTCCTTAGAAACTGGAGGTGGACGAGGAAAACGTATCATAAATTTACTTGATAAAAAATAAACCATCAATTGACATGAAATTATTTAATTTTTCTGTTGCAAATAGTGCATGCTTGGTAGCCATTTCAAATCTTCCAGCTCTTCTAAAGTATTCAGCTGCTTCTAATGCAAAGTCTTCAATATCACTATCGAGAAATATAATATTATACAAATTTTTCTCTCCAAAATAAGAACATTGAGAATAAAACAAAAAAACCAAAGGTCTATAACCTTTGGTTTCTTAGATGCGGCCGAGAGGACTTGAACCTCCACGGGTTATTCACCCACTAGGCCCTCAACCTAGCGCGTCTGCCATTCCGCCACGACCGCGTGTATGATGTGCTCATATATTCATAAGTGCACTGTTTGAAAAAACAATGCGGGTGAAGGGACTTGAACCCCCACGTCATAAAGACACTAGATCCTAAGTCTAGCGCGTCTGCCAATTCCGCCACACCCGCGTGACAATGGTGAGCCATGAAGGACTCGAACCTTCGACCCTCTGATTAAAAGTCAGATGCTCTACCAACTGAGCTAATGGCTCATCTGCTATGCAGAAAAACATATAAAAAATGGCTGGGCTAGCTGGATTCGAACCAACGCATGACGGAGTCAAAGTCCGTTGCCTTACCGCTTGGCTATAGCCCAACGAATGAAAAAAACAAAACATGACCCGTACGGGATTCGAACCCGTGTTACCGCCGTGAAAGGGCGGTGTCTTAACCGCTTGACCAACGGGCCATAAAATAATGGCGGAGAAGGAGGGATTTGAACCCTCGCGCCGCTTGCGCGACCTACACCCTTAGCAGGGGCGCCTCTTCAGCCACTTGAGTACTTCTCCATTATGGCTCCGCAGGTAGGACTCGAACCTACGACCGATCGGTTAACAGCCGATAGCTCTACCACTGAGCTACTGCGGAATAATAAGACATGTTTCATTATATATATGCCAGAAAAATGTGTCAAGAATTTTTAAGCGTTTCATTCCTGCTTCATTTGCGACGGCTTTTATAATTTAACATATACTAATATAACAGTCAAGCCTTTTTCCATGCCATTTGTTTAACTTGGCAGAAAGCCCCCGACCTTCACGTAGACCAAGGGCCTTGATGCAGCCATCCTCATGAGATTAAGACAGATGAAACTTTCGCATCCACTTATAAAAAGTACTTCTTGGCACTCCTGCTAACCTCGCTGCTTCTGACACATGACCTTTCGTTTTATGCAGTGCGTCTATCACTGTTTGCTTTTGAATGCGTTCCCTGAATGTGAGTTCTTTTGAAGTCTCGGGTTGCTCTGCTGGATGCAGCTTCTGTTTTTTCTGATCAATCGTCTCTAATACTTGAGCATATTGCGATTCACCAATCCATCCGCCTTTCGGAAAGAGGACCCTTAGATGTTCAAACAGGTTAAAAAGCTCTCGTATGTTTCCTGGCCAATGATACGCCTGCAATTTCTGAAAAAATGATTCAGGAAACACTGCATTCCAGTGATGCTTCTTTTGGTAATAACGATATAAATCATGAATGTCTTCTTTTCTTTCTCTAAGCGGCGGGATGTTGATCGGATAGACATGAAGACGATAATACAAGTCTTCTCGTATTTTTCCTTCCTTCAGCAGTTCGTTCATATTACGGTGAGTCGCTGTAATGATTCGAATATCCAAAGGAATTTCGTGTGTCCCGCCGAGCGGTACGACTGCCCTTTCTTCTATCACCCTAAGAAGCGCTACTTGCATCGCATATGGGATTTCGCCTATTTCATCTAGAAAGAGTGTTCCTTTATGGGCTTGTTCAAATTTCCCTTTAGCTCCGTGACGTTTTGCCCCTGTAAAGGACCCTTCAGCATAGCCAAACAGCTCACTTTCTAACAGGCTTTCAGGAATGGCTCCGCAATTAACAGCAATGAACGGCCCTTTATGCCTTTCACTGGCGGAGTGAATGGCTCTAGCGGCGAGTTCCTTCCCTGTCCCTGTTTCTCCCCAAATATACACATGAGCATCTGTTTGTGCCGCTCTCTTCATCTCACTAAGCGTCTGTTGAAACACCTTACTTGTTCCTGATTCCCCGGGAAATTGAGCAAAAGAAACGGTCATGCTGCTTTTCGCTGCTTCTTCAAGAGAAAGGGATATGCCTAGCACCTTCCCGTCTTGCTCAGATTGAATGATCTGCTTTCCCCGAATAACAAATGAATGATCCTTAAGCCGATCGACATCCATTCCATACCAGTCTGAAAATCGATCTCTAATCGACCTGCTGGCAGACACAATTTGCTTTTTTTCATTACAGACCACATACGGTTCGTCTGCTTCCACCTGCTGGAGACAATGAGTGATCAGCTCCATCTCTCTCCTTCTTTGCTGGACTTGAATTTCTCTCTCTATGGCATAAGCAACCGTTGAAGCCATTCCAAGCATAAAAGGGTGCTTGTTATCCGTCATACAGGAGATGTCAATCACCCCTATGATTGTACCGTCCGCATCGCGAATTGGAGCAGCAGAACAACTCCAATGATGAGAGGCGATAGAAAAATGCTCTGTTCCGTTGATCGTCACCGCTTCACCGATGACGAGTGCCGTTCCGATCGCATTTGTCCCTACATCTGTTTCAGTCCAGCGTGAACCCTCCATAAAATTAATTCTTCTTGCTTCCACCATCGTTCTTTCGCTTCCTGTCAGACTTAGCACATAACCATCTGCATCGATGAGTAAGGCCAGCATATCAGAATCTTTTAATTGCTGATTGATTTTATTTAAGTAAGGAAGAGCCGCATTTAGGAATAATGAATATTTCTTTTTTTGGGCACTGAATCGTTCCTTTTCTAACAACGACTGTCCTTTATCTAAATACGGATTCACATTTGCCTGTTTACACCTATGCCATGATTCTGCCACTCTCTTATTCAGACGAGACTGATCAAGCAAACCTTCACGAACAAAACGTTTCCACGTATTTAAATAACAAGGCGTCGGATTCATTCCATCCTCTCCTCTGGGGGCTTTTTATTCATTATAGATAAATATAAAAGCGCTTTCAATAATCGTTGGCTAACCCAAGAAGTCAATTGGATTGAAAAGGAGTCTTTTTAGCAGTGCACCGCTCGTCCAATGGTTTGCAGCACGGCTTCGTGTATTGCCTCTGAAAGTGTCGGATGTGCCGCAATAAACTGCTCTAATGTATCAGCGGTCAACTCTGCATGCATCATCACCGCCGCTTGTCCAATCAGTTCTGTTGCATTCGGTCCAATGATTGAAACGCCTAATATTTCTTGATATTGCGGTTCTACAATGACCTTTACGTGACCGGCTGGTTGATTTAAGATTAATGCTTTTCCATTTGCAGAAAATGCACATGTCCCGATCCGAATCTCCTCATATTGTTTTCTAGCACTCTCTTCATTTAAACCAACACTCGCGATTTCTGGAGAGGTGTAGATGCACCTCGGAATGACTTGCTCATTGACCTTTACATGTTCACCTGATGCATGGGATGCTGCAACCGCTCCTTCATGAAAAGCAGTATGAGCAAGCTGGACCCCACCTGTCACATCACCGCACGCATAGATATGCGGGAGATTGGTTTGCATATGTTCATTGACGTAGATTCCGTTCCTATCAAATTCAATACCAATCTGATCAAGATTCAACTCTCCTAGCTGTGGAGTTCTGCCAATCGCCACTAAGCAAAGATCCGACTGGATTTCACAACGTTCTCCTTGATTATTCTCCACCACTACTTTTCTTGAAGAGGAATCAAGCTGTTTGACTGCGGCGGACGTCAAAATGTTTACACCCGTTTCTTCGAGCTGTTCGTGAAGACATTGTGCGATTTCCCGATCTTCTTCGGGTAAAATGTGCAGAGCCCGTTCAATCATGACAACCTTTGATCCCATTCTGCTAAAGATGCTCGCAAACTCACAGCCGATCACCCCGCCCCCAATGATACAAAGTGAGTCTGGGATCGAAGAAAGTGACATGGCATCCTTACTGTGAATGATCCATTCGCCATCAAAAGGTGCAAACGGTAAAGCAGCAGGCGCAGCACCTGTTGCAATAATGATTTGTTTTGCTTGAATGATTTCAGACTTTCCTTCACTTTCTATCAATAGCTCATGTGCTGATAGAAATGAAGCCTTCCCATTTACCACGGTGACTTTGTTTTTATTCATCAAGTAGCGAACACCATCAGTGAGCTGCTTGACGACATACTGTTTTCGTTTTTGAACGACCTTCCATTGGATGATAGGCTCATGTTCTGGAAGCTCAATGCCAAAATGTCCAGCTAATTTCACATGCTCATACATATCGGCGCTTTGCAAAAGTGCTTTGGTCGGAATACAGCCTTCATTGAGGCAGGTTCCTCCCAGCTGACCTTGATCAATTAACACAACCTCTCTGCCAAAACGGGCGGCAGTTATGGCCGCCACATAACCTGCTGGTCCGCCCCCTATAATGACCAGTGTCATGGTACATTCACCTTCTTCCTATAAAAGAATGGATATTGGTTCTTCTAAGTGTGCTTTAACCGTTGATAAAAATGCAGATGCAGGCGCCCCGTCCAGCACACGGTGATCGAACGTAAGACTGAGTGGCAGGATGGTCCCTTTGTACAATTCATCCTCTCGATAAACAGGGGTGTCATACATTGCTCCGACGCCAAGGATCCCCGCTTCCGGCGGATTCAAAATTGGCGTAAAATGCTCTACACCATACGCTCCAAGATTGGTGATGGTAAAGGTAGAACCTTTGATTTCGTCATGAAGAAGTTTTCCTTCACGTGCTTTTTTGCCATACAATTTAATGCTTTTCGCCAGCTCTATCAGCGTTAACCGCTCCGCATGCCGAATGACCGGTACTGCCAATCCGTTATCTAACGCAGCAGCAATCCCAAGATGAACATTCTCAAAAGTTTCGACAACTCCGTTATGATATTGACTGTTCATCGCAGGATGTTCTAACAACGAAAGGATCGCTGCTTTGGCTACAAAATCGGTGATGGTCAACTTTGTCTCGTAACGTGCTATGGCTGTTTCATTCAGCTGTTGTTGTAGGTTTTTCAGTTTTGTCACGTCCGCTTTCATCGTAATGGTTAATTGTGCACTTGTTTGCAGGCTTTCCATCATTCTTGAGGCAATTGTTTTCCGCATCATGTTAATAGGCTGTTGCACTGTCTCGTTTTGTTTCTTCTCTTTTCGTTCAGGAAGTGCACGAAGCACATCCTCTTTCGTAATTCTTCCACCTGGTCCTGTCCCCACCAGCGTATCAATGTCTAGGTTTGCGCTATTCGCCATTTTACGGGCAACAGGGGAGATTTTCTTTCTCTCTTTCTTTGGTTTTGACTGGATGTCTCTATCTTTCTTTTCCTCCACTTGTTCATTTCCTTCACCGATATAGCAGATGACCGTGCCGGGCGGTACACCTTCTCCCTCAGGCACTTTTATATCCAAAATGGTTCCTTCAGCAGGTGATTCGATCTCCATTTCAATTTTTTCGGAGTTGATGCTTGCAATGCTTTCCCCTTTGTTTACGGTCTCACCGACCTCTTTATTCCAGACAGACACCGTTCCTTCTTTCATCGACATGCCCAATTTTGGCATCACAACTTCGACAGCCATCTCCCTCTCTCCTTTCTCTAGTTCAAGATCTTGTCATGACTCTTGCCAATCATCTCTAATACGGTGTTCACAACTTTATCAGGTGTTGGCAGATATATATCTTCAAGAGGTGGTGAAAATGGTACAGGTGTATGAGGAGCCGTCACTTTTTTGATTGGCGCGTCAAGTAAATCAAATCCTTTATCTGCAATCAAAGAAGAGATATCTGCGGCAATTCCGCACCTTGGATTTGCTTCATCGACAATGACAAGTCGATTAGTTTTTTCTACTGAAGTCAGAATGGCCTCTTCATCGAGCGGCGACAAGCTTCTTGGATCAATTACTTCCGCTTCAATACCTTGTGCAGACAATTGCTCTGCCGCTTCGAGTGCTGTATACACTTGTTTGCCCACAGCAAAGATGGTTACATCAGAACCTTCCCTCTTCACATCTGCCTTACCAAGCGGCAATGTGTAATACCTCTCCGGCACATCTCCTGTGATATTGTAAAGCGTCTTGTCTTCAAAAAAGATGACAGGGTCCTGATCCTCAATCGCTGCCAGCAGCAGTCCTTTGGCATCATATGGTGAAGAAGGCACAACTACTTTCAAACCAGGGATGCTTGTAAATAGCGCATACAAACTTTGTGAATGCTGGGCAGCTGCTCTAAAACCCGCCCCATGTGTCGTTCTAATCGTGATTGGCACCTCTGCTTTTCCGCCAAACATGTATCGAAATTTTGCGCCTTGGTTTAGCACTTGGTCCAAACAAGTACCGATAAAATCATTAAACATGAGCTCCGCAATTGGTCTTAATCCTGTTGAAGCAGCTGCCATGGCCGCACCTACATAACCGGCTTCACTAATCGGTGTGTCAAGGACACGCTCACGTCCAAATTCTTGAACGATCCCTTTCGTTACACCAAGAACACCGCCCCATGCTTCATCATCCTGTAAGTGATCTACATGAGCGCCTCCTGCAACATCTTCTCCCATTAAAATGACATCTCCGTCTCTTCTCATTGCCAGTTTAATCGCTTCATTCAAAGCACTAGACATGCTGATTTCTCTTGTCATTTCCCTCTCCCCTTTCTGATTTATTGATACGAAACATATACGTCGGTCAATAATTCGGATTGATCTGGATATTCACTTTTTTCACTAAATCTAACGGCTTCATCTATCGCTTCTGCTACAGCCGTTTCAATACTTGATATCTCATGATCTGTTAGCAGCTGCTGCTTTAATAATTCTTTTTTAAAAAGAGTAATGGCATCTTTTTCTTCTTGATGTTCGGTTTTTTCTTGATTGGTTTTGTAGCGCTGGGCGTCTCCTTCAAAATGACCATAATTCCGATATGTCATGCATTCAATCAATGTCGGACCTTCTCCATTTTTTGCTCGTTCTATCGCTTGTTCTGCTGCTTGATAAACGGCTGTCACATCTTTTCCATCTACTTGAATACCCGGAATACCATAACTGGCAGCTCGATCCACAATCGATTTGCAGCTTGAAGCATAGGAAAATGGCGTCGCTTCCCCGTAACCATTGTTTTCTGCGATGAAAATGACTGGCAGTTTCCAGATGGCGGCGAGATTGATTCCTTCGTGAAAAGTCCCTTGATTGTTAGCACCATCCCCGAAAAAGCAAACGCTTACATTATCTGTCTTTTTATATTTAGCTGTAAGGGCTGCCCCGCACGCAAGTGGAAAGCCGCCTCCCACAATTCCGTTGGCACCGAGCATTCCTTTATCAAAATCTGCAATGTGCATAGATCCACCTTTTCCTTTACAAAGACCTGTGGCTTTTCCATAGATTTCTGCCATCATTCCTTTAAGATCACAGCCCTTAGCGATACAATGACCGTGGCCGCGGTGGGTACTTGTAATACTGTCTTGTTCATTCAGATGAGCACAGACTCCTACAGCAACAGCTTCTTCACCAGCATAAAGATGGACAAAACCTGGCAAGATCCCTTTTGTAAAAAGCGTGTGTACTTGATCTTCAAATTGGCGGATTTCCTGCATTTTTTGATACATCCAAACGGCTTTTTCTTTTGTGAGTGCCATTTTCATGATAAAACCTCCTATCTTTTTTGCTTGCACTTCTATACAAGCAAAAAACGTGCCAACATCACGGCGCTTAAAAGCTTAGGCTTTGAGCGATTCACATCGATCAAAAAAGAGACAAAATGAGACTTGCGTCTCTATTTGTCTCAATATGTCTACTTCGTCTCACAAAAAAAAGCATCCCATAAAGGAATGCTTATCACTCTGAACCGATTGTACGCTGCCATTTTAATTTTCCTTTGCAGACACCGCACACATAACGAGAGGTATCAACTCGCCTTTTCCTGATAAAATATTGTCCGCATCCTGTGCAGACATATTCTTGCCGCTTCTGTACACGCCGTTTATTTTGTAAGGTCTTGAGCGGTGTACAAAAACGCGGGGCTCCTACTTGTTTTAATAACTCTTTAAAGGAGCGGTCACGATGCTGATAGCCTTTTCCCTCAAGATGCAGATGATAATGACACAGCTCATGCTTAATGATTCCGATTAATTCTTCTCGTCCATGTTCCTCTAGGTATCGGCGGTTTAGCTCGATATTGTGTGTTCCAAGTAAATACCGCCCGCCTGTCGTTTTGAGACGGTCATTAAAAACAGCCTGATGGCGGAATGCCTTCCCAAAGAACTGCTCAGAAATATGTTCTGTTAACTGCTGTAACTCGCTCTCCTTCAATCAAGATCGTTCCTTTCTATAAAAACCTCGAACGGGACAATTTCCCCTTTGCATACATTGAAGGTACACCCACTGTTTCGATCAAAGGAGGAATGGGCGATGCCCAACTGGCTGAAAAATCAGATGCAGAAGGCTTTTTTCGAAAAAAATCATTACCAAATCAAGTTGCTGAATCAATGCTGGTACTTCTACAGAAAAAAACATTCAGTCGCATCAAGGCACACCCCATCCTGAGGTGCGCCTCGTTTTTTGTTTTACTCTGGTTTCAGCATGGAGAGGGCAACGCGGCCTTTTGTCTGGTCAACGGAGTCCACCCATACAGTCACAATGTCACCAACTGATACAACGTCAAGCGGATGCTTCACAAAACGGTTGCTGAGCTTAGAAATATGGACAAGCCCGTCCTGCTTGACACCAATATCAACGAATGCGCCGAAGTCTACGACGTTTCTTACCGTTCCTTGCAGTTCCATTCCTTGCTTCAAGTCCTCCAATTTCAACACATCTGTTTTCAAAAGAGGTTTTGGTACTTCATCGCGAGGATCACGCTCAGGTCTTGTCAGCTGATCGATGATGTCCTGAAGTGTAATGATCCCAATATCAAGCTGCTCTGCTGCTTCATCCAGCTGAACCTCTGCGATTTTCTCCTTTAACTGCTCTGTGCCAAGATCATCTGGCGTCATCTTGATCATGCGTAAGAACTGTTTTGTTTCTTTATAGCTCTCAGGGTGAATGCCTGTCCGATCAAGTGGATCTTGTCCATCTGCGATGCGCAGGAAACCGATACACTGCTCATAAGTCTTAGCACCAAGTCTTGGAATGTCCTTTAGCTCTTTTCTGCTTGTAAATCTTCCAATCTCTTCGCGGCGCTTGATGATATTCCCTGCGACAGCTTTTGAAAGACCTGACACATATTGCAGCAGCGCCTGTGAGGCTGTATTGACGTTCACACCGACTTGGTTGACGACCGTCTCCACTACGAAGGTTAACGAGCTGTTTAATTGCTTTTGGCTCACGTCATGCTGGTATTGGCCTACTCCGACAGACTTCGGATCAATTTTCACAAGCTCTGCTAAAGGATCTTGTAATCTTCGAGCAATGGATATAGCACTTCGTTCTTCGACTTGCAAGTCTGGAAACTCTTCTCGCGCCAGTGCAGACGCAGAGTATACACTTGCTCCTGCTTCATTCACAATCAAATAGGAGACCGGCTGATCCAGCTCTTTAATGAGGTCTGCAATGAACTGTTCAGTCTCTCTTGAGGCTGTTCCGTTTCCAATCGCAATGACTTCAATGTTTGATGATTGAATGATCTCTTTCACTTTTTGTTTCGCTTCCGATTTTTTCTGCACAGGCGGGTGCGGGTAAATGACGCCGATATGATGGACTTTTCCTGTATCATCTACGACTGCTAACTTACAGCCTGTACGAAATGCAGGGTCGACTCCAAGTACACGCTTCCCTTTCATTGGCGGCTGAAGCAGTAGTTTTCTTAAGTTTTCAGCAAAAATATGAATCGCTTGTTCTTCTGCTTTTTCTGTCAGCTCTTTGCGTATTTCTCGTTCGATGGAAGGCTGGATAAGACGTTTATACGCATCGTCAATTGCCGCTTCGATAAACGGTCTTGCCGTCGTCTGTTTGCCTTTTATGACTTGTTTGTCGAGATAGAAACGAATATTTTCAGCAGGCGGCTCGATGGCTGCCTTTAAGATGCCTTCTTTCTCTCCACGATTAACCGCTAATATACGATGAGGCACTATCTTTTTGATGGGCTCTTGATAATCGTAATACATTTCATAGACATTTTTCTCATCGCTTTCGATGTCTTTTCCTGATGTGATTAGGCTGCCCTTTTGGTACGTTTCGCTGCGAATCCATTTCCGCATATCAGGATCATCTGCCAGCTGTTCAGCAATGATGTGCTGTGCGCCTTCAAGTGCCTCTTCTACACTTGTTACTTCCTTTTCTTCATTGATAAAAGAAGCGGCCTTCTTCTCGATCTCATCGCTTGGCAGTGTGAGTATATAATCCGCCAGCGGCTCGAGTCCTTTTGCTTTGGCTACATTTGCTTTTGTTTTACGTTTTTGTTTGAATGGCCGGTATAAATCTTCGACCTCTTGCAGTTTATGAGCCTGTTCAATTTTTTGTTTTAATTCATCCGTTAGTTTGTCTTGTTCTGCGATTAACCGGATGACTTCTTCTTTTCGGTTCATGACATTTTGGATATATGTATAGCGCTCTGAAATGGTTTGAATTTGCACCTCATCCAGTGAGCCTGTCTGCTCTTTCCGGTAACGGGCAATAAACGGGACGGTGTTGCCATCCTCTAAGAGCTTGATGACACTTTCAATTTGTTTTGTTGAAAGCTTTAATTCTGTTGCAATTTGTTTCAATAAAAAGTCAGATGTCTTCATACTTTGCATCCTCTCACTGTGTCTTCTCTTTTAGTGTATCAAAAAAACCGGTAAAACAGAAAAAAGGTCAGCTATTTTACGTGAGCTGACCAAGTACATAGGTGAGATCGTCCTTCTTGTCTTGTGTGTATGTTTCAAGCTGTTTGGCAATGTCTGCAACTGAATGGCTATGCTTTAAACACATTCTCATGTTTGGCACATTCAGTCCGTCTGAATACATAATGAATGTCGATCCTTTTTCGTAGGAATAGGTATATGTTTTATATTTTCTAGGTTTCCCTGATAAGTATCCTGATGTCGGAAGTGGATAAATATAGTCGCCAGAAGGGGCATTCAAGATGAACCGAATATTACCAACCGAACAATAGGTAAATTGCTGCTGGGAAAAATTCACCTTTAATATGGCTACAGTGGCTCCGCGTTTATTTTTCATCGCCTGATTGCATCTGTCAATGAGTGTCGTCATATCCTCATGTCCATATTCTTCGACAATTTCGCTGACTAAAGAAGATGATTCATTGGCGAACTGACCGCTGCCTAATCCGTCTGCCACAGCACAAATTAGTTCTTCATCATCTGCTTTAATAAAAAAACTGTCCCCGCAGCATGATTTCCCTTCTTTATTCGATTGATAGATAATGGCATTCACATGCTCATGCTGTTCAATCTGCTTCATTACCCTAGCTCCATAGACGCATCTTCTGATAATGCATCTCGTAGCTTCTTAACTGCCTTCCGTTGCAGTCTTGATACATGCATTTGGGATATCCCGAGTAAATCGCCTGTTTCTTTTTGACTCTTATTTTGCAAATAAGTCAAATTGATAATCTCTTTTTCTCGATCTGTCAGAACATGAAGCACACTCTCAAGCATCATTTTTTGGTTGACACGTTCGTAGCCCTCTTCCTGTGAGCCGACAACGTCTAAAATGGTGACTGTACTTCCTTCAGAATCCGCCTCTACGCCTTGGTCGACAGACAGTGCTTGGTAGCTTTTGCCCATCTCCATGGTTTCCAGTACTTCTTCCTCTGTCACATCTAGGTATTCTGCAATTTCTTGGACTTTAGGTGACTTTTGCGTCTCTGTTGTTAGATGATCAACGGCCATCTTGATTCTTGGTCCGAGTTCTTTGATTCGCCTTGGTACATGGACACTCCACGTTTTATCCCGTAAAAAGCGTTTGATTTCCCCGATAATAGTTGGAATAGCAAAGGCTTCAAATGATTTACCGACGAGCGGATCGTACCGCTTAATGGCGCCAAGTAAACCAATCATTCCAACTTGTCTGAGGTCCTCATGAAAGCTTTTTCCTTTTGAATATTTTTTTGCCAGCACATCGACCAAGTTTGAATAGCATTCGACCAGCGTGAGCTGCGCCTGCTCATCTTGATTGGATTGATAGCTTTGGATAAGGCGATCCACTTCATCTTTAGTTAGTTTCATAGTTTTGGATGGTTGTGTCATGGTCAACTCGCTCCCTGTTTAAAAACTTTGTCATCGCAACGGTAACTCCGGAGTTTGCTTGCACCTCGACTTCATCCATCAATGTTTGCATTAAGTATAAACCAAGACCTCCTTCTGCCAATTGATCCACCGTATGAGCAGTTGTATACGGTCCGAGGTCTTCCTGCTTTTGTTTAAAGTCAAAGCTACCGCCTTTGTCAGCGACAATGATTTCTAGACGATCTTCGTAGACAAGAAAGCGAACAGCTACCTCTCCATCTTCACCGTCTTTTCCTTTATAGGCATGCTGAACTGCATTTGTACAAGCCTCACTGACGGCAATTTTTAAGTCTTCAATCTCTTCGTAGACATAGCCCATTCGGCTCGCTACGCCTGAAAGAGTCAGGCGAATGATGCCTACATATTCTGGTTTTGCCGGTATTTTCATCTCGATTAGATCTACTGATTCGTTCATTGTACCCCACCCTCTGTCTTTGCAGAAATGTCAATGATGTCCTTTAATCCAGTAATTTCAAACAACCTTACAAGCCGATCTGACAAGTTCTCAAGCTTTAGTGTTCCACCTGCTTTTTGAGCTGCTTTAAACAACCCAACAAATACACCTAATCCTGTACTATCCATATACGTAACATCCTTCAAACAGATCTCTAGATGCTCTCCCGCCTCGGCTTTAGGCATGAGTGTTTCTCTTAGCTGAGGAGCAGAGTACACATCGATTTCTCCACTGACACTAATTTTCGTTTTTTGATCTATTTGATGCTCTTTTACAGACATATTCATTATGCATTCACCTCGAAATTCTTGTTTCCTTGAATTTTATATACCCGTCTATGCACTTTCTAAACCTTCCTTTTGAGGACAAGTAACGTAAAATCATCATGCAGCTGAAAATCTTGCAGCTTGAGTAAGCTGTCATAGATGGCATCCACCATTTCCTGAGCTGAATAGGATAGGTTCTCTGATATCAGCGCTTTGATATCCTCGCGCTCTAAGAAGCCGTCCTCCGATTTGGATTCTGTGACACCATCAGAGAATAAAATCACCATATCCCCTACGTCCAAATGCTTCTCATACTGCTTATAATCAAAATCTGGTGCAATTCCAAGCACAAGCCCTTTTGCATCTAAATCGTAAAATTGATTCTCTTTATTACAATAGAAAAAGCCCGGCTCATGACCAGCCGATGCATATTTAAATTCATGTGTTTCTTTATTATAGCTGCCATAAAGCATGGTGATAAACATACTTGGGTCTACGTTTTGCTCGACAACACGATTAAGGGTCTTTAGCACTTTAGTTGGGCCGCTCCCTGACTCTGGCAAGGAATCCATCGCATATTTAATCATCGACATACAAAGCGCAGCCGGGATTCCCTTTCCAATGACATCTGCGATCGCGATATTAATCGTATCGTGATCAGTCACAAAGTGGTAATAATCTCCACTCATCTGTTTTGCCGGTACACTGATCGCCCCAATATCGAACGTATCTCCTTCTGGAATTTTCGTCTCCAGAAGGGTTTGCTGAACATTGGCAGCAATTTCAATTTCGGATTTAATTTCTTGCTGGATGCCTCTAAGTGTTAAATGTTCCTGATAGGCAAGTCCGTACCCAATCATGACTTCAATTAAGAAGTCTAGTGAATGAAAAACATCTTTCGGCAAATCAGGGTAAAGCTCCTGAATCACTTTTCGGTGAACACTCACTATTTCTTCAGGAGGTATTTGATGCTCAATGGTTTTACGGCTAAATTTTTGAGCTTGATAAAGCGATGTTTCAGTTAAATCACTGATATAACGACTGAGCAGCTGATGGTACCGCTGCTCCATTACCTCCTTAAAATCCATGGTTTCCCTCCTAGCGAAGCCACTTAACAGCTTGTATCTCCGTTCCTTGTTCTGGTGCAGAATCTAATTTAAATTCATCCATCAATCTTCTGACGCCCGGCAAGCCTGCTCCGAGGCCGCCTGATGTAGAAAATCCGTCTTCCATCACTTTACGTATATCCATGATGCCAGGCCCCTCATCGGCTGCGATGACTTTGAGTCCACGCTTTCCGCGCTCCATCACTTCTTCTATACAGATCTGACCTTTACCAGCGTATAAATAGATGTTTCGAGCTAATTCTGAAATGGCCGTCGTAATTCTTGCTTGGTCAACTGTTCCAAAACCAAGTTCTTTTGCAACATTGCGCCCCAATTGTCTTGCTGCGACTATATCCCATTCCGTCAATATCTTTACACAGGATTGGTCTTTCATATCTATTCCCCCAATTCCCGCTTCAGTGTCTCAAGCCCTTGTTCAAGATCTAGTGCTGTCTGAATTTCTTCCAGCGATATACCAAGTTCAATGAGCGTCACAGCGACTGCCGGCTGTATTCCTGTTAATACAACTTTTGCCCCCATGAGCTTGGACATGGTGATCACATCGCCTAATACCTTTGCGATAAATGAATCAATCATATCGACGGATGTTAAGTCAATGACAACACCGTTTGCTCCTGTTTCATGAATTTTATTCAGTAAGTCTTCTTGAAAGTGAAGAGCTGTTTGATCATCAAGCTCCCACTGTATTGAAATCAGAAGACAGTTATATAGTTTTAAGATTGGAATCTTCGGGTGATTTCTCACTTGGTAATCCCTCCAATGAAACAATTTTTCGATTTGTCATTTCCAAAGCAGTTTGAATTCCTTTTTGAAGGGTATTCTTTGTTGTAACCTGAGATAAATCAATTCCAAGGTTCACAATGGTTTGGGCTATTTCTGGGCGAATACCGACAAGTAAACACTTCGCTCCTACTAATCTCACAGCCTCTGACGCTTGAATAATATGGTGGGCCACCATTGTGTCCACGACAGGTACACCCGTGATATCAATTAAGACGACCTGTGAGCGATGTTTGACGACACCATTGAGCAGGTTCTCCATAATTTTTTTCGCACGATCTGTGTCAATTGTTCCAACAAGCGGCATGACGGTGATGTGCTCAAATACAGGGATCAGCGGGGCAGAAAGTTCCTGCAGCGCAATTTTTTGAAGGCTGACGGTTTTTTCCCATGAGATGGAATACTGGTTTAAGATCTCGTTATGAATGGGTGTGATGAATCGATCGATTTGCCAGATGAGGTCATGACTTTCTTCTTTTGTATCTTTGTCATCGTTCATTTTTTCATATAAATGTGTACGGATTTCCGTTAGGCCGTTTGCCAGTAACTTAAGTGATATACCCATTTGAACAATTTTTAAAGCAAGAGTTTGCACTTTTTCTTCAAACTCCTCATTATACCCCTCTGAAAGAGATGTAATGATGAGTTGAACATACTCCGAACAGATGGTTTCATACATTTTGTCGTTCAGCATCATGTCCGTTTCTTTTTCTCCGAGTCGTTTTAAAATGTCCGTCCACTCTTTTTCTAATTCCTTTTGATGCTTTCTTGCAAAAGCTAACACGATATGATTCGACATGTTTTACCCCCTACTTACATTTAAAGCAATTCTTTAGTCTTTCTTCATTATAACGTTAATAAAAATTGAACACAAAAAAAGTTGCTCCCAATAGAGCAACCAAGTCTCACCATATTAAAAATCAATAAGAGCCAAACTAACTTGTAAGGCTTCATCAACCTTCTCCATCATCTCATCATCAAGATGTGTGATTTTATCTGTCAATCTTTGTTTATCGATTGTACGAATTTGTTCCAAAAGAATGACAGAATCTCGTTCAAAGCCGTACCGCTTTGCATTAATTTCGACGTGAGTCGGTAATTTCGCTTTTTGTATTTGGGCTGTTATGGCTGCAACGATAGCAGTCGGGCTGAAGCGATTTCCAATGTCATTTTGAATCACCAATACCGGGCGAACCCCGCCCTGCTCGGAGCCAACAACAGGAGATAAATCAGCAAAGTAAACATCACCGCGTTTAACAATCAAATGTTTAACCCCCGCTGACTAATCGCTCAACTGTATTCTCAGCCTCAAACTCTGCGTATTGTGCTTCTGAAGAGATATTCAGATTAATTTTCGCCATCTCCATGTAGCCGCGTCTCATCGATTCACGATTTTGTCGAATATTACGTTCACGAATATACGTTTTTGTCGCTCGGTAGATCAATTCATTTCTTGTTACCTTATCCTGCTCTGCTACTCGTTCGATCTCAGACATTAAAGTCTCCGGCAGTCGAATCTTCATTTCGTTTGTTGCGCTGGATTCAGACAAAAAACATACACCTCCACAAAACTTACGGATACCGTATCGATCCATTCCAAGACTAATCATACCATTATTCAATGCACAAGCAAAGCTGTTTTTTCATGATTTCTTATTAGAACATGAAGCGGCTCGCCACCCGTAAATCAAGATGATAATGGAGTTCCTCCTTCCCATTATACGCCTTTTTCCGAAAATCATACGGTATTTCCAAAATCTCTAAAAAAGGGAGAATGTTTACCCTACTTTTGTCGAATAAAAAAGAACGAAGTCAGTTTGACTATCGTTCTTTTGAATGTGTTTATAAAAAACTTGGCCCGCCTTGGAGGAGCGGGTTCCGTACATGCACTCTTTTGCCGTCTTCTATATATACTCTTGGAACACGGTGGCCAATCGAGCAAGTGACTTCATAGTTAATGGTTTCAAGCCTTTTGGCGATTTCATCGACTGGTATCATGTCTTCTCCTTGCTTACCAATTAAAACGACCGGCTCCCCTACTGGAAGCTTGTCTTTCAGTTCAACCATGAATTGATCCATACAAACCCTTCCGGCGATCTTCCGGCGCTTTCCGCCAACAAGTACTTCCGTTCCTGCCAGCTTCCGGATCCATCCATCTGCATAGCCAACTGGAACCGTGCCGATCCACGTATCTTGATTGGCTGTATACGTTGCCCCGTAGCTGACACTCTCACCCTTTTGAATGTGCTTCACATGGGCAAGTTTTGTATGAAGAGACATAGCTTCTTCGAGCTTGAAAGGCAGTTCATCCTTGATTTCTTCTGACGGCGACAGCCCGTACATACTGATGCCGAAGCGAACCATATTAAACAAGACGTCTTTAAACCTTAGACCTGCTGCACTGTTGGCGCAATGAACGAGCAGCTTGTCCGTATGAAGCGGCTCAAGCAGTGTTTGAAAGGTGTCGACCTGCCGATCAAAGTAGGCCTCATCCTTTTCATCTGCTGTCGCAAAGTGAGTAAATACGCCTTCCAGCTGTAAATAAGAGTGCTCGCTGACAAGCTTTTTCACTTCGTTCACTTGCTCAATCGTTTTCACACCTAATCTGTTCATTCCGCTGTCTATTTTCAAATGAAATCGTATAGGCTGTCCCATCTGCCCTTTCATCATGTTGGTGACGTCTCTCAGCCAATCGATGGAGTATGCAGTCATGATGACATTGTATCGAACGGCGACTTTGACATATTCCGGCGGTACAGCGCCGAGTACCAGTATTGGTGCTTTGATGCCTTTATTTCTTAAAGAAACGGCCTCATCTAAAAAGGCGACGGCTAATACGTCTGCTCCTGCTTTGAGAGCAGCTCTTGCCACTTCTATATCTCCATGTCCATATGCATTGGCTTTCACCACAGCCATTAGTTGAACACTTTGACCGATATGATCTTTCATATGTGAAACATTATGCTTGATTGCTGATAAATTAATTTCTGCCCATGTGGCTCTATAAAAGGCATTTGTGTCCATCCGTCACACTTCCCTATTGAATGATTCAATCCCCTCATATGATACTAAAAATCAGGAATAAAGTGAAACAAATCAAAGAAAATCAGCCCTTGTATAGGGCTGATGTTTCATTTCTAAGGCTCTCGCCTGAGGTATTTATTTAGCTGATTGGCCTTCTACACTCTTTGCAACCATCAAGAGCTCTTCCTTCGATAGATCACTTGAAGAAATCAAGTAGTCCACTCCGTCAGATGTCCATGAAAGGGATTGATCTGTGAGAACCCCAACTGTCATGCCAAGGTCGACTGGCTCGCCGTTCATTGTCACAGGCGTAGATGCTTCAGCGACTCTCGCTTTTTCCTGAATGAGTGTGAAGGATTTCTTTCCGCCATACGTCATCACATAACGCTTCCCGGCATCTGTCATCATTTCTTTCTCTTCCATCTTTTTCACACCCTCTGGCATGTCAACTGGTGTTTTCACCGCAAAGCTGTCAGATGGGTCTGCACTTGTGGCAACATCCATTTGAGAGAGTGTCATGTTTTTCTTCTCATCAAATGCATCTTTGTCGAAGGATTTATTGAATTCAAAGTGAGAGAATTCCACTTTCACCATTGGCTTTTTGTCGCTATCCAGCACTTTCACACTGGCAGGCGCCATTGTTTTTTTATGAAAGATAATCTCTTGGGTAGGCAGCATTTGGTTGTGCTGATAATTGGTTTTGGTTTCGAACACATACTTTGAATCTTTCGCTTTGAACTGAGCGGCACTGTCATTCTTAATATCCTTCACGAGTGACTCAAATAAGTAGACCTGACTGCTATTATTTGGCCAATCACTGTGGAAACGGAAGCTCTTGTTCAATGAAGGTGTCAGCACAAACACACCATTGCCATTTCTTAAAATGACTTGACTCTGATCCTTTTTCGGATTTTCTAAATAGACACGGTAAAGTTCCGGCTTCTTGTACCAAATTTCTACCTGATACTCCTGCGGGTCATTTCCTGTCTCAATGGTCATTTTTGCTTTGGCTTTGTATGATGTCATTTCCTCTGCCTTTTTGTTTAAATCTCCAACGATATCCTTCTGAGATTTTTGACCGCATGCGGAGAGAATCAGTACAAAAAGGATTCCCGTTACAAGCAAAACAAAGCTTTTTCTCACCCTTTTCAACCCCTTCGTTAATTGTGTTAAAAGGAAGAAACCGCTTGTTTGACTTTAACAGTACGCCTCAAGAGTTAACTGCGTACCGCGAACCATCAAAGCCTGTTAGCAACTCGCCCTTCCTTATCGCACTACCCAATATATGAAGAGGGGACAAACAATATGCAGACTAGCTTGACAACCTTTCAATTAAAACTTGTGCTGCAGCATATTCTTTCGTGTGAGTGATGGAAATATGAACCTGATCACCCTTCGTCTTTTCGCTTTTGATGAAGGGTTTTCCATGTTCGTCTTTCTGGATTTCCATGTCATGAAAGCTTAAATAAGAGCCGATTCCCGTTCCGTATGCTTTAGCGAAAGCTTCCTTTACTGCAAAACGTCCCGCCAAAAATTCCAGCTGCCTCTTTTCACTAAGTGCGTGAAAGATGTCTTGTTCACTTAACGTTAAAATTCGTTCTGGCAAACGGGGCTGTCTACTAAGCACGCGCGCGAGCCGGTTAATCTCTACTATATCAATGCCTATTCCTTTGATCATGAGGTACCTCCTATGATACTCGTACTAATTTGGATGTTCTCTTCATAAACGTGTTACTATAAACTTACCATTATCTAGTCAAAAGGGGTTTGTTATGTTTATTCGAACGGAGAGCTTTCAACAATTTATTAGATCGTATCCAATCGTCACAACGATCCTTGCTTTGCAATTTGGTCTATGGCTTATATTCGCGCTTCCTATCCCTCTTATACAGCTTGGTCACGACCATCTCGTCGGTTTCAATTATGGTGTAGCTGCTGGAGAATGGTGGCGGCTCATCACACCTGTTTTCCTTCACGGAAGTCTGACCCATATTTTGTTCAATTCTATGTCATTGTTCTTATTCGCTCCAGCGCTTGAGCATTTGCTTGGGAAGGTTCGATTTCTGATCATCTATCTTGGTGCAGGGTTCATTGGCAATCTCGGAACCTATTGGGTCGAGCCTTTAGAGTATGTACATGTCGGCGCTTCTGGTGCGATCTTCGGTTTGTTTGGCGTTTATTTATACCTTGTTCTATTTAAACCGCATATGATGGACCGCGGCAATTCTCAGGTAATCTTAACGATTCTTGCAGTCTCTGTCATCATGACTTTCGTCAACTCAAACATCAATATCATGGCTCACTTATTTGGATTGATCGGCGGCATGCTCCTAGCACCTCTTACGCTATTTTTCCATTCAAAAAAAAGACACTATTAACCTCATAAAAAATGTCGATCACTCCTATGAACAGGAAGCGGATCGACATTTTTGTGTTTAAGTTGATTTGTTTTTTTCATACGAATACCAATCCATTACACGTGCTGCATCTTCTTCCTCAAGGTGATGCACACCAAACGAATCAAGCAGCGCAGAGGATTTCACAAAGGTGTGAATACTCGCCACCCGGCCTTTCTTTTGGAAGAAAGATTGCGTCATCGTATAGTTTTGCATTCGTTTTCTCAAGACAATGCCAGTGGTTTTGCCAATGCCTCTTGATGTCAGTTGAATCAATGGATCTTTGATCGTATAGCCTGATTGTTTATAAGCTAAATAACCAAAAACCAAAGCAATCGGAAGCGGAATGAGGGCCAAATACCCCCATGGCGGAAAACGGACAGATAGGATTACGCCGACAAGTAATGGCACAAAGCCGAAAGAGATCAGGTAGCGCTTGAGTGAACGCTTTGGCACCTTTTTCAGTTCAGATTCTGGCTCCAAATGATAATCATCTGTGAATTGAGAGAGCAGTTCGTTGATTTTTTTCTTCCGAATCAGTGGAAATAAGACGGAAGAGGTTTCTTTTTCTGTAATAGAACCTCCTGCACTCACAAGCATCACCGTTGCAAAGCCAAAGGGTTCACGAAGAATATTTTCTTTGATTTTCACTGCTTGAATTCTCGCAAGCGGAATGGTCATTTGATGCCTTTCGATGAGCCCTCTTGTGATGATGATGTCTTTCCCTTTTCGTTTTGCGTTAAAATTCGCATATTGAAGGGCTGTTACCCCAACACTAAGAATCCACGCAATCAATACGGCAATAAATATGAGAATCGCATAAATCTCAATACTCGCATGACTTAAAAAAGAAAACCGCTTGACGAATCCGTCCAAAGGAAGAATTTCATCTATTTGTGTGTAAATGGCGAGACACCCAGAAATAATGACTCCGATCCCGCTTGAAGTGGTCGCAGCCAAAAGCAGCTCTGGTATACCCATCCGGTAGGAAACATTGATTTCTTTTTCTACAGGTTGCTGCGCTGTCAGAGGATCATGCGGGACAGCTCCATTTTCATCCACCATTTCTTCTTGCTGCAAGCTTTTCTTCCGATTGAAAATCGATTGCTTTAATTGTTCCGCTTCTGCTTTTGTAATCGCCGTCAGACTCACTTCTGGACCGTCTGTTCCTCCAGCTGTTTCGATTTGAACCCTCACCAAACCAAAAATCCGCTGGAAGATACCTTCACTTGTATTCACCGTTTGAATTCGTTCTAACGAAATATATTTTTTCTTTTTTGTGATGACGCCCGATTCCACGCGAAATTCATCATCTTCCATTCGGTAGGTGAAGCGCCTCCATGCTAAAACAGTTAAAACAGCTTTCCATAAAAGAAGCACACCAAGAATGATAAATGCATAAAAACGAATGCTCGAATTCGAGTTCACAAAAATAAGCACGAAAAAAGGGATAATGAAGTTTTTGATCATGGATACGGCATCTGAGATAAAATCAATGAACATCGAGATTGGATGTACACGTTTTGGTTCAGACATCATCTTCCGTCACCCTTGCTAAACGAGATATGTAATCACGAAGCTCATCTGCTTCTTCTAATTCTAGCGCCGGTATATCATGAACTGTGGCAGCAGTCGATATTTGAACAGATGCCAAACGGTAGCGCCTTAAAAGCGGCCCTTGTGATGTATCGACATGCTGGACACGCACCATCGGTACAATCACACGTGTGACACGAATGAGCCCATGCTGAATTTCAATTTCATTTTCGAATACTTCGTAGCGCCAGATGCGATGACGGATTTTCGGTATAAGCCAAATGCCAAAAATGACCTGTAAGACCCATAAACCGGCGAGGATGGCGCCAATCCAATATGGCCATTGAAGATAATAACTAGCAACAAATACCCCAATGATGATGAGTAAGAAAATCAATGAGATAATTCCATTTTGAAGACGCCATACCTTTAAACCATTTAAACTAATTTGACGTTGCGGCTGTTTTCTCACATTCTTCCCCCATTCTCTTACTTTTCTATCAATATATTACGAAAGAAAGCCTAAAAAGTTTCAGTAAACCTGTTAAAAAAAGCGAACCCTGCAAAGGATTCGCTTTTGAATTAGTTGTTATAAGATTTCTTTTGACGGCGATCGCTAGAAGAACGATTGCGGTCATTTGAAGAACGCTTTTTATCACCGTAAGATGAACGGCTTTTCCCGCGATAGCCGCCGCCTCCGCCGCCACTCTCTCTACGTTTAGAAGAGCTGCGGTTGTTACGATTGCGTTTTGAAACCATTGGTGCTTCATCTGTCAAACGAACAGGCGTTGCATCCGGTTCTTTTGTCATCATTTTGATGGCAGCCGCAACCACTGTGACAGAATCATGATCTTCTAGCAATTCAGCAGCAGCTGTCATGTAGAAGTTTAAGTTGTTTTCACTGATGATGGTGCGCAGACGATCAATAGTTACTTGCTGTTGACCTTCAATTGCTTCATCTAGAGTTGGTTCTTTCATACGTTCCATTTTACGTTTAGTCGTTTGCTCAATCGCACGAAGCATATCTTTTTCACGCGGTGTGATGAATGTCACCGCCATACCTGTACGTCCAGCACGTCCAGTACGTCCAATACGGTGTACGTAGCTTTCTGGATCTTGTGGTACGTCAAAGTTATACACGTGTGTTACGCCTGAGATATCAAGTCCACGTGCTGCAACGTCTGTTGCTACAAGCACATCGATTGAACCTTCTTTGAATTTACGAAGCGCAACCATACGTTTCGCTTGAGTCAAGTCACCATGAATTCCTTCAGCTGTATAACCTCTAAGGTTAAGTGCTTCAGTCAATTCGTCAACGCGGCGTTTTGTACGGCCGAAGACAATTGAAAGCTCAGGTGATTGAATGTCAAGAAGACGAGTCAATGTGTCAAATTTCTTACGCTCGTGGATATCCAAGTAGAACTGTTGGATGTTAGAGACAGTCATTTCTTTTGCTTTTACTTTTACGTGTTCTGGGTTTGTCATGAAACGTTCTGCAATGCGCTTAATTGGTGCAGGCATTGTCGCAGAGAATAAAAGTGTTTGGTGTTCACTTGGTACATTTGAAAGGATCGATTCAATGTCTTCGATGAAACCCATGTTTAGCATTTCGTCTGCTTCATCAAGCACAACAGTTTCAACATTTTGAAGACGCATTGTACGACGGTTAATGTGATCGAGTAAACGTCCTGGAGTCCCTACGATGATATGAGGATTTTTCTTGAGCGAACGGATTTGACGACCGATATCTTGTCCACCGTAAATCGGAAGTACGCGCGCACGCTTGTCTTGGCCAATTTTGTATAGCTCTTCAGATACTTGAATCGCTAATTCTCTTGTTGGCGCAATGATAATCGCTTGGATATTTGGAGACGCTGGGTCAATTTTTTCTACAAGAGGAATACCAAACGCTGCAGTTTTTCCTGTTCCTGTTTGTGCTTGTCCAATGACATCTTTATTCTGAAGACCGAGAGGAATTGTTTCCGCTTGAATCGGTGTTGCTTCTTCAAATCCCATGCGGTTAATAGCTTTCATGAGACTTTCGCTTAATTGAAAATCTTGAAACGTTATAGTCAAATTATTCAAACTCCTTCTAATTGCTGTTTCAGTAATCTCGTGAATGATCATTAAAAACTGCCCTTTTCTGAAAGGACAGGTCCATTATATACAAAGCCCGAATTACCCTACCTTATATCTTACCATTACACTATTTGTTTTTCAACAAGACAGAAATGGATATATCTACTGTTCCACAATGACAGATTCACCATCACTTTGATCGCCATCCATCCATTTCCACTTTTCGAACAGTTGAATTTTTCCGTTATCCAACTGATTAGGTGTAGAATTGCAAGACCCGCTTCTCATGCTGCCGTCTTTGCTGACATGGTGGTACCTAAAATGAAGTGTTCCATCCTCATTTACAGTTCCTACAAGTACACCAGATACAATACTGCCGCCTTGATACGTGCCCGTTAATATATTCCCGTCCTGACGATATTGAAATACGGTGCCTACCGATACTTCTCCGTTACTCGAATTAGACTGCGGGACAAAGGTTTTTCCGTCATATTGAAACAACCGAATCAACCACCTTTTCTTTCCTATTGTACCATAGGCTTGTCACTCATTCGACAAAAATGATGTAATTTTTAACAAGTGGGATTCAATTTATATTAGTTTAGCCACATTTTCGCTTTTCTATAGATTAAATTGTTTTTTTAAGAAATTCCTCTACTTTTTCAAACAATTGCTGTGCACATGGCTCGTGACAAACATGATGTTTACAATCAGGTAAATAAAACATTTCTTTCTGACGGGACGGGATTTTATGATCAATAAATTGTGCACTAGAAGCTGGCACAATCCCATCGCTTTCCCCTTGAACAATTAACACAGGGAGGTGAAGTTTCTCAAGAGAGCTCTTCGTTTGCTTCACCAGCTTCATAAATTCAACAGCGGCTGACAGCGGTGTGCTCGTTAGCTTATGACGGTATCTATCATACAAAGGGTTCGTATCAATTAGCCCAGACAATGATTCTTTCACCATCTGCCTTGTGTCTTGAATCATTTGTTTTGGATTCACATATTTCGCCGCAGCACTTAAAAGGACGAGACGAGCAACTGGATACTTCGCTGCAAGATAAGCAGCAATCATTCCTCCCATAGAAAACCCGATCAAAAAAATGGTATCACATGTTCGGTAAAGAGAAAGAAGTTCTAATTCAGCTGTCGCAATCCATTCTTGATAGAGAATACCTTTTAGCTGAAGTTCATCTCCATGCCCCGGAAGCGTGACAGACTGAACGTTCCAATCTGTCTTCTGCTTTAAATATTGCGCTAGCGGTTCCACTTCATAGGGGGCGCCAGTAAATCCATGTATACAGAGACAGCCAATCATTCTGTCACCTTCTTTGCCGCTCTCTTTTTATAGTGCAGTAATGATTTCTTCTAATCTCATGCCGCGTGAGGCTTTGACGAGAACAACATCGTCAGGACCTGCTACGTCAGCAAGTTTTTTCTTCAGTTCCTCTTTGTCCATAAATGAGAACACACGCGCATCACCGAATGATTTCTTTGCTCCTTCAGCGATGAATGCACCTAGGCGGCCATACGTCATCACATGATCGATAAATTCAGGCTTGATGTAGCGGCCTAGTTCATAATGATACGTTTCTTCTTCGCTACCCATCTCTAGCATGTCTCCAAGGACAAGAATGCGATTTGCGAAGCCGTCCATATCTCCTACAAGATCAATGGCAGCTTTCATGGAAGTAGGGCTTGCATTATATGCATCATTGATAACAGTGATTCCTTTTTCTGTTTTAAACAGTTCAAGACGCATTCCTGTTAATTTTGTTTGCATGAGTCCTTGGGCAATTTGTCTTTCATTCAGTCCGAAATGCTGACCTATGGCAATGGCAGCAAGGGCATTCTTCACATTATGTTTCCCTAATACAGGAATGAGAAACCCCTGGGCATACCCTTCGACCTGAAATTCAGTTCCTTCTGCAAGCTGGTTGATATGCGTTACCTTGATATCACAGTCCTCTGCTTCTCCAAAGGTTTTCACTTGCTGCGAAAGTACAGTCGCTCTCTCGCGGATCAAGGGTTCATCACCTAAATAATAAAAGGTGCCATCCTTTTTAAGCCCTTTTGTGATCTCATATTTTGCATCAGCAATGGCTTCTCTTGATCCTAAATCTTGCATATGAGATTCTCCGATATTGGTGATGACTGCTGCATCAGGCTCAGCTAGGTTTGACAAGAACTCGATCTCTCCTGTTGCGCTCATGCCCATCTCTAATACAGCTATCTCTGTACCTTCTGGCATCGCAAGAATGGTGAGCGGAAGACCGATATGATTATTAAAGTTACCGTCTGTTTTATGAACTTGATACGTTGTTTGTAAGACGGAATGAATCATATCTTTCGTTGTCGTTTTCCCGTTACTTCCTGTAATACCGACAACACGAGGGTTTTCTTCTTTTAAATACGATTTTGCCAATTGCTGAAGTGCTGCCAGAGTATCATCGACAAGAATGACAGGTACGCCTTCAGGTGGATTGGTTTGTTTTTGATTCCAAAAAACAGCTGCGGCTCCAAGCTCCACTGCTTTAGAAGCAAATGTGTGACCGTTAAAATGTTCTCCAATTAGGGGGATAAACAATGCACCTTTTGATACTTTTCGTGTATCTGTTGTCACTCCGTGAATTTGCTCTTCGCCAAAAGCTTGATTAGATAGTGTCCCACCAGCCATTTGGGCGATTTGTTTCACTGTACGTTTGATCATGATTTTTCGCCTCTCTTTCTCAATTCAAGTTTGAAGGAAAAGAGACACTACCTAAGGATAGTGTCTGCTTGTTGCTCACATTAAAAAGTCGTTTTAATGGTTTGTTTTTCTTGATGGCGTTCAATTGCAAGTGACACTAGCTTTTCAATGAGCTCTGGATACTCTACACCAGTGTGCTTCCAAAGCAGCGGGAACATACTGAATGGTGTGAATCCAGGCATTGTATTCACTTCATTGATCAACACTTCACCTTTTTCTGTGAGGAAGAAGTCTGCACGTACAAGACCCGAACCATCTAGGGATTTAAATGCCTTAATCGCCATATCATGAATCGTCTTGTATTCATCCTCTGACACACTTGCAGGAATGATCAAATCTGTATCGCCATCTTCATATTTTGCTTTGTAGTCATAAAAATCTGTTTTAGGTGCAATTTCACCAACGACAGAGCATTTCGGCTCGTCATTTCCTAATACACCAATCTCGATTTCTCTTCCTACGACGCCTTCTTCTACGACCACACGACGATCATATTGGAAAGCTAAGTCGAATGCGGTTTGCAGCTCTTCTTTGCTGCGGCATTTGCTTATTCCAACACTTGATCCCATGTTGGCAGGTTTCACAAAGCATGGATAGCCAAGTACTTGTTCTACCTGTTCTAAGCTGTCTGGTGTGGCTTTCTCATAGTCTTTTTTATTAAAGGAAAGGTGCTTCGCTTGTGCAAGTCCTGCTTGAGCAAAAACATCTTTCATCATGACTTTATCCATACCCGCGGCAGAAGCAAGAACGCCGTTGCCGACATATGGGATATTTAGCAGTTCAAGTAATCCTTGCATCGTTCCATCTTCACCATTTGGCCCGTGCAATAATGGGAAGACAACATCAATCTTCTCATCAGCGGATGCAGGCTGTGGAAACATGCTCTCATTTAAAGAAGTTGGTAAAAACGCCTTAGCATTCTGTTCAAATTGAAGCATTCTGACGTTTGATACTGGTTCAGTGAGTTTTTCTCCTCTTAGCCATTCGCCCTCTTCTGTAATATAAATTGGATGTATATCGAACTTCTCAGTGTTAAGTGCTTTTGTAACTGCAAGGGCTGTTTGCAGTGATACATTATGTTCGGCTGACTTTCCGCCGTAAATCAATCCTAAACTTATTTTCAATGGATACTCCCCCCACTAAAATTCATCTTTACTATCTTATCACTTTCAAGCAAAAATGCTCTAATTAATTTTTTGTTGTTACGGAATTGAAATGATTTGTAAAGTTGTAAGCGCCTCCCGAGCATTTGTATGTCATTCGCCTTTATTTTATATTAAAATGACATTGAAAAGGAGTTGTGACAAATTGAAAAAAATCACAAGTACTGAACAATTCAATGAAATCATTCAATCTGACAAAGAAGTCATCGTTAAATTCTTTGCAACATGGTGTCCTGACTGTACAAGAATGGACATGTTCATTCCAGACATCTTAGAGGCATATGCTCACCATGAATGGTTTGAAATAAACAAAGATGATTTCCCTGAATTAGCAGAAACGTATCAGGTCATGGGTATTCCAAGCCTGTTAATTTTCAAAAATGGCGAAAAAACAGGTCATTTACACAGCGCAAACGCAAAATCACCTGAAGAAGTGACAGAGTTTCTTCAAGGGCACGTTTCTTAAATCGTGAAACGAAGGACATCAGCTAACACTTGCTGGTGTCTTTTTTTCTCCATCCCTTACATCAAATCTCCTCATAAGACGATTTGATCAATCAAAACGTTTCAACGAGCGAAAGAATGTTTTATATAGATGCTTCTCTTACGACAAGAAATGACAGGAATTATTTCCTGGGAAAGAATGAGCGTCGACTAGGCATCGAATTTGTCGATTACGTGAATTTTCTGAATATAATCTTTACTTCCGACATTGCGCTTTGTATAATAGAGGTGCTAATTGAAAATGATTATCAATTTCATCTATGTGGAATCCTATAGACGGCTATTCTTATAAAGGAGCGATGAGTCACATGTCTAAGAAGAAAATCAAAACGTATCAGCAATTGATTGAAGAGAACAAGAAAGCCATCATGCGCGATCCTAAAATGATGGAAAGTATATACGAAACCATCGACAAAAAGCATCAGAAGCAGCTTGCAGCTGCTGGACGCGAATCATAAACATAAGGGGAGCAGTCAAAGCTGGCTGCTCCTCTCTTTTGTCTTTTCCAACAAAAAAAGCCGATAAAATCTATGCTTTGATTTTATCGGCTTTTGTTTTAATGTGATTTCGCTACACGGTCCTGCTTCATTCCTAAATAAATGAGCATATATGTGAGATAACCCATTGTCATTGTTAAACCACCGAAGAAGAACTGAGAAAAGACAGGCTCCTCAAATGTTGTGACAGCAGCAAGAATAATCCAGCTCGCATATAAATAAACCATGAACCATTTCATGTTTTTTTTCAGTGTATACAGAAAGAAAAGACCCGCTAACGAAAAGATTCCCAGCGCTAGTCTGAAATAAATAAGATGATCAAACTGGAAGGCAAAAGACACGAACGAAAACGATAGCAGCAACAAAATAGGTAAAGCCGTAATGAAATTTTTCACGATAGTGCCACCTCCAAGATTCCCTCTTATTATAAGACAAAATCAGCCGGTTATCGTGAAATGCAGACTCGTTTTCACAAAGATGTCACGAATTTTTCTTGTTATTTGACACAATTTTTACACATTTACATCGCGCTTCCAAAAAAGAACCCAAGCCGTGCCAAAAAAGAAAACAAAATGCGCCCCTACCATAAATAGAGAAAACAAAGGGCTCATGCCATGGAAGGGCGGCGGTCCTTGAAAGCTGTACTGAGTAAAGTCCGTATTAGCAAAAAGTAGGATTTTCCCCCACTGATTTTCTAAAAGAGACATAATAGGCACAAGTGATTTAGCCGCATATAAAACAAAAAACGAGGTCACAAGCGCAACGAGGCTGTTCCTAAACAAGCTGGAACACATAAAAGCGAAGCTTGCCATCATCAACACTTCCACCCACTGAGATCCGATCACAGCAAACGTATGCTGAAATAATCGTCCCGTACTTTCGTCAAATGCAGTACCAAAGAAAATAAGGCCAAATAGGAAAGCAAGTACATAATAAAAAACAAACAAATAGATGACCGTCAGCACAAGTGTGATGTATTTTGACAGGAAAATTTGCAGCCTAGTTTTGGGCCGTATCAATAAAAACTTGATCGTTCTTTTTTGAAATTCTGTTGAGATCAAGGTCGCGCCAATGACAACTGCAAGCACCTGTAAAATAAATACGACGTTTGTGGAATAAGCAAAATAGTTGGCGACAGTGTCTTGTCCACCAAAGCTGGAAATGACTCGTTTCAATGCTAGAGCCATCGCCAATTGAAACACAACGATTAATCCAAGTGCAATGAACGTGATCTTTTTCCTTATCATTTTCTTATGCTCATTCTTGATGAGTTGAAGCATCTGCCGTCCCGCCTTCCGTCCATTTCATAAATGCCTCTTCAATTGATGGCTTTTGAGGCGTCATTTCAAGTACATCAAATCCAGCCAGAACAAGCTGTTTGTTCAGCTCAGGCACTTGCTCTTTGTTCAATTGAAGTAAAACATGCGATCCATTTCTTTCATATGTATAGTCATGTGTCTCGAGCCACGTCACTGCCTTTTCCACTGGCTGAATATTCATGAGCATCTGTTCTTTTCCCTCTATGTCCCGAAGCATGGCACTAGCTTTGATCTGTCCTTTTTGAATGATGATCATGCGGTCACATAGCTCTTCTACCTCATGCAATAAATGTGTAGCAAATAAGACGGACGTTCCTTCTTCTCGTACTAACGATTGCAAGTGCTCCCTGAATTCCTTCATACCGGCAGGATCAAGTCCATTTGTCGGTTCGTCTAAAATGAGCAGGTTCGGCTGATGTAATATGGCTTGTGCAATCCCAAGCCTTTGTTTCATCCCCAGTGAATAGGTCTTCACCTTCTGATGAATGGCGTGCTCCAGACGAACTCTTTTGACCACTTCCTGCAATCGTTCCTCCGTCACTCCATCGTGCATCGCAGCATATAGTTCAAGGTTTTCAAAGCCTGTTAAATAAGAATAAAATTCGGGATTTTCTATGATTGCACCAACAGATGACATTGCGCGTAAGAAATCCTCATCCTGTGAATATCCATTGATCATGATGCGCCCGTTGTTTTTTTTCATCAAGCCAACGATCAAACGAATCAAAGTTGTTTTTCCAGAGCCATTTGGCCCTAATAAGCCGACGATTTCCCCCTTCCCTATTTCGATCGATATATCTTGTAAAATCATTTTCCGGCCAATTCGTTTATCGACTTTCTCTACTTTTAGAACAGCAGACTCCAACGTGGTTCCTCCTTCTGATGTAAAACCTTTGGCGGCAAATAAGGCCACTCATTCTGTTAAAAGTATATCATGCAAGACTAGGAACTCCATGAAAAAAAGGGCTGATCGAGTCAGCCCTTCTTTTACATTACATGGATAGATTCGGTGATGCTTCGTCTTTCTCGTGTTTTTTCTCCGTTTCTGTCACAATCACCGCGCATGCGGCGTCACCTGTAATATTGACAACGGTTCTTGCCATATCTAATAAGCGGTCAATACCAAGGATAAGCGCAATGCCTTCAACCGGAAGCCCAACCGAATTTAATACCATTGCGAGCATAATCAATCCTACTCCTGGTACACCGGCTGTCCCAATACTGGCTAATACGGCGGTTAATACAACTGTGAGCATTTGCATGAGCGTTAACTCCACACCAAACACTTGTGCAATAAAGATGGTTGCAACCCCTTGCATAATGGCTGTCCCATCCATATTGATCGTAGCGCCTAAAGGCTGCACGAAACTAGAAATCGGCTCAGGTACTTTCAATTTCTTTTGAGCGGTTTCCATAGAAACGGGGAGAACCGCACTACTGCTAGACGTACTAAAGGCTACGACCATCGCAGGCGAAAAGTCTTTAAAGAATGTAAATGGATTTCGTTTTGCAAATAAAGCCAAAGTTGAGCCATATGTGAGAAAGAAATGCACCAATAGTGCTACTAATACGACTGTAAAATACAGCCCCATGGCTTTAATAGCCTCAAGACCTTGGCTCCCGATAGCCGTCACAATTAATCCAAATGTCCCGTATGGAGCAAATTTCATGACCACTCCTACAAGGTACATCATGAGTTCATTGCCTTGTTCTAATATTTTGAGTATTCCTTCTGTTTTTTTGCCTAGCACTGCAATTCCTAGTCCTAAGAATACACAGAAAACAATGATTTGCAGCATATTTCCTTCAACTAAAGATTGAACTGGATTTGATGGAATGATGTTTAATAAAGTGTCTGTCGTAGATGGTGCTTCTTGAGGTTCGTATTCTGCCCCTTTAGTATCGAATGAACCAAAGGAACCCGGTTTGATTAATAATGCTAATGACATCGCAATGATAATAGCGAAGGTTGTGGTCAGTAGAAAATATAAGATGCTTTTTGCTCCAATACGCCCCAGTTTTTTTGGATCTCCGAGGCCTGCCACACCAAGTGTAATGGAAAAGAAGACGATTGGCACAACCAGCATTTTGATTAGATTTAAGAAGATTTGACCTAGAGGTGTGAATAGATAAGGATCTAACACTTTGAATACATTTGGAGCGAAAATGTTAAGCAAAAGTCCCGTGATTGCACCTACAATAAGGGCAATAATAATTTTTGTCGCCAGCTTCAATAAAATCTCCCCTTCCTCGTCAAAAAGACCCACGAGAGAGTTTTCTCGTGGGTCTGCGTGTCCTTACATATACCACCGTTTACTCTCTTCACGCCGATGAGGTTAGCTGACGGGTTAGGACGAAGAGATGTCCTTTTTTCTCAACAGAGAAAAATTCACCCCAAAAACATGGGTCCCCCATTCCTTTAGAAGGATTAAGCGTGTGGTTATTATGATATTTTCATACTATTTATACCTTATTTTTAGAAAATTGTAAACAGGTTCAAATGAACTTTTTAACTACTTTCCTCCTTGTTGGTGACCTCCAAAATATCTAGGATAAACACAAAGATTGGTATACCAATAATGAGACCCCATATCCCGATGTAGTGTTCAGAGAAGATCAGCACAACAAATGTGAAGAAAATAGGGAGTTCTGTTTTTGCTGACATGAGCTTTGGGTTTAAGAAATAGGCTTCAATCGCATGGATGATGACGATCACAAGCACGATATACAGGACATACATGCCGCCCCCAAGCGTATACGCAATGATGCTGAGTGGAATAAGTGAGATGACCACACCTGCCACTGGGATTAAGCCTAGCAAAAAGACCATGACTGCTAATCCAAATAATTGCGGGAATCCCATAATGCCTAGGGCAATGGTTGTTAAGACACAATTAACAGTTGCAATAATAAACTGTGCTTCGAGAACCTTTCCAAACGTTCTGGAGAATTTACGTCCAAAGAAGGCGATTTCATGGTAGAACACAGAGATTTTACTCGTTTTGAACTTGTTCATGAATTGAATGAGGCGTTCTTTTTCGAACAGGAAGAACATGCTTAATATTAAGGACATAATGACCTGGATACTGAACGTACTGAAATCTGTTAAGTATGTATAGAGGAAATTAAACCCTTTCTCAAAGTAAGCTGATATTTTAAAATCTCCGAATACGTTGGTGATGACATCAAAGAAGGGTAAATTTTGTGGATGATCTGCAATTTTCTTTCCTAAATGAAATAGTTGCTCCACCTGTTTGGCGATGATTGGCACAAACACAAATCCGCCAAACGTCAATCCACCAGCCAAAAGAATATACAAAATGGTAATAACCGATTTCTGCCCTATTTTCAGGAAGTGACTTAAAAAGCCTCTAATGACCTCTTCTAACCGATTCATCAAAAAGGTGAATATGAAGGTCAAGAGAATTAAATTCATCATTCCTCTTAATAGATATAAGGCTGTGGCTAATACTACAAATACAGAAAACCGCTTAACACCGGGTTTTTCGAACAATTTTAAAAATGCTGCCATTACGTTACACACCTGCCAGGACTAAAGTCTATTTTTCATTGGATCTGATATACATTATATCGGATCTTTCTGTAAATTATATAACAAAAGGTCAATGAGGTCTTACGATTCGACCTAAATTTATCAAGCTTTAATGTTTTTTCTTTTCAACACAAGAAAAAACCGAACCCCATGTAGAACATAAGGTTTCGGTTTTTGGTTGTTTTTATACTATACAGCTTGCTTTATATTGCGCATTTCTTGAAGGGCTGTTTTGCTCTTCGCTTCGTCAAATTCACCTTCACTTTTCGCCACAACAATTGTCGCGATTCCATTTCCAATGAGGTTTGTGATGGCTCTTCCTTCGCTCATGAATCGATCGACTCCAAGCAGCAATGCAAGCCCCTCTAGCGGGATGACCTGTAGTGCAGCGAGTGTAGAAGCCAGCACGATAAATCCGCTTCCTGTCACCCCAGCCGCTCCTTTTGATGTGAGCATCAGAACAAGGATAATGGTGATCTGCTGACCGATAGATAGGTCTACACCAAACACTTGCGCTAAGAAGACCACAGCCATCGATAAATAGATCGAGGTTCCGTCTAAGTTAAAGGAATACCCTGTTGGAATGACGAGTCCCACAACAGACTTAGAACACCCGTAGCGTTCCATTTTATCCATCATTCTTGGCAGCACGGATTCTGATGAGCTTGTGCCAAGAACAATTAAAATTTCATCCTTGATAAATCGCAGGTAACCAAGCAGACTGAAGCCATACATTTTACAAATGATGTTCAGCACAACGAAGATGAACAGGAACATCGTCAAATAAACGGAGAGCATCAGACTTGCGAGCGGTTTAATTGATGCCAACCCAAAGTGTCCGATCGTATACGCCATTGCCCCAAATGCCCCGAGCGGCGCTGCACGCATGATATATCCAATGATTTTAAAGAAAACAAGTGACAGCTTATCAAGCCACTCAATGATTCCTTTCCCCTTCTCGCCAAGTGCAGCAAGCGCAACACCGAATAAAATAGAGAAGAATAAGACCTGTAAAATATCACCCTTAGCAAAGGCATCTACCATATTAGATGGTACGATGTGTGTGACAAATTCCATCCAGTCGATACCCTGTCCCCCATTTTGGGTATACTGCGAAACGTCCCCTTTTTCAAGCTTACTATAGTCCAGACCTGCACCTGGCTTCATGATATTGACAACAAAAAGTCCGATGACCAAGGCAAGCGTCGTGACGACTTCAAAATAAATAAATGCTTTTCCCCCAACTTTTCCAACCTTTTTCATATCCCCCATTTTGGCAATACCAAGAACAATGGTTAAGAAAATTATTGGTGCAATGACCATTTTAACGGCATTGATAAAGGTGTCACCAAGCGGCTTCATTTCTTTTCCGACGTTTGGCCAAACCATCCCGACAATGATCCCGATAATGACAGCTGCAACCACCTGAAATGTCAGGTTCTTCAAAAGCCTCTTCATAAAAAATCAACTCCCTCACCCTTTGATGTAAACGCTTAACTGTTATCTGTAGCTAAATGATAGCGATTTCAACAAAGGCTGTGAAGCTTATGAACATATCGTACATTTTGGTCTTTTTGGTCTCTTAGTCAGAATGTACGATATATTTATTAACAGGCCGCCCAACTCCGCCGTATTGCATATCTAATTTCAGCTCGCCTTCTTTCACTAAGAAGTCTAAATACCGGCGTGCCGTGACACGTGCAATGCCAAGTGCATTGGCAACTTCCTCCGCAGACTGCGGTCCTTCCTGTAAGCTCATATAGGCTTTAATTTCATTCATCGTATGCACATTCAGCCCCTTAGGGAGCCAAGTATCTTCCTGTTTAACAGCCGGCTTTCGTATGATATCATCCAGCATCTCCTGAGAAAATTCTGCTGCTGTGCGAATTTTAGATTTAAACGCTTTATAGCTTTCAAGTGATTCTTTCATACGCTCGAACTTAAATGGCTTGATGATATAATCTCGCGCACCATTTTGAAGCATGGTGCCAATCGTCTCTTTGTCTTTTGCAGCAGAAATAACGATCACGTCCACCTGTATCTTTTGCTTTCTAATGTCTTGAAGCGTCTTTACGCCATCTTTTTTTGGCATATATACATCGAGGACAACAAGGTCTGGACGAATTTTTTTGATGAGCTGGATGCCCTGCTCCCCATTACCTGCGATTGCCGCCACTTGAAAGCCAGGAACACTCTTAATGAACTCCTTATTCACTTCTTGCACCATCGGATCATCTTCAATTAATAGCACCTTAATCTGAGTCATCTGTCTCTCTCCTCTATGATCATTGGGAATTCGATTGAGAAGGTGGTACCAATGCCGATGCTTGATGTGACTTCTACATTTCCCATCCCTTTGTCGATAATCGTTTTTACAATATACAGGCCGTAGCCTGTTCCGCCTTCTTTGCCGTGTGTGAAGCCTTTATCGAAAATATAAGGAATCATTTCCTCTTCAATCCCGGAGCCATTGTCTTCAATTAAAATCGCGAGGACATCCTCGGTTTGATCAATACTAATAGACATGCGTTTTGTGTCTCTTTCTACAGTATCATAAGAGGCAAAGGCATTCTCGATCAGGTTGCCAAGCAGCTTTGTCATATCATGCTGATCCAGCCGCTCAGGGAAATCACACAGACAGCTATGTTCGTCTACTTCGACCTTTATGCCTAGCTCCTTGCCCCTTCTGATTTTACTCATCAATAATCCCGCAACGGCATCATGCTGAATGACGCGGTGAAGAAAGTCCAGCACATGTTCTTGCTCTTCCGTCGTTTGAAAGGCTAGATCAAGTGCCTGATCGGGTTTACCAAGCTGAATCAGCCCAGCAATCGTATGAAGCTTGTTCATATGCTCATGATTTTGTACCCGCAGACCGTCAACAAAGTTCTTAACTCCGGTTAGCTCCTCTGCCAATTTTGCCGCTTCTGTCCGGTCCTGAAAAATGGCGACCGCTCCGATAATTTTCTTTTTCATGACAATCGGAATCCTGCTGCTCATAATCCGCTTTCCGCTCATATGAATTTCTTCATTATAGACGGGCTCAGCGCGATCAATAATCTCTGGAAGCCTTGTGTCAGACAGCACACCCCAAATATTCCTGCCTACGACATCCCCTGTCACGCCAAATATTTGCTTCGCCTTTTCATTAAAAATGGTGATCATGTGCTGATTATCAATGGCGATAACCCCTTCATTAATAGAGTGAAAGGTTGCGGTGCGCTCCTCTAGCATTCTGACAATCTCATGCGGCTCCAGCTTAAACATTTGCTGTTTAATATGACGAGCAAGCAAAAATGAACCTACAAGCCCAAAGCTGAGCGTCAGCAAAAGAATCATGAGGATATCCCGCTTCATTTCTCCTAATATATCTACCATACTTGGCAGTGTTCTCCCTACAAGGACGACCCCTGTTTGATTAAATTGGTCATCCTTCACTGGATAAAAGGCTCTGATGGCTGTCCCAAGCTCTCCCTCTGCTTCTGAGAAATAAATGTGCTCGGCAAAAGCAGGCTCTTCATCTGTCCCCTCCGAGCGCTGGCCAATCCTTGTTTTCACTGGATGCGTTAATCTCACATGATCCATATCCATGACGACAATGTAGTCAGCGTCTTGAATAATCCGAATCTCTTCGATGGCATGCTGTAATCGATCACGTTCTTTTGTTTGATCGGCTAATGCCTGCTTTACCTCATTCATCTCAGCCACTGTTCTCGCTGTGTTCATGAGCCTTTTTCGAAGCTCTCGTTCCTCTGTTTGCTGGATTCCCCCAACAAGGACAATTCCTCCGATTAAAAGGGCGAAAATGACAACGAAATATGTGAGGATGGTGAGCTTCCATCTAATAGATAATTGTTGTAATTTCAATCGATTTCTCATCATTTTTTTCACCTGTATCTTTACGAATTCTTCCTCGGTCAAGTATGCTTGACATAAGGGGGCTCGGACGCATGAAGAATTTACTCGCCTATACACTATTGCTCTTGATCGGTTTTGTAACCGCTTTATACTTTGGTTTTTATCATATGATGCCAAAAGCAGCGACGACCTTTGACGATGAACAGACAGGGCTGAAGGAGCAGCTTGTGTTCAAATTTAGCCATGTCGTGGCAGATAATACACCAAAAGGGCTTGCCGCAAAGAAATTTGCTGAGCTTGTGCACGAAAAATCCGATGGCAAGATCACCATTCAAATTTTCTCCAACGGAAGCCTTTATTCTGATATAGAAGAAATTAATGCACTCAAAGAGAATCAAGTTCAATTTATCGCACCATCTACCTCGAAGCTCGGCATGCTATCCCCTGAGTGGCTGGCACTTGACCTTCCCTTTGCTTTTTCTAATTATGATGCGGTTCAAGAAGGCTTGCACGGTGCAATTGGACAAAGATTGTTTGGCACCCTGCAAAAAGACGGGCTAAAGGGAATGGCGTACTGGACAAATGGCTTTAAGCAAATCACCTCTAATAAAGGGCCAATCAAACAGCCTAGTGATTTAAAAAACCAATCTCTCCGCATTATGCAAAGCGACATGATTGAAAAACAATTCAAACTTCTTGGCGCAAAGCCCTATCAGGAATCGTTTAATTCGACGTTCCAGCTACTAGAAACAAAAAAAGTAGATGGTGAAGAAAATACCATTTCAAATATTTATTCAAAAAAATTCTATCATATACAAGACTATATGACGATCAGTAATCACGGGTATTTGGGCTATGTGGTCTTAACAGATCAATCCTTCTTTGATCGCCAGACACCTGAAACGAAACGAATTTTACTTGAAGCGATGGAAGAAACAACAGCTTGGAATGAAAAACATGCAGAACAGATGAACAAGGATCAACTGGAGGACATTAAACGGGAATCACCGATTGCCATTCATGAATTGACACCAGCAGAAAGACAAAAATGGGTGAAAGCCCTCGATCCTTTGTATGAGGAAGCCGAAAAAACCATTGGTTCTACCCTAATCAAACAGATTCGTGAGCTGCGTGCGCGTTATGAACATTCTCCGATCCATGCTTTTCAAGAAGAGGATAAGACCAAATAAAAAATCCCTTTGAGTAAGGGGATTTCAGATTGTTGACAAAGAGCTAAAATGATCTTGATTTTAGCCCTTTGTCTTCTTTTCAGCGTGATAGAAAACCTTTGCAGCCCTAGGAAGGACGGCTACTTTTGCGGAGCGAATTTGACATTCGTAAGCACCAGCGTGCAGGACTGATAACGAATGCGAGGGTTTGTCTACACGCCGCGTTATGCACCAGATTCACTCTGTTCTTGCTGCGTGAGCTCTTCTAATCTTGAAGCAATTCTTCGCTTTCGGTATTGCATCATGCCTGTTTCGGCAATACTTTTTAGTTGTGAGCGGTTGGAAACTGCGCCAAATAAAATCCCTGCTACTGGAACAAGCTGAAACAGCTTCTTCCAGCCAAATGAATCTCGGTAATTATAGACTACCTCACGCCACCCTTGGATTTGCGAGAACATGTTTTCATGTTTCCCTTCGGAAGCATGATAGCTTCTGAGCTCTTTTAATATCGATTTTTTCCCAACCACATCAGCAGAGGTCAGCTGTAAGCATTTTATGATGAAGACCCGTTCTTCCTTGTTTTTAGGATCATAGCCATAGGTGACGGCAATATCCTGTAATGTTTTAAGGGAGAGACCAAGTACCGCAGGAATATCTGCAGCCAGTGTAAACATACCACCGACACCCGTTGTCGCCCCTTGTACCGTGGCGAGATTTGTCCTATTTTTCCCCATATGTTCACTAATGGCATCCATGATTTCAATTGGTGCTTTTTCAATATCTTCTATACGCTGAATGGAATCATCGGCACATTTCTTTTGAAATTGATGGATGATGCCTTTTTCTGATGTCAAATAGGCACCTCCTGATTGAATGTAATGCCCCATTTCATCTAGCAGCACACCAATTTTTTTCTGGATAAAGGCAGGCGTCAGCTTGTCCAGCATTTGAAATGGCAGGCGGCTGAGTTTCTCCCAAAACCATACCTTTTGCTGATCTTTCTCCCACTGTTCAATCTGCTTTAATTGTGCTTTTAGCCACTCTCTTTCCTCCATGCCTTTTTCCTCCTTAGATGCTGCTGAAGTATTTGTTTGTTATTATACACAATCCTTTTCCATCATACGTATAGAACATTGAATCGGTTTCGAAAGGTTTGAAACTTTTTCAAAACGGTTATTGCTTAATACACAAACAAAAAGAGGAGTGATCAACATGTTAGGATTTCTGATTTCATTAGTTGTGGCGATTGTCATCGGCCTTATTGGCAGTGCACTCGCTGGAGGTAGTGTACCAGGAGGATGGATCGGTTCAATGATTGCAGGACTTGCAGGTGCTTGGATTGGTCATGGATTACTTGGAACGTGGGGTCCTAGTTTGGCAGGCTTTGCGATCATTCCAGCAATCATAGGTGCAGCGATCTTTGTCATCATCTTAAGCCTGATCTTCCGTAGTGTGGGATCAAGGGTATCTTAAAAAAACAAATAACAGAGGAAACAGTAGGGACACCGTCTAAAAGGCGGTGTTTTTTATGTGTTGGATTGACAAGGTATCTATTTTTTTCACTTACATATGATAAACAAACCTATTAGTTCAGATAGTTGACTTTTCATAAAGATGGGCATATGATGATTAAAAATTGCATCAAGGAAACTTTTTGTGCCCAAGCAAAACTTTGTAGAATCTAGGTGATGACATATGACAAACAAATACATCGAGGCACAGGCACACATGTCAGAGGCAGCTGAGCGTGCACTTGAAGGAAAAGTCAAAGGGTTTAGAAGACTCCTTCCTTTTCTCGGTCCTGCTTTTATCGCAGCCATTGCGTATATTGATCCAGGAAATTTCGCCACCAACATTGCGGCTGGCTCCAAATATGGATATCTTCTTTTATGGGTCATTCTCATATCAAATCTCATGGCTTTGCTCATTCAGTCCTTATCCGCAAAGCTTGGAATCGCGACAGGTAAAAACTTACCTGAAATCGCACGTGAAGAATTTCCAAAGCCCGTTTCGATCGGTTTATGGATTCAAGGAGAACTCGTCATTATTGCCACGGATTTAGCTGAGTTTATTGGGGCGGCACTTGGTTTATACTTACTCTTTCGAATCCCGCTGCTTGAAGCATCCATTATTGCAGCCATCGGATCATTTGCGATTTTAGAATTGCAAAGACGAGGATATCGCGCATTAGAAGCCGGCATCACCGGCATGTTGTTCGTTGTCGTGATCGCTTTCGCTGTACAAACCTTTGTCGCCAAACCAGATATCGCAAGTGTCGCTGGCGGATTGTTCATTCCAAAATTTGATGGCGCAGACAGCGTGCTGCTTGCAGCCGGCATATTAGGTGCCACTGTGATGCCTCACGCAATCTACTTACATTCAGCTTTAACCCAAAGAAGAGTTGTCGGCAGAACGGAAAAGGAGAAAAAGCAGATTTTCCGCTTTGAGTTTTTAGATATCCTCATTGCAATGATCGTCGCTGGGGCCATCAATGCCAGCATGTTGATTGTGGCTGCCGCTTTATTTTATAAAAATGGTCTCTTTGTTGAAGATTTGGATGTTGCGTTTCAGCATTTTGGTACACTCGCAGGGCCTGTATCAGCCATCTTATTTGGTGTAGGTCTGCTTGTAGCCGGACTCTCCAGCTCTTCTGTCGGTACATTGTCAGGCGATATCATTATGCAGGGCTTTATTCAATACCGGATTCCGCTGTATGTTCGCCGGCTGATTACCATCATTCCTCCGATTGCGATTATTGCATCTGGAGTGAATCCGACCTCCGCGCTTGTGATGAGTCAGGTCGTTTTATCGTTTGGGATTGCCTTTGCTCTAATTCCACTCATTTTATTTACAAGTAAAAAACGAATTATGGGAGAATTAACGAATGCCCGCTGGGTGACAGGAATATCTTGGATGATAGCAGCTCTTGTTGTAGCACTTAATCTCTTCTTAATTGTAGATACGTTTATGTAAAAGACAGTGTTGAGCTGTCTTTTTCTTTCCATTTGGTTATGGTAGAATTCCCCTGAGAGGATGTGGGTTCATGTTTGTTTATCAGGATCAAGAGATATCTATGCGGCTGCTTGAGCCAAGAGACGCAAGAAGTCTGTATTTGCTCATCCAGCGGTCGAGAGAGCATTTACGTGAATGGATGCTTTGGGTGGATTCCACACAGACAGAAGAAGACAGTATGGCGTTTATCCAAGGTGCGATGCAGCAAGCGATGCAGAACAACGGTTTTCAAGCGGGTATTTGGTCACATGGAGAACTTGTCGGCATCATTGGCACCCATCAAATTCATTGGATCAATAGAACCGTTTCAATCGGCTATTGGCTCGGAGAAGGCTATCAAGGAAAAGGCATCATGACAAAAGCATGCCAAGCAGTCATTCGCTATTTATTTGAAGAGTGCGGGCTGCACCGTATTGAGATTAGGGCTGCTGTCGATAACCAGAAAAGCAGACGCATCCCAGAGCGATTATCCTTTTCGCTTGAGGGAATTTTACGGCAATGTGAATGGCTGGGCAATCGCTTTACCGATCATTGTGTGTACGCCCTTTTACAGCCTGAATATATGAAACAAAAAACGCATTCGATGAATCAACCCACTTAATTGTGTCGATTGCATGAATTATTTTACAAAGTGAAGCTTTGTAGTATCCGTTGTGATCGGCATCTGATAAAATAGAAGGAAAAATCGAGGTATGATGTATGTCTCTTATTATTTTATTTTACTTATGGATTGTCCCTTTAGTATTTGGTATTTTCTTCTCATTCCTAACAAAGAAAGCCACCTACAAACGCCGCTTTGTCCCATCCTATAGCATGATAGGACTCAGCATCGTTTTTCTCATTCTGGCACTCGTCTTTTCAGCCAGCCATTTTCTATTTATTTGCGGTATGTTCCTATTTGCCACCACACTAGTTGGCACAGGCATCCCCTTATTCTTAGCCTTTGGAAAAACACCATCCTAAACAAAAACCACCTTTTCGCAATGGAAAGGTGGTTTCTTTTTTATTGAAGCGGCATCCGGTATGTCATTGTGGCATTTGGATGTTCTTCAATCGTCTTCATCATGTCTTGAAGGATCTCGGCTGCGCGATCATTTGAGTCATACTTGCCGAGCATCTTTGCCCAAGAAGTACTTCCTAAGATCATCCCTTCAATTTTTTTGCCGCTTACTGAGACTTCTTGTACATGAATTAGAGTTTGCTGGTTTTGTGTGAAGATCCATAGCATGGTTTTTTCTCCTTTTTTGTGGTGGTTGGATTAGATTAATATATGATTTCCAATTATGTGTGGAGTGATTTGGTTTGCTTTTTATTAGAAATTTCACCCGTATTTTCATTTTCAAGTTTCTCGGACATGATACTTATTTTAAGGTCACTCAATGTTTTTTCCTCCATTGCTTTCAAAAAAACAAATTCACTTTATTCTTTTATCATATCAATCTTTACATGCTTTGAAAGAGAACGATGGACAATTAGTCCATCGTTCTCTCTCTAGTTATTTAAAAATTAATTTCTTTTCTGTCTCTAAAAACTCTTCTACAAGTTCTTTAATTGTATTTTTTGAATCATGAGGGTAATAAAATGCGTCTGAAACTTTTCTAAAGAAGTCATACATATTTTCCGGTGTATTAAAGATTGAAAAAATATTTTCAATTTCTTCAAAGATTTCTTCATCACTTGAGTTAATATACGTCTCTTTCATAGTGCTATATAGCCACTTATGATATTCTCTTTTCATGTCTTCCGAAGAACTGTCAGAGGTTATGCTTTCAAGTATATTATCTACTTTAACTTCTTCTTGTTCCCAAGCTAATTCAAGGATTAATTCATTATTAGCATTAGGGTTACTTTCTAAGTATTTAACAGCATAGTTTGTTATTTCTAAAGCAGAAATTAAATTAAACTGTCTACCAACAAGCAGCGTAGACCAGTTACAATCAAAACCATTTTTCGTGATTATTTCTATTTTATACAATTTCTATTTCCCCCATTGATTTATTTTTCCTGTCACTTTGCCCCCAGGTATAAAAGTTCTATGGGTCACTGTATTCGTTGTTGGATCTACCACCCATTCAAACACGCCATTCCTTATTTCTTTCGACTGTAACATTTCAGGGGCATTGTTCTTTACTTTTACATATTTCGTTTCGTACTTAACCACTGAGCCCTCTATTTGATACAACGAATCCATATGGCCTTTTCTATTTGGTAAATCAAATCTCTTAGAATGAACTGCGTAGTTGTCAATTATATCATTAAAGCTATGATAAAAATCATCTTTCAATGCACTACCTACTCGTGGATTTTCTAAAACTGGATGCTTAAGTTCCCTCGTATTCTTAATCCCCATCTTCCCATGAAACCCTTTCGCCCCAAACGGCAAAAGCATTCCAAGCGCTGCGTTCATACTCGCTTCCTGCTGTTCTTTTGAGACCTTATTACCAAACATATCACGGCCCGTAATCGCTTCGCTGAAGCCGTTGGTGGCTGTGAGACCATATAGTCCTTTTTGAGATGTTTTTAAGGCGTCAAAGGATTTTTGCGAAGTCTTGTAGATGTCGACTGCTCTGACTGCGGCTGACGTTGCTTGAGTCGTTTTATAGACGGCTTTTCCGCCTTTGAAAATGCGCCCTGCCCAGCCGACGATAGGGATATATCCCGCTGCTGCCATGCCGCCTGCGGCGACGCGCTGTCCTGCGGTAAGTTCTTCGCCTGTGATCGGGTCAACGCCCGTTGCGGCGCGTTTTGCATCGTTCACGCCAGTTAGTTCATTCACAATATTCCCGCCATAATCAAGTGCTTTTTCATACCAAGGACGGTTGGCGAGTGCTTCTTGTTCCTTTGCGATTTCGCGGGCTTCCTGTTGTTCTTGTTTAATATTGAGATATTCGGCAGTTCGCTTCTCAATATCGCTTTTTGCCTTGTAGATTTCGCTATTATGATACGCTTTCTTGTCAAAATTCATAGGTGAAATGGCTTTTCCGTCATTTGTCGCATTCATCATTTCTGCGTACAATGCCATTGTAGCTTGCTGCTCCGTTTCTGACAAAGCATATTCATCTTTTAAATTTTGATCAAGCTCTCTTAGGTCTTTCACTGTCTTTTTTCGCTCGTCTTCCGCATCTGCAATCTTTTCATCAAAGGTTTGGCTATCAAATACTTCTAGAGAAATGAGGTCGTCGATGTCTTGAAAAATCGTTTTAAGTGCCTTTTTTTGATCCTTTACAATGCTTTTGGCATTTTTGATGCCCATATGTACAGCGTTATCTAAAAAATGTTCTTCTACAAAGGTGTCGCCGCCAAAGTTTGTATCATCTAGTGTCCCAGAAACACCTTCATGAAAGGCTTTTTGCTTATCGATGAAGCTGATGAACATATCTACATTTCCGGCGAGCTCTTTGTAGAAGCTTTTAATGTTATCGGCACCTTTCCCAGTGAAGTCGTCACCGAGATTAGAAACACCTTGTAATGCTTTTTTTAAATCTACCATTTGTTCGCGGAGTTCTTGGTAGTGTTTTGCTCTTGCGTCCATGGCACTTGTTAGTGCTTTTGCATCAAGTATCTTGCCCAGAAGAAGTCACTCCCTCCATTATTGATCATAAAGTCTATTTTACCTTTCTCATCGAATTGGAAAAATAGGCTTTAAGTTACAAAAATAATTTTCGAATATTTTAATAGAGATGAAGGCAAGTGACAATTGAAATGATTTTCCTAATCATCACAAAAAAAGTCAGCCTTCTTTTCAGAAGACCGACTACCTTTTGTTTAGAAAAAACGTTTGAGGCTTTTCTTGAGTGGAGGGATATCCAGCTCACCTTTTTCAAAGAATTTTTTCAATAAATATTTACTGAAGCCTGCTGCTTGGGTGTAAGTAATTTTCCCAGGTAACGGAGGTTCATTGTCTACAGCGACATCAATAATGACTGGCTTATCGGATTGAAGGGCTGTATCAAAGGCTGGGGCTAATTCTTCATGTGATGACACGGAGATTCCTTTGCCGCCACATGCCTCTGCAAACTTAGCAAAATCAATATCCTCCAGCTCTATACCATAATTCATGTTTCCTTTTACCTGTTGCTCATATTCAATCATTCCTAAATTGTTGTTGTTTAAAATCACGACAACGATCGGCAGCTTATATTTTACAGCTGTCACAAAGTCTTGCATGACCATTGTGAAGCCCCCATCACCACATACGGCAATGGCTTGTCGGTTCGGTTCATTCAATTTAGCTGAAATCGCACCAGGTAAACCACACCCCATTGTGGCAAGCCAGCTGGAGATAATGAAATCCTGCTGTTTCATTTCAAAATGACGTGCCATCCATACCGTCACATTACCAACATCAACTGAAAGAATAGCGTCGTCCTCGACTGCTTCTTCTAGTCTAGCAATGACTTGCTGTGGTTTAATCGGTGAAGTAGCAACAGATTTTTCTTTATCCATTTCTTCTCGCCACTTCATCATATGCTCTGTACAAGCTTCAAGAAAACCACGCTGCTCTTTATATTCAATGTAGGAAGTCAGTTCATGCAAACCACTCTTGCTGTCGCTCACGATTCCCACATCTACTGGATATCTTTTACCGATTTGATCTGGTTTAATATCCAGTTGAATGGCTTGCGTGTCCTCTGGTAAGTAGTCTCTATATGGAAAGGAGGTACCAAGCATTATTAAGAGATCACATTCTTCCATCGCTTCATATGCCGGCTTCGTTCCAATTTGACCTAGATTACCTAGAAAGTATGGATGCCTGTCTGGCACAACCCCTTTTGCAGGGAGTGTGATGACGATAGGAGCCGCTGCCTTTTCTGCAAATGAAAGAAGCTCTTCTTTTGCATGTCTTAATCCTTTACCTGCTAAGATGACCGGCTTCTTCGCATTATTAATTAGCTGAGCTGCTTTTAGCAGTTGATCTTTCTTCGGCCGTACTTCTCCCTCCACATAAAGAGGGGATGTATAAACAGGTTTACGCTTTATTTTTTGAGAAAATAAGTCATCCGATACGGTGAGAACTGCCACACCTTTATGGGTATAAGCTGCTTTGATGGCTTGATTCAATAAGTCAGGCAGCGCCTCTGCTGTCTGTACCTGCTGATTAAAAACAGCGACATCGTCAAACATCCGCTCCAATTTGATTTCTTGGAATGCATCTCTGCCTACTTCGGCCGAAGCAACCTGCCCTGCAATTGCTAAAACTGGTGCACCATCTGCTTTTGCATCATACAGTCCATTTAATAAGTGGACAGCACCCGGTCCAGCGATAGATAAGCAGACACCGAGTTTACCTGTTAGTTTCGCATCAGCTGCCGCTGAAAGTGCTGCCACTTCTTCATGTCTCGTTTGGATAAATTTTATTTGGCTTGATTCATGCCTAAGTTCTTCAATCAATTCGTTTATGCTGTCGCCGGGCATTCCATAAATATGTTTCACGCCCCACTCTTCCAGTAGTGCTGTTACTTCTTTTCCTGCGGTTCTTTGCGGCATGTGAGAAAACTCCTTTTTTCTTACTCCATACCACCGCATCCTTTTGATCAAACGTTTCAACTTGTTTCTGCTACTTTTTAAAATGATAAGGCAGTGTTGCCACCACAATATCCCGCTTCCATAATAGGCGAAATCTTAATAAAAAGGCAGATTGATTATGCAAAATGGTGTGCCATCTTTTTTTCGGGATAAATTGAGGTACAAGCACCATCACTTTATATTGATGCGCATTTGCTTTTGCCTCAATCGTTTCAAGAAATTTATCAAGCGGGTGAATGAGGCTTCGGTAGGACGAGTGCAACATCACAAGTCGTACACCGCTATTTAGTTTTTCCCAATCCTCTTCAATTTTCTTATCCTTTTCTTTATCAAAGGATACATGAACCGCTATGACTTGCTCTGACAAAGACTTTGCATATTGAACAGATTGTTCGACAACACGCGTCACACCCGCTATAGGTACGATGACCACATTTCCTTTAATCTCAACAGGCTCTGTTTCATTCATTAAACGCAATTGTTCCCCAACAGACAGGTAATGCTTTTTAATGGAATGGAAGATAAATAGAACAATAGGCAGGAAAACAAATACTGGCCATACGAGATGGAACTTGGTCAAAATGAGAATCATGAAAACTGTAAAGGAAATCAGTGCTCCGACGATATTGATTGGCATTTTCGTTTTCCATCCCTGCGGTTTTTCACGAATCCACTTTACACACATGCCGGTCTGCGACAGGGTAAATGGTATAAACACACCGACAGCATATAGCGGGATAAGATGTTCTGTTTTTCCATCAAACAACCAGATGAGCAGCATAGAGGCTACGCCTAGAAAGATAATGCCGTTAGAGTAACCAAGCCGGTCTCCTCTTACAGTAAACATACGCGGCATATACTTATCCTTTGCTAAATTCACAGCCAATAACGGAAAGGCTGAAAAGCCGGTATTTGCCGCTAATATTAGGATTAGCGCTGTGACTGCCTGAATGACGTAATAGAAAAACGTTCGTCCAAAAGTGTCTGATGCAATTTGTGATACAACCGTTTCTTCTGGCTTTGGCGAAATGCCGAAACCAAACGCAAGCAATGTGACTCCCACAAATAAAACAGCTAGTAATCCACCCATCATCAATAATGTTCTTGCTGCATTTTGAGCAGCCGGTTTTTTAAAGGATGGAATGGTATTTGAAATGGCTTCTACTCCAGTCAGAGCAGAACAGCCAGATGAAAAAGCTTTTAATAAAAGAAATAATGTAATGCCTTGTACGTGTGTGCCTACTGCTGTATGCTCAGGTGCTGGCGGTACGCCACCTGTTAATAATTTAAAGCCGCCTACTCCAATTAAGATAAGGAGTGAAAATACAAACAAGTATACAGGATAAGCCAGAATAGATGCCGATTCTGTCAACCCACGAAGATTGAGCACCATAATCACAATGACCAACACAATTGAGATCAAGACATGATATGGATATAGTGCTGGAAAAGCTGATGTGATGGCATCAGTACCAGCTGATATGCTCACCGCTACAGTCAAAATATAGTCTACAAGCAATGATCCACCAGCGATCAATCCTGGTTTTTCACCTAGGTTTCTGCTAGAGACGACATATGCCCCGCCGCCTTCTGGATAAGCATAAATGATCTGGCGGTAAGATAGAATTAACGCCATTAAAAGAATTAATACACAACCTGCAATCGGGAGTGAGTACCAAAATGCTGCTGCACTAACGACAGAAAGAACAATTAAGATTTGTTCTGTACCATATGCAACTGATGACAATGCGTCTGATGACAATAATGCCAACGCTTTGATTTTTGATAGTTTTTGTTCTCCTGCTGCCTGTGATTTTAATGGTTTACCAATTAAAATACGCTTCATCAAACTGTACATGTGATGCCCGCTCCTTTAGTGTCAAACGATTTAAGTTGCAAAAGATGGATCGCCAAAAAGACACAGAGGCAATAGAATGCCCCTGTGCCTATTCTTTAGATCACAGGTTGGTCTTTGCTCTCTTTAACGCTTACGAGGTTAGCTGACGGATTCGGGCGCATGAGACTTTGCCCTACCTAAAAAGGATTCACCCCACGTGGTGCTTCACACCACAATTGGTTCCCCCGCTCATCGAAATGATTCAGCGATTGGTCTTTTATAAAAGAGATCATACTCCCGTTTGACACCAAAGTAAAGAGATTTTTTCGAGGTCTTTTGACCGTTTATTAATCAGTCTTTTTGCGGTTTTTTCGTACGAAATAAACAATCATCACAACGACAAAAATGATCAGTACAGCGATACATGCAAAATAAACCCAAGACTCACCGCCGCCTTGCTTTTCACCTTTTTTCATATCATTTTTTGCATTGCTGACTGTTTGGTTGTTAGAGAACATATCTTTGTTCTTGCTTTCTATTGCAACTGTAGCGGTCTCCGTATTTGTTTGAAGGAATCGAATCACTTCATTTGATATATCAGCGTCAGCTGCCGTCATTCCTGAAAAAACGGTCATGGTTTGTTCTTTATTCCATACAGATGGCTGCGTCCATACAATACGAGCTGTTGTTTCGTTGATCATGCCAAATGAGGATACATCATATTGACCCTTTTTCGCTGGAACGATGAGATCGTCTGCTTTTTCTTTTAAAAGAGAGAATGTGTGGATGCCCCCGAAGAAAATCAGAGAGTTCTTTTTCAATTGTTCATCTGTCACATTCGATGCTTCGACCAAATGATAGTGAGCAGCTTCCGGTTGACTAAATGATTCGGTCAGCAATGCCATTTGATTGATTGATGATTGAGTGATTTGATCTGGCATAATGATCAATGTGTTTCCTTGCTGCGTTTCCGAAGTGTAAGGGAGCGGCCATGCAGCTAAGTCGGGTGTATCAGTAGTTGTTCCTTCTGGTATTTGAAGAGAGCTGTTCTTATCAATGTAAATCCAGCCTTCTTCGTCCGTATGTCTACAAGATTCCATATTTTTGAAACCTGATGTGACAAACTGTAAGTCCACATATTCATTCTTTTGAAGTACTTGTGAATCGACTGGAATCGACACATGATAGAATCCATTCTCATCTTTGTTTCCTAGTTTTGTTAACGGTACGTCGTGCGGTTCGTTATTGATCATCACTGTTAGACGTTCCGCTTTGTTCGCTGGATCTGATTTTTTAAATGATAGATTTAGTTTTGCACCTGATTTTTGTTGAGCCATTAATGCTTTCGGATAATAGTAATGATCAGATGCTGTCTTTGTGGTTCCAACTCTGACATCATCTGCGCCAAAATCTATTAAACGAATATGATGAGATGGCTTAGAAGCACTAGCTGTCACCTTTTGCAGCAGCAAGTCGGTTCCAGTGAACTGACCTGTCAGTTCGGGCTGAGTCAAAACATTGATTTTTTCAGCAATTGTCTTTGGCTGCTCAGCAGTGACAAATAAAATGGGTTGTTCTTTTTTCTTTGCTGTCAGGGTTCTCACCGCTAACGTCAGTTGATCGCCTTCTGTTTTAATTCCAGCCGCTTGCTCGATCGATTTCATTCGTCCATTCCAGCTTCCTTTTGCTCCCACAGCAATGGTTGGATGTGCAATTTGCTCGACGTCCTTTTCTTGAACGAGTTTGAGGTCTGCTAGGCGGTCTTTGTTTTTCAACGTACGATATACTTTCATGGCCGCTTCTAATTCAGCCGCTTCTGGTCTATTTGGAATCACAATATCTGTTTGTTCTTCCTGATCACTTGATGGAATAAATGGTGAAGGAAAGCTGTCTAACGTCACGTCTTTCGTTTGAACTCCTTTGAACGCCAGCTCACTTTCAGGATATACTTTCAGCCAATTGGCAGGCGTCTCTTGATTGATACACACACCTTCTTTTAACACACCATAAAATGCGAGTTGAATTTGATGAGATCCTTTTTTCAATTGCGCTTTATTCAATTTGATTTGTATCGATTTTTTTGCATTTTTTCCTGATACAGGGATCGTTTTTTCAATCTCTCCATCAATCATCACTGTGAAAGACGATGGCGATATGAGTAATGGTGAAGCCTCTATATTTAATGTAAGAGTGCTAGACTCTACTTTTTCTTTCTCCATTTGATAGGAAAATTCAGTGCGGTCTTCTTGACCATACAATGTTACCACATCTTCTGAAAGATGCTGCGTGTCTGTTTGATTCCCTTTTGATGAGTGAACCCAATCGTCTTTCACTTGTACTCGATTGGATTGCGCCATTGCTTGACTTGCCATGAAAAAAGCCTGAATGGCAAGGGATAGCACTAATATGAAAAACATCCATTTGACCGATTTCAATTTGTCACCCGCTTTTCTTTTGTTGTTGATCGTAACGCTCTGTTTTGTACCATTTCACTTCTTGTTTCAATAATCGGCTCTTCACCTCTACACATAAGGAGTACACGACAAGCGCAATCCATACTTGAGAATAAGTGAAGTACATGAGAACCACTATGAGAATATTTTGTTTAGTGAGCTCTGTTTTCTCAATACTTAATGTAATCATCACTTCTGTTAGAAAGAGGAAGAAGGCTAATCCCCAAAGGATCAGTGCGACAGCCCCTACAGATAAGTGAAGGTCAACAAATAGGTTTACAATAAAGATGCCATTTGAGAGCAGAACACCGAAGAAAAATAAGAAATACGTAAAGAAGAAATAAAACAAATCAAAAATCATTCGTTTTCGTTTCAGCTTCATAAACTGTCTTAAAAATTTAAGAACAACATATTGATTCCCTCTAGCCCAGCGCGTTCTTTGTCGCCACCAGACCTTCCATGTCTCAGGCTCTTGCTCCCATGTGATCGCAGCTGGGAAAAATCGAATCACATAGCCAAGGTTATACACACGGATCGTTAATTCGGTGTCCTCGGCCAAAGCTTGGACATCCCACCCGCCGAGCTCTTCTAAAATGTGCCGGCGGATGGCGAAGTTGGTACCTGGTATTGTCGCAATCCCAAACCATTTCCATCTCCCGCCCTGCGCCATCCATTGAAAACAGATGGTCTCAATATTAATAAATTTGGTCAGCAAATTTTTGGCTGCATTGATCACCCTGAATTTCCCGACAACAGCGCCTGCTTTTGCGTCATTTAATAATCCAAGAACCAAATGATAGACAGCCTTTGGTTCAGGCATGTTATCTGCATCGTATACGCAAATCACTTCTCCTGTTGAAGCCTTCAAGCCTTCATTCAGTGCAGTGGATTTCCCTTTCCCTGCAAATGGCGGCTTCGTTTCAATCATATGAACATGATCATATTGCTCACTAAATGATTGCACAATCTCTCCTGTGCGATCAGAGGAATTGTCATTAATCACAATGATTTCAAGGAGGTGTTTAGGATAAGATAGCTGAACCATCGCTTTTAATGTCTGCCGAATGACGACCTCTTCATTATGAGCAGGAATCAGAATACTAACTGTCGGCAGATCCTTCCCTTGTTTCGTCCATTTAGGCAGCACTTTTTCATAGGTCAGGTAATGCTGAAAGCCGCCCTGCATAAGAAACATGTGGTATAGGAGCATGATCCAAATAAGCATTAATGAAAGATAAAATAAGACATCAGCCACCTAATTTTCTCTCCTTAAAAATTCGTTTTTTCATTGTCAGTCTTAAATACAATGTGTATAAAGCAAATGCCGCAATAAACAGCATGACCACGACCGTGAGAATTCTCAGCACATTTTCCATACCACTTCGTTTGACAGTTTTTGTTTCGGCGATGTTGGATTGCTCTACTTGAATATGTCCATTCCCGGATGTTTGAATTTTGACATGTGCAGTTTGGACCGTCTGTTTTGTTTTCTTTATATCCAGCCAATCGCTAGAAGGGATTGCCTCCATCTGTGTGATTACATCCTGTAACCCTGCTATCCCCAACTCCACGTCATAGGACAGCCCCATTGCGGCTGATTGCAGATGCTGCACGGATTGAATCGTCTGTTCTGTTAAAACATTTGAACTTTTTTGGTCAGACGCTTGCTCAAATTGCCGCTGAGGATATAAGGTCATGCCGTGTAACATGGCAGGAGACGTCACGAGCGGGGATGCACCGACTGATTTCCAAGTGCGGTCTGACAGCTGCACCTGTCCAAATAGACTGGACACATGCTTTGAAATAACTTCATACCCTTGTTGAGATATCGCATCATGCGGCACCTCGAACCCAAGAGGATATAAGCCTTGACTAGCAAGAAGCTCAATGCCCTTTGTCAGTTTTTCTTCTGTATAGGCGATTTCTTGCTGCTGATACGATTTGGTATACGTATAAAAGTCTTTTTCATTTGGGAATTGGCTTTTACTTTGTTTCTTCTCAGCATTTTTGGGTTCATTTGTCGTGATGGGCTGATCATATTTTGCATCCCAGAACTCAAATCCCTGACCAGATTCCTCCGTTCGATACGTACGGCTAAAGCCATGAAGAATAATACTCGCTCCATTTTCTTGCAATTGTTTTAAAACACTCACAAGTTTCGGGCGGTCACTCAGTGTGACTTCATCACCTGTTGCCCGATTTATCCAAGCAGGGGTCACTGCAATCTGATAAGGAATATGCTGTGCGGATACGTATTGTCCAAGTTCAAGCAGCTTTTTCTCGTCACTTGCTGGACTGATGTTCCCGAGCATTAAGTATTTTGTCGTCATTTGCACAGAAGATGGCATGTATTTTTCTAGCACTTCTGCAAGAAGCTCGTTGTGCTGCACAACATCTAAGATACCGATATATGCCGCACCTTCTTTTGTTTGAGTCACAAATGGTTGATCAGATTGACGTTTCTTCACTAGAAATTCATTTTTCAAGTCTGCCCCTCGAACCGTTAACACATTGATACTTCTCTCTAACTGACGATATGTCTGATCATGTGTATGTTTCACTTGACTGATATGATCTTGTTTCTGAAAAGTAAGCTTAGAGAATGGGCGAAGCTGTTCCGCATTGTATCCAATGGCGATGAATTGCTGTGATTCGTTCATCGCACGAATCGTTTGTTTTGACAAGGTTCTCTTTATTTCACCAAGATAAATGATTTGCTGAAATTCATTAACCCTCTTTTCAGCCAAATATTCATCAGATACAATCGTCGTCTGTTTTGAAAAATGACCGGCGAGTAGATCCAGCATATGAACGGCCGGAGTCACTTCCCCCGATGGTGTAGAATAAACGATCAGTGTATTTGGCTGCGTGACAAGCGCATCGGCTGAAGCAATGTGTTTAAACGAAAGAATCGAAAAAAGCGTGATCATCAAACAACATTTCATCAAAGAATTAAAGTTCATTCATCATCATCTCTTTTTCTAGTTCTTCTAAAAACTGCTCTGGCGAACGATAATCCGAGCTGCTTGTTAAATGACAGACATGAAATGTCAAGATCACTTCACGACCATTTAATAGGACATGCGTTTGCAGTTTAACCTTTAGCTTTTCAAGAACAACTGACACATTTTCTTCTGGTGTATGAGTTAGCAGCAAGCCCATTCGTTCTTCAGATAGCCGGAATTTCTTATCGGTTTCTCTTACGCTTTCGCGGATCTTGAGACTTAATTGCTGAAATAGGTGTTGCATTTCTTTTTCTCCATATAACGATTTGAATTCCGCTGCGTAATTCATATGAAGAAGGATAAAGACAAATGGCTGTTTGTACCGTTCTGCCCGTTTCATTTCCTCGGATAATTCGAGCTTCATCCGCTCAGCATTGTCAAATCCTGTTGTCGAGTCAATCGCCACAAATTGTTTGATGGCCTGCTTTTGTTGTTCAATGGTGTGACGCAGCGTATTGATCCGTTCATGCAAGCTTCCCGCTGAAATAGCGAAAAAAAGAAGTGCTACGCCCCAAATCACTACATCTTGCAATGTTTGATTTGAAAAAAGAGCATTTTCATGACCAAGCTCTGTAAAGAACATGGCGCTTCCTATAAAGAACAAAATCAGCAAGGTGAAGATTAATGCTGGTAGGATACCAAATAAAATACCGCAGCCTAACACGACAAATGTCAGTGCGATGATCATAAAGCTCTCCGCATCTTGTACGTTGAGGTAGCCCATAAACAAAATAAGGCCTGCAAACGTGAGGAGCAGAGAATAGTACAAGCGATACGTGTTACTGAACAACCGATTCATTTAAAAGCTCCCTTTCTGCAATTAGAGGCAATAAGTTATCAAACGAGTGAGTCTCTTTTTCGTTCATGTACCCTCCGTAATAAGGCTTTAGAGGATCTTGGGTTTGTAATTCTTTCATACGGTGATAGACCGTCTTTGCGAATTTCAGCTCGTTTTGTTTAAGGGCATACAAAATGACGAGTGCATATACCGAAGGCGATTCATATGTGACAGATGGCTGCAATGTGCTCAGCTTATATCTCCCGTACAGTTTTCCTTCTTGTTTAAACGACGTTTTCAGCCATTTCATGATCGCGGACGTATTCACCTTTGCATGGTATGCATGTAAAGCTGTATAAAGTTGATCGATCATATTAATTTCTTGATCGAATGAATAGGTTTTTTTCTTTATGTCATAGGACTTAGGAAAGAATCCTTTGTTTCTCGGTGCTTGTTTTAGAATGGCTAATTGGTTACTGGTCATTTGTTTCGTGAATATGTGGAGGGATTCCAATTCTTTGATTGCTTTTGGGTCTATATAAGAGAGAGTGATTGTGTGCGAAGTTCGATTTGTTGATGCATCATAATAATCGGACAATATGCCTTTGAACATGTTTTTTTCTTTTAACGCTTGAGCGATTTCTTTTGCTGTCGTTTGATACGCTGACTTTTTCCACAAACGATTTGCCTTTTGAAGTGCCGTCACTACACGTAAATCATCAACTAAAGCATTAGCCTTACTTTTTTGTTCAGATTCAATTTGCCAGCTGAGAAGACGATGGTCTAGTAAAAATTGATCTTGTAGAACATCCAACTGTTGGTCAAATAAATTTTGATCTTTTTTTCGAACAAGATAATCCATCCAAAGCCCAAGTGATTCAGATAAGTAAATATGCTCCTCTGCAAAGGAGGTACGAATCAACCCTTGATCTGTCATTAAGTGGTGAGTGATAAAATATTCACCAGGTAAAACGGGCTGTGGTGATACTGGATCAGCTGATTCTTTCTGCTGCCTCCAGGTACATCCGCCTAGTAGAATGACAATGACTAAAACAATTGCTGTACGATATATGCGTGTATGCATTCGTGTCCCCTTTCAACTCACCGTTCTCTAAACATCTAACGATTTATTATAGAGCGTTTTTGCTTAAATTTAAATAAATATTTTATACCAAATTACGAGTCTTTTCGCATATTCATTCCCATTTTCAGAAAAACAGCATGTCAATATACTTGATAATACTGAAAAACCCATGCGTTTCCGCATGGGTTTTTATAGAACTATTGATCTAATTTTAATTTCTTTAATTGTTCAGCTAGTGCGTTATTAATTGGTTCTTCCACTTTCTTTTGTTTCTTCATATATTTAGACACATCGTGCTTACTGGCTTTCTTTTGATTGGATTGAGATTTGCGTTTTTCGAAGACAGACAGCTTTTCTCTATGGCCGCATACACAAGCAAAGATTTTACCATCACCTTCTCCGCGCAGTTCGAGCTTTTTATGACAGTTCGGGCAGCGTGCATTTGTTTTCTTTGCCACATTTTTACGATGGCCGCATTCTCGGTCCTGACAGACGAGCATCGTGCCATGTTTTCCATTCACTTTCAGCATGAGTTTACCGCAGTCTGGACAATGGGTGCCAGTGACATTGTCATGCTTAAAGGTTTGGTTCGTCTGTTTGATTTCAGATACGGCTTGTTTGGCATACGATTTCATTTCACTCATGAATTGAGAAGCTTTCAATTGCCCTTTGGCGATTTTAGAAAGCTTTTGTTCCCATTCCGCTGTTAATGCAGGTGACTTTAAGTCTTCAGGCACTAACGAGAGCAGCTGCTTCCCTTTTGATGTGATAAAAATGTCTTTGCCCTTTTTCTCGATTAAGAAGCTATTGAACAGCTTTTCAATAATATCCGCTCTTGTTGCTACTGTCCCTAGACCACCTGTTTCACCAAGGGTTTTCACTAAGTCCTTTTCCTCGTTCTGCATAAATGCCGCTGGGTTTTCCATAGCAGATAATAGGGTCGCTTCATTAAAACGTGCAGGAGGCTTCGTTTCTCCTCTTGTTTCTTTCAGCTGTCGTACGTCTAGTGACTGTCCTTCTGAAAGCAGCGGCAAATGTTGATCTGCCTCGGCTGATTCCTCTTCTTCATATGAATCATCGTACACGGCTTTCCAGCCAGCAGCTTGCACGGTTTTCCCTTTTGCTGTGAACGTTTCACTGCCTATTTTGGTGATCACCGTTGTTTCCTCATACTCAAAAGGATTCATGAGTACAGCAAGGAATCGTTTGGCAATGAGGTCATATAATTTACGCTCTTTATCGCTTAATACTCCTGGGTACAGCTCTTCCTCGGTTGGAATAATCGCATGGTGATCTGACACTTTGGCATCATTGACGAAGCCTTTGTGCGCTTTCACACCTGATTGTAAAATCCGGTTCACATGCTGCGTGTATGGTCTGACGTTCATTCCTTTTAAACGATCTTTTAATGTAGGAACGATATCCGCTGAAATAAATCGTGAATCTGTACGTGGATATGTGACAAGCTTATGCTGCTCATACAATCGCTGAAGCGTAGATAATGTTTCTTTGGCTGAGAAGCCATAGCGTTTATGTGCATCACGCTGCAATTCAGTCAGATCGTACAGTCCCGGCGCGAAAGCTTTTTTCGCTGTTTTTTTCAACGCATCAACCACTGCTGGTTTTCCTTCGCAGGCTGCCAAGCGCTCTTTGATCACACTCTCTTGGAATGTCCGGTTTTGCTTTGTTTTGGCATCCTGCCATGTCAAAGTCAGTCCATCTACTTGTGCAGTCAATCCATAGAACGGCTTTGGCTGAAATTGTTGAATGTCTTCTTCTCGTTTGGCGATCATGGCGATCGTTGGTGTTTGCACCCGTCCGCAGGAAAGCTGTGCATTGAACTTCGTTGTCAGCGCTCTTGTTGCGTTGATGCCGACAATCCAGTCTGCCTCTGCACGTGCAACGGCTGAGCGATACAAGTTATCGTATTCTTTGCCGTCTTTTAAACGTTTGAAGCCTTCTTGAATGGCTTTGTCCGTGACAGATGAGATCCATAGTCGTTTCAAAGGCTTTTTCACATGCGCTTTTTCAAGAATCCATCGTGCGACAAGCTCCCCTTCACGTCCAGCATCTGTTGCGATGACAATGTCTTTGACATCTTTTCTCGCAAGCTGCGCTTTCACTGCTTGGAATTGTTTGCCTGTCTTTTTCATCACCACAAGCTTAAGCGGTTCGGGAATGATGGGTAAATCCTCTAAACGCCAGGATTGAAACTCTTTTCCGTAGCCTTCAGGATCAGCCAGTGTGACCAAATGGCCAAGCGCCCATGTCACAATGTATTGATCTCCTTCTAAAAAGCCATTTCCTTTTTTATGACACTTCAGCACACGTGCAAGATCACGTCCAACCGAAGGTTTCTCTGCTAATACAACTGTTTTTGACACTAGATTTCACATCTCTTTCTTCTATCCATCCTTTTATTATAGCAGACGTGAAGATGCGGTTCTAATGACGGATTATTTCTTCAATCGTTTGATGATTTCATTCGTGACTTCTTGCGTTTGATAGGCGCCGCCGATGTCTGCTGTTAAAAAGCCATCTGCTGTGACTGATTCGATGGTTTCGAGTAGATGGGTGCCCAGTTCTTCCTCTCCGAAATGATCCAGCATCAATTTAGCGGTCCAGATTTGACCAATCGGGTTGGCAATTCCTTTTCCAGCAATGTCTGGAGCTGAGCCGTGTACAGGTTCAAACATGGATGGGTATTTGCCATTTACATTGATGTTGGCGGCAGGCGCTACGCCAATACTTCCCATAATGGCTGCCCCAAGGTCTGTCAAAATATCACCAAACAAATTACTGGCAACAATCACATCGAATTTTTCTGGTCTTGTTACAAAGAAGGCTGAGAGCGCGTCAATGTGCTGTGAGTCTGCTGTCACCTCTGGATAATCCTTTGCTACGTCTTGAAACACTTCATCCCAAAAAGGCATGGTATGAACGATCCCATTCGATTTCGTTGCACTCGTCACATGCTTTCGCCTTTTTTCTGCTAATTGAAAGGCAAAACGCATCGCACGCTCTGTCCCTTTTCTTGAGAACACTGCATTTTGAACAGCAAGCTGATCTTCTCCTTGATAAATACGGCCTCCAATTTCACTATATTCACCTTCACCGTTTTCTCTGACAACTAAAAGATCGAAATCCTTTGGCTGAGCAAGCGGTGAGCGAATGCCGCTCAGCTGTTTTGCAGGTCTGACGTTTATCACTTGCTCAAATTCCCGCCTAATCTTAATAAGCAGTCCCCAAAGTGATACGTGATCCGGCACTAAATTGGCATCTCCGACAGCCCCTAAGAAAATGCTGTCAAAGGCTTTCAATTGATGTAATCCATCCTTTGGCAGCATCTCGCCATGCTCTAAATAATATTCACAGCTCCACGGAAAATCCTGAAAAGTAAACGACAGACCGCCATGTACTTCTGATACCGCTTCCAAAACTCGTATCGCTTCAGGTACAACTTCCTTCCCAACCCCGTCACCTGGTATCGCCGCAATTGAAACATGCTTCATTCATTTCTCCCCCTTTATTGTCGGTCGACCGTCGACCGTTTAAATTTGAGTTTACTAGAGAGTACATGTTCTTTCAATGGATAAAGGCGCTTTTTTAATCAAAGCGCCTGTTTATCCTGCAAAAGCTTCGAGGGTTTCTCCTTCTTCCTCCCCGTACCTTTTTTATCTGAAAGCAGCAGTCCGCCTAAGGTCAGTGCCGTTCCGAGTGCTGACATGAGGGTCAATCTCTCATGAAGAACGATCATTGAAATGACCATCGTAATAATAGGAACGCCATAAATATACACACTCGCTTTCACCACACCGAGCGTTTTCACTGAAAAGCTCCATGTGAGAAAACAAATGGCAGATGCAAACAGGCCTAAAAACAATAAGTGAAAGGCAAACGACGGCGTCGTCAATCGCTCCCAGTCTATACGAATCTTAAAATGCCAAATTAGGGGAAGCATCCAGAGCAAGCCGTAAAAAAAGACACGTCTCGTCACTTGAATGATATGGTATCCATATTGGTTAATGATTTTCGATAAAATAGAATAGAAGGCCCAGACAATGGTCGCCGTTAATGCTAGCGCATCACCGATTGGATTCAATTGGAACGTCGTCATTCCATTAAAGCTAATCAGTACAATTCCTGTCATCGCGATGAAAAAGCCTATGAAAAACCGGCGATGCAAAGGCTCATCTTTCAATAAAAAATAAGCCAATAAAAATGAGAAGAATGGTACAACTGAGCTGATGACACCTGCATTCGAAGCGAACGTATAGGTGAGTGCGACATTTTCTAAAAAATAGTATAAGACCACACCACATAACCCTGCGAGCGCAAACATCGCTTCATGCTTTTTACGTTGCACCTTCATGGTGATCGGATAGATCAACATCAGAGCGAGATATCCAATAAAAAACCGGAAAAATAATATTTCTGTTGGTGAAAAAGCCGTTAACAATATTTTGGTTGAGATAAAGGTCGATCCCCATAGAAAAATGGTGAATATGGCCGCTAGATGACCAAGAAGCTGGTTATTTTTCATCTACTGTTACCTGCTTTGCAAAAATGTACTGATATTGCCCTGGTGTGAGCCCAATAAATTCTGAAAAAAAATGACTCAAATGACTTTGATCAGAAAAACCGGCGGAGACTGCCGCATCTACAGGCTTCACTCCTCGTGAGAGAAGCTCCTTCGCATAATTCACTCTCACTGTCTGTAAATAACGATACGGTGTGATCCCTCTGTACTTTGTAAAAGCTCGCAGAAGAGAGTATTTGTTCATGGACACTAGCTCTCCTAAGTCGTCTAACGATATATTTTCCGTAAGGTGTGTTTCAATATATTGCTGTACGTCTTGGACTTTCTGTTCGGCAGCATGCGCTGCTGATGCTTTTTCCTCTGATGTATCAGCGTAGGCTTCAATCAGCTGCTTCATAAAGAAATAAAACGTTTCCTGTTTATTCAAAGCTGGGGCTTCTTCTGTAATCATTTGATGAAGATCATATAATGACTTTGTCAGTTCACTTTGTGAAAACACAGGGGCTTTAAAATGTGGTTTGTACTGAAATATCTTCTCTATTACATCTGCTTCTATATTTAAACAGCGATAATCTAATGTCCTGTGATCCATCTGCTCGCATGCGTGATTGTCATATGGATTAAAAAGAAGGATGTCTCCCTTTTCAATGATGTATTCTTCATTTTGGCAAATCAAACGTCTTTGACCATCTTCAATAAATCCAATCACATAGTATGTATGAAAATGATTCGGGAACTTTTGCATGATGCCATGAAAGCGATACGCCTCTATTTGCAAGTCCTGATCAAAATGTACCGTTCGTTCTTCTTGTGTTTTCATGTCGATCCCCTCTTTCACTGAACTGATCATTAGTGTAGCACACCCTTTTTCTCTTGCATTGTACGATATTGACTTTTCCGATGCAGGCTTGCCTAGAGGGAAAAACTTGGATAACATGAGACAAAAGATGATGTGTAAATGAGGGAAGGACAGAATGAATTCATTCGAGATGGAAAGACCAGCACCATACCATATGCAATTTTATGAACAGCTGAAGCAAATGATTTTTGATGGACAGTTTCAGCCAGGCGAACGCATCAATGAAACACAGCTTGCCAAACAATTTGGTGTAAGCCGTTCACCGGTGAGAGAGGCGATGAGGCTTTTAGAAAAAGATGAGCTCTTGATCGCTGACCATCGGTCGGGCTACTCTGTTTATACGTTAACAGAAAAAGATGTCGAGGAGCTTTATCAAATTCGGATCGCCCTAGAAACACTTGCTGTAGAGCTTGCATGCAAGGAGGCCGCGCCAAGAGAGCTGGATGAAATTGAGCAGGTTCTTACGCAGGCAGACGAAGCAATCAAACAGCAGCTGCCATCTAAAGACATCGTCCAGCTACATGAAGCCTTTCATCAAAAAATCATTCTAGCGAGCCACAATCACCGCTTATATAAACAATTGAATCATGTGAATGCACTCATTCATTTTTGCCGTATCTTTCATTTTAGCGGCGGGGCGCGTGCTGAGACGATTCAAATAGAGCATGCTGCCATTTATTCTGAAATGAAGGAACGCCGCTCCACAGAAGCCGTTCAAGCGATGACGAATCATTTGTTACATGATGTGATGCACTTAAAGCAAGTACTCTCTGAAACAAAGAAGGATTAAGTGATTTTTCCTTTTTCCCATTTTTTAAGCATTACATGAACATATTTTGAATTTTTCGTAGATTTCAGCATGTCCTGACGATCTTTCGTTTATATTAGAAGATGAGAAACTAGCTTTTATACAGGAGGATTTGTATATGCATACAAGTATTAGCCGTCTTCGACAGGCGGGTTTTATTGAGGGTATGTCTCTTTTGACCCTTCTTTTAATTGCCATGCCTCTGAAATATTTTGCGGATATTCCGATGGCAGTCACCATTGTAGGCTCTCTTCATGGCGCATTGTTTGTCATCTATATGCTTATTTTGGCATATGTGACCTTTAAAGTTCGCTGGCATTTGAAATGGTCGATCGCTGGTTTTTTTGCGGCTTTCATTCCTTTCGGCAACTTCGCCTATGATAAGGTGCTCCGCCAGTATGATACAAAAGCTTAATCAAAAAGGGCTAAAACGACATTCGTTTTAGCCCTTTTTCTTCTTTTCAGCGTGATAGAAAACCTTTGCAGCCCTAGGTAGGACGGCTACTTTTGCGGAGCGAATTTGACATTCGTGAGCACCAGCACGCAGGACTGAATGCGAGGGTTTGTCTACACACTGAAGTATTTTTTAAATCGATGCATATTTCACAATGGCTGCTTGACGCGTCATTTCGTGATATGCCACCCATAATTCATCACCCGGCAGTACGCTAGTGATTGGATCGATTGGCTGTTTCACTTCATACATGATGCCATCTCTCTCAATCTGAATGATCGCTAGCGGCTGGTTGCCGATGACACCAGCAAATGCGACATGGGTCACTTTTGCACCTCCTTGTTTCTCTTGCATGAGGCTGATTTCTTTATCCAGCTCTTCTTGTTTTGTCTGCATCGTGATTTGAGTTCCTGGCGCGACCTCCATATGATCAGGGATGAATTGACTGACCGTTTTTGTGATGGACTGATTCCCGCTAGAAACCGTCACATCCAGCATGATCGGCTTCTGACCATGAATCGTGACTGGATATTGCTTCACCCGCTGGATGGTTCCTGTTAATGTTACGTCTTTCCCCGATCGATTTCGCACTTCATGGCCATAGGCTGCCATTTTCAACTGACCGCTGATGTCGACGAGATCGGCTTTCTCTCCTGTTCTAAATTCAAAACCAGCGGCTTGAATCATTGGAAGGGTATACCTTTTCTGATCTGCTTCAAATGTAAGCGATAAGACAGTGCCTCGTCCTACGGTTCCATATGATTCTACATCTCTTAAAACAGCTCCTTTGATAAACTTTGGCTCACTTGTCTTTGAGAAGTCCCCCTCTTTTAAGAGCATCGCCTTTTTCTTCTTCGGATTGTAGAGAACGGGAATACGCTGACCCGGCTGCGGTATCTGCGTATAGGATACAACCGTTTTAGCCGTCTTCTCGATGTTTTCCCCATCATATTGAAATTGCAGCTGCATTTTGACAAGCGGCTGTTCGTTGATGTAGGTACCCGTTTCTTTGACAGATACAATATTGGCTTCTAATGTGACACTGTCCTTGATCTTATTCTTTCTCACCAGTCTCAAAATCGGCGGCAGGAAGATGGCTAGCACAAATAACAGCAGTGGAATAAACAGCCAAATCGCCCAGTTGAGAATGAGCGGTCCGCCTTTCATGACATATTGCATAAAGGTGTCAACAGACGTTTGGTGAGCAGGACTTGCGTTTTCGATTGAGATGACTTTTTGCAAAGGAAATTCCTTTAGCTGTTTGCTTTTCGTCTCAAATGCACCCGTTAATTGATTTTCGAATGAATAATAGATCCAATCGCTTTTCACATTTTTATTGAAAGAGAGTCCTTCTCTTTGTAAAGTTTCATATGAAAACGACTGAAAAAGCTTGGTGACAGACGTTGTCTTATTCGTGCGATGGTTATAAATATAACCAGTCAGCTTGCCTTTTGCTTCGTCCTTTGCTGTAGAGCCTGCAAGAAGAACTTCTTCTTCATTAAGCTGGTAGATAAAGGTTTGATAAATCGGTTTTGGCGTTGGGACGACTTCCCCAAGCCTTCCCTCTGCATTCACTTTCCTTGGTCTTTTTGGATAGTTAGATTCGACAGCGACTGCGAAGTTTTGGGATGTTCCGATCGTTTTTTCCAGCTGCTTCTCCACTTTATCTTCAATGAGGCTAAATGGTTCAGCGTTTTTGGAGACATACACCCCAAGCTGGTTCTTATCGTTTGAGACTCCGCTGACATACGCCTTCTGATCATTTTTCAAAGTCAATTCAAATATAGGAATAGGCGTCTGCCCTCTAAAGGAATTCATGACGACATCGATGGAAACGGGTCTTGCTGGCAGTTTTAGCTCGTTGAGATTGTGCACATGAAACTGACCATTCTTTAGCTCACCAAGGACCGCAACGGTACCTTCCATTTCCCCTGTAAACACAAGCCGCCCATTCCATTGATATGTATTCGTTTTTAAAAACGAGGGTATCTGTAGATTTTGCTTAACGAGCTCTTTCTTTTCCCCGCTCGGCGTTAGTTTCTCGATCAACAGCTGCCCCTCTTTATTTTTTAAAGCAAGTAAGAGGTTGTTCCCTTGAATGGATGGCAGCATTTCATTAAACGTATCGCTTTCCGTGGTCCATTCACTGATTCTTTTTCCTGATTGAGGATCATACATTCCAAAATGGAGCTGCTGGTCTTTTGATACAGCACTCACCACTCGTTTCCCTTCATCAAATGTAAATATTTGTTTGATGTCATATTGCGTTGCTTTCCCTGCTGACAAATCACCTTGGTAATGATTCCACACCAAGACACTAAGAATGATTGCTGGAATAAAGAAGACAATATACCTGAGGAAAATCACTGGTATTCTTTTCACTTGATCGCTTCCTTTCATGAGGTTCCTTTATCTTGTACGTTAGTGCAGCGAGAATGTTTCATGCTAGAAGAATACCATTCCAACTTTCCAAATCCATATTTTACAAACTTGGTTGTTTGCGATAAAATCCAATCAGATTCGAAAAAAGGATGTTATCTCAATGGATAAGCTATCATCGATCATTCTAGCGGCTTGGCTGCGTGTTCCTCGTTGGTTCAAGCAATGGGTGCTTGTATCCATTTCCATTTTCTTTTTTTATATGTGTTTTGTAAAGGGGCTGACTAGCTGGCACACCTTGCCGCCTGTCACTTTGCTCTCATGTGTGATTGCTTCCTTCATCATTTGGCTGATGTGGCTTAAAGGTCAAAAAAATAAATGAAATGGGGAAAATCATGAAAGAATCCATCAGTTATTTTGCTATCTCTTTTGTTCTGCAATGGGTTTGGTTTGGCATCGTGCACCCAAATAAAGGCGTGACACTCCTAGACATGTTCATCTTTTCTATTTTGTTTGCGGTGATGTTCTTCTTTATTCGGAGGATTTGGCAGTATCAGAAGAAAGGCCGAAGTGAGTGATCATGAAGCCCGCCTTGTTCACTGTTATCACCTGTGCGATCATTGGCCTATTTTTGATGTCGAAGCCTTTTGAAGCGGACGCTATGCGTTTGGTTTCTACCTTCATTTTCCCTTTTATTGGGCTTGTTGGTTTCGGGTTCCTATTGTTTAACCCAATGAAAAAGGCTGCCAAATAGATGGCAGCCTTTTCTTTACTCTTTTCATGCAAATAAATAATCAATGTTTAATCTCCGTTATGGAGTGTATGAATTAAGATTCGATCATATCAGTGTGTCATATGTGTTCCGAATGAACCTACGTTTGAAAGTAAACGCCATGGAAGTTCTGGATAACAAGACAACGAAAGCCCTACCTCTCATTCGTCCTTACGGCTCCGAAGCCGTGCCAGTGTGAATTGTAAATCAAAACGTCTTTTTTCCACTCTTCCGCTTTTATAGGGGGCGGGTGCAGAAGGAAAAGAATAAGTTTGCTCGCTTTGACAGCGTCTCGTTCTTATCTAGTAGAAGCTCTATTGCTTCTCATTATGTCATAGAAAAAAGAAAGTTTACTTTCTTTATTTATTTGCTTATTTCAACACTTAATACCATATTATAACACGTTCCCCCAGCTTACGCAAGTGTTAAAGTGATAATTCTGCTGGTGTACGGCTTCCTTCATTCATGTAACGAATGGAGGTTGGATCAATCTTCAGAATCACTAGGTTCGGATCATCTTTTCCTTTAAACCATTTCTCCATTTCCTCAGACCAAAGGCGGTCGATTAGTTCTGGATCGTCGGTTAATGTGGCGGTGCCTTCGATTTCTGCATACGTATCACCGAATCCTTCACCTGAATAACCAATGAGAATATGGACGTTCGGATTTTTTTCAATTTCATCTGCTTTATGTGTTTCTTTGCTTGTTGGTGTATATAATGTCAGTCCCTCATGGAAAAAAGTCATGTAGCGGGTATGCGGTTTATCCTGTTCAACAGTCGCCAGTGTTCCGACCTTTTGTTCATCTAATAGGTTGAGTACCTTTTGTTTTAATTCTTCTTGTGACATATCGTTTCACTCCTTCAAATTTCATCCGTACTCTTAGGTTTCCACGACAATCCATTCATTAAACAAAGAAATGTGTTTTTCATAAAAAGAGAGCTTCTGGCTGATGCTATAGAAAACAGGCTCAATGAAGGGAGAAGTTGAACATGCATCATGAAACGATGTTCCATTTAAGTTCACTTGTCATTGCGGCAGTTGTTGTGGGCATTATCGTATGGTCTGTCTCATCTGTGCAGAAGAATCGCAAGAAATACTAAAGACACCGCCCAATCAGGTGGGCGGTGCGCTATTGATCATGTATTCATAAAGGAACCGCCGTTGACGTGTAGTGTTTGTCCTGTCATATAAGACGATTCGTCAGAAGCAAGCAGTACATAGCAGCCAACATGCTCTACAGGCTGTCCTGGTCTTCCCATTGGGGTTTCTGCCCCGAAGCTTTCCACACTATCCTCATCAAATGTAGATGGAATAAGCGGCGTCCAAATTGGACCTGGCGCTACACCGTTCACCCGAATTCCATCTTTCACAAGCGACTGTGCCATAGAACGCGTAAAGCCGTTGATGGCCCCTTTTGTCGCCGTATAATCAATCAGCACTTTGTTGCCTCGATATGGGTTAATGGAAGTTGTATTAATAATTGAACTTCCTGGTTTTAAGTAATCCAGTGCTTTCTTCGTAAAATAAAAATAAGAATAGAAGTTGGTTCTAAAGGTTTGGTGAAGCTGTTCACTAGAAATATCCTGAATCCGTTCTTTCGGGTGCTGTTCAGCCGCATTATTCACTAAAATATCTAATTGCCCAAAGGCTTCAACTGTTTTTTCTACCGCTTTCTCGCAAAATGCTTCGTCACCGACATCTCCTGCAATCGTTAAACATTTGACGCCTTCCTGTTCTACGCGCTTTTGCGTATCCTTTGCATCCTCATGTTCATTTAAGTACACAATGGCGACGTGTGCCCCTTCTTTTGCATAGGCAACAGATACAGCACGTCCAATTCCACTATCTCCGCCTGTAATCAATGCAACTTTCCCTTTAAGCTTGCCAGACCCTTGATATGATTCATCCTCAAAGATCGGCGCAGGGTTCATTTCCCTTTCACTGCCTGGCTGCTGATTCTGCGTTTGGCGCGGAATGCCATTTGTTAAATATTCACGTAAATCCATGAGTAAGCTCCTCCTTGATTTGTTGATGTATCCTTTCATTACCACCTCATTTTTTCACTCAAACATCCCTATGCGGCACAGATGCGTTTTGAAAATCGGCATGTTTCAAGATGGATAAAATCGGTTACATGATCAATAAAAAGGAGCGTCTCAAATGCTGTCAACCATTTCGAAAACCTTTAGCAAACCAAAAGGCTGGCTCGGAAGCATCGCAGGCTTCATTATGGCAAAAGAAAATAAAGCGTTGAATCAGTGGGCGATCCAGCACTTAGATCTGACAGATGGTGAAAACATTTTGGAAATCGGCTATGGGCCCGGCTACAGCATCAAGCATATGCTTAAGCATTATAAAGATCTTCATATAGATGGGCTAGATGCTTCCTCGACCATGCAGGAGCAAGCACAGTCCCGCGTCAGCAAACGGTCAAAGGACAAACAAGTCCGACTGTATGTAGGAAAAATTGAGAAAACACGTTTGCCGGGAGAGCAGTATGACAAAGTGCTGTCTGTGAACAACTTTACGATTTGGGATGATCCAAAGACTGGCCTGCTCAACCTTTATCACACGTTGAAACCCGGCGGAAAGCTCGTCATTGTGATGCAGCCAAGAGAAAAAGGTGCTGATGCGAGCCGGACAAAAGAGATGGGTGAACATATATTGAATGATCTACAGTTTGCAGGGTTTGACCATTTTTCTGTTGAGTATGAGGAAATTCGTCCAACGCTTGCTGTCTGTGTCACAGCCAAAAAGCCGAGAAACGAATAAGCTCTCGGCTTTTTTTCTTACCATTTTGCTTCTTTTACAAATTGATAGAACAGCTGATGCAATTTCTGTTCAATGTCTTCCTTTGATCCATGACCATAAAGCGTCATGCTTTCCTCACTTTCAATGATAGATGAACTGATCAGACTAAACATTTCTGACCCTTCCTTGCCTAGCTCTTGCGGCGCCAGCATCATGAGCATTCGTGACATCTGCTGCTGCCCGCCGTCCATGCTTTTCACCTCGTATGCCTGATCAAGATCATACATATGAAAGATTGGTTCCTTGATGAATGCATGCTTTAAATGAAAAAGAGCAAATTCTGTACCTGGAATTCCTAAACCGCCTTGCTGTTCACGTTCTAGTAAACCGCTTGCTACCTCATCCGCATGTGTGATAAACCCTTCATCTTCAAGCTGACGAAGCAGCTGCCTGATTGTAGCCTCATGCTGCGGCATTGCCTTTCTATTTTCGATGGTAAAATGGGACAGGATGCTGCGAATAACAGACATGTAATTCGTCACCTGCTCTGCAACCGCCATCATATTAACGGATTCTTGTACCGGTTCTTTGGCAGCTTCTTTCATCCTTTTTTTCTCGATCATATAAGGAATCTTTCGTTTAATATGAGCCTTCACACGCATAGCATCATCCTCGTTTAAGAGCGGACTGACCATGATGTAATCGATATGCTCATATGGGATAGGGACGGTCGAGACAATCATGTCATAGCTTGATGCATCGATTTCTTTTAGTTCCATCAAGGAAGACAGATCAAATTCGGCGATCTCCGGCAATTCTTTTTTTAAACGAGATGCGAGCATTTTCGACGAACCGATGCCGCTTGAGCACACGACCAATGCATGAATGTTCGTTTCTTCTTTTTTGATTTCAAGCACTGAACCAAAGTGAAGCACAATAAAGGCGATTTCATCCTCTGGAAATTCGATCTCTGGAAAGAAACGCTCGACTCCTTCTTCAATTGCCATGAAAAGCAAAAAGTAGTCCTTTTTAATTTGTTGTGTAAGTGGATTATAGATTCTCATCTTTTCCTTTAAACGGTTCATGGCAGGTTCGAGATGAGACACGAGTCCCTCATACAATGAATCATTCTCATTTAAATGGTAGCCGGTTTTATTTGAAATAAAATCAATGAGCTTCTTCGTTCTAATTGCGATATCCAGCTCGATTTCATCAATACGGTATTCTGCCCCAAAGCTGCGGTTTGCACTGCGCAGATGGATGGTCATATATCCAACTTCCGCTTCTGGGATCTCGACATTAAACATGCGTTCAAGCGCTCTTGCGATTCGCAGTGATGATTCAAATTCTTTCGTCCGCTTTAGTTCAAGTAGCTCTTCCTCTTCCATGCGAATGGTTTCGCCAAGCTGAATCCGTTCAATGGCATAGGTTAAGTGAACGACAAGCGCAATATAGGCGCTATCAGATAAAGAGAGTGACAGTCTATTTTTTAAATGAAAGAGCAGTCTTTCTACCTTAAGCAGCTGCCCTCTGCTGACAACGCCAAACACCTTTTCCGTCGCTTTCGTTCGATGCTTGATATTCATTTCAATTGTTTCTAAAAATAATTGAATATCGAGCCGGTCGACAATGAGGTTGCCGACAATCTTTCGTTTCGCTTCCTCCGGTCCTTTTAATTCAATGCCATACCCGCGTTTTCGGATCAGTTGCAAACCGTAAGGCGCGATCCACTCCGTCAGTTCATCTAAGTCATAGCTGATGGTCGCATTTGTGACCTGCAAATCGGCAGCGAGTGTATATAATTTCACCGGTTCCTTTGCTTCAAGCAGCGCACATAGGATTAAGAGCTTCCGTTCGTCAGAGCTATATTCAATTTGATCCTCATTTGACATATGAGCAAGAAGCCGCTGTTTATCCTCCTGTTCACCGACTGCCTTCAAGCCTTTCCCCGGCTGTTTATCTAGTGAAAGGTCATAATTCTTTAATATGGGTTTAATCGATTTTAGTTCTCTATGAATCGTTCTTGTACTCACCTGAACAGAATCGGCTATCTCACGAATGGTGACATAACGATTTTGCTGAATGATGTATTTGATGATCTTCTGTTCTCGTGCCGTTATGTACATGAAATGCCTCCCTCTGCAAAAATAGGTCTATTGTCACACCTTAATATAAAACGCTTTCAACAAACGATGCAATCTTAAGTTGATCTGACTTTGGCACATCAGCTGTGACAAAATTAAATACAACGTCTGATCATACATTTCTCCAAAATGACGGTCCATAATCCTTTTGATGAAATTGAACCTTCTGTTCATGAAAAGGCAGTGAACCCCCAGCTTTTAAAGAATACGTCGGATTGTATACTGGAGAGCCAAAGCAATAATCCATCGTTCCTTCTTCCGGGCGAAAGATGACGGTTCGCATTGTTCCAAACAGCTCCTCATAATTGTGCACAGCTAGACCATCAGGATATTCTGTCTGAAACAGCTTAGTAAGAGAATCACTTGATCGTCGTTGTTCTAAAGCCTCCAGTAACATGTCGTATCTGACAACAGAATGATGTTTCGTCATTCCTTTTGCCGTTTGATCAGCAAGCGGATGGTTTGTGGCTGCAATATAACCTGCCTCCGGTCTTCTCACCATTTTCAGGCCATCAATGATTTCAATCACAGCCGCTTCTCCTTTTCGATCGGCAAGCATAAGGTGAACATTAGAGGCAACAGGCATTTCCTGAATAGAGAAAATGGCTTCCTCAACCGTTCTACAGGTTTCCAGAACAGACCGTATCACATGATACACTTGCAAGCCGGCAACTGCCGGAGGCTTTAAACCTGGTTCATTTCCAACCGGCGGACCACATGCAGAGAATGTGACAGAAAGACCATGCTCATTCATCCCATCAGATCTGCCAAACAAGAGCAGCGACGAGCCTGTATGATATGCCAAGCCCTCCACATGTGTCGTCACAAGACGCATATCATCAAATATCGGGGAAAAATCATAGTTTCGCAGCATGATCGTTTGTTGACCTGCCCCCATATTTCCCTGCCTCACACAGTGGGAACAGCCTGGCTTTAGATGAGATGAATAGTAAAAGGTCAAATAACGCTCATCCAATTGCAGTTCATCACAAAATCCAGCAATCTCTTCTTCTAACTGGGGAAGATATGGGCGCATCAGCTGCTTCGTTTCTTTCACAGCCTCTTTTTCAAGCGGTTCTGTTCGAATGTATTGTGTCTGTAGCCCTTGCTTCTTCTTCATCCAGACAGCCTGCTGCTTTCCCACTTCATAAGCGGTTCCTGTCATTTCTTGAAAATATGCACTGATTTCCTCCATGCCTGAACACCTCTTTCACCTTCGTTTCTTTTATCATATCGAAACACTCCTTCATTTAAAAGGATGAAAAAAACTGCAATCCCAATGGATTACAGCTGTTTGCAGGATTGTTGAAACAATGTTTTTGCCATTGCTTCATATCCTTTATGATTTGGATGAAATTGATCAATCGATAAGTACTCATGTTCATGTCCTTCAAACGCCCGGTACACATCCACGACCTCTACATGTGGATTTGCAGCAAGCGAGCGAAGCTGATGATTGTATTGCTGAAGCCACCGCCCGGCTATTGGTATTTGCGGAAAAGGATTATATAAATTCATGAGATATATGCAATAGGCCTGCTTCTGTCCCCTTTTGATCTGAGCGATTTCTTGAATCATTTTGTTGAAATTTACTTGGCAATGCAATGTCGCTTGCAGCAGTTTCTTTTCATCTTCACCCTTTTCATACTGCTGAATCGCTTGAACAAGGTCATTCCCACAACCTGTGATAGTGATGATGTCAGCTGCTGCAATAGCACGTCTCACATCAGATCGTTTGAACAGCTGTAAAATCTGATCCGTCGTTAACCCTGACTTTGCAAATACAGACAGCTCGACTGGTGTATGTGTCTTTTTTTCAAGCATCCACTGATACCGCTCTGCGAAGCCTCCGCCAAATAAACGTGCCCCCACTCCAACTGTTAAGGAATCTCCAATCGCAACATAGGATCGTCCCACTCTTATCCCTCACTCTCTCCTGCCTTCTCTTATATATACGAAATCGGAGAACAGATGCTTGTAGCAGATGACTTAGAGACATTCATCTTTTTTTCATGAGACGTCTTTACAAACTCTTCACTTGCGAGATCGGCTGATTTTTTGTTCAATAAGAATAGGTTTAGATCATGAAGTTTGCACCTGCATGCGTTCCAGAAAAATTTACAAACTTTTTATCTTGATTTCGAGACTTTATACCTTGACTTCAAACTACATTGTGATTACAATAAAAATATCAGTTTTTATGTAACTGTGCTTGTTACATCTTTTTCATAGCATTCCAATATGATTAAAGATGCCACATATTCAGTGTATCTTTGGGATACGCTAAAAAAATCACTGAAACAGAAAGGATTGAATGAACATGGCAAAAGTTTTATACATCACTGCACATCCGCATGATGAAACAGTTTCTTACAGTATGGCTACTGCTAAAGCATTTATCGAATCTTATAAGGAAGCAAACCCAAGTGACGAGGTTGTACATATCGACTTGTACAAAGAAAACATCCCTCACATTGATGCAGATGTATTCGCTGGCTGGGGCAAGCTGCAATCAGGTGCTGGCTTCGATACACTTTCAGCTGAAGAGCAAGCAAAAGTTGCTCGCCTAAACGAATTAAGCGATCAATTCGTTTCTGCTGACAAATATGTATTTGTTTCACCACTTTGGAACTTCTCATTCCCACCAGTTCTTAAAGCATACATCGACTCTGTTGCTGTAGCTGGTAAAACATTCAAATACACTGAGCAAGGTCCTGTTGGATTATTAACAGACAAAAAAGCTCTACACATCCAAGCACGTGGCGGATACTACTCTGAAGGTCCTGCTGCTGAACTTGAAGCAGGCCACCGTTACCTTGGTACAATTGCGAGCTTCTTCGGCATTCCTTCTTTCGAAGGTCTTATCGTTGAAGGTCACAATGCTGAACCTGCGAAAGCAGAGCAAATTAAAGCAGATGCGATCGAACGTGCAAAAGCTTTAGGAAAAACTTTCTAATTAACTGAACGCGAAAAGCCAATGATCTTAACGGTCATTGGCTTTTTATTTATCTAGATGAAAGCCTAATTCTCTGGAGATACCGCTCGCGGCTTTTTTGACTTGTTCAATTAAGTATGGAAGACGTTCCTTTTGATAACCTGCTTCAAACCCTGCAATGCTAATACCTGCTGTGACTTCTCCAAGGTGATTGAATATAGGAGCTCCAACCGCAGCTGTATAGTTTTCAAGCTCCGAATAACTTAACGTATAGCCCCGCTCATTTGATTCTTCCAGGATGTTTCGAAGAACCTCTTTATCTGTAATGGTCCCGATTCCGATTTTTCCTAGCTCAATCGAATCGATATAGGCAAGTCTCTCGTTCTCTGGCAAAAAGGAGAGAATACTTCTTGCACAAGCACCCGCATATAAAGGAGAGCGCCTGCCGACGGCGGTGTAGAGACGAACAGGCTGCGTCCCTTCAATTTTATCAACGTAAATGGCTTCGTCTCCTTCACGAACGATGAGTTGTACAGCTTCTCCCACTTCATCCCGCAAGCCTTCCATAAATGGTCTTGCAATTCTCCGAATATCAAGGCGGTCCGCCACAAGCTGACCGTATTCTAGAAACATCAGACCTAACCGATAAACGCCTGAATCTTGCTTTTCTAATAACCCCATATCGGTTAACGAGCTCGCCATGCGGTGCACAGACGTTTTCGGCATGCCGGAGAGCTCGATCATTTCATTCAATGTTAATTGGTCACGTGTGATAAACAGCCGCAAAATCTCCATTGATTTCACGACGGTTTTATTTGTGTTTTGCATGTGCATCCTCTTTTCTAAACGAAGGCTTCCAGCTTGATTCTGGCAGCCAGCTCCTTCAGTTCTGCTTCTTGCTTAAATAGCGCCTGCTCTGCATCCTGATGGTCGATTCGCTTAAAATACAAATTCGCCCCAGGCATCGCTTGAGCAATGAGTGGCAGGTCGACCGTCGCAACTTCTCCAATCCGCGGGTATCCGCCTGTTGTTTGCCGATCTGCCAGCAGAATAATCGGCTGACCGTCAGGAGGAATTTGAATAGAACCAAAGGCAACCGCCTCTGAAATCAATTCAAGCTTTTCTTTTAAATGAACCGGCTCCCCCTTCAAACGACAGCCCATACGATCTGATTGAAGCGTGATTTGATAAGGCTGCTCAAAAAAGGTGCTTTGAGATGATTCTTGAAAAAAAGAAAGGTGTCTCCCTGACAGCACCCGAATCACGGGCGATTTCCGCAGCGGTAAAAAATGCGTATGACTTACAGTCCAATCGGGTGCGCTGTACGCCGCCTGTTTTAGATTGCTTTTGAGTCTATCAGACAATCGATCCGCTACGATTGAAGGCTTTCCAACGGACAGGACGTCTCCTTTTTCAAGCGGACGTCCGTTCAGTCCACCGATTCCTGCTCTCACATAGGTGCTTTTGCTCTCCATGACCGGCTCCACATCGAATCCACCTGCCACAGCAATGTAAGAGCGGCACCCCCTCTTGCAAGGACCAAAGGTGATCGTGCTTCCTGATCGAACAAAGAGTGGTTTCCATAAAGGGGCTGGCTCTCCATCAATATCGATCTCCACATCAGCGCCAGTCACTGCAATAAGCTCATCCTTTTGACACGTCAGCACAGGGCCCGGCCCCATTAATGTGATTTCCAGTACGGCTTCGTTTTCCTCGTTGCCTGTGAGAATGTTGGCAATTCTAAGTGAGAGCGTGTCCATGCCGCCGCTCGTTAAGACGCCATACTTTTGATAGCCTTTCCGTCCTTTATCTTGAATGGTTGTGAACATTCCTGACTTGATGACATGGATACTCAACGTTCTGCCTCCTTCATGCTGAAAAATTCCTTTTCAGACATTTGGACAAATCTAACCTCGTCTCCTGCTCTTAATAGACTTGGGACTTTTTCGTCTGGACGAAAGAGTGGCAGCGGGGTTTGTCCGATGAGCTGCCAGCCGCCAGGTGTGGAAATCGGGTATACGCCGGTCTGCTTTCCCGCAATGCCGACAGATCCTTTTGGAATGGACATTCTCGGTGTTTCCCTTCGCGGGGCTGCGATCCTTTCAGACAGCCCGCCTAAAAACGGAAATCCTGGTGCAAATCCAATCATATAGACAAGATACGTTCCGCCAGTGTGAATACGCACGACTTCCTCTGGTGTTAAACGATTGATCCGGGCGACTTCTTCTAAATCAGGGCCAAGCTCTCCCCCATAGCAGACCGGTATGTCGATGGTGCGGCGCTGAATCTGATTCCCCTCCTGCCATTTCTCTTCAAGGAGTGTTTCAATATAGCTTTTCACCCATTCATAGGGGGATAAGTCTAGTTGCTGAAGATGCGCCGATTGATAAACGGTATACGGCTCGTAAAAAACAGTCACGTTTGTAAAGGCTTGAACAGCTTCCACATATCCGTCAAATGGATGCTGTTCAATACATGAAAACAACTGCACAACACGTTCATGAATTTCTTCACATATGTCTGTTCCTGCTTGAATCACGATTGCTGCATCTCCTAGCGGGTGGAAGGTGAAAGAATCTTTTATCGTTGAAAATGCCACTTGAGGACCCCTCTCTTTCTAAAGCACACCGAGCTGTTGATCTCGTTGATCTGTGATGAACATATGCCCAGGTGCATGGGTAATCGCAATCTCTGGTTTTGTATGCATGACAATGGCTTGCGGCGTCACACCACATGCCCAAAACACCGGGACCTCTCCTTCTTTGATGACGGATGGTTCTCCAAAGTCCGGCTGATCCACATGAGCAATTCCAATCATCGCTGGGTCACCTATATGGATGGGACCGCCATGAACTGATGGGAATCTAGACGTCACTTGTACACTTCTTGTGATCTGATGCGCCGGAATGGGTCTCATGCTGACGACCATTGGGCCATGAAATACCCCCGCCCTTTCACAAGCGATATTCGTTTGATACATCGGAACGTTATGACCGTTTTCAATATGGCGAACAGGGATATCATTCAGCATGAGCGCATGCTCAAACGTAAAACTGCAGCCGATGAGAAAGGCAACCATATCATCTTCCCAATAAGTAGAGATATCTGACACCTCTTCTTGAAGAATCCCTTTTCTGTAAATACGGTATTTAGGAAAGTCCGTACGAATATCCGCTTGGGGTGCTGACCTTCTCGGCACTGGATCACCTGGCTCCAGTACATCCAGCAAGGGGCATGCAGCCGAATTGCGTTGACAAAACAACAGAAAATCAAAAGCAAGTTCCTTTTTGACGATCATTAAATTGGCTTGAGCATATCCCTCTGCCAGGCCTGCCGTCGGTCCTGTGATTTCTTTTTTACGAATCAACTCTCTAATCTGTGAAGGCTCATATGTTTGATAGATATTCATTCGATTCAGCTCCATAGTTTTGGAATTTCATTGATGATGGTATATCCGCCCATCATTGCCATGATGACAACGACAAATGCGCCTGATACTGTCAAAAAGAATGGATGTCGATAATCCCCGACAATGTCTTTCTTATAAGCCGCTACCAGCAAGGTGCCAAGCGCGAGCGGTAAGATCAATGCATTGATCGCCCCAACTAATATCAATATGTTCACAGGTCTTCCGATCGTAATAAAACAAATGGTCGAGAGGGCAATAAAGCCGATGATAATGCCACGTTGATTTTGCTCAATTTTTGGTGAGAAGGTTTTAAAGAAGGAAACGGATGTATATGCTGCTCCAATAACGGACGTAATCGCCGCTGCCCACATAATGATCCCGAACATTTTATAGCCAACATTTCCAGACGCTAACTGGAATACAGAAGCAGGCGGATTCGCTGGGTCAATCTGTAAGCCCTTTGAAACCACTCCTAGCACGGCTAAAAATAAAGCGACACGCATCACAGATGTAATCAGGATGCCGAAAACAGAGCTTTTTGTCACTTGAGGAAGTGCATCCTTCCCTTTAATTCCAGCATCTAATAGACGATGTCCACCAGCAAAAACGATATAGCCGCCAACTGTCCCCCCGACAAGTGTCACAATCGATAGAATATCAATTTCTTCTGGGACAAAGGTTCTGAGTGCCGCTTCCCCAACTGGCGGTGCTGTTGAAATCGCCACATAAAGCATCAGGCCGATCATGACAAAGCCCGCTATCTGTGTGAAACGGTCCATCGCTTTACCAGCCTCTTTAATCACAAAAATCAGAATGGCAATGGCAGCACTGATGGCTGCTCCAATTCGCGGATCAATTCCTGTGATCACCTGAAAACCGAGACCAGCACCAGCAATATTTCCGATGTTAAAGGCAAGTCCTCCCATGACAATCAAAACAGCCAGTACATATCCGAGACCCGGCAGAACCATATTTGCAATCTCCTGCCCTCGTTTCTCTGACACGGCGATAATGCGCCATACATTGGTTTGCGCAAAAATATCTAACAAAATAGAGATTAAAATGACAAACCCAAAGCTAGCCGCAAGCTGCTGCGTGAAGACAGTCGTTTGTGTTAAAAATCCCGGTCCGATGGCGGACGTCGCCATTAAAAAGGCTGCGCCCATCAGCATAGACCGGTTCCCCTTTGATGCCTTCTTGTGCTTCACTTCCTGTTTTTTCATGCTGTTTCCCCCTTTGATGACGACTTTTATTGAAAGGCCTTGAGATGAATGCTTGCTTCTTTAAGCTTCGATGTAATGGTTTTGGCAAATTGGAGCGCATGGATGCCGTCTCCGTGTATACAGACCGTATCTGCTTTAAGCGAAATATCTTCCCCTTGAACGGTATGAACCTTCCCTTCCCTCACCATACGAACAACCTGCTTGACTGCCAGTTCATCGTCTTCAATGAGTGCATGCGGTTCACGGCGCGATGTCAGCGTCCCGTCTTTTTGATAGGTCCGATCAGAAAACACTTCATGCGCCACTTGAAGACCCATTCTCTCACCTGCTAACGCAAGTTCACTGCCTGAAAGCCCGTATAATACAAGACTTGGATCGACATGATACACAGCCTTCGCAATTGATTCAGATAATTCAGTATTTTTAGCCGCCATGTTGTACAGGGCGCCGTGTGGCTTGACATGCTGCATCGTGCCGCCTTCTGCCTGAAGAAAGGCTGATAGAGCGCCAATTTGATAGACGACGAGATCATAGGCTTCCTCTGCTGAAATCGCCATTGGACGTCTGCCAAAGCCGACTAAATCTTGCAGACCCGGATGAGCACCAATTTGCACCCCTTTATCCAATGCCATTCTGACGGTTTTTCTCATCACCGTTGGATCTCCTGCATGAAAACCGCAAGCAATGTTGGCTGAGGTGACATATTCTAAAATTTGTTCATCTGAACCGATTGTATATTGACCAAAGCTTTCTCCCAAATCACAGTTGATATCTACTTGATACATAGGATCCCCCCTTTTTGTTCCGAATAACGGAAATTGAAGTCCGAATATTCGAATTTATATTGATTATATCAATTTTGGCTAGATTGCACATGACATTGTTAGAAAACATAACAATAGAACTAGGAGAAATAAAAAAACGAGAGGATATCACCTCTCTTTTTTTATTTATTTAGACAGCACCCAATGATGGATCGCTTTTGCTACACCGTGTTCTGTGTTAGGAGCTGTAATCCAATCAGCGGCTTCTTTCACCACTTCTTGCGCATTTCCCATCGCAATACCTAATCCGGCTTCTTGGATCATAGCCATATCATTTAGGCTGTCGCCAAGTGACATGACATTGTCCATCGTACAGCCAATGCGTTCTGCTACCTTTGCAAGAGCTGCCGCTTTGTTAATGCCAGCTGCATTAACTTCAATATTAGTCGGACTTGAATTTGTGATTTCTAGATGCTCGTTTGTTTTCAATGTATTGAGTACTTCCTCACGAACGTTATCATCATGAATATCAAAGCCAAATTTCAACCATTCATGGTCATGAATTCGTTCTGGGAATTCACCTCTCCACACCTTATCCACAGTGGAAGCCCAGTAATCGGTTTCGTACCTATTTTTTAGATCCCACATCATTTGGACATGATCAGGATGCAGCAGATCTCGTTCGATCAGCTGGAAGTTTGAATCCCAAATTTCACTTCCGTTTGCTGTCACAAGGTAAGAAGACAGCTTAAGCGGCTCCACCAGCTCTCGGCATGTCATCAGTGTGCGCCCTGTGCTAATCACCACATGGACCCCTTTTGCTTCAGCATCTTTAATGGCTTGTTTATTTTCCTCTGGAATGACGTGTTCACTGTTTAACAGCGTGCCATCCATATCAATGGCAATCAATCGGATGTCTTTCTTATCAGCTTGTATGGACAAATTGAGTACCCCACTTTGTATCATTTTTTGTAACTATCTTTATTTTAATATAAAGAGGGAGAAGGCACAAAGGGACGAGTTTGATCCCACAGAAAAAAGACCTTGTTACAGGTCTCTTCACATTGGCTTAACGTTCACATGCAATCCCGTCTTTATCACGGTCAAGTCGCTTATTTTTTTGGTAAAGTGCTTTTGACACATACGGCTTGTACTTTGTTTTGCCGCCTTTGTTTTTCGTGTTTTTGCTTTTTGCGACGCCGCCTTTATAGACTTTGTTCAGCGCTTTGCAGTTTTTGTAGGACTTGACTGTTTTTGCATCTGCAGTGTGGGTGTTGACTTGTGTAACGCTTAGTAAAAGACCTAGAGACAGTACAGCCACCATGATTTTTTTCAACATGTAGAATCCCCCTATTTTTTCTATTTTTACATTTTTATCATATGTCACCACTTTTTGTTTTTCAAGACTATCGAGCTAAATATATTGATTTTTTTGGAATAAATCATGCTTTATATCCTATATGGTACACTGAGTGGGAAACCTTTCCGGTTTTGACACGTATATGAAGAGAGGAGTTTTTCACATGAAAATGAAATATACCATTCTATATGTAAACGATGTTGAGGCAAGTATTCATTTTTATCAACATGTACTTGGCTTTCCTATGAAACTTAGGGTTGAATCCTATGTTGAGTTTGATACTGGAGATGTGACCCTATCAATTAACTCACGTCAGGATGTCAAAGATGCACTTGGATTGCCTGTCCCAGAAGCCAATCAATCCTCTCAAACGTTCGAGATAGGGTTTGTTGTGGATGACGTGGAACAAACCATTGCATCAATGAAGGAAAAAGGGGTTTCGATTATTAAAGAACCTGCAAAAAAACCATGGGGTCAAACCGTCGCTTATGTCGCTGATCCTGATGGTCATTTCATTGAAATATGTGATGCGGTCTCCTAATCTTCTTTAAAGGAGTGAACCAGTATGAGAAAAAAACATGCCTTTATCGCCGGTGTTTGCTCAATGATTGTGGTTAGCAGTGCCGCTATTATTTTGCAGCACCATGAGTGGATAGGATGGATCAGTGGTGGTATCTCTATTATCGGGATCATGATGTCTGGGCTTCTAATGGGGGCTTGGACAAGCGGAGATGAAACAAGAGCCGCCTATCATTCTGAAACGAAAGAGCACCGCATGTGGCGTCTGGATACGGCCTTTCTCATGATGATCTTTGCACTTCCGCACATGGCAGTGTCGATCTTTTATTTTTTAATGTAAACACTTGTTAAAAGGAGTTCGTCATATGGCTGTTTTTATTTTATTCGTTGTATTTGGCTTCCCTATTCTTTCTGTGCTGATTGGCATTTTTGGCACAATGCTTTTGAAGAATGTTTGGATGCCGACTTTGATTGTCCTGTTAGCCAGCGTCATTCTCATGTACACATACATTGGCGGGGAGGAATCCTTTCTCATTTGGGTCATTATCTACACCGTCTTTACGTTGATCGCTGCATGGATGACAAAGCGGTTTCGGTTCAAGTAAAAAAGAACAGTTTGCACTGTTCTTTTTTTGATCAAATATCGGCGCACCATAGCTCAATTTCAATTTTCAGCTCAGGCCATCCTAAAGCTGATACATAAGCAACCGTCATTGATGGGTAAGCTGTTTTGAAGATCGTATCCCACTGAGGATATAGATGATCCCAGTCAATTTCTTCCGTTGCCCATATATTGACCTTGATGACATGCTCTTCATTCAATCCTTCTGATTCAAGAATTTTTTTGATATTTTCAAACGTATTGGTTACCTGGTCGTTTAAACTTGATGGCACTTGTCCATCGATATCTGTTCCGACTTGACCCGATGTAACAAATAATCCCGCGCCCTTTGGTACTCGTGTGATATGACTATAGCTGCCAACGGGCTTCGGCATACTTTCTGGGTTTTTCCTTATGATTTTTTCCATGTGATTTCCCTCACTCACTTTGATTTTTCTGCTAGTCTTCTCTTCATGTAGACAGACTTCACCAATTTCTATCTATCCTAAAAGAAAACAGCAGTGGAGTATCCATAGCCACAAGGCAAGAACATCAATATTTTCTTTTTCATGACCGGAACACTCCTTTCGATTGCGTGAGCAAGGTTTTGATTCCTTATATAGTACCTGACAAAAGACGTTCAGTCAAAATGGTTTATAGACGATAACGCGCAATATCGTGATTCAACCGTATGCTTAGTTCATTGAGTCTTTCTGCTGCTTTTGCCACATTGGAGATGGCTGTCACCTGTTCGTCTGTGGATGCGGTAATCTCTTCGATCGCAGCGGCATTTTCTTGAGAAATATGGGCTGCGCCTTGCATGGCTTTTGTGATGAGGTCGTTTTGCTCCAGCAATGCATTCAGCTCTTTTGCCATGGCGTCTGTTTCAACGATGGTTTGTGAAATCGACGTAGAAATGGCATTGAATTCATGTTCTGTCGCATGTACCGCTTCATCTAACTCAGCGAAACGATCCATTGTGTTTGACATCATGCCGGCTGTTGCCGTCGTTTCTTCTTTAATGCCTTGTACCATTTGCTGAATTTGCACTGCTGATTGTTTTGTTTGCTCAGCTAAATTCCTTACTTCACTCGCCACAACCGAGAAGCCCTTGCCGTGCTCTCCTGCGCGTGCTGCTTCAATGCTGGCATTCAGCGCAAGTAAATTCGTCTCGTTTGAAATGCTTTCAATCGTATCTGTAATTTTAGAGATATCCTGTACTTTTGTACTTAATTGCTCAATGCCTGCTCTAATGCCTTGAGATGCTTGAATGGATTGTTCATTTGATTGCTTTAATTGCTGAACAATTTGCTGACCCTGCTGAGATGATTGACTCGATTGGTCAGAGATTTGTTTAATTTGGTCACTTTGTTCTTTGACGTTCTCAATCGATTGATTGAACTGGGTCATTTGTTGATTGGCTACATCAAGGTCAGATGCCTGATGAAGTGTTCCAGTCGATATGTCACCAATCGCTCGTCCAATCTCTTCACTGCTGGCTGAGGTTTCTTCAGATATTGCTGATAAATCTGTCGCTGATTCGACGAGTTGACTGCTCGTCTCCTGTAGACCGCTGACAAGTGTCCGGAGTTCTCCTGACATATGATTAAAGCCTTTTGCCAGCTGTCCAATCTCATCTGTTGTTTCTTTTAAACTTGTGCGTTCAAGATTCCCCGCCGCAATTTCTTTTGAAGCAGCAGTGACTTGTTTGAGCAGTCTGACCTTTCCTCGAGCAGCTAAATAAAAGACGCCAAGACTGAGAAGAGCGACACCTGCTGTAATGAGCATGATATAGAGCTTCATCTGCTCTAATTCTTTATAAAATTCATCCTGAAAGACGGCAATGCCGATACTCCAATTCCAGGGCGTGAACTGGCTCATATAGGCAAGCTTTTGCTTTTCTTCCCCAGTGGCATCGTCCTTATCTAAATAGGTCACATAGTGTGCATCCTCGCCTTCTGATTTGGCTCCAGCGACCATTTTTTCACGATTGGTCGTGTTATCTGGAATGACGCCAATGTCATTGACAGGATGGACTTGAGAGGAATAATCTGCTCCATATGCGACAAGATAGCCTTTATTTTTATAAATAAAATCTGATTTTTGAAATTGGTACCCTTTCCCGTTGTCATTTTTGGGCCCGCTCAAGTAAATACGGGCTTGTTCCTGTGCCTGTTCAAGCGTCAGTTCTTTTTTCTCTACACGATCATTCAACTGTTCAAGTGTAGCCATTGCTCCGCTGACGATGTGCTTTAGATCTGCTTTTCCCGCATCAATTAAGACATGTTTCGCTAACAAATACCCCGTTGTTCCAACAAGTCCGCCCGTTAAAATCGTGATGACGATAATGGCAGACATTAATTGAAAAAAGACACTTCTTGATGCAAACATTTTCCTTTTCATATACAAATTCCCCCTTACTTCATATATCGACAAACGGGGTAAAGTATTAAAAAGGTCATTAAAAAACCCCTTTCACTCGTTGGAAAGGGATTTTCTAATTATCGAGCTGTTTCTTTAAGAATGGCTTGGTAGAGATCGTCTGTTGGCGTGAGGCCACATACTTCTTTCAGTACACCTTCAATGCCTTTTTCTTTTCTTAATGCCTGCAAACGAACCGCTTCTTCGTCTTCGGTAAAGTCATAAGCGAGAGCTGCAGCAATGCCTTTGATTAAGTACACTGGCTGCTTGATCTTTTTCGCTGGACCGATTAAACGGTCATCTGCTCCCAGCTTTCTAAGAGGAGAGCGTGCGACACGAGTGACTTCGTCGGAGATAAAAGCATTTTCGAATCGCTTGATGATTTTTTGAATATACGCATCATGTTCTTCTTTTTCAAAACCATATGTGTCGATTAAATAACGGCCCGTTTCGTGAAGTGCACCTTCAACCACTTGGCGAATCTCTGGTGTATCGACGGCTTCTTTAATCGTTTGAACGCCTTGCTGATATCCGACATAAGCTGCTAGCGCATGTCCTGTATTGACAGTAAAGAGCTTGCGCTCAATATAAGGTGTCAAATCTTGTACAAAGGTCGCTCCGTCAATCTGAGGAACGTCCCCAATAAAGGCAGTCTCATCAATGACCCACTCAAAAAAAGGCTCGACTGATACTTTTAAAATATCCTCATGGTGCTGAATCGGTACAATGCGGTCCACAGCAGCGTTTGGAAAACCAACTGTTTGTGACAATGCTTTTTGTTCCTCTTCTGTTAGATGAGAGAAAACGGCTTCTTTTAAATGAGAGCTGCCCCCAATCATATTTTCACATGCCACGATGTTGATGATATGGTCAGGTTTTTTCTGTTTTAATCCTTCAGCAATAGATGAAGCAATGATCTTCAAAACAGCTGGTCCAACAGCAGTTGTAATCAAATCGGCTGATGCCACAGCCTCTGTTAATGCCGCTGGGTCTTGTGCAGAATTGATCGCTGTCACTGGGCCGACTACTTCTTGCTTCTGACCTGGTGCTGCTAGTTCAACCGTGTATTCTCCTCGTGCATTCAACTCGTTGATGACCGCTTCATTTACATCGGTAAAGACAAGCTCAAAGCCTGATGCTTTTAACAAAGATCCGATAAACCCTCTGCCAATATTCCCTGCTCCAAAATGAAGTGCCTTCATGCTAGTTCACCTCGTTAAAGATGGCGATCAGTTCATCCTGATCCTTCGCATGGATGATGCGTTCTACATTTTCCTCTTCTGAACAAACAATCGCAATTTGAGAAAGAATATCGAGGTGTTCGTTGTTTTTACCTGCGATGCCAAAGACGACTTTGGCGATATTTCCTTCGCCGTATTCAACGCCATCTGGAATTTGAATGATGGAAATCCCAGAATGAAGGACAGCTGCTTTCGCATCCTCTGTTCCATGAGGAATCGCAATCCCGTTGCCCATAAATGTAGACGAAATATTTTCTCTTTCAAACATTTTGTCAACATAATCACTTGTGACATAGCCATTTGCCACTAGGACTTCGCCTGCTTTTTTAATGGCTTCTTCTTTCGAGCCTGCTTGTTCGTTTAGAAAAATATTGTCTTTTGATAGTACTTGTTTCATGAATGATCACACCTTTTTTTAGAATGGAAAATCAGGAAAACAACCAAAACGGGGAGTTCAATGAAGAAAAATTGAACTCAACCCGTTTCGTCATGTTATTTTTTCAATTTCTCAATCAGCTCATCGTATTTCGGGCTGTTTAAGAAATTATCGACTGAGATATGCACAGCGCCTGGCAGTTTTGCCTTGGCTCTGTCTGTTAAATCTTTATGAGTGAAGACCACATCGGCATCATTTGGAATGTTACTGATGGATGTATTTGTCACATCAATATCAAGCTCTGCCTTTTTGACTTTATTCTTTAAGATGGATGCGCCCATCGCGCTTGAGCCCATTCCTGCATCACAGGCAAAGATGATTTTGTTCACGTCATCTGGATTGACATCACTTGGAGATGCTGCTTGCTCATTTGCTTCAGCGTCTTCTTTTTGTGCTGTAAGAGCAGCGGCTGCTGCGCTTTTCTTCCCTTTCATGTCCTGCATTTTTTCTGTTGCGGCTGTTAAGTCTTCGTCAACTGCTTTTGAGGCTTTTAAAATCACAGAAGCGACAAGGAATGAGACGACGGCTGCCACGACGACACCTGCTAGAACAGCAAGATGTCCACCTTTTGGTGACATCAGCATAAGGGCGATAATACTTCCTGGTGACGGCACAGCCTTTAAGCCTGCATTTAACAGGGTAAAGGTCAAAACGCCGCTCGCTCCCCCTGCAATTACCGCTAAAATAAGCTTTGGTTTCATTAAGATGTACGGGAAGTAAATCTCATGAATCCCTCCTAAAAATTGAATGACAATCGCACCCGGTGCAGACTGCTTTGCATTCCCTCTTCCGAAGAACATGTATGCAAGTAGAACACCTAAACCTGGTCCTGGGTTAGTTTCAAGCAAGAACAGAACAGACTGCCCTGTCTTCGCCGCTTGCTCTACCCCTAACGGACCTAAGATCCCTTGGTTAATCGCATTGTTTAAGAACAAGACTTTCGCTGGTTCAATGAAAATACTTGCCAGCGGAAGCAAATGTGCATTCACAATGATATCTACACCTGCCGCAAGGGCTTTATTTAGACCAAGTACAACTGGTCCGATAGCATAGAAGGCAATCGCGACAAGAATGGCACCTAGAATCCCTGCCGTAAAGTTATTCACAAGCATCTCAAAGCCCGATTTGATTCGATCTTTGAAGAGCTGATCAATTTTCTTAATCAAGTAACCGCCAAGTGGTCCCATGATCATGGCACCTAAAAACATTGGAATGTCCGAACCGACAATGACCCCAATCGTCGCGGTTGCACCGAGTACACCGCCTCGATGGTCGTATACGAGTTTACCGCCTGTGTAACCAATTAAGAGTGGCAGTAAGTAGTTGATCATTGGACCAACAAGTGAAGCTAATTGTTCATTTGGCAAATAGCCACTCGGAATGAATAATGCCGTAATGAGTCCCCAAGCGATAAATGCGCCAATATTCGGCATAATCATGCCGCTTAAATAGCTTCCAAAGCGCTGTACTTTTACGCGGAATCCGCTTTTTTCCTGCATCTATGAAAACTCCTTTCTTCTTTCCCTTTATTTAGGGCTTTATAGGTCAAAAGATATAAGAACAAGTGTCAGTGAAGCCCTTATCCCTATCGTAAAACGCTTTCACTTTCCCTTCAATTGAAACTAAATGTCACTTTGTCACTTAGTGTGTGACAAAATTGAAATATGATGTGAATTCTCTGTCAGAACATAGGGCAATCGGGGTAAAAAGGTTAACGTGCCGTGGTTTTGACGCAAAATTCATTGGAATTTCACAATTTTCAAATCGTCACTTCTTGTTTCCTCTTCTCAAATCGAATAGGCTTATACATGATCAAACCTATTCAATCAAGAATGTCTGCGCAGACACGACACAGAAAAAGTGAACCATCTTGCTGTTTGTTTCGTTTACCTTTTAGAGTGAGCGGCACAATAGGAGGAGCGGTTTTTTCTGTGACCCACAGTTTACTGCCGCTTTCTTTCTGATACATGAGACATTTTCATAGGTAGAAAGGCGGTTATACACTTGTTGAAACATAGTAAGTGGCTTCTGCTTCTTATCGTCACGTTCGCTTTTTTCATTCCAAAGGAAGCATTTGCCCATGCATACGTCGTCAGCTCGAATCCAGCAGCAAATGAAGAGCTGGAGAAGCAGCCTCCTTCGGTCTCTATCACATTTAGTGAAGGAATCGAAAGTGGATTTCATGCCATTAAGGTGCTAAATGCAAAAGGGGATCGTGTGGATCAAGGAGATACGGTCATTAAAGATCAAAAAATCATGGAAGCTGCTTTAAAAAAGGATTTACCAAAGGGGATTTATACTATTCAGTGGAATGCGGTATCAGCAGACGGACACTCTGTCTCTGGCATGATCCCGTTTAGTATTGGCAAAGCGGATGGCGGTTTTGACCAATTAGATCAAGGTCAACCAAATGAATCGATTGATGTTGCCTCGACCATAGACAAAGCCTTTCTTTATACGTCGTTTAGCTTATTTCTCGGGACCATTTTGTTTGGACTGTTTTGGTTTCGTGCAGCGATTTCACCTGTATTAGCGAAACGAATGAAATGGCTGTTGACATTGTCACTGATCATGATGGGCGGAGCACTCGTGTTCCAGCTGCCGATTCAAACAAAATCAGCGGCAGACGTGTCCTTTTTGGGAGCATTTCAGCCATCGCTTTTACAAGAAACCATTGCATCGACTTCTGGCGGTAGTTTGTGGATGATGCTCATGGTGTCATTTGTTCTTCTGACCATTTGGAGCATCGTTGCGATGAAAAAAGGGGATTTCACTTCTTTTCGGGTATGGTTGTTTCCACTGCTCCTATTCGCAGTACTTCTCTGGCTGAAGGCACAAATCGGACATCCAGCGGCAACTGATAATAAAATACTGACAACGTCACTTGATTTTATCCATCTCGTTTCTGCATCGATCTGGGTCGGTGGTTTAACAGCCATTGTGCTTTTATTGTTGAAGAAGCTGCCAAATGAAGATCAGCCGCTCATACGGAATACGTTAAAGGCGTTTCACCCTTGGGCACTGCTCTCTGTTGGACTCATTGTGTTTTCGGGATTTGTGAATGCGATCTTTATTTTGCAATCGTTTGATGCTCTTTTCGAATCAGCATACGGTCGAACCTTTTTAATCAAGCTTGGTTTATTTATCTTGATGGGCCTTCTTGGGCTTGTTCATTACTTGATGCTGAGATGGGAAAAGAAACAGAAACAAAACGTTTCGTTACGAGCTGAGTGGATCATCGGAATCGCTATTTTGTTATTAACAGCTGTATTCACCAATATTCCGAGCCCTCCTCCGCCTGCACCTGAGCCATTCTTCGGCGCAAACCAAGTGGAGCATCGTGACATTGTGTCCATGAGCATTACCCCGAATGCCCCGGGTAAAAACACATTCGAGGTCGCATTTACAAAGAAGGATGGACAAACGATTACAGATATTCAATCTGTGTCAGCCAAGATCCATAAAGTCGCCTTATTCGGTGAAGAGAAACCGAGTGAATTTCAGCTGAAACGATTAAAAAATGGTCATTACTCTGCTGAAAACCTCTTGTTAAATGAAAAAGGTACTTGGAAAATTGAAATCCATGCGTTAACTGGTTCTTTTGAAAATATCGATACCACATTTATTAGAAGAAACTAAAAGGAGTTCATACCATATGAAAAAATATGTTAAAGCTTTATTACCAATGCTTCTCGTTTCATTTTTATTGGCGATTCCTGTGAGTGCTCACGTCACAGTCAAACCTGATACGTCTGCGACAAATGCTTGGGAAACCTATACGTTAAAAGTCCCTTCTGAGAGTGACAGTCCAACGACTAAGGTTGTCGTGACAATACCTAAAGGCGTAGAATTCCAACAATATGAGCCTGTCCCTGGATGGAAAACGTCAACTGAAGAAAAAGATGGCAAGGTAACAAGAGTGACTTGGGAAGCAACTGGTAAAGGCGTGCTTGCCGGACAGTTCCAGCAATTCGTTTTTGTAGCAAAAAACCCTGAAAAAACAGGTGAAGCTGCATGGGATGCATATCAATATTATAAGGATGGAACGGTCGTTGAATGGACTGGCGATAAAGATGCTGATAAGCCGCATTCGATCACAAACATTGTCGCATCTAATACGGTAACGGATTCCCATGGTCAAGAAAAACCAAAAGAAGAAAAGGCATCTGAAACAGCCTCTAATTCTCCTTCACCACTTGTGCTAGGGTTGTCCATTGCTGCTCTAGTCGTAGCACTGATTGCGCTTGTGCTTGCTTTTAGAAAGAAATAATTCATTTGTAAGCGATCGTTTTCACGGAAACGATCGCTTTGTTTTTCCACCTTGCTTGAACACGAAATGCAAGCTAGGACGATCAACTCCCATTTCCTCAGCCTATTATTACCAACATAGGATTGAATAGGATGATGACGCATGCCATAATGAGACACATGACCACCTAGGAGGCTATAAGATGAACCATCTAATTATATTTGCTCATCCCCAGCAAAGCTTAAATCAAACCCTATTAGATCTTGTTGTCAGCACTCTTTTGAACAATGGTCATCAAGTGACTGTTCGTGATGTTTATGCTCTTGGTTTTTCACCAGAACTAAACATCTTGGAAAAGGCTGCGATCAAACGGGGTGATGTCCCCATTACCATTCAAACAGAGCAGAAGCTGATTCAGAAAGCAGATGTCCTAACATTTATTTTCCCCATTTGGTGGACAGGCTTACCCGCTATGCTAAAGGGCTATGTAGAACGCGTTTTTTCTGAGGGCTTCGCTTATCAAATCAATGAGCACGGGGCTATTGATAACCTGCTTCGACACAAAAAAGGTGTCATAATCAACACGCACGATGCTCCAAGATCCTTTCTTGACGCTAACCGAATCGTTCCCGCCTCCCATCGCATGACAACGGATACAGATGTCTTCAATTTTATTGGTATTGAGCCTGTTGAACGACTTTTGTTCAGCAGCATGGAGCAGGCACCAGCAGATTACATCCACGAAATTATGAAAGAAACAAAAGAAACGGTTGAGCAGCTTTTTCCGCCGGCTGTTTAACATAAAAAAGACTGCCAAGATACATCAGGCAGTCTCAGATTGTTGACAAAGGGCTAAAATGATCTTTATTTTAGCCCTTTGTCTTCTTTTCAGCGTGATAGAAAACCTTTGCAGGCTAGGAAGGACGAGCACCGGAGCGGAGCGAATTTGACATTCGTGAGCACCGAAGCGCAGACCTGACACCGAATGCGAGGGTTTGTCTACACGCTGAGACTGCCAGATTCCTCAGGCAGTCTCTTTCACGTTTATTCGTCTAAACCAATGGATACATATTTGGTTTCTAAATAAGGCTCGATCCCTTCGATGCCGCCTTCACGGCCAATTCCGCTTTCTTTCATTCCTCCGAATGGTGCTTGAACAGCCGATGGGCCGCCATCATTCCAGCCAATAATCCCGTAATCAAGATTCTCTGAGATGTAGAGGCCGTTTCGATAATTCTCTGTAAAGAAATAAGCTGCAAGACCAAACGGTGTATCGTTCGCTAATTCAATCGCTTCATCTAGCGTTTTGAATGTCGTAATCGGTGCCACTGGCCCAAAGGTTTCTTCATGCATAATGTTCATCGAAGGGTCCACATGTGTGAGAACCGTTGGCTGGACAAAATAATACGACTTGTCATCATCGAAATGCGTATCTCCGCCGACAAGGATTTTCGCCCCTTTTTCGACTGCATCTTGAATTTGGCTGACAATTTTATCAAAGCCGCGCTTGTTGATAATTGGGCCGATGGATGTGCCTTCTTCAAAGCCATTTCCCACTTTCAGCTTTTCGACCTCTTTGCTAAAGACTTGCGCAAATGATTCATGAATGTCTTCATGCACAATTAAGCGGTTGGCACAGACACAGGTTTGTCCTGCATTACGGAACTTAGATGCCACTGCTTGTTTGACAGCTAGTTCAAGATTGGCATCTTTGTCTACGATGAGCGGGGCATGACCGCCAAGCTCCATTGATACGTGCTTGACTGTACTTGCACTGTTTTTGATCAAATGCTTTCCGACTGGCGTTGAGCCTGTGAACGTGATTTTGCGAATCAATGGGCTATCTGTGAATATTTCACCGACTTCTTTTCCATCTCCAACCACCCATTGCAGAGCATCCTCTGGAATTCCGGCTTCGTGGCCTAATTTCACAAGTTCAATAGCCGTCAGCGGCGTGTCTTCAGCAGGCTTCACAATAAAGGTACAGCCCGCCGCAAGTGCTGGTGCTGCCTTTCTCGTGATCATGGCTGCGGGGAAATTCCACGGTGTAATGGCCGCAACAGGACCCACTGGCTGCTTTGTGACAAAAAGGCGCTTGTTCGCCGTATGTGACGGAATGGTTCTGCCGTAGATTCGTTTGGCTTCCTCTGCGTACCATTCAATATATCCAGCCGCATAAACGATTTCTCCTAATGCTTCTTGATACGGCTTCCCGTTTTCTTCAGTGATGATTTTTGCGAGCCTTTCTTTATGTTCAATCATGAGATCAAACCACTTGCGAATGATATTGGCACGTTCATGTGCTGACGTTTTTGCCCATGTTTTGAATGCTTTATGTGAGCGAGTGATCGCATCTTCAATCTGTTCTTTTGTATGCTGAGCAACTGAAGCAATTTCTTCTCCTGTTGCAGGATTATACACTTTGAGTTCGTTTGTCATGCTCTACCGTCTCCTTCGTTCTTGGATTCATTACATATAGTATATACCCAATGAGTGCCCAACCTAAAAGCAATATCCATTCAGCTGGCCATGATAAGGAGGCCGGCATCCCTGGAAAATAAAATGAAAGAAAAAGGAGACTCAGCCCGATGGCTAAAACGCCTGTCGTCCGCCAATATTTAATGCGGTATGGACGCTCAAGTTCTGGTTCTGCTTTACGAAGTTTCATAAAAGCAATGGACACAATTAAGTAGCCGACGATGATCCCGACACCGCCTGCATTGACAATCCATACGAGGGCAGGGCGCCCTAATAATGGAGCGAAAAAGGCCAAAGCACCAAGAAATAAAATGGCATTTGTCGGCGTTTTATACTTTGGATGAATATACGCAAACCATTTGGAAATCATGCCTCTTTCCGCCATCGCGTATAAAATACGACTTGCACCGATGATAAAAGCATTCCAGCTCGTTACAATCCCTGCTACACCGCCAATGACAAGCACTGTCCCAAATGCTTGATGACCGAGAAGCTGCACCATGGCATCTGCTGTCGCCAAGGAAGAGGCTTCAAGCTGTCCTTTTGACAGCCCCGCAGCTACTCCAAAGACAATAAGCAGATAAAATACGACCGCACTCACGATAGAGATAATTAAAATTCTCCCAATGATTTTCTTTGGCGCATTGATCTCCGCCGCCACTTGAGGAATGACATCAAAGCCAACGAATAAAAAGGGAATCATCACTAAAACTGCCATGAGACCGCCAACCCCGCCTTGAAACATCGGCTCAAGGTTTGCTAGATTTCCGTTAAATGTGGCGCCGCCTAAAAGAAGAAAACCTGTCAGGATAATGGCCACTGTAAAAACAGATTGAAAAATAGCGGCTGGCTTGGCACCAATGTAGTTAAGCGCTGTTAAAAATAAAGCACCGCCAGATCCAATCAACACCCATGTAAAATAAACGTCCCATCCCCCTATATTCCATAGAAAGCCAACATGCTGTGTTGGAATAACATAATCAATAACAGTTGGCAGTGCGACTGCTTCAAACGTAATGACCGAAACATAGCCAAACAACACGCCCCATGCCGAGACAAAAGCGGATTTCATCCCAAATGCCCGCTGGACAAAGACAAGCCCTCCTCCCGTCTCTGGAATCGCAGACGAAAGTTCAGCATACGTCAGTCCAATAAAGATGACGAGAATACCACCTATAACGAAGGCAATCACACTGCCTAAAAATCCAGCTGTTAAAATCCAATCTCCCGAAAGTACAACCCAGCCCCATCCAAGCATTGCACCAATGGATAAAAACAGTACGTCAGACTGCGACATGGTTTTAGCCATTTGTTGTTTTTGCATACAACCATCCCCCTTTGTTGTTTAGCGTGCTTTGAAGGCGTCCTCGATGATCCCTAGTCCTTCATGAAGCAGCTCATCTGTGATGACAAGTGGTGTTAAGAAGCGAATAATATTCCCATTAATCCCTGCCGTTAATAAGAGAAGTCCGTGCTCGTTTGCATATGATGCAATCGCTGCGGCTGTTTTCTTATCTGGTGTACGCGTAGTTTGATCTTCTACAATTTCGATTGCCGCCATTGCCCCTAACCGGCGGACTTCCCCAATGAATGGATACGCCACTCTCCAATCATTTGCTTTCTCCTCAATGACTTGTCCAATGTGTTCAGATCGTTGATTCAGTTGTTCTGTTTCAATAATATCAAGAACCGCTAGCGCTGCCACACAGCCTAATGGACTTCCTGCATATGTTCCCCCTAGCTCCCCTGGATCTGCCGCATCAAGCAGTTCTTTTCTGCCGACAACACCGCTTAGCGGCAACCCAGCAGCAAGAGATTTTGACACAGTGATTAAGTCCGGCACCACATCAAAGTGCTCAATGGCAAAATATTTACCTGTTCTTGCAAAGCCAGTTTGGATTTCATCTGCAACAAACACAATCCCGTGCTCCTGACAGAATGAAGCTACATGCTGAACAAAACGCTTCGATGGTACAATGAATCCGCCCTCCCCTTGGACTGGTTCCATGACCACACACGCAACGGTTTCTGGTGCAACGGCAGCGACGAAGAATTGATTGAATTGATCAATGATGTACTCATCGTAGGCTGCATCACTTAATCCTTCTGGCTTCTGATAGTAATACGGGTATGGCGCTTGATACACCTCTGACGCAAATGGTCCGAACCCAAATTTATATGGCTTGACCTTACTCGTCATGCTCATCGTCATATTCGTTCTGCCGTGGAAGCCTCTTGTAAACGAGACCACGGCCTGTCTTTTCGTATATTTACGTGCAATTTTCACCGCATTTTCAACAGCTTCTGCACCTGAATTAAGGAAAATGGCTTTCTTGTCATGGTCACCTGGTGTAAGGCGGCATAGCTTCTCTGCCAATTCGATATACGATTCGTACATCATCACATTGAATCCTGGGTGAATCAGGCTGTCTGCTTGTGCTTTGACGGCTTCCACAACCTTTGGATGTGAATGGCCTACATTTAACGTACCGATTGCGCCAGCAAAATCGATAAAACGTTTCCCATCGATATCGAACAGCTCGGCACCCTTCCCCTTTGCTGCAAGATGACGGTTGCCATTACTCACGCCTCTTGCGACGTATTGATCTCTTTTCCCCTGCCATTCTTCTGTTGAAAAACGGTTTGTAGTCGTTTGACTCATTGTCATCCATCCCCTTTATGTCTTTTTTATTATTCTGAATATTTTTTGGTATGATAGAAAGTACCAATATCATTTTTTTCATGGTACCAGAGAGGGAGGAATGACGAGATGCTGACAATTCAACTAGATCAAACAGGGGCAAACGGATTTATTTATCATCAAATTTACTCGAAAATTAAAGGTGAAATTTTAAATCGAAACCTTCAGCCGCACGATCAATTACCGTCCAAACGAGAGTTAGCCGATACATTAAATGTCAGCGTCAATTCAGTGAATGGCGCATATCAGCAGCTGCTTGCCGAGGGATATTTATATTCGGTTGAACGCAAAGGTTTTTTCGTGGAATCACTCGAAACGTTTCATGAATCAGGTCAGCTGAAACCCTCTACTCTCCCAGCAGATTTAAAGGAAGAGCCGATTGCACGAGATGATTGGTATTCCTTTTCACATATCTCTGTTGATACAGCCAATTTTCCGTTTAAAAGCTGGCTGAAAAGTGAACAAAAGGCGATCAGTCTCCACCAAGAAGCATTTGGTGAGCTTCCGCATCCACAAGGCGTGTACGAGCTTCGGGAAACAATTGCCCGGTTAATCGGGCTTGCACGGGGAGTCAAATGCTATCCAGAACAGCTCATTTTAAGTGCAGGCACGCAGTCACTTATTCATTCGTTATCAAGCATTCTTCCAGCCGATCAAGTATACGGGTTAGAAAACCCTGGCTACCGCCGGCTCTATCAAATGCTGAAAAACAATCATCACCGAATTGAAACGATTGGCATTGATCAAAAAGGAGTACGGATGAGTGATATTCAGAAGAAAGAGCCAAGTGTGTTGATCATTACCCCTTCACATCAATTTCCAACAGGGGTAATTATGCCAATTTCCCGGCGGATTCAGCTCTTAAACTGGGCAGCCGATGAGCAAGACCGTTATATTATTGAGGATGATTATGACAGTGAATTCAAGTATGGAACTGACAGCATTCCAGCGCTGCAAAGTTTGGATCGATATGACAAAGTCATTTATATGGGGACCTTTTCAAAATCATTGCTGCCAGGCTTAAGGCTAAGCTACATGGTACTCCCGCAGCATTTATTGAGACGCTATAAGGAAGAACAACACTTCTTCATTCAAACAGCCAACCTCTTTACACAATACACCCTTCTTCATTTTATAAAAGATGGAGCATATCAACGGCATATTAAAAGAATGAATGGTTTATATGAGGAAAAACGGAAGCAGCTCATTGGAGAGCTCAATACGGTTTTTGCTGACAATGTGCGGATTATTGGGGAAAATGCTGGACTTCATTTTATCGCAGAGTTCCGTTCAAACCGCACGCAGCATGAGATTTTACAGCGTGCCAAAGAAAGAAAGCTCAAAATGTATGGGATGGACCGTTTTACCCTTGATGAGCAATTACCGGGGCATCAGGAAGGCTTTGTTCCACTCGTTCTTGGCTTCTCTCATATGCGACCAGAGGATATAGAGCCAGCGGTAAAAAGACTGTATGAATCGATTTATGGAAAATAAAACAGCCAGCTGCTTTTCTAGACAGCTGGCTTACCACCGCTCTTTATCTACGGCTAAAATGGATGACACGAGACCAGGAAAAGCGGTCTCAATGTCTTCTTTTCTTAAAGAATAATAGCGGTGTTTTCCGTCAATTCTCACTTTCACGATGCCTGCCTCCCTCAACACTTTGAAGTGATGTGACAGCGTGGATTTGGCAATATTCATCTCATACGTGCCGCATGTCCTCTCGCCTGCTTCAGCTAAGCAGCGGACAATTTCTAACCGGATGGGATCGGCCAATGCGTGTAGCACCGAAATCAGTCTCATGTCTTCTTGGGTTGGATGGATTGGATTATTCATACGATAAATGTATCGTATTTCGTGCCAACATACAATCTCCTTACCCGCCTCACAAAGTAACGATACATCCTTCGGAATCGACTATGACTATATAATAACTTTCTTGTGAAGGGGAGGATCTCATTTGACACGAAAATGTTGGACTTACTTATGTTTAATGTTACTCACCATTTGCTTATGTGGATGCCAATCCGTCCGGTATGCCGAATCTAAACCACCTAGTGCAGAAGAGGTATTAGCTCTCGATGAACAGGCAGATTTATTTCAATGGGAAGAAACGGTCTATGAAGCAAATGTAGATTGGGCCCATCAACTAACCGTCACTAAAGATCAGCAAGTAGGTGTGATTCAGAAAACAGCTGCCGAACATTTTAATCACGGCACAGCTTCCAAGTTGAAAAAAGGGACAGCGATTTACTCTGTAAAGGAGCGAGAAGACCTTTTAATCGCCGAACTTAACGGACAGATCATCATATATGCCGCACATGCGGAAGGATAAAATACCTGTCATCAGATAGGTGTTTTTTTAAGTTTCTTTTCTTGTCATAGGTCATTGGTTTTGTTATCATAGCAAAAGTGACCACTCGGTTTCCATTGTGACCATATGGTTTTGCCGATTCGGAAAGGACTTATGAAGATGAACGAAAAGCAAGAAGAGATTTTGCGGGTTTCAAAGAAATTATTTTCTCAAAAAGGCTATATGAGTGTCTCCATGCAGTCAATTGCCGATGCCTGTAAAATATCAAAAGCGTCTATTTATAAACTGTTTGATTCAAAGGAAGCTCTTCTATTAGAACTGATTAAATACAATCAATGCAAAATGAGAGAGATTTCTCAAATCATTCATTCAGAAACGACGCTGTCCAAAAAGGAAAAATTCACAAAGAAGATCAAGCTTGAGCTTGAAGAGTTTAAAGAGAATCATAAATTTTTGAATATGCTGTCCTTTGAAGCTTTTTCACAGCATTCGCCCATTGTCATTAAGCATTTACGTGAGACACGCTCCATTATCATGCAGCGGCACAGAGACATTATTTTAAGCACATATGGTGATTCTGTTGCGCCTTACGTCTGGGATCTTGTCATTGTCCTCAACGGATTAATGAGAGAATTCATTTTAATGCTGGCGATTGAGCGCAAGAACATCCAATTAGAAAATGCCGCCGAAATGATTATCGGCGTGATGGACCGTGTGTCGAAAAAGCCTTGCTCTATTGAGCCTGTGCTAACAGATCAGCTGATGGACTCTTATTTGCTTTCCACACAGGACGAATACGATGAAGAAAAGCTTGTCATCTCGTACTTAACGAAGATCAAACAAGAGCTTCACACACTGTCAAACGGTGAAGAAAAGGACGATTTCCTCTCTGCGTTTGAACTGCTAAGTGAAGAATTATCAAAGGACCAACCGAGAACCTTTTTAATTAGTTCACTACTCGATTATTTAGGGAAAAACAGCGTTTTATCACAAAACGTGTCACAGCTGAAAAGCATCATCTTATAGATAAAGAAGGGATAACATGAACCAATCTACAACATCGTATAATCGATCTGTGATTGTGGGGATTTTCCTCGTTGGGGCATTTGTCGCAATTTTAAACCAAACATTGCTCATTCCAGCGATCCCACATATCATGGAGGAATTCAATATTGATGTCAGCAAAGGGCAGTGGCTCACCACAGCCTTTATGCTGACAAACGGGATTCTCATCCCGATCACGGCTTTCTTAATCGAGAAATTTTCAAGCCGTTCTTTAGTTTTAACGGCGCTTAGCATCTTTACAGTCGGTACCATTCTTGCTTCATTTGCAACGAATTTCCCTGTATTACTTGCAGCGCGTATTGTGCAGGCAGCCGGTGCAGGGATTTTAATGCCGCTGATGCAAACGATCTTTTTAACCATTTTCCCGAAAGAAAAACGCGGGCAGGCAATGGGCATGGTCGGACTTGTCATATCTTTCGCACCAGCTCTTGGGCCGACACTTGGCGGCTGGATTGTTGATTCCTTCAGCTGGAAGTTCTTGTTCTATATTGTTCTTCCTATAGGTATTATTGATCTTATTCTTGCTTTCTTCTTAATGAAAAATGTAACGCAGCAAAGAGAGACACGTATTGATGTTTTATCTGTCATCTTGTCGTCCTTCGGTTTCGGCGGACTGCTTTACGGATTTTCTAGTGTTGGCACATACGGCTGGACAAGTGCCACTGTCCTCATTTCGCTGATTGTCGGCGCTGTGAGCTTGTTCTTCTTTATTCTGCGCCAGTCGAATTTGACAAGACCGATGCTTGAATTTGGTGTCTTTAAGTTTGCAATCTTTAGCTTGACGACCTTTCTTGGGATGCTTGTCTTTGCTTTATTGATTGGGACAGAGACGATTCTGCCGCTCTATACGCAGAATGTGAGAGGGTTGTCTGCTCTTGATACAGGACTGATCTTATTGCCAGGTGCTCTCTTTATGGGGCTCCTCTCACCAATTATTGGACGGATTTTTGATAAAGTCGGCGGAAAAGGGCTGGCATTAGGCGGGTTTACGATACTTACCGTGACGACCTTGCCATTTATGCTGCTCACCCTTGATTCATCCATCGCCCTCATTACGGTCGCGTACACGCTTCGCTTAATCGGGGTTGGGATGATCATGATGCCGCTGACAACAGCAGGTATTAACTCTTTACCACCTCATTTGATCCCGCATGGGACAGCGATGAATAACACGATGAGACAAATGGGCGGTTCCATTGGGACAGCAGTGCTTGTCTCCATCATGAGCAGCTCTGCTGCAAATGCAGAATTGGCCAGCCCATTAAAATCAGCCGTTCATGGAATGAATACGTCATTCTTCATTTCTGGTCTGATTGCGGTCATTGGGCTTGTCCTCTCCTTTTTCTTAAAGGAAAAACGCAATAATAAAGTGATGAAGCAGGAGCTATCTTCCTCCTCATCTTCTTCATAAGAAAAAGAGCTCGGCATATGGCCGGCTCTTTTTTCATATACTCACGCTATACCGTCCTCCCCGAAAATACATTTGTATTTCTAGTGAAGAAAAACCTTGATAATTTGAAGAAAAGAGTTGATAATAGGAACTATTCAATTTGTGAGAAAATTTTTACTATAGGAGATGTATGCATTGAAGGTCGTTAAATTTGGTGGCAGTTCACTTGCTTCTGGCAAGCAGCTGCAAAAGGTATTTGACATTGTAACAGCAGATCCAGCTCGAAAAGCAGTCGTTGTTTCCGCACCAGGAAAACGGCATTCAACGGATACGAAGGTCACCGATCTATTAATTAGCTGTGGTGAGCAATATTTACGCTTAGGCGAAGCACACAATTTACAGGAAGCCGTCATTGAACGGTATGCCTCCATTGCGGATGAACTCGGATTAAGTCATGACGTGATTGACACCATCCGGCAAGATCTAGATGCCCTCTTACAGGCTGATACGTCTCATCCTGAGCGATATCTTGATGCCATCAAAGCAAGCGGTGAAGACAATAACGCAAAACTCATTGCCGCCTATTTCCGCTATCAAGGTGTCGAAGCTCACTATGTGAACCCAAAGGAAGCTGGTTTATTTGTGAGCGATGAGCCTGGTCAAGCGCAAGTCCTACCGGAGTCATATGATCATTTGTATAAATTAAGAGAGCGCTCTGGCATCATCATATTCCCTGGCTTTTTTGGCTTTAGTCTATCGGGGGACATTGTCACCTTTTCTCGCAGCGGCTCCGATATTACCGGTTCCATTTTGGCAAACGGTTTGAAGGCAGATGTGTACGAGAACTTTACAGATGTGGATGCTGTTTATGCTGTCAATCCAACGATCGTTCATGAGCCAAAGGAGATTACAGAGCTTACGTACCGGGAAATGCGCGAACTTTCCTATGCTGGTTTTTCTGTGTTCCATGATGAAGCACTCATTCCGGCCTTCCGTGCAGGCATTCCAGTACAGATTAAAAACACCAATAATCCTTCGGCAAAAGGCACCAAAATTGTGAACCAGCGGGATCATACTAATGGACCTGTTGTCGGAATCGCTTCAGACAGCGGATTTTGCAGCATTTATATTAGTAAATATTTGATGAACCGAGAAGTCGGTTTTGGACGCAAAGTGCTACAAACGTTAGAGGAATATGGGCTTACGTATGAGCACGTCCCTTCTGGCATTGATGATATGAACATTATTTTAAGGCAGGATCAGCTGGAGGAGCAGCATATTGAACAAGAGCTGCTCGACCGCTTGAAGGATGTGCTTGATGCAGATGAGGTCGTGTTAGAACCGCATCTCTCCCTCATTATGGTTGTAGGAGAAGCGATGCGCCACAATGTTGGCACCACAGCAAGAGCAGCAAAAGCGCTGTCAAAAGCGAAGGTCAATATTGAAATGATCAATCAAGGATCTTCAGAGGTCAGCATGATGTTTGGCGTCAAAGCGGCTCAAGAAAAAGAAGCCGTTCAAGCGTTGTATGAGGAATTTTTCTCTATGTCTACCGTCCCTGTCTCTCTTTAATCAGCAGGCTGTCAGATCTCAGGATCGGCAGTCTTTTTTGTTCTCACCCGATTCACATGGATTTACGCATTAAAGTGTATCTATTTCTCGTTTGATTTTGTATGATAGAGACAAACCAACTATTGTTCCGGCCTATGAGCGGAGCTACAAGGAGTCCTAAAACAATGCCTCGTCAACAACTATTAAAACAGTTTCGCAACTTTCATGATGCTTCTACGAGTATTCTAAATATGATGAGTCAATTCACTGATGTGAATACACTGTTTATTGCTAAAAACGATCAAACCACCAATCAGATTGTAAAGGTGTTAAATCATGACGAGCAGCTTCTTGAAGAAGGGGAAGAAATTCCTTACGAGAAGACATTTTGCAAGCTGGCGGTCGATCATCACGATACGCTTGTGATCCCTGATATATCATTGGATGATCGTTCTAAATCCTTAGAAGTCACGAAACGTCTTCAAGGCGGATCATTCATCGGAGTGCCGATTGATTTTACAGATGGTACGAACTACGGAACGATCTGCGGGCTTGATCTAAGGCCGCAGCAATTCACAGAAGAGCATGTGCATATGTTTGAAACGATGGCTTCTCTATTAAGCTACGTCCTTGAACTAGACCGTGCCAACCGGCAGATTCAGCAATTATCTGTACCGATCGTCCCAGTTGTTGACGGTGTCGCCGTGCTTCCACTACTTGGTGATATCGAAGAGACACGTGCTCAGCATATATTAGAAACCATTTTACAGGAAAGCTACAGGCTGTCGCTCTCTCATTTGGTCATTGATGTATCAGGAACAAAACGCCTGAATGAACAGAGCATTCAATATCTGGTCAACTATGCACAAACGCTGAGACTTTTAGGGATTTCGGCTGTTTTAACAGGGATTAAGCAAGATCTTGCTTTAAGTGCGATTCAATCGAATATATCATTTAAAGACATCACCATTCGGAAAGACTTGCCGCAGGCACTTGCTCATATTGGCTTAACATTTACCAAAACGGAATAAGAAATGATAGACACAAAAAGGGCTAAATCAATTTTAGCCCTTTTCTTCTTTTTAAATCATGCCAACAGCTGCAAATAAGAAGAATCGTTTCCGTCTTCAATAACTTGTACAATCTTCTGTGCATGTGATGCGTCTGTGACACTGTTTAATTTTTGCATGATGTCTTCTGTCGATAGTGCATGGCCCGGTGCGCCTCGCGGAATATCGACTCGTTTGCTAATGATGGTGCCATCAGATAAGGTGAGCTTCACAATCGTAAAGCGACCTTTTGGGACAGCGTCTGGATGATCATATTCTCTCTTCACTCGTTTCATCCAAGTGCACATGTGTGATGGAATGTGTTTTTTCGTAAAGGCATCGAGCGTCAGCGACTGTCCAAACGCGGCAAGTGCGATCACGTATTCGACACTGAATCGTCCTTCTTCTCCAGTCGAAGGTGCCCGCTCAATAAGCGCTGCATCTCCGCCAGGCGGGAACAGGACATCTACTTGTTTCACCTGCTCCGGTAAGAAAGTACGCTCTTTCATTAAGGATTGGATCGCATCTGCTGCATGGTGGGCAGCTGAGCAGAATGGATATACTTTGAACCACAGCCCTGGTGAAACGATACGCCATGTAGAACCATAGCCCTCTAGTAAACGACTTTCCGCAAGTTCCAGATCTCCGTAGAGTGAAAAGAAACCAAGTGCGCCATCAAGAACCGAGTCATTGCCGCCAAAACCTGAACAAGCTAAGTCCATAGACGAGACGGCTGTTTTAGCCGCTAAGCCAGCTTGTAATGGTTTCATATCAGAGCCGAACTGCTTTCGCATTCCGGCAGATTGCGCTCCAGCAAAGCCGATTGCCTTCATCAGCTCTTCCTGCGAGACTTGTTTTAAATATCCAATCGCACATACTGCCGCAATGGCTCCAAGGGTTCCGGTATTATGCCAGCCCCGCTCATAATGCGCTTTGCCGATAGATTCGCCAAGCCTTGCCATCACTTCAACACCTGTGATGTAGGCACTTAAAAATCGATCCCCATATACCTCCCCGTCTCTTAGCTGGGAAAGCAAGGCTGGGATAATGACTGCACTTGGGTGTCCTCTCACGTCTGAATGCACATCATCATAATCAAGGGCGTGGATCAAGTAGCCGTTCAGCATCGCTGCGGATTGACGGCTGACCTTCTTCCCTTGTCCAATGACAGGAATTTGAGCTGCTCCGCCTTCTTGTTCCACAAGTCCCATGAGCTTTTGAATTCCTTCGTCCTCTTTCGCAGCAAGCGCTGCTGCCGTAGCGTCTAACAGACCATTTCGAGCCATTTCTACCGCCCGCTGATCTTGAAGTGGATCAGCAGACAGTACAGCCTCTGCCAATTGTTTTGTTAATTCCATGATCGTGACTCCAATGCCCGAACAGCAAGCTCGGCAAAGAAGGCAGCGGCAACCGGAAGTGCGTCTTCATTTAATGTAAAGGCAGGGTGATGCCATTCCTCGGTACCGCTTGTCCCCATCCATACGAAAAAGCCTGGAATGCGTTCTTGATAAAGGGCAAAATCTTCTCCACCCGGTGACTGCTCTGCTTGAACGACTGTGAGATTCAGCGCACCTGCCGTTTCTTCGACCACCTTTGTCAAACGATCGTCATTCAACACAGAAGGCAGATATGGATGCCATTTCACTTCGCCTTTTGCCCCAAACCCTTCGGCAATCCCGCTCACGATTTGTTTCATGAGCTCGGGAATCATCGCTCTCACTTCAGGCTCAAACGTCCGAACAGTTCCTTCCATCTCAACACGATCAGGAATCACATTCCATGATGTACCGCCTTGAATGCGTGTAATGCTGACGACTGCATGATGCAAAGAGCTGATGCGGCGGCTGACGATTTGCTGAAGAGCACTTGTGATCTGCCCGCTGATGGCAATCGGGTCTACCGTGTGATTCGGAATACCTGCATGACCACCCGTTCCTTTAATATCGATTTCAAACCGGTCTACACTTGCCATCAATGCTTTTTCTCTAATGCCTATAGTGCCAACTTTCAGGTCTGGTTTGTTGTGCATACCAAAAATGGCATCCACTCCATCTAAAACGCCTGCCTCTATGACATGTTTCGCTCCTTGCGCGACTTCCTCAGCCGGCTGGAACAAAATGCGGACCGTTCCTTTGAGCTCGTGTTTTCGTTCTTTTAATAAAAGAGCTGCTCCAAAGATAGAAGTTGTATGGAAATCATGACCGCAAGCATGCATTTTTCCCGGTACCTTTGAGGAAAATGGTTCGCCAGATGCTTCTTCAATCGGAAGTGCATCAATATCAGCTCTCAGGGCAATCTTTGGTCCCTCTTGTTCTCCTTTGATTTCACAGACAACACCTGTTTGAAGAGCTGGAAAATCGAGTACGGTGATCCCCTCCTCCTCTAACCAGCGGCGCAGTTTTTTTGTCGTTTCATATTCTTCAAACGCCAGCTCTGGATGCTCATGAAGCGCTCGGCGAATGTTAATTAAACGTTTGTTTAATGCTTCATTTCCTAATGATTTCACTGATACTCACCCCTCTAAAGAGTAAAAAGCAGCTTATGCTTCTTCAGCCGCTGCTTCTTTTTGGATAAATCGTTTTGTCCGTTCATTCTTCGTTTCATCAAATAGCTCAGTTGGTGTGCCCTGTTCAATAATATGACCATCCGCCATGAAAATCACATGGTCTGCCACTTCTCTAGCAAACGCCATTTCATGTGTGACGATGATCATCGTTGTTTCTTGAATCGCAATGGACTTAATGACTTGAAGCACACCTGAGACAAGCTCTGGATCAAGTGCTGACGTTGGTTCATCGAGTAAAATCGCATGTGGATCAACCGCTAATGCGCGGGCAATCCCGATTCGCTGCTGCTGTCCGCCAGATAACGTGACTGGATAGCTGTCAGCCTTTTGCTCTAATCCTACTTGCTTCAGCAGCTTCATTCCAATCTCATTTGCCTGCTGCTTCGTCATTTTTTTCGTCACAAGCAGTGATTCTGTGATATTTTGCAGTGCTGTCTTGTTTTTAAACAGATTGTAGTTTTGAAACACCATGGCCGTTTGTTGACGCAGGTGATGGGCTTCTTTTCGTGTATATTTAGACGCATCGAGCTTCGCATCGCCAATTTCAATCGTGCCTTCATCTGGTATTTCTAATAAATTTAAGCAGCGCAGCAAGGTGGATTTACCGGAGCCAGAAGGTCCGATAATGGCCACAACCTGCCCTTTTTGCACATCGAGATTGATTCCGTCTAAGACGACAAGGTCGCCGAATGATTTCTTCAAATTGGTGAGCTTAATCATGTCCACACCTCCTTAATTCCGGTAAGGTTTGCTAATTTTTCGTTCGAATAGGTCTTGAAGGAAGCTATAAATGATGGTCATCACCCAATACACAATCCCTACGGCTAAATAGGTTTCAAAGTATTTATAGTTCGCCGACGCAATCATCTTCCCTTGTGCAAACATTTCTGCCACACCAATCGTAAAGGCAAGAGATGTTTCTTTTAAAAGACCGATAAAGGTATTCCCCGTCGCTGGAATCGCGTTTCGAATTGCCTGCGGGAAAATAATTCTGACGTAAGACTGCCATCTTGTCATGCCGACAGATAGACAAGCTTCCAGCTGCCCTTCATCTACAGAGTTGAGGGCAGCTCTGAAAATTTCTGCTAAGTATGCTGAGTTTTTAATACTTAATCCGATAATGACCGCTGTTAGAGCATCCATTGAGGTCATCGCAGGGAATAGCTGCGGAAGACCAAAATAAATGAGAAAGAGCTGAACCAAGGTTGGAACCGCTCTGAAAAAAGAAATATACAGCTTGGCAAATTGGTACAAAACAGGTATCCGGTTTTTCGTAATGAGAGCGAATACCACACCAATGATAATGGCAAATACCATGGAGACAATCGCCATGAAGATCGTTATCGGCAAGTATTCGATCAATGTCGGAAAAACGGTCACCATATACTGCCAATCAATTTTGTTCATGTCTGCTCTTCACCGCCGCTGTCGTTATTTTTTAATTGGCACCGTGACATCATCTTTGAAATACTTCTCAGACAATTTCTTCAGTGTCCCGTCTTCTCTTAATTCTTTGATTGCTTTGTTAAATTCTTCTCTTAGCTTGTCATGCTTTGTATCTTTGGCAAATGGGTAGCCTACTTCTTCATACACAATTGGGTTGCCGACGATTTTGAGCGGCAGACCTGTTTTTTCAATTTGAGCAAGTAATACACTGCGTCCGTTGACATAAGCATCTACGCGGCCATTTGCCACTTCATTTAAGACACCATCTTGCGTTTCATATGTTTTAATATTGATTTTTTTGTCCGGATCTTTGCTCTCTAAGTTTTTGGCATGGTTAGAGCCAAGAACTGCCGCCACTGTTTTTCCTTTTAAATCATCAAGACCTTTGATGTCATTGTTGTCCTTTTTCACGATGATTTGTGTTCCTGCATATGCGTACGTATCAGTAAAGTTAAACGTTTGTTTACGCTCATCTGTGACTGCGACTTGGTTTGACACTGTATCCAGCTTACCAGATGTCAGCTGCCCCATTAGTCCGCTGAATTCACTCAGCTGCCAGTCTAGTTTGTAGCCTAGCTTTTTTGCGATAGCTTCAGTTACTTCAACATCGAAGCCAACAAGCTTGCCATTGTCTTTATAAGCAAACGGATAGCTTTGCCCTGTGGCACCTACTTTTAACACTTTTTCGTCTTTGCCTTCACTCTGATTGCCCCCGCCGCAAGCTGCTAAAACTGCCAGCATTGCTGCAAATAGAACGACTAGCCACTTTTTGTTTTTCATGTTCGTATACCCTTCTTTCCTCTTATGGTTGTGTAATATCTGATCTTAGTTGTTTTTTCAAATAAACCGTGATGTGTCCCTTGCCTAAATCCTTTTCTCCTGCTCTGACGTAGCCTTTGCGCTCATACATGTCTATGAGCCACGGATGCTTATCAGCTGTACCTAGAGATACGTATGGCACCTTTAAGGTATCCCTTAGCAATTCGGTTTCCACCCACTCCAGCAAGATAGAGCCTGTCCCTTTTTGGGCGGATGGTTCTGAGGCAAACCACCAAATGTGAGGGACGCCGAGCGGGCCTGGCTGTTCTCCCCAAGGCATACGGAGTGACAAGGTGGATAGAAGCTCTCCGTTTTCTTCCATCACATAGCAGAGATTCTTTTGTACATTTTTCTGAACGAGAGCAAAATCAGCATGTGCTGCTTGGAACTGGATGCCGAGCTCACGAATTGGCTCATAGGCTCTTGTTGTCAGTTCAAGCAGTGCCTCTATATCTGCCTCTGTTGCCAGACGAAACGTGTATCCCAACGTTAGTCACCTCACCTTTATGTCGTGTAGCGATTTTTTGGCTCAGTTAATCCAAGATTTTCTCGCAAGGTTTTTCCTGTGTATTCTGTTTTGAATAAGCCTCTCTCCTGAAGGATTGGGACGACGCGGTCTACGAACATGTCCAGCCCTTCTGGCAATAGCGGAGGCATGACGTTAAAGCCGTCTGCTGCTTCTTCATTGATCCAAGTTTCCATCACATCTGCGAGCTGCTGCGGTGTGCCAATGAAAATATTATGACCACGAGAGCCGGCAACCGATTGATAGAGCTGGCGAATGGTCAGGTTATCCTTTCTCGCCATATTCATCACGAGATCAAAACGGCTTTTTACCGCATTGGACGCGCTTGGATCAATCTCTGGAAGCGGACCATCTAAAGGATACTGAGACAAATCAATCCCACCTAAGTAGTTTTGCAAAATGCTCAGCCCAATCTCAGGAACAATCAGCTCCTGTAATTCTTCATATTTCGCTTTGGCTTCTTCCTCTGTATCAGCAATAATCGGGAAGATCCCCGGCATGATGCTGACGTCCTCTCTAGCACGACCAGCACCCTCTACTTTCTCCTTTAAGCTTTGATAAAATTCCTTCGCTTTTTTGAGATCGTTTTGTGCTGTGAAAATGAGTTCAGCTGTTTTCGCTGCAAGCTTTTGACCATCTTCGGATGATCCTGCTTGAATGATCACTGGCTGCCCTTGAGGCGTGCGTGATACGTTGAGAGGACCTCGTACTGAGAAGAACTCCCCTTTATGCTGGAGATCATGCAGCTTACTAGATTCGAAGAATTCTCCCGTTTCCTTGTTTCTGACAAGGGCGTCTTCTTCCCAAGAATCCCAAAGACCTTTGACGACTTCAACGAACTCTTCTGCTCGCTCGTATCGTTTATGGTGTGCTAAATGCTCTTCTCCGCTAAAGTTTTTCGCTGTTTCTTCAATAGAAGATGTGACCACATTCCATGCCGCTCTTCCGCCTGATAAATGATCAAGGGAAGCAAACTGTCTTGCAATATGGAAAGGCTCACTGTATGTAGTGGATGCTGTTGCTGCTAAACCAATTGATGAAGTAGACTCAGCAATGGACGAAAGCAGGGTGAGCGGTTCAAATCTCGTGAGTACATTCGGATGAGAGGTTTGGTTAATGGATAAGCTGTCAGCTAAAAAGAGTAAATCCAGCTTTCCTTCCTCTGCTTTTTTCGCTAATTGTTTAAAATAATCCAGGTTCATGGCTGCATCTGATACGGCGTTCGGATGTCTCCAAGAGGCAACATGATGTCCAGTTCCTGCGATGAATACGCCTAGCTTGAGCTTCCTTTTTGGCTGTGACACTTGTTCTTCATCCTTTCTATATCCTGCTGTATCAAACTGAAGTCCTCAGAAGATACATTTTTCTGATTGAATTAATCGGTTTTATCAATAAAAAAAGGGCAAATGTTGCGAAAAATGAAAAATAATTATTACTATATGCCCTTTTTACAGGATTGTCAACCGCCTTCTGAACCTCCAAAATTAGGGATTTTACTCATTTATCACGGTGTATCGATTTCAATATTTCCGATGAGCCGGTCTGTAGTATGTGTCACCATTTGACTGCGTTCCAGCATGTTATGGGCGATTACGGAATGAGTGGAGTTTGCGGTGCGGATGGCAATCGCTTTTTGAGGTGATACATTGATGATGTTATTGCGCAGCACACGGGCTGAGGCAGCCTGGTCAATAAAGATCGCTGTCGGTTGTCCGAATGAACGATTTAAATAAAAGCGGTTATCTCCGATTTGTGGTGAACCGTTTTTAATATACATCACGACATATAAAGATGATTCTTCAAAGGAATTGTCTTTGATTTCTAATGGCCCCGTCGTGCTGCTGTATACGGCGTAGTTTTGGTAGTGCTTAAAGCGATTATGCCAAATGAAAGCCTTTGCATTTCCAGTGACACTGATCGTATACGAAGACCCAAGCTCTGGATGTCCTTCTTGAATAAAGTGATTGCCGTTGATCCCAGCTTCCCCTTCCTGCACCCAGATCCCTCTACTGAAATCTTTGAACTGATTGTGCTGGATCAGGATATTCGTTCCTCTCACCATCGCCCCATCGATCACCGAATAAATGGTATTGTTTGAAAAGACGACGCTATCCGATTGATAGATACGCAGTGCTACGCTTCTTTGCCCTGTATTCGTCCCCGATTCAATATGATTTCCTTCTATTAGAATACGATTCGCCATATAAACGGACAAAGCCGCATCTTCAAACAGACTGATCTTATTCCCTGTAATGTGAACACTGTCGCCCCTCACATCAATCCCTTTTTCAAATCCTTCAATCATATTGCCAATAATAATCACATTGTTTTCCGTTTGACCAAGAGAGATGCCTAAGCTCGTAATTCCTGCTTTTGTGACGCCTCCTCCTACTGCACGGATCAAATTATTGGCAATGATTGTTTCCGTGGCAAAGCCATAGGAGATGCTGCTATCTGTATGATTGCCTTCGATGATGACACCATAGCCATTGAAGTTGTAAATGGAGCTTGCGGCGCCACCTCTCACAATGTTGTTTCGAATTTGAATATTCAGCGGTTCCTCCATATTCACTGCATTTTCCCCGTAGCCTTCAATATCAATGCCCATTTTTGGCTCGACTCCGTTTACTCCTGCTCTCTCCAGCAGACAGTCCTCTACAATGACCCCATCACAGCCTGTGATCGAGATATTGTTTCGTCTTGAATCTGTAATGTGACAACCAGCAATATGGATCGACGAAGCAGGCGAGTACGATTCAGCTTGTGATAATAAACCGTGGGGACTGACAATGATGCCGTCTCCCGTACAATTTTTGATTTGCACACGATTCACATCTACATCAGATGCCCCTTCAATACATATCCCAAAACCCCACTCATGGGTTTTTCGTTCAGGGGGAAGCGACTTATACACATGCTCATGACGATCCCCTTCGATTCGCCCGCCCCGGATGGTTACATGCTGAACCTTTCCTATATAAAAGGCCGCATACCCCCACGAATCATTTGGTTTCACCTTAATGACGGCATCCTGTGCCATCTCAATGGTTATATGACTTGGCACACGTATACCCGCACCCCGGAAAGGAAAAAATTGATCTCCTCTGTACACTGCATCGATGACATACGTGCCGCTCGGCAGCCAGACGTGGGAATACCCCTGTGCTTTCGTCCATTCTAAGCATTCATTAAGCTTCGCTGTACAGTCCGTTTTCCCATCCGCCACTACACCAAAATCTTGTACATTGACAACAGGCTTTTTTAGATCAGATTCATTCAATTCCCCCAACCTAAACCCCTCCTTTTCACACATATCCTCTTGTCATCCTATGCATGTGTAAAAGGTTTGCTTGTACAATCCTTCAAATTTTAAATAAATTCTTTCGATATAACTTTCTGACCATTCTAACTTGAGAGAATTTTTCATATTTTTGAGACTTTACGCCTATTGAACTAACTTTTTCCTGTTTTAGAATAGTTTTATATTGACACAAGAACTATACAAGAATATCATTTTTCTCATATCTCTTTTTTTAAGAAAGGATCTATGCCATGTCTACAATTGACCACGATAAAATTGTCAAAAGCGTTCCTCAAAAAGGGTTTTTTGGACATCCTAAAGGACTTTACACACTGTTTTTCACTGAATTTTGGGAGCGTTTCTCCTATTACGGCATGCGTGCACTGCTTATTTATTATATGTACACAGAGGTGACAAAAGGCGGTCTTGGTTTTGATCAGACGACAGCCAATTCGATCATGTCTGTCTATGGTGCGCTTGTCTATATGTCAGGCATTATTGGAGGATGGCTCGCCGACCGGGTATTCGGTTCGTCTAGTACGGTCTTTTATGGCGGGGTGTTCATTATGCTTGGACATGTCATTTTGGCTTTGCCAAGCGGAGCAACAGCGCTCTTTATTAGTATGGGACTGATTATTATTGGGACAGGTCTTCTGAAGCCGAACGTTTCAAACATTGTGGGCGACCTGTATTCCAAAACAGACCCACGCAGGGATTCTGGCTTTAGTATTTTCTACATGGGGATCAACATGGGCGGTTTTATTGCCCCATTAATTGTCGGAACACTCGGTCAAAAAGTGAACTTCCACCTCGGATTCTCACTTGCTGCCGTTGGGATGCTTATTGGTCTAATTACATTTGTGATCACGAAAAAACCGAACCTTGGTCTTGCCGGTACTTATGTGACAAATCCGTTATCAGCTGCTGAACGCAAGAACTTCAAAATTTTCGGAACATTAATTGCCATTGTACTCGCTGTTTTTGTCGTCATTGGCATTCAAACAGGCGCACTCACGATTAATCTATTCACTTGGTTTGTCAGTGTTCTTGGGGTGCTCATTCCGATTGTCTATTTCATCGTCATGTATTTCAGTAAAAAGACGAGCCCAGTGGAGCAATCCAGGGTCCTCGCTTATATTCCATTGTTTCTTGCTGCCGTGATGTTCTGGGCAATTCAAGAACAAGGCTCAAACATTTTAGCCACATATGCAGATCAACGAACAAACTTGAATTTCCTTGGGATGACACTTGCCTCTTCGTGGTTCCAATCATTGAACCCCATCTTTATTGTGCTATTGTCTCCTGTATTTGCTTGGTTGTGGATCAGACTTGGAAAGAAACAGCCGTCTACCCCGATTAAGTTTTCACTTGGCCTTCTGTTTGCAGGATTATCCTTTATCATCATGATCATTCCTGCCTACATGTCTGGTCCGAATACACTTGTGAGTCCATTATGGCTCGTTCTGAGCTTCTTCCTTGTCGTGATCGGAGAGCTCTGCTTATCACCAGTTGGGCTGTCAGCAACAACAAAGCTTGCACCTGCTGCTTTCTCAGCACAAACAATGAGCCTTTGGTTCCTTTCAAATGCGATGGCACAGGCGATCAACGCGCAAGTGGTCAAACTGTTTGATAAAGTGCCAGAAACCGTTTATTTCGGTATCATTGGGTTGCTCGCCATCGTTTTATGCGGTGTAATGCTGCTCTTAACACCAGTGATTAAGAAAGCGATGAAAGGTATTCATTAAATAAAAAAAGAAGCCTCCCCATTGGGTTGGCTTCTTTTTTCTAGTTTAAAACCGTATCTCATCATCTCCATGAATTTGCAGCTTAAGCGGTTCACTTTTCGCCTGATGCTTTTTCACATAGCGGTGATAGACAACATACCCAATGATCATGAGAGGGACGCCGACATATAATCCGATGCGCTGCTCTTGATCAAAGGCAAGGCTGACCAAAACAATGGTATTCAGCGTGATCGCAACAATCGGCAGCACCGGATAGAGAGGGGTTTTAAATTTTAAGTTTTCCAGCTTTCCGCCTGCTTGAAGATATCTTCTGCGGAAAAGCATCTGTGATAAGGTAATGGTGATCCAGCCAGTCTGGGCACTCATACCGGCAATGGACACGATCCAAGCAAATACAGTTTTCTCTGCAAAGAACCCGGATAATAGCGAAATTCCTGTAAACAGGAACGTGAGCAGTAAGGCATTCATCGGAATACCACGCTGATTCACGCGTCTGAATGCTTTTCCTGCCATTCCTTCTTTCGATAAGGAATAAAGCATTCTCGTCGATGCATACAAGCCAGAGTTGGCAACAGATAATAAAGCGATGATAATGACAAAGTTCATGATGTCTGCCGCAAAAGGAATGCCCGTTCTCTCAAATACAGTAACAAACGGACTTTGCAGCACACTCGCTTCCTTCCAAGGCACCATACCTGCTAAGACGAAGATAGATAGGACGAAAAAGACGAGTGTACGCCAAACAGTCTGATGAATCGAACGGGGAACGGTTTTTTCAGGATTTTCACTTTCTCCTGCCGCAATCCCGATCAGCTCTGTTCCTTGGAATGAAAAGTTCACAGTGATCATCGTGACCACCACGGCGAGCAATCCATTTGGAAACAGCCCATCACTCACAAAATGACTGAAGTAAGGGGCAGGTTCACCGCTCGTTGTTTCAATAAAACCAAACATCGCCGCGCCGCCTACACCTATAAAGAGTAAAATCGCAATAATTTTAATGGTTGAAAAGAAAAACTCCGACTCCCCGAACGCTTTCGCCGACCGGGCATTTAATAAGAAAAGACACAGTCCAAATATGAGACACCAAATCCACACATCCACTTGAGGAAGCCAGCGCCTCATCAGCTGTCCTGCTGATAAAAATTCTAGGGCGACCGTTGCTGCCCAGCCAAGCCAATAAATCCAGCCAACCGCAAAACCCGCTGCAGGGCTGACAAATTTCGTCGCATACGTATGAAACGACCCGGACACAGGTAGTGCGACCGACAGCTCTCCAAGACACAGCATGGTTAAATACATAATCAATCCGCCCACAATATAAGAAAGAACGGCTCCAACTGGCCCTGCTTGTCCAATCGTATAGCCCGTTCCTAAGAAAAAGCCTGTCCCAATGACACCGCCAAGTGAAATCATAAATAAATGACGAGAGGTCATCGCCCTTTTCAATTGCTCAGGCTGATTTTGTCCAACATCCACAATGATGCCCTCCTTCTTCTAAGATGTTCTTTTATCAAAACATGTCTCCTGTGATTCATTCCATTTTCAAAACAACCTACTAATTATACATCTTTTATAATAAATATGCTTCCTTCTATGGTCACTGTCTCAAAGTCTTTATTTTAGTAATGTTCGCACAAATAAAAGATGAAAGGCTTTGTAGACGTGAGAGGTTTGAAAGAAATGGGCAGCGGGCATAAAGTTGGTGAGATTCGCTCAAGCTAGTTTCAAATGCTTTACTTTTAGGTTGCTTCTCTGTAAGATCATATGTTGTAAATACCAACAAGAAAAGTGGGGAATAAAATGAAAAAAATGTTCTTTGCCATTATGTTAGGCGTTTGTGTTGCATTGATCACTGCATGTGGATCTGGTGCAAGCGACAACGCGAATAAACAAACTGGGTCTAAGGAATCAGGCGACCTTTGGAAATCCATTCAGGATAAAGGTGTTCTGACGATCGGAACAGAGGGTACTTATGCTCCTTTCACATTCCATGACAAAAAGACAGATAAATTAACTGGCTACGATGTAGAAGTCATCACAGAAGTAGCAAAACGTCTTGACTTAAAACCTGAATTCAAAGAAACACAATGGGACAGCATGTTTGCTGGACTGAATTCAAAACGTTTTGACGTGGTAGCGAACCAAGTTGGTAAAACTGGACGTGAAAATCAATACGAGTTCTCTGATAAATACACAACGTCTCAAGCCATTGTTGTGACAAAATCAGATAACAACGACATCAAGAAACTATCTGATGTAAAAGGCAAAAAAGCAGCACAATCATTAACAAGTAACTACAATAAACTAGCAACAGATGCTGGTGCTAAAATTGAAGGCGTTGAAGGTCTTGCACAATCGATTCAATTGATCCAGCAAGGACGTGCTGATCTGACATTCAATGACAAGCTGGCTGTATTGAATTACTTGAAAACAAGCGGGAACAAAAACCTAAAAGTTGCATTTGAAACGGGAGATCCTCAAGAAACTTACTTTGCATTCAGAAAAGGCAGCGGCGAAGTCGTTGACAAAGTGAATGGCGCATTAAAAGAAATGAAAAAAGACGGTACACTTGCTAAGATTTCTAAGAAATGGTTTGGTGAAGATGTTACAAAGTAATACCCTAGGAGTCGTCATTCCTTGGGACCTTCTTCAGCAATCTTTTTGGCCAATGGTGATGCAGGGGATTTATTATACAATCCCCCTCGCCATCATTGCCTTTATTATTGGTATTTTTATCGCGCTTGTGACAGCTCTTGCTAGAATGTCTAAAATCAAAGCCCTCAGATGGATTTTTTCCATCTATGTGTCGGCCGTTCGCGGAACGCCGCTTTTTGTGCAATTGTTTATTATTTTCTATTTCTTTCCGACATTTAATATCACACTGGATCCATATCCAAGTGCCATTATCGCTTTTTCATTAAACGTAGGTGCGTATGCGTCGGAGATTATCCGTGCATCCGTCCTGTCTGTTCCTAAAGGACAATGGGAAGCTGGTTATTCCATCGGGATGACGCATCGTAAAACACTCGTCCGCGTGATTTTACCGCAGGCTGTGCGTGTATCGATTCCTCCGCTATCTAATTCATTCATTAGCTTGGTGAAGGATACATCTCTTGCCTCCCAAATCCTCGTGGCAGAGCTTTTCCGTAAATCTCAGGAAATTGCTGCAGCCAACTTGGATCAGATCTTGTTCATTTATATGGAAGCAGCCCTAATCTATTGGGTATTCTGCTTCATTCTATCGCTCGTTCAGCATCAAATTGAAAAACGACTTGATCGATATGTCGCAAGGTAAGGAGGGAACGACATGCTAACAGTCAAAGGTCTTAAGAAATCCTTTGGGGAAAATGAGATTTTAAAGTCGATTGATTTTTCGATCAACAAAGGACAGGTTGTGGCCATTCTCGGTCCATCTGGTTCAGGAAAAACAACAATGCTTCGCTGTTTAAATGCACTTGAAACACCAAATGGCGGCTCCTTCACCTTCGATGATTTCTCAATTGATTTTTCGAAAAAAAATAAATCAGCTGATCTGCTCAAGCTTCGCCGGAAATCGGGAATGGTGTTTCAGGATTATCACCTGTTTCCACACCGCACAGTGCTTGAAAATGTGATGGAAGGTCCTGTTCAGGTGCAGCGCCGTCCAAAGGAAACGGTTCGAAAAGAAGCCATTCAGCTCTTGCAAAAGGTCGGTCTTGAAGATAAAAAAGACCTGTATCCATTCCAACTGTCAGGCGGTCAAAAGCAGCGTGTCGGGATTGCCCGTGCACTTGCCATTCAGCCAGAGCTTATGCTTTTTGATGAACCCACCTCTGCGCTTGACCCTGAGCTTGTCGGAGAAGTCTTAAAGGTTATGAAGGATCTAGCGAAGGAAGGCTGGACCATGGCGGTTGTCACACATGAAATCAAGTTTGCCCAAGAAGTAGCAGACGAAGTGATTTTTATTGATGGCGGCGTCATCGTCGAACAAGGTCCTCCAGAGGAAATCTTCAAACGACCAAAGGAAGAACGAACAAAACAATTCTTAAACCGGATTTTGAATCCAGTATGATGAAAAAAGGCTGTTCTCACGTGGTGAGGACAGCCTTTTTTTATATTTCCTTTTGCAAGCGAAGCGCCAGTAAATCTTGTAAGAGCAATCTCGCTCCCTCTGGACTGATCACCACTCCGCCCGATAGCACTTTGTTGGAGTTTGTCACTTCCCCTGTGACAATACAGGGTTTGTCCTGCCAATATGGCTTAATGACAATTTGGTCTTCTTCTCGATAAATTTCCATAAAATCGCGCGGATGAATTTTCAACCGTTTTCTTATATCTGTCGGAAGAACAATTCTTCCAAAGTTATCTATATATCTTACATAGTCTTGATTTAACAAATTGACCCCCTCCTGCATCTCTAGATATAGGCAATTCCCTTTTTATCAAGGAATGAAGCGCTCCAATCGGTTAGGGAAAGGATAAGTTGCAGGCTGATCCAGTGGTTAAACACGCTTCCCATATATGATATATCTGTTTGGTGCAGGACCAATAAAAGAAAAAGGATAGCATGTTGTGAGGACAAGTTCTTCCTTTTCCTGTTGTAGTGTAATAATACTTTGATCATCTTTTTTTACAATCTTTGTTTTCACAATTTCATAGGTAAACCGACCGTATGAAAGCTCAATGACGAGTTGATCCCCTTTCACAAGTTCTCCTGTTCGTCTAAACACAGTATCACGATGCCCAGATAAAACAATTTGTCCCTGTTCATTTGGTAAATTGCTCTCGTGATAATGACCAACACCCTTTGCCAAGTCCTCTGCTTCTGTTCCTTCTACAATTGGTAACTCAGCGTTTAACTTTGGAATGTGTAAGAGCCCAATGGTTTCACCAGCCTTCGGCACAAAAGGGGAATCTGTTTCCCCCTTTTGCTGGATGGCTGCTTGTGCAGACTGGAAAGATTGATCTACTTGCCTTTGCCCATCAACGATCCTCATATATCCTATCATCACAAGGCAAATGCCTGCTATGATCAATGTCGCTGAGATGATTTTTTGAACCATGGACGATTATCCGTTTCTTTTTCTTCTTTTCCATACAATAAGGGATGCACCTATTAATACAAGGGCAAATCCTGCTAGTAAAAGGTTGTACATTTCTGTTGCAGTGTTCGGAAGATGATGACCAGGTGTATCCGTTTCTGAATGAGAAGGCTGTTCTGGATTCCCTGGCACCTCTGGCACATGCGGCGGTTCTACCGTTGTTGAATTTTCAGGTTTGTCTGGTTCGTCAACATTCTCGCCCTTCACAACTGCGATATTTTGAATGGTTTTACCTTCAGATCCTTTAGCAACCTTCGCTTCAAAAGTAATCGTATGCCAGTCCGTATCTTTGATATCACCAAATTGACCGGTCACCGTACCTTTTGTGTAGTCTCCGTTGTCATCATCTTTTGCATCTGTGACGGCTTGTCCATCTACTTTTAGTGAACCTTCGACGTATTCAAGACCTTCTGGCAGTTGATCCGTGATGACTAGATCTTTGATGACACTGTCTTCTACACTATTTTTTGTTTTGACGGTGTAAAGGAGAGTGTCGCCTACCTGAACTTGTTTTTCATTTGTATTGCCCCCTGCTTTTTGAGCAATCTCAGATGTTTTTTCTGATTCAAGTTTTGGATCTCTTGGATCAATGTTTGTTTCGGTTGTCGGCTCATCTGGTGGTGTGTTTTCGCCTGTTACTTTCGCTGTGTTTTGAATACTTTTACCTGATTGGCCTTTAGCGACTTTCGCTTCAAACGTCACGGTATGCCAGTCCGTATCTTTGATATCACCAAATTGACCGGTTACCGTACCTTTTGTGTAGTCTCCGTTGTCATCATCTTTTGCATCTGTGACGGCTTGTCCATCTACTTTTAGTGAACCTTCGACATATTGAAGACCTTCTGGCAACTTATCCGTGATGACTAGATCTTTGATGACACTGTCTTCTACACTATTTTTTGTTTTGATGGTGTAAAGAAGGGTATCGCCTACTTGAACTTGTTTTTCATCTTTATTCCCTTCTGCTTTTTGAGAGATCTCAGATGTTTTTTCTGATTCAAGCTTTGGATCTCTTGGATCAATGTTTGTTTCGGTTGTTGGTTCATCTGGCGGTGTATTATCGCCTGTTACTTTGGCTGTGTTTTGAATACTTTTACCTGATTGGCCTTTAGCGACCTTTGCTTCAAAAGTAATCGTATGCCAGTCCGTATCTTTGATATCACCAAATTGACCGGTTACCGTACCTTTTGTGTAGTCTCCGTTGTCGTCATCTTTTGCATCTGTGACGGCTTGGTCATCTACTTTTAATGATCCTTCGACATATTCAAGACCTTCTGGCAGTTGATCTGTGATGACTAAGTTTTTGACGATGCTGTCTTCTTCAAGATTCTTTGTTTTGATCGTGTAGAGAAGGGTATCGCCTACCTGTGGTGTCTTTTCATCTGTGTTACCTTCTGCTTTTTTCTGAATGCTCGCTGCCTTTTCTGATGTTAGTTTTGGCTCACGAGGGTAAATTTCTGTTTTTGTTGTTGGCTCATCTGGCGGTGTGTTTTCACCTGTTACTTCGGCTGTGTTTTGAATGTCTTGACCAGCCTGTCCCTTTTCAACAGTGACTTCAAACGTCACGGTATGCCAGTCCGTGTCCTTCACATCACCAAAATAACCTGTGACCTTTCCATCTGTGTAGTCACCGCTATCGTCGTCTTTCACATCTGTGACAGAATCTCCATCAATTTCAAGAGACCCAGTGACATACTTCAGCCCTTTTGGCAATTGATCTGAGATGACTAGATTTTCAATAAGGCTGTCTTCTATCGTGTTTTTTGTTTTAATCGTATAAAGAAGGGTGTCCCCTACTTCTGGATGCTTCTCATCTGTATTGCCTTCTGCTTTTTTCTGTAAGACCGCTGATTTTTCTGATTCAAGCTTCGGATCACGAGGATAAATTTCTATGTTTGTTGTCGGTTCGTCTGGTGGTGTGTTTTCACCTGTGACACTCGCTGTATTTTGAATGTCTTTACCAGACTGTCCTTTTTGGATCGTGACCTCAAACGTCACGGTATGCCAATCGGTATCCTTAATGTCACCGAATTGTCCTGAGACGGTTCTATTTGTGACATCACCATTGTCTTGATCTTGCTCATCTGTCACCGCTTGTCCGTCTACCTCAAGTGAATTGGGCACATATGCTAATCCTTCTGGCAGTTCATCTGAGATCACTAAGTTTTCAACAAGACTGTCTTCTATCGTATTCTTGGTTTTAATCGTATAAAGAAGTGTGTCACCGACCTCTGGATGCTTCTCATCTGTATTACCATCTGCTTTTTTCTGCAAGACGGCTGATTTTTCAGAAGTCAGTTTCGGGTCACGAGGATAGATTTCTACATTCGTTGTCGGCTCGTCTGGTGGTGTGTTGCCGGTTGTGACACTCGCTGTATTTTGAATGTCTTTGCCTGCCTGACCTTTTTCAACTGTGACTTCAAACGTCACGGCATGCCATTTCGCATCTTTCACTTCACCGAACGTTCCAGTGACAGTTCCGTCTGTCATATCACCGTTATCATCATCTTTTACATCTGTGACTGGATTTCCATCTACCTGAAGTGAATTTGGTACATAAGATAATCCTTGAGGTAACTTGTCAGAAATCACAAGATCTTGAATCACACTATCTTCAACAGCGTTACGGGCTTGAATGGTATACAGTAATGTGTCCCCTACTTCTGGATGCTTCTCATCTGTATTACCATCTGCTTTTTTCTGTAAGACCGCTGATTTTTCTGATTCAAGCTTCGGATCACGAGGATAAATCTCTATGTTTGTTGTTGGATTGTCTGGCGGTGTGTTTTCCCCTCTGACATTCGCTGTATTTTGAATATCTTTACCCGCTTGCCCTTTTGCTACTTTCGCTTCAAATGTCACGGTGTGCCAATCGGTGTCTTTCACATCACCTATTTGACCTGTAACAGTACCGTTTGTAAAATCACCTTTGTCTTGATCCTTTGCATCTGTTACGCTTGTGCCATCTACCTTAAGAGATCCAGAAACATAGGTTAAGCTGCTCGGAAGATTATCTGATATGATCAGATTTTTAAGAATGCCGAATTGCACCGTATTTTTTGCTCTAATTGTATAAAGCAAAGTGTCGCCTACTTCTGGATGCTTTTCATCTGTGTTGCCTTCTGCTTTTTTCTGTAAAGCAACAGATTTTTCTGATTCAAGGTTAGGAGGATATGGATCGAATTCAGGCTTCACCCTTGAAGCTAAGTCGTAAGATAATGAATCACCTGCAGTGCCCATATATGTTGTACTTAATGTTTTCGCATCAAGTGTAAAAAGAGTAGAATGACCAATAGAGTCATCTTTTCCTGATTGTAATAGCATTTGTCCATTTGGCAAAAAGCTAATTCCTCGTACTCCTCCCTCAATCGGTTTACCATCTGCATTTGTGATTGGAATCACTCGAATGACTTCAGCTGTTTCAGGATTCATTTGCGCAATGGACCCACTGGTATTAGATGCGAACCAAAGATAGCCATCCTTATCGACTACAAGGTCTCCGCCAATGTCTCCGCCAATGCCAGGGCCAACGTCATAACCGACAATTTTCTTGGCTGTTTTTTGACCAGTTGCTAAGTCGTACGTTGCAAGGTAGGGTTCTCCACCAACCTCATACGAATGAATATATTTACCGTTATAAACAACGGCATTAGGCGCTCTTCCGCCTAAAACACCTACACGCTCTGCTTGTCCAGTGGTCGCATTTATTTTATAAAGAACTGGCTCTCCACTTGCTGTCGTAGTTGCATACACAGTGTTTTCTTGATCATTCACAGCAACACCGTTCACTACAGTCGAATTAATTCCCTTCACCTGTACACTAGCCTTTACGTTTGTTGGATTTTGCCCATCAAGCTGATAAAGAACTAACTTCCCATTTCCAATCATGTAGGAATCTGCGTTATTGACAACCACCGTCCCAGCGGCTTTCGTAACAGGTGGTGAAACTGTTAATAAATTCCCAGCAATCAGCACCAATATTAGAAATAATTGACTTGTTCTTTTTAATATGTTCATTTTTTGACATCCCCTTTTCCCTGCTCTAAATCATAATGGTATGTACCAGTTCACCTCCCACACTTTGGTAAAGAATATCAGTAAGATTTCAAAAGCCTCAACAGGACTAAATGTCTATTTTCGACAAAAATAGACATTTCGAACTACATACCTCCTAATGATTGACCTGCTTAAGTTTTTCCAATAAAATAACTCTTTTCATCCCAAATTTTCCTCATCTATCTATCTTTCCAAACAGGCCTTATGATGTGAATTACATACAATCCTTTTTATTTAAAGATAAATATTCTTCAATTGGGTGATGCTTATTATTTTGTCAGTATATATTGAATTTTTTTCATTTTCTCTTAAAAAAAGGGAATGATTGGCTTGCTTTGTTAAAAAAAACAAGCCAAAAGTCTTGCTGCTTATCTTGATGCTTTGACCTTTACGATGCGAAAAAATTCTTTTTAAAAGTAAGCGATTACAATTGAGCAAAGCCATTTAAAGGGGCGTGGGAGTATGTTACGATTGAATTCGAGTGTTTAAGAAAGAAGGGAAAGCTTTTGAAGCGGGAACATCTTTTACGTTGGTTTTTTTATTTTGTTGGATTGATCGTACTAGCTTTTGGACTATCTCTGACAGTGAAAGGAAAGATTCTTGGGATTGGTCCTTGGGACGCTTTCCACTACGGACTGTTTCAGCATTTTGGACTCACGATTGGACAGTGGTCCATCATTATTGGTGCACTCATTGTGACACTGACTTCTGTTTTTACGAAATCATTTCCAAAGATCGGCGCATTACTGAACATGGTGCTGATTGGTATGTTTATAGATTTCTTTAATGCGGTATTGCCTGCACCACACGGGTATTTACCCGCTTTATATGTGTTTATTACGGGCGTTGTGGTTTCAGGTTATGGTGTTGGCATTTATGTCTCAGCGAATCTTGGAGCCGGACCAAGGGATTCATTAATGCTGCTCATCTCAGCGAAAACAGGATTGAACGTGCAGTGGGTGCGAAATGGCATTGAGTTAACCGTGCTTTTATTTGCATGGATGCTCGGCGGACCAATTGGCGTTGGCACGATTCTGACGGCTATTTTCACAGGTCTCGTCCTTCGATTCTCCTTGCCGCAATCGACACGGCTTCTGCAGCTGCTTATTACAAAAACAGCAGAGAAACCTGTTCAGACACTTATCCGATAAGAACAAGCCATTCTACAAAAGAATGGCTTTTCTTGTGTTAAAATAAATAAACAGAATATTCTATTATTGGAGATGAGACCTCATGCAGCTTTTCCACTATCATTACTGGACACCATTTGTTGAAGAGACCGAGCAGACGTATCGCTTGCTAGGCTTTGAAGTAAAGGCGCGTTTCACAAAGGATAGCTCCTTTCATCCGCCACTCACATGGGATGATTTTAGAGAAGAGCAGCCGACCTTCCGAATCGTCGAAATGAGAAAGGGACAAATCAATATCACTTTCGGTTATAGTAAAAAAGTCCTTTTTGATCATATTGGTTTTCTTGTCTCAGACGAAGAATATGAGAAGCTGCTTTCACAGACAAAAGAGCTCAACTGGCCGGTCCAAGAAGGAGAACGAAGAACGTTTCTTTCAACACTTCGTTTAAGACTTGAATTACAGCGGCGTACAGATGTCATTGAGACCGGGAACGCTACGCTTCAAGCCATGACAATTGCTGTTCCTGATTTGTCACAGACACCTAAAGTGGATCAGCTGCTTTCTTCTTTGAATCAGCCCGTTCACTGGCAAAAAGGAAAACGCCTCTCCTTACTTAACGTGATCATGACTGATTGCGATGGATTAGATGCGAAAGATCCGAATGGGGTTCATATCCTGAAACAGACGTAGAAGGGATTACTGTCTATTTGTGAAGAGGATTTCCCTTTTGTACGGTGCTCTCCAATGGTACAATCAATGTAAAAAATTAGAGGTTTGTTATGAAGATATTTGCTATCCAATTACAGCACTTAGGTGAAATCAATGAACGACAACAAATAGAGCGTCTGAAACCCTTTGTTTCACCTGAAAAGCGAGCTGCGGCTGAGCGCTTTCGTTTTTTAATCGACGCAAGAAGGACCTTGTTAGGTGAGGTGCTGGTTCGTCAAAGGATCCATGATATGTACGATCTGCCTTTTGATGAGATCGTTTTTGAAACAGAGGGCAATGGCAAGCCTGTCGTGCGGCACATTCCTTCTTTTCATTTTAATCTTTCTCACTCTGGTGATTGGGTCGTATGCGCAATAGACGATGCACCCGTAGGTATTGATATTGAGGAGATCAAACCGATTGATCTAGCGATTGCTAAACGATTTTTTTCAGCAGATGAGTATGAGGATTTACTTTCACAACCGGCAGAACGGCAGGAAGCCTACTTCTTTCATTTATGGTCAATGAAGGAGGCCTTTATCAAGCTGACTGGAAAGGGATTATCCTATGGTCTTTCTTCCTTTACAGCCCGCCTGTCAGAAGATGGACAGGCGACGTTGACATTACCTGATCATGAAGCGCCCTGCTTTGTTCAAACATACTCACTTGATCCTGCCTACCAAATGGCGGTGTGTACAAGAAAGCCTTCTGCGGCTGAACGAGTTGAGATCCTCTCTTGCCGTGATGTGCTGTCTCGTCTTTAATATCGCCCAATTTGCTGAAATGCTGTCTTTAACAAATCGACTCCACGTGTCATTTGTTCTTCTTTTACATGCCAAATGTTCAACTGAAGAATGGGATCTCTTTGATAGGTCGATAGATAATGGCGGTCGATTGACTGAATGGAAACAGATGCCTTTTTCAGCTGCTGAATGAGCTGGTTCATCGGAATTGACCGATCGAGACGTACATGTGTATGAGTAGCTGGCTCCTCTTCTCCTAGTTGATAAGCGATTTGATCGCTTTTCAGGCATGTCACTAGCTGTTTGGATCGGTTGCGATAGGTTGTCTGCATTCTGTCTCGATGCCGTTCAAACATCCCGCTTTTTAAGTATATTTCTAAGGCTGCCTGTGACAGCATGGAGCTGTCGATGTCAATGAGCCGTTTGTGTTCACTAAAAGGTCTAATCAGCTCCTCAGGTAAAACGACCGCACCTGTTCGAAGTCCTGGAAAGATGATTTTGGAGAAGCTTTTTAAATAAATGACCTTACCCGCCTGATCGTATGAATAGATTGGGTCTCTTTTTGCATCGAATTCTAAATCGGCTATATAGTCATCTTCAACGATATAGACGTCATATGTCTCTGCAAGAGCTGCAATCGCTCTTTTCTCCTGTTTTGACAAGCTCGTTCCAAGCGGGTTTTGAAATCTTGGCATCGTATAGAAAAAACGAATCTCCTCTTCTCGAAAGATGCGCTCCAATTCCTGAAGATCAATTCCCTTTTCCGTCCGCTGAATCCCCCGCACAGGCAGTTGATTTTTTTCTAAATATTGAAGGTATAGGTGATAGCCTGGCTGTTCGACTAGTATGGTCTGTTTGCCATTCGGAAAAGGGATGGTGCTTAAAATGGATAACGCCAGCTGAATACCAGAAGTCATAACGATCTGTTCTGGATTTGCAAACACTTGATAATCCATTAATCGCTTAGAAATGACTGGCAGCAGCGATGGTAATCCGTTGGCTGTGCCGTAAATAAACAAGTCATTTTGATACAAATCGATGGCTTGGTTGATGCAGTGCTGGAAATCGACATATGGAAACACGACGGGATCAGGTGCAGATGAAGCAAAATCAATCCACGTGCTATCCTGTTTCCCCGCTGACTGTTTTGTTTTCACGACATAGTATCCGCTTCTTTCTACAGAATACAGCAGATGTTCTCGTTCTAATGTATCTAGTGCTTTAATAACTGTGCTTTTACTCACTGCATATTGTGCCGCCAAATGGCGAATGGAAGGGATCTTCATACCCGCATGATATTCACCAGATGTCATCTTCTCTTTTAAGCTGAGAACAAGCTGATCATATTTCCTCACAACGCTTCCTCCTTGTACCGGTACAGATATCATGTTCTCTTATTGTACACCTTAGATGATCCGATTACGATAGAAGAACAGAACCGGTCAATTCATCTGAAGCATGCATGCTCGTATAAGGAGTCAAATTGTGGACATTTCAAAACAGAAAGCGTATGCTGCCGCGATAGGCTACGCCACGATCATTGGTTTTTCATTTTTGTTTGTCAAAATTGCATTAGAATCAGCAAATCCAATTGATTTATTGGCACACCGCTTTACAATTTCTTTTGCAGCCGCACTATTGCTGTATCCATTTTTACGAAAGAAGATCCGCCTCTCCATTCAATGGCGAGATCTTCTCTACATCGTGCCGTTTTCCTTACTTTATCCTGTGTTGTTTTTTGCTTTTCAAGTATGGGGGCTGATGTATACCTCTTCGTCAGAGGCTGGTATTATTCAGGCAACGATTCCTATTCTAACAATGGTGCTGGCCGCGTGGTTTTTAAAGGAACGCGCAACATGGATCCAAGTGCTGTTTACCATTCTTTCGGTGTGCGGAGTGATGCTTCTCTTTGTCATGAAGGGAATTGATGTGAAGCATTCACACATGATCGGCTATATACTGATATTACTTTCAGCCTTATCCTCTAGTGCATACAGTGTATTTGCCCGGGTGATTACACGGCGCTTCCATGTGATTGAACTCACTTTCGTGATGACATTCTTTGGATTTGTCTTCTTCAATGCCGCTGCGCTCATCCGGCATTCAGTAAACGGAACAACGCTGCAATTTTTCAGCCCATTTACACAACCATCCTTTGTATGGTCAATGCTCTTTTTAGGCATTCTTTCTTCACTGCTCACGGCATATTTATCAAACTATGCCCTTTCTCAGCTTGAAGCGGCAAAGGTCAGCATCTTTAACAATTTATCTGCGTTTATTACAGTCGCCGCTGGGGTCCTCATTTTACATGAAACAATCGATTGGTATCATCTCATCGGAGGTGTGCTGGTCATTGGCGGAGTGATTGGCGGGAATGTAGTCAAGAAGCGGAATTCATAAGAAAAAGCGGTCCCTTTAAAGAGGACCGCTTTCTTTTAATGTTTCATTAATTGTGGTTTGCCTGCAAGGTCGATCACATGTCTCATCTGTTCTGCAAAGGACTCGAGGTGTGTGTTGATATACATGTGCCCTCCTTCGAAATTGGTGCGTTCGATGGTTTTTGCCCATGGCAGCCAGCCGTTTGCATCTTGCATGCATTTTTCATCTTGTGTTCCATTGAATAAATAAACAGGTGTTTCGATGATGGATTGATCTTTGTGCTGGAAGGTTTCCAGCGCCTGATAGTCTGCACGTAAGGATGGCGTAAAGTAATCCATCATTGGTTTGTTCTCTAATAATTCCTTTGGTATCCCGCCCATTTCGGCAATATGTTGAACAAATGCTTCATTCGATAAATGGGTCAAGATCTGTCGTTTTGTTTGCGGCGGCTGAATGGCCGAGATCACGACTGCTGCAGGATCGATTCCTTCCTTTTCTAACAGCTGCGTCAGTCTATACACGACAAGTCCTCCCATGGAATGTCCGAACAGGATAAACGGGCGGTTCAGGTTGCCCGAAAGCCCTTCTTTGTACAGCTCAGCCAATCGGTCAATGCTCGTTTCGAGCGGCATGAGATTGGTTCCATGACCTGGTGGTTCTGCTGCTGTTACTTCGGCAGTGCCTTTTAGCTGTTCAAAAAGCGGGCGGTACGAGGCGGAATAACCACCTGCAAAAGGAAAACAAATAAGCTGAATAAGGTCTGATTTTTTTTCAAAGGTTTTAAATAAATGATTCATACGTTCTTACCCCTTTATCATCGTTTGAAGAATTCGTGCCAGTTCATCCGCCTGCGGCCTTTTCATCATGGTGACATGGTCTCCTTTGATGTGATAATACGAGCACGATCCTTTCGTATAAGCCTCCCAATCTGAGAACTTCTTCTGGAAATCAATGGCGTGATCACTGCTTTGTACAATATAAAACGGCACATCGAATGGTTCTTTTTCTAATTCAATGGCTTGTGACATGATCGTATTATGCGTTTGCATTTGCAAATATTTATCTAAATACTGATCATTCATAAATTGATGAACCACTTCATCCTTTTCTGCCTCTTTGAGTATTCTTTGCTTCACTTCTTGGAAGCTCAACCCTTGTAATGCTTCTGGCTGGATACCGACGAGATTTCCCATTCCAAGGACAAGTGCAAGCATTTTTACTTCTTCTTCGTTCATATCCGCATGGAGCGCCTGATCAGCCTCATCTCTTAACACCGGGACCGTATCTAAAATGATGAGTCCTTTCGGCGCTTTTCCTGCATGGCAGAGCCGCTGATTCATTCCGTAGGCAAGGTGCCCACCCATTGAATGCCCTGCTAGATAGTCAACACCAGGTCGATAGAAGGTCTCAATGGCTTCAACAAATATAGACACAAGCTCTGTGTAATGAAGGAATTGCGGTTCTTCATCCTCATATAAGCCAGGAGACTGCAAGGCGTACACAGCACCTTGATGTGTCATCAGCTTAGCCACATCAATATAGCCCATCACCGTTCCACCGGCAGGCGGTGCAAAGAAAATCCTCGGCTCGGCTGGATCGCCTTTTTTCAGCTCAATCACATAGTCCTTTGGAGACCTTTCGGCGTGCTCCCCGTCCTCTGGCATTGCGTCCACATGTGCGGCTAGCTGAGCCGGTGCTGGATGCATGAAAATCCATTTTGGATCAACCCGAATCCCCTTTTCTTTTAATTTGGCTACGGCTTGGATACTCATAATTGAATCGCCGCCTAAATCAAAGAATGAGTCATGTATGCCTACTTGTTTAACACCAAGTACGTCCTTGAAAGCTGTGACAATTTGTTCCTGCGTTTCAGTGACTGGTTTGTCATCTCCCTGAGAATGAGAGATCGTTTCTGTCGGCTCTGGCAGTGCTTTTTGATCAACCTTTCCGTTTGTTGTGACTGGCATTTCGTCCATGACAATAAAGTAACTTGGAATCATGTAGCCTGGCAGGCTTTCCTGTAAAAATGCTTTCCACCCTGGATCAGGATTCTCTCCGTCTGTGACAAGATAGGCCGCCAGCCGTTTTGAGCTGCCATACGTTTTGGCGATGACTGTACATTCTTTTACTTGTGGATGCTTGAGGAGAGCTGTCTCTATTTCTCCACATTCAATCCGGTAGCCTCTAATTTTCACGAGGTTGTCTTTTCGGCCGAGATATTCAATGGTGCCATCTGAACGCCATGTACCAAGATCACCTGAACGATACAGCCTGTCTCCCCCTAGTTCAGGGAATGGATTGTCTATAAACCGTTCCTGCGTCCGCTCTGGATCATGAAGGTAGCCTTTTGCCAGCCCTATGCCGCCGATGTAAATTTCTCCTTTGACGCCTGCTGGCACTGGATTGAGCGCATCATCTAGTATGACGACAGTTGAATTCGATACTGGGACACCAATTGGAACTGACCTTGCTTCCTCTGGCATGTGCGTGACTTGATGTGTTGTGGCTAGGGTCGTGTTTTCTGTAGGACCGTAAGCATTGATGAGTACACCCTCCATATGCGGCAGTGCCTTTCGTGCATGCTCGCTGGACATCGCTTCTCCGCCAACGAGTAATGTGCGGTAGCCTGCTACACTTTTTGGATCGTGCTCTACCAGCCGATTGAATAAAGCGGTTGGCAGACAGTTGGCTGTCACTTGATATGCTTTGATCAGCCGTGATAATTCATCCATATTCAGTGCGGCATATTTCGGAATTAGAATGAGCTGACCGCCATTCAGCAGCATGCCCCATAACTCAAATGTAAAAGCATCAAAAGCATAGTTTGAGAGCTGAAGCATCTTATCATCTGGACCTAGTTTCATATAATTTGTTTCTCTCACCAGACGGACAACTCCTGCATGAGGGAGCATGACGCCTTTTGGTGTACCTGTTGAACCTGATGTGTAGTTGACATAGGCTAACTGGTCTTCTCCAATGATTGATTGTTCTCTTTGATACACTGCATCTGTTTCTGGTAATGGCTTGTCCATGTCAATCTTGTTACCTGTAAAGTCTACTAGACGCTCTATTAAATGAGACTGAGTGATGATCACATCACTTTGCGTATCGCGAACAATGAGGCGGATTCGCGCATCTGGATATTCTGGTGACATCGGAACATATGCAGCACCAGATTTGACGATACCTAGCACTGAGACAATCATGTCAAAGGAACGATCAAAAAGCATCGGTACAAGTGAACCCGGTCCAACTCCTTTTGACTGCAAGTAAGCAGCAAGCTGTGTTGCCTTCTCATCCAGCTCTTGATACGTCATGTGCTCTTCCAAATATGACAAGGCAATGCGGTGCGGATCACGCTGCACCTGTTCTTCAAACAGCTCTTGAATGGTCCGTTTTGGATATGGCGTAGCCGTTTGGTTTTTCCCAATAATCATCGCAGCCTGTTCCGCTTTATCCATTAAGCAATAATCAGAAAATGTACGTTCAGGCTGAGCCGTCATACCATCTAGCAGATGAAGATAATAATTCATATACCGATGAATGGTCTCTTGATCAAATAAATCTGTATTGTATTCAACATGGATGGACAGCTGATCTCCGTGTTCAAATACATGCAAGGTGAGATCAAATTTAGACACTGTATGATGAACCATCACATGTTCACTTGTCAGCCCTTTGAGATTGACATGGAGAGAATCTGTTACATACCCCATGGCCACTTGGAAAATAGGTGATCGACTTAAATCTCTATCTAACGAAAGATCATCGACAAGCTTATCAAATGGATAACGCTGATGCTCAAATGCTTTTAATGTCATCTCTTTCACGTTTTCCATGACATCAGCAAACGTAGCTGATGTGGAGATATCCTGTCTCAGCGCGAGTGTATTCACAAACATTCCAACAAGCTTCTCTGATTGCTTGGCATCCCGCCCTGCGATCGGTGAGCCAATGATGATATCTGTCTGTCCAGACAGCTTGTGAAGCAGGACGTAGTACGCCGACAGCATCGTCATAAACAGCGTTGTGCCCTGCTGCTTGGACAAAGCCTGCAAACGACGGATAAGCGTATCTTCCAAAACGATTTGCTCTGTAGCGCCGTTAAATGTTTGAACTGGCGGACGAGGACGATCAAACGGCAGCTCTAACACCGGAAGATCACCTTGTAAATGATCGAGCCAATAGGCTTGGTCTGCTTGATGATGCGTTACTTGCTCATTTTCCCAATGGACATAATCTGTCCATTCGATTTCCAGCGCTGGGAGCTGCGGCGATTCATCTGCAAGAAGCCCATCATATGCCACTTCTAATTCCTGAATAAGCAGGCTGAGCGACCATGCATCTGAAATGATATGGTGCTGCGCGCAAAGAAGATAAAATTCTTCATTGCCCATATCTACAATCGTCCACTGCGCAAGAGGCCCTCTTTCTAAATCATAAATGCGATTCGCTTCTTGCTGAATAAGCTGCTTGAGTCTTCTCGTTCTTGTTTTTTCATTAAATAATGAGAAGTTCGCAACTGTGACGGATGGCGGAAGGTCTTCACGTATCAGTTGAACCGGCTTGCCGCCAAGCGATTGAAAAGTTGCACGCAGTGCTTCATGACGTTTCGTTAAGAGACCGATCGCTTTTGTTAACGCTTGAATGTGCAATTGTCCTGTCAGCTTCCAAGCACCTAATATATTGTAATGATGGCTCTTTTCTAATGTGGATAAGAACCAAATACGCTTCTGAGCATGTGACAGCTCATAGCTTGTTCGCTTTTCCAGCTTTGGAATATTGGCTTCCTGAACAGCCGGTGCCTCTTTGATGTCATCCACCATTTGCGCCAAATGTGCCAAATGCTTGCTTTCAAATAATATTTTTAAAGGCGCCTTGATTGAAAACTCATGATTGATCCGTGAAATGGTTTGAGTCGCCTTTAATGAATGTCCGCCAAGGTCAAAGAATTGATCCTCTTTGTACACACGATCAACGTCTAAAATGTCCTCCCATATGGCAGCAAGCAATTGCTCTGTTGTCGTTTCTGGCAATTGTTTTTCGAGAGGTTGTCCATTTTTGTGATGATTCAGCTTAAGGGCTTCATGATCAATAGTGCCATCTAGTTTTTTTGGTATTTCTTGTACTTGCTGAATATCCCAGTCACCTTTTGTTCCACCTGCGATTTCTTCAACATGCACCTCTTTGCCAGGCTGAACTGTGTAAAAAAGCTTTTTCTCAAAAGTCGGTATTGGCGCTGGCTGAAGATACGCTGCGATTTCTGGGTTGGCTCCGTCTAGGCCGATAAATAGATGCGCTTCATTCAGCCGAGCACCTAGACAGAATGAATGGAGACCTTGCTTCTTTCCAATCAATTGAAATCCCTTTCGGACGGTAAGGGCTGCGCCGGTATGTCCCTTTGACAAACCAAGATTATCCCACATACTGAAGTTCAAAGAGATCGCCCGTCTTCCTTCTTGAAAGGTGAGCGTGTGCGCAAGCCCATCTAAAAAGCTGTTGGCCGCAGAGTAAGCCCCGAATGTTGTGCCGCCAAAAAAGCCATTCACTGATCCAAAAAAGACGAGTGGTACTGCCGGGTCATGCTTGAAGGCTTCCTGCAGGACAAACGCTCCGTCTGCTTTCCCTGACAGTTCCTTCGTAAAATCCTCTTCTGATGTATGCGCCAATGTATACTTATTCGTTTGCTGAAAATGCTCAGACACATTGCCCGCTCCAGCTAAATGCAGCACGCCCCTGATGGATTGCCCAAAATGTTTTTCTGCTTTGTAAATCGACTGCTCGACGTCAGTTAAATCCGTCACATCTGCTTGTACATAGATGACATCACCGAGGTCTTTTAGCTGTGAGAACGCTTCTTTCTTTTCAATGTTGGCTTCCAGAGAAGTCCTTCCAATCAATACAAGCTTTAGGCCAAATTGAAGCATCTGCTTAGACAGTTCAAATCCAATACCGCCAAGTCCTCCAGTCAGCAAATAAAGTCCTTCATATTCTAAAAACCCTTCTGTTTGAGGTGCTTGCATCATATCGACTTTTTCCAGCTTTGGTACAAGCCTGTGCCCTTTTCGGTATGCTACCTCTGCTTTTATATGAATCGCCGACAACTCATCAGCAATGTTCTTTGCATCCTGTTCCACTTGCTCCGCTTCAATATCTATATGGGACACCTCTGCTCCATCCCATTCTTGCGGGATGGTTTTTAACAAACCAACGAGCGACGTTTTCTCCACATGAAGATCGTCATCAGGGCTTACAAATTGACCACCCTTTGTCACCACAACAAGCCGGACTGGCTCTTTGTTTTCTTGCCTCCATGCTTGATACAAGTACAAAATAGATTGATTGGACCTCGCATGCACTTCTGTGAACTGCGCAGGCTCAACGATGGCTTCTTTGTCTGTCACATTCCACAGGTGGAGTATACACCCTGTCTTTAATTCATCTGCTTCAAGTGCTGCAACGAGCCTGACATAATCCCCCTTGATTCTCGGGTTCATCTGGTACATCCCTTTGGACAGACGCAAAAATTCATGTCCTTTTTTCACAGAAACATAGGGTTGATTTCTTTGTTCCAATTGGGCGTAAAGTGATTGGTAAAGCCCTTTTTCATCCTCGAAAACGAGTACATGATCAGCAGCAGGCTGATACGGACCAATTTGCTCCTTTGCCCAAGTGCGTTTGAAAAACCAATCTGGCAGTGTTTGTTCATTTTCAGAAGCAAGGTCCAGTGCCCTTTCAATGTCACGGAATACCCCTTCTTTTAGCGCCGCACCTAACTGAGCACGTTGGATCTTTCCACTTTCTGTTTTAGGAAATTGGTTCTTTTCCACTGGAATGATGTGATCAGGCTCTATGCCAATTTTACGAATGATAGCTGCTCTAATCTGCTGAATCATCGTGATTTGTTCCTCTAGCGAATCCTTTTGTGTGACAAAGAAGACGGCAAGTGTGTCGTTGCTTGATTCAGGATTGTAAATGCCGTACGCAGCGGCAAAGGTGACTTCTACCCCGTCCACCTCTTCCACAACTGCTTCAATTTCGTAATTCAAATAGTTGGCTCCGTTGATGACGATGATGTCCTTTTCTCGACCTGTCAGAACAAGACGCCCTTCGTGAATAAACCCTAAATCTCCCGTGTGAAACCAGCCGTTTTCCGCAAATACCTCTTGATTGGCTTCCTCATTTTGATGATAGCCCATCATAATCGTCGGACTCTTCACCTGCAAGCGCCCGACCTGATCTTCTGGCAGCACATGATGATGCTCGTCTACAATCCGAATCCATACAGACGGAATCGGTGCGCCGACTTCTGTAAATGTCATTTTGTGCGGATGATCTTCTGCCACGTATTGGATCTCACCTGTTAACGAGGTCTGATCAATCGTCAGCTGTCCATCCTGATCATCATGCCGCATGAATTTCTTTGATTGAACAATGGCTGAGGATGTTTCAGACATGCCGTACGCCGGCACCATCGCATGGCGGCTTAATCCGTGCTGACCCATCATATGCATGAAGCGCTGCGTCACTTTTGGTACAACTGCTTCGGCTGCATTCATGATATAAGTCAGTGTAGAGAGATCCCAGCTCCCCTTGCGAATGTCGTCCTCATATTCATTCATCATCGCAAAAGCAAAATTCGGTGCCCATGTCCTTGTGACGCCGTATGTTTCTACCCAATCTAGCCACACCATCGGCCGTTCGATAAATTGATCGATGGATGGACTAATCTGCTGGCAGCCAAAGTAGACGTCATGCACATGAAACATGACAATGCCTCCTACATGATCAAGCGGCATCCAGTTAAGCGACACATCCTCATGCGTAAAGCCATTTGTCTGCTCAAAGGAGATGATTCTAGATAAAATGCTTTGATGGTTGTGACGGATACACTTTGGCACACCCGTACTTCCTGAAGAGAGCAGCTGAAGCACAGGCTCATCTGGCTCTGGCTCATAATGCTGTTCATCCGGCTCACACGAGAGCAATGTTTCGATTGTTAAAATAGGCATGTCTTTTGCCTCAAATGCCTCACGTAGCCCAGCAATGTCCTCAGCACTTGCTTCATTCGTAATAATGAACGGTTCATTTTGAAGCTGAAACACACCTTTCAGCTTGTTCACAGCTTGATTCGTTTCATCATAAACAGGCGGTACAGAGACTGGGGTCGGAATGATGCCACCGAGAATACAGCCCCAAAACACAGTGATGAAATCTTGATGATCTTTCAATTGAAGTAACACTTGATCGCCGTTTGTCAGCCCTGCTTTCCTTAAACCAGACAGAATCCGTTCTGCGTTTGTGAGTAACTCAGGATAGGTTTGGGTCAACGTGCGCCCGCCTTCTTTGATATAGGTCACCCCGCGTTCAGGTGACATAAAGGCTGATCGAATCAACACCTCTGTCAGTGTGACAGGTGTGCCTGGTTTTTTGATGACATCCCCGCCATACACTAGTGCGGGCGGCTTTTCATGGGCAGATGCTTGCACTATTTCGCCCTCTTCACCCTTCGAGATCGATACGTTCCCTTGCGCACGCTGCCGATTAGGAAATAGATCATCTAGGTGATAAGGCGTTTGTTTTTCTGTCTGGCTTTCAATAAGAGCGGCCGCTTCCTCCACTCCATCTATGGCTTTCGTACGTTCTTCTATCTTTCTCAAACTCTCTTCATCCATGATGTCGATCGAAAGCAGTGCTTCTGTATCGACTGCTCCACTTTCTGCCCTTGGCAAGGAAGGCAATAAGACGAGAGCGGCTGGCACTTCATCAGGGTGAAGCACGCCTGTCATCAGATCCTCTCTTGTCAGCGAAGGGTCCTTCGCCTGTGCAAATAGCACAAGCGAGAGGCTGCCTTCTTCATTTTTCTTCGGGATGAATGCACATTCCTTTAGCGGAAAATGAAGCATCATGACCTGTTCTAATGCTTTGAGATCGATTCGTTTTCCGTTGATTCTGACGATATGATTTGCTGCATGGCCTTTTCTTCTACTCATTAACATCGTTCTTCTCCTCCTACACCCAATCCAAAATCTGAATCTTGTTTTTTTCAGTCCAAACGCCGACATCCCCTGTCGGATAGAGGTATTCGCCTGTTTGATGTTTGAATGGATGCGGAATTTTATGCGTCTCCATCCAATCGGCAAGCTCTCCGCAAAGTGCCTTGATACCCTCTGCACCGATAAAAATATCTCCAGGAAATCCTACTGGCATGAGCTGATGCTCTTCGCTCAGGACATAGATTTCTGTCTCACACGAAGGATCATGCACACCTGAGTAGACCTCTTCTTGATCTGGATACAGCACGCTGACTTGTGCATTTTTCGCCCAATCGGTGATCATCCGCTCTTTTTCTTCATTTGTCACGATCGTGAAGGAAGAGAGTGGTGTCTCCACTTGTTCTGTCATGGCTTCAAGTGTATGGACCAGCTGCTGCATCAGTGATTGTATTTGTTTTTCTGTATATTGATTGAAGCGGTATGTGACCCGAAGCTCCAGCGTATCTCCCGGGACAGCCACAAGGGTCAGGTCATAGTTTGTTTCTTCATGACTGGCTATGTCTAAGATCCGTACACCATATGGTTCTACAGATTCAATCGGATAGTTTTCAAACACGACAATGCTGTTAAACAATGATTCTCCATTCGGAATTTGGGTCATCTGCTGAATATCTGGCAGTACGGTATACTCGAATTCTCTCATGTGAAAAACCGTTTCCTGCGTCTGTGTCAGCACCTCGTCAATGGTCTTGTCTCGTGTGATCGGCAAACGGAGCGGCAAGGTGTTAATAAAGAGACCTGTCATGCTTTCAACCTCTGGTAAGTCCGCCGGCCGGCCAGATACTGTGACACCGAACACAACATCCTCTGAGCCTGAATGAAGGTGCAAGAGCAGACCCCACGCCGCCTGAAGCAGTGTGCTCATCGTGACCTTCTGTGTCCCTGTCATTTTCTCCAGCTTCTGCTGCATGTCAGGTGTCAGTTTGATACTAATTTGATCAATACCTGCTCCTTTTTCCGAAGCTTGCTCTCCGTCTCCTGGTAGTGGTGTGGCTTCCTCTACCCCTGACATGTAATGTTTCCAGAATTCTTGCGCCTTCTTTTGATCCTGCTTTTGCAGCCACTCAATAAAATCTTTATATGGACGCACAGCAGGAAGGTTCATCTCTCGTTCATCCACAAGCGAGCGATATATTGAAAAGGATTCCTCAATCAAGCCGAACAGGCTCCAGCCATCAATTAAAATATGATGAAAGCTAAAAACAAACGTGCAAGTTTTCTCATCACGATGGAATAGAGCGATACGAATGAGCGGTTCAGCCGCATCTTCTAATTCGAAATCCTTTGAACGATCGGTTTGTAAATACTGCTCAATGGTTTTCTTCTGATCCATTTCACTCAGGCGGCGCACATCGTGCTGAGTGAGGTGAATGCTTCCTTCTGATTGAATCAATTGGACAGGCTCCTTTAGCCCCTCCCAAGCAAATCTTGTCCGTAAAATCGAATGACGTTCTACAAGCAGATTCCATACTTTTTCATAGGCTTCACCGTCCGTTAAACCTTCGAGCGTCATATGCACCTGACCAAAATACGCCTGTGACGCTTGATCTAACAGTGCATGAAACAGCATCCCTTGCTGCATTGGAGACAGTGGATACACATCTATCACATTGTCTGGGAGCTCATCTATTTGCTTTTGCGTCATCTGGACCATTGGAAAATCAGATGGCGTAAAGCCGCCTTTTGTCTCTACACAATGCGTCAGAATATCCTCCATTTTTTCTTTAAATCGGTCAGGTAATTGACGCACCTCTTCCTCCTGAAGCAGTTCACGATTGATCATAAAATTCATCTGAAGCTGCCCATTGACAACGTATCCGTACACATCGATCAAATGCTGTCTTTCTGCTTTTGGATCATGTACATGCCCATTTCGCTCATCTGCTATATACAGATTTGCCTCACCGTCTATTTGATCTAACTGTCCAAGGTAATTAAAGCTCACCTGCGGCGCTGCCGTTTTAAGTAAACGCGCTGCTGTCATGTATTGGAGTAAGCCATAGCCGATCCCCTTTTGCGGCACAGCTCTTAAGGTTTCTTTGACATCTTTGATTTGCCTCTCAACATCGGTTTGAATAAAAGGAATAAAAATAGGATAAGAGCTTGTAAACCAGCCGACTGTCCGTGACAAATCCATCTGTTCAAATAAATCTTCGCGTCCGTGCCCTTCTAACGTGATCAGTAATGACTTTCCAACAGCTTGCGCAAGTCCAGATAAGAGTAAATCGTTCACTTCTGTTCGGTACGCTTGTGATGCGTGCCTTAGTAAAATGTCTGTTTGATCCTTCGTCAATTGAACAGTCAGGATCTCTGCATGTTCTTCTATATTGAAAAGCGCAGGTGTTTGAAAAGGAGAACCTTCTTCCTCTTGATCGATGATTTTTTGCCAAAAAGGAACCTGCTCTTGTAATTGATCAGTTTGTGCATATTCATAGAGTGCCTCTGCCCACTGTTGATAGGAAGCGCTTTTCTTAGCAAGCGTGATCTCCTGCCCTGCCGCAGCCTGCTTCAACCCGTTTAAGATATCTTCCTGTATGATGCGCCACGATACTCCATCCATCACAAGATGGTGGGCTGCGATGAAGAGTTCAGACGTGCGATCATTTGTCTGAAAAAGAATAAATTTGATCAATTCTCCTCTCTCTAACGACAGTGTTCCTTGACAAGCACTTGTCTCCATACGGATTTGCTCTATCGCTTCCTCGTGAGAAACATCCGTCAAATCAAAGAATGTGACACAAGGGATGATGCCGGGCGCACGAATGGTTTGAATCCATGTGCCGTCTGCTTCTTTTGTATAAATAGCTCTCAGCATATCGTGATGATCGACAAGTTTTGAAAGAACTTGTGTTAACAATTCGGGTTGTATAGATTGCTTGATTTCAATATGAGCTGATAGATTCCAATAATCTTGGTTTGTCATCGATTGCTCAAGGAACCAAGATTGGATTGGAAGCAGACGTACATCTCCCGTAACAGGTGATTGATCATAAGACACAGATACATCTGCTTTTTTCATCGCGCGTGCCAGCTGTGAAATGGTCTGTTTTTCAAATACATCTCTCGGCTGTATGATGTAGCCTTCCTGTGCTAAACGTGCCACCATTTGTATGACAATAATAGAATCTCCGCCAAGCTCAAAGTAGTTATCATGAACACCGATTGAAGGAGTGCCAAGAAGCTGAGTCCACACCTTTTCAAGTACTTGTTCTTCCTCACTGAGTGCCTGATCTGCTGGTTTGTCTGCTTCTTCCTGTCTCCACACTGGCGGCGGGAGACGCTTTTGATCTACCTTGCCGTTTGGCGTGAGCGGCAGTTCATCGAGCTCTATGAATAGGCTCGGTACCATATAATCTGGCAGTCGATCTTTTAACTTGCGGCGAAGGTCTTGCTGGGTCCATGCACCTTTTTGGACAAAGTAACCGATGAGGCGCTTATGACCACTCTCATGCTGATGCGGAATGACCGCACATTCTATGATGTCTTCAACATTCAGCATAGCGGCTTCAATTTCGCCGCATTCGACGCGATGTCCGCGTATTTTCACTTGATGATCAATTCTTCCAAGGCAGTCGATGATGCCATTTGGGAGCCAGCGGCCCATATCACCTGTTTTATATAAACGCTCTCCTTTATGGAAAGGATGCGGGATAAATGATTGCGATGTTTTTTCTTCATCTCCAAGATAACCTAGTGCCAGCCCTGTTCCGCCAACATAAATCTCTCCAATGACACCTTGCGGAACCGGCTGCAGCTGGTCGTCTAATACATAGGCTTGTGAATAAGCAATTGGCTGACCGATAGGGACGGTCGTCTGCTCTTCGTCTAATGAGCGAATGTGATACACACAAGAGAACGTGGTATTTTCAGTTGGTCCATAGCCGTTTAAAAGCCCTTCAGGTAAATATGGCAGTGCCTTGCGAATATGAGCTGCTGATAGCGCATCACCACCGACCAACAATGCATCGAATCCAGATAAAGCTTCTGGATGTTCCTCCGTCAATCGGTTGAACAGCGGCACTGTCAGAAATCCTGTTGTGATCTTGTATGACGTCAGCGTGTCAGCCAGTGTATCCATTGATAAAACTGTATTTCGATCAGTAAGAATCAGTCTTCCCCCGTTTAGAAGAGCTCCCCATATTTCATACGTAAAGGCATCAAAGGAGAAGCTGGCCATTTGTAAAATGCGCGTATGTTCATCAAAAGTGACATAGTTTGTTTCACAGACAAGCCGGATGACTGCTTGATGCGGAATCAAAACCCCTTTTGGCTGTCCAGTTGACCCTGAAGTGTAATTGATATAAGCGAGTCCATCAGGTTTTAGGGCAGCAGGTATAAGTTCTGCTTCTGATAAAAATTCTTCATATCCTTCATCAAGACAAATGAGTTCGGTTTGACTGATGGACACCTTTTTCAGCCATTCATTTTTTGTCAGTAACAGCTGAATACCTGTATCTCTCAGCATAAAATCAATGCGTGCATCTGGATATTCAGGATCAATCGGCACATAGGCGCCTCCTGCTTTCACGATCGCCAGCACCCCAAGAATCATTTCAGGCGACCTGTCCATGAGCAGCCCTACTGGTTCATGCGGCGTCACACCTCGCTGCTGTAGAGAAGCCGCAAGCCGGTCGACTTTCTCTTGTAACACATGATACGTCCACTGCTCTTCCCCGAATTCGAGAGCTATGGCATCAGGTGATTTTCTCACTTGCGCTTCAAACCGCTCCGTGATGAGAAGCGGGCCTGCCGGCTGATCCATTTTGCCGCTCCATTCATAGAGCAGCTGATGCTTCTCTTTTTCTGTCAGGTAATTCATTTGTTTGATCGGCTGTGCTGGATTTTCACAAATACGCCCAAGCAGCTGCTCGTAGTACCGAAGGAACCGGTCCATCGTTTCGTCAGAAAATAAGTCCACATCATACTCCAGTTTTAATTGAAGACCCTCCGCTCCTTCAAAGACAAACAGAGATAGATCGAATTTGGCGGTATCGTTATCTTCAATAGCTAAAACAGATGTCGCCTCCCCCATTGGAGAAGCCTCAAGCGGCAGATTTTGCAAAACGAACATGACCTGAAACAGCGGCTGTTTGCCAGCCTCACGTACAATATTCAGCTCATCTACGACCATCTCAAACGGCACATCCTGATGCGCATAGGCGCCCATTGTTGTTTCTTTCACCCGTTCTAATAGATCAGTGAAAGCAGGGTTCCCGCTATGATCGATCCGAAGTGCCAGCGTATTGACGAAAAAGCCGATGAGTTGTTCCATCTCCGTCCGATTTCTCCCAGCAATGACTGATCCAATCACAAACTCATCCTGTGAAGACAAACGGTGCAGCAGTGTTGAAAAAGCGGTCAGCAGCGTCATATAAAGGGTACTGTCAGTTTTTTTAGAAAGCTCAGCCAGCTGATCTGACAGCGACTTCGACAGATGGTATTTTTTCGTTTTTCCTTTGTAGGATTGAACAGCTGGCCGCGGGTAGTCATACGGCAAAACCAAATCTTCTACAGGGACTGCAAATTGCTCCTTCCAATAGGAAAGCTGCTTTTGCAGCGTCTCACCAGTCAAATACTCCTTCTGCCATAGGGCATAATCCGCATATTGAATTGGCAGCGGCGTTAGATTAGGCTCCCGCCTGTCGATCATTGCTGTATACCATTCAGACAGCTCTCGTGCGGCAATCCCAACCGACCAGCCATCTGACACAATGTGGTGGATGGACATCAGCAGCAAATGATCTCTTTCCGATAGCCGAATAAGTTTTACACGAAAGAGCGGGTCATGCTCTAAGCGGAAAGGTGTGCTTGCCTCTCTTTTTGCCCATTCAGCCGCTTTTTGTTCTTTTTCTTCCTGCGACGTTAAATCTGATAGATCCACCACATCAAGCTCTGGAAGGGTCATATGCTCATGGATGATCTGCACCGGTTCATCGCCGTTCATAGTAAAGGTCGTTCTAAGCGACTCATGCCTTTGCACCATTTGCTGAAGACTGCGCTGAAGTACCTTCACATCTAAAGATCCATTCACCCGAAAGGAAATTGTATTATTGTAAAATGGCAGATCAGGCTGTAATTGATAGAGAAACCACTGTCTTTGCTGGGCATAGGACATCGGAATCTCCTGGCCCTTTGCCATTTTCCGAACCTGTACCGCTTCATCCACTTTTGCATGCGAATCGATCCATGTCGCTAATTCCCCAAGTCTCGTATGCTCGAAAAGAACAGCGAGCGGCACATCAAATCCCATTCTTTGTCTCACCGCTGACAGCATTTGCGTTGCCTTGAGCGAATGACCTCCGAGTAGAAAGAAGTGATCACCACAGCTGACATTTGAGACTTCAAGCAGTTCGGACCAAATGCTTGCCAAAACTTTCTCCGTCTCCGTTTGAGGTGCTCTGTCTTCTGCATCCTGTCCGCTTTCCTCAATGAGTGCTTTGAAATACGCTTCATCCGGCATGCCATCCTCTGATTCTTTCCAGTATTCCTCAGGAAATAGATGGACGGAATATTCACTAGATAGATGAGTCTGCAAACATGTATAAATGGACTGATACAGCCGTTCTTCAATGGCTTTTGTTTTGTCGGTTTTGTAAAAAACATACACAGCTTTCTCTGTTCGGCTCTCCGCATGAAGCATCTCTTGAATGTCCTGCTTCGACCGATCTAATCCCATATAAATGAGAGGTGCATCTGTCATTAAACATGCCAGCATCGTCTGGAAGCCCGCCCGCTTCGGAATCGGAAGATAGCCTCTTTCTTTTAACATACCTTTGATTATCGAACCCTCGCTCATGCCAATCTCATCCCACATGCTAAAGCTAAAGCAGTATGGCTTCACGGTAGATGTCAGCTTCTGATAATGAGCAAATTGTTCAACGAACTCATTGGCAGCAGAGTAAGCGCCTACGGTCATCCCGCCCTTCAATGTTCGTGCTGATGAACTAGAAAGAAATACGACGTTCTTCCGTTTAGAAGCCGCTTCATGAAGCGCAATCGTGCCATATACCTTTGCTTCGTACATCGCATGTAAGGACACAGACGTCATGTCAGCAAGCAGCTCTTCTTGAATGATGCCAGCGAAATGAATCACGCCATGCAGCCTTTTTCCATGGGCCACCTCTTGTCTTGAGATAAGGGCTTCAAGGGCTTTTGCATCCGTCAAGTCCACTTCTTCATAATGCACAGTGCCTCCGCGTTTTTCCGCTTGTTTCTCAAGTGAGGTCAATACGTCTTGCTGCTCCGCAGATAAAGCTGCTCGTGCCTTTCTTCCAAGCAGAACAAGATGCGCTTGATAGGACGTCAGAAGATGTTCACTTAGCATCCGTCCTATTCCGCCAAGCCCGCCTGTCAACACGTAAAGCCCGGTTGATTCAAATGGTGGTGTCTTCCTCTTTTGCTCTCTTTCTAGATGAATCGGCGTTAAAAGAGGAATATAACGAACACCTTCGCGGTAAGCAGCAATATGACAGCTTGTGTCCTGTGTAAGCTCTGTCATGATCGCTGATGCATGGGAACGGTCAGCCGATTCTGTCAGAGAAAAATCAAGACACCGCACCTTGAGAAACGGCCACTCATGCTGTACAGCTGTCATCAATCCTGCTGTCGTTGCTTTTTCCACATGATGTGTTTGATCTTCTGGCAGATTCATCGCATGAGCGGAGACAAAAGTGATCTCTACAGGTTCCTCATAGGCGGCAATCGCTTTTGTTGTATATAATGCACTCATGCTGCCAATTTTCTGCGCTTCCTTCGCCATTGCCGCTTGAAGTGTGTCTTCCTTGTTTGTATAGTTCCAAAGGTGAATGATTTGTTTCACCGAAACGCCATACGAACGGAGCGTCTCAAAGAGTTGTTCGTAGTCTGACGGCCGATTCGGGTGGATGATGAAGTGAGTTTGTGTGAGTTGTGTGAATGCTTGACCCGGTTCAACCGTAATATAGGTTTGTTCATTGTTTGATAGGGATTTCAATTGATCTGCCAGCCCTAATGCATCTGCAAAGATCACTGTATCCCCTGCTGTCTGCTTTTCAGTTTTATGAAGCGGAGCGGGTGTCCACTTCTTTTGATAACTCCAATCAGGCAAGGTATGTTCATTTTCAAGTCTGATGTCCAGTTCCTTAATGATTTCGTCGAATTCTCCTTCCTGCCACCTTGTCTTGAGCTGTGCCCTTTCTATTTTTCCAGAGCTTGTTTTCGGAAAGGCATGCTTTTGGACAGGAATAATTCTTGATGCAGAAAGACCCATTTTTGTTGCAATATGGGTTTTGATGTGCTGGCTAGCCCTCATGATATAAGCAGGCTCATACAGCTTCGGTGTAAAAAAGAGAATCAGTTCATCGGATGCAGATGCCTCCATTCGCACGGAGCAAGCAGCCACAAAGCTTGTTTCTACGCCGGGTACTTCCTCTGCCATGGCTTCAATTTCATAGTTGTGATAATTTTTCCCGTTGATGATGATCATGTCTTTTTCTCTACCGGTTAATGTCAGCCTTCCTTCATGCAGAAAACCTAAATCACCCGTGTGAAACCAGCCCTCTGTTTGAAAAACCTCTTCATTCGCTTCGTCATTCTTGTAATAGCCCTTCATTGTCGTCGGCCCTTTGATTTGCACGCTGCCAATATGATCTTCAGGAAGAAGCTCATGCTCATGGTTGACGATACGAATCGTGATACCTGGAATCGGTTTCCCCAACTCTGTAAAGCTAACGGTTCCAGTGTCGCGTGCCTCTGCTGGTCTTAGCTGCTCTGTCAGCGATGTTTCCTCAAAGGTCAGAACCCCGCTGTTTTCATCTCCCCGCTCAATCGCAAAAGAGAAGACAACGGCTGATGAGATTTCTGACATACCGAAAGCCGGTCTGATGACGTCTCCTTTTAAGCCGTGCGGAGCGAGCAGGTGTAAAAACCGGTGGATCGTCTTCGGTACGACCGCTTCTGCCCCATTGATCATGCACGACATGGAAGACAGATCCCAAGACCTTGAAGAGATTTCTTTCTCATAATCATTGATCATCGCAAATGCGAAGTTAGGTGCCCATGTCTTCGTTGCACGATAACGGTCCATCCAGTCAAGCCAGCGCAGCGGCTGAGCGATGAAGTCATCTGTTCTTGCCCGAATCTGCTCACAGCCTGTGTACACATTGACAAGATGGAACATGACAATGCCGCCAATATGATCTAATGGCATCCAGTCTAACGAGACATCTTCTTGTGTAAACCCATTGGCTGCCACCGTTCCTTTGACATTCGCCAGCACACTTCTATGAGAATGCTCTACGCATTTGGGCATCCCCGTACTTCCAGACGTTAAGATAAAAAAGACGGAATCATCAGGCGTGACTGGATGTGCTTCTAAATCTCTTTCTAAAGTAAGCATTGGTTCAACGGCTGCAACACGTAATTGATCTGTATGCCACAGTAAAGCTAAGCCTTGCACCTCATCAATCAGCGAGTCATCCGTGAGAATGAGCGGATGCTCCAGCAGGTTCCAAGCGTGATGAAGCTTCTTCACTGAGGCATTCATTTCCCGATAGGTCGGGGCTGACGATACAAGTGTTGGGACAAATCCGCCTAATACACATGCCCAAAAAGCCGTGACCATCGCATGATTCGATGAAAATTGAAAGAACACAGGATCTCCCGGCTCAAGGCCTAGTGCTCTTAAACCCGTCAGCACCCGCTCGGCATCCTCCTTCAACTGCGCGTAGGATTGCGTGAGCTCATTTTCACTATTGATGATATAAGTCAGCCCATTTGTTGATTTGGCTGCCTCAGTTAGAGCGTCCTGCAAGGTTTGAGCTCCTGCACGAACATCTATATCCCCTCCATAGGAAATGGCTGGGGGCATGTCTGCTAAAGCAGGTGAAGCCATTTGCGTTTGTATCCATTCAGCTGCGGCCTCCTGCTCCATGTGATGGTCTAGAAATAAATGAGAGAGGTGATATGGCCGAGGTCGAATGGTTTTTTCACGAGAAAAAACAGCGAAGCGTTCGATTTCGTTGGTTTGTAAAATGGTATTCTGTACATCTTGTAAAATCGTATCCATTGATTCATGTACATTCGATTGATTGATGGTTGATGGTTTCATATGAGTTCCTTCCCTTTTTTGTCAGGCAGGGCTGCCAGTGTGCACCCCTGCCTCATCTAAAGTTTACAAGACTGTTTCTCTATTTTTATGATGGACTATTTCTTTAATGAGCTGTGCATTTCGGACGGCACATTCTTTGTTTTTGAACATGTCGGCGTGCTGACCAAAGCCTTGAAATTCTCGATAAGCGCCGGTCGTCGCAGTTTCCCATTTATCCATCCATTCTGGTATCGCAATATGCTCTTCGGATTGGATAAAGTCAATGTCTGCGTGTATCTCTCCTTGGTTCACCCCCTTAACAAAAGCTTCATAGTAAGCCCTTGTTTTTTGAGCAAGCTCGTCTTGAATGAGCTCCGCTTGGGCAAGTTCACTTTGCTTCGACTGATGGACGATCGCGGCGATATCGTCATCAATGGATCGTCCTTCTAAATCACTTTCTCCTATTTTCTTATACGAATCGATCATGATGACCTTTTCGACGGTCCGCCCTGCTTGTTCGAGCGATTGAACAAGCTCAAATGCTAGGTAGCACCCGCCAGAGTAACCCATCAAAGTCAGTGGTCCTTCAGGCTGAAGGTGCTGGATATGCTGAACGTATTGCGTGATTCGGTGATCAGCTTCAATAAAGTCAAAGGCGATCAAACGAATACCATCGAGCGTTTTTGCGGCTTCCTGATAGATAAAGCCATAGCCCGGTAATGGTGGTAGAGCAAAGACTGTTGGCGTTTGAGATTCATTGAATACAAGATAGCCTGCAGCTTCCTGATCCTGCTGTTGAATATAACGGCTGACTGCTTCAATGGTAGGTGTCTCAAACAGCAAGTGAATAGGCACTTGAACATCAAATTCCTTTGTCACCTTAGATAAAAGCGACATCGCTTTTAATGAATGCCCGCCAAGCTCAAAGAAATGGTCATCTGTGCTGATATCTTCTCTTTCAAGCACTTCCCGCCACATCACAAGCAGCTTTTGTTCTACCTCATTTACCGGAAGCTTCACATGACGGTTTCCTTGAGGCACCTCTGGCTTTGGCAGCTGACGTTTATCAACCTTTCCATTTGGCGTAAGTGGCATTTTCTCAAGTCTGATCAGTTCATGAGGCTGCATGTAAGCCGGAAGTTTTTCCTTTAGCCCTGACCTGATCACATTGAGTTTATCCTTCCACTCCTCCTCACACGTCATATAGGCGAGCAGCCTTGTATGCTGCGTGTTATGCTGATCAGCTATAAGGGCCGCTTGTTTTACACCTGGATGCATGAGAAGGTGGGCTTCAATTTCTGTCAGCTCAATTCGATGACCGCGAATTTTCACCTGATCATCCACTCTGCCCGCATACTCAATCAAACCGTCCGCTCGAAAATAAGCCAAGTCTCCTGTACGATACAGCCTTTCTCCCGTAGCGAATGGATGCGTGATAAAGGCTTGTTTCGTCAGATCAGGACGATTCAAATACCCCTTCGCAAGCCCTTTGCCGCTCAGACAAAGCTCTCCGACCATTCCAATCGGCTGAAGCTGTCCGTGCTGACTCAATATATAAGCACCCGTCTGGTTGAGCGGCTTTCCGATTGGAATCGAACGCGCTTCCATCGGCAGAGCCTCATCGACTGGATAATAAGTGGCGAATACTGTTGATTCGGTTGGGCCGTAGACATTGATGAGTCTGCCTTTCCCCATAACAGCAAAGGCTTTCCTCACATGCTGGACTGATGCCCGCTCTCCGCCAAACAGAACCTTGCGCACACTGCGCATCCAGTCGGTTTCTTCATCAACGAGGAGATTAAATAATGCTGTCGGAACAAACATGACAGAAATATTTTCCCTTTTAATCAATCCCGTCAGCTCGCCCATGTTTAAAATGGTCTCTTTTTTCGGCAAGACAAGCTTCGCTCCGTTTAAAAGTGCGCCATACACATCAAATGTAAAGCCATCAAATACGCTGTTGGATAGTGACAGCAGTGTATCTGTTTCTGAAATGGTTAAGTAGTTTGTATTTTTGACCACCCGGGCAATATTCGAATGGGTCGTCATAATGCCTTTTGGCTGACCTGTTGTACCAGACGTATACATGATGTAAGCCGTATCGTGTAAGCCTGCTTCAAGCGGCAGATTCTCTGAGCTCATCAGTGAAATTTCTTGATCATCTGCAAACAGATACGTTCCATCAAACGCAAGTGCCTTCACTTGACCGATAAAGGATGAGTGAGTCAGTAAATGCGTTGCTGCGCTGTCTTTAAGCATGTATTGAATGCGGCTTTCTGGATAATCGGGATCAATTGGCACATAGATTGCACCTGCTTTTAAGACAGCAAGCAGACTGACAATCAGTTCAGGCGTGCGGCCCGCTAAAATGGCGATGACCGTTTGATGCGTGACCCCATTTTTTTGCAAATGTCTTGCCAATCGGTTGGCTTGTTCATTCAGCTCCGCATATGTCATCGTGTGCTCACCTGCTGATAATGCGACCGCATTCGGCTGTTTGCGGACATTATGCTCAAACCATTTCGACAAATACAGCTGGTCATGCTCAAGCTCGGGCGCATTCCATTCCTCAAGAATCAGCTGCTTTTCCTGTTTTGTGACAAGTGTAAGTGTATGAACCGATTGATCAGGATGTTTGACCGCCTCCTTCATCAATAGACTCAGCTGTTCCTTTAACCGTTGAACAAATTGAGGATCAAATGCTTTTTGATTAAAGGCCAGCTTCAATTGCAATTGTTCTCCTGGTGATGCCAGCAAATTGAGATCATAGTTCGATTTTTCATACACATTCATGTTTTCCACAGTAAATCCTAACCGCTCCTCTTGCTCTTCCTTCTTTGCGGCTGGGACATTTTCAAACACGACAATATGATCCATGAGTGGCTGATGACCTGTCTTTGCCTGAATATCATAAATTGGAATGTATTGGTGCGGCTCGGCCGCAAGAGACTGCTGCTGCGTTTCTGACAGAAGAGAACGGAATGTCATGTCATCTGTCAGCTGAATTCTTCTTGGGATGACATTAATGAACAAGCCAACCATTCTGTCAACACCAGCCAAATCTGCCGGACGCCCCGACACAACCGTGCCAAACAGCACATCATTTGAACGCTGATATCTGCTCAATAAAATTGACCAGACTGATTGAAGGACACTGCTTAACGTCGCATTTTGCTGGAACGCTAACTCTGATAAAGCAGCCGTTTCTCCCTTGCTCATCGACCATTCCAATTCGCCTAATTCGTGTTCATTCGTTTGCTTTCTCTGTTCTTTAAAGGTAGAATGTCCATCAAACCCAGCTAAAGATTGCTGCCAGTATTGAAGTGATGCTTGTTTATCTTGTTTTTCCAGCCATTGAATATATTCTTTGTACGGTTTAACCGGTTCCAGCTTGTAAGGGATATCATGCAAAAGGGCATGATAAATCGCAAATAGCTCCTGCACCACAAGCCCAAAGCACCAGCCATCAAGAAGGATATGGTGATAGCTCCATATCCAGCGATAGCTGGCAGGGCCCGTTTGGAAAACAGTTGCCCGCATGAGCGCATCCTTCGAAAGGTCAAATCCTCTCAGCTGATCCTGTTGTTTAAATGTCTCAATACGTACAAGCTGTTCATCTTCAGAAAGCTTCTGCATGTCCACCACATCAAGCGTAAAAGGACGTTTCTTCAGCACAACTTGGACAGGGCGCTTCACTTTTTCGTGGAGAAATACGGTACGAAAAATATCGTACCGCTCCACGATGATATTCATGCTTTTCTCAAGTAAGTCATGACGCAGTGTGCCCTTTACGTTCATATCCATTTGCTCAACATAAAAGCCCTTTTCTTGGTGATGGAGGGTATGAAACAGCATGCCTTCTTGCATCGGTGACAGATAATACATGTCTTGAACTTGATCCCTTTTAAATGAACTCATCTATTTCATCCTCCCTTCCCGTATTTATGTCTGATCTCATGTTGCTAAGTCAATTTCTCCTCAAGCATGTCAAAAATGTCATCCATTTCATCCATTTCAAGGTCACCAGCAGAGAAATCACTTGGCGTAAATTCTCGTTCGTGCTGCGCTAAACAATGAGTCATGATGGATTGGATTTTTTCTTTCAACAATGTCATGAACTGCTGTATCGTTTGTTCTTCATATTCATCTGTACAATAGGAACACGACATCATGAATCGTTTGTGTTGAACAAGACCACTGAGATTCAGCTTATAGACAGCTTCTGAATCAGGGCTTGCTTGTCGTCCCATATCATAGGCGGACGTTCTAAAGAGTTCTGTCGTCACTTCTTGATCAATCTGCCCCAGATAGTTCAAGCTGATTTCAGGTTGTACATGCTGTCCTGACGATTCAGTGGCTGTGAGGTATTTTAAAATCCCGTAGCCGATCCCTTTATTCGGGACACGCCGCAGCATCTCTTTCGTTCCTTTAATAGTCTCAGCTATGGTCTGATCCGGCTTTGCTTTCAGTACGACTGGATACATACTCGTAAACCATCCAACCGTGCGGGAGACATCCAGTCCTGATAAAATATCCTCTCTTCCATGACCTTCAAGCTGCACATGTACACGGGACTCACCTGTCCACTCCTGAACAGCAAGACCGAGCGCACATAGAAGAATATCGTTCATTTCCGTTGTGTACGGTAGATGAATGTCGGTCAAAAGATGCTCGGTTTCGGACTCTGAAAGCTGCATCTGTACTGCCTTTGTTTGCGCAACTTTTCTTTTCGTTACTTCACGATCAACAGGTAAAGTGGTGATTGGCGTCCTGTCAATCTCATTCCAGTACTCACTTTGGCTTTTTAACGGCTTGGACTGTGCGTATCGTTCGATCGCCTCTGCCCATTCTTTAAAGGAGTGGGTTTTGGGCGGCAGGACGAGCGTTTGTCCTTGGGCTGCCTGTTGATAAAGAGACATAAAGTCCTCTAGTAAAATTCGGCATGAGACACCATCAATGACAAGATGGTGTGTCACGATGAGTAAGTGATCGCCATCTTTTGCACGGAAACAGATCACTTTCATGAGCGGACCTGTTTCGAGGTTCAACTGACGCTGATACTCGTTGGCATAGGTGGAAATGGCTTTTTTCACGTCGTTCTCTTTAGAGACATCATGAGAAATTATCGCAATCGGCTCTGTAAGCTCCCGCTGGTTGTATTGCAGGATGCTGCCATTTTCTTGCCTGTATACCATACGCAGTGCATCATGATGTGAAAGTAATTTCTGCATCACTTGTTCTGTCATCGAAAGGTCAAACCCATTTGGCGCATGAAGCATCATCGAGAGATTCCAATGGTGCTGACTTGTAAAGTTCCGTTCAAAGAACCAGCGCTGAATCGGTGTTAACATGACTTCTCCTTCGACAGGTGATTGGTCGGCTGTTAGTTGATCAGCTTCTTCGATATATGGACGCAGCTCGGCAATGGTTGGATACTGGAATAATAACTTCATATCAAGCTTCCAGCCCGCTTGTGTGAGTCTGCTTGCCATTTGGATGCCTTTAATCGAATCTCCGCCAAGGAAGAAGAAGTGATCGTGAATGCCGACTTGGCTGACGCCAAGCACGTCTTCCCAAATACCGCATAGAAGTGTTTCCACTTCATCTCTTGGCGCTTCGTATGCCGTTTGGTTCGCTTCCATATCTGGTGCTGGCAATGCCTTTAGATCGACTTTGCCATTTGCCGTCATCGGCAGGTGGTCTAGCTTGATGATCCATGAAGGGACCATATAGTCTGGCAACGTGCGTTTTAGACTTTCCTTTAGGTCAGTCGTTTCTTCATCTGTGATGACATATGCGGCAAGCGCGTCTTGATCGCTGGCATCTTTGACCGTTGTCACAACTGCTTCTTTGACTTCCGAAAGTGCAAGAAGCTGCGCTTCAATTTCTGACAGCTCAATCCGGAAGCCGCGAATGTTGACCTGATGGTCTTTTCTGCCGAGATAGATCAGCTCGCCATCCTCTGTCCATTTCACTAAATCGCCTGTCAGGTACATACGCTCACCCGAATAAAATGGATCTGGGACAAAGCTTTTCTCTGTTTCCTCTGGAAGATTCCAGTACCCTCTTGCCAGTCCTTTCCCCGCAATCACGAGCTCACCCGGTACGCCTGGCGGCGAGAGGTCATATAACGAACCCATAATGTAAAAACGGGTATTGGCAATCGCTGTTCCAATTGGAAGCGTGCCTTGATCTGGGTTGATGATCCCGCTTGTCGCCACGACTGTGTTTTCTGTTGGACCATAGTTATTCACGAGTTGATAAGGAACAGGCTTTACCTGTTTTAGCTTGTCTCCGCCTGTTAGTAAGTAACGCAAGGAATGATTGTCCATCGACATAAACTGCTCGCATAGCTGGGTCGGCAGGAATGCAATGGTGATATTTTCGTCATTGAAATACGCATTGAGCTTGATCATATCGAGACGAATCGCTTCATCAATGATGTGCAGCTCTGCGCCGGCGATCCATGTCGGGAACATTTCCCAAATGGAGGCATCAAAGCCAAAGCCGGCATATTTAGCGGTTCGATCCGCATTGGTCACTTGGAAAGCATCATTGTGCCAGAACGCCAGATTCACAAGGGACTGGTGCTCAACCATGACACCCTTCGGCTGTCCTGTTGTTCCAGACGTGTAAATCATATAGGCGAGATCTGTTGGTTTCATATGAACCTGAACATCGTGTGCTTCGCCTTCTACGGCATCTTCTATCAATAGAACATGACCTGTGAAGGAAGTTGGTGCAGCCAGTCCTTTTTGCATCAGAAGAACCTCTGCCCCGCAGTCTTCCAGCATATAGGCAATACGCTGATCCGGATAATCCGCATCAATTGGAACGAATGCCGCACCTGACTTCAAGACGCCAAGGACGACTGCCGTCATGTCAAGGGACGGACGGGTCAGAATGCCGACGCGGTCACCTCGTTTTATGCCGTTTGAGATGAGTCTTGAAGCGACTGTATTTGCCCGGCTGTTCAGCTCTTCATACGTCCAGCTCGTTCCGCAGAAGGTTGCCGCTTTTTGATGAGGCGTCTCGTATGCCTTAGCCTCAATCAGTGCATGAACCGTTTGATCTGACGGTACATTTAGTACAGGACCCGACCATTCATTGATCAGCTCTTGTTTTTCCTCTTCATTTAAGATCGAAAGCGATGAAATTGGTTCATTTAGCTTCACCAGCATCTCGTCTATGATTTGTTCAAAATATCGACTCCAACGCTGAATGGTCTTCTTTTTAAACAGCGCCGTTGCATACTCAAAGCGTACGCCCACTTGATCTTGTTCTTCAAATACACCGAGCGTTACATCAAATTTTGCATGAGCTGTCTCTTGCTGTTTTTGCGAAAGCTTGAGTCCATTTAGATTCGGTAACGTCATGTCACGGTCATCCGTTGTCAGCATGACACTAAACAATGGATTGCGGCTCGTGTCTTTCGGAAGATCTAACTGTGCCACCAATTCCTCAAACGGAAATTCTTGATGTTCATAGGCTGATAGGCTTCGATCTTTCATTTTTTCAAGCAATTGTGCTGTCGTTTCCTCGAGCTGTACTTCATGTCGAAGAGCCAGTGTATTCACAAACATGCCTGGAACCCGTTCGATTGAAGCATGCGTACGTCCCGCTGTAACAGCGCCTATGACGATATCTGTCTGCCCGGTTAATTTGGAAAGGAAAATGGCAAATGCCGTTTGCATGACCATGTTCATGCTCACACCTTTATCAGCCATGAGTGCTTTAATGGTCTGCACCTTCTCAGGAGATAACCATCTATCGACTCGGTCTCCTTCAAATGACTGTACATGAGGACGCGGAAAATCAAGTGGCAGTGCCAAATCTTCAGGAGGCTCTGCGTATTGCTCCAGCCAATACTGACGCTGTTTCTCAAGCAGCGCTTGCTGCTTTTCTTCCTGCTGCCATACCGCATAATCCTTGTAGTGCAGCTGAACTGGTGGTAACGTCTTTTTCTCATACAGCTTTGCCAATTCTTGAATGAGCAGACTGCGTGTGACACCATCTGCGATGATATGGTGCATATCCATCATGAACACATATTTCTCATCAGAAAGCTTCGCCACCTTTGCCCTCATTAATGGTGCTTGATGTAATGAGAATGGGGTGATGAATGCGTCTATGACAGGTTGCTCATGACCGTTCTCTACTTCAACCACCTCTAACGTAAACGGCACTCGGCGATAGACTTTTTGAACGGGTACGCCGTCAATTTCTACAAAGGCTGTACGCAATGATTCATGTCGTTCGATCAAAGCCTGCAGCGCTTCTTCTAGCTGTTTTACATCAAGACTGCCTTCCATCATCAATACGGCAGGCATATGGTAAGTCACTGCTTCTGGATGCAGCTGCTGCAATACATACATCCGCTTTTGAGCAGAAGAGACAGGATAGAAATCTTGCTTCTCCGCCGGTTGAATGGATGTCATGTCCGAGGAATTCACTTCTTCTAAATAAGCTGCCATCGCCCGTATCGTTGGCTTTTCAAAAAGGACTTTGAGCGGCACATGTTTGTTCAGCTTGGCTTGCATTTTCGATATGAGCACCATGCCTTTGAGGGAATGACCTCCCAATTCAAAGAAGTGATCATGAACACCTATTTGTTCAACCCCAAGTACTTCTGACCAAATATCGCAAAGTGTCTGCTCAAGTGCCGTTTCTGGTGCTACATGCACCGCGCGATTCATATGCACCTCGTGCGGAAGCGGCAGAGACTTCGCATCTACCTTTCCGTTTTGAGTAAGCGGGATGTGGTCGACTTTGACAAAGTACGTTGGGATCATATAATCCGGCAGTGTCTCCGCAAGCTTTTCTCTAAACGTCAGTGTTCCAATTGGTTCAGGCGATGTGTAATAAAGTGCAAGCTCTGGTAAACGGGACATATAAAGTACTTTGACATACACCTCTGGAATGGATAATCGTGCACGTGCGGCATACTCAATTTCTTGCTTTTCAATACGATACCCGCGTATTTTCACCTGATCATCTATTCTTCCGAGAAACTCAATGTCTCCATTTGCATGCTGTCTGACCAAATCTCCTGTACGATACATCCGCTCTTCGGGATAATACGGATTTTCTAGAAAACGCTCTGCCGTTAATTCAAGCTGATTCAAATACCCTCTCGATACACCTTCCCCTGATATATAAAGCTCTCCAGGTGCACCATATGGAACGAGGCGTTGCTGACGATTGAGTGCGAGCGCTCTTGTGTGAGCAATTGGCTGTCCGATCACAGAGCGATCCTTGAGTGTGCCTAGCTCTTGCTTTGTAATCAGCTTGGTCACAGCCCCAATGGTTGTCTCTGTCGGGCCGTAGTGGTTCATGACAGCCACACATGGATGCTGCTCCATAAATGTTTCCACATCCTCAGAGACAATTGGTTCCCCTCCAAGTATGACAAGGCGTAAAGCGTTAAATGCATGATCCTTCGAATCTGCTATCATATGAAATAAGGATGGTGTCATTTTGATATAAGTCAGCTCTTGTTCATCAATTAAACGCATGAGTCGAACCGGGTCTGTATACACATCTTCACGAGGCACATACAGTGTTCCTCCTGCCTTTAAGACAGGGAAAATGCTTGTGTAACCAAGATCGTATGCATAAGAAGAAAGCAGTGCCGTCCGATCGCATTCTTGCAATGTCACCTCATTTGTCAGCCAGTTCACGTAGTGTGATAGATTACGATGCGTGAGCTGAACACCCTTCGGTTTTCCTGTTGTCCCAGATGTGTAAATCACATACGCAAGTTGATCGGCTGATGCTTCCGGCAAATCTAGCGTGCGGCTTTGAAGTACTGCTTTTTCAACCTGCACAACTTGAATCGACTTGTGATGTTGATAGGCCTCTGCAAGAGACTCATTTGTTACGATCACTTGTGCACCTGAATCTTCTAATGTGTAATTGATACGTTCCGCAGGGAAGGCCGGATCAATTGGTACAAATGCACCACCCGCTTTCATCACACCAAGCATTGAAACGATGACATAGACAGAGCGGTCAAGAATCAGCGCTACAGTCTTTTCTTTCTCGACGCCTCGTATCTTTAGTTCACTGCCAAGCGCATTTGACATGTCTTCTAGCTCGCGGTAAGTGAGCTTCCGTTGATCATCCATCACCGCAATGGCATCTGGTGTTTCCTTTGCCTGACGTGAAAATTGGACATGGAAAGGCTCATGACGATTTGTTTGCACTTCGTCTTTTTTCTCCAACCGCTCTATTTGCTCATGCTGATCAAGGATACGGAGCAAGCCGATCTGTTTCTCCGGGTGTTGGACCGCTTCACGAATAATCGCTAGAAGATGAGTTCCGAATCTGCGGACCGTCTCTTCTTTAAATAACGCCGCTGCATAGTCAAAGCTCAGCTTTAATGCTCCCTCTCGTTCAAATGCTTCTAGAGACAAGTCAAATTTGACTGAATGATGCTGAATGGCATAAGGCGAAATGTGCAGATCGCCGAGCTTTAGTACGGGAACCTCCATGTTCTGCATGTTAAATGACACGCTAAAGAGCGGACTTCGGGTTGTATCACGATCTAGCGGAAGGCGTGCAATTAACTCTTCGAGCGGATAGCTTTGATGAGCAAAAGCGTCAACACTTGTTTCTTTTATTTCTTCAAGAAGCTGTAAAAATGTTTTCGTTTGCTCTGGTTTTCCGCGCATCGCAACGGTGTTGATAAACATCCCCGGCATGTCCTGTATATCAGGATGTGTCCGTCCTGCAACAGGGGAACCAACGATGATATCTTCCTGCCCGCTATAGGTGGCAAGCAGCACTTGAAAAGCAGATAACAAGAACATGTACATGGTCGTATCTGTTTTCTGAAGCAGGTCATGAATCCGCTGAGTCGTCACTTGATCACAGCCAAACATGAATCGTTCTCCTGAAAAATCACGCTCCGCTGGACGCGAATAATCAGTTGGCAGCTCTAATACTGGCAATTCTCCTTCGAATTGCTTCAGCCAATAGGCTTCATGCTCCTTCTGTTTCTCCGTCTCTTCTTCACTTAACTGCCAGACAGCGTAATCTTTATAATGAATGACTCTTTCTGCAAGAGCTTCTCCATCATAGGCCTTCGCCAAATCTTGTATAAACGTTTTCATGGAGCTGCCATCTGTAATGAGATGATGTGCTTCCAAGACAAGAAGATGACGGTTTTCACTGACCTTCAACAACTGGGCTCGTAATAAAGGCGCAGCAGTTAAATCAAATGGAGATTGCTGTTCAGAAAGAAATGCTTCCGCCTCTTCTTCCTTGACATCATGAACGGGAAGATCAAATGCCGTCCAATCATTCACTCTTTGAACAATGTCTTCTCCATTCATATGAAAACTCGTTCTTAGGATTTCGTGCGTTTGGATCAACTGATCGAATGCTGATTTGAGCCGCTGATATTCGAGTGTCCCTTCTAGTGTTAAGACGATTGGAATATGATAATTCGTGCTGTCTGGTTCGAGTGTCTGCAAAATATATAAACGGCGCTGAGCTGGTGATACCGGATACTCGTCCGCCTGCTCTGCTGGTAAAATCGGATGCCCCATTTCTTCTTGACCATCCTGATCGATATATGCCGCTAATGAACGAATCGTCGGCTTCTCAAAAATCACTTGAATCGGCACTTCTTTCTGAAGCACCTCTTGAATCTTCGCGGACATCATCATCGCTTTGAGAGAGTGCCCGCCAGCCATGAAGAAATGTTCATCTGCTCCTACCGTTTTTCCAAGAAGCTCCTCCCAAATTTGAGCGAGTGCCTTTTCTGTCTCCGTCTCAGGCGGAATGATTTCCCTTTTCTCCTGATAGGCTTCGTCCGGCTTTGGTAAAGCTTTTCGATCTACCTTGCCGTTCGATGTGAGCGGAAAAGCATTCAACTTCATCACATGGTGCGGCACCATATAAGCTGGCAGCTCTTGATTAAATACATCTCGCACTTCTTCATCTGTCATTGTCCCTGTAAAGTAAGCCGTGATTTCCTTTTCATCTGTGGAAAACGAATGGACAAGCACAACCGCATCATCTATGCCCGCTTTTTGCTGAAGCACTGTTTCAATTTCACCAAGCTCAATACGGAAGCCTCGAATTTTCACTTGATCATCTGTCCGTCCGAGGAATTCGATCTGGCCATCTGCGCCATACCGAGCCAAATCCCCTGTTCGATACAAACGGCCTGACGGCTTAAAAGGATCTGCCAAGAATACTTGATTGGTCAAATCTGGACGATGTAAATACCCTCTTGCGACACCATCTCCGCCAACATACAGCTCTCCTGGCGCTCCAATTGGCTGCAATCTTTGATCATCATCTAAAATATAAGCCGACGAATGATTGATCGGCTGACCAATTGGAATCGGACCCGTTTCATCTCCTCTTACTTCGTAAATGGTCGAGATGGTTGTATTTTCTGTTGGGCCATAGGCATTCAGTAAAACAAGTGCTGGATGATGCTGTTTCACAAGCTCCGCACTCTTCACATTAATCACGTCACCGCCTGTAATTAATGTGGTTAATCCTTTGAATATTTGCGGTCGCTGCTGAGCGAGTTGATTAAATAATCCAGTCGTTAAAAAGAGCGTCGTGATCTGATGTGTTTGGATAAATCGTTCGAATCGATGAATATCCAATAAAGTATCGCGGTCAACAGGATACAGTGTCGCGCCACCCAGCAGCGTGGTAAAGATTTCAAAGGTAATGGCGTCAAAGCTGACGGCACCTGTATGTGCCATACGATCCGACTTGGTCAAGCCTAATTTCTCCTGAGAGCAAGCCAATCTCACAATATGCTGATGCTCAATTTGAACTCCTTTGGGCTGTCCAGTTGACCCCGATGTATACATGATATACGCCAAGTGAGATGGAGACGTCCTGATTGATACATCCATGTGTGAGTGATGAGGCTTACTCGTCACATGTACAGCCCTGATCTGTTCATCAACTGACGGCGGACTATCAGCATGAAGCAAAATGGATGCGCCGCTATCTTCAAGCATCCATCGGATTCTCTCCTCAGGCTGGGAAGGGTCAATCGGTACATAAGCTGCCCCTGCGTGTAGAACTGCTAAGATGGCGATTACCGCATCAGCTGATCGGTTCATATACACCGCCACAGCATCCCCGGGCTGTACGCCTTTTTCAATAAGACTGCCAGCTAAACGACGGATTTCTTGTCCAAGCTCCTCGTACGTAAATGTTCGGTCGCCTTCAACTAGTGCTAGATGGTCAGGCTGCGCCTTCATACGTTCATTGAGCAGCTCAGGAATAGACAGATGCTTCGGATAATCTCGCTCCGTCTGATTCCACGCTTTTATCTGTCGCTTCTCTTCTTCCGTGATACATGTCACGTCATGAAGGCGTACATCAGGGTTTTTGGTGATTTGCTTCATGAGATTGGTCAGATGTTTTGATATGTTTTCAATGACCTTTTCTTCAAAAGCTATGGCGTTGTATTTGATTTTCAATGTCCACGTTTCACCTGGATACACAAGGACATTTAGATCAAAATTCGTTTGTTCAAATCCGTCCTTTACATCAATGGAAAAACCAAGACGTGCAGACATGGTGTCACCAGACAGCTCCTGATCTAAAGGATAGTTCTCAAACCCAACCAAATGATCAAAGAGCTGCCCTCCAGCAGTTGTCTTCTGCTGAATGTCATAAAGCGGCATAAAATCATAGTTTTCCGCTTCTAGTGCATGCTGCTGAACCGTTTGAAACAACTGTTTAAACGTCTGCTTCTGATCCAATGTCACTCGAACGGGTATCGTATTGATAAACAGCCCTGCCATGCGCTCAATTCCAGATACACTTGGAGGTCTGCCCGATACAACGGTGCCGAATGTGACATCATCAGTTGCATGATAGGTGGCTAAAAGAACAGACCAGACAGCCTGAAACAGGTTCGGGGCTGTCACTTGGCATTGTCTTGCTACATTTTGAATGGCTTGTACCGTTTGAGCATCCCATGTAAACGTCCATTCCTGATGGTCGTATTGCCCATTCGCTTCTTTTTGCTGTAGCAGCCCTTGATGCTGAACCGCTCCATCTAGACGCTTTAGCCAATAGCTTTCCGCTTCTTGTTTATTTTGCTTTCCAAGCCACTGGATATAATCTGCATAAGGCTTCCCTTGTGAGCGATCCGGCGTTCGACCGTTCCGAAAAGATTCATAGTAATGAAACAATTTTTTCATTAAAACACCCATGGACCAGCCATCCATGATGATGTGATGGTTGCTCCAAATCAGATGCCAGTTTGTTTCATTGAGTTGAAAAACAGCGACCTTCAATAACAGATCATTTGTTAAGTGAAATCCTTGCTTTCTCACTTGTTTTTTATATTGATCCAATACCATTTGCTGCTCTTGATGATTCAGATGTGATAGATCCTCTCTATACACATCGAGATGACGTTCAGCAAGTACAACCTGACGAGGCTTTTGTAATTGTTGATAAACAAAGGCTGTACGGAGAATGTCATATGTCCGTATGAGCTCATTGAGACTTTTTTCAAAAAGAGCGTGATCAAACTCTCCGCTTATTCCAAGCTCAAGCTGTGTGAAATAAGAGGAGGAATTAGGGTCTAGCATGGCATGATACAGCATGCCCTCCTGCATGGGTGTTAAAGGATATACCTTTTGAATCTTCTGCTTGCTCATATGTCCACCTCTTCGTTTGCTTAAAATATATCCATTAGCTTTTCAAGTTCGTCCATCGTGAGATCTTCATCCCCTACATCACTAGGTGTCATCTGGGTTTCTTCCTGTGATACACAATGTGAGATCAGCGCCTTCACATTCTTTTCAAGAAGGTCCTTGAATTGTTCCATCGTACGTTCTTCAAATTCAAGATGATGATAAGAAATTGTCACATGGAGCATAGCTTGTTCGACGAAACCAACAATATCAAGTGCATGAGGTTTCTCTGATTCAGGACTCAGCGATTGTCCTGGATGCCACGTTGAGCGGCTTAACTCACCGCTGATCTGTTCATCAAACTGACCAAGATAGTTGAAGCTGATATCTGGCGCGAGATCGAATGAGATATCTTCCTTCATCTTGTCAGGGGTTAAATATTTTAATATGCCGTAGCCGATTCCCTTGTTCGGAATGTGCCTGAGCTCCTCTTTCAAATGCTTAATCTGATAAGAAAGATCGTCTGCATGCGACATATCCAGTAACACAGGGTACATACTTGTAAACCAGCCAATCGTCCGTGATACATTGACCGCAGGGAGGATGTTCTCTCTTCCGTGTCCTTCAAGATGAATAAAGTGTTTGTCTTCTCCTGTCCACTCTTTCATAGACAATCCGAGTGCTGTCAGCAAAATATCATTGATGTCTGTTTGATATGCTTCATGTACATCTGTCAGCAGACTGCGTGTTTCCTCCTCAGACAATGTAAAACGAATGATCTGTGTATGAAGCATCCTCTGATCCTCTGTCACATGATCCTTTTGAATTGGTGTAACGGGATGCGCAAGCACCTTTTTCCAATAAGCTCTTTCCGACAGCAACTCATCTGACATCGCGTATTCCGTCAGCTTCTGGGCATATTCTTGGAAAGAGTGTGTTTTTTCAGGAAGTGTCAGGATTTCCCCGCGCTTCGACTGTTCATAAAGAGCCATAAAATCTTCAAGGAAAATACGCCATGACACACCATCGATGACAAGATGATGTACAGCGAGCAGTAAATGATCCCCTTGATCCGTTCGGAAAATGGCTGGCTTTACTAAAGGTCCTTCCGCTAGCGATATACTCGCTTGCACTTCATTTGCCAGCTTTTCTACCTGCTGGATTTGCTGCGACAGTTCCCCTCGTACTTCCATTACATCAACAGTTACCAAGTTTTCTTCGATTTTTCGATGACGCTGGATCACGCGTCCTTCTTCAAGCGGATACACCATTCGCAGCGCATCGTGATGGATCATGAGCTGCTCCAACACTTGCTGAACGATGGTTTCATCCAAGCCATTTGGCGCTTGGAGCATAACCGATTGGTTCCAATGGTGCTGATTCGTAAAGTTCCGTTCAAAGAACCAGCGCTGAATCGGTGTGAAAATGGCTTCCCCTTCGACAGGTGATTGGTCGGCTGTCAGTTGGTCCGCTTCTTCGATATATGGGCGCAGCTCCGCAATCGTTGGGTATTGGAAAAGCAATTTCATATCGAGCTTCCAGCCCGCTTGTGTGAGTCTGCTTGCCATTTGGATGCCTTTAATTGAATCTCCTCCAAGGAAGAAGAAGTGATCGTGAATGCCGACTTGGCTGACGCCAAGCACGTCTTCCCAAATGCCACATAGAAGCGTTTCAACTTCGTCTCTTGGGGATTCGTAAGCTGTTTGATTGGCTTCCTTATCAGGTGCTGGCAATGCCTTTAGATCGACTTTGCCATTTGCCGTCATCGGCAGGTGGTCTAGCTTGATGATCCATGAAGGGACCATATAGTCTGGCAACGTTCGTTTTAGACTTTCCTTTAGGTCAGTCGTTTCTTCATCTGTGATGACATATGCGGCAAGCGCGTCTTGATCGCTGGCATCTTTGACCGTTGTCACAACTGCTTCTTTGACTTCCGAAAGTGCAAGAAGTTGCGCTTCAATTTCTGACAGCTCAATCCGGAAGCCGCGAATGTTGACCTGATGGTCTTTTCTGCCGAGATAGATCAGCTCGCCATCCTCTGTCCATTTCACTAAATCGCCTGTCAGGTACATACGCTCACCCGAATAAAATGGATCTGGGACAAAGCTTTTCTCTGTTTCCTCTGGAAGATTCCAGTACCCTCGTGCCAGTCCTTTCCCCGCAATCACAAGCTCACCCGGTACGCCTGGCGGCGAGAGGTCATATAACGAACCCATGATGTAAAAACGGGTATTGGCAATCGCTGTTCCAATTGGAAGCGTGCCTTGATCTAGGTTGATGATCCCGCTTGTCGCCACGACCGTGTTTTCTGTTGGACCATAGTTATTCACGAGTTGATAAGGAACAGGCTTTACCTGTTTTAGCTTGTCTCCGCCTGTTAGTAAGTAACGCAAGGAATGATTGTCCATCGACATAAACTGCTCGCATAGCTGGGTCGGCAGGAACGCAACGGTGATATTTTCGTCATTGAAATACGTATTGAGCTTGATCATATCGAGACGAATCGCTTCATCAATGATGTGCAGCTCTGCGCCGGCGATCCATGTCGGGAACATTTCCCAAATGGAGGCATCAAAGCCAAAGCCGGCATATTTGGCAGTTCGATCCGCATTGGTCACTTGGAAGGCATCATTGTGCCAGAACGAAAGATTTACAATGGACTGGTGCTCAACCATGACACCCTTCGGCTGTCCTGTCGTTCCAGACGTGTAAATCATATAGGCGAGATCAGTTGGTTTGACATGAACATGAATGTCTTGTGCTTCGCCTTCTACCGCATCTTCTATCAATAGAACATGACCTGTGAATGAAGATGGTGCAGCCAGCCCTTTTTGCATCAGAAGAACCTCTGCCCCGCAGTCTTCCAGCATATAGGCAATACGCTGATCCGGATAATCCGCATCGACTGGAACGAATGCCGCACCTGCCTTGAGAACGCCAAGGACAGCTGCCGTCATATCAAGGGACGGACGGGTCAGAATACCGACGCGGTCTCCTCGTTTTATGCCGTTTGAGATGAGTTTTGAAGCGACTGTATTTGCCCGATTGTACAGCTCTTCATACGTCCAGCTCGTTCCTCGGAAGGTCGCCGCTTTTTGATGAGGCGTCTCGTATGCCTTAGCCTCAATCAGTGCATGAACCGTTTGATCTGACGGAACGTTTAGTACAGGACCCGACCATTCACTGAGCAGTTTTTGCTGCTGATTCGGTGATAATAGCTGCATTTGATCCAGCGATTGATCTGGCGCTGATACCATTTGTTCCAATAAATGAAGGAAAAACACCTTCCACTTTTCGATCGACGACTTTTGAAAAGTAGAAGAATTAAAATCGAACACAAGCTCAATGTGATCAGCTGATTCTTTTCCAGTTAAGGTCAAATCAAATTTGGCGATATTCTCTTCGAATGGCTGCGGAACAATATGAAGTCCGTCCATCGTTAAATCACGGATATCTGCATTTTCCATCGAGAACACCACATCAAAGATTGGATGACGGCTAGTATCTCGAACCGTTTGCACATGGTCTACCAATTCTTCAAATGGGTACAACTGATGCTCATTTGCCTCTAACACAAGCTGATGAACATTTGACGCAAATTCTGCCGCTGTCAGATGTCCTGCTGGCTTTGTTCTAAGTGCCAGCGTGTTCACAAACATACCAATGACAGATTGAATATCCGGATGAGTTCTACCTACAATCGGTGAACCGATGATGATATCTTCTTGTCTTGACAGCTTGCTTAAAAGGGTGCTGTAGCACGTGAGCAGCACTGTATACGTCGTACTGTTGAGCGCTCTGACCAGCTCATCCAATTTCGCTTTAAGCGGCCCATTGATTGTAAATGAGACGCGGTCTCCTTCGAATGTTTGCACTTTTGGTCTTGGCAGATCTTCTGGCAGTGCCAGTACAGGCAGTTCTCCTTCTAATTGCTTCAGCCAAAACGCCTCTTCAGCTTCTATTTGTGCAGCAAACGCCTCGCTTTTTGACCAAACCGCATAATCCTTATATTGAACAGGTAATTCCTCTAGTTTGTCTCCTCGATACAAGGCTGAAAGCTCCTCAATTAAAATGCCCACAGATGCACCATCTGAAATGATATGGTGCATATCAATCAGTAAATAATGGACATTTACGGAACCAGAAACTAGACCTACTCTGAGTAGAGGCGCCTTTTCTATATCAAATGGACGGATAAAGTCATTCATCAATTCCTGTATGTCTCGTCCGTTCCCTTCGATTGTCTCAATGTCTACGGAGATGTTTGATTCAATCCGTTGAACAGGTTCATTCTGAACAAAATCAAAGCTCGTTCTAAATGCTTCATGACGATGGACAAGCTGTTCAATCGCTTTTTTAAATCGTTTTTCATCAAAAGCACCTTCAAGCTTTAAAGCAGCCGGCATATGATAGCTTTGCTGCGCATCGGTCATTTTCTCCAATACAAACAGCCTTTTCTGAGCTGATGTCACTGGATAATAGGCCGCTTCTTCTGCAACCTCCACCCGCTTGATCTCCGTTTGATCCGCTTGATCAACCGCAAAGGCAAACGTCTCTAATGTTGGAGATTCAAATAAAGACTTCAAAGTGAGCTCCACATGCATCTCTTCATACAGCTTGTTCAGCATTTTCATGCCGCGCAGTGAATGACCACCGCATTCAAAGAAATGATCGTGCCTGCCGATTCGCGGCGCTTCAAGAACTTCCTCCCAAATGCGCGCTACAAGACGCTCTGTTTCTGTTTGAGGTGGGATGTACTCATTTACCCCTTGCTCACTTAAGTCAGGCACTGGCAGCGCACGCCTATCTACCTTGCCGTTATTCGTCAGCGGCAGCTCGTCTAATTGCATGAAGAATGACGGCATCATATACACAGGCAGTTCACGCCCTGCCTGCTCCCGCAAATCAGTTAATGAGACGGACCCTTCGGCTGTAAAATATGCACATAATGTGTCATTTGGGGCTGCAATGACGACAGCTTCCTTCAATTGCGGATGGCAAAGCAGCTGATGCTCAATTTCTCCAAGTTCAATACGCTGACCTCGAATCTTTACTTGATGATCGATTCGTCCAATGAATTCAATCTCTCCATTTGACAGCCAGCGTGCAAGATCACCCGTTTTATACATGACCTCACCAGGGCGGAAAGGGTTTTCTACGAATTTTTCACTTGTGAGTTCTGGCTGTCCATAATATCCTTTGACCAGTCCATCCCCAGCGACACATAGCTCTCCCGCTACACCTGACGGCTGCAGCTGTCCAAATTCATCTACAATATAAACAGCCGTTTGACTCACTGGCTTTCCGATTGGGATAGACACCGCCTGTTTCTCAATGTGATTCACAGGATAATACGTAGTGAATATCGTGCTTTCAGAAGGACCATACATATGAACAAGCTTGCCTGCCCCTACCGTTTCAAGTGCAGTCATGACATGAGGCACAGAAGCACGTTCTCCGCCAAACAAAACTTTTCTGACGTTCTTCAAGCTGTCTTTTTTCATATCGATAAGTAAGTGAAAAAGAGCTGTCGTGATCATTAAAATACTGACTTTCTCCTTCTCAATCGCTCCAGAAAGCTCATTCATGTTTAAGATATGATCCTTTGGCAGAACAATCAGTTTCGCACCGTTTAATAAAGCACCAAAGACATCGAACATAAAAGCATCAAATACATAGTTTGACAGGCTCATCACCGTGTCATCATGATGAATGGCAAGATAATTTGATTGCTTCACTGTCCTCAAAATGTTCCGGTGTTTCACCATATTTCCTTTAGGTTTTCCAGTTGTACCAGATGTATAGGTCAAATTCGCCAAGTCCTCTGGTAAAATACCAACATCTATAGGGCTGTCTGATTGCTGATCAATTGCCTGATCTTCTGTTTCGATGATGGTTCCCTCAAAAGAAGCGAGCACCGAGCGATGGCGCAGCACTTGATGTGTCAATAAGAATTGCGCACCGCTGTCTGTTAAAAAGTGCTTCACGCGCTCATCAGGAAAATCAGGATCAATTGGTACATAGACGCCGCCAGCCTTAAGTACAGCTAGAACAGAGAGTACCATCTCATGAGATCGTTCAAAGAATAAGGCTGCTTTCATCCCTCTTTCAAACCCATGTTCACGCAGATAATGAGCCAGCTGATTCACACGGTCATTTAGTTCTTGGTAAGAAAGAATCACGCCTTCACACTGGAGTGCAGGCTTATGACCGTGCGCCTCCACCTGTGCTTCAAACTGCGTCACTATGGTTTCTTCTGCCGGATAAGGTGACGGTAACGGATTCCACAGATTCAGTTGAGCATCTGCTTCTTGTTCAGAAAGTAATCGATAAGATCGAATCGCTTCCTCCGGCGCTTGGACCATCTGCTCCAGCAAATACATATAATGATGCAGCATCTGCTCGGCTGTATTTCGTTTAAATAGCGCCGTACTGTAATCGAGGACAAAGGATAAACCTTGATCTGACTCCATTGCTTGCAGCGTTAAATCAAACTTTGCAATATGGAAATTGGTTTCTTCGATTTCAACTTGCATTTCTCCAATATGCTGGGCTGATCCATGATCTGGCATGAGTGTAAAAACGGTATCGAATAATGGATGACGGCTAAAATCTCTTGGCATATTCAGTTTTTCAAGCAATCGTTCAAATGGATATTGCTGATGCTCAAATGCATGCATCGTCTTTTCCTTCACTTGCTCGATCAACTGCGACATGGTTTTATTTGGATCAACCTCTGACCGCAATGCAAGTGTCTGGACAAACATGCCAATCATGTCATCCAAGTCTGCATGCACTCGCCCCGCCGCCGGTGTTCCTACCACGAATTCCTTTTGCCCCGTGTACTTCGCAAGCAATGTATAGTAAGCAGAAAGCAGAACCGTATACAGTGTCGTATGGTGTTTTGCCGCTATCTCCTGTAATTGCCTCTTTAACGTTTCATTGATTTCTTTGATCACACGATCCCCTGCAAACGACTGAATCGATGGGCGCTGATAATCGGTCAGCAGCTGTAAAGCAGGAAGATCACCCGAGAATTCTTGCAGCCAGAATGCCTCTTCTTTTTGAAAATTTTGTTGTTCTTGCCAAACAGCATAGTCCTGATATTGAAGCTTCAATGGGACTTTGACGGATCCTTCGTAAGCATCTGATAGCTCACGCAGCATCAAATCAATCGAAAGACCATCTGAAATCAGGTGATGCATATCGAAAAAGAGCAAGTGCTCCTGATCATCTAATGACTTCAAGCCAATGCGAAGAAGTGGTGCACACTCAAGGTCAAAGGGTCTGACAAATTTCTGCATATTTTCTTCCATCGTACCGCCTGTTAGCTGCTCTATTTGAAAAGGTACGGAAGGAGCTACCCGCTGACGAGGAACGCCTTTCAACGTATGAAAAGACGTACGCAGCATATCATGACGTGTGATGAGTTTTTCAAAGGCTTCAGTCAGCCTCTCTTGTTGCAGCGTTCCTTTTAACCTCACAACAGCTGGCATATGATATGCAGTACTTTGCTCCAATTGACTCACCATATAAACGCGCTGCTGTGGAGGTGACAATGGGTAATGGTCTAAAGCAGGTGCTTTAGGTATCACCGTTTCAGAAGTTGTTTCCGCTTGCTCAATGTAGGCAGCCAAAGCCGCAATGGTCTGCTGTTCAAATAAAATGGATAGAGGCACCTCTACATGGAAATCTCGCTGCACATGTGTGAGTACAGTCATTGCTTTCAGCGAATGCCCCCCTCGTTCGAAGAAGGAATCATATATACCAATCTTCTCTTGACCAAGAATTTCTTCCCACAAACGCACAAGCTTCGTTTCGAGATCGTTTCTAGGCGCAGCATAAACAGCTTGAACGGCTTTATCACCTTTTAAGGCAGCAAGTGCACGACGATCAACTTTGCCACTGACTGTGAGTGGAAATGCATCAAGCTCCTTGAAATAGAGCGGCATCATGTAAGCTGGCAGCTGATGTTTGATAGCGGCTTGCACCATGTCAACTGACACATCTTTATGACGAGCTTGATAATAAGCACTTAGCACCTTTTCCCCGTCCGCTTCATCAACTACTAGTACGACAGCTTGATCCACTCCATCTATCTGCTCCATCACTGCTTCAATTTCGCCTGTTTCTATGCGATAACCCCTTATTTTCACTTGATCATCCATTCTGCCAAGATAATCAATTGTGCCATCTGGAAGCCATCTGACTAAATCCCCTGTTCGATACATCCGCTCACCTGGAGAAAATGGATCTGCCGTAAATACTTTCTCCGTCAATTCAGGCTGATTCACATAGCCTCGTCCAACACCTATCCCTGCAATGCACAGTTCTCCGGCAGCCCCCTGTACCTGTAATTGATCATGGTCATTTAAAATATAAAGACGGTGATGACCGAGCGGCTTTCCGATTGACACATAACGCTGCTGTTCAGATGATTCGCGAAGTTCACTTAGTTCTAGGCGATGAACCGCCGCATCGACACACGTCTCAGTCGGACCATACACATTCCACAAAGTAAAAGCAGGCTCACTCATACGAACCGCTTCAATAAGCGAGTATGCTGCTTTCGCAGGCAATGCCTCTCCCCCAACTAACATATGTCTCAATGACAGACCGTCTAATTCCGCTGCAAGTAAAAGCTGTACATGGGCCGGGGTTCCGTCTGCTGCTTCAATTTGATGTTTTCTATAATAAGCCGCTAATTGAACACCATTTCTCGTTGTTTCTCGCGGAATAATATGAAGTGTATGCCCAAATAATATCGCAGCAAAAATTTGTTTCACCGATGCATCAAAATGGAATGGTGCAAGAAGCGCCATTTGAAGCTCACTCGCCTCTTCATAAATCTCATGATGCAAGGCATGAACCAAATGATGCAGCTGAAGATGCTCAATCATGACGCCCTTCGGTTTTCCAGTCGTCCCCGATGTATAAATCATATAAGCCAAATCCTCTGGTACCGACTGATCTACAAGCTGAGGCAGCAGTTCATCATCTAATTCGATTTGCTGCTGCACGACCATTTTTTCCGAGAGGGCACGGTATGTTGAAACGAACGTTTCCTCTGTTAACACAATGGAAGCACCAGAATCCTCCACAATATATTGAATGCGCTCCTCAGGTAATACCGGATCAATCGGTACATACGCCCCGCCAGCCTTTAATATGCCGAAGATCGCCACCATAGCCTCTGCCTTTCGATCCATTAGGACAGCAACAGGCACATCACGCGAGACACCTTTCATTTGTAAAAAACGCGCCAGCCTTTCTGCCTTTTGATACAGTTCTCCATAAGTCAATGCTCCATTTTCTGCTACAACGGCTTTCCGCTCTGCATACTTATTGGCTGCCTCATCAAACAAATGATGAACTGGCTTTTCAGCTGGTTTTTGAAACGGTTTTCTCTGAGATAATTGCAGCAGTTCCTTTTGTTCATCTTGTGGAAGTAAAGGGAGTTTCCCGATCAGCTGATCAGGCTGGGAGACCGCCGCTTCTAGTATGATTAAGAATCGATCAAACATCTGACTGATTTCTTCTTCGGTGAATACATCTGTACGGTAGTCCAAATCAATGGTCAATGTATCTGTATCCCAACGGTCCTTTACATGAATGGATATATCATTCATTCCGCTCCCGCTAAAGATCGGTTCAGTAATAAAAGACAGATTCTCTTTTTTCTGCCACTGCATGACCTGGTATTCTAAAGAAATATCAAAAAGGCGTCCTGTAAACCCTTCTCTTTCTCTCAAATCATTCATGAGAAGATTGTAAGGGTACTTTTGGTGACGCAAGATCTTCATTTGATCCGCCATGACCTGTTTGACGAAATCCAGAAATGATTGCGACCCCTGAACAGATGCACGCATCGGAATGGTGGAAACAAACATACCAATCATCTTTTTTTCTTTGGCATTTGTTCGGTTGCCCATAAAGGTTCCAAGGACAACATCCTCCATACCGCTAAAACGATGCAAATACATATAAACAGTAGACATAAACATCGAGAGCATACTGACTTTCTGCTCTTCACAAAACGCACGAAGTTTCTCCTTCAAAGAATCTGGAATATCCCCTGAAAATCGCTCCGCATGTAAACTCATCTCATATCCCTTATGCGGTTTTAAAGAAGCGAAATCTGGAATATTGGCAAATTGCTCATTCCAAAAAAATTGGTCTTTTTGAAACCGTTTAGAAGTTTCATAGCTTTGCTCACTCATGATATGGTCAACGAAGGAAATCTCCTCAACCGGTGAGATGTCTACCCCGTGCAGCATGTCCTGGTATAAGTCGATGATGCGATTTCCCATTAAGATAATGGAGATACCATCCGCCACAATATGATGTGCTTTACAAAACAGCCAGCACTCTTCATCACTGATTTGAAAGACTGTAAATTCAATCAAGGGGCTGTCAATCAACGGCATCGGCTCACGGATTTGCTCATTCGCCCAAGCCCTCACTTCTTCTTCACTCCAGCCCTTCTCCATGCGAATCGGCTGTTCTTCATAAGGCTTGATATATTGAACAGGCTCCTCCTGCTCATGTTGATACACCAGCCTCAGCCGAAGGGAGTCAGTTTGGCGAATGTACGCTTGAAGCACGTCAACGACCAAAGATGGATCTAAACCTGATACCGATCTCAATCTGGCGAATCCACCCAAATTAGAAATACTTGTACCTGGATAAAATCTTTCCGTGTAGAATACTCGCTTTTGCGCATGTGTTAAGGGGTAATAAACTGTATTCATTTTCATCCTCCGCCTCTTCTGTGTTTTCTCCACCATTGTGACAACCCTGCACCCTCTATATCAAAAGAACCAAGTCTATTTCATTAAAATAGACAGAATACGGAAAGAAGCCCACCCCGAATAAAACGGAGGGACTCCCATTTTGATTCGGTAACCTGCCGACCATAGTAAAAAAACAACTTTCACCTTAGGACATGGCTTTGCGTCTCTACGTTTCCATAGATTTGCCTTTTTCTTCTTTTCTTTTTAAATATTTTCTATTTACGTCCACTTTATATGAAATTATTGTTTTTTTCACCGAAAAATGGGTGTAAAGATTCATGCGTTATACCGAATGAATCACATAATAATTTACGATATTTACCGAAAATAACTAATAATAGTTGCGTTCAACCGAAAATAATCGACTAAATACCGCAAAAATTTCATGTTTTTCCTTAAATTTTGTAAATATGACCGAAAATGTAGGATAGAGGTCTCCTTTCATCCTCCGCAATTTCTTAAATCTTAAGAACTATATTCCCTAAAAAATTGAAAATATTTACCGTAAAAACAACACAAAAAGAGCTGCCATTTCAAATGACAGCTCCCTTGTTTCTTCATTATATTTACATCACCTTAGACAGGCCAATTGTTTTTTCAATAATGAGCAACGCAATGATAGAAATGATAATAAATATGACAGATATCGCATTGACACTCGGATCAAAGGTTTGCTCAATGTAATTAAACGTCCTGACGGGAATTGTAATCGTTTGGGGAGAGGAAACGAACAAACTGATCGATATTTCCCCAAATGACGTCACGGCTGAAAATACCCCGCCTGCAATAATTCCTGGCTTTATCAAAGGCAGCGTCACTCGAAAGAATGTGCGAATAGGTCCTGCGCCAAGATTCATTGAAGCTAACTCAAGCCGCGGGTCCAAATTCGAGACACTGACGCCTACTGTTCGAACCACATAGGGAAAGCCAATGATGACGTGACCTATGACAAGCGCCCACAAAGATCCTGTAAACCCCATAGCCGTAAACAAATAGAGCATGGCAATCCCTAACACTACTTGAGGGATCATAAGAGGTGACAAAATGAAGGCTTGAATCGCCTCCTTTCCCTTAAAGGAAAGCCTTGCTAAAGCATATGAAGCCATCGTGCCTAAAAGAACCGTGAGAGGCGTTACGATGATTAGCAAAATCACACTGATACGCAGAGACTCCATCCATTCTGGATTCGACACGACCTCTTGAAACCAACGAACAGAGAACGAAGTCGGCGGAAATTCAGGGAAGGCATTTGGACTAAAAGCAGATAAGACGATGACAAGAACAGGTATGGTCAAAAAGAGATAAACCAATGACCCAGCAGTCCAAATCAGGATTGAAAGCAAGCGATCACCAAATGATTTTTTACGCATGCATCCTCGCCTCCCAACGCTTCAATAGATAGCTTAATAAACTGACCACGACAAGCACACAAACCAATAACGTAAAGGACATCGCTGCAGCAAGAGGCAAGTTATACACCTGCATGACTTGCTGATAAATAGACAGCGGCAGCAGCGGCTGCATTCTTCCGCCGACTAAGAGCGGAGTGATATAGCTCCCAGCTGCCAGCGAAAAGACAATAATAGCCCCAGTCACCATCCCTGGAATGGTTAGTGGAAAAGTCACATGAAAGAAGGTTCGAATTCGTCCAGCTCCTAGACTCATAGAAGCCGGTCGTAAATGACGATCCATATCGGTTAAGCTCGTCGCGATAGGCAGCACTGCAAAAGGCAGCATGACCTGAACATAAGCAATAATCACCGCATTCATATTCCACAGCATAGAGAGCGGCTTCTCAATCACATGTAAATCTAATAACATGCCATTGATCAAACCATTTTGTGAAAGAAGGACAATCCACGCAAACGTCCGAATTACAACGCTTGTCAAAAGCGGCGAGACAAGTAAGATATAGAAAAATGCCCGCAGACGTGGATGAGGTGCCTTGACGAGCACGTATGCTGCTGGGTATGCCATCACTAAACAAATCACTGTTGTCTGCAAGGCTACCCACACTGTACTTCCAATCGCCTTCACATACGCATCTGTCGTAAACACATGAATATATTGAGAAAAGCTATACGTTTGTAATGTGTTCATCATTGAATCCACGTCGCGAAAACTGAGGACGAACATCATCACAAGCGGCACTAGAAGAAATACAACAAGAAACAAACACGCTGGCAGCAGCATGAACCAATGAAATCGCTGATTCTTTTTCTTGATACGCATCACGTATGCACCTTCGAATCTAGGAAAACGATATCTTCAGGCTGCCAATTGATATGAATAGCTTCTCCAGCTTTCGGCAGCTCTGGAAATGCCGCATCAGTAGCATGAACAATCATTTCACCTCTATCGAGTCCCACCACCAAACGTAATGAGTGACCAATATAACTGACATCTGTCAGCACGCCTGATACATGGTTGGACTGAACGCCTCCCCGCTCAGAAGATATGCTGATTCTTTCTGGACGGAGCATGAGCAACTGATTTTCCTTCTTCTCTTGGTGTGCCGCTGCCTTTAACTGAACTTCCTGCCCGTTTGACTGGATTAAATGAGGAACGATAAATGCAGCACTTGCTTCATCATAGACTGCCTCAAATAGGTTCACTTGTCCGATAAATTCAGCAACAAATCGATTGTTTGGCTGTCGGTACACCTCTAAAGGCGTCCCGATCTGCTGGATTTTCCCCTCTCCTAAAATCCCAACCCGATCGGAAAGACTCAGTGCTTCCTCTTGATCATGGGTCACGAGAATGGTGGTAATTCCGACATTCCTTTGAATATTTCTAAGCTCTGTCTGCATGTTTTTCCTTAGTTTTGCATCTAGGTTGCTGAGCGGTTCATCAAGAAGAAGAACAGATGGCTGAATCGCAAGCGCTCTTGCAATCGCTACCCGCTGCTGCTGTCCACCACTTAATTGATGCGGCATACGTTTCGCAAACGCTTCTAATTGCACAAGAGACAAGCTCTCCATTACCTTCTCTTTGATTTCTGCCTTCTTTTTCTTTTGAACCTTTAACCCATACGCCACATTATCAAAGACGGTCAGATGCGGAAAGAGTGCATAGCTTTGAAAAACCATACCCGTTTTTCTTTGATAAGGTGGTAAATTCGTCACATCCTGATCACCAATATAGACGACACCTTTTGTTGGCTCTAAAAAACCTCCAATGATGTTTAATAACGTTGATTTCCCGCAGCCGCTAGGACCAAGAAGGGAGAAAAACTCCCCCTCATTCACCGTAAGACTGACATCGTTAAGAGCAATCTGCTCGCCGAAATGCTGGCTGATATGTTCTAAATGAATTCCACTCATACGATCACCTATTTTCCTCCACCTAATACTTCGTTCCATCGATTTGTCCAATTGCCCAGCTCCGAAGTTGCTGTTTCGTAATCTACCCAAGTCAGCTTGCTATAATAATTCTCTCCAACCTTGACCTTCCCCCTAATCTTGTCACCGTATTTCACATCAGAATTCGACATACCATAATAAGATTTTTCCGAGAAAGCTTCCTGAGCTTCTTTTCCACTTAAATAGTTTAATAGTTTGTAAGCCGCTTCTTCATGCTGACTTCCCTTCGTTAAAGCCCAGCTCGCAACTGCTGCAACAGCACCTTCTTTTGGATAGGAGAAACCAATATTCATACCTTCTTCTTCAAGTGCAAATGATCGTCCATCCCAATATGGAACTGCTGCGACGTCACCACGTTCTAACAAGGTTTGAATAGACCCTGGATTATCTGGAAAAGCAGCAACATGCCCTTTTAATTGCGAAAGGCTTTTAAAGGCTTTATCAATATCCTTAGGATTTGATTCTGTCCCCCCTTGAGCATGGACAAGCGCAGAGAAAAATTGTAACCCTGCTGAATAAGTTGGCGATGAAATGGCTACCTTCCCTTTTAGCTGACTGCTCCATAGGTCAGTCCAGCTGTTTGGTTCCTGCTTTACGAGGTCTTTTCTATAAGCAATCCCGAGCTGCCCCATGCTAAAGCCTGCTGCATATTGTTTCCCATCAACAGTGAGCTTCTTCTGAACAGAGCGGTAAAGTTTTTTAACATTCGGTGCTTGATCTTCATCGATAGGTGCAAGAACGTTTGCTGCAATGCCTCTTTGAATCGTATCAGGCTGTAAAATAAGTAGGTCATACGGTGGATTTTTACCATTTGACGCTTTTAATTTTGTAAACCATTCAGAATCCGCACCAGAGACTGTTTGGACTTTAATTCCCGTATCTTTTTCAAACTTTTCGAGGATCGGTTTGATATTCTTTTCCCAATCGCCTCCGTATACGCCAACGATCACAGTCTGCTGCTGTTTACCTTGATCCTGTCCATTCCCACCGCAAGCTGTCAGCAGTAGAATCAATGACAGAACACCTGCAAAAATAGTGATTAATCTTCTTTTCATGATTCATTTCCCCCTTTTTGTCCATCCATATGACGAAGTGCTTGAATAATATCTTTCTTTGTTAACGGCTCATTTCTATGACTGAAATATTGATGAACTGCATGTTTATAATGTGTACGTTCGTTAGCTGGGTAGGAGCGCAGCCGCACAGCAAGCTCGCTGCTGGCTTCATCCGTCCATACTTTCTCATAAGCTTCTCTGTGTTCTCCGACATCCCACATGATATGAGCAGGGTGATTACCCTTTTCACGAAGCTGATTCGTTTGCTCTTCATCAATCTTCCATTCATTTTGGTCTAGATACACTTTAACGCCATATTGCTGTAGCGCTCTTTCTTCACTTAATAAACCTGCTTCTACTTCATGAAGGACTTTTTCTTTCTCTCTTGCAAATGGATTTCCCCATCCGCCTCCACTTGGTGATATCAATTGCACAATATCGCCTTTTTCAAGTCGTAGAACATCTATTTTCGGCTGGTCTTGTTTTTCACCTTTTGCTGTGACCAGTTTGACCTCACCGATAGCTCCCGCTCGGCCGCCCATTAATCCCCAAGGCTGAAACTTCATCCGTTCCATACCTCGTGCGGTCACCATGGATTCAGGCTTGATCATTTCAAATTCCAAACCAATCGCATGTCCACCTCTGTTTTCTCCTGCTCCGCCTGTATTTGGCAAAAGCTCATATCGGTGAACATGAATATCAATATGCTGTTCTAAGCTCTCAATGGGTGTATTTTTCAAAAAGCCAGACGAATGATCAATACCATCTACTCCATCCGTTCCATTTTGAGCACCGCCGCCTCCGCCTAATGGTTCAACAACAGACATTTTCCTGCCACCTGTTTGATTATCAGGAACAGAGAGAACAACAATGGCAGATTGACCTGCACCTGCTGCCGGCACAGCTTCGGGTAACAGCTTACCTATGGCGCCTAGCACGACATTGAACAGCCTCATCGTAATCGAATGCCGAATACCAACAGAAGCCGGGTATTCTGGATGCACTAGCGTCCCTTTAGGTGAAATCACTTCAATCGGAAATGTGATTCCGCCATTAATCGGTATAAAGGGATCTTTACTAATAATGTAATTAATCAATCCTTGATATAGAAAGGAATGCTTCTGACCATTGGTGACAAGGTTAAAAGCTGTTTTCACTTGCGGGTCACACTCAGAAAAATCAAGCGTCAGCCGCTTTCCTTTCACCGTTAACTTGATTTTCAACCGGATCGGCACATCTGAAATCATATCGTCATCTAAATAATCAGCGAATTCACTCGTTCCGTCCGGAATGGCTTCAATGACCTTTCCTGCACGAACCTCAGCTTGTTTCAGGAGGTCCATCATTCCTTGTTTCACTTCATTTATTCCAAATTTCCCGATCATTTCTTTTAACCGAATTTCTGCTGTATTTACTGCAGCAATCATTGCATTGATATCCCCATCATTTAAATGACCAGCTCGGCTGTTGGCTCTTAAAAAAGTACGAACAACCTGATTCTCTTTTCCGCCTTCATAAATTTTCACTGGCGGTATTCTTAATCCTTCTTGATGAATATCTGTCGCTGTCGGTGAAATACTCGAGGGCACAAGTCCGCCCACATCACTTACATGAACAAAAGACCAAGCATAACTGACAATTTCACCATCTACGAAAATCGGCTTAATGATATGGACATCCGGCAGGTGAGTCGCTAAACCATCTGTCGTATAAGGGTCATTTGTGATGATAATATCTCCTGGCTGCATCGGTCCGCTCTCATCAATCGCTTTTTTAAGACTCAGCCCTAAAAAGATCGTGACACCCACTGTCTTCGGATAAACAAAGAAATCTCCAGAAGGCGTGGCTAACGCTGTCGCAAAGTCAGCTGATTCTTTAACGAAAGTCGTAAAAGACGTCCGCTCAATGACATGTCCCATGCCAGATGCAATTGCATTAAAATAACTGCGCATCATCTCAAGCTTTGCTGGATCAGTTCTCATGTAAAGCCGCCTCCCTTGAAATCACCAAGTTCCCTGATTGATCAATGCTGCCTGCCCAATTTGGCAGAATCAATGTTGTCGTATCATCCTGCTCAATGATGGCAGGTCCATTAATGACAGAACCTACTGACAAAGTATTTCTGTAATAAATAGCTGCTTCATATTCTTTTTCTTCTATAAAGATTCGCCTGAATTCATGTGGCTTCAAAGATTGTCCGCTGCTTTCATGAACAGGTGTGAAAGGCAGCGGCGGCGTCTCGCCTATAACTCGAACTCGTAAATGAGTGAACTCGATGTTCGCCTGATCATCTCTATGACCATATTGACGTTGATGTAGTTTGTGAAAGGCTTCAACGAGTTGATGGATATCTTGTTCTTGCTTCAGCCATTCAGCTGATAATGGTAATTCAATCTCAAAGGCTTGTCCTTGATAACGTGCATCTGCCAATAATAGAATGGATGTCTGTTTAATATGCTGAATGTTCTGCTGACTGAACCAATCAGTCGCTTTTCGAGAAAGCATCTCATAATCTTGTTTTAGTTGATCTATCGAGTAGTCTTGTAAGCATATCTTCTTTGACAGCACCGCATCATGAATAAAATCAGCGTTCAGGGCACCTAATGCACATAATGTTCCTGGACTTGGAGGAACGACCACGTTTTTCGCATGAATTTCTCGCGCAAGGAAATTCGCTACAACTGGTCCTGCTCCGCCAAACGCTAGTAAACTAAAATCTCTTGGGTCAAACCCTTGCTGCTCCATGACATTGCTTAATTCTGTGTACATATTGGCGACAGCTACTTGAATCAGCTGGTCAGCCGCTTCTTCTACCTTTTTGTTGAGCTGGTCAGCAATTGGCTGAAAGGCCTTTTCCGCCGCGGACCGCTGTAGTTGTAGATGTCCTCCGGCAAAACGCTCTTGATTGAGATAACCACATATGAGGAACGCGTCAGTTAAAGCGGCTTTTATTCCCTTACCATACGAAGCAGGTCCCGGCTGTGAGCCGACTGATTCTGGTCCTGCTTTGAGAAGCCCGCCCTGATCAATCCATGCAACAGAACCCCCGCCTGCCCCTATTGAATACATCGCAACAGATGGAAGAATGATAGGAAAACCTGAAAGCTGATTTGACTGAGCCATTGTAGGCTGTCCATTTTGAATAATGGAAATATCTGCACTCGTCCCCCCAACATCAAACGTGATGAGATTGGATTCGTTTGCAGAAGCTGCAATTCTTGCCGCACCAATGACACCAGCTGCCGGACCAGAAAAAAGTGTTTTAACTGGTGAAGTTGCTGCACTTTCTGCATCCATTAAACCACCATTTGATTGGGTAATGTATGGAGAAATTGGTACACCTTCTTCTTTCAAACGGCTTTTCAATGTTTGTAAATACTGTTTCACCTTTGGTTGGATGTACAAATTGACAACAGACATCACGGTACGCTCGTATTCTCTCATTTGGGGCCATAATTCAGATGAAGTAAGGACTTCTAATTGCGGATAATGGTGTTTGATATAGGCTTTTGCCTGTAATTCGTGAACTGGATTTTGATAGCTATGTAAAAAAGAAATGACAATACCTGCTAGCCCTTTAGACATGACCTGCTGGACAGCATGATCTAATTGCTGCAGATGGAGAGGTTTTTTGATCGTACCATCGTGTATCAACCTTTCAGAGATTGGATATACGTGCTTTCGTGGTATTAATGGTTCTGGCAAACGAGAATTGAAGTCATAAGGAATGGGTAGTCGTAAACGCTGTAGTGACAATATGTCTTGAAAGCCTTCCGTCACAAAAAGGGCCAAATCTGCTCCTTTTCTCTGCAACAATGTATTAAGACCGATTGTCATGCCATGTACGAGATATTGGATTTTAGATAAATCAACACCTCTGTCTTTTAGAAGTTTTAGCCCATTGATAATTCCCTGAGCTGGGTCGTCAGTCACTGTGGGTGTTTTGAGCTCAGTTAACGCCCCTGTTGCTTCATTCATCAGCGATAAGTCAGTAAATGTTCCGCCTATGTCTATACCAAGCCGATAAGAGACATCCGCCATTTGTACTTCCCTCCTACAATGTAAATAGAATGATATTTTGATAAATTACGACATTTTTTGATATTTGACTCCATATTATTAAAGCATATCGGTCTAGTCAATTTTATTTTTTTAAAATTTCTGTGTGTTAAATTCTTGAAATTAGCCCAAAAAGCAGTGATAAAGCCATTTTGATAAAGCATAATCTTTTTATGAACTGAAAAATTAAAATTTTTATGAATTTTTTTAAATGTGAAAAGCAAGAAAACGGATAAAAACCGTTTTTCGAACTTTAAAAGGCGTTTTTTCAAAACCAGGAGAAATTGGTAAGTAATTCTGCTATACTTCTGTTTACAAAATACGCAAACAAGAAAGAGAGCTAGCATCTATGAAACTTCTTAAAATCATTCTCTTGCTTTTACTGATCATCGTTGGTGTAGCAACAGGCTATATTCAGCTGGAGCAAGGTAAACAAGAGACGACGAATTCATCTTATGACAAAACGATTCACTTCCCATCAGATCGTTACCCCGAAACCGCGAAGCACATAGAAGAGGCAATTGATGAAGGCCATTCATCCGTATGTACAATTGACCGTAAACATAGCGATGAACAAAGAGAACAATCACTTCATGGCATCCCAACAAAGCGCGGATATGATCGGGACGAATGGCCGATGGCGATGTGTAAGGAAGGAGGAACAGGAGCTTCAGTCAAATACATTAGTCCTTCAGATAATAGAGGAGCAGGCTCATGGGTCGGTCATCAATTATCAGATGATCCTGACGGCACAAGAATACAATTTATCATCGATTAACGACATGACCCTTTTCTATCTAAAAAAAATTTCCTCGTAACTGCTTACAGGTATTTCAAACATTTTTTTCATGCCGATAATCCTTAAGGAGGTTTATCCTACCTTATACCTAAAGGAGTCAAAAAGCATGAAGAAAAAGGGAAAACTGAGGCTTGGTGCCAAAATTTTGCTGATCTTTTTAAGTGTCATCATTATCTTCTCAGCAATTGTTGGTTATGTGGTGAATCGTGAAATGACAGAAAACATCAAGCACATGGCCACTGAAAAAGCAAAAGGTGATTTAAAGCTAGGCTATGCCTACCTAGATGAAAAAGTAGCAGGCTCGTGGCAGATAAAAGATGGAAAGCTTTACAAAGGGAATACCCAAATCAATGATCATGATACATTGGTCGACCATTTAGCAGAATACACCGATGATACCATCACAATATTCCAAGGAAATACCCGTGTTGCAACGAATGTCATGTTAAACGGAAAACGAGCTGTCGGTACACAAGTTTCACCAGAAGTGAAGGCCACTGTATTAGATAAAGGTGAAAACTATTACGGCACAGCAAATGTTGCTGGGAAAGACTACCAAACGGCTTATATGCCAATCAAAAATGATGCAGGTGAAACGATCGGTATTTTTTATACGGGTGCCAACCAAAGCATGATTTCACAAATGCTTCAGTCATTCTACATTCAATTTTTCATTGTTCTGTTGTTAAGCTTAATCGTTGCTGTAATCATTATTTCTATTTTCACAAAGCGGATTCAAACCCGTCTCAAGCTTATGGCTTCTGCCATTAAGAGTGCAGGTGAAGGAAATTTGACCATCAATGTGACAGATACAGCAGGCGACGAACTGTCTGATTTGGCTGATCATTTCAATAAGATGCGGGAAAAATTAAATCACACCATTCTTAATGTGATGAACACATCTGAATTAGTGGCAACCTCATCTGAACAGCTGTCAGCTAGTGCAGAAGAAACAAGTGCAGCATCCGAAAAAATCACCCATAGTATTCAAGAAGTCGCTCATTCATCAGAAGAACAGTCAACTCAAATGACAACAAGTGTGCACACGATGATTCAAGTATCTAACGAGTTGGCAAACATCACGGAAAATGCAGGGCAAATGGCTTCAAGAAGTCAATTTGCACAAGAAATGGCCCTAAAAGGTGTGGAGAATATTGGGGAAGTAAACTCACAAATGACATCTATTGCACAATCAATAGAGGAAAATGGGACAGCCATTCAAGCATTAGAAACACGTTCGGCTGAAATTGATCATATTTCCCATATTATTACAGACATCGCTAACCAAACCAACCTGCTTGCTCTTAACGCAGCAATTGAAGCAGCACGAGCAGGCGAGCATGGGAAAGGATTTGCAGTTGTCGCAGACGAAGTGAGAAAGCTCGCTGAAGAATCTCAAGCCTCATCAAATATGATTTCCCATCTCATTTCTGAAATCCAAAAAGAGATGACTCATTCAACAAATGCGATCAAACGAGTAAGAGAGGAAGCGGCTCAAGGGTCTGTACTTATTTCTCATACAGAAGAATCATTTATTGATATTCAACAGTCAATGAGAGAAATGGCAGATGGCATCAAGCATTTATCTAGTGCATCACAAAAAATCGCAGCTTATACAAACGATGCGAAACAATCCTTTGCCACTATTACAGAAGTGGTTAAACTAACGAGTGAACATTCACAGCAAGTAGCCGGCTTAACAGAAGAACAATTTGCCGCAATGGAAGAAGTAACTGCTTCATCAGAAGCTCTTGCTCATTTAGCAGGAGATTTAAAAGCAATGGTTTCACAATTTCACATCTAGATTCCTCATATAGAAGCGCAAGACGGCGACAATCGTCTTGCTGCCTAACATTCTCTTCAAGATTCACTCTTTCAACCATTCACATTCCAACGAAAATCTATGTATAAAGGGGTTTTTTAAATGAATAACTTAAACCAAGCCTATTCCCTATCTATCTCCTATCATCAAATCACCGTATACAGCGGAAACAAAACACCACCTGTGATTGACTGGTCAGATGATGACATTCTTCAAGGATTCGCCATGGGAGATCACGGTGTATCCTTTGAAGGGGTCAACAACGGAAAAGCATCTGTTACTGTTACTTTAAATAGCGATATGCCCCCAGCCTCGGCTGACAGAACAGTCACAGTACCTTTTACGCATGCAAGCGATCAAGTTTATATCACAAGCGTCATGGCTCAGGTACTGTCTTTCCCTATTCCAAAGGGAGACTATCAGCTCACCTGCTATACTTCACAGCAGCCTGATCAAGACCTTTATCATATCAATTTCCAAACTGTGTAGATCACGACTGATCGTACAAATCAAGCCACTTTTCCGCAAAGTCTACCGATTCTTTCATCGGTAATAAATATGAACTGGCAAGCCCGATTTGTCCGTGATGATGAGTGCCTCCTGATTGCAGAAAGTCACGGCCGATCTGCTCAAATAGTTCTTCTCTTGTGATAATATCCTGGTATTCTTTCCATACTCTCCATCCATTTTCTAAGATGGGAGCTCCTCTTGTCATGAGGTCTTGCTGAGGGATGCGATATTCAGCCAGATGGAAAGCTGTCAGACTTTCAAAAGACGTACCAATCAGCAGCACCTGAGCCTGAAGCTCATACATGCGGGCTAGAGGCGAATGTTCTCCTAATCCAAAAGAAAGTGCGTGGTGTTTCAGAAGCTCATGTTTCTTCTTCCCCCAAGCTGTGAATGAAAAATGAGGGTGATTGCTTCTCGCCACGCCTGGGTATTTCCAAAACGTTTCTACTACCTTTCCCATTGCTGTTGGCATCGAGTAAGCTGGATCAAATGCAGGCATCGTGTCTTTGATCGATTTCCACCATGAAAAAGGAACAGGCGGATCGATCCAATCAGCGGGATCAGAAAGCTCTAACGTTTGTGCCGGCATGATCAGTGTCCCCTCTTCTGTTAAGGTTTCCATCAATGCTTGTATGAGGGCAACAGCGCCACCGTTTACCCAGCCGATAGATGATAAAGATGAGTGAACACATAAAATCATGCCTTTTTCCACACCAAGTTGAACCAAGTCTGCTTTGATTTTTTCCTTTGTCACCGGTTCAGCTTGATTTTCGATTAATTTTTTCATCGTTTCCTTATCCTCCTGCGTCTCTTCTTTTACTGATGAATGAGACGCTTAACCGCAATAGACAGTTTATAATTTGCGTAATTTGTCAGCTCCGTTAAAAACAGATCCAGTTCATCATGACTGGAGAAATGGCCTTCAGCCATATAACAGCCCTCACCACTTATTTTAAATAAATTCTTGATCTCTTCCTGTTGGTCGAGAAATGACAGAAGTGGTTCGTGATGATGACTTCGGGTATAGAGCTGCATAAATGTTTGGATGGTCTTTTGCGTTCGCCAGTCAATCGAAATGGTATATGCTTCAATCACACCCTCTTCTTCAAGCTTTAACACTCGATTTGCAACAGCTTGGCCCGTTAAATGAACTTTTTCACCTAGCGCTTTCATGGTTAATCGACTGTTTTTTGAGAGCTCTTTTAAAATATCCATATCGGTTTGGTCTAACATTGGCTCACCTCTTTCAAAAATCAAGTCCCTCTGATGAAAGACTTTCATTACCCTCTGTCACATGGAACTCTTTTAATATACTGTAAACTTAATCAGAAAAAAAGGAGGCCTTTTCATGAAAATCACGCTCATTCGGAATGCTACTTTATACCTTGAATATGGGCAGGCAACTTTCTTCATTGATCCTTTTTTAGCAGCAAAAGGAACATATCCACCGTTTCCTCATACAGCCAATCAACATTTGAACAATCCGATTGTTGATCTGCCTGTAAACATTGACTTAGACAACTTGCTACACCCAGATGCTGTCTTACTCACTCATTTGCACGTGGATCACTTTGATGACGAGGCGAAACAAAAATTAGCCCAAAACCAGCCCATTTATACGCAATCGGAGAATGACAAAAAAGACGTTGAAGAAGCCGGTTTCGAGCATGTCATTTGCATTGAAGATGAAATAGACATTTGTGGTGTTCATATTCAGCGGACAGGTGGACAGCATGGGACAGGAGAAACAGCGAAGCGGATGGGACAAGTCAGCGGTTTTGTTTTCTCTCACCCTGATGAACCTATCCTTTACATTGCAGGTGATACCATTTGGTGTGATGAACCGAAGGAGGTTGTCAATACTTGCAAGCCAGATGTCATTGTGGTCAATAGCGGAGCTGCTCAATTTTTAGAAGGCGATCCGATTACGATGACGAAGGAAGACATTTTAGAGGTTCACCATTCTCACCCAACAGCACAAATTGTCGCTTGTCACCTTGAGGCAGTGAATCACTGCTTGCTAACAAGAGCTTCTTTACAAGCTTACATTCAGGAGCATCAAGCAGAACAAGCCATTTTTGTCCCTCAAGATGGTGAAAGTCTCACCTTCTGAAAAGAATCTCAAACAATAAAAAACCGGCACCTCGCTGCCGGTTTCATCCTTATGGTCGATGGTGCTGTGGTTTTTTCAACAATGGCACAAATCCGTTGTTTTTCAAATGATTGTAATGCTCATCCATTCGCTTCGTAATATGTGTACCTTGTTCCTTTGTTAACACACCATATTGGACATATTTCTCAATCACTTCTTTTCGCTTAGAAAGAATTTGCTGCTCAAGCGTTTCAATTTGTTTTTGTTGTTCTGTCGTTAGTTTTACTTGATGCGTTACTGGACGCTTTTCCATTTGGGGTGTTTCTCCATGAGCTGTTTCCATATAAAAACCAGACAACAGCATCATCGATAATATGATCAAGTCACTTATTTTTTTCATCATGTTCTTCCCTCCTTTATACGCATTTATTTTGTACGCACTTTCCTTTTTTATACATTATTTCATCGCGCAAATTGCACATAATATTCTTACTTTTTCGCTTTTCTTCTGAAAACGTTGTCCTAACAGAAAAAGCGTGCTATGTTTTGTTTTGTATAAAAAATAGAGGAGGATTCTTAAATGAGTCGTTTTTATCATAGAAAATCGATCTGGGTAATGCTTGTTGTGTCTGCTTTCATACTTGTCTTGTCTGCTTGCAGTCAATCAGGCTCTTCACAGTCTAAAGATTCAAAGTGGGATGAGATTCAAAAGAAAGGGAAAATCGTGGTTGCTACTTCAGGCACCCTTTATCCAACGTCATATCATGATACAGCTAATGGCAAGGATCAATTGACTGGTTATGAAGTGGAAGTGGTCAAAGAAGCATTTAAACGCCTTGATGTGAAAGTAGAATTTAAAGAAATGGGCTATGATGGCATGCTGAGCGCCATTAATTCTGGTCAAGTGGATGCCGCTGCAAATGACATTGACATCACAGATGACAGAAAAGATAAGTTCGCCTTTTCAACTCCTTATAAATATTCTTATGGCACGGCGATCGTAAGAAAAGATGATTTGTCTGGCATTAAAACGTTAAAAGATTTAAAAGGAAAGAAAGCAGCTGGTGCTGCCACAACGATTTATATGGATGTCGCTCGCAAGTACGGTGCGAAGGAAGTTATTTATGATAATGCGACAAATGAGCAATACTTAAAGGATGTCGCTAACGGTCGTACAGATGTCATTCTCAATGATTATTACTTGCAGACACTAGCTCTAGCTGCATTCCCGAAATTAAATATTACGATTCACCCTGACTTAAAATACATGCCAAACGAACAAGGTTTTGTGATGAAGAAAGACAACACAGAGCTTCAAAAAGAATTAAATCGTGTCTTAAAAGAAATGAAAAAAGACGGAACCATGAAAAAGATTTCCGAAAAATTCTTTAATCATGCAGACGTTTCAAAGAAAATAGATGCTGATGTCGAAGATGTCGACATTTCGAAATAAGGAGCCGCAAGCGTGGGAGATATTCATTTAGAATATATATTTAATCCTGCACTGGCAAAGGCGTCATTTCCATTTGTCATGAAAGGCATCTGGCTGACGCTGCTCATTTCCTTTGTGAGCATGTTTTTTGGTACCATTCTTGGCTTTTTTATTGCGCTTGCCAGAATGGCGAATACGTGGATGCTTCGGCTGCCTGCACGGCTGTATATCTCATTCATGCGTGGCGTGCCCATTCTGGTGATTTTGTTTATTCTTTATTTTGGATTCCCTTATATCGGGATTGAGTTTACAGCGGTCACTGCTGCCATTATTGGATTCAGCTTCAATAGCGCTGCCTATATTGCAGAAATCAATCGGGCGGCTCTCTCCTCTGTGCCGGGCGGACAGGTAGAAGCTGCCAAGTCACTAGGTCTCAGCTATTGGCAAACGATGCGCGGTGTCATTTTGCCTCAATCCGTCCGCATCGCTCTGCCGCCACTAGCCAATGTCATGCTCGATTTAATCAAAGCCTCCTCACTGGCTGCAATGATTACTGTACCCGAGCTGTTCCAGCAAGCAAAAATCGTAGGTGGGCGCGAATTCGATTATATGACCATGTATATTTTGGTCGCCCTCATTTACTGGGGCATTTGCAGTGTAGTCTCATTGCTTCAGGACTTTTTAGAAAAACGCTATGCAAAATATCTGTAACAAAAAAGAGCAGATCCAAGCGACCTGCTCTTTTTTATATTCAGCTTTAATGTATGAACCATAACCACGCATATAACCCCAATAAAGTAAGGATCAAGGTCGGGATGGTGAGGATGATTCCAGCTTTCATGTATGCACCCCAAGAGATATGGACGCCTTTTTTCTTAAGAACATGAAGCCATAGCAATGTCGCCAATGAGCCGATAGGGGTCATTTTCGGACCAAGGTTAGAGCCGATGACATTGGCATAAATTAGTCCGTCTCTCATGACGCCTGCTGTATCTGTATGACCGATCGCAATCGCATCAATTAACACAGTAGGCAGATTGTTCATGACTGAGGACAGCACTGCGGCAAGCACACCCATAAACATCGTTCCCGCAAGCAAGCCATGCGATGCTCCTTGTTCGATCCATGCCGCCAATATTTCTGTGAGACCGACATTCTTCAGTCCATATACAACGACATACATGCCGATTGAGAAAAAGACAATGGACCATGGCGCTTCTTTTATGACGCGTTTTGTTGCCACTTGCGGACTTCTTCTGGCCAGCCACAAGAAAACAAGGGCAATACCGCCCACAATGATGGAGACCGGAATCCCAATGAGTTCCCCTGCAAAATAACCGACAAGCAGACAACCAAGCACATACCAAGACAAGCGGAACATGCGGATATCCCGGATCGCTGAAGCCGGTTCCTTCGCTTGTGACAGATCGTATGTTTTTGGGATGAGCTTTCGGTAAAACACATAAAGCACTAGCATGCTCGCTCCAAGCGACACAAGGTTTGGCACGAACATGTTTGCTGTATATTCTAGAAACCCAATATGAAAATAGTCGGCTGATACGATATTGACCAAGTTACTAATGACAAATGGCAAGGAGGTTGTATCTGCAATAAAGCCGCTCGCCATCACAAAAGGCAGGATCATCCGCTCATCCAGCTTTAACGCTCTCACTACAGACAAGACGATCGGGGTCAAAATCAGAGCCGCTCCATCATTCGCAAAAAAAGCAGCAACGACAGCGCCAAGCAATGTTAAATAAATAAACATACGGACACCGTTCCCTTTTGCGGCTTTTGCCATATGCAGTGCAGCCCATTCAAAAAAACCGATTTCATCTAAAATTAACGAAATAATAATGATGCCAATAAACGCAAATGTTGCGTTCCATACTATTTGCGTCACTTCCCACACATCGCCCAGATGAACGACACCAAAGGCAAGTGCAAGAATGGCGCCTCCACACGCTGACCATCCAATGGTTAAACGTCCTGGCTGCCAAATGACAAGGACGAGGGTCAGGATGAAAATCAAAATAGCCAAGGTGACTGCTCCCAAAGGTGGTCCTCCTTTCACTCTCTCATAAAATCCTTATCTATCATACAACGTAGCGAAGCCGTTGTATGCCATTTTTCACATGAAAACCCGCAGGTGATCACGGGCACCTGCGGATTCGATGACTATTGATCTTTTTTCATCAGCATTAATTCAATAAATAACTCACATCGCTGACTGAAGTGACTTAAATCGATTGAGGTCATCTCAAAGATTTGTTTCATTCGATAGTTTAATGTATTTTGATGAATAAACAACTGCTCTGCGGCTGGCTTTAGCTTGCAGTTATTCAACAAGTAGACTTCAAGCGTTTTTAAAAATGAGGTTTGGCTCTCACGGTCTTTTTCCTTCAAACGTAACAAATCTGGATTGAAATCATTTTTCTTTTTTTGATGGCTGTAAATCGAGTCTAAGAATCGGAAAACCCCCAGATTCTCGTAATCATATGGAATCAGCTCTTGTCCCCCCACAATTTTCACGGCCTTCACGACCTCTATCGCTTCAAATCGACTTGTGCTCATTTTCATGACATCTCGATACTCTCTCCCCATCCCAATATACAATGGAGAAGGATGGGCATGCGCTTTCGATTGCAGGTGAGCGATGACGTCAGCCGCAGTGGCTTTCGGTGAATGCCGGTCTGACAAGCTGCCCAATATCACAACAATGTCGGCTTGAACGGAGTATACGTGATTCACCTTATCTTCTAACTGCAAATACGTTCGAATGACATCCTTTACATCTTCTGCCGTCTCACTTTTGTTATCGGCAGCGTGTACGACCATGACAGTAAATACCGCTGGCAGCGGGATGCTTAAATTCTCAGCCTCCCACTTCAGTTCTTCTTCTGTATAAAAATGATCATCCATGACCTTTTTGAAAAATTCTTCAATCTTGCCTTCCTTTTTCTCCAGCTGTTTTTTATTCTTATAAATCACTTTTCCCACTTGAAAGGAAGCTTCATGCAAAAATTGCAGCTCCTCCTGCGTGAGAGAATCCTCAATGTCCTGCACCCAAATAAAGCCCACAACCTCTTGTTTGTGCTTGGCACTCACAGCCACCCGCCGATTAAACCCGAGCTCGTCATGACCGCTCACATAAAAAGGCTTTGACTCCTTGTGAAGCCGCTCGATAACCCCTGTTTTCTTTAACCAATCGACTACAGACCCCGGACATTCCTTTGAGAAAATCGTTTGCTGATTGACTGGGTCAAACTGCTGAATGCTGTAAGAATTATAAGCAAGGAGCTGACACTCTGTGCTTTCTAAAATCACAGGTTTTTTTAAATACCCGCTAATAAATGCAATTAACTTATCGACATCAAAAAATGTATGAAGCTTTTCTAATATCTCTTCCATCCCGATTGCTCCCTGATTAAGTAATACATTTATCATACTTCTTTCCGGACAGATTTGCATAGAAACAAGTCGTAGACAAGCAAAAAAAGCATGAACCCGTGTGCACAGGTTCATGCTTTTCCAACTTAAAACATTTCACTAATCGTTTTTGCCTGCATGTGTAGAGCTAGGTAATCTGGACCGCCTGCTTTTGAATCGGTTCCTGACATTTTGAATCCGCCGAATGGGTGGTATCCCACGATGGCTCCTGTGCAGTTACGGTTAAAGTAGAGGTTCCCTACATGGAACTCCTGCTTCGCACGGTTGATATGATCACGATTATTGGTAATGACAGCACCTGTCAAACCATATTCCGTGTTGTTGGCTACTTCAAGTGCCTCATCAAAGCTAGACACTTTCGAGAAGGCCAAGACAGGTCCAAAGATTTCTTCTTGCATCAAGCGAGATGTTGGCTCAAGATCTGCAAAAATGGTTGGGTGAATGAAGTATCCTTCCGAATCATCACTCGTTCCGCCAGTCACTAAGCGGCCTTCCTGTTTGCCCACCTCGATATAATCCGTGATCTTGTCAAAGGACGCTTGATCAATGACAGGTCCCATGTAGACATCCGCAGAAAGAGGGTTCGCTGTTGTTTTCGTTTCTGTGATTTCCTTCACTCGCTCGATCACTTGGTCATACAGCTTCTCGTGGACGACAGCCCGAGATCCAGCTGAACATTTCTGACCTGAAAAACCGAAGGCTGATGTGAAAATGGCATTAGCCGCTAATTCGACGTCTGCATCCTCATCTACAACCACTGTATCCTTACCGCCCATTTCAGCAATGACACGCTTTAAATGCTGCTGACCTGGCTGGACTTTTGCCGCGCGTTCAAAGATACGTGTCCCTACTTCTCTTGAACCAGTGAATGTAATCAGGCTTGTTTTCGGGTGATCGACTAAATAATCTCCAACTTCAGCTCCGCTTCCTGGTACAAAGTTCACCACACCCTTTGGAAGACCTGCTTGCTCAAGCTCTTCCACAAAACGTGCCGCAATCACAGGGGTTGCACTAGCAGGTTTTAAGACAACTGTGTTCCCTGTCACGATTGGTGCTACTGTAGTTCCTGCCATAATGGCAAACAAGAAGTTCCACGGCGGAATGACGAGTGTCACGCCAGTTGGTGTGTATACGTATTGATTGTGTTCTCCTTCGCGGCTGTTCACTGGTTTGCCTTTCGCCAGCTCCAGCATTTGACGAGCATAATATTCAAGGAAGTCGATCGCTTCTGCTGTATCTGCGTCCGCTTCATTCCAAGGCTTCCCTGCTTCTTTGACAAGAAGGGCTGAATATTCATGCTTTTTACGGCGAATGCTTGCCGCAGCACGGAAGATGACGCTGGCTCTTTCTTCTGGAGACGTATAACGCCAAGTTTCAAATGCTTTCGCCGCAGCCTGAACCGCTTGTTCTGCCTCTTCTTTTCCGGCCTTTGATACGGTTCCAACGACTTCATCCTTTTTCGCTGGATTGATCGAGACAATTTGGTCTTTCGTTTCGATTCTTTCTCCATTAATCACGAGCGGATAGGTTTGACCTAGTGATTCTGTTACCTTTGCTAATGCTTGTTCAAACGCTTTGCGGTTTTCTTCCTGGCTAAAATCCGTGAATGGTTCATGTTTGTAAGGTGTTGTCATCTTTGTCACGCTCCCGTTTCAAATTATTTTTTCGTCATCCCTTTTAAAGCAAAGGCAATGTTTGCCGGCCGTTCTGCAAGACGTCTCATGTAGTAGCCATACCACTCTCGTCCATACGGGGTATAGACTCTCATTTGATAGCCTTCCTTCACAAGTGCCTGCTGCGTTTCTGATCTCATGCCATACAGCATTTGAAATTCGAACTGACTTGTCGGTATATTGTGTTTTTTCACAATATTTTTCGTGAACTCGATCATTTGATCGTCATGTGTCGCAATGGCTGTATAGTTCCCTGTGAGTAATTGCTTTTCGATCAGCTTCTTGTAATTCTGATCAACGTCTTTTTTGTTTGGATACGCCACTTCGGCGGATTCCTTATAGGCACCCTTTACAAGTCGTAAAAATGGATTCAGCTCATTCAGGTCATCAAGATCCTTTTCTGTTCTGTACAAATACGCCTGCAAAACCGTACTGACATACTCATATTGAGATTTCATCTCTTTAAAAATGTCCAGCGTTTTTTGACAGCGCTGTTCATCCTCCATATCGATTGTCACCATGATACGGTGTTTTTCTGCCGTATCTAAAATACGTTTCATATTGCGATACACAAGGTCATCGTCAATATCTAGTCCAAGTGATGTCATTTTGAGTGACACGTGGGAATTGAGCTTGGCCTCTGCAATCCGCTGAATGGTTTGAATACACTCATCCGTCCGCTCATTTGCAATCTCTGCCTTTGTGACAAACTCACCAAGGTGATCGACTGTTACAGCCATTCCTTGATCATTTAATCGTTTAATGACAGAGATAGCGCTCTCAAAATCTTTCCCACCGATGATTTTCTTAGATGCAACAGCACTTCCCCAATTACGAGCAATATGGTTCAAGAGACTGCTCTTTGACAAAAACAAGAAGAAATTTCTTGTGACCGACTCCATAAAGGGCACCTCCCACTCTTTGTAAGCTATGTCTTTATTGTAAGGCTCATAAGCTGTCCGCTACAATATTTGAAGATGACAAAAATTCTGACTTTTTTTGTGGTTTTATCACAATAAGAGATAAAAAAAGAGTCTGCCGCTATCCGGCTGACTCTCCCCTCCTACGCCCACACCTCATCAAGGGTAGACTGCAAAAGCTCATTTAATTCTTGCATCAGATTGTCTTTCGGCTGATTGTAGCTTTTCACCAATTCATCAAAACGCGCCAGCTCTTGATCAATAAATGGATGGACATGAGCGAGACGGTTCTCTACATCCATTTCTTCTCCGTCCATTTTACGTTTGAGCAGTTCGTGAATTTCTGCTAACAGCGGGCCTTCCTCCACTAGCTCCTTGAGTAATTCATGAAAGTCCATTGGTGGAACTGTTCGGTAACGTTCAATCCACTGACAGGCAAGCAGAGGACGAAGCACATAGAAATACTTCTTGATTCGCACCTGCTCTCCTCGTAAATGCCGGCTCTCATTCCGCTTCGCCATATTGAGGTAATGATACATCAAAGCCGCAGGATAAAACGCTCGATCCTTTAATTCTCTTAGCTGCTTTGCCAAAGAGAAAGATTCAGCATAGATGATATCAGAAGACAGCCATTCCATAATGGACGGATTTGATTTATTGAATAGGCGCAGTGCCTTTCTAAGCTCCCAGCCGCTGATATCAAGCATGTCATCAATCGGCCGTTCAATGACATCACGATGCTCTTCCATCGCCCAATACCATTCTTTCCGGGGAACATATAAAAAGCGAACATCATAATCACTATCGGTCGAAGGAAATCCCCATGCCCTGCTGCCTGATTCGACGGCAAGACAAATCTTTACGTCATACGTTGTTTCGATGATTTTCAGCTCTTCCTTAATTCTCTCTCTCAAGTGTCCATCAACTCTTTCTATAGAATTCTGCATGACTTCTTCACGTTTTGGGAAAATACGAATAAGACATATATGAAAAAGGAGTTGGATCTGATGTCTATATCTCGCATTATGAAATGGATCACTGGGATTTTTGAAGCTTGCCTTGCTATCCCTGTGATCGGAGGTCTATTCGTTATTAGCAATGGCTATTCGCCGCTCATGGTCATGCTTATTCTGCATATTATCACACTCGTCTTATCGAAGCGAGACCAGGGACCAATGATTGGAAGTATCATTGGAATTGTCACATCCTGCCTTGCATGGATTCCGATTCTCGGATTCATTCTTCATATCATCACTGCCCTTGCCCTCATTATCACCGCGTTAGTGCCTGATGAAAAAACGAGACAGAATACGAACTATTAAAAAAGAGGCCCTCCTAGAGAGTGGCCTCTTTTCTTTTAATTCGTTAAATGATTTTGTAAGAAGGCAAGCTTCTCTGTTTGAAAAGCCGGGATGTACTCGTGTCCAAAATAGCGGTACACCTTTAAATCTTTATCTGTTTCTAAATGGTTGTATACCGCAAACACAGTAGATGGCGGGGTGATTTGGTCGATCAAACCGATTGCCATCAACGTGGGCTGTTTCACCCATCCGGCTAAATTGATCAAATCAAAATAGCTTAACGTCTCAAATACCTTTTCTTCCGCTTCTGGATCACTGTTTCTGCGAAAGTATGAATTGATTTCTAAATAAGGCTGCTGTAATGCCACATCTACCGCACGTTCGAAATTTGATAAGTACGGATAATCTGCCACGACGACCTTCGGAATGTCTGAAAGTGCTGCAGCTGCAACTGCTAGTGCACCACCCTGGCTGCCGCCCACCACACCGATTCGGTGTTCATCCACTTCTGGGAAGGACTGAATCACGTCGAGCGCTCGAACCGCATCTAAATAAACACCCCGATAATAGTAGGTCTCTTTCGATAAAATACCTTTTGTCATCCAGCCCAGAGACTGCCCTGCTGGTGTCACTGTCTTATCTTCACTGCCGCCTTGACCGCGGACGAGCATGCCAAATGTCGCATAGCCATGGAGTGCCCAATTGACGATGTCATGAATGTCGCCGTCATAGCTTGCATTATAGCCATGAAAACGAACGAGTGCTGGATGCGGACCTGTTTGATCTGGTACCGCATACCAGCCTTCAATTTGAGATTGACCAAAGCTTTGAAACGTCAGGCGATACACCTTAACGCCCTTTACTGGATAATCATAAGGTTCAAGTGCTGGCTCTGCCTCCACTTGGTTCAGTTCTTCAAGCGACGCCTTCCAAAAGTCTGAGAAATCAGGACGTGCTGTTTTCTTCGGTTTATACTTTTTTAGCTCATCTAACGGTAAATCAAACAACTGCATATCCTACTATCCCCCTTTGTTTTATTAGTTATGTGTATCATATCACTGTTTTCTTGACGAAGAAAGACATTTTCACCACAAAAGACAAAACCTTCTGACATTTCTATTGGCAAAGAAGATTGAAACCTTTATGATAAAGAAACTGGCTTGAAAACTAGAGATTCTTAGACAAAACAAATCAACAAATCCATTCATGGATTTCACATTCGCAATCATCGAATAAAGGAGGAACCTGTATGAAAATCGCCCTTGTCCAGATGGACGTACAAATTGGAGAACCTGATGTGAACTTTCAAAAAGCAGAAGCATTTTTAGAAGAAGCGATCCGCGAGCAGCCTGATCTGATCATTTTACCCGAAATGTGGAATACTGGTTACGCTCTTGAAAAAGCCGATCAGCTAGCGGATGTAAACGGTGAACGAACAAAACAGCTTTTCTCTTCCTTTGCCCGTAAGCACCAAGTCGTTCTCATTGCAGGAAGTGTATTGAACAAGCGCACAGAAGATGAGAGGATCACCAACACGATGTATGGATTTAACCGCCAAGGTGAGCTTTTAGTCGATTATGACAAAATTCATTTATTCCGCTTAATGGATGAGCACAGCTATTTAACCGCTGGTGATCAGCTTGGTTTATTTGACTATGATGAGGATGTGAAGATCGGGGCGATGATCTGCTACGACCTTCGCTTTCCGCAGCTTTCCAGAACACTTGTCAACAAAGGGGCGAAGGTGCTTATCAATACGGCGCAATGGCCATCAGCAAGAGTAGATCATTGGCGCAGCTTGCTTATCGCAAGAGCGATTGAAAATCAGTCATTTATGATTGCTGTTAACAGAACAGGCACAAGCAGAGACACTGAATTCCCTGGACACTCCATGGTGATTGATCCACTTGGCCGTATTTTACTTGAAACAAACCATGAGGAAGATATTTATTATGCGGACATTGATCTTCAGCTAGTGGATGAAGTAAGACAGCAGATTCCTGTGATGACAGATCAGCGTCTGGATATTTATTAAAAAGCAGGGTGCTCCCCTGCTTTTTGCATTTAATTAAACGTTTGTTTAAGCTTTTTGATAAAGGTCCATTAGGGCTCGAGCGGCTTTCGTTAAATACCTTTCTTCCACATATGCAAACACAAGTGTACGGGTTGGACATGAATCAATTTTCAAATAAGTGACTTCGTTTCTTTCCTCTTGTGCCAACATTTTCGGCACAACTGTCACACCTAGTCCATTTTTGACCAATGCCTGTGCTGTTTGAATATGACTTGTTTCAAAGGTTATCTTCGGCTGAAAACCATGATGATGACAAAGTTCTGTGACCACTTGTCGAAAGCCATATCCCTCTTTCAGCATAATAAATGCGGCATCTTCCAAAAGGCGAAACGGAACAGTCCCTTTCTGATCTGCTTGATTGATGATATCGTTCAATTCCGCCTGTAACCAAGGTTGAGCAGATGGCGGTACTGCAAGAAGAAGCGGCTCTGTCAGCATGTGTTTCGTTTTCAATGATTCATGCTCGACCGGCATAGATAAAATAGCCAAATCCAGCTGACCAGCCAATAGAAGTTTTTCTAGCTCACGAGGTGATTCTTCTATTAGTTGAACGTGAACATGAGGATACGTTTGGCAAAAGGTTTTTAATAAACCGGGCAAGACATATCCCCCTGTGACGGCTGGCGCCCCAATGTTCAGCTCTTTCCCCACCTCATAAGTTGCTTCTCCCATTTCACGCAGCAAATCATCTCTTTCCTTCAAAATGTTCTCTGCCCTTTTAATGAACCGGCTCCCTTGAGGTGTGGGTGTGACTTGTCCATACTTTCGAATAAATAGGGGTGTGTCTAATTCCTCTTCCAGCTTCTTTATTTGTTGGCTTAAAGAAGGCTGTGCAATGTGAAGCTGGTCCGCTGCTTTTGTAAAACTTTTCTGCCGGTACACTTCCATGACATATTCCATCATTCGTATATCCACTTTCATCACCTCATAGGTTTTAACTATTCATGTCATATCTTTTATGTCTTAGACAAATAACAAAAGGAATTTTACGATAAAGAGACAACAAAAGGGGGAGAAAAAATTGAATCCATATGCTAAAGCCGAAAACCAATTCTCACAAAATGCCGAGAACTATCGAGATTCACCTATATTTGCAGCCGGAGAAGAGTTGGAATGGATAAAAGAGGCAGCAAATACGAAGGGTCATGAGCATTTACTTGATATCGGCTGCGGAGCAGGGCATACCGTTTTTTCCTTTTCAGACATTATTTCTAAAGGGATCGGCATTGATGTCACGCAAAAAATGATCGAGGTTGCAGCAGCACTTGCAAAAGAACGCCAGCTGGAACATATTATTTTTGAACGGGCAGCCGCAGAAGCATTGCCATTCGCTGATGAATCATTTGATATCGTGACGTGCCGGTTTGCCGCTCACCACTTTCCAAACCTTCCCGCAGCCATGTCTGAAATCAGCCGGGTCTTAAAAAAAGGCGGCGCATTTCTGCTCGTCGACCATTATGCACCTGAGAATGCGGCACAGGATTCATTCATTAATCACTTAAATAGACTCAGAGATCCTTCTCATGTGCGAGAAAGCTCTTTATCAGAATGGGAAGAGCTTTTCGCTGCCAACCAACTAACTCAAAAAGAGATTCGTTTCTGGGATCTGCAAATTGATTATCAGGACTGGATCATACGTGGACGCACACCAGAAAATGTCCAGCAGGAGATCGTTTCCCATCTTCAAGCCGCAGACCCTGATACAAAGCAGCTATTTCAGCTTCAATTCGATGCACAGCAGCAGCCTATTTCCTTCTGCTTAAAAGCTGCACTCATTCAAGGAATCAAGAATTGAACTTATAGAAAAAGTCTACCTTCATCGGTAGACTTTTTATTTCGGATATACATCTTCACTGTCTCACAGGTATGGCTTTTCATGTTTCTATTATATGATAAATGAACGGAGATCGGTTAGGCATTTTAAAAATTGTACGTAGATCCTCTGAATAAAAAAGAACCTACCCTCTTTGGAATAAGTTCTTCACTGCGTGCGTCAATCACGGTGCAATATCCTCTAATACTTTCTCGCGCGTTTCGATCATTTTAAAAGCAAGAATTGCTCCCACTATAGTCACACTTGCGAAAAGAATAAAAATAGTTGAAACACCGCTCACCTCTAAAATAAAGCCTATCATAATAGGAGCAATCGCTGAGGCCAGCCTAAGCCAAGCAGTAGCAAATGCCGTTCCAATCACCCTCATACGAGTTGGATAAATTTCAGGTGTATATAAATAGAGAAGAACTGTGATTGTCCCCATCATTCCGTAAGCAGCGGACCCTAAATAGATCACACTTTCTGGAGAACTCGCTCCGCTGATCCATAAAGCAGTTAATAAAGCACCTGTTACAATAAATGCAATGGTTGCCCAGCGCTTTCGTCCTACTTTATCAATCAAAAATGCACAAGCGAATACACCGACAGTCTGTAAAATATTTGTCAGAGAGGCTGCCCTTAATGAATCTCCAACTGGCAAATTGTAAACCGTATTATAAAGACTTGGTAACCAGTTATTTAAACCATTCGATACAAAGTAGGCAGAAAACCATAGTCCCCATACGATCAATGTTCTTTTACGGTAGAAAGTTGAAAAAAGCTCTTTCCAGTCGCCCTTTTCAGTACTATTAGATACTTGTTTTACAGGCATTCGTTTGTCAGTACTAGCTTCAATTTCTACAATAATTCTTTCGGCCTCATCTAATCTGCCTTTCGAAATCAGCCATCGTGGAGATTCACGTAACATAAAAAAGAATACAAAGACGATTAAACCTCCAATACCTCCAATTAAAAACATCCACTTCCACCCAAAACTAGGTACCACAAATGCGCCGATTTGAGCTGAGATCATTAAACCTAAAGGAAAAATCATCTCATAAAGCATAAAAAATCTACCTCTCCCTTGAGCTCGGGATAGCTCATTGATATATGAGGCTGCTACCGGCACCTCTCCTCCTACCCCAATCCCTTGTATAAAACGAAAAATAAACAGTGCCATAAAATTACCTGAAAACACACATGCAATACTCATGACGGACATGAGGAGTACAGTCCACTTTGCACTAAAAACACGGCCACGCCTTTCTGCTAACCACCCAAAGAAAATGGCACCAATCGCTTGTCCTATATAACCAGACCCAATAAGAAGACCAATTTGAGCAGGTGATAAACTCCACATGCCGATGAGAACTGGGAGAACAAACGCTAAAGACAGAGCATCAAAAGCATCAAAAAAGGTGGCAGATCCCATAATGATACGAGGCTTTAAATGCCATCTAGAAAAAGGTACACTTTCCATTCTCGTCAATAGTTGTGAAGCTCTATCAACAACTTGCCCATCATGAGAATTTGAATTTCCGCTGACTTCTAACGTCATGATATCTCCTCCTTATTAGAGGAAATGATGCAAAAGTACATGCCGAAGAGCGCTAAAGAAATCGCTTACATTTCAAATCAAGAGACATTCTAAAGCGTTCATACGAGTTTTCAGCATCTATCATTTCTTTTTTGGCGTTCCCGTGGTGCCCCGATCTATATAGTACATAGGGAAGATATGCTCCATTTCCTCTATCAGATCTCCATCTAATACCTGTGTTAATAAAGAAACAGCTTTTCTCCCCATGCCAACTAAATCAACATGAACTGAAGATAAAGAAGGGGTTAGAAAGCTTGCAATGGGCACATCATCGGCACCAACGACAGACAAGTCATGAGGTATAGACACATTTGCGTGATCTGCAGCTTTCATGACCCCCATCGCCAAAAAATCTGAAGAGCAAACAACTCCAGTCATGTGCTGGTTTCCTTGGAGAAATTGAGAAACCACTTCTACTACTTTTCCCCCATCAAATTCATCTAACTCAAACACAAGTTCTTTGTTCATTGTTAACCCTAAATTTTTAAGTGTTCGCTCATATCCATTGTAATACCTGACACTATGCATCGAACTCATTGGACCATTGACCAGCCCAATGGTTCGATGACCTTTCTCAAATAAGGCCGTTACAGATTGACACACACCTTCTTCATCATCTGGTCTGACACATGGGAAAGGAGAATCCTCTAAGTAACTTCCAACAACAATAATGGGAATCGCTAAACTTTTTAACCAATCCATGCTCAATTCTTCATTTCTTGGCGAAAATAAAATCGCACCATCTACAGCTTGCGTTTCAAGTAATCGCTGCTGCTGTATAGATGTAAATGACATCAACATATTGAATTCAGTTTCATCTAACTCTTTCGCTATACCATCTAAAATCGTCGAAAAAAATGGATTATTCAAAATATATGAGCCACGCGGAACCACGACCGCTATATTCCCAGTCTTTCTTTTAACGAGCCCTCTGGCTCCTAGATTAGGACGATAGCCTAACTCATCAATCACTTGTTTGATTCTTTCAGCCGTTTGAGCACCTACTCCTGGTTTACCACTTAATACTCGGGAAACAGAGGCGATAGACACTCCAGCTTTCAATGCGACATCTTTAATACTTACTGACACATTTCATACCTCCGGGAGTCTGTTGTTTTATACACTATTATAACCTGACTCACCTTCATCATGAAATCAATGGTCTGTTATCTACCGACGTTTTCCTTAAGCAAACCAACACTTTGAAGGCCCTGGCGAATTTCTTCTTTTTCCTCATCAGTTAAAGGTAATACCGGCTTCCTAGCAAGCGAGCTGCTGATCAAACCTCGCTGATACATCGCTTCTTTCATGCGCAGATGAGAAGTAGATGAAGGTTCATCCATTTTATACACAGCATGCTTTAATTCAAAGATTCTATCGTAAACTTTATTAGCCGCTACAAGGTCTTTTTCTTCCACACATTTCACAAGTTCAGCGATCAAATCTGGCACGAAACAGCCGAAACCTACAAGTGCTCCATCAATGCCTTGAACCAATGTTGGCAATAAATATTCATCATGACATGTGAGTAACGATACATCTGGTGCATGTTTTTTCAATGCCCGTACATCGACCTCGTATTGTGCCATGTCTCTTTGACCAATTTTAAACGAAACAACATTCTCAATTTCCGACATTTCTAGTAATTGACTGGTTGTATATGAGGTTTTTGTCCATGTTGGATATTGATGGACAATGATTGAAATATCAATCGCTTCTGCAACATCTTTAAAGAATTGGACAGGTGATTCAGGCTGCATACCGAATCTTAGCCATGAATGTGGCGGCATGAGAAGTATACCTTCACCACCAGCTTCTTCAACGGCTTTTGCATGCTGGATCGCTTCAATTGTCCCTTCTGCAGAAACCCCAGAAATGACAGGTACTTCCCCTTTTAATTCGTCGGCTGCAATGCGCACTGCTTCAGCTCGTTCATGTGGCAGTAAAGTCATAATCTCGCCAGTATGTCCATTGACAACGATCCCGTTAATCCCTTTGTGATCCGCTACCCAACGGACAAGCTTACGAAAAGCAGGTTCATCAATTGAATAGTCATCTTTAAAAGGAATTAAGACAGCCGGGAATACACCGCTCCATTTTTCTTTATTTTTCATAAACAAATTCCTCCCCACTCGTTATAGTAAACGTTTACGGTAAGCGTTTACGTAAACAATCATAGAATGATATCGCCGAGGGTGTCAACATTATTTTTTAAAAATTATAATAATTCAAAATACTATTATTGAATTTTAGATACTATTTTATTTTTCCAAAAAATAAAATGAGGGGTATATTTTGTTTACTATATCAACCAAAAAACCTCATCATCATGATTTGGTTGATGATGTATGATCACTTTTTCCAAACAGTCACACACCAAAAAAAGGATAAATAAATTTTACTGTCAAAACATCATCCTATCTACGAAGAAAAAGGCATCAATAGAAAAAAGTCTACCCTAAACGGTAGACTTTTTTATTTCGAATATAAATCCCAGCCAAGCTTGAGTGTGTCCACAATATAATTGGCGACTTCCTCAGCCTCTAAATGATCTGTTTCCACTCTGGAGTTATGAAGAGAATATATCTCACGGCGTTCTTCAAACAACTCTTTCATTTCATCAAGTGACCGGTTGTGAAGAACAGGACGGTTTTCAATTAAAATATCAAGCCGCTGCTTCCAATTCTCCCAAGAAAGGTCAAGGAAAAGAACCGTACAATGCTTCAAGCAGGCACGTTTGATTTCTTCCTGTTTGAATGCACCGCCTCCAAGTGAGACGATCTTAAGCTGTGTATGTTCGCATAAATCGACGATATAATCCTTTTCAGCCTGTCTAAAGAATGCTTCTCCTTTTTGCTGAAACATCTCTGGAATCGTCATGTTGTATTTTTTCTCAATCTCCTGATCGACATCAATAAAATCTCGATATAGCTTTTTGGCAACTAGCTGACCAATGGTTGTTTTCCCAACACCCATAAAGCCAATGAGAACAATATTCCGCTGTCTTACAGGGATTTCTCTATTGATTTTCATGATCGTGACACGTCCTCCTTACGACAAGGAATGCTACATAATGTTTCTATTATATGATAAATAGAGCGCGAAAAGATAGGCAATCTTAAAAATTGTGTTTGACGACGTAGCCGAGCTGTTCAGAAAGCCTTTGTGCCTGTTCTTTCACTTTTTGCTGCAGCTTGGGAATGACTTCTTCAGTAAACCGGTGGGTTGGACCAGATATGGATAAACAAGCCTTCACTTCCCCATGAATGTTAAAGACTGGTGCCGCTACTGCCGCAGAGCCTACCTCTCGTTCATCGATGCTGCAAGAAGTATACGTGTCAAGAATATGTTTACATTCCTTTTGCCAGTCATCTCTCATCACATGATCAGCCTCAGACGCTAATACTTTTTGTTGAAATTCTTCACTTTGAAATGCCAATAATACCTTTCCGCCTGCACCTGCGTACAATGGCAGCTTCTCACCAATTTTGACAAGATGCCGAATCGATTGCAGCCCTTCCGCTTGTTCAATACAAACCCTGCTTGTTGCATCCAGTACATACAGGTTGACGGTTTCTTTTGTTTCATCACGAAGTGCGTACATGAGTGGTTTAGCCAGTTCTCTCAATTTAATGGACTTCCCCGCAATGTATCCAAGGAGATAAAGTCTTTGACCCAACCTATATTTCATTGTGTCTGGATTCTTTTCCACAAAATGATTCATTTCAAGTGCTTTGAGCAGTCTCGTTGTAGTAGACATTGCTAAATTCATCTCTTTTGAAATATCCGTTAGCGTCAGCTCTTGCCGTTCTTCACTAAAACAATAAAGAATATCCAAAGCGCGCTGAACCGTACGCAGTCCTGATTCTTCTTTTGACTTCTTATCAGCCATGTTCACTTTCTCCTTTTCCCCTTTGATTTCTTATCGACACAAACGATCGATTTTGCTATAATCCATTTTAAACGTTCCACTATGAGAAAACAAATTCCGTCAGACGGAATAAAATCAATTGAAGATTTGATGGAGGTGGCATTTGAATGTACCTGCTCGTTTTTACACTTCTGATTAGCTTATCTATTGTTCATCAGCTATTTCCCGCTGCCATACTCTCCTATTTTGTTGGTCTGCTGGCTGCTGCTTCGCTCACCATTTCTTTTAAGAAAGCAAGTGGGCTTTATTTGAAAACAGGTGGTATGTTTCTCATGATTGGCTTGTTCTTATTCTTTTTATCCGACCAGCCATTGCACACTTTTTTTCTTCACTTTCATTCCATGCTAGGCTTGCTTTCTCTATTTTTCATGCTGCCTTTTATTCATTCTCTCATACATGTTGGACATTTCGATACACAATTAAATAAACTGCTTACACTACATACAACGAACACAAACCAGCTATATCGCAAGAGTTCATTTGTCACTCATATTCTTGGCATGTTTTTAAATATCGCGACGATCCCCTTACTATATACATCGCTCAAACCGTCGCTGGAATCCCTAAAAGAACAAGTGAAACAACATCTTTATACACGCAACCTTTTAAGGTCATATGCATTATGTTTAAGCTGGAGTCCTGTTGAAGTGCTCGTAAGCGTCACCATTGATGCAACCAAACTCAAATATTATCAAATTGCACCTGTTACTTTTGGTTTAATGGTCATCGTGCTGGCGACAGATTGGATGCTCTTTTCTCGTCAAAGCAAACGATTCCCAAACATCATTCAGTCCGCAGAAACAAACTCCAATCCTCGTCGAATTAAGCGAAAAACCCTTCAGCTTGCTTTCATGCTGCTGAGTTTTATGACAGCCGTCTCACTTGTCGATGCATGGATTGGGAAAGGCTATTTATTCGCTGTTGTGCTGACCATTATTCCATTTGCTCTATTATTCTCTTCTGTTATCAAAAAAAGAAAACAATATATAGCCGTCTCTGTCCCTCATTGGAAAGAAAGAACCCGTCAGCTCTCCAACTATATGTGTCTATTTTTAAGTGCTGGCTTCTTTGTCGATATGCTGCTTGCCACAAACAGTATGCAGCCGATTCAAGCATTTATTGTCAGTATATCAGACCATACTATTTTGGTTTATTGTGTCATTGGGTTATATTTTCTGATCACCGCTCTTTGCGGCTTTCACCCGCTCGTTTCGCTTGCTTTGTTAGTCAGCATGATGGCACCTGTCATCCAAGAACTGCCTGTTCTCCCTATTGCCATCATGCTGATCGTTGCTGGAACATCAACTGTCATGTTTAGTCCTTTTAATGTTTCTGTCTCCCTGTTAGCTGATTTGATGAAGGTCAACCCTTACCGTATTACACGCTGGAATATATGGTTTGCTGGCTTTTATATCAGCATGGGTATCGCATGTGCAACGATCATCACCGTTCTTTTTTATTCATAAAAAAGAGAACTCACCTTGGTTTGAGTTCTCTTTTGCTTTCTCACTCTGGTTTTAATTGAATACGTTCTATTTTCCCTACGATAAAAATGTACGACAATGCCCCTCCTAATGCGACTAAACTGACGAATAAAATCCCCCCGTTGTAAGAGCCTGTCGCCGACACGATGAATCCGATAATAAGCGGAGTGATGATCCCAGATAAATTAGCAAAAAAATTAAATACACCGCCAGCCAGCCCAACCATTTCCCTTGGTGCCACTTCAGACAGCATCGTCCAAGAGATATTAGACAGTCCTTGTGCAAATGAAGCGATGGATAAAATGGTCAGCACAAGCGGGATATTCGTTGTAAAGTTTGCTAAAACAATGGTACTCGTCAGAAGCAAGCCAACCACTACCGGCAGCTTCCTCGCTACATTAACGGATACGCCCTTTTTAAGCAGCCAGTCAGACACATAACCTCCAAACAAGACCCCAAAGAATGCAGCAATATAAGGAAGAGAAGCAGCAAAACCTACCTTAAGAAACGCCATATTTTTCGCCTCTGCTAAATAGGTCGGAAACCATGTTAAAAAGAAAAAAAGTGTAGACGCAACAGAGAATTGACCAATATAGAGCCCAATCAATTTACGATATTTTAGAAGGGCGGCAAAGTCTGCCCATTTCAGTTTCTCCTGTGATGCGACTGTCATCCCTTCGCCTTGCCGGATGAATTCTAACTCATCTTCATTCACCTTTGGATGCTCTTTCGGTTCGTGATAATACTTGTACCAAAAGAAAGCAAATATAATACCGAGCGCACCTGCTGTAATAAAGACGGTTCTCCAATCGAAAGTCGTCATGATCCAAAAAAGAAGAGGTGTCGCAAAGGCAAGACCCACATACTCTCCAGCTGTGTATACTCCTGTTGCAAAAGCCCGTTCCCGCCTTGGAAACCATGTGGTGACAATGCGGTTATTCGCAGGAAATGCGGGAGATTCTGTAATCCCAATCAACAAACGACAGCCGAATAAAAAGGCAAAGCTGTTCGCAAACGCCTGCAGGCCTGTGAAAATAGACCAAGTAATGAGTGATATCCCATACGTTATCTTTGAGCCAAATTTATCGAGAATAAAGCCGCCTGGTATTTGCATCGCTGTATATGTCCAGCTAAAAGCTGAAAAAATCAGGCCTAATAAGGCAGGATTTAATTGCAATGAAGATTGAATAGCAGGTGCAACAATGGATACACTGGCTCGATCAATATAATTAATGGCGGTAATAAAAAACAACAGAATCAATATGCCAAAACGGGCTTTCGTTGGCTTCATATAAGCGGGCTGCAATTCATTTCCCTTCAGTTCTGAATGCACTTTCATAACCATCCTCCTTTGTTTCCGCAGCGTGCGGTTCGGTTGAGCGCCTTAAATAACCCCTTTTTCTTCCAATCGTTTGCACTCTTCTTCTGTTAAGCCAAGCATATTTGTTAAAATCTCAAAATTATGTTCGCCTAAATCAGGTGCAATGTGACGGATACTTCCGGGTGTTTTTTCAAACTTCGGAATGATCCCAGGCACCTTTACTTTCCCAAGACGAGGGTGATGTACCTCGACGATATTCTCTCGTGCTTTAAATTGCGGATGCTCAAAAATATCCTGAATACTTAAAATTGGGCTCACAGGAACGCCATGAGTATCTAGAATTTCTAATAGGTCATCCCTTGTTTTCGACGCGATCCATTGAGAGACGATCGCATCCATCTCTTTGTTATGCTTCAGCCTAGATGCATTGACCGCGAATTTTTCATTCTCTAATAAATCTAATCGATTCATCGCCTCTGCCAATCGATTGAAGGTCGAATCGGTACTCGTCACAAGAACCAAATAGTGCCCATCCTTTGTCTCATAGGTGCCGGCAGGGCTTGAATGACCGCTTAGCCCCGGTGAACGCTCACGCACCTTCCCAAGCTTGTCATATTCTGCAACCAAAAATTCTAACATACGAAACACAGATTCATAGAGGGCCAAATCCACCATTTGCCCAGTTCCTTCTGGATGTGTATCTCTGTAATACATCGCTGTCACGGTAGCAAATGCCACATATATGCCTGCAATATAATCAGTTAAAGAAAAGGAAGGACTGACTGGATGCCGGTCTGGAAACCCTTGAATATATGTAAAGCCGCTAAACGCCGTCGCAGGTGTTCCAAATCCGGCCTTGTCCTTAAACGGGCCCGTTTGTCCATAACCCGAAACACGAATCATAATTAATTGAGGGTTGATTTCTTTTAATACATCGTACCCTACGCCCCATTTTTCGAGTGTTCCAGGGCGAAAATTTTCAATCAACACATCGACCTGACCTGCAAGCTTTTTAAAAATATCTTTTGCTTCGTCTTTATGCAGATCGAGTGTGAGAGATTTCTTATTCCGTGAGAGACCTGACCATCTAAGTGGTTCGCCTTCTGCAAAAGGGCCAACATGCCGCAGCGTATCGCCTTTACCAGGAATCTCGACTTTGATGACCTCTGCACCAAAATCCCCTAGAAGCACCGCGCCATAGGGTGCAGCGATCATCGTAGAGACGTCTAATATTTTCATTCCTTCGAGCGGTGTATTCATATTCATTGCTTGACTCCCTTTCATTCAAATGATGAAGGGCTAAATAACTTTCTATTTTAGCCCTTTTCATCTTTCTGATTGACTCGGAAGGCCCTGATAGTTCAAAAGGAGGGCTTACCGGTGCAGTTTTTTTAATCCTTCGGAAGCTGCCCTTGCGGTGTGTAAAGCCAAATGAGCCATAAAGGTTCATCTCCTGTATTTACATGCTGATGCGAGACACCATCTGGAATGAACATGAAATCATTTTGTTTAAAGGACTGCCTTTCTCCATCACAAATGACTTCACCAGATCCTTTAATCACATAATCAAATTCCTCTGAACCCGGGTGATTGTGCACTGAACTTGCTTCTCCCGGTTCAAAAATGGTGAGACCCGCCATCATATGCTCTGACCCAACAGTATCTGGTGTAATGGTTTGAAATACCTTTCGAATCATTTGCTCCTCTGGATGATCTAAACCTAACCATAATGGGTTCCCATCTTGAAACGGATTTAATACTTTAATTTTCATTGTTCATTCCTCCTCGTTATGTTTAATTCACGCTGACATGTGAGCGCTTTGAATTTGGTGAATAAATATCATTAATATTCCAATGTCCATCGGTAGGGACAGGATCATTTTTCATTGCTACATCGATGACGCAAGGCTCTTGAGATGCAATGGCTTCAGCTAAAGCTTCTTTGAATTCAGAAGCAGAGGTGATTTTAATCCCCTTCATCCCATAACCTCTTGCAATGGCAGCAAAATCCGGAGAATAGCTTTCTCCACCTTTTCTGAAAACAGTACCGTACGTCGTTTCATAGTGCGCCATTTGCAAACCGGCTATTGTTCCAAATGCACTGTTGTTCATTACAATCCACACAACAGGAATGTTCTCTTCAACGGCTGTTGCGAGAACAGATGGATTTTGACCGAATCCGCCGTCCCCAACGAGTGACACAACGACACGGTCAGGCTGGGCAATCTTTGCCCCAAGCGCAGCAGGGGCTCCAAATCCCATCGTTGCAAAGCCTCCCGGAGTTAGAATGGTCCCTGGCGTGAGCACAGGAAATTGCTGTCCTACGCCATTTTTATTCCAGCCAACATCCGTTGTAATAAAGGCATCTGGCGGCAATACTTCCCGCACTTCCTGCAAAATACGCTGCGGCTTCATTGGGAAAGATTCATCTTGAATGTTCGTCAGGTTGCCCGCCTGAAAATCCTTACGATATGCCGCAATTTCCTTTTTCAATTCAGGTCGATTCAGCCCTTCTGGCAATCTTTCTCTCGCCACTCGATTGAGTACAGTCAAGGCCTGCTTAAGATCGGCTACTGCTCCAATGTCAACAGGATAGTTACGTCCAATTTCATTCGGATCAATGTCAATATGAATGAGCTTGGTTGACGGGAAACGGAACGTATAATCTGATTCCCACGAACTCGCATCAGCTTCAGCAAAACGGGTGCCTAAAGCCAATATATAATCTGCCGCTTTGCACTGATCATTGATAAATTTTGTCCCCCAAAATCCTGTCATTCCAAGAGTCATTGGGTGATCATCCGGCATGGCTCCTTTCCCCATCAAAGAATGGGCGACAGGGATACTTAGATGGTCAGAAAATGCCTTTAATTCTTCAGCTGCATCAGCTAGTAAAATGCCTCCACCTACATATAAGAGCGGTCTTTCTGCCTGCAGCAATCGATCTAATATCCGATTGGCTGTTTGATCATCAATTGAAGGTTTTTCAATGGTCTGTGTATGATGGTTGATTTGTTCAAACAAGGACACATCTAGGTCTTTTGAGAACACATCCATTGGAACAGATATCAGCACTGGGCCAGGACGGCCGCTTTCAGCTAACTGAAATGCTTTTGATAAAATCTCTGGAAATAATGCTGGAATATCGACTCGCCATGCTCTTTTAACAAACGGCCGGTAAATTTCGTATTGAGAGGCATCAGAATGAAGATTGATCTCTTGGTGTGGGTGCTTTCCGTAGTAATGACTCGGGACATCTCCTGCAATAACAACCATTGGAATGGAATCAAGTGCTGCATTCGCTACCCCTGTTGCCGCATTGGTGAGTCCAGGACCTAGATGACTGAGCACAACAGCCGTCTGTTTCTTTGCTCGCGCATAACCATCTGCTGCATGTGCCGCTATCTGTTCATGCCTGACATTTACAAATTGAATCGAGCTTTTTTCAAGCGCTGATAAAAAGGCAATATTCGTATGACCGCAGAGACCAAAAATATGCTCGACTCCCCGATTTTCTAAGTACTGAATAACCTGTGTAGAAATATTCTTCTTCATGTTTCTCTCCTCTCACGGTGCAGCTATGAATCTGCTACTCACTTATTCTTTGAAAACACAATAGATAGAACGGTGTTCAAATCCTGTATCGCCACTTGCCCGGGAGCTGAGCTTTCTTTCCCTACAGCAAAGGTCATGACAGATCCAAAAAGTCCGCCAATCATTCTTGTAAAAGCCCCGTATTCCCCCATTGCCATCGAAATAACGGGAATTGACAGCTGCTTTTTCGCATGGCTGATCGCTGAGAGCAGTGTTAATGCATCGTCATAGGAATGCGGCATCACTGCGATCTTTGCGATGTCGGCGCCGGCTGATTCTGCATTGACGAATAGCTGCATGAGACGATCTACCTCAGGGGTACGCTGGAAATCATGATACGACACAATCAAGGTAACCCCATTTCTTTTAGCCGCCTGACTGACTTGCTGTATATGTGTCACATCATGCATCAATTCATAATCAACGGCGTCCACAAGCTGAGTGGAACAAAGCTCGGCAAGCAAAGAAACCTTCTCAGATTCCGAGAGTGATATACTTTCGCCGCCCTCCTTTTCAGAACGAATGGTGAATAAAAATGGGATGCCCTTTGCCCTTTCTACCATTCCCTTAAGGGTTTCTATCACTTGTTCCTTGTCATGAAGGTGATGAAAAAAATCCGCCCGCCACTCTATCACATCTGGCTTTTTCTCAGTTGGCTTTTTCTCAGTTAACACCTCGACCTCATGAAACAATTCTTCCTTTGTTTGTCCGATGAGCGGCGTACAAATCATTGGCTGAGCGCCTGTCTGCACACTTTTTATCTTTTGCTGAAATGCATTCACATCCATCCGCCCCTTTCACAGACCCTGTGGAAGCACGACCATTTTGGTTTCGGTCATCTCCTCGATGGCGAAACGCGGACCTTCTCTTCCAAGGCCACTTCGCTTAATCCCACCATAAGGCCAATGATCCAGTCTAAAATTCGATGTCCCATTGATGACAACCCCGCCAGTTTCAAGCTCTTTTGCTGCGTGTAATGCCACATCCAGCTGATTCGTAAAGATCCCTGCCTGCAAACCATATCGACTATCATTTGCTTTTTTAATTGCCTCCTCCAGTTCCTCATAAGGGAGAATGCTGACAACTGGGCCGAACACTTCCTCACAGACGACCTTGGCCTGTTTCGGAGGGTTTAGCAAAATAGCCGGTGTGATGCTCGCTCCATTTCTTTTTCCTCCACATAAAAGCTTTGCCCCCATACTCTCTGCCTCTTGTATCCATGCTTCAACTCGCTGCGCGGCCTGTACATCGACCATACAGCCGATATCACTCTCACTGGACAACGGATCTCCAACGACAAGCTGCTCTACTTTTTGTTTTAATACCTCAGTAAACGACGGCATAATTTCCTGGTGGACATAAATTCTTTGGACAGAAATACAGCTTTGACCAGAATTACTAAAGCCTGTCTTGGCACAAAGGGATGCGGCTTGTTCAATATCAGCATCGTGATGAACAATCGTAGCGCCATTCCCTCCGAGTTCGAGCAATACTTTTTTTAATCCCGCAGTAGTTGTAATATGTTCTCCTCCGGCAGCCCCGCCGGTAAAAGAGATGAGATTTGTTCTTTCATCAATAACTAACTGTTTCCCAGCGTCGACTCCGCCAATCACAAGCTGCAAACTTGCCTCAGGAAACCCTGCTTCGAGAAGGAGTTTCACAAACGCTGTAGCAACAGCTGAAGTTTGCGGTGCAGGCTTCAAAATAATGACATTCCCTCCCGCAAAAGCCGGGCCAACTTTGTGACAAATTAAATTGAGCGGTGCATTAAAAGGAGTAATCGCCAGCACAACTCCGACTGGTACTTTAAATGTCATGGCCATTGCTCCCTGTCCACGCGATGATACATTGCCAGGAATGGTCTCACCTATTAATCGATTCGCTTCTTCCGCCGATTGCGCCAGCGTCTCAATTGATCGTGAGACTTCATCTCTTGTATTTTTAAGCGGTTTGCCTAATTCTAACGAAATCAGTTTTGCGAAATGGTCTTTTTGTACTTCAAGCAAGGCGGCTGCTTTTGTTAGAATCTTTGAGCGTTCAATTGCCGATATTCCCGCTATTTGTTTTTTAGCCTGCTGCGCAATAGAAAGTGCCTGTTCTATGTCTTCTGGTGAGGCGAGATATGATGTACCGATCCTTTCTCCTGAGTAAGGATTTGTGATATCTGTTTTCACACGACCGGTATCCATCCACTCGCCGTTTATATATGATAACGCTTTCAAATGGCTCAAATTTTCTCTCCCTCCTTCAAGTGCCGCGTTCCATGTCCTGCATAACGAACCAATCTTTCTTCGTTCGGACAAGGTCCCTTCACGAGGGCTCCCTTTGTCAGTTCCTCATATGCATGCGCCACGATGCCCATTCCTCTGGATAAGGAAAAAATGCCTTTTGCTGCTTCTGCTGGAATGTTTAATTCACATTGGATGGCAGCAGATACACCGTCTATATTCATCGTGATTTTCTTCCCTTTCAGGTGTTCAAGCTCATGTCTAATCGCTTCGGCTAACCGTAAATATATCCCACTGATAAGACCTTGCTGGACATATGTGTGACTCAACTCATATAGACGTCTCACCCTCGGATCATCATCATGAAGCTGATGGCCGATCCCCGGAATTTTTTCCTTGCGAGTTAACCATGTGTGACATACTTGCTTGGCCGCAGACTGTATATCTTTTTGATCATCGTAGATCGCTTTGGCTTCGTATAACATACGCATGGCCTTCTCACCGGCTCCCCCATGAATATCACCTAATAGATTCACCCCTGTTGCAACAGATGAATTAAACGAAATGCCGCAAGTCACCGCCATTCTGGCTGCTGCAATAGATGGCGCTCTTGGTCCATGGTCCGCACCTGCGACAAGAACACTTTCAAAAAGAGCTGCTTTTGAATCATCCAATAATTCACCAACAAGCAGTAAATAAAGCATTTGTGGATACGACAGTTCACCAATCAGTTCTTCAATCGGATATCCTCGAAGTTCAATTGAGTTTTTTTGAATATGACTAATCTCAGTTTCCCACCAAGCGCCCCCTTCTTTGTAAATTTCCAGTGCACTTCGATTTTTCATTGTGTCAATCATTCCTTTAGCTTCTTATTTGGAGTGAATCACCCCTTTATTCCATACAGTGGAATCTAATTTCACTTTTCGGAATGTGGTTTCATTGTAAGCGCATTCTATTTCTTCGTCAATCGTTTTTTCTGAAAATACTGTCAATGGCAGTGAAATTAAGTGAATCGAACTAATAATAAATGCATCTCCATTTCAAATAAATCTATATTTAGTGAATTAGACTTAAGTATATCGTTCTACTAATTTAATGAATTTTTGGTTATTTTGTCAAACCCATTTGAAATTCGACATAAAAAGACCTCTCCATCTTCTGGAGAGGCCTCTTTTTTATTTCCACCAGTCATCAAACATGGAAGCGGGTACTTGGCGTTTATGCTCTGATTGAACATAGCGCTTTTCAATCGCTTCTGCTGCTTGTTCTGACACGGGCTTACCTTCTAAGTAATCATCAATTTCATTGTACGTAATGCCTAGTTCTGTTTCATCCGTTTGCTGAGGTTTATCATCAAGCAGATCGGCTGTTGGTTTCTTTAAGTATAGGCGCTCTGGTGCTTGCAGCGCTTCTAGCAGCAGCCGGCCTTGACGTTTCGTCAGACCTGTGAGCGGGAGAACGTCTGCACCGCCGTCACCATACTTCGTGAAGAATCCAGTGACTGCTTCGGCTGCATGATCTGTACCAATGACAAGTAACCCTTCTTCTCCTCCGACAGCATACTGTGCGATCATTCTCATGCGAGCTTTAACATTCCCTTTATTAAAGTCAGACAACGGTCCGCCCATGTCTTTTTGATATTGTTCACTGAATGCCTTCACAGCAGGCGCAATATCATATTTCCACGACTTGTCCGGCTGAATAAATGATAAAGCGAGCTGTGCATCATCTTCATCCTGCTGCACACCATGCGGGAGACGCACCGCAATAAAGACTGCGTCTTCTTTTCCTTCTTGACGCAGTTCAGATGCAGCGAGCTGTGCAAGACGGCCAGCGAGCGTTGAATCCTGTCCGCCGCTAATGCCGAGAACGAATCCTTTCGCACCGGTTTTTTTCAAGTAGTCCTTTAGAAATCCAACCCGTTTTTCAATCTCCTGCTTTGGGTCAATTGAGGGCTGCACATGCAACTCTTGGCTGATCTTTTTTTGCAAACTCATACACTTTTCCTCCTAAGCATCCTCTACATGAAGAGAACAGGTTTTACTCTGAATTCATTGATTTGACAACGTTTTTTGAATCTTCATTATACCATGTTTTCAGGAAGAACATTTTGTTAGACGTTCCCCTATTTCATTCATGATCAAACATTCATAAATGAAAAAGACCATGTCTATATGGACTGGCCCTTTTCTTTTTCAATCAATTTCTACCCGTATCGATGTACAGTTTGCACCATTACACTTCCCAATATCAGCAGGACATGCGGATACGGCCACAATGAGATCCATTTCGGCTCGCAGACGAATATAATCACCGGGAAGAGATTTTGGCAGCTCCACAGACAGCTTTCCTTTTTCATCAATGACTGTATTCATAAAGGCATTAAAAGGGTAGTACATATCCTCCTTCGGAATCCCAAATGGTTCAAAGGCATTCCGCAAATTATCGTAGCATGTATGCATGACCTCTAAATGCGTCCGTCCATATAAAAGCTGATACATTTCTTGCCGGCAGGCGGGCATGTATAAATCATGGCATTCGACAGTGTCTTCAATGATCGTAAACATCGGTTTGTATAAGTTAGAATAGAGTTTATCGCCTTTTTTCACTTTTGATGAAAATAGGCTGTCCATTGTCGCGCCTTGGTCAAATTTTTCATAAAAATCCTTTTCGTGATAAGCCATCACATCTGCTACTTGCTGGCCTTCAACATCAACCACCCGCATACATTGGCCTTTTCCTAAACGAAAGCCGAGTCCGCCCTTTGGTAAAATGACATGTTCTCCGTTCATCACATGCACTCCTTTCCTTGACAGTATGCCCAAAACGTCCTCTTTCTTGATCATGTATAAAAAAAAGAGGCGGTCACAAGCTAATGTCATTGAAACAGAAAGGTGTTGCGCATGCATTGAAAGAAGAACAAACTTTATCTTGGTGGCAGCTTTCTCTCATCGGAGTCGGCTGTACGATTGGCACTGGTTTCTTCCTTGGTTCCAGCATTGCCATTACAAAGTCCGGTTTTTCCGTCTGCATTTCTTTTTTACTTGCTGCGGTTGGAACCTATCTCGTCTTTAAACATTTGGCTGCGATGACAGCTGATAACCCTGATAAAGGGTCGTTTTGCTCCTATGCTCGTAAAGCATATGGACGCTGGGCAGGGTTTAGCAATGGCTGGGTGTATTGGTTTGCAGAAATGCTGATTACAGGAAGTCAGTTAACAGCGATTTCTCTTTTTACCCGCCACTGGTTTCCATCTGTGCCGCTCTGGGTGTTTTCTGCCATTTATTCCGCTCTTGCCCTGCTCGTGATAATCATAGGGCTCTCTTCTTTTCAAAAGACAGAAAATGTCCTAGCAGTACTGAAGACAGCGGCGATTTTTCTATTTATGATCCTGGCAGTGCTGGTGTTATTCGGCATTCTGACAGATCATAAACCGACCCTGCATCTGCCAAACAAAGATCACGAATGGATGCCGCTCGGTGCACTTGGTCTTTGGAATGGATTGATTTACGCATTTTATGCATTTGGGGGAATTGAGGTCATGGGGCTGATGGCGGTTCATTTAAAAGACCCGAAGGATGCAGCAAAGTCTGGACGGGTCATGCTGATGATTCTAGCGGTTATCTATATCGTCTCAATTGGTCTTGCTCTACTGCTTGTCCCGGTGACCGCCTTTAATGAGAACAGCAGTCCATTTATTACATCATTAGAACCTTTTCATTTATCGATCTTTCTTCATATCTTTAATGGCATTTTCATTATTGCCGGCTTTTCGACATTGGTTGCCTCACTCTATGCAGTCACGACGCTGCTTGGCACGATGTCAGAGCATCAAGATGCACCTGCTTGTTTTAAACAAAAAGACCCTTCTCATGTCGGATGGCCTTCGATTATTTTAACTGCTGCTGGATTAATTGTCTCGATTTTGCTTGCACTCTTTTTGTCCAAACACATCTACGAGCATCTCACAACAGCAGCCGGTCTTACCCTTCTGTACACATGGGTCTTCATTCTGTTCTCAAGTAAAAAACTATCAAAGCCATCCACTCGCCAAACGTGCGAAATGCTTCTTGCGCTTCTCTTGATTGGAGCCGCCATTTCAGGCACTTTAACAGAGGCAAGCGGACGACCGGGCTTTTTTATCAGCCTTGGGATTATTGCAGTGATTGCCATTATGGTGCTATTTATGAGAAGAAAGTGGAAGCAGCAAGATCAGACCGCATCATAATTTCATCATGTTTCTTAATGCAGTAAAAGGACATTTGGCGGAGGCTGGTTTCTCCGCCTCATCATCTGAGAGAAAGTATTGCTTCCATTCATGATTGGTCGGATCACCGTACCATTTTAATGATGGATGAATGCTGACCTCATCATATGCTTTGAGCCGCTTGCGAACGAGCTGGCTCATTTTTTGACCAAACTTGGTCGATCCATTCAATTTCTCAAACACCCATCTAGGCTGAAATGCCATTAAGACATAAGGGAAGTGGCGGCTTTTTCTGAGCTTATGAGCCGGTGTGGAGCATAAAATAAAATATGCTTCCCCGTGAAAGCAATACTCCCACTCATGATGATGAGCATCTAGTGGAATCTCCTCAGGCCATGGCACTTCATCTTTCTGGTGCAGTCGTTGAAGTAATGACCAAAACTGCTGCTCAAACTCTTCAAGCGCACTTTCCTTTAAATCCTGCGGTGTTTCAAAAAAACAAATAAATGAAGCATATTGACCCGTTTCTTTCGCACAGCTTTGATATTCTCTCAGCAGCTGCGCTAATTCCTCAACAGCCTCCTCTTCCCTCGGATCACCCACAAACCCATAGCGTAAATGATCGAGAAAAAATCCCTGTCTTCCGGGGACACAAGGGAATGTATCTGCCTCATCTCCTACCATCTCTCCAAATAGCGTAAAAGCATCCTGCTTCCATTCTTCTAGTGATCGTAGATTTTGATCAAGGCAACTTTTTGCATACAACTGGGCCATTTCCTTCCACCTCGTTTTAGCGTCTTCTCCATAGCCTATGAGAAAAAAAGGCTGTGGTGACTGTCCCTAAGCGACTTTCATTGCGCATTCAAGAGGTGGATGTTCTCGTTCAAATTGAGCATGTATGTGTGTCTTTCACGCCATGCTGCTTCTTTTCATAGAGCACTTTTGTATCAACCCTATGATTGGTTCTTCATTAAAAAGACAGAATCGAGCACCCAATAAATGAGGGCTGAGCAAAAGCAAAACAGATAGACTTTGTAGCTAATGAACACAACCAGTCCATAATCAATCCATAACGCTAACGCAGAGCAAATCACCCACGCCGCAAGAAAATAAACAAGTAAGTCACGGCCTCGAAACTTTCTAGGATGCCTGTGTAAGACAAGCTGAATCGGTGCAGCAAACACTACATAAGCAATCAAAATGAGCAGACTTGTCATCTCCACATAACCAAAGCCTGCTTCAGGCGGGATAAATAGCAGGGTATATACGAATGTTGCTGTGATGACTGATAAGATCAGCATGCACAAATAGTTGAAGACTGGAAGAAAAATACGCATGGCAAAGCTCCTTGAATCCATTTTATATCTCACCATTATTCAAGAATGTGTTATGTCTGTCAATCCTTACAAAAAAAGCAGACTGACATGTCAGTCTGCTTTTCTACCCGATCAACGCCATGATCCCTTGATACCCAAAATAGACGCCGAAACCAAGTAAAGATAAGCCTGCAAGAACGGATAAGCCATGTAAGACACGTTCACTTAAATAGCGCCTAAACGAACTAGCCAGCAGCGCCATGCTGAAATCCCAGATCAACATGCCGATAAAAATAGCTATGCTGTACATCAGCATTTGAGATGCCCCATACTTTTCGATCGTATTGGCCAAAATACTGCCGTAGATCCCAAGCCAAAATAAAATACTGAGCGGATTGGAAAGAGAAATGAAAAATCCCGTCATGAACGAATGCCCGATCGACGTGTTTCCTCCATCCTTCTTTGGACTTTCCTGCAAGTTGATTTTACGAAGGCTTTCAATTCCGGTATAGGTTAGAACGAAAAAACCGAACAGCCACAAAAAGGTTTTCACAAGAGGTGCAGTCAAAAGCTGGGCGACACCAAAATAGATGAGGAGCATGTAGACAATATCCGCAGCCATTGCCCCCACACCAAAAATCCACGCATGCCAAAAGCCACTTTTAATCCCTCTATCAATTTGGGCAGCATTCACTGGCCCAACAGGCGCTGAAAGTGACAACCCTAAAAAGATATACCCAAAAAACACCGCCACATAGACGTCCTCCTTTTGATGCTGACTTGTACATATTATTCAAACGTTCTATGGTTTAGTACAAGTCCTTTGTCATCTTTCCAGGCGGACTCAAGGGCATTGATATCGCTTATCGATCCGCTTTCAGTGCCGACTGCTGCGGGAGAACGGTTTCTTTTTTCTTCATACGATTCATTTGAATCGCAGCTGCAAATAGAAGAACAGCTAAGAAGGCGAAAACAAAGGTGGCACTTGCTGCTCCTGCCCATTCAATACTAAAGCCGATCAAGAAGGACAAGCAGGCTCCGCCTAAACTTGCGGCTGCAATAAAGTAACTCGTGGCCTCGTCGATGGCATTTTCAATCATTAATGCAGATGCAGTCAGTGCGATTGGGAACATACCAGCTGCGCACAAGCCAATGAAAAAGATGAGAAGCAGCTGGGCGGTGATGTGCGTTGTCAGCGCAAAGGTCACGAGCAGCAGAATCATGAGTGCTGCGCTTAGCTTTAAAAAACGCAGCGGGTGCAGCTGGTCTGCTTTTCTCGCAATCACGGTTCTGCCGATGACAATGGCTGTCCAGAAAGTGGAAACTGCAAAGAGACCCCAATTGTCTCCCCCCTTCTCCAGCATGATCGACGGCAAAAAGTTCGCAAAGTTCGTTTCAATCCCTGCGTAGAAAAAGGCAAAGCAAATCATGATTACCACAATGATTCGATTGTTTCGATCAACAAGTAAGGACGGTTTTCTCCCCCCATTGGAAGGAGAAGTCATCTGTCCACGAGGCAATTTGTTCATAAAGGCAAGCCAGAGCATAAGGAAGAAAGTCAGTGCACCGACTTGAAATAAAAACACATAGTGCCACGTCTGTTCATTGACAGTCAGTAAAATCACAAGTGGAAATAACAGCGCTCCTAACCCAAAGAAGACCTCCATGATGCTGATTCGCTTTGCACTGTTTGCCATCGAAATCACATACGCTCCGGCCGTTGTCTCAAGACTGCCTGCACCACTCCCAAGAAAAAAACCTGCAAGCACAAGTGTTGACCAGCCCGGCACCAAAAGCCCAAGCAGAAGTGACCCAATCATCAGCAAAAGACCCATAGTCAGAACAGCGCCATAGCCTTTTTTCCTCACAAGGATGGGGGATAACAGAACCCCTGTCAAAAAACCAATAAACTGAAAAAAAATTAAAGATGATAATTCCCCTGGACCCTTATCGTAACTAGACAGTAAATAAGGAGTTAAACTGCCAAAAAACACATGAATGGTCCCAATAAAAAAATAAAAGACACAGCCAAAATAAAATACTTTTTTCATCTTTTCACTTCCTCTAAAAAGGAGCGGAGTTTTGACATCCTCCGCTCCACCTCTTTAATATGCCCGAGCAGACTCGACAGCCTCTTCCCTCTCGAAGCATGTATTAAGCGCAGCCTGTGCGCGATACCCGTCTACAAAATCAGCAACTTTCATATGAGATGGATATGGATCTGTATTCACCCAGTGCATCAGCTGATCACGGAACGTATCAGACCATCCGTAAAATTCATTTGGCGGATCTGTCAGCAGGGTTTGCGGCATTTGATGACGCTCCACACACAAGCCATCGCTGATCTCATATTCGTTTTTCATGTTCGTATGGTATTTGAATACCTTGTCATGACCAACGACTTCTACACTAAATCCGCATTCCTCCGGCTGCGTGCTTTTGGATGTGACCAAATGAAAGAACACTTGATTCTCCATCTGACCGAAAATTTCGGTATGATCATCCACCTGTACCTTTTTCTCTTCCTTTTCCTTTACATGCGTCAGCATCTTGGTATTTAAGGAGTCTTTCTTCATGTCACTGCCAAATAAGTACCAAAGCATATCAATTAAATGAATGCCAAGATCTCCTAATGCACCGCTCGTACGCAGACTCTCCCCGCTGTCTCTCCATGAAAATGTCTTTCTTCTGAGGGCACTGTTTTTCTTAAAATGAGTCCTGACAGTTAAAATCCGGCCTAATTCACCATTGGCAATCAAGTTCTTCAAAATATTCACAAAGGATAAGTAACGATAGTTAAAGCCCATACTGGCTTGAACCTGGAACTGTTTGGCTGTCTCCACCATTTCCTTCGCTTCCTTCAGCGACACAGCCATCGGCTTTTCACATAAAATGGGCTGTCCTGCTCTTAGTGCTTGAAGGGCATGGTCTTTGTGACAAAAATTCGGGGAAGCAATGATCAACCCATCAGATGCATCTGCTAAAGTTTCGATACTTGAATACACACGTCCGCCATACTGTTTAATGAATCCCTGTGCAACTGACTCGTGTAAATCATAAACACCTGATAACTCTGCACCTTTGATCGTTGATAATGCTCTTGCATGTGCTTTTGCAATATTCCCTGCTCCAACAATTCCAATTTTCTTCATGAATGTGCCTCCTCATGTTTATACATCACTGTTTTCAGTGTTTCATAGATTCCTTTTGCATACCCATGATGACAAATTTGATGATGGTGCCGCTTGGCTTCGGCCGTCGCATTTTGGACGAGGAAACCGTGCGTGACGGATTGAAGCATCCGCAAATCGTTCCCACTATCTCCAAAGGCAAAGCCTTGACCTTTCGATAAATCATATTGCTTCAGCATAAAGCGGACAATTTCATCCTTCCCTGTGCCGACTGGTAAAAAATCGACATCATAGCAATCCGCAGGGTCTCCTGCGAGCGGATTGCATTTGTTGATGTTGACCGTCACCCCGCGCTCTTTGGCAAGTGTTTGGATGAATGATAGATGATGAAGATCTGTCCGCTCATCCTGCTCCTGATAATAGAAATTCTTCTTATACCCTGAGCTGCCCAGCTGCGTTTGCGGTCTGAGATGAATTCCCTTTTCACGTATGGTTTCGAGGATGTCTTCAATTTTTTCATCTGAAAAGCCCTGTGCATCCAGACGCTTCATCCACTCCGCATCTGGCTGTCCAAAATGAGCATCTGATGTATACACAATCTCAGTCCCTAAGTTCGATGCAATGAAATGCGGGAATTGATGAAAACCGCCTTTTTCCATTTTGCTTGTCACAGAATCAAGGCTGCTTCCCGTCACCCAGCCAAGCATAAGCTCTCCTGCTTCGCTCTTTTCTGCCACAAAGGCCTCCAGCCGCTTGACATCCTCTCGCTGCTCCTCTGTCATTTCGTGAGAATAATAGGTTTCATCAAAATCACAGAAGACGATCCACTTCGGATTTTTCGGCTGATTCAGTAGTTTTTTATTGAATGGAAGACTTGATAACATGTTGAACCCCCTCGATGACCTTCTCCTGATCTTGCAGCGGCATGCCTGGATACAGCGGCAAGTGAAGTAATTGCTGTGCTGCTTTTTCCGTATGTGGAAGTGATGTACGTTTATACTTTTGAGAAACAAGATCTGTTTGATGCTGATGCGATAGGATTGGGTAATAAACATCTGTCTCTATGCCCATTTCCAGCAATTTCGCTGCAAGCTCATCTCGTTCTCCCTTCAGCACCCTGATCGGGAACAGATGCCAGACATGATCATCCGTCAGCTTCGGAAGCTTCAAGTATCCTTCATCCTCTAGCGTTTGCAGCTGGTCAATGTAGCGCTTTGCTAAGTAGAAACGTTTAAAGTTTTGTAATCCTAAATACTTCATACGTTCGAGTCCGATCGCTGCCTGCAAATTATCAATTTTCGAATTAAAGCCATAGTCACTGCGTTTGACATTTTTCTTTCCTACTTCAAAGCCGTGATAGCTGATCTCCATGCATTTCTCCGCTAGGGCTTCATCATTTGTTGCAATGGCTCCTGCCTTACCGCAGACACCAAGATTTTTGTATGGATTAAAGCTGAGAACAAGCCCATCTCCATATGCTCCGAGGCCAGTGCTCCCGATTGCCTGACAGCCATCTTCAATGATTTTCAGCCCATGCTTTTTCGCAATCGCCGAAATGGCCTTCATATCCGCTTGTTTTCCATATAAATGAACCGGAAGAATGCATGCCGTTTGATCTGTGATATGCTTCTCTATTTCACTCGGTGCCAAGCAGTAAGTATCTGGATCAATATCGGCGTAGACCGGAACAGCCCCAATCGCAAGCACTGCATTTTCTGTTGCAGCAAAGCTATTTGCTGGCAAAATGACCTCATCTCCTGGATGGACGCCTGCTGATATGAGACTGATCATTAGGGCATCTGTTCCACTTGACGTGGCAATGACATATTTCTTCCCTAAGTACTCAGCGAGCTGCTTTTCAAACGCCGGAATATATGGCCCTGAAGTAAAACGGCCAGAACTCAATACTTCTTTCAGCACCTGCATAATGTCATCGATCTCTTCCTCTGAAATCAGTTTATCGACTGGCAGAAACGGTATCTTTTTTTCCTTATTTTGTTTATAATGGAAGAGAATTTTTTCCAAGCCAGTGCGTCTTATATCTTGCTCGAGGAACGTCACCAGCTTTTCATTTGCTAGGTGCTTCTCAACTGAATCAGACTTTACTTGAACACCTTGATTGATCATATCCAGCAAAGGGAGATAATCCTTGCTTTTACCTGATATCTTCGTCAATATTTGCATTCCATTCCCTCCAATTAATCAATTCCATTTGTTAATATTTAACTTGTTTCACATTGTAAATGATGTTATCGATTTCAGAACAATAACTTTGTGTAAAGGATTTGTTAATATGTGTACAATTTATGAAATTGCCAAACGCTGCGGGGTTTCAACCACCACCGTTTCCAGAGTGCTGAATCATCATCCATATGTGTCCGAGGAAAAGCGCCAGCTCATTTTACAGGTGATGAAGGAAATGGAATATACACCGAGTTCAGCAGCTCGTACTCTACGTTCACATCAGACAAAAACCATTGCTGTGTCTGTCCCGGCTGTGGACCATCCTTTTTTTGCACAATTGATTAAAGGCATTTCAAAAGAAGCACTGGATCAAGGCTATAAAGCGATCGTGCTTCAGACGTTTTATCAGGAGTCGTTAGAGCTTGAAGGTCTTCAATTATTAAAAAGAAGAGAAGTAGATGGGGTCATTTTAGGGGCATTAGAAAATCCGTGGGAAAAGATCGAGCCATTTTTAACGAACGGCCCTATTGTCATGGCGAATGAATATCATCAAACAGCAGACATTCCGATTATTGGATACGATGAGCGAGAAGCTGCCTATACAGCAGTTGACTACTTGATTCAGTCGGGGCGGAAAAAGATCGGGTTTTGCTTTGATACAGAAAGCAGTGAAGCACAGAAACAAAGGAAACAGGGCTATCTTGATGCTCTTTCTGCCCACGGCTTGCCGCTTCATGACGATTGGCTGTTCGGGGAGGCCTTCACCATTGAAGACGGTTTTCGCTTAATGGATGTCATCCATGACATGAAGAATGCACCTGATGCCATTTTCACCGGTAATGATCAAGTCGCAGCAGGGTTCATTAAACAGGCCATTTCATATGGTTATCACATTCCTAAGGATCTAGCGGTGATCGGCTATGACAATCAAGACATTTGCGAGGTGACAGCTCCAACGATCACCACAATTGACATCCCGATCGTAGAGCTTGGCCACCGGTCTGTGCAGCAACTGATTGAGCTCCTGCAAGACCAAAAACCATTACAGCGTCAACATATCCAGCTGCCTACCCGGCTCGTGACAAGGGAATCGACATAAACAAAAAAAGACTGAGAGCTGTCTCAGTCTTTTTTTAAACCTATACAAATTGAGCCAGAATGAATGTCCATATACACACTATGCCGAGCAGGATGAAGCTGTACTTCACAGTCTTTTGGAAGAGCTCAGACTCTTTACCTGTTTCTCCAACTGCTGCTGTAGCAATGGCAATAGATTGTGGAGAGATTAATTTCGCCATGACCCCGCCCGTTGTATTTGCTCCAATTAACAAACCTGCCTGTGAGCCGATTTGAGAAGCAGTGACCGCTTGAAGGTTGCCGAATAAGGCGTTGTTACTCACGACAGATCCTGTAATAAACACCCCGATCCAGCCAAGCACTGGGCTGACAAGCGGGAACAAATCGCCTGTTTTGGCAAGTGCAAGCCCAATGGCTGAACTTAGACCAGCGAAGTTCGCCAAGTTGGCAAAGCCCATGACAAAACAAATGGTGAGAACTGGTACCCAAAGCTCTTTCACTGATGCTTTTAAGCAGGCAGCGCCTTCTGTTAATGTAATATGTCTGCTAAACAAACCAGTCAGCATCACTGCAATCAGAATGGCAGTACCCGTTGCACTGATCACATCAATTTTAAAGATCGCATCAATAGGTGTTGCTGTTTGTGCAATTGGTGGTAATTTCACAATTTGCTGATGCAAAAATGGCATTTTCACTAAAATGGTTGTCCAGTTGAGCGGGCCTCCTACAGCAAACAATGCTTTAAATGCTGGCAGACTCCATACCGTAATCACGGCGGTTAAAATATAAAACGGAGACCATGCTTTCAGCACTTCAACGCCGCGATACGTTTGTTTCTGTTCAATGGCTGGTGCTCCTTCTTCACGATAAATGTGTTTCGGTTGCCATTTTCGAAGAAATAAAGCCAAAATCCCCATACTTGCTAATGCTGAAATAATATTGGCAAGCTCAGGACCCATTGTCACCATTGTGACAGCTTGTAAAATGGCATAGCTTCCACTCACAACAAGCAAGGCAGGGAGCGTTTCTTTAATCCCTTTGAATCCGTCCACAATGAGAATGAGTAGGAACGGAATACAGAATGAAATAAACGGAATCGTAAACACAAGGGTTTGAGATAATGCAAGCGGCGTCATATTGCCCATTTGCGCCCCTGTAATGACTGGGATCCCCACCGCACCAAATGCGCCAGACGCAGCATTGGCAATTAAGCAGAGCATCGCAGCTTTCAGCGGTTTAAACCCAAGCTCTGTTAAGAGAGCGGCACTAATCGCAATCGGTACACCAAACCCAGCGGCTCCCTCTAAAAATGCGTTAAAACTAAAACCAATTAATAAGAGCTGAAGACGTTGATCTTGAGAAATTCCTGCAATACTAGAACGAATAACATCGAATTTACCAGATTTCACAGCTATTTTATAGAGCCACACCGCCATGATGACGATATATCCAATCGGCCACAGCCCATTAGATATACCGAGCAGCACAGCAGACAATGCTTTTTCAATTGGCATATGAAAGAAGAAAACCGCTGTTACAAAACTGACGATTAAGGTAAAACAAGCGGCTAAAACACCTTTTAACTTAAATACGGTTAATGCAAGTAGGAAAAACAAAATTGGAAGCATTGCTACCAATGCACTCACGAACTCATTACCAAACGGATTATATATTTGCTGCCACATAGTGATTCATCCTTTTCTGCTCAGATAGATTGCTTTCGATTAAAAATGAGGAGCCAAGATCTCTTTTAACACATTCACACTGTGCGCGAATTGTTCTTTTTCTGTATCATTCAGTGCAAGCTCTATCACTTCTGTTGCGCCATTTCGATTCACAAGGGCAGGTACACCAATGTAGACATCTTCTGCTCCGTACTCTCCATCTAAGTAAGTGCTGACAGTCAAAATACTGTTTTCATTGTGCAGAATCGCTCTTGTTATGCGGGCCAAACTCATCGCTACGCCGTAGTAAGTAGCGCCTTTTTTCTCAATGATTTGATAAGCGGCATGACGGACATTTTCCATCATCTCATCTAAATCTTCTTGTTTGTATTGATCATTTTTCTTCATTAATTCTGTAATCGGTACACTTCCGATATTCGCATGACTCCAAACAGCAAGCTCTGTATCGCCATGCTCTCCAATGATGTACGCATGCACATTGTGTGCCGCTGCGTCAAAGTACTCACTGAGCATGTATCTAAATCTTGCAGTATCAAGTGTAGTTCCACTGCCAATCACTCGTTCTTTTGGCAGTCCACTGAATTTCCAAGTCGCATATGTTAAAATATCAACAGGGTTTGTGGCGACTAAGAAAATACCATCGAATCCACTTTTCATCACATTGTCTACAATGCCTTTAAATATATTTAAATTTTTCTCAACAAGGTCAAGTCTCGTTTCACCTGGCTTTTGATTCGCTCCAGCACAGATACATACAATGTCTGCATCCTTACAATCCTCATAATCTCCATACCATGTGTTCACTGGGTGCGGAGCAAATGCTTTCCCGTGGTTTAAATCCATGACGTCACCCATTGCTTTATCTTGATTCAAATCGATGACAACCAATTCATCTGTGATCACTTGATTTATTAATGTAAAGGCATAACTGCTACCTACAAAACCTGCTCCAATAAGTGCTACTTTGTTTACTTTTTCGTTTGTCATTTATCTCATCCTCCTGAGTAAAACTAGGTTGTTTTTTGTATGTGAAGTATTTCACATTCTTATTGTGCAATACTTCACAAACTTTTGCAAGGGGGTTGCTCAAAAAAATATGTAGCGAATTTGTGAACACACTTATTGTGCTTTCAAAGCGCTGTCTCCATGCATATTTCCACAAGAAAAAAGCTGCCAAACGATTGTCAGCAGCTTTATACATGTTAATAAGGTCCCCAGTTGATCATCACGCCGATACAAATAAAGACAAGTCCAATGACAAACCAAATGAGCGCAAGCGGCACCATAAAACGAAGCCACTTCACATAAGGAATACCACTTGCAGCGAGCACAGCCATCAACACACCTGATGTCGGATTGATACAGTTAACCACCCCTTCGCCAAGCATAACCGCTTCTACAGCGACCTGTCTTGTGATGCCCATTAAATCAGCCAGCGGCGCAAGAATTGGAATAAAGACAACCGCTTCTCCTGATCCTGATGAAATCAAAAAGTGAAGAAGTGCACTCGCAATATACATCCCGATCGCACCAGCAATTGGGCTAAATCCTGTCAACATACTCGCCAAGCCATTGACCACGGTATCAAGCAGCTTACCGTTTTCCAAAATGACAGAAATGCAGCGTGCCATCCCAACAATGAGTGCGCCGTAAACAAGGCTTTGACAGCCGACGATAAACGTTTTTGCAATATCATTGGCTGCTAATCCGCCAAGTAATCCAGCAGCAATGGCCATAAAAATGAAGACTCCTGCCATTTCCTTATCGGTCCAGCCAAGCTGAAGCGCGCCATATAAGAAGCCCCCAAGAGACAATCCACACACTGCTAAAATCAGCTTATGTCTGCTCGTAAATTCAGGCTTGTCCACAGATTCTGCATCAGATCCGCCAAGTCCCTTCGCAGGAAACCATTCATCTCCAAGAAGACTTCCCTTTTCTTTATTCTTTAAGCGTCTTGTATATAAATAGATGTACACAATACTAGATATAAGAAAACAAAGATAAATAATGACACGAAGACCAATGCCAGAAAAAATCGGCAGTTCTGCAATTGTCTGAGATAACCCCAGTGGAGATGGAGACAAAATGGTCGCGTTAAACCCGGCATAACAGCCAATATAAATGACCGCAGCTCCTGCCACAGCATCCCATTTCAAGGATCTTGCCACAATAATCCCGATTGGAATAAATCCTATAACGGAGTTCACGACAATCCCGGTCGTTCCAAGCACTGAAAATAATCCTCCAACAATACAAATAAACAATAATTGCTTTGTTTGAAATCTGCTGATGACATGGTGAATCATTCCGTTAATGGCACCTGTTTTCTCCAAAATGGCAATGGTTCCGCCAGTAAATAGAATGAGAAAAATAATAGAAGAAGACCCTACCATCCCTTCCTGAATGGCTGTAAAAAAGCCCACTGGACTTACGGGTGATTGATCAATGCGGTGATAGCTGCCAGGAACAGCTGTTGTGATTTCCCCCGATGTCTTTCGGTCAAACTCACCCGCGGGTACAAAATATGTTGCAATGGTACAAATGAGCGCAATGATAAATAAGAGAACATACGCATCTGGCATTTGAAGTTTTCTTTTTTGTTTCTCTGGTGGTGATACTGCTGCTGTTTTCATGTGTCAAAACCCCTTTGTCCCGATCGGAATTTCACTTAATTTTCTGAATAATCAAATGATGTGTTATATTATAAACACTGATGATATTTAAGATCAATATTATTTCACTAAAAGAATATTTTGACAGATTTTCTGTCAGCAAGGAGGCTATTCATGACAACTTTGACAAACGACATGCAGCAAACGGTGAAAGACATCTTTGATCACCTGCACGCTCACCCAGAAATCAGCTGGGAAGAAACGAATACGACGGCTTATCTTGAGGACTTATTAAAGAAAATAGGTTGTCAGACCCGAACATTTGACGACTGTACAGGAGTGATCGGTGAAATTGGAGAAGGTTCACCAGTGGTCGCGGTGAGAGCAGACATTGATGCACTTTGGCAGGAAGTAGATGGGGAATTTCAAGCCAATCATTCATGTGGTCACGATGCACACATGACAATGGCTCTCGGCACCTTCATGGCATTAAAAGAAAAGGAGCTCCCAAACGGCACCATCCGCTTCATTTTTCAGCCTGCTGAGGAAAAAGGCGGCGGTGCGCTGAAAATGATTGAAAAAGGTGTGCTAGCAGACGTTGATTACTTATACGGAGTACATGTTCGCCCAATTCAAGAAACATTAAACGGACGCTGCGCACCTGCGATCTTGCATGGATCGAGTAATCATTACATCGGCACAATTATTGGTGAGGAAGCCCACGGTGCACGCCCGCATCTAGGGGTCAACGTCATTGAAGTGGCTTCTACCCTCGTGCAAAGACTCGCACATATCCATGTCGACCCAAGAGTTGCACATTCTGTGAAAATGACCAACCTACATGCTGGCGGAGGCAGTTCAAACATCATCCCTGGCAAAGCTTCTTTTACACTAGATGTCAGAGCACAAACAAATGAAGTGATGGATAAACTAGAAAAAGAAATTGAAAGAGCCGTACATTCTGTAGCGGATGCCTTTGGCGCTTCCATTACCCTTTCAACTGATCATCGTCTGCCTGCCGCTACCTTGAATGAGGAAGCCGTCCAGATGATGTCTCATGCCATTGAAAAGGTTTTAGGTAAAGAGCAGCTTGATCCTCCGCTCGTAACGACAGGCGGAGAGGATTTTCACTTTTATGCAGCAAAGGTTCCGCATATCAAATCCACGATGCTTGGTTTAGGCTGTGATCTAAAGCCCGGTCTACATCATCCATATATGACATTCGACCGCTCTGCTATTTTTACCGGCATTGAGATTTTGACTGAAGCTGTTTATCAGACTCTTCAGCAGCATTCATCATAAAATAAAAAAACCACCCGTTTTTTTAGAGGGTGGTCTCAGATTGTTGACAAAGGGCTAAAATGATCTTTATTTTAGTCCTTTGTCTCCTTTTCAGCGTGATAGAAAACCTTTGAAGTCTAGGAAGGACGAGTACTGGCGCGGAGCGAATTTGACATTCGTGAGCACCAGCACGCAGGACTGACAACGAATGCGAGGGTTTGTCTACACGTGAAACCACCCGTTTTTTAGCGGGTGGTCTACTTGATATTATGCATTCAAATCTGTCATGGCTGGGACGTTGATTTCTTTTACACAGGATACCCTTGATAAATGAATCACACATCTCGCAAGCTCTACTATATCCTGCACAGGAATTCTTGTTTCATCATATAGAGCGATGGCTTTTTCGGCTCCATCTTCATATGGAACCTCTGCCGCCAATTCTCCTGGATTGATACAGGTGACGGATATTTTATCTTTTCTCACATGCTCTCTTAGTGCATTCACAATTCCGCGCAGGCCGAACTTAGATGCGACAAAAGAAACTTGCGGCAGGTTTGTATGATCGAGTCCCGACGTTGAACCAATCAAGATGATTTTTCCATTCTCCGATTTCCTGACATGCGGAAGCAGTGCTTGGATGTATGTAATGGTTGAGGTGACATTCACATTGATTAAATGAGCGATATCCTCTGGCTGATCGTGATCAAATGAATAATCATCTTCAAAGCCTCGTTTTTCCCATAAACCGACGTTGTAGATGAGGACATCAATGGTTTTGTTCCCCAATGCTTCGATCATGTGTGGAATATGAGATTGGCTTGATAAATCAATTTTCAGCCAAATTCTATGTACACCGTCATCTAATTTCAAACTGCTAGGTTCACTTCGAGACACAATCCAAACTGTATCTCCGCTTGAAGGAAGACCTTTCACAAAAGCATCCCCTAATCCTTGACTTGCACCGAATATGATATAGTTTTTACTCATAGCTCCTCCTTCTACGTCTCATGAGCTTTCAGTCAGACAGCAGCTCATCTGTAAGCGTTTTATACCTCTATCATATCGGTTATAAGATCTGGCTGCCTCTTTTATGCCTGTCTTTACTTTCGGTTACTTGATTTCCTTTAACTCCACTGGTAACGCACGTTCCTCTATAAAGCATTGAACCATATCCATAAACAGTTCCTTCTTTTCAAACGTAAATGTATGTCCGATAGCCGGAACGATGACACCTGCTGCCTGCGGATGTGAATTCGTTATTTTCTTTGCTGACCGTTTCATAATACCTTTTTCCTTTTCTCCCACTGTGACAAGAATTCGTGCCTTCGCTTGTTGAAACGTGTCTGGGAGCTTGTAATGGAGATTTTCTTGAAACATCGTCAGAAGGGTTTTCTTCTGTAAACTTTTCGAATCAGCCACATAGTGATTGAGTACATCGTTTGGAAGCCCCATCTTTTCAGCTTGGAGCTCGATAAACCAATCTTTCTTTAATAATGGATACGTAAGAGGTAAAAGAGGTCTCACCATCAAGTAAAGCCATGGCAGCGGCATCACAAGTGCGCTGTTGATGACGGCTATATCTACGATGTCAGGCTCTTTTGATAACACCTCAACGGCAACCTGTGCACCTAGGGAGAAGCCAATAAGTATCACTTTACGTCCATGCGTATGCTCCTTGATCCACGAGATGACTTCGAGAGCACTTTCTCGCATGGAATATGACTGTTCATCTGCTCTTGTCCCGTGACCAATGAGATCAGGCGTATAGCATTCATACGCTTCCTTGAATGTTTTTATCTGTTCCTGCCACATCCAGCTGCTTACTCCTCCGCCATGCAGAAAAATCATGATTGGCTTAACCATCATCGACAACTCGTCCACCTTCCTTATATATAAGAAAAAAGCAGCCGCTTCTTGAGCAGACTGCTTTTTCATATGCTCCCTCCTATTATAAGGGAACTTCATCATAATTGGCTATTTTTTCAAATCCTCAATCGAGTTGACGTTCTTCATATATGTCGGAACAACTAGACCCATGCGAAGACCTTTCATACTTGTGCCTAGATCATCATATTTCCCTTTAAACTTCGCTGCATACGTTTTATGCGTATTTGGCAGCCAAGCAGATAACGAGGCATCCGCACTTCCAGTTGCAATTGCTGTCCACATTGGACCTGCTTCCACCTGAGTCAAGGTCACTTTAAATCCGAGCTCACGCAGTACTTCTGCAGCAACATTGGTACTTGCAATCTCACTATCCCACGCAACGTAGGCAAGATTGACTTTTTCACCATTCGACTTTTTCACGCCTTTTGTCCATTTCGCTACTTGGTCTTTATGTTTTTTCACATATTTAACGGCGGCATCCTTTGGATTGATACCATCTTGGATATCCATCATGACTTCGCCCATGTCATCTTGAGACCATTTAAACTGACCAAGCATTTTGGCTGCATCCGGCTGATCCTTTGCAAACCCTTTACGTGAAATCGTATGAATCTCTTCCGCTTCACCGTAAGATTTCTTTGGATCATCTAAATATTTTAAATCATAACGAGAAAACATCCAGTGTGGATTCCAGCCAGTAATGATGATTGGCTTTTTACGGTCGTAAGATTTTTTGAGCGTTGCAGTCATGGCTGCACTTGATGCAGACACAACCGTCCAATCCTCTAAGCCGTAATCCTTTTTCGCTTGATCCGTGAGCGCCATAATCCCTGAACCCGGATCAATGCCGATAATGGTTTTATTCACCTGCTGTGCTGCACTCGCATTTGAATCTGACTTTGCACCACAAGCGGCTAGTAAAAAGACAAGCAGGGCGGTCATCCCAATGTTGAGAGACTTTTTCCACATTAAGCATTCCCCCTGGTTTTTTTCGTTTTAATGTTTTGTGTAATACGGTCAAGTGTAATTGCCACAATAACAATGGCAATACCCGCTTCAAAACCAATTCCTGTTTTTAGCTGCGTTACCGCACTATATACTTCTGAACCAAGTCCTGGTGCACCTACCATTGCCGCGATGACGACCATTGATAGAGCAAGCATGATACTTTGGTTAATACCAGCTAAGATGGTTTTTGTTGCAAGTGGAAGCTGAACTTTGAACAAACGCTGGAATGTCGTTGAACCAAAGGCTTCTGTTGCTTCAATTAAATCAGATGGTACTTGTTTAATACCGAGAATCGTCATACGAATCGTTGGCGGCATGGAGAAAATAACGGATGCCACAACTCCAGGTACAACGCCAATGTTAAAGAAGAAGATTGCTGGTAATAGATAAACGAATGCAGGCATGGTCTGCATTAAATCTAAGATAGGTGTCACAATTTTACGCACAGTTTCCTTCTGTGATGCCCAAATACCGATCGGAACCCCAATCACGATAGAAATGACCACAGCTGTTAAAACGAGCGCAAGTGTTTGAAGCATTGGCTGCCAGTAGCCTAAATAGTCGATCAGCAAAAATCCAATAAGTGTGAAAAGAGCAACTCCTCTTGTACTGATCCACCAAGCAATGCCGGCAAAAATAAGGGTTAAAATAATGGATGGAATCACACCAAGTGCTGCCACAATTCCATTTACTGTGCCTGCTAATCCATTTGTGATGCCATCAAAGAAACCACCAAACGTTAATGTTAACCAGTCAACAAATTGATCGATGTAATCCGCGAACGGAATTCTAGGTAAATCACTCATACTAAACATCTTATTCTACCTCCTGTGCAGAAGGCTCTTGTGTTTTAATTTCCTCAAGCTTGTTAGAAGACATGTTGATATACTCATCATTACCTGATAACGCACCAATTAATGCACCTCTGACCACAATACCCTTCATTCTGTTTTTCTCATCAACAACGGCAATTGGAATATTTGCCGCATCAGACACTGCATCAAAGATTTCTGTTAAATACGTAGACTCCAATACAGTTGTAAATTCTTTATCAAGAACAGTTTCGAGCGACGTATTCGTTTCTGCCGCCTTTTTCGCCGCTTGTGCAGAAATAACACCTAATAAATGCTTTTTCTTATCGACTGCATAGATTGACGAAATTCCAAGGTTTTTCATGAGCGTAAGTGCAACACGTGCCCCTTTGTCGATCTGAACTGTTTCTGCACGTTTCATAATATGACCAGCGGTTAATACTTTAGAAAGGTCAACATCTTCAACGAAACGTTCAACATATTCATTCGATGGGTTCATCAAAATTTCTTCTGGTGTTCCGATTTGAACGATATTTCCGTCCTTCATGAGCACAATGCGGTCGCCAATCCGAAGCGCCTCATCTAGATCATGGGTAATGAAAATGATCGTTTTCCCTACAGATGTATGAAGCTCAAGCAATTCATCCTGCATGTCTTTACGAATTAATGGATCGAGTGCGCTGAATGCTTCATCCATTAATAAAATGTCAGGATCATTTGCTAATGCACGTGCCAATCCAACACGCTGCTGCATCCCACCACTTAATTGGTTTGGATATTGCTCTTCAAAGCCTTCAAGTCCAACAAGCTTTAAAGATTCAAGCGCTTTTGAGTGGCGCTCTTCTTTGTCTACACCTTGTAATTCAAGACCATACTCTGTGTTCTCAAGAATGGTGCGGTGCGGGAACAATGCGAAGTTTTGGAAGACCATGCTGATCTTTTTACGTCTAACTTCACGCAATTGATCCTTTGACATATTCGTTATCATATCCCCATCAATATATATTTCTCCGGAGGTTGGTTCGATTAACCTATTTAGCAGCCGCACAAGTGTGGACTTTCCGCTCCCTGATAGCCCCATGATGACAAATATCTCGCCGTCATACACATCAAAATTTGCTCGATTGACACCAACTGTTGCGCCGGTCTCTTTTAGGATCTCTCTTTTTGTTTTCCCTTTTTCAAGCATTTGAGATGCTTTTTTAGCATTTTTACCGAAAATTTTAGATACATTATTTATCTTGATTTTGATAGTTCTCTCTTCAGAATTCATATTTTCCCTCCAAATTAGCATCTTAATAACCGTAACATAAGCGTTATGATGCGAACAATCTTTAGAATTCGCTTATTTCCGCACAATATGTATGAATTCCATATAAGAGGTCTGGTGATTAGAGTTTATACGCCGTATTACTCGTAAATCCTATAGAATGCTTCATAAACAACATATTTTACGGGGTATTTCCTCTCATCAGACAATATTTTACTTGAAATTCCTAATTGTGCTAAAAAATAACTCGAATCCTCACCATAGCGGACTTTTTTAAACATGGGTGAACCGTTCCCCTGAACAGGATTTACCCGAAAATGGTCACATAGAAACCTTTTTCATTCAAATTTTAATTAAAATATTAAAAAACTGCCTGCAACTTTAGTTACAGACAGCTTATTTTTTAGGACTCTAGTGCAGCTCGCTTAATATTATCTTGCAATTCAAGCATACGCTTTGTTCCATCTTCGCGTAATCGTTTGTTTTCTTCTTCGATCTGTTTCGTCTCTTTCATTCCTTGTACAATCGTATTAAAGGAAGATTCGATCGTTTCAATGTCGATACTTGGACGTCCAGACAATTTGGCAATCTCCACACTTTGGCTTGAGATGTTTTCAGCATTTCGTTTCAGCATTTCATTTGTTCTTCTATCCAGTTCACTCATTGAATCAGCCACAAGCTTTTGTCTCTTCGCTGTCACAGCTTGAATGATGCCATTTTTAAAGATCGGAATCGTGATGATGAACGCTGAGTTGATTTTACCGATTAGTTTCGTATTACCACGTTGCAGCAGGCGAATTTGCGGTGCCGTTTGAAGAGCCACCATCCGTGCCATATCAAGGTCATATACACGCTCTTCCAACGCTTGAATGCCGTTACGAAGTGTATCAAGCTCCATTTGTGCCAGCTGGTTTCCACTAGCTGCTTTTTCTTCATAAGAAGGAACCAATTGCTTTAATTCCTCGATTTTCATTTGACCTGCCACGACATACTTTTCAAGCTCCATATAGTATTGAATGTTATGCTCATACATTTCTTCAAGCGTCACAGTCGATTTGGTCATTTCGTCTTTATATTTACTGATTTCTACATTAATTTTTTCAATCTCTGCACCGAGCGTTTGGTATTTACTGAAAATCTTTTCAATCATGCTGCCGCCGCGCTTAAAGATTTTTGACAGTAGACCACCCTTTGGCTCGTCAAAATCATTTTTATCAAAACGATCCATAATTTTCCCAAGCTGCGTCAGCATCGTTCCTGAGTCAGTGACACTAGTTGAGCGCATCATCGAAAGAATACGATCAGAGAACTTAGAGATTTCAACGGCTGGCTGTTTTCCGTATTCAAGCAGCTCCAGTTGATTTTTCGCATCGATCTGTCTTGCAATATTTTGCACTTCTGGTTCATTTCGAAGCTGAACGCGAATATCGTCTGCTTTCTCAATGGAGATTTCCTCTTTATCAATTGAAATGATGTCATTTCCATTTGTATTTGTCATAAGCTTTGATCTCCTTATCGGTTTTTAATGGATTGAAATAATTTTCTGACGATGGATGGCTCTTTAAACTCCTGGTTCATGACCATCTCATCAAGCCAATGGGTATCAAATAATTGGTCATCTATATACCGCTCGATACACTGGTATCCCGCCGGATGATACACGAAGAGATCCACACCCATTTCATTTAGAAAAATGAGGGCAGCCGCATCAGAACGAGTCAGCTCACCATTATATTCCGTATGATATAAAATCACTTTCGGTACGGTTTGTGCATAATCAAAAGTTTGAATGAGTTCAATGAGCTCCTGGCCGATATGCAGTACCTGTTTGAATAAATAAATACGGACATCTGATTCAGTCTCATTGCCTTCTTTTAATAGCTTCGGATGCTGACAGATTCGAGATACCGCCTCTGCTATCGCACGCTGCGTCCCCTCATATAGATGAGAAAACTGCCACACATTGCTTTTCATTAATAATTCAGGATCAATCTCTCCAGCAGACGAAAGGGCATGCTGATAATGAAATTGATAATTCGAAGACACTTCTTTCGTAAAAGGAAAATGGCGAATGGTCTTCGTTTCTTTCCATTCCATTAACGTGTGGATACGATCCCAGTATTCACGCTTGTCTCGTGTAACCCCCATCATTTTCGCAAAGAGATTCGGAATCTGTATCGTATCACGGTCTGCTTGAAAATTAGGGCGGATAAAGGAGCGTTCCTTTGCAATTAAAAACAGCTCATCATATGTTGTCTTCAGCGTAATAGAATGAGGGGTATGATCTCTGAATTGCCACGGCTTATACAGCATTGAATCTTCCGTATGGAGCACCTCTTCAAGCTCTCTAGTCGAGCGGTACGCCACCGTTGATTTCCTCTCAGGCTTTTCAGTAGGGAACGGTTCCAGCTTTGAAGTCCCCGGATACTGATCAATAAAAGTCAGCTTTTCTTCTGGATCTAGTTCGCGGAATGAATCCTCGCCCTCTGGATGAAATAGCACAACATCACAGCCAATCAGCATGACATAGTAAAGAAAATAAAGCTGACTTTTATTCGCCTCTCCATACCAAATGACAGCCGGCATTTTTTCTTCTATATTGACTTCCTTCAGCCATGGACCTAGATGATTATTTGAGAACTTTACGACATCCAGCAAAACCCGGCGAAAATCGGGATGCTGAAATCCCCCTTCATGCAGCTGTTTGAAATGCTCAAACACCTTAATCAATGAAAGGCGGATATGCCGGTTCATCACAGGATTTGGATGGCGTACAATCAGCTGTTCACCATCTAAGAAAGCCACAAAGCGATTCACGGACAATCCTTTTTCTTCTTGGTTAATCAAATGAATACGTTGAAGCGCTTGAAAATGCTCCGGCTCAATATGACGATTGAGCGTTTCACTTAAAATATGAATGCCATCTGTTTCATATAATTCATGTAAATAAATAAAATAATCGGTTGCATCATGCGGAGTTCCAAGGACCCGGGCGGCGAGACGCGGCAAGGACAATGTATGCTCGTCCTTCACATAACCGTCTCTTTCAGGGAGCGGCTTTTTCAGCACGTTTTTCCAGGCTTCCTGCTCCGCCCGTGTTTGGTTAATATTGATTTCTTTATAACTCACGCCGCTCCTTCCTTTCTCCTATATTTTCTTGAAAGCTACTACTATCATATCATTCACCCTTCTATTTCTGCTATCGAATCGAAGGCTTTTTTGCGGTTGTCATCTGCTTCATGACACAAGCGGTGATTTCATCTGCTGCTGCCATGCCAGATGCTGCTGTCGGCTCAAGCAATGGATCAAAGTCGAGCACTTCTCCATGCCTTGGGGCAAAGCCCATATCTGCCTGTCGAATGAGTCCTGCATCTAAGAGAGAATCACCCGCACCATATACATATTCAAGCGCCAGACGTTCCTTTAGAAAAGCAACAGCATCCCACTTATTGAGCGGTGCCGGAATAAAATAAAGCTTTCGCCCTTGTAGAGACACCTGCCAGCCTCTCTCCTCGCCCCACTGCTTCAATTCAGCAAGTGGAATGCGAGACAGATACTCATCCTTCATAATCAAATAAAGAAATCTTCCCTCAGCTGTCCGGGTACGCTTCACCCATGCCGCAACTGGCAGTTCGGAGATGGCTCTTAGCATCTCTCTGACTGACATACACGCTTTGAGCCTCTCATCAACAATGACCTGCCAATCCTCAAGCGGCTTGCCGTGATGAAGGATACAGCCCCCATTTGTCGTGACGGCATACTCCGGTTTGATCTCTTGCTGAAAGAAGGTGATCCGTTCATACTGAGCGGTCGTTCTTGTCGTCACTGGAATGAACCAGCCCAATTGATGAATCGTCTGTAAGGACTTCTTCGTTTCAACCGACATATAGGAAAGCGGACGTTCATCTAGCATCTCAACTAATTCATAATCTCCTTCATACTCATATTGATCCAGCACTCGATGTGAGTAAATCAGTGTCCTGTCTAAATCACTGGCAAACGCACTTGTCTTCATGACATCTGCTCCAGCGGACGAATGAGTCCACAGCACGTATAGGACATATTTTCATATTCAATGACAGGAACGCCTCTGTCCTCTGCCAGAAGCAAAATATGCTTTAGCTTCTCCTGAGATCCAGGCTGTATCAAGATTTTCCAAGGGATTCTTCTCAGCAGCACACGGGTCGTCTCACCAACACCGGGCTTAATCAAATGGGTGTTTTCAATTTGAAACTCCTGACCGATCGCTTCAATGGACGCCATCCCCCGCCAATCCGCAGGCATTCCTTGCGTGAGGATGGTCTCTGCTTTCTCTTCTATATTTGGTTCGAGGCTAGAAAAGGCTTCTTCAATTGTATCCACATACAGATTGGACACATCCTCATCAAGCAGCTCTTCATAATATTTTGCCCCATGGAAATCATCGGCATTGATCCAGCGGTTGTTTAGTACCGTCCGACTAACAAGTCCAGATACAGTCGAATTCAGGCAAGCACTAGGAATGAGAAAGTCCTCTCTCGTTCCGTAGACATGTGTACAATAGCCAGGATCAGCGAGTACAGCCAGTTCACTAGAAAGGCGAATCCCGTACTTTCTTTCAAAATCAAGCACCGCTTTTTGGAGCTCTCTCGAAATCGCACCTTTTCCGGTCCATCCATCAATAAAGGCAATCTCATAGCCCGGATGTTCCTTGAGCATATAATGCAGCGCATTCTCATCTATTCCTCGATCACGAATGATAGAAATGCTGTAATGAGGCAGTTCAAGACCATATGTCTTTCGAATATATCGTTTGATGAGCACCCCAATCGGCGTTCCCGCTCTAGCCAAACTGCAAAGTACCGTTTGGAAGCCTCGCTTTTTCACAATCTGTTCGGCTACTACAGCTACTGCTTCTGCTACCTTTTCCTTACTTTCTTTCAGAGATTCATAGAATAAATCCATATAAGATTTCGTTGGTTTATATTCAATCGGCAGCATTTCTGAATAATGCGCACCACTCTGAATGGAACGCTCCCGCTCTTCTGTACTTTTCTCCATCTCAATGGATGATAAATCTTTGAGTAAAAAGGTTACATCCTGCTCTGGATAGCTTCCCATCTTTGTATACACATTAGCCATTCACCTTCACCTCGTCTGATAAAGTCACAATATGCACATGCTTCACATGCCGCTCAGCAAATAAATGAACAAGCGGAAGCAATGCCTCCTGAGAGACCTTTTTCTCAAAGAAGAGAAATACATCATCATATTGACCTTTTGGTATGTTGTACACGTAGTGCTGAATTCGGGCATCCTCTGGACTTACAAAGGTGAACCCATTTTGAACAGCGTAACCATCCTTTTCAACGGGATGAATTGGGCTTCTCGTCGTTGAATGAAAGAGAACGCCCTCTCCCATATATGCAGCCAGTCTCATCGGTACATACATCAGCTCACCTGTTCCTAAACAAAGTGTCTGCTTTCCTTTGCGTTCCTTCTTCATTTTCAGTCCAGCCTCTGCAGCTGCTTGGTCGATGGCTGCTGTATCTGCTGCGTTTAAACCAAAACGGCCCGTTTCATGTATATATGGCGAATGACCAGCCGAATTGGTTGCATGAGAACGTGCATACGGCACTTGCTGAAAGAAAGATTGAAGAGAGTGAAAAGAGAGATTTGGCAGATCCTTTTGCTCAGCAATCTCATACGAATAAGCTGGTTCATCCAGCGTTTTGCCCCGAAAGACCATTTGCCCTTTTAATAAAGACAATGAAGTGATGTGAATACCAAGTTCCTTTTCAAGCTCACACATGGCTTTCTCGTGCTCCTCTGTCCGCCAGTCTAAAATAGACAGAATCGTGTAAGAATGCCGCGGGTGCTTTGCATGAAGATCCCGAATGATATTGATATTCGTACGGCCTGTCGTGACTTCATCATCAACTAGCACGATGGGACGGTCTGTGCGAAGTAATGCTTCGTCTGCATAACAAAGCTGATCCGTTGCATGCGAATGCTCTTCTTCAAATACCAATGAAGGATCAAGATCCAGCAGCTGTTCACGTGTTGTATGAATGTAAGATGCACCTTCTAATACGTCATACACACCGTGCCCAAGAGCTGTGGCTGTTTCTGCAAAGCCGATCACGATCGGCTGTTTTCCTACTGAGAGCTTCTCCTTTTTGAGCGCTTCATAGGCTTTAGTTAATACCGTGTGGTCATCTGTCTTGAGTGCTTCTGCCAAAAGGTCTTGATGTGGAGACGTCTTGCCTGTTTGCTCTTTGGCATACGCCATGGCTAAAAGGCCCGAGACAAGGAGCGGTTTTACTGGATGAACAGGAATGTGCTTACCAAGCACCTTACTAACGAATAAAAAGGCTCTTTTTTTGTTCACCCTTGCAGCCATGTCAAAAAGATGCTCTTTTTCTAGCTGAAGCGCACCTTCTTTGAGATCAAGCTCAACTTCCATATGTTCCAAGATGCTCAGCGTATGCGGCTTCTGCTTCTGTGAGTATGTCGATATAGCTTCTATTTTCATGAAACACCCCGTAAATATCTGACTTCATTAAAATGTGCTCTGCCCACCTGTAATGGGGCTTCGTTTCATTCATTTTATTAGAGAAGGTACTCTTCATTACGCCAACTGTGCCGTCTGCATGTTCAAGAATGCTTAATGCATCCATATACTCTTCCTTCGTTACAACATACATGCTTTGAACCGGCTTGAGATGTGTTGGATGAATGACCGTCTTTCCATGAATGCCGTTAGCCACATCGAGTTTTGTCTCCTTGAGTAAACCTTGTACGTCATCAAATTCAGATGAAGACGATTCACCACTCTTATGAGAAAGTGCCCGTATGAATGGCTTTTGTTCCTTTCGTGCAGGGCCAAAATGCTCCCACACAGCACCTGATACCACAAAGGAACGGCCAAAATAATTGATGATATCTGTGATCAAATCAGCAATCAAATTGATCTCATAGATGGTCGTATCACGATCACGGCGAATCCCGTACAAACCGCAAAGATCCGTTGCCCCAATGCGAATATTCAAAATATATTCCTCGTCATTCAAAAAGATCTGCTTTAATTCTGACAACACCGTATATCTCGTTTCTTTTTCTAGTAAATCGGGTGTTTCCAAAATGGGCAGCCCATAAAGTGCTGTCTGCGTTTGGGACGATGCCTGTTTCAGACTGTCCAAATAATCCTTCGCATTATGGACCGAGCACTTTGGGAACACAAAACCGGTAAGTAATTGAAGAGAGGAACCGAGCAAGTCTGCCATTTTAAGCAGCTGTTTCGGTGAACGAACGCGAATAAATATAAGAGGCAAATGTGCAGCCGTTTCAGGAGCTTGCGTGACTTTCTCTTTGAGACTGGCCAGTTGTGCCACTAGATTCTGTTCAGCCATGTCCACTTCTTGATCACCGATGGCATCCTCCAAGCAAAATACAACAGAGCAAAGCGCTTCATATTTCTGCGACAGCAGCATATCTGCTATATCTTGTCGTGTCGCAGGCATATACAAAGTAGCACCTAATGCATGCGCAAGTACATGCCTCGGTGTCTGTGAATGCATCGCCCCCGGCCGCTTGAAAAAAAGATCTTGCTGCCTCGCCTCTGATAAAAATCGAAAATACCGCATGCTGTGCCACCTCCTGTTGTTTAGAGAAAATCAATAACCTGATGATTCAAAAAAGGATGGAGCCTGTAGTCAACTCCATTCCTTTTTGATCATCCTATTCTTCTTTTGAAGCCGCAGCTTCGTTTGTCACATCTTGATGTTTCTTCTTATTGATTTTATGAACAATAAACGTCCCGATAAACGCTAGAATAATAATCGCAAAGAATGCAAGATGCGGGATTTCAATATGTGCAGCACTTAAGCCCATTTTGATGGCAATAATCCCGATGAGAATAAACGCGGTATTCTCAAGCTCTGGAATACGGTCAATAAGGACCAGGAATAACTGTGCCACTGTACGCATCATGAGAATGCCAAGCATTCCCCCTAATAGCAGAATCCATACTTCCTCAGATACTGCGAATGCCGCAAGAATACTGTCCACCGAGAAGGCAAGGTCCATAATTTCCACAGAAATAACGGTTGCCCAGAACACGCCAAATACACGAATCATCCAGCCTTCTTTTTTCAATTCCTTCGCTTCGTCATCGCCGTCACCTAACCAGAAGTGCTTAATGACAAGCCATGCTAAATATGCAGCTCCGAGAACCTTAATCCACCAGAACTTAATAAGCAGCATCCCTACGCCAATGAATAGAAAACGGAAGAAATAAGCGCCAATTAATCCGTAGGTTAATGCCTTTTTACGCTGCTTTTCTGGTAAATGTTTCACCATGACAGCTAATACAAGTGCGTTATCTGCTGATAACAATCCTTCAAGCACAACAAGGGTCCCAATGAGTCCCCAAGAGACAGGGTTTGTTAATACCTCTGCCCACATATGCCAATCAAAAAACGAGGCATAGGTGTCCAACATATGTTTCAAAATGTCCAACTGGTTTTCCTCCTATAAGTGTAGAAGCATCAGCAGGCTTTCGCCTGCTGTTATTCTTGATCGCTGTTTCTTTCTCACTTTGGAAAAGGTCCTCATATGAGTCATTGGCAGCGCCTCTTGAATCGATTGATTTCTCTCGTTTATACTTCTAACCCATAATTTTGACAAAGAGCTGCAAGTCCGCCAGAGAATCCGCTTCCGATGGCGTTAAACTTCCAATCGCTTCCGTGGCGGTATAGTTCACATACCACAACAGCTGTTTCAATTGAGAAGTCTTCCCCTAAATCAAAGCGAATCAATTCTTCCCCGCCCTCTTCATTTACAACACGAACAAACGCATTTGAGACTTGTCCAAAATTCTGGCTGCGCGTCTCTGCATCATGAATCGTCACTGTAATTCCGATACGATCAATGTTAGCAGGAATTTTCGAGAAATCAACGAGAATTTGCTCGTCATCTCCATCTCCTTCACCCGTACGGTTATCACCTGTATGAGTGACACTGCCGCTTGGATGCTGAAGGTTATTATAGAACACAAAGTCTGTATCTTGCTGACAACGATTGTTTGCATCCACTAAGAAAGCCGAAGCGTCCAAATCAAATTCGGCTCCACCAGAATATTTATTCGTATCCCAGCCAAGTCCGATCATCACCTTTGTCAGCCCTGGATTGGTTTTCGTTAAATCGACACGTTGTCCTTTTGAAAGCTGAATTGCCATATTCGTATCTCTCCTGTCTCCTGAAAATATGAAAACGGGTCGTTACCCGATATCTAAACCGAAGTCTGTTGCAATGCGGGCAAGTCCGCCTTGATAGCCCGATCCAACAGCCGAGAATTTCCATTCTCCGCCATGACGGTATAATTCACCTACAATAATCGCTGTTTCAATTGAAAAGTCTTCCGCCAAATCATAGCGAATGAGCTCTTCATTTGATGCCGCATTTAAAATACGGACGTAAGCGTTAGAAACCTGTCCAAAGTTTTGGCTGCGTGCTTCTGCATCATGGATTGTAATCACGAAGGAGATTTTCTCAATACTCGCTGGTACAGTTGAAAGATCAACATTGACCTGCTCATCATCTCCATCTCCTTCACCTGTACGGTTATCGCCTGTATGTACGATACTTCCGCCACCGCCAGTTGTTTGATTGTAAAAGACAAAATCAGATGGAGAGTTTGCTTTCCCTGCTGCATCTAAAAGGAATACGCTTGCGTCTAGATCAAAGTCATGTCCGCCATCATACTTGTTTACATCCCAGCCAAGACCTACTACCACTTTTGTTAAACCTGGATTCGTTTTTGTTAAATCAATTTTTTGACCTTTCGCTAAAGAAATTCCCACTAGGAATCTCTCCCTTCTGATTAGATATAGTTTCTCGTAATATCGGCAAGCTTCGCATCATTTGTACCGTTTCCAACAGCCGCAAACTTCCAATCATTTTCATGACGATAAAGCTCTCCAACGATTAATGATGTTTTCCCTGCATACTCATCTTTTAAATTATATTTCACTAATTCTTGATTGTTTGAACGATCAACAATGCGAATGTACGCATTTTGAATCATACCAAAATGTTGATTTCTTCTAAGTGCATCATAGATGTTCACAACAAACACCAATTTATTCACATTGCCTGGCACCTTGCTTAAGTTGACGAGGACTTGTTCATCATCTCCGTCTCCTTCACCAGTCAGATTGTCGCCTGTATGCTCGACACTGCCGCATTTGCTTTTCAAGTTGCCAAAATAAATCAAATCTTTATTTTCCGTAAATTTATCATTTTTCAGCATGAGCACTGAAGCATCACAATCAATATCAGCGCCGCCTCCACCGCCAAACAGCTTACCTAAAAATCCGCCGCCTTGTGATACAGGGTCCCAGCCAAGTCCAACAAGAATATTCGTCAGCCCTGCTTTGCCTTTTGTTAAATCAATACGTTGACCTTTTTCTAATGTAATCGCCAAATCAATCACTCCTCAAGCATAATAAAAATCTATTTATTAAGCGATGGACTCTATTAAAATCATCATACATGAAAATTCGACAAAATTCATGAAATGACCTTGGAGCCTCTTACTCTTTTTTCTATTTACTAGTATATACGATCTACGTTCAAGATAGGTTTCAAACAGATGATATTTTTTTAACGAAAGATCCATGTTGAAAATAGTTTATGTTGTAAATGAAGTGTTTCATGTGAAACATTGTCGAAAATTCCCGTCCACAGCTCTTGCTGATAAATAACGTATTGATGTGGTTTCATATGTTGATATAGAAAAGTTAAAGCATGAGATCAAAGGATAAACCCTTTCGTTTCCTTCTATTCAAGGATTTCTTTATACTTAAATTCAACGTATTACCGAAAGGATGTTGATGATGCCATCACTTCACATATTAGATCAAGTCGCTATTCCTAAAGGTCAGACAGCACAAGAGACACTGATTCACACAACGAAGCTGGCTCAGCTTGCAGAAGCTCTTGGGTATGAGCGTTATTGGTTTGCTGAACACCACAGCACAAGAGGGCTCGCTAGTACAGCACCTGAAATATTAATGGCACATATTGCCGCTCATACATCGACCTTACGTACCGGGTCTGGAGGCATTTTACTTCCGCAGTACAGCTCCTTTAAAGTAGCAGAGGTCACGCGGCAGCTTGAGGCTCTGTATCCTGGACGAATTGAAATCGGTGTCGGCAAATCTCAGGGCGGGATTGAAAGGACGAGACTGGCTTTGACAGACGGCGTGCATAAAGATCTATCTCAGTTTGATCGCCAGCTGAAGGATCTTCTATTTTACTTATCAGACAGCCTGCCTTCTGGACACCCGCATGCTGGGGTCAAAGCTTCTCCGCATATTGATACTCATCCGCCGGTTTGGCTGCTTGGTTTAGGAGAAAATAGTGCCATGCAAGCAGCGGAGCTTGGGATCAACTATATTTTTGGTCACTTTATTCACCCCGCACGCGGCAAACAAGCATTTGAGACGTATCGGTCTCACTTTTCTCCATCTGTCTTTTCCACACAGCCGCACGCAATGTTTGCCGTGTTTGTCATTTGTGGTGAAACCGATGAAGAGGCCGAACGGATCGCCACCAGTACAGATTTATGGCTGCTGCGTGTTGAAAAAGGACTGGACAGCCGCGTACCTTCTATAGAAGAAGCCAGTACCTATCACTACACCTCGCAGGAAATGAAAAAAGTGTTACTAAACCGCCAGCGGATGATCGTCGGCTCAAAGGCAACGGTGAAAGAGCAATTACTTAGCTTGATGGACCGCTATCAAACGGATGACATCATGATTCTCAACAATTCATTTGATCCGATAGAAAAACAGCGCTCCTTCAAACGAATCGCAGAATTATTTTGAAGCCGCCAATTCCCTTGGCTTCTTTTTTTACATTGTCATAAAAAATGGGAAATGTAACATAGAGATGTCAAAATCCTTCCGCCTGTCATCTAATCGCAAATGTGTCTTCTAATCGTTAGCGAACTGTAAACGCATAAGGGGTGTACCTTTTATATAGTAGAGGTACATATAAAAGAACCGTTTACGACGCTAGAAGGAAGGAGATGACAGGTTATGAATAAGAGACTCGACTGGGTCGATGCGGCTAAAGGGATTGGTATTCTTCTCGTGGTCATGGCGCATGTGCCCATTCCAGATCCGCTCAAGCAATTCATTTACTCTTTTCATATGCCGCTTTTCTTTTTACTATCAGGCATGATGTTTCGATCATCCTCACGCCCTGCTCTGTCATTTATTCAGAAGAAAGCCAAAAGCTTACTCTTGCCCTATCTCTATTTCTCCATCATTACGTATGTTTTCTGGTTCACCGTTACTCGTTTTTTTGCCTTTAAGGGACAAACGGATATTGACCCTTTCGTTCCGTTTACAGGTATTTTTATATCCAATGCAGATGAAGCTAGACTCACACATAACCCAGCCATCTGGTTTTTAACGACGCTCTTTTTAGTGGAAATAATCTTTTTCTTTATGCACCGTCTGACAAAAGGGAAACCTGCTGTCTTGAGCTTACTGACCCTTCTTTGCGGAGGTGCTGGATATGCCTCTACCTTGCTTTTAAACCAAAGTCTGCCGTGGAATGCCAATGTCGCCTTGACGGCTGTTGTGTTTTATTCCATCGGATTTTTGGCAAAGCAATGGTTTGTGGAATTAAAAACAGACCCAACCCTTCTTCTTTGTACAGGTCTGCTTGTACTGACGGCTTACATGCAAAGCTTTAATTCGCGGATCGATATGCGCGTGAATGACTATGGTGATCTTTTTCTTTTCTATGCATGTGCACTGCTCGGTTCAGCTGCTGTGATTTATTTAAGTTTCAAATTCAAAACGTCCCCTATTTTGACGTATCTCGGTCGAAATTCCATTGTTATTCTTGTCTTGCAGTTTGCCGGCATCGATATCATGAAAGCATTTGTTTATTATGGACTTGGTATCAATATTGCAGATACAGCGCAGCTCTCTTGGACTCTCTTTTACACGATTGGGACATTGCTACTTATGGTGCCATGTATCTCCTTCCTGAGTAAGTACCCGATGCTGCTCGGCAAACCAGCCAAAGCCGCACACCGCTACGAACAAAAAACATCCGCCGGCTGATTGGGCGGATGTTTTTTGGATTAATCATTGATTTGAGAAGGGTAAAGCGTCATTCCTCCATCTACAAATAAAGTGGTGCCTGTGATATACGAAGCTTCCTTAGATACGAGGAATGCAGCAGCGGACCCAATCTCCTTAGGTTCACCAAATGCTCTCATTGGAATCTTTTCAAGCTGCTTTTGTTTTTTCTGTTCATCCTGCAAATCATCATTCGATTCGGTCGCCATTGTACCTGGTGCAATCGCATTGATCCGAATACCTGCTTCCGCATAATCAAGGGCCAGCGTTTTTGTCATCATGTTCATTCCGCCTTTGGAAGTGGAATAGTGAACATTGAACGGGCGTGGTATTTCCTGATGGACACTGGATATATTTAAAATAGACCCTTTGATGTCATGCTCCATCATATAGGCGATTGCAGCCTTTGACCCTAAAAAGGCACCTGTGATATTGACATCAATGACTTTTTGCCATTGCTTGAGCGTCATCTCATGCGGCATCGCTTCTTCACCATTAAAGCCTGAATTATTGACGAACACATCGACTGTACCGAAATGCTCCAGTGCTGTATCCATGATCGCTTGAATTCCTTCCTCTTTGGAGACATCCGCGTGTACTTTCACCGCCCTACCTCCATTCTGCTGAATGGCTTGTACCGTTTCTTCAGCACCCTCTTCATCACCTTTATAGTTCACAACCACATTCATCTGCTCTTGTCCAAATCGTAATGCGATGGCTTGTCCGATTCCTTTTGAAGAACCTGTGACAATGGCTGTTTTTCCTTTTAAATCTTGATACATCTTTATTTCCTCCTATCACGTGCTTCATCTAGTTGATACACAATGGTTACCCATTTTGAAAAAAAGAAAAACACAACCCTCTGCAATCGTTGACTAAGAGGATTGTGCTGTTCATCAAGCTAAAAGGTGTTATAAACATTTTCACATGTTTCAGCGGTTGGCTGATAAAAGCAATGCGACTTATACCTTGCCACAAACGGCTGATTGTACCATGTCGGTGGACAATTACCAGGCGGTTTAAAATACCAAAGGCTGAATTTTGCTGGCCAAAATCGTTCTCCGTTAATATTCCTACGCGCAAGTGTTTTTTCCGTTTCTCGTGCTCGTTGATAAAAATAACCATGTGTGACTGCTTCAAATGCATGCTCTTGATAAATCATTTGTGGAATCGTACGCAGCCCTTTAAAGTCAGAGCAGTTGGCACGCAATCGGTTAATGCCCACATTCCCTACGAGCAGCATCCCTTGCTTCCCTTCACCTTCTGCCTCCGCTCTCAGCAGTCTGGCCATGAGATCAATATCAGAGCTTGTCGCTCTTACCACTGCCATACATCCACCTCCATTCGTTTCTCTTTTATTTTATGTAGGGTTTCTGTGTAGATGACTGCCATTTTGAAGGAAAAAGACACATTCCGTGTCGTGAGCCTGTCTAAATACCTCAATATTTTGCTGGACATGTGTCTCTATGGCAACAACACACAAACCAAGTAATCATGCGCATAACAGGAAAAAATATTCATTACTATAGACTCATTTACAAGTCATAAAAATCCTTCTAATTGCTACACCATTATCAAAAACAGTCATTTGAACCTATTCAACAATCCGACTCAAAACCTTAAAATATAAAATGTTGAGTTTTTACAGGAGATATCAAATCATAATTTACAAGTTTCTCCTTTCAACTTAGTGTCATTTTTACTATTTGAAGCTGTGCAACCTAAGAAACGCACTGAAGTATTGACAGTACTTTCGCTTCATTCTACAGTAAAAAACATACAGTATTTTTCTTTTTGTGCAAAAAGAACGATATGAACTAAAGATTTCCAATGAAATTCACCATAAAACCCGAGGAGGAAAACATCTCATGTTTAAAAAGAAATTATCCCTGTTTCTTCTGATCTTGTGTGTCACTGTTATCGCTGCTGCTTGTAGTGGTGGAAAAGAAAAGTCAGCTGCAAAGGAAAAAGATACAAAATCCCTTGATGCAGCAGAGGTAAAGGTAGAAAGTGCTGAGTACACATTACCACCTCAATACGATACATCTGTACAGGATGATCAGTATGTACTAAAAGTGAACGTATCTGTAAAAAATATCAGCAAAGAGCCTCTAAATGTTGATAAAAGCAACTTCACGCTTTACCAAGATGACTCACAGGTGTCTACGATCTCTCCAGATGACTACAACGAAGTATTATCTTCAAGCTCTCTAAATGCAGGAAAAGTATCAAAAGGCGGTCTTTTCTTTGTTGTTGACAAAGAAAAAGACTATCAGCTTGTGTACAATGAGCCAGGTAGTGGTTCTAAAAAAGATGACAAAACACTAGAATTCGATATTAAAGGTAAAGACTTAATGAAAAAAGCAGAAACACTTCAAGCATCTGCAAAAGCTCTTTCTTCTTATATTGATGTCATGATTTTTGGTAAGAATAACGACGAGTTCGAAAAACTAACAGGTGATAACAAATCAACTGTTGTAAACCAATTTGATAAATCATTCAAACAAGGCTACATCACGTCATCAGGTATTTCTTCTAGCTCAGCGAAGGACGAAAACCTTGATAAGCTTTTAAAAGCTGTAAAAGAAACATTAGCTGAAAAATCAAAAGTATCAACAAAAACAAAAGCCATCAGTGGTGATAAAGCCGTTGTGACTGTAACTCTTACACCAATTGATGCAAGCCCGCTTGTCGATCGTCTAAAAGAAAAAGCGACTGAGTTCTACAGCAAAAACCGTACTGCGTCTTATGATGAAGCACAAAAATATTTACTCTCGATCTACCCAGAAGAGTTCAAAAAATTAGGACCTTCATCTTCTGAAGAAACAGTTGAAGTCAACATGAAGAAAAATGACATCGACCAATGGAAACTTGATTTGAACGATTACAAAACAAGCTCATTAGTTGAAAAGTTCATCAAGAACTAATGAAAAACCCCCGATGCCGGGGGTTTTTTCTTATCGTTTTTCGTTTGATAATTACAGCCAAGAAAGTAAGATACGGTCTATTACGAGGGATTTTCTTTTGCTGCTTCATACTCTTTTATCACCTCAACCGGATCAACCGCATCCTCCTCTTGTGCGTATTCCTCTACATAAGGATCCATTAATTTCTCAAACTTTTGCTCATCGTCTACTAAAGCAATATACGTTTCATATCCTTCAAAATCAGATGGATATAAATGTGCAACGGAACTACCCGTTTCTAATGCCTCATCTATCGCTTTTCTTAATTCCAATAATCCTTTCCTGTTCCCCAAAATAAACGCTTCAAAATGGTGTGTTTGTTGAGCATATATATTACATAGCTCTAGCACATCATCGTCTTCTGTTTGATAAGACATACACGAATCACCTCTTTTAAAAAATTAGGATAATAATGTAAGTTCCACCTTCCATTATGCCATTCCTTTCACCCGATCGTGAATCTCTTTTATATAAATCTCTGGATATAAAAAACTTGCAGATAAAATCTACAAGTTTTTACTTTCTTTATTTCGCAAGCATCCATTTTTCTTTCATAAACAAGCTTCTCACGATCACAAACAAGATGACGACTGCCAGTGCTGAGGAGCCGAGTGTCAGAGTGATTGACATTGGATCGATGATGCCAAACATCAATTGCTTACAAAGCGCGTGAATATTAAGGAATGGGACAGCAAAGTAATACGTATCTAGCTGCGTAGCACCTGCTCTCATGGTAAAGAACATTGGGATCACACCTAATGTAATGATCATGGACATGTACGATTGTGCTTCTTTTACTGAGCTTGAAACGACACTGAGTAGCAGTTCAATCATCGATACCATGAATGAGAAGATGATAAGCGCCGCAAACATGACGGCGATAATGCTCCACATTTGATCACCAAAGTTCAGTGCTTGTTTTAGCTTTTCTGTAAAGAGCAGCGTGGATAAAAGCAGCATACCGATCGCCACAATCCCACTTAAAATCCCGAACATGGAGACAGCCAGCCATTTTCCGATGAGAATTTGGAGTCTGCTGGCAGGTGTCAGGAACAACGCTTCAATGGATTTTCGGTCTTTTTCACCCGCTACAATATCAAGCGCAGCAGGCAAAGCACCTGAGATAACGGAGGTCACCAAAATCATTGGAAGAAGAATCGACAAAAGCATAGAGGTCATGCCATTTTCTCCTTCTTCGCCCTCTTCTACATCAACGGCCTGCACCTGAAATGGGTGAACAACAGACGTATTGATTTGATCAGCGGCTAAACGCTTTTCTACGACTTGGTTTTGATACTGCTCCAGTAAGGATTGCAGCATTTGAACCGTGATGACCGAATCATCATCTGTTGTATACCCATGAATTTTAATTGCAAATGATTGTTGATGCTGAAGCATGTCGTCTGCCTCTTTCGGCATTTCCAGGTAAGCATTCGCCTTTCCATCTTTGACAGCTTGCTGCGGGTCATCAAATGTTTCAAGTGTGAGGTTTTTGACCTCTTTGACCATTTGATTCATTTCAGTTGGAAGCTTTTCATTCACTGCGACCGTATAGGTTTCATCTCCTGGATCTGCAATCATGCTTTCATAAAAGAACACCAATCCAAGCATCGTCAAAAGAGGAATCAGCACTGTTAAGAGCAGCGTTTTCCGGTCTCTTAGCGCATCTGTCATTTCTTTTTTAAATACGGTTTTCCACATTATGAAATCCCCCTAGCGAGCTTCGACATAAAGATATAGTTCAAGTCATCACTTTGTTCCTGTGTATATAATTCTGGAAGTGTCCCTTTATACACAAGCTCTCCTTGATGAATCATCATGACACTGTCACAAAGCTGGCTGACTTCTTCCATGATGTGGCTTGAAAAAAGGATGGTTTTATTTTGCTGCTTGAGCTGATGAATAAAGTCTCTGAAAATATTACTTGATGTGATATCCAAGCCTGTTGTCGGCTCATCAAATAAAATAATGTCAGGATCATGAATCAAGGTTCTGGCAATCGCCACCTTTTGTTTCATTCCTCTTGAGAATCCTTTCACCTTGCGATCCATGTATTGTCTCATCCCAAAACGCTTTGCCAAATCCTCTATTCTTGCTTTGATTTCATGCTGATCTAAGCCATACAATTTGCCAAAGTATTCAAGGTTTTCTCGTGCCGTCAAACGATCATAAAGTCCCGTCTCACCGCCAAACAAGACACCAATTCGCTTTTTCACTTCTGTTGATTCTTTCACCGTATCAAAGCCTGCGACAGTGACTGTTCCGTGCGTAGGTTCTAATAATGTGGCTACGGCGCGTAATAATGTGGTTTTCCCTGCACCATTTTCTCCTAGGATGCCAACAACTTCCCCTTCCTTCACGGAGAACGTCATATGCTTCATCGCTTTTACGACCTTTTTCTTATCTTTAAACCAGCAGCTGCAATCGCTGAGAGTAATCATGTGGTTCGCCCCTTTCAACTTTCTAAGTCTATGATAGAAAAAATGACGCTTCCTTGACATAAAAATGTCGCGAAACGTCCTTTTTCTGTCTTGAAATGATCTATTTTAAAAAAACAAATGGTAAAATAGACAAATAATAAGAAGAGTCATAGGTGATTTTTATGATAAAAGTAGGTCTCGTTGATGATTACCGAGTAGATTTAGAAAAGCTGCATGCCATTGTAGGCAGAATGGAAGCTGTGGAGATTGTCTTTGTCACACAGTCAGCAGAGGATGCATACGAGAAGGTCAAAAAAGGAGATATTGATCTGTTGTTCGCAGACATTGAAATGCCCGGAATGTCCGGTTATGAATTAGCGGATCTCATTCACTCTCATGCACTGAATGTCGATGTTGTATTTGTGACAGGAAACAGCGGATATGCGGTCCATGCGTTTGATTTAAATGTTCACGATTATATTATGAAGCCCTACCAAGCCGATCGAATTGCCAAATCCTTAGAGCGCTACTTGTCCACCAAGCAGGAGAAAAGCATTCATGGACGGCTTCTCATTAAGCAGCAGTCAGATATTCACGTGCTGCAAAAGAAGGATGTCATTTTTGTTGAGCGAACAGGCAGGTCAACCACCATTGTCACAACAACAGGAGAAATCCAGACATATCAGACACTAAACGAGTTAAAGGGCGATCTAGCTGAAAAAGATTTTATCCGCTCTCACCGATCGTTTATCATCAATATTCATTACATTAAGAACTTCTCGGCGTATGCCAAAAATTCATTTATCGTGTCTTTTGAAGGTACAGATAAAAAAGCCATGATGACCAAGCAGCAATTAGAATACTTTAAGAAATACTATTTTTAAGGAGAACGAACGTGAACGCTTTCTATGTTGGATTCCGCATGTATGCTCTCATATGCCTAGGTCTTGCGTTTCATGCAGCAGCTGAAGCTTTTCTGCATCTATCATCAGGAGTGCTGTGGCTCCTCACTTTTTGTGTGATTTGTCTTTATATATTTTTCATATACAAAAGGTTTTTGCCTCATGTGAGTGGTTATGTGATGTTGGGTGCTTTTGTGCTCTTTACCTGTGCAGGCCTTTCCCTTTTTCTGACGCAAGGAAATGGATGGAGCCCTCTTTTGGCTTTTGTGATCATCATCACAACAGATATCCTTGCATTGAAGATGATGCAGACGGAGAGACGATTAAACGGTCGGCTTCAAGAACTGATCAACGCAGAATCAAGAACCAATGAATTGCTGCTTGAGCTGCGCAGTAAACATCATGAAACAGCTAGACATTTAAATGCCTTTTCCGCGTCGAACGACGAGCATGAGATCAAGGATTTGATTCAGCAATACGTGAAACATTTCCCTTGGATTAAAGGAGAAAATGCTTATTTGGCCTCAACCCTGCATTCCTTTTTCCAACGGGCTGAAAAAGAGGACATTGCCCTTTCTCTAGACCTTCAAGCACCTTTTTCATCGCTTCCCTTTTCTAAGGCGGATCAGGTTAGTTTCACTGGAAACTTGCTTGATAATGCCCTAGACGCAGCGATTGAAGCGAAGCAAGCCGGGAAAGAGGGCAGCATCTCGATTGCGACCTCTATTCGGAGTGGGCTCTTTTTAATCCATTGTGAAAACAGCACAAAAGGAATGGAAAAACACGTGTTAGACCATTTGTTCAAAAACTTTGGCCGCTCCACAAAAGGCGGCGATCATCAAGGAATGGGGACGTATATCATTCATCAGCTTGTTGAAAAGGCAGACGGTACTCTTGATTTTACTTACCGTTCTCCACATTTGCGGCTCGTCATCAAAATTCCCCTCACGATGTCATAAAAAAAAGGTGCAGCTAAGCACCTTTTTTGATTAAGAGAAAATGTGGTCAATTTGATTGATTTCCTCTTTTGTTAATTGAACTTCGTTTGTTTTTAGGTTTTGCTGAACTTGCTCAGCTCGTTTTGCACCTGGAATAATGGCGTCGATGCCGTCCTGTGCTAAAAGCCAAGCGAGTGCGACGTGTGCCGTTTCGGCGTTCTTTGATTGTGCAATTGCCTTTAGCTTGTCTACTTTTTCGAGGTTTTGAAGGAACGCCTCGCCTTGGAAAAGCGGATCTTTTGCTCGAATATCATCAAATGTCGCATCCTTCGTAAATTTACCAGTCAACAAACCTGACGCCAACGGGAAATAAGGAATAAAGGAAATACGATGCTCGACGCAGTATGGGAGAAGATCCTGCTCTGCCTCACGTTTCAGCAAAGAATACTCTGACTGAAGCACATCTAAGTAGCCATCTCGATTAAAGGCTTGAAGCTGTTCAAAATCAAGGTTAGATGCACCAATGGCCCTGATTTTCCCTTCATCCTTCAATTCCTTTAATGTGCCTGCTACTTCTTCCAGCGGCGTCCGGCCGTCCGGGAAATGCATATAGTATAAATCAATATAATCTGTTTGCAGTCGTTTCAGGCTATGTTCGACCTGCTCTCTTAAAAAGTCCCGGCTGTTATCCAGCTCAATTTGTCCGTTTACTTCTTTATGAGCCCCCTTTGTCGCAAGGACAAGGTTTTCTCTACCGCCTCTTTTGGCAATAATCTCACCGATCAATTCCTCTGAACGGCCCAGCCCATAAATAAAAGCAGAATCTAAGAAATTGACACCTTGATCAAGAGCTGTCTCCACAAGCTCTCGTCCGGCATCTTCACTCAGGTTCGGGAACAAATTATGTCCACCTACCGCATTCGTACCAAGCCCTATCGGATTCACCTGTAAATTAGTTCGTCCAAGCGTTACCTTTTTCAAAAGCTCATCTCCCTTATCTGCTTAATCATCCTTATTTTCCCATGAATCCTTTACAACATTCAAGTATCCTGCTCTCTGAAGCAGCAACACCCTCACTTCAAGATTTTTACCTAAAAAACATTTAAAACTGATAATAAATCTACAAGTTAATTCTTATTAACCGGTATATTAGACTTACAAATTTCCTTTTATTAATGATTTTTGTGTAAATTTCTTTCAAAGATAGGGACTAAAACCTATTCCTCATCATGATTAAATTTCGATAGAATGAAAAGTGCAAATCGTCATAAGGAGATTTTCCCCTGTAACACCCGAATATACCATCCTATCTGTTTCTTTTTTCATAGTCAGATAGCGGGAATGAAATGACGAAAGAAAAGCAAAGGAGCATCAACTGTGAATCTTAAAAAAATAAGTGCACTCCTCATGATTTCGTTCGTGATGATCATCTCTGCAGCTTGCCAGAGCTCAGCAAAATCAAGTAACGCTGATCAAAAATCAACAAAAACAGCAGAGGTAAAAGTCGATAGCTACGAATATACGTTACCAGAAGACTCAACAACTACGCTAAGAGACAATGAATTGGTGCTAAAAGTCAACCTGACGATTACAAACAAAGGTGACAAAGCTCTATCATTATATAGCTCTGACTTCTCCCTTTATCAGGACGATGCCAAAGTATCTGATTTGAAATTTTACGGCAGTAAAGACCGTCTTGACCTCGGTTCATTGAACAAAGGAAAATCTCAAACAGGTGCTCTTTATTTCCTAGTAGACAAAGGGAAAAAATATCAGTTCGTGTACCAAGACAGCATCAAGAAAAACAGTGATTCGATTGAAATCAACCTAGATGGAAACAAAATATTGGATACAGCGAAAAAGCTGGATAACCCTGCAAAAGCGCTATCCGCTTATACGGATATCATTGTATTTGACAAAAAGAACGATCAATTTGCAGATTTAACAGGTGACAACCAATCCGATGTCGTGAATAAATACCACGACATGTTCGTAAAAGACTTCAAAAGAACCGCCGGCATGTACGGCAATGAAGTAAGTGACCGTGATATTCTGTCGATGTACAAACGGATTCAAGACACCATGAAGGAAAAAACCAAAGTAGAAACAAGTGTAAAAACCATCTCTAATGACGAGGCGAAGGTTGTCGCTCAAGTAACAGGTATTGATGCCTCTAACTTAAAAGACAAGCTAGACAAGCAAAGAGATGAGTTTTACAACGGCAAGATCCGCTCTAAAGAAGAATTGTATAAGAAAAGCTTAAACTTGTACGCATCTGAATTCGAGAAGCTCCCCCCAGTCTCCAGCCCGGCTGAATACGAAGTGAAAATGAAACGTAATGGGGATGGTCAGTGGAAAATTGACCTTAACGATTATAATACATCACAGTACATGAGCGGTTTTATTAAAACAAGATAATCTTGAACTAAAAAAAGACGCTGGCACAATGAAAGTGCCGCGTCTTTTCTTATGCTATACCGTCGCCTCTTGCTCTTCTTTCACCGCTTTTTCAATATCTTTAAAACGGCTCGATACAGTAGACGCACTAATGCCATACTTTTTCGCTATTTGCGCTTGAGAAAGCGGGGCATCACTTGCAAGTGAATGAATGTAATATTCGATTCCCGCAGCAAATGATGCTGCTTTACGGATCACAGGTGATTTCTGATCACAATAGGCCTTCCACACGGTTAAAGCGCCATCAGTCAGGCTTTGGTCCCCGTGTTCCTTCATTCCGTCTTCAATCAGCTTAGCTGTTTCCAGTTGAACGTCACTTGCCCAGTCCATGCGATCTGCTGTTAGACCTGTATCGCCTTCTGTTTGAGCAGATGTTTCTAATTCTTCTACTTCTTGCTTCGCAAACAAACACTTCAACACATCAGGGAATGATTCTCTCATAAATGTGCTGCGCGTTCCTCCATTTGCCTCATATGCTTCAACAAGCTGACGAACTTGAAGAAGAAGCGTATCTGTAAACTCTTTCGCAAACATCGTATATTGAATGAAAAACTCTGCTTTTTCTTCAAATTGAACAGGGAATCCAAGTACGAGACTTCCCTTTTCAGGCAGCACTGTTTGATCCGGTTTTACATCTACTTCAACCTTTTCGGCTGTCACCATATTCTCAAAGTAAAGAGACTCGTCCGTTTTTTCATTTAATAAAAGCAAAGATGGCTCCATACCTGTCCATGATTGAACCACTTGTTTTGTTTTCGGACGGGTAATATCTTCCGCTTTCTTTGTCAGGAATTCTTGGAAGATGGTTTCTTTCTGATCGGTTAATGGACGGAAAAAGATGCCCCATACACTCAAATGAAAGACTGAGATTTGTTGCGTTTCTTTATCCATATCTGCAAGAAAAGAAAACTCATTAATGAATTGATTGATGGCTCTCTGATGTTTAGAGAATGCGTAATTCATTAAATCCTTTTGAACTTGTACAGCTTCCTTAAACACAAGCTCAGACGTTTGTTCTCCGCCTGACTTTTGACCACAGCAATGTTTATATTTTTTTCCGCTTCCGCAAGGGCAGAGCGCATTTCGTTTAATTTTTCCCAAAATAAAACCTCCGACATTCTAGTCTAACCTCACTATTTTAACAAACGATTGCACAGGAGAGTTTTATTTTCAAGAAAAAAGAAAAATCAGAATGATCAGTTAAATAATAAAGATACTTGAAGATCTCGATAGATCATAGGAATAGCAGTCTTTTTCTGTTTATTTTCTCCAATCATTCCAATAGATTTTTTTCAGCTCATTCCCTCAAATAACTGCTTTGCTTCAAAATAAAAGATTTGAACAAACTTCTTCGTATTGACTCTGCCAGTTGATCCTGCGGATGAAGAGGTCTTCTGCATTTCTTTCATTCTTTGGCTGACATCGGTAAAGTCAAAAAACTTCGACGCATAGTGCTCAAACTTAGGATTCGAGAAATCTGTTAATCCTAGTGAAGCAAAATGATTCAAGGAATGATGAATAGCGCGTCTAATCCGCTGCTCTGCCGCTTTCACTTCCCTCATCACTTCGACATCGGTTGCCCCATGATCCAGCTTCCTCTCCGCTGTTTTGATAAAGAGCTGTTTTAGCGGCGGGAAATTAACCTCATGAGAATTGGCTGACTGTGTTTCATGTAAATAGATCAGGATCTCTAGTAAATCCTTAGATCCGCTCTCTCCAACAATTCCTAGTTCGGATAAGAGAAATTCCCCCGCCTCTTTCATCGTCCTTTTCTTTAACCCAGCACCCGTTGTATTATGAGAAATCACTGGCTCTAACGGCAGCACATGGCGAAGGGAAGCTTGAATATCGTAAATCGATTTCTCAAGCTTAATCCGCTCCATGACTTTTCGAATCACACTGACAATTTCAATTCGATTGACAGGTTTATGAATATAATATTCGATCCCTAATTCATAGGCCTCTGCCATCATTTCTTTCGCCTCTACTTGAGAAATCATCATGATTTTGCCTTTGAATTCAGGGTGAATATGACGTATGGTTTGAATGCCATCTCTAACAGGCATTAAAAGGTCAATCAGAAGGATGTCTATTTTTTTTAGGTTCAATGAATGGGCTTCTAATCCAACTCCATCATCAGCTTCATCCACGACCTCTCCCAAATCTTCATCCTCAATGATTTGTCCTAAAATCGAGCGTATTGCACGATCATCATCTGCAATGAAAAACCGCATACACTCACCCTCTCTGTATTAAATTTTGTATAGGAAGGATTAGCTGAAAAGCTGTTCCCTTTGTTTCTCTTTGTTCGATTTTAATTGTACCGCCAAGCTCTTTAACCAGCTCTTTCACATAGGATAAGCCAATCCCAGTTGATGGTGTTCCATATGCATCAAATTTGGAAGTATAGCCTGGATCAAATACGATGTCTCTCATTTTTTCTGGAATTCCCGGGCCATCATCTTCAATCCGAATCTCTATTTTATCATGACTTCCTTTCAATACGAGTGAGATCATTCCGTCATCCTTTATGGCTTCAACCGCATTTGCCATTAAATTATTAATGAGCGATAAGAAAATGAACACATGGTAATCATGCAAATGAATGCCTTTTATATCAGATGTAAAGGAGATGTTTTTCCCTAGAGAGAGCGCATATTTTTCTTGAATGCGGAGGACAATTTGAACGAGCTCTTCCGCATTCATATAGTCTTGCATATTTTCCTTAGAAATCAGCTTCGAAAGCCCAGCATAAATACGCTGATTGTCCTTTTTCACTTCATGGATTTCTCCTGCGAGCTTCAACAGTTCCTGACTCACTTCCTTGCCTGCTTCATGTTCATGCATTAGACGATAAAGCCTGTATGATTCTTGCGTAATATGCTCTGTATGTTTTAACGTTTTCTTTAAATGAACCGTTTCTTCATATAAATTAGAAATAACCAGCATCATATGTTCATTTTGTTTCATGATCTGCTTCTCTCTAGATTGTGCCTCATACAGCTTCATCATATTAAAAAAGCTGATCACCACAAAGCTGTGAGCAAACGCAATGAGAAACATATCACTTAGCTTTGATAGCGTCATCGTTGTATCAAATACTAAATATTGCACAAACAACTCAACAAAATCAGCCACTAATTCAATCATCAGACCAATGATCCCAATAAAAATAGAGCGCTGTTTAAAACGTCCCGTACGGACGGCAAAGAACAGGAATGCATATGTAAAATAGAAAAAGAAACTTGGGAATTGCTGATAAAATGATGCGGCGAAACCAGCATGATGCTGAATTAAATCTAAGCCTACTCGAAAAAGCACAATGGCTGCGCCTGTTAAAAAGCCGGGCAAGAACGGTCTAGATTTCCTTAAGAGTAATAAACAAAAGAAAAACGCAGGTGCGCCAAAGCTGATCCGGAACGTCTCATTCACAGGATAAAACTTCAGTTCTCCTGCAAGCGGCACAATCACCACCATAAAAATTAATATGAATGCGTCTTTTTTAACAAGCTGGTTTAAACTCAAATGACTGACATCCCTTCCCCTTTTTGCATAGCCACAGTATACAAGGAGACTCTTTTCTTCACAATGTACAAAAAAATAATTTTCACAGCACCTTATTTCCCCAAAATCCTTTTTTATGACTATTCACCGAGATGGCATGGTGACCTTTCAGCTATTCAGCATTTTGGTGATTGTCTACAATAATGGGAATTGTTTAGACAATGATCGACAAACTGATTTTTATTTGTAAGTTTTTCTGTAGATTTTCGTCAGATTGTGTAGTTTCCAAGATAAATTGAATGAACAATTTTAGTGAAACTATATGTAAGCGTTTTCTGAATTTTCACTAAAAACCCTTTTTGTTTTTTCGCCGCCAAAGCCTTCATTTGAACATATATTTAGGTGTAAAGGAGTGGTACAAGCAGCGCATGACAAGTTCTTTGAAGATGTGTAACATGTTTTCGTGCCTATTTGATCGCATTTTTTGTCATCCGCCAATTCAATAGGGTACTTTTTGATTTTTGATTGGAGGAATCGTATGAAAACAGCAATTTCTAATAATACACAACACGCATGCCAGTCTTCTGTTGATCAATGGGCAGAAGAAATTCGTCCGTATTACAAAAATGGACAAAATGCTGGCTACATTCCAGCACTCGGAAAAGTGAATTCCTCTCAACTTGGTATCAGCGTGATAGGCCCAGATGGATCATCTGTACGATATGGTGATTGGGACGTTCCCTTTACCCTGCAAAGTATCTCAAAAGTCATCAGCTTTATAGCTGCCTGTTTAGGAAGAGGCGTTCCTTACGTCTTGGACCGGGTAGATGTAGAGCCAACTGGTGATGCATTTAATTCCATCTACCGTCTTGAGATGCATAAACCAGGGAAGCCCTTTAATCCAATGATTAATGCTGGAGCTATTACCGTATCCTCCATCCTTCCCGGAAAGACTTCTACAGAAAAGCTAGCATATATTTTCGATTTAATCGAAAACTTAATAGGAAAGCGTCCATCTGTTAGTGAAGAGGTTTATCAATCAGAATGGGCAACTGCGCACCGCAACCGTGCTCTTGCTTATTACTTAAAAGAAACCAATTATTTAGAATCCGATGTCGAAGAGACACTAGAAGTGTACCTAAAGCAATGTTCCATCGAGGTCACAACTGAGGACATCGCCTTGATTGGACTCATTATTTCAAGTGATGGCTACCATCCCTTTAAACAAGTCCAAGTCATCCCAAAAGATATCGCAAGACTAACTAAGGCATTGATGCTGACATGCGGCATGTATAATGCATCTGGTAATTTTGCTGCTTTCGTAGGCGTACCAGCCAAAAGTGGTGTGTCTGGAGGAATTATGGCTTGCGTTCCGCCAAGCGCAAGAAGAGAATTCCCTTTTCAGACAGGCTGTGGAATCGGTATTTATGGTCCCGCCATTGATGATTGTGGTAATAGCATTACCGGTGTCATGATGCTGAAAAAGCTCGCCAAAGAGTGGGATCTCAGTATTTTTTAAAGAAATAGGATGAATTAGAAGAGGTGATGTTATGAATGGTTTATTAACAACAACAAATGGTTTTCTATGGTCATATATTATTGTTGCACTATTAATTATTGTCGGCCTTTATTTCACATTCAGGTCTCGTTTCCTTCAAGTGCGTATGCTGAAGGAAATGGTGATCGTTCTGAAAGAAGGAACAAATAAACAAAAATCTGGCGTATCACCATTCCAGGCCTTTGCTATTAGTATGGCGGCTCGGGTTGGAACTGGGAACATTACTGGGATTGCGATCGCAATTGCCATGGGTGGTCCTGGCGCTATTTTTTGGATGTGGATTCTAGCCATTATTGGTTCTGCGTCAAGCTTTGTTGAAAGTACGCTTGCCCAAGTGTATAAAGTAAAAGATCCATCAGGCTTTCGCGGTGGTCCCGCCTACTATATTGAAAAAGGCTTAAAGAAACGCTGGATGGGGATTTTGTTTGCTGTATTAATCACCATTTCTTTCGGTATTGTCTTTAACGCTGTACAGTCGAACACCATTACTATTGCTTTTGAAAATTCATTTGGCACAAATCGTTTGATCGTAGGCGTCATTATGGCTATTGGATTTAGTATCATCATTTTCGGCGGGGTCAAGACGATTGCCAAGATGGCTGAATACATTGTGGTCTTCTTAGCTGTCGCTTATATTGGTATTGCTCTTTTTGTCATGATTACAAACATTACTGAACTGCCTGGTGTGATCCAGACGATTATTTCACATGCATTCGGTATTGAGCAGTTTGCAGGTGGTACCATGGGTGCCGTCATTATGGAAGGGATCAAACGGGGTCTATTCTCAAACGAAGCTGGGATGGGTAGCGCACCAAACGCTGCTGCAGCTGCCGTGACGAGCCACCCTGTAAAGCAAGGATTGATCCAAGCATTTGGTGTCTTAATTGATACACTGATTATTTGTACAAGTACTGCCTTTATCGTTCTTTTCTCAAGTGCATATAAAACGACAAAATTAACAGGTATTGAGCTTACTCAAGCATCTTTGAGTGAACACATCGGTCCTTGGGCTTCTGGTGTTCTTGCTATTATGGTTTTCTTATTTGCATTTAGTACGCTGATCGGGAATTATTACTATGGTGAAACGAACATTGAATTCCTTAAATCAAGCAAAGCCTGGTTGATTGGATACCGTATTGCGGTCATTGCTATGGTTTTATTCGGTGCTGTAGCAAGTGTTCCTTTTGTTTGGAATCTTGCCGATCTGTTTATGGGCTTAATGGTCATCGTCAACCTCATTGCCATTACCATGCTGTCCAAAGTCGCCTTTGCAGCATTAAAGGATTATTCACGGCAGAAAAAAGAGGGGAAAGATCCAGTCTTTTATAAAAATGCCGTTCCAAACAATGAGAACATTGAATGCTGGGACGATGAACCTGCTTCGTTGAAAAAGAATCATATTGGGTAAAATCACAAAAGCTCTGGTCCCCTGACCAGAGCTTTTTTCTTTAGTTCAAAAATTCGAGTATGAGTTTGTTCACTACTTCTGGTTTTTCATGATTGATCCAATGAGAAGCATCATCGACAAAAATCAGTTGACCATTAGGGCAAATCTTCATCGTTTCCTTCGCCAGCTTTCTGCTTAAATACTTGTCCTCCATCCCCCAGATCATGCGAACAGGTACTAAAATACGTTTAGATATCGGCTTTTCAAAGCCGCCCTTTTTAATCGCGCGATACCAATTAAGCATCGAGGTCATGGCACCTGGCTGCGTCCAAGCCAGCTTATAGCTTAATACATCTTCTTTTGAGAACAAGTGTGGTCTTGCAGTTAGTCCTATCGCTTCATCCAGCTTTTGAAAGTGATTTTCTTGGAGTGCTGCCTCTGGCACATTCGGAAGCTGAAAGAAAGCAATATAGGAGCTCTTCTTCCACTGTGGCGGATAAAACGGAAGAACCTTCATCATCACCCGCGGATGCGGCATGTTGACAATGATTAGTTTCTCTACATATTGAGAACGTGTGGATGCCAAATGCCAAGCAACTGCCCCGCCCCAATCATGCCCCCCCACAATCGCCTTTTGATTCGGACTAAGGGTCTTAATCAACCCTACGATATCATCTCTCAGTTGATCTAATACATAGGATTCGATTCCTTCTGGCTTATCACTTAGATGGTAGCCTCTTTGATCAGGAACGACGACACGATATCCTGCCTCGGCTAGGGGCATAATTTGGTTCTTCCAGCCGTACCAGAACTCAGGAAATCCATGCAGCAGTATAAGCAGCGGGCCATCTTCAGGTCCAGCCATTGCTGTGTGAAGTGTTACACCATTTGTTTGGATTGATTGAAATTCAATTTGCTCCATCCCTTTGCCACCTTTCTCCTTGTTCTTTTATTCTTCCAACATAGCATATTTTCCATTTTTCAGAAAATAAAAGCACTCCCAAAAAAACCTTCACGAAGGTGAAGGTCTAGATTGTTGACAAAAGGCTAAAATGATCTTGATTTTAGCCTTTTGTCTTCTTTTCAGCGTGATAGAAAACCTTTGCAGTCTAGAAAGGACGAGTACTGGCGCGGAGCGAATTTGTCATTCGTGAGCACCAGCACGCAGGACTGACAACGAATGCGAGGGTTTGTCTACACGCTGAACCTTCACGAAGGTGAAGGTCTCGGTTTATTTCATATAATTCAGCACCCAGATCAACCCATTTTTGCGGTCCTGTACTTGTCCGTGAAGTGCGCCAAAGAACGTATCCTGTAATTCGACCATTACATCTCCATCAGCTTCCAGCGCTTCATATACAGCCTTTAGTTCTTCTTCATTGTCAAACTGCATAATCAATCTGAGATGTTCGGGCTTTGGTGTGCGGCCAAACGTATCTGAAAAGTGGAGCAGTGATTCTCCAAGGTGCAGTTCTGCATGCAGCACACGGTCTTGATGTTCATTTAAAATATGAATATCCCCGCCAAAAATCCCTTGATAATATTGAAGAGATTCCTTCACATCGTCTACCACAATATAAGGACTAACACTAATCATACCCCTCATCCTCCTCTTGTTCCGTCCATCTTCTCTTTTATAGCTTATCCCAAATCGTATGAAAAAAGGCACAAATCGTCAACGGATTTGCACCTTTTTCTCATGAGGATTTCGCTAATTCACTATGTTTGTTTGAATACGCTGCGTACATGACGACACCGATTAACAGCCAAACACCAAAGTAAAGCCACGTCCGGCCTGGTAAGTTGAGCATAAGGAACAAGCAGCAGCCCATTGAGATAATCGGTAATACCGGCACAAATGGAACCCGGAATCCCCTCTCAAGCTGCTGATGTGTCTTTCTCAAAATAAGCACAGATAAACTCACCATCGCAAACGTCAATAAAGCACCGATATTCGCTAAATTGGACAAGTCCTTTAAATCAATAAACCCTGAAATAACAGCTGTCATGCCGCCAATCATCCATATGCTTGCAACAGGCGTATCGCTTTTGTTTGTTTTCGAAAACATTTTAGGCAAAAGACCGTCTCGTCCCATCGCATAGGCAATTCGAGTTGCTGCATAATTATTGGCGAAAATCACAGCCATCAATCCAATGACCGCACCGACAGAAATAATACCGGCCACGCTATTTTGATGTACACTTTGCAGCACATAGGACATAGCCTCTGTGACATTCAGTTTTGTATAGTGCACCATACCTGTCATAATCAAACAAACGACAATGTAAATGATCGTGCAAATGAGTAATGAGCCAATAATGCCAATTGGCAGGTTCCGCTGCGGATTTTTCACCTCTTCCGCAGAAGCAGAAATCGCATCAAATCCTAAGAAGGCAAAAAACACAGCAGCAGCACCGGCAATGACACCTTCTGCACCAAACGGCATGAATGGCTGCCAATTGGCTGGCTGTACATAAAACCCGCCTACTACAATGAAAAGAACAATAATACCGAGCTTCACAAACACCATGATATTATTGAATTTTTTACTTTCCTTCGTTCCTCTAGATAAGATCCACGCAATTAGTAAGGCAATGATAATGGCTGGCAGATTCATATATCCGCCTTGTTCCGGCCCCGCTAAGAATTGATGGGGAATCGAAATTCCAAACCCCTCAAGCAAGCTGTTGAAATAGCTCGACCAGCCACTGGCGACAGCTGAAGCAGTCAGCATATACACGGACAATAACGTCCATCCCATTAGATGACCGACAAGCTCACCCATCGTTGTATATGAATAAATGTACGCACTGCCGAAAACAGGCAGCGCTGAAGCCATTTCTGCATAGCAAAGTGCTGCCAAACTGCACACAATCGCTGCAATGGCAAAGGAAAAAATGACAGCTGGCCCTGCATCCTTAGCCGCTGTAATTCCGGTTAACACCATGACCCCCGTGCCGATCACTGCCCCAATACCAAGGAGCGTGAGATCGAGCCCGCCCAGCGTTTTCTGTACCTTTTGCTGCCTGCTCTGCTCTAACAAATCGTGAATGTGTTTCTTACGAAGAATATGTCGCAAACCCTTTCCCTCCAAAACGTTAGAAAAACAAAAAATCATTCAAATTTCATTATAGCAGAATAGGTACTACGCATTCACAACCAATTCACGTAAATCCTTCTTCATGATTTTACCAAGCTTATTTTTTGGCAGCTCCTGTGTGAAATGAATGGAGGGTACTTTGTAATCTGCCAAACGTTCCTGGCAATAGTTCACCACATCTTCTTCACAAAAATCGACGGAATCGTCTTTTACGATATACGCACTTGGCACTTCACCATATAATTCGTCCGGTACCCCAATGACAGCTGATTCAATCACACCTGGAATTTGATCAATGACTTCTTCTACTTGGTCAGGATAGATATTATCCCCGCCGTACAGAATCACATCTTTGTATCTGCCTGTGATGAAAAGAAAACCGTCTTCATCTAAATAGCCTGCATCTCCCATATGGAACCAGCCATCTTTGAGTACCTTCTCTGTAGCGTCAGGCTGATGATAGTAGCCTAAGAAATAAAATGGGCTTCTCATGACGACTTCGCCAATTTCTCCAGCTGGCAATGTCTCGTCTGTCTCAGGATGCACGATTTTCACTTCTACATCCGGGTCCACTTTACCCGCAGAGCCCATTTTATCCTCGCCCATCGCTGGATGCCACGCACTCACAACCCATGCTTCCGTACTACCGTAGCCATGCATCATCTGAATGCCTACTTCTTTGTAATCTTTAATTAAGCGCACGGGCACCTTCGTACCGCCAGAAATCGCAATTTCAAAAGATGAAAGATCATACGAACCGCGTTTCATTTCTTCTAGCATGTACGTGTAAGCTGATGGAAAAGCCATCATGAACGTAATTCTTTCTTTCTCAATCGTTTCTAAAATGCGCTTCGGTGTTGCATCATGTAAGAAGACAAGCGTATACCCTTCAATCGCCGCTGCAATGAGATGGTTAATCGAACTCATATGATATAAAGGGTGACTCACTAAATACCGTTTTCCTCTTAAATCAAATCCTCGATTCCCACGTCTTTTTAAAAATTGATAGATTCGTCCGTGTCCGACCATACATCCTTTTGGATTGCCCGTTGTCCCAGAGGTGAATAAAATCATCGCTAGATCCTCTTCTGATACCTCTTCAGCAAGGTTACTTCCATCATTTGAAGCCAAAATGTCTTCAAACAGCTGTGTTGTTTTCGCATTGACACCTGATTCCACCATCAGGCAATCTTCTAAAGACACATTCACTGCCGCAATGATGTCACGGAATTCACGATCAAAAAATAAAGCCTTTGGCTCTGCTTTTTTCAAAATACCTTCTAGCTCAAAGGAAGTAAGCTGCCAGCTAAGCGGAACTGCGACTGCACCTGCTTTGATGACTGCCAGCATAATCGTAGGGAAGTGATGATGGTTTTGACTAATAAAGCAAACACGGTCCCCTTTTCGAATCCCCTTTTGGTGTAAGTAATGAGCGAGCTGGTCAATGCGCTTTGCATATTCTTCAAATGTATAAGACACACCCCCGCCAGTTACCGCTTCAATTTGTGATGAGCGTTCCATTCTGTCGTTAAGTAATGCCTGTAGTGTATTCAATATCTTCATCTCCAAACGTTTGATTTACAATAGCCAATTTCCAATGAATGGGTTGGCAGATTTTATCTCATTCACATTCTAAAATAAAACCAGCTGAAAGTAAAATCATTTCAATTTGGAATTGTTCTTTATATTAATTGATAATATAGGTAATTTTATATCCGTCTTCCATTTTGGTTTAAATGATGATAACTATTATGATAAGATAGACCTAGTAATTGATCGGAAAATGCGAATGCAATAGGAAAAGAGGTATGGAGAATGCAACATTTCGAGCTAGAGGCAAGTTTATTAGACCATGCGCTGACAAAGTATTTAAAGGCGACGAAACAAATAGATGAAGAGAACATCCCGAAAAACGTCACGAATGTGAAAGGGTTTATTTTACGCATCATTTATCGTCATCAATCATGTACTGTGAAAAATATTCTGCAGGAAGTTTCATTATCTCCCTCTGCAACAACAACCGCTCTCAATCACTTAGAAGATGAAGGGCTGATTATCCGCTCTCGAAATAATAATGACCGCCGTACTGTATGGATTGAACTCTCTGAATCTGGTGAACAAATTGCAAAACAAATGATCGACAACCGCCAATTGCTTGTTAATCAACTGTTCAACCATCTTTCAGAAGAAGATAAAAAAACATTTTTTGAATTAATTGAGAAAATGATGGACGAGCACACATTAAAGGCTTAGGAACATTCCTAAGCCTTCTTCTTTACGGCTTTAAGATGACCTTTATACAATCATCCTTCTTATCATTGAATATGTGATACGCATGAGCGGCATCATCTAACGGCAATTGATGTGTGATGATCGCCCTAGGATCAATTTCACCAGTTGTCACTTTTTGATAGAGCTTTGACATGTAGCCTCTAGCCGGAGCCTGACCCATTTTAAGGGTGACGTTTCTTGCGAAAAAGGCACCTAACGGGAACATATTGTATAGACCGCCGTACACACCCGTCATCTGCACCGTTCCACATTTACGGACGGCTTTTGTGGCAATTTGAATCGGTCCGATCGTTCCACCTTGCAGCTTGAGTTTCTGCTCAATTTTTTCAAGCGGCGACTTCTTCCCGTCCATCCCCACACAATCGATCACAACATCGGCACCACCCTTGGTCAGCTCCTTTAACGTTTCTCCCATGTCGGGATCTTCTGTAAAATCAAATACTTCTACACCGCTCATCCGTTTTGCATGTCGCAGACGGTAATCAATGTAATCGACCGCAATCACACGTTCTGCTCCTTTTTGCCATGCAAATTGCTGCGCCATTAGCCCAACAGGTCCACAGCCTAACACAATGACCGTATCACCTTTTTTCACACCGGCGTGCTCCACACTCCAATAAGCAGTTGGGAGAACATCAGATAAGAACAGCAATTGTTCATCCTCCAGCTCACAATCATCAGGGATCTTAAACGGGGTGTAATTGCCAAAAGGCACGCGTAAATACTCTGCCTGTCCTCCTGGGTAGTTCCCATATTTCTCACTATATCCAAAAAGTCCACCCGAATCGTAGTGCGGGTTTGAGTTGTCGCATTGGCTTTCTAAGTGGTGATGGCAATATTGGCATTGACCACATGCAACGGTAAATGGAATAACGACACGGTCTCCCTTTTTTACTGCCGTGACATCTGGGCCAACTTCCTCCACAATCCCCATTGGCTCATGCCCAATCACATAACCGATTGGAAGCGGGAAATTCCCCTGATACAAATGTAAATCAGATCCACAAATTGCTGTTGATGTAATTCGAATGATCACATCTTCCCGATCTTGAATTGATGGTGCATCTACTTTCTTCACTGCGATGCTATTTTTCCCTTGGTAAGTAACAGCTCTCACATGCATTTCCTCCTTTAGCGAAAATCATCTGTACATAGCTTCACCTTGAGAGGATGGTTCATGCATCAAATCATGAATATGAAAAAACAAAAAAGCCTGTCGAACGGTTCGACAGGCGCTTATTCAATCATGTGTGTAACGCGTTACATATTTATCCTTTATCGATAAAGACCAAATCATATTGAGAGGAAGTCTCTCGATCGATCATCAAGTTCCCTTCTTGAATAAAATAAGGACATATACTCGGACTTTGTGATTCTTCAAACTGCTCATACAACTGCTCAATCTTTCCAGGGAGCAGCAATAGCAAAAATTTATTAGAATGAGACACGAATTCATAAGAGTGAATTGTATCCGGCGGTATATAGGCAAAGTCACCCGGCATCAGGCATATATCCTCACCGTTCAATTGAAGATTCATTTTTCCCTCAACACAATAGAGTGCTTCTGTATGTACTTGATGATAATGCGGAGGAAAATACTTTCCCTTCGTGCCTTCAATCACAAAATGACTGAACCCGCCTCCAGTTGTTTCTGTTGTTGCGATCAGCTCATGGAGCTGACCATCCACAATATATTGCTTCCCTTCACCAGCCTCTAATACATAGGGCTGCACCGCCTGAGGAAGCTGACTATGAAATAAAACGGAGGGCTTTGTTGTATTTGACAGCTGCCGGATACCATGCATCAAAATGAGATCGCTTTCTTTTTCAGCTTGTTCAAAGCTGGCTGCATCGAAAGCATGATCAGTCATCGGCCATTCGTTCAGCTGAAGCTTTTTCCCGATTTGCTGATAGACATCTGTCATTTGTCCGCCCAACGTATATGAAATAAATCTTGTTTTGTGACTATGCATTCTGTAGCCATGGATCGTTTTGGGCGGAATATGAATATAATCGAAGGCTGTGACCATATATTTTTTACCATCCAAAATCACTTCAAGCTTTCCTTCCAGCACAAAAATGGTTTCAAATAAGTGCTCATGACAGTGAAGTGGAAAATAAGCTCCTTTCCCACCTGTGATTAAGACAAGCTCAAACAGCTGATTCGTTCGAGTTGCTTCTGCCAGCACATGAACAAGCTGATTTTCCAGCCCATACAGCTTCCCTGAACCAGACAAGGTATAAAAAGAGGTACCTTCGGATTGCTTGATCGATTGCGGTTGCTCCGACATCCCATCACTCCTCATGACGAATTGACTATCTTTATTATATAGACCAATTGATATAATAGATAGACAATATGCGAGAGATTTTACTCTTCTCGCATAAATAAGTGTCTAAGGTAACATTTCACATGTTCTAACGGGGTCGTTTGTTTGAGTGCTGTGGTCATCGATAGACCCCCAATCACCATTGAATGAAGGAGGGAAGCCAGCTCATCCGCTTTGTTTTCTTCATAACCACTGTTCATGAGCTTTTCTTTCACAAGCTTTTGCCAGCGGATCATTTCTTGTTTACATGCAGTATGAAGCTGCGTATGTTCTGGCTTGGATTCTGCCGCCAGCAAGACAATCGGAATCCCTCTTTCATTTTCCTGCTCCGTAAATCCCCGGATGATGTTTGTCATAAAACGGTCGATGGCGATATAAGGATCGTCCGAATAGGCAAAGCTTTCTTCAATTTGATTGATGACCTTTTGACTAATATATTCAACGGCTGCTATGGCTAGCTCTTCTTTTCCGTTTGGAAAATAATAATAAAGAGATCCTTTAGGCGTGCCGCTCTCTCTAATGATTTGATTCAATCCTGTCGCATGATACCCCTGTTTGCGTAAAAGAAGTGCGGCCGTTTGAATAATTCTATCCTTCGTACTCACGTGTGACACTCCTTTCCCTCCATAGACAAATGTCGTTTCAACGTATGAGTTGATTTGTTCCTCTCCAAATCGAGGATGACTCTATTTCTACTGCAAGCCGAAGCAGCCAATCCTCTTTCCCCTTAGGTGCTGTAACCTGGACACCTAAAGGCATGCCCCCCTCAGTGAGATGAACAGGAACGCTCATAGAAGGCTGACCCGTTAAGTTGGCAAGCTGTGTAAATGGTGTGTAGGTCAGACTTTTTAAGAACATGTCATAAATGAGATCCTGCTGCGCTTGCATTGAGAGAGATGACACACGTAAAAGTTCAGTGATTTCTTCCTTCGAATGCATCAACTCACCAACCTTAGGAGCTGAATAGGCTGTCGCTGGTGTCACAAAGAGATCATAAGTTTGATGAAATGACGCCATTTGTGCAGCCGCCATATCCCATGCATCAAGACTTTCTGTGTAAGCAGCAGCGGTTACGTTCTTGCCAGCCTCCGCCAACACCCATGCCACGATGTCTGTTTCCTCCGGATTGACTGGACGTCCTAATGAACGAGCCAAGGACGTGAATAATGCAGACATTTCTCCGCTGTTCATGACGTAGTATTGCTGCATCAGATGAACCCCATCGATTGCCGGCCCTGCTTCTTCTACTTGGTGCCCTTGATCACTTAGCCATTTCACTGTTTGCTGCACTGCCTGCTTCGCTTCCTCACTGACCTTCGTACCAACTGGAGATTGTACACTGTAAGCAATTCGCATAGAAGATGTACGTTTCACTAGATCTTCTTGATAGCTGCCGTCGTATAATGGCGTTTGGAAAGCCGCTTCAGGCTGAATGACTTGAAGCAGATCAAGAAGGGCTGCACTGTCCCTCACTGTTTTTGTGAGTGTAAAGTCAATGGATGCCCCTTGCCACTGCCTTCCTGCGCCTGGTCCTACCGGCGTTCTTCCTCTTGTTGGCTTGAGACCAAACAAACCTGTAAAGGATGCTGGAATCCGAATCGACCCTCCACCATCACTTGCTCCACCAGCAGGCACGATGCCGCTTGCAACAGCTGCTGCCGTCCCGCCGCTTGAACCGCCAGGGGAATAATCAGGATGCCAAGGGTTCCTCGTTGGACCATGTAAAGCAGGTTCTGTTACATTTCTTAATCCGAATTCTGGTGTGTTTGTATGACCTATCATGAGAAATCCAGCCTGCTTCAATCGCTGGACAAAGTGGGAGTCCGTTTTTGCCTTTACATCCTTTAACAATGCAGCACCTGCTGTCAGCGGTTCATTTTCCAGCCCTTGCGATATATTTTTCAGTACAAATGGAACGCCTGCAAACGGCTGATTCGTATGTAATGTCTTGATTTCTTTTAATACTTGATCTTGTCTTGTCTGAATCAACGCATTTAGTTCAGGATTGACCTCATTCAATCTAGCAAATGCAGCCTGTACAAGCTCGTCTGGCGTTACCTGCTTATTCTGTACAAGTGCTGCCAAGCCTGTCGCATCATACGTCATATACTCTTTTACGTTCATCAGCATATCCTACTTTCTCTTATTATGATCTCTCTATTGTCTACTAGATTTGTATGAATTTCAATTTCAGGTTACTTGTAAAAAAACTTTCTGACAAACAATATGATTCTTCTAACCATCCCTCTCATTTCTCCGATATAATAGAGAAAAAAAAGACGGAGGTCATCGTATGCAAGGGGCTATCGCCTTGAAAAAGAAAATCGTCGTAGTCATCGCGTTTCTTCTCGCGCTGTCAACTGCCTTGCCTTACCATTCGCAGGCAGCTGCACCGCCAAAAGAAACAGATGTCATCATCGTCTATAAAAACCAAAAAGGAAAGCAAACAGCGATTGAAGAAAGTGAAAAAGTGAACGAACAGTACATACATCTTCCCGCTGTCGCTGTGACAGCAGATGAACAAGCGGTCACGTCACTCAAAAAAGACCCCAACATCGCGTATGTTTCAAAAAACATAAAGGTCAAACTCGCTTCTTCTACGATGAAAAAAACCGCTGCCTCTACGAATCAGGATGCATTGGTTCAAAAATCTTACAACCTGCAAAAGCTGAATGTAAAGCAAGCGATAAAAGAAGGCGTCACGGGGAAAAATGTGAAAGTCGCCATTTTAGATACTGGTATTTCTCCACATGAGGATTTAAAGATATCCGGCGGTAAATCATTCGTGAACTACACTTCCTCCTATAAAGATGATGAAGGACACGGCACACATGTCGCAGGAACGATTGGTGCTCTCAATAACGATTACGGCACAGTCGGCGTCGCTTCTGGCGCGAAGCTGTATGCAGTGAAAGTGTTAGATAAAAAGGGAGAAGGCGACTTGTACAGCCTGCTTCGAGGAATCGATTGGGCCATTAGCAACAAGATGGATATTATGAATTTAAGTTTAGGTTTTGAAGACAATATCCCTATTTTGCGCTCAGCAGTGGATGAAGCATATAAAAAAGGTCTGCTTGTGGTCGCTGCAAGCGGGAATGATGGGAAGAAGAATAATATTAGCTACCCTGCCGCTTACGATAGTGTCATTGCCGTTTCTGCAACGACGGACAAAGACAAACTTGCGTCTATCTCAAATACAGGGAAAGGCATTGAATTTTCTGCCCCTGGCCAGAACGTCATCAGCACTTATTTAAAAAACGAATATTGGTATGCAACAGGTACATCACAAGCCACGCCGCATGTCACAGGCATGCTGGCACTGTTGAAACAGCTTCATCCGAAGAAAACAAATGTACAGCTTCGCACCTTATTGCGCAGCTATACAGTGGATCTTGGCACAAAAGGAAAAGATCCACAATTCGGGTATGGCCGCGTGCAATATATACCGCAGTCCACCTTTGTAAAAGCTGCGACCAGCGCTGTTAAAACAGCCGAAACTTCTAAAAAGCAGGCAGATGTCAATCAAGCCAAAACAAGAATTGGCCGACTCACTGCAAGTAAACAAAAAACAGCACTCACTGAACGGGTGAAAAAGGTACAAGGAACCATTGATATCCGATTGGCACGTGCTAAGGTTCAAACAGCCGAAAAAAGCAAAACACAAGGCGCCATTAAAAGCGCTCAAACGGCCATCAAAAAGCTAAACAAAGGCAAAGAAAAAACAAGCCTGCAAAACCGGCTCGACAAAGTCAAAAAACAGGTTGCCTATCAAAAGAAAGTGACAGACGCCAAACAAAAGGTGAAAAAAGCTGAATCCAAACGAACGAAGAAAACAAAAGCAGCAGCGCAAACCGCTGTCAAACAGCTAAAAGCTTCTAAAACGAAAACCAGCTTACAAAAACGATTAAACCGTATCAAGGTTTAACAGAAAAAACGATTCCTCGCTGAAAGGAATCGTTTTTTTCTATTTTAACAGCGGCGAAAATAAGCTATGATGATATTTTCCTTCAGTATCTGCCCTCACTTGATCAAGTATGCTTTCTAACGAAGCCATCACACCCTCTAATGCACGGCGCACTGAACCTTGTTCAAAATCCGCTAAACTCTCTGGCAACTCATCTTCATCCAATACAAAAAAATCACCATTCGGTAGAACGAGAAGATCAACAATGAGGTCTTCAAACATGACCAGCTGACCGTTGAACCATGTATTCCCCACAATATTAAAATAAGAACCTAGTTCCTTCCCTTGATCATCTCTCCAGAAATACATATTGTAAGGACGATCCTTCCAATAGTAGGCGGTCGTATAGCTCCCTTTTGGAATCGTCAGCGTATCATCGCCTGCACTCATCGAAAACGTCTCTTCAATCTTGTGAAAAAGCACCATTTTCTGTCCCTGTGCATCTAACAGTTGACACGTATGTTCCACAACCTTCTGATCGTATTTGATTTTTCTCTCGATTACTTCATCCCACCGATCCGCATGTAGCGAAAACAACATGTCACAACTCCCTCTTGCATCTAGTTTCTCTCTTTCCAGTATACACCGTTTTTTTATGAAAAAATAAAGGGTTGCTGCATTCACATATGGAAGACCTATGATGAGGTGAAATAAATGAACGGAATCACGATTCTTGAAAACCTTACACAGCTTGGACAAATCATCCTCATTTTTTGCGGCTATGCCCTTTATTGGTGGCTGGTGAAAACGAAGAGAGAACGAAAGCTTTCTCCTTATGAGCGCATGTTAAAATTCTTTGTTATGTTCGGTTTAATCTCGTGGGGAGTATCCTATTGGGCGCTTATACTGTGGGCGTAAATTGAAAAAGGAAGAGCTATCCATAGAGGACGTGCTCTTCCTTTTATTACGCGTGATGTGATGAACCTGCCGGCTGTTCTTTCTGGATGACATATTGATAGCTCTTGACATGCGTCCCATTTTGATTCACAAATTCTTTATCTAGTGCACGCTCAAAGCCCATTCTTTCATAAAGACGAATGGCAGCCTGCATTTTATCAGATGTATGAAGGTACAGAACATTTTCACCCCATGATTGCGTGAGTTCAATACTTTTACGTAACAATGACTCTGCAATTCCTTTTCCCCTGACATCGGGATCTACTCCTAAAAACCGGACGATGGCTGATGTAATGCCCATTTCGGGTTTGTCATACGCTTGCTCTGATGACCGAAACATTTGAAGCGTCCCCACGACCTTGCCTTCAAGCTCCGCCACAAGCATCAGCTCCATGTTTGGATTATCTACAGCTGCTGCAAGCGCAGCAGAATAATTTTGCCAGCCTTCCTCCGTAAATTGAGGCTCATACTGTGAATAGGATTTGATTAGTACATGTCTGATCGCTTCATGATCTTCTTTGACTGCTTGACGAATGATCAGCTCTTGCTGCTCCATGTCAGCACCTCCTGTTGTTTAATGCTAGATATACGTATCTTGCAAATACTGCATGTCGTTGACCTTGTCCTTTTCTCTACTCATTCAATGTAAAGAGTCTCATTCGAAAGATCAATCATTTTGCACGCAATCCTCTTTGAAAATTTCCATTGAAAAAGAACGCTTGATTCATTATGCTGTTTTGAGGAAGTATACGAGGAGTGTAATGATCATATGAGTTCTTTATCTTATCCCCAAGAATCGAAAAAAAACCGATTTCTCCTTGCCGCATTGCTTGGTTCTTTAACCGCCCTTGCACCGCTTGCAATGGATATGTATTTACCTGCATTGCCTCATATTGCGCGAGATTTTGAAGCAAGCACTGCTTTGTCCCAATTAAGTCTGATGGCTTGTCTTATTGGACTGGCACTTGGACAACTGATTGCAGGGCCTATTAGTGATACGATCGGTAGAAGAAAACCGCTGATGATCGGCTTAATCATTTTTATCGCCGCCTCTCTTTTATGCACGGTGGTCTCGTCGATTTGGATGTTCATCCTCTTAAGATTGATTCAAGGACTCGCTGGTTCAGCAGGCATTGTCATTGCACGAGCCATTGTGCGAGATCATTATGAAGGCTCAGAAATGACGAAATTCTTTGCACTGCTCATGTTGGTCAACGGGGTTGCTCCGGCAGCGGCACCTATTGTGGGCGGACAGATGTTACGCTTTACCACATGGCAGGGTGTATTTGTTCTATTAGGAATTCTCGGGGCTTTGATGCTGCTGAGATCTATTTTTTCACTTCAGGAAAGTTTACCTGCGGAGCGCAGACAAACAGGAGGCTTTCAACAGATTGTTGGCGCCATGAAAATTTTAGCGAGTGATCGTCTCTTTGTAGGATATGCCCTCTCGCAAGGTCTTGTATTCGCAGCGATGTTTGCTTATATTTCTGGCTCACCGTTTGTGCTTCAGGAGCTTTTTCACCTTTCTCCACAAGGATTCAGTGCTGCCTTTGCGGTGAATAGTCTTGGGATCATCACAGCTGGACAAGTATTTGCCCGTGTCGCTGCGAGAATCGGCGAAGAGAAGGTTCTTCGCATTGGATTGCTGACAGCTGCCTTAGGCGGCGTCACCTTATTTTTGATGATCTCCATTGATGCAGGATTGTATGGTATTCTCATTCCGCTCTTTTTTGTGGTATCAAGCGTTGGAATTGTCGGCACCTCTGCCCCGTCTCTTGCGATGCAGCATCACGGCGCACATGCAGGAAGTGCAGCCGCACTCATCGGTGTGGCACAAATGCTGCTAGGCGCCTGCATGACGCCTCTTGTCGGACTAGCCGGAAGCCAAACAGCCTTTCCAATGGGCCTGATCATTATGCTTTGTGAACTAGGTGCACTTTGCTGTTATTTCTTCTTTGTGGTTCGAGCGAAAAAAAGACCCGCATAAGCGGGTCTCAGATTGTTGACAAAGGGCTAAAATGATGTTTATTTTAGCCCTTTGTCTTCTTTTCAGCGTGATAGAAAACCTTTGCAGTCTAGGAAGGACGAGCACCGGAACGGAGCGAATTTGACATTCGTGAGTACCGACGCGCAGGACTGACACCGAATGCGAGGGTTTGTCTACACGCTAAGACCCGCATAAGCGGGTCTTTCATTTATGGCTTGCTCCAATTGATGGTGCGGAACACATTGTTCTGGTCATTGTTGTCATATGCATCTAGGTCAAAGCCTGATAGTCCTAAACCAATTGCCATGACAATTCCTCCGGCAACGGTGAAGATGATCCCCCATTTGATGCATTGTTTTTTTAAATCATTCACGTTCATACTCTCACAACCTTCTTTTTAAACATTCCCATGAATGCCTTAGTGGTTTGAAAAGTCATTTGAACAAATAGCTTTGTCAAATACACCGTAGCCATGCCGCATAATAATCCGACACCTAATAGAAAAATACCAACGCCAATCTGCGTCACCACCACATGCAAACCGTCCTGAAAGATAAACGGAGAACCAATGATGCTCCAAAAACCGCCGAGCAGACCAACTAGCGTCATTGTACCTGTCACGAGTGGAATGCACCAAATTACCATATACATAGAAAGAATTAGCAGGAAAACTGTGGCTAGAATACTACCCCATAATGGAAAACCTAAAATGAGGATGGAAAGCCTTGTAGCTTTTTCTCCAAACGTCGGCACCTGAACGGTTTTAATTCCTTGTTCCTTCAAAATTCCTTCAGCGATGATGGCAGGCTGCCCGACTTGATCGACCGCTTCCTGTTCACTGTAGCCATCTTCCTGATAATCCTCGATCATTTCATCGTAATACTCGATGAACCGATCACTTTCTTTTTCGCCTAGACGATGCAGGTGCTTCTCTAGGCTAGCTAAAAATTCTTTTTTATTCATTGCCCTGTCCTCCAGAAATAAAGTCGTAAATCGCCATCACTTGATCCCATTCCGCTAAAAACTGCCCCATATGCTCACGGCCGCTTTGTGTCATCCGGTAGTATTTTCTTAATCGACTATTATGTTCCTGGGAATAGGTCTCCACATAATTGTTTTGCTCTAACCGCTTTAATATCGGATATAATGTCGATTCTGAAATCTCAATACAATGGGACATATCTTTAATCATTTGATAACCATAGGAATCGCCTTTCTTTAATACCGCCAGTACACAGAATTCAAGTAAACCCTTTTTTAATTGTGCATTCATAATTACAACTCCTAACCATTTATACTATACATTACATAGTATCATGTGACAAGAGGTATAAAGCATAAAATAAAAAAAGACCCTTTTGGGGTCTTTCCGTTTTTATATATTCACAAATCCTTCTCCGAACACATCACGCACGTCATGGACAACAACGAATGCGTCTCGGTCAATTTTCTTAATGATTTTCTTTAGACGCATAAGCTCCTGTTTTTGAATGACTGCATAAAGAATTTCCTTTGATTCCTTTGAATAATGACCGCGGCCGTTTAAAATCGTCACGCCTCGATCCAAGGTGTGATTGATTTCTTCGGCAATATCATCTTTGCATGAAGAAATGATCGTCACTGCCTTTTTCGTGTTAAGTCCTTCTATCACGAAGTCCATCACCTTTGTTGCCACGTACAGCATCACAATCGTGAACATTAATTTTTCCGCACCAATAATAAAGTAGGAAGCAAATACGACGATCAGATCAAAGAACAAGATGGCGTAGCTCACGTTCCAGTCTAAATACTTGTTGGCAATTCTTCCGAGTATGGCAGAACCCGCCGTAGTACCGCCTGCTCTTAGCACAAGACCAATCCCAATCCCGATAATGATTCCTGCGAAAATGGCGCCAATGATCAATTCGTGAACATTCACGACCCATGTTGTGGTCAGGTGTAAGAATAGGGAGTTACTTGCGACGGCAACCACAGTATAAATCGTCGTCTTCTTGTCTAAATATTTATACCCCACAAGCAGCAGGATGGCATTAAACACTAGGTTCGTCAGCCATGGTGCAATTTCAAACAAATAATAGAAAATAATGGACAGCCCCGTTACACCGCCTTCACCAAATTCAAGCGGAATGACAAACATGTTCACTGCGGCGGCAAATAAAAACGAACCAATTAGAATCATTGCGATATCTTTTACACATTTTTTCAATTTCTTCTTTCCTCCTTTTTTAAGCATATAAAAAACCCTCTTTCTGCACGAAAGAAGACAGTCGTTGAACAAAATAAAAATCAAAAGACAGCGCCTTTTGATGAAGCTTTCTGATATGAACCTTTTCATAATATATATCTCTTTTTAGAGGCTGTCAATGACTTGGTTTTCTATTATTTTGACTGCATGTTTATGCATGGAAACCCGCATGTTTTCAGGGTTTTTCAGCCATCACATGCTTTTCCCTCTCCTTGACAAAAACACTTTAGTCATTTAAACTACTGCCTCATATCATATCCATCATTTCCGACTAAAAAGGAGGGTGTTCCATTCGATGAATCCTATTCAAAGCCGCTTACAGGCTCACGCACCTTTAATTTTAGACGGTGCACTTGCAACAGAGCTTGAACGAAAGGGCTGTAATTTAAACGACAGTTTATGGTCCGCCAAAATACTAATTGAACAGCCAGAATTGATTCAGCAAGTACATTTGGATTACTTCCAAGCCGGAGCTGACTGTGCCACAACAGCGAGCTACCAAACGACGATTGATGGCTTCGCTGAAAAAGGCTATTCAAAAGAAGAAGCCATTGACCTAATGAAACGATCTGTCACTTTAGCAAAAGAGGCACGGGACCTTTTTTGGCAGGATGAAGCCAGTCGTAAAGGACGGACAAAACCATTTGTTGCAGGATCTGTGGGGCCATTCGGCGCTTATTTATCTGATGGTTCAGAATATAAAGGAAATTACGGACTCACAGAGCAGGCACTCATTGATTTTCATAGACCAAGGATTCAGGCATTAGTAGAAGCTGGTGCAGATATTCTTGCATGTGAAACGATCCCTTGTCTCATTGAAGCAACGGCCATTGCAAAGCTGCTGAAAGATGAATTCAGTGATGTATCTGCTTGGATTACATTCAGTGCGAGGGACGACCTTCATATTAGTGAAGGTGATTTGCTCAGAGAATGTGTACAAGCACTGGAACCTTATGAACAGATCGCTGCTGTTGGTGTAAACTGTACGCCGCCGCAATTTATCTCTTCTCTCATTCAAGAGATGAAAAAGGGGACAAGCAAGCCGATTGTCGTGTATCCAAACTCAGGGGAGTTATATGATCCCGAAGAAAAGGTATGGAGCGGAGATACGCCTCAGCATACATTTGGTGAATGTGCGCATCAATGGTATCAAGACGGCGCGCATATCATCGGCGGCTGCTGCCGGACGACCCCAGAAGATATCACGGACATCTTAAGACTTACCACATCATAGCAGCATGAATCATCACACATACTTCTAAGCAAAAGGGCGGGAAGACATGGAACAAGCAAAAGATCAATCACAACAATATCAACGAAAAATGACGAGCCGCCACCTGTTCATGCTTTCTCTAGGCGGGGTCATTGGAACAGGGCTCTTTTTAAGCTCTGGGTATACCATCAATCAAGCAGGACCCGCGGGAACGATCCTTGCCTATCTTGTCGGGGCATTAATTGTGTACCTCGTGATGCTCTGTTTAGGCGAGCTGTCTGTCGCAATGCCGGTTACAGGGGCCTTTCATACGTATGCAACAAAATACATTGGACCTGGCACAGGCTACACAGTTGCTTGGCTGTACTGGCTGACATGGACAGTGGCACTCGGATCGGAATTTACAGCGGCAGGGCTTTTAATGCAGCGCTGGTTCCCAGACACATCAGTTTGGATGTGGAGCGGCGTCTTTGCTCTTCTCATCTTTTTACTCAATGCTTTTACAGTTAAGTTTTTTGCAGAATCAGAGTTTTGGTTTTCCAGCATTAAAGTAATGGCTATTATTCTCTTTATTATCCTTGGCGGAGCTGCGATGTTTGGCTTGATTCCATTAAAGGGCGGTGAGGCCGCTCCGTTCCTTTCTAACTTCACCGGGGAAGGCGGTCTTTTCCCAAACGGCTTTTTACCGATTTTAATGACGATGCTGGCCGTCAATTTCGCTTTTTCAGGTACGGAGTTAATTGGGATAGCTGCGGGTGAAAGTGTCAATCCTGACGAAACCATTCCAAGAGCGATTCGCACTACCGTACTGCGGCTTGTCTTGTTTTTCGTTGGAACGATCGTGGTCTTAGCCGGCTTGATCCCAGTGGAAGAAGCCGGGGTGATCAAAAGTCCATTTGTTGTGGTGTTTGATCGCATCGGGATTCCATATGCCGCAGATTTCATGAATTTTGTCATTTTGACAGCGATCTTATCTGCCGCAAACTCTGGACTATACGCATCATCCCGTATGCTCTGGTCACTTTCTGAGGAACGGACACTGCCTAAGAAACTGGCGAAGCTGACATCAAAAGGAATCCCTTTGAATGCACTGATTTTAAGTATGATCGGCGGGATTCTTTCTTTGTTATCAAGTGTCATCGCACCAGAAACGGTTTACCTTGTCCTTGTTTCGATCTCAGGACTGGCCGTTGTGATCGTGTGGATGGGGATTGCTGCCTCACAATTTATGTTTCGGAAACGTTTTTTACAGGAAGGCGGACAGCTCCATGATCTTACCTTTCGAACCCCTTTCTACCCAGTGGTTCCGATTGCTGCCTTCTTCCTGTGTCTTGCCTCTGTGATCGGCATTGCCTTTGATCCAAATCAGCGGATTGCCCTTATCTGCGGCATTCCCTTCATCGCGCTCTGCTATGCTGCCTATTATGTGACAGCTTGGATACAGAAAAAACGTGAAGAACCTGGTGTATAACGCCAGGTTTTTTCTATGATAATAGTCTTACAAAAAAGGATATCACTAGTAAAAGAAGCACACTTTGGTATATGATAGGAATCTATGATTTTCAGGATGAACCAAGGGAGTTGTCACTAATATGAAAATGACCATTACAAGAGCATTAAGTGAACTGAAAATGTTAGATAAGAGAATCAACCGAACCGTTGATGAAGCCGTACTTGGTGGATTGATGATCGGGAAACATATACAGCACGGGTTTCAACATCAAGAAGAAATCGAAAAGAAGGCGAAGGCTGATGACCAATCGATTCAAGCATTAATCAAACGCCGGAATGCTATTAAATCAGCCATCGTTGTGTCGAATGCGACGACAACGATTGATGTAGCGGGTGTCAGCATGACAGTGGCAGAAGCGATTGAACGGAAGACATCGATAGAATATGATATTCGTTATTTACGGAAATTGAAAAAGGTATACACAGAGCTAGTAGACAAAGCAGAACAGACCAATGAAGAGGTAAAGAAGAGGCTCGACCAGCATTTAGAAACCTTGTTTGGGAAAGACGGAAAAACACAAGCGGCTGCCAACCAAGAGATCGTCAAGTCGTTCCTCGCTGAAAATGAGGCGACAATCATCGATCCGCTTCATCTTCGAGTGAAGATTGAAAAGCTTTCGACCGACATTGAGGATTTTCAAATGGAAGTTGATTTTTCCTTGTCAGAGAGCAATACACTAACGAAAATACAGATCGATTAATCAATTTTGTTAGTGAGCCGAAAATCGATAGAACTAAACACCTCCGAGGGAAAGGTCATTCCCTCCTCATCTGATCATCTCTGGATGATCCTTGATAAAAGCTCAAAGCTGAAGGTTCAAGGATCAACGTTCAAGTGTGAAAGTTCTTATCCATCAAAGCTCAGAATTAAAAGTTAAACGCTCGATCGAATCTGGGAGTCACGGCTCATGAGTGTTTGTTTATCGACTCTTTCGGTTGCCGCCCAGCAGGTTTGCTAACAAAAAGAAAAGGATGTCACATGATGACATCCTTTTTTCTATGAAAAAAACGACAAGGCTTCAGCCAGGTCGTCTCCCCCAGCAGATTAGTTACGTACTGTATATGCCAAATGGTACACACTTGTGACATTTGAAGATAGCTTGATGTCTTTTGAAGTGAACGTCACTGGAACGATATCGTAGTAATGTGTAGACCAGCCTGCATTATTGTATGTTTGGTAGCCTGCACCTGCAGGAACTTGAAACGTCAGTGAAAATTGTCCATTCTCGTCTGTTGTGCCTGTCGCTGTTTGAGCATATGATTTAATTGCTGCTTCAAAATAAAGCTGGATCGGCTGATTAGGCATAAGATTTCCACTTGTATCTTTTAGTGTTCCTTTAAACGTAGCTGGATAATAAGAACCCACGCGATATTTACTGCCATAGCCGTAATTCACTAATCCACTATCGGCTGCTGTAACACTTGTTACTTGTACGGATGCTGGTACTGCTCCTGTTTCCTCAGCATGTGCAAATGTTGGGAATACGAGAAGCAATGATAGAAAGAAAGCAAACATGATTTTTTTCATCGATAAATCCTCCTTTTTTTTCCTACTATATTACTATCGACATTAATTGGTATTTTTCCAGTAACAAACAAAAAAACTTCCCTTTTTTTAGAAAGGGAAGCTCTCCTCTTACTTTTTCACAACAACAACCTTCACCGCTTTGCTTTCTCTTTTTCTCACATCTGAAGCGGTCACATACAAGACTGTTTTGGCTTTTTGCGGTTTTATTTGGGCAGTAAATGCGCCCTTGTTATTTGTTTTTACCGTTTTGATGACTTTTTTTGATTTGTTTTTTACTTTAATGGTCAATCCTGCGCCCGCAGTCCCTTTGATCGTTTTACTTTTGACCGTTACTTTGCCCACTTTCGGCTTAGCTGGTGCTTTGCCTTTTTTGACGACTGTTTTGAGCGTCGTTGCGGCCTTTCCCTTTGAAATCTTAATGTGGAGGACTTTGTTTTTGTTCTGATGCTTGATCTTCACGCTAAAGGTTCCATTTTTGCCCGCTGTGCCTTTTCCAATCAGAGTTTTGCCTCTATACACAGAAATAGCAGCGCCAGCCTTTGCCTTACCTGTCACCTTTTGATGCTGATCCTCCACTTTGCTGACAGATGCATTTAGTTCGACAGCACTTAAAGCAGCAAATGCATTCAGTCTACCATGTCCTGTCATCCAATCGATCCCTGGAATTTTTGGATCGACAATAGGCTCTTCATTTTCATCATAGAAAACGTCATCTGTTCCATCAACAGATGTAAAAGAGATATTATCGGCTGTGCTTTGCAAGATATTCCTTACTTGATTCGGCTTCAAGGTTGGATTTTTAGAAAGCAGTAATCCTGCTGCTGCTGCCACATATGGTGTCGCCATTGATGTCCCGCTCAGATATGAGACATTCCCATCTGGCATTAAGCTTGGAATATCAGATCCTGGTGCAGACATGCTCAGTCCTTTACCATAGCTTGAGAATTCAGCGGCAATATCCATACGGTTGCTTGCACCAATAGCCATTGCGTACTTTGATGTCGCAGGATAGCCCATTTCTGGAACGCCATCATTTCCACTCGCCACGACCACTAGTACATTTCTTTGAGCTGCGTAGTTCATTGCATATTCAATCACGCGGCTGTAGTAGCCGCCAAGGCTCATGTTGATGACCTTTGCACCTTTATCCACTGCATGCTTGATTCCAAGTGCAATATGCTCTGTATCTCCAAAACCATAGGCATCCAGCACCTTCACCGGAATGATGCCCGTATGTTGGTTGAGACCTGCCATCGAGTAATGATTATCGGCCTTTGCAGCAATGATGCCCGCCACATGCGTACCGTGTCCATTGTCATCAATGGCATCTTTGTTTCGTCCAATGAGATTCGCACCTAAGTCCGTACGAACAGTCCCGCTCAGATCCGTTAAACGACTGTCTACACCTGTATCCACAACAGCAATCAATGTTTGCTTCATTTTGCTTGTGCCAATCAGTGTGTTCATTTGTTCAAACTTCACATCAGCGCCTTTTTTCCCGCTGTTTTGCGCACTGTTTTTCAGGGGCCACTGGTATCCATATTGCACATCATTGCTCAGTGCACGATACGTTTGAACAGGCTCTGCGAATTCAACATTCGGCATGCTGGACAGCTTTCTCGCAGTGCTTTTAATCACAGCTTTGCCTGCTTTTAAAGTCTTTCCAGCTGATTCTTGCCCTGCTGGCACATCATAGACATACATTCCTTTAAACAAAGGACTTACTGACTGCGATGTCACACGGTTTCCTTGGATTCCATAGCTTTTCATCTTCTTTTTCGCAGATTGAAGCGTTTGCCCATCCTTTAGTTTAAAAATGATTTTATTCGTCTTCACTTTCTCTTCTTTTACAAGCTTTTGCTTTTCTAATACATAACCGATCGACTTTCCTTCAAGCTGATCGATGCCAATCTGTTGACTCACTGCTTCTAATTCCTTTTTTAAATAGGCAGGACTTGCTCCTTTGAGCATATCAAAAAGGGAACGGATCGCCTGTTGTTCTTTCTCTGTCACAATATGACCGCTATATGCACCATTTTTCTCTACGTCATTTAGCAGTGACTTTAATGTCAGCAAATGATTGTATACCTTTTGCTGCTCATTTTTTTGTTTGATGAGCTTTGATTTGAGAAATGGCTTTGTTTTTTGGAGCACACGGCTCAGCTTCTGACCATTTGGTGTTTCATTAAAACGTTTATCTTCAATTGTACGAATCGACTGAAGAATTTCGCGCCCGTACTTTTTCTCTATAATAATGATGTCAGGCTCATCGTCTTCAGGGAAAACGGGTTCAGAAGGCGGTAGGTTAGCTCCTTTATACCCGATTGTATATGCTGCATCCTCTTCCTCATCACGGCTGTCTTCCTCCGACCCTAAGTAGAGCACTTTAACATAATAAGGACCTGCCCATGCATGCGGGAAGTCGATCTCTGTCTCTCCACTTGCAGTGTCCACACGATATCTCGAATAAGTGTCATCCTTCATCGCTCTGTCTTTACTTGGATAGACCGATACAGATAACACTTGTTTACTTTTGACAGAAACTTTCATATGTGTATCTTTTGCCACCTCTTGTGCAGATGGCGTGATTTGGTACCATGACTCTTCCATTTCATTCTGTAATGTCCCTGAGATGACTTCACCATTTTTTAACCCAATGGCTTCATTGACATTTGTTCCTTTACTGGCAGCTGCTGCCTCGTATCCAGGTAATGCCGCCATACAGAGAATGATGGCCATGAGTACGATTACACAGGATTTGACCTGCTTTTTGAACATGAAAAGACCCCCTTATCTTTTGTAACACCTTGGAAGAATATCACAGAAATGAATTTAATAGAATCTGTTTATTACATAATTAAACTCGTTTTAAGCTAGGATTTGAGATAACAGACTGCAAGACGAATAGCTTCATAAACTTTTTGCCATTTCAAACGGAAAATGATGCTATTTAACCATGCCGAAAAGTACATTACAATCAACTTGTAAGCGCTTAACAAACAAGAGAGAAGGGATCAGCTTGTTCCAAAAAGATCATGTTTTCACACAAGTAAACGGACGATCAAAGAATGAGATTTTACAATACATTGCCGAGAAAGCTGAAGACCTTCAGATTACAAACGATCAGGCGGGGTTATTATCAGATTTGTTGACTCGCGAAGACGAAGTCTCAACAGGACTTCAGCAAGGCTTCGCTATTCCTCATACAAAAAGCTCCACTGTACAATCGGCTTCACTTCTTTTTTTAGAGCTAGCACAACCGATTGAATGGGGCAGCTTTGACGATTTGCCCACAAGCTATTTATTTACACTGCTCGTTCCATTAGAAGAAGCAAATGTCACACACCTGAAATTACTGTCAGGGATTGCGACAAGCCTCATGGAACCGGCTTTCATCGAAAAGATACAACCAGGTCAAGCCGCTGACTATTATTACGAAGTCATTGAACAACAATTGAAAGAGGGGATTACACAATGAAAATTGTCGGTGTCACTTCATGTCCAGCAGGGTTAGCTCATACACCAATGGCAGCAAAGGCGCTTGAGAATGCGGGTAAACAGCTCGGTCACGAGATTAAAATCGAGCAGCAAGGGATTATGGGACAGGTAAATGGCATTACAGCAGAGGAAGCAAAGCAGGCAGACCTCTGCATCATTGCCTCCAATCAGCATATCAACGATGCGGAACGTTTCTCAGGCATTCCCACAGTACGTGTCGAGATTGGACGCGCCTTAAAAAATGCCGAGCAAATCATCACAAAAGCTGTAGCACTTGTTGAAAAGAAAAAATCTGAATCTCAATAAACGTGAGCAATGCCATATAGAAAGGAGCAAAGCAAAATGAAAGCAAAATTAAAAGTCATTGAAGGCCATCTCATGACCGGTATTTCTTATATTCTTCCTGTCATCATCGGCGCCTCCCTTATCGTGGGTTTAGCAAAACTAGTCGGATTAGGGTTTGGTGTTTCAGATTTAAACGCCTATAAAGATGCTGGCGGCATACTGCACGGCGCCTATTTAATGGAGCAGGTTGGCTGGACAGGGATTGGCTTAATGAACGTTCTGCTCGCTGGATTTATCGCCTATTCGATTGCGGATAAATCAGGGCTTGCAGCCGGCTTCATCGGCGGTGCCCTTGCCAGCTCAACGAATGCTGGATTTATCGGTGCCGTTATTGCAGGCTTCTTCGCAGGATATGTCGCTCTTTTTGTAAAACGAAAAATTCAAATTCAAGGCTCCGCAGCCGGACTTGTTCCTCTGCTCATCTTACCGCTTATTACCGTTGGCTTAACTGGACTTCTCATGTCCGTTCTGCTGGGCGGGCCATTAGGCGCTTTGAACACGGCTTTAATTGAATGGATCAAAGGTATGGTCGCTGACGGGACAAGCACACTCGCACTCGCTCTGATTTTAGGTGCGATGATTGGCTTTGACCTTGGAGGACCAGTGAATAAATCTGCTTGGATGGCCGGTAACGCGCTCTTCCTATCAGGCGTCTACCTTCCTGCCATTCTCGTCAATATTGCGATTGTCATTCCGCCGCTTGGATACGGGCTTGCGACACTGATTCGAAAACGCAACTTCTCTCCAACCTTTAGAGAAGCTGGACGTGGCGGTCTTGTCATGGGCATTATCGGTATTACAGAAGGGGCGATTCCTTTTACCCTTGTCAATCCATTAAAATTGATTCCGCTCAATGTTGTCGCATGTGCTGCTGGAAGCGGGGTTGCTGCATTATTAGGTGTTCATGACATCATGCCGCCAATTGGCGGGCTATACGGCTTCTTCTCAGTCGGAAACTGGTGGGCCTATTTAATCGGAGCCCTCACTGGCGCACTCGTCATCGGTATTGGTGCCAACCTGCTTGTCAATTTCTCTGAGAAAAAAGAACCAAAAACGCCGGAGCATGATCAGAAGCAGAAAGAAGAAGACGATTTTGACCTTGTACTAGAAGGATAATTTGCACATAGAAAGGTGTCGTTGATCAATGACTGTCAATGTACATGTGATTCCACATACTCACTGGGACCGGGAATGGTATTTCACCACCTCCCGCTCCCGTATCTACTTAATGAAAAGCGTAATGGACATTTTAGACACCCTTGAAACAGATGAAAGGTTCCATTATTTCATGCTCGATGCCCAAGCATCCTTATTGGATGATTACTTGAAATGGCGCCCTGAGGATGAGAATCGAATCAAAAAGCTCGTCACAGCCAAACGTCTCATCATCGGTCCATGGTATACCCAAACCGATCAGCTCGTCATTTCAGGTGAATCCATTGTACGGAACCTGCAATATGGAATTGAACGCTGTCAGCAGTTCGGTCATGTGATGAAAGTCGGCTATGTTCCTGATTCCTTCGGTCAATCCGCGCAAATGCCTCAAATTTACCGCGGATTTGGCATTGTCGATACGGCTTTTTGGCGCGGCGTTTCAGATCATATGACGAATCACACCGAATTCAATTGGCAAGGTGCTGACGGCAGTGAAGTCTTTGCGGTGAACCTGCCATTTGGCTACTACTACGGTGGAAATATTCCTGAAAAGGATGAGGACTTACAAGCCTTTTTATCTGAAAAAATCGGTGCGCTGCAAGCAAAGGCCACCACAAAGAATGTCTATTTCCCAAATGGCTTTGACCAGGCACCAATCCGCAAAAACCTGCCTGACTTATTAGAAAAAGCCAATGAACTGGACGAGCACCACTATCAAATCAGCAGTTTAGAAGATTACATCGCAGCTGTGAAAAAAGAACGGACATCTTTTGAAACATTAGAAGGTGAGCTCATCCATGCAAAGCATATGCGGATTCACAAATCTATTTTTTCAACACGGGCTGATTTAAAAATCTTAAACAATCAAATTGAAAACTATCTCGTCAATGTAATGGAGCCTATCCTCACGATCAGCTATTCACTCGGGCACGACTATCCGCATGACACGGTTCGTGATATTTGGTATCTCATGTTTGAAAATGCAGCGCATGACAGCATCGGCGGATGTAATAGTGATACGACGAATCAAGACGTCTTCTTCCGCTACAAGCAGGCAAAGGAAATCGCCGAGAACCTTGTGGACCTGCACATGCGTCTCATTGCGATTCGACTGCAAACGGAGCAAGACATCACACTCACGTTATTTAATACATTGCCTTCAAAACGTTCTGAAGTCATTGAAGTCGAAACCTTTATCACCGAACGTCCATTTACACTAAAGGATGCACATGGGAGAACACTTCAGTACACAGTGAAAAGCAAAACCGCTGTCACAGATTATGTGCTGGCACAGCAAATTTCTCTTAACCCAAGTAAAGAAGTGTACATGCCAAAGCAGGTATGGAAAGCCGTTTTACTGATCGAAGCCGCCAGCTTACCATCCGTTGGTTATACACAAGTCAGCATGGTTTTCGGTGAATCGAGCGAATCCGCATGGGAACAAACCGAAGGACATGCGGTTGAAAATACGTATTACCGCATTACGGCAAACAACAATGGATCGCTGGACATCACAGATAAACAAACTGGCCAGACATTCTCTGAGCAAATGATCTTTGAAGACAATGGAGACGATGGGGATTCCTACAACTATTCCCCGCCGCGCGAGGATCTGTATGTGTCATCCAAGGATCTTTCTTCAGCAGACATCACAGTGTCTAAAAGCGGCTTGCAAGAAGAGCTCACCATCCAGCTTACTCTCACGGTTCCATATGACTTAGAAGAGCGCTCTCAGCAAGCAGTCACGACTTCACTCCCGATTACAGCGAAGGTGGCATTAAACAAAGATGAGCCTGTCATCCGTTTTCATGTCGATGTCGACAATCATGCGTTAGACCATCGTCTGCGTGTCCTCTTTGATACAGGTATCGCATCAAAAGTATCATTGAGCGATCAGCAGTTTGGAACCATCGAACGCCCAACTGAGCTCACGCAAGAGCTTGAATGGTGGAGCAATGAACATTGGGAAGAAAAACCGATCACCATTGAACCGATGCAATCCTTTACTGCACTTCGTGATGAAGCATACGGTGTCGCGCTGTTGACGGACTGCGTGAGAGAATACCAGATCACAGGAGAAGACTACACAACAATCGCGTATACGCTCTTCCGCTGTTTCGGAAAAATGGGGAAAGAAAATCTTCTTTACCGTCCAGGACGCGCATCTGGCGAAAAAATTGTTGAGACACCTGACGCTCAGCTGCAAGGGGCACTGTCGTTTTCATTTGGCATGCACTATAGCAAGGATGCTGTCAGCGAGGGGCACTTAGCGCAGCTTGCCAAGCGGTATACCACCCCAGTTCAATGCTACGAACGGGCAGACTTTTTAAACGGTCGTTTAATTTTCTCTTTCCGAGATGAAAAAGAAGACTTACAATCTACTTATAGCCTGCTTGACATTGAGACAGACGGAGCCATTCTAAGCGCTCTGAAAAAAGAAGAGCATGGGACTGGCATTGTCATCCGTCTCTTCAATCCATATTTAACGCGTCAAACAGCCGCTTCAATCAATAGTTCATCTCTACAACACGGAGAAACAGCGAATTTAGGCGAAACACCTGAAGGACATGTACTCAAAGCACAACATGGATCATTACACATTGAACCGCTCACACCTTGTCAGGTACAAACCTACATTGTAAAGAAAAAATGAACATGTAGGGGCGGGGTCCATTTGGATTCCGCCCCTCTTTAACGGAGGGCATTGATCATGCGAATTGGAGGCATTGAAGCAGGCGGAACAAAATTTGTCTGCGGCTACGGAACAACAGACGGAACGATTGAACACATGACTTCCTTTGCAACAGGAAACCCAATTGAAACATGCCGGCAAGTGATCGATTACTTTACAAAGCATCCTGTCGATGCCATTGGCATTGGGGCATTCGGGCCTGTCGATGTAAAAGAGCACAGCCCAAGTTATGGGACGATTTTAGAAACACCCAAAACAGCTTGGCGCCAATTCCCTTTCCTCTCTACCTTAAAACAAGCCCTTGGGCTCCCGATGAAGCTTGATACCGATGTGAACTGTGCAGCACTCGGGGAAGCCCGCTTTTCGGTTGAAGCAGAAAAACCTGCTTCTTTGGTCTATATCACTGTTGGAACTGGGATAGGCGGCGGTGCCTATATTGAACACCACCTCATTCACGGGTTGCTGCATCCAGAAATGGGTCATATCACAGTGCAGCGGCACCCCCATGATTCCTACGGTGGATGCTGCCCTATACATCATGATTGTTTAGAGGGACTGGCATCCGGACCTGCCATAGAAGGGCGCTATCATACACTGGCACCCATGCTGCCAGAGGATCATCCTGCCTGGTCACTTCATGCCTACTATCTCGGGCAGATGACCGCCAATTTATTACTCACCCTTTCGCCAGAACGCATCATTCTCGGTGGAGGTGTTATGAAACAGCCCGCTATGCTGCCCCTCATTCTTGAGGAAACAGAAAAGCGGCTTCATGGGTATTTACAGCTGCCAAAGCCTTTACATGAAATTATCACCAAGCCATCCTTTGATGGATTATCAGGTTTAATGGGCGCCATCGCTCTTGGTACTGATGCCTTACAGGCGCAAGGAGCTGCGCAATGATGATGACGGCAGATCCTCGAACCTATCAGCTGATTCAGCGGCTATTTGAAACGAAGGGGTTCGTGAAGCTGGAGGAGCTCACTGCCTCTTTTCACTTATCAGACCGCTCCATCCGTCATTTAATCAAAGAAGCAAATGAGCAATTAAAGGAAGCTGGAGCCAAGATTAAAACGATCCGCGGAAAGGGATACACCCTATTAACGAGTGACCAAGATGCCTTCCTGCTCTGGCTTCATCAGCAGAAACTTCCTGCCCACTCTCTCGTCCCCGTCATGCCAGAAGAGCGTGTACGATTTATCATGAGGAAGCTATTGCTTCAAGCGGATTACTTAAAAATTGACCAGCTGGCTGAAGAACTGTTTATCAGCCGCATGACGGTCAGCAGTGATTTAAAAAAAGGGCGAGAGCTGTTAGCCCGTTACGGTATGACCCTTGTGTCAAAGCCTGGGTTTGGCTTAAAAATTGAAGGAGACGAGTTGCAAAAAAGAACATGCTATGCAGACTTACTCCTTGAAGAAGAGCCTGCACTTTCTCATATCACCGAGCGGGAGCAGCTCCATTTTCCCGATATTTCTCTTGAAACCATTCGATCGATTGTCCTGACGAATCTGCATCAAGAGTCATTGCTCATTAAAGACATTGCCTTAAAAAACTTAGTCATTCACTTAGCGATTGCGATTCAACAGACACGAAAAAACCAGCGAATATCGGCGAATACCACTCGTACACAACGATCACCCGACTTAATGCGAATTGCCAAAAAAATTATACAGCAGGTGAGTGACACCTTTTACGTCACCTTATCAGAGGATGAAACAGATTACTTAGTCATGCATCTATTGGCAAATCAAACGTGGAAAGAAACCGCCCAGCATCAGACGACAGTAGAAGTTCAGCAGGCGGTTACCGTCTTTCTACAGCACATTGAGAAAATGAGCGGACATCGATTTGCAGATGACAACATCCTGCAGCAAGACCTGATGCTTCATATGAAGCCATTATTAAATCGAATCCAATATGGCGTATCCTTACAAAATCCGCTGCTGCATGAAATCAAAGCGTCCTATCCATACCCGTTTGATTTGGCTGTCAGCGGGCTGAATGCCTTACAGCTGGTGCGAACGCCAAATGAAGATGAGGCGGCATATGTTGCCCTGCATATCGCTGCTTCATTTGAAAGAAGTCAGCTTAATACCTCGCAAAAAAAGAAAGCCATTATCGTGTGCGGGTCTGGATTAGGGACGGCAAGACTGCTTGAAATTAAATTGAAGGCATCCTTTCAGCACGAACTGGACATCGTCGAGCTGTATTCCTACCAAGATTATCTCATGAGCACCACCCTGCCCTGTGATGTCATCATTACAACCGTCCCGCTCGCTTCAAAGGGAAAACCAGTCATACAGGTCAGCGCCTTTTTTGAACATCATGATGTACAGCGGGTGAATGAGGTTATTCATTTATTAAATGGACACAGGACTCCGCCCAAAGAACTGATGGCGTTTTTTCAAGAACGATTGACCTTAATGAATGCTGATTTATCCAGTAAGGACGAGGTATTAGACACCCTATGCAGCCGTTTAGAAACGTATCAGCTAATATCGTCATCTTTTCGGTCCTCGGTGCTTGAGCGGGAGCAAATGTCGTCTACCTATCTTGGAAAAGGAATTGCCATGCCGCACCCGCTCATCACAAATGAAGGCACATCCTGCGTAGCCATCGCACAATTAAAACAGCCAATTGACTGGCAGGGAAACCAAGTATCACTTGTCTTTTTATTAGCCATTCATAAAGACGACGCAGCCTGCATGAATCAATTCTTTGAACAGGCCGTCGATTTACTGGACAATCCAAACCGCATTCACTCCCTGAATCAATCAAAATCATTTGATGAGCTGATGGATGCGTTGTTTCAATAAGATCAAACAAAAGGCCGCCCAGCTGTTGATGAGGCGGCCTTTGTTGATTGAGAATCATCAATCGTATATGACATTTTTTCCTTCTTCACTTAATTTCTTTAAAGAGCTCAGCATATGATCGATTTCTTCATCGGAATGTCTTTCCCATGAACCTAATTCTGCGACGATTTTCAAAGGGGATTTCGACCGATAAGAACGTGTTGGGTTACCCGGAAATTTTTTGTCAGTCAAATTCGGATCATGTTCAAACTCGCCTAACGGTTCTACAAGATAAATTCTCTCTTTCGCATCAGACCTTGCTAATTCAGCACCCCATTTGGCTGCGTTTAATGTTCCGGTGAAATAGATATGGTTTGATTTTTGATCCTGATAATTCGATAAGTACTGCGGTTCAAGCAGATCTCCAATCTTCAATTCTGCTTTCGTCCCATGAAAAAATGGGCCAAGATCTAAAACTTGTTGCTTCTCGTTCATACAGCCACACCCCTTATCGTTTTTGACTTGCGTATAACAGTATACGGCCTGATCTGGGCGGAAAACAGTCTATAAATGAGATTGAATTCGGGGTATAATGATAGTAGAGAGTAAGATGGGATTTGTAACCTCCAGAAAGTTAAAAAACAGCAAGAATACATACAAAGCAGTCTTATTAAAAGAGATAAAAAGCTATTAGAAGCCATAAGAGAAACAAGAAACTAAAAAATTAATTGCGACAACGGAGCAGAAGGAAAAAAGGGCAAAAAAATGTTGGTGACAGTTTTGGAAATAGTTTATTGATGCTAGGAAGGATATCTTATCAGGATTGAAGAAAATGAGGATAAAGTAGCCAATGAGACGTTTGATGTTATAGCTGGTTGCGTGTTGGCACATAATCAATTAAATTTTTCAGGAAGGGTGTAATGAGATGATGAAAGATAGAGATAAGATTTGTCATATATATGCTCAAAAAAGTTGGCACATGGATTCTTATATTATTGGTAATCGTGAGGGTTTAATAGAATTAAAGAGTGCTATTGACCAAGCATTGAAAAGTAATATTGGTCAAGCTGAATTGTTTCCATCAGATTTAGAGGATTATACAACTTACGTTGCTTTAGTTGATGATAAAGAAGAGTTGGATTCACTTATTATGCCTTACATTGATGAGGATAATGATGATGAAAACTTGATACATCCTGTTGATATAGTTACAAGTCATGAAGAGAAAAAAAACCCTAAAAATTAGGGGTTTTTTAGTGTAATATTGTTTCTCCTGGACTTGCTTTGTATTTCTTTGGTACTGATGCTCTGAGAGCATGGTGTATTTTATCTTTTGGAGCTACATGGAAATGCCAATACCAAGTTGAGGTTTTTGGTATTAAAGGGATTTTTCCATTGTCTACAGCAAATACTCTTGTTGTTCTTTTCTTTCCTTTGTGTAGGACGACAACTAAACTTCTAAGTTGTCCTTTATCATTTCTTACATCCCATTTAATTTTGTAATTTTTACCAAATCCTTTTATCCGATTTTTTAGATATTTAAGTGCAGTTCTTGCGCCTTTTGATCTGATAGCAATTAAAGCAACTCTTCCTACGGTCATTGCGATAGGTATGAAGAATACTGGTAGTGCTTGTGTTGTGATTTCACTCTGACTACTTTTGGAGTCAAGTTGTTTCATTCGGTTTTCTAAAGCTAAAAATTCTTCATTGTTGAAATATTGATCGATCACTTTATTTTGTTCTGACTCTGACATGCTTTCGAATTCTTTTTCTGTAAATGGAAGATTTTCTATGTATTCCTCCATTTTCATTTCAAGTTCATCTAATTCTTTGGTAGCTTGTTCATTTTGTAGAACTGTTGGTGTTACTAACGCTTCTAATTCTTGTGAATTGATAGAGTGTGTTTCTGCTGATGCTTCTGATGAAAATGGAGTCCATATTGATATGACAAGAGCTAGGGTAATTAGGGTTAAAAGTGTTTTTTTGAACATATTGTTTATATTCCTCCTTTTGTATTAAATTCCAAAATAAAGGTTATCAAATCAAAATGAGTGTATCAATGGATTTAAGATAATTTCTTTTTTGGCTGCGGTGTCCGCAATCATTTTTTTATTTTTTAGAACTTCATTTTGCTGAAAATTTCTGTGGTAGACAAATGACACAAGCCGATAAAGTGAACGAACAAAAAAGCCAGCCACCCGCTAATAAGGTGACTGGCTTTTTCCTGTTACTTCCCGATGTTCTCCCCATTTTGCTCGATTAATGTTTCATACCAATAAGAGCTCTTTTTCCGAATTCTCTTCAGGTCTTTCAGGTCAAATTCATCACGGTTGACGTAGATAAAACCGTAACGTTTTGAGCAGCCTTGATGTGTACTGATTAAGTCGATGGCTGACCACGGGCAGTACCCGAATACCTCAACACCGTCAGTGATTGCCCATTTGATTTGTTCGATATGCTTTTCTAAATAGTCAATTCGATAATCATCTTGAATCGATCCATCTTCTTCTAATTTGTCGAAAGCACCCAATCCGTTTTCCGTGATAATAAGGGGCAGCTGATAACGGTCATAAATCTCACGCATCGTTGATCGGAAGCCGACAGGGTCAATCTCCCAGCCAAACGCATTTTTACTTAAGAACGGGTTATTGCCGCCTTTATATACGCCATCTTCACCAGATTTCAAATGCTGATCTCCACCGCGTGCAAATTCATCGTTGCCATCTCCTTTACTCGCTTCAACCGTTTGAGATGTGTAGTAGTTAAAGGCAATGAAGTCTGGCTTCGCACTTTTCAAAATATCCATATCTCCCTCTTCGATGACAGGAAGAATGTCTTTTTCTTTCATGTACGCCCAAGCAAGGTTGTTATAACGGCCGTAGACAGCCATATCAAGATACAGCCAGTTGCGGATCGCATTGTAATTCGCCGCAGCAAGCACATCCTCAGGCTTTGGAGAAGCCGGATAAATGAGCGCAATGTTTGGCGCTGGTCCAATTTTCGCTTCAGGCAGCATTTGATGACAAAGCGTCATAGCTTTTGCCTGAGCGACGAGCATATGATGGTTCTGCTGATACAATTCTTTTTTCGGATTTTCTAAATTTGGATCAAGTGTGCCGAGCGCTGATCCATGTAAGATCATCATGTTTTGTTCATTAATGGTCAGCCAATATTTCACCTTCTCGCCATACTCCTGAAATAGAACCTCTGCATATCGTTCAAACGCATCTACTGTCGCACGATTTGACCAACCGCCTTTTACTTGAAGTGCATGAGGCAGATCAAAATGATACATCGTCACGATTGGTTCAATATCATAGCGGCGCAATTCATCGATGAGAGAATGATAGAATTCAATTCCCTTTTGATTGATCTCCCCATCTCCATTTGGAATGATCCGTGTCCATGCAATAGAGAAACGATAAGCCTTCAAACCCATTTCTGCAAACATCTTCACATCCTCTTTATAGCGGTGATAGTGATCGCTTGCCACTTTAAAATCTGTTGTCCCTTCAGGGTAACTTGCTCTCATATCAATGACAGATGGTCCTTTGCCATCCTCGTTCCACGCACCTTCTACTTGATAGGCGGAAGTAGATCCGCCCCAGAAAAAGTCCTTTGGAAATGGTGCTAGTGTTGAATATCTCATAATTTCTTCCTCCTCTTCATTAAACGAGATGTAAAAATGATTGTCCTGGTGTGGTTTGTTTTTCTTCTGTTTCTATGATATCGCTAAACTCACCTGAATTGGTAATAATCACTGGTGTTGTGACGGACAGGCCGGAAGCTTGGATGGCTTCAATATCAAACTCCGCAAGCAATTCGCCCTCAGTGATGGCTTGCCCCTGTACGACCTTCGGGGTAAAATGCTGACCGCCTAATTGTACGGTATCGAGTCCAATGTGAATGAGCACTTCTGCTCCGCTTTCAGAAGTAAGACCGTACGCATGGCCTGTTGGGAACACCGTTGTCACGACTCCTGATACTGGTGCAAACAGCTTACCTTCTGATGGAATGATGGCTGCGCCCTTTCCTAGTGCACCAGATGAGAATGCCTTATCCTGTACTTCCTCCAGCTTGATTACCTCACCCTTTAAAGGACTTTTCACATGAGCTGCTTTGACCCCATGTTCGTTTTCCATTGTTGGCGCCGCAGCCGGTGCTGGCGTTTCATCTTCATCTACTGGATCCTTAAATCCAATCAAATAAGTCAAGACGATGGATAGAACAAACGAGACCGAGATTCCGATGATGAACCCTGTAAACCCTTGTCCGTAGAAAATCGGAAGTGTTAGTAAACTTGGAAGTCCTGACGCAATCGCAATACTTTGTGAATAACCGATGATCGCACCGCCGACTCCGGCAGAGATAACGGCTGCAATAAATGGTTTTTTCAAACGAAGTGTGACCCCGTATACAGCTGGCTCTGTGATCCCAAACACGGCAGAAACCGCTGTCGATCCAGCCAATGATTTCAGCTTTTTATTCTTTGTTTTCAGCATAACACCGATGGAAGCACCGGCTTGTGAAAATACAGCTGGCGCAGTCGCCGGCTTGATATGATCTTTTCCATGGACAGCAATATTATTTAAAATGACTGGCACTAGACCCCAGTGGATACCGAAGATCACAAGAACCTGCCATGCCATCGCAATTAAAGCACCTGCAAGTGTAGGACTAAAGGAGAATACTTTCAGCAAGACAGCGGCAATGCCGTCCCCTGCATACACACCAAATGGTCCGAATACAATGAGTGTCAGCGGAACAACCGTGACAAGTAAAATCAGTGGAGTAATAAAGTTTTTGACACTTTCATGAATGACTTTGTTAAAGAAACGTTCGATATATCCCATGACAAACACTGCCAAAATGATTGGAATAACCGTTGATGTATAAGACATTAAGACGACTGGAATACCGAAGAAGGTCACATCTCCGCCGCCTTTTGACAATTCTTGAATGGTTGGGTAAATGAGTGCACCAGCAATCGTCACAGCGACAAATGGATTGGCTTTAAACTTCCTCGCCGAAGTGAATGCAAGCAGTAATGGTAGGAAGTAGAACAAGCTGTCAGACGCAGCAAATAAAATTTGATACGACGTATCTTCAGGTGATAACCATTTTGCATTGATACAGATACCTAATAGACCTTTTAAAATACCAGCTCCTGCCATGACACCGAGAAGTGGTGTAAAAATACCAGAGACAATGTCGACAAATTTTCCGAAAAGGCTCGTGCTCTCCCCACCTGATTTTGCAGATGAAGAAGTGGAATCCTCTAATAGATTTGTAAACTCCCCAATCTCTCGATAAACCTCTGGTACAGTATTTCCAATGACTACTTGAAATTGACCGCCGCTTTCCATAACGGTCACAACGCCATTTAATTTTTCAATGGCTGCTTTGTCTGCTTTTGATCGGTCATTTAATGTGAAGCGAAGTCTTGTAGCGCAATGGACCAGTGAATGAACGTTTTTCTCTGTGCCAATGTGTTTGATAATGTCTTCTGCTAATTGACGAAAACTCATACAAAAACCCCCTTTTTTTCAAAAAAATACGTTTTTGGGCAAAATAAAAACCTAAACGGGCACCAAAAATAGTCACAACTTGCTGTTGCGCTTTTTCAGTGAACGTTTAGGTTTTGCCTGCCGAACAGTCACAATCCTCTAAGACGATCATTGTGAAACCGTATTCTTTTATGTTTATGAGCAAATAGTACCACTCAGCTTTTCTTATGTCAACGCTTTCTTTTAAAAACTACCTTTATTTTTCTCGTTTGATCAATCGATTCAAATGAATGGATAGGTACAGCATCTCCTCTGATGTGAGATCTCGGTGATAGGTTTGATAGACGTATTCTGCAATTTTCTTTGCACATTCGTATGCCTTCGGATATTTTACCTTGATCAGCTGATACAAGTCCTGATCTTCACTGACAAGCATTGTTTCGTTAATCAGACGCTGGACGAAAAAGCGTAAATGCGTGAGAAAACGATAAAAGTTGAGTGAGTCTTCATCAAATTCCATATTGAGATGATATTTCACAATGGTGAGAATGGCGTTTACTTCTTTTGTTATATTGACCGTTGTATTCATGTCCTCATTGAGCTCTGCATTAATGATATGCATGGCAATAAAGCCTGCTTCATCCTCAGGCAATTCAATATGAAGACGCTCTTCAATCATATCAAGGCAGTCCTTTGCCACAAGAAATTCATCTTTGTATAACCGTTTAATCTCCCAAATGAGCGAATTCTCAATGAGATGATTTTTCTTCAATCGTTCGATGGCGTAATGAATATGGTCTGCGAGTGATACATGCAGACTTTCGTTTAATCTTCGGTTCAGTTTTGTAAGTGCATATTGAATCATTTCTTCGGTCACCTTGACCACATCATACGGAACCTCCAGAAGCAGCATTTTCATCCGCTCATGAACGGAGTGATCCTCCAGGCGGAAGACTTTATCGATTAACGATTCGTCAACCGGGTCCCCGGGCCGCCGCTGGAACGCAATGCCTCTCCCCATGACGACAATTTCTTTTCCTTGTTCATCTATCACACTAATGACATTATTGTTTAGAACTTTTTGTATCTGCAACCCCAAACACCTCCGTCTATAAACCACAATCTTCACTCAAAATATGCTCTCATCTTAACATAACTGTCAAATCACTTGGTGTTTTTATCTGACTTTTGCAATAGATTTCACCATCATTCTACCCCGTCATAGCTGGTCTGATCCTTCAATTGCCTGCATACAATACTCCGAGGAGGTGACCTTCAGTGAAGGCTTTTTTTTGGTCTGCATCATTTCTTTTCATGCTTCTATTCACACTCGTTTTTCTAGGAATCGTGTTTTGGCTTAGTGGACAAGGTATGAATCAGCTTGGGAAGTATGTACTCATCTCATTTGTCACAGCAGCCGTTTTACGCGGTGTCACCACTTGGCTGAGGCAGCATGTGATGCATCATTTATCAAAATAAAATGGCTGCCCGTCATATTCAGGCAGCCGTTCCTTTATTCTTTAGAAGATGCGGCTTCTTGCGAAGAAGTACGCAGCTCATCATTGATTTTTTTCGCATCCTCTAGAAATTCTGTTTCAAATCCACTTTTGAGTGCCCACATATAAAACAGCAAAGAAACCACTGTAATAAGAGCCATATCCCAGCCATAATGAATGACGTTATAACCGCCGAATTTGTCACTGCCAAGGCAGGAAATCGTCATCATCACAAGTAAGTACACGACCATCCAAGCACCCGCCTTGAAGTTGCGTCCAAAGCCTTTCCACTTCGCTTTTGCTTGATAGTAAAAATAGATCGGAAGACCAATGAGGATAATGAATAGCACCTGACCTGTTAACGGCCATCTCGCCCAATACAGCGTCAATGACGCAAAGACAAAACCGAGAGGAGCAATGATGCTGAGTCCTTTTATTCGAAGGGGACGATATAAATCTGTCCCTGTCTTTCTCAGTGTCATGACAGTTACTGGACCTGTCAGGTAAGAAATAAGTGTCGCAACAGAAATGATTTCCGCAAGTACACCCCAGCCTCTAAATAAAAACAGAAAGATAAACGAGACGGCTAAGTTAAAAAACATCGCTGGACGAGGCACGCCATAAATAGGGTGCAGACGACCAAGTACACTTGGCATGTATTTGTTTTTTTCCATTCCATAAATCATGCGAGACGTCGTCGCCGTATAGGTAATTCCTGTACCAGAAGGTGATACAAACGCATCTGCATATAAAATCAGAACCAGCCAGTTAATCCCAAGTGCAATGGCAAGATCAGCAAATGGCGAGTTAAAATTCAAATGACCCCATCCATTCACAATCATGGACGGATCGACAGCACCGATAAAAGCGATTTGTAAAAACACATAAATCACAGTCGCAATCAAAATGGATCCAACAATCGCAATCGGAATTGATCGCCCTGGATTTTTCGCCTCCCCCGCCATATTAATCGGGCTTTGGAAGCCATTGAAGGCAAACACAATTCCTGATGTCGCAACAGCTGTCAGCACACTCGCCCAGCCGTTAGGAGCAATACTTGTTCCAGACGTAAAATTCTCACTATGAAAACCTACGAATAAGAGCGCGCCAATTGTTAATCCTGGAATGACAATTTTAAACACGGTAATGAATGTATTTGCTTTTGAAAATAACCCTACTGTCCAATAATTGAGCAGAAAGTAAATCACAAGAAGCACACTGGCGACCATGAGCCCTTCTGTTGTCAACACCCCTTTTGTGACCAAATGGCTTGTCCACTTAGCCCATTCCCAAGGCCATGAACTCATATACTGGACAGAAGCCACCGCCTCAACCGGAATGACGGAGACAATAGCGATCCAGTTTGCCCAAGCGGCAATAAACCCGATAAAGGAGCCATGTGAATATTGCGTATATTTCACCATTCCGCCTGCCTCTGGAAACATCGATCCGAGTTCACTATAAGACAAAGCGATAAATAAAATCACAACCATCCCAATCAACCAGGATAAAATAGCAGCAGGTCCGGCAATTTGAGCAGCACGCCAAGCACCGAATAGCCATCCTGAACCAATGATTGAGCCAAGACCTACCATCATTAAAGCGAAAGTTCCCATTCTACGATGCAAATGATTCATGTTCATAACACCTTTCGATTAAATTACAAAGCATGTGCCCAAGTAAGCACCTTTCTTACATTGCAGCTCACTTTTCATTCAATTGACAAATATTTCTTCAACTAAATCTTTACCCTTGTTCATTTTTTCGCCTGTTTTATTATCTCTCAATTCTCCATTTTCTGAAATAGTCGAACATGCTTATTTCTCAAGAAAGCGCTTTTTCGATGATTCAATCTATTAGACCGAATAACTACCTTTACCCTTATTTTGAAAAAAACAAAACAAAAAAGAAAGAGGAAATGAATCCCTCTTTCTTCTGTATAGAAAAAAGGATAGAGGAGTCCTCTATCCTTGTGAGATTGCTTGTTCTTGTTCAATCACAGCTAGTCTTTCTTGCACTTCTTCTTCAGACAGGTTGTGCTGTTTCACATATAGGTTACGTTCACTCGTACGACATTCATGGCTGCAGCTACGCATATATTTATGCTCGCTTTCTTCTGTTGCAATCATTTTGCGGTTACATGCAGGGTTTGCACAGTTCACATAACGCTCGCAAGGCTCACCAGTGAAGAAATCTTTTCCGACAACCACATGCTCTGTTTGATTCACAGGCACTGTTAAGCGAGTATCAAACACGTAGCATTGACCATCCCAAAGCTTTCCTTGAACTTCTGGATCTTTTCCGTACGTGACTATTCCGCCGTCAAGCTGAGAGACATCTTCAAAGCCTTCACGCTTTAACCAGCCTGAAAATTTCTCACAGCGTACGCCGCCAGTGCAATACGTCAGGATTTTTTTTCCTTCAAGAATCTCTTTATTGTCACGAATCCATTCCGGTAATTCGCGGAATGTCTCAATATCAGGACGAACTGCCCCTCTAAAGTGGCCAACATCAAACTCGTAATCATTACGTGCATCAATCACAACGGTATCAGGTGATTGCATTTGCTCGTAAAATTCAACCGGGCTAAGATGCTTACCTGTTAATTCTAACGGGTTCACATCATCTTCAAGGCTCAGATTCACTAGTTCATTCCGATGGCGGACGTGCATTTTTTTAAACGCATGACCGTCTGCTTCGTCAATTTTGATCGGCATAGACGCAAAGCGCGGATCTTCTTTTAATGCTTGCATGTACTTGTCCGTTTGCTCAATGGTACCAGAAACCGTTCCGTTTATGCCTTCTGCTGAGATAAGGATACGACCTAACAAACCAAGCTCCTTACAGAATGCTAGATGCTCTGCTGTAAACGTTTCTGGGTCCTCGATGGGGACATATTGATAGTAAAGTAAAACGCGATATTGTTTTTCCATATATATAAACACCTCTTAAATTTAATCAAAACATACCGTTCTTTATCATACAGGAAATACATACCTAAAGGCAATGACAGCGGCTCAATTCCATAAAACGGAAGGGTCTTTCTTCTCATATTTGACAGAACTTTCTGTAAAATGAGATGATTTATGAAATATGATGTTGTAAAGGAGTAGAACGCCATGATCCAGCCAGAAGATATCGTCAGAAGCGGTCCAAACCAATTTATTTCTCAAAAAGGCATTTATCATGAACTCGATTCACTTGTTTCTCCATCCTTCCAGTCGCCCGCTGTCGTGACGGGATATGATTCATTTCATGCTTTTTCACAGTACACAAAGCTTCCGTCTCATTGGCCTGTTGTCCAGCACAAAGGATACAGTTCACCCAATGCAATTACTCGAATTGCAGAAGAACTGCAAGGGGCAGATGTGATCATTGGGATCGGAGGCGGCACGATTTTAGACACCGCCAAGTCAGTAGCAGAGGCTCTTCAAATTGAAGTGATCATGGTTCCAACCATCCCTGGGACATGTGCTGCATCTACACCGCTTAGCGTCATTTATGATGACAAAGGGAATTTCATGACAGTCGATTACCATAAACGGTCCAGCTACCTCACCCTCATTGATCATACATTTTTGCTTTCTTCTCCTCTTTCCTACCTTCAAAGTGGGATTGGAGACACGCTGGCCAAATGGTATGAAGCGGAAGCCATTATTCGAAATGCAAAGAATTCCTTGCCGCTCATGGTGCATGCAGCGCTGAAACAGGCGGTATATGTGAGAGATATTCTTGTTTCCCATAGTGAAGAAGCTGTCCACAGCTTGCAAACGGGTCAGCTTTCGCAAGCATTTGCAGATGTAACGGATACCATTATTACATTAGCCGGCACGGTCGGCGGGTACGGGGGACGCTACGGCAGAATGGCAGGAGCCCACGCCATCCATAACGGATTGACATTTATTGAAGAAACGCATCACGTGTTACATGGTCAAAAAGTGGCCTATGGCATTCTTGTTCAGCTTGCCGCAGAAAATCGAATGAGCGAAGTAGAAGAATTACTTGAGCTTTATGAAACACTCGGATTACCTAGAAATATGCGTGAGCTTGGCATCACAGCTCAGCTGGAAGAAGCCGCAAAAACAGTGGCAAGCCATGCTGCACGTTCAGACGAAACCTTTTGCTTGATTGGAGACTATTCCATAGAGCAAATTGTCGACGCCATTCAAGTCATTGAAAACGTATCAGCCGCAAAAAATCGTTAAATAAAAAAGCACAGGCATGCCACCTGTGCTTTTCTTTCGATTAAAAATCAAAATTATCTGGATCTGGACCTGTGCGCTCATCCTCATTAAGCTGATCAATGACACCCATCTCATGTGCGGACAGCTCGAAATCGAAGACTTGTGTGTTTTCGATGATTCGGCTCTTCGTCACAGATTTTGGAATGGTGATAATGCCATGCTGTAAGTCCCAGCGAAGAATGACTTGAGCCACGGATTTGTCATGTTTTTTCGCAATATCCTGAAGAACAGGATGGTTCAGAAGCTTCCCGCTGCCTAATGGTGACCATGCTTCTACATGAATCCCTTTCTCCTTGCAGTAGTCTCGTAAAGGCTCCTGCGTCAGTTTTGGATGCAGCTCGATTTGATTGACCATTGGCACAACTTCTGCTTCTTCTAATAGATCATCTAGATGGTGCTGATGGAAGTTACACGCACCGATGGCTCGAACGCGTCCATCCTTATACAGCTTCTCTAGTGCTTTCCAAGTTTCTTTATATTTGCCTTCAACTGGCCAATGAATTAAATAAAGGTCTAATACATCTAGCCCAAGCTTGTTCATACTTGTTTCAAAGGCTTCAAGTGTTGATTCATAGCCTTGATCACGATTCCACACCTTTGTCGTAATAAACAGATCATCGCGAGAGATACCTGATTGCTGAATGGCTTTGCCTACTCCTTCTTCATTTTGATAGGCTGCTGCTGTATCAATGCTGCGGTAGCCCGCTTCAAGAGCGTCTGTGACTGCATTTACAGCCTCATCCCCATCTTTTACTTGCCATACACCGAAGCCTAGCTTCGGCATTTTTACTCCGTTTGCTAATGTGACTGTATCTGTTAATCCACTCATCAAACAAACCTCCGCTTCATTTTTGCTTACCAAGCACTATACCCGAATTTTCTATTGATCATGCATGAATGTTCGCTGGTGTTATTTGATATATTGTCCTATATCGACTTGATTGGCGTCAACAATTTGGTATTCGTTTGTTTGATCTTTCTTTTTAGAAAAATTATATGTCGTTAGAAATGCCTGATCATAGAAAGTCAGACCGCATGTTTCCTTCTTATTCTCATACACCCTGATCCAATAAGACTCTTTTGATGCTTTTGTGTCTTCATTGGCTTTCTTTAATGTCATATCTGAAAGTTCCTTCAACAGCTTTTGAATCTCTTTTTTATCCAAAACAACACGTTTATGATCATGCTCAATTTGAATCGAAGTCACCTTATGTTGATCAATCGAGACCACATCATCGAATGAGTACGTTTTGGCATTGATCATAAAATAAATACCAATTCCTATCAAAACTACTACAACGAAATCCAATCATCCTCCTCAGAGAACACTTGAATCCCGTGCTGTTTCAGCAAAGCGGACGTCACACCATCTCCCGCTTTTGTCTTACCATTAAACTCTCCCTGGTAAATCATCCGGCTCCCGCATGAAGGGCTGTACTCTTTTAGCACAACCGCTGTTGCTTTCAGAGACTGAATCTGCTCCAGCGTGGCTTTTGCACCTTTTACATACATCTCTGTGACGTCAGTTCCATGAACATCGACAACAGCAGCCTGCCCCCGCAAAACATCATATCCATCTCCGCCAATGATTTCTGCCGGAGGTCTAGGCGTAGAGAAGCCGCCAAGCAGTTCAGGACAAACTGTCACAGCCTTTCCTTCCTGCACAAGCTCTTCAATTCGCTGATCTAATCGATGGCTGCCATTATACCGAACCTTCAACCCAGCAAGACAAGCGCTGACCACAATCACGCCTGTTCCTCATTTTTATGGATTGAGCTTTTTTTACTGACTTTAAAATAAATACATACAGGCAGATAGAAGATCGTGTACCCTAAAAAGGGCAGGGCACAATACAAAGCGGCCGCCCAAACAGGTTCTTCAACTCCCGTGATGCCAAAAAAGTAAACAAATAATAGCAAGCTGACAAACAACCCAACGAACGGCATGATGGTTGCTGACTTCTTAAAATTTTCCATCATTTCTTTCCCCAAAGAAGCTCCCTCCCTTTCCACATGATCACGAATAGCGTCAATATATGTTAATTTTACCATATAAAAAACCGAAATCATCTCCTTTTCTACGATGGTTTCGGTTTTTTAAATCTATATTTTTTCTTTCCATGCCTTCAAAAAGCGCTCAATGACTTGTAATTCATCTTCATGAAACTGCTGTAGAAATTCTAAGTAGGACGCGACAGCTTTCTCATGCAGTTCATCATGCAGCGCCGCCAATTGCGTACCTTTCTCTGTCAATGAATAGTAGACAGATTTTTTATCCCCTTGCCGGTGGCAATAGTCCACCATGCCTTTATCAATTAGTTTTTTTACAGCCTTTGTAATAGCAGGCTTTGATAGTTTCAGTTGTTGAGAAAGAAATGTATTATTTGATTCGTTTGGATTAGCTTGAATCATTGATAAAATATGCAGCTGTGTGAGTGTCCAATCTTGCTTGAGTGTATCAGTCGTGGTAATCAGTGGATCTGTTGGGTCATTCCTTCTCTTTTCCCTATGAATAATCAGATCTTGAATCGCTTTTAAAACAATCTGCTCTTTTGTCTCCATCTGAACCTCCACTCTTAACTGGTTAATAAAATGGTACTAATAATTAAGATAGGAGTCAAAAGAAATGTCAGTGTAATAAAAAGAACAGGCCATCAGACCTGAAAATGGTGTATATACTTTTCTACTAGATGACATATGATTTCACAGCTCCTCTTTCTTTTATTTGCTATAATTCATGGGGAATGTCATCCAATTTTTGATGAAAAAGGTGAGCTAATTAATGAAAATCGAACAACAAATCGCCATTCGACAATTAGAAGAAAAGATACACCTGTTTTCTTCAGCTGTGAACGGAACCTTCCTCGCAACGGACGACTTCGTTCTATCCAATACTCATATATCGACAGACACATTCAATTTGCTATTACCGACATCAGCGCACATCAAAGATCCGCAAAAAGTGAAAACGGCCATCGAACACTTGCAGTCTCAGAAACAATCATTCAGTACATGGGTGGATCATCGTTTGCTTCATCCTGATTGGGCCAATTTACTAAAGGAATATCAGCTTAGAGAGGTTGAACGCAATACGATCATGTTGCTTGAGCAGACAGAAGACATTGACCCAGTTACATCTTCACCGCTTACAATCAAAGAAGCAGTTGATGAGCAGACACTGCTTGATTACAAAAATATCTTTATCGAGCTATTCAAGGAGTCACCGGAGGCCATCGCCTTAGAGGACTATTTCCAGCATTTTTCGCTTGATACTATACAATCACGCGTTCGCATGTTCGTCGGATATGCAGACCACAAACCGGTCACAACAGGCTTATTACTCGAAGCAACTGATAGCTACGGAATTTATGATGTCATCACAAGGGCAGAGCACCGCGGAAAGGGACTTGGCAGTGACATGTTTCATTATCTTCTGACCCAGACAGACAACAAACAAAAGTGCGTCCTGTTACAAGCATCAGCTGACGGCAAAAATATTTACCAACGTGCAGGCTTCCAACCAATCGGCGAAATGGTTGTTTTTGAATAGAATAAAGTAGAACATAAAAAAGCTGCCTATCATGAGGCAGCTACAGATTGTTGACAAAGGGCTAAAATGATTTTTATTTTAGCCCTTTGTCTTCTTTTCAGCGTGATAGAAAACCTTTGAAGTCTAGGAAGGACGAGTAATGGCGCGGAGCGAATTTGACATTCGTGAGCACCAGCACGCAGGACTGACAACGAATGCGAGGGTTTGTCTACACGCTGAAGCTGCCTATCATTAGGCAGCTATTCAGCACGATGCTGACGATCCATATAAAGTGGTGGTCTCTTCAACGAAATCACCGCACAGCTAAAGGCAATCAGCACAAACACTGCACCGAATTTCGCCAGATCAACAGATGAACCGGTCATCGTAAACAGGACACCGCCAACTGCTGATCCAATTGAGATACCAATTTGCAACGCCGATGTATTTAAGCTTTGCTGAATATCAGACGTCACAGGATCTGTTTGAATCAAATAACTCTGCAAGGCAGGCGTTAATGCCCAGCTAAGCGCTCCCCAAAGGACAACCATGATCATAAAGAGGACAAACACGCCCGATGTATAAGGAATGATAAACATCACAACTGCAAACGCGATTGTCACGAGCAAAATGGCTTTCCCTGAACCCAGCTTGTCACTAAGCCAGCCGCCAAATCCATTCCCGCCAATAGAAGCAAGCCCGAAGACCAAATAACAAATACTAATCCAGAACGGGGTCATATGCAGTACTTCCATTAAAAACGGAGTGAAATAAGAATAAAGCATATAATGACCTGCAAGCATAAACAAACTAATCAAGTGTGCACTAAAAATTTTCGGATGCCCTAAAGAACGTATTTGCTCTCTAAGAGGCGTCACTTTTTCAACAGGCATTTTCTCCAATAGGAAATAGATCAGCACCATCGATATGGCTGATAAAATACTGATTCCTAAAAACATCACTCTCCAGCCAAAGCTCTCTGTAATAAAAATACCGATCGGTACACCGAGAACAAGTGAAGAACTAATCCCAATAAAAATCAGCCCTAATGCCTTCGCACGATGCGCTGGTTCCACCAATTTAGCAGTGATCGTCAGTGACAACACCACCACTAGCGCTGTGCTCATCGCGATCAATACCCTAGAGATCATGACAAGAGCAAAGGTCGAACTAAAATATGTGAAGACATTCCCTATCGTAAACACCAATAACGCGATTAAATAAAGACGCTTTCGTTCAATTTTAGCTGTGGCAGTCAGCAGCACAGGTGCTGAAATGGCATATACAATGGCAAATACGGTGATAAGCTGCCCAGCTGTCGCAAGCGATACATTCAAATCCTCTGCAAGGCTTGGCAAAATGCCTCCGACCACAAGCTCAACTAATCCTACTGCAAAAGTAGAAACGGCTAATAAATATACTCTCCAGTTCATGTCTAACATCCCTTCTCTATATCATCGCTTTCACTTTTGATACAGGGTGAAGACAAACAAAAAAACCCTGATTACAAAAAAGGAAAGCACGCTTTTGTAATCAGGATTTATCGGATCCTGGTAGAAACCCTCAAACCATATTATTGAGGTTATACAAGTCTATTTTTTTCTTCAAATATAGTAGCATATGCTTACATAACTGGCAAGCTGTAAAAATAGGAAATGACTGCAAATTCACGATCACACAAAGCACTTAGAACAGCATGAAAAGAAACCCCAGTACAACTTGCTTTCTCATGCATTTACAGGTAAACTGATGAAAAATCAACGAACATTCATCAACGTAGATCTGGAATAGTAGCTTGAATTGACCTTTAACAGAGAGGGAACGGTGCTGAGAAGTTCCTACTGACATCTTCAAGTGAACCTGCCGATTTAGTTCTGTTTCATACAGCGGTTCATACCGTTATCATGATCGAGTGTAAAGCTGTGCTTTAAATTAGGGTGGTACCACCAGGAATGGTCCCTAACTTAAAGCACAGCTTTTTTGTTTTTTTAAAAGGAGGAATATGCAATGTCAAAGAAACAATTTGTTGAAAAAATCACAAGCATGGAAGACGACTTTGCCCAGTGGTATACAGATGTTGTCACGAAGGCACGCCTCGTCGATTATTCAAGCGTCAGAGGCAGTATGATCATTCAGCCATACGGCTTTAAAATTTGGGAGAATATTCGCGACGAACTTGACCGCCAAATCAAAGAAACAGGTCATGAGAATGTGTATATGCCGCTCTTTATTCCAGAGAGCCTGCTGCAGCAGGAAAAAGACCATATCGAAGGCTTCGCTCCTGAAGTGGCGTGGGTCACACATGGCGGTGAATCCAAATTACAGGAAAGGCTCTGCGTCAGACCAACCTCTGAAGTACTGTTCGCTGAGCATTACAAAAACATCATTCATTCCTACCGTGATCTACCGAAGCTTTATAATCAATGGGCGAATGTCGTCCGCTGGGAAAAGACCACACGTCCATTCCTTAGAACGCTTGAATTCCTATGGCAGGAAGGACACACATGTCATGAGACAGAGCAAGAAGCGATTGAGGAGACAGAAAGAATGCTTCACATCTACGCTTCTCTTTGCGAAGAGCTCCTTGCCATTCCTGTCATTAAAGGCAGAAAAACAGAGAAGGAAAAATTCGCTGGTGCCCGCTTTACCTATACGGTTGAAAGCTTAATGCATGATGGAAAAGCACTGCAAACGGCCACTTCTCACTTCTTCGGGAACGGATTTGCCAAGGCATTTGGCATCGAATTCTTAAACCGTGAAGGAAAGCTAGAGCATGTCCAGCAAACCTCTTGGGGATTTACCACAAGAATCATCGGTGCCATGATCATGGTGCATGGTGATGACAGAGGACTCGTCCTTCCGCCAAACATTGCACCAACCCAAGTGCGAATCGTGCCAATCGCCTCTCACAAGGAAGGTGTGCTCGATCATGCCTACGAATTGAAAGATCGACTCACACACATCGCACGTGCTGACATCGATGCGAGCGATAAACAGCCAGGGTGGAAGTTCAACGAATGTGAAATGCAGGGCATCCCTTTACGTGTCGAAGTAGGACCAAAGGACATTGAAAAAGGTCAGGTGATGCTCGCAAGACGAGACAATGGTGAAAAGCAAGCTGTCGCATTAGATGCACTTGAACAAACCATCACATCCACGCTTGAAGACATCCAGCGGACAATGTACGAAAAGGCGAAAGAACGATTACATGAAAAAACATCAGAAGCTCACACCATCGAAGACATTGAGCACATTCTTTCAGAAGAAAACCGATTGATTAAAGCCATGTGGTGTGGTGACGAAGCCTGTGAGAACGACATCAAAGAAAGAACAGGGGCGACCTCACGCTGTATCCCATTTGAACAGGAATCTGTTTCAGACACATGTGTCTGCTGCGGAAAGCCTGCATCTGATATGGTCTTTTGGGCAAAAGCTTATTGAGAATCGAAACGAAAGAGAAGCATCCTTTACGATGCTTCTTTTTTGTTAAAAAGACCCAAACACCCATTGACCTCGTCAGCACGATCCCCTATAATTCATATTAATATAATCGGTTTTTAAGACTTTAAATGGAGTGGTGATATATGAAGCGCTGGCCCTCACTGTTTGCCGAACGCTGCCCTAAATGTAAAACAGCATTAGAAGTCTCTAAGTCCAATGCCCTGCAAGGCAAAGTCGTGAAAACATGCCCCAACCTTCATTATCAAAAAGAGTATCACCCAGCCCTTGAAACATATATCGAGCACGATGACATCAAATAAAAAAGACCAACACGTTTGCTTTGTTGGTCTTTTCTTTATAATAAATCAAGCCAAATTTTGACCGCTGTCGCCGTAATCATCACAGCAAGTGCCCATTGTAAGTAGACGGCGTTGATTTTCTGACCGACCTTAGCACCAATCGGAGCGGCGATTAAACTTGCCAGCATCAGCACAACCGCAGGAACAAGCATAACTTGACCCGTCAATACCTTTCCAGTCGATGCACCGATCGCAGATAAAAACGTAATTGCAAGTGAGGACGCAATCGTCATCCGGACAGGAATTTTTAAAATAGACAGCATCACCGGTACCAATATAAATGCTCCGCCCGCGCCTAGCACACCGGAAACACTACCAATCACAAAGGCAATACCTGCCGCAAGTCCTTTATGAAAAGTGACTTCTCCCTCTGCGTCTGCACGCTGTCCCTTTTTTGGAATCAGCATGAGGATCACAGCCACAATCGCGAGCAATCCATAGACGAGATTCATCCCATTCTCTGGCATAAAGTGAGATACATAACTGCCTAGTAAGCTGCCCGCCAATATACTGCTCCCCATATATACAATCAACGACCGATGTAAAAATCCGCTTTTACGATAGGCCAATACCCCACCGAGCGTCGAAAAAAGCACTTGAATGGCGCCAATTCCTGATACCTCGTGTGCCGATAGTGCCATCACACCGACAAGTGGCGGGATATAAAGCAGCATAGGGTAGTTAATCACAGATCCCCCGATCCCCACCATTCCTGATAAGAAGGAACCAATACATCCGATGATAAAAAGTGTAATCAAAAACGCAAAATCCACGCTGGTCTCCTCCTTTGCAAAAGGAAAAGGGGATCTTCAGCAGATACCCCTACATCCTTTAGGACCCTTTTCTCACCCAGAACTTCAGCACATGTCCTTCTTCCGTCTGCGTGATCAATTCATGTCCGCTTGACTTCGCCCATGCTGCTAAATCAGCTTTAGCCCCTTTATCTGTTGCATGTATTTCTAATACTTGACCCTCCGTCAAGTCATTCATTTTTTTCTTCGTTCGAATAATCGGCATTGGGCATGCAAGCCCCGTTACGTCTAACATTTGATCTGATGTCATTTGATTGTTCCTCTCCTCTTATTTTATTGGACATTACCGAATCGCACAACGGTTTGGACCAATTTCCATTTCACGCTGCGCTTCTTCGTCTGGGCTCAGCTTCCCCATATTGGTTTGACGAATGTCTTGATAAGCGTTTGGCTGTGCGGGTAGATTCTTCGTGACCATTTCTCTAAATACGGCTTCATCTTCTATGTTCAGTCCATGATTTTCTTCAAATAGAACGCCTAGCTCCTTCCAAACACTTCCGTCTTCATTGATTTCATCCATAATCATGAAATGCGCTGGCAACACAATCAATTCTTTCGAAAGTGCTCCATATCGCTCATAAAGTGTTTCCCTCAAATCACTTACCCAGTCCTCCGCCATTCCAGCAAGGTCAGGTCTTCCAATCGAATCCACGAACAAAATATCACCTGAAAGAAGATATTGATCATCCACGATAAAAGATGTTGAACCGATTGTATGCCCCGGTGAGTAAAGAGGATGAATATCAATGGGAGCCGCTCCAATCGTTATGCGCTGTCCTTCTTCAAGACGGTTATATTCAAAGATCACTTCTTCAGCATCTTTTGGCGGCAGCCAGTAGCTAGCACCAGTCTGTTCAGCCAGCTTCTTCCCGCCAGAAATATGATCTGCATGAAGATGAGTGTCCAACACTTCGGTGATAGAGACATCATGCTTTTTAGCAAAACGGATATAAACATCTGTCATTCTAGCTGCATCTACAATTGCGGCTTCTCCGTTCGACATGATCATATAAGACAGGCATCCCTTGCCCATCCGTACAAATTGATAGAGCTCTCCACCGCCGCTTAAATCACCAATCTTCACTGGCTCCAGATGCTCACTCCACGCCTTCATGCCGCCTTCTAAATAATGGACCGTTCTGCCCGCCTCTGACAGCATCTCCGCGACCATGATAGAGGAGCCTTCCTTGGCACAAACCACCAACACTTCACGATCATGAGGAATGTCATGCAAAATGCCCTCTACTCCTTCAAGGAGATCAAAATAAGGCACATTCATATGAACGATTGCTTCCCCTTCGATCTTCCAATCCTGCACATCCGCTTGATTTCGCACATCTAGTAAAAAGAGCGGCTCCTTGTTCACGATCTTTTTTGTTAACTGTTCTGCAGTCATCGCTTTTACCGTCATGTTTCATTCAGCTCCTATTTTTCAATCGCTCCTGTCCAGCTATTCATGCCTGGTACGATATTCATCAATTGATGAAATCCTTTTTCTTTTAACTTTTGCGCAGCTAATTCACTTCTTCTGCCTGAATGACAGATCAGGTAAATGTCCGTCTCCCGGCTCAATTCCTCCGCACGTTGTTCAACCTCACCAAGAGGAATATGAACAGCTCCTGGAATATGCCCCGCCTCGTATTCATCCAGCTCTCGTACATCTAAAATAAACAAAGATGGATCTTCTTTTACTTTCTGTTGAAAAGTCTCCAAAGACATTTCCGAAATCATGGACTTCCCTTCTTTCTCTTGTTCTCCGCCCTTACGAATCAAATGATGAAGCACCTGGCCTTCTACTTTTGTTCCTAAAAATTCGTGGCCTGCGCTTTTTGACCATGCCGCTAGATCCGCTGCTGATCCTTTATCAGTGGCTTGCACTTCCAGTACGTCTCCTGGCAAGAGCTCATTCATTTGTTTTTTTGTTTTTACAATCGGCATCGGGCATGCCAGTCCTTTTGCATCTAAAATGACAGTTGGTTGCTGCATGTCTTCTCCTCCTTCAAATAGGGATGGGGGTATATTTTATTGCGCATTTAATGCCAAGCATTCATGCCACCCTTGATGTTTGTAATCTGAGTAAATCCCTGCTTCTTCAATATTTTAGCCGCCTGCATACTTCTCATTCCGCTTTGACATATCACATAGACCTCTTCATTTTTCTCAAGCTGAGAAGCTCGTTTCTTCAAATGAGACAACGGGATGTTTTGAAAGCCTTTGATATGATTTGTTTGAAATTCACTAGGAGATCGCACATCAATGAGCTGTTGACCTTTGCTTTTCAGCTTCTTTTTCATATGAGCTGCATCTATTTGCTTCACACCTCGTACCGGCAGAAAGCGGCTCACGAGTAATCCAATTACGATGATAAGTAAAATCGTCTGCACCATCCTGCTTCACCTCACTAGATAAATAAATTCACACGTCCGATTTCAGCCTCTGCTAAATATGCCGCTACACCAGCATATTGAATGTCATCTAATAATTCTTTCTCCTGTAATCCTAAAAGATCCATCGTCATTGTACATGCAACGAGGTTAATATCCTGCTCCTTCGCCATCTCAATGAGCTGCGGCAAGGTCATGGCATTGTGCTTTTTAATCACATGCTTGATCATTTTCGGCCCCATTCCCGCAAAATTCATCTTGGAAATCCCCATGCGATCAGCCCCGCGCGGCATCATCTTTCCGAACATTTTTTCTAAAAATCCTTTTTTCATCGGTACCATCTCATCCTTACGCAAGGCATTCAGTCCCCAAAACGTATGGAAAATGGTCACCTCATGATCATAAGCTGCTGCACCATTGGCAATAATGTAAGCTGCCATCGCTTTATCATAATCTCCACTGAATAACACAATCGTCGTGCGTTTTTTCTGTTCTTCCATTTTGCTCCTCCTTCAACAATTACCTATGGGGGTATACAGAAATATATACATATACCGGTAAGGGTATATTACATCAAGTAAAAAAATCCGTCAACCTCCAAAGGCTGAGGAATTTCTTACCGGCTTTTCACCAATAGCTCAACTGCCTCTTTCACAAGACCTTCCGTATCCTTGCCTTGTTCAAGACTTTCACGAACACATTGCTCAAGGTTTGTACTCACAATCACACCCATTGCCCGATCAATGGCATTACGTGATGCAGACAGCTGCGTGACCACCTCGCGGCAATCCTTGCCTTGCTCCATCATCGCAAGAACCCCTTTAATCTGCCCTTCAATCCGGCGAAGACGATTCTTCATCTGCTGATTATATTCCAATTTAAGCACTCCTTTCTATGACAGATAGTATACCCTAAGAGGTATTTAGTCAAACGACTTGCCCTTTTCTTTTATAGAAAACGAATGTGAAAAGAATTGCACATTCCACCATTTATTGATAAAAAGTAAATAATCAACGAATAAGAAATCATTGAAGAAAAGAGGACGACCCATGACTTTACATCATTATATTGGATCAGGCAAAGAACTGCCGCTTGGTACCATTGGTCAAAATCCTACCTATAAACCACTCTCTGAACTCAATATCGAATTGTTTGATAAAATACAAAAAAAGCACAAAACCTATCAAAAAGAAGATCCTTTGATAGAAGTATTTGAAACAGAAGAGGATTTCGAAGGCATCACATTGATTATCTAGATCCTTTCTATGAAGCGGTAAGAAACAAATTCACGCATCCTTTTGTTTATGAATTAGAAATCATTCATTCTCTTCGTGCACTTTTTCAATTCATTGAAAAAGAGCTGTCAACAGGAGAAACCATCGAAATCTATTCTTGTCTAAATGAACTCGAAACGAAAGAAAAGGATGATCAATTAGATGTAGAAATTGACCTAAGCAAAAAACGGTTTGGAAAACACATCAATTTTAAAGGGATCGATGAACTGATTGATATGTTTGAATTAGAAAACTTACAATATGTGTTGGTGAAGAAGTAGAGGATAGTCGACATGGAACTTCAAAATGATGTGTTATTAAAGTTTTTAGAAGCGTTATGAAGTTTATGGCTGAAGGACATTGGTTAAGCAAAGATCAAAAAAAGTGAAATACATTTAACGCGGAGGTAGTTGAAGGAACCCAAACATCCCCTCAATTACCTCTTTGCAGATCATCGTAAACTTTTTCAAAAATCTCTATTGGTATTGAATACTTCGTTGTCTTATCATTACGGTAATTAACCACTATATCGATATGATGTTGCTTTTTTTCAAATTCAATTATTGAATTCTCCCATCTATCTCTAACGGAAATAACACAATTACCGTTTTTCTTCTCCTTTTTCTGATAAGCGAATAGATGCATGTCTCAATCAGCGATACACAAAGAAGCTAAATGTCATGATTAAGTTTAAAAAGCACGAAATAATTTCTACCATAAATACTTAATTTATTTAAAATATAGAAAATTAATGAAGTATCCCTCAAATCAATTATACACTCCAAACAATAGCTAGCCTTCGATTAAACGTTTTAACTTTAGCTCCGTTTCAGTATCCTCAACTGGAGTATAGACACTGCATCTTAAATCAGTATCCCCATACACTTGTAATGAAGTGAGATTAAACAACATTTTCCCTACCTTAGCATGACGAAATTCAATTAATACTTCAGGCGCATAGCTGATCTCATTTTCATTCCATATTTTACGAAACTCAGGATATGCCTGCTCCATTTCTTCTATAAATTGCTCATACCAGTCATCAGCAACATACTGTCCATAATACGTTCTAAATATCGCGATATATCCTCTAACAAAATGCTCCCAATTCACGGCTAAACTTTTAAATTCCTTTCTTGCGAATAGTAAGCGTATGATATTCCTTTCTGCCGGGACGATCTGTTCAAAGTCCAAAAAGACATTAGCTGCTGCTTGATTCCACCCAACAATCTGACTTCTTCTATCAGAAATAATCGTTGGGCAATAACGAAGTTCCTGCAACATTTTCACTAAAGCCGGACTGATTTCCTTCTCATCCTCAATGATAAAGGATTGTTTCACTCCTTCCTCTAACGCTAAAGCGTACAAATATCTTCTTTCATCGTTATTTAATTGTAATGCTCGAGAAATAGCATCTAATACCGAAGTAGATACTTTTATATCTCTGCCTTGTTCTAACCATGTATACCAAGTAAGACTCACACCGGCTAGTTGAGCTACTTCTTCTCTTCTAAGTCCTGGTGTTCTTCTTCGGGTTCCTACAGGTAAACCAACCATATGGGGCGTAATTTTCGAACGTTGATTTTTTAGAAATTCTGATAATGCTTGAAGTCTTGTTTCAGGTTTCATTCAGATCTCCCTTTAAAATATTATTAATTATACTAGGATAAACAACAACTTGTAATAGGATAACATAATGGCTAAAGTTAATAATAACAAGGAGGGAATGATCATGAAAAGAGTTGTCATTACTGGAATGGGAATTATTTCTCCACTAGGAAATGATATAGATAGCTTTTGGAATCAACTAGTGAAAGGACAATCGGGAATATCTCTCATTGATTCTTTTGATACGACTGATTATAAAACAAAAATAGCTGGAATCGTTCGTGATTTCGATTCAGATGAAATATTGGGGAGAAAAGAAGCAAAACGATTAGATCGTTTTAGTCAGTTTGCCTTAGCAGCAGCCGAACAAGCATTAGAACATTCACAATTACAGTTAGATCAAGTAGATCTTGAACGTTTAGGCGTATATGTTGGTTCAGGAATCGGGGGCATCCAATCGCTTGTTGATAACGTGAATGTATTAGATAAACGAGGCCCCTCGAGAGTAAGCCCCAGCCTTGTACCCATGATGATTTCAAATGCAGCTGCTGCCCAAATCAGCATAAAATTAGGGGCACAAGGGCCATCAATGTCACCAGTCACTGCTTGTTCTATTGGGAACACCTCTATCGGTGAAGCTTTCAATGCGATCCGAAATGATGATGCAGATATTATATTTGCCGGTGGAGCAGAAGCTGCCGTCTCACAGATATCTTTAGCTAGTTTTGGAAACGCACATGCACTATCTACTAGAAACCAAGATCCAAGTCGAGCCAGCCGTCCATTCGATACAGATAGAGATGGATTTGTTATGAGTGAAGGTGCAGGTATCTTAGTATTAGAATCATTAGAAAACGCTATTCTTAGAGATGCGCCGATACTATGTGAAGTTGTGGGGTACGGAGCTAGTTCAGATGCTCACCATATGGTAGCATCACACCCAGAAGGTAAGGGTGCCTACTTAGCCATGAAAAAAGCATTGAGAAGTGCAAATATATCAACAGATGAAATCGATGTTATTAGCGCTCATGCAACAAGTACTCAAGTAGGGGATCGTTCAGAAGTTCTAGCTATTAAGACATTATTTGGTGAACGTTCCCGTGAAATTCCAACAACGGCGAACAAGTCAATGACTGGGCATATGTTTGGTGCTGCCGGTGGAGTAGAAGCCATTGCTTTAGTGGAAAGTTTGAGACGAGGAATGATTCCACCCACTATTAATGTAGAGAAGCAAGATCCAGATTGCAACTTAGACGTTGTATTAGAAGCGAGACAGCTTCCTTTGAAATACGGGCTATCCAATTCTTTTGGTTTTGGAGGACATAATTCAGCCATCTTGTTAAAACATTACGATTGAAGTAGTGAAAAAGGTGAAATAATGAAATGACAAGGGTTTATAGCTCTTGTTTTTCATGATAGGAATACCTCACAGACAATTGATCACGGACCTCAGCTATCTGATATATTAATTATATTCCTGTTTAGACGGTTTTGAGGATGAAGATAAGGATGAGAGTTTGGATTTAGTTATTAATTTCAATACTCAACAATTTGGGAAACATTTAAAGTTCAAATCTTCTATTGGAACACAAACAATACATCTTAATTAAGAAATAAAGATGAGAACGCCCATAACATTTTAAAAGTAAGGAAACTATCTTATTAACCTCCTTACTTTTATATCAATACACTATTATTGAATACTAAATAGCCTTAATCCCATTTTTCCATATGTATTTTTAATTCTGGTATACTTAATATCCTTTGTATCTCTGTATCATTTTCCGTATCTATATAACTTTCTTCTTCATGAGAAGATGTAACCAGCCATTCTTCTCCATTTTTGAAGAAGGACAAGTCTTCTGGTAAATTTGGTTGCTCCCAATCATATAAAGAATTTGCGAATTCTTTTAGAATACTCTTAGCATTTTTATCTGTATAATAGTAATAAACTTTTGCTGTATTGTTAAATAGCATTGTGCTAGCCCATTCTGATTGTTCTTTCATCTCTTTCAATGAACTTTCAAGTTTTTTTAGGAAGGGATCAAAAGATTTTAAAGATCCCATATCTTTTCTTAAAACTAAATGAAACTCATCACAAATTTCGAAAGCCAAATCAATTAATTTGGAGTACTGCTCACCTTTTGGATTTTGATCAATAACTAACATATTTACACCTTCTCATATACCCATTTTTTAGATTTTTTGAATGTCTGTGCTTTTATGCTTCTTAAACTCAGATTATGCAACATAAGTAACTCCTGTAATAGTCACCGCTAGACCTATTGAAATTAAATGTGCTAAAAGTGCCTCTCCACCAAACGAAGAGATTACTAGAATGAATAGTATATATTTATTTCCAACACCACTTTTAACACATATTTTCATAAAAACACAAAGCTATTATAACAGCTTGTTATTAATGATTAAATACACAAAGATAAATATAGTAATAAATTCCATTTAAAAGGCATTAATATAGGTTTTCATAATTAATGAAGTGAATAAAAGAATTGAAAACAGATCTATCGAAAGTTAAAATTTCCACAGCAGTCCCTATAAATCTTTGACCTAATTATAGTTTTTTGATTTTTGCTCAGTTTCAAAATTTTAGAAAATAAAGAACTATCGGTTATTATCCTACGTAACTTTTTTGAAGTAGTACTATCTAAATTCAAATGAAATTCCTTAAGCCCATCACCCTTTACACTCAAAAAGATTTGATAAATAAATATGAAAGGAGGAGATTCCATGTCTACTAACAATAAACCCAACAGATTAATCACTGAAAAATCTCCATACCTTCTCCAACACTCCCATAACCCAGTTAACTGGTATCCATGGGGAAAAGAAGCATTTGATAAAGCAAAAAAAGAAAACAAGCCTTTGCTGGTAAGCATCGGCTATGCCACTTGCCACTGGTGGCATGTCTTTTAAAATAACCATCTGTCTCAATTTTCATTCCAACATTTTTGAAATGGTTAGTTCTCCATGTTTTATCATACAGGACTCCGACTTGCTGAAGTTTTTCTATGATCTGACCTGGCTTTTTATCTTTTCCATTTCTTAATCAACAAAACTCTCGGTTTGTTTCAAAATCCTTTACATTTACATAAATGATCTCAACTTTTGACTGCTTTCTTCATATTCCCCTTAAAATTGAATAATCACTTTCCCTTTTGGTCGTCCATTTGCGACTAGTTTTAGCGCTTCATTTACGTTGTCGATGGTAAATAATGTCCGATGAATTGCTGGAACAATGTTGTTTTCTTCAATGATTTTTGTAATCTCTTTAAGTTGTACGCCGTCAGAACGAACGAAAATAAAATGGTATTCCACGTTTTGTTTCTTGGCTTTGCGGTCATACTTTGCACCAGCAAGAGAAAATATTATTTGTTTCCATCTTGGGAAATTTCGATCTTTCCCGAAACGTTTATTCGGACCTGTCCGAAGGGAGAGCAATTTTCCACCCGGTTTGATTATACTCAATTCACGGTCAAATTCTTTAGGTCCCAATGTATCAATTACGTAATTCACATTCGACAACAAGTCAACATAGTTTTCTATTGTATAATCCAAATATTGGACTGCACCCATTTCCAAAGTGCGTTCGCGCGCTTCTGAGCTGCCACTAACAATGACATTTAGGCCCATTGCCTTTGCGATTGGTACTGCCATTTGACCAAAGCTGCCTGATCCACCTGGAATAAAAACAGATTTACCTGACTGTGCCTCAAGTTCTTCATGTAGACCTTGATACGCTGTGAGTCCAGCCAGTGGTGCAGCAGCGGCTTCCACGTAAGACAAATTTTTTGGCATGGGTGAAATTGCGGCAGCATCAATTGCGGCATATTCCGCAAAAGCACCAATTTTTTCGAGAGGGAGACGTGAATAGATGGCATCTCCTACGTGAAATTCTGTCACATTTTTCCGACTTTTTCGATAACACCTGTCAATTCATTACCAAGCGTTAATGGGAATTCATAATCTTGAATCAGTTTCACGCTACCTGTAATAATTAACATTTCGAGTGGATTGACCGCCGCAGCTTTGACCTTTACCAAGACTTCATTGTCAGCGATCTCTGGAATTGGAATGTCATTAATTTGGACATGGGGTTTTTTTGAATATTTGGTGATCTGAGCTGCTCTCATGAGTGTTTCCATTTTTATTAGCACCCTTCCGTTGAGTTGCTTTAATTAAGTTTCTTTACCTTATTTTTATTATTTTCACTGTCTACTTCATTTTTCTACCCTCAATATAATTCTTTTTATAAAGATCTTATATTATTCCAATCGTTTAGGTGGAGGGAACCTTATTTTAAGATCAACCCACCACCCAAACCTTAAATACTCACAACATTATCTTTTTATTCAATTGGTACTGTTTTTTTAGAACGATCATTCTCAAATAATTAAATTTTTTGAATCGCTACTGCAAAGAACCTATGTTTATCAGCCACCCCCAAAACGTTATTTTCTGTTAATACATTAAACGCCTAGTATTGGATAGATTTGATCTCTTAAATTGAAATTGTAGCTTTCATCTACAATACCTACGACTTTATCGTTGTCATAAAGTTCCATCATAAAACCAGCCATTTGCTTAGCTGTGTGATACATTGGCATAAAGTTTTTGTAATCAAATTCTTCTACATCCTGTGCAGTTTTCTCAAATTCTGTTTCAGTCACTGCTGGTGCTAAAACTTTTGCCTTCATTTTTGCACTTTTAAGCTCTAGTTCTTTTGCAAGCCCTTCTGTAAATGCACTAACAAAATATTTAGATGCAGAATAGGTAATACCACCAATATAAGTCGCATATCCAAGTGCGGAGGATACATTAATTAATTGTGTTCCCTCTACATGAGAATAATCTCGCACAAATAGTGTGGAAAGAATCGCCAACGACTCTATATTAAGACGTAACATGGATTCTACTTTCTCTAAATTCTGGTCCGTCACAGAAGAAGATTCACCAAGACCAGCATTATTAATCCACGTCTCAATTTGATACTCCTTTAAACTGTTATACAGTGTGTATGCCTGATCTGTTATCGATAGGTCACTTGTATGAATAATAACATCTAAATCAGGATTTATATTATGAATTACTGATTTAAGCCCTTCTAATTTCTCTAATCTTCTAGCTACAATAATTAAGTTTTTGCCGCGAGCAGCAAATTCCAATGCAGTTTCATATCCTATACCTGAACTTGCTCCTGTAATAACTGTGTATTTCATATCATTCTCTCCTCGAAACCATATTTTTAATTAACTAATCGATATCACAAAATAGATTTAGTCTAGTGTCGACAAAGTGAAATTAATAATACTTTCTAATTTCTCTTTATCATTTGTCGTTTTTGTTAATACTCGTATTCCTACGAGTGAATTATGAATAAATTGAGAAAGCCCTTTGATGTCATTGTGTTTAGGAATTTCACCTTGATCTTGACCATGTTTTAGCAAATCAAATAATAAGGCTTCTGTATTTATAAAAATCTCTGTCGTTTTTTTCGCTACTTCTTCATCAATTAGGGATAACTCAACAGCTGCATTAACAGCTAAACACCCTTTTGGCTGCTGTTGTGTCGAATCAATCACCATTTCAAATAATTTTCGTATCGACTGCTTCACTGTTAATTCTGTTTTCACTTCATTCTTCATTCGGCCTTCCATTATTTCTACATAATGATTTAAGACTCGCATAAATAAAGTATGTTTGTCGCCAAATGTATCATAAATACTTCTGCGGTGAACGCCCATATGATCCACCAAGTCTTGAATGGATGTTTTTTCATAGCCCTGTTCCCAAAAAAGAATCATTGCTTTTCTTAATGCCTTCTTTTCATCAAATTCTTTATTTCTAGCCATATAATCCCACCTTCGAACATATTCAGGGAAAGGACTGAGAATCATTGATGTACTAGAAGCACAATCTTATACATTCATCCCTCCCTCATTCTGAAATAATTAAAGAATGATCATTCTCTTTTGAGTAGCAAAACAGTTAGATCTAACATGTTTGAAGTATATCAAATTTGAGAACGATCGGTAAAGAAATTAGACCTTAATCATGTGCTTTAATTTTTTTTAGCTGACATTTCACGAATATCGTTTCTTTATTTATAAAAGTAAACTTATGAATTTAGATAGAGTTACAGAAGAAGAAATTCACAAACTTAATGATCCAAATGAAAAATTCCAAGGAATAATGAAAATCATTAGTCAAAATTTAAAATATGCTGAACATGATTTAATAAGTCAATTTCATATCACAAGAAATTTCCACCAGTGTGAAAATTGGATACAAGCCAACCACTTGAAATTCATATTATTGTACGAGTTTTGCAAAAACTTTAATAAAATATCTAATGACTTAAAAATAAAAATGCCTGAAATAACAGAAGATATAATATTTCATTTTCACTTTTATCAGATTCTAAATAAGTGCGGTGTTAGTGCAATTGATGACAATCTCTATAATTTTTCTAACTTTGCTATCAGAGTACATGGTAACCGTAGGAAAAAATGTTTTGAGTTGCTTAAATGGATTGAAAACATCGATAATAATTTCCATAGCGTTTTTGCTTTTAGACTGCTTTTTTTCAGTAAATTTTATTGGAATTTTACTTATAGAAGAACTTTCACGCTATTAGACATAATATGCAAAGATTTAAGTAAAGAATACCCTCAGGAAAGTTATCGTTGGAATTACTTTATAAAATTAGGAAGATCGCACATAATTGATTAAATAATAATTTTTCTATACGAAAGAAGGTGATCCCATGCCAAACAAAAAAATACCCAACCGATTAATCGCTGAAAAATCCCCCTACCTACTCCAACACGCATATAATCCAGTCAACTGGTACACATGGTCAGATGAAGCATTTAAAAAAGCGAAACTTGAAAACAAACCTGTTTTCGTATCGATTGGGTATGGATAGCCAAAGGAACTTGCCACTGGTGCCACGTCATGGCACACGAAAGCTTCGAAGATCAACAAGTTGCTGACATCTTAAATGAGCATTTCATTTCCATTAAAGTCGATCGTGAGGAGCGTCCAGACATCGACTCTATGTATATGTCTGTTTGTCAGATGATGACGGGACAAGGCGGCTGGCCGCTCAACGTGTTTGTCACGCCTGATCAAAAGCCTTTTTATGCGGGGACGTATTTTCCAAAAAGGAGTGCTTACGGACGTCCTGGCTTTATCGAGGCACTGACACAACTGCTGGATGCGTATCACAACGACCGGGATCATATTGAATCATTGGCTGAGAAAGCGACAAATAACTTGCGGATTAAAGCAGCAGGGCAGACGGAAAATACGCTCACCCAAGAGGCGATCCATAAAGCCTATTATCAGCTCATGAGCAGCTTTGATACGCTGCACGGCGGATTCGGTTCCGCGCCAAAATTTCCTGCACCTCATATGCTTTCATTCTTGATGCGCTATTATGAATGGACTGGGCAGGAGAATGCTTTATATGCAGTCACGAAAACGTTAGATGGAATGGCAAATGGCGGTATATACGACCATGTGGGTTCAGGTTTTTCTCGTTATTCAACAGACGAAAAATGGCTTGTACCGCATTTTGAAAAGATGCTGTATGATAACGCCTTGCTGATGGAGGCTTACACAGAAGCGTATCAGCTCACTCAACAACCTGCATATGAAAAGCTTGTCCACCGCCTGATTCACTTTATCAAGCGAGATATGATGAATCCGGATGGCTCCTTTTATTCGGCGATAGATGCAGATTCTGAGGGGAAAGAAGGGCAATATTACGTCTGGTCAAAAGATGAGATCATGACTCATTTAGGCGAGGATCTCGGCGCATTATTCTGCGCTGTCTATCACATCACAGATGAGGGGAACTTTGAAGGGGCGAACATCCCTCATACCATTTCCACCTCTTTTGATGACATCAAAGCCTCTTTTTCAATTGATGACCATACGCTTCAGTCTAAGCTGCAAGAAGCTCGGCACATTTTACAATCTGTCAGACAGCAGCGACCTGCACCGCTTATCGATGACAAGGTGCTCACATCCTGGAATGCGCTCATGATCTCATCTCTCGCCAAAGCTGGAAGAGTATTTGATGCAGAGGAAGCGATCGGTATGGCGAAACAGGCGATGTCTTTTCTAGAAACACACCTCGTCCAACATGAGCGGCTCATGGTCCGATATAGAGAAGGTGACGTAAAGCATCTTGGCTTTATCGAGGATTATGCGCATATGCTAAAAGCGTATATGTCATTATACGAAGCGACCTTTGAATTAGCATGGCTGGAAAAGGCGACAGCCATTGCCGAGAACATGTTTGAGCTGTTTTGGGACAAGGAAAAAGGGGGCTTTTTCTTCTCAGGTTCAGATGCGGAAGCGCTCATCGTTCGAGAAAAAGAAGTGTACGACGGCGCCATGCCTTCTGGCAACAGCACCGCACTCAAGCACCTTCTCATGCTAAGCAGATTGACCGGACGTCAGGATTGGCTGGACACATTAGAGTTAATGTTCAAAGCCTTTTATGTCGATATCTCTTCCTATCCAAGCGGGCACACAGCGTTTCTGCAAGGACTCCTTGCTCAATATGCAACGAAAAGAGAAATCATCATTCTCGGAAAAAACGGCGATCCTCAAAAAGAACAGCTTTTACAGGCGCTTCAAAAACGCTTCATGCCATTTGATATCATATTGACTGCCGAAACAGGGGAAGAATTAGCGAAGCTCGCGCCCTTTACAAAAGATTACAAAACAATGGATGGCAAAACCACCGTGTATATTTGTGAAAACTACAGCTGCCGCCAGCCAATCACCAATCTCGACGAAGCGATGGAACAATTATTCCACGATTGAGTTTGTCATGAGATGACTATGAGAAGACAAAATGAGGACAAACAGATAAAAAACATGTCAATCCGCTAACAAATTGTCTGTACGGTTTTATTTTTCCTAAAAAACGGTTAGAATGCGCACTAGATGTTCTCATACCGAAGGGAGAGAAAATGATGAAAAAGGTATCATACACACTCATCGCATGTTTGTTATCTGTTGGGCTTGCAGCCTGCTCGTCAAACGATGCCAAACAAGATAAGCAAAACGATTCAGCCAAAAACAAGGAAACAACACAGGCTGACCAAAAAGAACAGCAAAAGCAAATGGAAGAGATGCAAAAGAAATTAGACGCACAAAAAATCGATGATCAAAAGGTCGTTGCGACCGTCAACCAAGACAAAATCACAGGTAATGAATATAATAGCGCTCTATCAACCATTCAAGGACAGCTTCAGCAATCTGGGCAAGACCCAACATCTAAAGAAGGCGCAAAAGCAGTCAAGAAACAAACCATTGATGCGCTCGTAGGTCAAGAACTCATCCTGCAAGATGCTGAGAAGAAGGGCATTAAAGCCTCTGACAAACAGGTAGATAAACAGCTAAAAGAAGAAAAGAAACAATTCAAAGACAACGCTCAGTTTGAAGAAGCCCTTAAGAAAAGCGGACTCACCATGGATCAGCTGAAAAGTGACATTGCTGACAGCATCAAATACAGCCAGTATGTCGACAAAGAAATCAAATCAGCGTCCGTCTCTGAAAAGGATGTTAAAGCGTACTATGATCAATACGCAGATGAAATGAAAAAACAAAAGCAAAAAGCACCAGAGTACAAAGAAGTTAAATCACAAATTAAAAAGCAGCTAGAATCCCAAGAAAAGCAGAAAGAAGTTCAAAAAGAAATTGAAAAGCTTAAGAAATCTGCGAAAATTAATGTGTCTCTGTAACAGCTAAGGAAAATCCGCCATTGTGCGGATTTTTTTCGTTACTTGATGAACTGTTTTTCCAAAATAATGACAAAAGCCTCATCATAAACGTCTCTTCCATCCGATATGATGGGAGTACAAAAGAAAGCGTTATCAATTCTTTTGTCTCTTAAAAAGTACAAGATCAAACGCCGATCTCGTACTTTTGATTCAGTCAGTCGGACAACGACAAGAGGAGGATCTTTATGTTCAAATGGTTTAAACCCGCTCCGCATATCGACAGGCTCGATGATGCCAAAACAGATGAGACGTATAAGCGGCTGCGGCTTCAAGTCTTTTTAGGGATCTTTATCGGGTATGCGGGCTACTATTTGCTGCGGAAAAATTTCGCTTTTGCTATTCCTTATCTACAAGAAGAAGGGTTCACGAAAAGTGAATTAGGCTTTGTACTCGCAGCTGTGTCTATCGCCTATGGCTTTAGTAAATTCATCATGGGGATGATCTCAGACCGCTGTAACCCAAGATATTTTTTAGCCACCGGACTCTTTCTATCAGCCCTTATCAATATCCTATTTGTCTCATTTCCATGGGTGACGTCAAGTGTATGGATCATGTTCTTATTCATGTTTTTAAACGGCTGGTTCCAAGGCATGGGGTGGCCGCCATGCGGACGGACGATGGCGCATTGGTTTTCGGTTAGTGAACGTGGAACGAAAATGTCCATTTGGAACGTCGCTCACAATATCGGCGGGGGAATTCTGGCACCGCTCATCACCTTAGGGATCGTGCTGTTTGCGACGTGGAAAAGTATCTTTTTCTTCCCTGCCATCATTGCCATTATCGTCTCCTTCGTGATCATTCTTCTCGTCCGGGATACCCCGCAATCCGCTGGTCTTCCGCCAATTGAGGAATATCGCAATGACTATCCGGCACAGCAGTACGAAGATCAAGAAAAAGAATTAACAGTGAAAGAGATTTTATTTAAGTATGTACTCAACAATAAATTCCTTTGGTATATCGCCATCGCCAACGTCTTTGTGTACTTCGTTCGTTACGGTGTCGTGGACTGGGCGCCGACCTACTTAACAGAAGCAAAGGGCTTTTCACCAGAGCATTCACGCTGGTCATATTTTCTTTATGAATATGCAGGCATTCCCGGCACATTATTGTGCGGGTGGATTAGTGACCGATTCTTTAGAAGCCGCCGCGCACCAGCAGGCGTCCTCTTTATGGCTGGTGTGTTAATTGCGGTGCTTGTTTACTGGTTAAACCCTGCTGGCAATCCAATGGTCGATAACATCGCCCTCATCAGCATCGGCTTTTTAATTTACGGACCTGTCATGCTCATTGGACTTCAAGCCATTGACCTTGCTCCTAAAAAAGCGGCTGGCACTGCGGCCGGACTCACAGGATTTTTCGGTTATATTGGCGGCTCTGCCTTCGCCAATGCGATGATGGGCGTCGTCGTAGACCATTACGACTGGACAGGAGGCTTTATTTTATTGGTTAGTTCTTGTGTGCTCGCGATTGTCTTCCTAGCGATGACTTGGAATACAGGGAAGCGCGTAGAGCAAGCTTAATGAAAATCACATAAAAGATTCATATCCGCCCAACATGCCCTTTACATCTATTTCTTATGATGAAGGCAGTTACCGTAAAAGGAGGATAAAATATGAAGAAAAGTAGATTACTTGCTTTCGTGTTGCTCTCTTTTGCTTTACTGTCTATTGCATGGGTGCCGGCCACCGTATCGGCACATGAAAACCTTTTATCTCCAGATCGTATTCTAACCGTTGCACATCGCGGAGCATCAGGGTATGCACCAGAGCATACCCTGGCTTCTTACAAACTCGCCACAAAAATGAATGCCGATTACCTCGAACTCGATCTTCAAATGACAAAGGATGGTCATCTCATCGTGATGCATGATGAAACCGTTGACCGAACCACAAACGGAACAGGCTGGGTCAAAGACCTCACACTTGCTGAAATCAAACAGCTTGACGCTGGTACATGGTTTAATGAAGCCAATCCCGACAGACAAAATGTCAACTATATCGGACAGCGAGTCCTCACATTAGATGAAGTACTGCGCTATTTTGGCAAACGAAAAAATTATTATATTGAAACAAAAAAACCAGACATCTATCCGCAAATGGAAGAAAAGCTATTGGCGACCCTAAAAAAACATCATCTTCTCGGGAAACACACAAGAAAAGGGCAGGTCATCATTCAATCCTTTAGCCAAGACAGCCTGCTAAAGCTACAGAAATTAGCTCCGCGCCTTCCAAAAGTACAGCTTTTAGACAGAACCCAAATGACGTCCATCACAGATGATCAGCTCGATTTCATTAAATCTTATGCAGTGGGTGTCGGACCGAATTTCAGAGCATTGACACTTGAAAACGTACAACAGGTCAGAAGCCACGGACTCCTCCTCCACCCCTATACGGTCAACAGCGAAGCCGACATGACCCGTTTAATGCAATACGGCGTCACCGGTCTGTTCACCAACTTTCCAGATGTCTTTAACCGTGTAAAAGCTTCACTATAGTCTCATCTTATTTGTTAACAAAGCAGTCTATTAGTAACAAAACTAATAGACTGCTTTGTTATTTTTTATGCATATCACCTTTGTCTTCATACATGCCTCTTTCTTCTTATTGCATGATCAAGCAACCTATGATAAATTGAATTTATACGATAATTGAAATAACGATCCGTTTATCGTATTAAAATGAAAGCGTTTTAAGGAGGAGTTCATATGAACAAGGCGTTAGAAGGTATTACTGTTTTAGACCTTGGTCAAATTTATAACGGCCCCTACTGCTCGCTAATGTTAGCATTTCAAGGAGCAAAAGTAATTAAAGTAGAGCCTTTAAAGGGAGAGAACTTAAGGGTTAGGCGAAAAGGGGACTGCCATGAATTACTTATGTTGAATTCAAATAAATACGGCGTATCAATCGATTTAAAAACCGATCAAGGTAAAGAAATTTTCCTAGATTTAGTGCAGAAATCTGATGTATTAGTTGAGAACTTTTCACTCGGCGCCATGGATCGATTAGGACTTGGTTATGATGTTTTAAAGGAAGTAAACCCTCGTCTTATCTATGCTTCTGGAAAAGGTTATGGGCTTAGTGGTCCTTATGCAAAAAGACCGGCGATGGATTTAACGGTGCAGGCAATGGCAGGAGTTATGGCGACAACTGGCTTTGCTGATAAACCTCCTGTTAAGGCAGGACCAGCCATTTGCGATTTCTTAGGGGGAATTCATCTATTTGGGGGGATAACGACCGCACTTTATCAAAGAACAATAACCGGAAAAGGTCAGTTAGTGGAAGTCTCCATGCATGATTCAGTCTATCCGACACTCGCTTCTGCTTTAGGTGCATATTACAGCCAAGGGGAGAAATTTTCCGAAAGAACAGGCAATCAGCATAGTGGGATGGCGACAGCTCCCTATAATGTGTATGAAACGAAAGATGGCTATATCGCTATTCTATGTGTCGCTGACAGACAATGGAGATCACTTTTAACCGTTATAGATAGAGAAGATCTTTTAGATGACAAACGATTCGAGACAAATATTGATCGATCTGCACACACACTTATCGTCGATGACATCGTCAGTAGCTGGACAACGAAACGTAATAAAAATGAGATTGCGGAGCTCTTTATTGAAGCGAACATACCTCATTCCCCTGTACAGACAATTGATGAGGTAGCAAACGATCCGCATCTAATAGAGCGCGAAATGATAAGAGAAGTTTCTCATGCTGTTGAAGGAAACATTAAGGTACCAGGTTCCCCGATTAGACTATCCGATTCACCTTTAGAAAAAGTTTTACCAGCGCCTATTATCGGCGAGCACACAGAAGAGGTTTTAAAAGACTTATTAGGCTACTCGGATGAACAATTAGAAATTTTCAACCATGAAGGTATTATTCGTACAAAAAATCACGAGTTACAAAATAAGTAACCAAAGGAGGGCATTATGACTTCAACCATCTTAACAAATATAAAAAACCATGTATTAACCATCACCCTGAATCGGCCTGATAAAAAGAACGCATTTAATGCAGAAATGATTAGCGAATGGGTTTGTGCGCTTGAAGAGGCAAAAGATAATGACGATGTCCATGTCATTGTAGTCACTGGAGCAGGCAATGCTTTTTGTTCAGGTGGGGATGTTGGCGGGATGAAACAAGACCAAACTCCTTTAGATAATAAAAATAAGTTATGGGAAAATATCCATCGTATCCCATTGACCCTTAAACATATTGATAAACCTGTTATCGCAGCGATTAATGGCCCCGCTGTAGGTGCAGGACTGGACATGGCGTTAATGTGTGATATGCGTGTGATGATTCAAGACTCGAAAGTCAGTGAAGGGTATGTCAAGGTTGGCCTTGTTCCTGGAGATGGCGGTGCTTATTTTTTACCGAGAATTGTCGGTAAAGCGAAAGCTTTAGAACTTTTATGGACGGGGAACTTTATTTCATCTGATGAAGCACTAGCAATTGGCCTCGTGAATCATGTTTATTCACAAGACCAATTCGAAGAGAAAACAAAAGAATTAGCAGAGCACATCGCTTCTGGTCCACAAATCGCCATTCGAATGACCAAACGCGCTGTTCAATATGCGGAGTCATTGGAATTAGAGGCAGCTTTAGACCTCATTTCATCTCATTATGCTGTTATCAAAGAAACCTCGGATCACAAGGAGGGCGTACAGGCATTTAAAGAGAAAAGAAAAGCCGTTTTTCAGGGCAATTAGTTTAAAGGAGAGTGTTTATTTATGGACGTTGTTCACTATGAAAAAAAGGGGCAGATTGCTTACCTATACATCAATAAACCAGACAAGATGAATGCCATCGATTCAAAAATGTCTGATCTATTTTTGGAATTTTTAGAAGAGTATAAAAACGATAAAGACGCCAGGGTTTTAATCATAACAGGTGTTGGAGAAAGAGCTTTTTGCAGTGGCAGAGATTTAAGTGAAGCAAAATCAAATCCTGAGGCATTTAAAAAGAAGCCACTTAGAGGCCGGTTATTTAATGCCATCATCGAAACGTATAAGCCTGTCATATCAGCGATTAATGGCGCCGCTGTAGGAGCAGGCTTTGAGATTACATTGGCAAGTGATATTCGACTAGCTGTTTCAAGTGTCAAACTAGGTTTACCTGAAGCAAAAAGAGGAATGGGGGCTACTTTTGGAGCAACGATCTTACCTAAGCTTATTTCACCAAGTACTGCGGCAAAACTCCTTTTTACAGGGGCCCTAATAAAATCAGATGAAGCTTATAATCTACAACTGATAGATGAAGTCTTACCAACTATCGAAGACCTGATGAAAAGAGCTGAGGATTTAGCTGAGGAAATTTGTCTTTGTGCGCCTTTATCTGTGCAGCGTATAAAAGAAACGATATGGAAATCAATGGACGTTCCCCTCTTCCATGCACTACAAATGGATATTGGACCTAATGTATATGAAAGCGAAGATAGATTAGAAGGAACACAAGCCTTTTTAGAAAAACGCCAGCCGATTTGGAAAGGTAAATAGACAACTATTTTGAAAGGAGGTTGATTGGATGTTTAAACATATACTTGTTGATGTTCAAGAACAGGTAGGAACGATAACAATTCATCGTCCAGAAGTAAGAAATGCACTAAATTATGCAACGCTTCAGGAGCTCGAACAAGCCTTAGATATGCTTAATGCACAAGAGAAAATCAGAATCATCGTAATTACCGGCTCAGGAGAGAAAGCATTTGTCTCCGGCGCAGATATCAACGAGTTGAATGATAGAAAAGCGTTAGATTGTTTAAAACCAGGAATGCAAGGGGTTTATAAAAAAATTGAAGCCTCAGATAAAGTGACTTTAGCTGTTATAAATGGTCATGCTTTAGGCGGAGGGTGTGAACTTGCACTAGCGTGTGATCTTAGAATAGCCGTTGACCATGCAAAAATTGGACTGCCTGAATTGAATTTAGCCGTTATTCCGGGAGCTGGGGGAACTCAGCGGCTAAGCAGAATGATCGGGAAAAGTCGAGCTCTTGAAATGATTCTTCTCGGAAAATTAATCACTGGAACAGAAGCAAAAGCCATTGGTTTAGTTGCTCAATCATGTCCTCTCTCTCAATTAAATAAAGCAAAAGAAGACATGATCCAAACTCTCTTATCAAAAGGTCCTCTCGCTCTAAAATTAGCGAAGATGATCGTTCATCGAGGCTATGATTCAGATATAGATACTGCGTTTATGTTAGAAAAACTTGCACAATCAATAGCCTTTTCTACGGAAGATAAAACCGAGGGAATCAAAGCCTTTTTAGAAAAAAGAACACCTGCTTATGATCGAGATGTCAATCCGCAGAATGAGAGTGAGGTTTAATATGAATAAAAGTGTCATTATCGATGCAGTCAGAACACCTATTGGGAAATTAGGCGGTGGTTTAAAGGACGCTTTAGTAGATGAGCTTGCAGCCAAAGTCATGACTGGATTATTTGAAAGAACTTCACTTCCAAAAGAATTAGTAGACGAGGTGATCCTAGGCCAAGCAAAGCAAAGTGCAGATTCATCAAACCTGGCTAGGCTCTCATTACTTCGAGCAAAATTTCCAATTGAGACCTCTGGCTATACCATTCATCGACAATGCGGTTCTGGCTTGCAGGCCATTAACAGTGCTGACTTACAAATACAACATGGTCTGGACGAGGTCATTGTAGCTGGGGGCGCTGAAAGCATGAGTACAGCTCCTTATTACTTGAGACACGCTCGGTTTGGCTATCGTTCAGGAAACGGGGTGCTTTTAGATCCTAACACAGAAAGTCAGCCCTACTCTCAGCCTATTGAAGAATACGGATACTTAACAATGGGGGAAACTGCTGAAAACTTGGCAGAACAATATCAGATTGAGAGATCCGAACAAGATGAATTTTCTTTACGAAGTCAAGAGTTAGCGAATAAAGCCATAAATGATGGACGTTTTGACAGCCAGCTCATCCCATATGAAGTCATCTCAAAAAAGAATACCACTCTATTTCAGAAGGATGAGCACCCTAGAAACACCTCTCTTGAACAACTATCTCATCTAAAACCAGTGTTCAAAAAAGATGGTACTGTTACCGCCGGTAATGCAAGTGGTCGTAATGATGCCGCTTCTGTTTTATTAATAACGAGTGAGTCGATTGCTCAAAAATATGATCTAACACCTAAATCTCGCATTATTGCACAAGCTTCTGTAGGGGTTTCACCTGAATATATGGGGATTGGGCCTGTGTACTCGACTAAGAAAGCATTAGCTCAATGCGGCCTTTCTATCAGTGATATAGGTCTTATTGAACTCAATGAAGCTTTCGCCGCGCAGTCGATAGCTGTCATTAGAGAATTAGCATTAGATATAAACAAAATTAATGTGAACGGTGGAGCAATTGCATTAGGTCACCCAATAGGAGCTACAGGAGCCATTCTTGCGACAAAGCTAATCCATGAAATGGAGCGACAAGGAACGAAGTATGGGATTGTCACACTTTGTACAGCTGGCGGGCAAGGAATCACAACGATATTTGAAAATCTACAAGTATAGGAGTGTATAAAATGACTCAAATCTCTATTATTGGGGCTGGTACGATGGGAAGAGGAATTGCTTATTCAGCTGCGTCCAATGGATTTACCGTCCTATTATACGATATCGAAGCATCTTCTCTATCAAAAGCAAAATCTTCTATTCAACTAGAATTAGAAAAAAGCGCAGAGAGGAATTTTATTAAAACAAAGGATATTCATCCGACCCTACAAAGGATTTCCTATTCAGATAGTCTTGAAGAATCTGTTCGCTCCGCTGACTTAGTGATTGAAGCGGTGGTTGAAAACATGGCTGTCAAATTAGATGTATTCAAAGAACTTGATCAACTGACGAAGCCTGAGACAATTCTCGCTACCAATACGTCTACAATGAGCCCTACTGAAATTGGCGCAATCACCTCTCGACCAGAGAAAGTTGTAGCAATGCATTTTTTTAATCCTGTACACAAAATGAAACTTGTTGAAATTATACGAGGACTAGATACCTCAGACGAAACAGTAAACTTTGTAAAAGAAGTGACGACACAATTAAAGAAAGAATATGTCGAAGTAAATGAATTTCCAGGATTCGTTACAAGCCGAATGAACTGCTTAATTGGGAACGAAGCAATGAATATGTTAATGGAAGGCGTTGCATCTGCCGAGGATATTGATAAAGCCTGTAAATTAGGCCTAAACCACCCGATGGGGCCACTAGCTCTGGCTGACCTAGTGGGCTTAGATTCTAGACTTCGAAATATGGAATATTTGTATCAAACTTTGGGAGAAAAATATAGACCTAGTCCATTACTCACTAAATATGTAAAGGCAGGAAAGTTGGGTGTAAAATCAGGTGAAGGTTTCTTTCACTATCTACAAAAATAAACGTGATCTTTCCATAAAGCGTTTATGCTCTATGGAAAGATCATACTACTCATCATAATTATTCATTAGAGAAGATATATCTTGAGCAGCTTCTTTTACAAGCATTGTGAAATTTTTTACCGTATCTTCTTTTTTTCGATAGGAAGGACAATGAATAGCAATACTAGCCAAAATCAAACCTTCTTTGGTCAAAATAGGAGATGATACATTTAAGGCACCTGCTGTAACTTCCCCTTCGGAGCAGCAATAGCCATTTTTCTTAATTAGCTGTAAGTCTTTTTTCAATTTCTCAATCTGTTGAAATCCTTGTTTTTCCGCTTCATCTATCACTAATTCTTGCTGTGAAGGAGTCAGGTATGCCAAGATGGTCTTCCTTGATGCACCCTTATATAACGGTCTACTAAGCCCTACCGGTGAAGAAAATTTGATATTGTCTTTGCTCTCTACTGAGGCAATACAAACTCCTTCCATTTTTACAGGATCAAGTACATTTATACTGACGGTTTCATTCGTCTCGGAAGAAATTTTCTCTAAAAATGGGTGTGATTTTTCAACCAACTTCGGATTCGGATTGGCAAATATACCCAACCTATAGGAGGACATACCCAATCGATACTTTCCATTTGAAACGTTTCTTGTTAAGTATCCCATTCCAACAAGTGTATTCACCAATCTAAAACCGATAGTTGGCGAGAATTTCAATATGTCAGAAATTTCTTTAACACTATATTCAGATTCACTTTTAGTATACAAATCTAATATCATGAGTCCCCTTTGTAGGGTTTGTGATAATGATTTATTGGCCGTCATAGATAGACATCTCCTTAAACAATAGTAATCCAATTCCATTGTAACATCTTCATAATCATTATGATGATCATTCAGCATGATTTAAAATGAATGATTCATAAATAAACAGAATTTTAAGATTTTATTGTTTTGATTATTTTTTGATGTTATATTACAAATATCGGATCAAAAAACCGAATATCGATATAAACAGAGAAATGAAAGCGTTTTACCATATAACCTATGTTGAGGGGGGAAAAACATGAGAAAAATGATGATGTTGATTAGTTTTATCAGTGTAGTGACACTTTTATTTTCGTGTCAGAATCAGCAAGGGTCAAATTACACGTTTCCAACTGGTGGCACTTCCGGTGTACTCTATTCAATCGGTGCTGCTTTTTCGCAAACAATGAATGAAAGCGATGTCCCAATCAATCTCACAAATCAAGTTTCAGGCGGAGCAATAGAAAATATACGTCTCATGGATAAAAAAGAAGCAGACTTCTCTTTATTTGGCGGAGATGTTGCTTTAGAAGCCTATGAAGGAAAAGGAATGTTTAAAGGGAATCCACAAAAAGATTCTTTAAGAAGTGTTTTTACGATCTATTCGCAGCCACTTGGCATCGTCGCTTTAGAATCCTCAGATATCCAATCAATAGATGACTTAAAAGGGAAGAAAATTGCTGTAGGCACACCTGGAAGTGGGAATGAAGTGCGGACAAAGCAAGTACTAAATGCTCTAGACCTTTATTACGATAAAGACTTTAAACCACAATTCCTTTCGATTTCAGAAAGTGTAGATGGATTAAAAGACGGTCAGCTTGATGCTATCTTTGTTTGGACTGGATTACCAACCCCAGGGATTATGGATCTAGCAAATATTCGAGATATAAAAATGATACCGCTTACAAATGATGAAGTGAATACGATTTACAGCGCCTATCCCTCTCTTTATCCTTTTGAAATTCCAGCTAAAACTTATAAAGGTGTAGATAACAACATTCAAACCATATCAGTCGATGTCAGCTTATTTGTTAATAAAGATGTCCCTGAAGATGATGTGTACCAATTGACCAAAACTGTTTTTGATCACTTAGATAATCTACAAGGTACTGTCTCAACACTACGACAGCTAAATAAAGAGACTGCGGCAAAAACATTAATTGAGCTTCACCCAGGAGCAAAAAAATATTTTCAAGAAGCAAATATAATCGATTAATAGAAGAGAAATGGAGGAGTCTTTATGGAGAATGTTCAATCGAAAGATCAGCCAGAAAATGCTAGACGTATTACTATAAGAGTTATTCTAATGATCTCAATCATGCTATCGCTGTTTCATTTATTCACAGGGGGATTCGGTGTTCTAACAGCCATGATTCAACGTAATGTTCATTTAACCGTTGTTCTACTGCTAGTATTCCTAATCAAGCCATTAGCTAACAAAAAATTACGTTGGCTTGATACCCTTTGTATTATTATCAGTATCAGCTCTGGAATCTATATTTTTTATACGTATGATCAGCTACTTTTAAGAGTAGGAGCGCCCAATGCATATGACATGTTTTTTGGCATCACTTTAATCATCGTTATACTAGAAGCAGCAAGAAGAGTGACTGGCTTTATTTTACCGCTAATAGGTTTACTGTTCTTACTCTATGCTTACTTTGGACATTACTTCCCTTCAATTTTAAAGACATCAGATATCTCACTAGAGAGAATCATTTCTTTAATGTATTTATCCACTGAAGGGTTATGGGGAACATCGTTAGGAATCGCTGCCACATTCATCGCTCTCTTTATTATTTTTGGAGCCTTTCTTAATACAACCGGGGCAGGGAAAGTCTTTATAGACTTAGCTTTTATCATTGGCGGTCGATTTAAGGGCGGTCCCGCCAAAGTATCCGTCATATCGAGTGCATTGATGGCCACGGTTTCTGGAAGTGCCGTGGCTAATGTCTCCTCAACTGGACAGTTCACCATCCCCTTAATGAAGAAAGTAGGATTCAAGCCTCGTATGGCCGCTTCTATTGAGGCAGTTGCTTCTGCTGGAGGAAGTATTATGCCTCCCGTGATGGGCGCAGGCGCTTTTATTATGGCCGAACTTACAGGGATTTCATATGGAGAGATCATTCTTGCTGCACTTATCCCTGGCATACTATACTTTTTATCAGTCTTCCTTTTTGTCGATTTTGATGCGGGCAGAGCTAAAATGAAAGGAATAGAGAGAAAAGAGCTGCCTGTTTTCAAAGAAGTTTTTTGGAAGGGTTTTCATTTATATATCGGCTTAGGAACGCTCGTTTATCTATTAGTTGTCTTAAATGCATCACCGATGTTTGCCGCTTTTTGGTCCATTGTTGCCTTAGTTCTCTCTTATATCGTCATCTATTTTAGAAAGATCGACTGGAAATTTTTCCTTGAGGCTTTAGAGCAAGGTGCAAAAGGTATGCTGCTCATCTCAATGGCATGTGCTATTGCAGGAATTGTTGTAGGGGTGATTAACTTAACTGGTACTGCCGTAACATTAACATCTCTGCTAATGAACCTCGGTCAGAACAGCATTTTACTCACTCTCTTCTTAACGATGATCGCTTGTGTCATTATGGGGATGGGTTTACCTTCTACAGCTGCTTATATCATTGTAGGTGTTCTCACTGCACCGGCTTTAATTGATTTAGGTATTGATCCTCTACTAGCACACATGTTTATCTATTATTTGCAAGTCTCGCTCCAATAATACCGCCTGTCGCACTTGCATCGTATACAGCTGCAGGAATTGCTGGAAGTGATCCTTTAAGAACTTCTTTTACGTCTGCACGAGTAGGTTTAGTTTCATTTATTATTCCTTACATGTTTGTGTTCGGGCCGGAACTATTAGGACAGGGTAGTGCAGTAGAAATAGCACTGGCTGTAACAGGCGCTTGTATCGGTGTCATTTTTTTCGCTGCTGCTTTAACCGGCTGGCTCAAAAGAGACTTGTTCTTTTATGAGAGAATCCTCAGCTTTGGAGGAGCATCCCTTTTAGTTCATACAGGTTTGTTAACAGATCTAATAGGCATTGGGATCATCGCCGTTCTATTAACATCTATCTTGATTCGAACCCAATTCAATGAAAAACCGCAAGATACGTACGAAATGAATCAATAAGATATAAGTATCTTAATGAAGCTGTTTTAGCAATCTCTTAAAAGCTAAGCAGCTTTTTTATGTAAAAATAAAATGTTCTATCTTTCTCGGTGTGCCCATTGTGAAAATTCAATCGTACAAAAAATACCCCAATCGTTAGTTTTCTCTAACTTTTGGGGCATTCCGCTAAGTGATAAGATTGTTAGTTACTTTGAATTTGTATCAACTGAAGCATCTTGGATCGGCTTCCGTTTCCCGATCCCAAAAACATAGAAGCTAAGCGTTACTACAATTAAGAACCCAATTGCCACAATCAGAGAAATACGCGTATCCTGATTAATGAGCATAAATACAAGCACCATCAGTAAGAAGCCGATTGTCAGATAATTAGAAAACGGAGCTAGTGGCATCTTGAATGGATGCTGATCAAGCGCAGCTCCCTTCGCCTTTCTAAAGCCGATATGACTAATCAAAATCACAAACCATGGCACCATACCAGGAAGTACACTCGCACTATACACATAGACGAAAATGTTTGGTGGCGCAACATAATTGAGGACAACTCCTATTGCTAAACCAATCAGCACAGCGAATGTCCCAAAATACGGCACACCATTCTTCGAAATTTTGGTGAAGAAAGCAGGCGCCTGCCCATTCACACCTAATGTATAAAGCATACGTCCCGCACTGAAAATCCCACTATTACAGCCTGACATCGCTGCTGTAATGACAACAAAGTTAATAATACCAGCGGCGGCTGTAATCCCAATTTTCGCAAACGTCGCCACAAATGGACTGCCAAGGGTATTCAACTGATCCCAAGGATACACTGTCACAATGACAAAGATCGCACCGATATAGAAAATCAAAATACGCCAGATGATACTTTTGATGGCATTGGTCAGCGTCTTTTCTGGATTTTGCGCTTCACCTGCTGTAATCCCAATCAGCTCTACACCCTGATAGGCAGCAATGACGAGCGACAATGCAAACAAGAATCCGGTAAATCCACCTGTAAAGAACCCGCCGTGCGCCCACAGATTAGACAAGCCAATAGGCGTCCCGCCATTTCCAAATCCAAAGAAAATAATGCCTAGACCTGCAATAATCATTAAAATAATCGTCACAATCTTGATCATTGCAAACCAAAATTCGAACTCACCGAACGATTTAACCGAAATCAAATTGGCAGCTCCCAAAATAATCATCGCAATTAATCCTGGAATCCACGCTGGCAGGTCTGGGAACCAATATTTCATATAAGCGCCTACGGCAATAATTTCCGACATCCCGACAATGACCCACTGGAACCAGTTACTCCAAGCTGTCATATAACCCGCAAGCGGATGAATATATTGATGACCAAATGTAGCAAATGAACCTGTACTTGGTTCAACGTATAACATTTCTCCCATCGCACGCATAATAAAAAAGATAAAGATACCACATACTGCGTACGCGAGAAGAACCGATGGACCTGTCCATTGAATGGCCTTGGCTGACCCCATAAATAAGCCAACACCAATCGTGCCGCCGAGTGCGATCATTTGAATATGGCGGGCACTTAACCCTCTTTTTAATTCCTTTTGAGCCACTTTTCTTCCCCCTCATCAACAAACAACATAAAAAAAAATGAAAATCAGAATATTCATTCTGATTGAGAAACATCAATCTTTCGATGTATATTATCATAATAAATCTACCCTTAAAAAACAATTGTTTTTTTGAGAGAAACACTATTATCAAAATATTCCGACATAAGAAGATACTCAAATTGTTTTATATTGATATATTGAATCAAAGGATGTAAGTCACTTTAAAGCTGATCACTTAATAGGAACTGACCGCCCCTTATATCAACTTCAAAGGAACGCAGTCCATTTTTATGCACCATTTTTTCCTTCTCTCGATGACAAGAAAAGTCATTCCGGAAAGCGCCGGATCTTTTCTTTACATAACAAGTAAATCCATCATTTTCCGGTATCACCAATTTGATATTTGCTCCAGTTGAAGTAGATTTAAGTGAATTTAGCATGTTTGTAGAATGAATCTGCATCCTTCTACCTGTTACATGCAGATCAACGTCCGAAAAGGCACCCGCCAACTCAATTTTTGACGATGTGGCGTGCAGTAATAATCTTTGTACGGTAAGCTGCCGACTAGAAATAAGCCCACCTACAGTCTCTAAATGGAGATGCTTGATGTCACCTGATAGCATCGTTTTTCCAGACGTTAAATGACAAGAGACATGTTCCACCTTCAATCTCTCTGCCTGAAGATTTGCTCCTTTACAACGAATGGAAATGGACTGTAATCGTCGTTTAGGGAGAAAAATAGTGACATTGGTTTTATAAAGCTGAAGCCCTAAGCTGAGTATTTTTTTCCGTCTATCTTTAATGAACAATCGTCCATCTCTTACTTGATGATGCATCAAATAACGTTTTGGAAACACTTGATTGGCCGTTTGACGAATGATGAGATAAGGATGATCATGGTGTTGAATAAACACCTCTCCGAGCAGCCAATCCAGCGATAATTCTACGACCTTCTCTTCAATTAGAATCGTATGCTCCATATGTCTCCCTCCTTGTGTACTCGCTTATCTCGCTTGAAGCCGGGTCATGCGGCCCCATAATTCCAAGATCACTATAAGGACAGCTATCATCATGACTCCTGACAAAATGACATTCATTTGATCATTTCCATAAACAGCGATTAATACGTTTCCTAAAACAGCACATAGAACAATCGCAGTCAGAATGGTCATGAAAATAGACCTTTTCATTACCCCCACTCTCATCGCAATCATGCCAATACCATTGATACAACAAGTAAACACTAGGTACGTTTTGATCACAGTGAACATCACATCAGCTGTCAGCGCATCCTGAACAATGGGGAAGAACGTTTCAGTGACACTAAACACAACAAATGAAGGAATGATACTACACAGCATGACAATTGTAGAGAAGCAGAGCATCCAAACCATTCTCGAAAGGAGGGATGATCTCATACTAGATGAATGAGGTTCTTGTTCTTTCAATGCAGCCACTATTTCTCGACAATACATCATGGCTGTGACGATCGAAAAAAAGATCATCCATACTATACTGGTCAACAAATAGATATTCCGATATTGCTGAAAACTGATTTCCTGTTCAACCTGTGCAACAAACGCAACAAAATAAATAAACACCAGCAGTACAATACTGACAATTATACTAGCTTGAATATAATGTTTCATATGGCTTTTTCTTAGCTCGAGTTTTACGAAGTGAAGCATAAGGCATCCTCCTATGAAATGAATTTTCCTTTTGTCTCTTATCTGACCATTTAGGTTCCAGGCTGATCATATCCACCAATCCCAGCATAATGCGCTGTGACCTTTTGAATAAATAGATCACTCACCACATCCACTCCGAGACCTTTCATCATCTGTTGTAAAAACAGTAAACGCTGACTAGTTTCCTGCTCATCACGAGCAAATAGCGTAGGGTTCAGCCATATATTGACGAGTAGCATAAACACTTCTGCCACCTCCCCAGGAAATGTAGTCTTTATCGAACCATCATCAATTCCTTCAAGAATAAGATGTTTGATTTTAAGCGCATCCTGATTGACGCCTGCCTTCATTCCCTCAACCACAAATTGCGGATTTTTGATCTGGTCAACCAAGATCCCATCAATCGAATGAGATGTTGGATCTGCCACTAGCTGCTCTAAAATACGCTGCAGCTTCTCTTTCGCATGCGCTGCCTCTGTATGCTTAATCAGATCTTCAAGCTTCTCAGTCGCATGACGAAATTGCCTCTCCATCACGGCACGTAATATTTCTTCCTTCGATTTGAAATGATGATAAATAGCCCCTTTAGACATGTTCAATTCTTGGATGATATCCTGCAAACTCGTCTTTTCAAATCCTTTTTCCTGAAACAGCTTCGTCGACACATCTAAAATTTGCTTGATTGTCTTTTCTGGATATTTATTTCTAGCCAAATAAAACGCCTCCTTTTTACATACCGACCGTTGGTATGTATTTTAATCTACTTCATGATAAACTGTCAATATAGGTTCTGTATATAAAAAAAAGACCGCTCACACAGTCTCTTTTTTTAACACGAGAAAATGAAAATATTGTTCAATAAACTTGGGTAACTAGATGATGCGGGGAAGGTATATGACTAACGGTGACTCTCGATGTTAGATAGAAATTCTCTAAAATCAGCTGCGATTTCCTTTGATTTCGTATGATGCAAATAATGGCCGCCTTTGAAAGTAACTACTTTTCCGTGATCTACATTTTTCAGAAGCTGTTCATGCATTGGTTTCCAGTTTGGTGTTTCTTTCTCCGTTTGATCTGCTAGATAGAAAACAACAGGGAGCTTCCTAGGGAAATGTAGACGTTGAGCGTTTTTAAAATTGGTTCTAAAGTTATCTGCCTCACTAGCTTGGCTTTCATCCAAGAAATTTCGGAAAGTCAGCATTTTAATCTGAGCTTTTGTGTGATCATCTACTTTAGGCATCACCAGTTGATCTGGATTCATTTTCACTATCAATCTGTAAAAGCCGGATTGATGAAGTAGCTGTAAGCTGGAGACTGGCAATTCATCTGCATCCTCCTGCTTAGGAAAACTACTATCAATTCCAACAAATGCTTGGACTTCATTTTCATATTGATTCACATATTCTAATCCATAAATGCCAGAGATCGAATGACCCATCATCGTATACTTTTTAATGTTGAGCTTCTGCAAACATTCATGAATTTCATCTACAATGTTTTGACTTGTCCGTACTTTATCTGTATCGTCACTCAAACCATATCCAAATGGTTCAATCACTACGACTCTATAATAAGGTGATAATTCATCTACTAGAGGCTTGAAATCTAGCACTGGTGAAGCAGTTCCATAACCTGGGAGAAGGACAATCGTTTCTTTCCCATCGCCTTGAATGAGCACATTCATTTGCTTCCCATCCACCAAGACCTTTTGCCCATAAGCTTCTATTTTCCCTTTCTCCCGTTCATTACTAATGAGGTTTACAAAATAAACAGTAGCTAGAAAAACAACCATGACCGTGATAATGGTGCCTATGGAGATCAACATAATTCTCAATATTTTTTTCATTGGTTTTCTCTTCCCTTCATGACGAAGAACTCTAGCTTACATCCATCGAAAAAAATTAATATTTTCTTTCACAATAGATGATGCCAATTGTATTTGCGCAAACACTTGATACATACATAAACGTAATCGCTATATAAAACCACTCTGTTGGAGATGAAAATTGATGGACCAAAGATTGAATGATAACAACTAATAGATAAGCTAAAGCAACACCTACAATAGAAAAACTTCCTGCTTTCGCTAAAATAAATTGACCTCGTTCATCATGTTTATATTCACGGTTTTTCTTAAATTGAAAGGCCGTGCTTAAAACAGAAAGGGTAATCAGAGAATAAAGTATGATCGTCGTTATCATTGTTGTTCCTCCTTGTTAACCTCTTGAAATACGTCATACAAATCAACTTCAAATGTCCTAGCAATTTGAAAGGCTAATTTTAAAGACAAAGAATATTTACCATTTTCAATCGCTGCCACAGTTTGACGAGTCACACCTAACTTCTCTGCCAAATCCTTTTGTGTCCAGTCTCTTTCTGCCCGTAATACCTTAATTCTATTTTTAATCTCCATTTCAAATTCCTTTCTTAAAGGATGATTTATTTAACAATATGTTAAAAATAATTAACATTATGTTAATTAACAATAACCTCTTTTCTTCTGTATGTCAATTTCACCGGATACAAAAAAGAATCATCCATTTTGAAAGGCCTACCTCAAAATGAATGATTCTCTATAAATGATGTGATCATCTGATTTAAAACACTTTCCTCTGGTAAATCGCAGTAGAAAGTCCCCAAGACAGCAAGTAGATGAGCATAATCAGCACAGTTGACCCCGTATATACAATCGGGATCGATAAATTCATGATAAAATCAGTGATCCCACTGAATTGCTCTGCTAAATATAGAACAACAGGCGGTCCCATAGCAGATAATAGGATAAAGCCAATGAGCACTACCGTTGTGATATAACCAGGCTTTAAGATATAAAATAATGGAAAGGTACACGCCGCAAACAATAAAAACAACCCGCTGCCAAGGGCAATATCCGTTATTGAAAACAGCTTCCCAAAACTAAAGAAAGCAGCACTTGTCAGCCCGATCGCAATGACCATATAAAAAACGGCACCAAGATAACGGGATGCAATAATTTCATTCCGTGTATACGGCAAAGAATTTAAGAGAATATTCGTTTCTGCCTTCTCATCATAAGCATATGTGTTAAATGGAATGAAGACACTAGCAACTAGAAACGTTAATACTGGATGGACATCCATGAAAATGAAAAATAAGATAAACGGAATAAAAATAAGTAACTGCTTCTTTTGCAAAATCACATCACGCTTAATTAAATGAAACATGCGCAACCCCGCCTTTCAAATAAAACATGATATCCTCAAGCGACGCCGGTTCAATCACAACAGCATCCCCAAAAATAAGTTTCACCTCATCAATCCGATCTGTTAATGCTTCAAATCCGGCTGCCGTACGCTGAATATGGATAAACGCCTTTTCTGTATCTCGATCCAATAACTCCAGGCTCCCCTTCACCAGCGCATAACTTTCAGCCACTTCATGAATCGACTGTTGAAAGACCAATCTTCCATTTTGTATAAACGCAATATAATCCGCGATGCGATCTAAATCAGTCGTCACATGCGTCGAGAAAAAGATCGTCCGATTTCCATCAATCATCAATTCTTGTAACGTGCTGAGCAGCTCTCTTCTAAAAACCGGATCCAAACCAGCAGTTGGTTCATCCATGATAATCAGCTCGGCATGATGCGACAGCGCAATCGCAAGTGACGCCTTCATCTGCATCCCTTTTGAAAATGTTTTGATCGCTTTATTCAGCGGCAGACCAAACTGTTCAATATATTGATAAAAAAGCTGATCATCCCAGCGTTTATAGGCAGGTGCCACAATTCGTTTGATGTCTTTTAAATTCAATCCTGGGAAAAAAACGTTAGCATCGTAAACAAAGCCGATTCGTTCCTTAATCTCTTTTTCATGGGTGCGATAATCTAATCCAAAAATTTTAACCTCACCCGAATCTGGTTTTAATAAATTCATGATCATTTTAATCGTCGTCGACTTACCGGCGCCATTTTCTCCAATAAACCCAGTAACAAAGCCCTTTTTGACCTGTAAATCAAGATTCTGCACAGAAAAGTCTTTGAACCGTTTTGATACTCCTTTGAATTCAATCACATGCTCCACTCATCTCACTCCTCATACAAGAACTTTAATAACTGCTGCAATTCATCAAAAGATAAGCCTAATTCCTTGCCGTTTGTAACAACCGCTCCAAGCTGTTCCTCAATCACCTTCAATTTTTTCTCTCTCATGACCTCTAGGTTTTGCTCGGCAACAAATGATCCCTTACCGACAATCGAATAAATAAATCCTGCCTTCTCTAACTCTTCATATGCTCGCTTTGTTGTGATGACGCTGATTTGTAAATCCTTCGCCAGCTTTCGAATAGACGGCAGCGCCGCGCCCTCCGCCAGCTCACCCGTTAAAATCATCGATTTAATTTGATTCGTAATTTGCTCATAGATGGGCTCCTTAGAGTGGTTTGAAATCGTAATTTGCATATAAAAACCTCTTTTTTTCTGTACTGGTGTTTGGAACGAAATATTGTATATACACTATATATACATTATATACACACTAGGAGAATAATCAACCATTTTTTGATTGCAATTCAACTAAAAAAACCGCACAGCTCTTCAGCTATGCGGCTTTCCCCAAAAAATTTATCTCCAATACACCCATTTTCCCATCATCCACTCCACCGGACCTCTTCTCCATTTTTTCAAATAGAGATAACTGATGAACAGCTGTGCTGTGTAAAGTCCGACAGCGAGCAGCAGTCCAAACATTGACCCCATCTGTCCAAATAGACCAAGTCCATAAGAATAGAAAATCGTTGTACAAATGATCGACTGCGCCAAATAATTTGATAGGGACAAACGGCCAAGCCCTGCAAGTAGACGTTTGAGGCCTTGGGCTGCCTTTGAATAGTAAAACACAATAAAGGCTTGAATATAACCGATCGCCAGCACATAGGCACCTAACGTCATCACCATTTCACTCCAAGGGGCATCAATGAACGTCGCACATTTTAAGGCGAGCCCGATGATAATCATCCCAACCCAGCCTTTACGATAAGCCATGCCTCGATCTTCTTCTGTCAAATGACCTTTTTTCCCAATGGCCATGCCAAGCAGTGCAAATGGACCCACCATGATCGTACCGAATAGAAAACCTAGGATTGGCATCAGCGTAATGGTCACGATCGCCATAATAATGGTCACAATCATCATATCGTCTTCAATCGTAATCCGGCTCAACAAAATATCACCGTATGCACCCTTCGCATACACATCAGTTAACAAATCATCATTTCCATAAACAAAGGTCATCAGATATGGTAAAACCACCAATGACAAGGCACCTAACACCCCTGACCAAATCAGCATCGTTTTGATCCGGCTGCTTAAAAACATCAGCAAGAAAAACATACATGCACCGTAATACATGAGAATGTCACCATTCCAAATAAATATGTAATGCAGCATCCCAAGCACAATAAGACCAAAGCCGCGGCGAACGACAATAGCATTCGTATTCAGCCCCTTGGCCTTAGTGGATTCAATCAGTTTGATAAAAGAATACCCAAACAAAAAGGAGAAAATCGGATAAAACGACCCCTGGAACAAAATTTCCGTTACATAAACGCCAAATTCCTGCCCCCAAAAGCTCGAATCAAACATTTTCTCAAAATCATAATCATATTGAAAATTAAGCATATTCACGATCAAAATACCTAATAAACTAAAACCACGCAAACTATCAATTAACTCAACCCTAGATCCCTTCAACACGACAGCTCCTCCGAATAATATAAAAGCATATATATCCTACCACACTTTCAAAAAATTGGTCTCTACACCCATGTAAAAACATACGTTTTAAGGTAAATTTAATAAAAAAACCTAGAATATACATCCTAGGTATCATACTTATGAATGATGACTCTTTTCTCCCTTCCAAAGCACACGTTTCACATAAAACAAAATCCCCAATCCAAACAAAATCAAAGGCAACTCCCAGTCTGCAGAAATCGGCAGTCATTTCAGCATCATGAGAATTAGCAAAACAGCCCCCACACCTTCGAAAGAAATGGCGTTTCTTTTTAATCCTTTATTTGATAAGAACTACACGCTCTCCTCCCTGATACTTACTAACTATTGAATGTTTTTTACGATGACATGTAAATGTAATGAGATCGGATCGATATCCACCCTGACAAGAACCCTTAAAACCTCACAAAACAAAAAAGATTGAGCATCAACCACCCAATCTTTTACCAATTAAAACTCCCGACAAGCTCACGCATCTACCTCGACCTTTAAAGCAGGTGAAGCCAATACCACCACATAAATCATCGTCATACAAGGCAGATGATCGCCTAAAAACTGCCCCATGATTCGTTGTCTGCTCTCCGCATCGAACACTCCTACGAGATAAAATACTAGTTTCGTGATGCCCTCCACCGTCATATCTGCCGCTTCTACGTTTCGTTTCACATTCTCTAACGCTAATTCGAGCTACTCTAATGGACTCTCTGGAATTGTTCCATTCGCCTCCATCCCTACTTGACCTGATAGAGTTAACTACCGCTGTGGTCCTGTTGTTTCTATATCTGATGAATATAGGTTACAACTTGGGGATGAACCGTCTCAGGATTACGTGATGTTCGCACTGATAAACCTCTTTTCAAATACAATCAATTTATATCCTTCATATCAAAATTTATTTTCCTGCTCAGATTGACGTGCTTCTAGTGAACTCAAATAAATAAGGCGTTTCAAAAAGAAAAGACGTGACCAGTTGGAATGGATAAACATGACTTAAGCTGTCCCATCACGTAGGATAGCAGACAAGAACTGGCTATTGGCAACTGTCCCGTATAATACTACAAAGATTTATTTTCATTTGCATGATATCTAAGAGAATACAGCAATGCTTATTTTTTACGTTTTCTTTCACAAATTTTTACTGAACATTCATTTTATATCTAACTAGGTGATAACCAAATGAATTATGTGTTTGTACATTATCAGAATCTAATGTGAACCCATTCTGTTCCGCTACTTTTCTGCTTCTAAAATTATTCTCTGGACATATGATTTCATAAGTTTTTAGTTCATAATAATTTAATGATATTATATAATTAACTACTTTACTAATAAATCCTTTCCCTTCATATTCTTCACAAATCCAATATCCTATATTTCCTATATTTCCTTTTAGAGTAAGTCTAAAAACTCCCACAAGTTCATCATTGATCATAATCCCAACTTCAAATCCATTGTTTGTCATGAATAATTCATTTGCTTTTTTTATAAAGTTTTCTGTGTGAGAAATTTGATTATTGGAATAAACCCAAGGCAACCATTTACCAAGATGTTCTTTATTATTTTCAATTAATATATTTAGAAAAGGAGCATCTTTGTATATTAAAATTTTGAGTGATAAATCACTTTCAATTTCTATCCTAAACATTTTTACAATTCTCCTTTATATTTATGAATAATTTATTTAATTAAATTCATTTTTTCTAATAATCTACACAAATCACATAAACTATCAGCAATGTGCATATTAGAATCAACTTTATATGAATCATTGAAAGTACTGTGACAGTTTTCACACTTTTTATAATCCAATGAGATATTATGATATTCAGTTTCTTTCTGATGACCTTTAAACAATTGATAAGCAGAACCTGGGAAAATAGTTGTTAAAGTATCAGCTAATAAATAGTAGATATCTCTATCTAGGGCTCCCCGATCAAATTGTGTTGGGCTTCCTTGAGTGTTGTGTTCTGGAACTATAGCCTCCAAATATAAAGTAAGTTCCTTTTTTGTAATTGACCATAGAGGATAAATTAATTCGAATTCGCCCCATTTCCTTTTAAAAGGTCCTAGGAAAGGTGATCCTATAAACTTAGATTTCAATATTGAAGTTACTATATCCTCACACATTAACCCAAAAGCAATTTTATTAATCCCGTTTACTTTTGAATAGTACTCGACTACTCCTCGCATAATTGCATGTGCTGTTCCAATTGAATAAGCCTTATTATAATCATACTTTACTTTTTCCATAACCTCATATGTTGGTATTTTAAAATTAAAAATATTTCTAACCTCATTTTCTGAAATATTTCTATGTGAATATCCAAATTTTTGAGCTATTTCAGCTGCAAAACTTGTTTCTTTTTCTTTTGAGAAAGTACTTACATGTATTGATGAAACTGAAAAACCAGGTAGAGATTCTCTGGTATTATTTAAAAGATACCCTAATGCAAGGCTATCTCTGCCCCCAGATATCGCCAAAGAAATATGCTCGTTTTCATCAATTAATGTTTCCCTCTTAACACCATCTGCAAAAAGATTCTCTATATATGCTACAAAATCTCGCTTATTAAACGTCGACTGCGTAGATTTATAATCACCATTTTGACTATCGTGTAAAAAATGTCGCCTTGTATAGTAGGCATGATCATCAGCTTTTATCGGTTGTTGATATATATTTGTATCCCACAACCTTAATAAAGATAAAAAATCAGGTAGATGATAAGCTCTTACCATCTCAATTATATAATTATCTTTAGGAGAATACCTCATAAGCCAATCATCAATCACTTCTCCATTTCTTCTAACTATCACGGCATCCAAAGGAATATGATTTCTATTTAGTATAGATGAAAATAATTCGTTTGGCTTGGCTTCTATATAAAATTTCCTATCTAAACGATCTGTCAAAAGAATTTTATTTGAATTCTTTTTATAATCTGCTGTTTTTTTCATTATCATTGCCTCCATAAATTATAAAAGGGAGCCATAAGCTCCCTATTCCAAATTAAAAACTTTGATTAGAGATGTGCATTAACATCACACGTGCATCGCGCATAGAATTTTTGATGTTCAAATAATTCATCGATATTATCAATCATTTGATCTAACGTTGGTGCTTTTTCGTTTTTAGATACCTGAATTACAGGTGTAATTACAGATTCTGCATCAGAAAAATCACGTATTTCAACATGTGCAAAATTCCCCATTATATTCACCTCCTTTAATTAAAAACAAATTATTTAACTTCACATCATTCTAATTTAAGGAAATTTTTCTTTCCTCCCTTAAATGCAGTTAAAAATAATATTATAGACAACATTCCGAGTACAGATAGTATATTTGAAGTTCCAATATATTTAGCAAAGTAACCAGAAAACACAGCGAATAATGGAGTTAGAGTTGAAATTATTATCCAGTAAAAACTTTCTACACGCCCAATTAAGTCTTTATCAATATTTTTCATAATTAAGGTTCTTCTAGATACCGCCTCAAACATGGTAGTAACCCCCAACAAAAATAGACCTACTAGACTCATGTAGAAGTTTAATGAAAAACCTATAATAAATAAACTCAATCCAATACCCAGAAAAGAATAGTTATAAATAATATTTTCCACTTTATCTTTTTTAATAAAAGTAACTACATATATCCCTATCAAAACGCTTCCTAGTGCAAAAGTTGCATCTAAAAGACCATACTCTTTTGCTCCTAAATCTAAATCTTTAACAGTATAATCACTTAACAGAGAGTTAATTACATCAAAAATAACTTTTGGTAGAAAGCCCATTAAATATAAAAACATTAAAGTTTTTTTTGAAATTAAATAGTGAATGCCTATTTTGAAATCTTTGATAAAATCAATTCTTTCATTTTCTTTTCCCATTATAGAGAGGGTATCTCTTTGTAATTGTATAAACGAAATTAAAATAGCTGATAAAAAGAAAGTTAAAGCGTCAATAAAGAATACAGTATATGGGGAGTATATTGAGATTAAAAAACCAGATAAGCCTGCACCCAAAATAGTCCCCATTTGAAGTGCAGTAGAATTAGCTGTAACAACTCTCAGAAAGTCATCTTCAGGAATAGCTTCTTTTAATATCCCTTTTAATGCGGGAAAGAAGAAATTGCTCGCTGCAGTGATTAAAATTGTAGCTATGAATAAATGCCAAATTTCCACTTTTGAAAAATAGTTAATAGTGAAAAGTATAAAAACAATAATCCCCCTGAAAATGTCCATATATAACATTATTTTCTTTCTATTGAATTTGTCTGAAATTGTACCTGCAAAAAAAGATGTGAAAATACCAGGGATAACGGACAATGCCACAAGAACACTAACATATAATGGATTTTCAGTAATATCATAAACAAGCCATGATATAGCTATAAAATGCATGCCATTACCAACAAAACTGAAAAATGTAGCAATTATAATGATAAGCGGGTTTTTTTTTAGCATTACAAACTCCTTAAAAATCGAAATAATCTGATAAACAAAATTATAATTTACAATAAATAGGTTGTAAACCTTTATTGTTTATTTTTTGATTTTTAGGTAAAATGTACTAAAACAATAATTTACTATTCTTTTTTAAGATATACTCCACTTCGATATTTTCCCCATTAATTCTATAATTCTTGTCTTCTAAAAAGAAACCATCCAATGAGAAAAAAGAAACCAATCAATACCGATACACCTAGAAAGCTTGTAAGTGCCTGATCCGAATAAGTCCCTCTATGAATCATCTCCTCAGCCGCACTTGTGACGCCTTTCGGTGCAAACTTCCCTAATGTATCCTCATAAAATGAAGGAACGGTAAATAAAATAAGGTTGATCAAAAGCGACACACCGCCAGCTGTGACAGAACGTTGAAAGAACGCCGAAGCACAAATGGTCGATACCACAATCAGCAATAAATTTGGATAATAAAGAAGTGTTCCTTTTAACACATTGACCCAATCCACATGCCCAAATTGGATGTCCACATAGTAAACGGAGGCAAGCACTGCCACTACCAAACTAAACAAAGTTAAACAGGCATAGGCACATATTTTTGAGGCATAATAACTCATTCGACTGATCGGTTTCACCATAATCATCGCCGTCACCCCAGAGGCACGCTCTCCAGCGATCGTCCCCATCACGATCATAATCAGGATGAACACGCCGAGTGAATCAAATTTACTCAATGCACTCGCTAAAGCCTCACCAGCGCTAGGCTCTGGTATATAAAATGTGGAGCCTTCAGGTAAATTCGCTGATTTCGACAATAGATCTGGCAGCATTTTGAGTGTAATAGGTTGTGTGATCATTAAAATCGTAAAAATGATTGGTACAAACAACATTTTATAACTAGTGAATAACTCCCTAAATTCCTTTTTCAACATCATCATGCCGTCACAACCTTCATGAAAATATCTTCAAGCGTCAGCTTAGATAGGCGATAATGGAGGAGAACACCACCAGCTTCAGCGATGAGACGAGGCAGCTCCTTCAATGCCCTTTGTTGATTGCTCACTCGCACCTGATAACCGTCCCCTGTCTCAATGCAATCCTCCACCCAATCCCGTTCTTTTAACAAAGCCACTAATTTCGTATTCTGTTGTTCTAATTGAAATTCAATCACTGGCTGGATATAGTCTTCTTTGATCTGTTTCATCGAAGAGGACATCTCAATTTTGCCGCTGTTGATCATGATAATATGATCGGCCACTCGTTCAATGTCATCTAAAATATGGGTCGACATAAAGATCAGCATCTCATGCTTTAAACGCTCAATCAACGTCAGGACGTCTTTTCTCCCCATGGGATCAAGTGCCGACACAGGTTCATCTAGGATGAGGACTTTTGGGCTGTTGATCAGTGCCTGCGCAATGGCAAGTCTCTGCTTCATGCCTCCACTATAGCTGCCAATAACGCGATCCTTCGCCTCATACACACGGCAAAGCTTCAAAAGCTCCTCTGTTTTGGAACGAATGATGTTTTTCTCTAAATGAAATAACCCGCCAACCCAATGCATCCACTCCTGCCCCGTCATATCTTGATAAAATGCAGGCTGCTGCGGACAATATCCAATCACATGACTGATGTCATCCATTTCCTTTGTCACATCCATACCCGCCACCTTTACGACACCAGTCGTAGGACGAGCAAGCCCCGTCAAGATCCGGATCGTCGTTGTCTTCCCCGCTCCATTGGCTCCTAAAAAGCCAACACATCCAACATCCCCAACAGAAAACGAGACATCTTTTAACACTTCATGCCGTCCATACGATTTCGTCAGCCCGTGACACTCCAACATATTCAAGCGAATCCCCCCTTTTAAGATTGTTTACGGCCAAAAATGAAATACGCAATAGGACCGGCACTCGCCACAAACACAATCACCAAAGCCCAAACCCACTTCACTTCTCCCCTGATTCTCGATGGATCTCTTTTCAGCAAATCAAACAATCCAATCACCATTAAAATGGCTTGCAGCAAAATGAGAGGTAAAATCATCTTCATGTCCATCACGCCACTCCCTTTTCAAACGCCAATTTGTTTTTGATATCACTTCTTTTGACGACATCAAGAGGGAATTCGTTCAAATGGATTTTATTTTTATTGGTCGAATGGTCTATAAATATAAAAAAGCCCAGTGAAGGTTATTCACTGGGCTTGCTTGTGATGGTCATGATGAACCTCGCAAAATTTTTTCCATCGTCTTTCCTTTCGCTAACTCATCAATCAGCTTATCTAGATACCGAATATTTTTCATGGTTTCTTCCTCAATGTCTTCTACTCGAACACCACAAATGACTCCTTTGATTAAACTGCGAGAAGGATGAAGCTCAGGAGCCTCCGCAAAGAAGTTTTCAACATCTATCTGTTGATCCACCCGTTCCTCCAGCTCTTCCGGACTGTACCCTGTTAACCAACAAATAATCGTATCGACTTCAGCCTTTGTTCGTCCTTTTCTCTCTGCCTTTGCGATATAGAGAGGATAGACTTTTGCAAAGCTCATTGTATAGATTTTAGGTTTGGTCATGTGTTTTTCTCGCTTTCTTTTTAAAATATTCAAGCTGTATGGCCTTCTCTATATGCTGCTCTCTTAGTATGCCTATTCCCTTTTTATTACCTGCATCTTTTTTGAAGGCTCTATATTTATGAAATTGAACGAAACAGAATCCTAGAAATACACAAATCGGTCCTTCCACGGTAGCAGGCCCGCCAATCAACAAATAAGAGCTTATAAACAATGCAATATAAACGATGAAGAAAAAAACAATTCCCCGTTTCTCCTTTTTTAAATATTCACTCATAACGATTCTGCTCCCTTGAACATGTAAGATCTTATCGAATCTATCTTTCATTTCATTTAGTTCTTTAGACACAAAAAAACCCCTTTAGATAATTATATCTAAAGGGGTTTAAAAAATCAGATTTTATTTAAAACCTACTCCACCGTCACACTCTTCGCAAGGTTACGTGGTTTATCCACATCACACCCGCGGTGAAGGGCTGCGTAGTAAGCGATTAGCTGTAATGGAACAACAGATGCAAGTGGTGCAAGTGCTGGATGTACAGCTGGAAGGACGAAACGGTCGCCTTCGTCTTCTAGGCCTTTTAGTGAGATGACACATGGGTTTGCACCACGTGCAACGACTTCTTTGACGTTCCCGCGAATGCTGAGGTTCACGTGCTCTTGTGTTGCAAGGGCAATGACCGGTGTGCCTTCTTCAATTAAAGCAATTGTGCCGTGTTTGAGTTCTCCGCCAGCAAATCCTTCTGCTTGGATGTAAGAGATCTCTTTTAGTTTTAGTGAGCCTTCAAGGCACACATAGTAATCAAGTCCTCTTCCGATAAAGAATGCGTTACGTGTCACTGTGAAGAAGTCACGAGCGATTTGTTCCATTTCATCCTTTTGATCGACAAGGGCTTCCATTGCATTTGCCACAATCCCAAGCTCGTTCACAAGATTAAAGTCAAGAGATTGACCATTTAATTCAGCTGCAACGGATGCAAGGATCGCAAGAACAGCGATTTGCGCTGTGTAGGCTTTTGTTGAAGCCACTGCGATTTCTGGTCCTGCATGAAGAAGCAATGTGAAGTCCGCTTCACGAGAAAGCGTAGATCCTGGTACGTTTGTGATCGTTAATGCTTTATGACCAAGCTCTTTGACTTGAACAAGTACAGCACGGCTGTCCGCAGTCTCCCCAGATTGAGAAAGGAAGATGAACAACGGCTTTTTCGATAGAAGCGGCATGTTGTAAGAGAATTCACTTGCTACATGGACTTCTACAGGTACTTTTGCCCAGTCTTCAATATATTGTTTACCAACAAGTCCTGCATGGTAGCTCGTTCCACAAGCCACGATGTAAATGCGGTCTGCTTCTGCTACTGCGCTTGCGATATCGCCAGCGACTGACAGCTTGCCGTTTTCGTCTTGATATTCTTGGATGATTTTGCGCATGACAAGCGGCTGCTCATCCGTTTCTTTTAACATGTAGTGAGGATATGTGCCTTTCTCGATGTCGCTTGCATCTAGCTCAGCGATATAAGAAGGACGTGTCATGATATCACCGTCAAGGTTTTTGATGATAACCTCGTCTTTTGTGACAATGACCATTTCTTTATCCATTAATTCCGCATATTCGTTTGTTACTTGAAGCATCGCCATTGCGTCAGAAGCGACAACGTTGAAATCTTCTCCGAAACCAACCAATAATGGGCTTTTGTTTTTCGCCACATAGATTGTTTCTTTGTTTTCGTTATCGAAAAGAGCAATTGCGTAAGAGCCTTTTAGTTGAAGAAGCGTTTGACGGAAAGCTTCCTCTGTATCAAGACCTCTGTTCACAAATTGTTCGATGACTTGAACAACAACCTCTGTATCTGTGTCGCTTTTTAGTGTGACGTCTTGTAAATATTCGCGTGTCAATTGTACATAGTTCTCGATGACACCGTTATGAACAAGCGTAAAACGGCCAGAAGCACTTTGATGCGGATGCGCATTTAGATGGCTTGGTACACCGTGTGTTGCCCAGCGTGTATGTCCGATTCCAGCTGAAGATGCTACGTTTGCATCAACAACTTCACGAAGCTCAGCGATACGTCCTTTTTCTTTGAACACATGCACGCCTTCTTCGTTTGCCACAGCGATACCTGCTGAGTCATACCCGCGGTACTCAAGCTTCTCTAAACCCTTTAATAAGATTTCCTTCGCATCATTCTGACCAATATAACCTACGATTCCACACATAAATATTCTTCCTCCCGATCATGTAAAAGGGACAAAGAAAGCCTACTACAATAGAAGGGACATTTCTTCGTCCCTCTCTACATGTTTAATTTGGGAGATCATGTGTATTCCCTTTGTACAAAGAGTCACCTCTTTGCTTTAAAGAAACACTTACGGCTGTGATCTCTTTTTTGATCAGCCGGGAGGCATCCGCCGAAAATTCGATAACCTCCATCCTCGTCAACTAAGCATCTTTCGTCCGATCGCTTAGTTCGGGCGCTATAATTATAAGAGAGTTTCTGAACATCTACCCTGCCTTTCCTGATAGAATAAAAATCCAGTAACACAAGGATGATTGTACTATAAGGTCTGACCTCCGTCAATCACAATGTAGCGGGTGATCCCTTTCAAGAAAGTAAGACCTCCATACACTATATGCGATGAGGCTTGTCTCGTTCTACCTTTGATGTGCTCTCTTATGTATGAAGACAACAGTAAATTGCCCTCGCGTATAAGATTCGTACAAATCCATCCATTTATGACGTTTATTCGAAAAAAAAGCAAACCGCTGCTAGCGATTTGCTTTGCTATCTATTACTCAATACCCATTTCTTCCTTCACAACAGCGGTAATTCTAGTCACATATTCATCACATAGCTCTTTTGTTTTCGCCTCTGCCATGACACGTACAAGCGGCTCTGTTCCAGATGGACGAACAAGAATACGGCCGTCACCGTTCATCTCTTTTTCAACCTCTTGAATCACTGCTTTTACTTTTTCATTTTCTTCTACTTTATATTTATCAGACACTTTCACATTCACTAGAAGCTGCGGGAATTTCTCCATTTCAGCTGCTAGCTCTGACAATGTTTTTCCTGTTGCTTTGAGTGTATTGACAAGCATGATCGCAGAAAGCATGCCATCACCTGTCGTATTGTAATCAAGGAAAATCAAGTGGCCTGATTGCTCACCACCGACATTATACCCATCCTTTTTCATCGCTTCAACCACATAACGGTCACCAACAGCGGTTTGGATGCTCTTAATGCCTTGTTTCTCGAGCGCTTTATAGAAACCTAGGTTACTCATGACCGTGGAAACGACAGTGTCATCCTTTAATCGGCCTTCGCCCTTCAAATAACGTGCACATATGTACATAATTTGATCGCCGTCTACAATATCACCTTTTTCATCGACCGCAATTAAACGGTCGCCGTCACCATCAAATGCAAGACCAATATCTGCACCCTTCTCCCTTACAAAAGCAGAAAGCGCCTCTGGATGAGTTGAGCCTACACCATCATTGATATTCAATCCGTTTGGTGATGTTCCCATTGTGGACACATCCGCATCTAAATCCGCAAATAAATGTGTCGCTAGAGAAGAGGTTGCACCATGTGCACAGTCAAGCGCTACGTGAATACCTGTGAAATCCTCGTCTGCTGTCTGCTTCAAGAATTGCAAGTATTTCTGACCGCCTTCAAAGTAGTCATTCACCGTTCCAAGATCCGCTCCAACCGGGCGTGGCAATTGATCGACCGGCTGATCCATCAGCTGCTCGATTTCATTCTCCTGTTCATCAGACAGCTTAAAGCCGTCACCGCCAAAGAATTTAATCCCGTTGTCTTGAACTGGGTTGTGAGAAGCAGAAATCATGACACCCGCTTCTGCATCCATCGCTTTCGTTAAATAAGACACGCCAGGTGTTGAGATCACACCTAAACGCATCACTTCAGCCCCAATTGAAAGTAAGCCTGCAACGAGCGCTCCTTCTAGCATATGACCGGATACACGTGTGTCTCGCCCAACGAGTACCTTTGGACGTTCTTTATCCTTCGTGAGCACATAGCCGCCAAATCTCCCAATTTTAAATGCGAGCTCTGGCGTTAATTCGCTATTCGCCACACCCCTTACACCATCAGTTCCAAAGTACTTGCCCATGTTTCAATCGCTCCTTTTTTACCATTCAAGAGGACGCTTCGTCCTCTTTTTTATCTTCTTTGATCCGCTGTCTTTGACTTGATTCTTTCTTTGCTTTATCTTGCGTGGTATCTTCTTTACTCTTCTCTTCCTGATCACCGTCATCAGAAGATGGTTTCTTCTGATCATTTGTAGACGCTGGCTGATCTTCTGTCTCAGTAGAAGTCAGTTTCACTTTGACCTTTGATCTCGATAATGTCCACGTCACATTTTGAGGACCGTTCACTTGAACTGTGACCTCATGTGTTCCTTCGTTCAAGTCCCCGACATTGATATAGGCTTCAACATCTGAAGCCTTTAGTTTATCAATCGCACTCTTTGATCCCTTTGCTGTTAATGTGAGCCGTCCAGAAGATGGGGTCACAAAATCAGAGGTGAGATCCTTGCTCAGACCTACGACAGAGATTGGTACATTATCGATCTTTTTTTCTTGCGCTGTTGCAACCTTCACTTTGATCTTCACTGTTTCGGGCGATACCTTTTTCACACCATCTGGCAGGGGAATCTCGGCATCAATCTCCGTATCATCTTTGATCTTGCTTAGGTCCAGCTTGACGCCATCAATAAAATCAAGCGAATCCAGCACTTTTTGAGAGCCGTACACTGTGACCTCACTCGGGCTTGTCTCAATACTTGAGATACTGATCCCATCCGGCAAACTGCCAGTCCGCTCTATTTTAAACGGAACCTTTTTGCTTGGACTTGAGATGGGAACTGTAATATTCACCACAGACGGACTCAATTCGACTGGCAGCTCGTTCCCGCTGCTATCATACACAGTGAGCTTCGCTTCCTTTTCAATTTGCTGATCGACATCCTCCAGGTTCACAAATGCTTTAATGACAGAAATTTTGTCGATCACGTCCTTAGAACCAGTGACTGTGACTTTTTTCGGGTTCACAATAGGCTGTTCAGGTGAATAGCCGTCTTTGATTTTATTTTGATTATAAAATTCGGTTTCAACAGGAAATTCTGCTGTTGTTTTTTCTTGTATCGTCACCGTCGTCACAGATGGATTGATCGATAGCGTGAGTCCTTTTGATACATCTCTTGCCTTCAGCTCCACTTTATGGGTACCAGTGGATAAATTCTGCATATCTGCATATATTTCAAAATTCTTTGTTTGTCTTGCTGTTTTCACAGCACTCGTTGACCCTTTAATCGTCACATTAACTGTTTGCGGCACACCAGTGACGACGTACTTCTCATCATCATAATACGCTTTAACAGGAATGTCAGTCAGGGTTGCTTCATCTGTCGTCGATGTTGGGAAAAAGGATTCACCGATTTTTTTCGGCGTGGGCGCTTGCGCTGAATTGACTGCACCATACAGCAATAAAGCGAAGACCAATGCAAGAAGCTTTACGGCCCAGCGATTATTCAAAATCTTATCCATTTTTCTTGCCCCTCCAATACCATTTGGTCGAGGAAGCATCTTTGCTGTTCTTACTAAATTCAGCAATCAGCATTTCTTCAAGCGCTTCTTCTGTCAATTCTCGGTGGAGATCACCATTTCTTGCGACAGAAATGCCGCCTGTCTCCTCAGAAACGATGACGGTCAAGCTGTCTGTCACTTCGCTAATTCCGACTGCCGCCCTATGACGCGTCCCTAGTTCCTTTGAGATAAAAGGACTTTCTGAGAGCGGTAAATAACAAGCCGCAGCTGCAATTTCATCACGCTTCATAATGACAGCACCGTCATGAAGCGGTGTATTTGGAATGAAAATATTAATGAGCAGCTCTGAACTCACCTTTGCATTCAAAGGAATTCCAGTCTCTATGTAATCATTCATCCCAGTATCACGCTCAATTGTCAGCAGCGCGCCGATTCTGCGTTTTGCCATATAGTTAATTGCTTTTGTAATTGCCTCGATCGTTTTCTGCTGCTGTTCCTCTACAGGTGTCCCGCTTCTTGAGAAGAAACGGCCGCGCCCAAGCTGCTCAAGCGCTCTCCTTAGCTCTGGCTGAAAAATAATAATGATCGCAAGGAATCCCCACGTAATCGCTTGATCCATCAGCCATTGAAGTGTGTTAAGACCGAGATACGCACTTCCCATCCTGACGAGAACAATGACCACAATTCCCTTTAAAAGCTGAACCGCTTTTGTTCCGCGGATGACCATCATTAATTTATATATCACATACCAAACAACGAGAATATCAACAGCATTACCGAGGTACTGCAAAAAAGGAATATCCCCTAAAGCCATTTCCTCGTCCTCCAGAATTTTCAGTTATTCTTCGTTTGATGCATTTTTAATAAAAAAAGAGCCTATGTGTAAATACATAGCGTGGCTATTATATCACATTTTGTTTCAGCAAGGAAAACAGTTGCCATATATGGCTGACGTGCTAGTTCGCATACATTCTGACCTATTATATAGAAAAAGAGCAGTCCCTAAAGAGACTGCTCTCGACCCGTATGATTACTTTTGCTCCTCTGGTCCAATGACCCGCATCACATTTTGTGCTGTGGATTTCATTTTGTACCAAATCCAATCAAACACTTCATTAATTTCATTAATTTGACCAGTGACTTGTCCGGCAGAAGCAGTCAGCTGTTCCCCATTGACGACGGTGACATTTCCATCAACCTTGCCTTCTACAATCAGCTTGCCATTTTTGACAGTGACATCACCTTTTACAGTTTCCCCTTTAGGTACGGTCACTGTATCATTTACAACGACGAGATTCGGCTGCTTCGACACACTGAAATTATGATCGGTATTCCAGCTTGTAAACAAACTGCCTCCCATCAAAATGAGAAAGAGGGCAGCGGCCACCATCAGCGGATGAGCTTTGATCCACCTTTGAATCGACACACGCTTTTTTTCCTTTGGAAGACCTGCCATCACCTTTGCAGTGAAATCAGTTGGTGCTTCTATATGAGATGTACTCTGCACAAGCGCGATGGATTTCTCAATTTGTTGAAAATGAGTACGGCACTCCTCACACGATTGCAGGTGGCTTTTTAATTCTTTTTCGTCTTGGGGCTCAATGTCCCCGTCTAAATACTGATGCATAAGCAGGACGATTTTTTCCTGACAGCTCATCAAAATCACCTCACTCAAAGGTCTCTCAACTGTTTCCGGAGAGCCTCTCTACCCCTGTGTATTCTCGTTTTCACCGTACCAACTGGTATATTTAGAATCTCACTAATTTCTTTTAACGAGAGTTCATCAATATACTTTAATACGATGACCGAACGATATTTATCGGGTAATCTTAGAATTTTTTGCTGAATGGTACTCGATAATTCAAGAGACACCACCTCTTCCTCTGGCAAAATGCCATCAGCAGCAATTTGAGAATACATATTCAATCCTTCTGTTCCTGCCACCTCTGCATCTAAATAATAATCCGGCTTTTTTTTGCGAATACGATCGATGGTCAGGTTGGTTGCAATGCGGTACAGCCACGTAGAAAACTTACGATTCACATCAAAGCTTTCAATATTCACATAGGCACGAATAAACGCCTCCTGTGCAATATCCTCTGCTTCGTGTGCATTCCCAAGCATACGATAGCACAGCTGATAAATTTTGTCTTTATACAGGTCTACGATGTCTGCAAATGCGTTCTGGTCGCCTTTTTTCAATTGCTTAATTCTCTTTTTAATCATTGTGTCCATAGTATATTCAACCTCTGCCTTCACCGGTCTTTATGTATACGAACCTCTTTCCAAAAGGTTTCATTCTCCTCTAAAAAATAGTGTAACAAATTTTTGACAGCGTGTTACGCATATCCACCAGTAAAAACCTTAATATATCCTTAAATTTATCCAAAACAAAAAAGAACGGGAACAAGTCCCGCTCTACAATAGCTTTTCGCCCATTAACGAACCAATCAACGCAACAGCTGCCTCGGCTGTTTTATTTTTTTCATCCAAAACCGGATTCACCTCAACAAATTCAGCGGAAGTCAAAATACCCGCTTCCTCTAAAAGCTCCATAGCAAGATGACTCTCCCGATAACTAATGCCGCCCGCCACAGGAGTTCCTACACCAGGACACTCCGCTGGATCTAATCCATCTAAATCAAGCGACAGGTGGACACCATCCGTTCTTTCCTTTAAATATGAAATGGCTTCCTCCATGACCCTTGTCATTCCTAAACGATCTATTTCATGCATCGTATACACTTTAATGCCTTTCTCTCTTATCAATGCCCGCTCTCCTTCATCTAAGGATCGAGCACCAATTAAAACAACATTCTCAGGCTTCAATTTTGGAGAATAACCGCCAATGTTCGTTAAATCAGCATGGCCAAGGCCGAGACTGACTGCAAGCGGCATACCATGTATATTTCCAGAAGGAGAGGTTTCCTCTGTATTTAAATCACCGTGTGCATCATACCAAATGACACCTAAGTTTTCATAATGCTTGGATACACCTGCAAGTGTGCCAATGGCAATGCTATGATCACCGCCTAAAATGAGCGGGAATGAACCTGATTGCACAATACTGTCAACCTTCTCAGCGAGCAGCTGATTCGCACCAGCATTCTCCGTTAAATTTTTTAGCTTTTCACTTGTATATAAACCCTTTTCATCATCTCTTTGTTCAACCGGAATATCTCCGAGATCCTCCACATCAAATGAAAGCGATTCCAATTTTTCTTTTACGCCTGCACACCGAATCGCACTCGGTCCCATGTCGACGCCCCTTCTCATTTGCCCTAAATCCATCGGCACCCCGATAATCGTGACCTTCTTTTGATCTCCCATATGTACATCCCCTTTCCGTTCATGCTTATAGTTTACTTTCTTGATGCCTTCTGACTCAACTCAACAATATTTTGAATAGTTATACATTCCGCCTGCCAACATAAAAAAAAGACACCTTTTTAAAAAAGGTGTCTTAACTGGGCTAGCTGGATTCGAACCAACGCATGACGGAGTCAAAGTCCGTTGCCTTACCGCTTGGCTATAGCCCAAAAATGGTGGAGGGGGGCGGATTCGAACCGCCGAACCCGGAGGGAGCGGATTTACAGTCCGCCGCGTTTAGCCACTTCGCTACCCCTCCACATATGGAATTGATAAAGAAAAAACAGTGCCGGCAAGAGGACTTGAACCCCCAACCTACTGATTACAAGTCAGTTGCTCTACCAGTTGAGCTACACCGGCATATGGTGGAGGATGACGGGCTCGAACCGCCGACCCTCTGCTTGTAAGGCAGATGCTCTCCCAGCTGAGCTAATCCTCCACATCATGGTGACCCGTACGGGATTCGAACCCGTGTTACCGCCGTGAAAGGGCGGTGTCTTAACCGCTTGACCAACGGGCCAATTTGTCAAGTTTGACTGTTTCCGTGAAGCTGACAAAAGTTATTATATACAGGTTGTCCCCCTTTTGTAAAGGGGATTTTTATTTTTTTTATTTTCTAACTATTTACCTTCAATTAGCACCACTTTTTGTTTGAAATATAATTTCAGTATTTAAATATAATGTTGAAATTTCATATCATACTGAATATACTGAAAATGAAGAAATAAGGAGGAATGTCGCATGCAGCCATCTCAATTGCGTTCTTTGACAACAGAATCAAGAAATCCAAACACAATGGGAATATCACAAGCAGATCCGCTTGAAATACTCCAGATGATCAATGAAGAAGATATGAAGGTCGCTCAAGCTGTGAACCGTGTCCTACCACATGTCAAAACAGCAAGTGACTTCGCCTATGAATCCATTTCAAATGGGGGCAGACTCGTTTATTTAGGGGCCGGGACAAGCGGCAGACTTGGCGTGATGGATGCTGTCGAATGTCCTCCTACCTATAGCGTCTCACCTGATGTGATTGTCGGCATCATGGCAGGCGGAGACTCTGCTTTTTCACATGCTGCCGAAGATGTGGAAGACAGTGAAGAAGCCGGCAAACAGGATTTAGTACACATTCACCTAACATCAAAAGATACAGTCGTCGGTATCGCCGCAAGCGGCAGGACACCCTACATCATTGGCGCTTTAAACTATGCTAAATCCATCGGCGCAAAAACAGTAGCCCTCAGCTGTAATGAACAGGCAAAAATTAGCGAACTGGCAGACTGCGCCATTGAAGTCGTTGTAGGACCAGAAGCTATCACAGGGTCAACACGAATGAAAGCCGCATCCGCTCATAAAATGATTTTAAATATGCTTTCCACCTCTGTCATGATCAGACAAGGGAAAGTATATGAAAACTTGATGGTTGATGTAAAAGTCAGCAATCATAAATTAAAAGAACGCGCCATCACCATCATTCAACATGTGACAAACGCTTCCTACGAACAAGCCGTGAAAACGCTTGATTCGGCAGACTTAGAAGTCAAAACTGCCATCGTCATGCTCCAAACAAACACAAACAAGAAAGCAGCCAAGGATTTACTCAACAAAACGAATGGTCATATCGACAAAGCCATCGCACATCATCAATCCTAAAGGAGGCAGAGCTCATGTCAGCAGGTGGACTCACCCTACTACACACAATGAAAGCAAAGCTCCCCCAATCTGAAAAAATCATTGCAGACTATATCCTTGCCCATCCTGACAAAGTCATTAAAAGCACAGTACACGAGATCAGTCAGGCAGCCGGTGCAAGCAGCTCTGCAGTCATCCGCCTTTGTAAATCTCTCGGGCTGGATGGCTATCACGATTTAAAAATGCGAATCGCAGGCGACTTGATGCATAGCGATAAACAAGGCTACCGTGATATCGAACAAGATGAACCGATTCAATCCATTATTCAAAAAACAGCAGGAAACTCGATTCAATCGATTAAGGACACTGCTTCTATTTTAAATGCAGATGCGTTAGAAAAGGCTGTTCAATTACTGCTGCATGCAAACCAAATCCATTTTATCGGCGTCGGTGCATCCGGCATCGTCGCAGCGGATGCCCAGCAGAAATTTCTCAGAATCAATTATGCAGCGACTGCCTTCACTGACATGCACATCGCATCAACGGTCATCGCAAATGCAGGAAAGAATGACATCGTGTTCGGTATATCCTTTTCAGGAGAAACATTAGACATCATTCAAGCCCTTCAGCTCGCAAAAGACAATCAAGTGAAAACCATTGCCTTGACGCATCCAGGTCAAACAAGCGTTTCTGCCTTATGTGACGTTCATCTATCGACGTCCGGTTCCAATGAAGCACCTTTTCGCAGTGCAGCCACTTCCTCTAGAATGGCACAGCTCTACTTAATTGATGTCTTGTTCCTCAGCTTAGCTTCCCGTCAATATGAAGAGACAGCGCAATATATTGACAAAACAAGACATGCCATCCGCTCCATGAAACGAAAAACAAAGGGGGATTCAACATGAGTCATCAAACGAAATATCAGCAGTTGGCGAAAGACATTCTTTCTCTCTGTGGTGGTTCTGAAAACATTTCTTCCCATACACATTGTATGACGCGTCTCCGAATTACACCGATTGACAATGAACAAGTTCAGATCAATGCAATCAAAGAACTCGATGGCGTCATTGGAGTCGTCGAGGCAGAAACGCTGCAAATTATTTTAGGTACTGGTGTTGTCAACCAAGTATCAAGTGCATTTGAACAACTGCTAAATGCCTCTGGCTCCTATGATTTAAACAACGAAGCACAAAAAAACAAGCAAGCCATTTCACAAAAGAACCGCACACCGTTCAAGCTGTTCTTACGACGAATTGCCAGCATTTTTATTCCTATCATTCCAGCACTTGTTGCATCAGGTCTTATTACTGGGATTACAAAAGCAATCGTGCAAGCGGGCTGGCTTGATGAAAAATCTCAAGCGGCGATCATTTTAACCGTTATTGGTTCAGGGTTGTTCGCATATCTCGGTATATTAGTCGGAACAAATGCCGCAAAGGAGTTTGGGGGCTCTCCTGCATTAGGCGCATTAGCTGGAATCCTCATTATTAACCCAGCCTCCGCAGACATTATGCTATTTGGCACAAATATTCTACCAGGCAGAGGCGGACTTATCGGTGTTCTTCTAGCCGCCATCTTTATGGCACTTGTGGAAACAAGAATCAGACGCTTCGTCCCGCAATCACTTGATATCATCGTCACACCAACCATCACACTACTTATTACAGGCATTTTTACGTACGTTGTCTTCATGCCAGTCGGCGGATTTATATCGGATGCCATTACCTCAGGATTAACTTATCTATTAAATATGGGCGGAATCTTCGCTGGATTTGTTCTTGGTGCGACCTTCCTTCCACTTGTTGTAACAGGACTTCACCAAGGACTGACACCGATTCATATGGAACTCATCAATTCCATAGGAGATGACCCGCTTTTGCCGATTCTCGCTATGGGCGGTGCAGGACAGGTAGGTGCCGCATTCGCCATTTATATGAAAACAAAAAAGAAAAAACTCAAAAGAGCTATCGCCGGTGGACTTCCTTCAGGGATGCTCGGCATTGGTGAACCACTCATTTTCGGTGTCACACTCCCGCTGGGACGGCCATTTCTCACCGCTTGTCTTGGCGCTGGAATCGGGGGAGCATTTCAAGCCTACTTCCAAATTGCAACCAAAGCGATTGGTGTATCAGGTCTTCCATTAACCTTTATTGTTCACACACATCAAATGCTTCTTTACTTAATCGGACTCTTCATTGCTTATGTCGCTGGATTTATTTTCACATACTTATTTGGTTTTCATGATGATATGGCTGTTGAATTTGAGGAAAAATAAGCAATAGGAGGTCTAACTCTTGAAGAAATACTTTCTCTTAATAACAAGTCTGCTCATGCTCCTTGGATTACCAGCACAAACATTTGCAACTAGCTCCCATCCTGTATCGTCTTTGTCTAAAACAGCACCTGAAGAATATCCCGTCTTAAAAAAGGCAAAACGACCGGAACAAGTTGGTTTTTCTTCTAGGCAGCTTAGGAAGGTTGATCACATGATTCAAAACGATATCAAAGCAGGTTTTCCAGGAGCTGCACTCATCATTATCAAAGACGGAAAAATCGTTCATCAAAAAGCCTATGGCTACAGGCAAAAATACGAAGGCACAACGGAACTCAAATCCTATAAGAAAATGAAAAAGAATACTCTGTTCGACTTAGCATCCAATACCAAAATGTATGCGACCAACTATGCCCTGCAAAAGCTTGTCTACGAGAAAAAACTGAATGTGAACGAAAAAATACAAGCCATCCTGCCAGATTTTAAAGATGAACCAGATGCAAAGGTAACCGGCAAAGATCAGCTCCGTGTAAAAGATCTTCTGACCCATTCTGCCGGACTCCCTTCCAGTGTCTTATTTTATAGCAAAGAAGCAGCCGGCACCTTTTACTCTCAAGATAGAAAGACAACGATGAAATGGCTGCCGAAGGTGCCTCTACAATACAAACCAGGCACCCAGCACATTTATAGTGACATTGATTACATGCTGTTAGGCATGATCATTGAGAAAAAAACAGGTATGCCTCTTGATCAATATGTAGAGTCGACAATCTATCGGCCGCTAGGTCTCAAACACACAATGTTCAATCCACTGCAAAAAGGATTCAAACCGAAGCATTTTGCAGCAACCGAACGTTTAGGTAATTCGCGAGATGGTGTCATTGATTTTGAAAACATTCGCAGGTACACCCTGCTAGGCGAAGTCCACGATGAGAAAGCATATTACTCAATGGCAGGAATTTCTGGTCATGCTGGACTTTTCTCTAACATATCCGATATGGCCGTGCTGCTCCAGCTCATGCTGAACAAAGGAGGCTATGGAAAAACCACCATCTTTGATCAAGCTTCTATCGATCTCTTTACAGCCTCTTCTGATACAAACCCAACATACGGGCTAGGCTGGCGTAAAAACGGTCATACTGACATGGAATGGATGTTTGGAAAATATGCTAGTAACGAAGCCTATGGACATACTGGCTGGACCGGAACCATGACTTTGATTGATCCAAAACATAATCTAGGTATCATCTTGCTGACAAATAAGAAACATTCGCCTGTCGTTTCACCTGAAACCAACCCAAATCAATTTGAAGGTGACCTTTTCCCAACTGGCACTTACGGAAGCATCATGACCGCCATCTACGAATCTTTTAAGTAAAAGGAGGAATTCGATGTTAAAAGCACTTTTCCCCGCTGCTTTGGTTTTAGCTCTACTAACCTCTTCCCTTCCAACGGAAAAGGTTAGCTCTGCGCCTCTTCCAACCGCAAAACAAATGGTACAAAACATGTCTTTGGATGAAAAGATAGGTCAAATGCTTATGCCAGACTTTCGTAATTGGCAGACAAAAGATGAATCCGCACCTACAGGCTTAACAAAGATGAATAAAGAAGTATCCCATCTTGTAGAAAAATATCATCTGGGCGGTGTCATCTTATTTGCGGAGAATGTCGTTGATACGAAACAAACCGTCAAACTCACCCATGAATTTCAAAAAGCATCACCAAAGATTCCATTACTCATTTCAATTGATCAAGAAGGTGGAATCGTCACAAGATTACAAAAGGGAACACATTTCCCAGGAAATATGTCGATTGGTGCCTCAAGAAGCAAGAAAAACGCATACGACACAGGAAAAATCATCGGTAAAGAATTAAACGCACTAGGGATCAATACAAACTTCTCTCCTGTTCTAGATGTGAATAATAACCCAAACAACCCCGTCATCGGTGTCCGTTCCTTTAGCTCCGATCCTGCTCTTGTCACAAGGCTTGGTCTTCAAACCATGAAGGGACTTCAAAAGGAAAAGACCATTTCGACACTTAAGCATTTCCCGGGACATGGTGATACAGCCGTCGATAGTCACTACGGCTTGCCGCTCGTAGAACATGATCTCGATCGTCTTAAAAAGGTGGAGCTGTATCCGTTTCAACAAGCGATCAACGCTGGTGCGGATATGGTCATGACCGCTCATGTTCAATTTCCTGCTATTGATAATACAACGTATAAAAGCAAAAAAGATGGCGAGGACATCATGGTTCCAGCAACCTTATCAAAAAAAGTCATCACAAACTTATTAAAAGAAGAGATGGGCTTTCAAGGAGTTGTCGTAACAGACGCCCTAAATATGAAAGCGATTGCAGATAACTTCGGACAGGAAGAAGCCGTAGTGATGGCCATTAAGGCTGGCGTCGACATCGCCCTCATGCCAGCACCAGTCACTTCTCTTAAAACAGAGAAAAACCTTGAGAATGTGTTCAATGCTGTAAAACAGGCAATTGTAAAGAAAGAAATTCCGATGTCTCAAATCAACGAATCTGTTGAAAAAATCCTTCAATTGAAGATCAAACGAGGCATCATCTCTTCCAAAAAACCTATCACCCTTGAGAAAAAAATCAAAAAAGCTACTCAAGTCGTTGGGAAAAAGTCGCACCGGAACGCAGAACAAAAAATGGCACGTGAAGGGATCACCCTGCTTAAAAACAACAATAAGACCCTCCCTTTCAAGCCTAAAAAGAATGACAAAATCTTGGTCATGGCACCTTACGAAGATCAGACAAAAGCTATGTCTGTCACAATTGAATCTCTGATCAAACAAAAAAAGATCAAGCCTGTACGTATCCAATCATATGCTTTTGCGGAAAAGACCTTCACCAAAGAAACAGCCAAACTCATACAAGGTGCTGAATATGTGATTACTGGCTCTTACGTTGTCCAAAATGATCCAGCTGTGAATGATGGTGTGATTGATGACAATGTACAGGACCCGAAAAAATGGGCGACTGCTTTCCCGCGTGCTGTCATGAAAGAAGCTGCAGCACAAAACAAAAAAATGGTCATCATGAGCCTAAGAAACCCTTACGATGCGGCAAATTTTGAGGAGGCGGATGCCTTACTAGCTGTTTACGGTTTTAAAGGCTACTCAAATGGACAATTTAACCAGCCAAATATTCCTGCTGGGTTAGAAGTCATATTTGGCACTGCATCACCTAAAGGCAAACTACCCGTAGATATCCCATCTGTCACTCATCAAAATCAAATCCTGTATCCATTCGGCTATGGACTTAACTTGAAAGGGAAACAGATCAAATAGGAGGGATTCTCTTGAAAAAAACAGCAAGCTTCATACTCGCAAGCATTCTCATAATGAGTACATTGACTGCCGCCTCCCCCGCAAACCAAGAACGAACAGATACAAAAGGAAGAAAAGCAACAGTTAAAACAGGGATTGAAACACTGCTCTCAGGCAATCTTTCATGGTTAAAAGGGAAAAGGGTCGGCCTCATTACGAACCCAACTGGTATTGATGCAAATATGAAAAGCAGTGTCGATCTCCTATTTGAGCATCCAAATATCAAGCTTACTGCTCTATATGGACCTGAACATGGTGTGCGCGGAGATGCACAAGCAGGAGAAGGCGTCGAATCCTATACCGATGAAAAAACAGGTCTTCCTGTATACTCTCTCTATGGAAAAACAAGAAAACCAACGCCTGACATGCTTAAAAATGTAGATGTCTTGCTGTTTGATATCCAAGATGTTGGCGCTCGTTATTACACCTATATTTACACGATGGCCTATGCGATGGAGGCTGCGAAAGAAAACAACATTCCCTTTGTTGTCCTAGACCGTCCAAACCCCATTGGCGGACTAAAAGTAGAAGGCCCTGTCTTAGAACCTGAGCACGCTTCTTTTGTAGGGCTCTATCCAATACCATTAAGACATGGGATGACAACTGGTGAACTAGCAACATTCTTTAACAAAGAGTTTCATATCAATGCTGATGTCACAGTCATCAAAATGAAAAATTGGAAGCGTTCCATGACGTTTGAAGACACGAAGCTGCCATTCGTCCTTCCTTCACCTAATATGCCGACAGTGGATAGTACCTTTGTATATCCCGCCACAGGATTAATTGAAGGCACAAATGTCTCTGAAGGAAGAGGAACAACAAAACCGTTCGAGCTCATTGGCGCTCCATATATCAATAGCAATGAGCTAGCAGATCATTTAAATCAATTAAAACTAAAGGGTGTAAAATTTAGACCTGTATCATTCACCCCCACTTTTTCTAAACATGCAGGGAAACTATCACACGGTGTGCAGCTATACGTCACAGACCGCTCTTCATTTGAATCGGTAAAAACAGGGTTATCCATCATCAAAGCCATACATGATTTATATCCAAAAGACTTTCAGTTCCTTCAAACTGGCAGCTTTGATAAACTCATTGGAAATGGTTGGATCAAAGAAGAAATCAATCAAGGTAACTCTGTCAAACACATCATGAAGCACTATCATCATGACCTCAAATCATTCGAAAAGACACGGAAGAAATATCTCATCTATTAATTCGAAAAAAGACCTCCATCTCATAGGATGGAGGTCTTTTCATGATAAAGATTTAGTCACAGCAGGTGCTTTCAGCTCAAAGCGATTGAGTAAGAAACCAAACAAGGCAGCAAGCACTTGCTGAAACAGCATACCAATCACAACAGGGACCGCAACAGCAGGCGGGAAAAAGCTAATAGCAAGCACAGCTCCCGCACTAATATTTCTCATGCCGCCTGTATACACAATGGCCACAATCTCTCCTTGAGTACATTTCATTACCTTTCCAATCAACCACGCAAAAGCATACCCACTCATCGCAATGAAAAAGACAGTCGCTGCTTTGCTAAAAAATGCAGCATCCAGTTCACGCAAATATGGGGCGACAACAGAACTGTTAATCGATACGACAACAAACAAGCCTAATTTTGAAAAGGGAGCCAAGGTCTGACTCAATGTTTTCGTCACCGATGGCTTTGCATACTGACGAACGAGCATCCCTAAAATAGAGGGCAGCACCACCATACCGAACAGCCCTTTCATGATGGCAAACATGTCCATATGGACCTGTGTACCAACGAAGAGTGACAAGCTTACTGGCACAATCAATGGCGAAAGCAACGTATCAATTAAAATAATAGATAACGTTAACCCGACATTTCCTTTATACATCGCCGCCCATATTAAACTAGACACACCTGTCGGAATCACCATCGCAAGCGTCAAACCGGTGATCGTCATGGAATCACCCGCAAAGATCAAATGCCCCGCTGACCATGCATAAAGAGGCATCAGCACATGCAAAATCATAAACGATAAAATCAAAGGCAATGGATGCATCACCGTATGTTTTAAAGATGAAAAAGTAGACGATAAGCTCCCTGAAAATGTCATAATGGCAAATACCCAAGGCACCATAAACGTAAAATCCTTTAAATAAGCCGCTAATAAAACACCAAGTAACACACTAATGGGCGTAATAAGCGGCATCATCCGGCCGAGCACTTGGTTCAAACGCACAAGCATGCCGGCCACCCCCATCCTTCACTTTCTTACCTTTTCTATTGTAACAAACAGAAAGAACTTATTATGAACCATTTACCTGATTCACAAGTTTTCGACTTTGTGTATCCATTCCAACGATGTCTACTTGTACGCCAGCTGCTTGATACTTCTCCTTTATACGTTCTATCGCTGCCACGCCAGATTCATCCCATATACGCGCTTCAGATAAATCAATCACAACGGCTTGGAGATCTGTCCCCTGATGAAACGCCTGAATGAAATCAGTGACAGAAGCAAAGAAAATTTGCCCTTTAATTCGATAAACCCAAGTCTCTGCTTGTCTTTCTGTAGAGGTAATATGAAGCTTCGATATTTTGGCCACAAAGAATACCGCACTAAGCAGCACACCTGCAAAAACACCTTTTGATAAATCATGAGTTAACACCACCGTCACCACCGTGACAATCATCACAATAGAATCTGTTTTCGGATTCTTTTTTAGCTGCTGAAAGGAACTCCAATCGAATGTCCCAACGGAGACCATGATCATCACAGCTACAAGAGCAGCCATTGGAATTTGAACCACCACATCTCCGAGTACAAAAATCAGTACCATTAGAAATGCACCTGCCACAAAGGTAGAAAGACGGCCACGCCCGCCTGCCTTCGTGTTAATCACTGATTGACCAATCATCGCGCAACCAGCCATACCACCAAAGAATCCTGCAACCACATTGGCAATCCCTTGACCTCTCGCTTCCTTGTTCTTACGACTAGACGTCTCCGTCATATCATCAACAATCTGTGCAGTTAAAAGAGACTCAAGTAAACCAACCATCGCTAGCGCTAAAGAATAAGGAAAAATGATAGCAAGTGTCTCCCAGCTAAACGGTACTTGAGGAATCAGAAAAGCAGGCAAAGAACTAGGAAGCTCTCCCATATCTCCAACCGTCCTCACATCAATATGTCCAAATACAGCAATGATCGTCATGACAATAATGGCAATGAGAGGAGAAGGTATCACTTTTATCACCATCGGCAATAAATAAATGATTAGCAAAGCACCACCCGTCATGATATACATAGCCATCGATTCCCCAACGAAATGCGGAAGCTGAGCCATAAAGATCATAATAGCCAACGCATTCACAAAACCAACCATCACGGACCTCGGAATAAATTTCATCAGACGAGACACTCGGCAAAGTCCAAACACTATTTGAATCAGACCTGTTAAAATTGTAGCCGCAAACAAATACTGTAGTCCGTGATCGGCTACCAAATTAACCATAACCAGAGCCATAGCCCCTGTAGCGGCCGAAATCATACCAGGTCGTCCACCAACAAACGAAATCACAATGGCAATACAAAACGAAGCATACAACCCAATCTTCGGATCAACGCCCGCAATAATCGAAAACGCAATCGCCTCAGGAATTAAAGCGAGAGCCACTAAAATACCCGCAAGCACATCCTGACGCACATGCCCAAACCATTCTTGCTTTACAAATAAATCTTTCAAACCATCTACTCCTTTTTATATACATACCGTACACGGAAAAGAAGATCAATCAAACCTGGGATGAAGAAAGGAAAATAAAAAATGCTTCACTTTCGGGGAAAAAGAGGAACGTACAGAGTCTTTTGTTAGAGAGGATATCATCACTTTAGTAAGAATATAAGAAAGGAACTAAGGAATCAAGAACAAAAAGAAGGAATGCGTAGAAAATTGATACAAAGCTTCCTTATCAATCGATTTATTCCATTTTCATGAGTCTACTTGTCACTGAGCAAGTTCAACATTTTTAAAACAAACAAAAAAAGCCTTCTCATCATCGAGAAACCTTAAACATTCATCATTATAATTTAGAGGAAAGCTTCCAAGCGGGCTCGAACCGCTGACCTCTTCCTTACCATGGAAGTGCTCTACCTACTGAGCTATGGAAGCATGGCTCCGCAGGTAGGACTCGAACCTACGACCGATCGGTTAACAGCCGATAGCTCTACCACTGAGCTACTGCGGAATGATAAAGTAACTTCTTCCATTGGAAGGATATAAACAAAAAGCTTGGCGGCGTCCTACTCTCACAGGGGGAGACCCCCAACTACCATCGGCGCTGAAGAGCTTAACTTCCGTGTTCGGTATGGGAACGGGTGTGACCTCTTCGCTATCGCCACCAAACCTGATGGAGAGAATGTTCTCTCAAAACTAGATAACAATGTTCAAACTTCACATTAGAATAAAGGTTAAGTCCTCGATCTATTAGTATCTGTCAGCTCCACGTGTCACCACGCTTCCACCTCAGACCTATCAACCTGATCATCTTTCAGGGATCTTACTTCCTTGCGGAATGGGAAATCTCATCTTGAGGGGGGCTTCATGCTTAGATGCTTTCAGCACTTATCCCGTCCGCACATAGCTACCCAGCGATGCCCTTGGCAGAACAACTGGTACACCAGCGGTGCGTCCATCCCGGTCCTCTCGTACTAAGGACAGCTCCTCTCAAATTTCCTGCGCCCGCGACGGATAGGGACCGAACTGTCTCACGACGTTCTGAACCCAGCTCGCGTACCGCTTTAATGGGCGAACAGCCCAACCCTTGGGACCGACTACAGCCCCAGGATGCGATGAGCCGACATCGAGGTGCCAAACCTCCCCGTCGATGTGGACTCTTGGGGGAGATAAGCCTGTTATCCCCGGGGTAGCTTTTATCCGTTGAGCGATGGCCCTTCCATGCGGAACCACCGGATCACTAAGCCCGACTTTCGTCCCTGCTCGACTTGTAGGTCTCGCAGTCAAGCTCCCTTGTGCCTTTACACTCTGCGAATGATTTCCAACCATTCTGAGGGAACCTTTGGGCGCCTCCGTTACATTTTAGGAGGCGACCGCCCCAGTCAAACTGCCCACCTGACACTGTCTCCCTGCCCGATAAGGGCAGCGGGTTAGAAGGTCAATACAGCCAGGGTAGTATCCCACCGATGCCTCCACCGAAGCTAGCGCTCCGGTTTCCAAGGCTCCTACCTATCCTGTACAAGCTGTACCAACATTCAATATCAGGCTGCAGTAAAGCTCCACGGGGTCTTTCCGTCCTGTCGCGGGTAACCTGCATCTTCACAGGTACTATAATTTCACCGAGTCTCTCGTTGAGACAGTGCCCAGATCGTTGCGCCTTTCGTGCGGGTCGGAACTTACCCGACAAGGAATTTCGCTACCTTAGGACCGTTATAGTTACGGCCGCCGTTTACTGGGGCTTCAATTCGCACCTTCGCTTACGCTAAGCGCTCCTCTTAACCTTCCAGCACCGGGCAGGCGTCAGCCCCTATACTTCGCCTTACGGCTTCGCAGAGACCTGTGTTTTTGCTAAACAGTCGCCTGGGCCTATTCACTGCGGCTTCTCGGGGCTTTAACACCCTAAGAAGCACCCCTTCTCCCGAAGTTACGGGGTCATTTTGCCGAGTTCCTTAACGAGAGTTCTCTCGATCACCTTAGGATTCTCTCCTCGCCTACCTGTGTCGGTTTGCGGTACGGGCACCTCTCACCTCGCTAGAGGCTTTTCTTGGCAGTGTGGAATCAGGAACTTCGCTACTAAATTTCGCTCGCCATCACAGCTCAGCCTTCACGGGAAACGGATTTGCCTATTTCCCAGCCTAACTGCTTGGACGCGGATATCCAATACCGCGCTTACCCTATCCTCCTGCGTCCCCCCATTGCTCAAATGGTGAGGAGGTGGTACAGGAATATCAACCTGTTGTCCATCGCCTACGCCTTTCGGCCTCGGCTTAGGTCCCGACTAACCCTGAGCGGACGAGCCTTCCTCAGGAAACCTTAGGCATTCGGTGGACGGGATTCTCACCCGTCTTTCGCTACTCATACCGGCATTCTCACTTCTAAGCGCTCCACCAGTCCTTCCGGTCTGACTTCACAGCACTTAGAACGCTCTCCTACCACTGTTCGTAAGAACAGTCCGCAGCTTCGGTGATACGTTTAGCCCCGGTACATTTTCGGCGCAGAGTCACTCGACCAGTGAGCTATTACGCACTCTTTAAATGGTGGCTGCTTCTAAGCCAACATCCTGGTTGTCTAAGCAACTCCACATCCTTTTCCACTTAACGTATACTTTGGGACCTTAGCTGGCGGTCTGGGCTGTTTCCCTTTCGACTACGGATCTTATCACTCGCAGTCTGACTCCCAAGGATAAGTCATCGGCATTCGGAGTTTGACTGAATTCGGTAACCCGGTAGGGGCCCCTAGTCCAATCAGTGCTCTACCTCCGAGACTCTTACCTTGAGGCTAGCCCTAAAGCTATTTCGGAGAGAACCAGCTATCTCCAGGTTCGATTGGCATTTCACCCCTACCCACACCTCATCCCCGCACTTTTCAACGTGCGTGGGTTCGGGCCTCCATTCAGTGTTACCTGAACTTCACCCTGGACATGGGTAGATCACCTGGTTTCGGGTCTACGACCACGTACTCATGCGCCCTATTCAGACTCGCTTTCGCTGCGGCTCCGCATCTTCTGCTTAACCTTGCACGGGATCGTAACTCGCCGGTTCATTCTACAAAAGGCACGCCATCACCCTTTAACGGGCTCTGACTACTTGTAGGCACACGGTTTCAGGATCTATTTCACTCCCCTTCCGGGGTGCTTTTCACCTTTCCCTCACGGTACTGGTTCACTATCGGTCACTAGGGAGTATTTAGCCTTGGGAGATGGTCCTCCCGGATTCCGACGGAATTTCACGTGTTCCGCCGTACTCAGGATCCACTCTGGAGAGAACAACATTTCAGTTACAGGGCTGTTACCTTCTTTGGCGGGCCTTTCCAGACCTCTTCGCTTATATCGTTCCTTTGTAACTCCGTATAGAGTGTCCTACAACCCCAAGAGGCAAGCCTCTTGGTTTGGGCTGTTCCCGTTTCGCTCGCCGCTACTCAGGGAATCGCATTTGCTTTCTCTTCCTCCGGGTACTTAGATGTTTCAGTTCCCCGGGTATGCCTTCTCATACTCTATGTATTCAAGTATGGATACTACTCCATTACGAGCAGTGGGTTTCCCCATTCGGAAATCTCCGGATCAAAGCTTGCTTACAGCTCCCCGAAGCATATCGGTGTTCGTCCCGTCCTTCATCGGCTCCTAGTGCCAAGGCATCCACCGTGCGCCCTTTCTAACTTAACCATTTCTTACTTTAGAAAGAATCACTATGTGTGATGAACTTTGCATTGCATTCAATGTGAATGTATTACTTATTGTTATCTAGTTTTCAAAGAACAATCCTGTCTCGCTAGAGACATGTTTTGAAGGAATGATCCTTCAAAACTAAACAAGACGAAAACGCACGCTGCTCCATATATCCTTAGAAAGGAGGTGATCCAGCCGCACCTTCCGATACGGCTACCTTGTTACGACTTCACCCCAATCATCTGCCCCACCTTCGGCGGCTGGCTCCATAAAGGTTACCTCACCGACTTCGGGTGTTGCAAACTCTCGTGGTGTGACGGGCGGTGTGTACAAGGCCCGGGAACGTATTCACCGCGGCATGCTGATCCGCGATTACTAGCGATTCCAGCTTCACGCAGTCGAGTTGCAGACTGCGATCCGAACTGAGAACAGATTTATGGGATTGGCTAAACCTTGCGGTCTCGCAGCCCTTTGTTCTGTCCATTGTAGCACGTGTGTAGCCCAGGTCATAAGGGGCATGATGATTTGACGTCATCCCCACCTTCCTCCGGTTTGTCACCGGCAGTCACCTTAGAGTGCCCAACTAAATGCTGGCAACTAAGATCAAGGGTTGCGCTCGTTGCGGGACTTAACCCAACATCTCACGACACGAGCTGACGACAACCATGCACCACCTGTCACTCTGTCCCCGAAGGGAAAGCCCTATCTCTAGGGTTGTCAGAGGATGTCAAGACCTGGTAAGGTTCTTCGCGTTGCTTCGAATTAAACCACATGCTCCACCGCTTGTGCGGGCCCCCGTCAATTCCTTTGAGTTTCAGTCTTGCGACCGTACTCCCCAGGCGGAGTGCTTAATGCGTTAGCTGCAGCACTAAGGGGCGGAAACCCCCTAACACTTAGCACTCATCGTTTACGGCGTGGACTACCAGGGTATCTAATCCTGTTCGCTCCCCACGCTTTCGCTCCTCAGCGTCAGTTACAGACCAGAGAGTCGCCTTCGCCACTGGTGTTCCTCCACATCTCTACGCATTTCACCGCTACACGTGGAATTCCACTCTCCTCTTCTGCACTCAAGTTTCCCAGTTTCCAATGACCCTCCCCGGTTGAGCCGGGGGCTTTCACATCAGACTTAAGAAACCGCCTGCGAGCCCTTTACGCCCAATAATTCCGGACAACGCTTGCCACCTACGTATTACCGCGGCTGCTGGCACGTAGTTAGCCGTGGCTTTCTGGTTAGGTACCGTCAAGGTGCGAGCAGTTACTCTCGCACTTGTTCTTCCCTAACAACAGAGCTTTACGATCCGAAAACCTTCATCACTCACGCGGCGTTGCTCCGTCAGACTTTCGTCCATTGCGGAAGATTCCCTACTGCTGCCTCCCGTAGGAGTCTGGGCCGTGTCTCAGTCCCAGTGTGGCCGATCACCCTCTCAGGTCGGCTACGCATCGTCGCCTTGGTGAGCCATTACCCCACCAACTAGCTAATGCGCCGCGGGTCCATCTGTAAGTGACAGCCGAAACCGTCTTTCATCCTTGAACCATGCGGTTCAAGGAACTATCCGGTATTAGCTCCGGTTTCCCGGAGTTATCCCAGTCTTACAGGCAGGTTACCCACGTGTTACTCACCCGTCCGCCGCTAACATCCGGGAGCAAGCTCCCTTCTGTTCGCTCGACTTGCATGTATTAGGCACGCCGCCAGCGTTCGTCCTGAGCCAGGATCAAACTCTCCGAAAAAGTACAAAACCGAAGTTTTGTTTTTCGTCAGTGTTTGACTGACTACCTATGATGTTTCATAGGATTTTTTTATAAAAACTCGAATTAACAGGTACGTTTTGTCTTGTTTAGTTTTCAAAGATCATCTTCGCCGTTCTTAGCGGCTTTAATAATATAACATTTCGCTTCATTTTATGTCAACAACTTTTTTCAAGTTTATTTCCCGAAGCGTTTTGTGTTTGTCACTGTGTGTCAGCGACGATTAATAATATATCACGAAAACATTCTATCGGTCAACGCCTTTTCAAAACTTTTTTTGAAATAGTTTTATTATGCATCTCAAACCCTTGTCCTGCATACAATCAAGTAACAATCTCGGACAAGGCAGGAGTGTTTGAATTGAGTCGACTATATGTGTTGCCTATTAAACGGCTGAAGCAAGTTGTCATTATTCTTGTAGCAGCCCTTGCAGCTGCAACCTTTTTTTATGTACAAAAGGCACCGCCGCTGTCGGTATTTAAAACAGAACATGGGCCCCGAGCCATTTATAAAGGCGAGACTTCCTCAAAACATGTCTCCCTGACTTTTAATATCGGCTGGGGAGATGAGAAGGCAGTCCCAATCTTAAATGTCCTTCGAGAGCACGATATAAAGAACGCTACTTTCTTTCTATCTGCTTCTTGGGCCGAGCGGCATCCTGATATCGTCAAACAAATTAGAGAGGACGGCCACCAAATTGGCAGCCTTGGCTATGCTTATAAAAATTATAGCCAGCTTGAAGATAGTGAAATCAAGCAAGATCTTGTCCGGGCACAAAATTCATTTCAAAAGCTTGGACTAGATGACATTCAACTATTAAGACCGCCAACTGGGCAATTTAACGAAAAAGCATTAAAAATTGCCACACAGTACGGTTATACCGTTGTCCATTACAGCGTCAATTCACAGGATTGGCTGAATCCAGGCATCGATCAGATTGTTCAGAATGTAAATGATCGAATGAAAAGCGGAGACATTGTTCTCTTCCATGCCTCAGATTCAGCAACCCAAACCGCTCAAGCCTTACCAGCTATTTTGAAACAAATCAAAGAGAAGAATTTAAAAAATGTGACGGTTGGCGAACTGATCTCCAATACCAAAACAAGGTCATCGGAAGTTAAGTAGCTTTCGCCTTTGAAAACCGCGGCATAGCTAATAACTGAAACGCATTACAGCCTAATAGCGGGAATAGCATTAAATACAGCCAGTCCTCTTCGTTAACTCTAAGCGCCGGGAACCATTCTAGCGACGTGATGACAACCATGAGAAACATTGCGGAAACAAATGTTTTCTTAGAGGACTGCTGCTGTTTAAAGTAAGCCACGATCAATGCGAACACACCGATAAAGACAGGCAGCCATAAGTATGGAAGAAATGATTCATTCTCCCCGAAAAGCAAAAACCGCAAGTAAGCTAAATCAAACAGCACAAAGATCACCAGAAACAACTGAATGGTATTCCATAAAGAATGCGATCGGAAAATCTCTAACGCAAACCGGTGCACCGTCAAAAAGACAACAAACCCCATCTGGCTAATGACACTAAAAATCATCCCCACACCAATGAACCAAAACAACACAGATGCGATTTCTAGAATGTCAAACGATATAAAAAGCTTCTGATATTTCCCCCACTCCAGCGCAAAGCCTACCACGCTTGTAATGACCGCTCCAACAGCTAGCACAGAGAAGAAAAAACGAACTAAATCCCGACTTTTCATTGAATTGATCCAACCCCTATTTTTGTTATGTATAAATTTACGTGAAACATTCATATTAAAAGTAAGACATGTATCGAAAGGAGCCACAGTATGTCAAAAGGCATCTTGCGTATAATGAGCTGTTTTCTCCTTTTATCTCTAACAGCTTGTGCTCCCAAAACCCAATCCTCATCTAATATGGACTATGACGAAACAAAGAAAATGGTCGTCGATATATTGAAGACAGATGACGGTAAAAAGGCCATTCAACAGTTATTAAATGACGAGGCAATGAATGAAGCTTTGGTAATGGATGAACAAACTGTGAAAAAAACGATAGAGAAAACACTGACTTCTGATAAAGGCAAAGAGTTCTGGAAGAAGGTCTTTGAGGATTCTAAATTTGCCGAGACTTTCGCGAAATCCATGCAGCAACAGCATGAAAAGATGTTAAAACAGTTAATGAAGGACCCTGACTATCAGCAATTGATGATGGATATTCTCAAGGATCCCGAAATGGAAAAGAAATACGGTGAACTGGTCAAAAGCAAAGAGTTCAGAAAGCACTTAGAGAAAGTCATTACAGAAACATTAAGTAGCCCTCTCTATAAGAAGAAATTCGAAGATGAGCTGAAAAAAGCAGCATCTGAAAGCAGCAGTGATTCCGGTTCACAAGGAAGCGACAGTTAAACATCACCCGAGTGGCACAAGGTCCACTCGGGCTTTCATTATGCTTTTACTGCTAGTTGTTCAATGACTTTATTGGCAATGTGTTGATACACTTCCCCTGTCGGATGACTCGCATCATAGACAGATGGAGCAAAATCATCTTCATTCCAATCAGGCTGTCTTAAAGGGATCTGACCAAGGACTGATACTCGCAGCTCCTCCGCCAGCTTGTCCCCGCCGCCCTTTCCAAAAACATATTCCTTCTCACCTGTTTTCTTGCTTTCATAGTAGCTCATATTCTCAACGACCCCCAGCACCTCGTGATCTGTTTGCAGTGCCATTGCGCCTGCTCTAGCAGCAACGAAAGCAGCTGTTGGATGCGGTGTTGTGACAATGATTTCTTTACAGCTTGGAAGCATTGTATGAATATCAAGCGCCACATCTCCCGTTCCAGGTGGAAGGTCTAATAGTAAGTAATCTAATTCTCCCCACTCGACTTCGTGGAAGAAGTTATTTAGCATTTTACCAAGCATCGGTCCTCTCCAAATGACCGGTGCATTTTCTTCAACAAAAAAGCCCATTGAAATCACTTTGACACCAAAGCGTTCCACAGGAATAATTTTATCCCCTTTAACCGTTGGTCTGACGGTGATTCCCATCATATCCGGTACACTAAAGCCATAAATATCTGCATCAATCAGGCCGACTTTTTTCCCTAGACGGGCCAGTGCTACAGCAAGATTGACAGACACGGTGGATTTCCCAACGCCGCCCTTTCCACTCGCAATCGCTAAGAACTCAGGCGGATTTTTAGAGTTGAGCAAATTTTCTTCCTCATCTTGTGCCGGCATAAACCTTTCAAGTGTTTCCTGAGGAAGTTCTTCAAAACGAAGTCCTACTGTGTTAGCGCCCTCTGCTTTCAAAGCTTGTACGATGTCTTGCTGAAGCTTCATCTGTTCAGCAGTGTCCGTTTTGGCAATAGCCACCTTTAAGCTTACATGTTCTTTTTCAGGCTTTAGACTGATTTCCTTGATGGCATCCAGCTCACCAAGCGGTATATGAAGGAAAGGTTCGTCCATCTTCCCAACTAGTTTTCTCACATCATCTTGTCCGATCATAGCAGAACCTCACCCTTTATTGAATTCGTTTACAATCCAAGTATATCATACATATCCTTACAATGTCTGTCCTGTTTGCCTGCGTTCAAAAGGAAAAAGCCCCTTATTCAGGCGGCTCTTTTTGCTCTGTTAAATATCTTAATATGCCTTTATAAATGGAGGCGGCTATTTGATCTTGATATTTAGGTGTTGCCAGCTGGCCGGCCTCTTTCGGATTGGAGAGAAATCCAATTTCCACAAGAGCTCCGGGCTTTGTGACATTTTGCATTAAATAGATGCCATTGATACGCTTCGCCTTTCGATCTGTGTTTTCAAGATTATTGCGTAATTCATCTTGTATGAACTTCGCTGCCTTTTCATTCTCTTCATATTTTCCGTAAAAAAACGTCTGTGCGCCGCTCCATTTGTTCGATGGGATCGCATTTAAATGAATACTTAAATAGAGATCCGCTTCAGACTCATTGATGGCTTTTACACGGTTTCTTAAATCCTCCGCTTTCTTCCGCGCATATCCCTTTGTATTCTTTGATGATAAATCAGAATCATCCTCGCGGGTCATAAGAACAAGTGCTCCCTGCTCCTGCAAATAGTCACGTATCTTCATGGATACATCCAGTGCAATCTCTTTTTCAAGCAGTTCTCCTCCTACAGCCCCGCCATCTGGACCGCCATGACCCGGATCTAAATAGATGATCTTGCCGCTCAGAGGCAAGTTCCACGATTTCCACGAATCATCATTTAGAAATTGAAACCTGAATAAGAATAAGAGGACAATAAACCCGATTAAAAACCCTGTCCATTTCAGCTTTCTTTTCATCCCTGTCCCTCCCATACACCATTATTTTATAGATATGGGACAAGGGCTGGAAATATGCTTAGTGCAGCCGAAGCTTATGCCTTTTTTCTGATTCTCGAAAGCCTTCCTGCCACCACATGTTTAAAAAATCCTTCGCAAATGGATACAGACATGACATCCTCCGCTCCATTCGGAACATATTCGCCCACGATTGCAAACACCCTGCTAGCTCCTCAGCCAGCTCATCTTCTTCTTGAACTGATCGCTTCTTTATATCATCGAACGATTCACCGTACTTGCTTGACTCACCGTATCTCCCACCAGCTAAAAAAGCTTCAATGGCGAAATCGATACAGCCATCACTCATAATCCCAGCTGGATCATCTGCAAATGGGAACAGCTTCTTCGTGAATTTCTCAGAAGCGACCGTCACCTGTTGAAGAGACAATGTACGCAACAGCTTCTTTTCAAGCGTGACATCTCGTTTTGTTTTCAATTGATAAAATGAAAGAACCTCTGCCATAGACTGAACTCCTTTTTTCTTTGTATTGTTCGTTGCTTTGAACAAAACATGCAGTTCAGTAAATGGAAATCAATGAGCTAATGGGTTGGAAAATTGTGATAAAATGAACATTTATATATAGAAAGAATGAAAAGGGGCAAAATTCATGAAGAAGTGGATGTATATCCTATTGCTACTAACAGTCGCCTTATCTGGATGCAGCAGTAAGGCTACTGAGCAGAAGAGCGACATAAAAGGAATAGAAGACATATCATTAAAACAGCTTTCTAAGCACAAAAATTCTTATATTGGAGACAACGGAGCAATTGGCGCTATTTTATCAGATCTTCCAGGTAACGTGATTCGTGAGTATGAAATCATAGATGAAAAAGAGCTAAAAGTGACATATGGCGTGAAAGAAAATGGCAATTATACAGAAGAACAATTTGATACATTTTGGTTTGACAAGAAGGATACCATTGAAAAGAACTACTTATATAACGCATTGGCACTTTTTATTCTTATCGATAATGCTGAGCAAGTGACACTCAAGATAAACTCTAACGACAAACAATCCGTCACGTTTCAAAGAAAACAGCTAGAAAAAAAGCTCCCTCACTCCTTTAAAGAGTACCAAGACGATGTAGCACTTTTGCAGAAGGAACTGGTTGATGGAGTTGTGAAGTCAAAAGAGAAACGCCAAGATGTATACAAATCGTTTCCCATGCAAAATTAAAAAAACAGAGGGCTGTCTCCCTCTGTTTTTTTTGATTATTTAGTAAAAGCTTGAATCAATCGTTGTCGAAAGTTTTGATCCACTGCTGCAGTCAGTATAAATTCATTGAATACTTCTCCAACCCAGTGAGAATGATTCGCTTTCGGATCATTGATAAAAAAAGAAATGGATATTGATGATGTATCTGTTTTTCGATATAAAGCACCTGTAAAAACAAACAACGTTGCTCCGCCTTTATACCAAAAATATTGATCTGTTTCCTTTTTCAATGTTTCTCCCAGTACGATTTGACTAAAAAGACTCTTTTCTTCTGTTGTTAACAGCTCGTCATGAAGACGTTTCATAAAATGTGTATATTCATTGGTTGTAGACTTTGTCATCTTTTGCGTCAGTAATGATTGTATACGCCAGCTTAATAAGTTCTTTTTTTTCATTTTTTCTTCTAACGCCTTTTTATGCTTTGGGTCATTTTTCATGATATTAAAAATCTCATTCATTAGAGATTTGTATTGTTCTTCGGATACACCGCTCATTTTCTTGTATGCATCTCGCCGACGATCAGATACATAAGCGGACCACAAAAGCATTGGCGTCAGCGGCATGAGTTCATCATGTTCTGTAAGACCTGCTTGTTTCATCTGATCATTGATCCTTTCTAAATCGAGCAAGTCAATCAAATAATCCGTTCAAGCATTCGAACTGAATTGCATCATCCCTTTGGCAACATCTAGTAAAGTTGCATGCTCAGAAAAATCATTGACCTCAAGCCAGTACGTGTGTGCACCACCATCTGTTCTATCAATAAAAAACTTCTCTATATCAGACAATGCCACTTTTTCATCTAGCTTGATGTCACCGCTAGAGACAGTTTTAACAAAATGAAGCAAAACCATTAATTTCACCGTACTTGCAAATGGTGTTTTTTGATCACCATTCCGATCTAATACCACATCTTCATTTTCAATCATTGTCGCTGATACGTCCTTTTTGTTTTTCGTGACAAATGTCAAAAGATCTTCCTTTGTTTTATTCATATCTCTTTTATACAGCCAGATTTGAACCACCACGTAAAGTATGACTGCAACTATGACAACTAGACCAACTTTGAGTAACATGTTTCTCCTTTCCAAATAACAGAGGTTTTATATATTTAACATAACAAATATTTGAAATAAAGGCACAAAAAAGCAAAGGATTATGAATACCTTTGCTTCTTTGTGTGTTTATTGACGATGAATTTGCAGCTTCATCCCATCATGCGTAGCTTCAAAGCCCAACTTTTCGTAAAAACGGCGTGCATCTGATCTCTGTTTGTCTGTTGTTAGCTGAATCATATGACAGCCGCGGTCGCTTGCATGTTGAATAGCCTTTTTTATCAACATCGTGCCAATTCCTTTTCCTCTATGAGTCGAGGCCGTACGAACTCCTTCTATTGAAGCTCTCCATCCTCCTTGATGTGTAAGAAATGGCGTCATGTTCAATTGAAGAACACCGACTGCTTCTTCCTGATCACACGCAACAATGAGTTCAATATTGGGATCAGCATCTATTGAATGAAAGGCTTCAATATAGTTTTCTAATAATGGTTGCGTGTAATGCTCTCTTTTTTGACCTAACATATCATCCGCGAGCATGAAGACGATTTTGTCGAGATCATCCAGCTTGGCTTCTCTGAACGTCAGTTGACTGAACCCCATTGAACACACCTCCTATGAAATTATTGACCAAAATACCATTGATGTGCGTTCTTATATAAGATGTGATCAGCTGCCTTTTCATCAAAGAGCTGTTGAATCAACTCAACATCACCGTATTCAAATGGACGCTTTGCTCTAGTGGATGGAAGGTCTGTACCAAACATCAGTGCATCAGGATTCGTTTGATAAATGGACGTCAATGCATGTTCAACGTTTAAATCGACTCGTCCAAAACCAGTTGCTTTTACCCGAACCCCTTTATCAACCAGCTTGAGCAAATGCGGCAAACCTTCTTCCGACAAGCCTAAATGATCAATCGAAACGGCTGGCAGCTGTTCAAGCGTAGATGAGATGTCAGGGAGATGCTTAGCATCTATGTAGAGCTCACTATGCCATCCCGCCAGCTCATACACCCTTCTCGCAAAATAATCGAGCTTCGAAATATCCTCCGAACCGCCCCGCTTCACATTAAAACGTAAAGCCTTCACCCCATGTTGATCCAAATGAACAATCTCATCATCAGTTGCCGTAAAAGGTAATTGAGTCACACCGCAAAAGGCTGGACCCAGTTCATCCAGCGCCTTCAACAAATAGCCTTGATCAAAGCCTTGAAATGACCCTGAGACAATGGCTCCACCTACAATCCCCAGATCAGCCGTCTCTCTCCTATAATCATTCACCACATAACTAGGCGGTGTATACCCTTGGTTTTCTTGAATGGGAAAATCAAAATCAATGATATGAAAATGTGCATCAAAGATCCTCATGCGCGCGCCCCTCTTCTGCTTATTTGATCTGATTATATCAATAGCGAAAGCCAAGGGATATTTGGAATGACGAATTACTTCATATCAAGAAAACTTATCAAGTTTCCCATTCCTCCCGTAAGATGGCATAGTAAAACTCATCCCACCACTCATTTCCTTGTGGTATACATTTTTTAAAATATCCTTCTCTTCTCATCCCCAATTTCTCCATCACTCTCCACGATGGCACATTTTCAGGCTGACAAGTGGCAATAATCCGATGTAAATTCATTGTGTGAAAGCCATGATGTAGTACAGCATAAGCCGCTTCAGATGCATAGCCTTTGTTTTGATATGCAGGATTGAAGACCCAGCCAATTTCATATGTGTGATCACCAAAGTAAGGATGAAATGCGATATGCCCGATACATGTATGATCTTCTTTTAAAAGGACAGCAACATACTTAGCATCTTCATGACGATTATTTTTGACAAAACTCTTCGCATCTCCTTTAGAAAATACATCTTCCGGAATATACTTCATCACGACCGGATCAGATGTATAGGCATAGACATCCTGCCAATCATCATCCGTAAATGGTCGAATGAGACATCTTTCTGTCGTTAGATTCATAGGACAACCTCCATCTTTTTTAACAGAAAACTTCTATACTCATATTTTATACGTATTCAAGAGGAAGAGACCAGTCATGATCTATCACATAAAAAGCACAAAAAAAAGCACCAGCACGAAGCTGATGCTTTTTTTATAAGGTTTGTCTGTAACAAACCTTTGTAAAACGTCCATACAATATAAAATTGATTAACGTTTTGAGAACTGAGGAGCTCTACGTGCGCCTTTAAGACCGTATTTCTTACGCTCTTTCATACGAGGGTCACGAGTAAGAAGTCCAGCACGTTTAAGTGATGTACGGTACTCAGGATCTACTTCTAGAAGAGCACGAGAGATACCGTGACGAATTGCTCCAGCTTGACCAGAGAATCCACCACCGTGAACAGTTACAAGAACATCGTAGCTGTTAGCTGTTTCTGTGATGTTCAAAGGTTGTTTCACGTCTTCGATTAAAGCAGCGAATGGAATGTATTCAGTAATTTCACGATTATTAACGACGATACGGCCTTCACCTGGAACTAAGCGAACGCGCGCTACAGAACTTTTACGACGACCTGTACCGTAATATTGAACCTGTGCCAAATTGTTAACCTCCCTTATAATTAACCGCGAAGTTCGTAAACTTCAGGTTGTTGTGCTTGATGTGGATGCTCAGAACCACGGTACACATTTAATTTTTTGAACATTTGACGGCCTAATGGACCCTTTGGAAGCATACCTTTGATAGCAAGCTCCAACATTTTTTCAGGGTAGTTTGTACGCATCTCAAGAGCAGTTCTTTGTTTCAAACCACCTGGGTGCATTGTGTGACGGTAGTAAATTTTGTCCGTCAATTTCTTACCTGTTAGTTCGATTTTCTCAGCATTGATGATGATGACATGATCACCTGTATCAACGTGTGGTGTATAAGTTGGTTTGTGCTTACCGCGCAAAAGTGATGCTACTTCAGTAGAAAGACGACCTAGAGTCTTGCCTGCCGCATCAACAACTAGCCATTTGCGCTCAATTGTGCTTGCGTTCGCCATTGGTGTTGTACGCATGAGTTTCCCTCCTAAATAAATCAATGAATTTTCCTTGAATCAAATGCTACGTTCTATTTCAAAACACAAGATAAGTCTTCCGGGGCTTATTTGTGGGGTTGAAATACATACCATATGATATCTTATAACTTTCTGCTTCCTGTGTCAAGAACATGTTACACCTGGTTTAGTTGTCATAGATAACTTCCCATAAATACAGTCCGTGACTAGGCGCAGTCTTGCCTGCCGCTTCGCGATTTCGGGCGGCAAGCATGGCTTTTATCTCATCAGGGTGGAATTTACCAGATCCGATTTCAAGTAACGTTCCAGCGATAATTCGCACCATGTTGTATAAAAAGCCATTTCCTCTCACACGCATTTCAAGCCCGTCTGAGACGTTTTTCCACTCAAGGGTGTAAATCTCCCTCACCTTGTCCTGAACCTCTGTATTGGCCGCACAAAAGCTTGTGAAATCGTGTGTGCCAATGAGGTGCCCAGCAGCTTCTCTCATTTTGTCTGCATCCAGCCGGTAAGGAAAGTGGCAGGCATACTGTCTCGTGAACACATTTTGGTGCGTTTCCGTTGAGACCTTATAACGATACTCCTTCGAAACGACACTAAAACGTGCATGAAACGATTCATCCACTTCCTCAGCCTTTAGAACCCTGATGTCATCCGGCAGGAGACTATTGAGGGCAAAAGGCCATCTTTCCATCGGGATCGAGAGCGGCGTGTCGAAATGGATGACCTGCCCCTTCGCATGGACACCGCTGTCCGTCCGGCCAGAAGCCACAATCGGAATCAGTTCATCCTGTTTATGCATTCTTGCAAGAGCCGACTCGATCTCCGTCTGTACAGTTCGCTGCCCAGGCTGCACCTGATAGCCTTTAAAATGTGTCCCATCGTAGGATACGGTACATTTGACCTTCATCTAGGAATCACCTAATTTCTCAGAAGCACAAGGAGTGCTGTTAACAGGATGAATAAGAGCAGTGTGAACGTGTCTTTCATACCCCAGACAAGCTGACGGTATTTCGTCCGCCCCTCTCCTCCGCGGTAGCCTCTCGCTTCCATAGCGGTCGCCAGTTCCTCTGCACGCTTAAACGCACTGACGAAAAGTGGAACAAGTAAAGGAACGATGGCTTTCATGCGATCTTTAAGAGGTCCGCTTGTAAAATCAACACCTCTTGCCATTTGTGCCTTCATGATTTTGTCCGTCTCTTCTAGTAAAGTTGGAATAAACCGAAGAGAGATGGACATCATGAGAGCAAGTTCATGAACAGGCAGTTTGATTTTACGGAATGGGTGAAGCAGCTTTTCCATACCGTCTGTCACTTCTATAGGCGTTGTGGTTAACGTCAGAAGTGTCGTCATCATGATGAGATAGACAAAACGGAGAGAAATGAAAATCCCCTGCTTTAGACCTTCTTCATAAATATTTAAAAAACCAAAGTGAAATAGCAAAGCGCCATCCTTAGTCATAAAAATATGCAGAATAAAAGTAAACAGGACAATCCATAGGATCGGCTTCATTCCCTTTAGAATAAAGTATAGCGGCACCTGAGAAACCATCACCACAAGGAGGGTAAAGACACCTAAAAGCCCGTAAGTGATGTAATTATTAGCAAAAAAGACAATAAAGACAAAAAAGAAAATTGATAACAGCTTTGTCCTTGGATCAAGACGATGGACAAAGGATGTACCTGGCACATATTTGCCGATAATCATACTATCCATCATGATGTCGTGTCCTCCTGATAAAGAGCTGTTAAGGCTTCTGCCATTTCATCCATGGTCAGAAGCGGCCTTGGAAACGTAATACCCAGCTTTTCTTCTACAGTCTGCTGGAATTTAATCGTTTCTGGGAGGTCGAGACCAAACGAAGACATGTCTGTACGATTGGCAAACAATTCTCTCGGCGTACCTGTCGCCTTCACCGTTCCTTTATGCATCACAATCATTTGATCCGCATAATGAGCAGCATCCTCCATACTGTGTGTAACCAGAATCGTGGTGAGGTTTGCCTTTTGATGAAGCTCATAGAACATGTCCATGATTTCCTTACGTCCGCGTGGATCTAACCCTGCAGTCGGCTCATCCAGCACAAGCACTTCCGGTTCCATCGCTAGAACACCTGCAATCGCCACACGTCTCATTTGACCGCCGCTTAGTTCAAAGGGAGATCGAGATAATAAGGATTCAGGAAGACCAACCAGCTTCAGCATTTCCTTCGCCTTTGCTTCTGCCTTTTCCTGAGGAACACCGAAATTCATTGGTCCAAAGCAGATATCCTTAAGGATCGTTTCTTCAAAGAGCTGATGCTCAGGAAACTGAAACACGATGCCTACTTTTTTCCTGAGGGACTTTAAATCCTTCTGCTTTTTATTGGCTTGTAAGACGGTATCCCCAAGCGCAATGCTCCCCTTCGTTGGTTTGAGCAAGCCATTTAAATGCTGCAGCAACGTGGACTTGCCAGAGCCTGTATGACCAATGACAGCAACATAGCTGCCCTCTTGGATGGAAGCATTGACATCATACAAAGCGAGACGCTCAAACGGCGTTTTCATTTGATAACGATGCTCTAATTCTTTGATCGTAATGTCCATAGCTCTTTCACCAATCCTTCTTGTGTCAAATGGGCATTTGCAAGCGGTACACCTTGCTGCTTCAATTGTTTGCTCAACCGATAGGAGAATGGCAGATCAAGTCCAATTTGAACTAGCTGTTCGTCTAATTCAAAAACTTCCTCTGGGGTTCCCTCGGCAAATTTTTTCCCGCCATTCATGACAATGACCCGGTCTGCCTTGGCGGCCTCGTCTAAATCATGTGTGATGGAAATGACTGTGACCGTTCCTTGTTCCTTCAGTAGTCTAACAGTCTCTAACACTTCTTCACGGCCAATCGGATCAAGCATCGATGTTGCTTCATCCAAGATCATGATGTCAGGGCTTGCGGCAAGTACGCCTGCAATGGCGACTCTCTGCTTTTGCCCGCCTGATAGATGGTGCGGCTCTTGATCAAGAAACTCCTGCATATTGACCTGTTTGACAGCCCAATCTACACGTTCTATCATCAATTCCCGCTCAACCCCGTTATTTTCTAAACCAAAAGCCACATCATCACGAACCGTTGAGCCAACGAATTGGTTATCTGGGTTTTGAAAGACCATTCCGACCTTTTTGCGGATATCCCAGACACTCTCTTCTTTCAGCTCAATCTCTCCAACCTTGACCGTTCCAGCATCCGGTAAAATGAGCCCATTCAGTACACGGGCAAGTGTGGATTTACCTGAACCGTTATGACCAACAATGGCGAGCCATTCATTTTGATTCACATGCAATGACACTTGATCTAAAGCGGGCTTGTCCGCATCCTTGTGATAACGAAATACAATGTCCTTTACGTCAATTAATGTCTTCCCCATCTCTACCGGACCTCCTCTCAGCTCAACCTCTTCTTTGCTTCTTGCTAAAAAGCCGTAGTATCTAAAAAAGGGCATAGATCCAGTTATGAACTGTCCCGCCCTTTCTTAGATACACGCTATGTGATTAAACTAATTCAATGACAGCCATTGGTGCGCCATCGCCGCGACGAGGTCCAAGCTTCATGATACGAGTGTATCCACCTTGGCGATCTTCGTAGCGAGTTGCAACGTCAGCGAATAATTTTTGAAGTGCATCTTGGTTTGTTTCAGCGTTAGCTACTTCATTACGAATGTAAGCTGCAGCTTGACGGCGAGCATGAAGATCTCCGCGTTTGCCAAGAGTGATCATTTTTTCAACTACAGAGCGAAGTTCTTTCGCACGTGTTTCAGTTGTTTCGATGCGTTCGTTGATGATCAAATCAGTCGTTAGGTCACGAAGCATTGCTTTACGTTGTGCACTAGTGCGTCCTAGCTTTCTGTATGCCATGTGATGTCCCCTCCTTAGTTAGAGAATGCTGTATGAATAAAAAACACACGAAAATCCTAGTTCACAATGAAACTAGTCAATCGTCTTTACGAAGACCCAGTCCAAGTTCTTCTAGTTTCGCTTTCACTTCTTCAAGAGATTTACGTCCAAGGTTACGAACTTTCATCATATCCTCTTCTGTCTTGTTAGCAAGCTCTTGAACAGTATTAATACCCGCACGCTTCAAACAGTTGTAAGAACGAACAGAAAGATCAAGCTCTTCAATTGTCATTTCAAGCACTTTTTCTTTTTGGTCTTCTTCTTTCTCAACCATAATTTCAGCATGCTGAGCTTCGTCAGTTAACCCAACGAAAATATTCAGGTGTTCAGTTAAAATCTTAGAACCTAGAGCGATCGCTTCTTTCGGTCCTGTGCTTCCATCAGTCCATACATCTAGTGTTAATTTATCATAGTTTGTGATTTGCCCAACACGGGTGTTCTCCACTTGATAAGTCACACGAGATACAGGTGTATAGATTGAGTCGATCGGAATCACACCGATTGGCTGATCGTCTCTTTTGTTTGCATCAGCAGGATTATACCCGCGACCTCTTTGTGCAGTTAAGCGAACACGGAAGCTCGCATTCTTGCCAAGAGTTGCGATGTGGAGATCTGGATTTAAGATTTCAATATCGCTGTCGTGTGTAATATCAGCAGCTGTTACAGTACCTTCATCTTGTACATCAATTTCAAGCGTCTTCTCTTCTTCAGAGTAGATTTTGAGTGCAAGCTTTTTAATGTTTAAGATAATCGTTGTAACATCTTCAACCACGCCTTCGATCGTTGAGAATTCGTGTAAGACACCATCTATCTGGATCGATGTTACAGCTGCACCAGGAAGTGAGGATAAAAGGATACGACGAAGGGAGTTCCCTAAAGTGGTACCATATCCACGCTCAAGTGGCTCTACGACAAACTTGCCATACTTGGCATCGTCGCTGATTTCAACCGTTTCGATTTTTGGTTTTTCAATTTCGATCATCTAATAAAACCCTCCTTCAAAACGTCGAAACCTCGAATAGAATCATATGAGATTCCATCCGAAATTCCTCATTGTTTAGTCCCGTATGTGCTCAGGCAACGAGTCGTGTATTCGTCTCATAAATAACTGTATCATAACCCATTATTGACAGGGACACAAAATCTATACAAACAAATTACACGCGGCGACGTTTTGGTGGACGGCATCCGTTATGAGGAACTGGAGTTACGTCTCTGATTGCAGTAACTTCAAGACCTGCAGCTTGAAGTGCACGAATTGCAGCTTCACGACCAGAACCAGGACCTTTAACAGTTACTTCAAGTGTTTTAAGACCATGTTCGATAGAACCTTTAGCAGCAGTTTCAGCAGCCATTTGTGCAGCGAAAGGAGTAGATTTACGAGAACCTCTGAATCCTAATGCACCAGCACTTGACCAAGAAATTGCGTTTCCATGAACATCAGTAATCGTTACAATCGTGTTGTTGAAAGTGGAACGGATATGAGCGATTCCAGCTTCAATATTCTTTTTCACGCGACGTTTACGCGTATTTTGTTTACGAGCAGCAGCCATTCTTTAACTACCTCCTTTACTTATTTTTTCTTGTTAGCTACAGTACGACGCGGACCTTTACGAGTACGCGCGTTGTTTTTTGTGTTTTGTCCACGAACAGGAAGTCCTCTACGATGACGGATTCCGCGGTAGCTTCCGATTTCAATTAGACGCTTAATGTTAAGTGAAACTTCACGACGAAGGTCACCTTCTACTTTAAGTTTGTCAATGATATCACGGATTTTACCAAGTTCGTCTTCAGTTAGATCGCGAACGCGAGTGTCTTCAGAAACACCTGCTTCTTTAAGGACTTGTTGCGCAGTCGTACGACCAATTCCAAAAACATATGTTAAAGAAATGACAACACGTTTATCACGTGGAATATCTACACCAGCAATACGAGCCATGATTTGGGCACCTCCTTGTTATTAGCCTTGTTTTTGTTTATGTTTTGGGTTTTCACAGATCACCATTACTTTTCCTTTTCTGCGAATAACCTTACATTTTTCACAGATAGGTTTAACAGATGGTCTCACTTTCATGTGTTTCCAACCTCCTTCTTCCGGAGTTGCTTTATTTGTAACGGTACGTAATTCTACCACGAGTTAAGTCATATGGAGATAATTCTACCGTAACTTTGTCTCCAGGTAAAATGCGAATGAAGTGCATACGGATTTTTCCTGATACATGAGCCAAAACTGTATGACCATTCTCTAGTTCAACTTTGAACATTGCATTTGGCAAAGTTTCTGCTACAGTACCTTCCACTTCAATTACATCGTCTTTCGCCATTCAAGTGTTCTCCCTTCTTCAAATCAGTAACTTGCTCTCTGACAAATGTCCAAATGAGTTCATCTCAATTGTCCATCTATCACCCGACCTGTTTTGAATATACTGTTCTGAACTTCCGGAGATACGCAACCATAAAGGTTATATGATTGATATTTTTTCTTAGGAGAATGAAATTTACGCTTTTCTCCGTCTGCGATTAGTACATGGCAGCCACCGAACATGCCGATGACACCTGTATACTGATCTTGTTCTTTCCTTTGGACTATACAGACAACCTGCCCGATTTGGGCCTGAAAGGCTTCAGTGAAGACCTAAATCTTAGTCAGTATATCAAAACCTGTATCTGTAATCGCAATCGTATGCTCAAAGTGAGCACACTTTTTCCCATCAACCGTTACAACCGTCCAGTTATCAGCCAATGTTTTCACATATCGGCTGCCTGCGTTCACCATCGGTTCGATGGCCAACACCATTCCAGGTTTTAGCCGCGGGCCTTTGTTGGGCGGACCATAATGAGGAATTTGAGGGTCCTCATGAAGATCCTGTCCGACCCCATGTCCAACATATTCTCTAACAACTGAGAAATTCTCGTTTTCTACATACGTTTGTATGGCATGGGAAATGTTTGACAGACGTTCGCCTGGCTTTGCTTCCTGTAAGCCTTTATATAGAGATTCCTCTGTGACTTCCAGTAGTTTGCGGTCTTCATCGCTGATTACCCCAACTGGATAAGTCCAAGCAGAGTCACCATGATAGCCATTTAACTTCGCGCCAATATCGATACTAATGATGTCACCATCACGTAAAACCCGTTTACCAGGAATACCGTGAACGAGTTCTTCATTCACCGAAACGCAAATGCTCCCGCGAAAACCATTATACCCTTTAAAAGATGGGATTGCACCCTGCTTTGTAATAAAACGTTCGGCAATTTGATCCAATTCTTTTGTCGAAATACCTGGTTTTATATGTTTCTTCAGCTCTTCATGAGTCAGTGCGACAATGCGTCCAGCTTCTCTCATAATCTCAAGCTCGCGAGGAGTTTTACAGATAATCATTTATTTAATCCCCCAAGCAGGTCCTTGATATCTGCATATACATCGTTAATGTGTTTTGCACCGTCAATGTTTGCAAGATATCCTTTTTCTGAATAGAAGTTCAGTAAAGGTTCAGTCTGCTTTAAGTTTACTTCAAGTCTAGTCGAAACGGTTTCTGCATTATCATCTGCACGTTGATAAAGCTCGCCTCCACACTTATCGCAAACATTTTCTTTCGCAGGTGGATTGAATACTAAATGATATGTTGCTCCGCAATTTTTGCAAATTCTTCGGCCAGTCAGACGCTCCATCAAAGCATCTTTATCGACTTTAATATTAATGACATAATCAATCGTTCTGCCAAGGTCCTTTAGAATGTCTTCTAAAGCTTCAGCCTGAGCGACTGTTCGCGGAAATCCGTCCAGAAGAAAACCTTGCTCACAATCATTTTTGCCAAGTCTTTCTCTAACAATACCGATTGTGACCTCATCAGGAACAAGCTCTCCTTTATCGATAAAGGATTTTGCTTCGAGCCCAAGTTGTGTCTCCTCTTTCATAGCAGCGCGGAACATATCTCCTGTTGAGATATGAGGGATCCCATAATCATCAACAATTCGTTCTGCCTGAGTGCCTTTACCAGCACCCGGAAGCCCCATTAAGACTAAGTTCATTTCGGATTTCCCCTTCCTTACTTAGAGAGGTTGGGCAGGAGCCCAGCCCTCTGTTTTATTTCATAAATCCACGGTAGTTTCGTTTCACTAATTGGCTTTCAAGCTGTTTCATTGTTTCAAGTGCAACACCTACAACAATGAGAAGACTTGTGCCGCCAATTTGTGCAGCGGAAGGTAATCCAGCGAATTGAATGAAAAAGATAGGAAGTATTGAAATCACGGCTAAGAAAATGGCGCCCACAAACGTGAGTCGGTACAAAATGCTCGTAATTCTATCTTGAGTCATTTTCCCTGGACGAACTCCCGGGATATAGCCACCCTGCTTTTGCAGATTTTCAGCCATTTGTTCAGGATTCACTTGGACAAAGGCATAAAAATATGTGAAAGCAACAATCAGTGCTACATAAATCGTCATACCGATTGGCTTAGTATAGTCAAAGTTGTTGGTTATCCAAGTTGTCACATTATTGGTTCCGAAGAACGATGCGACCGTCTGCGGAGTAATAATGAATGAAACGGCAAAGATGACTGGAATCACCCCTGCTGGATTCACTTTCAATGGAAGATGCGTTGCTTGACTAGCAGACATTTGTGCACGGCCAGTTCCTTTTGAATATTGAATCGCAATCTTTCTCACTGCCATTTGAATGTAAATAACACCGATAACAATGACAAGGATAGCAATGACAATAAGGGCAATTTTCAGGATTTGCATGAACAGCTGTCCATCTCCACCTACAAACTGCTGAGCGTACACTTGTTTTAATGTTTGAGGGATACCTGCGATGATACCGGCAAAGATAATAATCGAAATACCGTTACCAACGCCGTGAGCAGTAATCTGCTCTCCCAGCCACATTAAAAATGCTGTTCCCGCAGTGAGTACGACCGCAATTAAGAGGTACGTTGAAACACCTGGGTTTTCAATCAGCATGCCTCCTGCCATATTATTGAATCCATATGACATTCCTAACGCCTGGATAAAACCTAGAACAATTGTAAAATACCTTGTGAATTGTGCTAATTTTCGGCGGCCAACCTCTCCTTGCTTTGACCACTCAGTGAACTTCGGAACAACATCCATCTGCAAGAGCTGAATGATGATCGAAGCAGTGATATACGGCATAATCCCCATTGCAAGAATGGAGAATTGGAAAAGTGCCCCGCCCCCAAACGTGTTGAGGATCCCGAAAACACTCATTTGATCCTGTGCCTGGAGAACTTCGGCGTTCACATTAGGCACAGGGATGAAAGCACCTATACGAAAGACGATTAACATTAAAAGAGTGAATATAATCTTATTCCGTATATCTTTCACGCGCATAAAATTGGAGATTGTCTTAAACAAGTTAGATCACCTCGGCTGTACCGCCAGCAGCTTCAATCGCTTCTTTAGCAGAAGCAGAGAATTTATTGGCTTTTACAGTTAATTTTTTATCTAATTTACCGTTGCCAAGAATTTTTACTCCTGCTTTTAACTTGCTTATTGCACCAGTCTCTAGAAGAAGTTCAGGAGTTACTTCCGTTCCTTCGTCAAAACTGTTTAATCTGTCTAAGTTGATTACCGCGTAATCTTTACGGTTGATGTTTGTAAAACCACGTTTTGGAAGACGTTGGAATAAAGGCATCTGACCACCTTCGAATCCAGGGCGTACACCGCCGCCAGAACGAGCGTTTTGACCTTTATGACCTTTACCAGAAGTTTTACCGTTACCTGATCCTATACCACGACCAACACGGTTGCGTTCTTTACGTGAACCTTCTGAAGGCTTCAATTCATGAAGTTTCATTTGGGCACCTCCTTATCGATTAAAAATGTTTTATTGTTCTTTAACAGAAACTAAATGAGACACCTTGTTAATCATGCCGCGGATCGCTGCATTGTCTTCATGTACGACTGTTTGGTTTGTTTTCTTTAGACCAAGAGTTCGAACAGTGACACGCTGATCTTCTGGGCGACCGATTACACTGCGTTTGAGGGTAATTTCTAATTTATTTGCCATTATTGTTCCCTCCTTATCCTAACAGGTCTTCTACAGATTTTCCACGAAGCTTCGCAACATCTTCAGCACGTTTAAGTTCACTTAAACCCTGAAGTGTTGCGCGGATCATGTTGATCGGTGTATTAGAACCTAGAGATTTAGAAAGGATATCAGCTAGACCAGCAAGCTCAAGAACCGCACGCACTGGGCCTCCAGCGATAACTCCTGTACCTTCTGAAGCAGGCTTCAATAGAACGTTTCCTGCACCGAATCGACCGATGATTTCATGTGGAATTGTAGTTCCAACCATTGGTACTTCAATTAAATTCTTTTTCGCATCTTCAACAGCTTTGCGGATCGCTTCTGGTACTTCTTGTGCTTTACCAGTACCGAAACCTACATGACCGTTTTTGTCACCGACAACAACTAAAGCTGCAAAACGGAAACGACGTCCACCTTTAACAACTTTCGCTACGCGGTTAACCGTAACTAAGCGTTCTTCTAACTCTAATTTGCTTTGGTCAATACGACTCATTCGGATGTGTCCCTCCTTCTTTTATTAAAATTTAAGTCCAGCCTCACGAGCAGCTTCAGCTAGAGCTTTTACACGTCCATGATATAAGTATCCTCCGCGGTCAAATACCACGTTAGAAATTCCTTTTTCAACAGCACGTTTTGCAACAAGTTCGCCAACTTTAGTAGCAGCTGCAGCGTCAGAACTATTCTCGATCTTTAACTCTTTATCAAGAGTAGAAGCACTTACAAGTGTTACACCGTTAACATCATCAATTACTTGAGCGTAGATGTTCTTGTTAGAACGGAAAACGTTAAGGCGAGGTCTTTCAGCAGTACCTGAAAGTTTCGCACGAACACGAGCGTGTCTTTTAAGACGAGTAGCGTTTTTGCTAGTTTTCGTAATCATCCGAGTCACTCCTTTCTTCACATTAAGCGATCTTACTTACCAGTTTTTCCTTCTTTACGGCGAACGAATTCACCTTCGTAACGAATTCCTTTACCTTTGTAAGGCTCTGGAGAACGGACAGCGCGGATGTTAGAAGCTAGAGCTCCCACACGCTCTTTATCGATACCTTTAACGACTACTTTCGTTTGAGATGGAACTTCGACTTCAACTCCAGCCTCAGGAACGATTTCAACTGGATGAGAGTATCCAACGTTAAGAACAAGTTTGTTTCCAGATTTAGCTGCACGGTAACCGACACCGATAAGTTCTAAACCTCTTTCGAAACCTTTAGATACACCTTCAACCATGTTTGCAATTAAGCTACGTGTTGTACCATGTAAAGCACGGTGTTCTTTATGATCAGACGGACGGCTTACAGTTAAGACGCTGTCCTCAATTTTAATTTCCATATCAGGGTGAAATGTACGAGTTAGTTCACCTTTTGGTCCCTTTACTGTCACTGTGTTATCGTTGTTTGTCACAGTAACTCCTGAAGGGATCTCGATTAGTTTTTTACCTATACGAGACATACCAAGCACCTCCATTCATCTTAAACTTTTTTTACCATACGTAAGCAAGTACTTCTCCACCAGCTTGTTTAGCACGGGCTTCTTTGTCCGATAAAACACCTTGTGATGTAGAAATAATTGCGATTCCAAGTCCGTTAAGTACACGTGGTACTTCATTTGATTTCGCATATACACGTAAACCAGGTTTACTGATTCTTTTTAGACCAGTGATAACACGTTCGTTGTTTTGGCCATATTTAAGGAACATACGGATAATTCCTTGTTTGCTGTCTTCAACATATTCAACGTCACGGATAAAACCTTCACGCTTTAAGATTTCAGCAATTTCTCTTTTGATTTTTGAAGCCGGTACTTCTAGCTTCTCATGACGTACCATGTTCGCATTGCGAATACGAGTCAGCAAATCTGCAATCGGATCTGTCATAACCATTATTTAATAACCTCCTTCCCATTTATGGGGATTACCAGCTGGCTTTTTTAACGCCAGGAATTTGTCCTTTATATGCAAGTTCGCGGAAACAAATACGGCAAAGTTTAAACTTGCGAATTACTGAATGTGGACGTCCACAACGTTCGCAGCGCGTATACTCTTGAACTTTAAACTTTTGTTTGCGTTGTTGTTTCGCAATCATAGACTTTTTAGCCACGATTTCGCCTCCCTTTCATTGATTATTTCTGGAACGGCATACCTACTTGAGTTAATAACTCACGTGCTTCTTCGTCCGTATTGGCAGTCGTAACGATAACGATATCCATACCGCGGACTTTTGTTACTTTATCGTAATCAATTTCTGGGAAGATTAACTGTTCTTTAATACCAAGCGTGTAGTTTCCACGACCGTCGAAAGATTTCTTAGAAATCCCGCGGAAGTCACGTACACGTGGTAAAGATACAGAAATAAGTTTATCAAGGAAATCGTACATGCGCTCTCCGCGAAGTGTTACTTTCGCACCGATTGGCATTCCTTCACGTAGACGGAATCCAGCAATAGACTTCTTCGCACGAGTAACGACAGGTTTTTGACCAGCGATAAACGTTAATTCTTCAACAGCAGTATCGATTGCTTTAGCGTTTTGAACGGCGTCACCAACACCCATGTTGATCACGATTTTTTCGATTTTTGGCACCTGCATTACTGATTTGTATTCAAACTTAGAAACTAATGCAGGTGTAATTTCTTTTACATACTTTTCTTTAAGGCGGTTCATGAGAAAGACCTCCCTTCCTTATTTACTATTTATCTAGAACTTGCCCAGATTTTTTCGCTACACGGACTTTCTTTCCGTCCTCAACTTTATACCCAACACGTGTCACTTCACCCGTTTTAGGATCAAGCGGCATAACGTTTGATACGTGGATCGGCGCTTCTTGTTCAGAAATTCCGCCCTGAGGGTTAGCTTGGGTTGGTTTAGAGTGTTTTTTCACAAGGTTAATACCTTCTACTAAAACACGGTCATTCTTAGGGAAAGCAGCAAGGATGACTCCTTGTTTACCTTTATCTTTACCAGAGATAACCACTACTTTATCGCCCTTTTTAACATGCATTTAATCGCACCTCCTTGAGTCGCGGATTGTATTCATTAAAGTACTTCTGGTGCTAGAGAAACAATTTTCATATAGTTGTTTTCACGAAGTTCACGTGCTACTGGTCCGAAGATACGAGTTCCACGTGGGCTCTTGTCGTCACGGATAATGACACATGCATTTTCATCAAAGCTGATGTAAGATCCATCGTTTCTGCGAGCTCCGCTCTTTGTACGAACGATAACTGCTTTCACAACTTCACCTTTTTTGACAACGCCTCCTGGTGTTGCTTGTTTAACCGTACAAACAATGACATCACCGATGTTAGCCGTCTTACGTCCAGAGCCACCAAGAACTTTAATCGTTAGTACTTCGCGTGCGCCAGAGTTGTCAGCTACTTTTAAACGAGTCTCCTGTTGAATCATTAATGTTACCTCCTTTCGGAAAAAGAAATCCGAACTTTATTAGATAATAACGGCTTCTTCGACAACTTCAACTAGACGAAAGCGTTTAGTCGCAGATAAAGGACGAGTTTCCATCACCTTTACGATGTCTCCGATTTTTGCTTGGTTGTTTTCATCATGTGCTTTTAACTTTTTAGAGTATCTTACACGTTTGCCATAAAGTGAATGCTTTTTGTATGTTTCAACTACAACAGTGATGGTTTTATCCATTTTGTCAGAAACAACACGACCTTGATACACTTTACGTTGGTTACGTTCGCTCATGTTTGCGGGGCCTCCCCTCTAATTATTATTTATTAGCAGCGATTTCTCTTTGACGAATCACAGTTTTCATGCGTGCGATTGATTTACGCACTTCACGAATGCGAGCAGTGTTTTCAAGCTGCCCAGTCGCTAATTGGAAACGAAGATTGAAAAGTTCTTCTTTAAGAGACTTTACTTTTTGTTCAATTTCAGCAGTGGTAAGGTCACGAATTTCATTAGCTTTCATTTGATTCACCACCAATTTCTTCACGTTTTACGAACTTCGTTTTAATTGGCAATTTGTGAGATGCAAGACGAAGAGCTTCACGAGCAACTTCTTCAGACACACCAGAAATTTCAAATAAAACTTTGCCCGGTTTTACTACAGCTACCCATCCTTCTGGAGCACCTTTACCGGAACCCATGCGGACTTCTAGAGGTTTTGCTGTGTATGGCTTAGAAGGGAAAATTTTAATCCAAACTTTACCGCCACGTTTCATGTAACGAGTCATAGCAATACGAGCAGCTTCGATTTGACGGTTTGTGATCCAAGAAGCTTCTAGAGCTTGGATACCGTACTCACCGAAATGTACTTCAGTACCACCTTTTGCACGACCACGCATTTTTCCACGATGTTCTCTGCGATACTTCACGCGTTTTGGCAATAACATATTATTTTCCTCCTTCCGCAGTATTCTTCTTAGTTGGAAGGACTTCTCCACGATAGATCCATACTTTTACGCCAAGCTTACCATAAGTAGTGTCAGCTTCAGCAGTAGCATAGTCGATGTCAGCACGAAGTGTGTGCAACGGAACAGTACCTTCACTGTAATATTCAGAACGAGCAATATCTGCACCGCCAAGACGACCAGAAACCATTGTTTTGATTCCTTGTGCTCCAGCACGCATTGTGCGTTGGATTGTTTGTTTTTGTGCACGACGGAATGAAATACGATTTTCAAGTTGACGAGCGATGTTTTCAGCAACTAGCTGAGCATCAAGATCTGCTCTTTTGATTTCAAGGATGTTGATGTGTACACGTTTGCCAGTTAGGCTGTTAAGAGCTTTACGAAGTGCTTCAACTTCAGATCCGCCTTTACCAATTACCATACCTGGTTTAGCCGTGTGGATTGTGATATTTACGCGGTTTGCAGCACGTTCGATTTCTACTTTAGAAACAGACGCGTCAGACAAACGCTTGCTGATGAATTCACGGATTTTCAAGTCTTCATGTAAGAAGTCAGCGTAATCTTTTCCTGCGAACCATTTAGATTCCCAATCACGAATGACGCCAATACGAAGACCTACTGGATTTACCTTTTGACCCACGGATTATCCCTCCTTCTTTTCTGATACAACGATTGTAATGTGGCTAGTACGTTTGTTAATTGCGCTCGCACGACCCATAGCACGTGGACGGAATCTCTTAAGTGTTGGACCTTCGTCAACGAATGCTTGTGAAATCACTAGGCTGTTAGCGTCCAACTCGTAGTTGTGCTCAGCGTTTGCGATAGCAGATTTTAATACTTTTTCAATAATTGGTGAAGCAGCCTTAGGTGTAAGGTTTAAGATAGAAACTGCTTCTCCTACTTGCTTACCTCGGATCAGGTCCATTACTAGACGTGCTTTACGAGGAGCAATACGGACTGTTCTTGCGACAGCTTTAGCTTGCATTTAAAAGCCTCCTCTCATTAGCGTCTTGTTTTTTTATCGTCACTAGCATGACCTTTGTAAGTACGGCTTGGTGCGAATTCGCCCAATTTGTGACCTACCATATCTTCAGAAATGAAAACAGGTACATGTTTGCGTCCATCATAGACAGCGATTGTGTGACCGATGAATTGTGGGAAAATTGTAGAACGACGAGACCAAGTTTTTACGACTTGCTTTTTGTCAGTTTCATTCAATTTCTCGACTTTAGCCATCAAATGATCATCAACAAATGGTCCTTTTTTTAAGCTGCGAGCCATTGTGGAACCTCCCTTCGTGATTGAACTACGGTCCTAAATGAACCGTAGACAACCCCGTTACTTGTTTTTACGACGACGTACAATGAATTTATCAGACTTGTTGGTTTTCTTACGAGTCTTGAATCCAAGAGTCGGTTTGCCCCATGGAGACATTGGTGATTTACGTCCGATTGGAGCGCGTCCTTCACCACCACCGTGTGGGTGATCGTTAGGGTTCATTACAGAACCACGAACTGTTGGGCGTACGCCTTTCCAGCGTGAACGTCCAGCTTTACCGATGTTAATTAATTCGTGTTGCTCGTTTCCAACTTGACCGATAGTCGCACGGCAAGCAGAAAGAATCATACGAACTTCTCCTGAGTTCAAACGTACAAGAACGTATTTACCTTCTTTACCAAGAACTTGAGCAGAAGTACCAGCAGAACGAACTAATTGTCCACCTTTACCTGGTTTTAATTCAATGTTATGCACAACTGTACCAACTGGGATGTTGATAAGTGGAAGAGCGTTACCTGGTTTGATGTCAGATTCTGGTCCAGAAGTAACTTCAGTACCAACTTGGATTCCTTTCGGAGCAAGAATGTAACGTTTCTCACCATCTGCATAGTTTACAAGAGCGATGTTCGCTGAACGGTTTGGATCATACTCGATTGTAGCAACGCGTCCAGGTATACCGTCTTTATCACGCTTAAAGTCGATGATACGGTATTGACGTTTATGACCGCCACCTTGATGACGAACAGTCATTCTACCTTGGTTGTTACGTCCGCCTTTTCTGTGAAGCGGCGCAAGCAACGATTTTTCTGGTTTGTCAGTCGTGATTTCAGCAAAATCTGAAGTAGTCATGCCACGACGACCATTACTGGTTGGTTTATACTTTTTAATCGCCATTTTGAATTTCCCTCCTTCTTTTTAAGATTTACGCTTCAAAAATTTCGATTTCTTTGCTGTCAGCAGTTAATTTCACGATCGCTTTTCTGCGACGGCTAGTCATACCAGTGTAGCGTCCAACGCGTTTAGATTTTCCTTTGTAGTTTTGAACGTTGACTTTCTCAACTTTCACTCCAAAGATTTCTTCAACAGCATCTTTCACTTCTGTTTTGTTAGCTCTGACATCAACTTCGAACGTGTACTTCTTCTCTGTCATTAGATCAGCAGAACGTTCAGTAATGATAGGGCGCTTTAGAACATCACGAGGATCTTTCATTATGCAAGTCCCTCCTCTACTTTTTCAACCGCTGCTTTAGTGATCAGAAGTTTCTCGTGGTTGACAACGTCAAGAACGTTGATACCGTTAGCTTCAACAACTGTTACTCCAGGGATGTTACGAGCAGATAAAGCAACTGTTTCGTTTGCATCCGCAGTGACAATCAACGCTTTCTTCTCGACAGATAATCCCTTAAGGATGCCTGCGAATTCTTTCGTTTTCACTGCATCAAGAGTCAGATCTTCAAGAACGATGATGTTGTTGTCGATTACTTTAGAAGACAATACTGACTTGATAGCCAAGCGGCGAACTTTTTTAGGTAATTTATAAGAATAGCTGCGTGGTGTTGGACCGAATACGATACCGCCTCCGCGCCATTGTGGTGAACGGATAGAACCTTGACGAGCACGACCAGTACCCTTCTGTCTCCAAGGCTTACGACCTCCGCCACGTACTTCAGAACGAGTTTTTACTTTGTGAGTTCCTTGACGTAAGGAAGCTCTTTGCATAAGAATAGCATCGAATACTACGCTTTCGTTTGGCTCAATTCCAAACACAGAAGCGTTTAATTCGATTTCACCGTTAGTAGAACCGTTTTGGTTAAATAATGCTACTTTTGGCATGACTTGTTTCCTCCTTTCCTAAGAGAGTTATTTAGATTTAACTGCACTCTTTACAGTTACTAGAGATTTTTTAGCTCCTGGTACATTTCCTTTGATCAATAGAAGATTGCGTTCTGCATCAACTTTAACGATCTCAAGGTTTTGGACAGTGATTTGCTCTCCGCCCATACGACCTGGAAGAAGTTTACCTTTGAATACTCGGTTTGGATCAACAGGTCCCATTGAACCAGGACGACGGTGATAACGTGAACCGTGAGTCATTGGTCCGCGTGATTGTCCGTGGCGCTTGATAGCCCCTTGGAATCCTTTACCTTTTGATGTTCCTGTTACATCTACGATATCTCCATTTGCGAAAATATCAACTTTGACTTCCTGACCAACTTCATACGCATCTAACTCCGCACCGCGTAATTCTTTTACGAAGCGCTTAGGAGCAGTTTCCGCTTTAGCAACGTGGCCCTTCTCTGGTTTGTTAGAAAGCTTTTCACGTTTGTCGTCAAAACCGATTTGGATTGCTTCATAGCCATCCGTGTCAGTAGTCTTCTTTTGAAGAACAACGTTAGCAGCAGCCTCAACAACAGTTACAGGGATAAGATCACCGTTTTCTGCGAATACTTGCGTCATACCAATTTTTCTACCTAAGATTCCTTTGGTCATTAGTCACACCTCCTATAATATGTGTTTTCTATTTGAATTAAAGTTTGATTTCGATATCTACACCAGATGGTAAATCTAAACGCATAAGTGCATCAACTGTTTGTGGAGTTGGATTCACGATGTCGATTAGACGTTTGTGAGTACGCATCTCAAATTGCTCACGAGAATCTTTGTACTTATGCACCGCACGAAGGATTGTGTAAACTGATTTTTCAGTTGGAAGCGGAATTGGACCAGATACACTAGCACCAGAACGCTTAGCCGTTTCAACAATCTTCTCAGCAGATTGATCAAGAATTCTATGATCATATGCTTTTAAACGAATACGAATTTTTTGTTTTGCCATTATTTTCCCTCCTTTTCGCCTACTTACGTTAGACAGTTCTCCGTGAGAAAAACCTGATCACCTTGCCATGGCAAAGCGGCCGGGTGTGTCAGCAACCTCTCACTTCATCGCAGTCAAAGACCAACATGCACTATTGTACCAAATTGGCCTGCGTGTTGCAATAATAAATCGGATAAATTTATGATTTGCACACTTTTCATATTATACAGGGGTTGAACCTATAAATCAAGCTTTCCCTGAAGATGATGTACAGCAGTCTTTTTTATGGTACGAATAAATTCTTCTGGTTCTTCTAGATGCGGGGAATGTGCAGATTCTTTAAAGGTGAACCATTCTTTGATTGGTGCTGTTAATTTCTCAACATATGGTTTTGATACAGCAGCTGGTGTAATCATGTCATATTCACCAATGATAAAGTAACAAGGTATTAATATAGTAGAAACTCGGTATTCAATGCTCTCATTCATCAATTCATCCCATAGCATGTCCTGACTAAGCTTCTGTCCTTTCAGGAAATTCCACTTATCTTTGAGCTGATATGTCTTACTAAAAAGAAACCCGCGCAGCATTTGAATCAGCGGCCTCCACTTGTGTGTGAAACCTACGCTTCCGAGCTCTTTATATAGAGAGAACAGAGCATGAGCTGATATTCGTTTCCACGGAGGAGGCGTCAGTAATCGCAAACACCATGTAAACAACCGATTACGATGGTATTTCTTCAAAAGAAGCTCGTACGACACAATATCCTCTTTTAATACATCTACTACCTGACTAATTCCATAATAAGCATGATATAAATCTGGGCGTTTATGTACTGCTTGTATGGCGATTAATGACCCCCATGAATATCCGGCGATGTACAGTTTTGATTGACCTAGATATGAAAGGACCTTCTCTGTGAGTTCAATCGTATCTTCAATAAATTGCTGAATGGTCATGGAGCTATCGGGGAGATTCTTTTGATAGGAAAGTCCCGCACCTCGCTGATCCCAATGAACCACTGTAAAATCCCGATTAAGCCCCTCATGAAACGAATCAATATAACTGATTTGAGCGGAGCCAGGCCCACCGTGTACAAATAATAGAACAGGCTTCGTTTCACTTGTGTGATCTTCTTTGATCATAATCCATTGATCAACTCCGCCGATTAACCATTTCTTCAAATATGTCTTCGCCATTCCAGTGATCCTCTCGGTTCCATTTATATTCTATAGCTTATAGTAGCCGTTCTGATCTGGAAAAGCAAAAAAAGAGACCCTTTTGCAAGGAGTCTCTTTTATATGTTTTATTACTTAATGATAGTTGAAACGACGCCAGAACCTACAGTACGTCCACCCTCACGGATAGAGAAACGAGTTCCTTCTTCGATAGCGATAGTAGAGATAAGTTCAACTTCCATCTCAGTGTTATCGCCAGGCATTACCATTTCAGTACCTTCTGGAAGATGTACGATACCAGTTACGTCAGTTGTACGGAAGTAGAACTGCGGACGGTAGTTAGCGAAGAATGGAGTATGACGTCCACCCTCTTCTTTAGAAAGTACATAAACTTCAGCTTTGAAACGGCTATGTGGAGTGATTGTACCTGGTTTAGCAAGTACTTGACCACGTTGGATATCTTCACGAGATACACCACGAAGTAATGCACCGATGTTGTCACCAGCTTCAGCATAGTCAAGAAGCTTACGGAACATTTCAACACCTGTAACAGTTGTTTTACCATTGTCTTCTTGAAGACCGATGATTTCAACTTCGTCGCCGACTTTAACTTGTCCACGCTCAACACGACCAGTAGCAACTGTTCCACGACCAGTGATTGAGAATACGTCCTCAACTGGCATCATGAATGGCTTGTCAGTGTCACGCTCTGGAGTTGGGATGTACTCATCAACCGCGTCCATAAGTTCAAAGATTTTTGCTTCGTAATCAGCATCTCCTTCAAGAGCTTTAAGAGCAGAACCTTTGATAACTGGAACATCGTCACCAGGGAAGTCATAGTCAGAAAGAAGGTCACGAACTTCCATTTCAACAAGTTCAAGTAACTCTTCATCGTCAACCATGTCACATTTGTTAAGGAATACTACGATGTATGGTACACCTACGTTACGAGAAAGTAGGATGTGCTCACGTGTTTGTGGCATTGGACCATCAGCAGCAGATACTACTAAGATCGCGCCGTCCATTTGAGCAGCACCAGTGATCATGTTTTTAACGTAGTCAGCGTGTCCTGGGCAGTCTACGTGTGCATAGTGACGAGTGTCTGTTTCATACTCGACGTGTGAAGTTGAGATTGTGATTCCACGCTCGCGCTCTTCTGGAGCACCATCGATTTGGTCATATCCCATAGCTGATCCTTTACCAGACTTCTTATGAAGAACTGTTGAGATAGCAGCAGTTAGAGTTGTTTTACCATGGTCAACGTGTCCAATTGTACCAATGTTAGCATGCGATTTGGAACGGTCGAATTTTTCTTTAGCCATTCTAAAAATCCTCCTTAAAGGTTCATTGTATTTGGTATAGAGTGATAGAAAGTGAAGAGTTACCTCTCACTTTCTGATCTTCAATAGTAGTTATACTTTAGTTTAAAGGCAAAATCAATTATTCACCTTTATTTTTTTTGATGATTTCTTCACTAATGCTCTTAGGCACTTCTTCGTAGTGATCCATGTGCATAGTGAAAGTACCGCGTCCTTGTGTGTTAGAACGGAGTGAAGTTGCATATCCGAACATTTCAGAAAGTGGAACCATTGCGCGAACAACTTGAGCGTTACCGCGAGCTTCCATACCTTCTACACGTCCACGACGAGATGTGATATCACCCATGATGTCTCCCATGTATTCTTCAGGGATAACGACTTCCACTTTCATCATTGGCTCAAGTAGAACTGGGTTACATTTGCTAACAGCATTTTTCAATGCCATAGATGCAGCAATTTTAAACGCCATTTCGTTCGAGTCAACATCGTGGTAAGATCCATCAAATAATTTAGCTTTGATGTCGATTAATGGGAATCCAGCTAATACACCATTTTCAAGTGAATCTTCAAGACCTGCTTGAATAGCTGGAATGTATTCACGAGGAACAACCCCACCGACGATTGCATTTTGAAATTCGAAGCCTGCGCCTTCTTCGTTTGGTTCGAATTCGATCCAAACGTGTCCGAACTGACCACGTCCACCAGACTGACGTACGAATTTACCTTCAACTTTTGCACCAGAACGGAATGTTTCACGGTACGCAACTTGAGGAGCTCCTACGTTAGCTTCAACCTTGAACTCACGCTTCATACGGTCAACAATGATATCAAGGTGAAGCTCACCCATACCAGAGATGATCGTTTGACCAGTTTCAGGGTTTGTTTGTGTACGGAATGTAGGATCCTCTTCAGCTAGTTTAGCTAAAGCGATACCCATTTTATCTTGGTCAGCCTTTGATTTAGGCTCGATTGCTACATCGATAACTGGCTCTGGGAATTCCATAGACTCAAGGATAACAGTATCTTTCTCGTCACAAAGAGTGTCACCAGTAGATGTATCTTTAAGACCAACAGCTGCTGCGATATCCCCTGCATATACAGTAGAGATTTCTTCACGGCTGTTTGCGTGCATTTGAAGGATACGTCCAACACGCTCACGCTTGTTCTTAGAAGAGTTCTTCACGTATGAACCTGAAGCAAGTGTTCCAGAGTATACGCGGAAGAAAGTTAGTTTCCCAACATAAGGGTCAGTCATAACTTTAAATGCAAGAGCTGCGAATGGTGCGTCATCAGTAGACTCACGAACAACCTCTTCATTTGAATCTGGCAAGATACCTTTGATTGCAGCAACATCAGTTGGTGCAGGAAGGTAATCAAGCACAGCATCAAGGACAAGCTGAACACCTTTGTTTTTGAAAGCAGATCCAACAAGAACTGGGTAGAATTCAACATTCAACGTTCCTTTACGGATTGCAGCTTTCAATTCAGGAATTGTAATTTCTTCACCCTCAAGGTATTTTTCCATAAGCTCTTCATCAAGCTCAGCGACAGCTTCAATAAGGCTGTTGCGAAGCTCTTCAGCTTTGTCTTTATACTCAGCAGGGATTTCTTGTGCATCAGAGCGAGTTCCAAGGTCATCTTCGTAGAAGTATGCTACGTTATCTACAAGGTCGATGATTCCTTCGAATTGATCTTCAGCGCCGATCGGCAATTGAATTGCATGAGCGTTCGCTTGAAGACGATCTCTTAATGTGCTTACAGAGTAAAGGAAGTCCGCACCGGTTTTATCCATTTTGTTAACGAATACGATACGAGGTACTCCGTAAGTTGTTGCTTGGCGCCAAACTGTTTCAGTTTGTGGCTCTACACCTGATTGTGCATCAAGAACTGCTACCGCACCATCAAGTACACGTAAAGAACGTTCAACTTCAACAGTGAAGTCTACGTGTCCTGGTGTATCGATGATGTTTACACGGTAACCTTTCCATTGTGCTGTAGTAGCAGCAGAAGTGATTGTAATACCACGTTCTTGCTCCTGCTCCATCCAGTCCATTTGGGAAGCTCCTTCGTGAGTTTCACCAATTTTATGGATACGACCAGTGTAGTATAAGATACGCTCAGTCGTTGTCGTTTTACCGGCATCGATGTGAGCCATGATACCAATATTACGAGTCTTGTCTAAGGAGAACTCTCTTGCCATTGGGTAATTTCTCCTTCCTTATTAGGGAATAGTTTTTTTAGTTTGGTATAAATCCTACCAGCGGTAGTGAGCGAATGCTTTGTTCGCTTCTGCCATTTTGTGTGTATCTTCACGTTTCTTAACAGCAGCACCAGTGTTGTTAGCTGCGTCAAGGATTTCGTTAGCAAGACGCTCTTCCATCGTTTTTTCTCCACGAAGACGAGCGTAGTTTACTAACCAGCGAAGACCTAAAGTAGTACGACGGTCTGGGCGAACTTCTACAGGAACTTGGTAGTTAGCTCCACCTACACGACGTGCTTTAACTTCAAGAACTGGCATGATGTTTTTCAAGGCTTGTTCGAAAACCTCCATCGCTTCATTACCAGTACGTTCTTTGATGATATCAAATGACTTGTAGAGAATTGTTTGTGACTTTCCTCTTTTACCGTCGATCATCATTTTGTTGATCAAACGAGATACAAGTTTAGAATTGTAAATTGGATCTGGCAATACGTCTCTTTTTGCTACAGGACCTTTACGTGGCATCTGATAGCCTCCCTTCTCATTTAAAAGGATTTCTATCTGTCTCTCATCTCAATATCATTGTCAGTTGCCTGACTCCACTGATCTGATATCAACTTCTAAAAACCCTTATGTTTGTTTGTATTATTTGCTTTGTTTAGGGCGTTTTGTTCCGTATTTAGAACGTCCTTGCATACGACCGTCAACTCCGGCAGTATCAAGCGCACCACGAACGATGTGGTAACGTACACCCGGTAAGTCTTTTACACGTCCGCCACGGATAAGTACTACACTGTGCTCTTGTAGATTATGTCCGATACCAGGAATGTAAGCTGTTACCTCAATCAGGTTAGACAAACGTACACGAGCATATTTACGTAGTGCTGAGTTTGGTTTTTTCGGTGTCATTGTACCGACACGAGTACAAACCCCGCGCTTCTGTGGAGATGTTACGTTAGTGTGCTCTTTTTTGAAACTGTTGTATCCTTTGTTAAGTGCAGGAGACTTTGAGTTTTCAACTTTACTCACGCGTCCTTTGCGTATTAGCTGATTAATTGTAGGCATGTTGTTATTCCTCCCTTCGTTGCTTTTTTTATAACCCACATACCCAGGTGGTTCATTAAAAGGCAAAAAACAATGCTTTTGCATTTACACATGCAAAAACAAAACAAGTACGCTATAACATAATGGCAACAGCTGCTGCCCCAACTTCAATTCCGCAGGCTTTGCCGAGCTTTTTCATGGAATCTACCACTAGAATGTCTACACCCTTCTCTTGCGCTAGTTTTGTTACACTAGCTGTTAAAGCAGGATCAGCATCTTTCGCTACGACGATTTCCTTTACTGAATCTCGTTTCAGAGCTTTTACTGTTTGCTTCGTACCAATAATAATGGATTGGGCCTGTGATACTTTATCATAAGACATCGAATATCCTCCAAAGTAACAGGTTTTATTTTGAGCACCTTGGTTATATTATCATCATGGCAGAAGGATGTCAATATCATATGACAGATTATCTTGACATCCTTCACCATTTTTTGATGATTTTATAGGAATCTCACGAGAAAGATTACTCTACAGGAACCATATCGTCAGACGGCTGCACTTGTGAAACCGGCTTAACTTTACGGTAGTTTGGCATTCCTGTTCCAGCTGGAACAAGTTTACCGATGATAACATTCTCTTTCAAGCCAAGCAGTTCATCACGTTTTCCTTTGATCGCCGCATCTGTTAGGACACGAGTCGTTTCTTGGAAGGATGCTGCAGACAAGAATGAGTCTGTTTCAAGCGATGCTTTTGTAATACCAAGAAGAACTGGGCGGCCTGTTGCAGGGCGCTTGCCTTCGAATAGTACTTTTTTGTTCGCATCAGTGAATTGATGTACATCAAGAAGTGTGCCTGGTAATACATCTGTATCCCCTGCATCAGCGACACGCACTTTACGAAGCATTTGGCGAACCATTACCTCAACGTGCTTATCTCCGATTTCTACCCCTTGCATACGGTATACTTTTTGTACTTCATGAAGCAGATATTCTTGAACAGCTGTCATGTCAGTCACTTTAAGAAGTTCTTTCGGATCGATCGAACCTTCTGTCAGTACTTGACCACGAGTGACTTTGTCACCTTCAACAACTTTCAGACGTGCATTGTAAGGAGCTGTGTAAGAACGAGTTTCAACGTCGCCTTGAACCACAATTTCCTGCTGCTTGTCACGAACATCGTTAATTTCAGCAACGACACCATCAATTTCAGAAATGGTCGCTTGCCCTTTCGGATTACGCGCTTCAAATAGCTCTTGGATACGAGGTAAACCTTGTGTGATATCGTCTCCTGCTACCCCACCGGTGTGGAACGTACGCATTGTAAGCTGTGTTCCTGGCTCACCGATTGATTGAGCAGCGATGATTCCAACTGCTTCACCGACTTCAACGTCAGTACCAGTTGCAAGGTTACGGCCGTAGCATCGTTTACATACACCATGAGGCGTGTTACATGTAAATGCAGAACGGATCCATACTTCCTCAATTCCTGCTTCAACTACTTCAAGTGCTTTATCTTCATCAATTAGTTCGTTTTCGCCAACAATGACTTCGCCCGTTTCAGGATGAACAATTGGTTTTCTTGCAAAACGTCCAATTAGACGTTCTTCAAGTTTCTCAATAATTTCATTTCCTTCTCTAATGGACTTCGCCAAGATACCACGGTCTGTACCGCAATCTGTTTCACGGATGATAACATCCTGTGCAACGTCGACGAGACGACGCGTGAGGTAACCTGAGTCAGCTGTTTTAAGGGCTGTATCGGCAAGACCTTTACGCGCTCCGTGAGTGGAAATAAAGTATTCCAATACGGTTAAACCTTCACGGAAACTAGATTTGATCGGAAGTTCGATAATACGTCCAGCCGGGTTGGCCATCAGACCACGCATACCAGCCAGCTGAGTGAAGTTAGATGCGTTACCACGCGCTCCAGAGTCACTCATCATGTAGATTGGGTTGACTTCATCAAGGGACTTCATCAGTTTACCTTGGATGACATCTTTAGAAGAACTCCAGATCGAAATGACTCTCTCGTAACGCTCTTCTTCAGTAATCAAACCACGTCTGAATTGCTTCATGACGTTATCTACTTTTGCTTGCGCTTCTTCGAGGATCTTCTGTTTATCATCTAATACGACGATATCAGAAACCCCAACCGTAATACCCGCTTTAGTAGAGTATTTGAAACCAAGATTTTTCATGCGGTCAAGCATTTTAGATGTCTCAGTGATATGGAATCTCTTAAAGATTTCCGCAATGATTTTACCTAAAATACCTTTTTTGAACGGCGCATTGATTTCTTGTTTCTCGATCGCCACTTTGACATCTTCACCTTTTTCAAGGAAGAAGCGGTCAGGCGTTTTTTCTTCAATATTGCTCTTTGTCGGCTCATTCATGTAAGGGAATGATTCCGGTAAGATTTCGTTAAAGATCAATTTTCCAACTGTTGTAATCAACAATTTAGAACGCTGTTCATCAGTGAATGTCACATTCTTCAACGAGTTAGCTGCAACAGCTACACGTGTATGAAGATGCACATACCCATTTTGATAAGCTAGAAGGGCTTCGTTCGTATCTTTGAAGACCATACCTTCTCCGATAGCACCTTTACGCTCAAGTGTAAGGTAGTAGTTACCAAGCACCATATCCTGAGATGGCGTAACAACAGGTTTTCCATCTTTCGGGTTCAAAATGTTTTGAGCAGCAAGCATTAAGATACGAGCTTCAGCTTGAGCCTCAGCAGATAATGGTACGTGAACCGCCATTTGGTCACCGTCAAAGTCAGCGTTGTAGGCTGTACATACAAGTGGATGCAGACGAATTGCGCGTCCTTCCACAAGTGTAGGTTCAAACGCTTGAATACCAAGTCTGTGAAGAGTCGGTGCACGGTTTAGTAAGACTGGGTGCTCGCGAATCACTGATTCTAAAACATCCCATACTTCCGGCTGCACGCGCTCAATTTTACGCTTCGCACTCTTGATGTTGTGAGCTAAACCTTTTTCAACAAGCTCCTTCATCACGAATGGTTTGAATAATTCAAGAGCCATTTCTTTCGGAAGTCCACACTGATACATTTTCAAATGTGGTCCTACGACAATAACGGAACGTCCAGAATAGTCAACACGTTTACCAAGCAAGTTTTGGCGGAAACGTCCTTGTTTCCCTTTCAACATATGAGAAAGAGATTTCAATGGTCTGTTTCCTGGTCCTGTTACTGGTCGGCCTCTACGTCCATTATCAATCAAGGCATCGACAGCTTCTTGAAGCATACGCTTCTCGTTCTGAACGATGATGCTTGGCGCGCCAAGATCTAATAAACGTTTCAGACGATTGTTACGGTTGATGACACGACGATAAAGGTCGTTTAAGTCAGAAGTAGCAAAACGTCCACCATCAAGCTGAACCATTGGACGTAATTCTGGCGGAATAACCGGAAGTACATCAAGAATCATCCATGATGGTTTGTTTCCTGAGTTACGGAAGGCTTCTAGCACTTCAAGGCGTTTAATCGCACGTGTACGACGCTGTCCTTGAGCAGTTTTCAGCTCTTCTTTCAGTGTATCTACTTCTTTGACAAGATCGATATCTTGAAGAAGTTTATTGATTGCTTCTGCACCCATAGCTGCTGAGAATGTATTACCGTATTTATCTAAATAAGCACGGAATTCCTTCTCAGAAAGAAGTTGTTTCTTCTCAAGCGGTGTGTTGCCCGGATCTGTCACAACGTAAGAAGCGAAGTAAATCACTTCTTCTAACGCACGTGGTGACATATCAAGAACAAGACCCATACGGCTTGGGATACCTTTGAAATACCAAATGTGGGAAACTGGGGCAGCCAGTTCAATATGCCCCATTCTCTCACGACGGACTTTTGCCCGTGTTACTTCTACACCACAACGGTCACACACAACACCCTTATAACGAACGCGTTTATACTTTCCACAATGACATTCCCAGTCTTTTTGCGGTCCGAAGATACGTTCACAAAAGAGACCATCCTTTTCAGGTTTCAGTGTACGATAGTTAATCGTTTCAGGCTTTTTCACTTCACCAAAAGACCAAGAACGGATTTTATCAGGTGATGCGAGACCGATGTTCATATACTCAAAATTGTTCACATCTAGCAAGGGGCCTACCTCCCTTTTAATCTTCGGGTTATACCCTAGTCACTTGCTCTAATCGTTTCTGCTATTCTTTTGTGACTGCGTCACGTTCAAGATCGACAGGTGCGAGGTCTGCAGCATCTTCGTCATTAGATAACGCTAATCCGTCTGCTTTCTTCGTTTCCTCATCGTCTTCTAAATCTCTCATTTCTATCTCTTCTTCATCGCCAGATAGGATTTTGACATCCATACCTAAACTTTGAAGTTCTTTGATTAACACTTTGAATGATTCAGGGACACCTGGTTCAGGGACGTTATCCCCTTTGACGATGGCTTCGTATGTTTTCACACGACCCACAACGTCATCCGATTTAACTGTTAAGATCTCTTGAAGTGTGTATGCTGCACCGTAAGCTTCAAGTGCCCATACTTCCATCTCTCCGAAACGCTGACCACCAAACTGTGCTTTACCGCCAAGTGGCTGCTGCGTAACAAGTGAGTATGGACCAGTTGAACGTGCGTGAAGTTTATCGTCAACCATGTGAGCCAGTTTGATCATGTACATGATTCCGACTGATACACGGTTATCGAATGGTTCACCAGTTCGACCGTCATAAAGGACTGTTTTCGCATCACGGGACATACCTGCTTCTTCAAGCGTTTCCCAAACATCTTCCTCACGCGCACCATCAAATACTGGTGACGCAATGTGGATGCCAAGGTAACGTGCAGCCATACCCATATGAAGCTCAAGTACCTGACCGATGTTCATACGAGATGGTACCCCTAGAGGGTTTAACATGATATCAATCGGTGTTCCATCTGGAAGATACGGCATATCTTCTTCTGGAAGGATTTTAGAGATAACCCCTTTGTTACCATGTCGTCCGGCCATTTTGTCACCTTCAGAAATCTTACGCTTCTGAACGATGTATACGCGGACTAACTGGTTAACACCCGGAGGTAATTCATCTCCATCTTCACGGTTAAAGACTTTGACGTCGTGGATAATTCCGCCGCCGCCGTGTGGAACACGTAGAGACGTATCACGTACTTCACGAGCCTTTTCACCGAAGATTGCATGTAATAGACGTTCTTCAGCTGTTAGTTCGGTTACACCTTTAGGCGTTACTTTCCCTACAAGAAGGTCTCCGTCTTTTACTTCTGCACCGATACGGATGATTCCACGCTCGTCAAGGTTGCGTAAAGCATCTTCCCCAACGTTTGGAATATCACGAGTGATTTCTTCCGGTCCAAGCTTTGTATCACGAGCTTCTGATTCATATTCTTCAATATGAATCGACGTGTAGACGTCATCTTTTACAAGGCGCTCACTCATGATGATCGCATCCTCGTAGTTATAACCGTCCCAAGTCATGAAGCCGACCATGACGTTACGTCCTAGAGCCAATTCACCTTTTTCCATTGAAGGACCGTCTGCAAGGATTTCTCCTTTTACGACTTCATCTCCAACACTTACGATTGGACGCTGGTTGTAGCAAGTCCCTTGGTTAGAGCGGACAAATTTCAGCAAGCTGTATTTGTCTAGGTTTCCTTTGACTTGTTGTCCGTCGACATCTTCATAGCGGCGAACCCAAATATTTTTTGCTTCAACACGTTCTACAACACCTGGGTAGCGGCAGATGACAGCAGCACCAGAGTCTTTACCTGATACATACTCCATACCTGTACCAACAATCGGTGATTCCGGCTGCATCAAAGGCACAGCCTGACGTTGCATGTTCGCTCCCATTAGAGCACGGTTAGAGTCATCGTTTTCTAAGAATGGAATACATGCTGTCGCTGCAGAAACAACCTGCTTTGGCGAAACGTCCATGTAGTCAACGCGGTTTCGAGGAACAACGGTGTTTTCCCCTCTGAAACGAGCAATGATATTATCATCGATAAACGAACCATCATCAGCTAGAAGAGCGTTCGCTTGTGCTACTACGTAGTTATCCTCTTCATCAGCAGTTAAGTAGTCGATTCTCGGTGTCACTTTACCTGTTTCAGGATCAACCCTGCGGTAAGGTGTTTCAATAAAGCCGAAACGATTCACTTTTGCAAATGAAGATAGAGAGTTGATCAAACCAATGTTTGGACCCTCTGGTGTTTCAATCGGACACATACGACCATAGTGAGAGTAGTGAACGTCACGAACTTCCATTCCTGCACGCTCACGTGTCAAACCACCAGGCCCAAGCGCTGACAGACGACGTTTGTGCGTCAATTCAGCAAGCGGGTTTGTTTGATCCATGAACTGAGAAAGCTGAGAACTACCAAAGAACTCTTTGATAGAAGCGATCACAGGACGAATATTGATTAGTTGCTGAGGTGTGATCGTGTTTGTGTCTTGGATCGACATTCTTTCACGAACAACACGCTCCATTCTGCTTAAACCAATACGGAATTGGTTCTGCAGAAGCTCACCTACAGAACGCAGGCGACGGTTACCAAGGTGATCGATATCATCTGTGTCACCTACACCATGAAGAAGGTTGAAGAAGTAACTGATCGATGCAATGATGTCAGAAGGCGTGATGTTTTTCACAGCTTCCTCTACGTATGCATTCCCGATCACGTTGATCACTTGCTCGCCTTCTTGATCAGACGGTGCATAAATCTTAATAGATTGAAGTTCTACTTCATCTTCTACTACGCCACCATTTGGATATAGCTTTCTAAATCCGATGCCGTTTTCTAAGTATGGAAGAACTTTATCAAGAACTCTTCTGTCTAAAATTTGACCTTTTTCTGCTAGAATTTCACCTGTTTCAGGGTCAACTAACGTCTCAGCCAATTTTTGATTGAACAGTCTATTTTTAATATGAAGCTTTTTATTAATCTTGTAGCGTCCAACATTTGCCAGGTCATATCTCTTCGGATCGAAGAAGCGAGAGTCTAGCAGGCTTTTCGCATTTTCAACAGTTGGCGGCTCTCCAGGACGGAGACGCTCGTAGATTTCGAGAAGTGCTTTATCCGCATTCTCTGTATTGTCTTTTTCCAGCGTGTTGCGTAAGTATTCATTCTCGCCAATGAGGTCAAGAATCTCTTGATCAGAGCTGAAGCCGAGAGCACGCAAAAGAACCGTAACCGGCAACTTACGTGTGCGATCGATGCGTACATAGACTACATCCTTCGCATCAGTTTCGTATTCTAACCATGCGCCACGGTTTGGAATGACAGTCGCAGTAAAACCTTTTTTACCGTTTTTGTCTACTTTACCACTGAAATATACACTTGGAGAACGTACTAACTGAGAAACGATTACACGTTCCGCACCGTTAATGATAAAAGTACCTGTGTCTGTCATGATTGGGAAATCACCCATGAACACATCTTGGTCTTTTACTTCTCCAGTTTCTTTGTTAATTAAACGAACTTTTACTCTTAGTGGAGCAGAGTAAGTTACATCACGTTCTTTTGATTCTGCTACAGGATACTTAGGATCCCCTAGGCTGTAATCAATGAATTCAAGAGAAAGGTTACCAGTAAAATCCTCAATTGGGGATATATCTTGAAACATCTCTCTAAGACCCTCATCAAGAAACCACTGATAAGAAGAGGTTTGAATTTCAATGAGATTTGGTAATTCTAACACTTCGCTTATGCGTGCGTAGCTTCTGCGCTGGCGGTGTCGTCCATACTGAACTAGTTGACCTGTCAACTGATTCACCCCTCAAATCATGCGTATTATATGTGTAAAAAGTATTTCAGCCTTTCAAATGTCAGTAAAGAAATACTTTTACAAGACAAAAGAAAAAAGGGTTTCTAAAATAAGAAAACCACATCCAAAAACAAATACCGATTTTATTAGTTTTCCCAAGTATGCATAATTTATACAAAATAGTTGTTTTTTAAGCCTATCAAGCAAAATATACACATTGGCATTTTATAATGTTAACACAGCTAGGAAACTGCGTCAAACTTTTTTAGCTTTGATAATATAGTAGCCCTTTTTTTTCAATACAACTTCGACTTCTCCAAAGAGCTGTTCTAATTTCTCAATCGCAGATGGTCCGCCCTGCTTTTTCTGAATAACCACCCACAACTCACCTTCCGGCAATAAATGATCAGCACTTTTTTCAAAGATCGCATGTACAACTTTCTTCCCTGCCCGTATTGGGGGATTGGTCAGTATAGAGGCAAAAGCAGCTGATGAATGAACATTCGAGAACAAATCACTTTGATAGATGCGGACATTATCAATGCGATTATGTTTAGCGTTTTCCTTTGAAAGTTCGACTGCTCTTTCGTTCACATCAATCATATGAATGGTGCGGCTCGTCATTTCGTTTGCTAACGATAAGCCAATCGGTCCATAACCGCAACCGACATCTAAGACATCGCCACCCACGTCAGGTTCTTCAAAAGCTTCAATTAAAAGCCTCGAACCAAAGTCGACTTCTTTCTTAGAAAACACTCCACTGTCACTTGTAAAAGTATAGGTACGGTTTCTCAAGGTGAAGTCCCATGTCTGTTTATTGCTTTTCACTGATGGCTTTTCCGTATAATAGTGGTCACTCATGGTGAATTGGACCTCCTCTGGATTCAATCGTTTCAGGAGAATAGAAAAGAAAAAGCCCGCCAGTAAAAGCGAGCTTTCCCAAAAGATTAGGCGAAGATTACTTAACTTCTACAGAAGCGCCAACTTCTTCAAGCTTAGCTTTAAGTTCTTCAGCTTCTTCTTTAGCAATACCTTCTTTAAGTGGTTTTGGAGTGTTGTCAACAAGTTCTTTAGCTTCTTTCAAGCCAAGACCAGTGATTTCACGAACCACTTTGATAACTTTGATTTTTTGGTCTCCAGCACCAGCAAGTACTAGATCAAAATCAGTTTTTTCTTCAGCAGCAGCACCGCCACCAGCAGCTACAGCTACAGGAGCAGCAGCAGTTACGCCAAATTCTTCTTCGATTGCTTTTACTAAGTCGTTTAACTCAAGTACAGTTGCTTCTTTAACTGAAGCAATGATTTCTTCGATATTTAAAGCCATTTGTAATTCCTCCATTTTAAGTTTTTTACGTCAAGTACGCATTAAGCGCCTTGTTCTTCTTTTTGATCTGCAACTGCTTTAGTAGCAAGAGCAAGGTTACGAACTGGAGCTTGAAGAACGCTAAGCAACATAGATAGTAAGCCTTCGCGAGACGGAAGTTCCGCAAGAGCCTTCACTTCTTCTACAGTCGCTACGTTTCCTTCGATGACACCAGCTTTGATTTCTAAAGCTTCGTGGCTTTTCGCAAATTCGTTGATGATTTTCGCAGGTGCGATAACATCTTCGTTACTGAATGCGATAGCGTTTGGACCTGTTAAGAAATCGTTTAAACCCGTTAGTTCAACTTGTTCAACTGCACGGCGAGTCAAAGTATTTTTGTAAACTTTGAATTCTACGCCAGCGTCACGAAGCTGTTTACGAAGTTCAGTCACTTCAGAAACTGAAAGACCGCGGTAATCTACAATGACAGTAGACATACTATCTTTAAATTTAGAAGTAATTTCATCAACGACAACTTTTTTTGTATCGATTGCATTGCTCATGGTTACACCTCCTGTACATTGTTTGTGTAACACTTATACCGATCAGGCCATCACGTTCCTAACGAACGGTTCTCCATATAAAAAGCCTCCATTAAGACATGGAGGCTGTATATACAAGCATACGTTAACGTAAGACTGTGACATATACACCTCGGCGGGTTAATTAAGCCATAAGGCCCCTGCTGTCTACGGTATAAATGGACATATTCTATTTTACAACATTTTGATATTATCAAAATGATTGTGATAAGTCAAGTTTTATTTTGCAGAGAAAGAAGATGGATCCACTTTCACGCCAGGGCCCATAGTAGATGTAACAGAAACGTTTTTCACGTATACACCTTTAGCCGCTGCAGGTTTTGCTTTAAGGATTGTGTCATAGATTGTTGCAAAGTTCTCAACAAGCTTTTCGTCCTCGAAAGAAACCTTTCCGATTGGCGCGTGGATGTTACCAGCTTTATCAACGCGGTATTCTACTTTACCAGCTTTGATTTCATTGATTGCTTTTTCTACTTCGAATGTAACAGTTCCTGTTTTAGGGTTTGGCATAAGACCTTTTGGTCCAAGTACACGACCGATCTTACCAACTTCACCCATCATGTCAGGTGTCGCAACGATTACATCGAATTCAAACCAGCCTTGTTGGATTTTAGTGATGTAATCAGAATCTCCAACATAGTCTGCTCCAGCAGCTTCTGCTTCTTTTGCTTTTTCGCCTTTAGCGAACACAAGAACGCGTTGAGTTTTACCAGTTCCGTTAGGAAGTACAACTGCACCGCGGATTTGTTGATCGTTTTTACGAGGGTCTACGCCCAAACGAAAAGCAACTTCTACAGTCGCATCAAATTTCGCTGTATTTGCTTTTTTTGTAAGAGAAACAGCTTCAGCTACATCATACGCTTTAGTACGTTCGATCAGCTTAGCAGCTTCTACATACTTTTTACCTTTTTTAGCCATTATAAAAATCCTCCTTATGTGGTTTTAGCGGAATAACCTCCCACGAATAAGGGTTGCGAACTTGTCAAAACCAAACTCGCAACCCAACAAGACAATAAATTAATCTTCGATGACAATACCCATACTGCGTGCAGTACCTTCAACCATGCGCATAGCTGATTCAACGCTAGCAGCGTTTAAGTCAGGCATTTTTGTTTCCGCGATTTCGCGTACTTTATCACGCTTAACAGTTGCCACTTTATTACGGTTAGGTTCACCAGAACCAGACTCAATACCAGCTGCTTTTTTAAGTAAAACTGCAGCAGGTGGAGTTTTAGTAATAAATGTAAATGAACGGTCTTCAAAAACCGAAATTTCAACAGGAATGATAAGACCAGCTTGGTCAGCTGTACGAGCATTAAACTCCTTACAGAATCCCATGATATTAACACCGGCTTGACCTAGTGCAGGTCCAACTGGTGGAGCTGGGTTAGCTTTTCCAGCAGGAATTTGCAATTTAACAACTTTAACTACTTTTTTAGCCACGAGACACACCTCCTTAAAGTCCGTGATGTGGTAATAGGGGAATCCCCCTCCCACTCAACAACTTCATTCTTTATATGAATGACGAAATAACTAGCTAGCGATCTTGAGCGAACTCAAGACGTACCTTTGCTATATTACCACTTCTATACACTCATTTCAAGCTCTTTTGAATTACAATTTATCGATCTGCGTGAACTCAAGTTCCACGGGTGTTTCTCTACCAAACATATTAACGAATACTTTGACTTTGCTTTTATCGTAATCAATCTCTTCAATAGAGCCTGTGAAGTTAGCAAATGGTCCGTCGATGACCTTGACTGTTTCTTTCAATTCAAAGTCGATTTCTGTTTTGCGTTCTTCAAGGCCCATTCTCTTCAGAATGGTTTCAGCTTCGCCTGGCAGCAGCGCTGTCGGCTTCGAGCCTGATCCAGCTGATCCAACGAATCCTGTGACACCTGGTGTATTACGAACAACATACCAAGAGTCGTCAGTCATCACGATTTCCACTAGAACATAGCCAGGGAATACTTTCTTTTTGACAACTTTTTTCTTACCATTTTTAATATCTGTTTCTTCTTCTTCTGGTACGACAACGCGGAAGATCTTATCTTGCATGCCCATTGATTCAACACGCTTTTCCAAGTTCGCTTTTACTTTGTTTTCATAGCCAGAGTACGTATGCACAACATACCAATTCTTTTCCATTTCGTTCAGGACTATTCAGTCCTTCCCTCCCCACATTTCGTAATGTCTATTTGACGAATCTCGAGTACCGGTAAATATTTTCAAGCAATTGAAAAAACCCGTAAAACGGGTTTTTTGGCAAGTCATATTATGATCTATTATAGCACGTTCAGCAGACCATTATTCAAGTATTAATGAATTAATTCGATTAATTGTGAGATTCCTATATCAAGAAAAGAGAAAAAGATTGCAAAGAATACGACTGTTAAAATAACAGTGATTGTGTAACGAATCATTTCGTTTTTCTTTGGCCAGCTGACCTTCTTCATTTCTTTTCCGACACTTTTTAAGAAACTGATAATACGCATTGTAAAAGACCTCCACAGATTAAAGAACGCAAATCTTACTTCGTTTCTAAATGTGTTTTATGTGAATTACAAGTCTTGCAATATTTCTTAACTTCTAATCTTTCAGCTGCTGAAGCATCACTTTTCATTGTCGTATAATTGCGGCTTCCGCAGTCTTTACAGGCTAGAGTAATCTTTTTCCTCATATTTACACCTATTTTCTCGACATCATTTCCTTAGTACCTTATCACAGTGTCGAAAAAGCTGTCAATATAGGTTTGATTAGAGACTAATCTCGCGAAGCTCTAAATATTTCTCTAATTTTCTCTTTACTCTTTGGAGTGCGTTATCAATTGATTTCACATGACGGTTTAAATCTTCAGAAATCTCTTGATAGGATCTGCCATCAAGGTAAAGCACAAGAACCTTTCTTTCCAGCTCGCTTAGTAGTTCACCCATCTTCATTTCGATATCATCAAATTCTTCTTTGCTAATGATTAAATCTTCTGGGTTAAGCGCTTTAGCACCGGAAATGACGTCCAACAATGTTCTGTCTGATTCTTCATCATATATTGGCTTATCTAATGATACATAGGAATTTAACGGGATATGTTTTTGGCGAGTAGCTGTTTTAATTGCGGTGATAATTTGGCGGGTAATACATAATTCTGCAAAAGCCTTAAATGAAGTAAGCTTGTCCTCTCTGAAATCGCGGATAGACTTATAAAGTCCGATCATCCCTTCTTGGACAATGTCCTCTCGATCCGCTCCAATCAAGAAATAAGATCTTGCTTTTGCACGTACAAAATTGCGGTATTTCGTTATTAAGTAATCTAGCGCATCACTATCTCCGACATGAACCCTTTCAATGACTTGTTCATCTTCCAACTGGCAAAATTGCTCTCTGATGGATTTATCCTTGCTGTTGTTTAGATTCACTTCGATCCCCCCGACCGCACCTAGATAGAAATATTATACATTAATGGTTGAAATATCGTCAAGCTATTCTAGATTCCCACGCCGCCATTTTTCAAACGTTTTCAATACATCTTCTGACAATTCAATCTTGGATGCTGGTTTATCAGAAGTAATCTTTTTGACTCTCGTTTCAATCTTTCGTTCGATCACTTCAATCTCTCTTAAAAGCTCTCGAGCCGACTTCCGAAGAGCTCCTTGTCCAAAGATTGCCCATTGTTCTGTAAAGTCTGAGGTCGCCACATGAATCTGCGTCCGAATATTATTCAAATCCTGGGCAAGCTTTTCAATCCGCTCATCAGCTGTTTCATTCTCTCTCGTAAAGATGACCTCTACCCGGTGATTGATCCGCTTTTTTTCGATTCCTTTGACCATATGGGCATCGAATACGACAATGACTCGATACCCTGTGTATGCTTGATATTCTGCTAAATTTTGAATCAGTATGTCTCTGGCTTCTTCAAAGCTGTTTTCCTTTAAGTGCTGCAGCCGCGGCCATGCACCTATCATGTTGTATCCATCGACTAAGAGGATGTCCATCTCTATTCTCCTAACGGATAACGTTTTCGATACACTTCATACATCAATAGACTAGCAGCAACTGACGCGTTTAACGAAGTGACCTTTCCAGCCATAGGCAGCTTAATCAGAAAATCACACTTTTCTTTGATCAATCGGCCAATCCCTTTCCCTTCACTGCCAATCACGAGAGCAAGCGGCATCGTGCCATCAAATTGTCTGTAATCCTGTTTGGCAGACGCATCTGTTCCCGCGACCCAGATTCCTCTTTCTTTCATCTCATCAAGAGCTCTTGAAAGATTGGTGACTTTGGCAACAGGAATATGTTCAATTGCTCCAGTGGATGCTTTGGCAACAGTTGTCGTTAAGCCGACCGCTCTCCTTTTCGGAATGACAATCCCGTGTGCACCTACAGCATCTGCTGTACGCATAATGGAACCTAAATTATGTGGGTCTTCAATTTCATCTAAGATCAGAAAGAACGGCTGTTCATTCCGCTGTTCAGCGATTTGATATAAATCGTCTAATTCTGCATATTCATATGCTGCTACTTGTGCAACGATTCCCTGGTGCTGACCTGTAACCATTTGATCAAGCTTTTTCCTCGGAACATACTGAATGGTGATATTTTGTTTTTTTGCGAGTTCAATGACCTGCTGTGCTTGTCCTTTTACAGTGTTTTCTGCCATCCAGAGCTTGTATAACTCCCGATCTGACTTCAGTGTTTCAATCACTGCATTTTTCCCAATCACATAATCATGTTGCTGACTCATTTGTCTTCCTCCCTGACGTTCCGATTTCAATCGCCTGACTAATCAGCTCTTCTAAGCGTTCGTCCTGCTTTTCAATAAATAAATAACCCATGAGCGCTTCAAACGCCGTACTATAACGATACGTTTGAACGTCTGTGTTTTTAGGCACTGTGCCTGATTTTGCATTTCTTCCTCTTTTCAACACCGCTTCTTCTGCTTCAGTGAAAAAGCCTTGCTGCTGAAGCGTAAATAAAATAGCTGCCTGAGATTTAGCTGAAACAATTTTGCTTGCTCGTTTGTGCAGCTCATTTGGTTTTGTCGCCCCCGTTTGGAGGAGGTGATGCCTCACGTAGACTTCAAAAATGGCATCACCCATATAAGCAAGCGCAAGTCCGTTCAATTGTTTACCGTCTTTCAGCTTTTCAAAATTCAACATGACCTATTCTCCTCTTTTCCAGCGAGTACCTTGAGGAGTATCCTCCAATACAATATTCATGCTCTTTAACTGGTCACGAATTTGATCAGATAGCGCAAAATCACGATTTCTTCTAGCCTCATTGCGTTTTTCAATTAACGCTTCTACTTCTTCGTCAAGCGTATGCTTTTCTTCTAATGAGAAGCCAAGGACAGAGGTGATTTCTTGGAACAAGCCGATAAATGCCTTGATCACTTCCTCCGAAGTATGATCATTTTCCATATAATAATTCGCCTGTTTCGCAAGTTCGAATAAAACAGAGATCGCATTTGCCGTATTGAAGTCATCATTCATTTCAGAAATAAACGTCGCTCGCTGCTCTTCAACCTTCGCCAGCCATTCAGCATTATCTTCTGTGATATTCGTGCTGCTTTCAAGGCGATGATGTAAATTAGCATACGACGTTTTGAGCCGGTTAAACGCACTCTTTGTACTCTCTAGTAAGTCCATTGAGTAGTTAATTGGATGACGGTAGTGAACCGACAACATAAAGAATCGAAGTACGTCAGGATCTTGTTCTTTCACAATGTCATGCACGAGCACAAAGTTGCCTAGTGATTTTGACATTTTTTCATTCTCAATATTAATATATCCGTTATGCATCCAATACTTTGCAAAAGGTTTGCCTGTCAAAGCCTCAGATTGAGCGATTTCATTTTCATGGTGAGGGAAGGTTAAATCCTGTCCGCCTGCATGAATATCGATCGTATCACCTAAATATTTTTTAACCATGGCTGAGCATTCGATATGCCAGCCTGGGCGTCCTTCGCCCCACGGGCTATCCCATGAGATTTCTTGGTCCTTTGCGGCCTTCCATAAAGCAAAGTCCAGCGCATCTCGTTTCTTCTCACCTACACGAATACGGGCACCTGTCTTTAGTTCATCAATCGACTGGTGAGAGAGCTTTCCGTAGCCTTCAAATGAGCGTGTGCTGTAATACACGTCACCATCTGCTTCATAGGCGTAGCCCTTTTCAATCAATGTCGCAATAAATGCAATGATATCATCCATATTTTCCGTCACTCGCGGGTGAAGGTCGGCTTTTTTGCAGCCTAGTGCACTGACATCTTCAAAGTAGGCTTGGATAAAACGGTCAGCAATCGTCGGAACATCTTCTCCGAGTTCATTGGCTGCTTTGATGAGTTTATCATCCACATCTGTAAAGTTTGAGACAAAGTTCACATCATAGCCACTGTATTCTAAATACTTACGTACAGTGTCATAAACAATAGCAGGTCTTGCATTCCCAATATGGATGTAGTTATAAACGGTTGGTCCGCACACATACATCTTGACCTTTCCTGGTTCAAGCGGGACGAATTCTTCTTTCTTACGTGTCAATGTATTATAAATATTGATTGTCATGATTGTTCTTCCTTTCTGCTCAATGAAGCCAGCTCACCTTTTAGCTTTTCCATTTCTCGTTCCAATTCTTTGAAACGATCGGAAATTGGATCTGGCAAATCTTGATGATTGAGATCACGATTAATTTTCTTACCATTTTGAACGACGACTCGCCCAGGTATACCGACAACGGTGGAATGGTCCGGTACGTCCTTTAACACGACCGACCCCGCTCCAATCTTGGCTCCTTTTCCGACAGTAATGGAACCGAGCACTTTTGCACCTGTCGCAATGAGCGCATCGTCTAAAATGGTCGGGTGCCGCTTTCCCTTTTCTTTCCCTGTTCCCCCTAATGTCACGCCTTGGAAAACAGTGACGTTGTCTCCAATTTCACATGTTTCCCCAATCACCACTCCCATACCGTGGTCAATGAAGAATCGCCTGCCAATGGTTGCCGCAGGGTGAATTTCCACCCCTGTGAAAAACCGGCTGACCTGAGAAATGATCCGAGCAAGAAAGTACAGCTTCCGCTTATAAAATGCATGCGCGATACGATGAGCCCAAATCGCATGAAGCCCTGAATAGGTTAGCACTACTTCAATATAGCTTCTAGCAGCAGGATCTTGATCAAACACAGTATCAATGTCTTCTTTCAGCATTTTGAAAAACACATGCTTCCCCCCGTTCTTCCCCATCAATCTCTCTTCGGACTTGCTCTCTTTTTTGGACAAATAAAAAACGCCTCTGCCATATGACAGAGACGTTTTGAAAACGCGGTTCCACTCTGTTTAGAAAGCCCTCATTTCGCAGCCTTCTCAACTTAATCCCATAACGGAGGGTACCGCCCTTGCATACTAACGTACTCGTGTTCCTCAAGGGTCTTGAGGGTGCATTTCCAACGTCTGCCCATAAGTCTCTTTCAGCCGGTGGAGACTCTTTCTGTGATGGGCGAAAACATTGTACTTCTCCCTCGCAACGATTTCCTTATATTTGTTTAATGCGGTTTAATACCGTTTCTTTTCCTAGTAGTTCAATACTTTGCGGAAGTTCTGGGCCATGCGTTTGTCCTGTGACAGCCACACGAATTGGCATGAAGAGTTTCTTGCCTTTATGCCCTGTTTCTTTTTGTACCGCTTTAATAGCAGCCTTGATTTCATCAGGTGTGAAAGATTCAAGTCGTTCAAGCTGACCAGCAAAAGATGCCATGACTTCTGGTACTTGCTCTTCTGCTAGAACTTCCTTCGCCTCTTGATTATACTCAATTTGCTCCTTAAAGAACAACTCTGTTAACTCAACAATTTCTGCTCCATAGCTCAATTGTTCATGATACAGAGCAATCAGCTTGCGCACCCAAGTGTTTTCTTCATCTGACAACTGCTCGATTACTTTGCCTGCCTTTTGAAGATGTGGAAGTGTTAACGCAACAACCTGATCAAGATCAAGTGCTTTCACGTATTGGTTATTTACCCATTTTAGTTTATGCATATCGAATAGAGCTGGTGACTTAGAAAGTCGATTTACATCGAAAATGTCGATGAATTGCTCTTTTGTAAACAGTTCTTCTTCGCCCACTGGAGACCATCCAAGTAGTGCAATGAAGTTGAACAGGGCTTCTGGTAAATAGCCTAAGTTTTTATATTGCTCGATGAATTGAATAATAGATTCATCACGCTTGCTTAATTTCTTGCGGTTCTCGTTCACAATCAGCGTCATATGTCCGAATAGCGGAACATCCCAGCCGAATGCGTTGAAGATCATGATTTGTTTAGGCGTATTCGAAATGTGATCCTCTCCGCGGAGAATGTGAGTCATTTTCATCAAATGATCATCTACTGCTACAGCGAAGTTATAAGTCGGCGTACCATCTTTCTTCACAATGACAAAGTCACCGATGCCGTCTGTCTCAAATGAAATATCGCCTTTGACCATGTCGTCAAATTTGATGATTTCTCCTTTTGGCACTCGGAAGCGGATGCTTGGCTCTCTTCCTTCAGCAATTAGCTTGTCCTCTTCTTCTTTTGATAAATGACTGCATTTACCAGAATATCGAGGCATTTCACTGCGGGCAATTTGTGCTTCACGCTCTTCCTCTAGCTCTTCAGCCGTACAATAGCACTTATACGCCAAGTCCTTCTCTAGCAGCTCATCATAATACTTTTTATAAATATCATTACGCTCTGATTGTCTGTAAGGACCGTAGCCGCCATCTTTATCAATACTCTCATCCCAATCAATACCGAGCCATTGCAGGTGGCGCAGCTGGCTTTCTTCTCCGCCCTCTACATTACGCTTTTGGTCCGTATCTTCGATTCGAATAATAAATTTGCCGCCTTGACTGCGTGCGAACAAATAGTTGAAAAGAGCCGTTCTAGCATTCCCAATATGTAAATGACCAGTTGGACTCGGTGCATAACGAACACGCACTTCATTTCCCATGAGTTTAACTTCCTTTCATCTGCATCATGTTGTCTGACACCAATTTTTTATAAACGTATTTTATCATCAAATCACATTCTCATCAAAATGAGTTTTACTTTTTCTGAAGAAGCACCGTTGCTTGAGAGGCAATTCCTTCGCCTCTTCCTGTAAATCCGAGTTTCTCCGTCGTTGTTGCTTTCACATTCACCTGTGTGACCTCTGCCTCAAGCGCTTCTGCAATCTTCTCACACATTGGTTGAATGTAAGGTGCCATTTTGGGCTTTTGCGCCATAATGGTGCAATCAATATTCACAAGTGTGTAGCCTTTTTCCTTTACTAGTGCCCACACATGCTGCAGTAATTTAAAAGAATCCGCATCCTTAAACTCAGGATCTGTGTCTGGGAAATGTCTGCCGATATCTCCTTCAGCAATCGCACCTAGGCAGGCATCTGCCACTGTGTGAAGCAGTACATCAGCGTCTGAATGCCCAAACAGCCCCTTTTCATAAGGGATGGTAACCCCGCCGATAATCAAAGGTCTTCCCTCAGTTAATTGATGTACATCAAAGCCTTGTCCTATTCTCAACATGATCTAGTACCCTCTTTCCGCATCCATAATTGCCTTGGCAACCAATAAATCATCCGGTGTCGTCAGCTTAATATTGGTGTAATCTCCTTGGACAATATACACGTCTTCACCATGTAATTGTTCCACAAGACTGGCGTCGTCTGTTCCAAGGAAACCGGTCCGCTCTGCATATTCATGCGCCTCTTTTAAAATAGAATGACGAAAAGCTTGTGGGGTCTGGACTGCCCACAAGCTCTGACGTTCAATGGTTTGTTCCACTTTGCCTTCTTGAACGCGTTTGATTGTGTCTTTCACTGGTACCGCTACAACTGCGGAGCCTTTTTCAATCGCTGCTTTAACGAGCAAGTCAATCTGTGTATGCTTAATAAAAGGCCTTGCCCCATCATGAACAAGCACGATGTCTGCATCTTTCACAGCCTTTAATCCTTCGTATACACTTTGCTGACGTTCTTCGCCGCCGGTAACAAGTGAAACAGGCGTTTGAAAAGCGTGTACCTTGAGTAGCCTTTCAAAGTCTTGACGCTCCTCTTCATTGATCGCTAGGATCATGCGTTTGCATTGAGCATGAGCGTCAAACACCTTTAGTGTATGAATAATGACCGGCATTCTTTTCAGCTCAATAAAAAGCTTATTGCGGCCGGCCTTCATTCGTTTCCCCTGCCCCGCAGCCGGAATAACTACTTCATAATACATGTTCGTTCTCCCTTTAGAGCGCCTTCTCCAGAAGTTTTGGCTTCGCAAAAATCATTCTTCCAGCAGCAGTCTGCAGCACACTTGTGACGAGCACATCGATGTCTTTTCCAATGTAATTGCGTCCTTCTTCGACCACAATCATCGTACCGTCATCTAAGTAAGCAACACCTTGGTTATGCTCTTTCCCATCTTTAATGACCTGTACCTTCATTTCTTCCCCAGGCAGCACAACCGGTTTCACCGCATTGGCTAGGTCATTGATGTTTAACACTGCTACTTTTTGAAGTTCGCATACTTTATTTAAATTAAAATCATTTGTCACAACAACACCTGAAGTTAATTTAGCGAGCTTCACAAGCTTGCTATCAACCTCTTGAATGTCTTCAAAGTCACCTTCGTAAATTTCAACTTTGATATCTAATTCTTTTTGAATACGATTTAAAATATCAAGACCTCTTCGGCCTCTATTTCTCTTTAATACATCAGAAGAGTCTGCAATATGCTGTAATTCCTCGAGCACAAATTGAGGAATGACCATGATGCCTTCTAAGAATCCAGTTTGACAAATATCTGCGATTCTTCCATCAATGATAACACTTGTGTCTAAAATTTTCAGCTTTTTATCTTCTATTTCAGGTTCATCATCAGCTGCTCCTTTTTTCTTGGTGACCTTTGCAGATCGGGAGAACAGCCCCATCATTTCATCCTTCTTCTTAAAGCCTACCTGAAATCCAAGGTATCCTAAAAAGAAAGCCAGGAAAATCGGAATAATGGTACCAAAAATATGATATGGGATATTGTTTAGCGGGATCACGTTTACAATAAGATATGCTAGAATAAGTCCAAATACTAATCCGAAACTTCCAGAAATAAGATCAGGAAGAGGCGCCTTTAAGAGAGAATCCTCGATCCATTTCACCCAATTCACCACATAACCTGTGCACCATTTGCCGATGATAAAGAACACAGCGGCTCCTATTAGTGCTGAAGAGTAAGCATTTGTTATGAAAGGTATGTCCTTTACATTTAACAGCAGAAATAACTCTGGAATGATAAAAATCCCTACAACTGCACCAAAAATGATAAAAAACGCCTGAACGATTCTTTTTAACATACCTTCACCTCCTTTATTTTTCATCTGTCAATCCACCCTCACCTGACATTGATATATGTTTAAGTTTCCTATCATAATCAATAGAAAACAAAAGCATCATTAATATACCCATATTCATCCATTTTTAACCGTGTTTAAAGAAAATTTCTCTTCTTACAGCTGTCGGTCGATATAATGTTTTTCTTGCAGCCTTTTTAATCCTTTTTTTATCTTTTTCGCTCTTACTTCTCCAATTCCTTCTACTTCATCCAAATCTTGTACATCTGCTTCCATAATTCGATCTAACACACCGAACGCTTCAACCACGTTTTCGACGATTGGCATAGGCAGTCTAGGGATTTTGTGAAGCAGTCTGTAACCTCTTGTGTACACATATTCGTCAATATTTGTAGAAGCTGGATAGCCAAGTAACTTGTACAGAATGGAATCATCTAAAAGCTCAAAGCTAGACATATCTTGGAGCTGTTTAAGCAGAACATATGGATCTTTAATCTTTTCTTTCACGTAATCTTTAATAAATAAAGCCGCTTCCTGCTCCATATCTGTAATCAGTTCATTGACTTGCAGACGAATCAAATGTCCTTCTGTTCCAAGCTCTTTGATATACATATTGATTTCATTTTTAATTCTAAGCACCATTTCGTAACGATGCAGGACGGATAATACATCACCAAAGGTCACAAGCTCTTCAAATTCCAGGGCGCTTAACGCAGAAATGGCATGATCTAAAATGGTTTTATATTTCTCAAGTGTTTGTATGGCTTGATTGGCCTTCGTTAAAATAAAGCCAATATCTTTCAGCGTATAACGACGATTCCCTTGGTATAAGGTAATGACGTTCCTCCGTTCAGAAATCGCAATGATTAAACAGCCTGTCTGCTTCGCTACACGTTCAGCAGTTCGGTGCCTCATGCCCGTTTCCGATGAATGAATGGTTGCATCTGGCATGAGCTGTGTATTCGCATACAAGATCTTTTGACCAGAATCGCTTAAAATAATGGCTCCATCCATCTTCGCCAATTCATATAAGTGTGCTGGGGAGAAGGCAGAATTAATATGAAATCCTCCGTCGACAACACTTTTTACCTTGTCGTTATAACCAACAACAATAAGCCCGCCAGTATTGGCCCTCAGGACGTTTTCGATCCCAGCCCGAAGAGGTGTCCCTGGTGCCACAAACTGTACGATATCTAAGAGATCGAGTTCTCTCGCTCCTTTTTTCTCTTTTTCCATTTCTATGATCCCCCTAGTGAAATTCGAAGTGCCTCCGCTACATTTTCTACACCGACTAACTCAATCCCTCTCGGCTTTTTCCATCCATCTATATTCGCCTGAGGAATAAACATTCGCTTAAATCCTAGTTTCGCCGCTTCCTGCACACGCTGTTCAATTCTTGATACTCTTCTGACTTCTCCCGTCAGACCGACCTCTCCTATAAAGCAATCCGCTTGATGCGGCGCTGCGTCTTTAAAGCTGGAGGCAATACTGACCGCAATGGCCAAGTCAATTGCTGGTTCGTCAAGCTTCACACCGCCTGCGACCTTTAAATACGCATCCTGGTTTTGCAGCAGCAGTCCAACACGTTTTTCTAAAACCGCCATGAGCAGTGACACTCGATTATGATCAAGACCAGTGGCCATTCTACGCGGATTTCCGAAGCTTGTTGGTGAAATTAGCGCTTGTATCTCGACAAGAACAGGTCTTGTTCCTTCCATTGAGGCAACAACACACGAACCAGATACACCTGCCGAACGTTCTTCTAAGAAAATTTCGGATGGGTTTAATACTTCCGTGAGCCCTTCCTCTCTCATTTCAAAAATCCCTAGTTCATTCGTTGAACCAAATCGGTTTTTCACTGCACGTAAGATACGAAACGTATGATGACGCTCACCTTCAAAATAAAGAACCGTGTCCACCATATGCTCTAAAAGACGTGGACCTGCGATCGAGCCTTCTTTGGTCACGTGACCAACAATAAAAATTGGAATCCCATTTGTCTTGGCAATCTTCATCAGCTGCGCTGTACATTCTCTCACTTGAGATACAGACCCAGGAGCTGACGTAATATCGCTTTGATAAACAGTTTGAATCGAATCCACCACGACAAAAGCGGGTTTCATCTCTTGTATAGCAGACGTTATATACTCCATATCGGTTTCAGCCAAAACATGTAAAGAGGTGCTTTTTATGCCGAGGCGGTCCGCTCTTAACTTCGTTTGTTTAATGGACTCCTCACCGGATATGTATAATACATTCTGATTTTTGTCTGAGAGCTGTGCTGATACTTGTAATAATAATGTGGACTTCCCAATTCCAGGATCTCCGCCAATGAGAACAAGAGAGCCTTTGACAATTCCACTTCCTAATACTCGGTTAAATTCTTCTAAATTCGTTTTGATTCGGGGTTCATCTGATGTTTCAATTGCAGAAATAGGTGAAGGTTTTTGAATGGTTTGGACAGAATGATTAAAAGCGCTTCGACGGTTTACCGGCTCTTTACGAACGACCTCTTCTGTCATACTGTTCCACGTGCCGCAGCCTGGACATTTCCCCATCCATTTGGCTGATTCATAACCGCACGATTGGCATATAAATTTTGATTTTGTCTTAGCCATAGATTGAAGAATACAACTCCTTATACTGGTCAGAAAATAAGTAAAGGGAGGCATACACCTTACTGGTATGCCTCACACTTTTTTCTTACTATATTAGTTCGTAGCAGCCGTCGTTTTTACGACAATTTCTCCATCTTCCACATCTAATACGATTTGTTGACCTTTTTCAATATTACCCTTTAGAAGCTCCTCAGAAAGTCGATCCTCCACATGCTTTTGAATCGCTCTTCTTAACGGACGCGCACCGTACTCAAGGTCTACACCTTCGTCGGCAATCTTCGCTTTTGCTGCTTCTGTCAATTCAATTGAAAGGTCTTGTTCTTTTAATCGTTTCGTCAATTGATCAGACATGAGAGACACGATCTCTTTTAAATGTTTCTTTTCAAGTGAATGGAAGACAATGATTTCATCAATACGGTTGATGAATTCTGGTCTAAACGCACGTTTCAACTCGCCCATCACTTTGCCTTTCATATCTTTGTAATTTTGACCTTCATCCTGCACGTTAAAGCCAACATATTTATTTCGCTTCAGTTCACTAGCTCCAACGTTGGATGTCATGATCAAAATCGTATTTCTAAAGTCAACGGTACGCCCTTTAGAATCCGTCAGACGACCATCTTCTAATACTTGCAGTAAGATGTTGAATACATCTGGATGCGCCTTTTCAATCTCGTCTAAAAGCACAACAGAATAAGGTTTTCTTCTCACTTTTTCAGTCAGTTGTCCGCCTTCTTCATAGCCAACATAGCCTGGAGGTGACCCAACAAGTCTAGATGTAGAATGTTTCTCCATGTATTCAGACATATCGATACGGATCATCGCTTCTTCATCACCAAAAATAGACTCCGCAAGTGCTCTTGCAAGCTCCGTTTTACCAACCCCTGTTGGGCCTAAGAAGATAAAGGAGCCGATTGGACGTTTTGGATCTTTTAGACCAGCACGCGCACGTCTCACAGCTTTTGCTACAGCGACAACCGCTTCATCCTGCCCGATTACACGAGAATGGAGTAATTGTTCCATATTCAGAAGCTTATCTGTTTCTGTTTGGGCAATTTTTGAAACAGGCACTCCCGTCCAGCTAGAGACAACCATTGCGATATCATCCACTGATACCTCTGAATTCTCCTGACCTTGCTTTTCTTTCCAAGATTTCTTTGTGACTTCTACTTTTTCACGTAAACGCTGCTCTGTATCGCGAAGAGAAGCTGCTTTTTCAAATTCCTGACTTTGAACAGCCGCATCCTTTTCCTTGCGTACTTCATCCAACTTTTGCTCTAGTTCTTTTAGGTTAGGCGGTGTTGTGAAAGAACGTAAGCGGACTTTCGAACCTGCCTCATCAATTAAATCAATCGCCTTATCTGGAAGGAAACGATCAGAAATATAACGGTCAGACAGCTTCACCGCCGCCTCAATCGCTTCATCTGTGATGGACACACGGTGATGTGCCTCATAACGATCTCTAAGACCTCTTAAGATTTGAATACTTTCATCAACGGATGGCTGATCTACTTGAATTGGCTGGAAACGTCGTTCAAGCGCAGCATCCTTTTCAATATATTTACGGTACTCATCTAACGTTGTTGCCCCGATACATTGAAGCTCTCCACGTGCTAAGGATGGTTTGAGAATATTAGATGCGTCAATCGCACCTTCTGCTCCGCCAGCACCAATCAGTGTATGAAGCTCATCAATGAAGAGAATGATATTTCCTGCCTGACGAATTTCGTCCATGACTTTTTTCAAACGATCCTCAAATTCACCACGATATTTCGTTCCTGCTACAACGGTTCCCATATCAAGCGTCATCACTCGTTTATCCCGCAGAATTTCAGGCACTTCATTATGAATAATTTGCTGTGCAAGACCTTCAGCGATGGCTGTTTTACCAACACCGGGCTCACCAATCAGCACAGGGTTGTTTTTTGTTCTTCTGCTTAGGACCTCAATGACACGCTGAATTTCTTTGCTTCGTCCAATGACAGGGTCCAAGCTGTCTTCTTTCGCAATCGCTGTTAAATCTCTTGCCAAGCTATCTAATGTTGGTGTATTTGCATTGCTGTTAGAGCCAGCGGCAGATGCACCTGTTTCATTGCTGCCAAGCAGCTGCAGGACTTGCTGACGTGCTTTATTTAAGCTCACTCCGAGGTTATTTAAAACGCGGGCAGCTACACCCTCTCCCTCGCGAATAAGACCTAATAGAATATGTTCTGTCCCTACATAGGAATGACCTAGCTTTCTTGCTTCATCCATTGAAAGCTCAGTGACCTTCTTCGCTCTAGGCGTATAATGAGGAATAGCTTGAGACACCTCTTGCCCTCTTCCAATCAAGCTTTCGACTTCTTTTTGGATTTTATCTGAAACAAGGCCCAGTGCTTCTAACGCTTTTGCGGCAATACCCTCACCCTCGCGTACAAGACCAAGTAAAATGTGTTCAGTACCAATGTTCTTATGGCCTAGGCGAATGGCTTCTTCTTGTGCAAGTGCTAATACCTTTTGAGCTCTTTCAGTGAATCTTCCAAACATCATATCGTTTCATCCTCCTGTCCATTCCTATGCATTTCTAAACGCAGCCTTTCTCTAATAATCGCTGCTCGTTTTATATCTCGTTCATTTGGCTCCAAAGCTCCTCCAGAATATTGTTGAAGAAAGCCAGGCTGTGTCAAAATCATGAGTTCATTCAGTATATTACTTGAAAGCCCCTTAATGATACCTAAATCAATTCCAAGGCGCACATCTGACAAACACTTAGCTGTTTCCTTTGATTCAATCATCCGACAATTGGACAAAATCCCCAAGGAACGGTACACTCTGTCCTCAAGTTCAATTTTAGATGTTTGATATAACGCTTTTCGTGCAGATCGCTCTTGTTCAATGAGCTGAGCGGTCACACTATTTAAATCATCTACAATATCCTCTTCTGATTGACCAAGTGTCATTTGATTTGAAATTTGAAAGATGTTCCCTATTGCTTCGCTGCCTTCACCATAAATTCCTCTGACTACAAGACCTAATTGATTAATCGCCGGAATAATCCGATTCATTTGTCTTGTGAGGGCTAAAGCTGGTAAATGCATCATGACCGAAGCCCTAATACCTGTACCTACATTCGTTGGACAGCTTGTTAAGTATCCTCGCTTTTCAGAAAACGCATAATCCACTTGCTCTTCAATCCAGTCATCTATCTGGTTAGCCGCTTTTAATGCATTGGCTAGTTGGAAGCCTGGGAATAAGCATTGGATTCGAATATGGTCTTCTTCATTCAGCATCACACTGATTTCCTCATTTTCAGAAAGCAAACAACCGCCAAATCTTGATTCTGCTAAGTTTGGGCTGATCAAATGCTTTTCAACAAGTACTCTCTTTGCTAAAGGCTGCGTTTCATTCATTCGAATTAGAACAAAGTTTCCAATGTCCTTCACTTCCTGGCTAGCAAACTTTTGCTCGAATTGCTGGAGAACAGCTTCAGCCTCTTCCTGAGAAAACTGAGTTGGGAAACGAACATGCTCTAGGTTTCGTGCTAGCCTGATTCGACTGCTTAGAACAATGTCACTTTCTGGTCCTTTTTGTTTCATCCATTGACTTAAAGCGTCTTGAATAAAATGCTGGAGCGACATGTTGTTAATCTCCCTCCCTCTGCTGAGATTGCTCATGCTCTAATGCACGAATTTGATCTCGAACTTCCGCTGCTTTTTCGAACTCTTCTTGTTCAATTAACTGCTTCAGCTCTTGCTGCATCAATTCAAGTTTCCGGCGTACATGAAGACTGCCGGCAATCCGTTTAGGCACTTTTCCATTATGGACTGTATTTCCACTATGGACTTTCCGTAAAACAGGGTTCAAATACTGATCAAATGAACGATAGCATTCTGCACAGCCAAAACGGCCTGTTTTTCTGAATTGTTGAAAGGTTAAGCCACACTTAGGACATTGATCCACTTCTCTCGCTTCTTGAAAAATAGATGATCCCTTATTCGCACTTGTGGTAAAGCTAGGATCAATATTCAATAAACCCGATAATAAGTTGTGAATCGAGAAACCTTGGTTTCCACTCATAGCATATGAATCACTGTTTTCTTTTGCACATTGTTCACATATGTGCATTTCTTGTTTTTCTCCATTTATAACTTTCGTAAAGTGAAAAGTGGCTGGTCTCTCATTGCATTCTTGACAAATCAATCTTTTCACCCGCTTTACTTTAATTTCAAAGCATTTAACATCGCTTTCATCATCCGAGCCCGCAATTCATCACGTTCTGGTAAATCAATGTGCAAAACAGAACGGTCCATGACACTGATCATCATCTTTGCTTCTCTTTCAGATAAAATGTTATTTTCGACAAGACGCATGATGATATGATCAGAGGCAGCCTGTGATAAACGATGATATATTTGGGAAATAATATTGTTCAATAAGTCGACTTCATCATTCATTTTGACTTTAATGATGCGGATATAGCCACCGCCGCCACGCTTACTTTCAACGATGTAGCCTCTCTCGCTCGTAAAGCGTGTATTGATAACATAGTTAATTTGTGAAGGTACGCATTGAAACTTATCTGCAATTTCATTGCGCTTAATTTCTAATATTTCTCGACCATTCTGATCCAAGACTTCTTTCAAGTACTGCTCGATGATATCAGAAATATTTTGTGCCACTCCGCCTCCTCCTCCATTGACTTTGACTATATTTGACTTTAATCTTACTATAAATTTTTTCGGTCGATTTTTCAAGATAATCGCTCAACTAAGAATATTATTTCCACATTTATATGGTGTCAAACCTCTCAAAAACACAAAAAAGACCAGTTCCATACGGAACTGATCCTTAGACAAGCTTGGCGGCGTCCTACTCTCACAGGGGGAGACCCCCAACTACCATCGGCGCTGAAGAGCTTAACTTCCGTGTTCGGTATGGGAACGGGTGTGACCTCTTCGCTATCGCCACCAAACCTGATGGAGAGAATGTTCTCTCAAAACTAGATAACAATGTTCAAACTTCACATTAGAATAAAGGTTAAGTCCTCGATCTATTAGTATCTGTCAGCTCCACGTGTCACCACGCTTCCACCTCAGACCTATCAACCTGATCATCTTTCAGGGATCTTACTTCCTTGCGGAATGGGAAATCTCATCTTGAGGGGGGCTTCATGCTTAGATGCTTTCAGCACTTATCCCGTCCGCACATAGCTACCCAGCGATGCCCTTGGCAGAACAACTGGTACACCAGCGGTGCGTCCATCCCGGTCCTCTCGTACTAAGGACAGCTCCTCTCAAATTTCCTGCGCCCGCGACGGATAGGGACCGAACTGTCTCACGACGTTCTGAACCCAGCTCGCGTACCGCTTTAATGGGCGAACAGCCCAACCCTTGGGACCGACTACAGCCCCAGGATGCGATGAGCCGACATCGAGGTGCCAAACCTCCCCGTCGATGTGGACTCTTGGGGGAGATAAGCCTGTTATCCCCGGGGTAGCTTTTATCCGTTGAGCGATGGCCCTTCCATGCGGAACCACCGGATCACTAAGCCCGACTTTCGTCCCTGCTCGACTTGTAGGTCTCGCAGTCAAGCTCCCTTGTGCCTTTACACTCTGCGAATGATTTCCAACCATTCTGAGGGAACCTTTGGGCGCCTCCGTTACATTTTAGGAGGCGACCGCCCCAGTCAAACTGCCCACCTGACACTGTCTCCCTGCCCGATAAGGGCAGCGGGTTAGAAGGTCAATACAGCCAGGGTAGTATCCCACCGATGCCTCCACCGAAGCTAGCGCTCCGGTTTCCAAGGCTCCTACCTATCCTGTACAAGCTGTACCAACATTCAATATCAGGCTGCAGTAAAGCTCCACGGGGTCTTTCCGTCCTGTCGCGGGTAACCTGCATCTTCACAGGTACTATAATTTCACCGAGTCTCTCGTTGAGACAGTGCCCAGATCGTTGCGCCTTTCGTGCGGGTCGGAACTTACCCGACAAGGAATTTCGCTACCTTAGGACCGTTATAGTTACGGCCGCCGTTTACTGGGGCTTCAATTCGCACCTTCGCTTACGCTAAGCGCTCCTCTTAACCTTCCAGCACCGGGCAGGCGTCAGCCCCTATACTTCGCCTTACGGCTTCGCAGAGACCTGTGTTTTTGCTAAACAGTCGCCTGGGCCTATTCACTGCGGCTTCTCGGGGCTTTAACACCCTAAGAAGCACCCCTTCTCCCGAAGTTACGGGGTCATTTTGCCGAGTTCCTTAACGAGAGTTCTCTCGATCACCTTAGGATTCTCTCCTCGCCTACCTGTGTCGGTTTGCGGTACGGGCACCTCTCACCTCGCTAGAGGCTTTTCTTGGCAGTGTGGAATCAGGAACTTCGCTACTAAATTTCGCTCGCCATCACAGCTCAGCCTTCACGGGAAACGGATTTGCCTATTTCCCAGCCTAACTGCTTGGACGCGGATATCCAATACCGCGCTTACCCTATCCTCCTGCGTCCCCCCATTGCTCAAATGGTGAGGAGGTGGTACAGGAATATCAACCTGTTGTCCATCGCCTACGCCTTTCGGCCTCGGCTTAGGTCCCGACTAACCCTGAGCGGACGAGCCTTCCTCAGGAAACCTTAGGCATTCGGTGGACGGGATTCTCACCCGTCTTTCGCTACTCATACCGGCATTCTCACTTCTAAGCGCTCCACCAGTCCTTCCGGTCTGACTTCACAGCACTTAGAACGCTCTCCTACCACTGTTCGTAAGAACAGTCCGCAGCTTCGGTGATACGTTTAGCCCCGGTACATTTTCGGCGCAGAGTCACTCGACCAGTGAGCTATTACGCACTCTTTAAATGGTGGCTGCTTCTAAGCCAACATCCTGGTTGTCTAAGCAACTCCACATCCTTTTCCACTTAACGTATACTTTGGGACCTTAGCTGGCGGTCTGGGCTGTTTCCCTTTCGACTACGGATCTTATCACTCGCAGTCTGACTCCCAAGGATAAGTCATCGGCATTCGGAGTTTGACTGAATTCGGTAACCCGGTAGGGGCCCCTAGTCCAATCAGTGCTCTACCTCCGAGACTCTTACCTTGAGGCTAGCCCTAAAGCTATTTCGGAGAGAACCAGCTATCTCCAGGTTCGATTGGCATTTCACCCCTACCCACACCTCATCCCCGCACTTTTCAACGTGCGTGGGTTCGGGCCTCCATTCAGTGTTACCTGAACTTCACCCTGGACATGGGTAGATCACCTGGTTTCGGGTCTACGACCACGTACTCATGCGCCCTATTCAGACTCGCTTTCGCTGCGGCTCCGCATCTTCTGCTTAACCTTGCACGGGATCGTAACTCGCCGGTTCATTCTACAAAAGGCACGCCATCACCCTTTAACGGGCTCTGACTACTTGTAGGCACACGGTTTCAGGATCTATTTCACTCCCCTTCCGGGGTGCTTTTCACCTTTCCCTCACGGTACTGGTTCACTATCGGTCACTAGGGAGTATTTAGCCTTGGGAGATGGTCCTCCCGGATTCCGACGGAATTTCACGTGTTCCGCCGTACTCAGGATCCACTCTGGAGAGAACAACATTTCAGTTACAGGGCTGTTACCTTCTTTGGCGGGCCTTTCCAGACCTCTTCGCTTATATCGTTCCTTTGTAACTCCGTATAGAGTGTCCTACAACCCCAAGAGGCAAGCCTCTTGGTTTGGGCTGTTCCCGTTTCGCTCGCCGCTACTCAGGGAATCGCATTTGCTTTCTCTTCCTCCGGGTACTTAGATGTTTCAGTTCCCCGGGTATGCCTTCTCATACTCTATGTATTCAAGTATGGATACTACTCCATTACGAGCAGTGGGTTTCCCCATTCGGAAATCTCCGGATCAAAGCTTGCTTACAGCTCCCCGAAGCATATCGGTGTTCGTCCCGTCCTTCATCGGCTCCTAGTGCCAAGGCATCCACCGTGCGCCCTTTCTAACTTAACCATTTCTTACTTTAGAAAGAATCACTATGTGTGATGAACTTTGCATTGCATTCAATGTGAATGTATTACTTATTGTTATCTAGTTTTCAAAGAACAATCCTGTCTCGCTAGAGACATGTTTTGAAGGAATGATCCTTCAAAACTAAACAAGACGAAAACGCACGCTGCTCCATATATCCTTAGAAAGGAGGTGATCCAGCCGCACCTTCCGATACGGCTACCTTGTTACGACTTCACCCCAATCATCTGCCCCACCTTCGGCGGCTGGCTCCATAAAGGTTACCTCACCGACTTCGGGTGTTGCAAACTCTCGTGGTGTGACGGGCGGTGTGTACAAGGCCCGGGAACGTATTCACCGCGGCATGCTGATCCGCGATTACTAGCGATTCCAGCTTCACGCAGTCGAGTTGCAGACTGCGATCCGAACTGAGAACAGATTTATGGGATTGGCTAAACCTTGCGGTCTCGCAGCCCTTTGTTCTGTCCATTGTAGCACGTGTGTAGCCCAGGTCATAAGGGGCATGATGATTTGACGTCATCCCCACCTTCCTCCGGTTTGTCACCGGCAGTCACCTTAGAGTGCCCAACTAAATGCTGGCAACTAAGATCAAGGGTTGCGCTCGTTGCGGGACTTAACCCAACATCTCACGACACGAGCTGACGACAACCATGCACCACCTGTCACTCTGTCCCCGAAGGGAAAGCCCTATCTCTAGGGTTGTCAGAGGATGTCAAGACCTGGTAAGGTTCTTCGCGTTGCTTCGAATTAAACCACATGCTCCACCGCTTGTGCGGGCCCCCGTCAATTCCTTTGAGTTTCAGTCTTGCGACCGTACTCCCCAGGCGGAGTGCTTAATGCGTTAGCTGCAGCACTAAGGGGCGGAAACCCCCTAACACTTAGCACTCATCGTTTACGGCGTGGACTACCAGGGTATCTAATCCTGTTCGCTCCCCACGCTTTCGCTCCTCAGCGTCAGTTACAGACCAGAGAGTCGCCTTCGCCACTGGTGTTCCTCCACATCTCTACGCATTTCACCGCTACACGTGGAATTCCACTCTCCTCTTCTGCACTCAAGTTTCCCAGTTTCCAATGACCCTCCCCGGTTGAGCCGGGGGCTTTCACATCAGACTTAAGAAACCGCCTGCGAGCCCTTTACGCCCAATAATTCCGGACAACGCTTGCCACCTACGTATTACCGCGGCTGCTGGCACGTAGTTAGCCGTGGCTTTCTGGTTAGGTACCGTCAAGGTGCGAGCAGTTACTCTCGCACTTGTTCTTCCCTAACAACAGAGCTTTACGATCCGAAAACCTTCATCACTCACGCGGCGTTGCTCCGTCAGACTTTCGTCCATTGCGGAAGATTCCCTACTGCTGCCTCCCGTAGGAGTCTGGGCCGTGTCTCAGTCCCAGTGTGGCCGATCACCCTCTCAGGTCGGCTACGCATCGTCGCCTTGGTGAGCCATTACCCCACCAACTAGCTAATGCGCCGCGGGTCCATCTGTAAGTGACAGCCGAAACCGTCTTTCATCCTTGAACCATGCGGTTCAAGGAACTATCCGGTATTAGCTCCGGTTTCCCGGAGTTATCCCAGTCTTACAGGCAGGTTACCCACGTGTTACTCACCCGTCCGCCGCTAACATCCGGGAGCAAGCTCCCTTCTGTTCGCTCGACTTGCATGTATTAGGCACGCCGCCAGCGTTCGTCCTGAGCCAGGATCAAACTCTCCGAAAAAGTACAAAACCGAAGTTTTGTTTTTCGTCAGCGTTTGACTGACTACCTATGATATTTCATAGGATTTTTTATAAAAACTCGAATTAACAGGTACGTTTTGTCTTGTTTAGTTTTCAAAGATCATATTGGTGGAGCCTAGCGGGATCGAACCGCTGACCTCCTGCGTGCAAGGCAGGCGCTCTCCCAGCTGAGCTAAGGCCCCATAAAGATGGTCGGGAAGACAGGATTCGAACCTGCGACCCCTTGGTCCCAAACCAAGTGCTCTACCAAGCTGAGCTACTTCCCGATCTTAATGGCGCGCCCGAGAGGAGTCGAACCCCTAACCTTTTGATCCGTAGTCAAACGCTCTATCCAATTGAGCTACGGGCGCTTATTTTATAATGCCGAGGGCCGGACTTGAACCGGCACGGTAGTCACCTACCGCAGGATTTTAAGTCCTGTGTGTCTGCCAATTCCACCACCCCGGCGTGGATGGTATAAGCGGAAGACGGGATTCGAACCCGCGACCCCCACCTTGGCAAGGTGGTGTTCTACCACTGAACTACTTCCGCATTACAGGATTTCTTTATTTTATTTGGCAATGCGGGTGAAGGGACTTGAACCCCCACGTCATAAAGACACTAGATCCTAAGTCTAGCGCGTCTGCCAATTCCGCCACACCCGCATGAAACATGGTGAGCCATGAAGGACTCGAACCTTCGACCCTCTGATTAAAAGTCAGATGCTCTACCAACTGAGCTAATGGCTCGCTTTAAAAGCGACTTGTCTATCTTACCATATGAAAGTGGTGCCGGCAAGAGGACTTGAACCCCCAACCTACTGATTACAAGTCAGTTGCTCTACCAGTTGAGCTACACCGGCTTTATCTATCCTAACATTATGTAAGAATAAATATGGTGGAGGATGACGGGCTCGAACCGCCGACCCTCTGCTTGTAAGGCAGATGCTCTCCCAGCTGAGCTAATCCTCCATATTTTGTTGTCATTTCGAATGTCTCTCGATCCGACAAGTAGTATTATATAACGATAAGATATTGTTTGTAAAGACTTTTTTAAAATAATTTTTGAATTTATTTTAACGCTGTTTTTTTCATCTTTTCGTTAAGGCACCTAAAGAAGTTTACCACTTGTCTCATCATTTTAAAAGTCCTTTTTTCGTTTTTTTATGTTTTTTTGTTAAAAAGCGCTCTAATAACGCTTCATTGATGTAAAATGACCCTTTTCATGTTTTTTATATGCTTGTTTTATTCAATCTATCTTCTCATACAAATCATCTAGAGAAGGGATTCTTTTATTATTTTATTTTTCTGAGAAATCATTTTCATATAAAAATATCAGTAAATGATGCTGTTCTTTACTATCTTCAATATTAAAGTGTTACTGGAGGTAACAAGTTAGTTGTTGATTCTTTCTTGTTCTTACTTAGAACAGGCGTAAAAATTAACTGAAGGTGCTCTATGCTCTTTGGCAATACTCAGTTATCTATAGTGTATCTCTAACAGTCCTCTTTATCTGTTGGCTACCAAAGAAAATCTTATTGGCTGCTGTCTATGCTTTTGGTCTTCATCCTAAACGAATTGAACGACCTACCCACACAACAGCTGCGTTGTTCAATGAAAATACATAAAAGTGAACGGAAGAAAAGATTAGCTGGTCGATGAGGCTTGCTACATCATCACTTCTCACTTTACAAAGCAATTTAATAGAAGTAATTTTTTCAAAAACACAAAAAAGACCAGTTCCAAATGGAACTGATCCTTAGACAAGCTTGGCGGCGTCCTACTCTCACAGGGGGAGACCCCCAACTACCATCGGCGCTGAAGAGCTTAACTTCCGTGTTCGGTATGGGAACGGGTGTGACCTCTTCGCTATCGCCACCAAACCTGATGGAGAGAATGTTCTCTCAAAACTAGATAACAATGTTCAAACTTCACATTAGAATAAAGGTTAAGTCCTCGATCTATTAGTATCTGTCAGCTCCACGTGTCACCACGCTTCCACCTCAGACCTATCAACCTGATCATCTTTCAGGGATCTTACTTCCTTGCGGAATGGGAAATCTCATCTTGAGGGGGGCTTCATGCTTAGATGCTTTCAGCACTTATCCCGTCCGCACATAGCTACCCAGCGATGCCCTTGGCAGAACAACTGGTACACCAGCGGTGCGTCCATCCCGGTCCTCTCGTACTAAGGACAGCTCCTCTCAAATTTCCTGCGCCCGCGACGGATAGGGACCGAACTGTCTCACGACGTTCTGAACCCAGCTCGCGTACCGCTTTAATGGGCGAACAGCCCAACCCTTGGGACCGACTACAGCCCCAGGATGCGATGAGCCGACATCGAGGTGCCAAACCTCCCCGTCGATGTGGACTCTTGGGGGAGATAAGCCTGTTATCCCCGGGGTAGCTTTTATCCGTTGAGCGATGGCCCTTCCATGCGGAACCACCGGATCACTAAGCCCGACTTTCGTCCCTGCTCGACTTGTAGGTCTCGCAGTCAAGCTCCCTTGTGCCTTTACACTCTGCGAATGATTTCCAACCATTCTGAGGGAACCTTTGGGCGCCTCCGTTACATTTTAGGAGGCGACCGCCCCAGTCAAACTGCCCACCTGACACTGTCTCCCTGCCCGATAAGGGCAGCGGGTTAGAAGGTCAATACAGCCAGGGTAGTATCCCACCGATGCCTCCACCGAAGCTAGCGCTCCGGTTTCCAAGGCTCCTACCTATCCTGTACAAGCTGTACCAACATTCAATATCAGGCTGCAGTAAAGCTCCACGGGGTCTTTCCGTCCTGTCGCGGGTAACCTGCATCTTCACAGGTACTATAATTTCACCGAGTCTCTCGTTGAGACAGTGCCCAGATCGTTGCGCCTTTCGTGCGGGTCGGAACTTACCCGACAAGGAATTTCGCTACCTTAGGACCGTTATAGTTACGGCCGCCGTTTACTGGGGCTTCAATTCGCACCTTCGCTTACGCTAAGCGCTCCTCTTAACCTTCCAGCACCGGGCAGGCGTCAGCCCCTATACTTCGCCTTACGGCTTCGCAGAGACCTGTGTTTTTGCTAAACAGTCGCCTGGGCCTATTCACTGCGGCTTCTCGGGGCTTTAACACCCTAAGAAGCACCCCTTCTCCCGAAGTTACGGGGTCATTTTGCCGAGTTCCTTAACGAGAGTTCTCTCGATCACCTTAGGATTCTCTCCTCGCCTACCTGTGTCGGTTTGCGGTACGGGCACCTCTCACCTCGCTAGAGGCTTTTCTTGGCAGTGTGGAATCAGGAACTTCGCTACTAAATTTCGCTCGCCATCACAGCTCAGCCTTCACGGGAAACGGATTTGCCTATTTCCCAGCCTAACTGCTTGGACGCGGATATCCAATACCGCGCTTACCCTATCCTCCTGCGTCCCCCCATTGCTCAAATGGTGAGGAGGTGGTACAGGAATATCAACCTGTTGTCCATCGCCTACGCCTTTCGGCCTCGGCTTAGGTCCCGACTAACCCTGAGCGGACGAGCCTTCCTCAGGAAACCTTAGGCATTCGGTGGACGGGATTCTCACCCGTCTTTCGCTACTCATACCGGCATTCTCACTTCTAAGCGCTCCACCAGTCCTTCCGGTCTGACTTCACAGCACTTAGAACGCTCTCCTACCACTGTTCGTAAGAACAGTCCGCAGCTTCGGTGATACGTTTAGCCCCGGTACATTTTCGGCGCAGAGTCACTCGACCAGTGAGCTATTACGCACTCTTTAAATGGTGGCTGCTTCTAAGCCAACATCCTGGTTGTCTAAGCAACTCCACATCCTTTTCCACTTAACGTATACTTTGGGACCTTAGCTGGCGGTCTGGGCTGTTTCCCTTTCGACTACGGATCTTATCACTCGCAGTCTGACTCCCAAGGATAAGTCATCGGCATTCGGAGTTTGACTGAATTCGGTAACCCGGTAGGGGCCCCTAGTCCAATCAGTGCTCTACCTCCGAGACTCTTACCTTGAGGCTAGCCCTAAAGCTATTTCGGAGAGAACCAGCTATCTCCAGGTTCGATTGGCATTTCACCCCTACCCACACCTCATCCCCGCACTTTTCAACGTGCGTGGGTTCGGGCCTCCATTCAGTGTTACCTGAACTTCACCCTGGACATGGGTAGATCACCTGGTTTCGGGTCTACGACCACGTACTCATGCGCCCTATTCAGACTCGCTTTCGCTGCGGCTCCGCATCTTCTGCTTAACCTTGCACGGGATCGTAACTCGCCGGTTCATTCTACAAAAGGCACGCCATCACCCTTTAACGGGCTCTGACTACTTGTAGGCACACGGTTTCAGGATCTATTTCACTCCCCTTCCGGGGTGCTTTTCACCTTTCCCTCACGGTACTGGTTCACTATCGGTCACTAGGGAGTATTTAGCCTTGGGAGATGGTCCTCCCGGATTCCGACGGAATTTCACGTGTTCCGCCGTACTCAGGATCCACTCTGGAGAGAACAACATTTCAGTTACAGGGCTGTTACCTTCTTTGGCGGGCCTTTCCAGACCTCTTCGCTTATATCGTTCCTTTGTAACTCCGTATAGAGTGTCCTACAACCCCAAGAGGCAAGCCTCTTGGTTTGGGCTGTTCCCGTTTCGCTCGCCGCTACTCAGGGAATCGCATTTGCTTTCTCTTCCTCCGGGTACTTAGATGTTTCAGTTCCCCGGGTATGCCTTCTCATACTCTATGTATTCAAGTATGGATACTACTCCATTACGAGCAGTGGGTTTCCCCATTCGGAAATCTCCGGATCAAAGCTTGCTTACAGCTCCCCGAAGCATATCGGTGTTCGTCCCGTCCTTCATCGGCTCCTAGTGCCAAGGCATCCACCGTGCGCCCTTTCTAACTTAACCATTTCTTACTTTAGAAAGAATCACTATGTGTGATGAACTTTGCATTGCATTCAATGTGAATGTATTACTTATTGTTATCTAGTTTTCAAAGAACAATCCTGTCTCGCTAGAGACATGTTTTGAAGGAATGATCCTTCAAAACTAAACAAGACGAAAACGCACGCTGCTCCATATATCCTTAGAAAGGAGGTGATCCAGCCGCACCTTCCGATACGGCTACCTTGTTACGACTTCACCCCAATCATCTGCCCCACCTTCGGCGGCTGGCTCCATAAAGGTTACCTCACCGACTTCGGGTGTTGCAAACTCTCGTGGTGTGACGGGCGGTGTGTACAAGGCCCGGGAACGTATTCACCGCGGCATGCTGATCCGCGATTACTAGCGATTCCAGCTTCACGCAGTCGAGTTGCAGACTGCGATCCGAACTGAGAACAGATTTATGGGATTGGCTAAACCTTGCGGTCTCGCAGCCCTTTGTTCTGTCCATTGTAGCACGTGTGTAGCCCAGGTCATAAGGGGCATGATGATTTGACGTCATCCCCACCTTCCTCCGGTTTGTCACCGGCAGTCACCTTAGAGTGCCCAACTAAATGCTGGCAACTAAGATCAAGGGTTGCGCTCGTTGCGGGACTTAACCCAACATCTCACGACACGAGCTGACGACAACCATGCACCACCTGTCACTCTGTCCCCGAAGGGAAAGCCCTATCTCTAGGGTTGTCAGAGGATGTCAAGACCTGGTAAGGTTCTTCGCGTTGCTTCGAATTAAACCACATGCTCCACCGCTTGTGCGGGCCCCCGTCAATTCCTTTGAGTTTCAGTCTTGCGACCGTACTCCCCAGGCGGAGTGCTTAATGCGTTAGCTGCAGCACTAAGGGGCGGAAACCCCCTAACACTTAGCACTCATCGTTTACGGCGTGGACTACCAGGGTATCTAATCCTGTTCGCTCCCCACGCTTTCGCTCCTCAGCGTCAGTTACAGACCAGAGAGTCGCCTTCGCCACTGGTGTTCCTCCACATCTCTACGCATTTCACCGCTACACGTGGAATTCCACTCTCCTCTTCTGCACTCAAGTTTCCCAGTTTCCAATGACCCTCCCCGGTTGAGCCGGGGGCTTTCACATCAGACTTAAGAAACCGCCTGCGAGCCCTTTACGCCCAATAATTCCGGACAACGCTTGCCACCTACGTATTACCGCGGCTGCTGGCACGTAGTTAGCCGTGGCTTTCTGGTTAGGTACCGTCAAGGTGCGAGCAGTTACTCTCGCACTTGTTCTTCCCTAACAACAGAGCTTTACGATCCGAAAACCTTCATCACTCACGCGGCGTTGCTCCGTCAGACTTTCGTCCATTGCGGAAGATTCCCTACTGCTGCCTCCCGTAGGAGTCTGGGCCGTGTCTCAGTCCCAGTGTGGCCGATCACCCTCTCAGGTCGGCTACGCATCGTCGCCTTGGTGAGCCATTACCCCACCAACTAGCTAATGCGCCGCGGGTCCATCTGTAAGTGACAGCCGAAACCGTCTTTCATCCTTGAACCATGCGGTTCAAGGAACTATCCGGTATTAGCTCCGGTTTCCCGGAGTTATCCCAGTCTTACAGGCAGGTTACCCACGTGTTACTCACCCGTCCGCCGCTAACATCCGGGAGCAAGCTCCCTTCTGTTCGCTCGACTTGCATGTATTAGGCACGCCGCCAGCGTTCGTCCTGAGCCAGGATCAAACTCTCCGAAAAAGTACAAAACCGAAGTTTTGTTTTTCGTCAGCGTTTGACTGACTACCTATGTTATATCATAGGATTTTTTTATAAAAACTCGAATTAACAGGTACGTTTTGTCTTGTTTAGTTTTCAAAGATCATATTCGTTATCGCTCGTAAGCGACTTTAATATCTTAACATTTCGTATCGGTTAAAGTCAAGAAGTTTTTTCAATTTCTTTTTTTAACCTCGCTGCTGTTTTGCGGCAACGAATAATAATATACCACCTTGATTCTTTCCTTGCAATAGTTTTTTTAAAAAAAATTTTCATTTTATGAAAAATAAAAAGCGCCATAGTTATAATGGCGCTTTAATTGATGTATTAGCGGTTTCTCATTTGTGGGAAAAGCAGTACATCTCTGATTGATGGAGAATTTGTTAATAGCATGATTAACCGGTCGATACCGATTCCTAGTCCGCCTGTTGGAGGCATACCATATTCTAATGCTTCAACAAAATCGTCATCCATTAGATGCGCTTCGTCATTTCCTTCTTCACGTTCTTTTAATTGAGCTTCGAAACGTTCTCTTTGATCGATTGGATCATTTAGCTCTGTGAATGCATTAGCATGTTCACGGCGTACGATAAATAGCTCAAAGCGATCTGTGAAGCGAGGGTCTTCAGGGTTTTTCTTAGCTAATGGAGAAATCTCCACTGGGTGTCCGTAAATAAATGTAGGCTGTACCAAAGTTTCCTCAACTTTTTGCTCGAAGAACTCATTGATGATATGACCTACTGTCATGTTTTTCGTAATTTCAATTCCGTGATCAGCTGCATGCTGTTGCGCTTCTTCTACGGACATCTCCTGCCAGAAGTCTACACCAGTTGCTTCTTTGACCGCTTCAACCATATGGAGTCTCTTCCATTCAGGCTTGAGGTCAATTTCATCTTCTCCATATTGAATCGTGGTTGTTCCTAGTACCTCTTCGGCAATATGAGCAATCAGGTTTTCGGTTAGGTTCATGATGTCTTTATAATCTGCGTAAGCTTCGTAAAGCTCGATCATAGTGAATTCTGGGTTATGGCGAGTTGATACACCTTCGTTACGGAATACACGGCCAATCTCGTATACTTTCTCTAGGCCACCGACAATGAGGCGTTTTAAGTGCAGTTCAATCGCAATACGCATATAAAGCGGCATATCCAGTGCATTATGATGAGTAATGAAAGGACGTGCTGATGCACCACCAGGGATGCTGTGCATTGTTGGTGTTTCAACTTCTAGGTATCCTTTAGAATCTAAGTATCTTCTCATAGATTGGATGATCTTGCTTCGCATGATGAACGTCTGCTTACTTTCTGGATTTACAATCAGATCAAGGTAACGCTGACGATAACGTTGTTCAACATCTTTAAGTCCATGATATTTATCAGGAAGCGGGCGAAGTGCTTTTGTGAGAACCTCAAAGCTAGTCGCTTTAATAGAAAGTTCTCCTACATTCGTTTTAAATACTGTTCCTGTTACACCGATAATATCGCCTAGGTCTGAGCTTTTGAATAATTCGTAAGCTTCTTCTCCTACACTATCTTTACGAACGTAGATTTGAATTTGTCCTTCTAAATCTTGTATATGCGCAAAGCCAGCTTTCCCTTTTCCGCGCTTAGTCATCATACGTCCAGCGATTGTCACTTGGGCAGACTTTTCTTCTAAGTCTTCTTTAGAAAACTCATCGTATTCAGCAATAATTTGGGCAGATTGATGAGAACGGTCATATCGTTCACCAAATGGATCAATACCCTCTTCTCTCATTTTATTCATTTTGTCACGTCTGACCTGGAATTGGTCATTTAATTCTTCGTTATTAAGCCCTTCATTACTCATTTATATCACTCCATTAATGTATTTTGCAGAGAAAAGCAGAAAAACTGCCAGTACATGCACTAGCAGTGAGCTACAAAAAGAAAGATAGTCTTATCCTACTTTTATACTTTGAAGCTCTTTTGCCTCGGCTTCGATCGTAAAGTTATCAAGAACTTGTACAAGTTCCGCTCTCGTTTCACTCTGATTGATTTGATTTCTCACGTCCGCATTGCCTCGGACACCTTTTAAGTACCATGCTGCGTGCTTTCTCATTTCTCTGACAGCCACATGCTCGCCTTTTAGATCAATGAGTCTGTCTAAGTGAAGCTTGCACACTGACATCTTCTCACGTACGTTTGGCTCTTCTTTCAGTTCACCCGTTTCTAAATAATGAACCGTTCGATAGATCATCCATGGGTTTCCTAGTGCGGCTCTTCCGATCATGACAGCATCTGCACCCGTTTCATCAAGCATACGTTTTGCATCCTGAGGGGTTTTGACATCTCCATTGCCGATGACTGGAATGGAAACAGATTGTTTGACCTCTTTTATAATATCCCAATTCGCTGTTCCTTCGTACATCTGCACACGTGTCCGTCCGTGAAGCGCAACCGCTTGTCCACCTGCTCGTTCAACAGCACGGGCATTGTCGATAGCGAAGATATGATCTTCGTCCCAGCCCATTCTCATTTTCACTGTAACAGGTTTATCTACAGCATCTACAACAGCAGAGACCATTTCATAAATCTTGTTTGGATCAAGCAGCCATTTCGCTCCTGCATCACATTTCGTAATCTTCGGCACAGGACAGCCCATGTTGATATCAATAATGTCCGCTGTGGTATTCTGGTCTACAAACTTTGCCGCTTCAACGAGAGTGTCTTTTTCTCCTCCAAATATCTGAAGGCTCAAAGGCTTTTCCCGTTCATCAATGTATAGCATACCCATTGTTCTTGCATTGTTGATCAGGATCGCCTTATCACTGACCATTTCAGCGCAGACTAAACCTGCTCCAAACTCTTTCACTGTCAGTCTGAAGGCAGAGTTGCACACACCAGCCATAGGCGCGAGCACCACTTTGTTTTTAATGTCGATATCTCCGATTTTAAACATCATTTCCCCTCCTTCCTTCTTCAAGAATTGGCGAAAGTTCTTCCACCGTTATATTTAAAGCATCTGCTATTTGACCAACCAATTGGTTTGTTGGTAATCGATTGCCACGCTCAATTTCTCCTAAGACAGAGACAGAGATGCCCAGTCTTTTCGCGAACCCTTCCTGAGTATACCCTTTTAGCTTTCGGTATGCACGAATTCTTCTACCCCACATGTCTTTTTCCATATGCTTACACCTTCTTGGTCTGTTACGGCATTTATTTGTACTTCGCCGATTTCTGGGCAAATCTCACTCATCGGAACGAGAACGAATAAACGTTCGTACATTCTAGGATGCGGCACTACAAGCTGTTCTGTTTCAATATTTTCACGATTATAAAGTAAAATGTCAAGGTCAGCCGTTCGCGGTCCCCATCTCACTTCTCTTGTTCTGCCTAACTCTTGCTCGATTTTCTGAGTAAGTGCCAGTAATTCATTTGGACGAAGCGAGGTGGAAATTTTCACAGCCATATTTAAAAAGTCATCTTGGTTTTCGTAACCTACAGGTGTTGTTTCATATATAGATGAGATCGATTCTACTTGAACATCTGGATGTTCGTGCAGTTTTTTCACAGCTTCTTTTAAATAGGTTTCCTTTTTCCCTATGTTCGAACCTAAAGCAATGTATGCGGTATTGTTCATGCGCGCGATCTCGTCATTTCAATGGCAACGGACTGATAGTGTCCTGGAATTGGTGGATCTGGTTTGATTACCTTCACTGTACATTCCTGAACTGTCGGAAAATCCTTTAGCACTTGGCTCGCAATTCTTTCTGTCAGTGTTTCAACGAGGTTGACTGGTTCACCCTCTACTATGCTTTTGCAGATTTGGTAGAGCTCCGCATAATTGATGGTCTGATTGAGGTCATCAGTTTGTCCGGCTTTACTTAAATCAAGTGAAGCTGTTAAATCCACACGGAACCGCTGTCCTAATTTATTTTCTTCTGCAAATACGCCATGGTAGCCGTAAAATTCCATTCCATTTACATATACTTTATCGATGATAAGCGCCTCCCTTATTCAGCATGGCATCCATCATTTTTGCCATTCTTGCGATTTCTTTTACATCATGTACGCGAACCATCGCACTGCCTTTTTGAATCCCAAGACAGACCGTGGCCCCCGTTCCTTCAGTACGTTCTTCCGGTGGCAGGTCTAAGACAGCTCCGATGAATCGTTTTCGAGATGTAGCTAAGAGCAGTGGATACCCAAGGTGACAAAAATGTTCGAGCTCATTCATGACCATCAGGTTGTCCTCTTTATTTTTCGCAAACCCTACACCAGGGTCTAATATGATCATGTCATCACGGACACCGGCTTGTTTCGCAATCTGAACACTTTCTTTCAAATCTGCGATCATATCTGAAATCAAATGTGTGTAATTTCGCTCTGGCCGATTGTGCATTAAAATAATCGGCACATTGTGCTTCGCTGCCACATGCGCCATTTGAGGATCTGCCTTCGCTCCCCATACATCATTAATGATGGAAGCTCCGGCTTTCACTGCTTCATCTGCCACATGGGCTTTATACGTATCAATGGAAATCGGTACATCCAATTCTTTCGTGATCTTTTCAATGACGGGAATGACTCTTGAAAGCTCCTCTTGTTCTGAGACAAATGCCGCTCCTGGGCGAGTCGATTCTCCGCCAATATCAATGATATGTGCCCCGTCCTCTATCAGCTGTGCTGCATGAGCCAGCGCTTTATCCACTTGATTAAACTTTCCTCCATCTGAAAAAGAGTCAGGTGTGACATTTAAAATGCCCATGACCAATGTCTTTTCTTCATAACTAAGGGTGTGGTGCTTGGTTTGTATGACTTTAGGCTGCTTTATCACTTGTTGTGTCATTGTGTCCACCTACTCTTTATAATCTAGACGTTCTTTTGTATATTGTGCTCTCAATTTCGTTGAGAAGATCCGGCTGTTTTGGGGAAAGGAGATTTCCCCTATACTTCTGAAAGGCACAACCCCTTGAACAGAATTGGTCATCCATGCCTCATCAGCTGATAGCAAATGGGAGACTGGGTATCGCCCTACTTTTAGTGAAGCCTCCATCGCTTGGAGTGTTTCGATACAATATCGACGAGTGACCCCATTTAAAATGCCTGTATCAAGTGACGGTGTATAAATCACATCGCCTTTTCGCCAAAATACATTGGAGGTAATGCCTTCTGCCACATCATTTTCTTTTGTTAAAAAGATACCTTCTAACTTCGGGTCATTTCCCACTTCTCTTTTTGCAAGCAGGTTGTTCATATAATGGTGAGACTTGAGGCGCCTCGGACCTTCCGGCGTATTTCTCCTCGTTTGAAGAATGACTCCCTGTTTCTCATCTAAAACAGATTCGGTCCGGAATGGAGAGATCATGACAAACACGACAGACTCTTCATAAGGATCTGCAGAAAATCCATTGCCCCTGCCCGCAGAAACATTGAATCGAATTCTCGCATGGCCACCGGCTATTTCGTTTTTATTTAGTAAGGTATGAATGATGTCGAGTACAAATGGTTTCTCTATTGTGGATTCGATGCAAAGGTCATGCAATGATTGATTGAGCCTTTCAAGGTGCCAATCTAACAGAAAGACTTGTCCTGCCAGGCTGGTAAATGTTTCGAATACACCGATGCCATATAGAAAACCATGATCAAAAGGAGAAAGAGTCGCGTCTTTCTCCTCTATATACTGACCGTTCAGATAAATGATCATGCGTTTACTTCATGCCCCTTTTTACGATAGGTTTCAATGAAATTTTTAAGCATTTCTTTTCCGAAGGACGTCATAATCGATTCAGGATGAAACTGTACACTTTCAATTGGCAGCTCTTTATGGCGAATGGCCATGAGCTCGCCTTCCTTTGTGCTGGCTGTTGCGTCAAAGCACTCCGGCAGCGTTTCATTTTTGACAATTAATGAATGATATCTCGTTGCGACAAGCGGATTTTGGAGTCCAGTGAAGACACCTTTTCCGTCATGTTCAATCTCTGACGTTTTACCATGCATTAAGCGCTCAGCACGAACGACATCCCCTCCAAAGACTTGCGCAATGGATTGATGCCCTAGGCATACACCGAAGATCGGAATACTTCCCGCAAAGTGCTTGATTGCCTCCATACTAATTCCCGCTTCATCAGGACTGCATGGCCCTGGAGAAATCATGAGAAAATCTGGCTTGAGTTCTTCGATTTCTTGAATGGTTACTTGATCATTCCGTTTCACGATCAATTCTTCTCCAAGCTCACCTAAATACTGGACCAGGTTGTACGTAAATGAATCATAATTATCAATCATTACTATCATGCTCTGCTCACCTCTAACTCAAAATAGTCTCTTCTTCGCTCAACTGTAATGCTTTTTTTACTGCATAGGCTTTTTTAATCGATTCTTTATATTCGTGCTTTGGTACAGAATCGATGACGATCCCAGCACCCGACTGCATAAAGGCTTTGCCTTCAGTGCAGTACGCCGTACGAATGACGATGTTAAAGTGCATATCTTGATTAAATCCAAACCAGCCTATAGATCCAGTATAAAGCCCACGCCTTGTTGGCTCAAGCTCTTCTATGATTTCCATTGTTCTTACCTTTGGAGCACCTGTAATTGTGCCGCCTGGGAATACGGCTCTCATGACATCTACTGCATCACAATCATCACGCAGTTCCCCTTGTACGTTGGATACAATGTGCATCACATGTGAATATTTCTCAATCGCCATAAATTCGTTCACTCTTACTGAGCCATAAGTGGACACGCGTCCAAGATCATTTCGCTCAAGATCGACGAGCATCACATGCTCCGCGCGTTCTTTTTCATTTTCAATGAGCTCTTTTGCCAGCGCTTGATCCTCAGCATCGTCCTTGCCTCTTGATCTTGTACCCGCAATCGGTCTTGTTTCTAATTGAGTCCCCTTTTTCTTAATCAGCAGCTCTGGAGATCCACAAACAATTTGGAAATCAGGCGTGTGCAAATAAGACATATAAGGAGATGGATTGACTTGACGTAACGTTTTGTATAAATCATAAGGGTGGGTGTGGAGCTGTTCATCTTGTCTGATGGATAAATTCACTTGGAACACATCACCGCTTGTGATATATTGCTTAATCTTCTCTACTGCTTCTCCAAAGGTCTCTTCAGTAAAAGGTGCTGCTGGTACAAATTCTGCAGAAGATTCATAAACAGGTGATTGTGCTGATTCGATTACAGAGCTTGTCCACTTTTGCTTCAAATCTTCAAGTCTTTGATGAGTGACACTCACAGGTTCCGCTCCCTCTGTGTGAGTAATCAGCCACAACATATTTTCCTTATGATCAAAGACTGCAACATCATTAAACACGAGAAAATAAAGATCAGGTGTTTTCAGGTCATCAATGGACAGCATCTTAAAATGCTCGATATATCTAGCATAATCATAGCTTAAAAATCCAATCGCCCCGCCTTGAAAATCAGGGTATTCCTCATTCGTTTCGGTTTGAAGGGTTTGGAACCAATCCGTAAACGCTCTGAATGGATCGCCTTCTTTAAACAGCACCTCATCTTGATAATGGATGGTTGTCATCCCATCTTTCCCCTTCGCTTTAGCGATTGGGTGAATACCAGCAATGCTGTAGGAACCGCCGCGAGCACTTTCAAGCAGAACATGGTGTGTTTCGCCAGCAGTTAGTTGTTCGTATCTTTCCAAGAATGCATCTTTCGTAAAAGGAATTTTGATGCCCATCGGCCTGCGTTGTGTCATGTTATCATCCTTTTTCATTTTCATTAATCTTATTGTAATGCAATCCAATTTATTTAGAAAATAGTATTTGCTTTCCATCTACAGATTTCATAAAAAAACCCCAGCAAATGCTGGGGTAATTGGTTTAATCGAACTGATAAAGAGGTGTGCTGAGGTAACGCTCCCCATTACTTGGGATGATTGCGAGAACCTTTTTCCCTTTACCAAGCTTTTTCGCTGTTTGAAGTGCTGCGTAAATAGCTGCTCCTGAAGAAATACCGCCAAGGATTCCTTCCTCTTTCGCTGCTTTTCTTGCAAGCTCAAATGCATCTTCGTTTTTCACTTGGATAATGCCATCATATACTTCCGTGTTTAAGATGGAAGGAATAAAACCTGCTCCAATCCCTTGGATTTTATGCGGGCCCGGCTTTCCGCCTGATAATACAGGAGAATCTGTCGGCTCTACCGCATAAAGCTGAATCGATGGGATGGCTTCTTTTAGGACTTCGCCAGCACCCGTAATTGTGCCGCCCGTACCAACACCTGCAATAAATGCATCAAGCTCGCCGTCAAACTGTTCAAGAATTTCTTTTCCTGTAGTACGACGGTGAATCTCCGCATTGGCTTCGTTGCTAAATTGCTGAGGCATGAAGTAACCGTGCTCTTCTGCTAATTCTTCTGCCTTTTTGATGGCACCTTTCATTCCTTCTGCACCTGGTGTTAATACAAGCTCTGCACCATAAGCACGTAAAAGGTTACGGCGCTCCTGACTCATTGTGTCTGGCATCACTAGAATGGCGTTAATTCCTTTCGCTGCCGCTACCATTGCTAGACCGATACCTGTGTTTCCGCTTGTTGGTTCGATGAGCGTGTCGCCGGCTTTTAAAGTACCTTTCGCTTCAGCATCTTCGATCATCGCTAACGCAATACGATCTTTCACACTGCTGCCCGGGTTCATATATTCAAGCTTCAAGTAGACATCCGCACTGTCTTCATCTACTAAACGGTTTAATTTAACGACTGGTGTATTTCCTATTAGTTCAAAAACTGAATTTGCAATACGAGCCATCACTAACACCTCTATCTCCGAGTAATTTTATTGTATTAATATTAAATTATCAATTTCGAAAAATTTTGTCAATGCTTTTAGTCCTGCTCGCCATCGTAAAACCATGTGACTTTTGCTTCTTTCCACAGAGTTTTGACATTCGCCTTTTCACCTAGATCTTCCATGGCAATCTGCCTTTTGATCTGATTTTTGACTTCTTCATACGAGAAGGAGCGGCCATCTAATTTTTCTTTCAATTGAATAATGGCATACCCGTTTTTGGTCTCGATCGGTTCTTTTGTCCATTCATCTGGCTGAAGCTTTTGAGCTTCCTGTATGTATAGGGCTGGGATACTTTCTTGTTCTTCCGTCACAAACCCAAGATCTCCGCCATATGGAGAGGTGTAGCGGTCAATGGAGCGTTCAGCTGCCACCGCCTCGAAGCTAGATCCGCCTTTCAGATCCTTCAAAACATTTTCAGCTTCACCTTTTGTCTTCACGACGATATGACGAATACGGTATGAATCATCATATTGATATAAGTCCTTGTTTTTTTCATAAAAGGATTTCGCTTCTTTTTCAGAAACGACAGCATCTCTCGTTAAAAGCTGCTCTAATAAAATTTGATAACGAATCTGTTCTGTCCAGTCCTTTTCACTCGTATGTCCATCTTCGTAGAAATTATTAGATACCGCCTTAAGCATCAGCAATTCACGATTGATTTCTTTTGAGGACACCTCAAGCTTGTTTTCTTTCGCAAGCTGATTGACCACCTTCTGATTAATCATTTGCTCAAGTGTTGCCTTTCCATAGCGGTCTTCCATCTTCTTTAACCATTCTTGACGTGTCACCTTCTCTTTTCCAATCGACGCGATTTCTTCACCGCTCTTCCCGTTTGAAGAAGCCTGTGACATTTGCGACTTTGTTAATACATATGCAATGACAACGGCATTGATCATAAGCAACACGAGAATAAATGTCCATACCACTCTTGCTTTCAGTCTCATCTTTCGTCTCCTTTCAATTCTAAAAAGAAAACCCGCTGCTTAGAGCTTAGCGGGTTATTTCTTCACGTAGCTCCTCTAGCTCTTCTTTTGTAAATACATACGTTTCGTTACAAAAATGGCATTGAGCTTCTGCTTGTCCTTCTTGTTCAATCATATCGTCAATTTCGGCTTTTCCTAGGCTGATAATGCCATTAGCAAAACGTTCTTTTGAGCAGTTACAAGAAAATTCGACAGGTACAGTTTCTAAAATTTGAGGTTTTTCTCCGAGTACTTCTTCTAAAATTTCTTCTGGTGTCATCCCTTTTTCAATGAGTTTAGAAATGGGTTCAATGGTTGAGAGCCGCTTTTCTAATCTTTCAATGACAGCATCTTCTGTTCCAGGCAGCAATTGAATGATGAAACCGCCAGCTGCGAGAATCGAGTTATCTGGATTGACGAGAACCCCCACACCTACAGAGGAAGGCACTTGCTCAGAAGAGACAAGATAATAAGTGAAGTCATCTCCAATTTCACCTGAGACGATCTCCGTTTGTCCTGTAAAGTGATCTTTCAGTCCGATATCTTTCACAACACTTAACGTTCCAGATGTCCCGACTGCACGTCTAACATCCAGCTTGCCATGTTCATTTAAGTCAAAGTGGACTTGTGGGTTTGAGACATATCCGCGCACTTGGCCCTTTGCGTTTCCATCAGCAATGATGGCACCGATTGGTCCACCGCCTTCAATTTTGACCGTTAGCTTATTTTCGCCTTTCAGCATAGCACCCATCATGACTGTAGCAGTCATAGTTCTGCCAATCGCTGCTGATGCTGTTGGCCATGTATGGTGTCTTCTTTGTGCTTCATTGATTGTATCTGTTGTGTTTGCAGCATATGCTCGGACTTTTCCGTCATATGCTAACGCTTTAACTAAGTAATCCATTCGATTTTAAACCTCCTATAGTACACCGACACGATTACGTTCATAAATGAGTTGAAGTCCTTTTAATGTTAAGAACGGATCGACAACATCAATGCAATCTGATTCATTTCCAATCAATGTCGACAAACCGCCTGTTGCAATGACTTTCGGTGTTTGTTTCGCTTGCTGCTTCATCCGTTTCACTATTCCCTCGACTTGCCCAACATATCCATAAAGGATGCCGGATTGCATCGCACTGATGGTGTTTTTTCCAACAATGTGTTCTGGACGGACAATTTCAATTCTCGGCAGTTTTGCTGCTCTTGTATATAAAGCCTCTGTGGAGATGGTAATACCAGGTGCAATCGCCCCACCCATGTATTGTTTTTGTTCATTGATATAACAGTAGGTTGTCGCTGTACCGAAATCTACGACAATGAGAGGTGCCCCATAAAGGTGAATCGCCGCTACTGCATTCACAATTCGATCAGCCCCGACTTCCTTTGGATTGTCACACATAATGTTTAATCCAGTCTTCATTCCAGGCCCTACAATTTGGGGAGTTATGTGAAAGTACTTCTCGCACATTCTTTCTAATGCAAACATCATTGGCGGGACAACAGACGAGATGATAATTCCTTCTATTTGGTCAAACATTAGCCCGACATAATCAAATAAAGACCTGATGGCCATACCAAATTCATCTTCTGTTTTATGACGGCTTGTTTCAATTCGCCAATGGTAGTTTAGTTCGCCATTATGATAAACACCTAAAACGGTATTTGTGTTCCCTACATCTATCACGAGTAACAACTTCATCACCACTTTGAATAGTTTCTCAAAAAGAGCATTTTTCGACTTTCTATCATACCATACACGAATTGAGTTCTATTTGTAAACAATTCGAAACCGATCCATTCAGGAATTGAAATAAAAAAAGCTGCCGGTGATCCCGGCAGCTTTCACAGAGGGAGATTAGATCTCCTCATCTTCTTCTTTTTTCTTGATGTTCACTTTCACATCATCATTCTTCTCTTCGTCATCTGCGTATACACGCTCTGGAAGCTTTCCAGTTTCGTAAAGAGATTTAATTTGTTCAGCATCTAATGTTTCAACTTCTAGAAGGGCTTGTGCGATAATTTCTAGCTTATCTTTGTTCTCAGTGAGAATTTGTTTCGCACGTTCGTAGCTGTCCTTGATGAAACGCTGAATTTCTTGGTCAATCTCGTAAGCAATGGCTTCACTATAATTCGGCTCGTTGTTAAAATCACGGCCTAGGAACACTTGACCACCTTGTGCTTGACCGAACTGAAGCGGACCAAGCTTATCAGACATACCGAACTCAGTAACCATTTTTCTTGCAATGCCTGTTGCACGCTGGAAGTCGTTGTGAGCGCCTGTGCTTACTTCACCAAACGTAATTTCCTCTGCAACACGACCGCCGAGCAAGCCGACAATTTTATCAAGAAGCTCTGGCTTCGTTTGGAAATAACGGTCTTCTCTTGGAAGCATGACCGCATATCCGCCTGCCTGACCACGAGGAACGATCGTTACTTTATGCACCATGTCCGCTTCGTCTAGGATAAGACCAATGACGGTATGACCTGCTTCATGGTAAGCCACGATATTACGTTCTTTCTTCGAAATGACGCGGCTTTTCTTCGCCGGCCCAGCGATGACACGATCAGTCGCTTCGTCGATATCACGCATATCAATTTTCTTTTTGTTATGACGGGCAGCAACAAGTGCTGCTTCGTTTAGTAAGTTCTCAAGATCTGCTCCAGAGAACCCAGGTGTTCTGCTTGCAATGGCTTTCAAGTTCACTGTATCATCAAGCGGTTTGTTTTTCGCATGAACCTTCAGTACTTCTTCACGGCCAATGACATCTGGGCGGTCAACCGTAATTTGACGGTCAAAGCGTCCCGGACGCAGCAATGCAGGATCTAGGATATCTGCACGGTTCGTCGCAGCGATGATAATAATACCTTCGTTCGCACTAAAACCATCCATTTCAACAAGAAGCTGGTTAAGCGTTTGTTCACGCTCGTCATGACCACCGCCAAGACCGGCTCCACGCTGACGACCCACTGCATCAATCTCATCAATAAAGATCAAGCATGGTGCATTCTTTTTCGCATTTTCGAATAAATCACGTACACGTGATGCACCGACACCGACGAACATCTCGACGAAGTCAGAACCACTGATGCTGAAGAAAGGAACGCCTGCTTCTCCTGCAGATGCTCTCGCAAGTAATGTTTTACCTGTACCTGGAGGTCCTACTAGTAAAACCCCTTTAGGAATTCTTGCGCCAAGCTCCGCAAATTTACGTGGATCCTTCAGGAATTCAACCACTTCTACAAGCTCTTGCTTTTCTTCATCTGCACCGGCAACATCTTTAAATTTCACACGTTTCTTCTCTTCTGTGTAAAGCTTCGCCTTACTTTTACCAAAGTTCATAACACGGCTTCCACCGCCCTGAGCTTGGTTCAATAAGAAGAAGAACAGGATAAAGATGATGATGAACGGAATGATGGTTGTCAAAACTTGCAGCCATCCATTTGTTTCAGGTGCGGGTTCTACTTTTACATCTGTATTCTTCAGTGCACTGTAAATCTGGTCAACACCTTGACCATCTGGAACATGGGTAATGAAGTATTCATCTTTCTTCGCGCCATCTAATTGACCACGAATTTCATAAACCCCTCTTACAGGCTGAATGGAGATACTCTCCACTTTTCCCGCACTTAGATTTTGCGAAAATTTGCTGTAAGACATGTTCTCAGGCTTTTGATTAGGGGATCCTAACCAACTGACTACCCCTATCACAAGTAATAAAATAAGTATATAAAAAATCGTATTACGAAAAACCCGATTCATTCCTTACCTCCTCCCACAGTAAGCACAACTATGTTCAATAGTATCATAGAAAATCATTCCAATACAACCAATAACCTCATGTATACGTATGCTGATTAGCCTTCGTAAACAGATGGTTTTAACACTCCAATATACGGGAGGTTTCGGTAACGTTCAGCGAAATCCAATCCATAGCCGACAACAAATGCATCTGGCACTTCAAATCCAACATAATCTGCTTTGATGTCTGCTTTACGACCGCTTGGTTTATCAAGCAATGTCACAATTTTTATGGAGTTTGCTTTACGGTATCGGAAAAGCTCTACCAGATAGCTCAAAGTTAACCCACTGTCGATGATATCTTCCATAATTAAAATATCTCTTCCTTCAACAGAAGTATCTAGATCTTTAATGATCTTTACTTCTCCTGAAGATACGGTAGATTTTCCGTAGCTAGATACATCCATAAAATCAAGTTCTAAATATGTATCAATGTGCTTGATCAGGTCTGCCATAAATGGAAGAGCCCCTTTCAAAACACCAATAGCCAGGGGAAATTTACCATCATAATCGCTGGTTAATGTTGCACCCAGTTCCTTCACTTTTTGCTGGATCTCTTCTTCTGAGATCAAAACCTTTTCAATATCTTGTTTCATGCTTTTGCTTGCCCCCTACAAATTTTCATGCTGTCTATATTGTAATACAATGAGATCGCTGTTTGTCATATCAATTTCTTCAAAAACGGATTTTTTCAGACCTGGGATCCAGATGATTTGATGATCCGAGTCAGTGACGATCGGCCAGCTGTCTCTTTCTGCAAGAGGCACTTTTTTATCAATAAATATATCCTTCACCTTTTTTGATCCATTCATCCCTTTAAGTTTAATTCGATCACCATTTTTTCGTGAGCGAATGATCAAAGGGAAACGAACATGATCTTTTTGAAGCAAGAAAAAATGGTTTCCGTTCCGTGCATCCTCCGGAACATGATTTGATACCACAATAGACTGCCCATTTGGAAGGAAAAGCTTCTCTCCAAGTTCGCCCTTTAAGTGAAGAGCATAAGACTGGTCTAGTACAAGCGATCGTTCAAAGGTAAACATACAGTAATCATAAGACTTGACAGCTTGTAAACCTTTTGGCAAATCTAATGATCCAGACGGTTGTTCGGTATGAGATAACCAGTCCAAAGTCCCTAGAATATGCTGGTTTGAAAACGCTGATTGAGTGTTTTCATAAAGATAGTTTAATATTAGTTGAATGCCTCTTCTTTGTAAAGGCAAAGGCAGGTCAAGCAAAGGCTTCGTTTTGATCTTAATTTGCTTAGGCGATTGATTCGTTATCACTTGGTTCATTTGTTCCTTTGTTAATGCCTGCAAGTATTGCTCATCTTCAGTCAGCATATCACTTACAAACTGAAAGCTTTCATGTACATGAGGTGCCTCTTCTTTTAACACGGGAAGAATGTGTCTTCTTACCCGGTTTCTCAAGTAGTCATCTGTGTGATTGCTTTGATCAATGACATAGGGGATATGTTCTTTTTCACAAGCGGTCAGCACGTCATCCTTGGAATATCCAATGAGCGGCCGAATCAGCCATCCACCTTGATAAGGACGTTTTGCTTGGATACCTGCGAGCCCTATTCCAACTGTCCCTCTCACAAGCCTCATCATCATTGTTTCTACTTGGTCGTCCCCATGATGTGCAAGCGCTATAAATTGAGCGTTGTATTGCTCCATCAATTGACGAAAGAAAGCATATCTGCACTCTCTTGCAGCTGCCTGTTTGTTTAAGTGGTTTTCTTTTGCATATTGGGCAACTTGTATGCGGGCCGATTCAAAAGGAATTTCTTGCTCCTTGCAGTATGCCTCAACAAATGCCAAATCAGCAAAAGATTCTTCTCCTCTGAACATGTGATCTACATGGGCTGCAATCAGCTGAAAGGAATCTTTGCGACGTTTGTTTAGTTCGTGCAGTAAAAGCATGGAATCTGGTCCGCCAGAAACCCCGACAATGACTGTCGTATTTTCAAGGTAAACATCATGTTTTTTCAAAAATGATTCAATTCTATTCACAACTTCCTCCTCACAAAGAGCAGGTAATTTAAAGATATACATATCCTATCACTTTCAGTAGCTCCAAGCAAAGATGAAGCCTGCTTTTTTACAGGTCTATAGCAGGAACAAAACTACATATGCACAGTAAAGAGCAAGTACACTGCACACGATAAGAATAGTTTCAAAAAGCCCACCCGATTTTTTGCGTACTTGTGTTCTTTTTGCTGCTGCAACTCTCGATCGTGAAGTCACATGTTGATTTTGTTGAACAGCGGGCTTTTGCCCGTTTTTTTTCTGTTGCTTCTTTTGACTCGCTTTTCTTGAAGCGATCAGCTGTCCTTCTTTCAGCATCGCACTCTTCATAGCCGCCGCTGATTGATATTTACCTTGTAGAGCGGCCTTTAACACCCTCTCATATTGCTTTAATAATGGATGTCCTTCAATGGCTCTGTAAAGCTGCTTTTCTGGTTCTGCTCCTTTTTTGAATTCTTTCTTATACGCACAATTCACCATTACCATGCTTAAGGCAAATAGATCATAGGATGGCTCTGCCTTTCTTGTGCCGAATCCCCAATAGCCTCGATCAAAAAACTCTGTATATTCCTTGATTGCCCTGCCCGCTTTTGTCGTTCCCCCTACATCAATGCACCGAATCGCGGCCGGGGGACCTGACACGATGAGATTATCTGGCTTCAAGTCACCAAATATCCACCCTTCTTGATGTAAATGAGCCAAATTAGATAAAAGCTGAACCATTAAAACGACGATCCACTCATCACCTTTTTGTTTGACAAATTCCAGCAGTAATGGGCCTCTGACATACTCCATCACATAAAAGGAACGCTTTTGAAGCATGCCGGGATAAATCGCATCATCCATATCATAAAAAGAAGGCCCCATGGTTTTCACAGGAGCCTTAGAAAAGGATTTTAATACATTGACTTCAGATGCAATGAGCATACTGTCATCACTCACTTTAAGGGCTACTTGACCATTTGGCGATTCGGCTAGATAGACAATACCGTTCGCCCCTTTTCCTAGCTCTTTTACAATGCGGTAATGATGGTGATGCCATTTCCCTTGAATCACCGTGCCTAACGGAATGTTAGAAGCCGAATTCATCATGCTCTTCCTTTGCTTCAAGCAGCCCTTTACGCGAACGAACTGATTTGAAATGCTGGAGCGCTTCTCGAAGCGCTGGTCCAGTTGGAGTGATTCCTCCTGTGGTCAGTTTCGGGAAAATAGATGATAGTGAATCGAATCGAGGCGTCCAATTCAACACAATTTCAGCATCTGAGTTTTTCCCGGGAAATATACACATCCCAAACTGATTTTCACCAATTCTTGAATTTAAACTAATGGAGAGATCAATGAGTGCTTCTTTAACGGTCGGCAGCTTCGGTTTCATACTTGCACTTGTATCAACAAGCACAAGTACTTGAAGGTGAACTGTCTCTCCTAACTCATCGACTACTTCCATCACTTCCCCGCGCTTATCAGGCGGAAGCTCTTCTATTTCAGTATCTTTGCCAAGTATTTGCTGCAATTCTTTATTCACAACACCTTGTAAGGTTTGTGTCATCGCTTTTTTTGTGACCATTTGTACCGTTTGAGATAACTGCTGGACGTAGACAACTTGATGAATGCCTCCGCCTGCTAGAGCAATCCCCTCAACTTCTTTCATTGCTTCATGATCGTGTCTGTTTTCCTCCATAATGCCAATGACATTGACTGTAATCCCTTGTTCCTTTGCCAATGAGGCAATCGCAAGTGGATCTTCCCCGTGATTTGAGCAGCCATCTGTAATCAATAAGATTTGGTTTACGTGACCTTTTCGCATCTTCATTCCTCCTGGGATCGTAACTGAATGCTTTATATCCCCATCATCGCCAGAAGAATTTCATATTATACGATATTTCAAGAAATCTCTTGTTTCTCAAGATAGAATGTACCCGTCGGAATGGATGCCCATTTTGGAGTATTGTGATCAAGCCTGATGACAACAACCGTCATATCGTCGTCAATTTGACCCGATCTTGTTCGAATGACCTCTTCCATTAATAAATCAGCAATCTCTTGCGGATCTTCTGTTTTAAAGCTTTTCATTTTGCGCTTCACCCAGAGATCATGATTTTCAATATGCTTTGGTCCTTCGAAAATGCCATCACTCATCATAATCAGCAGATCTCCTGCCTTCATCTGTTCACTCACAACCTCCACTTCAAATTCATCAATAATTCCAATCGGTAAGTTGCTTGCTTGTACCTTCATCACCTGATCACCCCGTTTAATAAAGCTGGGTGTTGAACCAATCTTGAGGAACTTACAGCTCGCATCCTGTAAATCAATAATGGATAAATCTAATGTTGAATAGATTTCATCAGTCGTTCGTAAAGATAAAATACTATTAATGGTTTTGATCGCTACTTTTTCATTGATACCTGATGCCAATATTTTTTCTAACAGCTTAATCGTTTCATTGCTTTCAAAATGAGCCCTTGCTCCATTGCCCATTCCATCACTAATAGCTGCGGCATATTTGCCCGCACCCAGCTCCATCATACTGTAGCTGTCTCCAGACACTAATCCTCCGCCTTTTGCTGCATGCGCTACGCCTGTAGCCACTCGATATGATTTTGCAGAACCAAATACAACGTGGCAATAGCCTGTTGGGTGCTCTGCACACTGCTCTGCTTTGACTAAAATCTGTTCTTCTAAAATATCTGAGAGCATAGGGGCGATGATTTTTTCACATTCACCATGCCCTTGGCAATATGGGATTCTCATTTCAATATCGACATTCCCCTGCTCTAAGCTATAAATTTCTACTTGCTGAATTTCAATTCCAAAGTGTTGAAGTGCTTCTATCATCTGCTCTTCTTGAATAAAATGCTGTTCTCTTTCCCGTTTTATTTCCCGGGAAAAATCCTCCATCACTTGTGAAACGCCCATCAGTTGTTCAGCTACCAGTCGTCTGCTGTCTTGGACCTTTTTCTTCAGGGTCTGATTGGCTTTATAGTAAGCGATCTCCTCTTCAATCAATTCCTCGACATGTTTTGATTTTGAGCAGTGCTGGCTAAATTTCTTCTTCAATTTCCGGTTTTGCTCGTAGGTTTTTTCATCAGATTCATGCATAACTTGTTTCATCAGTTCATAGGTTGTATCAAAGTTCTGCACCCAGCATTTATTTTTCTTATAGCACGTTTGACAGGATCGTTCTGTGATCGTACTTAAAAAAAGATCTACATCCTCTTCCTGTTTCTTTTCTTCAGGAATGGATTCATAAAATGTCGCAAAACTCTCAGACAGCGCATGAAATACATTAGAAAATTGGTCTACCTTTTTTGCTGTCACATCTCGTACTTTCCGGGCGTATTGCTGCTGTTCCTGTACATGCTCTACCGTACCAGGAATATATTTCGCTACCTTAGAGGTCACTGATTGTGGCGTGAGCAAGAAGAGCGCAACCGCAATCAATGATTCATATAGCGTGGTTATGAGTCCTGCTGATCCTTCTCCGTACAAGGAAATAAGTAAGGAACCCACAATTAAGCCAATGGCTGCTCCTGCTTTCTTCCCCTCTTTCAGCAATCCCCCTAATAAACCTGAAAAGGCAAGAAGACTCATCTGATAAAGGTTTCCGATGTTAGCGAGACCAAGAATTAATCCAGTGACGACACCCACTGTACAACCAATACTCGCTCCTCCAATGAAAGCAAAGCTCAGCACTACATATCGTGACAAAATATGTTCTGCCTGCATTCCTTGAAATGTGATCCCTGCCAGACCTGTTAAAACTGAGGCAATCAAAATCATAAAACAAATAATTTCTTCAACCTTTAAGGAGTGTTTGATTTTTCTGACTGTAAAAATCGGCAGGCTTTGAAGGAAAATCAGTGTCAAAATGAAGGCAAGTCCTGCTTCGACACCCGCCATGACGTAATCGTAGCTTTGCACAGCACCTTGCTCTAGGTAAACAAATGCTCCTCTGGTGATCAGCATTGACAGCACAATGACAACCGGCAATGTTTTCACTGGGTCTTTGATGATGAAAGAAACCACCTTGGACATCAGAAGGAATACGATCAGCGACGCAAACACAAACAATGCATTTTGAGGTGATATCGTCATAGCTCCAGCAAGTAAAGCGAGACAAGCGAGCATAGACTTATCTCTTTTGATAAGCAGCATGGAGCCAAAGAAAGGCAGAGCAAACGGCATAATTTCAGATAATATAAAGGCTCGTCCTAATAAAAAACCAAGAACGACATAAATAAACCCTTTATAGAAAAAAAGAGAATGCGTATGATGAAGAAACAGGTTTTTCATCTTTTTTAACCCTGCACTGATTCTTTCAAACCCTGCTCCTGTTAAATCAGTTCTTCTTTCTAGTTTTTCCATCTTTTCATCCCCCACCTGATATTCGTTGCTTGTCATTATAGCGAAGGTGAAAAAGAAATTTTGTCAAAAGAAGTTGTCGTTTCCATAAAACGTTCGACGCTTTATTCGTCAAAGAGGCATACTTTCATGAAAGTCGATGTCTTTCATCAGAATTTTACGAAGACACAAAAAAACAGCTTTCCTAAGGAAGGCTGTTTTCGAAGATGACCCGTACGGGATTCGAACCCGTGTTACCGCCGTGAAAGGGCGGTGTCTTAACCGCTTGACCAACGGGCCTTGCTTTTATGTTCTAATCAAAAGGATAGCGGCGGAGGGGATCGAACCCCCGACCTCACGGGTATGAACCGTACGCTCTAGCCAGCTGAGCTACACCGCCATAATGAAAATGCGCTAAGAAGCACAAGATCTATAATACAAAGGAATCGCTTGTCCGTCAATAGGAAGTTTTAAATTAAATGACGAAATCTCAAAAAATGTCGTATGGATCAAGAAAAAAAGCACCTGCGGTCAGCAGGTGCTTTGTTGTGAAAGATATATAGAAAGCAGCAACAAGTTAACCTCTTCTTGCTCCGCGTCCCCCACGTTTTGATTCCGTGTTACGTTTTAAAGATGTTAAGCGGTCTTCACTATCTTTTAAGAATTTGTTCATTTTTTGCTCAAACGATTCCTTCGGACGGAAATCATTTCTGCTCGGTCTTGATTGTTGTTGTTGAGGACGATCTTTTGCTTTTTTAATGGACAAGCCGATTTTACCGTCTTTTTCAACGTTAATCACTTTCACTTCAACTTGTTCACCGACTTTTAAATGCTCATTAATATCTTTTACATAGTTATCGGCTACCTCACTGATATGAACGAGACCAGTTGAACCGCCTGGCAACTCCACAAAAGCTCCAAAATTTGTAATGCCCGTAACTTTCCCTTGTAACTTGCTGCCAACTTCAATCGACATAAAAAAAGTGCTCCTCCTTAGACTTATAAAAAAATCTCATTTGTTCAATTATACATAAACTGAATTTTAAGTGTCAACAAGGCTAATCGCTCTTATTGCCCACATCAAAGATTTTTTCGCCTTTTTTGGACATATAATAGTCCCGTCGTGCCAGTTCGAGTACGTATTCCTTGCTTTTCAGCTTTTTAATTTCATCAGAAATATCTTCCTGCTTTGTTTGTAATTGCTTCAATTCTTTTTCGAGTGCAACCTTCTTCTCTTCTTTTTCCTTTAATGAAGACGATTGCGACCAGAGGGCACTTGTCACCAAGACAGCAAACATGAGCACGATCACACCAAACACGGTAAGCCTTCTTAGGAGTCCACGGCGTTTGCGTTTTAAGCGCTGTGCTTGCTGTTCCATTTGTTTTTGATAATCATTTTGAATTTGTGCGATATTTCTTTTTCTCTTGTTCAAGGTTGAAGGCCTCCTCTCTTACTTTGTCCAGAATTGTTTCCATTTCGTTTTGATGGTACCAGATAATTTCTTGGTCCCTTGTAAAATTCCTGCTCCTTTAGAGAAAAACAATCTCATTGATGTTCGCCATTTTTCGGGAATCCGATGAATGATGGTCACATTAAGTAACCAGATGAGCGGATAACAAACAATGGACAGCACCTTCCACACGAGCCGAAACGTAAAATGAACAAGACGTAAGAGCAAGTGGAGCAAGAACATAATAGCACTTATGATTAAGGTCATCAGCCAGCGGATTGGCTGGAAGACGATGGACTTGACCAGCCGTTTCAAGATGAGAGCGGCTTGATACACACACATCACCATAAACTTGAGAATATTCATATACAGCTGTTTCATCAATGCCTGATACATCGAGAAACCTAGTGCAACAGCTAGAAAGATATAAACCCTGAATTCTCCCTCATTTGTCAGCAGCAGAACATAAAAGAATAAGAGTCCCTGTACCAGCCAAAAAAGGAGATCGTGTATGATCAAAAGCCATTTTGCTGTCTTTTCCCGATTCACAAACAGCTTGTACGTATCAAGCGATGCGCCCAGCCAGATGCCCATCGCTACCATCGAAAGCATCGTATAAAACTGGACTGTCAGCGTCATTTAAACAGCTTGCTAAAAAATCCTTTAGCTTTCTCCCCGTGCTGCTCATCTACATAAATTAAGTCAAAGACACGTCCTTTAATCGACACAACGCCTTTTTCGACGTCTAGGTTTTTCATTTGCAGATTTTCTCCACGGATAGCGAGAATCCCCATGACCGTCTCAAGCAGAAATTCTTCATTATCAAAGCTTTCCACCTGTTTGACGCCGGTAATATCTAAATGCTTTCTGTTTCGCATTGTGATATTGTGTTCCGCTTCTGATGACAGCTTCGTGCCTTGAGGTTGATTATAATATTGATTCATTTATACATCCCCCATATCTCATACTTGCATTGTTACTGCATTGTATGTGACAGGAGGATCATTTAGAACAAGCCCTATTCCGCTGTTTTTTCTTCTTTTAGCACAGTATACATGCCAGCGGCTTCTTCTTTTTTCGTTGTGTCCTTTAACTCGTTCACTTGAACCGTCACTAGTTTTTGACCAAAACGGATTTTAAGCTCGTCTCCTTCTTTCACGTCAGAGCTGGCTTTCGCCTGTGTGCCGTTAATAGAAATTCTGCCTTGATCAGCGACTTCTTTTGCCAATGTTCTTCTTTTTATTAAACGAGACACTTTTAAAAATTTATCTAATCTCATGTTTACTCACCTCTTTCTATACGTTTGGCATCGTTCCATAGATCGTCCATTTCCTCTAGCGTTAAATCCTCTAATGAACGTCCCATGTCCTTTGCTTTTTGTTCGATATGCTGAAAACGTCGCATGAATTTTGTGTTGGCTGAAGCGAGCGCTGTTTCAGGCTCTAGCTGATAGAACCTTCCAATGTTGACGAGAACAAACAAAAGATCTCCAAATTCATCTTTCATCTGCTTCGTTGCACTTTCGTCCGGCTTCTCTGCTACTTCAACGAGAAATTCCTGCTTTTCTTCTTCGTATTTGTTCCAAATATCTTTCACATCTGTCCAATCAAAGCCTACTTTGGCGGCTTTCTTTTGGAGCTTATATGCCTTTGTTAGTGCTGGAAGCGTCGCCGGGATGGATTGCAACATGGAGGCTGCCCGCTCCGGTTTCTCCTGCTGCTTGATTTTTTCCCAGTTGACGACCACCTCTTCTGCTTCAGAAACATTTGTGTCGCCAAACACATGGGGATGTCTACGAATCATTTTTTCTGTGACATGCTGGATGACATCATCAATTGAGAAAAAGCCGTCATCTTCACCGATTTGAGCATGAAGTAACACCTGCAGCATCACATCTCCGAGCTCTTCCACCATATGGTCTGGATCATCTTCATCTATCGCTTCAAGCAGTTCATAGCATTCTTCAATTAAATAGGGTTTCAGTGACTCATTGGTTTGTTTTTGATCCCATGGACAGCCGCCCGGACCTCTTAATGTACGGATGACGTCACGGAAGGTGTCAAATTGTTGATAAAGCAGCTTTTCATCTTGAATCGGAGGTACATAAACACTTGTTAAGTTATTTATCGACACATCTCGATCAAGTTCAAATAAAGGAACGGCAGTAATCTGTTCCAGGCTGCTTCCAGCCGCAGTCACAATATAGACTTCATAATCGTCTGGAAGCTTTTCCATCAGCGTGAGTTTCACATTCGAAGCGGTGATCTGATCATATACCTGACAAATGAGGACATGCTGGGTCAATTTCAGATCGTCCGCTCTCATATCTCCTGCGTCAACGAATTGGAATCCCTCGATTGGGTCGATCTGCAAGGAGTTAAACGTCGCATCTAAAAAGCTTTGTCCACCTGCAACAGACACCTCAATCCCGCGCTCTTGATGCTGAGAAACTAATAGCTGGACGGTCTTTTCTGCGACAAATGGGTGACCTGGTACTGCGTACACAATCTCCTTTTCAGCAGCCTCTGTAAATAAAATTTCCGTGATTTCCTGATAGACCGAATCAAACTGATCGTGCTTTTCATAAATCTCATCAAAAAAGGTCAGCGATGGGACCTCCTGCATCAACTCTGCGGTCAGCGGATGGTCCTGCGTTCTCATAAATACTTCTTTCGCCTGCTTCAGCTGCTTGTAAACACCGAGCGTCAGCTGATCCATGTCGCCTGCCCCAAGACCGACGACGGTAATCTTACCTGCCATTTTGATTCCCTCTCATCTGTTTAAAATATAAAATCTTTTCTCCTAATGGAATGAGTCTCCATTCCTCGTCCGTAAATACTTCTAGCTTAAGAATACTATATAAAAAGGCGAAACCACCAATAAAAACTGACGTCAGGCTCTCTAAAACGGAAAAAGGACGTTTTTCAAAGGGAATGACCCAAGAAAACAGCGCCTGATACCCTATTAAGACAATGGCCATGAAAGCGGCTGATAAAAGAATTTTCACTGGGAACAGCTCTCTCAACGAAATCCACCCTTTATGTTTCAAATAAACGGCATTGAGCAGAGCGGCAGCAAGAAAACCGCACACGGTTGACCATGCGGCACCGTAGATGCCAAATAGCGGGACCAGTGCAAGCGTAAGTATCCACTTCACCAGCACACTGAGCAGTACCACAACAGCCGGATACACAGTATGCCCGAGCCCTTGAAGTAAAGCTGCTTGCGTAATCGCAATCGATGTAAATGCGATGGAAATACAGAATATTTGCAGCGCATCGGTTCCTAAATCATTACGAAAAAGCATTGTATTAACTGACGAAAGAATACAAATCAGCCCAACTGCTGAACCAATCCCTAAAACCAACGTGGTTTTAAACGATGTCCGTACTTTTTGCCTGATCACTTCATGCTCTCCATTCCTCATGGCCGCTGATAAAAATGGCACAAGAGAAGTCCCGATGCTAATGGCAAACACTGTCCCTAGCTGTAAAAACGGCTGCCCTCGGTCATACACGCCTTTTGCCGCCTTTGCCGCGGCTTCACTCAGTCCCTCACTGCGCAGCAACGCATACAGATGAAAAGCATCAATCATTTGCATCCATAAAATGAGCAGTCCGCTGACACAAATCGTCAATGTATACAGCACCAAACTCTTCAAAACATCCTTTTTCCGAAGTGTCGCCTGCTTGACTGCCATACGTGTAGAAGACTGTTTTCGGTAAGTCAGCCAAAGAAAAAGAAGCAGTATAAGCGAGGCCGCACTTCCCGCTATGGAAGAGAAAACTGCACCCGCCCCTGTTTCATAAAGCGAATAGCCATGCTTGACGAAATAGAAGGATAAAACAAGCAGGACGCCTACCCTGATGAGCTGCTCAATCAATTGAGAAACAGCCGTTGGAAGCATCATACCGTCACTCTGAAAAACGCCTCTCAGCATCACGGTAAGCGGCAGAAATAAAAACACGAAAGCACTCATTTGGATAAGCAGGATCAATTGACTGTCCGCCATAAGGCTCGCAATTCTGCCTGCTCCTATGTAAAGACAAAGAAATAAGACTAGGCTCAGTAAGGTGATATAGACCAAGGATACCCGTGTAATGATCTGTCGATTCTCTTCCCCATGGTCACTTAGAAGCTTGGACACCATGACAGGAAACCCTGTGGTGCCGAGCATGATCGCAATACCAAGGAAGGGGTACACTTGCTGATAAATATAAAAACCAGTGTCTCCTACGATGTTCTGGAACGGAACACGATAAACGGCACTTAATATCTTTGATAACAAGCCTGCGATGGTCAAAATCACCGCACCTTGGAAAAGCCAATGCGGCTGATTCACAGCATTTTTCATGGATGACTCCTTTAAAAATAGATCTACAGTTAAACGCACTCATTATATCATACGTGAATGAAAAGCCGTTTCTTTCTAAGGAGTAGACGGCACATTCCTCGTTTTGTTTCATTCCATATAAAAAACGCCGACAAAATCAAAATGATTTCATCGGCATTCTTTTGTTTTATCAAAATGATATACAATTATTAGACCTAGTGTTCCATTTGACGGGCTAAGAAGCCAGCTGCCGTTTCTGCCGCTTTATGCTCCACTTCCCCCATTGAACGCTCTTTAGAAAATAAGACGACGGCGCCAATCGGATCTCCGTTTGCAACAATAGGTGCAATGGTATAAGCAGATACGTCATCATCAATACCATCGACAAGTTGAATTTCTTTTTTGCTTTCTTCTAATACAGAATTACGCTGGTCCATTGTTCGTTCAAGTAAATCACTGATGGATTTATTTAAGTACTCTTTTTTCGAACTGCCGGACACAGCAATATACGTATCTCGATCACAAATCAGAATGGAATGACCCAAACTGTCGAATAATGCATCAGCATATTCCTTCGCAAAGTCTCCTAGCTCACTAATCGGCGAATATTTCTTCAAAATTACTTCTCCATCGCGGTCGACGAAAATCTCAAGTGGATCTCCTTCCCGGATGCGCAATGTTCTGCGAATCTCCTTCGGAATAACCACTCTACCTAGATCATCGATGCGGCGTACAATTCCAGTTGCTTTCATTCACTGCTGCCTCTCTTTCGTTTGATGATGTGTTGGGTGAATGGAACAAAAGCGTCCACTTTATGCAACATTCACCACTTGACCCTGAGATTAGTATCCGTCACATCAAACGTAATATACACGAGAGACAAACAAATTTTTATGAAGATGGAATGGTTTCCTTTTTCACATCTTGAAGACCTCGTAGCATATTCAGAACGATGTCAAGCCATTCCTCCGTCTTCTTACCTTTCGTCTGGACAGAAATAATTAGCTTGCTGCCTTCCATTCCTAGGCCAATATCACGGCCATATTTACTGCCAAGTGCAAATAATTTTTGACCGTCGATGTCACTGCTTGCTTGCTCTTCAAGGGTGAGTCTGACAATGCCTTTCTCCATCTTGATCAATTCGACACGTTCCTGCACTGCGTATACTTTCATCGTCGCAATTGTGAACAAATCCGCCACTTCTTGCGGATATTCACCGAATCGGTCGATCATTTCATCTTGAAGCTCTTTTCGCTCTTCAATTGATCCAATCGCTCTGAACTGTTTATACATCTCGATCTTTTGCTTTCCATCCGAAATGTAAGTGTCAGGGATATAAGCATCGATTTGTAGATCGATTTCCGGTTCGAATTTATCTTGAGCCGTTGTATCGCCTCTTCTTTCTTCAATGGCTTCTTTCAGCATTTGGGAATAGAGGTCGAACCCAACAGAATCAATGAATCCATGCTGCTGTGCACCAAGTAAATTTCCTGCTCCTCGAATCGTTAAATCACGCATCGCAATTTTAAATCCTGACCCGAGCTCTGTGAATTCTTTAATAGCTTGAAGTCTCTTCTCTGCTACTTCAGACAGAACTTTATCTTTTCGATACGTGAAATAAGCATATGCGACACGATTCGAGCGTCCTACTCGTCCTCTTAGCTGATACAGCTGAGAAAGCCCCATTTTATCCGCATCGTGAACGATGAGCGTGTTCACATTCGGAATATCGACTCCCGTTTCGATGATGGTGGTACTGACCAATACATCTGATTCACCTTCAAGGAAATTGATCATCACTGATTCCAGCTCGTTCTCACTCATTTTCCCATGTGCATAGCTGACTTTCGCGTCTGGAACTAGCATAGAGATTTCATCTGCTTTGCGTTCAATATCCTCGACACGGTTGTACAGGAAGTACACTTGACCACCACGTGCTAGTTCTCGCTCTATCGCTTCTCTGACTAAAGCGCCATTGTACTCAACCACATAGGTTTGAACAGGGAAACGGTTTTCAGGCGGTGTTTCAATAACCGATAAATCCCGTACGCCAAGCATAGACATATGCAGCGTACGCGGAATTGGCGTAGCCGTTAATGTCAGTACATCGATATTGGCTTTCATCTGTTTAATTTTCTCTTTATGCGTCACACCAAAACGCTGCTCTTCATCAATAATCAACAGACCTAAGTCCTTATAGACAATATCTTTCGAAAGCAAACGGTGTGTGCCGATCACCATATCTATCGTTCCGTTTTTCAAACCTTTTAACGTCTCGGTTGTTTCTTTTCTTGTACGGAAACGGCTCAGCTGAGCAATTTTGACAGGATAGTCTTGGAATCGGTCCATAATCGTGTCAAAATGCTGCTGCGCTAAGATGGTTGTCGGCACAAGCAGAGCAACTTGCTTCCCGTCAGCAATTGCTTTGAAGGCGGCTCGAATCGCCACTTCTGTTTTTCCATATCCCACATCTCCACAAAGCAGGCGGTCCATAGGACGCTCCCGCTCCATGTCTTGTTTGATTTCATGAATCGAACGGATTTGATCATCTGTTTCCTGGTAAGGGAACGCTGATTCGAACTGGCGCTGCATCTCATGATCAGGCGAGAAGGCATACCCTTTACTTGCCTCACGTTCTGCGTACAGCTTAATGAGATCATCTGCGATGTCCTGTACAGATGACTCCACTTTTTTCTTCACACGTTTCCAATCGCTGCCGCCTAGTTTGTACAGCTTTGGTTCTTTACCTTCTGATCCAACATACTTCTGCACCTGATCAATTTGTTCAACCGGTACATAAAGCTTGTCGCTTCCTTGATAATGAATATTTAAATAATCTTTATGAATGCCGCCGATTTCAAGCGTTTCAATTCCTAAATACTTACCGATCCCGTGGTTAATGTGCACCACATAATCGCCGACTTGAAGCTCGGAATAGCTCTTAATTCGCTCTGCATTGGTCAGCTTTTGCTTACGTGCCTGCTTCTTCACACGTTTTTTGAAGAGCTCGCCTTCTGTGATCACGGCAATTTTCGATAACGGCAGTTCAAAGCCTGTTTGTAGCTCACCTTGTAAAATATACACCTGTCCGCTTACAAGCTCTGCGTCCGGCTTGGCAAGAGCAGCTTCAATGTCATAATCATGTAAGACAGAAGACAATTTGTCTGTACGCTCTTCATCCGCACCTAAGAAGACAACCGTGTATTGTTGTTTTTTGTAGCGTTCAATTTCACTTGCGAGCACATTCATCTGCCCGTGGAAATTCTGCATTTGCTTACTCGATACATTGACGATATTTTGCGGATTTGTCTGCTGGACATGTCTCAGGAACAAGGAGTAGTACAGAATCGACCGCGATTGCTGATTGATTAGTTGTTGGAACGGAAAAGAAAGAGATAAATCATGAAGGATGTTGCCTTCTTCAAGCAGACTAATTGTCCAATCAGCTTCTTCCTGCTCAAGCTGTTCTTCCATCTCCTGAATTCTGCTAATTTCATCTAAAATAATAATCGTATCCTGTGAAGTGTAATCTAGCAAACTAGCAGGTTTTTCATAGAAATAGGACAGGTACTTCGTCATTTCCTGTGTCACGATTCCTTCTAGCAGCTTCTCTCGATCAGCAGAAATATGTTGATGCAGCAATTCTTTTTGCTGGTCTGAGTTGAATTTCTTTAAGCTCTTCGCAAGTCCTTGATCAAGCTGTTCAATGGCTCTCACTCGTTCAGGCCCTCTCACAATCAGCTCTTTTGCGGGACCGATTTTAATCTCTTGAAGTGTTTCTAATGAACGCTGTGTATCCGAGTGGAACGTTCGAATTGAGTCTACTTCAGTATCAAACAGCTCAATACGAATTGGATGATCTTCCGTTAACGAATAAATATCAATGATTCCTCCGCGCACACTAAAATCTCCGGGCGCAGCAACCATCGACGTCCGGTCATAACCGATTTGTACAAGTTGTTTTGAAAACGCCTCCAAATCAATTTCTTCACCAAGCTTTAAATGGATCTGACTCTCCTTCCAGAGCTCAACTGGCGGAAGCATTCTACGCACCGCAGCAGCCGGGGTGACGATAATGGGGTTTTCTCCATTCGCCAGCCGGTTCAGAACATCTAGACGCTGAGCTCTAAGCTCAGGGCTGGCAACGGCAATTTCTGAAGCAATGAGTTCATTCACAGGATAAAGAAGGACCGAGCGATCTGACATCACACTGGCAAGATCATCTGTGACCTTCTGCGCTTGATATAAGTTGTGAGTCACAATAAACATCGGCCGCTTAAGTTCGTCTGATATAGCGGCTGTAAATAAAGATCTGACGGAGCCTGATAGTCCGGCGAGCAGTTGTTCTTTTAACCCTTCCTTTAGCCCATTAAAAATGGACTGAAAATCATCACTTTGTTTGATAAATGATTGTATATTTTTCATTTGGCTCCTCCTCCCTGCTTGTTTAAAACAGAAAAACGCTTTGGTCTATTATCTACACCAAAGCTTTTTATTGAATAAAGGTATGATACTGATGGTAATCAGGATTTCTTTCGAGCGCCTCTTGGCAATCCTCACAAATGGTTTGTACATGCAAATCACCATTTTCCCTATAAGAAATCATATCGTTTCTTTCCTCATTTGTTAAGTGATGAAATCCAAGTGCTTCACTTTGAACAGCGGATTCATCTAAACTGCCAACCTTTACACCACAGTGCCGGCAGTAATAATGCAAAGCCATACGTGATCCTCCCCTGCTGAGATTTTATGATCAGTATGTGCTTTGCTTATCATTCTTATACCTTCTTGTTAAAATCATTCATCACTTCTAAAAATGGCTTAGTTAAAGCCGCCTCACAAGCTTCGACAGACGCCTGAATGGCTGATGCAATATCAGGCTGCTCCTCTTCAGAAAAGCGTCCTAGCACGTAATCGACGACCTTCATGCCATTTTGAGGACGTCCAATGCCGATACGGAATCGGTCAAACTCAGGTGACCCTAAATGCTGAATCAACGATTTGATTCCATTATGCCCGCCTGCACTCCCTTTTGTACGAAGGCGGATTCGGCCAGTTGGCAAATCAAGATCATCATAGATGACTTTCAACTGTTCAAGGGGAATATCATAGTAATCCATTAGCGGACGCACGCATTCTCCTGATAAGTTCATATATGTAAGCGGCTTTACAAGTAGAACCTTTTGCCCTGAAACAAATCCCGTTCCAAATTGTCCATGGAACTTTGATTGATTTAAAGGGATGTCCCATTTTTTTGATAATTCATCTATTGTCATAAACCCGACATTATGTCTTGTTTTTTCATATTCTTTTCCAGGATTACCTAATCCAACAAATGCAATCATGAAACCATAAACCTCCTTTGTCACAAAGCACACGCCTAAAAAATGAGCCAATAGGATTGCCTCATGTAAAACGTATGAATTCTTTTCATTCTAGCACAAAAGACGCAACCGCGGGAGGGTTACGTCTCTAAATGACCAGTTATTCTCCATCGTTATCCTTTTCTTTAATGGCCTCAGGTTCTTTTGGTTCCTCTTCGCTATCTGGTTCAGGAACCTCTGATTGCTGAGGCGGTAAAATGGATGCCACGACTTCTTCTGGATCGTTATTCACTTGATATGATGACTGAACAGGCAAATCAGCGACTGTTAGGACATCATTCACTTCTAAGTTTGTAATATCTGCTTCTATATGCTGAGGGATATCTTTTGGCTTCGCTGTAATAGATAGTTCAAATAGTGGCTGCTGAAGCACACCGCCATCTTTAACTCCTTTAGATTCGCCAATCAGCTGAACAGGTACATCCGCTTCAATTTCACGCTGCAAATCGACTACTTGGAAATCTGCATGGACAAGCTCATTTTTCAGCGGGTCTGTTTGTAATTCTGTGACCATCACGGATTTTGTTTCACCGTTCACGTCTAACGTAATGATTGTATTCTTCCCTTCATCACGTAAGGTCTTTAATAAATCGATACTGTCTAATGAAACAGCCAGGTTGTCTGTATTTTTTCCGTATATGACACCAGGAACGTGTCCTGAATGACGGATTTTTTGCAGTGTGGAACGTTTGAAGTCAGTTCTTTTATTTGCTTTTAAAGTTGCCATATTCAGCACCATCCTATTTCTTTTTTGTCACTACTCTCATAATTACCCATAACCAAATCATTTTAAACCTATTTGCCGAGAATGATGAAAGCAAAAAGACCCCAAGCTTGATGCCTAGGGCCTTTTTCAATCAGAAAATTAGCTGAAAAGGTAGCTCACAGATTCTTCTTCATGTACACGGATGATGGCTTCTGCAAGCAAAGGCCCAACTGAAAGCGGAATGAATTTTCCAACTTTCTTGTCATCAGTTAAGTGAATACTGTTTGTCACAACTAATTCTTTAATTTTAGAGTTTGTGATACGTTCTACTGCTGGTCCAGACAATACTGGGTGAGTACAGCAAGCATAGACTTCAGCCGCTCCATTTTCCACAAGTGCATTTGCAGCAAGTGTAATGGTACCAGCTGTATCAATGATATCATCGATGAGAATCGCCGTTTTGCCTTCAATGTTACCAATGATGTTCATCACTTCAGCAACGTTTGGCTTTGGACGACGTTTGTCGATAATTGCGATTGGTGCTTTCAGGCGATCTGCCATTTTACGCGCACGTGTTACACCACCGTGATCAGGAGATACAACGACGATATCATTCAAGTTTTTCTGTTCGAAATAGTTTGTTAAGATTGGCACAGCCATTAAATTATCGATTGGAATATCAAAGAAACCTTGGATTTGCGGCGCATGAAGATCAAGTGCAATGACACGTGTAGCACCTGCTGTTTCAAGTAAGTTCGCAAAAAGCTTCGCAGTGATCGGCTCACGAGGTTTTGCCTTACGATCTTGACGTGCATATCCGTAATAAGGGATCACAATATTGACCGTTTTCGCAGAAGCGCGTTTTAGTGCGTCTACCATAATGAGCAACTCCATAATGTGCTCATTGACTGGCGCACTAGTGGATTGAATGACATAACAATCACAGCCGCGGATACTTTCTTCAATATTGATTTGGACTTCACCGTCACTAAAGCGTTTAACAGAGCTCTTTCCTACATCAACTCCGATACGATCGGCAATTTCTTTCGCAAGTTCAGGGTTTGAATTCAAAGAGAATATCTTTAAATTCGCATCAGCATAACGATTAGACATGGTAAACCTCCGGGTATTTGGATTATTTTTTATGAATATTTTTCACATAATCTTCTTTATTTACTTGTCTTGCTCTAGCAATAGACAATGCATCCTGCGGTACATCTTCTGTAACCGTTGAACCAGCTGCAACATATGCCCCTTTTCCGACAGTGACTGGTGCCACGAGATTAGAATTACAGCCAATAAATGCGCCATCTTCAATCTTCGTTAAGAATTTGTTCTTCCCATCATAGTTGACTGTAATTGATCCACAGCCAAGGTTTACATCAGTTCCGACCTCTGCATCTCCAATATAGCTGAGATGAGATGCTTTGCTGCGGTCACCGAAAACCGTTTTCTTGATTTCGACAAAGTTCCCGATTTTCACTTCATCGCCAATTTTCGACAACGGGCGAATATGAGCAAACGGCCCAATTGTCACATCGACTCCAACCTCACTATCGCAGACGACAGATTGCTTAATCACTGTGCGGTCTCCGACGATGCTGTCAACAATTTCAGTGTTTGGCCCAATTATGGCGTCTGCACCGATTTTCACATTCCCTTTGATGACCGTCCCAGGATAAATCGTTGTATCTTCACCGATCACTGCATCAGGTGATATATACGTGTTCTCAGGATCAATCAAGGTCACACCATTCTTCATATGCTGATGATTAATACGTCGCTTCATGAATTGCTCTGCTTGTGATAGAGCGATACGATCATTGACTCCAAGTGTTTCTTCAAAATGCGGTGTTTGATATGCCGCTACCGTTTGCCCCTCATTCTTTAAGATTTCAATGACGTCTGGCAAATAGTACTCACCCTGTGCATTTTCATTCGATACTTGCTCAATCACACGGAAGAGATCTTCATTTGAAAAGCAATAGGTCCCTGTATTAATTTCATTCACTTGACGTTCCGCATCATTCGCATCTTTATGCTCCACAATTTTCACAACAGCACCGGTTTCGTCACGAATAATACGACCATAACCTGCCGGGTCTTCCGCACGTGCTGTTAAAATAGTGACTTTCGCTTGATGTTTTTGATGCTCGCTCAACATAGCTTCCATTGTTTCCGCTGTCAATAATGGCGTATCACCACAAATGACAATGGTTGTTCCCTTTTCCTGCGCAAGGAACGACTTTGCTTGTTTGACGGCATGTGCTGTTCCCAGCTGTTCTTCTTGAAGTGCATATTCACTTCTGTCTCCAAGCTGCTCTTTGACGTTCTCTGCTCCATGACCAACAATCGTCACTAGCTTGGCTAAAGAAAGCTTTAACGCTTCATCTGCCACATGCTCGACCATTGGTTTTCCGCAAACTGGATGAAGTACTTTGTATAGCTTTGACTTCATTCTCGTTCCTTTTCCCGCTGCTAAAATCACTGCGAACCGCTTATCCATTGATTGGCCTCCAATATCCCTATTATCCATAGAAAAATATATCCTAAATAAGGACTGATTTCAAGGACACAAGAGGAAGTGCATTAATTTTCTAATGAACGGGAGACATAAGGAACAAGAGAAAAAACGCAAAAAAGACAGCATTTAAAAGAAAACATTCATTTTCTCTTAAAGCTGTCTTTTTAGGTTCACATATCTTTAAGAAGCTCCAGCTTCTTCATATTCAATTGTCTCTTCCTCTTCGCCTAAGCGATGATACTCATTTAAAACAGCATCTTGGATTTTACCCCGAGTGCTTGAATTAATTGGATGTGCAATGTCGCGAAACTCTCCATCAGGCGTACGTTTGCTAGGCATTGCAACAAACAAGCCATTGTTTCCATCAATCACACGAATATCATGAACAACAAATTCGTGGTCCAGCGTGATGGATGCAATCGCCCTCATGCGACCATCGGTATTCACGCGGCGTAATCTTACGTCAGTAACTTCCACAGTAGTTCACCACCTTTTCCCAATATAAAAGCATTACTTAGGTATTCAACGATTGTGGTGATTCTCCTGCTCTTTTTTTAAACTTTTTTTGAAATATCGGGATATTTATACATTTTTTGTCATCTTCGTGACGACGCTTACATTCTCTTCGTGAAAAAAGACATCATAATGATGTCTTTTCCTGCATATGATGAAACCAAACGGCTTTCGTTAAGATTGCCTGTTTACTTTACTAATGCAATCACTTCAATTTCTACGAGTGCATCCTTAGGAAGTCTTGCTACTTCCACACAAGAACGAGCTGGCTTATGTGTATGGAAATACTCACCGTACACTTCATTTACTTCTGTGAATTGTTCCATATCTTTGATAAAAACTGTTGCTTTCACGACTGTCTCAAAGGAAGCACCTGCTGCTTCAAGTACGGCCTTAAGATTACGGAACACTTGATGAGTTTGTTCTTTAATATCTCCATTTACAAAGTCTCCAGCTGCCGTTAATGGAATCTGCCCGGAGCTGTAAAACATGTTATTGACAATAATCCCTTGAGAGTAAGGTCCAATGGCTGCTGGTGCGTGTTTGGTTTGAACAACTTTTGTCATATCAATCTCTCCCATTCAACTACATGTTTTCAATTCTTAAGCTTTCGAATGAAAAAACTCGTGGAAATTACCTTCATTGATCTCAATGATCTTCTGCTTCATATCAATGGTTGAAAGCTTTAAAAGCGATACATATTCATCAACGAGACGTTCATCTACGCCTTCATCTTCTAAAAGAACACCGATCCCTGCAACATTTGCATTAAATTCCTCAAGCAAATTCACCATGCCGTTAATGGTTCCGCCAGCTTTCATAAAGTCATCAATGATCAGGACATTGGATCCTTTATCTAAGCTTCGCTTTGCAAGTGACATGGTTTGAATTCGATTAGACGAACCTGACGCGTAGTTAATACTTACAGTTGATCCTTCAGTTACTTTATTATCTTTTCTAACGATCACAACCGGCACATTTAAATAACCCGCAACCGAATAGGCAATAGGAATACCTTTTGTTGCAACAGTCATGACGACATCAATCGCACGGTCTGCAAAGATGGTCGCAAATAGCTTACCGATTTTCGCAAGGATTGATGGATTACCTAAAACATCGGTTAAATATAAATAACCGCCAGGAAGTACACGTTCAGGAGTCGATAGAGCTTCTCCGATATCGTTTACCACGTCGTCTGCTTCTTTTAGGTGAATCTTTGGAATATATTTCACTCCGCCAGCAGCACCAGGTACAGTAAGCAACGTGCCTATTCCCTGCTGTTCGAAGGTCTGTTTGATAATCGTTAAGTCTTCACTAATGGAGGACTTCGCAGATTGATATCTTTCTGCAAAAAAAGTTAACGGTACTAGTACGTGCGGGTGGGCTAACAAATAATTTGTTAAGTCCACCAATCTGCCGCTTCGACGAAACTTCATGAACTTACCCCCAGAACCCGAATAATTTATGATAAATATAACTTAATATACGGATTTAATCAAGGGCATTTTGTTCGCCGATCATGCGGACAGCGTATACTTGATCACAAAATCCTCTCAGTCCGTTATATATTCTTTGTACCTTCGATTCATATTGAATCAAGCCAAATACTGTAGGGCCGCTTCCACTCATTAAAACAGCGTCAGCACCGAAACGCTTCATCTGCCTTTTGATCATATCTACTTCTGGATACATCTTTAATGTCACAGACTCTAGAACGTTTCCGAGTGAGCCGCACATCTCTTTATAATCTTTCGCTTCAATCGCTTCAATCATACGCTTTACATTCGGGTGGTCTACTTTGCTTGCGTCATATTGTCTATAGACTTCAGCTGTAGATACCCCAATCACCGGCTTCGCTAAAATCACCCAGCAATGCGGCGGTGTCGCAATATGCTTCAGCTTTTCCCCACGTCCTGTCGCTAGTGCTGTGCCTCCGTGTACACAAAAAGACACATCTGAGCCGATCTCCGCTCCAAGCTCAGCTAGTTCATCTAACGTGAGGTTCAACTTCCACAAGCGATTTAAGCCGCGAAGTGCTGCCGCTGCATCACTGCTGCCTCCAGCTAACCCTGCTGCGACTGGAATTGTTTTTGTGATGACAATGGATACCCCTTTTCGAATACCGAACCTTGTTTTAAGTAATTTAGCCGCCTGATAAGCCAAATTACGCTGATCATCTGGCACGAATCGATTATGAGATGATACACGGATTTCATCCTTGTCCAGCTCCGTCAACTCTAGTCGATCTGCAAGGTCTATTGTTGTCATCACCATCTCCACTTCGTGATATCCATCCGGTCTCTTTCCGTGAACATCAAGTGAGAGATTAATTTTTGCCGGTGCTTTTTCTAAAATACGCAAACATTTCACCTACTTCTCCATCTAAACATAAGTATCAATATTGTATCACATTTGATGGATCTGATGAATATAGGCTTTTACGCCGAGCACACTGACTTTTTCATCAAAAAAAGCCAGAGACACCCGAGGTATCCCTGACCGTTTCTCTATCGTTGATTCTCATCCTGAGCCATGTGCTGTTGAGCTAATTCAATGGCACGTTTGACCATATTACCTGCGTCACGCGCACGAATTTCTCCCCAGCCTCCATTTTTGACGGTATCATAAAATCCAAGATCCTTCGCCAGCTCGTATTTGAACTCATCTGACATAATGCCTCGGCGTCTACCCAAACGAAACAGCCCCTTTAGTCGAGAATTCGAATCAGTGCCACTGCTTGTGTGGCTTTCTTATTTTGTATCGAATCCTTTCTTTTACCCCTTTCAAAAAATGGACAGACTCCCATTCACATTCAGAAAAAAAGGCAAAACAAAAAGCAGTAAACAAAAAGTTTACTGCCCATTAATAGGCGACTGAGCTAGCGGTATCATCGAACGTTAATTCGACCGTCTCAGTCAGTATATCTGCATAACTATAAGAAACTCTTTCAAACGAATTCTCATCTTGATCTAATTGAATCACAAATACAGAAGGGTACGTTTCAGCTAAAATGCCCGAACGCTCAATTGTTTTACGGCGGCCCCCGTTAGCCTTTAACGTCAAACGTTTACCTAAGTTACCATCAAGCGATCTTTTGATGTCGGACAAAGTCTTCGCCATTGCATCCACCTCACTGAGATAATTATACAACAACGGCCCGTTTTTGTCAAATAAAAATTAAATTATATCAACGAACACGAGCCATTGTCAACAAAATAATTTTGACAAACTTCTACCTTTTCTTCTCCCTATTTTTCTCAATTTCCGGTGAATTATGTATCCTTTTGCAATTTCTTTTTGAACATAAAAAAAACCAGACTGAAATCAGTCGGGTTATGTCGATTCATGATCTCTTTTATATGGCATACCTACCCTTAGAACGCCCTTCGTCTCGATGCCTCCCAGCCCTTTTTCTCTTGTTAATGTATTTCGGAGCACATCCCAAACGTTGATTCGATCTACAAATGGAGTGAAGCTGATCTTTGCAACGATATAGACGGGATCGAGCGCATGGATATTCACACGGGAAGGAGAGCTCGCAAAATTGGCACCTGCTTGGATCAATGATTCGAAATGAGATTGACAGGCACCAGCAAAGATCACAAGCTGATCTAAATGAGGGATCTTCCGTCTGGCTTTTTGAACCGTTTCAACAAAATGACGAGAATGACGATAGGCACCGATATCATGTACGCTGCCCTTTTGCTTGGAATACGCATCATGTCCTGTGATAACCAATATATCTGGTCGATATTGATCAATTAACGAGTCAATCATGCTTGGCATTTTCTTCTCATGGCAATGCACACCGTATACAGGTACACCAATTCGTTCATATACATCCAAGCATTTCTTTAAGTATGAAGCATCTCCATCTAAATGAAGGACCTTTCCAGGCATGTGAAAATACTGCTCCTGATGCTGATATTGTCCAGAAGTATAATACTCTTGTTTTTCCCGCAGCAGCTGATAGTCCTGTCTTAGTAAGTCGAGCGATTCATTGATTTTTCGTTCGTCATTTTTCTCTCTAGTCAGCTGTTCCTCTTTTTGAACCTTGACGAGATCTGACAACTTGGCATCAGCAATCAGCCTCACTTCATTCCCATGCAATATGGCGGTGGCTTCGTGCTGATCGGTCTCATCAATTCGAATGATTCGAAACAAAATATCCATTTGATAGGATGCCCTTGTCACCATATCTCCTATTTGAAATTGCATGCTTTTCACTCCACAATCAGGCTCATATCCTGTTGGTATCGTCTTGCGCTAAATATGTTCGTCTTTCATATGTGCTGTTCTTTCTAGCCTATGCCCGAACAAGCGAAGTGGTGAAAAACAAAAAAAGCCCTTAAGACAGGGCTTCTTGTAAAACATTCGACAAACGGGCAAATTCCTCAATGGATAATGACTCGCCGCGGCGCTTTCCATCAATGTCTGCTGTTTGAAGTGCTTCTTCAATAATTGCTTTATGTTGCTTTCCATCAGGTAAGTTGTTCATGAGATTATTCATCAATGTTTTTCGGCGCTGACCAAAGCTCGCACGAATCAACTGAAAGAAAAACTCATCATTTTCTACTGAGACGGCAGGCGTTTCACGAACGGTCAGCTTGATCACAGCCGAATCAACATTTGGCTGTGGAACGAAAACCGTTTTAGGCACAACCATCACTGTTTTCGCTTCCGTATAGTATTGAACTGCAATAGAAAGCGAATTGTATTCCTTTGATGAAGGGACAGCAGCCATACGATCTGCAACTTCTTTTTGAAGCATGACCACAATCCCTTTCAATGGAAGGTTTTCTTCAAGCAGTTTCATAATAATCGGTGTCGTCACGTAATATGGTAGGTTGGCGACAACCATCACTTCTTTACAGTCAGCAAAATTTTCCTCGATGACCTTTCCCACATCTGCCTTTAATACGTCTTGATGAATGATCGTAACATTATCATATGGAGAAAGTGTATCGTTTAAAATGGGCAATAAACGCTGATCGATTTCAAAAGCGGTGACTTTCTTTGCACGCTTAGCGAGCTGCTCGGTCAATGCACCGATACCAGGCCCGATCTCAATCACGCCGGTCTCATCCGTCACCTCTGCATGATCGACAATACGATCGAGTATATTTGTATCAATTAAAAAGTTCTGCCCCAAGCTCTTTTTAAAGGAGAAACCGTATTTCTTCAGTATTTCCTTCGTTCTGATGGGTGTCGCTATATCTTTATTCATCGGCTTCCTCCTGCATGACGGTCTTTAAGGCCGCAATAAAATCATGTTTGGTTATTTGGAACATGTGAAGGCGCTTATGCAGCTGCTTCGCATTGGTATATCCTATATTTAAAAGCACACCTAGTCGTTCACGGCGGCGTTTCGATGATTCGCCTCCGATAAGGCCTGCGTCAAATAAATCATCTAATGTAATGTCACTTTCCGTTACTTCCATTTCCTCATGGACATGGGCAAGGCATTCTCGAATACTGTCCAAGGAAGCATGCTCGACACCAATTCCTTTGTCCCGCTTCGCCTTCGCAAGATGTTTTGGCAAAAATGCGTGCTTACAGCCAGGAACCGCTTCTGCGATGGTTTTACGGATCTTCTCCCCAGGGAAATCAGGATCAGTTAAAATAATGACCCCTCTCGTCTCCTGAGCAAGACGTACTTGTTGAATAACTGTATCGCCAATGGCTGATCCGTTTGTTTCGATCGTATCTGCATCAACTGCCATCTTCACTCTCGCAGTGTCGTCACGACCTTCCACCACAATGATTTCTTTGATTTTCATGTATTCCTCCGCTTGCAAAAACAAAAAACATTTTTTGGTTAAAAAACGAAACCTTTCATGTTGTTTTTGCGTCTAATTAATTAGAAAACAGTGCTTCTATTATAACCAAAAAAACAGAGGGTGCGCAAAGCCCTCTGTTCATATAAATGATTTGATGTGTTTATTTGAGTACTCTAATTTTCACTCGTTTATTTCCCCATTGATAAGCTGCCGACTTATTTGGGACGAACACATCAATTTTATTCCCTTTTATAGCAGATCCAGTGTCTGATGCAACGGCATATCCATAGCCTTCCACATACACTTTAGAGCCTAGCGGAATGACACTCGGATCAACTGCTATGACCTTTGCACCTGGATTTGATTTTAAATTATAGCCTGTTGACGTTCTGCCCGTACATCCAGCACAGCTCGCTGTATAGGCTGTCGAGGCCACATAAAATTCTTTTCCTGACGATTCATTGCTTCTTGAAACGGCAGGTGTCGCTTTAGGCTCTTTTTGGGACTCTTGTGTACCAACGGCCACTAAACGATCCTTGCTATCTTTTTCAGTCACTTCTTTAATTAATTCTTTAGACACCACTTTGCCGTTTTCTTTCACAATGGCATAGTGCTTCTTCAATTTACCTTCTTCACCTTTTTTAAGCACCTTCTCTTTTCCTTTTTCAAGAGAACGATCCTTTTTATGTTTGGTATCAAAAGCAATTTTCTCTTCCACTACATCGGTGACTTTTTCCACCCGAGTGATCTGAATATCTGCGCTTTTTTTAGTTATATGACTATGTAACGCAGGTTTGATCTTATCGTGCTTCTTGAGCTTCAGCTCTTGCTGCTTTAAAAAGTCAGCGACCGTAGTCGAAGTGGTCCACACTTTTTTCTCTTTTCCTCCATCATTTACGCTGACCTCGAAGGCCTGCTCAACCACAAGATCCATATCTTTTTTAATCTTGTCATTCTTTCCTGGAGTTACTTGATCGTGCTTCCCAATATCTATCTTCTCATTCTTCAATAATGCTCCAACCGTCTGATCTGTTGTCCATATCGTTTTCTCTTTCCCATCTAGGGTCAGATGAACCGGTATAGCCGCATCATACACAATGTTCATGTTGTCTTCAATCTTTGTATTTAGACTTGGAGAGATATGATCCTCCGCCTTGGTCTTTATTCCAAGGTCTGAAAGCAGCTGTGCTACTGTCTCTTCATGTGTACGAATTGTCTTCTCTTTACCATTGATTGAAATGGTAATAGACTGCTTAGTGAGCTCATGCGCACCGTAAGCCGTCCCAGTTCCAGCTAAAAGCAAGCAAACAACTAGTAATAAAACCTTGCCTTTTCCTAGCTTTACAGAAAACAGATTTTTCATTTTTTGTACGATGAAAAACGCCTCCTTCTCCTCGGAGAGATTATATAGAGTATCTCAAAACCTGTCAACCCTTCCACCCACTGTACAAAAATGCTCGATTGTACTCCTATTATGGGAGTTTAATGGAAGGAAGGGAAGAAAGACTTATCGACAACTTATCCTATGAAGAGGCGTAAACGTGTAGAACATTTTCGTTATGTTTCACAAATGGACAAGCTTAAACAAGGATTGACATCATATACTGTCAGTTTATACCGAAAACTTTTTTTGCATTTTTTGTGGTCAATTCAGCAAGCTCTTCAAAGCTTATTTCTCGTAACTCCGCAATCTGTTCTGCGATATATTTCACATAACTCGGCTCGTTACGTTTCCCTCTAAATGGCGCTGGCGTTAAGTATGGGCAGTCTGTTTCAATTAAAAGCCGGTCACTTGGTATGTCCTTAACAACTTCCTTCGGTTTTTTTGCATTTTTAAAAGTCACGGGTCCACCGAATGAAATATAAAAGTTCATATCCATACACGCTTTTGCGATTTCTAGGCTGCCAGTAAAGCAATGCATAATTCCTCCAACTTCAGCCGCTCCCTCTTCCTTTAAGATCGTCACGACATCTTCCGTTGCGTCACGATTATGAATAATGATCGGAAGATTCACTTCCTTCGCAAGAGCAATTTGACGTCTAAAGACTTCTTTTTGCACATCTTTAGGCGACTTGTCCCAATAGTAATCCAGACCCATTTCTCCAATTGCAACGACTTTTTCATGTTGAGATAATTCTTTGATCCACAGCAAATCCTCATCTGTCATATCAATGGCATCAACTGGGTGCCAGCCAATGGCTGCATAGATGAAATCATACTCTTCAATTAATTCCATTGCTCTCGTAATTGTCGGGCGGTCAAACCCTACCACCACGATTTTTTCGACTTTTTCACTCTTCGCTCTTTCGATCACCTGCTCTAAGTCTTCATTATATTGTTCCGCATTTAAGTGGGCATGTGTATCAAATAACATCGTTGATTGCTCCTTTCGACAATTCTTCCAAAAAACAAAAGGTGTTCGACGAAATGTTACACGTGGAACACCTTTGTTGATTTATAAAATTTTTGTTCCATTTGCTAGAGATTGATCCACTTCAAGAACCTGCAATTTCCCGCCAGTTTCTCCAGTTAAAATCATTCCCTGAGAAATTTCCCCTCTGAGTTTAACTGGTGTGAGATTCGCTACACAGACGAGCTTCTTCCCTACTAATTCCTCAGGTTGATAATGCTTGGCTATCCCTGAAACAATTTGTCTCTTTTCAAATCCAAAATCAAGCTGCAACTTTAGGAGACGATCTGCTTTTTTCACTGGGGCTGCTTCCAGCACCTGTGCAACTCGAAGATCAACTTTTGAGAAATCATCAAATGCAATTTCTGCTCCCAGCTCAGGTAATTCTGTTTCTTCTATTTCTACTTTCTCTTCTTCTACCTTTGGTGCACTTCCCTGCATTTTCTCTTTAATATATGCTACTTCTTCTTCAACCTCTAAACGCGGGAACAAAGGCTCTCCTTTTTGTACCGTCGCTTGTTGAATCGCACCGAAAGATAGAATGCTATCCCAGCTTTTAAGTTTCTCTTCTTCAATGCCAAGCTGGAAGAAGATTTTCTCAGGTGTTTTCGTTAGGAAAGGCGTTAAGAGCACTGCTGTGATGCGCAATGATTCTGCTAAATGATACATAACAGAATGCAGCTCTTTTCGTTTTGTTTCATCCTTTGCCAGCACCCATGGAGCTGTCTGATCAATGTATTTATTGGTTCTGCTGATTAATGTCCAAACATTTGAAAGAGCCACCGAGAATTCAAGGTTTTCCATTGCTTCTTCATAGGCTTTGACTGTTTGCTCAGCTACTGCTTTAAGCTCCTCATCAAACTCATTAACTGGACCCTTATAGCTGCTTAATGTCCCGTCAAAATATTTTTGTACCATCGCAACTGTACGGTTAAGCAAGTTACCTAAATCATTGGCAAGATCATAGTTTACACGTTCCACGAATCCTTCTGGTGTAAACACACCATCCGCACCAAATGGTACTTCACGAAGGAGGTAATAACGAAGGGCATCAAGACCGTAGCGATCAATTAATGTGACCGGATCTACTACGTTCCCTTTTGATTTAGACATCTTGCCATCTTTCATCAACAGCCAGCCGTGTGCGAAAATTTGTTTCGGCAGCGGCAGATCAAGTGCCATCAGCATAATTGGCCAATAAATCGTATGGAAACGAACAATTTCTTTCCCTACGAGATGCACGTTGGCAGGCCAATATTTTTTATATTTTTCATCCTGATCAGTTCCGTAACCAATCGCAGTTAAATAGTTGAACAACGCATCAATCCATACATAAATGACGTGCTTTGGATTGTTTGGAACTTTAATTCCCCAATCAAAGGTTGTTCTTGATACAGCCAGATCCTCTAAACCTGGTTTAATGAAGTTATTGATCATTTCATTCTTTCTTGATTCAGGCTGAATGAACGTTGGATTCTTTTCGTAATAGTCTAGTAAACGATCCGCATACTTACTCATACGGAAGAAATATGATTCCTCTTTAATTAATTCAACAGGATGTCCGCTGTCAGGGCTTTTCCCGCCAGTGACTTCTCCCTTTTCATTCCGCTCAACATCCACAAGCTGTGTTTCCGTATAGAATGTCTCATCCGGAATACTGTACCAGCCTTCATATTGATCTAAATAAATATCGCCTTGATCAAGCAGCTTTTGAAATACTTGCTCAATGATTTTCGTATGTCTTTTTTCTGTTGTACGGATGAAATCATCATTGGAAATGTCGAGTTTCTTCCATAGTGATTGAATGTCTGCTACGACCGGATCTAAATACTCGATCGGTGTGATGTTTTGTTCTTCAGCTTTTTGCTGAATTTTTTGTCCGTGCTCATCAGTACCCGTTAAATACATCACATCATAGCCTTGAAGACGTTTATAACGAGCCATAGCATCCCCTGCTACTGTCGTATAAGCATGTCCAATATGTAATTTTCCGCTCGGATAGTAAATAGGTGTTGTCAGATAGAACGTTTTTTTCTTTTCCGGCATGTTGGAACCTCCTGCGTGTGTGTAAATGTCAAAAACTCCCGCCCAATGGACGAGAGCGGTTATTATCATTACATGAAAATGTGTTAGATCCATTAATTAAATTTTGCACTTGTGCTTTCTCTATGATACCATCTTAGCCTTTAAGATCAAGCATATATACATAGAACAAGATGAAATGATCGAAAAAGATGAGTTTTTCGAAAAAAACGACAAACCTGTCGACATTTTGTCGAATATTGTCGTAAGAAATCTCTTTCCAGATTTACAATTGTCTAATTTAGGGCAAAAGTCTTGTTAATCTGAACTCGTCATTTCTCATATTTTCATAGAAAAGAGCCGCAAAATCCTTATAAATCAGTAGTTTCAAGGTCTTTTGACTTTAAGAGTCATATTTTACAAACAATAGTAAACAAAATGATTGACGATTTATGGAAACCTTGTTATGCTATGAATGTAAGGAATTTGTCGAATAATGACGAAGATAATATTATATTAAGAATAAGAACTCTTTGGGAGGAGAATGAAGATGAAATCTACAGGTATTGTACGTAAAGTTGACGAATTAGGACGCGTGGTGATTCCAATCGAACTTCGCCGTACTCTAGGAATCGCTGAAAAAGACGCTTTGGAAATTTATGTTGATGATGAAAAAATTATCCTAAAAAAATATAAACCAAACATGACTTGCCAAGTTACAGGTGAAGTATCAGACGATAACCTTAAACTTGCTAATGGTAAATTAGTTCTTAGCCGTGAAGGTGCAGAGCAAATCATTAACGAAATCCAAAACCAACTTCAATCACAAAAATAAGTTTGATATAAAAAAGGTTCTTGCACCGTTTGCAAGAACCTTTCTTTATTGTTCAATATGATAAGCATCGTATATGGTGCGTTTTGGCACATCACGTTCGACGGCTGTACGCTTAATGGCTTCCTTCGACGTTAATCCTTGTTCTATGTAATGGATCACGTGTTCTTTTTCTGATAAGGGCTTCCACCAGGCTTCTTCATTTAGCTCTTCTTCATCTTGATCGTTCCCTTGTACGACAAGACAGAATTCACCTCGGATTTGATTCTCTGCCGCCCATGTCAGCACAGACTCTAAATCTCCACGAACAAACTCTTCAAATTTTTTCGTCAGTTCTCTCGTAATGGCAATTTTCCGGTTGCCCCACACTTCCTTCATCAAAGTCAGCGTTTCTTTTAACCGATGGGGCGCTTCATAGAAAATGATTGTTTCTTGACGCTTCTTCAAAGTTTCAAGCTGTTTTTTCTTTTCTTTTTTTTGTCGGTCGAGAAATCCATAAAAGAAAAATGGCTGCGGTGTAATCCCTGATGCAATGAGTGCTGTAAGTGCAGCATTTGCTCCAGGTAATGGAACGACATAACCGCCGATATTCGTAAAGTCTCGGACCACTTCAGCACCTGGATCAGAAATTGTCGGTAAACCAGCATCGCTCACGAGTGCGATGTTTTTTCCTTCTTTTAACCATTCGATCAACTTGTGACCGCTGCTGTCTTTGTTATGCTCATGATAACTCGTTAATGGCGTATCAATTTCATAAACATGACAAAGTTTTTTCGTTTGTCTTGTATCCTCTGCGGCAATATAGTCTACATCTTTTAATGTTTGTATGGCTCGAAACGTCATATCTTCTAAATTGCCAATTGGGGTTGGGACGAGATATAGAATGCCCATATCTGATTGATCATCAAAGCTTTTCTGTGTTTTCATGTGCCGCCTCCTTTTCAATACGCATTTCTTCTATATAAAGATCTTTCTTTTTCCGTGTCCACGTTTTGAAACGATATTCTTGCTGCATGGCTTCTCTTTTGGTTGCAAAACATTCATGATAATACAGCTCAACTGGCCGTCTTGCTCTTGTATACTTTGCTCCCTTTCCACTATTGTGGGTCGTCAGTCTTTTTTGTAAATCATTTGTATAACCTGCATATAGGCTGCCGTCTGCACATTTCAATACATAGAAATAATGATTATGCTTCTCCATACAGTATCGTCCTGATTTCCTCAGTATACTCTTGATCATCTCCATAAACAAAAAGAGGCGGGAGAATTTTCAGATCTGGTTTTCCATCTTTTATCCCCTCTACTAAGATGGTATTGGCTTCTTTCCCCTGTTTGGGATAAACAAATTGAATTCGTTTTGGCTCAATTCGGTACTTCTTCATCAATTCCACAATCTCAAGCAGTCGCCCCGGCCGATGAACCATCGCCAGTTTCCCTCCTTGCTTCAGCAGCGTGGAAGAAACACGAATGACATCTTCTAATGTACAATGGATTTCATGCCGAGCAATGGCCAAGTATTCATTCTCATTGATTTCTTCTTTAGAAGGTGTCTTAAAATATGGTGGATTACATGTGATGACATCTACTTTGTGATTGCCGTAGCGTGCTGGCATATCATTTAGATCACCATGAATCAGTTCTATCTGCTTTTCAAGTTGATTATACGCCACACTTCTTTTTGCCATATCAAACAACCGTTCTTGAATTTCGACCCCAGTAATGGAGGCCTTAGATCGAGTCGAAAGCAGCAATGGCACAATGCCATTTCCCGTGCAAAGATCAATGATCTCTCCTTTTTGGATGGGCACATACGCAAATTTTGCTAATAACACTGCGTCCAATGAAAAGGCGAAAACCGTTTTACTTTGAATAATTTTCATATCTTCGGCGAGCAAATAATCTAATCGTTCATCTTCTCTTAACGAAACCATGATGTATCCTTTCTTTTCCTGTGAAAAAGGCTTCCGATTCAGCGGAAGCCTTTTCTCATTTTTTATTTAAAAATGACAGACAGAACAAACAGTCTCCCTCTTTACGTATGCTCCCATAATGTACATTGCAAATATGGAAGCCCTCCTGATATAACCGAGCCAGGTTATCATGACCTTCTCCTATATCAGAATGACCTGGTTTCTGAGCAGAATCATTCTCTGTCTCAGACGATTTGTCCCGATCGGACTGATCCAGACGTTCACGCAAGTGCTGATTCTCCATCTGAAGCTGATGATTTTCTTCAATCACTTCACCGATATGATTTTTCAAATCACCTAACTGGCGATAAAGAGAACCGATTTGTTCTTCTAAATTGATCACCGTATCAAATAGTTCCTTTTTATCCAAGGTGGCACACCTCGTTACTCAGTTGTTTGTGCAGATACAACGCCTTCTTGTAATAATTCTTCCCAAGTATATTCTACCACTTTTTCTTGCCCGGTTAATTCAACTTGCAAAATTCGTTCTAAAATGTTGAGCCCTACTACCTTTGCAGAGCCACTAGATGTCTGAATCGTTTCACCGATATCCGGCAATTGTTCTTTCGCTGTTTCATACTCATCATTCTCATATTTCAAGCAGCACATCAAACGACCGCAAAGCCCTGAAATCTTTGTCGGATTTAGCGACAAGTTTTGATCTTTTGCCATCTTAATGGATACTGGTTCAAAGTCTCCTAAGAATGTCGAACAGCAAAGCATTCTCCCGCAAGGTCCTATGCCACCCAGCATTTTAGCCTCGTCTCTTACACCAATCTGGCGAAGTTCAATTCTCGTTTTGAAGATCGATGCAAGATCCTTCACTAGCTCACGGAAATCTACTCTTCCATCCGCTGTGAAGTAGAAAATGACCTTATTTCGGTCAAAAGTAAATTCAACATCAACCAGCTTCATTTCAAGACCGTGTTCACTTACCTTCTGAAGACATGTATCAAAGGCTGTCATCGCTGCTTCTTTGTTTTCCTCAACGATGAGCCGGTCTCGTTCGTCTGCTACACGAATTACCTTACGCAGAGGAAGAACGACATCGTGTTCATCTACTTTTTTATTAGCGATGACCACTTGTCCGTACTCAACTCCTCTGACCGTCTCTACAATGACACAACTATCATTTTCTATATGAAATCCATTAGGATCGAAATAATAGATTTTGCCCGCTTTTTTAAAGCGAACACCAATTACGTTGTACAAGCTTATCCCTCCTGCAACATCAACACCAATTGCTCCATCAGCCCTTGGGCATTCACGTTGGATTGAAGTCTTTTTTTCGCTTCTAATACAGCAAGGATCTGGTTCGTCACCATCTGCTGTGTGGAATGCAGCGCGTGCTGCTTCATTGTCTGGAATAAGTCTTGATAAATGACTTTATCTTCATTTCCTATTTGAATCGACAATACATCACGATATATAAATAAAAGCATATCCAGACCTGTTTCTTGAAGGTCTTTCTCTTTGAAAAAAGGCATCCATTGATCCTGTATATAAAAAAATGCATGTTCTTTTCGCTGGTGTAAGACTTCATACAATTTTATCACTTTCGCTCTAGACTCTGCAAACTGATCATTTCGACTTAATTCGAGTGCTTCTGCTAAATTGTTGGTTAAATTCGACAAAAGCCTTGCAAGATGCTGAGATACGCCTTCTTGTAATAGCTGCTGCTCCAAGGATTGTGGTTGCAGCGGCTGAAAGCTGAGCATCTGACATCTTGAAATAATCGTATCCAGCATTTTATGCGATTGCTCCGTGATTAAAATTGCCATCGTTTCCCGGTTAGGCTCCTCTAGGAACTTCAATAAACTGTTCGCGGCATTGACCGTCATTTTGTCCGCATGAAGAATGATATACATTTTTCGGTGAGATTCCACACCTGCTTTTGTAAATTCCTCTTGCAATACCTGTACTTGAGCTTTCTTAATTGATTGACCATCAGGCTGCACGAGATGTAAATCGGGATGGTTTCCTGATTCAATCCTCTTGCAGTTTTGACAGGATTCACACGGTTTCACTCCTGATTTCAAGCAAAAAAAGCTCTTTGCCAAAAGCATCGCAGCATCCTGCTTACCGGTCCCTTTTTTTCCTTCAAATAAGTAAGCATGCGCAAGTCGGTCTTTATCAATACTATTAAAAATCAGCCGCATGACGCGCGGCTGCAAATCATTCATGTCATCCCAGCTAATTGCCATGTTATCACTCTCTATGTGTAAAGGTTAATCAATAAACCTTTTATTTCTCCAATACGTTCAAGCAAATCAATAGATGGCTTCTCTTGGTCCATCATATCCTCTGTTAATTCAATCAGCTTTTCATCTAATGCTTTGACTAAAGCGAGTGTACGCGTGTTGCCATAAATGTCAAAGCTTCTTGATGTTTCTATATTTAATCCATTATCGACTGTCTCTTTCACAAAGCGCTTCACAAGACCTTTAAACCTAGCCAAGTCCTTTAAGTTTCGTGACTTTGTCAGCTTTTTACCGAACACTTCGATATCACTTAGCATAACCGTCAGCTGCTCTAAGCGCATTTTGCCGCTTTGCGTCTCCATCGATGCTTTAAAGGAGGCAGATGTTTGGCTTCCTTTAATGCCTTGGAGTTCACGCTTTTCTAAAAGCAGCCGCATATCTTGATTAATTTTCACAGCAACCCATCCTTAGAATTGATGAAATTGTTCAACTGGCAGAATAAAGACAGTAGCTCCACCAACTTCAACCTCAACAGGGTATGGTACATATGAATCTGCGTTACCACCCATTGGAGATACAGGTGCAATCATTTGATCACGTTTACGGCAATTTTCTTTTATAAGCTGTAACGCTTTATCCACTCGGACATCATCACAACCAATGATAAAAGTCGTGTTTCCAGACTTTAAAAACCCACCAGTTGAAGCTAATTTTGTCACGCCGAATTGATGTTCAGTCAATATTTTCAACAACTTGCTGCTATCTTGGTCCTGTACAACGGCAACAATTAATTTCATTTGATTGGCCTCCTTTGTTTTAGGCACAGGTGACATGCCGATGTCTTCCTCTATATTATAACAACGATTGGGAATGAGGTCATATTTGATTTTTCTTTAATGTGTCCTGAATCACTCGAAGTACTTCTTCATAAACATCCTGCATCGGCTGAGAAGCATCCACAACGCGGAATCGTTCTGGTGATTGCGCAATAAGCAGTTCATAGCCTTCTCTAACCAACTGGTGGAAATTCAGCGTCTCCATGTCTAATCGGTTCTTTTCTCTTCCTTGATTGGCGTGAATTCGCTTTAGGCCTTCCTCAGGTGTAATGGAAAAGTAAATCGTCATTTGCGGCATCGTGCCATCAATAGCAAAGTCGTTAATTGATCTGACTTGGTCAATTCCAAGTCCTCTCGCATAGCCTTGATAAGCAAGAGAGCTATCAACAAAACGATCACATAAGACAGTCTCTCCGCGCTGCAATGCCGGTTCTACCTTTTCAGCCAAATGCTGCCTTCTTGCTGCTGCATACAGCAATGCCTCTGTTTTCGCATCCATTTTTGTATTTTTTTCATTTAAAATAACTTCACGGATCTGCTCAGCAATGTCAATGCCGCCCGGCTCGCGTGTCGCCATCACTGCATATCCTTGACGTTCCATTTCTTCGTACACTTTTCGTATCACTGTCGTTTTTCCGGCGCCCTCTGGCCCTTCAAACGTAATAAACATACCGCTCATAGTGTCTCCTCTTCTATATAAACATATAATTTTCTCTGATGAATGACCTGACTTGCTTGAATATGAACCTCGTGACCAAGCAAACGGCTTAACGCCTCAATTTGTTCTATTTCAATGCGCTCTCCCTTAATCATCAAAGGAATACCAGGTGGATAGGGAATAATGGATTCTGCACTCACCCGGCCTGCTGCTTGTTCAAATGGGACAGCCTCTATGTCTTGATTTAGTATATCAGTCTCAATAGATACCGTTTCATTTTGGATATGTTTTTTCCCTTTGAGCAATGAATCACTTTGCTTAAGAGCCTGCTCGATCCGCTTGAAAGGAACGTTTTTCCTCTGTTCTAAGCTAAGTACAAGTAAAACTTGATGTTCGTCCGCAAGCTCTGGATGAACATCCACTGATTCAAGCACCTGTTTTAGTTCGTAACCAGTCAGTCCTTTTGTTGATCGAATGACGCATTTTAAAGGATCGGAATATAGCGAGTCAGGTTCTACCACTTCAAGATAGGTCAAACGGCTGAACTGATCTTTCAGCTCTGTCAGTTCTTTCATAATGACATCCAATGTCGCTTTTCCTTTGATCTCCTCAACATAAGCTCTTGCTACATCTAATGAGGCCATAATTGGATAAGAGGGCGAACTACTTTGAAGCATCGTCAGCAAGGTTTTCAAACGCTTCGCATCGATTCGATCCCCTTGAAGATGAAGATAGGAACCCATCGTCATTGCCGGAAGGGTTTTATGTGCTGATTGTACCACCACGTCCGCTCCATAGGAAAGAGCCGATGGAGGAAAGCCGCCGCCTAATACAAAATGAGCACCATGTGCCTCATCAACCAAAACAATCATACCTGCTTCATGACACATGTGAATCAGCTTTGATAAATCAGCTGCGTGTCCGTAGTAGTTCGGATAAGTCAAAACGATTGACCGGCAATGAGGATGTCTTGCTATGGCTTTTCTCACTGTATCATCCGTCACATGTGTTGGAACGTGCAAGTGTGCGTCTATCTCAGCGTCTATCAAAATAGGCGTTGCCCCTGCCAGCTCGATCGCATGGAAGACAGACTTATGGCAATTACGCTGGACAAAAATCTCGTCTCCCGTGCGGCATGCTGTCATCACCATCGCCAAATTTCCGACTGTTGTGCCATTCACAAGGAAGAAGCTTTGATCTGAACCATATAGCTTAGTCAATAAATGTTCTGCCTCTTGGATGACCCCAGTCGGATGATGAAGATCATCAAGACCTTCAAGCTCCGTCACATCCAGTTGAAGGATGGAAGCATAGTGAGACCGTGCCTCATCAAAAAAGACATCTCCATTGTGATGTCCTGGAACGTGAAAAGAATAAGGCTTCTTTTCCGCATGCTGTGCTAATGCTGTATATAAAGGTGTTCTCAAACAAATCGACCCTTTTCACTTTAACGATATCTTAAGTCTATTATAACGTTCAAACAAGTGAACCGAAAGATGGTTTCTCATTCCTTTATTGGATTCGCCAACTGCTGCTCTGCCTCATACATACTGCTTTTCAATTGAGCCCGCTCTTGGCTTCCATGTTCTTTCACCTGTAACGTTTCCTGTAATGTTTCAGCTAATTGACGTTGAACCTTTTTCAACGTATCTATAGAGGCTAAAGATGCCTCTCCAAGAATCTGCCCCTGCTGTTTCGATACATTTTCATATGTTTTTTGGATTCGGTTCTCAAGAGCTGAATTGGCCCGCTGCTGAATATGCGTTAATGCAATCGACATTTGGTTGATCCATAGAGGAATAGATGCTGAAACAGTTGATTGAATGTGATTGGCCAATGTATGATTCGTATGCTGGATCATCCGAATTTGAGCATTACATTGCAATGCAATTTGCCGGCTTAACAGCAAATCATACTTTCGCTCCTTTAGTCTCTCCACATACTCTTCTTCATTGACTTCTTGACTCATCAATTGCTCCTCTATTGTCCGTTCAACAGAAAGCTGCGTTTCTGAAAGAGGCTGCTGCTCTAACATTGACATTTTCGCTTCAACCGCGGCAACCTGCATCGTCATCTCTTGAAAATAAGTTTGATTTTCTTCAAATAAACGCTCTAATAACATATGGTCCGAGATTAATACGCCTCTTGCATAACGAAGCCTTGCTGACAATCTCTCGATCTGTGATTTTGCATGTTGAAAACGTGATATGATCTCCTGAGTAGATCGCTTATCTCGTTGAAACCATTTCAAAAAAATGCTCTGCTTCTTTGGCACTAAATCCTCAGGCTCCACTACATGCAACTGCTGCAAAAAAGCCTCCAGCACATCTCCTATTTGATCGATATCTTTTTTCTCAACATATTTCATCATCTGTTGTGATTGTTCCAATAGTCGTTCCTGCACACGTGTACCATAGAAAAGGAGCTTTTGCGGATTGTCAGGGATCTGCTGAGCTCGCTGCACGGCTTCTTTTTTTTCTTCATCAGATAAGGTATCAAACACCCGAAACTGAAGATCTGTATTGGGGGTAGGCGGTGTTATGGCGTGATCTTCCGGTTTCATCGAGTATTGACTCCTTTCATCTATTTCTTCATCATTTTATCAGCTACTTCAAGCTCAATATGAAGAGCTTCTATATCTCTTCCTAACACTTGCTGCAAATCATTCGTCAATTGCTTTTGCAGCTCTGTCAATGTCACTCGGGTTTGGCTCAATGTCATTTCCAGCTCATGACTACGATTAGGCTGATTATACAAGAGTGCATATTTCTCAGTTAGTTCAACGACAGAATCCAAGCTTTCAAAATAAAAGCGCTGTGCATCATAAAATCGATTAGGCTCTTTTTTTGTTATTGTATAGATTCGTCGTGCAAGCCGAAAAACTTCATAATTATGTTTGATTGTTTGTACGTTTTTCACAGCAAATAAAGCTTTTTTTAAACGCACAAGCTTTTGCCCTGCTTCTTTTAAATGCTGTTTGATATATACATAATCACTACGAGACAGTCCGTGTTTCTTTAAAAACAATTGGAAAGCAGTCCATCTGCTCCCTACAAACATCACACCCCACCCAATCATCGCATACAGTATCGATAATCCAGCATGATGATGGAAAACCCCTATACTGACGGTTAAAATCACAAGCGAAAAAAAAGTAGAGAGGATGGCCCATATAAATGTATAAAAGATTGATTTCATGTTTATCGACTCCTATGAATAATCAGGCTCTCTGTTTATCTTATTATGAATTACGGATGATGTCCAAACTAAGTTCCAAAAAACAAGCCCAATCCTTCATAGCTCATAAAAAAAGACCATCTAGTGGTCTATGAATACAAAGGCGGCGTATGAAGATTTTTGAGCTTTCTCACATAATCGGAATAGCTAGGATCCGAGGTCGATGTAGAAATTAACTTTCGCTCACAGTCTCGGCACAAAAACTGATGATATAAATAAATTCCCTTTGTCTTGTTCTCTTCACAAATCAAACAAATCGCTTCTCGCTCTTTTTTGTCCATTGTGACACCTCCACTTATAGCTTCAGTATGCCCTAGCGCTTTCAATTGTATACAAAATTAAGAATGTTTTAGATGGTAGTTTAGTATATGTATCCATGTCAGATCGGGTGTTTGTTCCTTTTCTTAAAAAACAAAAAAGACCAGTTCCTAATGGAACTGATCCTTAGACAAGCTTGGCGGCGTCCTACTCTCACAGGGGGAGACCCCCAACTACCATCGGCGCTGAAGAGCTTAACTTCCGTGTTCGGTATGGGAACGGGTGTGACCTCTTCGCTATCGCCACCAAACCTGATGGAGAGAATGTTCTCTCAAAACTAGATAACAATGTTCAAACTTCACAATAGAATATAGGTTAAGTCCTCGATCTATTAGTATCTGTCAGCTCCACGTGTCACCACGCTTCCACCTCAGACCTATCAACCTGATCATCTTTCAGGGATCTTACTTCCTTGCGGAATGGGAAATCTCATCTTGAGGGGGGCTTCATGCTTAGATGCTTTCAGCACTTATCCCGTCCGCACATAGCTACCCAGCGATGCCCTTGGCAGAACAACTGGTACACCAGCGGTGCGTCCATCCCGGTCCTCTCGTACTAAGGACAGCTCCTCTCAAATTTCCTGCGCCCGCGACGGATAGGGACCGAACTGTCTCACGACGTTCTGAACCCAGCTCGCGTACCGCTTTAATGGGCGAACAGCCCAACCCTTGGGACCGACTACAGCCCCAGGATGCGATGAGCCGACATCGAGGTGCCAAACCTCCCCGTCGATGTGGACTCTTGGGGGAGATAAGCCTGTTATCCCCGGGGTAGCTTTTATCCGTTGAGCGATGGCCCTTCCATGCGGAACCACCGGATCACTAAGCCCGACTTTCGTCCCTGCTCGACTTGTAGGTCTCGCAGTCAAGCTCCCTTGTGCCTTTACACTCTGCGAATGATTTCCAACCATTCTGAGGGAACCTTTGGGCGCCTCCGTTACATTTTAGGAGGCGACCGCCCCAGTCAAACTGCCCACCTGACACTGTCTCCCTGCCCGATAAGGGCAGCGGGTTAGAAGGTCAATACAGCCAGGGTAGTATCCCACCGATGCCTCCACCGAAGCTAGCGCTCCGGTTTCCAAGGCTCCTACCTATCCTGTACAAGCTGTACCAACATTCAATATCAGGCTGCAGTAAAGCTCCACGGGGTCTTTCCGTCCTGTCGCGGGTAACCTGCATCTTCACAGGTACTATAATTTCACCGAGTCTCTCGTTGAGACAGTGCCCAGATCGTTGCGCCTTTCGTGCGGGTCGGAACTTACCCGACAAGGAATTTCGCTACCTTAGGACCGTTATAGTTACGGCCGCCGTTTACTGGGGCTTCAATTCGCACCTTCGCTTACGCTAAGCGCTCCTCTTAACCTTCCAGCACCGGGCAGGCGTCAGCCCCTATACTTCGCCTTACGGCTTCGCAGAGACCTGTGTTTTTGCTAAACAGTCGCCTGGGCCTATTCACTGCGGCTTCTCGGGGCTTTAACACCCTAAGAAGCACCCCTTCTCCCGAAGTTACGGGGTCATTTTGCCGAGTTCCTTAACGAGAGTTCTCTCGATCACCTTAGGATTCTCTCCTCGCCTACCTGTGTCGGTTTGCGGTACGGGCACCTCTCACCTCGCTAGAGGCTTTTCTTGGCAGTGTGGAATCAGGAACTTCGCTACTAAATTTCGCTCGCCATCACAGCTCAGCCTTCACGGGAAACGGATTTGCCTATTTCCCAGCCTAACTGCTTGGACGCGGATATCCAATACCGCGCTTACCCTATCCTCCTGCGTCCCCCCATTGCTCAAATGGTGAGGAGGTGGTACAGGAATATCAACCTGTTGTCCATCGCCTACGCCTTTCGGCCTCGGCTTAGGTCCCGACTAACCCTGAGCGGACGAGCCTTCCTCAGGAAACCTTAGGCATTCGGTGGACGGGATTCTCACCCGTCTTTCGCTACTCATACCGGCATTCTCACTTCTAAGCGCTCCACCAGTCCTTCCGGTCTGACTTCACAGCACTTAGAACGCTCTCCTACCACTGTTCGTAAGAACAGTCCGCAGCTTCGGTGATACGTTTAGCCCCGGTACATTTTCGGCGCAGAGTCACTCGACCAGTGAGCTATTACGCACTCTTTAAATGGTGGCTGCTTCTAAGCCAACATCCTGGTTGTCTAAGCAACTCCACATCCTTTTCCACTTAACGTATACTTTGGGACCTTAGCTGGCGGTCTGGGCTGTTTCCCTTTCGACTACGGATCTTATCACTCGCAGTCTGACTCCCAAGGATAAGTCATCGGCATTCGGAGTTTGACTGAATTCGGTAACCCGGTAGGGGCCCCTAGTCCAATCAGTGCTCTACCTCCGAGACTCTTACCTTGAGGCTAGCCCTAAAGCTATTTCGGAGAGAACCAGCTATCTCCAGGTTCGATTGGCATTTCACCCCTACCCACACCTCATCCCCGCACTTTTCAACGTGCGTGGGTTCGGGCCTCCATTCAGTGTTACCTGAACTTCACCCTGGACATGGGTAGATCACCTGGTTTCGGGTCTACGACCACGTACTCATGCGCCCTATTCAGACTCGCTTTCGCTGCGGCTCCGCATCTTCTGCTTAACCTTGCACGGGATCGTAACTCGCCGGTTCATTCTACAAAAGGCACGCCATCACCCTTTAACGGGCTCTGACTACTTGTAGGCACACGGTTTCAGGATCTATTTCACTCCCCTTCCGGGGTGCTTTTCACCTTTCCCTCACGGTACTGGTTCACTATCGGTCACTAGGGAGTATTTAGCCTTGGGAGATGGTCCTCCCGGATTCCGACGGAATTTCACGTGTTCCGCCGTACTCAGGATCCACTCTGGAGAGAACAACATTTCAGTTACAGGGCTGTTACCTTCTTTGGCGGGCCTTTCCAGACCTCTTCGCTTATATCGTTCCTTTGTAACTCCGTATAGAGTGTCCTACAACCCCAAGAGGCAAGCCTCTTGGTTTGGGCTGTTCCCGTTTCGCTCGCCGCTACTCAGGGAATCGCATTTGCTTTCTCTTCCTCCGGGTACTTAGATGTTTCAGTTCCCCGGGTATGCCTTCTCATACTCTATGTATTCAAGTATGGATACTACTCCATTACGAGCAGTGGGTTTCCCCATTCGGAAATCTCCGGATCAAAGCTTGCTTACAGCTCCCCGAAGCATATCGGTGTTCGTCCCGTCCTTCATCGGCTCCTAGTGCCAAGGCATCCACCGTGCGCCCTTTCTAACTTAACCATTTCTTACTTTAGAAAGAATCACTATGTGTGATGAACTTTGCATTGCATTCAATGTGAATGTATTACTTATTGTTATCTAGTTTTCAAAGAACACGTTGGTGGAGCCTAGCGGGATCGAACCGCTGACCTCCTGCGTGCAAGGCAGGCGCTCTCCCAGCTGAGCTAAGGCCCCGATTTAATAGAAGATGGTGGGCCTGAGTGGACTCGAACCACCGACCTCACGCTTATCAGGCGTGCGCTCTAACCAGCTGAGCTACAGGCCCATCTTTCATATCGAAGATATGATGTTGTAGGATCTTTTGTAAGTTCCTTCAAAACTAAACAAGACGAAAACGCACACTGCTCCATATATCCTTAGAAAGGAGGTGATCCAGCCGCACCTTCCGATACGGCTACCTTGTTACGACTTCACCCCAATCATCTGCCCCACCTTCGGCGGCTGGCTCCATAAAGGTTACCTCACCGACTTCGGGTGTTGCAAACTCTCGTGGTGTGACGGGCGGTGTGTACAAGGCCCGGGAACGTATTCACCGCGGCATGCTGATCCGCGATTACTAGCGATTCCAGCTTCACGCAGTCGAGTTGCAGACTGCGATCCGAACTGAGAACAGATTTATGGGATTGGCTAAACCTTGCGGTCTCGCAGCCCTTTGTTCTGTCCATTGTAGCACGTGTGTAGCCCAGGTCATAAGGGGCATGATGATTTGACGTCATCCCCACCTTCCTCCGGTTTGTCACCGGCAGTCACCTTAGAGTGCCCAACTAAATGCTGGCAACTAAGATCAAGGGTTGCGCTCGTTGCGGGACTTAACCCAACATCTCACGACACGAGCTGACGACAACCATGCACCACCTGTCACTCTGTCCCCGAAGGGAAAGCCCTATCTCTAGGGTTGTCAGAGGATGTCAAGACCTGGTAAGGTTCTTCGCGTTGCTTCGAATTAAACCACATGCTCCACCGCTTGTGCGGGCCCCCGTCAATTCCTTTGAGTTTCAGTCTTGCGACCGTACTCCCCAGGCGGAGTGCTTAATGCGTTAGCTGCAGCACTAAGGGGCGGAAACCCCCTAACACTTAGCACTCATCGTTTACGGCGTGGACTACCAGGGTATCTAATCCTGTTCGCTCCCCACGCTTTCGCTCCTCAGCGTCAGTTACAGACCAGAGAGTCGCCTTCGCCACTGGTGTTCCTCCACATCTCTACGCATTTCACCGCTACACGTGGAATTCCACTCTCCTCTTCTGCACTCAAGTTTCCCAGTTTCCAATGACCCTCCCCGGTTGAGCCGGGGGCTTTCACATCAGACTTAAGAAACCGCCTGCGAGCCCTTTACGCCCAATAATTCCGGACAACGCTTGCCACCTACGTATTACCGCGGCTGCTGGCACGTAGTTAGCCGTGGCTTTCTGGTTAGGTACCGTCAAGGTGCGAGCAGTTACTCTCGCACTTGTTCTTCCCTAACAACAGAGCTTTACGATCCGAAAACCTTCATCACTCACGCGGCGTTGCTCCGTCAGACTTTCGTCCATTGCGGAAGATTCCCTACTGCTGCCTCCCGTAGGAGTCTGGGCCGTGTCTCAGTCCCAGTGTGGCCGATCACCCTCTCAGGTCGGCTACGCATCGTCGCCTTGGTGAGCCATTACCCCACCAACTAGCTAATGCGCCGCGGGTCCATCTGTAAGTGACAGCCGAAACCGTCTTTCATCCTTGAACCATGCGGTTCAAGGAACTATCCGGTATTAGCTCCGGTTTCCCGGAGTTATCCCAGTCTTACAGGCAGGTTACCCACGTGTTACTCACCCGTCCGCCGCTAACATCCGGGAGCAAGCTCCCTTCTGTTCGCTCGACTTGCATGTATTAGGCACGCCGCCAGCGTTCGTCCTGAGCCAGGATCAAACTCTCCGAAAAAGTACAAAACCGAAGTTTTGTTTTTCGTCAGCGTTTGACTGACTACCTATGATGTTTCATAGGATTTTTTTATAAAAACTCGAATTAACAGGTACGTTTTGTCTTGTTTAGTTTTCAAAGAACTTGTTTACCGCTTCAGAAGCGACTAGAACATCATACCACATTTAAATTGTTAATGTCAACAACTTTTTTGTTATCATGTTTTTTCGTTTCTTCGTCATCAGCGACGTATATTAATTTACCACCATACAGGATCAAAGTCAACAATATTTTTCATTAAATAATAAATTTTTCTATTACGACTAACGCTGCTACGCCTGGGATGCCCAATAAACCACTGATTCCACTTGTTACAGGGTTAATAGAAACATGTAATCCTAGACTCTCACCAAATAGATTGAGGCAAAATAAAAAAAGAGCACCTGCCACAAACTTAACTCCGATCAGCCCTAACCATTTGAAGGGGTTCGCTTGAACACCTGACATAAACAACAATAGCACAGCTAGCAAAATTGATCCGATCACAATAACAGGTTCCATAATCCTCTCATCTCCTCTTCATAAGAATAGTACAAGCATATGAGAGGACTATATAAAATAGACCTGCTATCTCCAGTTGTTTAAACGTAAATTCCTCTTTTTCGCTTCTCTTAGATAGAAAAAGTACTTCGCTTGAGCAAGCTTTAATTCGAATAGAATGTCCGGTGAAGGCTCAACGCTATTTGCGACAAGCTTTTTTTGTCTGTTCCATTCTTCCTTTTGCTTAAAAAGCTGTTGAATTAATTTCTCATCGAATTCTTTTCGAATTGATTTTCTGCGAAGAAAACCCATGTACCGTACTTCTCCTTCCTACATCTCACGTCTGCCCTCTAGAGCTTTAGACAGTGTGACTTCATCCGCATACTCTAAATCTCCACCTACTGGTAGTCCGTGAGCAATACGAGAGAGTTTAATTCCTGATGGTTTCAACAATCTAGAGATATACATGGCTGTAGCCTCTCCTTCAATGTTTGGATTGGTTGCAAGTATTACCTCTGTCACTTGATCGTCTTGCAATCTTTTTAACAGGTCAGGAATTTTAATATCCTCTGGGCCAATGCCATCCATCGGCGAAATGGCACCATGAAGCACATGATATAAGCCGTTGTATTCTTTCATCTTTTCCATTGCGATCACATCTTTTGGATCTTGCACTACACAGATAACAGATTGATCTCTTCTTGTATCTTCACAAATATAGCAAGGATCTTGATCTGTGATATGGCCGCATACCGAGCAATAAGTTAAATTACGCTTTGCGTTAACAAGCGCCTTCGCGAAATCTAGTACGACATCTTCCTGCATACTAAGAACAAAAAAAGCCAGACGGACCGCAGTTTTTGGTCCGATTCCTGGCAATTTCATAAAGCTGTCAATCAGCTTTGATATTGGTTCAGGATATTGCATCTTCAGTTATTCCTCCTAGAATAAACCTGGCATGTTCATTCCTTTTGTGAATTGACCCATTGTTTCATTTGTTAACTCATCCACTTTTTTCAATGCGTCGTTTGTTGCTGCAAGTACAAGATCTTGAAGCATATCGATATCTTCTGGATCAACAACTTCTTCATTGATTGCTACATCGACAACTTCTTTTTGTCCATTTACTTTTACAGTGACCATACCGCCACCTGCTGTACCTTCAAGGACTTTTTCTGCAAGCTCTTCTTGAGCCTTAGCCATATCCTTTTGCATTTTTTGCATTTGTTTCATCATTTTTTGCATATTTCCCATTCCACCGCGCATATGAACACCACTCTCTTTCATTTTTATTAATCTTTAATTTCAATTAAATCGGTTCCTACTAACTTCTTAGCTTCTGCAATCAACGGATCTTCTTCAGCAGAAGTCCCCTGACCATCTGCCTGTTCATCCGGCTGATGATCTCTTAAAAATTCTTCTCTTATTTTACCCCATTGAGCGTCAGGAACGCCAACTAATTCCACTCTTTTACCTAACATAGACTCTAATAGCTGCTCAAGGTTGGTTCGAACACCACTTTTATCTTCAGCAACCATTTTACAATGTATTTCAAACTTGAATTTTAAAACAAAGGCATGAGTAGCAGCAGCAACTGGTTCACTGTCCGTTAATAGTGCAGCGTGAGACACCTTATTCTGCTGTTTCAAGTGGGCAAGGAGTTCTCCCCATTTGCCTTTAATTTTTTCTAACTCTGGACGTTTTGCTTCTTTTAGAATCTCGTGAATTCGGCCGACAGGTGCACGGTATCCATTTTTGTTACTCGTTTGTGGTCGAGGTGCTTCCTTTTTTTCTTGAGGATGATGAGAATGAGACATTGGCACACCCTCAGCTCTTATCCTAGATAGCTCCTGTTCCAACCTGTCTATTTTATCCGTTAGTGTCGTTAAATCAGCGTTAGCATGAGCTTGCGGTATTCCAGCCGTTGACTGACATAGCTTAACAACAGCTACCTCAAAGAAAATCCTCGGATGATTCGTCCATTTCATTTCTTGGTGACTTTTATTCAGCACTTCAATTGTTTCATATAGAAATTGAGGTGTCACACGATCCGAAAGCGTCACGAAATTTTCATCGACCTTTACCTTTTCAAGGACTCCTTCCAAATCTGGTGCTGTTTTATAAAGCAGCATATCTCTAAAATAAAAAATCATGTCCTCAATTAATTTAGCAGCATCTTTCCCCTGCTGAAGTAATTCATTTAAGGTATCTAACGCCACGGCAATATTTTGATCAAAAATTGCTTCGGCTAGCTGACTAATGAATTGCTGAGAAACAGCTCCTGTAATGAGCAGCGCATCATCAATTGTCAGTTGCTCACCACTAAATGAAATGGCTTGATCTAAGAGGCTTAGTGCATCACGCATACCACCATCAGCTGCACTAGAGATAATCTCGAGCGAGCCCTCTTGTACATTTAGGCTTTCTGCATCTACAATTTTCTGCATTCTTCCAACAATATCTTTTGTCGTAATTCGTTTAAAATCAAATCTCTGACAACGAGATATGATGGTAAGAGGAATTTTATGAGGCTCTGTGGTAGCCAAAATAAAGATACAATGAGCGGGCGGCTCCTCTAACGTTTTAAGAAGGGCATTAAACGCCCCGATAGAGAGCATATGTACTTCATCTATAATATAAACCTTATATGTAACCGCCGAAGGTGCAAACTTCACTTTATCACGTATATCACGGATTTCATCTACGCCGTTGTTTGAGGCAGCATCTATTTCGATCACATCTGAAATCGAGCCGTTTGTAATCCCTTTACAGGCATCACATTCATTACAAGGTTCACTCACAGGTGACTTTTCACAGTTCACTGCCTTCGCAAAGATTTTAGCAGCACTTGTTTTACCTGTTCCTCTAGGACCTGAAAATAAGTAAGCATGAGAAAACTTCTTCTGCAAAAGGGCATTTTGCAACGTTTTTGTGATGTGTTCTTGTCCAACAACATCCTCAAAAACTTGAGGTCTGAACACTCGATACAAAGCTTGATAACTCACAAATACGCCCTCCTCCATTTATCATCTTTTTTATTATACATGATGCACCGATCAATTCAAAAGCACACCTTTATTTTCTAATAAACGAAAATGATGATTTCAACTATAGATTTTCTACTTTCTGTGAATCAAAAATCTGTTTTCTAGATTTTCGAATTGATCTGCCACGCCACTAAGAACACTAGTTCTCATTGTGATTAATAAAAAACAAAAAGACTCAAAAAAGATTTTTTGACTATTTGTATAAAAAAAGCAGCTGAACTATTCTTTAAACAGCAACAAAAAACTCACCTAGATTAACTAGATGAGTTACATTTAATATTGATTTACCGTGCACCTTCTGTCGATTCGCTACCCCAAGCGTTACTTAAACAGTTAGCTCGGCCCAGGCAACCCTGCGGCACATGAGAGGTTTCACTTAATGCTGCTTCCTTCCGGACCTGACATGGTTCATGAATTCCCATTGCGCAGGACCCAGACGTCAACACCACTTATTTAAGGCAGACCTTGAAGTAAACGAACCTTGAGAAGGGATTCGGCCTCGCTAGAGCGGATTGCGAGTACAGGGCACCGCTACCTCCCCGCTTAGCACGGCAAAATGAATATTAAATTGTTAGTGACGCAGACATAAGTATACCTTCTTATAGTCGAAATTGCAAACGACATCCATTCATTTACTTTTAGCTTGTTTCTTTCGCTGACGGAGATTTCGGAAGAACTGACTTAACAGCTCACCACACTCATTTTCAAGTACACCACCAATGACTTCAGACTGATGATTGAACCGTTCATCATCCAGTAAATTCATTAAAGTACCTGCACATCCACCTTTTGGATCGTATGCACCGAAAACGACCTTTTTCACTCTAGAAAGGACAATCGCTCCCGCACACATAGGGCATGGTTCAAGCGTCACATAAAGTACAGCATCTTCTAAACGCCAGCTTCCAGTCGTTTTACACGCTTCATCAATAGCAAGTAATTCTGCATGTGCAATTGAACGCTGCTCTGTTTCCCTTAAATTATGAGCACGGCTCACAATTTGGTCATCTAAAACGATGATGGCACCGATTGGGACTTCTCCTATTTGTTCTGCTTTTAAGGCTTCAGAAATAGCTTCTTGCATAAACTGTTCATCTCTCGTCATAGCACGGCTCTCTTTTCATGTTTTTTAAAAGGATATTGAGGTTAACATATTAGCACAATCTTTTAAAGGGGGTCTTACTTTGCAAAAGCACCAAAAGGCACTGCTTATTATCGACATGATTAATAATTTTGATTTTGAAATGGGACATGTGCTCGCTGATAAAACAGAGCAAATGACCAATAAGATTTTAGCTCTTAAAGATCGTGCTTTCAAGGAAAATTGGCCGATCATCTATATCAACGACCACTATGGTCTCTGGAAGGCTGATATTCAAGCTGTGATGGAAACATGCAAGAACGAAAGAAGCGCCCTTATTTTAGAGAAAATGGCACCATCTAAAGATAATTACTTCTTAATTAAACCAAAGCATTCTGCCTTCTATGGAACTGCATTAGAGACACTCTTAAATGAATTAGGTGTGCAAGACATCATTTTGACCGGAATTGCAGGAAACATTTGCGTTCTGTTCACTGCAAATGACGCATACATGCGAGAATACAATTTAATTGTACCTAAAGATTGTATCGCATCAAATGACGATAAAGACAACGAATATGCTTTAACGATGATGGAGAACGTTCTACTAGCAAAAATCACCACTGCTAAAGAGATCACGAATGAAAATCAAACATGATTTATCCATAACCCTCATAAATTGTTAGCAATAACAAAGGGGGCGTTGACTATTCAAATTTATGTTGTCAAAAGAGGAGATACTTTAAACGAAATTGCCATGCGTTTTAAAACAACAGTCAATGAAATCATCCGTACCAACGATATTGAAACACCAAATCAACTCGTCATTGGACAAACAATTGTCATTCCAATTAGAGGACAATTTTATGAGGTCAAACAAAATGACACACTTTATCAAATTGGAAGACGATTTCGAATTTCAGTGGAAGAGTTGGCACGTGTGAATAGAATACGGCCTGAAGTGATACTTCCTATTCGCTTCTTGCTCTATATTCCTCAAAGACCTAAAAGGAACATTAATTCGAATGCTTACATTGAACCACGAGGAAATCAAGTCAGTGAAAACTTAAAACAAGCAGCTAGAGAGGCCTCTCCATATTTAACGCATTTAGGCGCCTTTAGTTTTCAAGCGCAAAGAGATGGAACACTGAAAGAACCACCGTTAGATCAGCTACCTCAAATAGCCGCTCAGAGCAGAACCGTTTTATCCATGGTGGTGACTAATCTAGAGAATGATAAATTCAGTGATGAACTTGGGCAAATTCTTTTGAATAACCAATCTGTCAAAGCCACATTTTTAAATGAAATCGTTCGTGTTGCAAAAAAGTATCAATTAAAAGAAATCCATTTTGATTTTGAATATTTACGTCCCGCTGATAAAGATGCCTACATTCAATTTTTAAGAGAGGCAACAACCCGCTTCCATCAAGAAGGATGGACAATATCTGTTGCACTTGCCCCTAAAACCAGTAGTCAGCAAAAGGGGAAATGGTATGAAGCTCATGACTATGAAGCCATTGGGAAGATCGTCGATCATGTTGTATTAATGACCTACGAATGGGGATACAGCGGCGGCCCTGCGCAAGCAGTCTCTCCCATTGGACCTGTCCGCCAAGTCATTGAATATGCACTGACCGTTATTCCAGCTAATAAAATTGTTATGGGCCAGAACTTATACGGCTATGATTGGACGCTTCCTTACGTTCAAGGCGGTCCGATTGCTAAAGCTGTCAGTCCACAACAAGCGATTGCAATTGCTAGAAATAATAATGCCTCCATTCTATATGACGAAACAGCACAAGCACCTTATTTTCGTTATACAGATGCCAATAATAAAGAGCATGAGGTATGGTTCGAAGATGCTAGATCAATTCAAGCAAAGTTCAACCTCATCAAAGAGTTAAACTTGAACGGAATTGCTTATTGGAAATTAGGTCTATCCTTTCCTCAAAATTGGCTCTTATTATCAGATCAATTTAATATTGAAAAAAGAACGACATCGTAATCCGTTCGCTCTATCTCTCGGAAGGGGTATGGTACAATATACATTGGTTTGACAACTTTATAGATAGAGGAGAACGCCTATGTATCCTGCCCCTTTTATTGCAGTGGAAGGCCCGATTGGAGCCGGAAAAACAACTTTGGCTACAATGCTTGCGAAGGAATTTCAATTTCCTTTAGTAAAAGAGATTGTAGAAGAAAATCCATTCTTAGATAAATTTTATGAAGATATGGAACAATGGAGCTTTCAGCTTGAAATGTTCTTTTTATGCAATCGGTTCAAACAATTAGAATCTATTCAAGAAACCTATGTGAATCAACAGCAGCCGATTGTCACTGATTATCATGTCTATAAAAATATGATATTTGCAGAAAGAACATTATCAAAAAAGCACATGGACAAATACAGAAAGATCTATCACCTGCTAACAGATGATCTTCCTAAACCAAATGCCATCATCTATATAAAAGCGAGCCTTCCTACCTTACTTGAAAGAATACAGATGAGAGGACGCTCTTTTGAAGAAGACATTGACCCGGCTTATTTAAAAACACTCATTGAAGATTATGAGCTGGCCATTGAACATTTAAAACAGACTGACCCAGGGCTTCCTATCATTACCATTGAAGGAGATCATACAGACTTCGTTTCCTCACAGCAAGATTACCAGCAAATTGTACAGAACATAAAGGAGCAAGTGCTATGAACAATATTGAAATACCAAAGGATGCAGTGATCACAATCGCCGGGACTGTTGGTGTCGGAAAATCAACTATGACTAAAACAATAGCGGACAAGCTCGGCTTTCAAACCTCTCTTGAAAAAGTAGATGATAACCCTTACTTAGAGCCCTTTTATTCAGATTTCCAAAGATGGAGCTTCCATTTACAGGTTTATTTCCTAGCTGAGCGTTTTAAGGAGCAAAAGCGGATTTTTGAATCTGGTGGAGGATATGTGCAAGATCGTTCAATTTATGAGGACACGGGCATTTTCGCAAAAATGCATGCGGACAAAGGTACGATGTCTGAAGTAGATTATGAAACGTATACGAGTCTATTCGATGCGATGGTGATGACACCTTACTTCCCTCACCCTGATGTTCTTATCTATTTACACGGGGATTTAGATCATATTTTACATCGTATTGAGGAACGCGGCAGAGAGATGGAAACTCAAACGGATCGAGCCTATTGGGAGGAAATGTACACGCGATACACGGAATGGATCGAACAATTCGATTTATGTCCAGTGATTAAAATTAACATTGAAGATTACGACTTACTTCATGATGAAAGCTCACTTGAGCCCATTCTTCATGAGATAGCTTCTGTTATTCAAAAAAATCGCTCTAAAACAAAATAAAAAAACCGCTGCATTTCGCGAATGCAGCGGTTTGACAATTCCAATTTTTATGCTTGCGTTTCAATTCAACTAAGGTAAAAAATCAATATGGCGGAGGAAGAGGGATTCGAACCCCCGCGGGCTTTGACACCCCTGTCGGTTTTCAAGACCGATCCCTTCAGCCGGACTTGGGTATTCCTCCGTATCGACAAGAATTAATATACCATATCGATTTATTTCAAGTCAACATCTTTTCGAAAAAAAATTTCAATAAGTTATTTTGGCATGAGAATCTGCCCATAAAAAAACAGCCATCGACGGCTGCTCTTGATCTATTTTGTATCCTGTCTAATCTCTTCAATAAAATGATTCATCTCTTCTTTAAACTCATTTAATGATTCGATAATTTTCGTAAAGTCTGTCACTTGTTTGGCTTGTTCATTTGTTGAGCTGCTGATTTGTGAGATGTTTTCAGACAAAGTGCCGATGCTGTCTTGGATCTCTTTTAAGAAGGTATTAATGGTTTCAGCCGCTTCCTTTGAGCCATCTGATAATTTACGAACTTCATCAGCTACGACAGCAAATCCTTTTCCATTCTCACCTGCTCTTGCTGCTTCAATTGCAGCATTTAGGCCTAGCAAGTTGGTTTGTCTAGCAATCCCGCCAATGGTTTTGACGACTTCTTCAATATTTGCGGATTTCTCTTCCGCTCTTCCTGCCTGTTCGCTTATTTCTAAACTTGTGGCTGCCAGCTCTTGTGAATGCGCAGCAATTTGCTCGATCCCACTTTGAAGTTCTTTCGCTACATCATTGATATGTTCCATATAACCACTTAGTTTCTTTTCACGATGATGTGAAAATGCCACTAAAAAAGAGCCAATTACTTTTCTATTTTCATCAAAAATCGGGTAACCTTTTACTGCAATTTCATAACCATATAAAGACTCTGGTAAATGACCGTCATATTCTTGTCCTCTTAATGTCGTCGCCACGTTTTGGTCTTCTGGGTTCAATGGGTCTCCAACCTTCATGCCAAAATCTATTGTGTTAGACGGATAGTAACAAAGCACCTTCTCTGTATCAGTGATGCCGAAAAGGATACTTTCATCTAGAACTTTCCTAACTAATTGAGCCATTTCAACATAATAGTCAAGCCTATTCAAGGTTATTCCTTCTTTCCTAGAAGCTTTTAGTATTTCTATCGGCTAAATTTAGGAAAACTGTAGGACTTTTGGGAAAAAGAAATAAGATGCCATAGCGGCATCTTATTTAATTACTTCTTTATTTCCCATATAAGGACGCAGTACTTCAGGAATAATCACAGTACCGTCCTCTTGTTGATAGTTTTCTAAAATGGCCGCCACGGTTCTTCCTACTGCTAAACCAGATCCATTTAATGTGTGCACATGTTCTGGCTTGGCTTTAGGCTCTGGACGGAATCGAATGTTTGCACGTCTTGCTTGGAACGCTTCGAAGTTACTGCAAGAAGAAATTTCACGATACGTATCTTGGCTCGGAATCCATACTTCGATGTCGTATTTCTTCGCAGCCGTGAAGCCTAAATCTCCGGTACACATGCTCATGACACGGTATGGCAGGTTTAATAGCTGAAGGACTTTTTCTGCTTGGTTTGTTAGTTTCTCTAATTCTTCATAAGAATCTTCAGGTCTTACAAATTTCACAAGCTCTACCTTATTAAATTGATGCTGACGGATAAGTCCGCGTGTATCTCTGCCGGCAGATCCAGCCTCTGATCTAAAGCAAGCACTGAATGCTGCATAATTGATTGGCAGCTGTTCCCCTTCAAGAATTTCATCACGGTGCATGTTGGTAATAGGTACTTCAGCTGTTGGAATGAGGAAATAATCTTCTTCACGGATTTTAAAGGCATCCTCTTCGAATTTTGGAAGCTGTCCAGTCCCTGTCATGCTTGCTCTATTGACCATGTAAGGTGGAAGCACTTCAGTAAAACCAAACTCATCTACGTGCAAATCGAGCATAAAGTTGTATAGTGCGCGCTCTAAGCGTGCGCCAAGCCCTTTATAAAAAACGAAACGGCTTCCTGTGACTTTTCCTGCACGTTCAAAATCGAGAATGTTTAGTTCATCCGCTACGTCCCAATGTGGCTTTGGCTCAAATGAGAATGCAGGCTGTTCGCCCCATTTTCTCACTTCCACGTTGTCATCTTCTGTTTCCCCAACGGGTACAGTGTCATGAGGGATATTCGGAATAGAGAATAAGATGTGCTGCAAGCTTTCTTCTACTGTTCTTAGCTCATCATCCAGCTTCTTAATCTCATCTCCTACCTCACGCATTTCTTGAATAATGTGATCGGCGTCTTTCTTTTCTCTTTTTAGCACAGCCACTTGCTGTGATACTTCATTTCTTCGGCTCTTTAATTCTTCTGTTTTTCCGATTAGTTCTCTTCTTTTTTGATCCAGCTCACCAAACTTATCAAAATCTGCTAAATCTTCGCCTCGGTGTGCTAATTTTTCTTTGATTTGATCAAAGTCCGTGCGCAGTTGTTTAATATCCAGCATGTATAACACTCCTTTTTTTATCGAAAAATAAAAAGAGCCCTCATCCCATGAAAGGGACGAGAGCTCTCGCGTTGCCACCCTGATTGAAAACATGCAGAAGCATGCTTTCCTCTTTCCTCTGTAACGGTATCACCGTAAATGCTTACTTCTCGTGTTTCAGCATTTCGCTCAAGGATGGATTCAGACTGCATCTTTCACCGATTCGCACCAACCATCGGCTCTCTGAGAAAGAGGGGCTTCTTACTATTTCCCGTCAACGCTTTTTCGATCTTTGATTGTGATTTTAATGTACTATAAGTTTTATCTCTTTTCAACCGTTTTATACAGCGAGCTTCGTTTTATAGGACTTCACCATTTCAACAAACAGCTGTGTTAATCGGTGGTCGTCTGTCAGCTCTGGATGAAAAGAACAGCCTAAGATATTGTTTTCCTTCGCCATGACAATCCTGCCATCATATTCGGCCATGATGTCTACGCTCTCATCTGCGCTGATAATATGAGGCGCACGGATGAACACTCCCGTAAACGGCACATCCAGTCCTTTTACTTCTAAATCTGCTTCAAAGCTGTCTACCTGTCTGCCAAATGAATTCCGTGCAACAGATACATGTAACAGTCCAAGATGCGCATCGTCTCGATCTTCTATATGCGTTGCCAGCATAATCAAGCCGGCACATGTTCCGAAGATCGGTTTCCCTTCTGCAGCGAACGATTTGATCGGTTCAATGAATTGGTACGTATCCATGAGTCTTCTCATCGTCGTACTTTCTCCACCAGGAATAATAAGACCGTCAACAGATGCTAGCTCTTCTGCTCGTTTGATGATCTTCCCTTCTGCGCCACAGGCTTCAATCGATTGAATATGCTCTCTCACGGCTCCTTGAAGCCCTAATACACCAATTGTTAGCATGTTCGTTTGCCGCTCCCTTAATTACCAGCCACGCTCTTGCATACGCTCTTCTGGCAGTAGATTTGAGATTTCAATTCCTTTCATGGCTGTTCCAAGCTCTTTTGAAAGTTCTGCAATGAGACGGTAATCTGTGAAGTGAGTCGTTGCTTCAACAATGGCTTTTGCAAATTTCGCTGGATTGTCTGATTTAAAAATACCAGATCCAACAAATACACCGTCTGCTCCAAGCTGCATCATTAACGCAGCATCGGCTGGTGTCGCAACGCCTCCCGCTGCAAAGTTAACAACTGGGAGCTTGCCGTCTTTTTTGATTTGAAGCAATAATTCGTACGGTGCTCCTAGGTTCTTCGCTTCTGTCATCAATTCATCTTCACTCATTGCTGCTACTTTACGAATTTGAGCATTGACCTTTCTCATATGACGGACAGCTTCTACAATGTTGCCTGTCCCAGGCTCTCCTTTTGTACGAAGCATAGAAGCGCCTTCTGCAATACGACGGGTTGCTTCACCTAAATCACGGCAACCACAAACGAAAGGTACTGTGTATTCATTTTTATTTAAATGGAACTCCTCATCTGCGGGCGTCAGCACTTCACTCTCATCAATATAATCAACACCAAGTGCTTCAAGAACACGAGCCTCGACGATATGGCCGATACGTGCTTTTGCCATGACTGGAATCGTTACTGCATTTTGTACTTCTTCTACGATTCTTGGGTCTGCCATACGGGCAACACCGCCGGCTGCACGGATATCAGCTGGTACGCGTTCTAGTGCCATAACTGCCACCGCACCTGCTTCTTCTGCAATCTTTGCCTGTTCAGCATTGACGACATCCATAATGACGCCACCCTTTTGCATTTCTGCCATTCCACGTTTCACTCGTTCAGTTCCCTTATTGCTCACAATAGTTTCCTCCCATTTGTCAATTCGATTGATTTACCCCTTTATCATACAAGCGAGACAGTATAACAATAAAGAGAATAGTATAACAATTCAATCAGCCAAAAAAAAAGCTTAAACCCTTGTATATAAACGATTACCTACTAAAAATATGTCATTCTTTCTTTGAAGTGTCATTTACATGCTATAATACAACTATAACAATTCAAATTCATGTATAACAATTTTGCACTCAATGGAGGTTTCTCATGCATATTGATATCCATCGACATTCTGATACATCGCTTTCAAATCAGATTTACTTTTCAATCATTGATCATATCCAATCGGGTTTGCTTCAACAGGGAGATAAGCTGCCAACTGTGCGTGATTTGGCAAAGCAGCTGAATGTGAGTCTTGTCACGGCAGCAAAGGCATACACTCGGCTGAAGGACGACGGATATTTAACGACTGTGCAAGGAAAAGGTACGTTTGTGGATGAGCTGCAAAAGCAGTCAGATGTTCCGGTTCCGTCATCTACCTCTTTTGACTGGCAGTTATCCATTCCGGATTATTTACCACGATCTCAATTTGCTCAGTATCACTATGTCGAAGAAGCGATCAACCTTTCTTCCTCTATGATCGATCCAGGACTTTTGCCAAACCGGTATTTAGAAAAGGAAATGCAGCATGTCCTAGCCAGACATCCTCAAATCATGTCTAAGTATGGGGAAATTCAAGGGGATCTTCAGCTTCGGCAAGTCATTCAGTCTTTTTTAGAAAAGTTGGATGTGCCTTCTACTCCTGAGAATATCCTTGTAACTAGTGGTTCTCAGCAAGGGCTTGATTTGGTCGCACGTGCGTTTATCGGTCCTGATGATGTAGTTGTCATGGAAGCACCAACCTATCCAGGCGCCATTGATGTCTTTATGGGTAGAGGGGCAAGAATTATTACAGTCCCTGTTGATCATGAAGGAATGAACATGAAGCAGCTTCAAAGCATTTGTGATAAGTATAAACCAAAGCTCATCTACACGATTCCTACTTTTCACAGTCCGACAGGCGCAAGTATGTCAATGAAACGCAGAAAACAACTTCTCTTACTGGCTCAAAGTATTGATTGTCTCATTGTAGAGGATGATCCTTATCGTGAGCTATATTTCGAAAAGAAGCCGCCTGCACCTATTAAAAGTCTGGATCATGATGGACATGTCATTTATTTACGCGGTTTAAGTAAAACACTTGCTCCAGGATGCAGAATTGGGATTATTACTGCTTCAGGCTCAATATTTAATCGTTTATTAGCTGCAAAGGCCAATAATGATTTAGGTAGCCCTCTTCTCACACAAAAAGCCATTCTGCCATTTCTGACTTCAAATAAAATGATTGATCATACAAAAAAGCTGCGAACCGCCTTGAAGGTGAGACGTGATTTAATGATAGATGTGTTAACGAAGCATGCACCAAAAGATGTGACGTGGCAAATCCCTCAGGGTGGGCTCAATTTATGGCTTAGCTTTCCTTCCTGGGTTGATACACGTGCACTGCTGCATGAGGCACGCAAACAGCAAATCACCTTTTTGCCTGGCTCTGTGTGCTATCCTGGGGAGCCGAAGCAAAACTATATCCGCCTCAGCTTTTCTTATGTGAATGAAAAAGCGCTGTATGAAGGTGTGGAAAAATTATGTGGTATTTTTCAGCAAGCCTTGTCCACTCCTCAAAATCACAAACAATCGCTTTTCTTTTAACGATAAAAAAACTGCTCTCATGCATAGAGAGCAGTTTTTTATTAGAACCAACCTTTTACTGTGTCAACGATTCCGCCCCAAATGCCAGCGAAGAATCCACCTACACTACGCATTGCAAGGATGAACCAGTTTGCTTTTTCATCGCCTGTTTTCGTTATAAGCTCAACACCTGATTGATCTTTATTCAAATAGCCGTAGTCCTTCTCATTACCTGAATAAGAAGTCGTCAGCATGCCAACCTTCGTTCCTTTTTTCATAGGAGCTTCTAGTTTCGTTTTCTCGATATTTACTTTTGCTTTGAAGCTCTTTTCGTCGCCATTTTTGACTGGCACAGAGAAAGCTTCTTTCGTAACGACAGGTACTTCTTTGTCTTTGCCTTTGTCGACTTCGATGTTTTCATGTCCTTTGATCTGTTGACCTTTTTTGTACATTTCTTTCATCGTGAAGTTTTTAAACGCATAATCGAACAGTTTTTTCGCCACGTCGAAACGTGCTGTATGAAGATTACCTTTTGCATTCAAGATCACTGCGATGACACGCATGTCACCTTGTTTAGCGGTACCTGTGAAGCTAGAACCAGCTGAATCTGTAGAACCTGTCTTTAAGCCGTCTACACCTTCATATTCCTTCACAAGTCCTTTAAGCATGAAGTTCCAGTTAGGCATGTCCATTTCATCGTCTGTGCCTTCTCTGAACTTTGTTTTCGCAATACTTGATGTTTCAAGGATTTCTGGATGGTCTTTGATGAGATGCTGTGCAAGCAATGCCATATCTTTCGCAGATACTTCACTTTCTTCATCAGGACCTGTACCCTTTGGCTGTTTGCCATGTAAGTCTTTATTTTCTAGTCCAGTTGCATTCACGAATTTGTAATTTGTTAAACCTAGTTCTTTCGCTTTTGCATTCATTTTTTCAACGAACTTCGATTCTGATCCAGCAATCACTTCTGCTAAGCCAATTGCTGCTGCATTTGCCGAATAAATAGCCGTTGCTTGATAAAGTTCTTTCACTGTATACGAGCCATCTTTTCTCAAAGGAACGTTAGATAAACTGCGGTCCTGAGAAATTTCGTATACATAATCATCTGGCGTATACGTTTGATCCCATTTCACTTTGCCTTCAGCAATCGCCTCTAGTAATAGATACTCTGTCATCATCTTTGCCATACTTGCAATAGGCAGTCTTTGTTCTGCGTTCTTACTATAAAGGATCTTACCTGTAGAAGCTTCAATTAGGATCGCTGCTTTCGCATTCACATTGAATGGATCTTCAGCTGCTTTTGCTTTGGACATTGGTGTAAATGCTGTCACAATCAATGCCAGTGCAAGGATAGAGACCATAAGCTGTTTCAATATCTTGCTGTTCAATCGTCATACCTCCGTTATCATCTTTTTCGACATATTTCATATATATTTAATCCACAAGGGCTTATTTCAACACAACAGTATAAATTTTATCACAATAAAGACAAAAAAAATAGACAGAGTCATAGACCCTGTCAAATGTAATTTGATTGTCACAATTTATCAAGAAATTGTGTAGTTTGGTGATTCTTTTGTAATTTGTACATCATGTGGATGACTCTCACGAAGCCCTGCACCAGTCATTCGAATGAACTGTGCATCTTCTCTAAGAGAGCGTAAGTCCTGTGTTCCACAATAGCCCATACCAGAGCGGATACCGCCAACGAGTTGATACACTGTATCAACAACTGGTCCTTTGTATGGTGTACGGCCTTCAATACCTTCTGGAACGAATTTTTTATTATCTTCTTGGAAGTAACGATCTTTACTTCCTTTTTCCATTGCAGCGACTGAGCCCATACCGCGATATACTTTGAAGCGTCTACCTTGGAAAATTTCTGTGTCTCCTGGGCTTTCAGATGTACCAGCTAGAAGGCTTCCAAGCATTACAGCATGTCCACCAGATGCTAGAGCTTTTACGATATCACCTGAATATTTAATTCCACCATCTGCAATAATAGCTTTACCGTGTTTTCTTGCTTCTGTTGCACAATCATAGATCGCTGTGATTTGTGGTACACCAACGCCTGCAACAACACGTGTTGTACAAATAGATCCTGGTCCGATACCGACTTTCACAATATCTGCTCCTGCTTCAAACAATGCTTTAGTTGCTTCGGCTGTTGCAACATTACCAGCAATGATATTAAGAGAAGGATATGTTTCACGGATTTTTGATACAGTGTTTAGAACACCTTGTGAATGACCATGTGCCGTATCAATGACAACGACATCCACATTGGCTTCGACTAATTTTCTTACACGAGTCATTGTATCGCCAGTGACACCAACAGCGGCACCAACAATTAAACGGCCATGCGCATCTTTAGAGGAGTTAGGGAATTCGATCACTTTTTCAATATCTTTGATGGTGATGAGACCTTTTAACATTCCTTCGTCATCTAAAAGAGGTAATTTTTCAATTTTATATTGCTGTAGAATTTTTTCAGCTTCTTCTAACGTCGTACCTACAGAAGCTGTCACAAGTTCCTCTTTTGTCATCACATCGCTAATCTTCATTGAATAATCCGAAATAAATCGAAGGTCACGGTTCGTAATAATACCGACAAGCTTTTGATCTTCTATGTTATTTACAATCGGTACACCTGAAATACGGTACTTACCCATTAGGTGCTCTGCATCAAATACTTGATGCTCAGGTGTTAAGAAGAATGGATTTGTAATAACGCCGCGCTCTGAACGTTTTACTTTATCCACTTGCTCTGCTTGTTGCTCAATAGACATGTTCTTATGAATGATACCAAGACCACCTTGACGTGCCATTGCAATCGCCATTTGTGATTCAGTCACCGTGTCCATTCCTGCACTGATAATTGGAATGTTTAGTTTTAATGTGCTTGTTAACTCAACTGATAAATCGACATCTCGCGGAAGTACTTCAGACTTAGCTGGAACAAGCAAAACATCGTCAAACGTCAAACCTTCTTTTGAAAATTTACTTTCCCACATTAGTAAATCCCCCTCTTTTCGGCAAAATATTATATGTAGATTATCAACTAGCAAACAGCATGTCAAGGAAGCAACAAACAGTTGCAATTTTTAGAAAATATAAAGAGAGTTGAGGAAGAAGATGAAAAGTTCAGGATGGAAGGATTTAAAACGTTTTTACTCACTCGAAACTTCCCAAAAGTTTCTATATCAACAATATGAGAAACAGAGCATTCAAGATGCAAACCAGCAAGCCTATAAGAACTGTGAACGGTTTATTTATTTTTTAAAGCATGGTCATACGTTCTATGAACAGGCAGCTATCGCTCCACTCGAACTGAAGCCCATTTTATTGTTTTATGGAATGGCTCAGTTGCTAAAGGCATGTTTACTGACAGTTGACCCTCACTATCCTTCTCAAACCTCTGTTTTAGCGCATGGTGTAACATCGAGAAAGAGAAAGAAGCAGCATTACCGTTTTAGTGAAGATGAGGTGAAAATTCAGCGAAATGGACTATGCATGCATGTGTTAAAGCATCTATTTCATTTAAATGGACTTGAAGATGAGCGATTTACGATGATTCATCTCCTTTCAAAGATACCGGAAATGAGTCATATTCTAGAGTTTCAAAAACAGCCCTCTACATTAGTTAAGGTGGAAAAGGCCAATGGGATGATGATTCAAGATCATATTCCATTGCTTTATAACATGTCTGCTGAACGCTTTATTGAATATTTTGAGTTTCATACAATTTGGAAACTCAGACAGAGAGAAGCGAAAAAGCTGACATTTGATGTATCACTAGAAGAAAATCCAGCGCTCGCCACTCATCTTCATTATGATTTAGAAATGGATCAATGGTATATTCCGTCAACGCGTGATTCCTTTTTAGGGATTCCTGAGGTCATCAGCCATTACTTATTAATGTATAACCTTAGTATGATTGCCCGCTACGAAACTGAATGGTGGTACGAGCTACTGTCTCAATACATTAGTGATGATTACGTCATGATTGAGCGCTACATGGAGATTGCCGAAGAGAAGTTCCCAGCTTATATCATGATGCTATTAGAAGAAAAAACAAAAAAGACCAGTTCCTAATGGAACTGATCCTTAGACAAGCTTGGCGGCGTCCTACTCTCACAGGGGGAGACCCCCAACTACCATCGGCGCTGAAGAGCTTAACTTCCGTGTTCGGTATGGGAACGGGTGTGACCTCTTCGCTATCGCCACCAAACCTGATGGAGAGAATGTTCTCTCAAAACTAGATAACAATGTTCAAACTTCACATTAGAATAAAGGTTAAGTCCTCGATCTATTAGTATCTGTCAGCTCCACGTGTCACCACGCTTCCACCTCAGACCTATCAACCTGATCATCTTTCAGGGATCTTACTTCCTTGCGGAATGGGAAATCTCATCTTGAGGGGGGCTTCATGCTTAGATGCTTTCAGCACTTATCCCGTCCGCACATAGCTACCCAGCGATGCCCTTGGCAGAACAACTGGTACACCAGCGGTGCGTCCATCCCGGTCCTCTCGTACTAAGGACAGCTCCTCTCAAATTTCCTGCGCCCGCGACGGATAGGGACCGAACTGTCTCACGACGTTCTGAACCCAGCTCGCGTACCGCTTTAATGGGCGAACAGCCCAACCCTTGGGACCGACTACAGCCCCAGGATGCGATGAGCCGACATCGAGGTGCCAAACCTCCCCGTCGATGTGGACTCTTGGGGGAGATAAGCCTGTTATCCCCGGGGTAGCTTTTATCCGTTGAGCGATGGCCCTTCCATGCGGAACCACCGGATCACTAAGCCCGACTTTCGTCCCTGCTCGACTTGTAGGTCTCGCAGTCAAGCTCCCTTGTGCCTTTACACTCTGCGAATGATTTCCAACCATTCTGAGGGAACCTTTGGGCGCCTCCGTTACATTTTAGGAGGCGACCGCCCCAGTCAAACTGCCCACCTGACACTGTCTCCCTGCCCGATAAGGGCAGCGGGTTAGAAGGTCAATACAGCCAGGGTAGTATCCCACCGATGCCTCCACCGAAGCTAGCGCTCCGGTTTCCAAGGCTCCTACCTATCCTGTACAAGCTGTACCAACATTCAATATCAGGCTGCAGTAAAGCTCCACGGGGTCTTTCCGTCCTGTCGCGGGTAACCTGCATCTTCACAGGTACTATAATTTCACCGAGTCTCTCGTTGAGACAGTGCCCAGATCGTTGCGCCTTTCGTGCGGGTCGGAACTTACCCGACAAGGAATTTCGCTACCTTAGGACCGTTATAGTTACGGCCGCCGTTTACTGGGGCTTCAATTCGCACCTTCGCTTACGCTAAGCGCTCCTCTTAACCTTCCAGCACCGGGCAGGCGTCAGCCCCTATACTTCGCCTTACGGCTTCGCAGAGACCTGTGTTTTTGCTAAACAGTCGCCTGGGCCTATTCACTGCGGCTTCTCGGGGCTTTAACACCCTAAGAAGCACCCCTTCTCCCGAAGTTACGGGGTCATTTTGCCGAGTTCCTTAACGAGAGTTCTCTCGATCACCTTAGGATTCTCTCCTCGCCTACCTGTGTCGGTTTGCGGTACGGGCACCTCTCACCTCGCTAGAGGCTTTTCTTGGCAGTGTGGAATCAGGAACTTCGCTACTAAATTTCGCTCGCCATCACAGCTCAGCCTTCACGGGAAACGGATTTGCCTATTTCCCAGCCTAACTGCTTGGACGCGGATATCCAATACCGCGCTTACCCTATCCTCCTGCGTCCCCCCATTGCTCAAATGGTGAGGAGGTGGTACAGGAATATCAACCTGTTGTCCATCGCCTACGCCTTTCGGCCTCGGCTTAGGTCCCGACTAACCCTGAGCGGACGAGCCTTCCTCAGGAAACCTTAGGCATTCGGTGGACGGGATTCTCACCCGTCTTTCGCTACTCATACCGGCATTCTCACTTCTAAGCGCTCCACCAGTCCTTCCGGTCTGACTTCACAGCACTTAGAACGCTCTCCTACCACTGTTCGTAAGAACAGTCCGCAGCTTCGGTGATACGTTTAGCCCCGGTACATTTTCGGCGCAGAGTCACTCGACCAGTGAGCTATTACGCACTCTTTAAATGGTGGCTGCTTCTAAGCCAACATCCTGGTTGTCTAAGCAACTCCACATCCTTTTCCACTTAACGTATACTTTGGGACCTTAGCTGGCGGTCTGGGCTGTTTCCCTTTCGACTACGGATCTTATCACTCGCAGTCTGACTCCCAAGGATAAGTCATCGGCATTCGGAGTTTGACTGAATTCGGTAACCCGGTAGGGGCCCCTAGTCCAATCAGTGCTCTACCTCCGAGACTCTTACCTTGAGGCTAGCCCTAAAGCTATTTCGGAGAGAACCAGCTATCTCCAGGTTCGATTGGCATTTCACCCCTACCCACACCTCATCCCCGCACTTTTCAACGTGCGTGGGTTCGGGCCTCCATTCAGTGTTACCTGAACTTCACCCTGGACATGGGTAGATCACCTGGTTTCGGGTCTACGACCACGTACTCATGCGCCCTATTCAGACTCGCTTTCGCTGCGGCTCCGCATCTTCTGCTTAACCTTGCACGGGATCGTAACTCGCCGGTTCATTCTACAAAAGGCACGCCATCACCCTTTAACGGGCTCTGACTACTTGTAGGCACACGGTTTCAGGATCTATTTCACTCCCCTTCCGGGGTGCTTTTCACCTTTCCCTCACGGTACTGGTTCACTATCGGTCACTAGGGAGTATTTAGCCTTGGGAGATGGTCCTCCCGGATTCCGACGGAATTTCACGTGTTCCGCCGTACTCAGGATCCACTCTGGAGAGAACAACATTTCAGTTACAGGGCTGTTACCTTCTTTGGCGGGCCTTTCCAGACCTCTTCGCTTATATCGTTCCTTTGTAACTCCGTATAGAGTGTCCTACAACCCCAAGAGGCAAGCCTCTTGGTTTGGGCTGTTCCCGTTTCGCTCGCCGCTACTCAGGGAATCGCATTTGCTTTCTCTTCCTCCGGGTACTTAGATGTTTCAGTTCCCCGGGTATGCCTTCTCATACTCTATGTATTCAAGTATGGATACTACTCCATTACGAGCAGTGGGTTTCCCCATTCGGAAATCTCCGGATCAAAGCTTGCTTACAGCTCCCCGAAGCATATCGGTGTTCGTCCCGTCCTTCATCGGCTCCTAGTGCCAAGGCATCCACCGTGCGCCCTTTCTAACTTAACCATTTCTTACTTTAGAAAGAATCACTATGTGTGATGAACTTTGCATTGCATTCAATGTGAATGTATTACTTATTGTTATCTAGTTTTCAAAGAACACGTTGGTGGAGCCTAGCGGGATCGAACCGCTGACCTCCTGCGTGCAAGGCAGGCGCTCTCCCAGCTGAGCTAAGGCCCCGATTTAATAGAAGATGGTGGGCCTGAGTGGACTCGAACCACCGACCTCACGCTTATCAGGCGTGCGCTCTAACCAGCTGAGCTACAGGCCCATCTTTCATATCGAAGATATGATGTTGTAGGATCTTTTGCAAGTTCCTTCAAAACTAAACAAGACGAAAACGCACACTGCTCCATATATCCTTAGAAAGGAGGTGATCCAGCCGCACCTTCCGATACGGCTACCTTGTTACGACTTCACCCCAATCATCTGCCCCACCTTCGGCGGCTGGCTCCATAAAGGTTACCTCACCGACTTCGGGTGTTGCAAACTCTCGTGGTGTGACGGGCGGTGTGTACAAGGCCCGGGAACGTATTCACCGCGGCATGCTGATCCGCGATTACTAGCGATTCCAGCTTCACGCAGTCGAGTTGCAGACTGCGATCCGAACTGAGAACAGATTTATGGGATTGGCTAAACCTTGCGGTCTCGCAGCCCTTTGTTCTGTCCATTGTAGCACGTGTGTAGCCCAGGTCATAAGGGGCATGATGATTTGACGTCATCCCCACCTTCCTCCGGTTTGTCACCGGCAGTCACCTTAGAGTGCCCAACTAAATGCTGGCAACTAAGATCAAGGGTTGCGCTCGTTGCGGGACTTAACCCAACATCTCACGACACGAGCTGACGACAACCATGCACCACCTGTCACTCTGTCCCCGAAGGGAAAGCCCTATCTCTAGGGTTGTCAGAGGATGTCAAGACCTGGTAAGGTTCTTCGCGTTGCTTCGAATTAAACCACATGCTCCACCGCTTGTGCGGGCCCCCGTCAATTCCTTTGAGTTTCAGTCTTGCGACCGTACTCCCCAGGCGGAGTGCTTAATGCGTTAGCTGCAGCACTAAGGGGCGGAAACCCCCTAACACTTAGCACTCATCGTTTACGGCGTGGACTACCAGGGTATCTAATCCTGTTCGCTCCCCACGCTTTCGCTCCTCAGCGTCAGTTACAGACCAGAGAGTCGCCTTCGCCACTGGTGTTCCTCCACATCTCTACGCATTTCACCGCTACACGTGGAATTCCACTCTCCTCTTCTGCACTCAAGTTTCCCAGTTTCCAATGACCCTCCCCGGTTGAGCCGGGGGCTTTCACATCAGACTTAAGAAACCGCCTGCGAGCCCTTTACGCCCAATAATTCCGGACAACGCTTGCCACCTACGTATTACCGCGGCTGCTGGCACGTAGTTAGCCGTGGCTTTCTGGTTAGGTACCGTCAAGGTGCGAGCAGTTACTCTCGCACTTGTTCTTCCCTAACAACAGAGCTTTACGATCCGAAAACCTTCATCACTCACGCGGCGTTGCTCCGTCAGACTTTCGTCCATTGCGGAAGATTCCCTACTGCTGCCTCCCGTAGGAGTCTGGGCCGTGTCTCAGTCCCAGTGTGGCCGATCACCCTCTCAGGTCGGCTACGCATCGTCGCCTTGGTGAGCCATTACCCCACCAACTAGCTAATGCGCCGCGGGTCCATCTGTAAGTGACAGCCGAAACCGTCTTTCATCCTTGAACCATGCGGTTCAAGGAACTATCCGGTATTAGCTCCGGTTTCCCGGAGTTATCCCAGTCTTACAGGCAGGTTACCCACGTGTTACTCACCCGTCCGCCGCTAACATCCGGGAGCAAGCTCCCTTCTGTTCGCTCGACTTGCATGTATTAGGCACGCCGCCAGCGTTCGTCCTGAGCCAGGATCAAACTCTCCGAAAAAGTACAAAACCGAAGTTTTGTTTTTCGTCAGCGTTTGACTGACTACCTATGATATTTCATAGGATTTTTTTATAAAAACTCGAATTAACAGGTACGTTTTGTCTTGTTTAGTTTTCAAAGAACTTGTGTGTCACTCTCTTAAAGCGACCACTTAAATATATCATATATCTCTATCAACAGTCAACATTTTTCTTAAAAAACATTTTGTTTTTCTAAGAAGTTTTTACTGGGGAATGAGATAAAAAATAGAGCCTCTTTTTGCTCCTTTGAAAGATTAACACATATCTATGAAAAAAGCATTATAAATTTCAAAAAAAGTGGTGTTTTTTCAAAAAAAATAAAGCCGGTGTAGAACCGGCTTTATTTTTACTCAGATTGCTCTTGATCTGACTCTATATTTTCTACGTTCTCTTCATCATCTTCATCGTCTTCTTGTGATTGTTCAACTAATGCCACTGTTGCGACATGTTCCTCATCACCGAGACGGATTAGGCGAACACCTTGAGTGACTCGACCTGTTGTCGAAATGTCAGAAACGGCCATACGAATGATTACACCGCTTCCTGTAATGATCATCAAGTCTTCTTCGGCTTCAGCATTAGTTGCTTTCACTGTGACAAGTGGGCCGTTATTGTCAGTGATTTTGCACGTTTTAAGACCTTTACCGCCACGACTTTGAACACGGTATTCTTTTTCAGGGGTTAGTTTGCCATATCCTTTTTCAGTTACAATCAATACGTTTGCATCTGGCTCAAGGATTTCCATACCTACGACAATGTCATCTTCGGAAAGTGTGATCCCTTTCACTCCAGCTGCCGTACGTCCCATTTCTCGAACATCAGTCTCGTCAAAACGGATCAGCATTCCCTTTTTCGTTCCAATGATGATTTGTTTTTCTCCATTGGTTAAACGAACAGCCATCAGTTCATCCTCGTCACGAAGGCTAAGTGCAATAAGACCGTTGTTTCGAATGTTAGCGAACTGAGACAATGTCGTCCGTTTTGATACACCGTGTCTTGTTGTAAAGAAGAGATACGAATTTTCATCAAATTCGCTTACAGGAATAATGGCGTTAATCCATTCTCCCTTTTCTACTTCAAGAAGGTTAATGATCGGAATCCCTTTCGCTGTCCGTCCGAATTCAGGAATCTCGTACCCTTTCGCACGATAAACCTTCCCTTTATTAGAGAAGAAAAGAATCGTATCGTGGGTCGATGTTGAAATCAACTGTTCAACGAAATCATCTTCGTTGGTTCCCATTCCTTGGACACCTTTACCGCCTCTTTTTTGACTGCGGTATGTAGACGCTGGGAGACGCTTGATATAACCATTATGCGTCAGCGTAATCACGATGTTCTCAACAGGAATCAAATCTTCGTCTTCAATTGTTTCAATACCCGCTGTCACAATTTCAGTACGGCGCGTATCATTGAAGCGTTCTTTAATTTCTGTTAATTCTTCTCTAATGATTTCAAGTACTTTCTCATTGTCTGCTAAAATGGCTTTTAATTCAGCAATCAAATCAACAAGTCCTTTATATTCATCTTCTATCTTTTCTCGTTCTAGACCAGTCAAACGCTGAAGTCGCATATCAAGAATGGCCTGTGCCTGTTTTTCGGACAAGCTATAGTTTTCCATCAAACCATTTCTTGCGATTTCCGCAGTTTGAGAGCCTCTAATTAAAGCAATAACTTCATCTAAGTGATCAAGTGCAATTCTCAGACCTTCTAAAATGTGTGCTCTTGCTTCTGCTTTACGCAGCTCATACGCTGTTCTTCTGCGAATGATCACTTTTTGATGCTCTAGATAATACTCAAGACATTGTTTGAGGGACAAGACTTTCGGCTGTCCATCAACAAGTGCTAATAAGTTGATACCAAATGACGTTTGAAGTGTCGTTTGTTTATAAAGATTGTTTAATAGAACATGGACGTTTGCATCTCTACGCAGTTCAATGACAATACGCATACCATTACGGTCTGATTCATCACGCAAATCTGTAATGCCATCAATCTTTTTATCACGTACAAGATCAGCAATTTTTTCAATTAAACGGGCTTTGTTGACTTGGTAAGGAATCTCATTGATAACAATGCGCTGTTTACCACTAGATGTTTCCTCAATATTCGATTTTGCTCTTAATGTAATAGAGCCGCGCCCTGTTTCATACGCCTTTCGAATACCACTTCGACCAATGATTTGACCTGCTGTTGGGAAATCTGGACCTGGAATGATATCCATAAGCTCCTGTGTGGTCATTTCCGGGTTTTGACTGATAGCCAATACCCCATCAATCACTTCACCTAGTTGGTGCGGTGGAATATTAGTCGCCATGCCTACAGCAATTCCTGTCGCTCCGTTGACCAACAAGTTCGGGAATCTTGCAGGCATCACCATTGGCTCTCTTTCACTGCCGTCATAGTTATCCTGATAATCAATGGTATCCTTAGTGATATCACGGAGGATTTCCATAGAAATCTTCGATAAACGTGCCTCGGTGTAACGCATCGCCGCTGCTCCGTCTCCATCGACTGAACCAAAGTTTCCATGACCATCTACTAACATATAACGATAGTTGAAGTCTTGCGCCATACGAACCATCGCTTCGTATACAGCACTGTCACCATGAGGGTGATACTTACCGATAACTTCCCCGACAATACGTGCAGATTTCTTAAATGGTTTATCACTTGTCATACCTAGGTCATTCATCGCATACAAAATTCTTCGATGCACGGGCTTTAATCCGTCACGCACATCTGGTAATGCACGCGACACAATCACACTCATTGCATAATCTAAAAAAGACGTACGCATTTCCTGACTAATATTCACTTCGCGTACATTTGGTGTATGTTGTTCACTCACTATAAGAACCTCCCTTTACGTATCACATGAAATAAATTATGTGGGAGTAAAATATGTATTTATCTTCACAAGACTATTCTCCATTATATCAATAATCTCGTCTTTATACACATTTATTTACTAGAAAATCAACGAAAACACGGAAAAACAGGACATTGGTTACACGCCCCTATTTCTTGAAAAACAACCTTATTCCAAACAAGAAATAAGGTTGTTCTCAGTAGGGATCTAAATATCGAGGTTTTTCACGTATTGCGCATTTTCTTCGATAAAGTTTCTTCTCGGCTCTACTTTATCTCCCATGAGCATTTCAAATGTCTCATCAGCATCGATTGCATCCTCAAGTGTCACTTGAAGAAGTGTTCTCGCATCCGGATCCATTGTTGTTTCCCAAAGCTGAGAAGCATTCATTTCTCCAAGACCTTTATAACGCTGAAGTCCAGGTTTTGGTGTTTGAGAAAGTGATTTCAACAGCTCGTCTAGCTGTTTATCGTTATACACGTACTCAACACGTTTTCCTTGCTGCACTTTATATAAAGGCGGCTGTGCAATATACACATAACCGTTTTCAATGATTTCACGCATGTAGCGATAGAAGAATGTTAAAAGCAGCGTTCGAATGTGCGCTCCATCCACATCGGCATCGGTCATAATCACAACTTTGTGATAGCGAGCTTTCTCTAAATTGAAGTCTTCTCCGATTCCAGTTCCTAACGCTGTAATCATTGAACGAACCTCGTTGTTCGATAGAATTTTATCTAGTCGCGCTTTTTCAACGTTTAGGATCTTCCCTCTTAACGGTAAGATTGCTTGGAAGTGACGATCACGACCTTGCTTAGCAGATCCACCCGCAGAATCTCCCTCTACGATATAGAGTTCAGAGATGGAAGGGTCTTTAGAAGAACAGTCCGCTAGTTTCCCCGGTAAGCTGGAGACTTCCAGTGCACTTTTACGTCTTGTCAGCTCACGTGCCTTTTTGGCAGCCATTCTTGCACGAGCTGCCATCACGCCTTTTTCCACAATTTTCTTTGCAGAATCAGGGTTCTCTAAGAGGAATTTCTCAAGTGCTTCAGAGAAAAGGGAGTCGGTAATGGTTCTTGCTTCTGAGTTCCCAAGCTTTGTCTTCGTTTGTCCTTCGAATTGAGGATCTGGATGTTTGATAGAGATAATGGCTGTTAAGCCTTCTCGCACATCTTCACCGCTCAAATTCGAGTCTCCATCTTTGAATACGCCATTTTTACGAGCATAATCATTGATGACACGCGTCAGACCTGTTTTAAAGCCCGCTTCGTGTGTTCCGCCTTCATACGTGTTGATATTGTTGGCGAAGGAATAGATGTTGCTTGTATAGGAATCGTTATATTGTAATGCCACTTCAACCGTGATTCCGTCTTTTTCACCTTCGATGTAAACAGGTTCTTCATGAACGACTTCTTTTGAGCGATTTAAATGTTCTACATAGCTCTTAATACCGCCTTCGTAGCAGTATTCATTTCGTCGTTCTTTACCTTCGCGTAAGTCTTCAATAATGATGTTTACACCTTTTGTTAAGAAAGCTAACTCACGTACACGGTTAGCAAGTGTGTCGTAATCAAATTCAATGGTTTCAGTAAAAATTTCTGGATCTGGCACAAAATGAGTGGTTGTCCCTGTAACATCTGTTTCACCAATGATCTCTAAATCTCCAGCTGGAACACCGCGTTTGAATTGTTGATAATGAATTTTCCCATCACGATATACGGTCACGTCTAAGGTCGTAGATAACGCATTAACAACAGATGCCCCTACGCCATGCAGACCGCCAGATACTTTATAACCGCTGCCGTCAAATTTACCGCCAGCGTGAAGAACAGTCATAATAACCTCTACAGCAGGACGTCCCATTTTCTCATGAATCCCAACAGGAATTCCGCGGCCATTATCTTTCACTGTAATGCTATTATCCTTTTCAATTTGCACCGTAATATCTGTGCAATACCCAGCTAAAGCCTCATCAATACTGTTGTCGACAATTTCCCATACAAGATGGTGAAGTCCTTTTGCACTGGTTGACCCAATGTACATTCCTGGACGTTTTCTAACAGCTTCTAGTCCTTCAAGCACCTGTATCTGATTTTCATCATAACTATTATGTTGCTGTTCCATTGCCACGTACATTCACCTACACTTTTCTTAAACGATATATTTATATGAATTGAGCTTTTAGACTTCAATTTCAATCACAAATGAAGCACGTTTTTTGAGCGTGCTTGAGGAAAGAGGAGAGTAATAAACAGATTTAGTTGTGACGACGATGGATTTGGGTGTCCCATGCGATAACGAAATGATTTGTCCTTCTTGTTTTTGAAGAAACTCTTCTACAACAGAAGACGACCTCATTTTGTAATCAACAATTGCGACAATCTCTCGTGTAGAAACAACACAATCATCACCTAAATGAATATACAAGACCCACACCTCATTTATCAGTCAATTACTTTTCCACTGGCTACTCTGAAAATTTCCGCTTCTTTCAAGGTGGCGTGATCGATGCCTTCAACACTTGTTGTGGTGACGAAGGTCTGTACACGTCCCTGAATGGTATGGAGCAAATGAGACTGTCTGTAATCATCAAGTTCAGATAAAACATCATCGAGTAGAAGAATGGGATATTCTCCGATTTCTTCGTGTATCAAGTCGATTTCTGCCAGCTTTAGTGAAAGAGCTGTTGTTCTTTGCTGCCCTTGAGAGCCATATGTCTGAACATCCCGACCATTCACAAAGAAAAGAAGGTCATCTCTGTGAGGTCCCCACAACGTCACTCCTCGGTCTATTTCTCTGTCTCTTAGTTTCTGAAACGATTCTTCATAGCTATTCTTTATTTTCGACAAGTCTGACGCTTCTGATACCTCTATCGCCGTTTGGTATTGGAGCGTGAGTGTTTCTAGCTCTCTAGATATGCCAAAATGCAACGGCTGCGCCCATTTTTCGAGCTGTTTCGTAAAAGTCAGTCGTCTTTTGACAACCTTCGCAGCTGCATCAATCAACTGCTCTGTTAAAACCTCCAGCATCGCTTGATCCGTTTGCCTTCTTGTCTGCAGTTGTTTCAAGTAATGATTCCGCTGAGAGAGAATTTTTTGATAGAGCGATAAATCATGCAAGTAGACAGCAGAAACTTGTCCAATCTCCATATCGAGGAATCTTCTGCGGATTTGCGGGCTGCCCTTTACAAGACTTAAGTCCTCTGGTGCAAACATGATGGTGTTTAGCGCACCAACATAATGACTGAGCTTCTGTTGTTCAATGTGATTGACCTTGCCCTTTTTCCCTTTTTTGGAGATCACGAGCTGCATTGGGAGTGGACCATTTTTTTTAATGACTCTACCTTCTATTTTAGCATAGTCTTGGTCCCATCGGATAAGTTCTTTATCATTTGACGTACGATGCGACTTTGCCATCGACAATACATAGATTGCTTCCATCAAGTTCGTTTTACCTTGGGCATTCTCACCGATCATGACATTCACCTTGTTGTCGAATTGAAGCTCGGTGTGTTCATAGTTTCGGTATGAAGTTAACGCCAGACTTTGAATGTACATGTATTGTCACCCGTTTCTAATTCACAACTTGAAATGTGCCATAACCTTCTATCTCGACAACATCTCCTGGGTATAGTTTGCGTCCCCGTCTATTATCTGGCTCTTGATTAATGAACACCTCATGTTCACTTAAAAACCATTTCGCCATTCCGCCAGATTGGATGACTTCGGCTAATTTCAAAAATTGCCCTAATGTAATCATTTCTTTCTCAATGGTTATAGGATTAGGCATTGTATCGACCTCTTTCAATATCACTAATATCTAATTGTACTAAAAAACAAGACAAGAAGGAAAGGGGGAAAGCGAACCGGGATGAAAGAAAGCATGGTGAACGAGAAGAAAAGCTGCTGTGCACTCACACAGCAGCTATTTTAGATTGAATTAATATGTTCTGACTGGAAGAATCAACTGCAAGATTGAATCATCATTTGGTGTGCGCAACAGAAACGGTCTCATGGCACCAGTGAAACTTACATGAATTTCTGTTCCCTCTAATACTTTTAACGCATCTAGCATATATTTTGGACTAAAGGAGATTTTGAGGTCCTCCCCTTTAATATCATCTGCTTGAACCGTTTCGACTACTTTACCAATTTCAGGTGAATTAGAAGAAATCTCAAGGCTTTGTTCAGGATCAGCTGACAGCTTTACAACATTATTACGTCCCTCTCTTGCCAAAAGTGATGCACGATCAATAGCTTGAAGGAATTCCTTCGTGTTGACCACAACATCTGTTTTACTTTCCTGCGGGATCAGGCGAGCTGTATCTGGATAATTACCATCCAGCAATCTTGAGAAGAACAACACGTTTTGTGCTTTAAAGAGAACTTGCGTTTCTGTAATCACGATGCTCACAAGATCTTGTCCGTCATCAAGGATTCTACTTAGTTCTGTTAAGCTCTTCCCTGGAATGACAACATTGTATGAGCTTTCCTCGTCAATATCCAGCTTCGCTTTTCTTAAAGCAAGACGGTGACTATCCGTCGCTGTGCATATTAATTCACCTTTTTCCACCTTCCAGTTTACACCTGTCAAGATAGGACGTGTTTCTGAGGTGGACACTGCAAAAACGGTTTGACGAATTAAGTTTTTAAGTAGATCTGTCGGAATTTGAAATGCATGATGCTCTTCGATTTGCGGAAGATGTGGATATTCCTCCGCATCTAGACCGTTTAAGTTAAATTCCGCTGAACCAGAACGGATGATGGTGAGGTGATTTTGTTCTACTTCAATTTCGACAGTAGCCATCGGCAGTTTCTTCACAATTTCACTAAAGAAGCGGGCCTGAAGCACAATACTCCCTGGACGATCAATCGTGATTACTTCTAAATCTCCATCTCTTTGAGGAATAAAGGATTCAATTGAGATATCAGAGTCGCTTCCTGTGAGAGAAACCCCCTCATCAGATGCAACAATTTTGATCCCTGTCAAAATAGGGATCGTTGTTCTAGAGGATACGGCCTTTAATACATCTTGGACACTTTCGACAAGACGATCTTTTTGAATCGTGAATTTCATAGTGGTCCTCCTAAATTTTCTTAATGACATGTATATATATTTTATTAATAAAAATCGTAGAAGTAATAGTAGGGCTTGTGAATATGTGGATAAGTCGGTAAAAAGAAAGGAAAGACAGCCTATCCACATGTGGACAGACTGTGTATGACTATGTTCTAGTTATTCACATTTTCCCGTACTTATTATATCAGCCAGGTTATTTTAATTGTTCTTTGATTTCTTTCACATGCTGCTGAAGCTGTTCATCCTCAACCATTAATTTCGAAATCTTCTCATGAGCATGAATGACAGTCGTATGATCACGACCTCCAAATTCTTCTCCTATTTTAGGCAGAGAGGAATCGGTCATTTCTCTAGAGAGATACATGGCAATTTGTCTTGGATAAGCAACTGACTTTGTACGTTTCTTCGCTTTGAAATCCTCTAAACGAATATTAAATTGCTGCCCTACAATTCTTTGAATATCTTTAATTGTAATGACCCTTGGCTTCGATGAAGGAATGATGTCCTTTAGCGCCTCAGCTGCTAGATCCGCATTGATGTCTTTATTAATTAAAGAAGAGTAAGCAACGACACGAATCAACGCACCCTCCAGTTCACGAATGTTGCTGTCGATTTGATTGGCAATATAAAGCATGACTTCATTCGGAATGTCTAAGCCCTCTGCTTTTGCCTTTTTTCGTAAAATCGCAATACGCGTTTCTAAATCTGGCGGGGTAATGTCTGTGATTAGGCCCCATTCAAATCGAGAGCGTAATCTGTCTTCAAGTGTCGGAATTTCTTTCGGCGGCCGGTCACTAGAAATGACGATTTGCTTACTTTCTTCGTGAAGTGTGTTGAATGTATGGAAAAACTCTTCTTGTGTTTGTTCTTTTCCTGCTAAAAATTGAATATCATCTATCAAAAGCACATCGACATTCCGATAGCGATTACGGAAATCGACAGCTTTGTTGTCTCGAATTGAGTTGATAAATTCATTTGTAAATTTTTCAGATGATAGATAGACCACTTTGGCTGATGGATTATGGTCGATGACATAATGACCAATCGCATGCATCAAGTGAGTCTTTCCTAAACCAACGCCCCCATAAATAAAGAGCGGATTATATGCTTTTGCTGGTGCTTCCGCAACAGCAAGTGAAGCGGCATGCGCAAATCGGTTGCCTGAACCAATAACAAAAGTATCAAATGTATATTTTGGATTCAGCATATTTTGTGGAATATCGACGGGATCTTCTTTAGATATTTTTTTAATTGGAGACTTTGGCATAGCTTCCACTTCATCTTGATTTTGAGGAATAATAAATTTAATGCTGAGCTCTTCACCTGTCAGTTCGTAGATGGTATCAGCAATTAAGTGGAGATATCTTGATTCGAGCCAGTCTCTAGCAAATTCATTAGGTGCCGTAATTGTGAGCGTATCACCTTGAAGAGAATGGGCTTTTGTCGATTTCATCCATGTCTCAAAACTAGGTTTGCTCAACTTTGTCTCTATTTTTTGAAGTGCTTTATTCCACAGATCCAAAATATTTTCCAT